>NZ_CP138993.1:0-2110000 GCF_044595625.1 Yoonia sp. R78084
CGAAAAAAGGGGTTGCGGGTATCTTCGAGTAACCGTAGAACCCCCTTCACCGGCGGCGCAGAGATGCGGCGGCGGGGCGCCAGACGGGCTTACGGGCGACGAGGCGGGAAGAAAAAACAGAGATAATGCAGGCTGGGCGCGCCAAGGACTTTAGGGCGCATCTGGTGGTTTTTGTCTCTACGCTGTTTGAAATTGATATATCTGAAGAGATATGTGGGCGGTTTGGTTCAGTTCGATGGATCAGACGTCTGTATATCAACGCTCTTAGGGTTTCGGTCCGATGATAGAGTGTCAGCTTCACTGTTTGGCGGCTTCTGGTAACTTTGGTTACTGAAGCACAACAAACAGAGAAACGCCATTTGGTTTCAGTAAGGCCAAGTGGTGATGTGCAGAGGTTCGAACGTCAAGGATTGCATTGTAAGATGCATTCAACTTGAGAGTTTGATCCTGGCTCAGAACGAACGCTGGCGGCAGGCCTAACACATGCAAGTCGAGCGCACTCTTCGGAGTGAGCGGCGGACGGGTTAGTAACGCGTGGGAACATACCCTTTTCTACGGAATAGCCTCGGGAAACTGAGAGTAATACCGTATACGCCCTTCGGGGGAAAGATTTATCGGAGAAGGATTGGCCCGCGTTTGATTAGATAGTTGGTGGGGTAATGGCCTACCAAGTCTACGATCAATAGCTGGTTTGAGAGGATGATCAGCAACACTGGGACTGAGACACGGCCCAAACTCCTACGGGAGGCAGCAGTGGGGAATCTTAGACAATGGGCGCAAGCCTGATCTAGCCATGCCGCGTGAGTGACGAAGGCCTTAGGGTCGTAAAGCTCTTTCGCCAGAGATGATAATGACAGTATCTGGTAAAGAAACCCCGGCTAACTCCGTGCCAGCAGCCGCGGTAATACGGAGGGGGTTAGCGTTGTTCGGAATTACTGGGCGTAAAGCGTACGTAGGCGGATTAGAAAGTAGGGGGTGAAATCCCAGGGCTCAACCCTGGAACTGCCTCCTAAACTACTAGTCTAGAGTTCGAGAGAGGTGAGTGGAATTCCAAGTGTAGAGGTGAAATTCGTAGATATTTGGAGGAACACCAGTGGCGAAGGCGGCTCACTGGCTCGATACTGACGCTGAGGTACGAAAGTGTGGGGAGCAAACAGGATTAGATACCCTGGTAGTCCACACCGTAAACGATGAATGCCAGACGTCGGGGGGCTTGCCCTTCGGTGTCACACCTAACGGATTAAGCATTCCGCCTGGGGAGTACGGTCGCAAGATTAAAACTCAAAGGAATTGACGGGGGCCCGCACAAGCGGTGGAGCATGTGGTTTAATTCGAAGCAACGCGCAGAACCTTACCAACCCTTGACATCCTCGGACCGGCAGAGAGATCTGTTTTCCACTTCGGTGGCCGAGTGACAGGTGCTGCATGGCTGTCGTCAGCTCGTGTCGTGAGATGTTCGGTTAAGTCCGGCAACGAGCGCAACCCACATCCTTAGTTGCCAGCAGTTCGGCTGGGCACTCTAGGGAAACTGCCCGTGATAAGCGGGAGGAAGGTGTGGATGACGTCAAGTCCTCATGGCCCTTACGGGTTGGGCTACACACGTGCTACAATGGCATCTACAGTGAGTTAATCTCCAAAAGATGTCTCAGTTCGGATTGGGGTCTGCAACTCGACCCCATGAAGTCGGAATCGCTAGTAATCGCGTAACAGCATGACGCGGTGAATACGTTCCCGGGCCTTGTACACACCGCCCGTCACACCATGGGAGTTGGTTCTACCCGACGACGCTGCGCTAACCCTTCGGGGAGGCAGGCGGCCACGGTAGGATCAGCGACTGGGGTGAAGTCGTAACAAGGTAGCCGTAGGGGAACCTGCGGCTGGATCACCTCCTTTCTAAGGATGTTCCTAGCAAGTTCGAAAGTTCGCTTTCGGACCTCGTGGAACACTTAGCAGCCGGCAAACAAAGCCGGCATATCAGGCACTTCCTGTTCCTTGGAAGTGACCTAGAGCCAGGCCGTCCTCATATCTCTTCAGTTTGTTCCACCGTGAGTGGGACGCACCTAATGGGGCGTTAGCTCAGCTGGGAGAGCACCTGCTTTGCAAGCAGGGGGTCATCGGTTCGATCCCGATACGCTCCACCATGCGTAACCCTTTGGGTTACGGACCTTGATGGGTCGGTAGCTCAGGTGGTTAGAGCGCACGCCTGATAAGCGTGAGGTCGGAGGTTCAAGTCCTCCTCGACCCACCATCAACTTCAAATAGGCCAGTTAGACCGTTAAGCAGCGTTGCTGTTTTGCCGTCCAACTGGACGACTTGATCTTCGGATCATTGACATCGTTTAGAGAGATACAAAACATCAGAATAGATGGTTGTCCGCGTGAGGATGACCGGCTGCTTTTGCAGCAAGTCTATTTTGTTCCAAGTCAAGTACACTAACCGGAGTAGTAGTAATACTACTCGAACAGTGTTTGTTGCGAACCAGCGGCAAGCACTGCAATGTATGCATTTTGATTAAGGGCCCATTTGATTTACAAAAGGGTGGGCCCACAGAAGCAGTCTGACTGTTTCTGGATCAAATCAAGCGCGAAAAGGGCGTTTGGTGGATGCCTTGGCAGTAAGAGGCGATGAAAGACGTGATACTCTGCGATAAGCCATGGGGAGCTGAGAATAAGCTTTGATCCATGGATTTCTGAATGGGGCAACCCACCTGATACTTTGTTATTATTGCACTTCGGTGCAGCTAATAATGAGGTAAACCAGGTATTTTTAACCTGAATACATAGGGTTAAAAAAGCAAACCCGGGGAACTGAAACATCTAAGTACCCGGAGGAAAGGAAATCAATAGATACTCCCCTAGTAGCGGCGAGCGAACGGGGACCAGCCGAGCCATGAGTGTGAATAGAATGTGTTGGAAAGCACAACCATAGTGGGTGACAGTCCCGTATATGAAGCATGATTGGACGTATTAAGTAGGGCGGAACACGTGAAATTCTGTCTGAACATCGGAGGACCACCTTCGAAGGCTAAGTACTCCTTACTGACCGATAGCGAACCAGTACCGTGAGGGAAAGGTGAAAAGCACCCCGACGAGGGGAGTGAAACAGTACCTGAAACCGAACGCCTACAATCAGTTGGAGGGCCCATGCGGCCTGACAGCGTACCTTTTGTATAATGGGTCATCGACTTAGTGTATCTAGCAAGCTTAAGCCGTTAGGTGTAGGCGCAGCGAAAGCAAGTCTTAATAGGGCGACTGAGTTAGATGCATTAGACCCGAAACCGAGTGATCTAGGCATGTCCAGGATGAAGGTAAGGTAACACTTACTGGAGGTCCGAACCCACACCTGTTGAAAAAGGTCGGGATGAGGTGTGCCTAGGGGTGAAAGGCCAATCAAACTCGGAGATAGCTGGTTCTCTGCGAAATCTATTTAGGTAGAGCGTCGGACGAATACCCTCGGGGGTAGAGCACTGAATGGGTAATGGGGGCCCACAGCCTTACTGATCCTAATCAAACTCCGAATACCGAGGAGTACTATCCGGCAGACACACAGCGGGTGCTAACGTCCGTTGTGGAGAGGGAAACAACCCTGACCTACGACTAAGGCCCCTAATTCATGGCTAAGTGGGAAAGCAGGTGGGACGACCAAAACAACCAGGAGGTTGGCTTAGAAGCAGCCATCCTTTAAAGATAGCGTAACAGCTCACTGGTCTAAATAAGTTGTCCTGCGGCGAAGATGTAACGGGGCTCAAGCCATGAGCCGAAGTCTAGGATGCACATAGTGCATGGTAGCAGAGCGTAGTGTGACATAATTCCATGCGTCCTTAACCGCCTCGGCGGTATTGGACGCAAGGAATTTTCTGTGAAGCCGGCCTGTGAGGGATCCGGTGGAGAGATCACTAGTGAGAATGATGACATGAGTAGCGACAAAGGGAGTGAGAGACTCCCTCGCCGAAAGTCCAAGGGTTCCTGCTTAAAGCTAATCTGAGCAGGGTAAGCCGACCCCTAAGGCGAGGCCGAAAGGCGTAGTCGATGGGAACCAGGTTAATATTCCTGGGCCAGGAGGATGTGACGGATCTCGAAGGTTGTTTTCCCTTATCGGATTGGGAAGGCTGCTGAGAGGTTCCTGGAAATAGCCCTCCGCTAGATCGTACCCTAAACCGACACAGGTGGACTGGTAGAGAATACCAAGGCGCTTGAGAGAACCACATTTAAGGAACTCGGCAAAATACCTCCGTAAGTTCGCGAGAAGGAGGCCCGTTCAGAAGGCAACTTTTGGGCGGGGGCACAAACCAGGGGGTGGCGACTGTTTACTAAAAACACAGGGCTCTGCGAAGTCGCAAGACGACGTATAGGGTCTGACGCCTGCCCGGTGCCTGAAGGTTAAAAGGAGGAGTGCAAGCTCCGAATTGAAGCCCAGGTAAACGGCGGCCGTAACTATAACGGTCCTAAGGTAGCGAAATTCCTTGTCGGGTAAGTTCCGACCTGCACGAATGGCGTAACGACTTCCCCGCTGTCTCAAATGTGGACTCAGCGAAATTGAATTTCCTGTCAAGATGCAGGATACCCGCGGTTAGACGGAAAGACCCCATGCACCTTTACTATAGCTTCGCATTGGCATCAGGCACAGTATGTGCAGGATAGGTGGTAGGCTTTGAAGCAGGGACGCCAGTCTCTGTGGAGCCTCCCTTGAGATACCACCCTTATTCTGCTTGATGTCTAACCGCGGCCCGTTATCCGGGTCCGGGACCCTGCGTGGTGGGTAGTTTGACTGGGGCGGTCGCCTCCCAAATTGTAACGGAGGCGCGCGAAGGTTGGCTCAGAGCGGTCGGAAATCGCTCGTTGAGTGCAATGGCAGAAGCCAGCCTGACTGCGAGACTGACAAGTCGAGCAGAGTCGAAAGACGGCCATAGTGATCCGGTGGTCCCGAGTGGAAGGGCCATCGCTCAACGGATAAAAGGTACGCTGGGGATAACAGGCTGATGGTGCCCAAGAGTCCATATCGACGGCACCGTTTGGCACCTCGATGTCGGCTCATCTCATCCTGGGGCTGGAGCAGGTCCCAAGGGTACGGCTGTTCGCCGTTTAAAGAGGTACGTGAGCTGGGTTTAGAACGTCGTGAGACAGTTCGGTCCCTATCTTCCGTGGGTGTAGGATATTTGAGAAGAGTTGCCCCTAGTACGAGAGGACCGGGGTGAACGATCCACTGGTGGATCTGTTGTCGTGCCAACGGCAGTGCAGAGTAGCTATGATCGGACAGGATAACCGCTGAAGGCATCTAAGCGGGAAGCCCCCTTCAAAACAAGATATCCCTGAGAGCCGAGGTAGACCACCTCGTCGATAGGCCAGAGATGTAAGCGGTGTAAGCCGTTCAGTTGACTGGTACTAATTGCTCGATAGGCTTGATTTGATCCAGTAATAGGTAGACTGGAAAAAATCAAAGTTCATACACACACAATCATCAGTATACGATGATCAAGGAACAACACGGTCGTGAAAACAACCAGCTGATGTTTTGTGCTTCTTTTTTGGTTTGGTGATCATAGCGCGAGCAAAACACCCGATCCCATCCCGAACTCGGCAGTTAAGTGCCGCAGCGCTGATGGTACTGCGTCTTAAGACGTGGGAGAGTAAGTCATTGCCAAACCTAATAAGAAGCACAATATCTCTCTAACGATGCACCTCAACACAATCAGAGGTGCGCCAATGCGCGGGATGTAGCAGACCGCCTGTGCGACAAACTCTTCTCAAGAGTTTGATTAACACAAACGCCTCGTCAGGATCACCTGATCAGGAACTGCAACACGGTAGCGCGGGATGGAGCAGCCCGGTAGCTCGTCAGGCTCATAACCTGAAGGTCGTAGGTTCAAATCCTACTCCCGCAACCAAATCTTACCAAACAAAATCAATATGTTAATGGCCACCCTCGGGTGGCAGCTTGCATTCGCAAAACAGCGCTGCATGTAATGTGGAAGAAGGCAAAACTCACGACAGTGCTATGCAGGCGTCCGCACCGCGACGATTAGCGGAGGCGGCTGATGACCTCAGGCCTGCCGCTTCAACAAAGCAGCATAAACGAAACACGCCAAGTGATGATCTCACACAGGACGTGGCCGTCGGATTGCCTCTGGCCAGATGGCAAGTGAGTAAAAAGTAGTCGAAAGAGGCTGTGGTGTAGTTATTTTAGGCAAAATGACTTCGATCATCTGTCATCTACCCCGACAGCTTGATTGTTCTCAACGGTTGAGGCTCATTTAACCGGCAGGGCGTTTAGGGTTCCGAGGCAGTCTATCAATTGCCGGTCTGGTCCGAGAAACACCACCGATGCGGCAAACTCCGCAACGGCACACGGCGGGAAAAAATCCCGGGAGGTTACTGCGCAGGTTTTGTACGCGTCCTCATATGTGTTCCGCCATTGCGACTTGACCGTTTCCGAAATCCTTGGCGGGACTTTGAAGAGGGACTGCCATGACCATCAGAAAAGTACTTTCTACTGCCGCCATTTGTGCTGCACTTTCCATCAACGCAACGATGCCCAGCTACGCCCAAGAGAAAACAGAATTCAGACTTGCTTGGTCAATTTATGTGGGCTGGATGCCTTGGGGTTATCTGGAAGACAGCGGCATTATGGATAAGTGGGCCGACAAATACGGCATCACGGTCGATATCGTTCAGATCAACGACTACGTTGAGTCCATAAACCAGTATACCGCTGGGGCATTTGACGGCGTAACTGCAACTAATATGGATACACTATCGATCCCATCCGGTGGTGGCGTCGACACCACAGCATTAATCATTGGCGATTATTCAAATGGCAATGATGCCGTCATTCTGAAAGGTGAGGGCACGCTCACCGATTTGGCCGGCAAGCCTGTGAACCTCGTCGAGCTATCCGTATCCCACTACCTGCTGGCCCGCGGACTTGATACGGTCGGCCTGTCCGAAGCTGATTTGGACGGTGTGATCAACACATCGGATGCGGACATGATCGCGGCCTACGCAACCGCCGATGTTCAGGCGGTCGTCACGTGGAACCCGCTGGTGTCCGAAATCGTCGGCAGCAACCCCGATGCAAATGTTCTCTTCGACAGTTCCCAAATTCCAGGTGAAATCCTTGATATGATGGTGGTGAATACACAAACGCTGACTGACAATCCTGACTTCGGCAAGGCGGTTGTCGGCGCATGGTACGAAGTAATGGCCTTAATGGCTGCAGGTGATGAAGACGCTTTGACTGCAATGGCCGAAGCCTCCGGTACCGATTTGGCCGGTTATATGGCCCAGCTCGAGGCCACCGAGATGTTCTTTGATCCCGCCGCTGCTGTTGCGCAGGCGACGTCTCCTGACTTGCCCGAAACGATGACAACTATTGCCGAATTCCTGTTCGACAAAGGTATCCTTGGCGTCGGCGCGCCCAGTGCGGATTTTGTCGGCATCGCGTATCCAGGTGGTGTGGTCACGGGTGATGGCAACAACATCACACTGCGGTTTGATGCGACCTACATGCAGATGGCCGCCGCCGGCGAACTCTAAGGTCCCGGGGTGCGCCAGATTGGTGCGCCCTTTCAGCCAATTGCTTCAGCCAACTGTCCACAGGAGCGACCGATGAGACTGATCAACCGGATCCCGTCCAGACCGCTGGCTGTTGCGCTTGCGGTACTGCCGTTTGTCTTGGCATTGATCGCCTATTCTATCGCGTCAGACCTGCGCCTTTCGGTGAACCCACAAGACAAACTGCTGCCTGCTATCAGCATGATCAGTGAAACAGCGCTGCGGGTATTCACAGAACCCGACCGTAGAACGGGCGACATCCTCTTATGGCTAGATACGGGTGCATCGTTGATGCGCTTGGCGCTCGGTGTCGGGATTGCCGCGGCGATATCGCTTGTCTTGGGTATGTTGATTGGCCTGTTGCCTCTCATACGCTCTTGCTTGTCGGGTTTTGTTGCGGTGCTGTCGATGATCCCACCGCTTGCGGTGCTACCGATCTTGTTTATAGTTTTCGGCTTGGGTGAAGTATCCAAGGTCGTATTGATCGTCATCGGGATTACCCCGTTCATGACCCGCGACTTGTCCCAACGAGTCCTTGAAATCCCCACTGAACAACTCATTAAGGCTCAAACGATTGGTGCTTCCTCATTGGTTATCGCCTTGAGAGTGGCACTCCCGCAAATCCTGCCGCGCCTGTTGTCCAATGTGCGTCTGTCGCTTGGCTCCGCGTGGTTGTTCCTGATCGCAGCCGAGGCAGTCGCATCTGACGTAGGGCTGGGCTACCGGATATTTCTGGTGCGACGTTACCTCGCTATGGATATTATCCTGACCTACGTGATCTGGATCACGTTGCTGGCGTTTCTCATTGACTGGTCTCTCAAAACAGTGTCGCGCAAGTCATTTCCTTGGATGGAGGCAGGGTTATGAGCTTTGTTGACGTCCGCGATATCTGGCAGGCATATGGTGACCGCTCTATCATCGAACGGGTTAACCTCAGCGCCGCTGAAGGAGAGTTTATCTCGATCGTTGGGGCGTCGGGATGTGGCAAGTCTACGTTTCTGCGGCTGCTGTTGGCGCAAGAACGGCCCACGCGTGGTACGATCTCTATTGACGGGGGTGCCCCTGCCGTTGAACCCAATTTGGAACGCGGCGTCGTTTTTCAAAGGTATTCGGTCTTCCCCCATCTGACCGTCCGCCAGAATATCGTGGCGGGAACAGGGTTTTCGACAAGGTTCGGGATGCTGTTCGGCGCAGCCAAGCGCCAGGCCCAAAACGCCGCCGACGAAATGCTCGCGAGGATTGGGCTGAACCATGTAGCCGACCACTATCCCGCATCTCTTTCCGGCGGCATGCAGCAACGGCTTGCTATCGGGCAGGCGATGGCTGCCAAGCCAAGGGTCTTGCTTCTTGATGAACCCTTTGGTGCCCTTGATCCAGGCACGCGGTTACAAATGCATGATTTCTTGATGGAACTCAGAGCCGAGACAAACATGACCGTCTTTATGGTGACCCATGATCTTGAAGAAGGGTTCAAGCTCGGTGACCGTGTTCTGGTTTTCGACAAGCCACGTTGGGACCCTCATGATCCGGGTGCCTACGGGGCCACCATTACCTACGATTTCGACGCGCGAGGCGGCGGGATACCGTTTCAGGATATCCTGAAACGCCAGCCCTCCCTTGCCGCCGGATAAAGTCACTGTGCGCGCCGCTGGGCTCCGCGTGCAGGGTGTCATCAAAGCCCAGAAAAGACGCCTCATCGAGGCATGCCGACAGGAAATACATGATGTTTTGGAACTTGGACAAAAGACGATCACATCACCCGCGCGATCTCGCAGAGCGGATCAATGCCACGCAAAAGCGCGCCCACCATCCCGACCTGACCAAGCTGGCAGGTTGGAAAGCGATGCAAAAAGAAGGCGAGATCCCAGAAGGCCGCTTGGAGGAAGAGCGTCGCTGGGCTTTGCGCATGGGTCTGACAGGTGCTGATGCCATCGAGGACAAGTCAATTCCGACGTTTGCACGCGGTGAGCTGCCCCATTTTGCCGGCATCAACACATTTCTTAAAGCGCCTTATGCAGAGGATGTTTTGGAGGTTGCAAATTATGACGCCACCGTGCTTGGGATCCCGTTTGATGGCGGCACGACATACCGTCCGGGAACGCGGTTCGGACCTCAGGGCGTGCGTAAAATCTCGGCGCTGTATACGCCCTATAACTACGAATTGGGTGTTGATTTACGCGAACAGATGACACTATGTGACGCGGGTGATGTGTTTACGATCCCTGCCAATATCGAAAAATCCTTTGATCAAATCAGCCGTGGTGTGAGCCATGTCTTCAGCTCCGGGTCTTTGCCGATCATGATCGGTGGCGACCATTCGATCGGTTTCCCCTGTGTGAGAGGCATCGCAGAATGCACGTCCAAACGCATCGGTATCGTGCATTTTGACCGCCACGCCGACATTCAGGAAAAAGATCTCGATGAACGGATGCACACGACACCATGGTTCCATTCCACTAATTTGCCCAATGTGCCTGCGACGAACCTTGTCCAGATCGGCATTGGTGGCTGGCAGGTCCCGCGCGAAGCGGTGAAGGTTGCGCGCGAACGCAACACCAACATCATCACGATGGGTGACGTTGAAAAGATGGGCATCGACAAGACGATTGAAATGGCGCTGGAGATGGCGTGGAAAGATGTGGATATGGTCTATCTGTCCTTTGACATTGACAGCATTGATTGTGGCTTTGTACCGGGTACGGGTTGGCCGGAACCGGGTGGGTTCCTCCCGCGTGAAGCTTTGGCCCTCGCATCAGGCATTGCCGCCGAGGGGATATGCGGCATGGAATTGGTCGAAGTCTCCCCGCCCTATGACACGTCGGATATCACCGCGCTGATGGGTACGCGGGTGATTGTGGATGTGCTTGGCTCGATGGTGGCGAACGGCAAACTAGGTGCCCACAAACGCCATATCGACAAACCTGTGTCCCACCCGCATGGCGAATTCGAAGGCAAACGCTGGTCCAATCCTGCCCCCCATAAGGTAGGTGAATGATGCCCCATGATCACGCTTACGACCATCATCATCACGGCCAAGGTCACAACCACGCCCAAGGGGATCACCTGCATTCCCATTTGCATGAAGAGGATGAGGCCGCCGATGTTCAGGTTCTCGCCGCCCAGTTTATCGACGGCTTTGTACAGGCTAAGGATAAGGCCAGCTATCTGAAACTGTCCGGAGTGCCTTTTGAACGTGCATCTCGCAGCGGTACAAAGTCACTCAAGCTTATAGATGTTGAATTAAAGACAGAATGGCAGGTTGGAACGGCCTCACCGTCATTCGGCTCGCGCGAGTTGTCCTATCTGCCTTTTCCGGGCCAGATGATCAGTGAACGCACCAACATGTCCCTTGTCTACGTTTCGATAGATGAGAAATCGGTCCTCGATATTCGGGAATTTTTGCTCATGAAGAAGAAGGAAATTGACACATGATGAAAGCGTTTGCCGGCCTTGTTGGCCTCATCACCGCGACACCCGCACTGGCGCATCCAGCGCAGACGCATGCGTGGTCACATGAGGCCGAAGCCGCAGTGGGCGTTTTGCTGGTGATCTTGGCCGCAATTGCTGTGAAAATGCGCAACCGTGGAGAATGAATGCTTGCGATACGGAGTGCGCACAACGAAGAGTGGTCCGTATCTGCAATCAAGTGCTTTCCCAATAGTCAGACAACGCAATGTGCGGATGGACTTTGCATGATGTGAAGCTTGCAAATTCCAGAGACAGGCAACGCGCTTTGTCCCCAAGAATACCTTGTGGTTGAAAAAGCAAATGGCGCCTCTGCTGAGGCGCCACACTTAGATGACTTGCGGCTGTGCCAAATCCCTGCCTTTGGAGAGGTCAGAAATCCGGATGGGCTGGTCGCTAGCCGCCTTGGTTGCCGTTAGATGTTGAATTACCGGGGCCAGCGGTGCCACCTTGTGTTCCGTCCGGATTATAATCGGCTGTTGCTCCGGCGTTCTCAGCATTGTTGTTCGTTGCAGAACCGCCTGGTGCAACATCATCCCCATTGCCCCAGCCGTTGTCACCCTTTGGCCTGAATGGTGTGCATTCCCAGACCAGCGTATAGGGGTCTTGTTCGACATCAATGGGTAGGTCTTCCCCCTCGGTTGCGGAGGTACACAATTCACCGTTGGCATAGCTGGCTGTCGCGAAACCGAGTAAAGAGATCGTAAAAATCCCTGTCATCACACTCTTAAATTTCTTCATATCGAGGCTCCTTTATCACGGCACTCTCTCGAAATCATGGGCAGCACTCTGATCGGCAACATATGCAGATCCCGTGAGTGGCGTTTGAGCGGGCCCACTTTCGAAACAATAATGAAGAAAGTATAAATCCTTGTACGTGAATGGCTCTTGAATGGGTCGTTTGCGTGCATTCATGTCAATGGCATGGCATGGCATGGCATGGCATGGCATGGCATGCACGCGGTGCTTTGCATTACGTTGATGAAGCCTGCAAACGGGACGACCAATTTGCGGAAGGTAACAAATTCAATCCGACCCCGCGTGCCTGCGCAATGTCACCACAAATCTTGCACCGCCAAGCTGTACGGATCGTTGGACTTCTATGGCCCCCTGATAAGCAATCACCAGATCAGATGCGATGGCCAAGCCAAGACCTGTTCCGGGCTTTGATTCATCAAGTCTTTGCCCACTGACAAATGCCAGATCCCCACCGCCTTCCGCCATGCCTGGGCCATCGTCCTCGACGATGATACGAATCTGGTATGGTGTTGCGTCGGCAGTGAGTTGGATCACAGTCTCTGACCATTTCAGCGCATTATCGAGCAGATTTCCGATGATCTCTTCAAAGTCGATCTGGTTGATTTTGGCGTGAAGATCAGGAGGAACATCTGTGATCACTTCGCGTCCCGTGCGTTTTGCGAGTGCGCTAAAGGCACGCCCCAGCCTTGACAGGCTCACATTCAGATCAGTTGATGACCCTTCGAGTGCACTATCTTGCGTCGCTTTCATGCGGGCAAATGACCGTTTAAGTTGCGCATCAAGTCGATCAAGCGCATTAATGCCCTTTTGCACCTGTAGGCCTGCTTGCTGCATTTCAAAAAGCTCGTTGCGCAAGACCGCCGAAGGCGTTTTCAGCGCGTGCGCCAGATCCACCGTCTGGCGTCGAGACCGGCTGACGATCTCTCTGTTGCGATCCAGTAGCGTGTTGATGTCAGTGACGAGCGCTTGTACTTCCTGCGGATAGCTTTCGACGGGCAATTGTCCTTCATGGTCCTTGCGTGCGATGACATCCTTTCGCAACTGAGACAGAGGTCTCAGCGTAAATATCACAAGCAAAAAAGCGCCCGCAACGGCCAGAAGGCCGACCAGTGCAAACGATACATTCAAACGCTGACGTAGGCCTGCCTGATCAGCCTCCAGTGCTTCGGTGGACGAGGCGACAGTGACCAACCAAACCGCGCCATCATCAAGGGTCATCTGGCGTGACAAGGCACGCAAGTTCTGCCCCGCTGGCCCTTCGACACCCGTGATAACCGGATTGATTGCAGGTGATGTGCTAACAGGCAGCAAGGAGTCCGCGAGCGAGCGGGATACCACGATGCCACCATCCTCATTGATGGCTTGCCAATAGTTCCCCGAGAATGGCCGCTGATAGACAGGGTCGTCTAGCTGATCGAGCATCGCTTCGCTCGCACCGCCAGTGTTGGCCAGCGCAACGACAGCTTGCGTGTGCCGTGCCGCAAGCTGTTCATCAAAGCGCGATAAAGTAAGATCTTCGAGGTAGTTTCCGACTGCATTAGTGCCTGCCAGCACAACAACAGTTGCCCAAATCGCGCCGCCGGCGACAGCCCGTTGGCGAAGTGATCTCACGCGACCAGCTGGATCGAATACCCGCGACCACGTTCTGTTTCGATAAGGTCATTCCCCAGCTTCTTGCGAAGGCGGGTCACAAAAACAGCGATTGTGTTGGAATCGCGGTCATCGCCGTATTCGTAAATATGCTCTGACAGTTCGGTCATTGAGACAGGGCGGTTCGCGTTGTGAAACAGGTAGGACAGAACCGCCGCTTCAGGGGCTGTCAGCGTGACGGGCATGCCGTTGAGGCTTACCCTGCCGCTTCTGCTGTCAAACCTGACTCCGTTTTTCTGGAACACGGGATTTCGCTGAACGGAATTCCTGCGCAAGAGCGCGCGCGTGCGGGCGATGAATTCAGGTATATGGAATGGTTTGGTCAGATAGTCATCGGCACCTGCGTCAAGCCCGTCAACGCGGTCTGCCCAGCCGTCACGTGCTGTGAGAATAAGAATTGGAATGTTGCTGCCGTCGTCGCGCCACGCCTTAAGGATGGTAATGCCGTCCTGGACCGGCAGCCCAAGATCAAGCACAATCAGGTCATAGGGTTCTGTCTCACCCAGAAACTTGGCTTCTTCGCCATCCGACGCCAAATCGATCGCATGCCCTTCGTTCGAAAGCGCATGTTTGATCTGTTCGGACAGCTCGATATCGTCTTCTGCAACCAATATGCGCATGGGAAATCCTTAGGTCGCGATAATGGCAAAAATTGGACTGCAGATAAACAGGTTATCTTTCGCGTCCATTGCCCCGATCACCTGAATTACCACCGCCGCCACCAGAGTTCCCGCGGTCACCGGAATTCCCGCGATCACCGGAATTGCCGCGGTTGCCGGAATTCCCCCGATTGCCCGCGTTTGCGTTTGCGTTCGCCTGTGCGTTCGCATTTGCGCTGGATGGCAGACTTGATCCGCCGTTCGTTGATTTCGCCGCGGCTGCAACGGCCTCACCCATCTCGCTTGTATGCGAAATACGTTCCCCCTGAACGCCGTTGTAGAGCAGTTCAATAACTGATCCGTCATCACGCTGCACAAGCAAACGATAGGTCATGCGGCCATTGGAAAGAAAACCGCGAATATCGATAACGACACCGCCAAAATCCGAAACCGCCGTTGATGCGATCGTTTCGGCACGCAGAATTTGTTCCTGCTGGACCAGTTGGCGCAATTGACCCTGCGATAGTTCCGTCACTTCAGCTGCAGCGCCAAATGGCACTAACGCGAGGATCGACGCGAATATCGCTGATCTCAAGGTGATCGGAATTTCCAGCAAAGGCTTTCTTCCAGTATCCAAAACTAACCGCGCGCACACACCATACGGGCATTCGTGCGATCATCCAGATCTCGTATGACACTTTCAACACTGGGGAAAGGCAGCTTGCGGGCTTTTGGTGCTGACTCAGACACGATCTTATCGTTCTCGTGGAGTTCTTCAGTCATATGGCCGCGCAAAATCAAGATATTTGTCTCAGACATGTCTTTAACTTTCATCACTGCAGTGAATTGGAATCGGTCAACAAATAACTCGTACAGCGTAAAATTTTACATGGCCGCTATGAACCTTTTCAAAACCACGTATTCACGTGCGGTTCATGTTGTCAGGTTCCTGAAACCTGCATGCGTGACGGCGTCTCACGAAAAATGCCCCGTTTGATTTTGACATAATCGCCGCCAAACAGGCGCAGATATGCGCTTTCCCCTTATCCTGACAGGATCACATGAACCCAGACAAACGACCCATTCAGCGACCGTTCATTTTGCTTCGCTTACCAACTCAGGCGAATCATGCAGAAAGGAAAAGCAAATGATGCGTAAGACACACCTGAAGACGAAGGTTCTTTGCATTGCAGCCATGTTGTGCATGACGAGTGCGACGGTTTTTACAACATCAGCTACCCCGGCCTTTGCGGAGCGTGGAGGGAACGGGCAGGGCAATGGCCGCTCCAACGACGCGCGCGGCAATCAAAGCGAAAGAGGCAATGGCGCCAGTAACCGGCCGGCGTCCGGTAACAATGGTCGGGGCCACCTTGCCCGTGAACTTGGCAACCTGAATGCCGCACATGCCAACCCGAATGCGCTTGCCAATGCATCGCCAAACAGCATGCCCGGTAAGCTCTACATCTATAAAATGGCGCAAGAGGATTTTGCGGCGGTTGTTGCGATCCAAGATGAAAAATATGAGGATCTTCAGGACCTGCTTGAACTGTCGGAAGAAGAAATTGAAGCCGCATTCCCGGAAGGCGGGTATGAAGAAGCTGTGACAGCGGCCGCAACTGCCTATGAAATGGCGAGGCTTGCTGCAGTAGATGCGCAGGAGGCTGCCGGTGACAGCCTCGCCGTTCTGACAGATGGTCGTGAGCTTTCAGAATCCGCCTTGGCAGAGTTGTGGCGCCTTCTCGGCCTTTAAGGCACTATTTTGAAATAGAAACACTGTGGCGGCTGAGGGTAATAGCTCTTGGCCGCTATTAGTTGTCCAGTCGGAATGTCTGTTCTCAACGTTTGGCGGGCGATATGGCGCTTACTTCGCCCATGGCGGACCTCTCGGAGCGCGTCCGACCATTTGCATGCTGCGATGGATACTGTTCATGCAGCGCCCTGATCAATTTCCGGTACGTCGCACGGTGCCTGTTGCGCACGTTTACACCGACAAATACTGATTGATCTATGTTTGGCGCATCGACAACTCTCTGGCAGATGCCTGATGCAATCAACGCTTTGGCCGAATGTTCCAGCACATAGGCTGATCCCGACAGTGACGTCAAAAGGTCGACCATCGCGGCATTCTGGCCGATCGACAGCGAGACATGCGTCAGGTCTGGCAAGAGTGCGGCATGCGCATTTGCAAAGGTTGCCGAGTAGTTTGCCAGAATGTAGTTTTCCTTGTCGACGTGGGCCAAAGTATCGCCTTGGGTCGAGACCATGACGTAACGCACTTCTCCGAGTGTCTCGAAGTACAGGTCGGGCTGAATCTGAGGTGAATATAATATTGCTATATCCTGACGCCCAATGATCAAATCAGAACACATTTGACTGGAATAATCCGCCTCTAGCAAAAAGGCGGTCTGGGGCAGGATCTCGCGAAGACGTCCGATCAGCCTCTTGATTTCGATTCCTACCAGATCGTGCTGGAGCCCGATCCGCATCGTGACACCTGCAAGCGCGGTATCTTGTGCGGCATTTTTGGCCGTCACCCAATCGTGGCGGAGACTGCGGGCGTGCGGTTCAAATCGCAGACCTTGGGTCGTCAAGGCCGTGCCCGAGCGAGAGCGCTGAAACAGTTTCACCCCCACAGATGCCTCAAGCGAACGCACCCGCCCTGAAACGGTTGACTGCGTCACACCCAAACGCTCTGCGGTGCGGTTGAAACTCTTTGTCTCGCAAAGATCGAGGAAGGTATCGATCAATTCTATCTGCATCTTTTACATCCTGCCCTAATCGGTAAATCCGATCAATAATAACCGGATAGGCAGATTGCGCGATTTGTGAACTGGGAGAATACTCGATCCAGTTCCAGGGAGGCGTGAGCATGTTGGACATAGAGAAAAGAAAAGGGCGCACCGGTGGGCGTGCAGCACGCGTTGCCCTGCGCAGCGCCCCTTTGGCCGAGAATTTGCGGCCTGTCCGCGCAGGCCTTCCGGGCGGACAATATAAACCTCTGACGGATGCAGAGGTTCTGCGTATCCACCATGCGGCGCTTGATGCTTTGGAGCAGATCGGTCTGTCACAGGCCCCGCCCTCCGGTGTCGAAATCCTTACAAAAGCGGGCGCGATCCTGGGCGATGACGGACGCATCCGTTTTCCACGCGCATTGGTCGAGGACATGCTGGCCAAAGCTGCGCGGAATATCACCTTGCATGGTCGTGACCCACAATACGACCTGCACCTGACGGGCACGAATGTTCATTTTGGCACGGCAGGTGCTGCGGTGCATGTTGTTGACCTTGCAACCAACACGTATCGCGACAGTACCGCGCAAGACCTGCATGATGCGGCCAAGATTACCCACGCATTGGACAACGTGCATTTCTTCCAGCGCGCGATGGTGGCGCGGGATATCTCTGACAATCTCGAAATGGATCTGAACACGATCTATGCCTGCTGTTCAGGCACGACCAAACACGTCGGCACATCTTTTGATGATCCAAGCCATGTTGCACCGTCAATCGAACTCTTGCACCGGATCGCAGGCGGCGAAGAAGCATGGCGTGCGCGCCCCTTTGTTTCGAACTCGAACTGTTTTGTCGTCCCGCCGATGAAATTCGCCGAAGAAAGCTGCCGTTCCATGGAGGCCTGCATTCGCGCGGGCATGCCGGTGCTTTTGCTGTCCGCGGGGCAAGCGGGCGCAACAGCGCCTGCGCCGATCGCCCTTGCGATCGTTCAGGCGGTTGCCGAATGTCTTGCTGGCGTCGTCTATGTAAACGCGATGGCACCCGGTCATCCGGCGGTCTTTGGCACGTGGCCATTTGTCTCTGACCTGCGCACGGGGGCGATGTCGGGTGGTTCGGCAGAGCAGGCCCTTTTGACGGCGGGCTGCGCCCAAATGCACCGGTTCTATGACATCCCCGGGGGTGCGGCGGCGGGCATATCGGATTCGAAACTCCCTGATATGCAGGCCGGATGGGAGACAGGTATCACCAACGTGCTGGCCGGTCTTTCGGGCCTGAACATGGTCTATGAGGCCGTGGGCATGCATGCCTCATTGCTGGGGTTCTGTCTGGAGTCGCTGGTGCTTGGCGATGATGTGCTGGGGCAGGTTCTGCGCACTGTCCGTGGCATTGACGTGACCGAAGACAGCACGTCAATCGAGGCGATGAAGGCCGTCTGTCTGGGTGGTCCGGGGCATTATCTTGGCTCTGACCAAACGCTTGCCTTGATGCAGACGGAATACATCTATCCCACCTTGGGCAACCGGATGAGCCCGAAGGAATGGAACGAAGCCAACCGTCCCATGCTGCTTGATCAGGCCATTGCCCGAAAGAATGACATCCTCAGCAAAGCGCAAATCCAGATCGACCCTGCGGTCGATGCGGCGATCCGCGCTGACTATAATATCTACTTCAAGTAAGGGGCTTTCATGCACTACGGATATATCGGCCAAGGCAATCTTGGGGCAAATTGCGCGGCCTGTTTGCTGCGCGCGGGTGTGGATGTGACCGTCACAGATATCAATCGTGCCGCCGCTGAACCCGCTATCGCCTTGGGTGCCAAATGGGCCGACAGCCCCGCAGAACTTGCAGGCTCGGTTGATCACGTGATCACCTGTCTGCCTTCGCCGGCCGTCTCTGATGCGGTCGCGGCCCAGATGCTTCCCGTGATGAAAGAGGGCGCGCATTGGATCGAAATGTCGACCTTGGGCCGTGACGAAGTGCTGGCCTTTGCGGCGAAAGCGGCAGCACATGATGTGCGGATGATGGAACTGCCTGTTACCGGCGGTGTGCATCTGGCCGCGCAGGGCAACATCACCATGCTGGCCGGTGGCGGCAAGGATATGTTCGAGACCCATCTGCCTGCGCTGAAGGCGATGGGTAATGAGGTGTTCCATATGGGCCCGCTTGGGTCGGCGTCGATCATCAAGGTGATCACCAATATGCTGGCCTTTATCCACCTCAAAGCCTGCGGTGAGGCGCTGATGCTGGCCAAACGCGGCGGGCTTGATCTGGGGCAGGCGTGGCATGCGATCAAGGCCTCGTCCGGCACATCATTCGTGCATGAAACCGAAGGTGCGCTGGTCCTGAACGGGTCCTATGACGTGGCCTTCAATATTGATCTGGCGCTGAAGGACTTGGGGTTCGCGATGGGCTTTGGCCGCGAATTCGAAGTGCCGCTTGAACTGGCGGCGGCGACCGAACAAACATATGTCGCGGCGCGCGCGGCCTATGGCGGAGACGCCCAATCGCCGATGATCGTGAAGCTGCTGGAAGACCTGCTCGACACCGATTTGCGGGCTGATGGGTTCCCGGCGCGGCTGACCTAGGCGCTGGCCTCGGCAAAGAAAGGCAGCCACGCCAAAAGCACTTTGTCGGGATGTTGCTCGGCCAGATAGTGACCGCCGGGCAGTGCCCAGCCACGCACGTTCGCAGCCCGCTCTTGCCAAAGGGCGAGACAGTCAAAATGTGCCTCGATTGCGCCGTCCTTACCCCATAGCGCCAACAGCGGCATTTGCAGCTTTGTCGGGTCGGCATCATCATGTGCGATGTCGATGGTTGCCGCGGCACGGTAATCCTCACAGGCGCCGTGGATCGCCTCGGGTTTGGAGAAACAGGTCAGGTATTCATCCAGCGCCTGCTGTACGAAAGGCGACAGTCCCGCAGAACCCGCACCGCATTTCTTGAGCCAGAAAAAGGCAGGGTCAGCACCGATCAGATTTTCCGGAAACGGATGTGGCAGTGTCAGCCAGTACCAATGCCAATAGGTATGCGCAAAGGCGCTGCCTGCGTCGCGGTACATCTCGCGCGTGGGTGCGATGTCCAGCACAGAGAGCGCGACCACCCGTTCGGGATGGTCCGCTGCCAAACGATGGGCCACACGGCCTCCGCGATCATGCGCGCCGATCAGAAAGCGATCATGACCCAAATGGTCCATCAGCGCCAGGATATCGCCCGCCATCGCGCGTTTGGCGTAAGGGCTGTGCTTCGCGTCTGTTGTCGGTTTTAACGACCGGCCATAGCCCCGCAGGTCAGGGCATATGACCTGATAGGTCTCCGCCAGAACAGGCGCTATCGCGTGCCACATGGCAGAGGTCTGGGGATAGCCATGCAGCAGCACCAGCGGGGGTCCGTTGCCAGCGATGCGGTAAAAGATATCGCCCTCGGTTGTGGCCAGAGTACGCTCTTCAAACCCGTCGAAGAAATGCGGCGCGGCGGGGGCTGCTGCGGCTGCAGGGTGCATTACGCAAATATCCGTTGCCAGGATGCCTGCATCGCCCCAAAGCGTTCCGCTTCATAAGCGATCAATGCGACATGACCATCATAAAGAGCCAGCGCTGCGGAATTGCCATCATCAAAGGCACCATCCAGACAAATCAACTGGGCGGCTTCCTCACCACGCAGCGTTTTCTTGTGCGCTTCGCGGAATGCTTCGACCTGCGTGCTCCAGATGGCCTGTAGCGCTGCGAAATCCCCCTCTTTTGCAACGATCTCGCCGTCGCAGATGTGGAGTACGGATGAAAACGCGGGGGCGTTCACCGTCAGGAATTGTTCCATGGGTGGCTTGGGGGTGCTGTCCACTTCGGCCAGTGCGACGTCCCAAAGTTCGGCCAAACCAAGGGCGGAAACGCCGCGTTCGCCGCTGTTTCCAAAGGGTTCGGAAGGCAGGCTACGGACTGTCATGTTTTCCGCTTTGCCGCAGAGTTCTTCCAGAAGGTCATGCGCAGCCTGAACAACATCGGGATCTTCGCGTGACAAGACCTGACCGATGACATCCGCATCGGATTTTGGCGAAACACTCAGGATTCCGCGCATACGACGACCTGCCGCTATAATCCGGATGGATTTGCCGCCACAGCGAAAAGCAAGGCAGCGCTCAAGCACGGTATCATCGACCTCGCGCAGGATCGCGGCCACCGGGGACGGCGATCCGCCCTCCGAAATCATGCGCGCGCCTGTTTCATCCACGACTTCCCGTGCAGACAAAACAGCGAGTTTTTGTGCCAAAGCGTTCAATTCGCTCATAAGCCAGTTTCCAGCTCTCGGTTATGTGTTTTCATTCACCGCTACTGATGCGGTCAAGGCATGCACAAGCATCAGCTACAAACCTATCTGCATCCATCTTTGGGCCGCAGATACAACAAAGAACATCATTCGGTTCATTTTCTGCACGCAAAAAGACGCGCAACTGCGACGTACTCGCAACAGAGGCCATCCCGCTTGGCTTGTCCGCCAATGCCGGCTTGCCATTTGCTCCCAACAATAATGCAGCCTCTTCACACAGGGCATCCAGCGCCTCACGCCGCAAATTTGAACTTGAGTCTGTTACGAGGATCATTTTCGTCGAGAGATCTGCGAAGGCAACCGCAGTGCAGCCTTCAAATTTCTCACGCAAAGCATCCAACTCATCAACAACCATCTGCAGCTCGCTTCCTAACTACGCATGGCTATGAGTACGGCAAATGTGACGATTGTGGAAGGGCTGCAAAAAACCGTGCTGCATCAGGATGAACGCAGGATCCGGTCGACAGAGGATAAAGGTTCTTCCGCTGTGGTCTCTGCGGGTGCACGTTCCCGTGATGAACGGCCACTGTCCGGTGCGCGCTGCACCCGGCGCGGCATCACCGGCGCAACGACGGGCGCAGGTATGTCACTCAGGCTGTCCATGTTATAGAGCGGCAACTCGGTGCGTGCAGTAAGCGCTGTCAGCCGCTCGATCACATCAATCAGATGGGCGGTAAAGGGGCCTGCGCCACTGGCATCCCACCGGTCATAGTCTTCACCTGCTTGAATGGCGTGCAAGAGCGAGACAGGGAAAATCGCACCAAACTGTCCTTGGGTTTCACGGGTCACGCGTTTGACCACGCGACTACGGTCTTTTTCGGTGTTCAGCTTGTCAAACCGCGTGATCAGCAGGATTGAGTTTTCGCGGACAGCTTGCGGCATGTCTTCCCAAACGGCTGCCTCGGATTGGCGCCACGCTTGTGTTGCATGTGTGCACCAGATCACGGCGTCCACTTCAGGCAGCATCCGCTCCCAGACAGAGGATGACATGTTGGGGTCCGAAATGCCCGGAAAGTCGATAAGGTCACAGACTTCAAGAATGTCGGCTTCCAGAAACAGGCGGATGCTGCGGGTTTGCTCGACAGGGATGTTTTCAAGCTCTGCGAGGGTGACAGGTTCTTTCGATCCATCAACATCAATGCGGTAGGGCGCGCGCGTGCCATAAGAAATCCAGACAGGGGACAAGCGTGTCGCGGTTACTTTCTCAGGTAACGGACGCTGGCCCATCAGCAGGTTCGAGAGCGTACTTTTACCGGCGCTGAACTCCCCCATCAAAGCGATGCGTGGTTTGCGGCGACCGCCGGAATTTGTTTCACCAACACTCATTTATCAACTCCCACTGCGAGCAGAGGTTTTGTTTCGCTCAGCTCTTCGAAGATATAGTCGAAAAGCTCATCGCGTTCCTGCTGGGCAGTAATACCGAAAATGTCTTCCAAATCGTCAATTGCGATCTCGGATTTGCTACTGATGTCTTCAAGAATGGCGCGCTGTTCGGCGTGGAACTCACGCAGTTCAGACTGCGCACGCGCACGGATATCATCGGCTTGCCGAACTTTCAGTTCATCAACGATCGGGGCTGTTTCCGCTTCGATCAGGTCGTAGAACCCGCTTGCAAAAGCGCGGTATCCCTTGCGGCGTTTCCACCACCCCTTCCACCATGATGTTTGCAGGTCCAATGCAATGGTCTGGCCAAGAGACACGGGCGCAGGGATCTCGGGTGGGGCAGGCGGCGTAATCGTGAAGTTCTCGACATCGACACCGAATGCAGACCGATACGTATCTGCAAGATCACCGGCAGCGGCGGCATAGACGTCTTGGCAACTGGCGGTCACATTGCGCCGCATCACCTGATAGCTGGTGCGCAGCAACATGCGCAGGCCATCAGGGCTATACTGCCAGATCTCTTCCTCACCCTTGGTTTCCAGATGCTGAAGCAAAGATTCCAGCGCGCGATCCAGAAAGCGTTTGTGCGATTGGTCAACGCGTGATCCGAACTGCGAAAACGCAATGTCCAGCCGCTCATCGAGGGCCTTCATGCTTGCGGCTTCCAACGTATCAAGGTGGGCCGAAAGCCTTTCGCTCGACATGACTTCGACGGTGTCACCATCCAGACGCATCGATACGACTGCGTTGGACGCGCGCACACCGCCCACAAGGTTGAGCGCGCGCTTGCGTGATGCGGACAGGATTTCAGCACCGGGGCCTTCCGAAATACGTTCGGACAGCGCGCGATAAAGTTCGGGGATACCGGAAAGATGCCAGACAAGCTCTTTGGTTTCCATGCTGGCGGTTTCCGCACTCAGCGCGGCCTCGGCCCAGTTGAACATGGCCTCGGCGCTGTCGGCAACAATATCATCAAGGTCTTCTGACAAGGCCATATTGGCCCAATAGGCGCTGCCGAAAATAACCTCGGGGTTCTCTGGTCCGTTATTGTCGGCCAGCGTCTGCAAAATGCTGTCGCGGATTTCCGGAACCTGTGCGCCAGGATCAGACAGTTCGTCGATCCGGTTTACAAAGATGACGACCTCGCGCGCCTTCACGTTCGAGATCAGACGGATCAGCCCCATATCCATCGAACTAAGCGCCTGATGGGCGGACAGGACAACAACGCAGATACGGCTATCGCGCAGTGCATTGATGGTAATCTGTTCCCGCATCATGAATGTATCATTCACGCCCGGCGTATCGCGCAGACAGATCGACATCGGGATCGAGTCCGCGTTCAGATACAGGTCAGCGGATTTTGTAATATCGGCAAAGCGGCCCTGCTGGTCTTCTTCTTCGAGATCCTCGAAATCGTCGCCCATGCAGACATAGCGCTGCACCAATTCGTCGCTCAACTCGGCGTAGCTGTGTTTTTGTCCCAACAAAAGTTCGAACTTGCGACCAAGGCGCTGCCTTGTCTTTTCACGCATTTCGGCAATTTGTTGACGCACTTTCTCAAGCTCTTCGTCAGCACCGGCACGTTCAGACAATTCGCCGATTCGGCCGCCGTTCTCGACAAGGTGATCCCATTCACCTTGACTGAAGAACTGAAAGGTTGCCGTTGGCGCATCATCCGGCAAGGGCGTGTTGAGGTGAAGCGAAGTCACAACTGACGTCCATGGGTTTACATCCGCAGGCAACAGGTCGGGCCGGCCAACCATGGCATTCACCAAAGACGTCTTACCCGACTTGATTTGGCCGATCATGGTAATGCTTGGCTCAAAAGCGCGTAACTGTTTGATAAGTTTAGAAGCTTTCTTTTCAGCGTCCTGGCCGCCAAGCTTTACGACATCCGCAAGCGTCGCTTCGAGGTCGACAACCTCATCGTGGAAGCGGTCCATCTTCTCCAGCCCAAGGCGCATGAAGGGGAGCTGCTCCGGCGGGATTGCTAGACCATCCCCATTTGCGACCTCTTCCATCTTCATCCTTGTCCGTCCTTAACAAATTGATCGTACCACAGCTTTGCGCGGTCCCGCTCGTCGCTAAATAGCAAGAAAAGCACCGTCTTTATTGCCATAATGGAAACAGATCCGCACGGCAAAAGTATGGCGCTTAGCTTAAAAATTTCACAAGCGACAACGTGGGTTACGCAGCCAAGTCAGCCTGCAGTTCTCGTTTAATCTGTAGCATGAGGCTGACGGCTTCAAGGGCTGCGCTGCCTTGTTTTTCCATCTGCATCAATTGCACCATGTCTGCGGCGTCAAAAGCGGTATCGCGGGTGCGTTGCAATGAAGTGTCTGCGGCATCACCGTTTTCGTTCAGATAATCACAAAGCCATTGTATGTGATCCACAGCCATCGCCATGACTTCGGCAGGGCCATCTTCGCCTTGTTTCTTCAGCACGGATTCAAGCTCTGCACCGTGCTCTTCAAGGTAGGCGATAACATGCTCATAGGCGTCGCGTGTGGCAGCTTGCAGCGGTTCCGCGGCAGCCGCGGCTGGTTCCTCCGCTTCAGCCTCTGCCTGCGGTTCTGGTGCAGGCGTCTTCTCAGGTTTCGCCGCTTCCTCGAACGCAAGGTCCCGGGACACATTCTTGCGGGCGGCGATCTCGCGCAGGCGCGAAATGGCGTCGCGTGTCGCGGGCTTTGCTTCAGCTGGGCTAGCTGCCGGTTTCGGCGCCTCTGCTTGCGCATTCTCGGCAGCAGCAACAGGCGCGGCAGGACCTTTGGCGACCACCGGTTCTGGTGTTGGCGCAGGCTCTGGCGGTGTGCTTACCTCTGGCGCAACAGGGGCATCCTTTAAGGGGCCCAACAGATCGGCATACTGATGCAGCAGAACATCAGCCTGATCCACCGCAGACTGACGGCCGCGCTCGACCTGTTTGAGAACCGCCGAGATCAGCGCGGATCCGCCGCTCTCGCGCATGACGTCCTTGTCGACAGTGCCATCTGCAAGCCGCGCTGAAAGTGCCTGGTTCGTGGCAATCGCCAGAACCGCATTGAATTCATCCCCTGCAGCCGCAGAGATTGCGCCGACTGCGGCCTCATAAAGCCCTTGCGCCTTTAGAAAATCGGCATGTGTGACCATGCAGAACGCGTGATCCTTGATCAGGTCAGGCATGGTTGCCCAAATGCGTTGCTCGGGTTCGGTGAAGCCGCGTGTGCACCAAAGTGCGACGTCCGTGCGCTTGGATGCCCATTGCGATGCACGGTGCACGGCGTTCGTGTCATTGGGGGCGACGACTTCGAGAACCGAAATCTTGTTCAGGGCCGGCAGAGGCATCTGCATTTCCACAAAGACCGGGGACAGGCCTGCGATCATATCGGAATCGACGGCATTGAACTCTTCTTTGGATCCATCAGCCAGGGTGCAGACCGATTTTTCACTTTCGCCATAAACCAGTTGCATCGTTGGCAAATGCACCCCCTCAGGGATGACATCTGCGCCCACAAGCAAATTCAGCAGTCTCGATTTTCCGGATTCAGGCATGCCGAGGATGGCCAGACGTACCGGCTTTTGCAGGCGCTCAAGCAGCAGTTCCGCTTTTTCATGGTCAGAATCAGGAAGCAGGCCACTTAGCACGGCCTGCTTCAATTCTGTTTGGACCCGGTTTCCCAGTGATTGATTCGACATTACTTGCCTCCGGCGGCTATCTTAGCCGGCGGCTCAGCCGCATCAACCTCCTGTGTCAAATCGGTTTCATCATTCAGCTCGACCTTTTTGAGCGGTCTGACTTCCTTAATCACGGTCGGCGCGCTATTTGCAGCGACTTCCTTCGGCTTTTTCGTCTTTGCCGCAACCTTTTCAATGTCGTCCAACTCAACAACACGTGTGACCGTCGAGGTCTGATGATCGACATGGCCAACAGGCTTGGCGCGGATTGCGCGGATGACAGGCTTGTTGTGGTTCAGTTTGATCACCGAGAACGTGCAGTTGTCCTGATCGGGGTCAGCCAGCGCCTCGATTGCCTCCAGCAGATAGCCCGCAATCTCGGCCGCCTTCTTGCGGCGATAGCGGTGCAGGATTTTCTGGATCTTTGCATCTTCCAGATACTGCAGACCGTCGCTTGAGACGACAACGATATCACCGACCTGCAACTCGAAAGGCGTTTTCGGGCAATCCGATTTCGTCACGCGATCACCCAATATCACCGACGTCAGACAGTTCCTGTCAGGATGGTTCTTGCCGGCTTCTTCATCCAGCAAACCTTGCTGGACCATAAAGTCGATCTGCGGCGCCATCGAATGATCTTCGTTCAGCTGCTTCATCGTGCCATTGCGATAATGGTACAACGGGCTGTCGCCAATCGACATCCAGTACATCCGGTTCTCGACCAGAACGACAGAAACAAGTGTCGCCCCCATGCCGCGTGTCTCGGGATGTGCCTGCACATGTTCACGGACATAGCCGTTGGCGTTCGCCGCAGCTTCGGTCAGGAAGCGTGGAATTTCACCTTCGAAATCGGCAAAATTCGCGCTTTCGAACTTGAGCTCGCTAAAGACTTCGGTGACGACAATCTTGCTGGCAACATCACCGGCCGCATGGCCGCCCATGCCGTCGGCAAGCACAACCACACCACTATCCGCCCCAAAAGGGAAATCAGTGACGATTGCGTCTTCTTGATAGTCACGCCCGCCCTGACAGATCGCAGATGCGACGTCAAAACGTGGTTCAGGCGATCGCCACATCTTCGTCCTCCTCGGTCGCACCATCCGACCAGTTGAAAGATTTGTCGCAAAGCGCAACAAACCGCAGCACAGTCTCGCCGATACGGATGACGTCGCCGGTTTTCAGCGTTTCGTTGCTGATCAAAGGCTTGTCGTTCAGGCGTACAATATTTGACTTGCCGCCATGCCCAAGCAGAAATTCCTTGGTGTCGGGGTCATAAACAATTGCGGCGTGGTTCGAACGCGAGATCGAGTTGTCACCAAAATCGAGCTGGATCGCCTGGTCCTCGCCACGGCCGATCTGTGACATACCCGCCATGAGAGAGAAGCTTTCGCCACGTCCCGGTCCTTCGGCAACAACAATCCAGCCAACAGGGAAGCGCACGCTCTTGGTGGGTGCGGCCTTTTGGGCGTCGTTGAACAGGTCGACAACATCACCATCGGATTTGTCAAAGCCGATCAGGCGTGTCTTTGTGCGACGCGACCGCGCGGGTGACCGTGCTGCCGCTGCAGAAGCGACTGCCTGCTCTGCAACAGGTGCCGCAACGGGACGTACCGGTGCAATCGGTGCTGTCGGCTCCGGAAGGGCGGTTGATGTCCCGTCATCCTCTAGATCCCAGATATTCACTGCCGCAGGTGCTGCAGGTGCAGCGGGTGCTGTTGGCGCTGCCGGTGCCTGCTCTGCGCTGACAACCCGCACATCGGTTGCGGCGTTCGTCTGAAGGGGAGTAGCGACTGCAGGTTTGCTCAAAGGCGCAGCCTCGTCCACTATTGATCCGATCGTATCACGATAGGATTGCTCCAGAGATTCCACGGAACTCGCGCGCCGTGTATTTGTATCGCTGCGTTTCTTTCCAAGTAGATCACGAATGAATTTCATCTTGCTACCCTCCAATTTACTGATGTCGGGCGGTCCTGCTGGACCGCTGTGACATATTTTACTCTGCCGCGCCGGATACCGTGTGCGAAGCCACCCAAAGGCCGCCATCGCGCTGCACTGCGAAACTGAATTGTTCCGTTCCGTCCGCGAGCTCACGCTCAAAAATGTTCATAATCGAGTCGCGTTGATCAATCGTTTCACCTGTCGAAATATAAGAGGTGATCACATCGCCTACTTCCAGACCGCCTTGTTCGACTTGATCAAGTGTTACGACTGTTGTTGTCCAGCCAGTGCCAGAGAACGCTGTCTGGAACGCCGTCCCATCGACCAGTGTGACGTTCTGTACGACCGGAACAACCCAGTTATACTGGACGAAATCGCCGGTTGATGGCTTGATTGTGTTGAAAGCGACCGGAATTGTCGGTGCGACTTCGCCGTCACCGATTTGCTGGCGCAGCGCTTCTGGAATATCAGAAATTGCATCGATACCGATGCCATTCACAGCCACGATCACAAGGCCAGGCTCAACCCAGACAGGCGAAATCGGGCCGGCTTCGGCTACAATATTCGACTGCTCGCCGGCAGCGGTGAAAGGCAGCTGCACAGTCCAAGACCCGGTGACAGGGGCGGCTGCAGGTGGCAGTTCATTTCCGGGTGTTACTGCCGAGATCTCGACTGCTGGTCCTGCACCGACGCTTTCGACATTTTCAGGTGTGGTTGGCAGTGCAACTGGCGCAATTTCGGATGCTTCTACCGGACGGTTTGCTGTTGTCAAAACGTCACCGGAAACAGGCTGATCAGCCGCAGGCTGCGGTGTTGCAACTGGCTCTGGCAGCGGCTCTGGCTCAGGCAAAGCCGCGATTTCGACGCTCTCGGGCCGTGCAGCCGGACGCACCGTTGGTGTCGGCGCTACGGCCGCGACAGGTGGTTCGATGACAGCAGGCGGGACAATGGCGGTCTCTTCTGGCGCCGGCTCTTGTGTGATTGCAGGGGTCTGCTCTGCGGCAACTGACGCGGCCAGTTCTTCGGCAACAGAAGGTGCAGGGGCCTCTTCGCGTGGCGCAAGAAAGGCTGGCACGTCGGCCACGACAGGATCTGCGGCTGCTTCTGGGGTAGCCGCTGGTGCTGGTGCTGGTGTGAAGACTGGCTCGGCAGGTGCTTCAGCAACAACCGGTGCTTCAACTGCAGCAGGCGCTGCGGCTGCGACAGGTTCTTGCGCTGTAACCGGGGCATCCTCGCCGCCGGTCATTGTCATAACGCCGACACCAACCAGCAGGGCGACTGCAGCCGCAGAACCCAGCAAAACTGGCATGTTGGATTTCTTCGCTGGTGCAGCGGCAACGGGGGCGCTTTTTGCAGACTTTTGTGGCTCGGCTGCAACTGCCGCACCAACTTTAAGGGGCGTAACATTGCTTTGCCCGCCTTCCATGATCTCCATCCACTCCTTAGCGGACTGGACGCGGTCCTTTGGAAGGACAGCAAGCGCTTTGTCGATCGCCGCAAGGAAAGACGGTTCATACTCGCTAAAACGACCTGCAAGCGGCTCATAGGGATCTGCTTCACCAGACGCGATAGCGGCCAGGCGGGCCTGTGAGTTCGGCGGCACATCGCCGTTGATAAGGTGGTAGAACGACGCACCCAAGGCATAGAGGTCGCTGCTTGGGCTTTGTTCGGACCCTGCGATGTAGAATTCTTGTGGAGAGTAGCCGTCTTTCACGACACGCAATGCAGACAGCACGCGGCTTTGCTTTGTTGCTTCCTCGCGGGCGGCACCAAAGTCGATCAGGACAGGATGGAAATCCTTGTTAATCAGGATGTTGTCGGGCGAGATGTCGCGGTGAAGGATGCCTTGGTCATGGATGAACCCAACCGCGCCCAACACTTCTTTCAGGATCGACTTGATCTGTGTCGCGTTCAGGCCGTGGTTTGGGTCTTCGATGGTATCAAGAAGGTCGCGACCCGTCACAAAGTCCAAAGCCATATAGGCGGTCTCGTTGTCTTCGAAAACCTGATGCACACCGACGATGTTCGGATGGTTCAGCTTCGCGAGGCTGCGGGCCTCCTGAACGAAGAGGCGGACAATTGATTTCAACTCGTTCTGGTGAGCGCGCGAACGCGCCTGCACCACGTAGCGGCTGCGACGGCAGAAGGCGCCGGGGAAGCATTCCTTGATAACGACTTTACGATCGAGGCTATCCTTGGCCAAATACGTAATGCCGAAACCGCCAGCATTCAGAAAGCTCTCGATTGTATACTGGCCGTGCATCAGCTTTGTGCCCGGCTTCAGCTCATCAACGAAGCTATCCTTTTCAGTCGTATCTTCTTTCACTTGCGCCTTAGCCATCTGTCTACCCAGCTTTCAAACATCACTCACACGACGGTCATTCGTCTTCGATCATGTTGGTCTCATTCAAATTAGGCCAAAAAGTGACACTAACTTGTTGTTTAGTGGTTCTTAATCTTTTGTACTCTGCACTATTAGATCAGACAGCAGAAACAGTGACCGGCGGGAAATCGCCTATTTGCCTTTGTTTTAACTGAAAACTCAAAGCTTTGAGGTTCCTGCAGCGATCCACTTCGAGATGGGCTTTCGCCAAGGGAGAATACCCGCGTTTTTCGTATTTTGCAGAATGCCTTTGTTGCTCGGCAGGGGGCGAAACGAGGTTTTTTCCTGATTCTGTCCGCGATTGCGGTGGGAATCGGCGCGATTCTCTGATGCCTTTTCATACGTCTTTACGAACAAGCCTCGCTTGTGGTGCCTGCGCGAAAGGTGCAGCATCCGCGATAACACAGTAAGGACGTTCAGATGGTGCGTGTATTCATTAACGGGTTCGGCAGAATTGGCCGGACAATGCTGCGGGCCCATGCGACAGGTGCTTGGCCTGATATTGAGATTGTCGGGATCAACGATATTGCTGATCCCGCTCTCTGCGCACATCTGTTTGAGTACGACAGCGTTTTCGGGCCTTTTGCGGGCGATGTAACCTATGCGGACGGTGCGCTTGTCGTTGACGCAAAGGCGATCCCTCTCACGCGGACCTCCGACATCTCGACGCTGGATTTGTCGGGCGTCGACATCGTGCTTGAATGTACCGGCAAGGCGGAAAGCCGCGCTGTTGCAGAACGCGGTTTGCACGCAGGCGCGCGGCGTGTGCTGATTTCGGGACCGTCCTCTGCAGCAGACCTGACCGTGGTCTTGGGGGCGAATGAAGCCAATCTCAATGATCAGCCCATTGTGTCGAATGCCTCTTGCACAACCAACGCGCTGGCCCCTTTGGTGAAACTCATTGATGATACTTGGGGCTTGCGAACCGGCTGGATGACAACGATCCATTGCTATACCGGCAGCCAGCCCAGCATTGATGCGCCACGGGACGACGCACTGCGCAGCCGTGCCGCTGCCTTGTCAATGGTACCGACCACAACCTCGGCCCAGCGGCTTCTGAACGAAGTGCTGCCCGATATTGCGGGCCGGATCGAGGCCGCAGCGGTGCGCGTTCCCGTCGCCTCTGTGTCTGCCGTCGACCTGTCCGTCACGCTGGACAGCCAAGTGACCCGCGCAGACGTCCATGCCGTCTTGCGGGCCCAATCCGGCATTATCGGCTGGACTGACAAACCGCTTGTCTCAACTGATCTGCGCGCGCGGCCCGAAAGCCTTGTGGTGTCGCTACCTGAAACCCGCGTTACCCAAGGCGGACTCTTGCGGGTCTTTGGCTGGTACGACAACGAATGGGGCTTTTCGTGCCGGATGCTGGATGTGGCGACGCGGATGGTGTGATCACTGTGCGCCTGTGCACACCCCGTGGCGCGTTTTTCTTTTGCGCTGGGTGCGCTAGATAGCAGCGACCAACACAAAGGCACCAATATGTCCGCAATCGTTTCCGTCCAAAAACTGCGCAAAGCCTATGCTGGCGGGTTTGAGGCGCTCAAATCCGTGAACCTCGACATCGAGGAGGGCGAAATCCTCGCTTTGCTTGGTCCCAATGGCGCAGGCAAAACGACGCTGATTTCCACGATCTGCGGGATCACTGTGCCAACCTCGGGCACCGTCACTGTAGGCGGGCATGATACGCAAAAAGCATTCCGTGCCGCGCGTGCCCTCATCGGCCTGGTCCCGCAGGAGATCAATCTTGAACCTTTTGAAACGGTGATGAACACCGTGCGCTTTTCGCGTGGCCTTTTCGGGAAGCCCCGCAACGATGCCTACCTTGAGGATATCCTCAAGCAGCTGTCGCTTTACGACAAAAAGGACAACAAGGTGATGACGCTCTCGGGTGGCATGAAGCGCCGTGTGCTGATCGCCAAGGCACTTAGCCACGAACCCCGTGTGTTGTTTCTGGATGAACCCACAGCCGGCGTCGATGTCGAACTGCGCAAAGACATGTGGGAGGTTGTCGCTAAACTTAAAGCCTCGGGTGTTACGATCATCCTCACCACCCACTACATCGAAGAGGCTGAGGCAATTGCCGATCGTATCGGCGTGATCAACAAGGGTGAAATCCTGCTGGTACAGAACAAGGCCGATCTGATGTCACAGATGGGCCGCAAGCAGTTGAAAATCGAATTGTCCTCAGCGGTCGAGACGATCCCGGATGCGCTGGCTGACTATGAGCTGACCCGCGCCGACGACGGGTTATCGTTACTTTACCACTACGACACCAAAGGCGAGCGGACGGGCATCACCACCCTTCTGGCCGACCTGCAAAAGGCCGGTTTGCAGATGAAAGACCTGCAAACGCAACAAAGCAGCCTCGAAGATATCTTCGTCGGCCTTGTAAAGGAAACCACATGAGCCTGAACGCGATTTGGACAATCTACGTCTTTGAGATGCGCCGGTTCTTCCGGACGATCACCCAGAGCTTTATTTCGCCGGTGCTGTCCACCGCACTCTATTTCGTCGTCTTCGGCGCTGCCATCGGCAGCCGCATTGATGAGGTTGAGGGCGTAAGCTACGGCGCATTTATCGTGCCCGGTCTCATCATGCTGTCGGTCATGACCCAGGCGACCACCAACGCCAGTTTCGGCATCTATTTCCCGAAATTCATCGGGACAATCTATGAGCTTCTCTCCGCGCCGATCAGTTTTCTTGAAGTTGTGGCAGGCTATGTGGGTGCTGCTGCGACCAAGGCGCTGTTCATCGGTGTTGTGATCCTTGTGACGTCGTTCTTCTTCGTCGATATCCAGATTGCGCACCCCTTGGCGATGATAGCCTTCCTTGTCCTGACCTGCGTCAGTTTTGCGCTTTTGGGTTTCATCATCGGCATCTGGGCGGGCAATTTCGAGCAACTGCAACTGATCCCGCTGCTGGTGATTACGCCACTGGTTTTCCTTGGCGGGTCTTTCTATTCGATCACGATGTTGCCGCCCGTTTGGCAGACCATCACCCTGTTTAATCCGGTCGTCTATCTGATCAGCGGTTTCCGTTGGTCCTTCTTCGGGCAGGCGGATGTCGGGATCGGTGCCTCGCTCTTTGCCATCGCACTCTTTACTGCAATCTGTCTGATGGTCATCTGGTGGATTTTCCGCACGGGATGGCGGATCAGGCAGTAACCCTTGCGCCCTGCTTGGGAAGGGCTAAGTAAGTTGGCATGAAACGTTTTATTCCATTCATGAAGTCCGAGCCCTTTGTCGCCGTCATCCGGCTGCAGGGCGCGATCGTCAATTCTGGTCGGGGGCTTGATAACCCCGGCCTTGCGCCTGTCATTGAAAAGGCCTTTGGCAAAGGCAAGCCTGCGGCCGTCGCGCTGGAAATCAACTGCCCGGGCGGATCACCGGTGCAGTCTTCCCTGATCGCATCACGCATCCGGCGCTTGGCGGACGAAAAGAAAGTCCCCGTCTTTGCTTTTGTTGAAGATGTGGCGGCCTCCGGTGGCTACTGGCTCGCTTGTGCTGCGGACGAAATTTTTGTCGATCCCTGCTCGATCACCGGATCCATCGGCGTGATCAGCGCGGGTTTCGGTGCGACTGATGCAATCGGAAAAATCGGTATTGAACGCCGCGTACATACCGCCGGCAAATCCAAATCCATGATGGACCCGTTCAAGCCCGAAAAACCCGCTGATGTGAAAAAGCTCAAGGGTTGGTTGGAAGACCTGCACGCGACCTTCATCGACTACGTGAAATCGCGGCGCGGGACCAAGCTGTCGGATAATCCAGATCTGTTCACCGGTGAAGTCTACATTGGCCAGAAAGGTGTTGATGAGGGTTTGGTCGACGGGATCGGCCATCTGGTGCCCGTGATGAAAGAACGCTTTGGCGACAAGGTTACCTTCAAACGCTATGATCAGAAAAAACCGCTCTTTGCCCGCTTTGGTGCGCGGATTGTCGACGATGCGGTCGCAGGCATTGAAGAGCGCGCGGCTTTTGCGAGGTTTGGCCTGTGATCCTGAAAGCGATCTTTATCTTTCTGGCCTTCATGCTGGTGTTGGCGATGTTCGGCAAATGGCGTTTCCCGGGTCAGGCGCGTCTGGCGCAGGCAAAATGCCCGAAATGCCTGCGGTACCGGATTGGTAAAGGCCCGTGTCAGTGCGAGAAGAAGCTGAAATGAGGGCGCTGGTCACAGGCGCCGGGGCGCGTTTGGGTCAGGCGATGGCGCTTTATCTGGGGCAGCGCGGCTTTGATGTGGCCGTGCATTATGCCGGATCAGAGGCCGGTGCGCGCGAAACTGTGGCCCAGCTTGCAGCTCTGGGGCGTCAGGGCGTCGCGCTACAGGCGGACCTCTTGGACGAAGATGCGACGCAGGCGTTGGTCGGTCGCGCGACAGAGGCGCTGGGCGGTCCGCTTACCTGCCTTGTGAACAACGCCTCGATTTTTGAGCATGACAGCGTCACCTCCGCCACCCGCGAAAGCTGGGACAGGCATATTGAATCCAACCTGCGTGCACCCTTCGTGCTGTCGCAGCATTTCGCAGCGCGAGTGCCTGAACCCAAGCCTGACGCTGAGGGCGAACCGATTGCCCAGGGCCTTGTGGTCAATATGCTCGATCAACGCATCCATAAACTCACGCCCGAGTTCATGAGCTACACAATCGCCAAGATGGGCCTTTGGGCGATGACGCGTACGACGGCGCAGGCATTGGCCCCCCGCGTGCGGGTCAACGGGATCGGCCCGGGGCCGACATTGCAGGGTCACAGGCAGAGCAAAGAGCACTTCTCGAGGCAGCGCGCCGCGACGATCCTGAAGCGGGGGGCAAACCCTGCCGACATCACCGCCGCCCTTGGATATTTTCTCGATGCGCCTGCTGTGACGGGGCAAATGCTGGCTGTGGACGGGGGGCAGCACCTCGCGTGGGAGACGCCTGACGTGTTGGGTTTGGAATAACACCTACGGCAAGTTGTGCACCGCGCGCGCGCGTCTTCACAAAAACGTCACAAACCGCCTATTTTTCAAGGTGTTAACGAATTTGCAATAAAAATAGTGTTCTTTTTCAATGCCTTGGGAAAGTGCCTATTTTTTGCGCAAACAGCCGAACCCTGCTAAATACAACAGAAATTTCCACCTGCCCAAGAATAACCCACGGAGTTATCCACAGAAACAGTGGATGCCTTTTCACTTGTCCTTGGCGCGTTACCATTGCAGACAGACCAGAATCACAGACCAGACAGATGACAGAGCAGCCAAGCAAGCCAATCCCCACCGGATATGACGTGATCCATGCGTATTTGCGGACGCTGGACAGTTCGCCCGGGGTATACCGGATGCTCGATGCGGACAGCCGTGTGCTCTATGTCGGCAAGGCGCGGAACCTCAAGGCGCGGGTGTCGAATTATTCCCGCCCCGGCAATCACTCGCCCCGCATTACGCGGATGATCCGCGAAACTGCGACGATGATGTTCCTGACGACGCGGACAGAGACCGAAGCCTTGTTGCTTGAGCAGAACCTGATCAAGCAGTTGAAACCGCGCTACAATGTGCTGCTGCGCGACGACAAATCCTTTCCCAATATTCTGGTCACGAAAGACCATGATTTTCCGATGATCAAAAAGCATCGGGGTGCTAAGAACCAGAAAGGGAACTACTACGGTCCCTTTGCGGGTGCCGGTGCAGTGAACCGCACGCTGAACCAGTTGCAGCGTGTGTTCCTTCTGCGCAATTGTTCGGACAGTGATTTTGAAACGCGCACGCGGCCCTGCCTGCAATATCAGATCAAACGCTGCTCTGGTCCGTGTTGTGGCCTGATTTCCGAAGAAGATTACGCCGGTTCGGTCCGCGATGCCGAGAAATTCCTGCAAGGCCGCACCAAAGGTATTCAGGAAACGCTTGCCAAACAGATGCAAGACGCGTCCGAGGCGATGGAATTCGAACGCGCGGCGGCGTTGCGTGACCGGATCAAGGCGCTGACCCAAGTGCAATCTGCCCAAGGTATCAACCCGCAGAACACGGCCGAGGCTGATGTGATCGCGCTTCATACGGACGGCGGACAGGCTTGCGTGCAGGTGTTCTTTATCCGTGCGAACCAGAACTGGGGCAATCACGATTACTATCCGCGCATCAGCGGGGATGAGGATATGTCTGAGGTGATGGAGGCCTTTGTCGGCCAGTTTTATTCCAACCGCGAACCACCCCGCCTTTTGATCCTGTCACACGGTCTGGACAACGACGATCTGATGGCCGCCGCCTTGGCCGAGAAAGCCGAACGCAAGGTCGAAATCATGGTCCCCCAGCGCGGCGAAAAGGCGGAGCTGGTGCAAAACGCGCTGCGCAATGCCCGCGAGAGCCTTGCACGCAAGATGTCCGAAACCGCCACGCAGGCGCGTTTGCTGAAAGGCGTGGCTGAGGCCTTTGATCTGGAAAAGGTGCCCCAGCGGATCGAGGTGTATGATAACTCGCACATCCAAGGCGCCCATGCTGTGGGGGCGATGGTCGTGGCAGGGCCGGATGGTTTTGACAAAAACCAGTACCGCAAATTCAACATCAAGGGCGATAGCCTGACACCGGGCGACGATTTCGGCATGATGAAAGAGGTCCTGACCCGCCGCTTCCAGCGCCTTTTGAAAGAAGACCCCGAACGGACGCAAGGGACGTGGCCTGATCTTTTGCTGATCGACGGCGGGCAGGGGCAGGTCAGTGCTGTGCGCGAGATCATGGATACGCTGGGCGTCAGCGATATTCCGATGGTGGGCGTCGCCAAAGGCGAAGACCGCGATGCGGGCAAAGAGGAATTCCACCGCACCGGCAAACCGGTCATGGCGCTCCGCCATAATGACCCTGTGCTGTATTTCATCCAACGGATGCGGGACGAGGTGCACCGCTTTGCCATCGGCACCCACCGTGCGAAAAGGTCCAAGGCCATTGGGGCCACGCCGCTGGACGATGTGCCGGGCGTAGGTGCGACACGCAAGCGGGCCCTGCTGGCCCACTTCGGGTCGGCCAAAGCGGTGGCGCGTGCGAATCTGGCGGATTTAAAAGCAGTGGACGGGGTGTCAGCAAAGCTGGCGCAGACGGTATATGATTACTTCCATGAGAATGGTTAAGTCGGCGCTTGCGTCCGGTCATGCTGACCGTAGTCGCGGCGGATTCTGTAGATCGCAGCCTCTTCCAAACCGGACGTGCCAAGGTGTTGATCAAGCAACGCCTGCGCGGCCGCAGCGCCATCCACCGTCGCCAATGCAATAAACTGGCCCTTGTGATTGACGCTTTCGAAGCCGCTAAAGGCGGGGTTCGTCACAGGTGCCGTTCCATAAAGTGCGACGACATGTGAACTATCAGACGCCCCTAAAGGTGTTACCTCGCCACCTTTCCAGTGCAAGACCCGCGCGCCCACACGAATACGGTAGTCGGTGAAATGCACCTGCCGCCCTGCGGTTTGCGACCGCCGGTGCGTTGCATCTTTGCGCCAAGCGACAATAGCCTCTTCACTTTCCCAAAGCTGGTGCGAGAGGATCACATCCGCATCAGACAGAGAGGCGTAACGATCCAGAAACGCGAGGCCGGTATGTTTCGCCAGCACCGGACGCAACAGCGCGACATGTTCAAAATAATGCGCCAGATGCCCGGGTTTCGGGCGCACCTCGAAAAACAGCGCATGCATTTCGCAGTCATCCCCCCACCATATAAGGCATCAAAATCACCTCATTCTCTGGCCCGATCTTCGTGAACCATGCCTCGCGGTAGATCACCCCGTCCAGTGCCAGTGACACCCCCCGTTTGATCTGCGGGGCAAGGCCGGGGTATTTTTCGACCAAAGCGTCCAGCAACTCCTTAAAGTTGCTGGCCTCCACCTCGACCCATTCCGCGCCATCCGCGAAGGTGCGCAGCGATCCCCAGAGTTTGACGCGGACCATCGCCCCTAGCCCGTGATTGCCTTCAACACACGTGGCGGCGACATCGGCAATTCCGTCAACCGCACGTTTGCCGCGCGTGACACAGCATTCGCGATGGCCGCCAAGGGGGGCACGATCGGCGTCTCGCCCACGCCGCGCACACCGTAGGGATGGCCGGGGTTGGGGATTTCAAGGATTACCGTTTCGATTGGTGGCAGGTCCGAAGCCACGGGAATGCGGTAGTCAAGGAAAGCAGGGTTCTGCAAACGCCCATCCTCGCCATAGATGTATTCCTCGTTCAACGCCCAGCCGATGCCTTGCACGGCCCCGCCCTGCATCTGTCCTTCGACGTAATCTGGATGCACCGCTTTGCCGGCGTCCTGAAACACCGTGTAGCGCAGGATTTTGACAGCGCCTGTTTCGGGATCGACCTCGGTATCGCAGAGGTGCACACCAAAGCTGACGCCAGCGCCATCGGCATTGACCTCATGGTGGCCTGCAATCGGGCCGCCGGTGTTGCCTGCAATGGCGGCAATCTCGGCCAGTGTCATGGGTGGATGCGTGCCTGCGTTGGGGCCAGCAGGTTTGGCAGCGCCGTCTTCCCAGATCACCGCGTCTTCGTCGATATCCCAGATTTTCGCCACACGGCGGCACATCTCTTTGATCGCGGCGCGCGCGGCCTCAATCGTGGCAAGGCCGACCGCAAAGGTCACGCGGCTGCCGTCCGTGATATCGTTGAAGCCCAAAGACGATGTGTCAGCGATCACTGTGCGGACCTTGTCATAGGGCACGCCCAGTTCTTCGGCTGCCATCATTGAAATCGACGCGCGCGAGCCGCCGATATCGGGGTTGCCTTCGACCACACCCACGGTCCCGTCATCGTTGATGTTCAGCGACACACAGGTGTTGCCACCAAAGTTGAACCAGAACCCACAGGACAGCCCGCGCCCCTGGTTCGGGCCGAGGGGGGCAGTGTAATGCGGGTGCGCTTTCGCCGCCTCCAGCGTGGCGACCAGCCCGATGTCGTTGAATGTCGGCCCGTAGGACGACAGCGTGCCCTTTCGTGCCGCATTCATCAGGCGCACATCCAGCGGATCAAGGCCCAGTTCCTGACAAAGCTCGTCTACCACACTTTCCACCGCATAGATGGCTGTGGGCGCACCGGGGGCGCGGTAGGGGATTTCCTTGGGACGGTTGGTCATGGCGTTCCAGCCGATCGTTTCGACCGCTTCCAGATCGTAGGCGGCAAAGGCTGCCTGTGCGCCCATTTCAACGGTGAAGTTGGGATATGCCCCGCCCGAATAACGCAACTCGCCCCGCGCGGCGGTAATGCGGCCGTCTTTGGTCATGCCGATCTTGATATCCATGGACGATGAAATCGTCGGCCCCGTTGCCTTCAGTACTTCATCGCGGGTCATCACGATCTTGACGGGTTTGCCCGACTTGCGCGACAGCGCGAGCGCCACAGGTTCAATGAAGGTCGATGTCTTGCCGCCAAAACCACCGCCGATCTCGGATGCGGTGATGCGTAGCTGGCTTTCTTCTACGCCCATAGCAGCAGCACAATTCGCGCGCACCATGTACTGGCCTTGGGTGCAGCACCAGACCTCGCCACGGCCATCATTGCCAAGGCTCGCCATGCAGGCCTGCGGTTCGATATAGCCTTGGTGGGTCGCGGCGGTTTTGAAGCTGCGTTCGATGATCTTGTCCGCCTTGGCAAAGCCTGCGTCCAGATCACCATGCCCGAATTTGCAGTAGGTGGTCACGTTCTGCGACATACCTGCCGGCACGTTCTCAAGCGCGCGGCCTTCCTGCACCACGGGTGCATCTGGTTTCATCGCGGCGTCCACATCGGTGACATGGGGCAGAACCTCGTATTCCACCTTAATCAGCCGGATCGCCTGTTTTGCAATCGCCTTGCTGGTGGCAGCCACGGCGGCAACAGCGTGCCCATCGTAAAGCACCTTGTCGCGCGCCAGACAGTTGATTGCCACATCGGCAAAGTCTGCATCCTCTGGCATCGCAAGGTCAGCACCTGTGACAACGGCCTTCACCCCTGCCAGCGCCTCTGCCTCGGATGTATCAATCGACACGATCCGCGCATGGGCATGCGGGCTGCGCAGAATGCGGCCATGCAACATACCGGGTGCAGAGATATCCGCGCCATAGGCGGCCTTGCCCGTGACCTTGTCGATCCCGTCCGGGCGGGTCACACGGGTGCCGACAACATTGAACCTGCGCTTTACCTGATCATCGAATGCCATGTTATGCGGCCCTCATTTCTGCAGCGGCCTTCTGGACCGCCTTGATGATTTTGTCATAGCCGGTACAGCGGCAAAGATTGCCCGCCAGCCAATAGCGTACCTCGGTGTCGGTTGGATCGGGTTTCTTTTCCAAGAGCGCCTTGGCCGCCACCAGAATGCCGGGCGTGCAGATGCCGCACTGCAAGGCGGCTTCTTCGAGAAAGACACGTTGCAAGGGATGCAGGGTATCACCCTTGGCCATGCCTTCGATGGTTTCAATCTCGGCACCTTCGGTTTCGACGCCCAGCACCAGACAGGAACAGACCAAACGCCCGTTCATCATCACACTGCAGGCACCGCAATCGCCTGTGCCGCAGCCTTCCTTTGCGCCGGTCAGCCCAAGCCGGTCGCGCAATACATCCAAAAGGCTTTCATCGGCGTGACAGAGGAATTCTGTCTCATCACCGTTGATGGTTGTTGCAACGGGTATCGTTTTCATAGCTGACCTCCTGCGCGCCCGTAGGCGATAAGGGCTGCGCGTTTCGCGAGAACCCCTGCTGTTTTCGTGCGGAATTCGATGGTTCCGCGTTTGTCTGTGATCGGCGAACAGGCAGCTTCAACCGCGTGCACCATTCCAGCGATGGCTGCGTCATCCAGCTTTGAGCCGACAAGCGCAGCCCCTGCTTCTTTTACCAAGCGCACCGTCGGGGCCACTGCACCAACCGCGACGCGCGCGGATGTGACTGTGCCACCGTCATCGAGCGCAAGGCTTACAGCCGCCGATGACACCGCGATGTCCATTTCGGTGCGGGGAATAAAGCGCAAATAGGCGTCACCTGCATGCGCAGGGCGGGCAGGCAGATAGATCGAAGTGATGAATTCCCCTTTGCTCAGAGAATTCTTGCCGGGTCCTGTCGGGATATCCACAACAGGCACATCGCGGACCCCGTCAGGGCCGTGCACCCGCGCCACCGCTTCTGCTGTGACCATTGCAGGCACCGCATCGCCTGCTGGTGAGCCGGTGCACAGGTTGCCTGCCATCGTCGCACGGCTTTGGACCTGGGAAGAGCCGATCAACTCGACCCCTTCCACCACGCCGGGCCACATTGCCTTTACCGCGTCATGTTCACCCAGTTCCGCGCCTGACACCGCAGCCCCGATGCGAAATCCACCGTCTTCAGCGACGATTTCGCGCATGCCGGGCAGGTGCTTGAGATCGACCATCAGATCAGGCTCGACCATCTCTGCCTTCAACTGCACAAGCACATCGGTGCCGCCCGCCAAAATGCGGGAAATGCCGGTTTCGTCACGCAATAGGGTTGCAGCCGCCTCAAAACTCTCGGGCTTAACGTATCTCATTGGGTATCCCCATATATCGGTAGGATTTGCGGCGCACGCGCACCGCGTCAGACGCATTGTGTCTTGAACGTCCCAGAGGGTCAAATCCATTCCCGCCGGATTGGGCCAGATTCTCGACACGCCTACTGGTATCGGACGCCGCGCCGCGCTACCACTCATCTATGACATTGAACCTGCCAAATATCCTCACGATCCTGCGATTGGCCGCAGCACCCGGTGTTGTGGTGATGTTTCTCTATTTCGCGCGGCCCTGGGCGGATTGGTTCGCGCTCGTGCTGTTTATCGTCGCGGCGCTGACCGATTTTCTTGACGGCTATCTGGCGCGTGCATGGAAGCAGGAGAGCAAGCTTGGCGCGATGCTGGACCCGATTGCCGACAAGGCGATGGTGATCATTGCGCTGGTCGTGATTACGGGCTTTTCCGGCATGAACCCGTGGATTTTGCTGCCCGCCACAGTGATTATCTTCCGCGAGGTTTTTGTTTCTGGCCTGCGCGAATTTTTGGGCGATACCGCTGGTACGCTGAAAGTCACGAACCTTGCGAAATGGAAAACAACCGCCCAGATGGTTGCGATTTCCATGCTTTTCGCGACCGGCGCGTTTGAGCATTATTTTGCGATGCAATCGCTCGCGATGACACAAGAGATGGTCGAGGACGCGATCTTTGGCAATGGCCCCGATGAGTTGGGTCTGTGGTGGAAATACCAAGGCATGATCATTAGCTGGTGGGGCGGTATCGTGATGCTCTGGGCCGCCGCGGTTTTGACACTGGTGACCGGCTGGGATTACTTCAATAAATCGCGGCCTTTTCTGCGGGATGGTGAGATATGAACGTTGTTTATTTTGCATGGGTACGTGAACGCATCGGTCTGCCGCAAGAAACGGTAGAAACGGGTGCGGCAACGGTGAACGACCTGATTGTGGAACTCAGCGCGCGCGAAGAGCGCTATGCCGCTGCCTTTGCCGATATCAGCGCGCTGCGCGTCGCACTTGATCAGGAACTCTCGGATTTCGACGCGCCCCTTGATGGTGTGCGCGAGGTTGCGTTTTTCCCTCCGATGACGGGCGGCTGATGACGGTTCGTGTGCAGGCAGAACCTTTTGACGCGGGCGCAGAGCTGAATGCCTTTGCGCAAGGGCGCACCGATATTGGCGCTGTTGTCAGCTTTACCGGCGTTGTCCGCGACACCCAAGGCGACCTGCAAGAGATGCTGATCGAACACTACCCCGGCATGACGACACGCGCGATTGCTACGATCGCGGATGAGGCTGTCGCGCGCTGGGCGCTGGCGGATGTGTTGGTGATCCACCGCTATGGGCCGCTCAAACCCGGTGAACCGATTATGATGGTCGCCACGGCGTCCGCTCATCGCGCGGCGGCCTTTGAGGCGGCAGACTTTCTGATGGATTACCTGAAATCCCGCGCGCCGTTCTGGAAGAAAGAAGTGACCGCGCAGGGCGCCTCATGGGTTGATGCCAAAGACGCCGACGAGGACGCGCTTAAACGCTGGTAGGCCAGACATCGGCGGGATCGCGCGCCAGATCCGCGCAAGGGACATGGCGGGGACACGTTGTAAGGTGGTTGTTGATCAACCCTGTTGCCTCCATGAAGGCATAGACAATCGTCGGGCCACAAAACCGGAACCCTGCCTTTTTCAAATCCTTTGAGATCTGCGTCGAGAGAGGTGATTGTGTCGGCATATCAGCCCGGTTCGAAATGGTTGTGCGCAGCGGCACCCCGTCTACATAATTCCACAAGAACCGGTCAAAGCCCTGACGTGCCTCAATCTCTTGCCATGCGCGGGCATTGCCGATGGTTGCTTCGATCTTGCCACGATGGCGGATGATACCGGCGTCACCCAGCAGACGCGCAACATCGGCCTCGCCCCACTGCGCAATCACATCGGGGTCGAAACCTGCAAAGGCTGCACGAAAGTTTTCACGCTTTTTCAGGATCGTGATCCACGACAGCCCCGCCTGAAACCCGTCCAGGATGAGCTTTTCCCAAAGTGCGCGGCTGTCATACTCGGGCACACCCCATTCGGTGTCATGATAATCGATGTAAATCTGCTCGGGTCCGGCCCAACTGCAACGTTCATTCATTCGGGTGTCCTTAACCGGTTGTTAGCCCAAACTGGGGCATCTTGCGCAAGTTTAGTATGGAGTGCGCAGATGCAAAACACCACGCTCAGCCTTGCGCAGGTTGATAAGCAGGAGCTGGATGATCCATTCGGATACGCAATGGCAAGCCGTGATGCAGATGTGCTGTATCTGGTGCGCGATGCGCTGGCAGCGGGGCGTGGGCAATTGGCGTTCCAGCCTGTTGTGACATCCGACGCGCAGCACCGAGTCGCCTTCTATGAGGGCCTGATGCGTTTGTCGGATGAAAGTGGGCGGGTTCTGCCTGCGGCCCACTTTATGCCGCAGGTCGAAGACACGGATATGGGCCGCCAGATTGATTGCCTGTCGCTGGAACTGGCCCTGCGCAAACTGCGTCAGAACCCGGACTTGCGTCTTTCGGTCAACCTTTCGGCGCGTTCCATTGGTGATGGTGAATGGCGGCGCACCTTGGATCGCGGGCTTCTGGACCGCAACAATCTGGGGGACCGCTTGATCTTTGAGATCAGCGAAACCTCGGCCATGTTGCTGCATGAAAACGTGATCCGCTTTATGAGCGAAATGCAACCACGGGGCGTTGGCTTTGCTTTGGATGGCTTCGGTGCGGGCTTTATCGCGTTTCGACATCTGAAATCCTTTTTCTTCGATCTGGTGAAGATCGACAAAAGCTTTATCCGTGGCATTGACCGTGATCCCGACAATCAGGTTTTGGCAGAGGCGCTGATTACAGTCGCGCATCAGTTTGAAATGTTTGCCGTTGCAGACGGGGTGGAAACGGCGGCAGAGGCGGAATTTCTCGAAGGCCTCGGTGTGGATTGCTTGCAAGGGTATTACTTTGGCGTGCCAAAACCCGCGCTCTAGCAGAAATCTACCAAGTACTCAGATGCTTTGATTTGCTTTTCAGCACAATTGCGCATACCCAAAGAGGCAATGGGCTAAGGTGTTTGGCTTGCACCTGTCGGGTGGAACTGGCACCTTTTTGCTGGACCAAAACCTGAAGGGAACCATCCATGACGAACGTCGTTATCGCATCCGCAGCACGCACCGCCGTTGGCAGTTTCGGCGGATCATTCGCAAACACACCCGCACATGATCTGGGGGCCACCGTTCTGGAAGCCGTCGTCGCGCGTGCCGGTATCGATAAATCTGAAGTCAGCGAAACGATCCTCGGCCAGGTTCTGACAGCCGCCCAAGGGCAGAACCCCGCGCGTCAGGCACATATCAACGCGGGTCTGCCGAAAGAATCCGCTGCTTGGGGCATCAATCAGGTCTGTGGGTCCGGTCTGCGCGCGGTTGCGCTGGGCGCACAGCATATCCAACTGGGTGATGCGTCTATTGTCGCCGCTGGTGGACAGGAAAACATGTCACTTTCGACACATGCTGCCAACCTGCGCGCCGGTCACAAAATGGGCGATATGACCTATATCGACACAATGATCCGTGACGGTCTGTGGGATGCGTTCAACAACTATCACATGGGTCAGACAGCCGAGAACGTGGCCGAGAAATACCAGATCACCCGCGAGATGCAGGACGCATTCGCAGTCGCGTCGCAGAACAAGGCGGAAGCGGCCCAAAAGGAAGGCCGCTTTGACGATGAAATCACAGCCTTCACTGTGAAAACCCGCAAGGGCGATATTGTCGTTGATGAAGACGAATACATCCGTCACGGCGCAACCATCGAAGCCATGCAAAAGCTGCGCCCTGCCTTCACCAAGGACGGGTCTGTGACGGCGGCGAACGCTTCTGGCCTGAACGACGGTGCCGCGGCAACCTTGCTGATGTCTGCCGATGAGGCCGAAAAACGCGGTATCGAACCGCTGGCGCGCATTGCGTCTTACGCCACAGCCGGGCTTGACCCGACCATCATGGGTGTCGGCCCGATCTATGCATCGCAAAAAGCACTGGCCAAGGCCGGTTGGAACGTTGAAGATCTCGATCTTGTCGAAGCGAACGAAGCCTTCGCGGCCCAAGCATGTGCCGTCAACAAAGAGATGGGCTGGGATCCGGCGATCGTGAACGTCAACGGCGGGGCCATCGCAATCGGTCACCCGATCGGCGCATCCGGCTGCCGCGTTCTGAACACGCTGCTGTTTGAAATGAAGCGCCGTGGTGCGAAGAAGGGCCTTGCCACGCTGTGCATCGGCGGCGGCATGGGCGTTGCAATGTGTGTCGAGCGCCCGTAATTTTTGAGAAATAATGTTGCGCCCAAGGTGGCGCAACGATAACAAGATTACCTAACCAAAGCTCTGGGAGGAGAAATTTATGTCCCGTGTTGCACTTGTAACAGGCGGCTCGCGCGGTATCGGCGCAGCTATTTCGACAGCATTGAAAGATGCAGGCTATCAGGTTGCCGCGACTTACGCGGGCAATGATGAAAAGGCTGCCGCCTTTACCGCTGAAACCGGCATCAAGACCTACAAATGGGATGTCGCGAATTACGAGGCCTGTCAGGCAGGCGTCGCCCAGGTCGAAGCTGATCTTGGTCCGGTCGAGATTTTGGTCAACAACGCGGGCATCACCCGTGACGCGCCTTTCCACAAGATGACCCCGCAGCAGTGGCATGAATGCATCGACACCAACCTGAACGGCGTGTTCAACATGACGCACAACGTCTGGGGCGGTATGCGCGAGCGCAAGTTTGGCCGCATCGTGACCATCTCTTCGATCAATGGCCAGAAAGGCCAGTTTGCGCAGGCAAACTATGCCGCGACCAAAGCAGGCGACATCGGCTTCACCAAATCATTGGCCCAAGAAGGTGCGCGCGCCGGTATCACGGTGAACATCGTGGCACCCGGCTATATCAACACCGAAATGATGAGCACGATCCCCGAGAAAGTGATGAACGAAGTCATTCTGCCGCAGATCCCTGTTGGTCGTCTTGGCGAAGCTTCAGAGATCGCACGCGCGGTTTGTTTCCTTGTGTCTGATGATGCGGGTTTTGTGACGGGCTCTACCCTGTCGGCCAATGGTGGCCAGTACATGACCTAAGGTCTGGCACATCCTGGAAATCACAAAGGCCACGTCAACGGGACGTGGCCTTTTCTTTTCGGCGTTAGAAATCGCTAGTGCGCGGTGAGACGCGAAATTTCTTCCTTGAGAATCAATTTCTGCTTCTTGAGTTTTGCAATTTCGATGTCATCGGCAGATGGGCTTCGCTGCATTGCCTCGACATGCTCCGAGAGGTTTTTATGCTTCTTCTTCAGTTCCTGTACATGCGAACTCAAGCTCATAGTCGATCTCCTCTAGGTTTGGGTATTCCGATTGCAGCACATTCGATGTCGTCTGTCACGCTGCAAGGCAGAAACTGAGCGTCTTTCCACCGTGGCAGCCGTGTGTTGCGAATTCGTTAACGCCAAATGGGTAAATCCGCGCCGTTCCGCAAAACGCGTCCGACCTCTCGGGTATAGCTTTCCTGATCACCCTGATGCACCTCACCTGCATGCATGACCAGCGTCGGCGCCATGCGAAACGGCGTTTTCCCTTCTTGTCGCGCTTGCAGCAGGAAGAGCTCTGGCGCGCGGTGCGCGCGTCCTGCAATGGGCCGCACGATGATGGCGCCGAGCCGCCCCGCAAGCGAATCGAGGACCTCCGGCAGCCGTTCCATACGTTGGATCAGCGTCAGGTATCCGCGCGGCCCGACCCGTCTTGCCCCGACGTCCAGCCAAGTCTGCAACGGCGTGTCACCTGCAAAGGCTATATCCTTGCCTGTGTCATCCGATGCCGTGCCTGCAGTGCGATCAAAATAGGGCGGGTTCATGATGACATGATCAAACCGGCTTTGCCGCAGGTCCGCTGGTAACGCGCGCAAGTCAGCGCTCACCACCGTCAGAGGCAGCGCGTTTTCTACAGCATTGCGTTGGGCGAGTGCGGCATATTCCGGCTGCACCTCAACTCCCGTTATCTGCAAATCAGGTACGCGGGCGGCCAGACAAAGCGACGCGGTTCCAACACCGCACCCCAGTTCCATTACTGACTGCCCCGATTTCGCCGCAACCGAGGCGGCCAGAATGACCGGATCAACGCCCGCGCGATATCCGCGTTTGGGCTGCCAGATTGCGATTTTGCCACCCAGAAAATCGTCTTTGGTCAGGTCCTCAGTCGCGCCCAAGGTCAATCTCTCCGTCGCGCATCACCGCCTCGGCCATAAATAAATCGCGGTCCAGCACCATCAGGCGGCGCGGCATTATGCCAATGCTGCCTTCAAGGACGCTCATATTTACGTCGAAGGTGAACCAGTCTATACCCTCGCTGTCCAGAAGGGCGGTTGCAAATGCGATGACGGTCGGGTCATTGGTGCGTAGAAGCTCTTTCATAACCAAAGACCTAAGGCGCGGTGCAGCCGTTGTCTATTCACATGACGGAAATTGCGATGAGCCTTGATACCGCTGCCACCAAACCGCACGAACAACTCGCCGAGGCGCTGGCCGATGATCTGACTGCGGTGAATGCGCTGATCCGCGATCGTATGGCATCGGAACACGCCCCGCGTATCCCCGAAGTGACCGCGCATCTGGTGGAGGCAGGTGGCAAGCGTTTGCGTCCGATGCTTACACTCGCCGCGGCGCGGATGTGTGGCTATACGGGGCCGTACCATATCCATCTGGCAGCGACGGTTGAGTTTATTCACACGGCGACTTTGCTGCATGATGATGTTGTTGATGAAAGCAAGCAACGGCGGGGCCGCCCCACGGCAAACCTGTTGTGGGACAATACATCAAGCGTGCTTGTGGGCGATTATCTTTTTGCCCGTTCGTTCCAGTTGATGGTTGAAACGGGATCGCTGCGCGTGCTGGATATTCTGGCGAATGCGTCCGCTACGATCGCCGAAGGCGAGGTGCTGCAACTGACCGCCGCCAGTGATCTGGCGACAACCGAAGCGATCTATCTGCAGGTCGTGCGCGGGAAAACCGCAGCGCTCTTTTCTGCCGCGATGGAAGTCGGCGGCGAGATCGCGGGGCAAGATGCTGCGACCAAACAGGCGCTCTTTGATTATGGCGATGCGCTGGGTATTTCCTTCCAGATCGTCGACGATCTTCTCGACTATGGCGGCACCAAAGCCATTGGCAAGAACGTGGGCGATGATTTCCGCGAGCGCAAGCTTACCCTGCCCGTGATTCGCGCGATTGCCGCCGCTGATGCGGAAGAACGCGCCTTCTGGGAACGCACAATCGGAAAGGGCAGACAGGACGAAGGCGATCTTGATCAGGCGATTGCCCTGCTTGCAAAGCACGGCACAATGGAAGCCACGCGACAGGATGCGCTGGCATGGGCCGAGAAGGCGAAAACGGCGCTGGATGCAGTGCCAGACCATCCGCTTAAAAAGATGCTGGTTGATCTTGCGGACTACGTCGTCGCGCGGATCACCTGAGCTCTGCCATAAAGCCCGAAGGCGCGCCCCGCAGCGTACCAGATTGGCCCAAGCACAGCGACGCCGACCAACCCATCGACAAAGTAGTGCCATCCAAGGTGTACTGACCCAACCCAGATGATGATGGCATAGAGCGTGACAATCGCGCCGAGCACACGGTTCAGGTGCCACGCGGGCAAGACCCACAAAAATGCCAGCACGATATGCATCGACGGCATCGCAGAGATACCGCTGCCAAGGCCGGACACGCCCAGCTCATTCAGGCGAAACAGATAGCCTTGGGCGAAGACCGCACTGAAAGGTCCAGCAACTTCATTCTGGGCAGCAAGCCGATCAACCAGTGGTGCAAAGGTGGTGCCGTCCCCGAAAAGCACCCCGTCATAAACAGGCCCCGCAGAGTGCAACGCACTGGCCATGACCATCCCTATCATCACGAAACTCGCCAGATACGAAACCATATAGGTATAGCGCAGCGCAGGCCGTCCCTGCGCCGCAATACAGACAGTATATCCCAGGACCATGGGCAAAAAGGCCGGGTGATAGATGAAATCAATGACTTTGGTCAGAAACGGTGTCGGAAATACTGCGTGGGACAAGACCCACGGATCCTGCCCCCCGAAAAGCGCGCGGTCCCATGCAATGAACATCGCGTCAAACCCATAGCCCTCTGCCCCGACGACCGTACTCTTGTAGACGGTAAAGCAAGAAACCGTGACGATCAGCGCAATCAGCGCTGCCAGAATGTCCCCCCAGCGGATCGTCGCCAAATAGGAGCGATACCACGCCATCGGGTCATCAGGTGTCTGGCCGCTTGTCCGGCGCCTTTGCTGTACTCTGAGCCAGATGAACTGCGCCAGAAGCCACGCCGCAACAACAAGCGAAATTCCAAGCGCATAGCCAGAGGCCACTGCCAGCACAGGGCCAATCCCAGCGTCAGATTGCAGCACCAGCAAGAGCACAGAAGTCACGGCGATCAGGGCTACGACAATCTGGAAGCGCCCACCAAAGTGGCTGTCCATTGTATCCGCAGTCTGCGGAGAGGTCGTGTCGGTTGTCATAAATCAAAAGCCAAGGTCGATAAAATCAACCTTGGCATAGCTGACAGCGCAGGCATTGCGCAACGCAATCAGCACATGTCCGGACAACCCTTTGTGATCTGTGGCGAAAGGGTTGCTCGGGATTTGGCGCTACTCTGCCGCGCGGTTGGCTGCGACAGCCGCTTGCGCGCTGGCAACCAAGGCTGCACCGTCATAGCCTTTCGCGTCCATCTCGGCGATCCAGGTTGCCGTCACTTCCGCGCCCAGCGCTTTGATCCGGTCTGTCTCGACCTCGGACAGTTGCGCAATCTCGTTGCCATCAGCGGCCATCACATCACGGCCGACGACATCTCCGGTATCATGCGCGCGGCCTGCCCAGCGGCTTGCCATCATGCCGGAATTGGCATCAATGATCGCGCGCAGATCGTCGGGCATCCCTTCATAGACATCCTTGTTCATCGCCCAGATGAAATAGAGGTTATACAGCGCCTGATCACCTGCCACATCCGTATGGCTGTCGGTCAACTCGTCCAGCTTCAGCGACGGCGACATTTCCCACGTAATCACACCGCCATCGACAACGTCGCGCGACAATGCTTCGGGAAATTGCGGTACAGGCATGCCAATGGGGGTTGCGCCAAGCTCTTCGAGCAAAAGCGTTGCCGCGCGCGATGGGCCACGCAGTTTCAACCCTTCAAAATCCTCGACCGTTTCGACGGGCGCACCACGTTTGTGCACAATGCCTGGTCCATGCATGTGTGCGGCGATCAGATGCACATCGGCGAAGTCATCCATCAGGTATTCCTGCGTGAACTCCCACGCCGCGGCGCTTGCCTCTTCGCCAGACTTGCTTGTCATGAAAGGCAATTCCATGGCCTCGGCTTCGGGAAAGCGGTTCGGCTGATAGCCGGGAATGACCCAGCCGCCATCAATCGCGCCATCGCGGATCAGGTCGTACTGGCTTGGTGCAGACCCGCCGAGTTGCATGAAGGGGTAGAGCTCTACCTTGATGCGGCCATTCGACTGTTCCTCGATCGCGTCGGCCCAGGGCTGCATGAAATAGGTGGGGTTCGCACTGGCGGGCGAGACAAAGTGCTGAAAGCGCAGCGTCACCTCTTGTGCGATTGCGGATGTTGCAGACAGGCCAAGTATGGCCATCAAAGCGGCAGATTTCATCAGGTGCATAGCGTGCATCCTTTTCATCAGGTTTTCAGGGGAAAGGTGTCACCGCTAGCGACACGAGAGATATAGGGCCACCGCGCCCCAGTTGCAAGTTATTCGCAAGAGGGGAAATCACCGATTGTTTTCCCCTCTGGTATTATCCGCCGTAGGTCGGGTGAAACTTGCCGCCTGGTGAACGCGTGAAAATCTCGCACCCGTCTGCGGTGATGCCGATTGAATGTTCAAACTGCGCTGAAAGCGATCTGTCATAGGTCACAGCGGTCCAGTCATCGACCAGAACCTTGGTATCAGGGCGCCCCAGATTGATCATCGGCTCGATGGTAAAGAACATCCCTTCCTCAAGCACAGCACCGGTGCCTTCGCGCCCGTAGTGCAGCACATTGGGCGGCGCATGGAACACACGGCCCAGCCCGTGCCCGCAGAAATCGCGGACTACGGACATGCGGTGGCTTTCTGCATAAAGCTGGATCGCGTGGCCGATATCGCCAAAGGTATTACCGGGTTTCGCGGCCTCGATCCCTTTCATCAGGGCGTCGTGGGTAACCTCGATCAAGCGTTCGGCCTTCTTGGAAGGCGTTCCAGCCACATACATGCGGCTGGTGTCGCCATACCAACCATCCACTATGACGGTGACGTCGATATTCAGGATATCCCCGTCCTTGAGCGCATCATCATCGCGCCGCTTTTCGTGGTTGCGCGACACAGTCTCACTGGCGGATTTCGGAATCGGCGCGCCTGGAATGCCGTGGCAGACCACATGGTTGACGGAAATACAGCTTGCGTGCTGATAGCCTTTGTAGCCGATCGTCGCCGAGACTGCGCCCGCCTCATCCACCCATTGGGTGATCAAACGATCCAGTTCACCGGTGGTTTGGCCCACGGTCACATAGGGCGCAATGTCGTCCAAAAGCTTGGCCGCCAGTGCCCCTGCTTTCGCCATGCCGGCAAAGTCTTCGGGCTGATACAGGCGAATGCCGTCTTTGGTCAGATGCGTTTTGTTCGTTTCCACGGGTCGCGTTCCTTTGTGTCTTATGCCGCACATAGGCGAATTTCCGACGAAGTTCTAGGGCCGGAACGGGATTGGATCGCCCAGCGTGATCCCCGTGGGGTCAATTCTGCATGCATGCGCCAACACGATAACACCGGCGTCCGCCGCGTGATCGAACGCGGCCTTGTAGGCCGGATCAATGTCGCCTGCCAAAGTGACCGCCGCACAATCCGTGCGCTGCACCAGATAGAACATCACCGCACGATGCCCCTGCTTCACCATCTGCGCCAGTTCCGCCACATGCTTGGCCCCGCGCGCCGTCACGCTATCGGGAAACTCTGCCAAGCCTGACTGGCGGGACAAGGTCACGCTCTTGACCTCGACATATGTATCCGGCCCGTCACCACTGAGCAGAAAATCAATCCGGCTGTTTTCACCATATTTCACCTCGGGCCGCACCAGATCATAGGGCGGCAGACCCGACACCTCATGCGCCATCAAAGCCGCCTTGAGCGCGCGATTGGGCACTGAGGTATCAACACCGGTAAAATGCCCGTTGTCATGCTCAACCAGACGCCAGCCGAATTTCAGCTTTTTCCTGGGATCATCATTCGGCTCAAGCCAGACCTTCATGCCCGGTTCGGCCAGTCCCAGCATTGATCCGGGATTGGCACAATGCGCGGTGACTTCGCGTCCGTCTTCCAGCCGTACATCGGCCAGAAACCGTTTGTAGCGTTTGATCAGGCGGGCAGGGACAAGAGGCGTGGCAAATTCCATACGCGCCCTATAACAACTCTGACAAGACAGGAGAACCACCAGATGCCAAACCCCACCGCTGCCATGCTTGTGATCGGCGATGAAATCCTTTCGGGGCGCACCCGCGATGCGAATATGCACTATCTTGCGGGGCAATTGACCGAGCGGGGCATCGACCTCAAAGAGGTGCGGGTGGTCAGTGACGATAGGGATGCGATTATCGCGGCGGTTAAGGCGTTGTCAGAAAATTACGCCCATGTCTTTACCAGTGGCGGCATCGGGCCGACCCATGATGACATCACCGCCGATTGTATCGCCGCTGCCTTTGGTGCGCATATCGACGTGCGCGCCGATGCACGCGCGCTGTTGCAGGCGCATTACGACCGTTCCGGACAGGAATTGAACGCGGCACGTCTGCGCATGGCACGCATTCCAGACGGGGCGACGCTCATCGACAATCCGGTTAGCACGGCACCGGGGTTCAGCCTCGGGAATGTCCATGTCATGGCGGGGGTACCTTCGGTCTTTAAAGCCATGGTCGCGAGCATCCTGCCGACACTGACAGGCGGGGCGCCGTTGTTGTCGCGTACACTGCAACTCTTCAAAGGTGAGGGCGATCTGGCTGGACCATTGGGTGCGTTTGCGCAAGATTACCCCGATCTGAGCGTCGGGTCTTACCCTTTCCAGAAAGATGGGGTTTACGGGTCGAACATCGTGGTGCGCGGCAGTGACGCTGTTGCGCTCGATCTGGCGATGAAAGCACTTGAGGCGAAATTTGCATGACGACACTTCCGTCGCTTGAAACACTCTATTCCGTGATCGAAGGCACATGGCCGCCTGCAGAAAGCCGCGAGGTGGGTCCTTGGAGAATACGGCTTGATAAGAGCGGCAGCAGCCGTGTCAGTGCGGCAACAGCGCAGGGGCCTGTCACTGATACCGATATTCCGCAGGCTGAAGCCGCGATGCGCGGGGCAGGGCAAACGCAGCTCTTCATGGTGCGGGCGGGCGAGGGCGACTTGGACAACATGCTGGCCGCACGCGGTTATGTGATTAAAGACGTCACCAACCTTTACGCAGCACCTGTCGCGACCGTCGCCACCGAACGTCCACCGCCCGTTACCAGCTTTGAGGTCTGGCCGCCGCTGGCCGCACAAGAAGAAATCTGGGCCGCGGGCAGGATCGGCCAAGGACGTTTGGCGATCATGGCACGCGCCGTGGGACCAAAGACAACCTTGCTGGGGCGATTGAATGACCAGCCTGCAGGAACGGTTTATGTGGGCATCGCCGCCGGATGCGCCATGATCCATGCGCTCGAGATCGCGGCCGCCCATCGCCGTCAGGGGCTTGCGCAATACCTGACGCGTGCGGCGGCCTTTTGGGCGCGGGACAATGGCGCGGATTACCTGACGCTGGTGACAACGCAGGTGAACGATGCGGCCAACGCGCTCTACACTTCCCTCGGCATGACGCATGTGGGACAGTACCACTATCGACGATTGCCGGAGTGAACCTTTGACTGACCAACCCACCGCCCTCGATTTGCCCATGGCCGACCCGTTGCCGGAGGCCACGCAGAAGTACTTTGATATCTGTCGCGAAAAGCTTGGGATGGTGCCCAATGTGCTGCAAGCCTACGCCTTTGACATCGAAAAGCTGAACGCCTTTACGGCGCTTTATAATGATATCATGCTGTCCGCCTCTGGCCTGTCCAAACTCGAGCGCGAAATGATTGCGGTCGCGGTGTCGTCCATAAACAAATGCTACTACTGCCTGACTGCCCATGGTGCCGCCGTGCGGCAGTTGTCGGGTGATCCGCAACTTGGCGAGATGCTGGTGATGAACTGGCGTGTCGCCCCTCTGGATGCACGCCAGAAGGCGATGCTGGAATTTGCCGAACTGATGACTGTCGCCAGTGCCAAGATTGAAGAGAAAGACCGTGACGCACTGCGTCAGGTCGGGTTCTCGGACCGTGATATCTGGGATATCGCCGCGACCGCCGGCTTTTACAACATGAGCAACCGGATCGCTTCGGCCACCGATATGCGGCCCAATGACGAATATCACGCGCAAGCCCGATGATCCGCATAATTGCCGCATGTTTGGGCATTGCTGCGGGCATGGCGCAGGGCCAAACGCTCGATTTTCCAAGCAACGCGAGCTTGCAGGAAGAGGTGATCCGCCCTGCCGATAGTTACCTTTTGCCGCTGGGCATTTGGGATCAGGGCGCGATGCCTGCGCAAACTGTCGAAGGCCACGTGATCCAGCAAGCCTGGCGGATCGCGGCGCCTGCGCTCACGACATTACAACTGGTGCGCCCTTTGCGCGAACAGTTGCGCAACGACCGCTATCAGATCATCTTTGAGTGCCAGACCGAGGCCTGTGGCGGCTTTGATTTCCGTTTTGCGGTCGAAACGCTGCCACCGCCGGACATGAGGATCAACATTGGTGATTTCCGGTTTCTTGCGGCTGAACGGGTCGGACACGATGGGCCTGAGTATCTGACTTTGTTCATCAGCCGAACAGCGGAAGCAGGCTTTGTCCAAATCACGCATGTCGGTCCTGAAAGTGAGACCGCACCGCCGATTGCGCAGGCTGCTGCGTCACCCTTGCGTGCATTTGGCGCGGTATCCGACGCCACACTGTCCGAGCAACTTGATCAGGCCGGGCGCGCGGTCCTTGCCGATCTGAACTTTGAGACGGGTTCTGCCCAGCTTGCCCAAGGGGACTACCCGTCGTTGCGCGCTTTGGCAGATTATCTTGGAGATAGGCCGTCGCGGACGGTTGCACTGGTGGGACATACGGATTCGTCGGGGGCACTCGACACAAATATCGCCTTGTCCAAACGTCGCGCAGCCTCTGTTTTGGAACGGCTTGTCAGCGACTATGGTGCAGACCGTGCACAGCTTGAGGCCGAGGGCATGGGCTATCTTTCGCCGCTTGCCTCAAATCTGACCGAAGCGGGCCGGACCGCCAATCGCCGCGTCGAAGTGATCGTGACATCTACTGAGGAATGATTGTCTTTGGGTCCTGACCCTAGGCATGTGCCCGGAGTGCTTTCTTCTGCAATGACGGCGTCCAGTTTACAAAAAGCGCCCGACCGTTTTGTTTTGCATAGTAAAGTGCGGCATCCGCCCGCCCAAGTAAGGTATCAATTGGGATCGCCGGTTGCGCCATTACCGCACCGATCGAGAGCGTCACTGTCAGTTCGCCATGGGCCTCGGTCATAACTTTGATCGGTTGCGTCAGGCGCGTGCCGATAGACTGCGCAGTTTCCGGGGCTGCGTCCCTGAGATAGATCGCAAATTCCTCGCCTCCGAGGCGGCCCAACACATCATCCTGACGGATATTTTCACGCAGCTTGGCGGCGATGGCCTGCAAACATTTGTCCCCGGCTTGGTGCCCGTAGGTGTCATTGATGGCTTTGAACCTGTCGGCATCCAGCATCATAAGGACACCGGTGTTTTCGCGGGTCCGTGCCTTTGCAGCCAGATCAAAAAATGTGTTGCGGTTGTTCAGTCCGGTCAGCCCGTCCATGCGTGACAGATGCCATAGCTTTCGCTGCAGGCGCAACTGGAACATCGTGATGATAAAGAAGAACGTGATAATCGGGCCACCGACCACGATTGAATGGGCAAGGTAGAACCACAAAGAGTAGTATGCGCCACCACCAAAGAACGTTGCGAAAGCGATATTCGCAACTGTGACAAACCCCAGCCACACCCCAAGGCGCACGATAAAACCAAGCGTGCTTTGCGGTGCCAGTAAGCGCATGACCTGGTCCATCAGATTCATTCTCCGTCGTCCTTAGGACACCGGATAGGGCACATGCGTTACGATTGGTTTAAGACGAAAAAAAGCGCGACCAACAACACGGTCGCGCAAGTATTTGAATAGACACCTTGGGAAACTACCAGATCTCGGGGCCCTTGTCGGCAAAGGCGTGGGCCAGAAAATCTATGAATGCGCGCACCTTGGGCTGCGTAAAGCGACCTGGTGGATACACCGCATAGATGCCTTGTGTCTCAACCGGCAAATCGGGAATCGCGACTTCGACCAACCCTTTACTCATTGCATCCGCATAAAGAAAACTTGGCAAATAAGCAATTCCAAGCCCGCCGATACAGGCGTTCAAGAGCGATTGACCATCATTCACGGTCAGCCAGCCCGCCGTGCGCACCTGCCGTTTTTCGCCCGACGGTGCGGTCAATTTCCAGACCGCGGAGTTCGCTTGGTTCGAATAATGCAGCAGCTTGTGCTCGTTCAGGTCGTCAATCTTTTCGGGGCGGCCATACTGCTTGAAATAGGCAGGGCTCGCGATCATGCGCTTTGTTGTTTCGGTCAGCTTACGGGCGCGCAGGGTGCTGTCTTCCAGCTCGCCAATGCGGACGGCCATATCAAAGCCTTCGGAAATCAATTCAACATAGCGGTTGTTCAACGCCATGTTCACAGTGATGTCGGGAAATTCGGACAGGAATTCGCCCAGAACAGGCGACAAGTGGTTCACCCCGAAATCTGTCGCCACGCTGATACGCAGCAGGCCGGAAGGCGCAGACTGCATCGACGTGACCAAAGCATCGGCTTCGCCTGCGTCATTCAGAACACGGCGGGCGCGGTCGTAATAGGCAAGCCCGATCTCGGTCGGGCTGACGCGGCGGGTGGTGCGGTTCAGCAAACGTGCCCCCAGACGGGCCTCAAGCGATGAGACGTGTTTGGAGACCGCAGATTTGGAAATTCCCATTTTCTTGGCAGCGTCCGTAAAGCCGCCCTGATCCACAACTGTGGCGAAGGCCTCCATTTCGGTTAGACGATCCATGAAACTTCCTGACGCTGCTATTTGATACCGTTCCGCCCAACGTGGCAGTGAAATCGGGCAGGATTAGGACAAATGCCTGACAATACGGGGGTATGAATCCGCTTTGGTGACAACGCGGAAACAGCGGTTTTCAGCGAAATACCCTGTAAATTATGGGATCGGACGTGTCGTCACCCAAGCCTTGCGTGGTCCGGTCATAACCCGGCAGCAAGGCGTGTGCCTTGATTGATCGCACGTTTGGCGTCCAGTTCCGCCGCCACATCTGCCCCGCCGATCACGTGAACGCGGCGCCCTTGGGCGACCAATGTATCGGCCAGACTGCGCTGCGGCACCTGACCCGCGCAGAGGACAATTGTCTCGGCTGGGATGATTCTGGGGTTTTCGCGCGCGTCGCCGTGACTGATATGCAGGCCGTCCGCGTCAATCCTTTCGTAGTTCACGCCACCGATCATCTGCACATTCTTCATTTGAAGCCCCGCACGATGGATCCAGCCGGTGGTCTTGCCCAGCCGCTTGCCCAGCTTTTCGGCCTTGCGTTGCAAGAGCGTGACCTGCCGCACCGGTGCCTCGGGCTGAGGACCCTCCGCGCGCAATCCGCCACGTGTCTGCGCAGGATCACCGACGCCCCATTCCTGCAGCCATTCATCCAGGTCTTCGGTCGGGCTGTCGCCTGTCACCAGATATTCAGCCACATCAAAACCGATGCCGCCGGCCCCGACAATCGCAACTGTTTTGCCAACCTGCGCCTTGCCGCGCAGCACGTCGATATAGGACCGCACGTTCGGCCCGTCCTGACCGGGGATTTCAGGGTCGCGCGGGGCGACACCTGTGGCGATGATGATCTCATCGAATTCAGCAAGGTCGTCGGGTGTCGCCGTTTTGCCCAAGCGCTGTGTAATCCCGGCCTTCGCCACCATCGTGCGATAGTAATCGACCAGCCCCCAGAATTCCTCTTTGCCCGGAACCTGTTTGGCCATGTTCAACTGGCCGCCAATTTCGTCGGAGGCGTCAAAGACAGTCACATGATGCCCGCGTTCTGCGGCAGTAAGTGCTGCCGAAAGCCCTGCCGGACCTGCGCCGACGACGGCGATGTTTTTGGGCGTTTCTGCTGGCGTGATCGTCAACTCTGTCTCGTGACAGGCGCGCGGATTGACGAGACAGGACGACAGTTTGCCGCTGAAGGTATGGTCCAGACAGGCCTGATTGCAGGCAATACAGGGCGCAATTTCCGCAGCCTTGCCTGCCGCAGCCTTTGCCACGAAATGCGCGTCCGCAAGGAAAGGGCGCGCCATGCTGACCATATCGGCACAGCCGTCCGCCAGTACGGCCTCACCCACTTCGGGCATATTGATGCGGTTTGACGTGATGATGGGGATATTGACCTCGCCCATCAGCTTTTTGGTGACCCACGTGAAGGCGCGGCGCGGCACTGATGTTGCAATGGTCGGAATGCGCGCCTCATGCCAGCCGATGCCAGTGTTCAGGATCGTGGCGCCTGCAGCTTCGACCGCTTTGGCAAGCTGGACGACCTCTTCCCAAGTTGATCCGTTCGGCACCAGATCGATCATCGACAAACGGTAGATCACGATGAAATCAGCGCCCACCGCTTCGCGGACACGGCGCACGATCTCGACCGGCAGGCGCATCCTGTTCTCGTATGACCCGCCCCAGCGGTCGGTGCGCTTGTTGGTGTGGGTCACAAGGAACTGATTGATGAAATACCCCTCAGAGCCCATGACCTCGACACCGTCATAGCCTGCTTCGCGCGCGCGGGCGGCGGCGGTTACGATATCTGCGATCTGTTTTTCGATCCCGTCTTCATCCAGCTCTGTGGGCGGAAACGGCGAAATCGGTGATTTCACGGCCGAGGGGGCCACGCATTTCGGCGAATAGGCGTAACGCCCAGCATGAAGGATCTGCATGGCGATCTTGCCACCTGCATCATGGACGCGGTCGGTCACGATCCGGTGGTTGATGATATCCTCGGGCGTAAAGAGGCCCGCAGCCCCCGGAAACACGCCACCCTCTTCGTTTGGGGCCATGCCGCCCGTGACCATCAACGCCACTTCGCCCCGCGCGCGCTCGGCATAAAATTCGGCCACACGGTTCCAGTCTTTCGTTTCCTCAAGCCCTGTGTGCATCGAGCCCATGAGCACGCGATTCTTGAGCGTCGTGAACCCCAGATCGAGGGGGGACAAAAGATGGGGATATTGGGTCATGAAAGTGCCTCCGCTTTGGGCGATCATGGCGAAAGTCGTGGCGGTCGTCACCCTCAACGTGGCGTAAAATGGATCACTTACAGCAAGACCGGAAAGGTTTTGCGCTTCGCGCCCATTCCGCTACTCTGTGCCTGAATGACGAAAGGGGTTTACGATGGAAGCCAGCTTTTCCCGCCGGAAACTGTTGACGCCAGACGAACTGCGGCAATTGTCCGAACGGTCCGACCTGCAAGGCGGGTTGCAAATGGCAAGCCACGTCGGGGCCATCGTGGTTGTCGCGCTGCTGCATGCGCAGGCGATGGGCACCGCATGGGTTTGGGTGACGGGGTTTGCTTTGGGTGTTCTGTTGAATTTCCTCTATGCCGCCCAGCACGAACTGTCCCATGCCACCGTGTTCAAGACCCGCAAACTGAATGAGGTCTTTGGCCGCATCATCGGCTTTGTACAGCTGTTCCCCCGCGACTTTGACCAGATCATGCATTTTGCCCATCACCAACACACCCAGGACTGGGAGCGTGACGGCGAACTGGTGCGCGAACCTTACACGCTGACCACATATCTGCTTTGGCTCAGCGGTATCACCTACTGGCGCAACCGTGTCTTTGGCATCGTGCGCCGCGCGCGGGGGATCACTATTGAACCCTATATTCGCGCCGAGGAAGAGACCAAAGTGATCCGTGAAAGCCGCCTGCATCTGGCAGGTTACGGTCTGATCGCGCTCGTCTCTGTCGCAGCGGGGTCTTGGGCCGCGCTGACCTTCTGGATTATCCCGATGGTATTGACCAAGCCCGTTCACCAGTTGCAGAACACCATCGAACATCTGGGGCTGAGCCATGAGCCCGACATCATGGAAAACACCCGCTCGACCCGTGCAAATGCGCTGCAGCGCTGGCTGTGCTGGCAGATGCCCTATCACACTGCCCACCATACGTTTCCCGCCGTACCTTTCTGGAAGCTGCGGACATTGAACGACCGGATCGAGGAAAAGGCTGGCGAGGTCCACCGGATGGGCTGGCTGGAATTCCAGATCGAGGTGATCGGCAAACTGATGGCCAAAGACGAAAGCCAGTATCCGATGGATGAGGTCTGGATCATCCCGCGCAGCGGTGGCCGCGTGACGCGGATGCCAGCGGAATGAGGCGGCGTGACTCAGCCCCGGGTTTGACCCGGGGCCTCTTGGCTGAGGTCGCGATAGGGGTCCCGGATCGGATCCGGGACTGCGTGGCGATATGCGGCAGCTGAAGGTATACACCTCGCTTTGGGCCATGCAACCGCACGACCAGAGCGGCGTAAAGCTGCCTTATGATCAGGTGTGCGAAATGGTGGCCGCAGCCGGTTTTGACGGTATGGCGATTGATCTGGGGGCCTCCGATGTGGCCGTGGCCCATGCCGTACGTCCGCATATGGACGCGAACGGCCTCACCCCGCTGATCGTGGCCTTTCCCAAGACGATTGAAAGCCTTGAAGACACGCTGCATATGGCCGCCGATTTCGGCGCGCCCTTTGTTGACGTTATCGGACAGGTGATGCCCATCGCCCTCGACGATATGGTGCCAGTGATCGAGACATGGATGGGCATGGCCGACCGGATCGGGGTGCCCGTGCAGTTCGAGACGCATCGCAACTGCATCACCAACGACCTTTATACAACGCTGCAGCTGCTTGATCGTATCCCTGATATGCGCATCTGTGCCGACCTGTCGCATTACGTGGTGGATCGCGAATTCTGGTTTCCCCTGTCCGATCACGACCTTGGCCTGATGAGCCGCATCCTGCAGCGTTCCGACAGCTTTCAGGGACGCGTGGCCTCGCGCCAGCAGATACAGTTACAACTGGATTTCCCGCAGCATCAGAAGTGGGTGGAACTTTTCAAATGCTGGTGGCGCGAAGGCCTTGCCGACTGGCGCGCGCGCAACGCGTCGGGCGACTGCATTTTTGTCTGCGAACTGGGGCCGCCGGAATACGCGATGACCGGACCGGACGGCCGCGAGATGTCGAACCGCTGGGAAGAGGCGCAGGTGATTATGGCCTGGGTGCGCGAGATCTGGGATGAACTGGGCGGGGACGGCTAGGAAACGGGCGTGACAGAGAACATGACGCCAATATGTCCATCGGTACCCGGACAAACAGCCTTATCCAGTTTCGCACGTGTAGACATTGGGGGTCTGCGCATCTAGAGGCAGACGTGCTGTCATTTCTAAGGATCACTTATGAATAGCAACGTCGCCGTCTGGACCATGATCCGCAACGAAGACTACTTTCTTAAACTATGGGTCAGCTATTACGGGCAATTTATACCCCGCGAGAACATGTTCATTCTTGTCGACGGTGCAGACAGCATATTGCCGGACGGGCTGGAAGGTTGTCAGATCATCACTTTCCCAAAAGGGAGAGTTGGTCCTGGCTGGGACAAGAAACGCTGGGAGTTTCTTTCGCATTTCGCCAGTGCGCTGACAGCACGATTTGATCTTGTCGTCGGCGGTGATGTGGATGAACTGATCGTCCTTGATCCGCAGTTCGGAGATGATCCATTTGCGCATATTCTTGCGGAGACAACAGCTCCGGTCATCTCACCCTTTGCCATCGAACTGGTGCACCGCGTCGACGTGGAAGCCCCTCTCGATCAAAGCCGTCCGGTACTGGCGCAAAGGGCTTTTGGGCGGATCAATATGTGGTATTCGAAGCCCTGCATTATCCGCGTCCCCATCCGGTGGAGCCTTGGGCAGCATTTCTCGACCCATCCCGAACTGCATTTGTCGCAGAAGCTGTTTCTCTTTCACTTGCGCTATGTTGATCATGACATGCTCATGCGGCGCCAAAACTTACGTAAGGCGCATGTATCAGATGCGGATGGCGTGCTTGTAAAGGATGTGGCCGGTGTAGGCTGGCAACAGGAGGCGAACCAAATCAGCGACTTTCTGCATAGCTTTGTAACACATGGCCAGCCAGTAGAGACGAATTTTGGATTTGGTCCGCTTCGCAAACGAATGTATCGCGAATGGGAAGAAGGGCGCGGCGGGTTTTGGAAACACGCACGCGTGCATCGAATGACGACTTATCGGATACCCGAACGCCTCAGAGCAGCGTTTTAGCGCCTTCGCTCGCTTGGGCTTGCCGCAATCGCCTTGGGCGATTGGCGGGAAGCATGGCACAGTATTCCATCACGTCAGCCTCTGATCCGATGCAGTCTTTGGTTATGAGAAGATCCAGCACCGCAAGCGCCAAGTCGTAGCTCTGTATCACAGCATCAGACAAAATCGCCAGATGCTTGAGCTGTTCAACAGTGAGGCTTTGAAGGTCGAGCAAGCTTCGAATGAAAATCGCGTCTCCGTCGACAAGCTGGTTCTGATGATATTTGGCCTGCAGGAAAGGCGAAAACCGGCGCGCCACATCAACTGCCTTCAAGGTATCGAACTTGTGCAGACAAAAGCCCGCATCTGAGAGTAAACGCATTTGCTCATGCATCAACGGCTGACCGACATAAAGTGGGATCGCCGCCACTTCGGTGAACACCATAAGCGCATCGTTTAATTTGTCGGGGCCGTTCCTGAACACGGCCGCCTCGCCGCCCTGAATGTCGATCTTTATGAGGTCGGCATGTGCAATTTCGGCGATGTCATCAAGCCGAACGGTTTGCACCTGTACTTTTTCTGTCACTGTCATCATGCCCGCCCATTTTTCCAGATAAGCAATTGCAGCAGGGTTGGGAGGCAGCAATGATGTGAATCCACTATGGCGACAGATATGCAGTGTGCCTTCTGTTCCATCTCCGACAGCATAGGGCAGCACGATGCGATTTGGACGATTTTCGGCCAACAAGGCCTCATAGGCCGAAGGCTGCGGCTCGAAGCAATAGACCTGTGCGAGGCCCTGCGTCAGCAACAAGTCATATGGCGACGGTTCAACGGGATTGGCGCCAATATCAATAATTGCGGTCGGGCGTTCAGGCGCAAGCATCTCGTGTAATTGCGTCCAGCGCTTTGCGTCCGTTTCATTGGGGGTCTCGGGCATGTAGCACTCTCAGCATCTGGTCGTTTATTGGGCTACGTGCCCATGGCGGCAAGTTTGCAGGGCTGTGCCATTCACGCAAGCCCCGTGGTTGGCGCCTGTATTGGGATTTGCATGTCTTGTGAAGCAATTACCATATACAGCAGTCACGTTTCGGTTTCTTGCCGGAAAACCCGACCCGCGACAATTTCCGCGTCCAACCAAAAGACCCCACCGCGGGAAAGCGATGGGGTCGTGTGGTGCCGTTATGGGCAAACCGACCGCAACTCCCGGGGAGAAGATGCGGTCGGGTGAGTGGTCTGGCTTATGGCAACAGAACAGCGTCAATCACGTGAATCACGCCGTTAGACGCGATGATGTCCGCTGTTGTCACTGTCGCGTTCTCAACGGTCACGCCGTTGCGGCCGTCGATGTGGACTTCTTCACCGTTGACGGTGGCAACGCTGAGGCGCTGACCTGCCAGTTGATCGGATGTGACCGCACCGGGTACCACGTGATATGTGAGGATCGCTGTCAGTTGGTCGATGTTTTCTGGCATCAGCAGTGTTTCAACGGTACCAGCTGGCAATGCGGCGAAAGCTGCATCTGTTGGCGCGAAGACAGTGAATGGACCTTCGCCCTTCAATGTGTCTACCAGACCGGCAGCGGTGACAGCGGCAACCAGAGTGTTGAAGTTGCCGTTGGAAGCCGCGATATCGACGATATCAGGCTCGCTCTCCATCATGGGTGCACAAGCAGCTGCAACAGCAACGCCAGCGGCGAGAATGGTAGATTTGATTGCAAAGCGACGGTTCATTGGGTGTTCCTTTCGTTCCCTGTTAACGCACTTGTTACGGGGCGAGAGGTGCTCTGGTTGTCATTCTGACAATGAGTTTATCCGCTGTATTGTTTTGATCCGATACGCGCTGCATTACGTAAGCCGAGGTCAGCTTTCGGCGCAATGTGCGCGAAATGCCTTCTTGAGAACCTCCAGTTCTCCACGCAATGCCGAAATCTCCGTGCGCAAGTCTTCTGCAACCGGTGCGCCGGCGATCAGGGTGAAACTGTCCAAAGTAACGCCGCTTTGGTCGGTGATCAGAAAGTTGTGCACCCCATCCGCGATCATTGCCGAAGGGATCGGGACGGCAACTTGCCAGACATCATGTGCCGCATCATAGGTGCAATTCACTTGTGGCAAGGGCTGGCCAAGATGGGTGACCTGCAAAAGGGGTTCTTCTTGTCCAGCACCCGTCAGGTCGCCGTGCCAAACGCCTGCTTTGATCCGTGTGTTGATGAAATGCGCAGTGGCCATAGGGTCGTTTCCTCAGATTTCAGCACGTGGATAGCGGCTGAGTGTCAGATCACGGATAGTCAGTTTGTTCATCGCGGGGCGTTCGATCATCAGATCAATCCACATCCGCTCGGCGCGCCGTTCATTCAGGCCGCTGTAGGCGAGATCGAACTCGACCATTGTTTCTGGTGTATCATCTGGCAAGGTCAGCAGCACCTGTTCGGTGTTCGGGCCGTTCTTGACGTTCAGCCGCGCATAGATGGCTGTCGGTCTTTCACGCGTGATCAGCGCCGCCAACCGGATCAGGTGGCGCTTGCGCAGCCCTTCACAGGACTCTTCGGGAACTTCGATCACAAGTGACAGATAGCTGCCAGCAAAGTTGAAGGTCTCAAGCACGATCCCGAAAGGTGCAAGATCGGTGTCCTGAGTATTGCGGATCTGTCGGAGAATGATTTCGCCGCGAGGGCAGTCGTGAAAGATCACCAACTCATTGGTGATTTCCATCTTGGACAGAGCAGGTGCATGCGCCGGTAGGTCCGCAGCAGCCCGCCAGGGTTTTGGCCGCCACGCCCAGTCCGTGCCGGGCGGTTGGGGAAAAATGTCAGAGCCGATCCGTGGCAGTGCAAGCCTGCTGTCAGCGGCAAAGCGGAAGGCCTGAATGTGGCGCAGCAGTTTCTTGGCTGCTTCGTTCGCCTGATCCAGTGATGCAAGGTCGGTCGCTCCGACAGCTTTCGTCGCCTTTCGCCACCGCGCAATGCTGCGGCGTTGCAGGAACCTCGTGATGTGGCCTTGCAGTGGTAATGGCATATAAGCGGTCTTCTTCTATCAAAAGGGCAAGTTTGCCAAACAAAACGCGCGATGAAAACTGCTCAGATTTCGGCTGGGCTGTCTGTCGCCGCGGCGGGTGGCGCCTGTACACCCGCAAGGATCTGTTTGAGCAAGGTCGCCCCCGGTCCGTCCTGAAGTGGCGATGCCGCCAAACCGCGCACACCGATAGTAACCAGTCGGCCGTTCACATTGGCAAAGGCGCGCCATTCTTCCCGTTGCAGACCGTCCAGCGGTGGTGGTCCCTGATCGGTGAAATGGATCATGACCTGATCATTGAAGGCCTGCGTGGACAGGACATTCACAGCATCGGGATTGTTGGCTTTCGTCAGTAGGCGGACACCGTCATCCGTGATGAGAAAATCCCGCAGGCCGATTTCGTCCGTGGCAATGCGCCCGCTGTCGGGGGGGCCCACCTGTATGGTTGCGATACCCACGATTTCGGGCGCGGCGGTGCTGTGGCCCAATGTGGCGCAGGACGCCAACATCGCAAAATCCTTTGCAAGTTGGCTTGATCGAGGATCAACACAATAGCCAGCGGGCGCTGTGGCAATAACAGCGCCCTGACCAAGCGAAACAGACTGTGTCACCTGATCAATCGGGGTGCAGGCCGTCATGGCTAGCACCCCGAAAACGACAGCGGTGGCACGGATCATCCCGTTACAGATCCATGTAGATGTGTTTTTCGGCTTTCGCACCGGGATGCGTCACCGCCCCAAGCCGTGCGCCACCGACAAGTTGCGCATATTTCCACAGCGCGCCCGAAGCATAGATGGTCTCTTTGGGGCCCTTCCAGTTGGCCTTGCGCGTCGCGAGCTCTTCGTCGGTCAGATCAACGCTCAGCTCCCCTGTGACGGCATTGATGGTGATCACATCGCCATTGACCAGCAAACCGATCGGCCCGCCATGTGCGGCCTCTGGTCCTACGTGACCTACACAGAACCCGCGTGTCGCGCCCGAGAAACGGCCGTCGGTGATCAGTGCCACCTTCTTGCCCATGCCCTGACCTGACAGTGCAGCAGTCGTTGCCAGCATCTCGCGCATACCGGGGCCACCTGCGGGACCTTCGTTGCGGATGACGATGACTTCGCCTTCCTCGTATTCGCGGGCTTTGACAGCGGCAAACGCCTCTTCTTCACTCTCGAAGACACGTGCAGGACCGGTAAAGACCTGCTCGTCGCTGGCCATGCCCGCCACTTTTACAATCGCACCTTCAGGGGCAAGGTTGCCTTGCAGACCCACAACACCACCTGTCGGGGTGATCGGGTTCTCGACCGGATAGATCACGGTGCCATCTGCATCGCCTTTGATCATATCAAGTTCTTCACCCATCGTGCGGCCTGTGGCGGTCATGCAGTCTTCATGGATCAGACCCGCTTTGCGCAGTTCTTTCAGAACAACCGGTACGCCGCCGGCTTCGTAGAGGTCCTTGGCGACATAATCGCCACCGGGCTTGAGGTTTACGAAGTAAGGCGTGTCGCGGAAAATGTCGCAGACATCCATCAGGTCGAAATCAATACCGGCCTCATGGGCGATCGCTGGCAGGTGCAGACCGGCGTTGGTCGACCCGCCGGTGCAGGCGACCACACGGGCCGCGTTTTCAAGCGATTTGCGTGTCACGATATCACGGGCGCGGATGTTTTTGGCGATCAGGTTCATCACCGCCTCGCCGGACGCTACGCCGTATTGATCGCGGGATTCATAGGGGGCAGGGGCACCGGAGGAGTTCATCAACGCAAGGCCGATTGCCTCGGACACACAGGCCATGGTGTTGGCGGTAAACTGGCCACCACAGGCACCCGCAGATGGACAGGCCACGCGTTCCAGCACTTCAAGCTCGGCATCCGACATATTGCCCGCCTGGTGTTTGCCCACGGCTTCAAAAACGTCCTGTACGGTCACGTCCTTGCCGTCCAGACGGCCCGGCAGGATGGAACCACCGTAGATAAAAACGGACGGCGTATTCAAGCGCACCATCGCCATCATCATGCCCGGCAAGGACTTGTCACAGCCCGCGAGACCCACAATCGCGTCATAGCAGTGACCGCGCATGGTCAGTTCAACGGTGTCCGCAATCGCTTCGCGTGATGCAAGGGAGGAGCGCATACCTTCATGGCCCATCGCGATACCATCAGTGACGGTGATCGTGGTGAACTCGCGGGGTGTACCGTAACCTTTTTTCACGCCCAGTTTCACAGCCTGCGCCTGACGGTTCAGAGAGATGTTGCAAGGGGCTGCTTCGTTCCAGCAGGTTGCGACACCGACCCAAGGCTGCTTGATTGCCTCTTCATCAAGCCCCATCGCATAGAAATAGGACCGGTGTGGCGCGCGTGACGGGCCTTCGGTCACGTGGCGGCTGGGCAGGTGTGTCTTGTCGACTTGATCCTTGGGCATTTCAATCTCCTCACAAACGCTTTGGAAACGGTCTAAATAGAGGGCAGGTCCGGCGCAAGCCCTCCAAAGCTGGTTGCGGCGGTTGGTAACTGCGCTAGGGTCACGCCATGCGCCATCCCTACGAAGCCCACCGCAGTTTTATCAGACCCGCTTGGGCTGCGCGCGAGACGTGGCGCATCCTTGTGATGATCGTCTGTTTCGAGATTGTTTTCGCGGTGTCACCGACGATCTTTACGGCATTTCTACCCAGCGACGCGGCAGTCGATGCGTTCTATGAGGGCACGACAGCTTTTGGCACGCTGGCGCAGTTTGCGTCCTTCGGAATTTCTGCCATCGGATTTCTGGTGCTGCTCCGGCTGTTGCATGGTCGCGGGTTCTGGTCGTTGATCGGACCAGCGCATGCGGCCAGGCGCGATCTGATCCGCGTTGGCAGGGCGGTGGCGATCTGGCTCTTTGTGTTCGAGTTTCTGCCACCATGGATCAACCCCGCCGATCTGGCCGAGGTACGCGATTTCGGGGTCTGGGCGTCACTCATCCCGCTCGCTTTGGTGGCGGTGCTGATACAGGTCGGCACTGAAGAGATGTTCTTTCGCGGCTACCTGCAACAACAATGCGCCTGCATCTCGAATAGCCCATGGGCGTGGATGGTCCTGCCGTCCGTGATGTTCGGGGCATTGCATTTCTGGAATGGCAACGGGGCTGCCGAAGGGGTGCTCTGGGCGATCTGGGCCACTGCGCTGGGCATCGCTTGTGCCGATCTGACCGCGCGCACCGGTAACCTGGGGGCTGCGGTTGGTCTGCACATGGCGAACAATGTCTTTGCACTGCTTGTCGTCGGGGTGCAGGGCTGGCCCTCATCCGGGCTGGCGCTTTTCCTTTATCCCTATGAGGACCCGGCACTTTATGCTTATGGCATAGAGGCACTCTTGTCGCCGTGGATCGTGTTTCAGCTGCTGACAATGCTGACCTCGGTCCTGATCATGTGGCTTGCGGCACGAATTGCGCTCCGGCGCTGATTGCATTTCGCGACGTGGCGTCATATTTCAGACCGTGAACAGACCTTAAAGGCCGCACTTATGAACTGGATTACCAACTACGTTCGCCCCACGATCAACTCGCTGTTTTCACGCCGCGAGGTGCCGGACAATCTGTGGACGAAATGTGACGACTGCGGCACGATGCTCTTTCACCGCGAGTTGGCGGATAACCTGAATGTCTGCACCAACTGCGATCATCACATGGCGATTGGCGCACGTGACCGCTTGCGGTCCATCTTTGATGGCGGCGTCTTTGTCGAGGTTGCGGTGTCTGAACCCACAGCAGACCCGCTGCATTTTCGCGACCAGAAACGCTATAGCGACCGCATCAAGGAAGCCCGCAAGAAAACCGGCGAGAAAGATGCGATGCTGGTCGCCGAAGGCGAAATGGGCCGCACGCAGGTTGTTGTTGCGGTGCAGGACTTTTCCTTCATGGGCGGGTCGATGTCGATGTATGTCGGCAACGCGATTGTTGCTGCCGCAGAACGCGCCATTGCGCTGAAATGCCCGTTGATCCTGTTTTCTGCTGCGGGCGGCGCGCGTATGCAGGAGGGTATCCTTGGCCTGATGCAAATGCCTCGCACCACTATCGCGGTGCAGATGCTCAAAGAGGCCGGGCTGCCTTATATCGTGGTCCTGACGCACCCGACTACGGGCGGCGTGACCGCATCCTACGCGATGCTGGGTGATGTGCAGATTGCCGAACCGAATGCGTTGATCGGCTTTGCCGGTGCGCGGGTGATTGAGCAAACAATCGGTGAAAAACTGCCCGAAGGTTTCCAGCGTGCGGAATATCTGCTGGATCACGGCATGTTGGACCGCGTGACAAAGCGGACCGAACTGAAGGATGAACTGGTAACCATCGTGCGCCTGTTGATGCGGCAGGACCCACCGGTGAAAGGTGATCTGCCCGCACCAGAGATCAAGCCGGAAGCCACCGAGGAAACCGCTGCGGCGGAAGAAGAGGCCAAGTGAGCCGGACCTCGGACGCGATCCTTGAACGGATGATGGCCTTGCACCCCAAGGTCATCGATCTGACCCTGGATCGTGTGTGGCGCCTGCTGGCGGCCGTGGGCAACCCCCAAGACCGTTTGCCCCCCGTGATCCACGTGGCAGGGACCAATGGCAAGGGTTCGACCCAAGCGATGGTCCGTGCAGGATTGGAGGCGGGCGGTTCATCCGTGCATGCCTATACGTCTCCGCATCTGGCGCGCTTTCACGAACGGATCCGGCTTGCAGGAACGCTGATCACGGAAGAGGTGCTCACGGAGGTGCTGGACCGTTGCTATGTAGCGAACGGCCCCGATCCGATCACCTATTTCGAGATCACAACAGTTGCAGCGCTTCTTGCTTTCGCGGAAACGCCTGCGGATTACACATTGCTTGAAGTCGGTCTTGGCGGTCGTCTGGATGCGACCAATGTGATCGCAGACCCTGCTATCACGATCATCACGCCGGTCGATTTGGACCACCAGCAATATCTGGGTGATACGCTGGCCGCGATTGCGGGCGAAAAGGCGGGCATCATCAAGCGTGGCGTGCCTTGTGTCGTTGGTCCGCAGCATGACGAAAGCATGGATGTGATCGAAGCAAAGGCGGCAGCGCTCGGCGCGCCGCTTCTCGCCTATGGCCAGCACTGGCATGTGAGTGTCGAGCGCGACCGGCTGATCTATCAGGATGAGCGTGGCCTGTTGGACTTGCCGCTGCCAAACCTGCCCGGCCCGCATCAGGTCATGAACGCAGGGGCGGCAATTGCCGCATTGCGCGTACTGGGCAAAGACGAAGCAGCCTGCGAGGCGGCATTGACCCGCGCGTATTGGCCTGCGCGGATGGAGAAGCTGACAGAAGGGCCCTTGGTCGCTCTGGCGGCACCCGCCGAGCTTTGGCTTGATGGTGGGCACAACCCCGCGGCAGGGCAGGCGCTGGCCGAGACCCTGCGGGCCCAGCCGTCGCGTCCGACGCATCTGATCTGCGGGATGCTGAACACCAAGGATATTGGCGGCTACTTGCGCCCCTTGGCCGGTGTCGCGACATCGTTGACCGCCCTGTCAATTCCCGGCGAGAAAGCCACATTGCCTGCGGCGACAACCGCTGCAGAGGCGGAAAAGGTTGGATTACCGGCCCGCATTGCCGACAGTGTTCAAGAGGCAATCGTCGCGATCAAGCAGGATGCGCCCGACGCACGGATCCTGATCTGCGGATCGCTCTATCTGGCGGGGCATGTCATGCGGGAGAATAGCGGTTGATCAGAGGTGTTGCTGTTGCGCTTTCATTGTTGGCGAATTCTGCCAACGCCGCAGATTTCTATTTCTGCTGGCAAGGGGCGAACGGCTACACAATGACCGGTCAGATGTCGATCACGCCGGCCGCACTGAACAAACCCCTGATCACGCAAGATGATGTCACCCTGTTCCGGATTGCCGGATACCAGGACCAGCGGCTTTTGGGCAAATGGGACCTCGACACAATGCGACAGGGTGCGAGCTGGTTTCTTAACTATGATCCCGCGCGCAGCGTTTTTCTGACGCCGGGTGAAATGGGTCTTGGCGTCTCGCAGGCTTGGAACGCCGACGGCACGGCGACGGACTGTGGCAACCCCGGTTTCGGGTTCAACCTTGGCAACCACGCGCAGGATTTTTGCCTCAACGGGCGGTGGGTTGAAGAAAGTGGCATGCCGCCGGAAACACCATTTTTGGTCAGCCCTGTCCCCGTCGATCCGCTTTGCCGGGTTTACGCCCCGACAAGTTGATCGATTCGCGAATCAGTTACTTGACTGCGAATCACCTTATCGCTTAGTGTCACTGCTAACGTGAAGCGCTATATTTAAAAGGCGTGTGCGAGCAGTCTTGGCAGGGCGAGCAGGCGGGCCGTAATGGCCTGTCTTCTTGTTTTCCGAAATTTTGTATCTTCCGGTTCTCCCCGACTGACCCGCAACAATTTGCCACCCTTACTTTGTGCCGTTTGCATGCAAGCCTTTCCCTGCTTAGGGTGCGATAACAACAATAGAGGTTCAGGTTTGACTGTAGTGAAGAGATCATTTTTCGGCGCGATTACGGCCGTCGCCATTTTGGGCTGCGGTCCGGGTTTCGCAGATACCGATGCAGGATCTTACCTTGCGGCGCGGCAGGCCCTGCAGGCGAATGACTTTGCCGAAGCGTCGCGGCGTTTGTCCCGCGCTTTGATTTCGGATCCTGCTGAACCGGCGCTGCTTGAAAATACAATGACCGCCTTTATCGCCTTGGGCGATATCGAACGGGCGCTGCCGATCGCGGAAAATATCGCGGCACGCGGGTACGAAAGCCAGGTCGCTAACCTGACTTTGATGATGTCCAGCGCCAAAGCGGGCAACTGGCAGGGTGTTCTCGACACGCTTGAAGCAGGCCGCTCTGTCGGACCGTTGGTGGATGGTCTGGCCAAGGCTTGGGCCTATCTGGGCGAGGGCGACATGACCCGCGCCACCGAGAGCTTTGACGCTGTGATTGCGGCAGAGGGCATGATGATCTACGGGCTGACGCACAAAGCCTATGCGCTGGCCTCTGTGGGCGATTTCGAAGGCGCCGATACCATTTTCTCGGGGCAGGTCCCTGGGGGAATGCGTTACAGCCGCCAGAGTGCTATCGCCCACGCACAAATCCTGAGCCAGCTTGAACGCAACGACGATGCGCTCGCGATCATCGACGGTGTCTTTGGCGATCAGCTTGATCCCGGCATTGCCGATTTACGCGCCAGGATCGCCGCGGAGGAAGCTGTGGCCTACACCGCCGTGCGCACACCTGCGCAAGGGCTCGGCGATCTCTGCCATGTTATTGCGGGGATCGTGCAGGAAGACGCACCGGCACCATTCACGCTGATGTACGCCCGTGCGGCGAGTTACCTTTGGCCTGAAAATACCGCTGCGGTTCTTATGACAGCGCGCTTGCTTGAAGAACTTGAACAGCATGATCTTGCCAATACCGCTTTTGCATCTGTGGCGCGCGACGATCCCTCTTTTTCGGCCGCTGAGTTGGGTCGGGCCGAGGTGCTGCGTGCTGCTGGCAGGCAGGATGCGGCGATCGAAGTGCTTGAGGCTCTGACGCGTAGTCACCCCGAATTGCCTGAAGTCTATGCCACCAAAGGCGATACCTTGCGGCAGGCGGAGCGCTATGACGAGGCAATCGCCGCGTACTCCACCGCACTGGATCTCTATGACGAAGGCCAGAATCCGCGCTGGTTCGTGTATTATACAAGGGGCATTTCCTATCACCGCATGGATGAATGGCCGGATGCCGAGGCAGATTTCCGTGCGGCACTGGCGTTGCGCCCCGATCACCCGCAGGTTCTGAACTATCTTGGGTATTCGCTGGTGGAACGTGGTGAAAAGCTGGATGAAGCGCTGGAGATGATTGAAACAGCGGCTGCAGAGCGGCCCGATAACGGCGCTATAGTGGATAGTCTGGGGTGGGTCTATTTCCAACTGGGCCGGTATGAAGAGGCGGTTTTCCATCTCGAACGGGCCGCCTCGCTCGAACCGGTGGACCCTGTGATCAATGATCATCTGGGAGACGCATTCTGGGCGGTTGGCCGCGAGACCGAAGCGCGGTTCCAGTGGCATCGCGCCCTTTCGTTCGATCCCGAGGCTGACGAGGCCTTGCGTATCCGTGACAAGTTGAAGCGTGGGTTAGATCTGGTTTTGGTCGATGAGGGGCGCGCCCCCATTCGGATTGCCAGTGGCGACGATTAGGGCCAGCGCCCCCGCCAAGGTCAACCTGACCCTGCATGTCACCGGACAGCGGGACGATGGCTATCATCTGCTGGATAGTCTGGTGGTCTTCGCGGGCGTTGCAGATCAGCTTAGCGCGACGATTGCTTCGGATTTGCGGATCTCTGTGAGCGGTCCTTTTTCGACCGGCGTGCCCACAGACCATACAAATCTGATGATGCGTGCCGCAGAGGTGCTGCGCGCAGCACGGGGTGTCACAAAAGGGGCTTCTCTGACCTTAGAAAAGCATCTGCCCCACGCGGCAGGCATCGGCAGCGGGTCATCGGATGCCGCGACGACGCTGGCGATGTTGGCAGAGCTTTGGGACGTCGCGCCGCTTCCCGCCATGATGCCCGAGGTCTTGGCGCTTGGCGCGGATGTGCCTGTTTGCGTGTCATCACCGCGCCCGCTGCGCATGTCAGGGATCGGTGATGTGCTGTCGCCGGTCGCGCAATTGCCATCCTGTGCGCTGGTCTTGGTACGCCCTTCTGTCGAGGTGCCGACGGGTCCGGTGTTTCAGGGCCTTGCCACGAAACAGGGCAGCCCGATGATGCCACTGCCAGCCTCACTCGACTATGACGGTTTTGTCCGCTGGCTCTTGGCGCAGCGCAATGACCTGCAAGCCCCCGCCGAGACCATCGCCCCCCAGATCACCGAGGCGATTGCCAAGCTCCGGTCCCTGCCTGCGGTATCAGTCGCGGGCATGTCGGGGTCAGGGGCTACGTGTTTTGGACTGGTCAAAGATATGGCCACCGCGCGTCAGGTGGCGCGCATCGTTCAGGTCGCCAAAATGGATTGGTGGGTGGCGCCAGCCGAGGTGCTTTAGGCAGGCAAAGCGTTTTGTGTCAGGCGTTATTACGTAGGAACGTGACCCATGTGTCGCCATAGCGTCGCTGATCCAATGTGGTGAACCCCTGCGGTGCAATCTGCGCGCGGCTTTCCTCCCAGACGATCAGGGCGTCAGGGGCAAGCCACCCTGCGGCCTTTGCCGCGGCCAGCGCCTTGCCGCCAAGGTTCTGATCATAGGGCGGATCAAGAAAGACCAGCGCACAGGGCGTGCCCTGTGGCAGCTTCGCGGTATCTGTGCCCAGTACCGTCGTATCGTCCTGCCTGCGTAGTTTGGCAATATTCTCGCGGATCAGTTTCTGTGCCACGCGCCCGTTATCGACAAATGTGACATGTGCCGCTCCGCGTGACAGCGCCTCAAGCCCCAGCGCTCCGGTACCTGCGAACAGATCAAGCACCTGTGCGCCGTTGATCGGATCACCGAAACGCCCGCCTTGCAGCACGTTGAACAGGCTTTCGCGCACACGGTCCGTGGTGGGGCGCAAATGCGCGGCCGCATCGCCATGGCCGACAGAGGCCAAGCCCGTGCCGCGATGAGTGCCGCCGATGATCCTCACGGTTTCAGCAAGGCTTTCATGTCGGTTGCGGGATCAGTGATTAGTGCTGGATCAGGGCTGCGCCCTGCTTCGATCAAACGCTTGCCAATCATATAGTTGCGCGGATCATTCATGGCATCGACCGCCAGCAGGGTGTCGCCGTTGTAATACCAGTGCGATTGCACACCGGGCGCGTCGCCCTTGCGGACATAAACATCCGTATAGCCCAAATTCAGCCCTGCGATCTGTAGTTTGCAGTCATATTGATCAGACCAGAACCACGGCTTTGGCACGTAAGGCGCATCGCCACCCGCGATATTCACTGCCACTGCTTCGGCCTGATCAATCGCGTTTCCGACGCTTTCAAGCCGGATGGTCTGGCCGTGAAACAGGCACGATGCGCAGTCACCAGCGGCCCAGATATGCGGATCGGAGGTGCGTCCGTGACTGTCCGTTGTAATGCCGTTGCCCACATCAAGCCCTGCACTTTCGGCCAGAATACTCGCGGGGTTTATCCCCACGCCGACAACCGCAAAATCAATCTCCAGCGTCGTGCCATCGGTCAGCAACGCGCCGGTGACGTGATCTTCGCCCAATAGCCGCTCAAGCCCGACACCTTCGCGAATATCAACCCCGTGGCTTTGGTGCAGGGCGCGAAAGTAGTCGGACGTTGCTGGGGCCGCGACCCGCTGCAAGATCCGGTCTGCCATTTCCACCAGCGTTACCTGTAGCCCCAATTTCGACGCCACCGCCGCCGCTTCAAGCCCGATATACCCGCCGCCGATAATCAGCACCCGCTTACCTGCGGTGAACGCAGGGGCCATCGCATCTGCATCGCTCAGATCGCGCACGGCAAAAACGCCGTCCAGCATGCCGCCAATGGATGCGGGCAGGGTGCGCGGATGGGCGCCCGTGGTCAGGGCAAGCTCATCGTAGGACAGATGTGTATCGTCGCTGAGCCGGATCGTTTTCGCCGCGCGATCTATCTCTGTCACGCGGGTATCGAGACGCAAGTTGATCCTGTGCTCGTCATAAAAGGCCGCAGGCCGCAAATAGAGCCGTTCTTCGGCCATTTCGCCGAGCAAATAGGCTTTGGACAGCGGCGGTCGCTGGTAGGGGGGCACCTTTTCCGCACCGATCATAGTGATGTCCCCCTCAAACCCAACGGTGCGCAGTTTCGCAGCCAGTGATGCACCTGCCTGTCCTGCTCCGACGATAACAACGTGCGTCATGGGGGTTCACCTCTTTATGTGACTGGCTGTTGGCTTTTTGCACTCTATATGAGAATGCGACGGAGAGACAATTCGGAACAAAGGCGAGATTTATGACAATCAAGACAGGTGATACGCTGCCAGATGCAACATTGCTGGTAATGGGCGATGAAGGCCCACAGCAGGTACAGCTTTCTGACAAGGTAAAAGGGCGCAAAGTTGTGATCTTTGGTTTGCCGGGGGCCTATACAGGCACGTGCACAACCGCGCACGTGCCCAGCTTTATGGTGACCTATGATGCGTTCATGGAAAAGGGAGTGGATGAAATCATCTGCGTGTCCGTAAACGATCCGTTTGTGATGAAAGCATGGGGCGACAGCACCCGTGCGATCGAGACCGGTATTACGATGCTGGCTGACGCGGAAAGTGCATTTACCAAAGCTATAGGCATGAACTTCAGCGCAGGCCCCGTCGGGTTTGTCGACCGCTCCAAGCGCTATGCGATGCTGGTTGAAGACGGCGTTGTGAAAATCCTCAACGAGGAAGAGGGCCCCGGCGTTTGTGAAATATCTGCTGGCGAGACGCTCCTGGCGCAATTGGACTAAGCGACACCGACACTGCCCGTATCGGCGGGCAGTGTCATTCTGCGTATCGGTGCAGCCCGTTACCATGACACTCCGGATGCAAGGCCGATCCTGATGGAACCCCAACTGATCGCAATCGCGCTTATCGTGCCTTTTATTCTGGTGTTTATCTACGCCGGTATTCATGAGTACCGGCGTTACAAGTCAGAGGGCCGCGCGAAATACGGGCTTGTCTACGACGAAGAGACCGGCACGACGCATGTCACAGGTATCGCCGAGGATGACGAGGGGTACGATCCGAGTGATTTTGATCCCAGCGGCTATAACGAACCAGAAGAGAGCAATAACGCGCGAGATGACCGCACGTAGTGTACGATAATCGCACGGCGGCTCTTGGCCTCTTAGCCGTTCACTTGCATCACAGTCCGTGTCGGGAACGGAATTTCGATGCCGCCTGCGTCCAGCGCCTCTTTTACCTTGCGCTTCATATCGGCCTGATAGGCAAAGTAATCGCCGCTTGCACACCACACGCGCACCAGAAAATCGACCGAGAAATCGCCCAGATTGTTCACCTGAATAAACGGTGCAGGGTCCGTCTTTGAACGCGGGTCGGACATGATGGTTTCGCGGATTGTCTCTTCGGCCAGCTTCAGATCAGCCCCGTAGGCCACACCGAAAATCCACTCTGCACGGCGGGTGTCATAGCTGGAATAGTTCACGATGGTGTTGCCCCAGACCTGACTGTTGGGGATGATGATCTGCACGTTGCTCACCGCTGCCAGTTCTGTGTAGTTCAGCGTGATTTCCTTGACCGTGCCCATCTGGCCGTTCACCTCGACGAAATCGCCGATTTTGATGGGGCGGAAGAACACAATCATGACACCGGCCGCGACATTCGACAGCGTGCCCTGCAAGGCCAGACCAATCGCAAGACCGGCGGCACCGATGACCGCGACAACCGATGTTGTCTGTACACCAAAGGTGTTGAGTACGAAGAGGAACGCAAAGCCGATAACAATATAGCGCGCCACGTTCCCCAGAAAGTTGAACAGCGTGATATCCAGATGCGCATAGGACTGCCCCAGCCCGATCAGGCGCTTGCGCACCCAACCGCCCAGCAAAAAGCCCACGAACAGGATTGCTACGACGGCCAGCACACTGCCGACGGCGGATGCAAGGAACTGGATCGTCAGTAGGTCACCGATCGTATTGCCGTTCCAGATCACGGTATTGAGTAGCTGCTCCACATTAGCCTCCGGCGAGTTGGTCCATTTTCGCGCCCAGTTTGGCGTCCAGCGCGCTTAGGCCATCTGCGTCATGTGTCGTCAAGGTCACCTTCACGGTTTTGTAAACATTGAACCACTCGGGGTGGTGGTTCAGCTTTTCCGCCCAGATCGCGGCGCGTGTCATGAAACCAAAGGCCTCGACAAAGTTGGCAAAGACGAATTCCTTATGGATGGCCTCGCCGCCCTCGGCGAGCGTCCAGCCATTGGCGAGCAGTGGCTCGATCATTTCCTTGTGCTCGGCAGCGGTCAGTTTGTCGGTCATTGGTGGTCCTCCATATTGGATTTGCGGAACGGGCCATAGCTGGTCAGCACCTCGATCTCGTGATCAATCGCTTCGCGCTCGGCCTCAAGGTAACGGGCGACGGCGTCTTTGAATCCTGCGTCGCCGAACCAGTGCAGCGAATGGGTGGCGACGGGCAGATACCCGCGTGCGAGTTTGTGTTCGCCTTGCGCGCCGGCCTCGACTTTGCCCAGTCCGTGTTGGATCGCATAGTCGATCGCACGATAGTAACAGACCTCGAAATGCAGGCAATCGTGGTGCTCGATACAGCCCCAGTAGCGCCCGTAAAGCGTATCGCGCCCGATGAAATTCAGTGCCCCCGCAACGGGCCGCCCGTCGCGCAGGGCCAGCACCATTAGCATATCATCGCGGAGCGTTTCCTGCGCGTAATCGAAAAACGCCCGCGTCAGATAGGGCGTGCCCCATTTGCGGTTGCCGGTGTCCTGATAGAACACCCAGAACGCATCCCAATGTTCGGGCTTGATCTGGTTGCCCGTCAGCGAGACGATCTCGCCGCCAAATTCATTCGCCGTTTTGCGTTCCTTGCGCATGTTCTTGCGTTTGCGGCTGGAAAGTGAGCCAAGGAAGGCGTCGAAGTCGGCGTAGCCATCGTTTACCCAGTGAAACTGTTGCCCGATGCGGGCCAGCAGGCCCATTTCTGCACCAGCAAGCGCCTCGGCCTCGGTGCAAAACGTGGCATGAACGGACGATAGTTCGTTATCGGCGGCAATCTGCACTGCCCCTTGGATCAGTGCCGACATGCCCGCGGCCTCAAACCCCGGTTTGGTCAGAAACCGCCGCCCCGTGGCCGGGGTGAACGGCACCGCGATTTGAAGTTTCGGGTAATACCGTCCACCTGCATTTTCATAGGCATGGGCCCAGTTGTGATCGAAGATATACTCGCCTTGGCTATGCCCTTTGGCATAAAGCGGGGCGACCGCGATCATGACGTCATCCTGTTTCGCGGTCAGATACCGTGGTTGCCAGCCCGTGCCGGGGCCGACCGATCTGCTGTCCTCTAGCGCCTTCAGAAAGCGATGTGTTGTGAACGGATCATCGGGGCGGCCATCTGCCGCTTCGGGACAAGCGCAGGCATCCCATTCTGCCGCGTCAATCGCGTTGATGGTCGGGTGCGCGGTGATTTCGATGGGTGCGTCGCTCATACCTTGCAACTTGTGTGCATCGGCTGCGGCGTCAAGCCGAGTAGCCCTCGAATGTGACATTATCCACGATCCGCCGCGCCTTTGCTTCAGCCTCGGGAGAGCGGATTGTCCACGTGAAGATATGCGCCCCTTGTGCTTTCAGCTCGGCCACACGCGGGCGGTCAAGGTCCGTGGCTTCGTGGCTGATAAAGCACGCGCCGACGCGGTCGTAGTCGGGGATTTCGCGCAGCACATCTCGGGTTCCGGCGGGGACCTCGGGCCAGAAGACCGCCTCATAGCTGGAGGTCGTGATTCCGCGTGGGATGTGGGGCGCATATTGCGCGCAAGCGGCCACAGAATGAGGATTGAACGACATCAACGCAACATCGCCGGTATAGTCGGCAAGGGCTGCACAGACTGCCTTTTCCAGCGGTCCCACGTTTTCACCCATTGCGCCATCCTGATCCTTGATCTCGATCAGCAGCGGCACTTTTCCACCCACCAAGTCCAGCACGGCCTCCAGCGACGGAATGGTGCCGCCGTCATCTGTGAGTGGGATTTCCTCTAACGCAGCACGCGTGCGATCACGCACTGGCCCCGATTCTGCTGTCAATCTATCCAGGGTATCGTCATGGAATACCATTGCATGACCGTCGCTGGTCAGCTGCACATCCATTTCGATCCCGTATCCGGCATCAAGAGCGGCCTGAATGGATTTGAGGCTGTTCTCGACCCGCCCCGCCTTGCGGTCATGCAAGGCGCGGTGGGTGATGGGGCGGGCAAAGAAGGACGCAGGCAGTGTCATTTGATCTGGAAGATCGCTTCGATTTCAACAGCGACGCCGAAGGGCAGGCTAGCCGCACTGACCGCTGATCGTGCATGGCGGCCCTTGTCGCCCAAGGCGGCGACCAAAAAGTCGGACGCGCCATTGATCACTTTGGGTTGGTCGCCGAAATCCGCGGTCGAATTTACGAAACCTGTCAGTTTCACAACACGGACCAACCGGTCGATATCGCCGCCACAGGCGGCCTTGAGTTGTGCCAGCAGGCTGATCGCGCAGGTCTTGGCCGCCTCGGCACCAGCCTCGGCCTCCATATCAGCGCCCAGCTTGCCTTTGATCATACCATCGGCATTGGCCGAAATCTGGCCTGAGACATAAATGATGTCGCCTGCGACCACATAGGGCACATAGTTGGCTGCAGGGGCTGGGGCATCAGGCAAGGTTACGCCCAATTCGGCAAGTTTGGATTCGATTACACTCATGGTCGTTCTCCTGTCATTCGCGCGCACGCTAGCGAGCAAACCGGCAGGGCGCAATCGTCACTCGGGGCTGTTTTGGGGAAACCGAAGTGTCGCCCTTTTGCACAGGGGTGTGCGTCCTGTTGCCCTTTGGGCAAGATCGAAGATTGAAACAGCGGCCGGAATTGCGCAAAGATGCAACTCTGATGCGATTGAGTTTGACCGATATCTCTTTTGGGCTGGCGTTTCTGCCTGCTGCCCTTTGGGCCAGCCCCTATGATGGCGTCTACAAGCAGACGGCGAATGCGGAATGTGCGCTGGTCGGTGTGGATGGCGGATCGCTCAAGATCGAAGAGAATATCTTCTACGGCGTCGAGGTCGAGTGTCATATGATCAACCCTGTCGAGGTCGAGGATATGAACGCCACGATCTACGAGATGCAATGCTCGGGCGAGGGCGAGGCATGGACCGAGCGCGCGATGTTGATGCCCGATGCGCAAGGCACCGGACTCTACATGATCTGGAGCGGCTATGCGTTCCGCTATGACCGGTGTGAGGCCCCGGACTCCTAGTTCGTCCCCGTCAGGATGCTGTCGAGTAGGTTCAGGATATCCTGCGCCGGTGCTTCGCCGCCCTGGCTTTCAAGTACACCTGTTGCAAAGGGGCGTTGCGGGATGCTCATCGGCAGGGGCGTGGGTTGCTGGCCGCTCAGGACGCGCTGCATCGTTTCGCGCCAGATCGTGGCAGGCAGGCCGCCGCCCGTTACGCCTGTCAGACGCCGGTTGTCATCGTAACCCATCCAGACGCCGGTGACGTAATCGCCGGTAAAACCGATAAACCACGCATCGCGTGACCCTTGGGTCGTGCCGGTCTTGGCCGCGATCTGCCAGCCGTCAATGCGCGCACGCGTTCCGGTGCCTTCCTCGACAACCTTTGTCATCATCCATGTCAGTTGGCGCGCGGCCTCTTGGCGGATGATCCTTTCGCCGATGCCTGCGTCCTGCGCGTCCATAAGCGGAGTATCATCGCCCATAAAGCGCAACTCTGTCAGGCCATAAGGTGTCACCGCGGACCCACCATTGAGAATACCCGCAAACGCACCTGTCATATCCAGCAGCGTGCTTTCCGAAACGCCAAGCGCCAAGGCGGGACCCGCAGCCAGATCGCCCTCGATCCCGAAACCGGCGGCAACATTGCGCACCAGTTCGCGGCCGACTTCTTCGGACAGCACGATCGCAGGAATGTTGCGGCTGGTAGCCAGCGCGTCCACCATCGTGACCGGCCCCAAGAATTCACGATCATAGTTTTCGGGGCACCAGTTGGGCGAGCCGCGCCGCTGCCAGCACGTCGGCGCATCGTCGATCATGTCATAGGGCGACATGCCCAGATCAAGCGCTGCAGCATAGATGAAGGGCTTAAAGGCCGAGCCGGTTTGCCGCAGAGCTTGTGTTGCGCGGTTGAAGGCACCTGTTGCGCTAATGTTGCGGCCGCCAACCATGGCGCGGACGGCGCCATCGGCCGACATCACGACAATTGCGGCCTGCGCCTCGGACCCTTCGCGCACTTCGTTGGCAAACACCTGCAACAGCGCCTCTTCAGCGGCGGTCTGAATGCGCTGGTCAAGTGTCGTGCGGATGATCACATCCTCTGTCGTGTTGCGGGTAAAGAACTCCGGTCCGCTATCCATCACCCAATCGGCAAAGAACCCGCCAGAGCTGGCGCGGGCTGCATCAGAAAGTGTCGCAGGGTTCAGGCGGGCATTGCGCGCCTGTTCCGCCGTCAGATAGTCCTGATCTTCCATCAGGCCGATCACGACCGATGCGCGATCTTGGGCACGTTGCAGGTTGCGCGTGGGGGCATTGGCTGAAGGCGCTGTCAGCAATCCGGCCAGCATCGCGGCCTGTGCGGGGTTCACCTCGGCTGCGGAAATCCCGAAATAGCGCTGGGCTGCGGCCTCAAACCCGCGGCTGCCCGCACCCAGATAGGCGCGGTTCAGATAGATCGTGAGGATTTCTTCCTTGGTGTATTTGATTTCCATCCCGACCGAGAACACCGCCTCGCGCGCCTTGCGCCAAAGCGATGACTGGCGGCAATCGGCCTCATAGGCGCGCTCGCTCTCCCAGACCGCTGGGTCAAACGGCACGCCGAGACACAACAGTTTGGCAGTTTGCTGTGTGATCGTGGACCCCCCGTTGCCGGAAAGCGGGCCGCGCCCTTCGCGCAGGTTGATCCGCACGGCCGAGGCGATACCACGGGGCGAAATCCCGAAGTGGCGGTAGAATCGTTTGTCTTCGGTCGCGACAACAGCATTGTGCAAATAGGGCGACACGGTTTCGGCAGTGACCATCCCGCCGAACTGGTCGCCACGCCACGCAAAAACACTGCCTGACACATCGGTCATCGTGACAGATCCGCGTGTGCGACCGTCGATCAGCTCTGAAACATCCGGCAGTTGCGACGCGAAATAAAGCGAAAAGCCCCCGATGATCAGACCCGTCACGAGGCCCACCCGCCAAGACAGGGCCCAGATCAGGCGGATCATCCAGCGAAACGGCGCGAGGATCCAGCCGATCACGCCGCGCGGCTTGGCCCGCTTGGGCGCTGCCTTGCGCCGGGCCGCCGGTTTTGCGGGCTTCTTGCTCTGTCCCGTGGCCTTCTTGGCCGCAGGTTTTGCTGTATAGCGTTTGTCGGCCACCAAAGGGGGCCGCTTTCTGCCGTTTCCACTCATGATCCGCTCGATTGACTGCTTTGGGTCTGATTTTTGCTCACTATAGCCTGCCTGACTGAGAATGTAGAGCGCGGATGAGTCGGCGCATGAGCCTTTTTATGCCGCCTAAAATTTAGGCTAAGCGCCCAATTTGTGCAAAAAATGTGCAAAGTGGTGCGTTAACCCCCTGTTCAGCAGTGCGCGAAATCTTGTCGCCGGGGTGATGGCGGGCTCTTTGTCTCCCTGCAAGCGGGCGCTGCCGAAATTGGGCCTGCAGTAGTATTTGCAAGGGGAAGAACGTGAAACTCATCATTGCAACAATCAAACCGTTCAAGCTCGAGGAGGTCCGCGAGGCGCTGACCACCGTTGGCGTGCGCGGCATGATGGTGTCTGAAATCAAGGGCTTCGGCTCACAATCCGGTCACACTGAGATCTACCGCGGCGCAGAATATGCGGTGAACTTCGTGCCAAAGGTCAAGCTCGAGATCGTCGTGCAGGACAGCATGGCCGAGCAGGTCGTGTCCACCATCGCAACCACCGCCAAGACCGAGAAGATCGGCGACGGCAAGATCTTCGTACTCGACGTTGAAAGTGCGCTGCGCGTGCGGACCGGCGAGACCAATGATGACGCGCTTTGATCGCGGAACGAGGGACAAAACTATGAAACTGACGAAATATCTTTCAGTTGGCGCAGCCTTGACGCTGCTTCCGACTTTCGCGCTGGCGCAGGATGCCGCGCCGAGCTTTGACGAGATCGGCCCGTACATCATGACCACATTGCTGTTCCTTGTGGGCGGCTTTCTGGTGTTCTGGATGGCGGCAGGCTTTGCCATGCTGGAGGCTGGCCTCGTGCGTTCCAAGAACGTCGCGATGCAGCTGACCAAGAACATCGCTCTCTTCTCGATTGCAGCCATCATGTACTGGCTGGTAGGCTTCAACCTGATGTATCCGGGCGATTTCAACGGCTACTTCGCGCTGAACTTTGTACCAACCGTGCTTGAGCCGGTGGGCCTTTCCGCGTCTGACGCCGCTCTGGATTACGCATCCGTTGCTTCCGACTTCTTCTTCCAGTTGATGTTCGTTGCGGCGACCGCGTCGATCGTATCGGGTGCATTGGCCGAGCGTATCAAGCTGTGGCCGTTCCTGATCTTCGTCGTGATCCTGACAGGTCTGATGTACCCGATTTCAGGTTCCTGGCAGTGGGGCGGCGGCTGGTTGTCCGAGCTGGGCTTCTCCGACTTCGCCGGTTCCACAATCGTACACTCTGTCGGTGGCTGGGCTGCTCTGGCTGGTGCGCTGATCCTTGGTCCACGTCTGGGCAAGTACAAGGACGGCAAAACCGTGCCAATGCCGGGTTCGAACCTCGCTCTTGCGACACTGGGTACATTTATCCTGTGGTTGGGTTGGTTCGGCTTTAACGGTGGTTCGCAGCTGGCTGCGGGTACTGTTGGCGACATCACAGACGTTGGCCGCATCTTTGCAAACACCAACATGGCAGCTTCTGCCGGTGCGGTGACTGCGCTGATCCTGACACAGATCCTGTACAAGAAGGTCGACCTCACGATGGTTCTGAACGGCGCGCTTGCCGGTCTGGTCTCCATCACAGCCGAGCCTCTGGCACCATCGCTCTTCGGTGCTTTGCTGACCGGTGCTGTTGGTGGTGTGATCGTGGTCTTCACTGTGCCACTGCTCGACAAGTTCAAGATCGATGACGTCGTCGGTGCGATCCCTGTCCACCTCTTCGCAGGTATCTGGGGTACGCTTGCTGTTGCCTTCTACACAGGTAACTGGGGTGCGCAGATCACAGGTATCATCGCCTACGGTGTCTTCACCTTCGTCATCTCGCTGGTTGTATGGACCATCCTCAAAGGGGTCATGGGTATCCGTGTCACCGAAGAGGCCGAGATCAACGGGTTGGACATGGCTGAGCTGGGTATGGAAGCCTATCCTGACTTCTCGAAAGGCTAATGCCCTCCCATTAGCTTTCCAGAGCCCGGGCGTTCGCGCCCGGGCTTTTTTGTTGGGGCGGTGGATATCCTATCCACCTTACGGAACTGATCCGTCATTTCTTCGAATAAACGTATATTTGACGCAAGAAATTGCCATGATTGCCGTTCCGAACGTCCTATTCAGCGATGCAATTGCGCTGTGATGCGCGATATCTTCGAAACAACACGAAACCCCAGTTATCCGGAGCCTTTCCATGATCCAGACCCCCTATCTTTTGTTCCTCGGCGATGCCCCAGATCAACTGGCCGCGAAAGTGGCCCAAGGGATCAAGGACTGGCGTCCCGAGAACGCCCTTGGCCAACTCCGGATGCCCGGTTGTGGGGCGGATCTCGGGATTCCCGATATGACCTTGGAGGAAGCTCAGGCGGCCGGTGTCAAAACCTTGGTGATCGGCGTGGCCAACCGTGGTGGCTATATCTCCAAGGCCTGGAAAGAGGTTTTGGTGACCGCACTGCGTATGGGGTTTGATATTGCGTCGGGCCTGCATAACCTGCTGCGGGATGAGGACGAGTTGATGGCCGCGGCCCGTGTGAGCGGCCGGACGCTCTTTGATGTGCGTATCCCGTCCGTCGCCTATCCTATTGCGAACGGCAAGAAACGTACCGGCAAGCGCTGCCTTGCGATTGGCACGGATTGTTCGGTCGGCAAAATGTATACCGGCCTCGCGATGGATGCCGAGATGCAAAAGCGTGGCATGAAATCCACCTTCCGCCCTACAGGGCAGACGGGCATCCTGATCACCGGCGGGGGTGTGCCGCTGGATGCGGTGATTGCCGACTTCATGGCGGGCGCTGTGGAGTACCTGACCCCCGACAATGATCCCGATCATTGGGACCACATCGAAGGGCAGGGTAGCCTGTTCCATGTCTCATACTCTGGTGTGACAATGGCCCTGATCCATGGCGGCCAGCCCGACGCCCTGGTGCTTGCCCATGAGCCCACCCGCACCCACATGCGCGGGTTGCCGGATTACGCATTGCCCAGCCTTGAAACCCTGCGCGACACCGCGCTGCCCATCGCGCGCGTGGCAAACCCCGCCTGTCAGATTGTGGGCGTGTCGGTCAACACACAACATCTGTCCGAAGATGAGGCGCTTGCCTATATGGCCGAGGTCGAAGAGCGCATGGGCCTGCCGACCGTTGACACCTACCGGCAGGGGGCTGCCCGCTTGGTGGATGCGCTGGCAGAACTTTGATGCCTCCGGCGGGAGTATTTTGGGCAAGATTATGAGGTTACTATGAAAGTCAGCGTGACGCGCGATGTGTTCCAACTGGCAGAGGTCTTTACGATCAGTCGCGGGTCGCGGACCGAGGCAAAGGTCCTGACGGTTTCCGTTGAAGGTGATGGCGCGCGCGGCATGGGTGAATGCGTTCCTTATGCGCGCTATGGCGAAACGCTGGAAAGTGTGACCGCACAGATTGAGGGTTTCACGGGTGCTTGGCCCGATTTGCCCGATGCCTTGCCAGCGGGGGCCGCGCGCAACGCGCTTGATTGCGCGTTCTGGGATCATGCGGCAAAGCGCGCAGGCAAGCGGGTCTGGGACCTCTTGGGTGTGCCCGTGCCAAGCCCGGAGATAACGGCCTATACCCTTTCGCTTGACACGCCCGAGGCGATGGAACGGCAAGCCGTCAAACACGCGGCCCGCCCCTTGCTCAAGATCAAGCTTGGCACGCCGGATGATATGGCGCGTCTTGAAGCGGTCCGCCGGGGGGCGCCGGATGCGGATATTATCGTTGACGCGAACGAGGGCTGGACGGCGGAGGTCTATGCCGATCTCGCGCCGCATCTGATACGCCTTGGCGTGAAAATGGTGGAACAACCGTTGCCTGCAGGGGCGGATGACATGTTGGCTGAAATCGCACGCCCCTTGCCCGTTTGCGCCGATGAAAGCTGCCATGACCGTGCCAGCCTGCCCGCACTGCGCGGCAAATACGATATGGTGAACATCAAGCTGGACAAGACCGGAGGTCTGACCGAGGCGCTGGCGCTCAAGCGCCAGGCACTGGCCGAGGGCTATGAGGTGATGGTTGGCTGCATGGTCGGATCGTCTCTTGCGATGGCGCCCGCCACGATCCTTGCGCAGGGTGTGGCATTCACCGACCTTGACGGGCCGCTGTTATTGGCCGAAGACCGTGATGAACCTTTGAAATTCGATCACTTGGGCGTGCACCCGCCCGCCACAGCACTTTGGGGATGACCATGCGGACAGTCTATGTCAACGGCACGTATCTGCCGGAAAACGAAGCGAAAGTCTCGATCTTTGATCGCGGATTTCTGATGGCGGACGGGGTGTATGAAGTCACCTCTGTGCTGGACGGCAAGCTGATCGATTTCGCAGGCCATGCCAAGCGGCTTGAACGGTCACTGAACGAGCTAGATATGCCGCACCCCGACGTACTGCCGCATCTTCTGGAGGTCCACCGCGAGTTGGTGCGCCTGAACGGCATTGAAGAGGGCATGATTTATCTGCAGATCACCCGTGGTGCCCCTGAAGACCGCGATTTTGTCTTCCCCGATCCGGAGACTACAAAGCCAACGGTGGTGCTGTTCACCCAGAACAAACCCGGTCTGGCCAATAGCCCTGCGGCGAAAAAAGGCATCAAGGTCATCTCGATCGAAGACCAGCGCTGGGCACGCCGCGACATCAAAACCGTGCAACTGCTGTTCCCGTCTATGGGCAAGATGATGGCCAAGGCCGCCGGTGTCGATGATGCGTGGATGGTGGAAGACGGGGCGGTAACCGAAGGTACTTCGAATAACGCCTATATCATCAAGAACAACACGATTATCACTCGGCATTTGGGGAATGAAATCCTGCACGGGATCACGCGCGCTGCCGTACTGCGCTTTGCGCGTGAGGCACAGATGAAGGTCGAGGAGCGCAGCTTTACGATTGCCGAAGCGCAGGACGCGGATGAGGCGTTTATCACATCCGCCAGCACCTTTGTGATGCCGGTGGTCGAGGTGGATGGCGTACCCGTCGGGTCCGGTACACCGGGACCTGTGGCGACGCGGTTGCGCGAGATTTATCTTGAGGAAAGCCGTAAGGTGGCTGTGTAGTTCCGGCCAGATCGGGGTCGAATGCGGGCCACTGCCTAAAGCATCTTTGCGACGAACAAAATCGCCAGTGTCATGATCGGTAAAAGGATCAGTCCGGAAGTCATCAGGCATCCGCGCGGGAGTTCAAATCCTTGCGCGTTGCCGGACGTCTGTTGGTGCTTTGACATATCTATCTCTTGCATGTGCCTGCTCCTTTCTGTGTGGTCTCGCCAGGCATGAACATGCCACAAATGGCATGGCCAAAAAAGAAGCGCGTCACAGGCAGGGCGCGGCCTACGCCCCTGCCTGCGCTTGTGCCTGCAATTCTTTCGCGCGCTCGGGGCCTACGCCAAACACGGCTTCGATCTGGTGCAGCACCTCGTCTTCTTCTGCGTGCATGATCCCGTCAGCATAGACAACCTGCCAAAGTGCCAGCAGCGTCGCTTCCTTTTCCGTGGTACCGATAGCGGTCTCTAAGATTGCAGCAATATCCGTGGTTTGTGGGATTTTGCGTTCCAAAAGTTCGCATTCCGCACGCATTTTGGCGGCGGCGACCGGATTGATGCCGTGACGCTGGGCCAGAATCTTGTCGATCATCGCGATTTCTTCGACCAGATAGGTGTGATCTGCCTTTGCCGCACGCACCAGTAACGCGCCCATAGCGTGGCTTGCGTCGGCCTCGGGCAACGGCGTGTGATAGCCGGTGGGATTGCCAAAGAATGCGGTGAGGCGTTCAAGCATGATGGTCTCCTATCCGTGGCTGTCCTTGAAGGCTTCTTTGGCCTCGGCGCTTGCTTCGGTCTGGTAGTTCGCTTTCCATTCGGCCATCGTCATCCCGTAGAAGGCTTCGCGGCCTTCGTCCTTGGTCATGGGGATTCCGCGTTCGTTGGCCGCTTCCTGATACCAGCGCGCCAGACAATTCCTGCAGAAACCTGCCAAATTCATCATGTCGATGTTTTGCGCGTCGGTGCGGTCTTCCATCAGGTGCTTTTGCAACCTGCGAAAGGCGGCAGCTTCGATCTCGATACGGGTCTGGTCGTCCATGGTCTTGTCCTCTCACAGGCCTGATTGAGCCAATACTTGTGTTAATATAGGGGCCAGCCGGTTTGCCCAAAGGGTTTGTCCCGCTTCATCCGCGATCAGGTCCTGACGTAGCTCAATCAACACATTCGGGCGGCCATGCTGCAAGGCATGCCTGTCTACGGCATCTCCGGGCAGGTGGCCAGCATAGGGCTGGTTGTCGCCAGTACACCACCCTGCCGCGCGGCAGGCAGCCATGAAGGGCGTCGCAAGCCGTGCATCATCGGCATAAAGCACGCCAATCTCCCAAGGGCGCGGATGCCGCCCTTGCAAGCGCGGCGTGAAACTGTGCACAGCACAGATCACGGGATTATCAATCTTGTTGGCCAAATCCGCATAGGCCGCGTGGTAGGGCCGGTAGAGCCGCTGCAAGCGCTCTTCCTTTTCGGCGTCATCGGCGTTGCGGTTGCCCGGGATAATCGTGCCATCATAAAGGCGCATCATGATCGTGGGATCATCCTCGCCTCTGTTGGGGTCGCAGACCAGCCGTGAAAACCGTGACAGGATCGCAGGGCTGTCCAAGGCTTCGGCCAGTTTGCGTGTCACACCTGCCGCGCCGATATCATATGCGATATGGCGCTGCATATCCGCCGCAGGCAGGCCCAGATCACCACCATGCACCCAATCTGGGACGGTATTTGTAGCGTGATCGCAGGCAATTAGCCAGCGTCCGGGGCGGTTCTCACCAATGATTTCGTAAGGGTCATGTGTCATAGCGGTGTCATTCCTCTGACACAGGATTTAGGCTAGTTGAAGCAGGAATGGAATTGCGCAATAAGGGCGCAACCCAATCTGTTACCGCTAACGGTAGCGATGTACGAAGGAATGACTATGAGACGCCACCGCAATGTGAAAATCGTCGCAACACTTGGCCCCGCTTCCAATGATTACGAGATGATCCGCGCCCTGCACGAGGCCGGTGCCGACGTGTTCCGCCTGAACATGTCGCACGGGGATCATGAAGAGATCAGAGCACGCCATGCGATTATCCGGCAGGTGGAAAAGGACCTCGACAGCCCGATTTCAATTCTTGCGGATTTGCAGGGACCGAAACTGCGGGTTGGTGTGTTCGCCAATGGCGAAGAAGAACTGGTGCCGGGTGCCGACTTCCGTCTTGATCTGGATGACGCCGAAGGCGACGTGCACCGCGTAAAGCTGCCGCACAAAGAAATTTTTGACGCGCTTGAACCGGGCGCGCATCTGCTGGTCAACGATGGCAAAATCAAACTGCGGGTGAAAGACTGTGGCGCGACCTTTGCCAATTGCGAAGTCATCGTGGGCGGCACCATTTCCAACCGCAAAGGCGTGAACGTGCCTGACGTGATCCTGCCGCTAGCGGCGCTGTCGGAAAAAGACCGCAAGGATCTGGAATTCGTGTGTGAGCTTGGCGTGGACTGGCTGGCACTTTCGTTCGTTCAGCGCCCCGCAGACGTGGAAGAGGCGCGCGAGCTGGCCAAAGGCCGTGCGGCGATCCTGTCGAAAATCGAAAAGCCCAACGCGGTGAAAGTCTTTGACAGCATTCTGGCGGTCTCTGACGGGATCATGGTCGCGCGTGGTGATCTGGGCGTCGAACTGCCGGTGCAGAACGTGCCACCGATCCAGAAGCAGCTGGTGCGCAAATGCCGTGCGGCTGCCAAGCCCGTCATCGTGGCGACACAGATGCTCGAATCCATGATTGATAGCCCGATGCCGACCCGCGCAGAGGTGTCTGACGTGGCTACCGCGATCTATGAAGGCGCGGACGCGATCATGTTGTCAGCGGAATCCGCTGCGGGTTCTTACCCGATCGAAGCCGTCACCACGATGAGCAACGTCGCAGCCGAGGTCGAAGCCGACCCGACCTATACCGAAATCATTGAGGCGTCGCGCAAATCCGAAGGCAAGACAGTGGCTGACGGGATCGTGTCCGCGGCCCGAGAGATTGCTGAGACAACCGATGTCAAAGCGATCTGCTGTTTCTCGCAATCAGGGCGCACTGCGCTTCTGGTGTCGCGCGAACGCCCGCGTGTGCCCATCATTGCGCTGACCAATCACATCACAACCGCGCGGCGGCTTTGCTTGTCGTGGGGCACGAACTGTGTGCTTTCCGGTCATGTGGACCGCTTTAAGGACGCGGTGATTGCCGCGGTCCGTGCCGCAAAGGCCCAGAACCTTGCGGGTGAGGACGATATGATCGTCGTCACCGCAGGTGTGCCCTTCAATACCCCGGGATCTACAAATATCCTGCGCGTTGCCCCTTGTGCTGAGCGTTTGATTTACGCAGTAGAACAAGAGTAACATTGCGTATCAATATCGGCAGGGCACCATGGATTATGATCTTATCTTTGTGATCGGCTTGACGATGGTCGCCTTTGCAATCCCCTCGGCTGTCAGCGCCTATTCAGATTGGCGCTGGCCCAAAACGGCCCTTGCCTTGCTGGTGATCGGGGCGGGAAGCATGGCTTATGCTGCGCAGGAAAACCCCCGCGCCTATGCACTGGATACTATTGACGATGTGATCGTCCGTGTCGTGGCGTCGGTGATCGGCAGCTAAAGCCACGCTTTGCCTTGGACCACAGGCCAAAACGCGAAACACCTCTTGCAATAACCCGACCCCTGTCGTATCAGCCGCGCCTGAGCCCGCGCGTCCGGCCAAGATGGCATGCCGAGTCGCGCGATTAGACCGAACCTTTGAAGGAGACGGAAATGCCGAAGATGAAAACGAAATCGAGCTGCAAAAAGCGGTTCAAAGTGACGGCTTCTGGCCGTGTTGTGGCGGGCCAGGCTGGCAAACGTCACGGCATGATCAAGCGCACGAACAAATTCCTCCGTAACGCTCGTGGGACAACCACACTGAGCAAGCAAGACGAGGGTATCATCAAGCCGATGATGCCTTACGCACGTTAATTAGAGGGGATTGAGATATGCGCGTTAAAGGTGGAACCGTCACGCACCGTCGTCACAAAAAAGTACTCGACGCTGCCAAAGGTTATTATGATCGCCGCTCCAAGACCTTCAAGGTCGCGGCACAAGCGGTCGACAAAGCCAACCAGTATGCAACCCGTGACCGTCACAACCGCAAGCGCAACTTCCGCGCTTTGTGGATCCAGCGGATCAATGCAGGTGTGCGCTCGGTTGACGAGACACTGAACTATTCCAAGTTCATCAACGGCCTGACACTGGCTGGCATCGAAGTGGACCGTAAGGTTCTTGCTGATCTGGCCGTGAACGAGCCTGAGGCATTCGCTGCTGTTGTTGGCAAAGCCAAGGATGCGCTTGCTGCATAGGTCCCGCACCTGACCGGAAAAGAAAGGCCGCACAGGAAACTGGGCGGCCTTTTGCGTTGGGATGGTTGGCAGATCATGGCAATGACTTTGAAATAACGCGGGCGCGAAGGCTGCCCAAGTTCAGGCCACCCAGTTGCCTGTGTGCGGTTCAAACCGGACTGTCACCGATGTGCAGGCCGAACGCGGGAAATCTTCAAACCTCACCCGGACTTGCCAGTTTAAGAAGCCCACGTTGCAGAGCGGCAAAGCAGACCGGATCAAAGGCGGCTTCAACATCAGCGGCCATGATTTCCAGCGCTTTCGCGATCGGCATTGCGGCCCTGTAGGGCCTGTCCGCAGTGAGCGCATCAAAAACATCCGCAACGGCGAGTATGCGGGCCTCAAGACAAAGATCTTTACCCCCTAGTCCCTCAGGATAACCTTTCCCATCCATACGTTCATGGTGGGCCCCGGCAACAGGTGCGATATCGCGAAAGGCCTCGACCTTTTCGAGGATTGTCTGACTATACTTCGGATGCTGCCGGATGGTCGCCCATTCGGCGGCATCCGGACGCCCCGGTTTGTCGAGGATCTGATTACTGACCGCCAGTTTTCCAAGATCATGCAAAAGCGCCGCACGCCGCAGCCAGCGCCGGTGATCCGCCGAAAGCCCGAGTTCTTCGGCGATCATGTCGGTATAGAGGGTGACCCGGTTGGAATGGTCGGCCGTAAACGGTGATTTGGCATCCACGACGTCTGAAAAGGCCGAGGCGATGTCGTCGAGATAATCCTCGTCGACAGCTTGGGCCGTTTCGCTGGGATCGAGCGAGAAAACAAGTTTCTCCAGACACGGATCATTCAAGCGGCTCCAAAAGTCAGGTGCTGCACTCGCCTCTTTGAAGGCTGCGACCAAAGCCGGATCAAACCAGCCGCCGGCGCGTCCTTCGATTTCGGCCATTGCGGCCTCTGGTCCCTGTGCCGAATGGAAAATGTCGACGACCTGCGCCATCAAAGCAATGTTTGAAATACGCGGTATATCATCGCCCGAGAGGCCCAGTGGTTTGCCGCCGCCACCCCAATGCTCGTCAAGTGATCGGATGCCCTCTTGGACGGCATCCGAAAACCGCATCTTTGCGGCAATATCAGCACCACGGTTGCAACGCGTTTCAATCAGTTCACGGCTGATTTCGCCACCATTGCGCAGGATATTGACGGTCGCGCGCAGCCTTTCACTCAGGCCGGCGTCAAGCCCTGTCTTGGTGAAAACAAAGCGCAATGCGGCAGTCAGGCTGCCGTCAATCATCTTGAAATCACGTTTGAAGGTGATGTCATCTGCGACGTAGAGTTCACAAATCCGTGCCGCGTTGCTGCTACACCCAAGATCTTTCAACAAAAGGGTGAAATACAGGTCCTCATAGGCTTGCCCGGTCATCCCGAGGGCATTGCCAATGCGCGTCCCGATCCAGCAACAGCGAATACAGTGCCCCGGCGGCTGACCTTCCGTCATATCCAGCGCATAGCTCATCGCACCAAGTAGCGAACCCAGTCGCAAGGCGCGCGGTGACGGGTGCGGACATGCTGCCGCATAGAGGCTTTCTGCGGCAATGACGGGGGCTGCGGAGTGAATAAACATGCACGCGATCTTACGACAGCAAAGTTAAGAGGAGCTTAGGTGCCGCGTCACGGGAGGCCGGTTAATCGCTGCCCTCAACCGGTCTTGCTTCTGTTTGGAAGGTCACAATTAAAGGCAAATTTTCAATATTCTGTCTCAATTGGAACACAGCTCCAAGTGATTAGCGAACAAATTGAAAAGCCGTGTGCCGCGCCGTTTGCGTATCTCGTGCGTGTTTAGAAGGAATGATGCAGTGTTTGATGTATTCGGGAACAAAATTTTTCTGTCGCAGAACGCCCAAACCCAAAGACCGACCGGTGCTCGCACAATTTTCAAGAAATTCCGGCAAGATGAGAATGGCACGGCCACTGTCGATTTTGTGGTCATCACGGCGATCGCCGCTATTCTCGGGATCGGTGCGTCTCAGGCTGTCTGGAACGGGACCAGAGAGTTTGCGATGGATGTTGTCGCGGCTCTGGGGGATACACAACCGCCTGCTATGGGTGGTAGCGGCGGGAGCACCGGCGACAGTGGCAGCAATGGCAACACCGGAGGCGGTGATAACAGCGGCAACACTGGCAGCAGCGGCAACGGCAATACTGGCAGCGGCGGCAACGGCAACACTGGCAGCGGCGGCAACGGCAATAATGGCAACGGCAACAACGGCAATAGCGGTAACAGCAACAACGGTAACGGCAACGGTAACAACGGCAAAGGCAACGGCAACGGCAATAATGGCGGTAGCAACAACACCGGCAATGGCAATAATGGTGGCGGCAACAATACCAGCTCTGGGAATAGCAATAGCAATAGCAATAGCAATAGCAACGGCAACGGCAATGGCAGAGGTAACCGCTGACGTGATGGCGCGCACCTTATTGGCCGTTCCGCTGGCAGGACTGCCGCGCCAAGGCTGAACGCTTCTTGCAACCATGGCGCCATTTCGCTAACTCCGCGGGGACGATTGCAAGAGGTGCGGCATGGACGATCTGAAACAAAAATACCTTAGCTTGATTGCCGATGCCGCCGATGAGGCCGCCATCGAAGACCTGCGCGTGCAGGCCGTGGGCAAAAAGGGCGAGATCAGTTTGCAGATGCGTGAGCTGGGCAAAATGACGCCCGAGGAACGCCAGACCGCAGGTCCGGCGCTCAATGCGCTAAAGGATGAGATCAATTCCGCACTGGCGGCCAAGAAAATGGCGCTGGCCGATGCCGCCCTTGATGCCCGCCTGCGCGAGGAATGGCTCGACGTGACCCTGCCTGCGCGTCAGGCGCGCCAAGGCACCATCCACCCCATCAGCCAGGTGACCGAAGAGGTGACTGCGATTTTCGCCGATATGGGGTTCCGCGTCGCCGAAGGCCCCCAGATCGAAAGCGACTGGTATAACTTCGACGCCCTCAACATCCCCGGCCACCACCCCGCGCGGGCCGAGATGGACACGTTTTATACCCACCGTGCCGAGGGTGATAACCGCCCGCCGCATGTGCTGCGCACGCACACCAGCCCTGTGCAAATCCGCTCGATGGAGGCCACGGGAGCGCCGACCCGCATCATCTGTCCCGGTCGCGTGTACCGCGCCGATTACGACCAGACCCATACGCCGATGTTCCATCAGGTCGAAGGGCTGGCGATTGACCGCGATATCAGCATGGCAAACCTGAAATGGGTGCTGGAAGAATTCGTGAAGAGCTATTTCGAGGTCGACCACGTCGACATCCGCTTCCGCGCGTCCCACTTCCCCTTCACCGAGCCATCGGCCGAGGTCGATATCCGCTGTTCATGGGAAGGTGGCACGCTGAAAGTGGGCGAGGGCGACGACTGGCTCGAAATTCTGGGCTCCGGTATGGTCCACCCCAAGGTGCTTGAGGCTGGCGGGATTGATCCGTCCGAATGGCAAGGCTTTGCCTTCGGCATGGGCATCGACCGCATCGCAATGCTGAAATACGGCATCCCCGATCTGCGGGCGTTCTTCGACAGCGATCTGCGGTGGCTGCGGCACTACGGGTTCAGTGCGCTCGATGTGCCCACGCTGCATGGTGGGTTGAGTAGGTAGAGTTTGCTCTAAAACTCTAGCACCAAGTCTTTTCCAAACTGCACATCTGTAAAATTGCAGGCCGACTCAATACGTTCTTTCTTCTGAGGAAGGCTGAGATTTGTGTCATACCAATAGCCGTCCACGAGCACCTCCGCATTTTGAATTGCTGCGTCGCTACCCAGTGCTTCCTTGTCCTTGGCAATCATCCGTCGCCCATGGCTCGTCCGATATTCCAAAAGTCTGCCAAGGAATTGATCATCGGCCTCATGGAGCATTAGCAGTACCCCTCTAAATGCTGCCTTTTGAGATGGAAAGCTGATCTCGCTTCCTCGAAACCTAACGCGCCAGTCTCCAGTTGTTCTACCATTTCCCTTTGGCTGATGAGAACCCAGTGTTTCGCCGCCATGCGAATCCTTATTGATAAGGATTCGTCTCAGAATATCGTTCTGTGTCTCGTCAAAAGACAAGCGCGCGCCCTCCAATGCTTTGTATACTTGAAGGTCAATCTCGATCTCTTTCAGGGGAATCATCTCTGCTCTCCAAAATCCTCACTTAATTCCTTATAAGGAATACTAAGGAATAAAGCAAGGAGGAAAGCATCTATGAGTATAACCCCCTCAGTCCGGACACTGCCCTACTGTTCCGCGCCAAATCCCTGTAGGGTGGGTGAAACCCACGCGCACAAAGGCCAACCTCATGACCAACGACACCGAAGACCTCCAAGACACATACCCCGGCGCAGGCACCTTCAAATTTGGCGATAGCGCGGCCTTGTGCCAGCACCTCATCGCCCTTGTCCGCCAAGGTAAGAAGACCGCCACCTGCGGCGCTTTGGCCGATTTCGAAGGCGAGCCTGAGGCGATGCCCGTCGTCGGCCGCTGCGATATCGCGGCGAATTGGGACGGCACGCCCGCATTGGTCATCCGCACCACCAAGGTCGAAGAAATCCGCTATTGCGACGTGACCGAAGAGATGGCCTTGGCCGAGGGCGAGAATGACAGCCTTCTGGGCTGGCGTAAGGATCACAAGGCCTATTTCAAGCGCAACGGCGGGTTTGACCCTGAAATGATGCTGGTCTTTGAACATTTCGAACTGGTCGAGGATCTGGCAGGGCGCGAGCTTTGACCGTGCGCCGGGGCAGGCCCCGGCCTACCATGAACGCGGCACCGTAGGCCGGGGTTTTCCCCGGCGACCACAACGCTATATCAAGTCGATGCAACGGCTCTGGCTCATCATCCTTCTGACCTTCATCATTGGCGGCCACATCGCGATGTGGACCTCGGACATGCCGCGCGATCTGGCATTGCGGCTGACGCTGATCAACGCGGCTGGCTGGGGCGTGATCCTGATCCCTGCATGCTGGTGTCCAAATGGGCTGCGGCACATCAGCGTCGCAGCGATCCGCAGTCCCGGACCTGATCCGGGACCTCACCGCTGCGTATCGCCCCCTTTCCCATTGCGGCGTAATCCGCTAATCCCACCCCAACAGATTTAACCCGCAGGACGGACCCATGAAATTCACGCTTTCCTGGCTGAAACACCACCTTGAAACTGACGCCTCTGTTGCGGACATCGCCTATGCGCTGACCGATCTGGGGCTCGAGGTGGAAGGCATCGAAAATCCCATCGACAAGCTGGCGGATTTCACCATCGGCAAGGTGGTTTCGGCGGAAAAGCACCCCGATGCCGACAAACTTCAGGTTTGTCAGGTCGAAACAGCAGATGGCCCGACCCAGATCATCTGTGGTGCGCCCAACGCACGCGCAGGCATCACCGTCGTGATCGCGAGCCCCGGCACCTATGTCCCCGGCATCGACACGACGATCGGCGTGGGCAAAATCCGCGGGATCGAAAGCTATGGCATGATGTGTTCCGAGCGCGAGATGGAACTCTCCGAAGAACATGACGGCATTATCGAACTGCCCTCGGGTGAGGTGGGACAGAAATTCACCGATTGGCTGGCAGTCAATAGCCCTGACAAAGTCGACCCTGTGATCGAGATTGCGATTACGCCAAACCGCCCTGATGCACTTGGCGTCCGTGGCATCGCCCGCGATCTGGCGGCGCGCGGCATCGGCAAACTGCTTCCCCTATCGGTTGATCCTGTGCCCGCGTCCTTCAAGGCCGATCTTGGCGTGAGTATTGCCGAAGATACATCGGACGGCTGCCCAGTCTTTTGTGGCCGCCTTATCAAAGGCGTCAAGAACGGCCCCAGCCCAGATTGGCTGCAAGCGCAACTGCGCGCCATCGGTCTGCGCCCCATCAGTTTTCTTGTGGATGTGACCAACTGGTTCACCTACGACCTGAACCGCCCGCTGCATGTCTTTGACGCCGACAAGGTGCAGGGCAACCTGCGCGTCCATCGCGCCAAAGGGGGCGAGACGCTGACAGCACTTGATGACAAGGAATACACCCTGCAGGCAGGCCAGATGGTGATTTCCGATGACAACGGCCCCGAAAGCATCGCGGGGATCATGGGCGGGCTCGCGACAGGCTGCACCGAAGACACCGTGAACGTTTTTGTCGAAAGCGCCTATTGGGATCCCGTCCAGATTGCCTACACGGGTCGTGCGCTCAAGATCAACTCGGACGCGCGGTATCGGTTTGAACGTGGTGTTGACCCTGCGTTCACGCCCGAGGGGCTTGAACACGCGGTCCGGATGATCGTCGATCACGCGGGCGGCGAGGCCTCTGCCCTTATTCAGGCAGGTGCCGTCCCCGATACATCGCGCGCCTATAAACTGGACGCCAAGCGCGTGATCTCGCTGGTGGGCATGGATATTTCGGAATCCACCCAGCGCTGCACTTTGACCGATCTTGGTTTTGTTATGGACGGTAATATGGCCCATGTGCCCTCCTGGCGTCCCGATGTGCAGGGCGAGGCGGATCTGGTCGAAGAGGTTGCGCGGATTGCGTCCTTGACGAAACTCAAAGGCAAGCCTTTGCCGCGCATTGACGCGGGCGTACCCAAGCCGATCCTGACAGCCGGTCAGATGCGCCAGCAGGCGGCACGCCGGACCGCGGCAGCGCTGGGGTACAACGAATGTGTGACCTACAGCTTTATTGATGCCGAGGCGGCCAAGCTCTTTGGCGGCGGTGATGACGCGACCATGCTGGAGAACCCGATCAGTTCCGAGATGTCGCACATGCGGCCCGCGTTGCTGCCCGGGCTTTTGCGGGCGGCGGCGCGCAATCAGGCGCGGGGTTTCATGGACATGGCCCTCTTCGAGGTCGGTGCGGGTTTCCACGGCGGCGAGCCGGGTGAACAGCATATGTTGGTCTCGGGTGTCCTGATCGGGCGGACAGGGCCCAAGGATGTGCATGGCACGTCGCGGCCTGTTGATGTCTATGATGCCAAGGCCGATGCCGAGGCGATCCTTGCGGCAATCGGCGCGCCTGCGAAGGTGCAGATCCTGCGCGGTGCGCCCGATTGGTGGCACCCCGGACGGCATGGCAAGATTTGCCTCGGTCCGAAGAAGGTGCTGGGTATCTTTGGCGAACTGCACCCGCGTGTGCTGCGCGAGATGGATATCAAAGGGCCGGCAGTGGCCTTCACCATTTGGCCGGACGAAGTGCCGGTGCCCAAGAACAAGACCGCCACGCGCGCAGCCCTTGTCGCCACGGATTTGCAGGCCGTCGAACGCGACTTTGCCTTTGTCGTTGATGCACGGGTCGAGGCGCTGACGCTGGTCAACGCCGCTGCGGGTGCGGACAAGACCCTGATCACCGATGTGCGCGTGTTTGACGAATTCATTGGCGGGTCGCTGGGTGAGGGCAAGAAATCCTTGGCTGTGACCGTGCGTTTGCAGCCGACCGAAGCGACGTTGAAGGACGCCGATATCGAAGCGGTCAGCGCCAAGATCGTCGAGAAAGTGACGAAAGCCACGGGTGGTGTCCTGCGCGGATAATTCTGCGCCGCGCCAACGGCCTGTAAGAAACGAAACGAAGGAGCCCCAATATGACCCTGAAGATTTATCTATCCGGCGAAATCCACACCGACTGGCGCGAGCAGATCATTACCGGTGCAGCGGGGCTTGATGTGGCGTTTGACGGGCCGGTGACGGACCATGATGCTTCGGATGATTGCGGTGTCGCGATCATGGGCGCGGAAGAGAAAGAGTTCTGGCACGACAACAAAGGTGCCAACCTCAATGCGATCCGCACGCGACACGGGCTTCAGAATGCCGATATCGTGGTGGTGCGCTTTGGCGAGAAATACAAACAGTGGAACGCAGCCTTTGATGCAGGCTATGCGGCGGCCCTTGGCAAGTCGCTGATCGTGATGCACGGGCCGGAACATCAGCATCCGTTGAAGGAAGTCGACGCCGCGGCCCTTGCCGTTGTGGAAGAGCCGCAGCAGGTGGTGGATATCCTCGCCTACGTTTTGAACGGGACATTGCCGGGGTAAGGTGGATTTCAATCCACCTTACGGGCGGGGCGGTATGTTCATCGCCTTCTCCACCGCAGGCCGTTCGAAAAACCGCGCAACATAGGCCGGCACGTTTTTCAGATCGTCATAGCCGACTTCATCTTTGGTGCCGTAAAACCCCAGCGCATTGACCCAAGGTGCAATCGCCATATCCGCGATGGAATAATCGCCCGCGATCCAGTCTTTGCCTGCCAGTTCCTTGTCGAGGACGGCCAACAGGCGGATGGCTTCATCGCGGTAGCGCTCGCGCGGGCGCGGGTCTTCGATCTGTGCGCCTGCGAATTTGTAGAAGAACCCCATCTGGCCAAACATCGGCCCGAGGCCACCCATCTGAAACATCAGCCACTGGGTGATCTTGTGCTTGTCTGCCGTTGTCGCGCCGATGAATTTGCCGGATTTCTCGGCCAGATAGAGTAGGATCGCACCGCTTTCGAACAGTCCAATCGCGCCGTCAGGCCCATTCGGATCAATGATCGCGGGAATTTTGTTGTTCGGGTTCAGCGACAGAAAGGCATCGCTTTTCACGTCTGCGTCGCTGAGTGTGACAAGGTGCGGTTCATAGGCCAGCCCCATTTCCTCAAGTGCGATGGAGACTTTGACACCGTTGGGTGTGGGGAATGAATAAAGCTGGATCACTGAAGGGTCCTTGGCGGGCCAGCGTTGCGTGATCGGAAAATCCGTTAAATCGGCCATGTGTCGTGGTCCTTCTATCTCGATTTGCAATCCACCCAAGCTAGGGGGAAAACCCTTGAACAAAAACCCGTTCCTCTGTTCAAAAATATGGCTAATACTGTGCGCACAGCCGCAGAAGGGAAAAATCCGCGCGCTGAAAAACAAGAAATGGGGACAAAGAATGCTTAATGAATTCAAGACGTTTATTGCCAAAGGGAATGTCATGGACATGGCCGTTGGTATCATTATCGGTGCCGCATTTACGGCCATCGTCACATCGCTTGTTGGCGATTTGATCAACCCTATCATCGGCCTTGTGTCCGGTGGCGTTGATTTCACGAACAATTACGCCGTACTTGCTGGCGAGGTACCTGCAGGTGCATCACTGGATGCTGCACGTGAGGCTGGTGCGTCGATCTTTGCTTATGGTGCTTTCATCATGGCGGTCATCAATTTTCTGATTATTGCCTTTGTTGTCTTCATGCTGGTGAAAATGGTCAACAAGGTCAAAGACGCTGCGATGAAAGAGGAAGAGGCTGCACCGGAAGCCCCGAAGGGTCCAACTGCCGAAGAGCTTCTGGCAGAAATCCGCGATGCGCTGAAAGCGAACGCCTGATCCTGTCCGCTGTATGAATAGAGGGCCCGCTTTTTCCAAGCGGGCCCTTTTCTTATGTTTACGCCTTGAGCGCCAATGACGGCGACAAGACGTCGATCCCCAAGGCTTTTCCGACGGCATAGTAGGTCAGGTTGCCTGCATGGACGTTCAGACCGTTCAGCAGATGTGGGTCATCTTCGCAGGCCTGCCGCCAGCCTTTGTCGGCCAGCGCGAGCATGAACGGCATAGTGGCATTCCCAAGTGCGATCGTGGAGGTGCGCGCCACAGCACCCGGCATGTTGGCTACGCAGTAGTGCATGATCCCGTCGACATCATAGACAGGGTCCTCGTGGGTTGTAGCCTTGGACGTCTCGAAACAACCGCCTTGGTCAATCGCCACGTCAACAAGTGCCGCACCCGGTTTCAGCTCGGACAGTTGCGCGCGTGAGATCAGCTTGGGTGCCGCCGCACCCGGGATCAGGACCGCGCCGATTATCATGTCGGCCTGACGTGCCAGCTCAATCGTGTTGCCCGCATTGGCGTAGCCGTTCTTGAAAACGCCGCCGAACGTATCATCCAGATAGCGCAGACGCGGCAGGGACCGGTCCAGCACGGTGACATCAGCGCCCATGCCCGCTGCGATGCGCGCCGCATGGGTGCCGACAACACCGCCGCCGATGACCAGCACGCGGGCAGGGCCAACACCCGGTACGCCGCCCATAAGAACACCGCGCCCGCCATTGGCCTTTTGCAGCGTCCATGCGCCAACTTGCGGTGCCAGACGCCCTGCGACCTCTGACATGGGCGCCAAGAGCGGCAGCCCGCCGCGATCGTCGGTCACTGTTTCGTAGGCAATGCAGGTTGCACCGGACTCCATCAGGTCTTTGGTTTGTTCAGGGTCCGGCGCAAGGTGCAGATAAGTAAACAAAATCTGACCTTCGCGGAGCATTTTGCGTTCTTTGGGTTGTGGTTCTTTCACTTTTACAACCATATCGGCTTTTTCGAACACTTCTGCTGCGGTGCCAACAATTGCTGCCCCGGCATCAATGTAGTCGGCATCGGTAAACCCCGCGCCATTGCCAGCGCCGGACTGGATTGTGACGGTGTGGCCGTGGTTGACGGCTTCAAAGGCCGCGTTCGGTGTCAAGCCGACGCGAAATTCCTGTGGTTTGATCTCTGTTGGGCATCCAATATGCATGACCGGTTCCTCCTGTGTCTGGTGGAAGTATCACGCCGCTTCGGTGCAATTTCATCGGAGTGTCCTTGGATGTTCTGGGTATTTGCGGTAGGACTGTGTGCAAAAGCATCATTTATTCGAAGGATCGTGCGTAGAATGGAACTGGATAGTATTGATCGCCGAATCCTCGAGGTTTTGCAGAAGAAAGGCCGCATCTCGAACGCCGAATTGTCGGAGAAGGCGAATCTGTCTGCCTCGGCCTGTCACCGGCGTGTGCAGCGACTTGAAAAGGACGGCTATATCCGGGATTACGTCGCACTGCTTGACCCCCGCAAAGTGGGGCGTCCGACGACGGTGTTTGTGGAAATCACGCTCAGCGGGCAGGCCGATGAGGTGCTTGATGCGTTTGAACGTGCTGTGGCCCGCGTGCCGGATGTACTTGAGTGTCACTTGATGGCGGGCACAGCGGATTATCTGCTGAAGGTCGTCGCGGGCGATACCGAGGACTTCGCCCGCATCCACCGACGTTATCTGGCGACACTGCCAGGGGTGGCGCAAATGCAATCGTCTTTTGCGTTGCGCACCGTCCGCCAGACAACTGCAATGCCGGTTTAGGGGTCGATCCGCTCGTTCTCTTCCGGTGCAATCCCGTAGGGTTTTGCCAGGTTCCAGACGTGGGCGGGCACCATATTCTTGATCTTGGCGGGTTCTTCGCGGCGCAGATGCAGGACGGTTTCGGCGGCCTTCATTTCAAGCCGCGCACGGGCAAATTCCAGACCGCGCGGCCCGACCCTTGGCATCACCCATGCCATGATCCCGCGCAGCCAGTTGGGCATCCGCCGCAACGGCAGGCCCCCTGCCGCAAGGCGCGTGTTTTCAACGAACCCTTTGACCGAGCTTTGGCGCTGACCGCGTGATCCCGGTGCGGCAAGCGACACTTCATCGCCGAGGGCGTCCAAAATCTCTTTGCCGCGCTGGTTGCGCACGATCAGCCATTGTTCCCCTTCGCCTGCCATATAGCCCACAGTGATATCGGCCAGCCGGTTGGTATAATCAACGCAGGTGCGGCAGGTGGTGGGGAAGAAATCAGGCGGCAGGTCCGAAAGCGGAAGTTTGAGAAACGGGATCAGCCGTTTGCTGCCATCAGTGAACCGTAACTCGACATGATAGTCGGCGCGGAATTCCAGATAGGTCACGGTGTCGGGCGCGTCGGTCAGCCGTGCAAGAAAACTGTGAAAGTTCTCGGTCGTGGTGTTGTCCGAGCAGGGGGTGCCGATCACATAAATGCGTTCGAACCCAAGGTCTGCCTCGATCGCGCGCAGGGCGTAGATCTGGCAGGGAATGCCGATAACCGCGATTTTTTGGTGGCCAGCCGCCAAGGCAGGTTCAAGCAAGGCCAAGAGTGGGGCATAGCCCATCCGCATGCCGCGTGCGTGCCTCATTTCCGCGGGGTCGGTGATGATTGCGGGACGTGGACGCCATTTGTCCTCTGTATCTGGCACCATCGTCAGCACGGCATCCACCGCGCCAGTTTCCAGCAGGCGCTCGGCAAATCGTGTGGTCAGGCCGGTCCATTGCGCGCCTTCACGGGGGGGGCTCAGCGCGGCGCGATACATCGCGCGCGACACCCCGAAGAAACGCTCGTCGCCAACTTCGTTGGCGGTGCGGCCGTGAATATAGGCCTCGTGCCTCGGATAGTCCGGTTTGATGAACTGGCAGGCTTTGCCGCAGGCGCTTGGGTCGGCCATCCGTGACACACCGCAATCGGTGCAAAGGCCACGGGGTGCGGGATCGGAGAACTGGGGTGTTTGGAACGTCGTCATGCGCGCACTGTAGGGGTGCAAATCCGCGTGTCTAGTTTGATTTACAAGCTTCGCCCCGACCGTTGCAGAGGTACTTCTTTGCCCGCCCCCTTTCCCTTGGCCCCCCCACGCGTTAAAGGGGCGCATCTGTAACAAGGAGCCAGCCAAATGGGCTATCGAATCGCCGTTGTCGGTGCCACAGGTAACGTGGGCCGCGAAATGCTGAACATCCTCGCCGAACGGGCCTTTCCCGTGGACGAGATTGCCGTACTTGCCAGCCGTAAATCGCTGGGCACTGAAGTCAGCTTTGGCGATAAAACCCTGAAAACCAAAGACCTTGATACGTTTGATTTCACCGGCTGGGACATGGCGCTTTTTGCTGTCGGCTCCGAGGCCACAAAGATTTACGCACCCAAAGCGGCCAAAGCCGGTTGTGTGGTCATCGATAACTCGTCGCTTTACCGCTATGACGCCGATGTGCCGCTGATCGTGCCCGAGGTGAACCCGCAGGCCGTGCACGGCTACTCCAAGAAAAACATCATCGCGAACCCGAACTGTTCGACAGCGCAGATGGTTGTCGCGCTCAAGCCGCTGCATGACCGCGCAACGATCAAGCGCGTTGTCGTTAGCACGTATCAGTCTGTGTCGGGTGCCGGCAAAGGCGGCATTGATGAGCTGTGGGACCAGACCAAATCGATCTATAACCCCACCGACAGCAAGCCGCCCAAGCAGTTCACCAAGCAGATCGCGTTTAACGTGATCCCGCATATTGATGTTTTCATGGATAGTGGTGAAACCAAAGAAGAGTGGAAAATGGTCGCCGAGACCAAAAAGATCGTTGACCCCAAGATTAAGGTCACGGCCACCTGTGTGCGCGTTCCTGTGTTCGTTGGCCACTCCGAAGCGATCAACATCGAATTCGAAGAGTTTCTGGACGAGGACGAGGCCCGCGACATCCTGCGTGAAAGCCCTGGTGTCATGGTGATCGATAAGCGCGAAGACGGCGGCTATGTGACGCCCATCGAATGTGTTGGTGACTTTGCCACTTTCATCAGCCGCATCCGTCAGGATAGCACGATTGATAATGGTCTGAACATGTGGTGCGTGTCCGACAACCTGCGCAAGGGTGCGGCGTTGAACGCGGTGCAGATCGCGGAACTCTTGGGGCGCGAGTGCCTGAAAAAGGGCTAACAGTTCACAGATGTTTTTGGAAAGGGCGTCCTGCGGGGCGCCCTTTTTCGTGCCGGCGCAGATTTTTTGCAGTCTTCGCCAAGGATCCTGTCCTGCGATCCGTCAAAGCCTGTATTATGACGCATAATATCTGCAGGAGATTTTCCATGTTGCGCCTTTTTCTGACGACAAGCCTGATTGCACTGGCCGCCCCATCATTCGCCGACACTTTCACTGCCGAGGCGCGGGTCGATACTGTCACGATCTATCCGGGGCTTGCGACTGTCACGCGGCAGATCAGCCTTGAACTGCCTGCGGGCCAGCACGAAATTGTTGTGCCGGGTATGCCAGAGGGCCTGTCGACCGCAGGGCTGCGTTTGGCAGCCTCTGACGGGGCACAGTTGGGGGCGGTGAACCTCGCCTTTGATCGCTTGCCGGTGACACCGGACCAAAGCGCGCCTGCAATTGTTGCCGCGCGTGATGAGGTGGAGCGGCTGGAAGGTGTCTTGCGGGAGCGTAACGCTGCGATTGCGCAAATCCGCCTGCGGGTGCAGGCCGCCGACGAACAGGTTTTATTTTTGCAAAGCCTGTCACAGGCCAGCGCGGGCGAAGCGATGAATGCAGCCGATATTCAGGACCTCGCACAGATGGTCGGTGCTGAGACTTTGGCCGTGCGTGAAGCCGCTTTTGGCGCCGAGCAAGAGGCGCTGGCGGCGGAACTGGCGCGCAAAGAGGATGAGGAGGCGCTACGCGATGCGCAGCAGGCACTGGCGGCGCTGATGGAGCCGGAACAAGCGGGAGCTGTCCTGACCTTTACCTTGGCGGTAGCCGAGGCCGGCGAGGTGACGGTCGATGTCAGCTCGGTCGAGGGGTTTGCCAATTGGTCACCCGTCTATGACATGCGCCTGACCACTGGCGCGGAGGCGGCTTTGGCGGTCGAGCGTTCTGTCGTGATCAGCCAGCAAACCGGGCAGGACTGGAATGATGTGCAGTTGATTCTTTCGACGGCGCGCCCTGGCGAGCAGACCGGACCAAGTGGTGTCTGGGCACCTCTGCGGCGGATCATATCAGAGGATGATCTGGGCCGTGAGAACGGCGTCATGATGATGGCCGATAGCGTACAATCCCTGTCGCGTTCGGGTGCAGTGGCCGAGGCCGCGGCGGCGCCGATGCCCGTGACAGCCAAGGCGGATTTCAGCGGCGCGACCGTCACTTACATTTATCCGGGCCGGGTTGATATCCGCAACGGCGTCGAGGATCTGCGCCTGCCACTGGACACGCTGAATTTCGCCGCTGACGTCTGGGCCGAAGCGGTGCCCAGCCGTGACCAGATCGCCTATCGTATGGCGGAATTTACCAATGATACCGGCGAGGTCATGTTGCCCGGTCAGGCGCTCCTTTATGCGGACGGTACGATGATCGGGTTCGGCCAGTTGCCTTTGCTTGCGGCAGGGGCGGATACGGAAATGGGGTTCGGGCCGCTGGATGGTTTGCGCTTGACCCGTGCTGTGCCGAATAAATCCGAAGGCGATGTCGGGGTCTTTACCAGCGCAAACCAGCTGACCGAACAGGCGGTGATGACGGTGGAAAACCTAACAGGTCAGGCGTGGGACGTGAAACTGCGCGACGCGATCCCCTATTCCGAGCAGGATGATCTGGAGGTGGAGTTCAGCGCAAGCCCCGCCGTCACGCGACGTGATCCTGATGGGCTGCGCGGTATCTTGGAATGGGACCTCGCGCTTGCAGCAGGTGCCAAGCAAGAGGTGACGCTGGACTATACGCTGACATGGCCGAGCGGGTATGTGCTGCGGTAGAAAGCATCAAAGGCAAATCGGAGGAAAAGGAAGCAGAATGTGCAGAGCTAGAAGCATCGCCCTCGCGTTATTGGGGAAACCAGATGAATAGGTCCTCCGACCGCGCCCTTTTGCCCGATTATCTTCGGCTGATTGCGTTGTTTGGCATTGTAGTTGTCAACGTTCAGTACATGGCCTTTTCAGTGTTTCAGAGCCTCACCCATCCCCAAGTACAGTCGCTTGGGGATGAGATCACCCTGTTTCTGGTCCATGGGCTTGCGCTTTTGAAAACTTATGGCCTGTTTTCGTTTATGTTTGGTGTCGGGCTGGGGTTCTTGATGCGCGCATCCGACAAGCGGGGGCTGGCCTTTGGCAAAGTCTATCGCAATCGGATGATTGGCTTGCTGGTTCTGGGATTTGCGCACGGATGCCTGTTTTTTCCGGGTGATATTCTGGTCATTTATGCTGTCACCGGGTCGGTCCTCTATCTTTTTCGTGATTGGCCTGTGGCGCGTCTGGTCCGCGTCGGTGCTGTATTGCTGATTTTGCAGGCGATCATCATTCCCGTTCTGGCATTGATGCCCGAAGATACCCCCGCAGAGTTTGTGGCGTTCGAGATGATGGCTCTGAGAGACGGTGGATTTCTAGACGCCGCTATTTTCCGAAGTATCGGATTTGCATTTACTTTGCCTGTTTTCCTGTTGTTTCAGGGCATCTCTGCTTTGGGGTGGTTCTGTCTTGGGCTGGCGGCTGTGAAGTCCGGGATGGTTGATAATGCAGGACATCCATTGTGGCGACGTGCGCGCCGGGTGTGTTTGTTGCCCGGCGTAGCGCTCAGTCTGATAGGGGCCGCGATTTGGCAATGGGGTGCCGCAGTGCCGGGTGTAGCGCTGACTCTGAGCATCGCACCAGTGGCGACCCTTGGGTATGTGGGGTTGATCGCGGCGATTGCCCGCCCACCTGGGCCTTTGATGGCGCGCGTCTTGCGCGCGGGTGGTTCAAGCCTGACGATCTATCTGGGCCAGTCGATCATTCTAACGACAATTTTCGCCGGATATGGATTTGGACTCTGGAACGCGGTTGACCGACTGAGCGCGACGTTGATCGCTCTGGCGGTGACGGCGGCACTGATCGCTGTGGTTTCCATCTGGCGGTTGTGGTTCCGGCAGGGACCATTCGAGTTATTGTTGCGCCGGATAACCTACGCGGGGACAGCTCAGCAAGCGATGTGATATCCCGAATAAAAAGGGCCCCGCTAGGGGCCCTTAATCGTCTACATATTCGGATAATTCGGCCCGTCACCACCTTGTGGCACCGTCCATGTGATGTTCTGGCTCGGGTCCTTGATATCGCAGGTTTTGCAGTGCACGCAGTTCTGGAAGTTGATCTGGAACTTGGTGTCCGCCCCTTCGCCGACGAATTCATAGACACCGGCCGGACAATAGCGCGCCGAGGGACCGGCGTATTTGGCGAGGTTCACTTTCACCGGCACGTCCGGGTCAGTCAGGTGCAGGTGTGCAGGCTGGCTTTCCTCGTGGTTGGTAAAGCTGAACGATACGTTCGTCAGACGGTCAAACGACAGCGTGCCATCGGGTTTGGGGTAGGTGATCTCTTTGTGCTTGCTGGCGGGTTCGGTCGCTTCGGCGTCGGATTTGCCGTGAGACAGCGTGCCAAGGAAACCGTTGCCGAAAGTGTTCATCCACATGTCCATCCCGCCGATGGTCAATGACCCCAGCAGGCCATATTTGGACCAGAGCGGTTTCACGTTGCGCACTTTCTTGAGGTCTTTGCCAATCTCACCTTTGCGCACGGCGGCGTCGTAACCTTCCAGCAGATCGCCGCTGCGCCCTGCCTTTATTGCGTCCATGGCGGCCTCGGCTGCAGCGATGCCGGACAGCATGGCGTTGTGGTTGCCCTTGATGCGCGGGACGTTGACCATGCCAGCCGCACAGCCCAAGAGCGCGCCACCTGGGAATTCAAGCTGCGGGATGGACTGGAAGCCACCCTCGGAAATGGCGCGCGCACCGTAGGCCACGCGCTTACCGCCTTTCAGGAGTTCGGCCACCTGCGGGTGGTGCTTGAACCGCTGGAATTCCATGTAAGGGAACAGATGCGGGTTCTTGTAGTTCAGGTGAACCACGAAACCCACGTAAACCTGATTGTTCTCAAGGTGGTAAATAAACGATCCGCCACCCGCATTCCCGTTCAAAGGCCAGCCCATGGTGTGGGTCACGGTGCCTTCGCTGTGCTTTTCTGGGTCGATCTCCCAGATTTCCTTCATGCCAAGGCCGTATTTCTGGACATCGGATTTTGCATCAAGGTCGTATTTTGCGATCACCTGTTTCGACAGCGATCCGCGTACGCCTTCGCCAAGGAACACGTATTTCCCGTGCAGTTCCATGCCGGGTTCATAGGACGGTCCGGGGGTGCCATCGGCGTTCTTGCCGAATTCACCCGCGACCACGCCTTTGACTTCGCCGTTCTCGCCATAAACCAGTTCCGAGCAGGACATGCCGGGGAAAATCTCGACACCCATTTCCTCGGCCTGTTCGGCCATCCAGCGGCAGACATTGCCCATAGAGACGATGTAGTTGCCGTGGTTGCTCATGAACGGTGGCATCAGGATGTTGGGGATGCGCAGCTGTCCGGCCTCGCCCAGCATATAAAAGTTGTCTTCCTTGACGGGCACGTTCAGCGGCGCGCCTTTTTCTTTCCAATCGGGGATCAGCTTGTTCAGGCCAACCGGATCAAGCACCGCGCCCGACAGGATATGCGCGCCTACTTCCGACCCTTTTTCCAGCACAACTACGCTCAGTTCAGCATCAAGTTGCTTGAGCCGGATTGCCGCAGAGAGACCGGCAGGGCCTGCACCCACGATCACGACATCATATTCCATTGCTTCGCGTTCAATCTCGGCCATCGGCAAATCCTTCAAAATACGGGGCGCTTGCCCCCTTTTATTCAGTCGTAGCAAGGGTTACCTGATGACGGATTAAGGGGCAATCAAGACACGACGTCAAAATTGGCGCACGCGACATCTAATCGCGGCTAAGCCTTGACTTGGCCTCTGCCTAATAGACTATGAACGCTGGACGAATGATTTTCCCCCGGGAGGGGAGTAACGATGGATAAGATACCTTTGACCCGCGCTGGCTTTGACAAGCTGGATGCCGAACTCAAGCACCTGAAATCCGTGGAACGCCCTGCGATTATCCGTGCGATCTCGGAGGCGCGTGAGCACGGCGATTTGTCCGAGAACGCGGAATATCACTCGGCCAAGGAAAAGCAGTCCTTTATCGAAGGGCGCGTGAAAGAGCTTGAAGGCGTGATTTCGCTGGCGGATGTGATTGATCCTGCCAAACTGTCCGGCACGGTCAAATTCGGTGCGACCGTGACGCTGATTGACGAGGACACTGATGAGGAAAAGACCTATCAGATCGTGGGCGAGTATGAGGCCGACATTGAAAGCGGGAAGCTGAATATGAAGTCGCCATTGTCACGGGCCTTGATCGGCAAGGACGAAGGTGACAGCGTTGAGGTCCGCACGCCCGGTGGTGTGCGCAGCTATGAGATCTTGTCGATCGCCTTCAAATAGGAAGTGCGCAAAAAATGGCGCAGAAATCCAACACTGATCGTGCCGGTTTGGACGCAGGTCCTGGCCAGGTCGAGCCTTTGGCAATTGCGGCGTCAGTCGCATGGGTCATTGTTGCGACCTTTCTGTTCTGGCTGACGTGGCCAGACCCGGCACCAGCTGACGGGTTTGCCACGGCGTGGTTCGTTCTTGTTGCGCTCGCGATTATCCTGCCTGCGGCGTTGATCTGGGTGGCGGTCGCCTCGGCGCGGGCTGTGCGCAACCTGCGCCACGAGTTGTTTCAGACACAGACCAGCATCGACCGGCTGTCAGATATGCTGGCCAGCAAAACCGCAGCGAAAGAGCCCGCCGCCCCCCGATCTGTCGTGCCCAAAGCCCCCCCGCCGCCGGAACCTGCGCCCGCGCCGCCAACTCCGCTGCTTCCTGAAGCTCCGCAAGACGCGCCTGTGTCGCAGTTTGCCTCGCGCCGCGAAGTGTCCCGTCTGATTGTACCGCGTGCCGCGCCGCAGATGCCCGCTGATCAACCGGCTTTGGCGTTTGATACTCCGTCTGAAGAGGCCCGCCCGCCGATCGCGCGCCCTGATCTGGTCAAGGCGCTGCATTTTCCGAATGATGAAAACGATACGGACGGTTTTGCGGCCCTGCGCCGCGCGCTACGTGACCGTGATGCGCGCAAACTGGTGCAGGCCAGTCAGGACGTGCTGACGCTTTTGTCGCAGGAAGGCATCTATATGGATGATCTGCGCCCCGCACCTGTCAGCGCAGATCTTTGGCGCCGGTTTGCCAATGGTGAGCGGGGAAGGCCGGTTGAGCAGTTGGGCGGGATCCGTGATCAGGCCTATCTGTCCTTGATTAGCAGACGGACCCGCGAAGACGCCATTTTCCGCGACGCAGTGCATCATTTTCTGCGCTGCTATGATCAGTTCCTTGTCACCTTCGCGGAAGACGCCACCGATACTGATTTACTGGCCCTTGCCGAAACCCGCACCTCGCGCGCCTTCATGCTGCTGGCCCGCACCACAGGGACGTTTGATTAACCCGCATGTGGGATATTTTTCTTCAGACCTTGCCTTTCTTTATGCTCATCGCGCTGGGCTATGGATCGGGGCTGACCAAGTTCTTCACACCCGAGGCCACGGCCTATCTGACCAAGTTCGTTTTCTATTTTGCGCTCTCGGCGATGCTCTTTCGCTTTTCGGCCAACCTGTCCTTGGCAGAGATCCTTGATTGGCAATTCGTTCTGGCCTACCTGAGCGCCACAACGGTAGTCTATCTGCTGGCTGTCGCTGTTGCGCGCAGACGCGGTCTGCCGATGACCGAGGCGGCGGTTGAGGGCCAATGTGCCGTGATCGGCAATGTCGGATTCTTGGGCATCCCGATGTTGGTGCTGCTTTTGGGCGAGGGCGCTGTCGGCCCCGTCATGATGGTGCTGGCGGTTGATCTGATCGTCTTTGGCAGTCTGATCGTTATCCTGATCACCGGCTCGCGCGACGGGCGGATGTCGCCGCGTGTCTTGTGGACAGTCACGGTTGGATTAATCAAGAACCCGATGATCGTCTCGATCTCGTTGGGTCTGTTGGTGTCGGCCAACAATATTCCGGTGCCTGTGCCGGTAAACGAGTTTCTGACCTTGCTTGGGGCCGCCGCAACACCCGGTGCGCTTTTTGCGATTGGCGCGTCCCTGGCCACCAAATCAGCCGAGCGCGTGGCCGTTGCAGGCTGGCTATCATTCTGCAAACTGATCCTGCATCCGGCGGCGGTGGCATGCGCTGCGCTGATGCTTTTTGATGTCGATCCCTATACTGCGGGCGTTATGATTGCCGCGGCTGCGCTGCCTGTCGCGGGCAACGTCTATATTTTGGCGCAGCACTATGGCGTCGCCCCCACACGCGTGTCCGCCGCGATTCTGATCTCGACGGCGGCAAGCGTTGTGACGGTGTCCTTGGTCATTGCATGGGTGACAAGCTTCTGAACCTGCGCTAGCCCTTGGACAAACGAAAGGGAAGCACATGGAAACGATCTCGGAAAACCGCGCCTTTGGTGGCACGCAAGGTGTTTACAAGCACGCATCGGCGGCCTGCTCTTGTGATATGACCTTTGCGGTCTTTCTGCCTGCCGAGGCTGCCGATGGTCCTGTGCCGGTGCTGTGGTTCCTGTCGGGTCTGACCTGCACCCATGAAAACGCCATGACCAAGGCGGGCGCGCAGGCCTGGGCCGCCGAGCAGGGGATTGCTCTGGTCTATCCCGATACATCGCCGCGCGGTGACGATGTGCCCAACGATGAAGCCTATGATCTGGGTCAAGGGGCGGGCTTTTATGTGAACGCGACCGAGGCCCCTTGGGATAAGCATTTCCAGATGTGGACCTATGTGAGTGAGGAATTGCCAGCCTTGTTGGCCGAGAAATTCCCGCTGGATATGTCGCGCCAGTCGATCACCGGCCACTCCATGGGCGGGCATGGTGCGCTGACGCTCGCGATGTCTTTGCCGGGGCGGTTCCGGTCCGTGTCGGCCTTTGCGCCGATCTGCCATCCGACCGCCAGCGACTGGGGCCGTAAACAGTTTGCAGCCTACTTCAGGGATGTCGCCGCAGGTGCCGCACATGACGCGACGCTGTTGATGCAGAAAGCTGGCTTTGACGGGCCATTCCTGATTGATACCGGCACCGATGACCAGTTCGGTGATCTCTTGGGAACCGAGCATTTCGCCCAAGCCATGGCGGCCAAGCGCCAAGAAGGGCAGATCAGGCTGCAGAAGGGCTACGACCACTCTTACTTCTTCATCTCGACCTTCATGGAGGATCACGTCGCCTTCCATGCCGAGGCGCTTTATTCGTGATAGTCGCAACGCAGGTGCGCAAATGATTTACGTCGATGCCGATGCCTCCCCCGTGAAGGCCGAGGTCGAACGTGTCGGTACGCGGCATAAGCTCAAGATGTTTGTTGTTTCGAACGGGGGTATCCGGCCATCGGCCAACCCATTCGTTGAAACGGTAGTCGTGCCTGACGGCCCCGATGTCGCCGATATGTGGATCGCGGATCGTGCGACCAAGGGCGATGTGGTGATTACGGGCGATATTCCTCTGGCGGCGCGCTGTATCGAGAACGGTGCGTTGGTTCTGAAACACAATGGCGAAGCACTGACACAGGCCAATATCGGCAACGTGCTGGCAACCCGCGATTTGATGGCCGATATGCGCGCGGCTGATCCGTTTCGCCAGGGCGGTGGCAAACCTTTCAGCAAGGCGGACCGCGCGCGGTTTCTGGACGGGCTGGAACGGGCTGTACGCGCGGCGGCAAAGCTGTGACGCAGATGTCAGGGGCCAAGCTTGGCGCAATTTGTGCGACGGTGTCGGTGCTGTTCTTCTCGATCAATGACGTGGCCATCAAGTTTCTCAGTGGCGGTTATGCGCTCCATCAGGTGGTGCTGATCCGCTCGGTGATCGGGTTGTTCATCATCATGGCGGTGATTGCACCCTTCACTTCGGGCTGGGCGATCGCGCGCACCAAGCGGTTGAAAATGCACATCCTGCGCGGCCTTTGCGTGGTCTTTGCCAATATGACGTTCTTCCTTGGGCTGGCGGCCATGCCACTGGCGGATGCAGTTGCGATCTTCTTTGTCAGCCCTTTGGTCATCACCCTGTTCTCAGTGGTCTTTTTGGGCGAAGTGGTCGGCCCGCGGCGCTGGGCCGCCATTGCTGTGGGGTTAATCGGTGTGCTGGTGATGATGCGCCCCGGTACGGCAGCGTTTCAAATTGCCTCGCTTTTGCCGCTGGCGGCGGCGGTATGCTATGCGGGGCTCCATATCCTGACCCGCCGGATCGGGGGTACCGAGAGTGCGGCCACGATGGCGTTCTATATTCAGGTCGTCTTTCTCTTTGTCGGGGTATCCTTTGGTCTGATCGCAGGCGACGGGCGTTTTGGCGATCAAAGTGACCTTTCGTTGGCCTTTTTGTTCCGCGCATGGAGCTGGCCTGCTGTTGCGGACTATCCGATTTTTCTGCTGATCGGTGCGGGAACTGCGGTTGCCGGGTATCTGATCTCTCAGGCCTACCGCGTCGCCGAGGCGTCTTATGTGGCCCCGTTTGAATACCTTGCGCTGCCCATGGCCGTGGTCTGGGGGATCGTGGTATTTGACGAATTTCCTGACCTTTGGGATTTTGTGGGGATGGGTTTAATCCTTGGCGCGGGGCTTTTCATGGTCTGGCGCGAGGCGCGGGCCAAACCGGTTGCTTTACAGCGTCCCTTGCGGCGTTAGGCTGGCGTGAATTGCAAGAAGGAGTCGCTCAATGGCAGGCGTTCAGGCGGTTGTTTTTGATATTGGAAACGTGCTGATCGAATGGCAGCCCGAGCGGTTTTTCGACAGTATAATTGGCGAAGAACGGCGCCATGCGATGTTTGCCGCGATTGATCTGCACGGGATCAATGATGAGGTGGACCGTGGCGGCAATTTTCACGCCACGATTACGGCGGCGGCCAAGGCCAACCCCGAATGGCATGACGAAGTGATGATGTGGCATGATCGCTGGATCGATATGGCGGCCCCTGCGATTGATCATTCGGTCCGCCTTTTGCGGGCTTTGCGGGCGGCGGATGTACCTGTTTTTGCGCTGACGAATTTCGGCATCCAGACCTTCGAGATTGCGGAACCTGTCTATCCCTTTCTGGGTGAATTCGACCGCCGCTACATCTCGGGCCATATGGGTGTGATCAAACCCGATGCGGAGATTTATGCGCAGGTCGAGGCGGATTGTGGTGTGCCGCCCGATGGCCTGCTGTTCACCGACGACCGGATCGACAATATCAACGCGGCTGCGTCACGCGGGTGGCAGACGCATCTATTCGAACACCCCCAAGGCTGGGCTGACCGATTGGTTGCCGAAGGTGTCTTAAGTGAGGAGGCTGCGCAATGACCGTGATGATCCCTTTCGCGGAAGGTCAGAAGAAACTGGATTGGCTGGCGCTGACCGATGCGTTGGCTGCGGGTCACGATGGGCCGAAGGCGGACGTGGCAGATGTGTTTCTTTATGAGGGCGAAAATACGCTGTTGAACCGTTCGGCGTGGATTGCGGGCCTCGGTCTGGCCGTCAAATGCGCCACGATCTTTCCGGGCAACAAAGCCGCAGGCAAACCTGCGATTGGCGGGGCTGTAAATCTCTTCTCCGGTCAGGATGGTGCGCTTGAGGCAATTCTCGATTTTGCACTGGTGACCAAGTGGAAAACCGCAGGCGACAGCCTTTTGGCGGCGCGGCGGCTGGCACGACCGGACAGCCGGAATATCCTGATCGTGGGTGCGGGCACTGTGGGGCATTCGCTTTATGAAGCCTATGGCGCGGCCTTCCCCGATGCGGCGTTTACAATCTGGAACCGCTCCCCCGAGGGTGCCAAGGCCTTTCAGGCGCAGCATCCGGATGTGGCGATTGCCGATGATCTGGAGCAGGTGGTGCGCGGTGCCGACGTGATTACGTCGGCCACGATGTCGACCGATCCGGTGATCAAAGGGGCGTGGCTGCAACCCGGCCAGCATATAGACCTGATTGGCGCCTACCGTCCCGATATGCGCGAGGTGGACGATGCGGCGCTGCAAAAGGCGCGGGTCTTTGTCGATAGTCGCGAAACGACAATCGGGCATATCGGCGAGTTGAAAATCCCGATCGCCTCTGGTGCATTTCACGCGGCAGATGTGGTCGCTGACTATTATCAGCTTGCGCAATTCAAGCGCCACAATGACGACGAGATTACCCTGTTTAAGAATGGCGGTGGCGCGCATCTGGATCTGATGACGAGCCGATACATACTGGAAGCCTGGTCGGCAGAGGGTTAAGAGCCCCCTGAAGGTCTTGGAAAGGGACAGCTGTCGTGTTTTGGGTGCTTATTGTTCTGGTCGTCGCGTTAGGTGCCTATGTCGCCGCGCAACCGTTTCTGGTTGAACGCCGCCGTCCCGTGATCGGTGACGCAGAACGACAAGGTGCGCGCGGTGAGTTTGTCACGCTGTCGCAAGGTGTGACCCATTTCCGTTGGGCAGGGTCTGCGCGCGGTCCGGTTGCCGTTGTCGTCCATGGCATCTCAACGCCGATGATTGCGATGGAGGGGGTGGCTGAGGGCTTGGGCCGTTTGGGGTATCGTGTTTTGATGTATGACCTTTACGGGCGTGGTTTGTCGGATGCCCCTGCTGGCAAACAGGACCGTGCGTTTTTTGTGCGGCAGTTGGCCGATCTTTGCGCCGATCAGGGCATCACAGAAGAAATCACGATTGCGGGTTTTTCCATGGGTGGGGCCATTGCGACAGCATTTGCCAGTGAATACCCCCATAGCGTGAAGCAGGTGATCCTGATCGCGAGTTCGGGTATTGCCACCAACGAAAGCCGTTTTTCGCGGTTTTGTCGGCGGGTCCCGCTGCTGGGCGATTGGGTGCATGCCGCCTTTGGTCATGAGCGCATGCGCAAAGCGATCCCTGCACGGGGCGAAACACCCGATATCGAGCAGGTTTTGAGCGCGCAACGCAAGGAGTTGAAGCGGCGCGGCTATCTGCCTGCGCAGCTGTTGTCGCGGCGTGGAATGCTTAATGAGAATCAGGAAGACGACCACCGCAAGCTGCACCGTCAGGGCATTTCTGTTGCGGCAATCTGGGCGCGGGAAGATCCGGTGATCTCGATCCGCGCTGTGGGTCTATTGGGATTATGGAACAGGGATGCACGGCAAGAGGTTGTGGAGGGGGCTGATCATGCGCTGCCTTACACGCACAAGGCCGAACTGGCAGCCGCTTTGCGCGCTACGCTGCGGGATTGACAGATTCCTGGCGTCAGGCGGTTTGTGTTTCGCATTGCTGAACTGTCTGATGCGCCACACTCAAAACTGGCGTAGGGTCTGAAATGCGTTATCTGGACCGTCCATGAGACCCTTTTTTCAAACATCGTCGCTGGTGCTTTTGGTGCTGCTGACACTGCCCTTTGCATTCTACGCGACTGATTTCGCGCAAGGAGGCTTAAGGGATGCCCTGCCAGAGCCGCACTACCTACAATCCGACATTGCTGTCGCGAATGTCTCGGTTTTCCTCCACATGGCTAAGGGGGCGGCAATCACCGCATTGGTCCCTTTCCAACTGAGCCCCGCAATCCGGCGGCGGTGGCCTGCGTTGCACCGCTGGTCAGGGCGGTTGATTATCGTAGCCGGCGTCGCAACCGCGGTGGGCGGGCTGGTCTATATTGTGCTGCGCGGCACAATTGGCGGAACATCGATGGATATCGGGTTTTCGCTTTACGGGGTGTTGTTGCTGGGGGCTGCGCTGCAAACGATCCGGCATGCGCGGGCGGGGCACTTCGCTGAACATAACAAATGGGCTTTGCGGTTCTTCTGGTTGGCTTTGGGGGCCTGGTTCTACCGTGTGCACTACGGCCTTTGGTATCTGGCGACCGATGGGCTCTGGTCGAATCCGCAGTTCACGGGCGGCTTTGATCTGGTGCAGAATTTCGCGTTCTTTTTGCCATATCTTATCGGTGTCGAGAACTACTTGCGGCGCAGGCGCTAGGTTGGGCGCAGCGCATTTGCACCGATATTCTGCACCCTCGCCCATATGACACGCTTTTCATCGGCAGGGCTGCGCGCTATCCAAACGCGATGACAGTACAAGAGGCATATCACGCGGCGGTTGCCGCAGGCAGGCTCCATGCGGATGATGCCCAGATCGGGGTTCTGCCCGAGCTGGAACGCGTGCGTGCCGCCGTTGATACGCCGGTGAAACGTGGTCTCTTCCGCAAAGCGCCACCGCCTGTTCCTGGCCTTTACATGTGGGGTGGGGTCGGGCGTGGCAAGTCGATGCTGATGGACCTGCTTTATGATCTGGTCACGGTTCCGAAACAGCGCTGCCATTTCCATGCATTCATGCAATGGGTCCACAGCGAGATGACGGCGGCGCGCAAGACCGGCGTGGATGATGCACTGGCCCCGGTGGCCACCAAGCTGGCGGATGAGGTGCGCTTTCTGGCGTTCGACGAGATGCAGATTTCCGACATCACCGATGCGATGCTTGTGGGGCGCCTCTTTGAAGCACTGTTTGCGCGCGGTGTGGTCATTGTCACCACATCGAACCGCCCACCGGATGATCTCTACAAGGACGGATTGAACCGGCAGCTATTCACGCCATTCATCGCCTTGCTGAAAGAGCGGATGGTTGTGCATGAATTGGCCAGCCCGACGGATTACCGTCAGGACCGGTTGGCGGGCAGCCCGAGCTATTTCACACCCAATGACGCGGCCGCGCACCAAGCCATCGCCAAGATCTGGGATCACCTGAGCAACGGGGTGTCGGAAACGCTGGTGCTGCATGTCAAAGGGCGCGAAGTCACCTTGCCACAGTTTCACAACGGGGTCGCGCGCGCGAAATTTTTTGATTTGTGTGGCCGGCCCTTGGGCGCGGGGGATTATCTGGCGCTGGCTGATGCAGTGCGGGTGCTGATCCTCGAGGACATCCCGATCCTGTCGCGCCATAACTTCAACGAAGCCAAGCGTTTCGTCACATTGATCGACGCACTCTACGAGGCGAAGGTGCAGCTGATTTGTTCAGCCGCAGCCGTGCCTGAAATGCTCTATGTTGAAGGCACTGGCACATTCGAGTTCGAACGTACCGCCAGTCGTTTGCGCGAGATGCAGTCGGCGGATTGGGCGGGGTAGGGCGTCAGCCGCCGCACCCCGCCCTTTGGTCTAGTTCCAGCCTTTGAAGCTGAAACCCCTGAGGCCATTGGCACCGAATGATGCGGTATATGTGTGGCTGCTCAGCCAGCTGACCTTGAATTTTGCGTAGATGCCGACCTGTGGCTGCACATCATCTTTCGGGCCAAGGTTGGAAGGCGCGGTCACTTCGGCATGGGCATCAAGCCGGAAGGAAAAGCCGACGAATATCTTGACCACATTGAAATGTACCGACGGCAAGTAGTGGCCGAAGGCCATCTCCGGCTTGCTTGGGGTTGCTTGATAGGTGCCTTGCAAGCGCGAGGTGACATCCACCAAAATCCAGTCCTTGATGATTGAATCGTGGACATAGAACCGGATGTCGCCGGTTTTGCCTTCCTTTGCATTCTGATAATCCAGCGGATCCGTACCCTTGAGGATCACCGATGTTGTGGTGTCCTTGGCGTTGCTGACGGCCTTGTTATCCTTGATGAAATCCCACGCAAATTTGGTGACTTCAAGCGCGGTGTCGGCGCTGCCTTCAAGCGCTGCGCCAGCGGCGCTTTCATCCATCGTGTGGATTGCTTGTGCTTCGGGGCTGATCCATTTCTCCGAAATCAGCTTGGTCTCGAGCCCCTTCGACGCATCAAGCTTGTCCGTCACCGCAAGGATTTCATATTCCCATGTTGCGAGCGCGGTGCTGGTTTCGACATCCTCCAACACAGCCGTGAGTCTTTGTCCGACATAAAGTTCTTCGTTAGCCATTTGTTTACTCCAATTCATTTAAAAATACGTCGTAGAATATGGAGCACAGTAGAGCAGCGCTCACCGCTGCTCTGTGACCCTGCGCACATCTTGCTGGTTGTTATTGTGAATTGGTCGGGGCTTGCTCTGGATCGCTTCCGACGCACCCGATTGTGTTTCAAAGGACGTCACGCTGCCCTGATTAATGGACCGTGAATGGGCAGCCTCCCGCGTGCGTCCGTTTGCGTGCAGCAGATGCAATCGGCAGAATGGGGTGCTTAGAAACGCTCCGCGCGCAGGACCTGCGCATCCGTGATACTCACCACGCCGATGTGTTTTTCCACCACGCTGAATGCGGCATCCAGCAATCCGTCAAGCCGCTCGGGCTTGATCAGGCAGACAACCGATACCATGCCGGCGCGGCCTACCTGACCTTCGCGGGTCCAAACCCCTGACCGTCCAGAACCGCCCAGTACGGGCAGGATTGTAAAGCCTGTCACCCCCGCCTCTGTCAGGGCTTTTGTCAGGCGGTTTTCCAAAGGGGCCTCGATCACGATTTCGACCCGTTTTGCTGTGTGGGTTTGCATGTCAGCCTCCGAGAACGATTTGCGCTACGGCCAAATAAAGCGGAATGCCAAGCGTGAGGTTAAAGGGAAAGGTGACCCCGAGTGACAGGGTCAGATAGACCGAAGGGTTTGCCTCGGGCAGGGCCACGCGCATCGCGGCGGGCACGGCGATGTAGCTGGCCGAGGCGCTAAGCACCATCATCAGCACCACGCCGCCGAGCGAGAGGCCGACAAGCAGACCGGCACCCAGCCCGATCATCGCGCCGACAAGTGGCATCAGGATCGCAAAGCCTACGGCCCCCATGCCGACCACCCCGCGCGATTGCCGCAGGCCACGCCCTGCGATAAGGCCCATGTCGAGAAGGAAAAGGCAGAGCACGCCTTTGAAGGGGGCCACGATAAAGGGGCTGATCTCTGCAAGGCCCTGTTCGCCGGTGATTGCGCCGATGAAGAACGCGCCGACCAGCAGGACAATTGACCCGTTCAGCAGCAGTTCGCGCATCAAGCCGGGCTCCATTTTGCCACCGCCACCGCTGCGGGCGACAAGCCAGAGGGCGGACAGGATCGCGGGGGCTTCCATGACAGCGGCGACGGCGACCATATAGCCTTCGCTGTCGATCAGGCGGCCCTGCAGTACTGAGGTTGCGGCCACGAAGGTCACGATGCTGATCGAGCCATAATGCGCGGCCACGGCAGCAGCGTCGATGTTGGACAGGCCCGTCATGACACGTAGCAGCGCAAAAGCAATCAGTGGCAGTCCGAAAGACAGGATCAGGCCCGCAATCAGGGACAGGATCAGCGTTTGGTCAATGCCATGCGTGCTGACAGCGACGCCACCTTTGAAACCGATTGCAAACAAAAGATAGATCGACATGCCTTTGGCCACTGCCTCGGGAATGGTCAGGTCGGAGCGCGCCAAAGCCGCCGCAAGGCCCAAGGCGAAGCTGAGGATGATCGGTGAAATGAGGTTGGCCCCTGCCAGCGATAGGATTTCCTGCATTTCGTCTCAGTCCTTGGATATGCGTGATTTCGGGCAACCGATGCCCCGGGAAATGATTGGGTCTAAATGGGGTAGAACATCTCTTTTTTGGGATCATAGGCTTCAAGCCCTCCCTCGCCGATATCATTCCACAGGCCGTGGATCGACAGCCGTTCACTTTCGACCGCTGATTTTACGAAGGGGAACGTCATCAGGTTTTTCAAAGAGATCACGACAGATGCCTTTTCGAGCGCGGTCTTGCGCGCCGCATCTTCGCCAGGCTCGAGAGCTTCATAGCCGGGGCGGAGAATTTCCATCCAGCGGCCCACAAAGCTGCTGGACTCTTCCAGTTCGGGCGCTTTGCCGGAACACATGTTGTAGCAGCCTTCAACACCGCCGCAGCCCGAGTGACCCAGCACGATCAGATGTGCCACTTTCAGACCTGAAATTGCATATTCCACGGCCGCAGAGGTGCCGTGATGGTGGCCGTCAGGATTAAACGGCGGTACCAGATTAGCAATGTTGCGGTGAATAAAGAACTCGCCCTGATCCGCGCCGAAGATCGAGGTGACATGCACACGGCTGTCGCAGCATGAAATCACCATCGAGCGCGGGTGCTGTCCGTCTTCGGCCAGACGCCGGTACCAGCCACGGTTTTCCGTATAAATCGTTGCCTTCCAACCGTGATAGCGGTTGACCAGATAGGCCGGAAGGGGGCGGGCATGTTCCATGGGCGTGTCTTTCGTTACTTCCGCAGGGATACGTGGCATTTTCATGAATTTCGAGTGATTTTTCACTCTTGTCTCAACCTTCTGGGAACCTTGTCTGCCTAAAACCACGGACATGGAAAATATAACACCCTTCCCCGCGCATGTTTCTGGCCCATCTCCTGATGTGGTTGTTCTCAATTGCCAGCATCGGATGTTTTTTGATCCTTCGCCCCTTATCCGGCTGTTTGCCGAAAAGGATTCCGATGACGCCGAGGCGATTGTCTGCCGGATGTTGGAAGATATCGCATTGCGACTGGACATGTTGCAGCGTGCCCGTGCTGCTGACGCATTCGCCAAGATGCAGCGCCCTGCGGTGCGTATTGGTGTGGTCGCCGATCATATCGGCCTGACAGAGGTCTCTGTCGCGGCGGGCCATGTCTGTGCCTGTATCGGGCAAAAGGACTGGATCGCACTGGATGCTACCATGGCGCGGCTTGAGCGGGGCTTTGATATGGCCGTCAGCGAGGTGTGGAATTTCCGGGATTTATAGTGCCGGTGTGATCCGCGCTTGCAGCCTCCGGGCAGGAAGCTAGGGTTGGGCGTGACCATTTTCAAAAGGAACCGTCATGCCACTCGCCTTTGCAGATCCGACTGATGCCGCAATTCCCGTTGATGTCATCGAAAGTGATGATGTCGATGCAGCGCTGGAGGGCCTTTCTGCCGAAGCCCGGGCTTGGGCCAAAGCGCAGGAATTTAACGGATCGTTGGGTCAGGTGCTGTGTCTGCCGGATGCAAAGGGCGGCATTGCGCGAGTTCTGGTGGGCTATGGCACAGCGGCACGCCGTGCGCGCGACAGGTTCCATATCGGGGCCGCAGCGCAAAAGCTGCCAGCAGGAACATATGAAATTGCAAGCGGGCTGCGCGGCGATGCAATGGAGGAAGCCGCACTTGCATGGCTTTTGGCTGGTTATAGCTACGACCGCTACACGAAACCGTCCAAACCCGCCGCGCGTCTGGTTGCACCTGATGAGGTGGATGCCGGACGGATCGCGATCATTGCAAATGGCGAGGCGCTGACGCGCGAACTGATCAACACGCCGCCATCAGATATGGGGCCGGATGAGCTGGAAGACGCCGCGCGCGCCCTCGCGTCAGAACATGAGGCCGGCATCCATGTGATTACGGGCGATGACCTGATCACCAGCAATTTTCCGATGATCCATACGGTCGGGCGTGCGTCATGCCGTGCGCCGCGTTTGATTGACATGCGTTGGGGTGACACTGGCCCGCAGCTGACACTTGTGGGCAAGGGCGTGTGTTTTGACACCGGTGGCCTGAATATCAAACCCGGCAGTTCGATGGGGTTGATGAAGAAAGACATGGGCGGTGCAGCCACGGTGCTGGGACTGGCCCATATGATTATGGCGCTGGAACTGCCTTTGCGCCTGCGTGTGTTGATCCCTGCGGTGGAAAACAGCATTGATGGCAGTGCTTTCCGGCCGCAGGATATTCTGATGTCGCGCAAGGGGTTGACGGTCGAGATCAACAATACCGATGCCGAAGGGCGTCTGGTGCTGGCTGATGCGCTGACACTGTCCGATGAGGATGATCCGGCGCTTGTGATTTCGATGGCAACGCTGACGGGTGCTGCGCGTGTGGCGGTGGGGGCTGATATCTCGCCGTTCTACACCGACAATGATGACCACGCCGATGCGCTTGCGAAGGCGGCGCGCAAGGTTGCCGATCCGGTTTGGCGGATGCCGTTCTACGAACCCTATGAGACCATGATCGAGCCCGGGGTGGCGGATCTGGATAACGCGCCCAAGGGTGGTTTTGCCGGGTCCATCACGGCAGCCTTGTTCCTGCGCCGTTTTGTGGAAAGCCCCTATATGCATTTCGACATTTACGGCTGGCAGCCAACGGCGGCGCCGTCCCGTCCGCGTGGCGGTGTCGGCATGGGCGCGCGCGCAGTGCTCGAGGCCCTGCCAGAGATGCTTAAGTTGTGACTGACCGGCGCCTGACCCCCGCGAATGGCCGTGTTGCTGCGATGCATCTTGCGGGGCAGGTTGATGCTGAACGCTATCTTGAAGGCTGGCTCGCCATGGTTGCTGCGCCAGTTGTGGATTTGCGCGCTGCACCTGATGGACCGCGTGACCGGCAACTGCTGCTGGGGGCGATCGTTACCGTGTTTGAGGATCTGGACGGTTGGTCCTTTGTTCAGGGGGGCGACGGTTATGTGGGCTATGTGCAGTCAGACCGTTTGGCCACAGTGACGCCACCATCGCATTTTGTCGCGACCGCCGCGACACATGCTTATGCGGAAGAAGACTTCAAATCCCCCGATCTGCATGGTCTGCCATTCGGGGCGCGGGTGAAGGTGCTGGATGAACGGCGCAAGTTCTTTGAAACGAATGTCGGGTTTGTTCCCAAAAGCCACCTGCGCGCATTGGACAGGCCCTTTACCGATCCGGCAACCGTCGCGCAGTTACATTTCGGGGTGCCTTATCTCTGGGGTGGGAATTCTACCCGTGGAATTGATTGTTCGGGGTTGGTCGCGGCGGCTTTGCTGGCCTGTGCGATCCCCTGTCCCGCCGACAGCGACATGCAACAGGCCGATCTGGGCGCACCATTTGAGGGCGCCTATCAGCGCGGCGATCTGTTGTTCTGGAAAGGGCATGTGGGGATGATGGTGGATGACACCACGCTGATCCATGCGAACGCCCATCATATGGCGACTGCCTATGAACCGGTTGAGCGGGCAATCCTGCGAATTGAGGCACAGGGTCACGGCTCTGTTGTGGCGCGCAAACGGCTCTAATCGACAGCGCGGATCAGTTTGCGCTCAAGCACGCGCAGGACCTGACGCAGGTCATTGCCGCGCTTGAGGATTTGTCCGTCCATCCCGATGACGGCGTATTGCCCTTGACGCATCCGTAACTTTGGCCGCTTTTCGATGCGGTAAAGTGGGTGTTCAGCGGTGCGGCGGAAAACCGAGAATACGGCAACATCGCGGAGATGCGACATGCTATAGTCGCGCCACTCGCCCGCGGCGACCATGCGGCCGTATAGGCCGAGAATCACATTCAGTTCTGTCCTGTGGAACGCGACCTGTTCGGGTGCGTGAAACTGCGATGGAAGCTCAAAAGTCATGATTCAGACTTGCGCCAAACCCCTGCAAAATCAAGGGGCCATCTTTCATTGCCATCGTTCTGCCATGAAATGAACGACGTAGCGTCACAACGCCTGCCAACTGGGAACACAACTGATTGCGAACATTCGGGTATAGCGAAATGCTACCCCGATGTCGCGGCCAATAGCCCCCACCCAGTTCGTGACATCGGGGAACTTTGTTTCCCCAACAGCTTTAGCCGCAGTCGATACGCTGGATTGTTTCGTCTTCACCGATGCGGAAATTCACCCGATCGGTCCGGAAATCCATCGTTACAGCATCGCCGGGCCTGATCACGCGGACGGGGCCAAGCAGTAATATCCGTTCAAGGGCCGTTGCCTGTTGCCCGATCAGCCCCGTGAATTCCGAGGCACCACAGGTGTCTTCGCTTTGCGGGGGCAGCGGGGCTTGGGTTGCGGTGCAACCGGCAAGAACGATCAATGCGAGATAGCGTTTCATCCTGCCATTTTCGGGTGTTTGGTCTCAAACACAAGGCTTAGCGCACAGAGTGGTTGAACTTTTGTCCTGTTTGACTGATCGTCTAGGCAATCAATAAGGAGATACCCGATATGCGCACCCGTGCAGCCGTGGCACTAGAAGCGGGCAAACCGCTGGAAGTGATGGAAGTGAACCTCGAAGGCCCAAAAGCCGGTGAGGTGCTGGTTGAAATCAAGGCGACTGGTCTATGCCATACTGATGAATTCACACGCTCGGGCGCTGATCCCGAGGGCGCGTTTCCCGCGATCCTTGGGCATGAAGGTGCGGGCGTTGTGCTCGAGGTCGGCCCCGGTGTGACCAGCCTCAAGCCCGGCGATCACGTCATCCCGCTTTACACACCCGAATGCCGCGAGTGCGAGTATTGCCTGAACCCGAAAACTAACCTGTGCCAAAAGATCCGCACGACCCAAGGTGCGGGCGTGATGCCGGATGGCACCTCGCGTTTTTCCATGCTCGATGGTACGCCGATCCTGCATTACATGGGCTGTTCGACCTTTGCGAACCACACCGTTCTGCCCGAGATCGCCTTGGCGAAAGTGCGTGAGGACGCGCCGTTCGACAAGATTTGCTATATCGGGTGCGGTGTCACGACGGGCATTGGCGCGGTGATTAACACGGCCAAAGTCGAGATTGGCTCTACCGCGATTGTCTTTGGTTTGGGTGGGATCGGCCTGAACGTGATCCAGGGCCTGCGACTGGCAGGTGCGGATCAGATTGTCGGCGTTGATCTGAACCCCGGCAAGGTCGAGATGGCCACACGTTTCGGCATGACCGATTTTGTGAACCCAAGCGAAGTTGACGGTGATCTGGTGGCGCATCTGGTTGCGCTGACAGGCGGTGGTGCGGACTATACCTTTGACGCAACCGGCAATGTGGGTGTGATGCGCACAGCACTTGAAGCGGCGCATAAGGGCTGGGGTGAAAGCATTATCATCGGTGTCGCCCCAGCAGGAGCAGAAATATCGACGCGGCCGTTCCAGTTGGTGACGGGCCGCAGCTGGCGCGGAACCGCCTTTGGCGGTGCGCGTGGCCGGACCGATGTGCCCAAGATTGTGGACTGGTACATGCAGGGCAAGATCGAGATCGACCCGATGATTACCCACAAGCTGAGCCTTGATGACATCAACAAGGGCTTTGATCTGATGCATGAGGGCAAATCCATCCGGGCTGTGGTTGAGTTTTAGGAGCTTTCCCGAGTGAAACCCAAAGGCCCGGTCATTGATCGGGCCTTTTTCGTAAAATGGGAAACGTGGTTTTATCTTTACTCCAGACGCGTTAGCGTTGTGATGTAGCCACCGTCATTCCAAATCACCCCAAGTCAAGGAACCTCGCCCGTGTCCAAAGACCGTATGCTGCTGGCCGTCTTGATTGATGCCGATAATATCCCTGCGAAATATGCCGCCGATATCATGCGCGAGATCACGACCTACGGTGAACCTGCGCTGCGGCGTGTGTATGGTGACTGGTCCAGTCCCGCGCTGGGCAATTGGAAAAAGGTGGTCATGGAGTTGGGCATGGTCGCCAATCAGGAAACCGCCAATACCAAAGGTAAGAACGCCAGCGATATCGGACTGGTGATTGACGCGATGGATATTTTGCACACGGGCCGCTTTGACGGCTTTGTGCTGGTGTCTTCGGACAGTGATTTCACCGCCCTTGCCAACCGCATGCGCGAAAACGGGGTCGAAGTGATTGGTATCGGCGAAAGCAAAGCGCCGGTCAGTCTGCGCAATGTCTGCAATCGCTTTATCCTGATCGAGAACATTGTCAGCGCCGACAAGGAAGCCGAGAAGCCGCAGAAGGCTGGGAAACCGGAGCAGCAGACAACAAATGACCGTCACCCGCCATCCGAAGCGATCCCGCTGGTGATCAAGGCAATGAATAGTATTGATCCCGAGGGCGAGTGGTTTTCGCTGGGCCAACTTGGTCAGTATATTACCCGTGCCAGTCCTGACTTTGATCCGCGCACCTATGGTAGCCCGAAACTGAGTGATTTGCTGGAAAAGACTGGGCGGTTCGAGATCAAAAAAGCCCAAGGGCGCAATGTTGAGGTGCGGCGGCTGGATTAAACCCCGTAGCGCGCCATAAACATATCGACTGCACCGTCGATCACGCGCTGTTTCTCGGCTGGCGTGAATTCATCATCCATGTTGAACACCATGCGCGGAAACAGGTCGGCTTTGCAGAGTTCATGGAATTGTTCCGCCGCCAGTTCGAAATCGGTGATCGCCAGTTCGTTTTTTTCCACAGCTTTGTGGAAGAAATCTACCAAACGGCCACGGATCAAAAGCGGGCCGCTTTCGTAAAATTCACGCCCCAACTCCGGGAAACGGTCACTTTCGCCCACACAAATCCGGAAAATGCGTTTGCCGAATTGCGAGGTGATGAAATCCACCATCTCGACAGCAATCGCATTGAGCACTTGCCGGACAGGCGCATCCATATTGATCGTTTCGATCGCATGTTCGGCCTGACGAGCGCATTCGGTCTTGGCAACTTGCATGAACAAAAAGCGCTTGTCGGGAAAATAGCTATAGAGCGTTGCCTTCGACACACCCGCCGCCTTGGCGATGTCATCAACCGAGGCCCCTTCGAAACCGTCAGACAAAAAGACCTGTCGGGCGCCTTCAAGCACCTGATCAAATTTCCGTCCTTTTTTGGGTTGTGGCGTGCCGTCGGGCATCTTGGGCTCCTTACAGGTCTGCATCATAGAACGATCAGTTCACTTGCGGCAAGGACATAGCAGCGACGGGGCGCCAGGAGAATAAAACCCCATCGCTGCTACAGCGCTACTTGCCCAGCAGGGTGCAAGTTTCGCTGGAAAGCGTGCCAAGGTTGGCACAGCCTTTGGTCGTCTCAGGTGAGGGTTGAGACGTTTGGGTTTGCGTCGATGTATCCGTCTGCGTCGACTGGGCAGACACGGCGCCCGCAGCAACAGCGATGCCGGCGGCGATCAGGATAAAGAAGAGACGTGACATGGCTGGGTCCTGCTTGTTTCCGTTCGTGATACTCACCTAAACCGATCAGTTCAGATTGCAAGATGTAAGCTGAACGATTTAGTTTATTTTTTTGCTTGAGATTTCCGCTAGAGATCATAACTTAGAATTATTCTAAGAAAGGATCGAACTCATGCTGCAGGCATTCGGTTACCGCCGCCGCTTTAGCGAACTGTCAGAGCAAGAAGTTCTGGCACTGGCGATTTCATCGGAAGAAGATGATGCCCGTATCTATCGTGGCTATGCGGAACGGCTGCGTGGTGAATATCCTGCATCAGCGGCGATCTTTGACGGGATGGCCAAAGAAGAGGACGGCCATCGCCAACGGCTGATTGATTTGCACCGCACCCGTTTTGGCGAAGTGATCCCCCTGATCCGCCGCGAACATGTTTCGGGGTTCTATGCCCGCCGTCCGGTCTGGCTGGTCGAAAACCTCGGGCTTGAACGCATCCGCGATGAAGCCGCCCAGATGGAGCGTGACGCAGAGCGGTTCTATCTGGCGGCTGCTGCTGCGACAACCGATGCGGCGACGCGTAAACTTTTGGGTGATCTCGCGGCTGCCGAGGCGGGCCATTCGGACAAAGCCCAGGAGCTGGCAGAGGCCCATCTTGCAGGCGACACCAAGTCAGAAGAAGAAACGGCGGCCCACAGGCAGTTCGTGCTGACGTGGGTGCAACCGGGACTTGCCGGTTTGATGGATGGCTCGGTATCGACCCTTGCGCCGATCTTTGCAGTGGCTTTCGCGACCCAAGACACATGGACCACCTTCCTTGTCGGTTTGGCGGCTTCGGTGGGTGCCGGCATCTCGATGGGATTTACGGAAGCCGCTTCGGATGACGGCCAGATTTCGGGCCGCGGATCGCCCTATAAGCGCGGTCTGGCGGCAGGTGTGATGACCACAATCGGTGGTCTGGGCCATGCTTTGCCCTACCTCATCGCCGATTTCTGGACCGCTACGATCATTGCGTTGATGGTTGTTTTTGTCGAGCTTTGGGCGATTGCCTGGATCCAGAACCGCTATATGCAGACACCTTGGCTCAAGGCCATTTTTCAGGTGGTTCTGGGTGGTGCCCTGGTCTTTGGGGCCGGTGCTTTGATTGGTGCGGGCTAGACGTCCCGCACCATCGTCGTTGAGGCGCTGAAGCCAAAGATATGTCGCAATAGGCCGATCCTCACGGTTTTGACCTCTTTGAACCCCACGTGCCGGTAAAGCGCCTTGGCGCGCGGGTTCGTGTCGACCACATCCAGTCTGACCTGATCAAAACCGCGGCGCCTAGCCTCATCCACGATTGCATCAAGCAGCGCAGTGCCCACGCCCATCCCACGCGCTTCGGGGGCGACAAAAAGGCCGTCCATCAAGAAGCGTTCGTTCTCGGTGTCGCGTTCCAGCAGGGACAGGAGCGAGCAGCGAATAGCCGCGCTGACCCAGCCATAGACCTTGCGCAGGTCACTGAAACCACCACCGACCAAAGCCCCTTGCGCGGTTTTGAACCCCGCAATACCCAACAGCCGTCCGTTGTCGTCGTGGGCGCAGATGCCATGATCCGGCCGCAGAACCGCGCGCACAAATATCAAGGCCTGATACTTGGGGCCCATTGTAAAACCGAGCTTTTCACCAAAAGCATCCCAGTAGAGGGAAGCCGCTTCCTCGCGGTCTTTTTCGGGAATGCCGACAGTAATTTTCATGCATCAAAACTATGGAATGGAAGAAAGGCGACCGGATCACCGGGTGCGACCTTTTGCGCCGGATCGTCAAGTTCCACAAGCCCTGTTGCCCAGCTTAGCCCGGATACGCGGCCTGATCCTTCGGAGGGAAAAACCACTGCGGCGCCGTTTTCGATCCGCGCGCGCAGGTATTCACGACGGCCTTCCTTTTTGGATTTGGTGAAACCGGCGGGCACCATATAGCGCGCGGGGGTTTGCCATGTGCCACCTGCCAGAACCCGCAGAGCAGGCGCGACAAAGACCAGCGCGCAAACCATCGCCGCAACCGGATTACCAGGCAGGCCGAAGACGGGCTTGCTCTGCCATTGTCCCATCGCAAGAGGGCGTCCGGGTTTCATCGCGATACGCCAAAGCGCGAAGGACCCTGTGTCTTTGAGAAGGGCAGACATATGGTCTTCATCCCCCGCCGATGCGCCGCCGGATGACACGATCACATTGCAGCGCCTGGCGGCATCATCGAGGATAACGCGCAGGCGGTCGCGGTTGTCAGGGGCGCGGCCAAGGTCGATAACATCGTAGCCCCATTGACCTACCAAAGCCGAAAGCATGGGGCGGTTTGCATCGAAGATCTGCCCGTCCGTCACCGCGTCGCCGGGATTGCGTAACTCGTCACCGGTCGAGAGGATACCGACCCGCAGTTTCTGATAGACGCGGAGCTTGTCCACACCAGCAGCGGCCATCGTGCCAAGGTCTGCTGCGGTCAGCTTGCGTCCTGCATGCAGAATGACCTGCCCCGCCTGCATATCCTCACCTGCTTTGCGCGCATTTGCGCCCTGTTTGATAGGGCCGTGAAAGCTGACATGTGAGGCGGTCGCGCTGACGTCTTCTTGCAGCACCACGGTGTCGACGCCTTGCGGCAGGTTTGCACCGGTCAGTATACGGATTGCGTGGTCTGCTGGGACTTTACCGGCAAATGGCGCGCCTGCGGCAGCGCGGCCCTGCACCAGGGGCAGGCGGTTGATGCCTTCGGGTGCTGGGCCTGCGAAACCATAGCCGTCAACGGCGGCATTGGGGGCGGGCGGATGCGCGCGTGCAGCCACGACATCCCCTGCCAGAATACAGTTCGCAGCGTTTTTGAGGGGGATGTTCCGCGTGCCTGTGACGCAGGACAGCTCATGGCGCAAATGGTCGAGGGCCGTTTCGACAGGTGTCCAATGCGCGCCTTGCGGCATCGCAAAGCAGTCGTTCTTCAGCGGGGGTGGAAGGGGCCCTTGTGTCAGCAGCGCTTCATGGCCAAGACCGAGAATCCAGCCTTCTGTGTTGGTGGGGACATCAAGCAGGCGGGCAAGGTTTTCGGCGGGCATCGCCGAGAGCGTTTCTGCCATGACCTGCACTTGGTGCGCGTCCTTGATCTGACCATCGGGCAGGTTGGCGGCGATGGTTTTGGCGATCAGTGAGGGCCAGATTTCGACCAGTGCGATGGGTGTCAAGAGCGGTTCGAAGGGCCAAGTGGTGAGCGCATCGCCAAAGGTTTTGCGCAGGCGGGCGAGCATGGGCAATCCCATGATCACCTGACTGCCTACCGCCCCCGCACCTGAAAGCTGCCAGACGGGGAACGCGCCTTTGGCCTGCTCTTCGGCTTTGCGTTTCTCAGGCATACCGTGGCCGTCGCGTGCCAATCCCTTGCGCGGCAGATGGGGGATATCGCGTTGTAGCCCGTTGCCCCAGAAGGGGCCTGTGCCGGGGAATTGCGCGTTGATTTCCCCGGCCAGATCAAAGCGGTTGTTGGATTTGGGGTCGTCCTGCACACGCGCGGCGAACCAGTCCCAAATTGCGAAAGGATCATCGGTGCCGATCAGGGTTCTGCCAAAACCTGAAGGATAGCCAAAGGCAAAGTCAAAACCGGCAAAGACGCGGCGGCCAGCCTTTGTTTCAGCTTTCAGAAAACTGGTGATCCATTCTTCGGCAACGTGGCGGTTGCGCATGTAAAGGGGGGCATCGGCCATGCCGTCGCGTGCTGCACAGACCCAGATGGCGTCTTTCTTCGGCGTCGCGCCGCGGTCATTGCCGCCGGACCAGTCGACCATAAGGAAGGTGTCGAAGATCACAGGCCGACCTCTGAGAGGATGAAATCGGCGATGGCTTTGGTATCATTCAGATCAAAGCATGGTTGCGTCACGTCGAGTGCGCAATCGCTCGCGACTGCGCGGACGGTGGGGTCTTCTTGGGCAAGAACGGGGTGATTGTTCTCGGCGCGGTAGGCCTCGATTTTGGGGTGGGCGTCGCGTTTGTAACCTTCGACCAAAATCAGATCGACAGGGTCGAGTTTTGCCAAAAGTTCAGCAAGCGGGACTTCGTCATTGTCGCGCAATTCCGTCATAAGGGCCCAGCGGGTTGCTGATGAAAGAAGCACTTGATGCGCACCTGCATGGCGGTGGCGGTAGCTGTCTTTGCCGGGGTGATCGACATCAAAGCTGTGGTGCGCATGTTTCAGGGTCGAGACGGTGAAGCCGCGGCTTGTGATTTCGGTCACCAGTCGTTCCATAAGGCCGGTTTTTCCTGCGTTCTTATAGCCCGTGACGCCGTAGATTTTCATAGCATATGTTCCGCTTTTACGAGGTCCTGAGGGGTATTGACGTTAAAAAAGGCAGCGTCGTCGGGGAATGCGGCGGTGGCGCAGCCGTGTTGATCTGTCCACAACACGACCTTGCGCAACCCGTCATTGAGGGCTGCGCGCAGGTCATCGCGCAGGGCGGTGGGCCAGAGCCCGAAGGTGGGGTGGCGGCCATCCGGCGTACGGGACAGGGCAATTTGCGTGCCTGCATCTTCGGCGGCTTGCAACAGGCGCGGCACCAGATCGCATGGAAAGAAAGGCGTGTCAGCCGCGGCTGTCACGATATGGCTGGCCCCTTGTGCGGCGGCCCAGTCCAGCCCCGCGAGCACACCCGAGAGGGGGCCTGCGAACCCGTCGATGCTGTCGGCGATCACCGGCAGGTTTAGGTGGGCAAAGCGTGCGGGATCGCCGTTGGCGTTCAGGGCGAGGCCTGCGACCTGCGGTTCCAGTCGGTCGATCACATGCGACAGGATTGTCCCGCTGCCCAAAGGCAGCAGCCCCTTGTCGCCCCCACCCATGCGTGTGGCCTGACCGCCTGCGAGAATGACTCCGAGGGGGTGCTTCATCGGCAAACCTGCGTGCGGGTTGTCTGTTGGAGCCTCCGGCGGGAGTGTATTTGGCAAGTTGATGCAGGGGTCATGTGCTTGCCTTGCGTCCCATTTTGCGGGGTTCGTCGGCGATGAGGGCGGGGTCTGCGTCACGGATCAGGCGCTCTTCGCCCGAGAGGCAGACAAAACGTTGCCCTTTCATCCGCCCGATCAGCGTCAGGCCAATCTGGTTGGCGATCTCAACCCCCCAGGCGGTGAAGCCGGAGCGGGAGGCGAGGACAGGGATGCCCATCATTGCGGTTTTGATCACCATCTCGGATGTCAGACGGCCCGTGGTGTAGAGGATTTTGTCAGCAGCGCTGACCCCTTCGGAGAGCATCCAGCCTGCGATTTTATCGACGGCGTTGTGGCGGCCCACATCCTCCATATAGACCAGCGGGCGGTTGTCCTGACACAGGATCGTGCCGTGGATTGCGCCGGCTTCGAGATAGAGTGAGGGGGTGCGGTTGATCTGTGCGGCAAGCGCGTAAAGATCGGATGTGCGGATCTGGACAGGTGGCAGCGTGACACCTTCAAGCCCTTCCATCATGTCACCGAAGATCGTGCCGACAGCGCAACCGCTGGTGCGGGTCTTTTTCTTGAGTTTGTCTTCAAAGCTGGTTTGCGCCTCGGTACGGACCACGACGGTTTCAAGCTCTTCGTCGTAGTCCACACCGGTAATCACATCATCCGCGCGCAGCATGCCCTGATTGCGCAAAAAACCAAGGGCCAGATAGGCGGGATAGTCACCGATCGTCATGGCGGTGACAATTTCCCGGGAATTGAGAAAGATCGTCAGCGGGCGTTCCTCAACCACGTTCAGTGCAACGGTTGCCCCTGTCTGATCCGTGCCGGTGACAGCGCGCGTCAGGCGCGCAGCACCCGGATCAGGGGCAATCAGGTAGCCAGAGGTATCGCGGTTCTGTGCCAATTGTCATTTCCTGTGCGCATGGGTAAAGGCAGATGTAACCCGCGTGAGGCTAGGGCAAAGCCATGACGACTTCTACCATGAAAACACCTGCAACTTCGGCCTATTGGGCCGGGCTGCGCGATGGTGCGCCATTCATTCTGGTCGCCGCACCTTTTGCCATGGTGTTTGGAGTTGTTGCCACTGATGCGGGCCTGACCCTGGCACAGGTCATGGGTTTTTCTGTGCTGGTCATTGCAGGGGCGTCGCAGTTTGCGGCCCTGCAGATGATGGTTGAAAACGCGAGCATTGCCTTTGTTTTGCTGGCGGCGCTGGCGGTGAACCTGCGGATGGCGATGTATTCGGCATCGCTGGTGCCCCATCTGGGGGCGGCCCCTTTGTGGCAGCGGGCCTGTGTCGCTTATCTGAACTTCGATCAGCCCTATCTTTTGTCGATCTCGCGTTATGAGGCGCGCCCTGCAATGACAGTGCCCGAACGGTTTGCCTATTTTGTCGGGGCGGCCACGCCGATCACGCCGCTGTGGTTCTTGATGACATATGTCGGCGTTGTGGCCGGCAAGTCGATCTCGGATGCTTGGGCGCTTGATTTCATTATGCCCATCATGTTCTTGGCGTTGGTTGCACCCATGGTGAAATCGCTGGCGCATGCTGCGGCAGCGGCGGTATCGGTGTCAGTGGGGTTGTTACTGGTGGGGTTGCCTTCCGGCACAGGCCTGTTGATCGCGGCGGGGGCGGCGATGCTGACGGGCGCATTGGTCGAAGTTTGGCTAGAAAAGCGTGCACAATGAATTATTCAGCGGCTGAAATCTGGACAATTATCGGGGTTATGGGGATCGGCACCTTTCTGATCCGTTTTTCATTCCTGGGTCTGATCGGTGACCGTCCGATGCCGCAGTTTGTGCTGCGCCTGCTGCGGTATACGCCTGTTGCGGTTCTGCCCGCGATGGTGGCGCCTTTGGTACTGTGGCCGTCGGCGACTGACGGGCAATTTGATCCGGTGCGGATGCTGGCGGCGATGGCGACTGTTGCGGTCGGGCTTTGGTCACGCAACGTGCTATGGGCCATCTTCGCTGGTGCCGTCACGCTTTACGCTGCGATGGGGATTACTGCTGTCCTCTGAGGATGGCTGTGATCTCTTCCAAAGCAAGTGTTTTGTCGTCAGCGTCGTTTTCGCGATATTCGAGCGTGGTGACACCGGGAAGTTTTGCGAAGTCTTCCTCGATCCGGTTTGGCCCCCAAGTCTGGCGGATCCCTTCGAAGCCTGGAAGCTGCCGTAGTATCCGCGAGGTAACACGGGCGCAGTTTGCTTGCGGGACAGGGCCAGAGATAAGCGCGAGGTTCAGGGCCTGTTCCGCCACCTCTGGTGCAACATTCACCGTTTGCCCGACGACGTAGTAAGTCTCGCGCGCGTGGAAGCTGACATAGAATTTTTCCAGCCGCGGGGTAACGCCGAAAAGGACGTCATTGCGTTCGGGCATCACGTCTTGCTTGAACGATCCCGCAGGGTCGAAGAGCACGCGCTGGCTTGCGTTTATGAGCAACGCGCTGTGGGCGCCGTTGTCGGAGCCCACGTTCTTCATTGTGTAAAGGGTCAGATATTTACTGCCGGGCTTGCGGTGGACGGCCCGCGTCACAACATCATCAGGGGCCCACACCTCTTGCGCGGTGCAGGCTGAAAGCGCCAGTGGCAGGCCGATTAGAAAGCCGCGCCGGTTCACGGCAGATTAGACCGCGATGAGCGCGAGGAAGATCAGGAAAACGATAATGCCGATCGTCGCCTTGGTTGTCATGCTCATGAAACCTTCAAAGGTTTTTTCCTGAGTAGTGATATCCATTTCACCGTGCTTGTGTTCAGCCATGGTCCGGTTCCTTCAAACTTTGATTTGTCATTCGCATAGCCGATTCATTTCGCGCTGTCACGCGGTCAGGTCGTCACATCCGCGTCGTTATCCAAAGCTGTGGCCAGTTGAAACCCGATCCGTGTGGGTTCGGGCTGGTCACTGTGTTTCGGGCTGGCGACCAAGGTCACATTCAGCTGGCTGACATGTTGGATCAACTGGGTGCGTGCGCCACTGTTGTCGATGCCGTAGTAGGTCACGATATCGGGGTCATAGTACCCCAAGCCCTCGATCTTGATCACACCGGTGTTGCCGCCCGCAAGGCCCAGTCCGACCTCGTGATCGTTGTCCAGTTGCGCTTCAAAGTTCTGGATATACATGATGATGCGCTCATAAGCCCATTGTGCCGCGCTTTTGGGGGCATTGGGGGTTTTGAGTGCTTTGGGCGCGTTGTCCCCACTCACGGGTCTGGCGTCAGGGTTGGTGTGGATTTCGCGGCATTTTGGCAGAATGTCATCTTCCAGCATTTCGGCAGAGGTTTCAATTTCCATGGTTGTCTTGGTCATAGTGGTACCGCGGTTGTTTCCTTGATCTCCTCCATAACGAAACTGGCCGAGATATCCGAGACAGAAATCCGCGAGGTCAGCCGTTTGTAGAAGGCGTCATAGGCCGGGACGTCTGCAACACGCACCCGCAAGACGTAATCAAGATCACCCGTCATCCGGTAGGCACCGACGACTTCCGGAAAGCTGTGTAGTGTTGCCTGGAAGCGTTTCATCCAATCCGCGTCATGGGCGTTCGTGCGGATCAGGACCATTGCGGTGAGTGGCACGCCGACGCTGGCGGGATCGACCAATGCGACGCGCCCTTTGATAACACCCGACTGCTCGAGCGCTTTGATCCGACGCCAGCAGGCGTTGCGCGACAGGTTCACAGCATCGCTGACGTCATCGACCGATAACGTTGCATCAGTTTGAATGATCCGCAGAATTGCGCGGTCTATAGTGTCTAGTGAATGGCCCATGGTTGGGATTTTATCCCAATATTGATATAATTGGCAATCACGTTTGGGATCAATGTGCAGCAGGACTTCGATAATTTGCCATAAAGCAAAGAAGGAACCCGCTCTCATGTCTGACGCATCGCACAGCACATCCCGCAAGAACCCGCTCGCCGCCCTTTTCTTGGACCACCCTGCCACCGTGGATGAGACCTATTTCCAGCACATGCGTTTTGCATTCGGCTTTGCGTTCTGGTTGGGTGCCGCAGCGCTTGCCGCTTTGGTCCATGCGATTGTGCCTGCGCTGTGTGAGACCACAGCAAGCCGCATTCTCAAGCGCCTTCACGCCCGGATTGAAAGCCGCCACTGATATGTGCCGTATCGCGGCCTATACCGGCCCTGAAATTCCGCTTGAAAACATCATTGTGCGTCCTACCCATTCGTTGCTGGCGCAAAGCCAGCATGCGAATGAAGCCAAGCTGACCGTGAATGGTGACGGCTTCGGGATCAGCTGGTATGGCGCGGACACCGCTCCTGGCCTTTACCGTGATGTCCTGCCGGCGTGGGCGGATGAGAACCTGACAAACCTGTGCCGCATGGTGCATTCGCGCCTCTTTATCGCGCATATCCGTGCGTCCACTGTGGGCGAGACCAGCCGCGCGAACTGCCATCCGTTCAAGTTCGGTAAATGGTCCTTCTGCCACAACGGCCAGATCCCGCATTTCAGAACCATCCGGCGCCGGATGCTGGCGGCACTCCCCGATCATCTGTTTGAGGCGATGCAGGGCACAACCGACAGCGAGATGATTTTCTTCACCCTGCTGGCAAACGGGCTCGAGGCTGATCCGGCTGCGGCGATGCGCGCGACGCTGGCGCAAATCGGCCCTGCCGGTGATAATGGCCCTATCAAGATCACGTGTGTTTTCTCCGACGGTGAAACGCTTTTTGCGTTCCGCCATGCGACTGCGGGCAACGCACCGTCGCTTTATGCCTCGGGCGTATTGGATAACGGCGGACGTTCGCTCGCGTCCGAGCCGTTGTGTGGCACTGCTGCACGGTGGAGTGCCATTCCGACCGACACGATCTGTGCGATGACGGTCGCAGGGGTAAAAACGCTGGACGGATTGGTCGCGGCCTAGGCCGCCTGATATGCCCATGCGCCATCGTCGCGCAGTTGCCGTGCAACAAGGCCCGCCTGGTGCAGGTGATTGAGGTGGGCGACCGCCTCGACCAGGGCCAGACCGTATTCGCCCCCGCCGATGTTGCGCTTGAAGAGCGGGATGAAACACTCGCCAGCGCTATGGGGTTCTGTCAGGTGCTCCATCAGGCGCTTTAGCGCGCCGTGGTGATTGTCGATCAGTTGCGCCAGCCGCGTCGGCAGACCCGTGAAAGGCAGTTTATGGCCACCAAGCACGAGGTGATCGGTCTGTGCCACGCTTTGGAACTTCTCGCAGGAGGTCAGCCAGTCGGTGACGGGATCGGCCTCGGGTTCTGTGGGATAGACGCCGAGGTTCGGGCTGATTGACGGCAGGAGCTGGTCGCCTGCAATGACCAGATTGTCGTCGCGGCTCCAGAAGGTTGCATGTTCGGGGGCGTGGCCGTCTCCCATGCGGATTTCCCATGTACGCCCGCCCATTGTGATTGTGTCGCCATCCACAAGACGGGTGTAACCCAGCGGCAGCGGTGCGACGCAATCGGCAAAATTAAAGGGGCGTTCGGATTTGCGGGTTTGCAGCACCGCGGGGTCCATGCCTGCGCGGGTATAGAAATGCAGCGCTTGCGCGTTTGGCACTTCTTGCACATCCAGCGTCAGCATCCGTGCCATCAGCCATCCGGTGCGCGGCATGGCGAGACTTGCACCTTGGTCCATGAACCACGCCGCCAGCCCGACGTGATCGGGGTGATGGTGGGTGACAACAACGCGTCCCACAGGTTTGCCGGCAAGCGGCCCTTCCAGCAATGTGCCCCAGATTGCCCGCCCGCGTTTGGACGCAAAGCCCGTGTCGATCACTGTCCAGCTGTCGCCCTCGTCCAGCGCGTAGACGTTTACGTGATCCAGTTTCATGGGCAGCGGCAGGCGCATCCATAGCACACCGGGTGCGACTGTCATCGCCTCACCCTCTGCGGGCGGATCCTGAAAAGGATACCGGATGCCGCGTTGGTCGTCAGGCATTATGCGGCAAGATCGTCTGCGGTGATGGCCATAAGATCGGTTGCCCCTTCACGTGTGTGTGCCAATAGGCCTGTGTGTTCGGGGAGCATACGTTTAATATAGAAGGTTGCAAGGCGGGCGCGGCTGGCATCACCTTTGACGGCGCTGGCAAGATGCACATGTCCGCCAAGAACCCGCGCAAAGGCCCGCAGATAGGGGACGGCGCCAGCAAAGCGGGCGTTCAGATCGTCCTGTGCGGCCAGCCATTCGGTTGTTTCTCGCAGGCTCTCTGCTGCTTGCCAGACCGCTTCGGCCAGTTGCGGATGGGTCGCTTTGGCAGCTTCGGCCCCCTGTTCGATTTCTTCGAGGATACGGAATGCGGCCTCACCCCCGTCCATCAGTTTGCGCGCCACAAGGTCCATGGCCTGAATGCCGTTGGTGCCCTCGTAAATCGTGGCAACGCGGACGTCGCGCGCGTATTGGGCGGCGCCGGTTTCCTCGATAAAGCCCATGCCGCCGTGGACTTGGATACCGGTCGCGGCAACTTCGCAGCCCACATCGGTGCAGAATGCTTTGCTGATGGGTGTCAGGAAGGCTGCACGCGCCTGCCATTCGGCGCTGCCGGTGGCATGTGCCATATCGATCGCCACGGCGTTCATCAAGGTGATCGCGCGGGCGGCGTAGGTGTCGGCCTTCATAGTGGTCAGCATGCGCCGCACGTCGGCGTGCTCAAGGATCGCCCCGCTTCCGGGCGCTTTGCCCTGTTTGCGGTCTTGGGCATAGGCAAGGGCGTGTTGCAGTGCCGCCTCGGCGATGCCGACGCCTTGGGTTGCGACGCCCAGCCGCGCATTGTTCATCATCGTAAACATCGCGGCCATGCCGCCGTGTTCTTCGCCCACTAGCCAACCCGTGGCGCCGGAATATTCCATCACCGCGGTGGGCGAGCCGTGCAGGCCCATTTTGTGTTCAAGGCTGACCACGCGCAGATCATTCGGTGTGCCGGGGTTTCCATCTGCATCAGGGATCAGTTTCGGAACCATGAACAGGCTGATGCCTTTGGTGCCCGCCACACCATCGGGCAGGCGTGCCAGCACTAGGTGGCAGACGTTCTGCGTGAAATCATTGTCGGCCCAGCTGATGTAGATCTTCTGTCCGGTGATCGCATAGGTCCCGTCACCATTGGGTTCGGCCTTGGTCCGCAACGCGCCCACATCAGACCCAGCCTGCGGTTCCGTCAGGTTCATCGTGCCGTTCCATTCGCCCGAGACCAGCTTGGGGATGTAGAGGGCCTTGATCGCATCCGAGGCGTGGTGTTCCAGCGCCTCGATCTGGCCTTGGGTCATCAGCGGGCTGAGTTGCAGGGCAAGGCAGGCTCCTGCAAGCATTTCATTGACCGTGGTCGTAAGGGTCATGGGTAGGCCAAGGCCGCCGTTGTCCTGGCTGGCGGACATGCCGATCCAGCCACCGGTCGCGATTGCGTCGTAGCCTTCCGCAAAACCGGGGCTCGTGCGGACGATACCGTTCTCGAGGCGGGCGGGGTGCAGATCGCCTGCGCGGTTGAGCGGGGCGAGAATATCTTCGGACATCTTGGCGGCTTCGGTGAGAATCGCTTGGGTCATGTCAGGGGTGGCTTCGGCAAAGTGATCGGTTGCCGCAACCTGATCAAAGCCGACCACATGATCCATCAAGAAACGGAAATCGCTGACAGGTGCGCGATAAGGCATTGCTTCATCTCCAAATTATGCAGCCGCTTGGCAAAAGCCGGGGTGCGGGCTAAGCATCAAGCATGCGGCTACCCTATCGCAGTGCGGCCACCCATCAACCAAAACGCCACGTCATGACCGATGAACAATCCCTGATGCTCCAACCGGATGTTGCCGGATTGGAAAGAGCTGCGGCACTGCTGGCGGGCGGGGGATTGGTATCTTTTCCGACCGAAACGGTCTACGGACTGGGTGCCGATGCGCGTAATGATACGGCCGTCGCGAAGATCTTTGCCGCCAAAGGCCGCCCGAGCTTTAACCCGCTGATCGTGCATGTGGCAGATATTGCCGGCGCAGAGAAATACTGCGTTTTCAACGACACAGCTTATGCGCTCGCACAGGCCTTCTGGCCCGGTGCGCTGACGCTGGTGTTGTCACTGCGCGCCGATGCGGGCGTGTCGCAACTGGTGACAGCGGGGCTCGGGACTTTGGGGGTCAGGGTTCCGGACCATCCTGTGGCGCTTGGGTTGCTGGCGCGTTTCGGTGGCCCTGTGGCCGCACCATCGGCCAATCCCTCGGGGCGTGTCAGCCCGACGACTGCCGCCCATGTTGCGGCTGGCCTGGGGGGCAGGATCGATGCCATCGTGGATGGGGGCGCCTGTCCGGTCGGCGTGGAATCAACCATCGTGAATTGTGTGGGTGAACCTGCTTTGTTGCGCGCGGGCGGGATTCCGCTTGAGGCGCTCGAGGCCTGTTTGGGGCGCCCTCTGGCGCGTCCGGCAGATCCGGCCATGCCGACCGCACCCGGACAACTGGAATCACATTACGCGCCGCGCGGTAAGGTGCGTTTAAACGCACCTTACGCCGAAGAGGGCGAAGTCCTGCTGGGGTTTGGTCCGGTGGATGCGGATCTGAACCTGTCTGCTGCGGGCGATCTGACCGAGGCGGCGGCGCGCCTTTTTGCCTGTCTGCATCAACTTGATGCAATGGGGGCAGAAAAGATTGCCGTCTCACCTATTCCGGATCATGGGTTAGGGCAGGCGATCAACGATCGCCTGAAACGCGCCGCCGCCCCGCGCTAGCGGTCTTTAGCCTTCTTTGCGTTCAATATAGCCGCGCAGTTCTTCGGCTTCCTGGCGTGCTTCGCGCAAACCGTCCATAGCCGCGCGCAATTCGGCTTCGGTCTGGCTGAGCTGGTTGGTGATCTCGGCTTCGCGTTGTTGCAGATAGGTGATCGCCTGATCGCGGGTTTCCTCGGCTTCGTGCAGCGCTTGCGCCATCTTGTCCAATTCGCCGATTTCCGCCTTGGTCACGCGCGTAAAGCGGTTCACCAGCCAGCTTGCAAACCACCCCAGAACGAAGGCCACAAAAAGAATGACGGCCGTTGCGATGATGAATTCTGTTCTGTTCATTGGCTTCGTCTATTCGCTTTCTGCTGCGCTGTCATCCGTATCTGTCGCCGCCTCTTCGTCGGGGGCATCACCGGTCAATTCCTCTGCGAGTTCATCCAGGACCGACACGTCTTCGGCGGGGGGTTCAGGCAGGATCAGGCTGAACTCGATGCGCCGGTTTGCCTCGCGGCCTTCTTCGGTATCATTGTCGGCAATCGGGTTTTCTTCGCCGAAACCGATGGACTCGAAAGTGGAGACTGGCACCCGCCGTGCGCGCAAAGCTGTCAGGACCGCATCGGCGCGGTCTTGGGACAACTGCTGGTTCATCACTTCACGCCCCTGACTGTCAGTAAAGCCGGACACCCTGATCCGCAGATCGCCGCATTTCTTCAGGATGTCGGCAATGTCATCCACGACAGGTTGTGTGTCGATGGTTAGGTCGGCTGAACCGGGGTCAAAGGTGATTTTGCGCCCCTCCGTCACAGCAATAATCTGCGCGATACATTCTTCCGGTGTGGGCAGTCCTGCGATGGGGTCAAGCTCTTTGACATAGGTGATGTCGATATCGAAATCAGCGGTCTGCCCCAGCTTTTCGATGAGCAGCCGCGACACTGCGGCGCTGGCATTCTCGTTGCCGGTATTGCCGCGGACCGTCAAATTTTCCGGCTCCACGATCACCGCGCCATTGGAAAGCTCCGAGAGCGCCTCGATCCCTGCAAGAACGCGGACCGACCAGCCGGCAGGCAGGCCCTCGGCCACCCGTGTTCCCATCGTGATATTGCGCTGGGCAAAGCGGGCGCTGGCGAAATTCTCGACAACTGTATTGGTGATGTCATCGGGCACGCGCCCGCGCAGCTGCACTTCACCCTCGGGGCTGAGTGTGGCCGTGAACTGGGGCAGTTCCTCGGCCGCATCGCTGGGCAGATCAGGCAGTTCAGCCGTCAAGGCGAATGCATCAGGCAGCGAATTTTCCAGCCGGCCCACGATATTGTCAAATGTGGCTTGTCCGGTGCCCGCGGGTGCGATGAGCGTGACGTCCGTGTCAGAGACAGTGATCGTGCCGCCGCCCATGTTCTTTACCGCAGTTATAGACTGTGCGACGGCCTCGCCCCATGTGCGTGACGGTGCGCCGAGTGCGAAAACACAGTTCGCTTGCCCAGCAAAACCGGCCGCGGTCGCGGCGGTCATGATCTGGCTCAGCGCCTCTTCGGTGTCAACGGCACAGGCATCAAAACGTGCGCCTTCCTCATCAAGAATAAACCGTGTTGTGAAAGGCGAAATGACCGGCCGCGGCGCACTGATCTCGACCGAGACGCGGACCCCGTCGGGCATGTTGCGCGCCAGTGCGACTTCAAAGCGGCGCTTTTCTTCGGGGCTGTCAGAGATCGCATTCACGATCACGCGGTTCGCGTTTACCGAAATCTTTGATTTGTTCAAGATTTCGAGCGACCGCAGGGCATAGTTCACTGCGGCGCGCCAGTTCGGCGGCGTTGGATAATCGGCGACCTCAAGAAGATCCGTGACCGGCAGCCCATCGGCGATATCGGTGATGCGTTCGGCCAGCGCTTCGCGGTCGGTTGTGGCAGGGATCAGTCCGATCAGTGATACGCCAGCATTGTTGCGCAAGATCTCAATTGCGAATTGCGGTGGTTGGATGACCGCCGAATCGGCGACCGAAAGGTTGTCGATGACGCGGCTTGCATCGACCATCCCGCCGGCCGCCGAGATTGCGCGAAAGCGTACAGCCTCTGTCGGCGCCTCGCCCTCGAGTATGACCTGTAGCCCGTCACCAAGCACCGAAGCCCATTCGTAGCCCTGATCTACAAGGGTTTCCTGCACCGCCAGCACAGAACGCTCTTCGACGACCGACACCGTTGTGCGGGCGGCGGCGACAGACAGAAAGGCTGCGGCGGCGAAAACAATCAGGCGTATGAAAATGGCGGATAGGCGCATTTGGGTCCACTACTCGTTTGGTCTCTGCATAGGCCCAGCCGCCGCGGTGTTCAATCACACCAGGAGGGCTATGGCGAAAAACGGCAGAGGGATCAGTCCGGCGTTCCTGTTTGAACGGAAGAGCCACAGTAACCCGTCGTTGTCATCAGGGTCAAAGCGGCTGAGTTGCCATGTCAGGTGCCATCCCAGCGCCCAAGGCCCGCCAATCGCGATGACAAGCGACAGGACCGACCGTTCCGAAGCCGCAAGCAGGACGGCCAGACCAAAGAGCACGATTGTGACGGTCAGAAAGAAACGCAGCCATTTGCGAGCGTTTTCACCGAATAGCCGCGCTGTGGATTTCACCCCGATGAGCGCGTCATCTTCGGCGTCCTGAAAGGCATAGATGGTGTCGTAAAACAGCGTCCATGCGATACCTGCGAAGTAGAGCACGATGGGGACAGGGCCAATGCTATTGGTATGTGCGGCCCATGCCAGCAAGGCCCCCCAGTTGAACGCGATGCCAAGAAAGACCTGCGGCCACCATGTGAAACGCTTTGCGAAAGGATAGATCGCCACCGGTGCCAATGCGAGTATGCCGAGAATGATTGCGGTCGGGTAAAACGTGATCAGGATCAGGAAGGCGACCAACGCCTGTGCGACCATCCACATCAGCGCACCGCGCACTGTCACTTGACCCGAAGGAATAGGCCGCGACCGTGTGCGCGCAACCGATCCGTCAATATCGCGGTCTGTGATGTCGTTCCAAGTGCAGCCCGCGCCGCGCATCAAGAACGCCCCGATCCCGCAGCCGACAATTGTCCAAAGATCATGGCTGCCATAGCTGTCCGTCGCCAATACCGCGAGCGACAGGCCCCAAAGGCATGGCAGATAAAGCAACCATGTGCCGATCGGGCGGTCAGCACGGCTGAGCCTGAGGTAGGGCCGGCTGAAGCGCGGTGCTAGGCGGTCCACCCAATTGTCTTTGACGGCGTCGGCAACCGTGCCGCTCGGCTCTGGCATCTGGGAATTTTCGGTCATATGGTCCGCTCATGGCATCCAAGGTTCGGCTTTATGTAGATCAGGCTCTGGGGGAAGAGCAAACGGTTCCGCTGACGCGCGAGCAGGCGCATTACCTGTTCGGGGTGATGCGGCTGGAGGAGGGTGCTGTGCTGTCATTGATCAACGGGGCCGATGGTGAATGGGATGCGCAGGTGGTGAAGGCGGGCAAGAAGGGTGGGATACTTTTGTGTTCGGCCCAGACGAAGCCACAGCAAAATCCGCCTGATTTGTGGTTTCTGTTTGCGCCGATCCGCAAGGAACGTACAGCCTTTATCGTCGAGAAAGCCGTGGAGATGGGCGCTGCGCGGATTTGTCCGGTGCAAACCGATTTCACCCAAAGCGCCAATCGTATCCGGCAGGATAAATTGCAGGCCCATGCCGTCGAGGCCGCCGAGCAAAGTGGCGGTACTTTTGTGCCGCCCGTGGATGACCTGGCAAAGCTGGACCGTATTCTCAAAGACTGGCCGCCAGAGCGGCAATTGATGTTTTGTGACGAAGTTTTGATCGGCGATCCTGTGGCGCTCCCTGACATGCATGGCCCTTGGGCGATCCTGATCGGACCTGAAGGCGGGTTTTCCCTTGCCGAACGTGACCGCTTGCACGCCTTGCCCTTTGCGCATCCTGTCAGCCTCGGCCCGCGCATTCTGCGTGCGGATACGGCGGCGGTGGCGGCGTTGACCGTCTGGCAACAGGCCTTGGGCGATTGGCGATGATCCCTGCGCTTCCGGCAGACCGCCCCGCGATTGAGACTTTTCTGACCCGCCATATCACGACATCCATGTTTCCGCTGTCGAACCTGCGCCGCTATGGCATGGCAGGCGGCCATCCGCGTGCCATGCGGTTTTGGCTGCGCTGGCGGGCCGGTGCTTTGGTAGATGTACTCTGCATGTCCGAAGAAGGCATGGTGTTCCCGCAATGCCCTACCGGCCCTTGGGGGGATGTGAAGGTGGTTTTGCTGGGGCATAGTGTGAAGGGGGTTTTGGGTGACGCGCCACAGGTGGCTGCCCTGCGCACAGTCTTGGGACTGTCGGGTGATCCGGGGCTGGATAAGGCTGAGCCGCTCTATGCTTTGTCGCTGGATGATCTGGTCATCCCCGATGTCACCGGATTTCGTCTGGTCCCCCTGAAAGACGCGCCGCGCGCGCTGGTGGTTGGCTGGCGGCGTGCATATCTGGAAGAGGTGCTGCCAATGCCGGGTGAGGATAATGCCATGACCGCCGTCAAAGATATTGTCGGTTATCTCGAAGCGGATACCCACCGTGTGCTGTATGATGGTGACACACCCGTCGCGATGACAGGGTTCAACGCAGTCCTGCCCGAGGCGGTACAGATCGGCGGCGTCTATACGCCCCCCGCGCTGCGTGCCTGCGGCCATGCGCGCCGTGCCGTCGCGCTGCATCTGGCCGAGGCGCGGGATGCGGGCACAAAAAATGCCAGTCTTTTTGCCGCCTCACCGCAGGCATGCAAAGCCTACGAAGCGATCGGGTTTCGCCGCACAGGCGATTTCCGTATTCTGGTCTATCAGGAACCACAGGTGATCTATGGATGATTTCTTTCGCCCTGAAGTGCGCGCCTTTTTCCGGCACTGGCGCGAAGTGCTCTTTGCTGTTGGCTTTGCGGTCTTCGGCATCTGGTGGGCTCTGACGGGGATCGGGATTACCCAATGGCTTGGCATCATTTTTATCGTGCTGGGTGCTGGTTGGGCCGTCGCGGCCCTGCAAAGGGCGCGCTTCGCCCAGGACGGGGATGGCGCCGGCGTGGTGCAGATCAGGGAACGGCGCCTTGCCTATTTCGGCCCGTTGGATGGCGGCGTGATGGATGTGGGTGATCTGAGCAAGCTCGAGATAGACCCCACAAGCCACCCTGACCCAAGCTGGATATTGACGGGCATTGACGGGCAGGTGCTTGCCATTCCCGTCAATGCGGCAGGGGCCGAAGGTTTGTTCGATGTCTTTGCCGCCTTGCCCGACATCAGAACCAACACTGTGCTGGATGTGCTCTCACACACACCTGATGCGCGGGTGACGGTATGGTGCCGTGTCAAGCCGCTCTTGCATTGACACCGAGCTTGGTGCAGGTCACCGATAACACTTGATCAACAGCGGAGCGTTGCCTCATGTCCATTCCTCAGTCCGGCGGCGGCCCCATCGAGAATCACGATCAACTGGCCGAAGTCCTGTCCAAAGGGTGTAAACCTAAAGAGGATTGGCGGATCGGCACCGAGCACGAGAAATTCGGCTTCTGTCAGGATTCATTGCTTCCGCTCCCCTATGAGGGCGAGCGGTCGATCAAAGCGGTCCTTGAGGGGCTTGAGGGCCGTTTCGGCTGGGACCGTGTCGAGGAAGATGGCAAGATCATCGGCCTGACCAAAGATGGCGCCAACGTGAGCCTTGAGCCCGGTGGCGCCTTGGAATTGTCCGGTGCACCGCTCGAGACCATCCACCAGACCTGTGACGAGGTGAATGTCCATCTGGCCGAGGTCAAATCCGTCTCGGATGAGATCGGCGTAAAGTTTATCGGCCTTGGGGCCGCGCCTGAGTGGACGCATGAGCAAATGCCGCTGATGCCCAAGGGCCGCTACAAGCTGATGAACAATTACATGGAAAAAGTGGGCACCATGGGGACGGCGATGATGCGCCGGACGTGCACTGTGCAGGTGAACCTCGATTTCGGCTCCGAGGCGGACATGGTGCAAAAGATGCGCGTGGCCTTGGCATTGCAGCCCGTCGCCTGCGCCCTTTTCGCCAACTCCCCGTTCTTTGAGGGCAAGGTCAACGGCCATAAATCTTGGCGGTCACGCATCTGGCGCGATCTGGATGCGGCGCGCACCGGCATGTTGCCATTTGTGTTCGAAGAGGGTTTCGGGTTTGAGGCATGGGTGCAATGGGTTCTCGATGTGCCGATGTATTTTGTCTATCGCGACGGCAAATATATCGACGCGCTGGGCATGTCGTTCCGTGATTTCCTGAAAGGTGAATTGCCTGCACTGCCAGGGGAAAAGCCGCTCTTGTCAGACTGGGCCGATCACCTGACAACCGTGTTCCCCGAGGCCCGTGTAAAGCAGTACATTGAAATGCGCGGCGCGGATGGTGGCCCTTGGCGGCGGCTTTGTGCGTTGCCAGCGTTCTGGACCGGCTTGATGTACGACCAAACTGCTTTGGATGCAGCATGGGATCTTTGCAAGAACTGGACCGCAGAACAACGCGAAGCGCTGCGTGTGGCGGCCTCGGTCGATGGTTTGCAGGCGCAGGTTGACGGGATCAACATGCATGATCTGGCGCGCGAGGTCGTGGCGATTTCACACGCAGGTCTGAAGGCCCGCGCGAAACCGGGCGCCGGTGGCCTGATTGCCGATGAAACCCATTTCCTGAATGCGCTGCACGAAAGCGTCGAGAGCGGCATGACACCCGCCGATGAGCTTTTGGCGCACTACAACGGCGATTGGGACGGTGATCTGAAACGGATCTACGCCGAATATAGCTATTAGACAGTGCTGGCTGTCTGATCGTTTTGACGGTCGATTTTGCCGTGGGGGTGCTTTTGTGTGAAACGAATGCAGCTATGCCCACATGCCCACCGCTAACCCTGCTAGTGCGCAAAGTCTGCTTTGCGGCCAAGGCACAAGTCATAACCACCATTATCGCGTGACATATCACGCAGGCAGTCAGGCTTGCGCCTTCTTCCCGATCTTTGTCTCTGTGCCTTTGCGCAGCCGCTGGATGTTACCCCAGTGGCGGATGTAGATCAGAAAACACAGGGTCGCTGCGAGAAAGAACATCTCGCCCGGGGTGGTGAAGCCGACAACCAGTGGGATCCAGCCCGCAGTGACCAAAGCGGCGAGCGAGGAATAGCGCGATACGGCGGCCACAACGAGCCAGATTGCGCAGGCGATCAGGCCGATCTGCCAGTCCACAGCCAGCAGAATGCCGAAATAGGTGGCGACACCTTTGCCCCCCTTGAAACGCAGCCAGACCGGAAAGCAATGCCCGAGAAAAGCCATCAGCGCGCCAAGCTGGGCCGCGTCCTCACCGGCCAGTTGGCGGGCGGCCAGCACCACAATCGCACCCTTGGCGGCATCGAAGATCAATGTCAGGGCGGCGGCTTTCTTGTTGCCGGTGCGCAGCACATTCGTGGCCCCGATATTGCCCGACCCGATGTCGCGCAGGTTGCCGAGGTTCATCAGCCTGGCAAAGATCATACCCCCCGGGATTGATCCCAGAAGGTAGCCGATGACAGCCCAGAGCAAGAGAACGACATAGGCGCTTTCGATTGTTGGCATTACGATTTCTCCCAGACGCGGTGGCCGCTGACCCATGTGCCCAGCACGCGGCCTTGCAGCCGTGCGCCATCGAAGGGTGTATTCTTGGATTTTGACAACAAGGTGGCGCGGTTAAGCTGGAATGGTGCATCCGGATCAAAGAGGATCAGATCGGCAGGGGCATCGGCGATCAGCCTACCTGCGGGCAGCCCCAAAAGGCGGGCGGGGTTCAACGCCATCGCACGGAAGAGCTTCGGCAGCGTGATCATTTCCGCATGATAAAGGCGCAAGGCTGCGGGCAGAAGTGTCTCGAGGCCCACGGCACCGCTTGCGGCCTCTTCAAATGGAAGACGTTTGCTTTCTTCGTCCTGCGGCGTGTGCATCGAACAGATGATATCGATCAGCCCCTCTGATACGGCTTGGACGACAGCAATGCGGTCTTCTTCACTGCGCAGCGGCGGTTTGAGTTTAAAGAACGTGCGGTAGTCCGCGACATCCAGTTCGTTCAACGTCAGGTGATGCACCCCGATACCGGCGGTGATTTTTAGCCCGTTGCGCTTGGCCCGTTCCAGCGCGGGCAGGGCGCGTGCGGTCGTGATCTGGTCTACGTGATAGCGCGCGCCGGTCATTTCCAGCAGGCTGATATCACGGTCCAGCGCCATGCGTTCGGCCATCGGGCTGACCCCTGGCAGTCCGCGGAGCGATGCGAATTTACCGGAGGTAACAGCGGCCCCTTCGGACAATCCGGGGTCCTGGATGTGCCCGATCACCAACGCGTCCAGTGAGCGGGCGTAGGTCAGCGCACGGCTGAAGACCTTGGTGTTGGTGACGACCCTGTCGCAATCGGTAAAGGCCACGGCGCCTGCGTCTTGCAAGAAACCGATCTCTGTCATCTCGCGCCCTTCGCGCCCTTTTGTTAGGGCTGCCATCGGCAGCACATGCACAGGTGCATCCTGTTGTGCGCGGCGCTCCACGAATTCAAGCGTTTCGGGGGTGTCTATAGCGGGGCTGGTGTCGGGGCGGGTGACGATGGTGGTCACCCCGCCCGCCGCCGCCGCGCGTCCGGCAGAGCGAAAGGATTCTTTGTGCCGCTCGCCGGGTTCAGAGACTTTGACGCCGATATCAATGATGCCAGGTGCAAGGCACATGCCACCGCAATCCACGACATTGGCGGATTTCGGGGGCACTGTCGCGTCATCAAAGACGGCTTTGATGACGCCGTCCTCGATCAGGATCGCGCCGAGGTTGTCGGTGAGTGCCACGGGATCAATCAGGCGGGCGTTGGCAAAGAAAGTGGCGGTCATTGTGTTATCTATCATCTCTATCCGGCCACCCAAATCATCAACGCCACCAGGGCAAACATCGCAATCAGCGCATACATCGCGATCATGCCGCCGACGCGTGCATCTGATTTTGGCGCTTTTGCTGGCGATCCTGTCATCGCGCCTTCGGCCCCCTTAGAAGGGAGCGGTTCAAATTTTACGTTCGCACCTTCTTCGGTATAGGTACCGATCCATTTGAGCGGTGCTCTGGGCGTGATGGTGGCTGCGCGACCGCCAAAGGCCCGTGACAGCACGATCAAAACATGCCCCGTCATGCCGTTCAGACGCGAGCGGTAAGGCGCGACGTCGGCCTCTGCCACGCCAAGGCCATCCACCAAATATCCGGCCAAACCGACCCCGTCGAGCATGCTGAGTGCGAAGAGTTCGACGAATTCCTCGTCGAGATCACCGACATCCAAGGCGCGGTTGATCTCCTCTGGGCCTTGCATGAAACGGGCGGCATCATCGGCGCTCAAGTTGACCATAAAGATACGGATGACGCCGTGTTCGGTCGCGCTGACTTGGAAGGTCTCGCTCATACCATCACCTCTTTGGGGCCACGGGTCGCGCGCAGGTTCTGCGCCAAAAGGTCCATCGCGGCCATGCGCACAGCAACGCCCATTTCGACCTGTTCCTGAATGACCGAGCGGTTGATGTCGTCGGCGATGTTCCCGTCAATTTCGACACCGCGGTTCATTGGGCCGGGGTGCATGACGATGGCGTCGGGTTTGGCATGGGCCAGCTTGGCCGCATCCAGCCCGTAACGGTGGAAGTATTCACGCTCGGAGGGGATAAATCCGCCGTCCATGCGCTCTTTTTGCAGGCGCAGCATCATGACGACATCGACGTCTTTTAGCCCCTCTTCCATGTTCTCGAACACCTCGACCCCGAAATCGGCAACGCCCGATGGCATCAGCGTGGGCGGGGCGATCAGGCGGATACGGTTTTCCATTTTGCCCAAGAGCATAATGTTCGAGCGCGCCACGCGGCTATGGGCGATATCGCCGCAAATCGCGATCGACAGGCGGTGGAGCCGCCCCTTGGCGCGCCGGATGGTCAGCGCATCAAGCAGCGCCTGCGTGGGGTGTTCGTGCTTGCCGTCGCCCGCGTTGAGAACCGCGCAATTGACCTTTTGCGCCAAAAGATCGACCGCGCCGGAATGCGGGTGCCGCACAACCAGAAGATCGGGGCGCATGGCGTTCAGCGTCAGGGCCGTGTCAATCAGGGTCTCGCCCTTTTTGACCGAAGACGCCTGCATGCCCATGTTCATCACATCCGCACCCAGCCGCTTGCCAGCCAGTTCAAAACTCGCCTGCGTCCGGGTCGAGTTTTCAAAGAACATGTTTATCTGTGTCAGCCCCGCGAGCACGTCGCGGTGCGCGATACCGCGCCGGTTATGCTCGGCATAGCTATCGGCCAAATCCAGCAACGTTGTGATTTCTGTGGGATGCAGAGGTTCGATGCCCAAAAGATGCTTGGCGCGAAATGTCATGAGGCCCTCTTAGCAGTGGTTCCCCGCCTTATAGGCACCCCTGCCGTGCGCATCAATGCCGCAAGCACTACGCAATCCGCGCAATCCGGCATATCCTGTGGCTGATGGATTCGCAGAACACATATTGGACCGACCGCGCCCTGCTTGAATGGCAGGTGGAATTGGGTGTGACAGACGCCATTCTGGACACGCCCGTTGACCGCTATGCGCTCGAGACGGTGAAGCCTGCGCCGAAGGCGGCAACGCCTGAGAAGCCTGTCGCGGCGCCCGAGGTCGTGAAAAAGACAGACGTGGATCCGGCGGCGCTTGCGCGCACCGCGGCGCAAACGGCGGCTGATCTTGATGCGCTCAGTCGTGCGATGCAGGCTTTTGATCATTGCGAATTGAAAAAAGGCGCGCGCAGTTTTGTATTCAGCGATGGCAACCCCGCCGCCCGCGTGATGATCGTAGGCGAAGCGCCCGGGCGCGAAGAGGATCGCGCGGGGCGGCCATTCGTGGGTCGTGCTGGTCAGTTGCTGGACAGGATGCTTGAAGCGATACAAATGGGCCGTGCCGCTGATAACGCGGCTCAAGCTGTCTATATCACCAACGTGCTGCCATGGCGTCCGCCCTCGAACCGCACGCCGGATGCCGCCGAAATCGCCATGATGCTGCCATTTCTGGAACGCCATATCGCGCTGGCTGATCCCGAGGTCATTGTCCTGATGGGCAATACCCCCTGTCAGGCTTTGCTGGGGCGCACCGGCATCACGCGCATGCGTGGTGACTGGGTCGAGGTACTGGGCAAACCCTGCCTGCCGATGTTCCACCCGGCCTATTTGTTGCGCAATCCAATTGCGAAACGCGAGGCTTGGGCCGATCTTTTGTCCCTCAAGGCGCGTTTGCGCGGGTAATTCCAAAGAAGTGAGAAGCCATGAGCCGTATTGATAAGAGCAAAGATTTTGTGCCGGTCCGTATTGCGGTGCTGACCGTGAGTGACACGCGCCAGATGGCGGACGATAAATCCGGTCAGACCTTGGTCGACCGGATTGCCGGGGCGGGGCATGTGCTGGCGGATCGGAAAATTGTGGCGGATGAACGCGATCAGATTGCGCAACAGTTGCGCGATTGGTGCGCAGACGAGGCGGTGGATGTTATCATCTCCACCGGCGGGACGGGCCTGACGGGGCGGGATGTCACGGTAGAAGCGCACCGCGATGTCTATGAAAAAGAGATTGATGCCTTCGGCACCATTTTCACAATCGTCAGCATGCAGAAAATCGGAACCAGTGCGGTGCAAAGCCGTGCCACAGCAGGTGTCGCACAGGGCACGTATCTCTTTGCGCTACCCGGATCACCGGGTGCCTGCAAGGACGCCTGGGATGAAATTCTTCTCAGGCAGCTCGACTACCGGCACCGGCCCTGCAATTTTGTTGAAATCATGCCGCGTCTGGATGAACATCTGCGACGGAAGTAACGGCTTTGTGCGTTTCACTGGAAAGGGATGCTTTTCCAGCTACCTTCCAACGGCAGATTGAGGATATTTAACATGCGGTTTCTACGCCGAAGCCTGACAGGTGTGTTCTTGCTGGCGGTGACGCTTGCGCTCCTCGCGTGGGCGGGTGAGTTGGTGCGCGGCGCCGTTGTTGCGCGCATGAACGAAGAGCCGCGGAGTTTCCCGCAGCGCGAGCGCATTTTGGCGGTGAATGTGTTGACGCTAGAACCGCAGACCATAATCCCCGAACTAACGGTGTTTGGCGAATTGCGCAGCCAGCGCACGCTGGATTTACGCAGTGCGATTGGCGGCACCGTTTTGTCCGCCAGCGATGCTTTGGTCGAAGGCGGCACGGTCCGGCAAGGCGATCTGTTGCTACGCATTGATCCGGCCGAGGCAGAGGCAGCCTTGGCCCGCGTGCGTGCCGATATGCAGGATGCGCAGGCGGAACTGCGCGACGCAGAGCGTGCCTTGGTTCTGGCCGAGGATGAGTTGAGTGCAGCGCGCGCCCAAGAAGCGCTGCGCGATCAGGCGCTGGCGCGCGCGCGCGACCTCGCCACGCGCGGTGTGGGCACAGCGGCAGCGGTGGAAACGGCGGAATTGGCGGCGTCTGCAGCGCAGGCGTCAGTGTTGACGCGCAGGCAGGCAGTGGCCGCGGCGCAGGCACGGATTGATCAGGCAACAACACGGCTGGCGCGTCAGCAAATCAACCTTTCCGAGGCACAGCGGGCTGTTGTGGATACGGAGGTAGTGGCGGCTTTTGACGGCACTTTGACGGAGGTGACAATCAGCCCCGGCGGGCGTGTCACAGCCAACGAACGCTTTGCGCAACTGATTGATCCAACCCGTCTTGAGGTGTCGTTTCGTGTCTCGACATCGCAATATGCACGTCTTTTGGACGAAAACGGTGTGCTGATCAAAGCACCTTTGGCCGTGACGCTGGACGTGTCCGGCGTAAACCTGCGCGCGACGGGCCGGATCATGCGTGAAGGTGCTGCCGTTGGCGCAGGCCAGACAGGGCGCTTGCTGTTTGCAGAACTGGATGCCTCTGCCGGATTTCGTCCCGGTGATTTCGTGACTGTGCGGATCAATGAACCTGCGTTGAACAATGTGGCGCTGGTGCCTGCGACGGCTGTCGCGCCGGACCAGACGGTGCTTGTTGTAGGTGAAGAAGAGCGTTTGCGCGTGGCGCAAGTCTCCTTGCTGCGCCGCCAGGGCGATGATGTGATTATCGACGTGGGCGATAACGCAGGCGCGGTGATTGTTGCTGAACGCTCACCCTTGCTGGGTGCCGGTATCAAGGTGCGCCCGATCATGCCGGGCGGCGTTGAACAGGTCGCAGCGCCGGAAATGATCACACTGGATGAGGACCGCCGCGCGAAACTGATCGCATTTGTCACCGAAGGCAGAATGCCGGATGACGTGAAGGCGCGGATTATCAGCCAGCTTGAGGCGGATGAAGTATCATCCGAGACCGTGACACGGCTTGAAGCACGGATGGGCAGCTGATGGTCACCGGTGGCGAAAGACTGAACGCAGGCGCAGGCGGCATCCTGTCCTATTTCACACGCCACCGCACAGCGGCGAACCTGCTTTTGGTGCTGATGCTCACGGCGGGCCTGCTCGCGTTTCCCAATATGCGGGCGCAGTTTTTCCCCGATGTGGTCGTTGATGATCTGACCGTCTCTGTCGCATGGCAGGGAGCTGGCGCCGAAGATGTGGACGCCGCCATCGTGCAGGTGTTGGAGCCCGTTTTGCTCGGGGTTGAAGGCGTCACCTCGTCTTCATCGACATCCCGTGAGGGAAGTGCGTCGATCCGCATCGAATTCGAGCCCGGCTATGATATCGAACGCGGCACCGAAGATGTGCAACTGGCCGTGGATGGCGTCAACAGCTTGCCCGAGGATGCAGAAGAGCCCAACGTGCGACGTGGCGGCTGGTCGGATCGTGTCACCGATGTGATTATCACTGGCCCTGTGGGCGTGGATCAGCTGGGCCGTTTTGCAGATGAATTCTCAACGCGGCTTTTCGCGCAGGGTGTCACCAGCGTGACCGTGCAAGGTGTTGCGGCACCTTCGACGATTGTCGAGGTACCTTCGATCTCCCTGGTGCAGTATGACATCGGCCTTGCCGATATCTCTGCGCGGATCGCCGAAGAAGCCGCCGCTGATCCCGCGGGCGAGGTCTCGGCGAACGCGCGGGTGCGCACCGGTGTGGCCAAACGCAGCGCAGAAGAGATCGGCGCGATTGTCCTGCGTTCCAACCCCGACGGATCGCAGTTGACGATTGCGGATGTGGCGACGGTGCGGGTTGAAGGCGCTGACCGTGAACGCGCCTATTTCGTAGGTGACGATCCGGCAATCAAGGTACGTGTCGCACGGTCGGCCACAGGCGATGCAATCGGCATGCAGGCCACGGTGGAAGAGGTGGCGCAAGAACTGACTGCGTCTTTGCCCGCAGGTGTGTCGATTTCGCTGACGAACGGGCGTGCCGAGTTGATCCAGGCGCGTTTGGATATCCTGCTTGATAATGGTCTGACGGGTCTGATGCTGGTCGTGGCGTTGCTGTTTCTTTTCCTGAACGCGCGCACTGCCTTCTGGGTCGCTTTCGGTATTCCGGTGGCGATGCTGGCTGCGATTGCCCTGATGTATGCGGTCGGGATCACCATCAATATGATCTCGCTTTTTGCGCTGATCATCACGCTCGGGATCGTTGTGGATGATGCGATTGTGGTGGGCGAACATGCCGATTACCGCGTCAGGCATCTGGGCGAGGACCCCACAGTTGCAGCGGAGCGGGCGGCGAAGCGGATGTTCAGTCCGGTGTTTTCGGCAACGCTGACGACGATCATCGCGTTCTTCGGGCTGGTTATTATCGGCGGGCGTTTCGGCGATCTGATCTCGGATATTCCGTTCACGGTGATCGTTGTGCTTGCGGCCAGTCTGGTGGAATGTTTCCTGATCCTGCCGAACCACCTGTCCCATGCCATTGCGCATTCGGCCAAGGATCATTGGTATGACTGGCCGTCACGCACGGTGAACCGCGGCTTTGACTGGTTCAAGGAAACACTGTTCCGGCCTTTCATGGGATTGGTAATCAAGGCGCGCTATCCGGTCTTTGCGATGGCACTGGTCCTGCTGGCCAGCCAGGTTGCGCTTTTCATCAAAGGCGACGTGAGTTGGCGTTTCTTCAACTCGCCAGAGCAAAGCCAGGTGACCGGAAATTTCGCTATGTTGCCGGGGGCCACGCGTGACGACACGCTCGAGATGATGCGCGAAATGCAGCGCGCAACAGAGGCGCTGGGTGCGCAGTACGAGGCCGAGTATGGCGTGAACCCGCTGAGCTATGTGGTGGCCGAGATTGGCGGAAACTCGGGTCGTGCGATTGCCGGATCGGATACCAAGGACGCGGACCAGTTGGGCGCGATCACCATTGAACTCATTGACGCCGACAGCCGCCCCTATACCAGCTTTGCCTTTGTGAGTGCTCTGCAAGATGCCATCGTGCAGCACCCGATGGCCGAAACCGTCAGCTTCCGCCGGTGGGGCTCGGGCCCTGGCGGGGATAGTCTGGGTGTGCAGATGTTCGGGGCGGACAGTGACACGCTCAAGGCCGCCGCCGAGGCATTGAAAACCGAACTGGCGCGGTTTCCCGAAATCTCGGGTCTTGAAGATACACTGGCCTATGACAAGGAAGAACTGATCCTTGAATTGACCCCGCAGGGTGAGGCGCTGGGTCTCAGCATTGATGGTCTGGGACGTGTGCTGCGCAACCGTCTGGGCGGGATTGAGGCGGCGAGTTTCCCTGACGGGGCGCGGTCTGCGACGATCCGCGTGGAATTGCCGCCCGATGAGTTATCATCAGACTTCCTTGACCGGACACAGATCAGGACTGCGGAGGGCTTCTATCTGCCGCTGGCGGATGTTGTGACAGTGCAGAGCCGGACCGGGTTTTCCACTGTGCGCCGTGAAAACGGCATCCAGTTGATCTCGGTAATCGGTGATCTGGATGGCGAGGACGCAGCGCGGGCAACCGAAATCCAGCAGATCATCGACGAGAATATCCTACCGCGAATCGAGAGTGATTTCGGGATCGAGACACAGCTTTCGGGGCAGAGCGAGCAGGAAGACCGTTTCCTGAGCGATGCAAGGACGGGCCTCATTCTGGTCTTGCTGGGGATCTACCTGACACTGTCGTGGATCTTCAGCAGTTGGACGCGGCCTGTTGTCGTGATGTCGATCATTCCGTTTGCGCTGGTGGGGACGATTTTCGGCCACCACGTTTGGGATATCCCGATGAGCATGTTTACCGTTGTGGGCCTGATCGGTATGGTGGGGATCATCATCAACGACAGTATCGTTCTGGTCACGACGGTGGACGAATATGCGCAGGATCGCGGTCTGGTGCCCGCCATCATTGACGGAACGGTGGACCGTTTGCGCCCTGTAATGCTGACAACGCTGACAACAGTGCTGGGCCTCGCCCCGCTGCTATACGAAGGGTCCAATCAGGCCGAGTTCCTGAAGCCCACAGTCGTGACGCTTGTCTTCGGGTTGGCCTTTGGCATGGTGCTTGTGCTTTTGGTTGTGCCGTCAGTCATGGCGATGCAGGCTGATGTGCAGCGACAAGTCCAGTCTGCGAAACGCGCCCTGCGCGGGCGTCGGGCTGCGATGTTTGTTCCTGCGGGTTTGGGGGCCGTTTTGGCGGTGGGGCTGTTTGCGCTGACCGTCGCACCTGTCCTGCTCACAGGTGCGCCCTTACCCGCGATGGCGGCAATGCTGCCGCTATTGAACGGCGGCGTCGGGGCTGCAATGGGCCTCTATATCGTCGGTTTGATGGCGCTGTTCTTGACGATCTATGTCGCTGCAGTGTTCGGTCAGGGATGGCGCAGCGCGCGGCGCTAGCCGCCGGTGCAGCCACGCAGATCAATAGCCTGCCCATTGTCGCCCAAGATGGTGATGCGCACAGCAGAACGATCAAACGCAAAGGGTTGGCCGCTGGGGTGGACCATATCGACGGTCGCGCTCAGCGTATCCCCCACACGGCTGACTTCTGCCTGAGAGACCCAGATTTGCGGATCGCTTGGTTCGACCACGACAAACTCCGACCCGCTGACTTGGGCCACGTTGATCTTTGACGTCATGCGCAGACCGTCCGGAATTGGGTCAATCTTACAGGTAACTGCCCCGACATTTGCCGCCTCAGCACTGAGGGGGGCGTCGGCCATGGCGGCGACGATGCTTGCATCGCGCGTGCCGACTTCGGGCAAAAGGGTGTCGAATGTGAAAGTAACGGGGATGCAGATTTCCTCGCAGACACCAATCGTCAGTTCGCCGGACACGGCCATTTCACCTGCCGCCTGTGGGGCGGAGATGGTGAGTGGAAAAATCACGCTGTCATAGTAGCCGATTGACAAGAGCCCAGCGTCATCAAAGACCTCTGGAACCGGCCAATGCTGTGTGATGCTGTTGATTGTACTGTGGCTGGTAAAGCGGAAATACGGTGGAATGCCGGCCTCGCCGGGCGCGCGCCAATAGGTGATCCATCCGGGCTCAAGTGTGATCTTGATACCTGCAACATGATCGCCCGAGGCCGTACGCCAGCCCGGCAGGATCTCGATGCTGGCCATATCGCTGTAGTCCTCGGCGACCGCGAGGGCCGGCAAGGTGGCAAGGACGACGGCAGTAAGCAGGTTTTTGCGCATACGTTCTTATTTATGCATCACGGCGGCAATGGGAAGTCACGATTGCATCAGGCTTTGCAATGATGGCGCTTGCGTCACAGGGTATCGTTTCACATCTTATGGCCATGACCCGCCCAGATTCGTCACTTGTCGGAAAGCTTTTGATCGCGATGCCCGATATGTCGGACCCGCGCTTTGCAAAGACTGTGGTCTATATGTGCGCCCATTCCGACGAGGGCGGCATGGGGTTGATCGTCAACAAGCCCGAGAAAGGCATCCGTTTCTCCAAACTCCTTGAGCAGATGGAAATTCCTGTGTCCCCCAATGCACGAGATTTGCGGGTGCATTACGGTGGGCCTGTGGATTATCAGCGCGGGTTCGTCCTGCACTCGAGTGATTATGCATCGGATACCGGCACGCTGGACGTTGATGATAACTACCGCATGACAGCAACGCTTGAGGTGCTGGAAGATCTGGCAAAAGGCGAAGGCCCCGATGTCGCGATGATGGCGCTGGGCTATGCCGGTTGGGGGCCGGGGCAGTTGGAATACGAAATCCGCCAGAATGGCTGGCTGACCTGTGCGCCCACTGATGAGATCCTCTTTGGGGCTGACAATGCAGGCAAATGGGCGGCGGCGCTGAAGTTGCTGGGGGTTGACCCGTTGCTATTGTCCGCGACGGCAGGCCGGGCCTAGCGCGGCTGGATTGACCTAACTCTGTTCAGCTCTCCGGCCCGATCAAGGCCTGCATGATCGCCATCGCGTTTTCACTCGACCAGTCCGCCTCTCCTTGCATCCGCGCGACTTCATAGCCGTCAGGGTCAAGGATGACGGTGACCGGCAGCCCCAGAACGCCCATGCCGCGGGCAAGGCTTTGGCGCGGATCGGTATGAAGTGGCAGATTGTCGACGTCAATTTCCTCAAAGAACCGCTGCATGACAGGCAGCGGATTGCGGCCTGTGGCGATGGTAACAACTTCCATCCGGTCACCGCCCATCGCGGTTTGCAGCGCTGACAGATGGGGCATCTCTACGCGGCACGGCGCGCACCATGTGGCCCAGAAGTTCAGGACCACATATTTGCCACTGAAATCCGCTAGTGTCATTTCGCTGCCATCGGCACCCGTAAACGGCACATCTGACGCTGCAACAGGAGTGCTGTGAAAGTTCAGTTTGCGCATATCGCCTTCCCGCAAGGCCTCTGCCGTGGCCACATCGGCGTGGCCAGTGTTTGCAAGACCCATAAGGGCCGTATAAAGCAGGGCTGATATCAACTTGCGCACGGGCGACTTCCTTTATGACCAAATCTGCAAACACAATGTGGGGCGGACGTTTCGCCGCCGGACCAGACGCGATTATGGAGGCGATCAATGCCTCAATCGGGTATGACCGCCGACTTGCACCGCAAGACATTGCAGGTTCACGCGCCCATGCCGCCATGTTGGCTGCCACAGGCATCATCACAGATACCGATGCCGAGGCGATACGGGAAGGCCTGCTCACCGTATTGTCAGAGATTGAAACGGGTGTTTTTCCGTTTTCAGCCGCATTGGAAGACATTCACATGAATGTCGAGGCACGTTTGCGCGATACCATTGGCGAGGCCGCAGGACGTTTGCACACAGCGCGGTCGCGCAATGATCAGGTGGCCGTCGATTTCCGCCTCTGGGTCCGTGATCAATGCGATCAGGCGGATGAGGCTTTAGCCGCATTGCAAGCAGCGCTCTTGGGGCAGGCAGAGGCGGGGGCCGATTGGGTCATGCCCGGCTTCACCCATTTGCAGACAGCCCAGCCTGTCACATGGGGCCATCATATGTTGGCCTATGTGGAAATGTTCGCGCGGGATCGGTCGCGCTTTGCCGATGCGCGCAAGCGAATGAATACCTCGCCTTTGGGGGCTGCCGCCCTTGCCGGTACATCCTTCCCGATTGACCGCGAGATGACGGCAAAGGCGTTGGGCTTTGATCGCCCCATGGCCAATTCACTTGATGCGGTATCAGACCGTGATTTCGCGCTCGAGTTTCTTGCGGCCTCCAGCATTTGCGCAATGCACCTGAGCCGTTTGGCTGAAGAACTCGTGATTTGGTCCTCGGCCCAGTTCCGCTTTGTAAAGATGTCGGACAAATGGTCCACCGGATCATCCATCATGCCACAAAAGCGCAACCCTGATGCGGCGGAGTTGATCCGGGCCAAGATAGGCCGGATTTTCGGGGCAAATGTTGCGCTTATGACGGTGATGAAGGGGCTGCCGCTGGCCTATTCCAAGGACATGCAGGAAGACAAGGAACAGACCTTTGATGCGGCCGATAACCTGATGCTGGCGCTGGCCGCGATGACAGGCATGGTGGGCGATATGACCGCGCAACGGGACAATTTGAAGGCTGCCGCGTCGAGCGGATTTTCGACCGCGACCGATCTGGCCGATTGGCTGGTGCGCGAACTTGGGTTACCGTTCCGTGAGGCGCATCATGTGACAGGCTCGCTCGTGGCGCTGGCGGAAGGAAAAGGCTGTGATCTGCCTGATCTGACGCTGGCTGACATGCAAGCGGTTCACGATGGCATCCGTGCGGATGTCTTTGATGTGCTTGGGGTTGAAAACTCGGTCGCGTCGCGCACCAGTTTTGGTGGGACAGCGCCCTCGCAGGTCCGCGCCCAGGTGGCGTATTGGAAAGAGGTTTTGAAATGAAGCGTATTGCATTGATTTTGACCGTTGTTGCATTGGCGGCCTGTGGTGCCGATGGGCCACCGATGACACCATCAGCCAATGTCGGCCTGAGCGTGGGCAGCAATGGTGTGAGCACGGGTGCAAGTGTGGGCGCATCAAACGGCACGTTTTCAGTAGGGGTTGGTTTCTAATGCGGAATGTCTTTCTGGTGCTTGCGATCTGGGGTGCGATCCATCCGATGTATTACTTCATCTCGTGGTTTCAGGCCGAAGGGTGGAGTATCATGGCGATGGTTGACGCGTGGCATGTGAATGCGGCAACCAGCGGCCTTGTCTGGGATTTGACGATTGCCGCGATTGCGCTGACGGTCTGGATCATCGCCGAGGCGATCAAGACGAAGAACTGGCTCAGCCTGCTGGCGATCCCCGCCACCTATTGCATCGGGGTGAGCTGTGGTTTGCCGCTCTATCTCTATCTGCGGGACCGGATCGTTTACCGCCGCGACAAACAGCAGGTTCGCGTTTAAGGCGCATAAATCAGGGTTGGTCTTTGCCTGTGATCTGCTATGTGCGAAGCCTAGTTTTGGACAAGGATCTCGGGCTTGGATCATTTTCTTTATCGTGATGGCGCGCTCTATGCAGAAGATGTGCCTGTTTCGGAAATCGCGGCGGCTGTTGGTACGCCGTTCTACGTGTATTCAACAGCCACGCTGAAACGGCATTTCCAGCTTTTTGATGAGGCTCTGGCCTGGGGTGACCACCTCGTCTGCTTTGCAATGAAATCGCTGTCCAATCAGGCTGTCATCAAGCTTTTGGGCAATGCTGGCGCTGGTATGGATGTGGTGTCGGGCGGGGAATACCTGCGCGCGAAAGCCGCGGGTGTGCCTGGGGATCGCATCGTATTTTCCGGTGTGGGTAAAACCGCTGATGAAATGCGCCTTGCGCTTGAGGGGGGCATCCGCCAGTTCAACGTCGAAAGCGAACCTGAGATGGTGGTGCTGGATCAGGTGGCACAGTCGCTGGGTGCCGTGGCCCCGATCACGATCCGCGTGAACCCGGATGTTGACGCCAAGACCCACGCCAAGATCGCGACAGGCAAGTCAGAGAATAAATTCGGCATCCCGATCAGCCGCGCCCGCGAGGTTTACGCGATGGCCGCGAAGATGCCGGGCCTGAAGGTGATCGGGATTGACGTGCATATCGGATCACAGCTGACCGAACTGGCGCCGTTCGAGGCAGCCTATAACAAAGTGGCCGAACTGACCGAACAGCTGCGGGCAGACGGCCATGCGATCACCCGCCTTGATCTGGGTGGCGGCCTCGGCATTCCCTATGCGCGGTCGAACGAAGCGCCGCCTTTGCCGACAGATTATGGTGCGCTCATTCAGCGCACCGTCGGCCATCTGGGCTGCGAGATCGAGATCGAACCGGGGCGTCTGATTTCGGGCAATGCAGGCTTGATGGTGTCCAAGGTGATTTATGTGAAATCTGGTGAGGATCGCGATTTCCTGATCCTTGATGGCGCGATGAACGACCTGATCCGTCCGGCAATGTATGATGCTTGGCACGACATTATCCCTGTAAATGAAGCACCTGCGGGCACACCCCCTGCAAAATATGATATCGTGGGGCCGGTCTGTGAAAGCGGTGATACCTTTGCAAAAGGCCGTGAGATGCCCCCGGTAAAAGCCGATGATCTGGTCGCTTTCCGCTCGGCCGGCGCTTACGGTGCGGTAATGGCGTCCGAGTACAATTCCCGTCCGCTGATCCCCGAGGTTCTTGTGGATGGCGATCAATTTGCAGTTATCCGTCCGCGCCCTACCTATGAAGAAATGATCGCACGCGATAACGTTCCGGCATGGCTTGAATGAATCAGAGCCTCCCGCCGCGCGTCACGAGAAAGGGAGAGGCCCGCTGAAAGATCACAACGACCCGATGCGCCACCTGCGCTTTCCGGTTGCCGCCACCCGTTTGGGTATGGTGGCCGAACAGGTTGTGCGTGCGTTCTGGCCGTTCTGGACTTCTGTCTTTCTGATTCTCGCGCCCTTGATGATGGGATGGCAGGATGTGCTGCCGCTTGAGGTGATCTGGGGCGGTGCCGTTGTTGCCGTTATCGCGTTTGTTGCAACATTGGTTTGGGGCATCTGGCGTTTCCGCATGCCATCAGCGGCAGAGGCGCTGCGCCGTGTCGATGCATCCATGCCCGGCAGGCCGATTGCCGCGATCGCGGATACACAGGCGATTGGCAGCGGTGATGCTGCATCAGAGGCCGTCTGGCGTGCACATATCGCGCGCATGGCCGCGCGCACCAAAGAGGCGCGGGCCGTAGAGCCCGATTTGCGTATCTCGGATCGTGATCCGTATGGGTTGCGGTTCATTGCGCTGTTGTTCTTTGTAGCGGCTTTGCTATTCGGCTCATTCCTCCGTGTCGGTACGGTGGGGGATATGGTCACGCGCGGCGAGCAGAATCTGGCGACCGGTCCGGTCTGGGAGGGTTGGGTCGAAGCGCCCGCCTATACCGGCAAACCGTCAATCTATCTGAACGACGTGCCTGCTGGTCCGTTGCGGGTGGCAGTGGGCAGTCAGGTGACGCTGCGGCTTTACGGTGAAGTTGGCGCGCTGACGGTTACCGAGACGGTCTCGGGGCGGGTTGATGACCTTGGCTCGGCGGCTGAGGCGCAGCAGCAGTTCACCGTTGCCCAGTCCGGCACGCTTTCGATCCTTGGCGGCAGGGACACAACATGGGAAATCATTGCCATTGAAGATGCACCGCCGGGCGTAGATCTGACAGGACCGATCGAAGTGGATGCGATGGGCGAACTGTCACAGCCGTTCAGTGCGGTGGATGACTATGGCGTCGAGTTTGGCACAGCCACCTTCAATCTCGATCTGTCGGCGGTCGAGCGCCAGCACGGTCTGACAATTGATCCTGACCCCATTGATCCTTTGGTTTTGGACTTGCCAATGCCTTTCACCGGCGACCGGTCGGACTTTGACGAATTTCTGGTCGATAACCTGAGCGAGCATCCTTTGGCAAACCTGCCGGTCACCCTCACGCTTGAGGTGATTGACGCCGCAGAACAGACCGGAACAACCCCGCCGGAACCGATGATCATGCCTGGGCGGCGGTTCTTTCAGCCTTTTGCCCGTGCCGTGATTGAACAGCGCCGCGACCTGATGTGGTCCAAGGCCAATGCGCGCCGCGTGAACCAGATCTTGCGCGCTGTGTCGCACCGCCCCGAGGGGCTTTTCTCGAATGAGACAACCTATTTGCGCCTGCGGGCCATCATCCGCAGGTTGGATGGTTTTGCTGAAACCGGTCTGACCGACGAAGGCCAGGCAGAGATTGTCGAAGCATTGTGGGATCTGGCGATCCAGTTGGAGGATGGCCGTCTGGCCGATGCCCGCGAACGTCTGCGCCGTGCGCAAGAGCGGCTGGCCGAGGCGATGCGCAATGGTGCCTCGGACGAGGAAATCGCGGAACTGATGCAGGAGTTGCGCGAGGCAACGAATGATTATCTGCGCATGTTGGCCGAAGAATCAGAGCCTTCTGATGGCACCGATCAGGCGGACAGTGGCCAGCAGGGCCAGCAAATGGGCATGGATGAGTTGCAGGCCCTGATGGACCGCATCGAAGAGCTGATGCAAGAGGGGCGCATGGCCGAGGCGCAAGAGCTGATGGAACAGCTCAACCAGATGATGGAAAACATGCGCGTGACCCAAGGCGAGGGTGGCGATGGCCCGCCAAGCCCGGGCGAGCAATCTATGCAAGACCTGTCTGATACGCTGCGCGAGCAGGAGGAACTCTCGGATGATAGTTTCAGCGATCTGCAGGACCAGTTTAACCCGAGCGATCAGGGCCAACAGGGGCAGCAAGGCCAACAGGGCCAGCAGGGTCAGGACGGTCAGGAACCTGGTGCGCAGCCCGGGCAGCAAGGCGATCAGGGCACGGAGCCCAGCCAGGGCGGCCAGCAAGGGGAAGGTCAGGGCGTCGGCGAGAATAGTGAAAGCGGCGAGCAAAGTGGGAGCGGTGCCGGTGGTGAAGGTGATCAGCGCAGCCTTGCCGAGCGTCAGCGTGCGCTGCGCGAAGAATTACAGCGCCAGCGTGAAGGCCTTCCGAACCTAGGTGGTGACGCGGGAGAGCAGGCCCGCCGGTCCCTAGAGCGCGCAGAGGGTGCGATGGAAGGCGCCGAAGAGGCTCTGCGCGATGGTGATCTGGCAGAGGCGATCGACCAGCAGGCCGAAGCGATGGATGCATTGCGCAACGGGATGCGTGAACTGGGGCAGGCGATGGCCGAAAACCAGAACGCAGAGCCCGGGCAGGGTGCAGAACAGGGCGAGGCGAATGGCCGTCCGGCGCCGGGACAGCGTGATCCTTTGGGGCGTGAAATGGGCAACACCGGTCAGCTTGGCACCGACCAGGAGCTTTTGGGTAACGGTGACATCAATCGCCGCGCCGAAGAGTTGCTGGGCGAAATCCGTCGCCGCTCGGCCGAACAGGACAGACCCGAAATTGAACGGGACTACCTGCGGCGCTTGCTGGATCAGTTCTAGATCAGCGACCGGCATTCATCTGAATAAAAGGCGTGGCGTGGCAGGTTACTCTGCCATAAACCCTTCCACCATTTCGCTGAGTGACAGGCGCAGTTGATCGACGGTCATCACATATGATGCCATAAATTCGGTTGTCTGCGGCAGGTTCTCGGTGATTTGATCCGCAAAGACGTAAGGCAGGATCGCGAGGATCATCAAGAGCAGCACCCAGAAGAACCCGCGCCGGAAGCCTTTACGCTCTACGGCTTCGATCTTCTCTGCCTCGGTCAGCCCTGACGCATCATTTGCCTGTGCACGTGCGCGCAGAGTGGCGTTGATCTCGTTGATCGAAGGGACCGTCCGCAGGTGCGCCTCGTCGGCATTCGCTGTGTCGGCCGCCGCAGCGCTGGCTTTTGTTCCGCTGCGGGTACCACCTTCTTCGGCGGTCATCATGGCAATACGCTGGCGGGTTTCGTCTGCTGCGACAGGTGCCGCCGGTTTTGGCGTTTCGGTTGCGGGCGGCTTGGCGACGGGGCTGGGAGGCTTTGCGGCTGCGGCAACTGCGGCTGTTCCAAGGGCCGCCTCTTCGCGCAGGATATTTGCGACAGCATTATCAAGCTGACGGCGCATTGGCTCCGGCGGCGCGGTCGATGTTTTGGTGGCTGGCTCTGGCGTTTGTGCGGTCGGCGGGAATTCCGAAGCAACTTCCGCAACAAAGCTTTGCGCGGATTCTTCGGGCGTTTCCGCAGCAGCTTCGCGCTCAGGCGCTTCTTCTGCGATCGATGTGGGTGCGTCGGCCTCAGGCTCTTCCTGGTTGCTCAGCCTCAGTGGGGTGCGCCCCGGCACGGTTGGTTTTTCGGTCTGGAACCAGGACAGTTGGCAATTCGAACATTGAACATCGCGCCCGCCCGGAGGAATCGCATCATCCGATACCTCGTACTGCGCTTCGCAATTGGGGCAAATGAGCCTCATGTTAAATTCCTTATGCCTGCCCGGTGGTTTAAAGAGCTTATTGTTGTCACCGTCGGTAATTTAGCAACCACTGCGCCAAACGCAAAGGTTTTGCGCATGTAGGTACGCGCAGTCATTGAAACCTGTTGCAGATTTGGGCAGAAGAGCGGTGTAGTGCCAGAGGAAGAACCGTGATCGAATTAGAGAACGTCTCATACGGATATGGTGGTCAGACGCTTTTTTCCCATATATCCCTGACACTTGCGCCTGGTTCATTCCATTTTTTGACAGGACCGTCTGGTGCGGGAAAGACCACCTTGCTGCGTCTTTGCTACGCGGATTTGCGCGCGAACAAAGGCAAAGTCCGCATTTTCGGCCAAGATGCCGGTGCACTGAACCGCGATGAGGTGGCAATGTCCCGCCGGCGCATCGGCGTTGTGCATCAGGACTGCCAGTTTCTGGATCATCTGAGCATTGCCGAGAATATCGCATTGCCTCTGACCGTGTCGGGACGCGCCCATGAGGCCGCCCAGAACCTGCCGGAGCTATTGAATTGGGTCGGTTTGGGGTCGCAGGCCAACCAGCGGCCACCCGAGCTCTCGGGCGGAGAACGCCAGCGTGCGGCACTTGCGCGGGCGGTGATTGTGTCGCCCGATGTGATTATCGCGGATGAGCCGACAGGCAATGTCGATTGGGAGATGTCGCAGCGCTTGCTGAGCCTGCTGATCGAGTTGAACAAGATGGGAAAGACAATCCTGATTGCGACCCATGATCTGGCGATGATCCGCGCGACCAAGTCCGATGTCAGCGCACGGGTGCTGCGTCTGAAGGATGGCCAGCTTGTGCAGGCAGGGGCCGAGCTATGAAGGCCCTGCTGGAATTGATGTTGGGCGATCCGCAGGCCGACCGCGCGGTGCCGCAAACCGGCATGACTGTGCGGTTGACCGTTTTTGTGGCCGCAGTGATGGCCTTTCTTGCGGTGATCACGCTTGCTGTATCTTTGACCACCAATCGCGTGGCAAGCCTCTGGGCCGCTGATCTGGCCCAGTCGGCAACGTTGCGTTTGCCCGCTGATCCTGCCACGGCGGATGCGCTTTTGCTGTCGGCGCTTGATGTGCTGGAAACAACGCCGGGTGTTACCCGTGTGCGGGCCCTGTCACAGGATGAGCAACAGGCCCTGCTGGAACCTTGGTTCGGGCCCGACCTGCCGCTTGATGCGCTGCCTGTGCCACAGTTGATCGAGATCGTCACCGATGGCGACGACTTTGATGTTGAAGGTTTGCGCGCGCGCTTGTCCGCACAGGTGCCTGGCGCGATCCTTGATGACCATACCGCATGGCGCGCGCCGCTGCTGGATGCGGCGGCACGTGTGCGGCTGATCGGTTGGTCGGTGATCGTGCTGATCGGGGCGACTGTCGCGGCGATGATTACGCTGGCTGCGCAAGCCGCATTGGCGGCCAATGCGCGGATCATCGCGGTTTTGCGGTTGGTGGGTGCCAAGGATGCCTATATCGCCCGCGCCTTTGTCCGCCGCTTCACGCTACGGGCCGCCGGAGGCGCGCTTGTGGGGATGCTGATTGGATTGGGCGTTGTGTCCTTGATGCCGCAGGGTGATGCCACACGCAGCCTTCTGCTGGGTGTCGGCTTTGAAGGCGCGGAATGGGTTTGGCCCTTGCTGATCCCTGTTCTGGCTGCAATTGTTGCCTTCTTTGCGACCCGCGCGGCGGCGTTCCGCAGATTGAGGGAGCAAACATGAGCAATGCCGTCCAATGGGTCCGCTCGCTGATCTTCAATATCCAGATGTATGTTGCCATGCTGGTGATTGGGATCATCTATACGCCTGCCGCCATCATGTCCGCGGACGGGGCCGTTGCCGCCTGTCATGCCTATTGCCGCTACATTCGCTGGAGCGCAGGCTGGATGATCGGCCTGAAATGCGAGATCAGGGGTGAACCCCCGAGCGATGAGGTCATGGTCGCCCCCAAGCACCAGTCTTTTCTGGATGTGCTCATGATCTATGGCGCGATGCCGCGCGGCAAATTCATTTTCAAGGCCATCCTGAAATACGCACCGATCATCGGCCAATTCGGTCTGCGGATCGGGTGTATTCCTGTCGACCGCGGCAAACGTGGTGTGGCGATCAAGCAGATGGTGGCCGACGTGCAGGCTGGCCGTGCGCGCGCCGGTCAGCTGATTATCTATCCCCAAGGGACGCGTATCGCCCCGGGGATGAAAGCACCGTATAAAATCGGAACCGGTGCGCTCTACCGTGAACTGGGCCAACCTGTGGTGCCTGTGGCGACCAATGTTGGCGTGTTCTGGCCCAAGCGTGGGGTCATGCGCAAACAGGGAACGGCGGTCTTTGAATTCCTGCCGCGCATTGAACCGGGGTTGGAGGTGGCTGAATTCATGCGCCGCCTTGAGGGCGAGATCGAGACAGCCTCGGACCGGCTGAATAAAGAAGCCGGATTTGATGGCTGATCATGTCGTCACGGATGTAGCCGCACTTGAGGCGCTCTATGGCACACCCGGCAAGGCCTCGCTCATCAAGGTCGCCCCAAAGCTGACCCCGCTTTATCGCAAGTGGATCATGGCATCGCGTTTGTGCATTGTTTCAACCATCGGGCCGGAGGGCACGGACGGCAGCCCCCGTGGCGATGATGGCCCGGTCGTGCAGGAGTTGGACGCAGGGACGCTACTGTTGCCCGACTGGCGCGGCAACAACCGGATAGATACGCTCCGCAATATCGTGGCGGACGGGCGGATCAGTCTGTTGTTCATTGTTCCCGGTTCAAACAATGTGATCCGCGTGAATGGCACCGCGATCGTGTCGGTTGATCCGGCGTTGATTGGCCGGTTTGCTGAAAAGGGTCGCCAGCCGCGCAGTGTGATCGTGATCACTGTGGCCGAGGTCTATAGCCAATGCGCGCGGGCCCTGATGCGTGCGCGTCTGTGGACAGCGGATGATGAGAGTGCGGGTTTGCCAAGCGTTGGCGATCTACTGGCCGAGCAGGAAGCCGGTTTTGACGGTGCGGATTATGATGCCGGCTGGTCCGCACGTGCCGCGGATACCATGTGGTAGTCAGCGCAATCTAAGATTGCTGTTGCGGCCCAAGCCTCTGCGCAGGCACCAGGCGATCACCGCAAGACTGACGATCAACCAAAGGCCGCCCCACATCATCGTGGTGCCGCCGAATTCCTCTGCCAGCATCCGCGCATCAGAGCGCAGGCTTGCGCGGGCAATCGTATCGCTGAAAATGTCATAGGGCACGTAGATCATGCTGGTCAGACCGATGACACGTAGCGCCAGATCATTGGCGTTGTGGCCCATAAACCGCGCCATCAGCAGCATGACAGCCCCCATACCGACACAGAACGCCAGCGCGAACACGTCGCGGACATAAAGGCCTGCGATGACCAGCGTGACCACGCCGCAAAGTGCCATCACCTTCCGGTCCGCCGCTGTGCGCGTTGCAGCCAGCAAAAGGGCAACGCCAATGATCAATGACCCCAGATATCCCGCCGATAACGTGATGAACCGGTTGCCGCCTCTGCTGATTACCAGACCGCCCTGGTCAGGCGACACCGAGAGGCTGACGACATCGCCGCCTGTCAGGAGTGTTGCAATCGCGTGTGATGCCTCGTGAAAAAAGACGATCAGCACTTTCAGAGGGACCACAGCCGGCGTTTGCCACAGCGCAAAGACCGCAGCGGTCAGCGCCAGAAGCTGCCAATGTCCGCGCAGCAAAGCCACTTATGCAGCAAGACCCTTTGCACCCAAGGCGAGGTATTTGTTGCGGCGATCTGCGCGGAGTTTATCGCCCGACAGACCACGCAATTCGTTCAGCATGGTTACAAGCGCCTCACCTACAGCCGCAATCGCCTCGTCACGGTGGCGATGCGCGCCGCCCGAAGGTTCGGGGATGATACGGTCACAGACGCCCAACTCGTGCAGGTCTTCGGACGTCAAGCGGAGCGCCTCGGCCGCTTCACGCATTTTTTCGGCATCTTTCCAGAGGATTGACGCACAGCCTTCGGGGCTGATGACCGAGTAGATCGAATGCTGCAACATCGCGACACGGTTGGCCGAGGCAAATGCGACCGCACCGCCAGAGCCGCCTTCGCCAATCACGACGCTGATCAGCGGAACTTTCAGTTCCAGACATTTCTCGGTTGAGCGTGCAATCGCCTCGGACTGGCCGCGCTCTTCGGCCCCTTTGCCGGGATAGGCGCCGGGGGTATCAACCAGTGTAATGACAGGCAGGCCGAAACGGTCTGCCAAGGACATCAGACGGATCGCCTTGCGGTATCCTTCGGGGCGGGCCATGCCAAAATTACGTTCGATGCGTGATTTGGTGTCGTTGCCTTTTTCATGGCCGATCACCATGACAGGAATGCCGTTGAGACGCGCCAGACCGCCCATCACGGACAGGTCGTCGGCAAAATTGCGGTCACCGGCGAGCGGGGTGTATTCGGTGAAAAGCGCCTCGATATAGTCTTTGCAATGCGGCCGCTCGGGGTGACGTGCGACTTGACATTTCCGCCATGGTGTCAGGTCTGCGTAAAGGGATTTCAGCAGGTCACTGGCCTTTTTATCAAGCGCAGAGGCCTCTTTCTGAATGTCCATCTCGGGATTTTCGCGGGCCATCGCGCGCAGCTCTTCGGCTTTGCCTTCAATCTCTGCGAGGGGTTTTTCAAAATCGAGGTATTGCGTCATGAAATCCAAGCCTTTTGCATGCGGTCATCGTTATATGGCGCATGGGTGGGCCGAGTGCAACGGCAGTGGTGCGGGGGCGGCGACCTTGGTGTGTTGTCGTGCTAGCCCGCGATCATCTCGGACTGGCGCACGATCACCTCGGCCTGTTTGATCGACGCGATATCGACAAGGCGGCCTTTATAGACGGTCGCGCCTTCGCCGCGTGCTTTGGCGTCTTCCATCGCGGCAAGGATCTCGCGGGCCTCGGCCACGGCTTCGTCCGACGGCGTAAACACCTCATTGGCCAATGCGATCTGTTTGGGGTGGATCGCCCATTTGCCGACCATGCCAAGCGTAGCCGAGCGCCGCGCCTGTGCGCGGTAGCCATCGTCATCGCTGAAATCACCGAATGGCCCATCGACGGGCAACACACCATGTGTGCGGCACGCCGCGACGATGGCCGTCTGCGCCCAGTGCCAAGGGTCAGAGTAGTGCCGTGTATCGCCATGCAGCATGTAATAGTTTTCTTGCGTCCCGCCGATGCCGGTTGTCTGCATGCCCATGGAGGCCGCAAAGTCCGCGGCACCAAGGCTCATTGCCGCCAAGCGCGGGGAACTGGCGGCAATCTCTTCGACGTGGGCGATGCCTGCGGCGGATTCGATGATCACCTCAAAGCTGATCCGCTTGGCGCGTCCCTTTGCTGCCTCGATTGCGGTGACCAACGCATCGACAGCGTAAACATCAGCAGCACAGCCGACCTTCGGGATCATGATCTGGTCAAGCCGGTCGCCCGCCTGTTCCAGCACATCGACGACGTCTTTGTACCAGTAAGGCGTATCAAGGCCATTGATCCGCACGGAGAGGTATTTTGTGTTCCAGTCGACCTCGTTGATGGCCTTGATCACATTGGCCCGCGCTGCGTCCTTGTCCGAGGGCGACACGCTGTCCTCAAGGTCAAGGTTGATCACATCCGCCGCACTTGCCGCCATCTTTTCGAAGAGCTTGGTGTTCGAGCCGGGGCCAAACAACTGGCAGCGGTTCGGACGTGCGGGCGGTGTGGGTTGCAGGCGGAATGACATGGCGGATCCTTGACGAATGAATATTACCTAAAGGTTACCCTGTTCGGTATATTATTGCGCAGCGGCTCACAAGGGCAATTTGCAGGCGCAGCAAGTCATGCTGCGCCCGCAAAATTCCGAACGGCGTCTATACGCCCGCCGCCACGATTGCGCGTGCCAGCACAGGCACGGTCTCAGCGTTCAAACCGGCGATATTCATGCGGCTGTCACTGACCATGTAGATGCCGTGATCCGCGCGCAGTTTCTCGACCACTTCGGGTGTCGTGCCAAGACGGCTGAACATGCCGCGGTGGTGCGCGAGGAAGTCAAAGCGGTCGCTGTTGGTCAGGCGCTTGAGCTCATCGGCCAACTGCTGACGCAGGGCGAGCATCCCGTTGCGGGTCTCTTCCAGTTCGGCTTCCCATTCAGCGCGCAGCGCAGGGTCTTTCAGGATCGTCGTAACCACCCGGGCGCCATGATCGGGCGGAAAGGAATAGTTCTGGCGGTTCAGGAAGGACAGGTTCTGCTGCGTCAGGGCCTGCTGATCGGCGTCTTTGGTGACCGCCATCAAAATGCCTGTCCTTTCGCGGTAGATGCCGAAATTCTTTGAACAACTTGCCGCAATCAGGCAGTTCTCAAAGCTGCTGGCAATCTGGCGCGTGGCCTTTGCATCATCGGCAAGCCCGTCGCCGAAACCCTGATAGGCAATGTCGACGAAAGGCACGGCACCTTTCTTGCGCATCAGGCCGATGACTTGCTCCATCTGGCCATAGGTGAGGTTCGCGCCAGTGGGGTTGTGACAGCAGCCGTGCAGAAGAACGACGTCACCTTCCGCCACCTTCTCAAGGTCCGCGATCATGCCGTCGAAATCAACACCACGCGTGTCATTGTCGAAATAGCGGTATTCGGCCATTTTCATGCCAAGGTATTTGATAATCGACGGGTGGTTTGGCCACGTGGGGTTGGACAGCCAGACCGTGGCCTTCGGCGCGGCAAGGCGGATCAGTTCAAGCGCCTGACGAATAGCACCGGTGCCGCCGGGGGTTGCAATGGCCGCAACGCGTTCGTTCGGCACACTATCGCCCAGCACCAGATCCTTCATCACTGCGCTGAATTCCGGGTCCCCTGCGAGCCCGGTATAGGCTTTGGTGGTCTGATCCGCGACAATGCGCCGCTCGGCCTCTTTTACGGCACGCATGACAGGGGTGTTGCCTGTCGCGTCCTTGTAGACGCCGACGCCAAGATCGACCTTGTCGGCGCGTGGGTCTGCTTTGTAGGTGGCCATCAGGGCCAGAATTTTGTCAGCGGGTTGGGCGGAAAGGTTTTCCAGCATCAGTTTGCTCCGGTCGCAATTGGAAGGTCGGCGTACATGCCCCATTCGGACCATGACCCGTCGTAAAGCGCATGATCGGTTTTACCGATCCGTTCAAGCGCAAGTGAAAGGATCGCTGCGGTTACGCCTGACCCACAGGTCGTGATTGCAGGTTTTGCCAGATCCACGCCAGCGGCCTCAAAAACGGCGCGCAGGGCTGCGGGCGGTTTCATCGTGCCATCTGCGTTAAGCAGATCCTGATAAAAGACATTCTGCGAGCCCGGAATATGCCCCGAGCGCATCCCTTCGCGCGGTTCGGGCTGTGTGCCCTGAAACCGTCCGGGGGGGCGCGCGTCGATGATGCTGTGATCACCAAGCTTGGCAGCCCGCGCAACCTCGGTCACATCGCGGACGCGGAACCCTTCGTACTTCACGGTCATATGCCGGTCACGGATCGTGGGCCCGGCTGTTGTGGTCCTATGGCCATCCGCAATCCATTTGGGCAAACCGCCGTCCAGAACGGCGATGTTCTTTTGGCCCATCAGGCGGAACAACCACCAGACGCGTGCGGCAGAAAACACGCCCATCCCGTCATAGACAACCACCTGATGGCCATCACCCACGCCCATCGCCCGCATCCGCGACATGAACTTCTCGACAGGCGGGGCCATGTGCGGCAGCTCCGAGCGGGCGTCGCTGATCTCATCAATATCAAAGAAACGCGCGCCCGGGATATGCCCGGCCGCATACTCGGCCTTCGGGTCGCGTCCGGCATCGGGCAGATACCATGAGGCATCAAAAATCCGCAGATCAGGATCCTTGATATGCGCCGCCAGCCATCCGGTGCTGACAAGCGTTTTGGGATCGTCAGTAATGGCCGATGTCATCGCGCACCCCTTATTCACAAGTCATAAAGGGCCTACCGCGCAGCGCCGCGCAAGACAAGCCACCAGATAAGCACCATCTAAGTTATTATTGGTCCGAAAGTATCCCCGCCGGAGGCATCCTGCCGGTGCAATCCGGCACGTGGGGATCAATCGCCGTGGCGCAGTAACCGCTGCTTCTGGCGGCCCCAGTCGCGCTTGGCTTCGGTTTGGCGCTTGTCGTGATTCTTCTTACCCTTGGCGGTTGCGATCTTGAGCTTTACCAGACCGCGATCGTTGAAATACATCACCAGCGGTACAAGCGTCATGCCTTCGCGCTTGGTGGCGTTCCACAAGCGGGCCAATTCACGCTTGCTCACCAAGAGCTTGCGCTTGCGCCGCTCCTCATGGGTAAACATCGCGCGCTCATAGGGTGCGATATAAGCGTTGGTCAGCCACAGTTCGCCATCATCGACGCTGGCGTAGCTGTCGGCGATATTGGACTGGCCTGTGCGCAGGGATTTCACCTCGGAACCGGTCAGGATAATCCCGACCTCGAGATCATCCTCGATGGCATAGTCATAGCGTGCACGCCGGTTGTCCGCGATGACTTTGTAGTTTTTGTTTTCGGGTTTCTTGGCCATAGTTGGGCACAAATAGGCGATGGCGCGCTGTGGCACAAGGTGTGCCGATGGTCTGCCCCTGCAGGAGAGTGAAGATGTTTGTTCAGATCGCCATTGGAAGCACGCTGCTTGTGTTTTCGATCATGACAGCAGCAATCACTTTTTGGGTGCTGGAAAGACGGCTGGGCCGTTTGCGGCCCTGGCTGGTCAGGGCGCCCCATGCGCCGAAACTGATGCTTGTTCTGTGTGTGACGGCGCTATGGGTCCTGTTGCAGATGACGATCGCAGTCTGGACTTGGGCCTTTACGTTCATGGCCTTGGGCGTTTTTGACGCGCTGGAAACCTCGGTATATTTCGCGCTGGTGGCTTTCACGACCCTCGGGTTCGGTGACATCCTCTTGCCGGTTGAATGGCGCTTGCTTGGCGGTATGGCTGCGTTGAACGGCCTGCTGAACATCGGACTTGTGACTGCGGCGATGGTCGAGACGCTGCGCCAGTTGCGCCTGCAACAAATCGCGATACAGGATCGTGACACATGACGGTTCCGGTGTTGCGCAATCGGGCCGCCCGCCATCTTTTTCTGGCGCGGCACGGCTTGCATGACCGGCCTTCGGGTGCGGGGAAAGGAGTCGATCTGAGGGGGGTGATCAACCACCTTGGCTTTGTGCAGCTCGATAGCGTCAACACATTTGCCCGCGCCCATGACCTCATCCTGTGGTCACGTCGTCAGCAATACCGTCCCCGCGCGCTGCAACATCTGCTGCACCGTGACAGGCAGTTGTTCGAGCATTGGACCCATGATGCCGCCATCATTCCGATTGAAAGCTTTGCCCATTGGCGTCTGCGCTTTGCCCGTGATGAGGCGCGTCTGGCCAGCCGATGGCAAGACCAGCGCCGCGATGATTTTCACAGCAAGATCGACGCGGTCCTGCGCCGGATATCCGATCACGGGGCCTGCACCTCGGGTCAGGTGGGCGAGGGCGAAAGCCGTGGTTCAGGCGGCTGGTGGGACTGGCATCCCTCCAAGACGGCACTTGAATATCTGTGGCGCTCGGGCCAGATTTCCGTGCTGCGCCGCGACGGTTTTACCAAGGTCTATGATCTGACCGAACGGGTGATTCCGGCCGAACACCTCAACCGCCGCCATCATCCGGACGAGACCATCGACTGGTGCTGTTCCGGCGCACTCGACCGGCTCGGTTTTGCCACCAGCGGCGAATTGGCCGCGTTCTGGGATCACGTGAGCCCCGGTGAGGCAAAGGATTGGTGTGCGACTGCTTTGGCCGAGGGCCGCGTGATCGAGATTGATGTCGAAAGCGTGGATGGTAAATTGCGCCGGTCCTTTGCGTGGCCCGATGTGATGGACAGCCTGCCGTCAGCACCGGTCCCGCGGGTGCGTATTCTGTCACCCTTCGATCCGGCACTGCGAGACCGCAAAAGGGCAGAGCGGCTTTTCGGGTTTTTCTACCGGATCGAGATCTTCGTACCCGCCCCGCAGCGCAAATATGGCTATTACGTCTTTCCCGTAATCGAGGGCGACCGCATCATTGGCCGCATTGATATGAAGCGGGAAGGCAGTGTTCTTGCAGTCCGGGCGTTCTGGCCCGAGCCGGGTGTCCGTATGGGTGCGGGGCGCATTGCGGCGCTGCGCAAAGAACTCGCACGGGCTGCGGATTTTGGTGGCTGTGACGATATCGCCCTTACAGAGGATTGGATGCGGGTAAAATAAATTATTGAACAACGTTCATAAATGATGTATCCCGATTGCGAAGCATAGTCAGGAGACGTCATGTATTACGTTGCCCAAACAGACCAACTGGTCGCCGACGGTGTCATCAACCCCGCGCAGGCAGATGAGATCAAATCGCGGGCGCGGTCAGCGATGATCGCGCTTTGCGTCAACAGCCTGCTGATCGCGGGTATTCTGGCAGCGACGCTGGGATTGGTGTTTCTCTTGGCAAGTGCTGCGAGCGTGGCTGTCTGCGGCGGTCTTTTCCTAGGTGCCGGTTTGTTGATCCTGCGCAAAGGTGCGGCTCTTTACCGGATGTTCGGCAATGCCAGTGCGTTGATCGGGGCGGGGATGCTGATTTCCGGTACGGCATTTGAATTGATCGATAAGATACCAGACCGTGCGGGCATATTGCTTGCACTCATTGGGGCCGTGCTGGCGGCGCTGTTCTTCTGGCGCTTCAGGGCAGGGTTGGTCCAACTGCGCTTTGCCTATGGTGCTGTGCTGGTGATGGCCGCCGCACTGCATGTGGTCGGTGTCTACGGTGCCGCCGATCAATTTGCGCTTTCTGGCTGGCCGATGCCGTTGATCCATTTTTACGTCTTTGCGGCCATCGCGGCGCTGGGCCTGACACTGGATATACGCTTTGTCACCGCGCTGGCGATCATTCCTTTTGGACAAATGTCGGACACCGGAACCTACTATTTCACGGCAGCCTACGTGTTTTATTCGCCGGAAACGACGCTCAGCATTTTGCAAATGGGCCTGCTGATCGGGACCTGTTTATGGGCCATCAGTCGCGGCGATGCAAAAATGGGGCGGCAAGCGGGTGTCTTGATGATCATGGCGTTCATCGTGGCCAACCTGTGTTTTCTGGTCGGCAGCATCTGGGGCGATATTGTGGGTGAAAGCCTTTGGGGGCCGGTTTACAGTGACTTTGCTGGCGATTGGCAGGCCTATGACGCTGCACGCGATGCCTACCGCACGCAAGCGTTCGAGATCAGCGAAGGCGTTTATGCGATCGTCTGGGCACTGTTGCTTGGCGCACTCATTATCTGGGCTGCAATGTCCAACCGTCGGGGGATGTTCAATGCAGCCATGACCTTTGCAGGCATCCACGCCTATACGCAGATGTTTGAAAGCTTCTATGACGAACCATTGGCCTATGTGATCGGCGGGCTGGCCGCGATCCCCTTGGCCTTTGGCCTGTGGCGGTTGAACAATGCGTGGTTCAAGCCGCTGTCACCTGCCAGCACGCAGTAGGGTGGGTAAAACCCACCTTACAGCAATCCCGCATGTTCCATCGCCGCACGCATTTTCGCCTTGGTCTCATCCGTCAACCCAACCAGCGGCAAACGCACCTCGTCACTGCACATGCCCAGTAAGGACATCCCGTATTTTGCACCCGCCACACCGGGTTCGGTGAAAATGGCTTCGTGCAGTGGCATCAGTTGGTCCAACTGTGTCAGCGCCTTGGCATAATCGCCCGCGAGCGTGCTTTCCTGAAACGCTGCACAGAGCGCAGGGGCGACGTTCGCTGTCACCGAAATGCACCCGACTCCGCCATGGGCGTTGAACCCGAGCGCTGTCGCGTCCTCACCCGAAAGCTGCACGAAATCCGGTCCACAGGTCATCCGTTGCTTGGGCACACGTGACAGATCACCGGTGGCGTCTTTGACGCCGATGATCATCTCGTGTTTGGCCAGCGCACCCATCGTTGCGGGTGTCATATCGACCACGGACCGACCGGGAATATTGTAGATCACGATCGGCAGCCCGCAATCGGCGGCTGCCTCGAAATGCGCGATCAGACCGGCTTGCGTGGGCTTGTTGTAATAAGGCGTCACAACAAGCGCTGCATCTGCGCCCGCCTTTTTCGCGGCTTGCACCAGACGGACCGTCTCAATCGTGTTGTTTGACCCTGCGCCGGCGATCACGGGGATATGTCCGGCAGCCTCGGCAATCACTATTTCCACGACCATATCATGTTCTGCATGGGTCAGGGTCGGGCTCTCGCCTGTGGTCCCGACGGGCACCAAACCATGGCTGCCCTGATCCACATGCCAGTTCACAAGTTTTTTCAGCGTATCCACATCGACTTTGCCGTTTGTAAACGGCGTGACGAGGGCGGGGAGTGATCCCTTGAACATGGCACGCTTCCTTCTTGCTGGCAGCCAACATTGACTGCGGTAAAATCGCGCGGACACTAGGCGCAGAAGGAAAATCCTACAAGCCCTTCGTTTCGGCGCATAGCCCGTGGGGATTTGCGCCCATTGCCGCGTTTGTGAGTTGTTATTGCTGCATCACAGGCTAATTTCCCGTCAAAAGGGGTACGCAGTGAACTTCCACAAATTCATCATTCTAGGCCTTGTTTGCACGGTTATCTCCGGTCCCGTGCAGACGCAGTCGGTTGATGCCCGAAGCATTGCGGCGATTGATGCCGCGCAAAGTGATTGGGACGTGGCTACGCAGATCGCGCAAGGCGTTGGACCCGTTACGCAGGACACACTGATGTGGCTGCGCCTGCGGACAGGGGATGCACCCTTTGCCATCTACCGGGATTTCTTGAACCGCCGCGCAGACTGGCCGGGGCTGGATCGTTTGCGCGCCGAAGCAGAGCTGATGATCGACGAGAGCATTGCGCCTGCACAGGTCATTGCCTGGTTCGCAGGAGAGGTGCCGCAAACCGGCGAAGGTGCGGTGCGTCTGGCGCAGGCCCATCTGGCGCTGGGGCAGACCGAGGCTGCGCGCGATGTCCTGCGCAATACGTGGATTACACAGCGTCTGACCGAAGACGGGCAGGATATCATGGTGGCGGTGTTCGGTGCGGAACTCAGCCCGTTCCATGCCGCCCGTGTCGATGCCCTTTTGTGGCGGTCGCGTGCCGAGGATGCCACGCGCATGTTGCCGCTTTTATCTGCGGATCAGGCGGCACTTGCAGCGGCGCGCATTGGCTATATTACACGCGCCGACGATCTGGCTGCGCGTGTGGCCGCCGTTCCCGCAGCTTTGCGGCAGGATCCGGGCCTTGCTTACGACCGCTATTCCTGGCTTGCCGGCCGCGGTGAACGGACCGATGCCGTCCAGATGCTGTTGGAACGTTCCACCAGTGCCGCCGCCCTGGGCGAGCCGTTTCGCTGGTCGGGCTGGCGCCGTGTGCTGGCGCGCTGGGAAATGCGCGAAGGACGTGCCGAACAGGCCTATCAGCTCGCTTCGCGCCATTACCTGACCGAGGGCGAATCCTACGCCGATCTGGAGTGGCTGGCAGGGTATCTGTCGCTCACCTATCTGGGCGATCCGGCGCGGGCGTTGACACATTTCCAGAACGGCTTGCGTGCCTCAAGCAGCCCGATTTCGCTGGGGCGGATGCATTACTGGATCGGCCGCACCCATGTCGTGAAAGGCAATGTGGATCTGGCGGCCGACGCCTATAGCGCGGGTGCTGCCCATCAGACGAGCTTTTATGGTTTGTTGGCGTCCGAAAAGGTGGGGCGTGCGCTGGATCCGTTCCTTGCCGGAACGCAAGTCGATTGGCGCAATGCGCCTGTCTTTGATGATGACATTGTGCAGGCGGCGTTGATCCTGCTTGCGGGCGGTGAACGTGGTGCGGCTTTCACCTTTTTTGCCGAGCTTGGCAGGACGCTCAGTGCGTCCGAAATCGCGACTTTGGGCGCTTATCTGACCGAGATTGACGAGCCTTTCTATACGCTGCTGCTGGGTAAAGCTGCCGTCGAGCGGGGCATTCTGATCCCGTCGGTCTATTACCCTATACATGACATGGCGGCGCTGGACCTTCCGGCAGCGCCTGCCTTGGCCTTGTCAATCGCGCGGCGCGAAAGTGAGTTTAACGAAACCATCGGCAGTCCCGTCGGGGCATTGGGTCTGATGCAGGTCATGCCTGCCACGGCAGAAGAGGTGTCAGGCAACCTCGGGATACCCTATTCGCGCGGGCGGCTCACGAATGACTGGCAGTATAATGCGACCTTAGGGACGCATTACCTAGCCTATCTGGAAGAAGAGTTCGGGCCCAGCCCTGTCATGATTGCGGCAGGTTATAATGCCGGCCCCAGCCGTCCGCGCCAGTGGATTGACGAACGCGGCGATCCGCGGCTGCTGGAAATGGATGTCGTCGACTGGATCGAACACATTCCGTTTCGGGAAACCCGCAATTATGTGATGCGCGTCACCGAGAGCATTCCCGTCTATCAGGCCCGGCTGACGGGTCAGACCGGCCCCGTGCGTTTCACCGAACTGCTCATCGGGAAAAAGCCGCTCTTGCGCCCGCGCGCGCGGCCAGAACCTGTTGCCAGCGACGCGGCCTCTGATACTGTCCGCCCCGTTGCGCGGCCCTAAGCGACCTTTTTCGCCCGCCAGAGTGTAAACAGCCCTGCAGCGACGACGATCGCCGCACCGATCGCCACGTTGGGCCGCAGGGTTTCGCCCAAAAGGAAGATCCCGATCGCGCTGGCGAAAACCAGTTGCAGATAGGCGAAGGGCTGGACCTCGCTGGCCTCGGCGACCTCGTAGGTTTTGATCAAAAGCCAATGACCGCCCGCGCCTGTCACACAAAGTGCTGCCATCCAGCGCCAGTCTGCGGCGCTCATGGGTTCCCAGAACCAGACCCCTGCCACGGTCATGACCACGGCACCGGCGGTGCCGGTCCAGAAGAAAGACGTGGCCGTTGTGTCTTTGCGCGCCGCATAACGTGTCAGCAGACCGTAGAGCGCAAACATGAAAGCCGCCGCCAGCGGGATCACAGCGGCAGGGGCAAAGACCGCGTAGCCGGGTTGGAGGATAACGAGGACACCGACGAAACCGATGCCGATGGCGGTCCAGCGGCGCCAGCCCACCTGTTCCCCCAGTACCGGACCTGAAAGGGCTGCGATCAGCAGGGGATAACAGGCAAAGACAGCGTGGCTTTCCACCAGTCCCAGCAGGACAAAGCCGCTGACCATCACGCAGATTTCAAGCGCCAGCAACGTGCCGCGTGTGATTTGCAGGAGCGGTTGCTTGGTTGCGGCGGCCGCACGGATGGATCCTGATTGCTTGGTCGCGATGCTGATCACGAAGGCGGCAAAGAACCAGTAACGGATCATTACGATCATCATGACGTTGTATTCCCCTGCCAGATGCCGCGAAATTCCGTCTTGCACGGCAAAGACAAAGGTCGTGGCAATCATTAGCATGATGCCAAGGCGGGGGTTATTTTGCATCAGGCATCCTTGCGCGGGTCATATGGCGTTTGCGCCCGAAACCCGCAACGCGGGTGACCTCAAAGCCCGCGCCGGACAAGGCCTGTCGCACAGCGCCCGCCGCAGAATAGGTCGCCGCCGTGCCGCCTCTTTTGGTGTGGGTGCCGACGGCTGCCAGCAACGTGGGTTCCCAGAGTTCGGGGTTCTTGGCGGGGGAAAATCCGTCAAGGAACCATGCATTCGCCTGTTTGTCCCATGCAGGAAGCGTTTCGCGTGCGTCGCCGGTGATAACCTCGAGCATCGGGCCGTTGGGCAGTTGAATTGCACCGCTCTGCGGTTTCCATGCCGCTAGCAGCGCCTTTGCATAAGGCGCCAGTTCCGCGAAATGTCCGAGCGCCGCTGCCATATCGTCCGCAGCCATGGGAAAGGCCTCGAACGACGTAAAAGACAGCGTGCCGGGTTGTCCGGCCTTGTCCCATGCCGCCCATGTCACCAGCAGGTTCAGGCCGGTGCCAAACCCCAATTCGGCAACCTGAAAGTTTCCACCGAAACGCGCGGGCAGGTCGTTGCCAGCCAGAAAGACATGTTGGGTCTCCGCCACGCCATTGTCGAGGGAATAATAGGGGTCATCGAAGGCCTGCGCGATGGGCACGCCATCCCGCCATTCTATCCGTGCTCTCTGGTCTGTCATCGGCCCTTGCCTTACCACTGCACACATCTTTGAGCGGAAGGACAACGAATGGCAACGGCTGATATCACGGTAATGGGAGCGGGTGTTTTCGGACTGTCCGTCGCCTATGCCTGCGCGCGGCGCGGCGCGGTCGTGCGCGTGATTGATCCGCATGGCGTGGCGGCGGGGGCAAGTGGCGGATTGGTCGGGGCCCTCGCGCCGCATGTGCCGGAAAACTGGAATGACAAAAAGGCGTTTCAGTTCGAAAGCCTGATCATGGCCGAGGCGTTTTGGGCTGACGTCGCGGCCCTGAGCGGTCAAAACGTGGGCTATGCGCGGTCAGGGCGTCTGCAACCTTTGGCGGACGCGCGTGCGGTCGATCTGGCACAGGCCCGCGCGGAAAGTGCAGCGACGCTCTGGCAAGGCAAGGCGTCCTGGGATGTGATCCCAGTCACAGATGCGCCGTGGATGCCGCCATCACCAAGCGGCATGGTGGTGCATGATACGTTGTCAGCGCTGATCCACCCCCGCCGTGCGACCTGTGCTTTGGCTGATGCTGTAGTGGCGCTGGGCGGTGAGGTTCTGGCCAACGGGCGCGTTGAGGGCAAGGTGGTCTGGGCAACCGGATGGCGTGGCATGCAAGAGATCGGAGGGAACGGTGTGAAAGGGCAGGCGGCACTGCTAGATTTCAACGCGGCAGGCCAGCCGCAGCTTTTTGCCGATGCGCTGCATATCATCCCGCATGGTGATGGCACGGTGGCGATTGGCTCCACATCCGAGCGGGAATTCGATGATCCGCACTGCACGGATGACGCGCTTGAGGATGTGCTGGCGCGTGCCTATGCCGCCTTTCCGGCGCTAGAGAGTGCGCCGGTGCTGGAACGCTGGGCGGGCGTGCGTCCGCGCAGCAAAAGCCGTGCGCCAGTGTTGGGCGTGCACCCTGAGCGGACTGGAGAATTCATCGCCAATGGCGGTTTCAAGATCGGCTTTGGCATGGCCCCCAAGGTGGGCGCGGTGATGGCCGATCTGATCTTGGACGGGGACGACCAGATCCCCGACGGTTTTCGTGCCTAAACAGCGGGCGCTTTGGCGAAGGGCAGATGGCCTGTCTTGATCCAGAATTTCGCACCGTCTTTGCCGCCTGTGACCTGCATCGCCTGCCCATCGGGGATGCGTAGCCAAGCGCCTTTGGTGAGGGTGTCCGAGCCTTCGGTCGCGTCGCCCTCGATCATCAGCAGTTCGGCACCACCTTCGGGCGTTTCTGCAAAGACCGCTTCGGGGGCCAATGCAATGAAACGGACGGTTTCCTGCGCGTCCTCGTGCAAGACTTGCGCACTTACGCCGCCGCCCAGATCGGCAAGCTCTGTCCCCATCTCTTTGCGAAACTGGGTGCGGTCGTCGAGGTCGAATTGCCACAGCTTGACGAAGATCGTGCAGCCCTCCTCTGCCCCCGGCGTGTGCGATGTGGTCGGCGGGTTGCGCACGTAAGTCCCTGCGGGATAGTCGCCGTGTTCATCCTGAAATACGCCGTCAAGCACGATGAATTCCTCACCGCCGGTGTGGGTATGGGCGGAAAACTTGCTCTGCGGTGCATAGCGCACAATCGAGGTCGCGCGCGCGACCTCATCCCCGATCCGGTCGAGCATGCGGCGATCAACACCCGGCATGGGGGATGCTTTCCACGGGATATCCTGGGTGTGCAGCAAGACGCGCTTGGTGAAATCAGCGTTGAGTTCCATGGGGTCTCCTTACAATGGGGTGATCGTGATTCCGGCGTCGGTCAGATGCTGGCGGATGCCGCGTGCCATCTCGACCGCGCCCGGCGTGTCACCATGCAGGCAGATCGTGTCGATCTGGCAGGGGATGTGTTTGCCGCTCTCAGCGATGATCGCACCTGCCTCAAGCATGCGCAGGATACGCGGTGCGGCAGTGGCGGCGTCATGCAGGACAGCTCCGGGCAGGCTGCGGTCGACCAATGTCGCGTCGTCATTATAGGCGCGGTCGGCGAAAATTTCACCGGCCCAGTTGCAGCCCAGATCGCGCACGACATCCTCCATCGCGGTGGCGGCCAGCACCATGATGACGATATCGGGGTCCACGTCGAGGGCTGCGCTGTAGCAGGCCTTGGCCAATGCAGGATCAACAGAGGCCATGTTGGACAGCGCCCCGTGCAGTTTCAGATGGCGCACTTTACCACCGGCGCGCCGCGCCATGGCTTGGGCCGCACCCAGTTGATAGGCCACTGCATTTGCCATCTCGCCATGCGGCAGCGGCAGTTTGCGCCGCCCGAAGCCTTTGAGGTCGGCAAAGCCCGGATGGGCGCCGATGCCAACACCATTGGCCACCGCGAGGCGCATGGTCTTGTCCATCACGTCAGGGTCGCCTGCATGAAACCCGCAGGCGATATTGGCTGAGGACACGATATCCAGCAGGGCTGCATCATCGCCCATGCGCCAATCGCCAAAGCCTTCGCCCATGTCGGAATTGAGATCGACGGTGCGTGTCATGTCTTTGCCTTTCAAACCGTGCCCCACCAAACATAGCCTCTGCCCGCTCATAGTCGACGTGAAACTGCCTGAGGAGGGTGCATTTGTGGTACCTGTCGTGCACTTGACGGAGCACAAACCGCCCGTGTTATAGGCGCTAACACTATCGTGACGATCAGGCTTGGTCAGCTATCCCTAGTAACTGTGGCAAGAGAGGCCTATTTAGGCCGAATATCGCGTCAAGCGCCGCTGCGCGTGCGGAAATACATTTAAGGACTGCCCTATGGCACACGACATGCAACCGGATTTGGCCGGAAAACTGACATTTGACGGGGATAAAGGCGCTGGGCGGTCCAAGTGGGTTGCCGTTTTTCTGGCCCTGCTTTTGATCGGCTGGATGGGGAGCGGCTATGTTCTGCCCTCACAAGATCCCGAGAACGAGACTGCGACAGCCCCCGCTAAACGTGCGATTACTGTGGCGGTGATGGACTCTCAGGCGCAGGATGTGGAGTTGGTTCTCTCGGCCGAGGGCCAATCGGAACCTGATCGTGCGACAGCTGTTCAGGCCGAAACCGAAGGACAAGTGATCTCGGTCTCTGCCGCGCGTGGTGATCTGGTCGGTGCCGGTAAGGAAATTGGCAGGCTGGATGCCGCGACCATCGAAGCACAGCTTTTGCAGGCACAGACCCAGCAAGCGCAGGCAACACGCGATTTGAACAACGCGCTGGCCTTGCAAGAGCGCGGCGTGGCCACTGAAGACCGCGTCAGCAGTGCCCGCGCGGCCAAGGCGGCAGCGGATGCGGCCGTCACTGCTGCAGAAGAACAGTTGGCCAATACGATCATTCGTGCCCCTTTTGCGGGCCGTTTGAACGATCTGACCCTCGATGAGGGCGAGTTCGTCAGCAATGGCAGTGTCGTGGCAGAGGTGATCGACAATGACCCGTTAACGGTGGTCATTCAGGTGCCACAGCAGGCGTTGTCGCGCATTCAGACCGGTCAGACTTCGACTGTGGATTTCATCACGGGTGAACAGCGTTCCGGTGTTGTGAGCTTCATCGGCGCCAACGCCGACCAGCAGACTAGGACTTTCCGTGTCGAGGTGACCGTTGATAACCCCGATAGCGTGATGCCCGCCGGTCTGAGTGCGCGGATCGCGCTGCCTACGGGTGAGGCGCGTGGACACTTCATTTCGCCAGCCATCCTGTCATTGGGCACCAACGGTGAGTTGGGCATAAAGATAGTAGAAGATGACAACACCGTGTCTTTCAGGCCTGTCGCGATCGCGCGTGCCCAGACTGACGGCGTATGGGTGACGGGCCTGCCCGAGAATGCCCGGATCATCACTGTCGGGCAGGGCTTTGTGAATGCGGGGGATCTGGTTGATCCGCGCCCTATTGCTGCGGATCAAAATGCGGAAATCGCGCAATGAACACGTTGATTGATGCGGCCTTCAAACGCAGCAAGGTTGTCTTGCTAATGCTGGTCTTGCTCTTGGCTGTTGGCTCTTTGTCGTACACGTCGATCCCGAAAGAGAGTAACCCCGAAATCCCGATTCCGATCATCTTTGTGTCGGCATCGGTTGACGGCATCTCACCGGAAGACGCCGAAGATGTGCTTGTCGGGCCTCTGGAAACCGAGTTTGCCTCGCTGACGGGGCTCAAATCCATGACCGCGACGGCAAGTGAAGGGCGCGGCGCAGTCCAGCTTGATTTTGAGCCGGGATTTGATGCGGCAGAGGCACTTGATCAGGTGCGCGAAGGTGCCGACACCGTTGAGAGCGAACTGCCCTCGGATGCCACCGTGATTGTGACCGAGATCAACACCGCACTTTTCCCGATCCTGACGGTCATCCTGTCCGGTCCCGTGCCGGAACGCACGTTGAATGCACTGGCTGAAGATCTGCAAGATGATATCGAATCGCTCAGCGGTGTGCTTGAGGTGGATGTCGGCGGGAAGCGGACCGAACTGATGGAAGTGCTGATCGACCCGACGGTGTTCGAGACGTACAACATCACGTTTAATGAACTCATCAGCTCGATCACCAACAACAACCAGTTGATTGCCGCAGGTGCGATTGAAAGCGAGGCGGGACGCCTTGTGCTCAAAGTGCCGGGACTGATTGAAGACATCGAAGATGTTATGGAGCTGCCCATTCTTGTGCGCGGCCAGACCGTTGTGACTTTTGCTGATGTGGCGACGGTGCGCCGCACGTTTGAGGACCCTACAGGGTTTGCGCGCATTGATGGCCAGCCTGCCCTCGCGCTTGAGATCAAAAAGCGGGTGGGTGCCAATATCATCGAAACTGTCGCCGAGGTCCGCAGCGTTGTCGAGATGGCGCAGGCCGAATGGCCCGACACCGTACAGGTACGCTATACGCTCGATGAAAGCGAAACCGTCGTATCAATGCTCTCTGATCTTGAGGCGAATGTCATCGCGGCGATCATCCTCGTGATGATCGTGGTGGTCTATGCGCTTGGATTGCGATCCTCGCTTCTGGTCGGTCTCGCCATTCCGGGTGCGTTTCTGACCGGCGTTGCGGGGTTATATTTCATCGGTTTCACCATGAATATTGTGGTGCTCTTCTCGCTGATCCTTGTGGTCGGCATGCTGGTGGACGGGGCCATTGTGACGGTCGAACTGGCCGACCGCTATCTGCACGAAGGCCAGTCCCCGAAAGAGGCCTACGCCCGTGCCGCCAAGCGTATGGCGTGGCCGATCATCGCCTCGACCGCGACCACGCTTTGCGTGTTCTTCCCGCTGTTGTTCTGGTCGGGTGTTGTCGGCGAATTCATGAAGTTTTTGCCGATCACAGTGATCTTTACCCTTGCGGCATCGCTGGTCATGGCGCTCATCTTCATCCCCGTCATGGGCGGTCTGATCGGCAAACGCCAATCGCAGACCGCCAAGGCAAAGGCCCAGCTTTATGCCGCCGAACACGGTGATCCGCGTAAGATGACGGGCTTCATGGGCGGTTATGTGCGCGTTCTGGAATGGTCCATTTTGCGGCCATGGACGACGCTCAGCTTTGCGATGATCGCGCTGGTTGCGTCTTTTGTGGCTTACGGCAGCTTTGGCAACGGTCTGACTTTCTTTCCAAGTGTCGAGCCGGATTATGCGCAGGTCGAAGTACGCGCCAAAGACAATTTCTCGGTTTATGAACAGGATGCGCTGGTACGTCAGGTCGAGGCGCGCTTGGCTGGTTATGACGAAATCGCCAGCGTCTATTCCCGCTCGGGCGGCACCACGGACGGCGGCGATATGATCGGCACGTTGCAACTGGAACTGGCCGAATGGGATACGCGGCGGCCCGTGGCGCAGATTGCCGAAGATATCCGCGTCGATATGGCGGAAATACCCGGGATTGATGTGCAGGTTCTGACCGATAGCGGAGGCCCCGGCGGCGGCAAGCCGATCAACCTCGAGGTTATTGGCAATGCGCAGGCCGATCAGGAAGCAGCGGTTGTGGCTATTCTTGCGCAGATGGAGCGCATGGGTGGCTTTATTGATGTGGTCGATTCGCGCCCCAGCCCGGGTGTGGAATGGCAGATTGCTGTGGACCGCTCAGAGGCCGCGCGCAGTGGTGCCAATGTGGCCGTCTTGGGTCAGGCGGTGCAATTGCTGACACGCGGTATTGTGGTGGCTGATTACCGTCCCGAAGATGGCGACGGCGAGGTTGATATCGTAGTGCGCTTTCCTGCCGGTGATCGCACCCTGGCCGAACTTGAAGCGCTGCGGGTGCCCACCGATGCGGGCCTTGTGCCGATCTCGAATTTCGTGTCGTTCAATCCCGCCCCGCGCAGCGGTGTGATTACACGGATCGATCAGGAGCGGGTGCTGACAATCTCGGCGGATGTCGCAGAGGGTGTCTTGGCCAATGACCAGACCGTGGCACTGCAGGCCGCGATTGAAACCCTTGATCTGCCTGCGGGCGTGCGGGTGGAGTTCGGTGGCGAGGCCGAGGATCAGGCGGAATCGATGACCTTCCTGATCGGGGCGTTCTTGTCGGCAATCGGCTTGATGTTCGTCATCCTGCTGACCCAGTTCAACAGCTTCTGGCAGGCAGGGATCGTGATGTCTGCAATTGTGTTCTCGGTTGCGGGTGTGCTGTTGGGTCTGATGATCACTGGCCGTCCCTTTGGCGTTGTCATGGGCGGGATCGGTGTGATCGCGCTGGCGGGGATTGTGGTGAACAACAATATTGTTCTGATCGACACGTTCAACGAGTTGAAAGCCCAAGGGTTCTCTTCGCTAGAAGCTGCTTTGCGGACAGGTGCCCAGCGTCTGCGCCCTGTGGTGCTGACCTCGGCCACGACAGCGCTGGGGCTGATGCCGATGGTCATCGGGTTGAACATCAACTTCTTTACACGCGAAATCGTCTATGGCGCGCCGTCCACACAGTGGTGGACCGAATTGTCCAGCGCCATTGCGGGTGGGTTGGTCTTTGCGACAGTCCTGACGCTATTGTTGACGCCTGCGATGCTGATGTTGGGCGAGCGTCGCGAGAAACGGTTTGAAACGCGCGATCCTGCGCTGGCCCCGGCCGAGTAACTAGCCGATGATCTTCCGTGCTGCCGCTTCGGCGGCGGCCAGCGCCCCTTCGATTAACCCGCCATTGTCGGGGGCCATTTCGGTGACCGCGAAGATCAACTTATCGTCCCAGATGCGACGCAGCGGCGCGGGCATTGTATAGGGCGGGTGGCCCGGCGGCGGTGCCGCGTCGGCTGCTGTGGCGGTGAAGGGGTCCCGTGACCAATCCATCAATTTTGCTGCAATCGGTGTGCCCGCCTTTGGCCCAAAGAGGTTTTCAAGCTGCGCGAGTGCTGCCGATTGCACCGCGTCACCTGCCTGCGCGCGGATGTCGGCGGGCAGGCCCACAAACCCGAAGAGCGCGCCAAGGCTGCCGTCTGCCGGACTTGCGTCATGTATTTCGGCCAAGGGCCCGCGTCGGCTGCTGGCGTCACCTGAGAGGCCGTTTTTGCGCCAGAACGAGGTGGGATAAACCGCCACGAATTTCGCGTGTGCGCCCATCCAAGTGGGGATCGCGTTCAGTGCCGCCTGCGCGTTGTCAGGCAGGGCAGGGGTAAAACAAAGCGTTGCGGCGAGGTGCGGTGGAATGCAGAGCACAATCCGGTCAGCTGTGATGGTCTGGCCATCTGCAAGATGCGCGGCGAGGCTGTCGTCAATCGCGGTGACTGCGCAATCCAGCAAGATATGCGCGGGGTTCAGACGCGCAGCCAGCGCATCGGTCAGCGCACTGGTCCCGCCCGCGATCCGCAAGCTACCCGCCATCGACATAAAGCCCGCGTCCTGCACCACCTCGCCACTGGCGTGTTCAAAGAGTTGTGCGCCGTTGGACCATTGCTCAAAGAGCTGTAGATCAAGCGCATTGGCAAGCTGCGCGACACGGTGCTGACCGGGCCAGACCCATGACGGGCCAAGATCGAAGTTTGCGCCTTCAACCGTCAGCGATTTGATGCGGCCACCCAAGCGCTTTCGTGCCTCAACCAACGTGTAGGCATGACCCGCACGTTCCAGCGCATAGGCCAATGACAGACCGGACAGTCCGCCGCCGATGATCAATGTGGGGGTGTGCATGTGGCGACCTCTGCCTGTGGTTTCAGTCCGCCATAAAGGGTGGGCGCGGCCGATGAAAGGCCGCGCCCATCAGGATTATTTTACGTCGAAGCGGTCAAGGTCCATGACCTTGGACCATGCCGCAACGAAGTCTTTGGCGAACTTCGCACCGGCATCGTTCTGGGCGTAAAGCTCGGACAGGGCGCGCAGTTGCGAGTTCGACCCGAAAACCAGATCGACACGTGTGCCGGTCCATTTGACCTCGCCAGTGGCGCGGTCGCGGCCTTCGTATGTGCCCTCGTCGCTGCCCTTATGCCATGTCGTCGCCATGTCGGTGACGTTGACAAAGAAGTCGTTGGTCAGCGCGTCGGTCTTGTCGGTGAAGACACCGTGCTTGCTGCCGCCTGTGTTGGCGCCCAGCACACGCAGACCACCCACCAGCACGGTCATTTCCGGCGCAGAAAGGGTCAGCAATTGTGCGCGGTCCACCAGCATGGCTTCGGCAGGCACGGTATAGTCGGCCTTGAGGAAGTTGCGGAAACCGTCGGCTTCGGGCTCAAGCGGCTCAAAGCTGGCGGCGTCTGTTTGCTCTTCCGTGGCGTCCATGCGGCCCGGTGTGAAGGGCACAGCGATGTCGTGACCGCCATTCTTGGCTGCCTTTTCAACCGCGGCACAGCCACCCAGAACGATCAGATCGGCTAGTGACACTTTCTTGCCGCCCGATGCCGCACCGTTGAAGTCGGCCTGAATGCCTTCCAGTGTCGCAAGAACGCGGGACAATTGTGCCGGATCATTCGCCGCCCAGTCCTTTTGCGGGGCCAGACGGATGCGCGCACCATTGGCACCACCGCGCTTGTCCGAACCACGGAAGGTTGAGGCAGAAGCCCAGGCAGTCGCGACCAGTTCGGACAACGACAGGCCGGATGCAAGGATTTTCTCCTTCAGATCCGCGATATCCGCGTCATCCACCAGCGGGTGATCCACGGCAGGGATCGGGTCTTGCCAGATCAGATCCTCGTCCGGCACTTCGTTACCCAGATACAGCACCTTTGGCCCCATGTCGCGGTGGGTCAGTTTGAACCATGCGCGCGCATAGGCGTCGGCGAACTCTTCGGGGTTCTCGTGGAAGTGTTTGGAGATTTTCGCATAGGCCGGATCCATCTTCATCGCCATATCCGCTGTGGACATGATGATCGGCACCTTCTTGGACGGGTCCTCGGGATCGGGGGCCATGTCCTCTTCCTGCAGGTCCTTGGGTGTCCACTGCTTTGCACCGGCGGGGCTTTCCGTCAGTTCCCAGTCGTATTTGAACAGCACATCAAAATAACCCATGTCCCACTGCGTCGGGTTGGATGTCCACGCGCCCTCGAGGCCCGATGTGATCGCATCGCGCCCTTTGCCGGATTTGTAGGTGGACAGCCAGCCAAAGCCCATGTTCTCCATCGGTGCGCCTTCTGGCTCTGGGCCAACATGCTCAACCGGGCCTGCGCCGTGGGTCTTGCCGAAGGTGTGGCCACCTGCGGTCAGGGCGACAGTTTCGTAGTCGTTCATCGCCATCCGTGCGAAGGTTTCGCGGATATCGCGGGCCGAGGCCAGCGGATCAGGGTTGCCATCGGGGCCTTCGGGGTTGACGTAGATCAGACCCATCTGCACAGCCGCCAGCGGGTTTTCCAGATCGCGGTCATTGGAATAGCGGGCGAGTTCGTGGTCGCTGGTGGCGAGCCATTCGTCTTCGCGGCCCCAGTAAACGTCTTCCTCGGGTTCCCAAGTGTCGGCACGACCGCCGCCAAAGCCGAACATCTTCAGACCCATCGATTCCATTGCGACGTTGCCGCAGAGCACGAAAAGGTCGGCCCAGGAAATCTGGTTGCCATATTTCTGCTTGATTGGCCAAAGCAGGCGGCGGCCCTTATCAAGGTTGCCGTTGTCGGGCCAGCTGTTAAGCGGGGCAAAACGCTGTTGGCCGCCACCAGCACCACCGCGACCGTCGGCAGTGCGATAGGTGCCTGCCGCGTGCCATGCCAGACGGATGAACAGACCACCGTAGTGGCCATAATCGGCAGGCCACCAATCCTGGCTGTCGGTCATCAACGCATGCAGGTCTTTTTTCAGCGCTTGCAGGTCGAGCTTTTTGAATTCTTCGGCATAGTTGAAATCTGCGCCCATCGGATTGGAGGCAGGGGCGTTCTGGTGCAGGATTTTCAGGTTCAACTGATTTGGCCACCAGTCCTTGTTGCCGCGTACACTGTGGGTGCTCTGAATTGCGGTCCCGTGCATCACTGGGCATTTTCCGGCGTTGTTACCGTCCATTGTCTTTTCTCCGATGTTGGTTGCGAAATGCCGCCGAGATAGCAGAGATACGGCGGTCCCAATATGACGAATATCAGTGATTTAGAATTATTTTAAGTTGCAATTTTTGATTGCACTCATAACTTCAAGTTATGAAGAACCTCACATTGAAACAGCTGCGTTATTTCGAGGCCCTTTCCCGTCATGGCCATTTTGGCCGTGCGGCCGATGTCTGTGCTATTTCACAGCCAGCCTTGTCCGTGCAAATTAAAGAGTTGGAGCAAAGCCTTGGCACACCTCTGTTTGAAAGGGGCCCGCGCAAGGTGCGCCTGACCGCCTTTGGCGAGGAGTGGGCGCTGCGCGTGCGCGATATTTTGCGCGCTGTGGACGAATTGGGCGACATGGCGCGTGCGGCGCAGGCGGGGTTGGTGGGGCGTTTGCGGATCGGGGTGATTCCCACGATTGCCCCGTATCTGTTGCCCGGCCTTATCGGGCATCTGGCCAGTGTGCATGCCGACCTTGATGTACATATCCGCGAAACCGTCACGCCGCGCCTGATTGAAGAACTGACCAACGGGCAAATTGATACAGCGATTGTCGCGCTGCCAGTCTTTGAACCTGGATTTGAAGAGGTGGCGCTCTTTGACGAAAGCCTGATGTTGGTGCGCCCGATCAAGGATGCGGAGCGCCCAGTCCCCAGCCCCGAGGACCTGCGCCAGATGCGTCTTTTGATGCTGGAAGAGGGGCATTGTTTTCGTGATCAGGCCCTGTCGTTTTGCAACCTGCAAAGTGCCGCCGCGCGCGAAGGTCTGGATGGCAGTTCGCTGTCCACGCTGGTGCAAATGGTGGGGGCAGGGATCGGGGTGACGCTGATCCCGCAGATGGCGGTGCCGGTCGAAACCCGTTCGGCCCCTGTCGTGATCAGCCGTTTTGCAGAGCCGGAGCCGAAGCGCACCGTGGGGATGATCTGGCGCAAGACCAATCCGCTTGCCGGACAATTGCGACAGATTGCCAATATCGTCCAACAGATCGGGCAGGATCTGGCGGGCTAAACTGCGCTGTGCAGCAGCGTTTCCAGCAAAGGGTTCGGGAATTTTCGCGGCACCGTGACCGCGTGGAAACTCTCGGTCAGGCCCATTTGGTGGGGGAACTCGATCAACATGCCGTTGCGCAATTCGTTCTGCACGGCAATCGGCGGCAACACCCCAAGCCCGATATCCTCACGCGTGAGCAGGCGCATCAGCGCCATATCATCAACTTCGGCGGCGAGCGTCGGGGTGATCCCTTCGCGCGCGCAAAGCCGGTCAAATCCGGACCTTACAGGGCTCTCTTCGGTTGGTACGATGATCGGGTTGTCGCGCAGAAGGTTTGCCAGAGGCAGGTCTGCGCGCAGGCGTTCCGGCGTGCCGATCAGACTCACCGATTGCTCCGAAATCGGCTGCGAGGTGAATTTCGACATCGCATCATGCGCGGGTGCACGGTTGGTCAGAACGACGTCAAGGTTCAGCGTTTCAAGGCTTTGCAGCAATTCCACCAAAGTGCCCGAGCGCAGCACCAATTCCACATCGGCAAGGCCAAGCAGGGGGCGCAGAAATTCAATCTGGAAATTCCGCGAGAGTGTCGCCAGCGCGCCGACCCGCAGAACCTGACGTGGCCGTCCTTGTTGGCTGAGGGTTCCCAGAAGGTCCTTTCCCGCATCAAAAATCGTATCCGCGTAATCCAGCGTGATCCGCCCTGCCTCGGTCAGGTGCAACTGCCGCCCGCGCCGCTCGAACAGCGCGTGGCCCAACCGGTCCTCCAGCTTGCGGATCTGCACCGAGAGCGCGGATTGCGCCAGGTTCAGCTTTTCGGCTGTCCGCGTCAGGTTTCCTTCATGGGCGACGGCCCAGAAATAGCGCAGGTGGTTGTAATTCATGTCGGACATATGTTCTGTATAATAGAACGATAAATCACAAACAATGTATTTTATATCAGAAATGCGATGCTCTATCCGGTTGTGAAACCAATTCACACGATGGAGACCGACATGCTGCTGAACGCATTACCGCTACTGGCCCCTCTGATCTTGATCAGTGCCGCCTTTGCGCCGCGCTTCTTGAAAGATGTATCTGCGCAAAAAGGTGCGTGGCTGGCGGAATATGCGACCCTAGGCGCGGTTCTGATCGCAGTCCTTTCGGCGATCGTGCTGGCCAGCAACGGTAGCGGCGACAGTATCTTGATCGGCTTTTTTGAGATCGGGCTGTCGGTTCGTCTCGATATCGTCAGTGTTGTGATGCTGCTGCTGGTCACATTCATCGGCTGGGTGGTGGTGCGGTACGCGCGGACCTATCTGGATGGCGAAGCGCGGCAGGATGATTTCACATTCTGGCTCTTGGCGACGCTTGCAGCGGTTCTTTTTCTCATTCAGGCAGGCAATCTGTTCCAGTTCTTCGCGGCATGGGTTGCGACGAGCGCCTTGCTGCACAAGCTCTTGCTTTTCTATCCAGAGCGCGTGGCGGCCCAGCGTGCGGCGCGCAAGAAATACATCATCGCACGGATCGGGGATACTGCGGTGCTTGGTGCGATGCTCATGCTTGTCAGCACATATAGCACGACGCAAATCTCGGTCATCCTGAGCGCGGCTGCAGAAGGAACGGGTGGCGGACTGGCACTGGCGGCGGCTGCACTGCTGGGGCTTGCGGCCATCCTGAAATCGGCGCAGTTCCCGACCCATGGCTGGTTGACGGAAGTCATGGAGGCGCCGACGCCTGTCTCTGCCTTACTGCATGCGGGCGTGGTCAATGCGGGTGGTTTTCTTCTGATCCGCTTTGCCGATGTGATGCTGCTGTCACCTTTGGTGCTGGCCATTCTGGTGTTGATCGGCGGTTTTACAGCGCTCTTTGGCGGCTTGGTGATGCTCACGCAGTCGACCGTCAAAACCTCGCTTGCCTGGTCTACGATTGCACAGATGGGCTTTATGATCCTGCAATGCGGTTTGGCGCTCTTCCCGCTGGCCCTACTGCACATCGTGGCGCACTCGCTTTACAAGGCCCATGCTTTCCTGTCCGCGGGCAACGCCGTGCAAAATGTCGCGGCCATCCGCAAGCCGGGGCCCGTCGCGGTGCCTGATCTTGGTGCCGTGGCACGGGCGTTCGTAGTGGCCTTGGTGATCTATGGCGTGGTGTATGCGATCCTCGGGCTGGGTTTTGATTTTGGCGGGAAGTCACCGCAGGCCATCGCCCTTGGTGCAATCCTGATCTTCGGTGTCGCCTATCTTTTGGCCCAGGGCTTTGCGGATGAGGCACCGCGCGCGCTCACGCAACGGACAGCGGTTTATGCGGCGGCTGTGACTGTCAGCTACCTTGTCTTGCAGCGCGTTTCCGAATGGCTCACGGCTGGGACGCTTCCTGCAACACCGCCAGCGAGCGCACTGGAATGGGCGCTGATCCTGCTGGCAATGGTCAGCTTTGGTCTGGTGGCCCTTGCGCAGGCAACATTGCCGCTGTGGTCTTACCATCCCGCAGCGCAGGGTCTTCGGGTGCACTTGTCCAACGGGCTTTACATCAACGCAATCTCTGACCGGATGATCGGCGGTTGGAAACAAACACAATCCGGCAAAGGAGCAGAACAATGAAAGCGGAAACATACGCAGGCTATTCCGGCGCGCATCTGGAAGTGATCGCCAAGGCCGAGGCCGCAGGCCGCGCTATTCCACCGCTCTGGCCGCTGTCGTCTTCTGTCGCGGTGAACCCGTTTCTGGGCCAGACAGAGAACAGTTTACCGCAGGTCGCGGCGCTGTTGGACAGGGTCGCCGGAACAGCGGTGACTATGCCACGCGACTGGTACCGGACGAAAGTCGAAGACGGGACAATCAACGACGCTGACCTGACCGCAGCGCTGGCAGAGTTTCCCGAGGCAGCCAAGGATATTGCGGCACTCAAGGCTGCAGCAGGCCAGCCTGCACCGTCGCCCCATGCACTCCCGACTATTGCGGACCTTGCATTTGAGGTGTCAGGGATCGACTGGCCCGGCATCGTGAATGACCGTTTCGGAAGCTGGGCCGCAGGTTACTTTGATGCAGGTCAGGCGCTGTGGCAGAACAAGCCCGGGCGGCGTGCCTTTGATGCGTGGCGGGACTTTGCCAGCCGTGATCTGACGCCCGAAATTGCAGGTCTTGGTGGTTTTGGAGAGCTGGTTGCGAATACACCTGCACGCACACGCACGGCACTTGTCGCAGCGGTTGATGTGCTTGGGTTGTCGGCCGAGGCAACGGAGACATATTTTCACCAGTTGCTGCTGGGGCTTGGCGGCTGGTCGCAGGTTGCGCGCTATCGGTTGTGGCAGGCAGAGCTTGCTGGCGGAACCGATCTGACGACAACCGATCTGCTTACGATCCGTCTGGTCTGGGAGCAGGCGCTCTATGTGAAATACGCCAAAGAGATCGAAAAGAAGTGGGCGGAGATTGCGAAAGCGCACGCCACACCTGCGACGCCATCATCCGATCACCTGATTGATGCAACCTTGCAAGCGGCAGCAGAGTTTGCCGGACAGCGCGCGCTGGCCGAAACACTGGCCAGCACGTCTGTGCCTATGGCCGAAGGCCGGCCCGCGCTACAGGCAGCATTCTGCATCGATGTGCGCTCCGAGGTCTTCCGGCGGGCGTTGGAAAGCGTTGATCCCGCAATTCAGACGCTGGGGTTTGCGGGTTTCTTTGGTCTGACAGCATCGCACCAGAGCTTTGCCTCCGATGTGGCCGAACAGCGCCTTCCGGTGCTGCTCAACCACGGTGTGACCAGCCACGCCAGCGCGGATGCAACGGCGGATCAAACCGCGCGGTTCAGCGCCCGCGCCAAACGCGCATGGGGGCGGTTCAAGCTGGCGGCGGTATCGTCCTTTGCATTTGTCGAGGCCTCCGGCCCGATCTATGTCGGCAAATTGCTGCGGGATGCGCTGGGCATGGATGCTGCCAAGGTGCCTGACAGCCACATCCCCGTGCTGGACGAAAGCTTTGGTCTGGAAGACAGGATCGGGGCAGCCACAGCGATCCTTGGCGCGATGTCCCTGACAGGCAACTTTGCGCCGCTTGTCTTGCTCTTCGGGCATGGCGCGAATGTTGTGAATAACCCGCATGCCAGCGCGCTGCATTGCGGTGCCTGTGGCGGGTATTCGGGTGAAGTGAACGCGCGGCTTTTGGCGGGCATCCTGAACGACAAGGACGTGCGGGCAGGGCTGGCCAAGAATGGGATCGCGATCCCCGAGGACACGCTTTTTGTCGGCGGGCTGCACGACACGACGACAGATGATGTCACGATCTATGACGGTGATTTTGCGGGGCACGGGCACCTGAGCCACCTTGCAAAGGCCCGTGACTGGTTGGCCTCTGCGGGCAAGCTTGCGCGGACAGAACGTGCGTTGCGTCTGCCGCGTGCCGCCAATGGCGATGACGTGGCAAAGCGGAGCCGTGACTGGTCTGAGACACGGCCCGAATGGGCGTTGGCAGGGTGCAAGGCGTTCATCGCGGCACCGCGGTCGCGGACCAAAGGCAAAGGGCTGGCGGGGCGTGCGTTCCTGCATGATTATGACTGGCAAAAGGACGAGGGTTTCGGTGTGCTTGAGTTGATCCTGACCGCCCCCGTCGTCGTCGCAAGCTGGATCAGCCTGCAATATTACGGGTCTGTCGTGGCACTTGAGGTCTTTGGGGCCGGCAACAAGCTATTGCACAATGTCACCGGCGGTGTCGGCGTCGTTGAGGGCAACGGTGGTGTGTTGCGTGGCGGCTTGCCTTGGCAATCGGTCCATGATGGCGAAGGCTACGCCCATGATCCGCTGCGGCTTTCGGTTTGTGTCGAAGCGCCTGCCGAGGCGATCACCGCGATTTTGGAGAAGCACCCGAATGTGCGTGCGCTCTTTGACAACAGCTGGCTGCATTTGTTCACGCTTGACCAGAACGGCGCCATGTCGCAGCGCTATGACGGTGACCTCAAGTGGGTGGCATTTGATGGTGGCGCAACCGAAGGCGCGCTTGCGGCCTAGTCAGCCTTTGGTGGCGGTCTCTGGGATCAGGGACCGCTTACCAATCTGGGCAAGTGTGATGCTGGTCTCACTCTTCAGGACGTTCCAGAGCTCGTGCAGCCCGTCCTCTCCACCGGCGGCGATGGCAAATTGCAGGACGCGGCCGAAAAAAGTGAAATTTGCGCCTTGGGCGTAGGCTTTGACCACGTCTTCGCCGCTGCGCAGGCCGGTGTCGTAAAACAACGGGTAATCGGGGCCGAGTGCGTCGCGGATTTTTGCCAGTTCGAGGATGGGCGGCGGGGCGCTGTCGAGTTGGCGTGAGCCGTGACTGGACACTTGAATTGCATCGACGCCCGCCGCTTTGAGCGCCAGCGCATCCTCTGCATCCAACACACCTTTCACCACCAGCTTGCCCGGCCACATATCTCGTAGCCGTGTTAGCGTATCCCAATCGGCGCGGGCGCGGCTTTCAGTGCGGTCGAAGTCGTAGCCGTCCATCTCAAAATTCGCCATCTGCGGCTTGCCTGCGACAAGCGAGGTCAGCGACCAGCGCGGGTGCAGGGCAAAGTCGATGAACTGTTTGGGCCCGATCTTGAAGGGCATGGTGAAACCGTGGCGGAGTTCGCGCGGGCGGCGGCCCACCTCGGCCACATCGACCGTCAGAACAATGGTTTCATAGCCCGCAGCCTTGGCCCGTTCGACCAGTTTGAAGGTGCCGGTGCCATCGCCGCTAAAGTAAAGCTGGAACCATGCGTTGCCTTCAGCCGCTTCGATCAGCGGCTCCATCGCGGTCGAAGCGACGGTGGACACACCCAAAGGCACGTTTTCGCGTGCAGCCAATCGCGCCAGCATCATGTCGGCACCGGGGCCGGATAGATTGCACATGCCCATCGGGCTGATACCGAAGGGGGCTTTGGTCGGTTTGTCCCAGAGAGGCACGGACAACGACCGGTCGCTTACATCGCGCAGGATACGCGGGCGCAATTCCAGATTGTCAAAGGCCGCACGGTTACGCGCGGCCCCTGTCTCGGTGCCGGCGGCACCGTCGATATAGTCAAAAACCATCCAAGGAAGCCGCTTGCGCGCAAGACGGCGGGCGTCTTCGCTGGAATGGATCTTTGGTGCCATTTAGCTGGCCACAGCCTTCATGAAGCGGTCACGGATCACGACAGGGTCCATTGTGATCACTGGCAGCTTGATGTTGCCGCTGTCACACTTGCTGACGATGATGGTCATCTTCTTGCTGTCGATCGCCGCCTGCAATGTCTTGCCGGTGTCCACGTCCTGACACACGACCACGTTTTCACAGCCACAGGCCTTAGCCACGTTTTCCAGCTTGGTCTTCTTACCCGCATAGGTCGGCTGGTCGCCGGTGGAGCCGTAAGAGCCGTTGTCGATGATCAGCAGGATGAAGTTGTCGGTCACGTTGTTGGCAATCGTCGGCAATGTCCCGAGGTTGGTCAGAACAGAGCCGTCACCGTCGATCGCGATCACGGTCTTGTCTTGCGCCAGGGCCAGGCCCAGACCGATAGAAGAAGACAGGCCCATGGTGCCAAGCATGTAGAAATTCTTGGCGTTGTCGTCGATCATATGCAGCTCTTGGCTGGGCAGACCGATGTTACAGACAACCAGCTGGTCGTGAAGGATTGGCGCGATATCGCGCAGGATTTCTGAACGGATCATTGGTCGCCGTAGCCTCCCCAGAAGGACGCATCCGTGAGGATCGCCACAGGTTTGTTGCACATAAATGTGTATTTCAGGATCGCGTCGAGCTCGTCCGCGTCGCTTTCCTTGTGGAAGTGATATGTCGGGATGTTCATCTGGTTCAGCAGCGCCTTGGTGTGCACGGCCATCTCCACCTGACAGGCCACCGGTTCACGCAGCTCGCCGCGATAGCTGATCAGCATCGGCAACGGCATCCGGTAATACTGGATCAGGGTCGCCAGCGTGTTGATGGTCACGCCGATGGCTGTGTTCTGCATGATGATTGCAGGGCGTTTGCCGCCCATAAAGGCACCCGCACAAAGGCCCATGCCTTCGTCCTCTTTATTGGACGGAATGTGGAAAATTTCCGGACGTGCTTCGACTTCGTCGATCACACCGGCCAACTGCTTGCACGGCACAGTGGTGATGAAGGATACATCGTTGGCGACAAAGTCATCCACGATCTTCTTGCTGATACTCAAGGTCTTACGTCTCCTGTTTGCGCCCCGCTGTGGGGCGGTGGGTGATGGGGGTGGGTCAATTGATGTCGCGCGCCACGTGAACAGCGCAAGCGGCGTGTTGCACCACACGCGACGCGGTTGACCCGAGGAAATAGTCGATCAGCCCGGGCTTGTGGGAGCCCATAACGATGCAATCGGCTTTCAAAGCAGTGGCGGTATCAATGATGCTGCGCCCGCTGTGGCCCTTGACGATCATGGATGACACGCCGGGCATCGCCGCGACACGTTCCTCAAGGCGCGCTTTGGCCCGATCAAAGGCGCTTTGAACCACACTGTCGTCGATATAGGCCCCGACCGACCCTTCCGGCGCTTCATAGACGTGCAGCGCTGTGATCTTGCCGCCTTCCGACAACAGGCGGCGGGCGATTGCGACGCTGTTTTCACCAACGCCGTGATCAAGGGCCATTGGGACCAGAATGTTCTTGTACATGCCAAAACTCCTTCGGTTTTTCGGTCTCAGGGACGTAAAATGATCTTGGGTGCGGCAACAACGCCAGCCCGGATATCCGCAAAGGCCTGCTGCCCGTCAGCGAGGGGGCGTTCTTCTGTCCAGTCGAGAGGGCCAAGGCGCCCGTCAAAGATGGCTGCAGCAGTCTGGCGGAAATCCTCGGCGGTATAGGTGTAGGTGCCGATGAAGGTGATTTCCTGCAAGGTCATGCGGCGGATATCAAGACCGCCCGTCGCTTCGCCCAGTCCGATATGCATGATCACGCCTCCGGGGCGTGTGATGGCCGTGGCATCCGCGCGCGTCGCGGCATAGCCTACCCCGTCGATCACGAGATCAGCCTGTTCAACCGTCCCCGGTGCAACGGCATCAAAGCCGTCGATCATGTCAAGCGTTGCACGGCGCAGGGTGTTTGGTTCGATGACTTTGATATCGGTCGCCCCGAATGCCCGCAGACACAAAGCAGCGCCCACACCGATCGCGCCCCCGCCGACAACAACGCATTGTGCATCTGCAAGCGGCATGTCCAGCGCCGCAGCCCCCAGCCGGACCGCATGCCAGCCGCATGCCAGTGGTTCGGCCAAAGCTGCCTTGGTGAGCGGCACGTCATCTGGCACCGTCACAAGGTTTCTATTGGCCATCACGACATAGTCGCTAAACGCACCTTCGCGCGGGGGCATCGAAATAATCATGCGGTCGGGGCAAAGGTTATCACGGCCGGATTTGCAGGCCCGACACAAACCACAGGTCGCAAGCGGATTGATTGTCACCCGTGTGCCGTCCAACGCACCTCCCATGACAACGCCAGCGGCCTCGTGGCCAAGGATCAGCGGGGCGGGCCGCCGTTCGTCGTGGCCCAGAAATGCGTGCATGTCAGAGCCGCAAATGCCCGAAGCCTCAATGCTGATGAGGCTTTGGCCAGCGCCCGGCACCGGATCAGGCATCACGCGGTAAACAAGCGTTTCCACGTCGTCATAAACAAGCGCTTTCATTTCGCTGTGAAACCTCCGTCCACCATCAAGATTTGCCCCGTCACATAGGACGACGCATCCGAGCAAAGAAATAAGAGCGGGCCGTCGATATCCGACAAAGCACCATTGCGGCCCACACATGTCTGCGCCGCGTTGCGGGCGGCGCGTTCGGGGTCGGCAAAGACGGGGCCGGTTAACTCGGTCGGGAAAAATCCCGGACCTATTGCATTGGCTGTGACGCCATCCTTGGACCACGCTTCGGCCATTGCGCGGGTCAACTGGCCGATGCCGGCCTTGGACGCGCCATAGGCAATCCCGCCCGGAAAGGCGCGTGTTGTCTGGAGAGAGGCGAAATTCACGATGCGCCCCCAGCCTTTGGCCTTCATCGCAGGGACGAGGGCTTGAGAAAGAAAGAAGGGTGCGGCCAGATTGAGGTTCATCGTCACGTCCCAGCCCGCGTCCGTCACATCATCTGCAGCCTCGCGGGTGTTGATCCCCGCCGCATGGACAACGATGTCAGGCGCGCCAAAGGGTTCGGCGACCTGCGCTGCGATATCGGCAATCTGGTCCCGTTTTGACAGATCGGCGGCTACGACTGCGGCATTTGCCCCCGTCTCAGCCGCCCAGCCGTTCAGCGCATCCGCGCGGCGGGCCACGCCGACAACCTTTGCACCGGCCGCAGCCAGTGCAATCGCGGCGCGTTGGCCAAGACCCGCGCTTGCGCCGGTGACGCAGGCGACACGACCGGTCAGGTCGAAGAGATCGCGCGGATCACTCATCTGGCGTCAGGTCAAAGTTTTCGCCGGGGAAGTATTTGGCCAGACGTACGTCCGCTGCACGGGCGTGGCCTTCCATCCCTTCAAGGCGGGAAATCCGTGCTGTCGCTTCGGCCACGCGCTTGGACCCTTCGCGTGTGGCCTTCTGCCATGTCACGATCTTCATGTACTTATGGACCGACAGACCACCGGTATAGGACGCAGCGCCCGACGTCGGCAGAACGTGGTTCGTGCCAGAGGCTTTGTCGCCATAGGACACGGTCGTTTCTTCGCCAAGGAAGAGCGAGCCATAGCAGGAAAGACGATCCAGCCACCAATCCAGATCTTCGGCCTGCACGGTCAGGTGCTCGGGCGCGTAATCGTCCGAACAGGCGGCCATTTCTTCACGGTCCGCACAAAGGATGACTTCGGCATAATCGCGCCATGCTGCTGCGGCGTTGTCACGGTTCACTTCCGGCAGGTCTGCGATCAGCTCAGGCACACGGTTCATGACGTCTTCGGCCAGCGCGCGGTCATCTGTGACCAGCCAGACGGGCGAGTTGTAGCCGTGCTCGGCCTGGCTGACGAGATCGGTTGCAACGATATGCGGATCGGCGGTCTTGTCGGCGAGGATCAGGCTATCGGTCGGGCCTGCGATCATGTCGATTCCGACACGGCCGAAAAGTATGCGCTTGGCTTCGGCGACGAACTGGTTGCCGGGGCCGACAAGGATGTTTGCCTTGGGCAGGCCAAAGAGGCCAAAGGTCATGGCGGCAACGCCCTGCACACCGCCCATGGCCATGATCTTGTCCGCGCCACAGATATGGGCCGCATAGATGATGGCAGGGGCGACGCCCACGCCGGGCCGCGGGGGCGAGGCAACGGCGATATGGTTGCAACCGGCAACTTTGGCCGTTGTCACAGTCATGATTGCAGAGGCGATGTGGCTGTAGCGTCCGCCGGGCACATAGCAACCTGCCGCATCAACCGGGATTGCCTTTTGACCAGCGATCAGGCCCGGAACGATCTCGTATTCGATGTTGCTGACGGTGGCTTTCTGCGCTTCCGCAAAGCGTTTGACATTGTCATGGGCGAACTGGATGTCTTCTTTCAGCTTCTCGGGTACCAGTGCTGTCGCTGCCGCGATCTCTTCTGCGGTGATCATGACGTTGCCGTCATATTTGTCGAATTTTGCCGCGTATTCCATCGCCTTGGCGTCGCCACCTGTCTCGATGTCGGACAGGATGCCCTGAACAATGTCGTGGACATCAGACGCGCCGGACTGCGCGGTCAGCGTCGCTTTTTTGAGATATTCGCGTGCCATGTTTCGTTACCTTATTTCATGCTGTCAGAAAGCATCGTGGTCTTGATCGAAGGGAGATGTGTTGTGATCTGTTGCGGACACCGGTCGGTCGCTGCAATCTTCAAAGCCGTACCCTCCCAAGACGACTATTTGATTCTGAGGCCAGTGTAAGCGCTTACATCGCCTTAATGCAAGCCCTTACATTTTCCGCAAAAGTTCCCTATGTCGGCGCCGGGTTTGACGCTATGTTGAACGCCAGACCCAACCGGAGCGCATATGACATCCCAACGACCAATACCCACTTTGCAGGACGTGGCCAGCCGTGCGGGTGTGTCGACTGCCACAGTCTCGCGGGCAATCAATTTCCCCGACCAGGTGGCCGAGGTAACGCGTGACAAAGTGAACGTCGCAATTGCAGAGCTGGGCTATTCACCCAATTTCGGTGCGCGCGCGATGGCAGCAAGGCGCACCAATACAATCGGTGCCATTATTCCGACAATGGAAAACGCGATTTTCGCGCGCGGGCTTCAGGCCTTTCAGGAAGAATTGCGTCGCAACGGATTTACGATGTTGGTTGCCAGCACGGCCTATCAGCCGGCTACCGAGGAAGAGCAGATCAGGTCACTTGTCGCGCGGGGGGCTGATGCGCTCTTGCTGATCGGATACCACCGCGATCCGGCAATCTATGAATTTTTGGATGCGCAGGACGTGCCGGTCCTTTTGACATGGGCATTTGACCCGCAAGCGACGCGGCCTTCGGTGGGTTTCAATAACAGCGCGGCAATGCAGGCGATGGCCGAAAAAGTGATCGGGATGGGGCACCGGCGGCTGGCGCTGATTTCGGCAGAAACGGCGCAGAATGACAGGGCGTCAGCACGATGCGACGGGATCAGACAGGCGATGACCGCGGCCGGACTGGACAGTGATACCCTCTGTTTCGTGGAAACGAAATATGGGATCAACGAAGGTGCAGCAGCCTTTGATCAGCTTATGGCCCACGAGCCAAGGCCGACTGCGGTTTTTTGCGGAAACGATGTTTTGGCTGTCGGTGCGCTCAGACGGGCAAGAGAGCGCGGGATTGCGGTTCCGGGTGATGTCTCGATCATCGGGTTCGATGATATCGAACTGGCCCAGGTGGTTTATCCGGCACTGACAACGGTGCATGTGCCGCACCGTGAAATGGGCCGAAAGGCAGGGGAGGTTCTGGTAAACCACCTGCGGGATGGCATCGCTTTGACGCCGATTGAGCTTCAGACCCGGCTGGTTTTTCGGGATACGCTCGGCCCGCTTTAAGCAATAGGCGGAGATTGTTGCTTGGATTTTGACGAGTTACTCCGAATTGTCATGCGATCCCGCAACAATGACGGCAATACCGACAATTTTAGACAAGAAAATCGTTGTAGTCGGACAATTACTTTGCCCAAGAACATTGGATTTGATACTCTTCCCCGAGTTGTTAAGTGTTGTTGGTGAAAACCGTGTTGCGTTACGATTTCCAGATGTACTCTGCGGATAGTGTATCCGTGCAGGCAGGCGGCGGAAAAGGCATTACAAGCCAGGGCCACGCACGCTCAAACAAAGTCGTAGCTTTTTTCCGGGATCCAACGACAACAGATGCTGTGACCTCCGCGCCACCGATTGTGCGGCTTTTCCTTGAAGAGGCCGGATTCGAACTCTCAGATGCCGAAGTGCCGCAGGTCGAGGACGCAGAAGCACCTTGCGACAAGGTCTTGCGACGGGCGCTGGCAGCGCAACTGACGGCTGCATTGTCAAATCGCGCTCTGAAAAAGGCACTCGCACGCGCGGCACAGGAAACCGAATTCGATGTAGCGGCTTTCATCGCGGCCGTGGTCAGCAAGAACGCCCCAGATGTGCAGCCAGAGGGCGCGGCACAACCGTGCAAAATCACGCCCCGCAGCCCAAGCCAGCTTCGTAAGGCAAGCTGCAGGAATCGCGAACGTCCACGCTAGGCTTCCTACTAAGCATGCAAGCCTTGATAGCTCGTCGCTTGGCGCCGCCGGAATATGCGATATCAGGAAATTTGGTGGAGCCTAGGGGAGACGCTATCGGTTCTGGTTAGTTGTTTTGTTTCAGTTACTTATCAATATACTAGTCATGTGGCTGTGTCACTACACTGTAACACTTTGCCGCTCGATTTTATCTTTGAGCCTCATTTGATACGGCGCGTCTGAACTCCTCCATTCGCTTTTGCCCTTCATTCATCTCGTTATGTGTTGTCAGTCCGCGAGGGTGGCCATCTAAGTGCCACGCAGCAACACCCAGCGCTCCACACACAGTCATGCACTCAGCTTCTATCCGCAGTCTCTCCAAGTCGTCGAGGGCTTCTCGAAGGCCGTACTCGCTAGAAACTTCGAGTGCCTCAGATGCGGCAGCCGGGTCGATCCCGACAGATGTGTGATTTCTGTACTCCTGAAAACACGCGGCTGCCTCTAGCAGTTGGCTTTCAAGCTCTTGAAGCTTTCCTGTGCCACTGGCGATCCTCATAATGTTTGCTGCGAGTAATCGCAGTCGGGACATAGCCTTTTGTTCCAGCTGCGTTTCTCGGACTTTATGCTCGTTCTCAGATTTCCGCTCTTGTTCCTTGGTCACTTAGGTCCTCGTTGGTTTTTGGCTCTACATGTGTGAGTTAAGAGCTTGCTTTTAGTCTTCAAGACTTCAGCCTTGTTGCGTTTTAAAACAGGGTAGGCTGTGCCGCGCGGCAAGCAATTAATAGGGCTAAAAAAACCTGGACTTTACCTGCGACATCTTATAATCAAGGCACCGAATAGGAGCCTGACCAATGAGTGCAACGATAGACGGCCCAAAGTTTATTGATCTGTTCGCAGGCTGCGGTGGCTTGTCCCTTGGCCTAGAGCAAGCGGGCTTTTTCCCATTGTTTGTGAACGAATTGAATTCTGACGCGATGGAAACCTACTTAAGGAACCGAGACGCTGAGTTCCCTCACCTTAGAGAGCGCTTCAACGCAAACGACATCAAGTCAGTCGTGTCGGATGAAGGTTTCTTTGATCGCCTATTTACGGACCTTTCGACGCAGTTTGGCCAGCCTATCCGGGCAGGTGAAGTCGATCTGGTCACGGGTGGCCCACCTTGTCAGGGTTTTTCTGGGATTGGATTAAGGCGGTCCTACTCGGTCGATAAAAAGCAACTGCCCTCGAACCATCTATTTCAGGACATGGCGTATTTTGTTCATCATGTCCGGCCCAAAGTGTTCTTGTTTGAGAACGTGGAAGGTTTGTTGCGGTCTCGGTGGACCAAGGATGGGGCTAAGGGTGAGGCGTTTACAGACGTACTAAACACGTTTCGGTCTCTAGAAGGCTATACTGTAAGTCACAAGCTGGTACACGCAAAGGATTACGCTGTCCCTCAAAACAGACCTCGTGTCTTGTTGGTTGGGGTGCGTGATGATCTACTGAAAGACGGGATGAAGGGCGAGGACGCAGTATCGGCTGGCTTCTTACCTGCCCCGATTGGAATGTACCCTCACTTGGTAGACGTACTGTCAGACCTTGTTGATCCAAACTTTGAGTATGGCGGCAAGACCAATACGTATATCAATACGGCTAAGTCAGATTGGCAAAAAGAAATACGAACGCTCCCAAACGGGCAAACACTCCGAAAAGGCAGCACTCTAACGGACCAAGAGTATAGTAAGCACTCGCCGACCGTTCAGGCACGTTTTCAAGCAATGATCGAGAACGGTGGAGCAATACCGCTAGAGATGCGAACTAAGAAATTTGCGCAGCGCCTTCTCCCTGAAACATGGGGAAATCAAGGCCCCACAATTACTGCCTGTTCCCTGCCCGACGATTTTGTCCACTTCTCTCAACCTAGGACATTAACCGTTCGAGAGTGGGCCAGATTGCAAACCTTCCCTGACTGGTACGAGTTTGCAGGTAAGCGCACCACTGGTGGAATTAGGCGAGCGGGAAACCCAAGGGAGAATATCTTTGATCGGGAAGTCCCCAAGTACACACAGATAGGCAATGCCGTCCCGCCACGGTTGGGACAGGAAGTTGGTAAACACATCTTGCGCATTCTCGGGCAAGACTAGCATAGGCACACGTTGCGGTTGCCAATCAAATAGCTAACCTCACAGGACGATTCGTTCTGGGAGAGCTTTTTTGTTCGATTTCAAGAAACTGGACAGTGCTGATTGGCGTCAGGTGATTGATAGCCTTTACCTTAGTGTGAAGCCAGAGATGCAAGGCCCGCAAGGCTTCATTCGCAGGATGAAGGCGCTCGGTGAACCCAGCCGCAAGCATGCCATTTCAGGCCACATGAACTCTTTCAACGGGCGTAATTCTCTCGTTGGCTTGGATCTAGATATTGATGCTCTGGCTGATCAGATGATGGACATAAACCACAAAGCGTCTTCAAGTCTCTACTATGACTACCTGAGCATTCTAGAGGCTGAGACTGACCTCAGCAATTTTCCGACGTTGAAGTTGATTCAAGACTTTGTGGGGGGAGCACAAAATCCAAAGATCTCAATCAACAGGCTGAATGCCTTGTTGGCGCGAGTAATAAATGAGTCTTTGTCACAGGCCAATAAGAGCAATGCTGGCGAGGCTGGTGAGAATATTGTTAGAGCCATACTCAGCGCTGCAGGGCTACAGAAGGATGTTCACTTTCGAGAGCAATATCAGTCAAGCAAGGGATCGGACACTGACTTTGTATTCCCATGCGTCCCCGACGGCCAAGATGGGAAAGTGGAAGCATTCTTGGCGGTTCAAATGAGCAGCAATGACCGCACTCGATTGACTTCAAGTGAGCTAAGACAAGGTGCCGTTCCTTTTGTGTTTACAGGCAACGGTCTAGCGGCCAGCAAGAAAAAGCTGAAAGATATTGGCAACAAGATTATCTTGGATCAGCGCAGTAAATCAGTCCGGATTGTTTGCCTTCAGAGTGAACTTGACTTTGAGATGAAGCGGCTGACGGCGACTGTTGACAAAGGAAACGCCCCTTCAGACATCGTCGATAGGCTCGATTATTTCGATAATTTCGGGTTCAGCATGGAGGCCTTTGCCGACTACGTGAGAAAGAGATTTCTCTAACTCGAGCAAGTAGAGATGACTTGCTCTAGAAGAACCATGGCTTTTGCTCAGTAGCCTTAACCTTCTCGTAGGGCATCGAAGTTCACCCTGTCGGCCCTTGCACCTCTTGGCCAATGCTCACCCTTAGCCACCGTCAACAAACCAAGCCGACAGCCGGAGAAGAGAGCGCACCCCTTCAAGCACAACCTGTTGAGCTAAACTAAATACTTGAGCTGGATGCCTAGCCCCGCAGCGGAAAGTGCGAAGCTTGAGACGATGGCATCCTTTAAGTTCCCCCTTAGAGAATACAGCAACCGCGCCTAGGTGACTGGATGTCCGGTCGGCGGGCTGGCCCCTTTATGCAAGCCTGAGGCATCGCAAGGCGCAAGCCAGTGCATCAGCTGCGGGTGTATCACCCTTGGGTGTATCAATGATACAGGCGCGGCTCCCCCGTCTACCGCAAGGAAATCAGAAAAATGACTAAGGATTACAACAAGATAACAAAACCTGTCCAGCGCAAATTAAGGCTCAAGAAACTCCATGTAGAACCATCGAAGTTTCAGCCCCGCAGCATCGAGCTTGACCACGGCCACGTGGCTGACCTCGTGAGGGTCCTCGCAACTGGCAAGGCTCTCGACCCGCTCCATGTCCGCAGCGTTGGAGATGGTTCGTTTACCGTTCTGGATGGGCACCATTCCTTTGCCGCCTATCGTGAGGCCAAGTGGCGCGGTGCCGTGCCTGCGCTGGTCTACAGCTGCACGGTCGCTGAAGGGCAACAGATCGCCGCCCGAGAAAACAGTAAGGCGCGGCTACAGATGAAAGATGAGGAAAAGCGAGACTGGGCTTGGAGGCTGACCGTTGAGCAAGCTGAGTTGTCGCGAACGCAGGTCAGTCAGCTTTGCAATGTATCACCTGCTACTGTGAGCCGTATGCGGAGAGTATTGAAGCGCCTTAACGACAACGAAATCGACACGCCCAAATCATGGAAGGCGGCACAGATTGCGGTTGAAGGTAAGGCGCAAGGGGAATGGTCAGAGGAACAGCAGGAAGAATGGCGGCAAGCTGCCTATGCAAAGCTGAAACAGAACATCGCCCGCGACATTGTCCAGTACAGCGAACACGACCCTGAGTTAGTTCTTGAGGTTGTCCAAGAGATCATGGGCAATTCGCGCTTCGCGACAGGGGCGGAACATCTTGGTTTTCATGAAGGTGAGATCAACGATTTCACGGGCGAGTTTACACCAGCAAATCAGCCTGATGATGGGGATGATGAATTCTGATCTCCCGTCCGCCTCGCTGCAGATCGCCAACACAGGTTGGATGGGGTCCGGCGTGTTTTGCGCCGCATATTTCTGAGCGCCTAATACTAGGTAAGGCGATGGCGTTTCTCCCCCAATAGGCTTGCGGAGTAGGAGGGGTAGGCAAAGTCTTTGGAGGGGCGCTCCCAGAGTTCAGTTGAGTTCAGTTCCGCTGCGCCTTGCCTAGCGTCCGTCGTGGGTTCGCATTTCGCCCGTGAAGGATTTTTGTGTTCACACTCTAAAGCTTGGAGCGAGTTGTCTATTGCTAGACCATACCGCTAAGTAGTCCTTCGCTCCGGAAAATGTTGTTGATTGAAGTGGCAGCTATGCCAAATGACTTAAATGAATTCGCCGCACAGAAGTCATCTTTCTCAAGATCACCGATAAATACTTTGAAGGACCGTTTCTGCCCTCCAAATAGTCCTTTTCCTCCACTTTCGCAGGTAAAGATAAAGTCCGACTGAATTTGAGGGCAATTGAGGACGAAGATACCGTCTTTCATACCCTCTAAAGCCTCTCCCGGCGAAAATGTGAACTGCGGGTGAAACCGGACGATTAGCCCTTTCTCACTTTGCTTTTTCAACATCGACAGAAGAAACTGGATGTGCTGCTGCTCGAAGGGCAAGCGATTGGAAGTACGTAGGATTTCGTCGAGTGTGCATCTACGCATCTAGTTTTCTCCACTAACCTTTACACCTCTAATTTCAGAACATCCCTCACCACGCAAGTCACGACGCGCTGGCTTACGCGAGGAAAAGTATAGCTCTTTTTGGGTATACCCTTGAGGTACGGACGCGCAGGACAGAATGATTGTACTTTTAGGGTTGAAATAAGAATTAAGGAACAGTAGGTGATAAGGGTCTCTGACCCAAAAGGAACACTACACCATGTCAGTCTACGGATACGCCCGCGTTTCAACATCAGACCAAGACCTCACCATCCAGCGCGATGCGTTGAAGGCTGCGGGGTGCGAGATCATCAGAGAAGAAAAGATCAGCGGTACAAGCAGACAGGGACGCGAAGAGCTGAAGACACTGCTGGAGTTCCTGAGGGAAGGTGACACGCTGGTAGTAACGCGCCTTGATCGGCTTGCCCGGTCGATGGACGATCTCTCCAGCATCGCAAGAGAGCTGCAGGATAAAGGCGTTGCATTGAAAGCGACAGAACAGCCCGTGGACACAAGTAGCGCTGCTGGAAAGGCCTTTTTCCAGATGCTGGGGGTCTTCGCTGAGTTCGAGACGAACCTGCGTCGTGAGCGGCAGATGGAGGGGATAGCAAAAGCGAAATTGGTGGGCATCTACAAAGGTCGCAAGCCTTCAATCGACGTGGACGAGGTCAAGCGGCTGCGGGATGAGGAAGGCATGGGCGCTACCGAGATTGCGCGAAAGCTCAAAATCGCAAGAACGTCAGTCTATAGAGTGCTGCAGAAGGCCTGAAACGGTTGCGCCTATGCGCCTGTTGTGTAGGTTGAAACGATGACCTTAACACCCTCAGAACGTGCCACATTCAAAACAGAAATTGCTCGAAGGCTATCGCCACAAACGTGGACGGAAATCGACCTCGTGCTTGAAGAATTTGGAGCCAACGTGACGTCTTGGTCAGGAGACAGCTTCTCGTATGTGGCTGCGATGCTCAGAGGCATTGAGGATGAACCACTGCGGGCCATGGCTCAGCACCTGAACATAGAAACAGGTGAGGACAGCGTATTTGATATCCCAGAGTTCTGGGCGGCAGGTAAGCTGAGGGTATTTCTCTCCCACCTTGCAAAACACAAGGTTTTTGCATCTGAACTACAGGCTGCGTTGGCCTCCTACGGTATTTCTGCCTTCGTTGCTCATGAAGACATCGAACCCAATTCCGAATGGCAGGATGAAATAGAAAAAGCCCTAAGGACATGCGATACACTGGTCGCGCTACTGCACGAGGGCTTTAAAGACAGCACTTGGACAGACCAAGAGGTAGGTTATGCGCTTGGTCGCGGTGTGCCTGTTTCATCCGTACGCTTGGACATAGCCCCCTATGGCCTTTTTGGGAGGAAACAAGCCTTCAACGGTAAGGACAAGGACGCACCGGAGATTGCGCGAGAACTGTTCGAAGCATACCGGGTTCACCCAAAAACAGCTGAAAAAATGGCTGACGTCGTCATCGAAATGTTCTGCAGCAGCACTTCGTTCTTAGAGGCAAGGTCAAACGTGAAGCTCGTCGAGGAGCTCACAACTTGGCGGAAAAGCTATAAGGCTATGCTGCGTGAAGCAATCAGTTCGAATAGTCAGATACAGCATGCGTGGGGGGTTCCCGAGAGTATTGAAGCTGTAATTGAAAAGCGTGATCCAGACAGCGGTATTCCAGCAGGCGACAGTGTATCGGACGACTTTGACGAGATCCCGTTCTAGGCCTCCAGTCTCTCCGTATTTGTATCCCAGAGTTTCTGCACTATCAGCAGTTCAATAACCATCAAGAAAACAGGCCCAAAGATTAAGACTTCAGAACCCGTGTAAGTAGCCGCCGACCCTCAGTCCATCCCATACATCTTGTTGGGTGTCCGCGAGTTGGCGTTCCCGCAAGCCATGGTCATACACTGAGCTCGACGAACGCGCCCCAGCCCATCTACCAAGATCATTGATGTCAGCTTCGTTGACTTGCGCTCTTCTGGCAACCGTCCGCCAAGTATGTCGTGTTGAATGCAGCGCGAGACGTCCGTCCGTAAGTTCTCCAGCCGCCTACAGCACCTGTAAGACCATGTTCTTGCGGGTTTCAGCTTCTGTTTCGCCATAGGTTCTCATTTTTTCGGCCTAGCGTTTCGCTCGATATGAATTAGGTAATCCCGCCATGTCTTGCCGCTCCCCCCTTTCTCAAACATGAAAGTGCGGTCGATCAGATCGCTGGGAGAAATCCCATCCATTTTCGCTCTGCTTCCGAGTTCTGTGATAAGCTCATCCACCTTTTTGCAAAATGCTTCGTAGTTCTCGGCAGTATTCATATCAGAGACCAGTTTGCTCGGCTTCATCACCGGAAATTGACCAGATTTCTTCCACGTCCATGTATGAGATGTATTCAACAGTACGATATCGTCGTTGAACAACGTATTGATCGACCATCCGGCCCATTGATCGAGGATATATGCCTCGCCCATTTTCCCCTCGGGCATCAGGAAATAGATCAGTTTTGTGAAGTAGGCTGGCCCCATGCCGGGTATCATTTTTTTTGCGCGTAAGTTTGAAAATTTTGCAAAGGCGGATTGGCGAGACGGATTTCCATTCTTTATTTCGAGGGCAACAGACAGCCACTCCGACTTGTGATCGGATCCAAACAGGCTTTTGAAATTCGGAACGGTCATTCCGCCCCAAGCAAGTATCGCGGCGCAGATGTATTCGATATTTGCTTTGGTCGCCGTCTGCGTCAATTTGCGCAGGTCATTTCGGTTGTGGCGCGTTTTGTGGCGTTGGTAGTCGCTCGAGTCTTCTGTAGTGTTCAAATAGGTCGCCACGGTCTTATTTGCCAAAGGCATCAAGCCGTTTTGATTTGTTGGATGGGACGGCAAGGCTTTGACCTTGTTGAGGTATTTTTTAAATTCGTCGCTATGCGTCTTACATAAGACCGTCATATCAACCCCGCCGCAAAGATCTGAAATTCAACTGGATGCAACCAAAGCAGATGACTTCACGCCGAGTCTTTGAGCCTTTCTGCCCTCTGCCACCCCTTGCAAGAACAAGGTCTATGCGCTCGCCACTGGTATCGGCTTCGATTTCATCGTGAATGCTCATCTGGCTCTTTTATCCTGCTCTGGATTGTAGTTGTATCGAGCCTCATTACCGCCGGGGTTCACTGGTATGGCGTTGCGGCTAACTCCCGGAAAGACACGGTTCTTGACATCCCTCGCAAAGCGCCTTCCGAACTGCTGCCTTGCTTGCCCATCACCAATCTCTCTCCATTCCTCAGACGTGAATAAGTGCTCGACTTCAAAACCATTTTCTGGCCTGCGCTCGCGAAGCCTTTGCATGATTTGACCGTAGTGCACTTCAAACATGTAATTTCTCCCAAAGTGCGCCCGCGAGGGCTTTTCATACATTTGGACTATTCATTTGATTGGCTGGTAGCACTATTCTACGAAGTTGTAGACATGGCAATCAGCTGTTGCTCTTAGTTGTGCTGAAACTTGGCGATATGCGTCAGCTTTAGTTCAGCATAGGTGACCTTCTCGATGTTGTTCTTGAGCAGATCGAGCCTGTATCGACCGTCTCCATACCGTCCTGCCATGCCGCGCTCAGCGTGACCCTGTAAAGCGTCCATGATATTCGGCGGCACCTCTCCGTTGCGGCAGGCGTCCTCGAAGTTGTGACGGAACGAGTGGAAGGAGGTCTTGGCGGTTTTCAGGCCGATGCGTTCGAGATAGCGGGAGAAGAACTTCGAAAACTCGCCGGAGAAATAGCCAGTTGCGTCTTGGCGCAGCTCAGGGAAGAGCCTTGGTTCATTCTGCTTTCTCCGCTTGGCAACAAAATCAAGGAAGCCCAGCGCGATCAGCTCTGAGTGAACAGCGATCTGTCGTTTCCCGCTGCTGGTTTTGACGTTCTGCCCGTCCCCCTCATCGGTGATGTCCAAGAAAGGAATGCCAGCCGCCGCTTTCACATCGCCTGTCGCCAGCTGACATAGCTCGTTGAGACGCGCCCCCGAGAAGAGACCCAGCAGCGGCAACCAGAACTTTGCTGTCTCGGTCATCATGAGGGACCCTGCCTCACTGCAGAAGCGCTCAGAGCGGCAACCAGTAAATAGCGGACTGGAGAATAGCCGCTGCAACTGTGAGCTGGAGAAGGCATTGCGTTGGTCCCTCGGGGCTACGCCAGTGTTGATCTTGAGCCCCTTCATCAGGTTGCTTGTCACATCGTCAAAGTGCGCCTCGGCCCAGTTCCAGAAGGTACCAACGCGACTAAGCGCCTTGTTGACCGTGGATGCACCCATCGGCTCTAGCCCAAGCTGTTCTGCCTTCTGCGCTGCCACAGTCGCAGGCAAACCGCGCGTCTCACGCTTCTTGCGGCTGTTGGCCGGAAGCTTCATCAAAACGCTTTTGAAGGCTCGTGCATCGTCTTTCCGATAGGTGTTGACCGGGCGGTCTCCAGCAATCTCGACGAAGAGGTCGGTCCAAGAGAGGTAGTCGTTCCTGACTTTGGGAGACCAAGCGCCACGCGACTTCTCATCGGCCCAGAGCTTTACGGCGGCGGAAAACAGAGGCGCATCACTAGCGCCCTGAGTGACCGTCCGAGGCGCTTCTGGCGTCAGCACTACATCCCCTTTGTTGCGCCGTCTGATTGCCTCACTGGCTTCGACAGAGGCCTCCTGCAGCGCCCTTACGAGACGAGGCCAGCTCAGTGAAGCTGGGTCAAGCCTCAGTTCGATGCCTTCCCATGTCAGTACTTCTTCGGCCTCAGAGCGGTAAAAGGGGTCGGATTTGCCTCGCGCTAAGTTGAAGCGGGTGACTTCGTCCATGTCCTCAACGAGCGTATCGTATTCATCGAAGGTTGGGCGTGGCTCGAACTGGTGCGGAGACACACGCACAGATTGCCCGTCACGGTCTTCGACCTCTTCAAAGCTGTCAATCCTTACCTCTTCATCCTCGTCCAGTAGATGATGGAGGTAGGTCGCCTTGATTGTTGCGATCTGTTCCAGCGTCAGTTCTTGAAGTTTGTCTTCCTGTTCCTGCGCCAGCTTCAATCGGTGTTCATCGAACTTGCGATCTACCTTGACGGCTTCAATCCGCACTCTTCGAAGCGCTTCCGAATAATCGCTCGTCCTCAGGGAGAACGTCTCTTCTCGCTTTCCGTAGGTGGCAACAATATCTTGGGGAACGGCTGCGCGGTGGTAGTAGACTGCTCCGCGACGATACAAGCGTGTGTGTCCAGACATCTTCTCGAGGGTCCTCACTGTAACACCTCAGCGTAACAGACCCCTAAAAACATCATTATAAATCAGCAACTTACTGTTTTCGTTAGCTTGTATGAAGATTTGGTGGAGCCTAGGGGAGTCGAACCCCTGACCTCTTGCATGCCATGCAAGCGCTCTCCCAACTGAGCTAAGGCCCCAACTTATCAGCTTGCGCTGATTGCCGCTATCTATGCAGCGATCCGGGCGAGATCAAGAGAAAATCGCGCCCGGTTCGGTCATTTTAATCGTCGTCGTTCGTTGTGACGTCGGCGAGTTCGTCGAGAGAGACGGTATCGTCGTCATCATCGTCTTCCAGAACATCGTCACCGAGATCGACGTCTTCATCATCGTCGTCATCAAGAACCAGATCATCGTCTTCTTCGATGTCCTTCATCTTGGCGGTTTGTGCATCCTCTGCATCCGCGACCATTGTACGGGTCTTGGACGTGTCGATCGTCACTTCATTGCCCGTATAGGGGCTGATGATTGGCGTCGCGTTCAGGTCGTAAAAGCGTTTGCCGGTTTCGGGGCAAAGGCGCTTTGTGCCCCACTCTTCCTTAGGCATAGGCTATCCCTTCAAAAATCTCTGTCTTCCCTTGCGGGTGATCGGTGCCAACTGCCATAAGCGAGGGGCTGTGTCAAAGCCTTTGGCACTTGAAAACCAAGAAGGTGGATATGGGCCGTCACACCCTGAAAGGCAACCCCCCGATCGAGGTGGTTTTGCGCCGTTCTGTACGCGCCAAGCGCCTTTCGTTGCGTGTTTCGCGTCTGGATGGCCGTGTGACGCTGACGTTGCCACGTTTTGCGCCCGAGCGTGAGGGAATCGCTTTCTTGCGCGCCAAAGAACCCTGGCTGCGCGGACACCTTGCGGATATGCGCCCCGCGATGGCGGCCCAAGTTGGCCAGACTGTGCCTTTCCGCGGGGTGGCAATGCCCATTATTGTGAGTGCCGGCAAGCGCGCGCGTCTCCTTGAGGATCGCATCGAGGTCACAACAAGCGCATCTGCTGCGGCGCAGACCAAGGCCCTGTTGCGCCATGCTGCGCGCGATGCGCTTGCGCATGCCTCGGACCGCTATGCGCAGCAAGTGGGTAAATCCTATACGCGGCTGTCGATCCGCGACACACGGTCACGCTGGGGGTCTTGTTCAAGCACAGGGGCATTGATGTATTCGTGGCGGCTGATAATGGCGCCGCCTGCTGTGCTTGATTATGTGGCGGCGCATGAGGTCGCCCATCTGGTTGAAATGAACCATCAACCGGCGTTCTGGTCTGTTGTTGCACAGCTCTGCCCTGATTATGCTCAACATCGCCAGTGGCTGCGTGATGAGGGTGACAAGCTGCACCGCTTTGTTTTCGACGATTGACCAATCTGCCTTTCGTGATCACAAAAGGCCCATGATGATCCAGCCACGCCCCCAGGAGAATACAACTGCCGCACATGAGCGGGTGTATCGTGCGTTGCGGGCGCGGATCATGCACGGGGAAATCGCACCGGGTGAAGCCCTGACACTGCGGGGTATCGGCAAAAGCTATGATGTTTCTATGACACCTGCGCGCGAGGCCGTGCGCCGCTTGGTTGCCGAAGGTGCGTTGTTCCTGTCGTCGTCGGGCCGTGTCTCGACACCGGAGCTTTCGAACGAGCGGATTGAAGAGCTGGCCACCTTGCGCGCCTTGCTTGAAGCAGAGCTTGCATCGCGCGCTTTGCCGCGCGCGCATTTTGCGCTGATCGAACGGCTCGAGACTATCAATCAGGGCTTTCACCAGATAATCGCACGCCATGACGCGACGGGCTATATCCGCCTGAACCTCGAATTCCACCGCACGCTTTATCTGCGCGCCCAGGCGCCTGCGATGTTGGCGATGACAGAGACTGTTTGGCTGCAATTGGGACCAACCATGCGGTCGCTTTACGGGCGGCTGAACCGCACCGATCCTCCGGCACACCACAAACTGATCCTTGCAGCCCTGAAGGCCGGCGACGAGCCGGGTCTGCGCTTGGCCGTGCGCGCCGATTCGACCCAAGGTTTGCGGATGCTGAAGGGTTAGGTCCCGTAGATATCGAGATCTTCAAGCGCGAGGTTCATCACCCGCCGGAAATCCTCGCCGGGCATGCCGATCCCATAGGACAGGTTGGTGATAAATGCGTATTCGCTTGGAATGATCCGCCCGCTTGAAAGCGCCACAAAGAACGCACCGCGCATCATGACATCTTTCTCTGAATCGCGCAGACCCTTCCCGAAGTCGATGAAATCCTGTGGTGTCAGGTTCAGGTCAATATGGTCGGTGATGCGGATAACCTCTGTGGACGGAATATTGGTCCGTGTCAGACGGCTCGCTGCTTTGGTGATCAGCGCAATTTCATTCGATGCAACAATCCCGTCGCATTTGCCGACATAGCACATTGCCGTCAGGATGCGCTGTGTCGCCTTTTTGCGCATCGGTGCGGTAGGGTCGAGACCGAGCAGTGATTTCATGCGCCGCCAGATGACAGCAATGAGGGCAAGGCTGATTGCAACCCAGATACCATAGTTCTGAATGGTCCGTTGTAGGCTGTTGCGCGCCACAGAAGGCAGGCCGGCCTCAATCAGGTTCAATGACTGCGCTGTTTCCATTTGCTGCGGGCTGAAGGGCCGTTCGATCTGTCCTGTGCAGCGGTCTCTGGACAGAACATATCCAAGGATATTGCTGGAAACCGTGTAGCCCAAAATCCGGATATCTTTGGTTTCATAGCAGAGCGACAGGGATGTGCCGTTGGGGGCGTCAATCTCGGTGTCCGCAACATATTCCAAACCCGAGAAAAACCCAGAGTTGGCTGTCCAAGCCTGCGCTGGCCCAGCGACCAGCAAACTCAAGAAGATGGCAACAATGAAACGCATCATGCAAATATCTCGGACTCACTATAAACGTCGCCGCAATAAAGACAGAGGGCGGACGCAATTGTCTCGGTTATCTGCCTGAAAGACCCTAGAAAGCAAGTAATTGAGCGCCCAATGTGCTGTTTTTGCAGCAAGTGTTCCCTTGGTGCCGCTGAAATTGCTTGTATAAAAATCGCCCTGAATTCGGACAAGACGTGGCATGGACCGGCGAAAATGGCCGGTCCAGCCTGAAAAATCTACGCGTGTATCGCGCCGTCGCCGCATGCGAGGGCGGCTTCGCGGACGGCCTCGGAGTAGGTGGGGTGGGCATGGCAGGTCCGTGCGAGATCCTCGGCAGCGGCACCGAATTCCATGGCAACGCAGATTTCGTGGATCAGGTCACCCGCCATCGGACCGATAATATGCGCACCAAGCACGCGGTCGGTCGTTGCATCCACGAGGATTTTGACAAAACCGTCGCCTGCGAAATTTGCCTTGGCGCGGGCGTTGCCCATGAAGGGGAATTTGCCGACCTTGTATTTACGCCCTTGTTCTTTCAGGGTTTCTTCGGTCTCGCCCACATTGGCCACCTCGGGGTGGGTGTAGATCACACCGGGGATGACGCCGTAGTTCACATGCGGATGCTGACCGGCGATACCTTCGGCGACGGCCATGCCTTCATCTTCGGCTTTATGGGCCAGCATCGGGCCTGCAATCGTGTCGCCGATCGCGTAGATGCCTGCGACATTGGTCGCATATTTGCCGTCGGTCTTGATCTGGCCGCGCTCGGACATCTCAACGCCCAGCTCTTCCAGACCCAGCCCCTTGGTGTAGGGTTTGCGGCCTGTAGCGACCAGCACCGTATCGGCGGAAAGCGTGTGTTCGCTGTCGTCCTTGCGCAGTTTATAGGTGACGGTGGCCTTGTTGTTCTTGACTTCGACACCTTGCACAGCCGCACCAAGGGTGAATTTAAGCCCCTGTTTCGTGAGCATTTTCTGGAATTGACGGGCAATTTCTTTGTCCATGCCGGGGGTGATGGCATCAAGGAATTCAATGACCTCAACCTCGGCGCCCAAACGCGCGTAGACCGAGCCAAGCTCCAACCCGATAACGCCCGCGCCGATCACGACAAGCTTCTTGGGTATTTTGCCCAGTTCCAGCGCACCGGTGGAGGTCACGACAGTTTTTTCGTCGACTTCTACGCCGGGCAATGACGACGCCTCGGACCCAGATGCAATCACGATGTGCTTGGCTTCATGGACTTCGTCGCCGACTTTCACCTTGCCTGCTTCGGGGATTGACCCCCAGCCTTTCAGCCAGTCGACCTTGTTCTTTTTGAACAGAAATTCGATGCCGCCGGTGTTTTGTGCAATCGTGTCGGCCTTATAGGACAGCATCTGCTTCCAATCGACCGAAGGCGCTTTGCCTTTCAGGCCCATGGTCGCGAAATTATGCTCGGCTTCATGCAGCATATGCGTCGCGTGCAGCATGGCCTTGGAGGGAATGCAGCCCACGTTCAGGCAGGTGCCGCCCAGCGTTTCACGGCCTTCGACGCAAGCCACCTTCATGCCCAATTGGGCACAGCGAATTGCACAAACATAGCCGCCGGGACCGGCGCCGATTACGATGACGTCATAGCTGGACATGGGGTCTCCTTTAGAGTGTCACAGGGCGTACACACCGCGTACACAACCTGTACATACAAATTGTCATATCAGGGCTGACACTATCATCAGCATGGTTGAGGTGAACCCCACAAACCAAATTATTGACCGCCACGGTGTCAGGCCGAAGTAATAGGCGGGGACATAGAGGACGCGGGCGACAAGGTAGGTCCACGCGCAGATGGCGGAAAATCCGGTGCCTTTGTCGCTAAGGGTGATGACGACGACTGCGATGGTGAAGAGGATCAGACCTTCGAAGTGGTTATTGAGGGCACGGAACAGGCGTGCGGTCTTATCGCTGACCTGTTCGACCAGGGGTTTGCCCAGACGGCTCGCATCCCGTGGTGACATGGTTTTGCCGGGGCCAAGTTCGAGATTGGCCGGGATCGCCATCAGCGCGAACTGGATACCTTGCAGGAGGGCGGCAAGGGCGAGGACTGTAAGTTCGGGGGTCATCATTGGTCTTCCTCTTTGGCGTCCGGCATCGCTTTGCGTTGTCTCACAAATATAACTAACGCTGGAATCCAGCCGATGACCGCGCCAAGCAATATCAACCGAGAGCCAATCGCGCTTGTCACATCATTGACCGCGATGGGAGATAGAAGCAAACAAACGCCCCAGACGATCAACCACCAGCGGATTTTTTGCTGTGGCGTAGCAAGGTTCTTTGCCACCCACTTTTCCCATGGCGTTGGTGCGTTGTCGGTCATGGTGTCACGCCGTCCCGGGCCTGACCCGGGACCTCTGGTTTGTTTTCTGAGGGAGTCCCCGGATTAGGTCAGGGGCTGCGTTCCTCTGGCTGCGGTCCATCGCGTCAGAACAGTGGCAGGATCATCATGGCCAATCCTGCAAGTGATGCAAAAAAGGCAACCGAACGCACCAGCGGAATGCCTGAGGCATAGGCGGGAATATAGGCGACACGCGCCCAGAACCAGATTGCGGCACCAAGGGCGGAGGTGGCGGTGCCCATCTCGGTCACGGTGAGCGTCAGTGCCAGTGCGATGAAGGCCGGCAAGGTTTCCAGATAGTTGCGCAAGGCGCGCTGGATGCGACCAGCGACGACACTCTGGTCGCGGTTTTCATCCTGCGGCCCCAGCGCCCAGCCTATCCCTTTGCTAAGGTCGCTGAACGTGGCCTGCACGAGGACATGCACAATGAGGAGGATGACGCCGTAGACGAGGTATTGCAGTTCAGGTGTCATGGGGTTTCCTTTCGCATTTTTGGTGCGTGGGTTTCACCCACCCTACGTGGGGTGGGTGAAACCCACGCGAACCATCACAAATCCATCAACAACCGACGCGGATCCTCGAGCGCCTCTTTCACCCGCACAAGGAAGGTCACAGCGCCTTTGCCGTCAACAATCCGGTGGTCATAGGACAGCGCCAGATACATCATCGGACGGATCACCACCTGACCACCGATCGCCATCGGGCGGTCCTGGATTTTGTGCATTCCGAGGATACCGGACTGCGGGGGGTTCAGGATGGGCGAGGACATCAGCGAGCCGTAGACGCCGCCGTTGGAGATGGTGAAGGTGCCGCCCTGCATTTCAGCCATGCTCAACTTGCCGTCGCGGGCTTTGGCGCCCATTTCGGCAATCGCTTTCTCGATAGCGGCAAAGGACATCTGGTCGGCGTCGTTGATCACCGGCACCACAAGGCCCGTAGGCGTGCCTGCGGCGATGCCCATGTTGACGTAGTTTTTGTAGACGATGTCGGTGCCGTCGATTTCGGCGTTCACTTCGGGCACTTCGCGCAAAGCGTGCACACAGGCCTTGGTGAAGAAGGACATGAAGCCCAGTTTCACGCCGTGCTTTTTCAGGAACAGGTCTTTGTATTCGTTCCGCAGGGCCATCACCTCGGTCATGTCGACCTCGTTGTAGGTGGTCAGCATGGCAGCGGTGTTCTGGCTGTCTTTCAGACGCTTGGCGATGGTCTGGCGCAGACGGGTCATTTTCACCCGCTCTTCGCGGTCGGCCTGTGCGGCGGCAACAGGCGCGCGCGGCGCCGGGCTCGAAGACGGCGCGGGCGCGGCGGATGAGAGCGCGTTGAGCACGTCCTCTTTCATTACGCGGCCGTCCTTGCCGGTGCCTTGCACGTCAGAGAGGTTATTTTCGGCCATCAGCTTTTTGGCCGATGGCGCATCCTCAACGTCTTTTGCTGCCGCAGGGGCGGGCTGCTCTTCGGCCTTGGGGGCCTCTTCGCTTTTGGCGGCTTTCGGTGCCGGAGCGGCGTCGCCCTCGCTAATCTGCGCCAGCAGGGCGTCAACGCCGACAGTCTCGCCTTCGGCGGCGACGATCTCGGACAGGGTGCCAGCGACAGGGCTGGGCACCTCGACGGTCACCTTATCGGTTTCCAGCTCGCAGAGCATTTCGTCAACGGCCACGGCATCGCCGGGCTGTTTGAACCATGTGGCGACAGTGGCCTCTGTCACGGATTCGCCAAGGGTAGGGACGCGGACTTCGGTGCTCATTACTTTGTTCCTTCGATGGTCAACGCATCATTCACGAGCGCTGTTTGTTCTGCTTTGTGTTTGCTGGCCAGACCTGTTGCAGGCGAGGCGGCAGCGGCGCGCCCCACGTAGACAGGCCGTGTGTGTTTCGCTTTGGACCGCGTCAGCACCCATTCGATATTGGGTTCCATGAACGCCCATGCGCCCTGATTGCGCGGCTCTTCCTGACACCAGACCATTTCGGCATTCTTGAACCGTTCGAGTTCCTTCATCGCCGATTGCGCAGGGAACGGATAGAATTGCTCGAACCGCAGGATATAAATATCGTCGATCCCGCGCGCGTCACGCTCTTCCAGAAGGTCGTAGTAGACCTTGCCCGAACACATCACGACCCGTTTGATCTTGTCATCCGCCACCAGTTTGGTGTCCGAATTCCCCTGCTGGGCATCATCCCAGAGCACGCGATGGAAGCTGGACCCTGTCGTGAACTCCTCTTTCTTGGACACGGCCAGTTTGTGCCGCAAAAGCGACTTGGGTGTCATCAGAATGAGCGGTTTGCGGTAGGTGCGGTGCAACTGCCGGCGCAGCAGGTGGAAGTAGTTCGCAGGTGTCGTACAGTTGGCCACGATCCAGTTGTCGCCGCCACACATGGTCAGGAACCGTTCCAGACGCGCGCTGGAGTGTTCCGGCCCTTGCCCTTCGTACCCATGTGGCAGCAGACAGACGAGGCCTGACATGCGCAGCCATTTGCTTTCGCCCGAGCTGATGAACTGGTCGAACATGATTTGCGCGCCATTGGCGAAATCGCCGAACTGTGCTTCCCACAAGGTCAGGGCATTGGGTTCCGCCAGCGAATAGCCATATTCAAAGCCCAGAACCGCATATTCCGACAGCATCGAATCGATGACTTCGTAATTCGCCTGGCCTTCGCGGATATGGTTCAGCGGGTAGTAGCGCTCTTCGTTGTCCTGATTGATCAGGCCGGAATGCCGCTGGCTGAATGTGCCGCGTGTACTGTCCTGCCCCGAAAGGCGCACAGGATAGCCTTCGGTCAGAAGCGAGCCAAAGGCCAGTGCTTCGCCGGTGGCCCAGTCGATGCCCTCGCCGGTTTCGAACATGGTGGCCTTGGCTTCGAGCAGGCGCGCAACAGTTTTGTGCAACGGGAAATTCTCGGGTGCCTTGGTCAGCGCTTTGCCGATATCCGCGAAGGTCTTTTCCTCGATTGCGGTCGCACCGCGCTGATAGTCGTCCTTATTGCGGTCCAGATGTGACCACTTGCCGTCCAGCCAGTCGGCCTTGTTGGGTTTGTAGGTTTTGCCGGCTTCGAATTCCTCGTTCAGATAGGCTTGGAACGCGGCTTTCATGTCCTCGATTTCGCCTTCGGGGATCAGCCCGTCGCGCACCAGACGCTCGGTGTAGAGCGTCAGCGTCGTCTTTTGCTTTTTGATCTTTTTGTACATCACCGGATTGGTAAACATCGGCTCATCGCCTTCGTTGTGACCAAAGCGGCGGTAGCAGATAATATCCAGCACCACGTCCTTGTGGAACTTCTGGCGGAATTCGGTCGCGACGCGGGCTGCGTGGACCACGGCCTCGGGGTCGTCGCCGTTGACGTGGAAGATCGGCGCCTCAACCATCAGCGCAATATCGGTCGGGTAAGGGGAGGAACGGCTGAAATGTGGTGCTGTGGTAAAGCCGATCTGGTTGTTCACCACGATATGCATGGTGCCGCCGGTCCTGTGACCTTTCAGGCCCGACAGGCCAAAGCCTTCGGCCACAACGCCTTGGCCAGCAAAGGCTGCATCGCCGTGCAACAGCACAGCCATAACCTTGGTACGGTTCTTGTCGTTTTTCTGATCCTGCTTGGCGCGGACCTTGCCCAGAACGACCGGGTTGACCGCCTCAAGGTGCGAGGGGTTGGCCGTCAGCGACAGGTGGACTGAGTTATCATCAAAGGCGCGGTCGGATGAGGCACCAAGGTGGTATTTCACGTCGCCCGAGCCGTCCACGTCTTCGGGCTTGAACGACCCGCCCTGAAACTCGTTAAAGATCGCGCGGTAGGGTTTTTGCATCACGTTGGCGAGCACCGACAATCGGCCGCGGTGCGGCATCCCGATGACGATATCCTCAAGGCCCAACTGACCACCGCGTTTGATGATCTGTTCCATCGCAGGGATCAGGCTTTCGCCGCCATCAAGGCCGAAACGCTTGGTGCCCATGTATTTGACGTGGAGGAATTTCTCGAAACCCTCGGCCTGCACCAAGGAGTTCAGGATCGCTTTGCGCCCTTCCTTGGTGAAGGCGATTTCCTTGCCATAGCCTTCGATGCGCTCTTTGAGCCAACCGGCCTCTTCGGGGTTGGAGATGTGCATGTATTGCAGCGCGAATGTGCCGCAATAGGTGCGCTGCACGATGGCCATGATCTCATTCATGGTCGCCACTTCAAGGCCGAGCACGTTGTCGATAAATATCGGACGGTCCATGTCGGCGCCGGTGAAGCCATAGGATTTCGGGTCAAGTTCAGGGTGCGGAACGTTCTCGCGCATGCCCAGTGGATCGAGGTCTGCAATCAGGTGGCCGCGAATACGGTAGGCGCGGATAATCATCAGCGCACGGATACTATCAAGCACCGCGTTGCGGACCTGATTTTCGTCCAGCGTCACGCCTTTTTCAGCGGCTTTTTCCTTGATCTTCTTGCCCGCCGCTTCGGGCTCAGCTGGCCACTGCCCGTCGAGGGCTGCGGTCAGGTCATCGGAAGGTACAGGTGGCCAGTCTGTACGCGCCCAAGAGGGGCCCGCGGCCTCTGCTTTGGCATCGGCAGGGGTGTCACCCAAGGACCGGAAGAACGCCTGCCAGCTTTCATCGACCGCACCGGGGTTATCGGCGTAACGGGCGTAAAGCTGTTCCACGTATTCCGCGTTATGGCCTTGCAGGAATGAAGAGGCGTGGAAAACGTCGTTGGGGGATTGGTCTGTCATTTCTTGTGTCCCATTCTGGTCTGAAGGGTGTTCCTGGAGCCTTCGGGATGGCTGATTTTACCTATGGTCATGAAAAATCACTCACGCCTGAAGAATACGTTTTTGCAGGTCGATATACCAGCTTTCCAACTTTGCCTTGTCTTGTAACCAGAGAGCGGGGCTATGGCGTATTGCCAGAAACACCCCGCGCAACTGCGGCAATGAAAAGCGGCGACTCAGCATATCTTTGAGGAATTCCGCCAAAACACGGCGTGCAATATAAACCACATATCTTGCGGCACTGACCTTCGGTCGCGTGCTGTGACGCCTTTGGAGAAATGCCAAGTTTAACGCCCTGAGCGCCGTTGCCTTACGTCGCTTGATCCGCCCTGCAGCGGCGTCGGCATGGTAGACCTTTGCCACATTGGACCAGCCCAGTACGCCATGTCGGCCCATCCGGTAGGTAACGTCGAGATCCTCGCCCGGGCAATAGGCCAAGAAACTCGGCTCAAAAAATTCTTTCAGGATCACTGTGCGCCGCGCGGTTAGGGCGAAGCCTGCAATAAATTTGGTAAAGCCCGCATCGGGTATTTGCATCGCATCGAATTCTTCGCGGGTACCGTGCAAAATGTCACTGTCGTAGTCGATGAAGTCTTTTTCCATCTGCATCAGCAGAACTTCGCGATAGATCCAGCGCAGCACGCCTGAACGCATAATCCTTTTCTCAGCGGCATCACGGTTTGCAGCATTATCCTTACGCAAGGGCGTTTTAGCCTCTGCGTCTGTACTGGGTGGGGTTTCAGCACGGGCGAGGCTGAGTCCGACAAGTCGCTCTGCCCCCGGCTTTTCATAGCATCCCATAATCAATCCAGCCGCGTCAGGGTAAAGGTAGCTGTCGTCATCAATAAGAAACAGGACATCGACCGAAGCTTCTTTGATTCCCTGATTGCGCTGATTGGTCAAAGACCGCATCTTGGCTTGCCGGTAACAGAAACGGATGGAACCATCCTGCGGAAGCATCGCCGCAATATGATCGCGGTTCCGTTCCCAATCGTCAGAGGCATCAACCACAACGATTTCGTCCGGTTTGCGGGTTTGGGATAGAGCGCACCCCACGCAAATCACAAGGCTGTCCAGTCGGTTTAGCGTCGCAACACAAAGCCCCCAGGTTAGCTGGGTCTGCGCTTCAGGCTCCAAGCCAGTGCTTTGTGGTATTGCTGTCAAACGCCTATGTCCGTTTAGCGGTGGGCACACCGGTTTCTATTTTCATTTGACGCTGCCGTGGGTGATGCGGTGCGGCGCCGTCCTGATTTCGCAGTCCCGGATGTGCTCCGGGACTGCGGTCTATGTGGGCTGAGGTCCCGGACCAGATCCGGGACCTCGCGTTTTATTTGCCGATCGCTTCCAGCACAGCTTCACCCAGTGTCGCTGGGCTGTCGGCGACGATGATCCCTGCGGACTTCATCGCTTCGATCTTGCTTTCCGCGTCGCCTTTGCCGCCCGCGACAATCGCACCGGCGTGACCCATGCGGCGGCCCGGAGGGGCGGTGCGGCCTGCGATGAAACCGGCTGTAGGTTTCCAGCGGCCTTTTTTCTTCTGCTGTGTCAGGAATTCGGCGGCTTCTTCTTCGGCGGACCCGCCGATTTCGCCGATCATGATGATCGAATGTGTCTCATCGTCATCAAGGAACATATCCAGTACGTCGATATGTTCGGTCCCTTTGATGGGGTCGCCGCCGATACCCACGGCGGTGGACTGGCCCAAGCCGCTGTCGGATGTCTGTTTAACAGCCTCATATGTCAGCGTGCCGGAACGGGAGACAACGCCGACCGAGCCGCGCTTGTGGATGTGGCCGGGCATGATGCCGATTTTGCACGCATCTGGTGTGATGACGCCCGGGCAGTTTGGCCCGATCAGGCGGGATTTGGAGCCTTCGAGCGCGCGCTTGACGCGCATCATGTCGAGGACAGGGATGCCTTCGGTGATGCAGATGATCAGTTCCATTTCGGCGTCAATCGCTTCGAGGATCGAGTCAGCCGCAAAGGGTGGCGGCACGTAGATGACAGAGGCGTTGGCCTCGGTCACATGTTTGGCTTCATGCACCGAGTTGAAGATCGGCAGGTCGAGGTGCGTCTGACCACCTTTGCCGGGGGTCACGCCGCCGACCATTTTGGTGCCGTAGGCAATCGCTTGCTCGGAGTGGAATGTGCCCTGTGAACCGGTAAGGCCCTGACAGATCACTTTGGTGTTTTCGTTTACGAGAATGGCCATGTTGGTGGCTCCTTAAAATCTTTGCATCGCGTGGGTTGCACCCACCCTGCGGGATTACCCTTTGACGGCTTTCACGATCTTCTGCGCGCCATCTTTCAGGTCGTCCGCTGCGATCACATCAAGGCCGGAGTTCTGGATGATCTCTTTGCCTTTTTCCACGTTTGTCCCTTCAAGGCGCACAACCAGTGGCACCTGCAGGCCGACCTCTTTCACAGCCGCGATCACGCCCTCTGCGATGACGTCGCAGCGCATGATGCCGCCGAAGATGTTCACAAGGATGCCTTTGACGTTGGGGTCAGAGGTGATGATCTTGAACGCCTCGGTCACTTTTTCCTTGGTCGCACCACCACCCACATCGAGGAAGTTGGCAGGCTCGGCCCCGTAAAGTTTGATGATGTCCATCGTTGCCATGGCAAGGCCTGCGCCGTTGACCATGCAGCCGATTTCGCCGTCGAGCGCGATATAGTTCAGGTCGAATTTCGAGGCTGCCAGTTCCTTGGGGTCTTCTTCGGTTTCGTCGCGCAGGGCGGCGATATCGGCGTGGCGGTAGATGGCGTTGCCGTCGAAAGCGACCTTGGCGTCGAGCACCTTGAGATCACCGCCGTCTGTGACGATCAGCGGGTTGATTTCCAGCATCTCCATGTCTTTTTCGGTGAAGGCGCGGTAGAGGTTGCCCATCAGCGCGACACACTGCTTGATCTGGTTGCCTTTCAGCCCCAGTGCGAAAGCAACGCGGCGGCCGTGGAACGGCTGGTAGCCGGTAGCGGGATCAACGGTGAAGTTGAGGATTTTCTCGGGCGTGTTTTCGGCCACTTCTTCGATGTCCATGCCGCCCTCGGTCGAGACGACAAAGCCGATGCGGCTTGTCACGCGGTCGACCAGCAGGGCGAGGTACATTTCTGTCTCGATGCCGGAGCCGTCTTCGATGTAGATGCGGTTGACCTGCTTGCCTGCAGGGCCGGTCTGGTGCGTGACCAAGGTGCGGCCCAGCATCTTCTTGGCTTCCTGTGCGGCCTCTTCGACCGATTTGGCCAGACGCACGCCGCCGGCCTCGCCGGCATCAGCCTCTTTGAATTTGCCTTTGCCGCGGCCACCGGCGTGGATCTGGGCTTTGACAACCCACAGAGGTCCATCAAGTTCGCCTGCAGCGGTTTTGGCATCCTCGGCGCGGGTGACGGGGCGGCCATCAGAGACGGGCGCGCCATAGCTGCGCAGCAAGGCTTTGGCCTGGTATTCGTGAATGTTCATAAGACAATTCCAATTTGGCTTCGGTTGCGGCACCTAAACATGGAAAATCTGCGCTATATAAGCGAAAAATCGGAAATCAGAGGAAAATCGAACATTTGTGATCACAGTAAAAAAATCTGTGATCACAAAAGACAGGTCACGCCCAGATTGTGTCTGTTTAATCCATTTTGAAAGATTCGTGACTATGGTAGCAACGTGCCGATGTTAACCCAAACGCCATCTTGGGCGGTCGTCGCCACCGTCGATGAACCACCTGCGTTGTTGCAGGCCTTTGTGGCTTGGCACCTGTCGTTGGGCGCGTCTGAAGTATTTTTGTATCTTGATCGCCCGTCTGCAGCGGGATCGGTTGATTTTACCCATTTGCCGCAGGTGACGGTGGTGGCCTGTGACGCAGCGCATTGGCAACGCTTTGGAAAACCGCGCCCGCACCGCCATGAGATCCGGCAGGTGCGCAATGCGCAGGATGCCTATCAGCGCACGGGGGCGGATTGGATTTTGCATTGTGACGCGGATGAATATCTGCGCGCGGCGATGCCTGTGGTGGATATCCTGGCCGGGATTGAGGCCGAGACCGAATGTTTCATTCTGGGCGTTGCAGAACGTGTCCACCCGATGGGCAAGATCGGTGCGGGCCTTTTTGATGGTGCGTTCCGGCGTCCGTTTCAGGGACCCGCCAAGCGGGGGGCGGCGGTCTTTGGTGCGGATTTCAAGATGACCAACCGGGGGCTGACCGGGCATGCGCAGGGCAAAGCCTTTGTGCGGACGGGGCGCGGGCTGCATATGTCGATCCACCGTCCAAGATGGCCCAAGCCAGCACAAGAGGTTGTCAGCACACGCGCGACAAACGAGGTGCTGGAGCTTTTGCACTTCGAAGGTCTGACGCCACACTACTGGTTCTACAAACTGTCGCGGATGATACAGGCGCTGAACGAAGATGACGGGATGCCACCGTCAGCTCACCGGCGGCGGCAGGCAGAGGCGTTAATGGCGGCACCGGAGTTGGCAGAAGGTCTCTATCACCGTCTGAAATCTGTTGATGCACCAACCATCAAGGCATTGGTCGAGCGCGGGCTTTGGGACGACCGCGCCTTTGATCCGGCGCCTGTGGTGGCAAGGTATTTTGCAGGACAGGTGGCAGATGCAGGCCCGCAGGCCATTGATGACTGGCTGGCGACCAACAAGACCCATGTGACCGACTATCTGCAGAAATAAAGAGGGCCGCCCCGTGGGGCAGCCCTTTGCATTGCTGATGTGCAGCGCGCTTATGCGAGGCTGTCGTCGATCCCGATGCAGGCTTCGACAAGGCCTTTGACGGCGTCGACGGATTTGTCGAACATCGCCTGTTCTTCCTTGTTCATCTTGATCTCAACCACGCGCTCGATGCCGCCTGCGCCAATGATGGTGGGGACACCAACGTAGAACCCGTTCAGGCCGTATGCGCCATCAACGTGTGCCGCACATGGCAGCAGGCGCTTTTGGTCCTTGAGGAAGGCCTCGGCCATTTCAATCGCGGAGGTGGCGGGCGCGTAGAAGGCAGAGCCGGTTTTCAGCAGGCCGACGATTTCGGCACCGCCGTCGCGTGTGCGCTGCACGATCGCGTCGAGTTTGTCTTGTGTGGTCCAGCCCATGTCGACCAGATCGGGCAGAGGGATGCCGGCAACTGTGGAATAGCGTGTCAGCGGCACCATTGTGTTGCCGTGGCCGCCCAGAACGAAGGCTGTGACGTCGCGCATGGAGACGTTGAATTCTTCGGCAAGGAAGTGACGGAAGCGGGCGCTATCAAGCACACCTGCCATGCCGCAAACCATGTGGTGTGGCAGGCCGGAGAATTCGCGCAGTGCCCAGACCATCGCATCCAGCGGGTTTGTGATGCAGATGACGAAGGCATTCGGCGCATGCGCTGCGATGCCTTCGCCGACGGATTTCATGACTTTGAGGTTGATGCCCAACAGGTCATCGCGGCTCATGCCGGGTTTGCGGGCCACGCCGGCGGTGACGATGCAAACATCAGCGCCTGCGATATCTTCATAGCTGTTGGCGCCTTTGAAGCTGCCGTCGAATTTCGCGGCAGGGCCGCTCTCGGCGATATCAAGCGCCTTACCTTGGGGGATGCCCTCTGCGATATCGAAGAGAACAACATCGCCGAGTTCTTTGACAGCTGCGAGGTGCGCGAGCGTGCCGCCGATCTGTCCGGCGCCGATAAGGGCAATCTTGGGTCTGGCCATTGAAACAGGTCCTTTGGTGATTTGGCTTTCGGCGCTTTGGGTAAGGCTTTGCAGCCGCGCGCGCAAGAGTGCTGCATCGCGGCATCACCCTCAGCACAGTAGCCAACCGGCGTGGTTGGCGCTAACGATGCTGGAATGATGGATATTTTGGACTGCTTACGTGATTGAATTCGGATGGCAATTTTTTGCGGTGGGCATCCCCGCAATCATCTTTGGTGGCATGTCCAAGGCCGGTTTCGGGTCGGGTGCGGCCTTTGTGGGTGGTGCGATTCTGGCGCTGGTGGTCCCGCCGGGGGCTGCGTTGGGGATTGTTTTGCCGCTCTTCATGCTCGTGGATGCCGCGACGCTCAAACCCTATTGGGGCAAGTGGCATTGGCCGTCCGCAAAGGGGTTGATGATCGGGGCAGTGCCCGGGTGCATCATCGCGGCATGGCTTTATGCCTCGGTGGATGCGGATGTGTTCCGGTTGTTGATCGGGGCGATTTGTCTGGCGTTCGTTGCTTTTCAATGGGCGCGGGCCTTGGGGTGGCTCAAGATCCCGATCATGCCGTTTTCCGCGCCTTTTGCATGGATCGCGGGCATGGTCAGCGGGTTCACCAGCTTTATCAGCCATGCGGGTGGCCCGCCGTCTGCGGTGTTTTTGCTGTCACAGGGCCTGAGCAAGACCACGTTTCAAGCGACAACGGTGGTTGTCTTTTGGGCGGTGAACTGGATGAAGGCGGTGCCCTACGCGTTTTTGGGTATCTTCAGCTGGGACACCATGATGGGAAGCCTTTTGCTGGCGCCATTCGCCCTGATTGGTGCGTGGCTGGGCGTGAAGGCCCACTACTGGATACCGGAGCGTTTGTTCTTTGGGCTCACCTATGTCTTGCTGCTTTTGACAGGTGTCCGGCTTATGTGGATTGCGCTGAGCTAAGCCGGACCACTGGTTCTCAGCTCTCGCTGTCGAAATTCGCCAAAGGTTCGTTCACGTATTGGTAGGCCTGCCCTGCGGCGGCGAGACATGTCAGCCCGCCGGGCCGGGTGATAGTGATGGTCCATGAGCCTGTGTCCATGGATGCAAAGACTTCCACCACGGAATTATCGCTGGTGAGCCCGATGGATTGGCGGCTTTCGCCATAGCGTTCGCCCAAGCGTTCCACGACCGTGGCGTGGTCTGCGCAGTTGCCTTGGGCATGGGCCTGTTGTGCCGCCAGCATCATGGCCGCGATCCCGAAGGACATCAGGAATAAGATAGGTTTCATTTGGTTCCCCTTGTGCAAAGCGGATCACGGTGATCCGTCATAGGACCAAGTGTCAGGGGAGCATGCGCAGAATTGGTTAACACACCGTAACGATGGGGCCGGTCGCTGCGTTGCGGCAATTTAGACTTGAATGATTAGTTAGTTTCTGGCCTTTTCCGCGCAACATTATTGCGAGGAAGATTCGATGCACAGCCGCCCTTACCGCTCCGCCCTCTATATCCCCGGGTCCAAGGATCGGGCCCTGGAGAAGGCGCGGGGGTTGCCGGTGGACGTGATCCTGTTTGATCTGGAAGACGCTGTTTCGCCTGACGCCAAGGTCGCGGCGCGGGATACGCTTTACGCTGCTCTTGCGGACGGAGGCTATGGGCCGCGTTTGAAAATCGTGCGGATCAACGGGCTCGATACGGAATGGGGTGCGGCGGATGCGGCTGCGGTTGCGGCGATGGATTGTGACGCGATCCTTTTGCCCAAGGTGAATGGCCCCGCCGATGTGGATGCGCTGGCAGCATTGGTCCCCGATCTGCCGATCTGGGCGATGATGGAAACGCCCGAGGGCGTCTTGAATGCCGCAAGCATTGCCAAGCATCCACGGATTGCAGGCTTTGTGCTGGGCACGAATGATCTGGCGAAGGATCTGAATTCGCGGACCCGTGCGGCGCTGACGATGGCCTTGCAGCATTGCCTGCTGGCGGCCAAGGCTGCGGGGATTGTGGCGCTGGACGGTGTCTATAATGCCTTCAAAGACGAGGACGGTTTGCGTGCCGAATGCGCCGAGGGCCGCGATATGGGATTTGATGGCAAGACGCTGATCCATCCTGCCCAAGTGGCGATTGCGAATGCCGCCTTTGGCCCAACAGAGGAAGAGATTGATCTGGCCCGCCGCCAGATTGAAGCCTTTGAAGCGGCCGAAGCCGAAGGGCAGGGTGTGGCCGTTGTGGACGGGCGCATCGTTGAGAACTTGCATATCGTCACGGCGCGGGCGACGTTGGCGAAAGCTGAGGCTATCGCTGCATTGGAGACGGCATGACACTACTAATCGCTGGCGTTGCCCTTTGGTGGGCAGCACATTTGTTCAAACGGCTTGCACCGGGGGCGCGGACGGCGCTGGGCGGCGCAGGCTATCCGGTGATGGCGGTCGCGATCATCCTGAGCGTCGTTTTGATGGTGCTGGGCTATCGCGCGGCGGATGGCGCGGTGTATTGGGGACGCGATCCGATGTGGGTGGGCATCAACAATCTGCTGATGATCGTGGCCTTCTATTTCTATGCCGCCAGTGCCGCAAAGGGCGCGAAAATCTGGCTGGGCACCAAAGTGCGGCATCCGCAGCTGACGGGTTTCTCGATCTGGGCGGTGGCGCATTTGCTGGTGAATGGCGATACGCCGTCATTTATCCTGTTTGGCGGATTGCTCGCTTGGGCGATTGTCGAAATCCTGCTGATCAATGCGCAGGAAGGGTCTTGGGTGCGCCCCGCACGTGCACCGTTCAAGAAAGAGATCGTCGCTGTCGTCGTGACCGTTGTCGTGACGGTCGTGGTCATGGGTATCCACTACGCGCTTGGCGTCACACCTTGGGGGTAAGCAGGTGAAAATCTATCGTTTGTTGACCGAGGATGATACCTCGGCGTTTTGTCACAAAGTGTCCGAAGCTTTGTCCAAGGGGTGGGAGCTTTATGGCGATCCGACCTATGCCTATGACCACGCGAATGGCGTCATGCGTTGCGGGCAGGCCGTGACGAAAGAGATCGACACGCCCTATTCACCGGACATGAAGTTAGGCAAGCAATGACCAAGACGAACGCAGGCCGCTTTTTCGAGGATTACGCCGTGGGTGATGTTATTGCCCATGCTGTGCCGCGCACGATTTCGGGGGGTGAGCGCGCGCTTTATCACGCGCTCTATCCCGCCCGTGGTGCGCTTTATTCCTCGGATGAATTTGCGCGTGCCTGCGGTTTGCCCGGCTCGCCTGTTGATGATCTGGTGACGTTTCACACATTCTTTGGCAAGACTGTGCCCGATGTATCGCTGAATGCGGTGGCAAATCTGGGTTACGCCGAGGGGCGCTGGCTGCGGCCTGTGTATTCGGGTGATACGCTGGTGTCGCAGAGCGAGGTGATTGGCGTCAAACAGAACTCGAACGGGAAATCCGGTGTGGTCTGGGTGCGCACCTCAGGGCGCAATCAGCGCGACGAGGAAGTGCTGAGCTATGTGCGCTGGGTGATGGTGCGCAAGCGGGGCGAGGGGGAAGCGCCGCAGACGGTGATCCCTGATCTGGCGGATGCTGTCGCGGTGGGTGAACTGGTGATCCCTGAGGGGCTGACCTTTGAGGATTACGATTTCACCCTGGCCGGAGAACCGCACCGTTTGGGTGACTATAAGGTGGGTGAGGTGATCGACCATGTCGACGGCGTGACCGTCGAAGAAGCCGAGCACATGCTGGCGACGCGTCTGTGGCAGAACACCGCCAAGGTGCATTTCGATGCCACCCACCGCGCCGATGGCAAACGGCTGATTTACGGTGGGCATGTGATCTCGCTCGCGCGGGCGCTGTCGTTCAATGGGCTGGCCAATGCGCAGATGATTGTGGCGCTCAATGGTGGAGCACATGCCAACCCCTGCTTTGCGGGTGATACGGTGCGCGCGTGGTCCGAGGTGCTGGATGTGGCCGAGACGGATGCGCCTGGCGTCGGTGCGATCCGGTTGCGGTTGGTCGCAACCAAAGGGGCGGCGGGGGTGCTGCGCGGGGAAGACGGCAAGTATCACGCGGATGTGCTTCTTGATCTGGATTACTGGGCATTGATGCCTGTGTAATGCGGGCTAGCCTCTTGCTTAAGCGGCAAGCGGATTTTGTGATCACAGTTTAGAAAAGTGTGATCACAATTGTAAAAAAGGTGGGTTTGCGCGACCATTTTTCACGGTTTGGCGGGTGCGCCACACGTGACTTTGCTGATCGAATGGTGCAGAACATAGACAAAAGGCGTCGTCTGCCAGACGACACAAGCCAACGAAGGGAACTGATATGGCTGACGTGAACCGGGGCAATCGCCCGCTTTCACCGCATCTGACGATCTATCGTCCGCAATGGACGTCGATGTCCTCAATTCTGGTCCGCATCACCGGTAACGCACTGATCGTGGCGGCCCTGATGATTGTCTGGTGGTTCGTTGCTGCGGCTACCGGGCCCGAGGCCTTTGCCACCGCCAACGGTTTCGTCACAAGCTGGTTCGGTGATCTGGTTATGACGCTCTCGGTGCTGGGCCTTTGGTATCACCTGCTGGGTGGTCTACGCCATCTGGTGTGGGACAGTGGCCGGATGCTGGATGTGGACAAGTCCGAGCTTGCCGCGCAGATGATGATGGTGCTGTCGGTCCTGCTGACCATCTTCACTGTGATTGTTGTATAAGGGGGCGCTGCTATGGCTTTTCTGACTGACCGCAAACGCGCATCCGGCATGGGCTCGGCCAAGACCGGGACCGAGCATCACTGGCAGATGATGGTAACATCTGTTGCCCTTCTGATCCTGACGCCGCTCTTTATCTTTACCTTCGGGTCCATCCTGGGGGCGTCTTATGAAGAAGTGATCGCCTACTACCAGCGGCCTTTCCCCGCTGTTGTTGCGATCCTGACCATGCTCGTGGGGTTCTTTCACTACCGCTTGGGTGTGCAAACCCTGATTGAGGATTATGTTCACGGTTTCGCACGCAAGGCGGCGATTATCGGCATGATCTGCCTGTCCTATGCTGCGGCGGCTTTTGCGATTTTCGCAATCGTCCGTATCGCCCTTTAATCCGCGCGGAGCTTTTTACCTATGGCTGCTTATGAATACGAAACCCACACCTATGATGCGATCGTCGTCGGGGCTGGCGGGGCCGGACTGCGGGCGACATTGGGTCTTGCGGAACAAGGTTTGCGCACTGCCTGTATCACCAAGGTTTTCCCGACCCGTTCGCACACTGTTGCCGCACAGGGCGGTATTGCCGCTTCGCTCGGCAACATGGGCCCTGACAGCTGGCAGTGGCATATGTATGACACGGTGAAGGGCTCTGACTGGTTGGGTGATACCGATGCGATGGAATACCTCGCGCGTGAGGCGCCCAAGGCGGTTTACGAGCTCGAGCATTACGGCGTGCCGTTTTCGCGTACCGAAGAGGGCAAGATCTACCAGCGTCCCTTTGGTGGCCACACCACCGAATTCGGCGAAGGCCCGCCCGTGCAGCGCACCTGTGCTGCCGCTGACCGGACCGGCCACGCCATTCTGCACACGCTCTATGGTCAGTCTCTGAAACAGCAGGCAGAATTCTATATCGAATATTTCGCCCTTGATCTGATCATGTCCGACGATGGCATCTGTCAGGGTGTGATCGCATGGAAGCTGGATGACGGCACCATGCACGTCTTCAACGCCAAGACCGTTGTTCTGGCGACAGGTGGTTACGGTCGTGCGTACTTTAGCGCTACATCGGCCCACACCTGCACCGGTGACGGTGGCGGCATGGTGGCCCGTCAGGGTCTGCCTTTGCAGGATATGGAGTTCGTGCAGTTCCACCCGACCGGCATTTACGGCGCGGGCTGTCTGATCACCGAAGGCGCGCGCGGCGAGGGCGGCTATCTGACAAACTCCGAAGGCGAACGGTTCATGGAGCGCTATGCGCCCAACTACAAGGACCTCGCACCCCGCGACTATGTCAGCCGCTGCATGACGATGGAAATCCGCGAAGGCCGTGGTGTGGGGGCCAATGGTGATCACATTCACCTTAACCTCAACCATCTGCCGAAAGAGGCTTTGGCCGAACGTCTGCCCGGTATTTCGGAAAGCGCACGCATCTTTGCGGGCGTTGATGTGACCAAAGAGGCGATCCCTGTGCTGCCCACCGTGCACTATAACATGGGCGGTATTCCGACCAACTATTACGGTGAAGTGCTCAATCCCACCAAGAAAGACCCTAACGCTGTTGTGCCGGGGCTGATGGCCGTGGGTGAAGCGGGCTGTGCGTCGGTGCATGGTGCCAACCGTCTGGGTTCGAACAGCCTGATTGACCTTGTGGTCTTTGGCCGTGCGGCCGCGATCCGCGCGGGCGAGGTCGTGGACCGTAACGCCCCCAACCCGACATTGAACCAAGCGTCGGTTGATGCGTGTTTTGACCGGTTCGACGGGCTGCGCCATGCGAAGGGTACTGTTGGCACTGCAGAGCTGCGTCTGGAAATGCAAAAGGCGATGCAGGCCGATGCAGCGGTGTTCCGCACCGACAAGACGCTGGCCGAAGGTGTTGAGAAGATGACAGCGATTGCAGGCAAGATGGATGATCTGTCCGTCACCGACCGCAGCCTTGTCTGGAACAGCGACCTGATGGAAACGCTGGAACTGACCAACCTGATGCCGAACGCGCTGGCCACAATCGTTGGTGCCGAGGCGCGCAAGGAAAGCCGTGGCGCACATGCGCATGAGGATTACGCGGCGCGTGATGATAAAAACTGGCGTGTGCACACGATCAGCCATGTGGATGGCGCGAAGGTGAAACTGAGCTACCGTCCTGTGATCACGGCGGGTCTGACTACCGAGGCTGAAGGTGGTATTTCGGAAGCCAAGATTGCGCCGAAAGAACGGACATTCTGATGCGTCTGCTGATGACATTTGGCGCAGTGGTGGTGCTGGCGGGTTGCATGCAGGACCTTGGTCCGACAGGCGACATGCTGGCACGTGACGCTGCAAAAGGTGTCGTCAACAATGCTGTACAGGCACGCTTTCCCGGCGTTGATGCACGTCCGTTGACGGACTGTATCATCGACAATGCGTCCTCTGCTGAAATCGTGCAGATTGCACAAGGGGCCGTCGTTGGCGCGAACGAGACGACGACAAATCTGATTGTCCAGATTGCGCAGCGCCCCGATACGGTGCGGTGCACGGTCAATAATTCATTGGGGATGAACCTATGAGAAGGTCTGTGATCCTGTTGAGTGCTCTCTTGGCAACCGCCTGCACACCGATGTCACCGGAACGTGCTGCCGAAATTTGCGAGGAACGCGCGCGCGCCGCGCAGGGACCGGAAATCGGACTCACGCTTGGGGCGAACAGTGAAAGCGGACCATTCGCCAGCGGCAGCTTCAGCATTAGTTCTGACGCGATCCGCGGGCGTGACCCGATCGCGGTCTATGAAAGCTGCGTCTTCAATCTGACTGGCGAAGCGCCAATTCGGCCGCCGCGTTTGCGCGCCATATAAAGGTATTCGGGCGCAAGCCCTGACGGAAGGAACGAAAAATGGTACAACTGACACTTCCCAAGAACTCCCGCATGACAGTGGGCAAAACCTGGCCCAAGCCGGAGGGCGCAACCAATCTGCGCAAAGTGCAGGTCTATCGCTGGAACCCTGATGACGGCAAGAACCCGCAGCTGGATACATATTTCATCGATATGGATAACTGCGGCCCGATGGTTCTGGATGCGCTGATCAAGATCAAGAACGAGATTGATCCGACGCTGACATTCCGCCGTTCCTGCCGTGAAGGGATCTGTGGGTCCTGCGCGATGAACATAGACGGGATCAACACGCTGGCCTGTATCTACGGCATGGATGAGATCAAGGGCGACGTGAAGATTTACCCGCTGCCGCATATGCCGGTCATCAAGGACCTGATCCCTGACTTGACGCATTTCTATGCGCAGCACGCGAGCATCATGCCGTGGCTGGAGACGAAAACGAACCGCCCTGCAAAGGAATGGCGCCAGTCCATCGAGGACCGCAAGAAGCTGGACGGTCTTTATGAATGCGTGATGTGCGCATCCTGTTCGACCTCCTGCCCCTCTTACTGGTGGAACGGTGACCGCTATCTGGGGCCAGCAGCGCTCTTGCATGCTTACCGCTGGATCATCGACAGCCGTGACGAGGCAACAGGCGAGCGATTGGATCAGCTTGAAGACCCCTTCAAACTCTACCGCTGCCACACGATCATGAACTGTGCGAAAACATGCCCCAAGGGTCTGAACCCTGCCGCCGCGATTGCGCACATCAAAGGCATGATGGTCGAACGTACTGTCTAAAGGAAATCATGCAGGGGGGCTGTCTGCCCCCCGCTGACGCTCCCCCCGAGGATATTTTCAGGCCAGTAATACTGAAAAAAGGCCCGCCATGTGTCAGGCGAGCCCTTCCGGTCATTACCGGCCACGGTCATCGGCGTCCCCGCCTGTGCCGTAATGCTCATGATCGGCGAAGTGGGTTAATTCTTTGTTATTATTGGCCCGGAAATATCCTGGGGGAGGCCCGCAGGGCCGGGGGCAAAGCCCCCCTTTTCTAGACGGCCTGTGTGAAAGCTGCGGACAGGGCGATTTCGACCATATCTCCAAAAGATCGTTCACGATCCTCTGCGGGAAGCGCCTCATGGGTAATCAGGTGATCACTGACCGTCAGGACCGCCAAAGCGCGCCGTCCGTAGCGGGCTGCGAGGTTGTAGAGTTCTGCGGCCTCCATCTCCACGCCCAGAATACCATGCCGGATCATTTGTTCGTTCAGGTCCGGGCGTTCGTCATAGAAAACATCTGATGAATAGATCCCGCCGACATGGGTTGGCACGCCCCTGGCTTTTGCCGCGTCATAAGCGGCCGAAAGCAACTGGTAGTCGGCGCAGGGCGCAAAATTGAGTTCCTTGAATATCCCGCGAGACGGCGTCGAGAGTGTCGAGGCCGTCATCGCGAGGATCACATCGCGAATGCCGACATTCTTCTGCATCCCGCCGCATGAACCGATGCGGATCAAGGTCTGCACGTCGTAATCCTTGATCAATTCGTTCGCATAGATTGAAAGCGAGGGCATCCCCATGCCGGACCCCTGGATCGTCACCCTATGGCCGTTCCATGTCCCCGTAAATCCGAGCATACCGCGCACTTCATTGATGCAGCGCGCATCTTTGAGGAACGTTTCCGCCGCCCACTTGGCGCGATAAGGATCGCCCGGCATCAGGACGGTCGGTGCAATATCGCCCTTTTCGGCGCCAATGTGGATGGTCATGTCAGCCTCCTGTAAATGTGCCGCCCAGTCTATGCCGGGCGCGGCACCGAGGGAAGCTAGATTTCCATGTTGTCAGGCGAGGTGCCCGCCTTGATTGCCGCCTTGAACCACTGCGGCTGGCGTCCTTTTCCAGTCCAGGTTTGCGTGGGATCAGAGGGGTTCTTGTATTTCGCAGGTGATGCAGTTTTGGGGCCGGACTTGGGTTTGGGCCCTCTCTTTGCAGGTGCCGCGCCAGTGATCTCTGCGAGCGAAAACCCATGGGCTGCCGCTGCTTTTTCCGCGGCAGCGCGCGCGGCTTTCTTTTCGTTTTCCGTCACCCTTTCCAGAGCTTTCTCGACATTGCTCTTGAGCTTTTCGAGTTCTTTGCGGGTCATTGATTTCAGATCAGGATTCATTTGCGTTTCTCCAATTCGCTTCAGTGCGAATACCACAGGATTATTCACACAGTATCTCGAAATCGCAAAAGCCTATCCAAAAGCGTATATAGTTGGCTCTATTCCGCCGCTACGGAGCGCGGATCAACGAGGGTAACAATGTCATTCATGATTTTGTTCAATTCAAAATCTTTTGGCGTATAAACCCGTGCCACACCCATTGCGCGCAATTCAGTTGCGTCATCTTCAGGAATAATGCCACCGGCAATGACCGGGATATGGGATATGCCTGCCGTTTGCAGACGTGTCATGACATCGCGGACCAAAGGAATATGGGAACCCGAAAGAATGGAAAGTCCGATCACATGGACTTCGCCATTCTGTGCCGCTGTCACAATTTCTTCAGGTGTAAGACGAATACCTTCGTAATCAATCTCCATGCCGCAATCACGCGCGCGCGCGGCGATTTGTTCGGCGCCGTTGGAGTGCCCGTCCAGCCCCGGTTTGCCGACAAGGAATTTCAGACGACGGCCGAGCGCTGCGCTGACCAGATCGACCTGTTCGCGTAAATCCTCTAGGCCTTCGGTACGGTTGGAGGGGTTGCTGCTGACGCCGGTGGGCGCGCGGTACTGGCCAAACACGCTGCGGATCACGTCGGCCCATTCGCCTGTCGTGACACCTGCCCGCGCACAGGCGATGGAAGGGGGCATGATGTTGCTGCCATCCTTGGCGGCGGCCCGCAGTGCGGCCAGCGCCTCTTTCACGGCGGCATTGTCACGGTCGACTTTCCATTGCCCGAGGCGGCGGAGTTGATCGGCCTCGGCTTCTGGGTCCGACACCATGATTGCATCTTCGCCTGCTGTCAAAGGCGAGGGTTCACCAGCCTGCCATTTATTGACGCCGACAACTGTTGTTTCGCCTTTTTCAATTCCGGCAATACGCGCTGCATTACTTTCGACGAGACGCGATTTCATATAGCCAATTGCGCCAACCGCACCGCCCATTCCGTCAATTTGGGCCAATTCGGCACGCGCGCCATCTTTGAGCTCATTCACTTTGCGATCAATTGCGGGATTTCCGTCAAAGAGATCGTCGAATTCCAGAAGATCGGTTTCATAAGCGAGGATTTGTTGCATCCGCAGCGACCATTGCTGGTCCCAAGGGCGGGGCAGGCCCAATGCTTCGTTCCATGCGGGTAATTGCACGGCGCGGGCGCGGGCATTTTTCGACAAGGTCACGGCAAGCGTTTCCAACAGGATACGATAGACGTTATTTTCGGGCTGCTGTTCGGTCAGGCCAAGCGAATTGACCTGCACGCCATAGCGGAAACGGCGGTATTTGGCATCTTCCACACCATAGCGCGTCGCGCAAATCTCGTCCCATAACTCGACAAAGGCGCGCATCTTGCAAAGTTCGGTCACGAAACGGATACCGGCATTCACGAAAAAGGAAATGCGCCCGACCATGGCGGGGAAATGCTCGGCTGGCACTTTGCCTTTGAGATCATCCAGCACGGCGGTGGCTGTGGCCAGCGCGAAGGCAAGCTCTTCTTCCGGTGTCGCGCCGGCCTCTTGCAGGTGGTAGGAGCACACGTTCATCGGGTTCCATTTCGGCAAGTGTTCGCGGGTATAAGCGGCCACATCTGTGATCATGCGTAGCGATGGTTCGGGCGGGCAGATATAGGTGCCGCGTGAGAGATATTCTTTGATGATGTCGTTTTGGACCGTGCCTTGCAGTGCGCTGACGTCGGCACCCTGTTCTTCAGCTACGGCGATGTAGAGCGACAAGAGCCAGGGCGCTGTCGCGTTGATCGTCATCGAGGTGTTCATCTGGTCCAACGGAATATCGTTGAACAGTGTGCGCATGTCGCCAAGGTGGCTGACGGGCACGCCGACTTTGCCCACTTCGCCTTTGGCGAGGATATGATCGCTGTCATAGCCGGTTTGGGTGGGCAGATCGAAAGCGACAGAGAGACCGGTCTGACCTTTGGCAAGATTGCCGCGATAGAGCGCGTTCGAGGCAGAGGCGGTCGAATGACCTGCATATGTGCGAAACAGCCAAGGGCGGTCTTTCTGCGGTTGCGACATTTACGGCACTCCTGAATCAATCCGCGCAATTAAATTACGCTATGAGGGTGTTTATCGGACATTTTATGGCGCTGTCAATTCGCTGCGTTGCGGCATGACGGGATTTACGCGGACGCCGTTCCCTGTCACGTTCTGCGCATGACGCAAACGATCTCACTGCCCATTTGGGCCTTTGTTCTTATTGTCCTGTTCGCGGCGGTGACTTTTGCGTCGCATTTTCTGTTTCCCTCGGTGCGCTGGTTTTTTCGTAAACGTGCCGAACGGGTGATTGGCAAGCTGAACCAACGCCTGCAGCGCCCGATTGAGCCGTTCAAGCTGGCGCGGCGGTACGATATGATCCAGCGTTTGATTTACGATCCCGAGGTGACGCAGGCAATCGTGGATCACGCCACTAAAGAAAAGATCCCCGAGAACGTCGCCTTTGAAAAGGCCCGCCGTTACGCGCGTGAGATTGTGCCGGGGTTTTCGGCGACGGCGTATTTTGGTGTGGGGATCAGGCTGGCACGATGGCTTTCAAAGTCGCTTTACCGGATCAAGCTGGGCACGTTTGATCGCAAGCGGCTGGAAAAAATTGATCCTGATGCGACCGTGATCTTTGTCATCAACCATCGCAGCAATATGGATTACGTGTTGGTCACCTATCTTGCGGCAAATGCAGGTGCCCTGTCTTACGCCGTGGGCGAATGGGCGCGGGTGTGGCCGCTGTCTTCGGTGATCCGCATGATGGGGGCGTATTTTATCCGGCGCAAATCCCGTGGTGCGCTCTATCGCAAGGTTCTGGCACGTTATGTGCAAATGGCCACGCGCGGCGGTGTGAGCCAGGCGGTATTTCCAGAAGGCGGGCTGAGCCTGAACGGATTATTGGCCCCGCCGCGGATGGGGTTGTTGAATTATATTGTCGAGGATTTTGACCCCGAGGCCCGCGAAGTGATCTTTGTGCCGGTTGCGGTGAATTATGACCGTGTGCTGGAGGACACGATCCTGATTGCCGCCGACAAATCCGGCACGCGCAGGTTCAAGCCGTCGCTGATTTCGATTTTGGGGCGCGTTCTGCGCCATATCGGTTTGCGTGTCACAGGGCGTTTCAGAGGCTTCGGGGTGGCATCCGTCAGTTTTGGCGAGCCGCTGGAGCTTTCAAAATATCATGGTGATGCGGGCAGTGATCTGACAGAACAGCTTGCCCAGGAGTTGATGAAGCGGATTGCCGATGTGACACCGGTTGTCGGTGTCCCTTTGGTGGCGCGGCATATCCTGTTGGCAGAACCGGTGAGTGTTCCGGATCTTGAGGCCTCTGTGGCCCGGGCGATCACGCATTTGAAAGAACGCAAGCTGCCGTGCCCCAAGCGTGATGCGCGGGAGGTCGTGCGCGACGCGCTCAGCCGGTTGCGGGGGCGTGGTTTGCTTGTCGAGAGCAATGGCGCGATTTCGTCCACTGAAAAGGGGCGGGACGTTCTGACCTTCTACGCCAATTCGATTACGCATCATTTTGATGCAGTTGCAGCAAATTCAGACGAAATTTCTGCAGTCGCAGAGTAATTAAATTACAAAAATGATCTAAATAGGGTTGCAAAGTTACTCTGTCATCTCGTATTCAATGAAAAACGCGCTTGATTCTGCGGCGCGGCAACATTGGAAGCTGACTGATGGAGACTGCGATGGCCCTCGACCAAACTGCTTATACGGCACCCGAGAAAGACCTGTATGAAGTCGGCGAGATGCCACCTTTGGGCTATGTGCCTGCAAAGATGCATGCGTGGGTGATCCGCCGTGAGCGTCATGGCGAGCCCGAGAAAGCATTCCAGCTCGAGGTCGTGGATGTGCCAAAGCTGGACAGCCACGAGGTTCTGGTTCTCGTGATGGCGGCTGGTGTCAACTATAATGGTGTCTGGGCCGGTCTTGGTGTCCCTGTCAGCCCGTTTGATATCCATAAGCAGGAGTACCAGATTGTCGGTTCCGACGCCGCAGGGATCGTTTGGGCTGTGGGGGATAAGGTCAAGCGCTGGAAGGTCGGCGACGAGGTTGTGATCCATTGCAATCAGGATGATGGCGATGATGAGGAATGCAACGGCGGCGATCCGATGTATTCGCCAAGTCAGCGCATCTGGGGTTATGAGACCGCAGGCGGGTCTTTTGCGCAGTTCACCTGCGTGCAATCGCAGCAGTTGATGCATCGTCCGCAGCATCTGACATGGGAAGAGAGCGCGTGTTATACGCTGACGCTCGCGACTGCATACCGGATGTTGTTCGGCCACGAACCGCATGACCTTAAGCCCGGCCAGAACGTGCTGGTCTGGGGTGCGTCTGGTGGTCTGGGGTCTTATGCGATCCAGTTGATCAATACGGCGGGTGCGAATGCGATTGGCGTGATCAGTGACGAAAGCAAGCGCGAGTTTGTGATGTCACTGGGTGCGAAGGGTGTCATCAACCGGAACGATTTCAACTGCTGGGGCCAACTGCCCACCGTGAATACGCCCGAATACAACACGTGGCTACAAGAGGCCCGCAAGTTCGGCAAGGCGATCTGGGACATCACCGGCAAAGGCGTGAACGTTGATATGGTGTTCGAACATCCCGGCGAGGCGACATTCCCCGTATCGTCCCTGGTTTGCAAAAAGGGTGGCATGGTCGTGATTTGCGCGGGTACCACCGGATTCAACTGTACCTTCGACGTGCGCTATATGTGGATGCACCAGAAGCGTTTGCAGGGCAGCCACTTTGCCCATCTCAAGCAGGCGAGTGCGGCCAACAAACTGATGCTGGAGCAGCGGCTTGATCCGTGCATGTCGGAATGCTTTGGATGGGAGGCGATCCCGCAGGCCCATACCAAGATGCGCCGCAACGAGCACAAACCGGGCAATATGGCCGTGCTTGTGCAGGCTCCGAATATGGGTTTGCGCACCTTTGAGGATACGTTGGAAGCGTCGCGGATGCGCTAGGCCCACCCCATATTCCCAAGAAAGGCGTCGCCGGAAACGGCGGCGCCTTTTGCGTTTGCGTCGGGAAAGACTGACTGACCAAGAATATTAATTATTCCTTAATACTTTGTAGGGACGGTGCATCATGGGACGCGATTGGATCATTGATGTGCTGGCCGATCTGCGCAGTTTTGCGCGCGACAATGATTTGCCAATGCTTCGGGCGCAACTGGAAGAGGCCGAACTTGTGGCACAGGTTGAGATTGCATCGCGCGCGCTGCCGGATGCGCGCCACCAGGGTGGGGACCACGATGGGATGCTGGAGTTAACCGTGAAATCCGGACCTGTGCGCAGGACTTAGCCCTTGGTCGTGGCGAATGCGCTAGCGGCGCATTGACTGTCCAGATACAGTCGCCCCCATGAACGCTCCCACCATCACATTCTCTGACGATCAGGCCCAAGCCTGGGACAATATCGCCGTCGCATTGCGCCAATCGGGCGTTGATTTGGACGACCACCTGCTGCAACCGCCACAGTCCGACAGCACGTCCGTATTGGCGGTGATTGGTAAGGCGGGGTCGGGTAAGACGATGCTGTTGGCCAAGCTCTATCATGCGTTGGAAGAGGCCGGTGTCGACGTCATTTCCGGCGATTGGGAAGGACGCAAGCGCAAGGACCGGCGCACGCTCGCTATTCTAGCGCCCACCAACAAAGCAGCCAGCGTGTTGCGCAACCGTGGCGTCCCGGCGACCACGATCCACCGCATTCTCTATACGCCGGTCTATGACCCGGAATACGAAAAGGTGGCCGAATGGCTGGCGGGCCAAGGTGACAGGCCCGAGATCGAGGGGCTAAGTGATATCGCGCTTGATCGTGCGTTTGCCTCTTATCAGATCAATAAATCCGTGCCTGCCGCACTTGCTGCCGCGGGGCTGCGCGGGAGCGACTTCATCACAGGCTGGAAGCGGCGCGAAGAGCCTTTGGACATCGGCTTTGTCGATGAGAGTTCGATGCTGGACGAAAAGCAATTCGAGGATTTGAAAGAGATTTTCCCGACGCTTTTGTTGTTCGGTGATCCGGCGCAATTGCCGCCGGTACAATCCTCTGGCGGGATGGTGTTCGAAACGCTGCCAGCGCCCCGCGTGCTGACCCTGAACCGGATACACCGGCAGGATGCGGGCAACCCGATCCTTGATCTGGCCCATGCCTTGGCCGATCCACAGCTGGATTTTCAAGGGTTTGAGCGGATGGTTGAGGACGCGTCAAAGCTGGACGAACGTGTCGTCATGGCCCAACGTGTCGAGGCTGATTTGATGGCGCGCTCGCCCTGTCTGGTGTGGCGCAACGCGACCCGTATCCGTTTGATCCATGCGTTCCGCGCAGCCTTTGCCGCGCCGGTGGATGAGTTGTTGGCAGGGGAGCCGTTGATTTGTGATGGTATCGAATTGCCGCTGAAACACCGCAAGAAGCGCCTTGATCTGGAGGCGCGCGGCCTGATCAAGGGCGCGCAGGTCATTTATCTAGGGCCGGGCCGCAAGCCGGGGTTTTCGCGCCTGCATGTCATGGGTGCCGAGGACCCGCAGGTGAGTGCGGCGAGTATCGTGAAGATTGAACAAGAGGGTGATGAAGAGCCCTTTATCCCTTTTGCGGCCCGCATGGGGGCCACGTTCTTGCACGGGGCCGCGGTGACGATCCACAAGGCGCAAGGATCGCAATGGGACACGGTGCAGGTCTTTGCGCCCGATATTTATGCGGCTTCGCGCATGGGCCGCGTAGAGGCGGGACAGCCGCTTTGGAAGCGTCTTGCCTATGTGGCGATCACGCGGGCAGAGACCCAGCTGCGTTGGGTCGTGCGCAACCGTTTGGCACGGCCACAGGGCGTGTTGCGGGTCGATGATCTGGAGGTGCCGGCGGCACCGCTTGAACTGAGGAGCGAAGAGATATGAAATCCATCATCGTGACAGGTGCCAGCAGCGGTATTGGCCGCGTCACGGCAGAGTATTTCCTCGCGCAAGGCTGGCGCGTCGGTCTGATTGCGCGGCGCGCGGACAAGCTTGAAGAAATGGCGCACGAGAATGCCGTTCTTTTGCCCTGTGATGTGACGGATGAAACGGCCGTTGGTGCTGCCTTTGCGCGTTTTGGGCATATCGATGTGCTGTTCAATAACGCTGGCATGTTCGGGCCGCAGACGACCATCGACAAGATCGCGCTAGACGACTGGAAAGCGGTGTTGGACGTCAATCTGACAGGGATGTTCCTCTGCGCCCGTGCCGCCTTTTGCCAGATGCGCCAGCAAAGGCCGCAGGGCGGGCGGATTATCAACAACGGCTCCATCTCGGCCTACACACCGCGTGAGGGGTCTGTGTGTTATACAACGACCAAGCACGGTGTCAGCGGGCTGACCAAGACGCTGTCGCTGGATGGGCGGCCCTTTGATATTGCCTGCGGGCAGATTGATATCGGCAATGCGCGCACCGATCTGGTGCTGAACCTTGAAAAAACGCGCGCCGCGCAGGGTTTGGATCCGCTGCCAAGCATGGCGGTTGAGGATGTGGCGCGGTCGGTCTTTCATATGGCAGCACTGCCGCCCGAGGCGAATGTGCAGTCCATGATGGTGATGGCGACAAAGATGCCGCATATCGGGCGCGGTTAACGGCGGAACGCGCTGAATGCGGCGGATGCACCCCAGCCTGCTGCGATAGCGATCGACAGCGACATCAATCCGTAAAGGAACGGGTTTTCATGCGCGAGGTTATAGAGCCAGCGTTCCAGCCCAACCTTCTTGACGGGAATGGACGTGGTGTAAAGATCAATGATCCGCTTGTCCCGTGTCAAGTAAATCTCGGCGACATAGTCACCTTCGGTCAGGTTTGCGGGCAATGGGATCAGCGCGCGGAACAGCGCTTCTTCTGCAACCGAGACGCCCTCGGGGATGGTCTGGTACAGTCCTTGTGACGCGCGGATGCGGATCAGTGCATCTGTAAAGTTCTGTGCACTTTCAGCCGTTGCACCGACTGAACGGATGGCCCGCTGCATGCTGATGCGTGTGTTCAGATCTTCGGTTGACGTCAGGATTTCGTCCAATGGCCGGTTTGTTGCAACAGCATAGAATGTGGGTGCGACTTCGATCTCTACGGCTTCCGTATTCACCCAGATGCCGAGGCGGCGATCTTTCTTGCGGACAGTGACCGGTTCGTCAGGGCCTGCAATCGTGACAATCACACCCAGATCGCCCGGAACCTCGACCGGACCATCACGCTTGATGGCGCCAAAGATCAGGATTTCGGAGCCTTCGAATGTCGCGGTGATCGCGACCTCGTCCTGGCTCAATCCCAGCACGATCTCTTCGGCTTTCGCAGGAACAGCCAGCAAGAGCAGTAGCACAACAAGGCGGATCATGAGTGCCCCCCTGCGCCCAGAGAGAAGAGCTCGGCCGGCATGACAAGCAGATCAAACGCCAGCTTGCCGCACACGGCGAGAACCATGATGGCCAGCCAGATACGCAGCTGCTCGGCCTTCATTTTCACACCGATCCGTGTGCCAATTTGCGCACCGATCACGCCGCCCACGAGCAGAAGTACCGCGAGGACGACATCAACGGTGAAGTTCGTTGTTGCATGCAGCATCGTCGTGAAAGCGGTGACAAAGATGATCTGGAACAGGGACGTGCCCACAACGACTTTGGTGGGCATCCCCAGCAGATAGATCATGGCCGGTACCATGATAAAGCCACCGCCGACACCCATGATGGCCGCCAGAACACCGACAAGAATTCCGACCATCAGCGGTGGTATAACCGAAATATACAGGCCGGAGACGCGGAACTTCATTTTAAAGGGCAGGTTGTGAACCCAGTTGTGCTTGCGCCGCTTGGGTGCCGCGCCGCCGGGTTTGGACGATTTGCGGATTGCATTCAGGCTCTCGATGAACATCATCGAGCCAATCATCCCGAGGAAGACCACATAGCAAAGCTGCACCAGCAGTTCGACCTGACCCAGAGCTTTGAGGTAGTTGAACAGGATAATGCCAAGGCCCGAACCGATCAGACCGCCGATCAGCAACACCGTACCCATCCTGAGGTCCACCGTCTTTCGCTTCAGGTGTGCAAGGACTCCCGAGAACGAAGAGGCGACGATCTGGTTTGCTTCTGTTGCAACCGCAACCGCCGGAGGAATGCCGATGAAGAACAGCAACGGCGTCATCAGAAAGCCGCCGCCCACACCAAACATGCCTGACAAAACGCCCACGATTCCGCCAAGTCCCAACAAAAGGAAGATGTTCACCGAAACCTCGGCGATGGGGAGGTAAATTTGCATGAGCTGTTCCGGACGCTTGAGCCGTTGTCAGCACCAAAAACCTATCAGGCGTTTATGTCAAACGATGTGAGCCGTTTTGATATGCAAACGCAGCAATTCTGCCACGTGGACTTATGAATGCGCCCGTTTTGGACTTAGGGCAGCGACCGCAGGTAGCCGCGCAGGACCTTTTCCAACTTGGCCGCGCCGATTGGTGCCATGGCTTTGGTGTGTTCGTGGCTGATCGCCTCGTCGCTCATCCCTGCGGCCATATTGGTGATGGTCGAGATTGCAGCAGCTTTCAGGCCAAGGAACCGCGCAAGGATGACTTCGGGGACGGTGGACATGCCAACCGCATCGGCCCCCAGCATCTTGATCGCGCGGATTTCGGCGGGTGTCTCGAACGAGGGCCCCGAATACCAGGCGTAAACTCCGTCAGCCATCGCAACGTCGGCGGCTTTGGCGGCGGCGTGCAACGCTGTGCGGATTGCGGGATCGTAGGCGTCCTTCATCGGCACAAAGCGCGCGTCCGTCGGCTCTCCGATCAGCGGGTTCAGGCCGGAGAAATTGATATGGTCGGACAGGCACATGATCGAACCTGTGGGCATATCGACCTGCATCGACCCCGCCGCATTGGTGGCGATCATCGTATCGGCACCCAATTCCCGCAGAACCTCCAAAGGCAGGCGCATCGCGTCACCGCGTCCGCTTTCGTAATAGTGCGCACGCCCGCCGAACACGGCAACACGCACGCCTTCAAGGGTGCCGATCACAAGGTTGGGGTTATGGCCTGACACACCGGCATGGGGAAAGCCGGGCAAGTCGGTGTAGGGGATGGCGGTGCCGTCCACTTCGTTCGCGATATGCCCGAGGCCGGAGCCAAGGATCAGACCAATACGCACGGGCGCATCACCTGCCGCCGCTTTGATCTGGCTGGCGAGGTCTTTAGCGTTCTTTGACATAAGGCGCGCCCCCTGCACGTGGCGGGATCGCCTTGCCGACAAAACCAGCCAGAATGACGACCGTCAGGATATAGGGTAGTACGTCAAGGAACTGGCCGTTCACCTGGAAGCCAACAACATTCGCCACCACGTCCGAGCGCAGCGACATCGCCTGCAGGAAACCAAAGAGCAGGCAGGCGTAAAGCGCATACCAGGGACGCCATTTGGCAAAAATCAGTGCGGCCAGCGCGATGTAGCCGCGCCCGGCGCTCATGTCTTTGACAAAGCCCGCTTGCAGAGCCGTCGCAAGGTAGGCGCCCGCGATGCCGCAGAGGACGCCACAGATGCCCACAGCGGCGAAACGCAGCCAGATCACCGATACGCCTGCGGTATCAACGGCGGCAGGGTTTTCGCCCACGGCACGCAGCCGCAGACCGAAGCGGGTCTGGAACAGGATCCACCATGTCAGCGGCACCATCAGCAGGGCGACATAGACAAGAATCGTGTGTCCGGAAATCAGTTCGTAGTAGATCGGCCCAATCACGGGCACGTTCTGAAGTGCTTCGGCAAAGGGGAGTTCGATCGGGTTGAACCGCGCATCCCCCGACAGTTGCGGGGTCCGCCCGCCTTGGGCGAACCAGCTTTGCGCAATGACGACTGTCAGTCCCGCCGCCAGAAAGTTGATCGCGACACCCGAGATGAGTTGGTTCCCGCGAAAGGTAATCGAGGCAAGCCCGTGCACCGCCGACAGGATCATCGACGCGCCAATGCCTGCCAAAAGCCCCAGCCACACATTGCCCGTCACAGCGGCAATGGCGGCCGACAGGAAAGCTGCTGCCAGCATTTTGCCCTCAAGCCCGATATCAAAGATACCGGCCCGCTCGGAAAACAGACCTGCAAGACAGGCCAGAAGAAGCGGGGTTGCCAGACGCAACGTGGCGTCCAGCATCTGCAAAAGGGTCGCAAAATCCATTTAGGCAGCTTTCTCCATCAGGAAGGGGAAGAGGTCAAAGAAGCGGTCTGCGACCTCCGGATTGCGGCGCAGGGCGGCTTCGGCCTCTGCTTGGGTAATATCGACGGCCTGCGTTTTGTCTTTGCGCAGGAAGAACTGCAAGCCCAGCATCGCATCGAACCGGTCATCTGTGATGAACGGATCATGCGGCACACGGGGCATCACGGTTTCTGCGGGCATCAACACACTTGTCGGGCGTTGCAGCGACAAAAGCGCCACGAGATGTGGTGGCACGTCTGCTGCGGGGGTCTGATCAATCACGTGGTGAACCCACTGGTGGAGCTCTTCCATCGAAATCATGCCAAGTGCCAAACAACTGAGCACAAAGCCCAGGTCCGCACCGGTGTCATCATCGACACCGACTTTGAATTGTCCTGTCATGTTTTTGCTCTCCTCATTGCCAGGAATAGCCGCTCGAGCGGCATGCGCACCATATTATCCAGTGCACCCGTGAAGAGGATTACCAAGGCCTGTATTACGATAATCAGCTCACGGGGGATCGACGTCCATAGGGCGAGTTCTGCGCCGCCTTGATATAGAAAGCCGAAAAGAAGGGCCGCCAGCAGTACCCCGAAAGGATGGCTGCGCCCCATCAGTGCGACGGCGATGCCGATAAAGCCCGCCCCCTCCACTGCGTTCAGGACCAGCCGTTCGGCCTCGCCCTGGACGTTGTTGATGGCCATCATGCCGGCAAGACCGCCGGAGATAAGCATGGTGACCATGATAATTTTGGTCGGGCTGATGCCCGCGTATTTTGCCGCTGACTCCGAATGCCCGAAGGACCGCAGTTCATAGCCAAGCCGCGTTTTCCAGATCAGGATCCAGAGGAACAGACAGGCCGCAATGGCGACAAAGAAGGTGACGTTGGCCGGAGCGCCGCGGAAGAATGTCGTTTCGCCGAAGTTGAACATGTCCTGAAACGAGGGAAGGTGCGTTGCTTCGGGGAATCGCGGGGTTGCCGGTTCCATACCGGGGGCTTTGAGCGCGCCGATCAGAAAGTAGTTCAGCACCGCAGCCGCGATAAAGTTGAACATGATCGTGGTGATCACGATATGGCTGCCGCGCTTGGCCTGCAGGAATGCGGGGATCGCGGCCCATGCCGCACCAAAGAGTGCTGCGCCAATCGCAGAGCCCAAAAGCGCCAGCGTCCAATGCGGCCACGGAATGAACAGGCAGATGACTGCCACGCCCAGACCTCCGATGAGGGCCTGACCTTCACCGCCGATGTTGAACAACCGCGCATGGAACGCGATGGCAACAGCAAGACCGGTGAAGATAAAGTTGGTGGCGTAGTAGAGCGTATAGCCCCAGCCGTAAGTGGACCCAAGCGCGCCAGAAACCATCAGCTTGAGTGCGGCCCACGGATTTTCACCAATGGCCAGGATCACCAAGGCAGACAGGATCGCCGCAAGCAGAATCGAGATCAGCGGGATCAGGACGACGTCGGCCCACTTTGGCATCACATCCATTCCTCAGACCTCCTTGGCCGTGCCGCTGCCGGCGGTCGCCAATTGCGCCTCGACAGCCTCATGGAGTGGCCCACGCGGTTCGGTGGTCATCCCGGCCATCAAAAGCCCGAGTTCTTTTTCGTCTGTGTCCTGAGGCATCCGCTCGCCCATTATTTTTCCGTCAAACATAACCGCAATCCGGTCAGAGAGGGACAAAATTTCCTCTAACTCCACGGAAACCAACAAAATTGCTTTGCCCTGATCCCTAAGTGCAACAATCTGCTGGTGGATGAATTCGATCGCACCAATGTCCACACCGCGTGTCGGTTGCCCGATCAGCAAAAGGTCGGGGTTGCGTTCAATCTCGCGCGCGAGGACGATTTTCTGCTGGTTGCCGCCGGAAAAGCTCTTGGCGGCAAGGCTTGGATCGGGCGGCCGCACGTCGAAACGCGCCATCTTTTCTTCGGTGTCTTTACGGATGGCTGCATTGTCCATCAGAAATCTGTTCTTCTGATAGCGCGCATCGTGATGATAGCCAAAGGCGGTGTTTTCCCAAGCCTGAAAGTCCATGATCAGCCCTTCGCGCTGGCGGTCCTCGGGGACGTGGCTGATACCGCGTGCGCGCCTGCTCTGGCCGTTGGATTTCGTACCTGTCAGGTCGATTTCCTCGCCATTCATCTTGATGCTGCCGGTGGCCTTTTCATAGCCGCCCAGCACTTCCAGCAATTCGGACTGCCCGTTGCCTGCGACACCTGCAATCCCGAGGATTTCGCCGGCATGCACATCAAAGCTGACGCCTTTGAGACGGTGAACGCCTTTGCTGTCGGTCACATTAAGGTCTTTGACCTCAAGGATTTTGCGCCCGATCTGCGCCGGTGCCTTGTCCACGCGCAAGAGCACCTTGCGGCCGACCATCAGTTCAGCCAGTTGCGGCGGGCTGGTTTCCGCTGTTTTGACGGTGGCGGTCATCTCACCGCGCCGCATCACGCTGACAGTATCGGTGATTTCCATGATCTCGCGCAGTTTATGCGTGATCAGGATGATCGTTTTACCCTCGCGCTTGAGGTTCTCCAGGATACGGAACAAATGGTCCGCCTCGGCGGGTGTCAGCACACCTGTGGGTTCGTCCAGAATCAGGATATCGGCTTTGCGGTACAGCGCTTTGAGGATTTCCACGCGCTGTTGCATGCCGACGCCGACCTCTTCGATCAGGGCGTCCGGATCGACGTTCAATTCGTATTCTTCCGCAAGGCTTTTGAGTTCGCGCCGTGCGCGCGCCAATGACGGGCGCAACAGGCCGCTGTCTTCGGCCCCCAGAACCACGTTTTCCAGAACGGTGAAGTTTTCGACCAGTTTGAAATGCTGGAACACCATCCCGATGCCTGCGGCGATCGCGGCTTGACTGTCAGGGATAGATGTTTTCTTGCCTGCGATGAAAATCTCGCCTTTGTCGGCTTTGTAAAAGCCGTACAGGATCGACATCAGCGTTGATTTACCTGCGCCGTTTTCGCCGATGATCCCATGGATCGAGCCGGGCATGACGCGGATCGAGATGTCTTTGTTTGCCTGAACCGGACCAAAGGCTTTGGAGATACCTTTGAGTTCAATGGCTGGGGCTGCATCGCTCATGCTGGTGCTCCTGTTCCGACAAATCCGACCATGCGGGCAATCAGGCCGTCAGGCCCGTGTTCGACAAAGTACTGACCCATTTGTTCCATGCCGTTTGGCATTTTGAAAGCAATAGTCGCACGGCTGACACCTTCACGTGTCTCGACAGCAGTGACTTCGGCAACAGCGCCGGGGGCAGAGGCGGAAAACATGGCGATATAGTCCGTTACATCAGCGGGGCCTATCAGCGGGACCTCGGTGCGGGGGTCGGCATAGGTCGCATCGGTTGCGAATGATGCGTGGATGGCGGTTTGTCGGGCGACTGTATCTGACATCCCCCATGCTTCAAAGAAGGTGGTGATCGCCTTTGTCATGGGACTGTCCTTATCAGCAAGAAGGGCCACGCTTTGTGCAAGCGTGGCCCCGAGTTTTAGGCCTTCCGTCGCGACTTAGAAGCTCAGTGCGGGGCAGGTTTCGTCAGCTGTGTAGTCGTGGACAACCAGCTCGCCAGCAGCGATGGATGCGGCGGCTGCGTCAACAGCGGCTTGCATGTCTGCGGTGACCAGTTCTGCGTTGAATTCGTCGAGCGCATAGCCCACGCCTTCGTTCGCGATGCCCATGACGTTAAAGCCGGTTTCGAGGTCTGTGCCTTGTGTAAAGGCCTCGTAGACCGCGTTATCGACGCGCTTGAGCATGGATGTCAGAACCTCGCCGGGGTGCAGGTAGTTCTGGTTTGCGTCAACGCCGATGGACAGGATGTCTTCGTCAGCTGCTGTTTGCAGAACGCCAACGCCAGTGCCGCCAGCGGCAGCGAAGACAACGTCAGAACCTTGGCTGATCTGTGCCAGTGTCAGCTCGGACCCCTTTACCGGATCGTTCCAGGCCGCGGGTGTTGTGCCTGTCATGTTGGCGATGACTGTAACGTCAGGGTTTACGGCCATCGCGCCTTGAGCGTAGCCACAGGCGAATTTGCGGATCAGCGGAATGTCCATGCCGCCCACAAAGGAGACTGTGCCACTTTCGGAGGCCATCGCGGCCATCATGCCGACAAGGTAGGAGCCTTCGTGCTCGTTGAACACAACAGAGCGGACGTTTGGCGCGTCAACGACCATGTCGATGATCGCGAACTTGGTGTCAGGATAGTCGGCTGCGACTTCGGCCAGTGGTGTGGCCCATGAGAAGCCTGCCATAACGATCGGGTTTGCTCCGGATTCAGCGAAACGGCGGATCGCCTGTTCGCGCTGCGCGTCGGACTGGATTTCGACCTCAGCGTAGGAACCGCCTGTTTCGGTCGCCCAACGCTCGGCCCCGTTATAGGCGCTTTCGTTGAAGGATTTGTCGAACTTGCCACCAAGATCGAACAGGATGGCAGGATCTGCAGCGGCAGTACCGGCTGTCAAAGCCAGTGCGGCAGATGCGCCAAGAAATTTTTGCATAAGTGTCATTATAGTCTCCCAGGTCGTTACGCGAGGTGTTTTGCGGGCCTGATGCCCCCCCTCAGTGAAGTCTGAGCCGATCTGATGCCGGTCATCGTAAGATAAGGCCTTGCCTTGCGGGGAAGATCAACCGCTTTTTATGAGATATTATGCGGCGAAAGGTCAAAAACGGCGTTATCCACAGGCTGACGCAAAGTCAGGTTCCTGTCAGTGACTTGCGCATCACCAAGGCGGCAAGTGGTGCCCCATCTTTAGGCAAATAATATCCGGGCCGCCGCCCGATTTGGCGATAGCCGGACGCTGCATAAAGCGCGATTGCGGCCTCGTTGTCTTCGGCGACTTCAAGAAAGATTCTTGCCGCGCCTTCGGTTTGCGCCCGTGTCTCACCTGCCGTCAACGTGCCGCGTGCAAGGCCCTGACGCCGCATGTCCGGGGCGGTGGCGATGGTCAAAAGCTCTGCTTCGTCCAGCACGGTGCGGATCAGCGCGAAACTGCGCGCGTCGCCCACCGCAAAGGTGCCGGGGTGTCTGAGAAGGCCCGCAAATTCATCGGCCGACCATGCGCGGGTCGCGCTGAAAGCGGCGGCATGCAGGCGGGCCAGCTCTTGTGGCGTCATGGCAGCAAGACGGGAGCGGGATCGCGCGGCGGGGCGGCGTCGGCGCTGCGGATATAGAGGGGGGCGGGGCGCTGAAGGTCTGTCGCGAGGCGGGAAGCGGCGATTTCGGCAACGGCGCCGATCAGCACCTCTGCGCTTTTTTGTGCACCTGCGGGCTCTGCGCTCTGAACAGGATCGCTTGTCGTGCCATCGGCGTGGAACACTTGGGTGTAGGACTGGTCACGCGGGGCGGGAATGGTTGCCGTGAACGGGAGCGTTTCGCCATGGGCGCGTGCGTCAAATCCGTTTACGCCAATCGCCGGTTTGCCAAGCCCAAGCGCGAGGCCGCGTGCGGCAGAAAGAGCAATCCGTATGCCGGTGAAATTGCCGGGGCCAACGCCGACCCCGATCCCGTCAAGATCGCGCCATGTCAGCCCTTCGGTTGCCAGCATCTCTTCGAGCATTGGCATCAGATGTTCGGCCTGTCCTTTGGCCATTTCGTCCACGCGTGTGACGATCCGGTCGCCCAACAGTAAAGCGGCGGCGCAATGCGCCGCCGATGTATCGAATGCTAAGACAATTGGCTTAGGCTGCAACTGGCCGGACCTCGACCACCTCGGGGATGTAGTGGCGCAGCAGGTTCTCGATGCCCATTTTCAGGGTCAGCGTGGATGACGGGCAACCGGCGCACGCGCCTTGCATGTGCAGGTACACGATACCACGCTCAAATCCGTGGAAGGTGATGTCGCCACCGTCCTGTGCCACCGCAGGGCGCACGCGGGTATCGAGCAGTTCTTTGATCTGCCCGACAATCTCGGCGTCTTCACCGCTGTGTTCGGCGTGGCCGCTCACCGGTTTATGGTCGTCGGCCATCACGGATTGACCGGATTGATAGTGCTCCATGATCGCGCCAAGAATACCCGGTTTGATATGGTCCCACTCGACATCGTCGGCCTTTGTGACCGTCACGAAATCAAGGCCAAAGAACACGCCTGACACACCACCAGCGGCAAAGATGCGCTTGGCGAGCGGTGAGTTTTCAGCCGCCTCGACGCTTGGAAAGTCGGCTGTTCCGACTTCAAGCACATTCTGGCCGGGCAGAAACTTGAGCGTTGCGGGGTTTGGTGTCGATTCAGTCTGGATGAACATGTGGCCAACCTTTTTTGTCAGGCTTTAGATATGCGGCCGCGCGGCGCCGATGTCAAGGTTTGGAACGATTCTAAATTGGCCGCACGAGGCTATGTGATCGCCTCGAGCCGTTCTTTCGAAAGATCACCCGGCACAATCGTGATCGGCACGGGCAGGCTACCGGATTGCTTGCTGAGTTGTGACACCAGGGGGCCGGGGCCTTTACTGTCAATGCCTGCGCCCAGAACCAGAACGCCAATTTCGGGGTCTTCGTTCACATGGGCGATGATTTCGCTGATTGGCTCGCCTTCGCGGATCACCAGTTCGGGATCAACGTTTTGCTTGTCACGCATCCATTTCGCAAAGACTTCAAAGTGGACTTCGATTCTTTCGCGGGCTTCGGCACGCATGATCTCGCCCACGCCGATCCAGTGGTTGAACTCGTCAGGGGGGATGATGGAGAGAACGGCCACGCCTCCACCGGTATGGGACGCGCGCATCGCGGCAAAGCGCATGGCGTTCAGGCACTCGCGGCTGTCATCCAAAACGACCAGAAACTTACGCATTTTGCTCTCCCTCTTGGGCCAAGTGTGGCGCATCCTTCACGTGCTGGCAACGACAGATTACTTTCCCCAGCTACGCAGTACTTGCTGCCCAGTCCCAATACATATCACGGACCTGGCGGGTCACAGGTCCAACCTGATACTGCGTGTCCTCGAAGGCGGTGACCGGCGTCACCTTGGACATATTGCCCGAAAGAAAGACCTCGTCCGCCCCGTGGAAATCATCGAAGGTCAGCACGGTTTCATGCACTTTGACGCCTTCCGCACGCAGGTTCGAGATATGCCGTGCGCGCGTGATGCCGGACAGGAAAGTGCCGTTGGGGATGGGGGTGAAAACCTCGCCATCCTTGACCATAAAGACGTTTGCGGTGGCTGTTTCGGCCACATTGCCCATCGCGTCGGCGACAAGCGCGTTCGAAAAGCCGCGCGCACGGACCTCGGCCAGCATGCGTGCGTTGTTGGGGTAAAGGCAGCCTGCCTTGGCGTTGACCACCGCGTCGTCGATCACAGGACGACGGAATTTGGTCAGGCCCAGTGTTGTCGTGGCGGTGGCCGATGCAAAGGGGATTTCTTCGAGACAAATGGCAAAACCGGTTTCCTCGGCGCTGGGAACAATCGCTGTCGCGTCACCGTGGATTGCCCAATACATCGGCCGGATATAGACGGCGGCGCCTGTGTCGTACTTCGCCAGACCCTCTTTGGTGATCGCGATCATGTCTTCGGTGCTGACGGTCGGCGTGATCATCAGCGCTTCGGCCGAGCGGTTTACGCGGGCGCAGTGCAGATCAAGATCAGGCATCAGCCCGTTTACAAAGCGCGCGCCATCAAAGACCGTGGTTCCCAGCCACGCGCCATGGTCAGCCGCGCGCATGATAGGCGTGTCACCTTCGTGCCATGTGCCTTCGAAATAGGTGCGGATATTTTTGCCGGTAGCCATGGTGCCTTCTCCCTTTTGGGCCACCCTAGGCCTGTGAAATGGGAGGGTAAAGTGGGGATGCGTCCGATGCCGGGGTACACCGGACGCATGAGCCGACCAAGGTGATCACGGGACGAGAGACACCAGTGCGGACAGTTGCGCGATTCTTCAACGCCCCTTCATGTTGGGGGCTGCGGGATTCAATTTTGTGACGCTTACTCGGCCAGTGCCAAGAGGGCGGGCAGGTCAACACGGCTGTTGGTCATGGCAAGCGTGCCATCTGCATCACGGGGCCAGACAGCGATGGGGCGGTCATAGTAGAGTTCGACGCCGTTCTGGTCAGGGTCACGCAAATAGATCGCCTCGCTGACCCCGTGATCGCCCGCGCCATCCAGCGGGATGCCTGCATCGAGTACGCGCTTGACGACTTGGGCCAGCGACTTTCTGTCAGGATACAGAAAGGCTGTGTGGTACAGGCCAGTGTGCCCTTTGGGGGGCGGAGATGCACCAAGGCTTTCCCATGTGTTCAGGCCAATGTGATGGTGATATTCGCCAGCGGCAAGAAATGCCGCCTGATCGCCATAGCGTTGGGTTAACCCGAAACCCAAAACGCCCGAGTAAAAGGCGATCGAGCGTTCAAGATCAGAGACCCGCAGGTGAACGTGCCCGACGCGGGCTGTGGAAGGTGCAGACATGGTGTGCCTCTCGATTAAGCGTAACGCCAAGATACAGCATGTCATATTTGCACAAAATACGTATTTCTTAATATGAAATGTGCAATATTGCACACTTCCGGTCCGCTGTGCCGTCTGATCCCCGTCAAAGAGATGCGACCAAATGAAAATTCGGAGATACACCAGCGCTCCACACCCCGCTTTGGGTGAGATCCTATGACTGGCTGGATTGCACTCAGGTTGTCAGACGCAGCTGTCGCCAAGAGCTTGAAGTCCGGAAGAATAGACTAGGTATCGGACTATAAATCCGAGAACGCGTTCATGATCATAGCCCGACAGAATATCCAAAGACGCAAGTTGAGTTCACTGTGCTTCCTCACAGCCTTTTTTGTTTTATGGAGCAGCCAGACCACTGCACTTGATAGAGAGACACCGTTCGACTCGATCGATGGTGGGACACTGACCCTCGCGCAATGGGAAGGGCAGCCCGTTCTTGTGGTCAATACTGCCTCGATGTGTGCGTTCACAGAGCAGTATCGTGAATTGCAGGCGCTTTATGACCGCTACCGCGATCGAGGATTGGTCGTGCTTGCGGTCCCCTCTGACGATTTCAACCAGGAGCTGGCAAGCAACGCTGAGGTCAAAGAGTTTTGTGAGCTCATCTATGGCATTGATATGCCCATGACCGTGATCACCGGAGTGAAGGGGCGCAATGCCCATCCGTTTTATCAGTCACTCCGTCAAGAGGTTGGATTTACGCCAAGATGGAATTTCAACAAGGTACTGCTGGATCGGCAAGGCCAGGTTGTCGACACCTTTGCCTCCCGTGTAAGTCCGCTATCAGATCAGATCACACGGCAAATCGACAGCTTGTTGTCTGACGCAACTGTCACGCAATAGTCTGCTTTGAAAACGTGGCGCGGATAGGGTCAATCTGTCAGCGTCAGGTCTGCCTTTCAAAGGCCCTGCAATATCAAGCCCTGCCAGAGAAAGCTGAGGGGTGTGTCACGGCGACCTGTTGAAACCAGACCGCACAGCTGCCGCGCTGCGTTCGGCTTCAGCTACGCAGCAGCCCCACGATATCATAGCAATCGCGCAGGATCGGGTTGGCGATGGCCCGAGCTTTTTCCGCGCCTTCGCCAAGGATACGGTCGATCTCTGCCGGATCAGCCATGAAGCGTGCCATTTCGTCCGAAATTGGCGCGAGTTTCGCGACCGCCAGATCGGCCAGCGCAGGTTTGAACGTGCCCCAGCCCGCGCCGGGGTATTCGGCGATCACGGCCTCGGGGGTCATGTCGTTCAGGGCCGCATAAATCTCGACCAGATTGCGCGCTTCGGGTCGGTCTTTCAGCCCCTCGACGGTTTCGGGGAGCGGTTCAGGATCGGTCTTTGCCTTCTTGAACTTCTTGGCGATCTTGTCGGCATCATCGGTCATATTGATGCGTTCCATGTCGCTTTCACCGGACTTGGACATTTTCTTGGTCCCGTCGCGCAGGTTCATGATGCGCATGGCGGGGCCTTCGATGACCGGTTCGGTCAGCGGGAAGAAATCGCTTTTGAAGTCATGGTTGAACTTGGCCGCGATGTCGCGGGTCAATTCGACGTGTTGTTTCTGATCCTCGCCCACCGGCACATGCGTGGCGTGGTAGATCAGAATATCGGCGGCCATCAGTGCAGGGTAGGCGTAAAGGCCGAGCGACACTTTCTCGGCGTTGCTGCCTGCTTTGTCCTTGAACTGGGTCATGCGGTTCATCCAGCCGACGCGGGCGACGCAGTTGAAAATCCAGCCCAGTTCGGCATGGGCGGCAACCTGGCTTTGGTTAAACAGAATGGATTTGCTGGGGTCGAGCCCTGCGGCAAGGTAACCGGCGGCGACTTCGCGGGTCATATTGGCGAGTTCTTTGGGGTCCTGCCAGACGGTGATCGCGTGCATATCGACGACGCAATAGATGGTTTCCATCTGCCCCTGCATGCCTACAAAGCGTTTGATCGCGCCCAGATAGTTGCCAAGCGTCAGCCCGCCAGAGGGTTTGATCCCCGAGAAGACGCGCGGTGTGAAGGGTGTTTGGCTCATGGTGCAATGTCCGGTCTGGATTTCGGGGCAAGGGTCGCATACCCATGCCAGACAGACCCGTCAACTTCAACTCTGCAGCGAGACCGCTATGAAGCCCGAAAGCCCGTTCAATACTTTGCCTGTTGTGGTGGTCATACTGGCGCTTGCGATTGTCGGGATCGAAGTTGTCTTTCAGCTTGCGAATGCGGGGATCATCGGTGGCCCGCGCGGTCTGGGCTGGCGGCTTGCCGCGATTGAGGAATTCGGCTTTGCCCCTGCGGTGCTGGACCGGGTGCTGGTGAGCGGGGACTACAGCCTCGATATGCTCAAGCGTTTTGTCACCTACACATTTATCAATGGTGATCTGATCCAGATGGCGTTCTGTGCGGCTTTGATCCTTGCTTTGGGCAAGTTCACAGCCGAATACTACGGATCGTTCAGAGTGCTGGTTGTCTATATCGTCACCAGCATTGCCGGTGCGGTCGTTTTCGGCATGCTGGCGGGTGACAACACATTGCTCATTGGGGCCTTTACACCGGTTTATGGTCTCATCGGTGCTTATACCTATGTGTTGTGGCTGCGGCTCGGAAGTGCCGGAGAGAACCAGATCATGGCGTTTCGGCTGATCGGGTTTCTCTTGGCGATCCAGCTGATCTTCGGTCTGATCTTCGGTGGCAACAGCCAGTGGATTTCGGAGCTTGCGGGTTTTGTGACGGGTTTCGTAGTCTCGACACTTCTGGCACCCGGCGGGTGGGCCAGTCTTGTGCGCCGGATGCGGGAACGGTCCTAGCGGCGCAGGTTGCGTTTGAACTCGGACAGTTTGAACGCACCCAGCAGGTGACCGATGCCAAAGTAGCTGACCATGCCGATCAGCACCAAGACGAGCAGGGCTAGATAACGCAGAGTTGCGATGCCAAAAAAGGGTGTCATTACCGTCGCACTGGCAAAGAGGATCGCCCCCATTGCGAGCGCGGACAGAATGATCCGCCCCAACCGTTTCTTGAAGCGCGCGTCGAACTTGCCGGCGTCGCCCATGGTCCGCGCGCCGCGCATCAGCATGAAAACCATCGCCCAGCCCGTCAGGGACGTGCCAATGGCGGCCGCAATAAAGCCGATTTGCGGTGATAATCCGATGGCCAGTGCTGCATTCAGGACCATGGCGGCAAGGGCGTAATAGAACGGCCTTTTGGTGTCTTCGCGGGCAAAGAATAGCGGTTGCAGGGTCTTTTGCAGCACAAAGGCAGGCAGGCCCAGACCGTAGACCGCGACGGCAAGTGCAGTCGCGGCGGTGTCGTCGCTGGTAAAGGCGCCGCGTTCGAAAAGGACACTGACGAGCGGGATCGGGATCGCCATAAGTGCAACAGAGGCGGGGATGGTCAGGGCAAGGCTGATTTCAGAGGCACGGTTGAAGGCGTCCTGTCCGCCTGCGTCGTCACCCGCGCGCAGGCGGCGTGACAGATCGGGCAGCAGCACAACCCCGATCGCGATGCCCACCACGCCGAGAGGCAATTGATAGAGACGGTCGGCGTAGTTCAGCCAAGCAACAGCACCTTCAAAGAAGCTGGCGACTTGGCGACCGACCAGAAGATTGATCTGCACGACACCGCCCGCAAGCGCGGCAGGGGCTGCGATAACCGCGAGGCGTTTGAGTTCCGGTGTGAGCTTGGGCATGCCCGGGCGCAGGGCATAGCCCGCGCGCTTGGCTGCAACCCATACCAGCGCAAGCTGGGCAAGGCCCGCGATTGGTACGGCGAACGCGAGGGATTGGCCGATGGTGGACTGGGCCTCGGGGGCGGTATGATCGCCGGTGACGCCGGTGATGATCAGCGCCACGATGAAGATGACATTCAGCAGGACAGGTGCGGCTGCCGCTGCGGTAAACCGGCCCACGGCGTTGAGGACCCCCGACATCAGCGCTGTCAGCGAGATGAAAAGGATATAGGGAAAGGCAATCCGGCCGTAATAGACAGCCAGATCAAAACGCTCGGTGCCTAAAAACCCGCTGGCCATCAATGTCACAAGCGCGGGCATGAAGATGACGCCGATCACCGTAAAGACTGTCAGCACGCCGGCAAGGCCGACAAAAGCATCCTGGGCAAAGCGCCGGGCGTCTTCGCCGGCTTCGACTTTCTTGGAAAACATCGGCACAAAGGCCATGTTGAAGGCGCCTTCGGCAAAAAAGCGGCGGAAGAGATTGGGCAGTGAGAAGGCCACCAAGAATGCCTCGGCCACGGGGCCGGTGCCAAGGTAGGCCGCGATCATGATGTCGCGGACAAAGCCCACGACACGGCTCAGCAATGTCCAGATGCCGACCGTGAAGAAGCCAGCCATCAGACGGATGGGTTTCATCCTGCCACCGCCTGCTCGGCGCCTTGGGCGATGGCTTCGCGCAGTTTGCGTTCCAGCGATGCGCGCTTGGCCTCGTTGTAGTATTTCAGCCCGACCATGTCTTTGACATAGAAGGTATCGACGACCTGCTCGCCGTAGGTCGCGATCACGGCTGACGCGATATAGACGTGATTGTTCGCCAGCGTGCGCGTCAGATCGTAGAGAAGTCCGGGCCTGTCGCGCGTATCGACCTCGATGATCGTATAGATCTCGGATTCCTCGTTATCGAAACTGATGGTGGTCGGCACGCGGAAAGCGCGTTCGCGCTTCTTGATCTTGTCTTTGTCTTTCAGCGCTTCTTTGGCGACGATTTCACCCCGCAGGATGCGCTCGATCATGGTGCGCAGGCGTGGCATCCGTGCGGCCTCATAGGGGTTGCCGTCATCGTCCTGTATCCAGAAAACAGCCGTCGCATAGCCGTCTTTGGATGTGTAGGTGCGCGCATCCACGACGTTGGCGCCGACCAGCGCCAAGGCGCCCGTCATGCGGCTGAAAAGACCGGGATGGTCGACCATGGCAAAGCAGGCGCGGGTCGCGTCGCGGTCGTCATCGAGCATAAGGTCGATCTTGATTTCGTCGTCCTTGATCTCGGAAAGAAGTCTTGCAAAGACAACTTGCGCCGAGAGCGGAAGCCCCTGCCAGTAGGTGCCATAGTGGCGAGCAATCTCTGTCTTGAGTGCTTTCTTGTCCCAATCCGCAAGCTCGGCGCGCAAGGCGCGTTTCGCTTCGGCCTCCTGGCTTTCGCGGTTGAGGTCTTCAAGGCCGGTTTCCAGCGCCGATTTTGTCGCTTTGTAAAGGTTGCGGATCAGAACCGCTTTCCAGTTGTTCCATGTCCCAGGGCCGACGCCGCGAATGTCGCAGACCGTGAGTGTGGTCAGCAGTTCCAGCCGCTCGACCGATTTCACCGCCTTGGCAAAGCCGCGCACGGTACGTGGTTCAGAGATGTCGCGTTTTTGCGCCACATCCGACAGCAAAAGGTGATAGCGGATCAGCCATTCGACCGTATCGCATTCCTTCTTGTTCAGCCCCAGCCGAGGTGCGACCTTGCGCGCAATCTGGGCGCCAAGGATGGAATGGTCTTCGTCACGCCCTTTGCCGATGTCGTGCAACAGGAGCGCCACATAAAGTACCTTGCGGTTCACGCCGCGTTCCAGAATACCTGAACAGACTGGCAATTCCTCGATCAGTTCCTTGCGTTCGATCTGCGCCAAGTTGCTGATGCATTGGATCGTGTGTTCGTCCACCGTGTAGTGGTGGTACATGTTGAACTGCATCATCGCGACGATGGGCGCGAATTCGGGGATGAATGCGGCCAGCACCCCCAATTCGTTCATCCGTCGCAGCGCCCGTTCGGGGTTGCCGTGCTTCAGCAGCAGATCAAGGAAGATCCGCCGCGCCTCTTTGTCGTTGCGCAGGTCTTCGTCGATCCGGTGAAGATTGGCCGAGATCAGCCGCATCGCATCGGGATGCAGCAATGTGCCGGTCCGCAGCGCCTCTTCGAAGATCCGCAGCATGTTCACCTTGTCGGCAAAGAAATCCCGCTCGTTGGCAATCGTCAGCCGGTTCTGCTTGATCGCATAGGGTGGCTTTGCTTTCTTGCGCCGCGCGAGAAGCCGCACGAGCACGGGTTCTTGCTTGGTGTGGTTGGCTTCGAGTGCTGTCAGGAAGATCCGCGTCAATTCGCCCACATGGGTGGCCTGCCGGAAATAGGCCTGCATGAAGTGTTCAACGCCGCGGCGGCCGCCGTGATCCGTGTATCCCATCGCGTCTGCCACCTGAACCTGCATGTCAAAGGTCAACTGGTCGACAGGGCGCCCCGCGATCAGGTGCAGATGACAGCGAACCGCCCAAAGAAAGTCTTCGGCGGTGACAAAGGTTTCAAATTCTTCGGCTGTAAAGACCCCCAGATTGACCAGATCGGCCGCGTCCTTCACGCCATTGATATATTTGCTGATCCAGAACAGGGATTGCAGATCACGGAGCCCGCCCTTGCCTTCCTTCACATTCGGTTCGACGACGTAGCGCTGTCCGCCCTGTTTGCGGTGGCGCGTGGCGCGTTCTTCCAGCTTGGCTTCGATAAAATCGCTGGCGGTAGTTTTGAACAGGTCGGTCCAGAGGCGTTGGCCGAGTTTTGCCGCGAGATCGGCATCACCGGCCAGATACCTGTATTCCACAAGCGAGGTGCGGATCGTATAATCTTCCTTTGCCAGACGCAGGCAGTCCTTGACGGTGCGGCTGGCGTGTCCGACCTTCAGTTTCAGATCCCAAAGCATATAGAGCATGGATTCGATGACGCTCTCCGCCCAAGGCGTGATTTTGTAGGGCGTCAGAAACAGCAGATCGACATCCGAATAGGGCGCCATCTCGCCACGGCCATACCCGCCCACGGCGATCAGCGACAAACGCTCGCCTTCAGTGGGGTTGGGAAGGGGGTGCAGGTGCTTTTGCGCAACGTCCATCACCGTCTGCACGATCTGGTCGGTCAGCCAGCTATAGGCGCGGGTCGTGGGGCGCGATGCGAAAGGCTGTGCCGCGAAGGCTGCCGCGATCTGGGCCATGCCATCGCGGCGCGCTTGGGACAATGTGGCAACGGTTGCGGCGCGGATGTCGCGTTCGGATGATGCGGTCGCGATTGCTGCCGCGATCTGGGCTTGGACCGCGTTGTTGTCAAAAATGACGGACGCCGGACAGATCAAACTGTCCGGCGTGCTTTGTGCTGATGCTGGTATGCGTTCAGAGGCCTGGGGTGCCAAAACTTCTTGGGGCTTGGTCAAGGATTACAACCTGATTGTTTTGAAATGTAGCAACGGCAAGGCCGCGCTGGTTAAGGCCATTTGGCAGCAGACGGAAGACACCTGACGTGCCGCGGAACCCTTGGGGTTGGGTAAGGGCCTCTTTCGTCACGGCCTGTGTGTTGCCAGCCGCTGCAAGCGCACCGATCGCCGCGATCCCGTCATAGGCAAGGCCTGCCAACGGATGCGGAGTTTCGCCATAGGTCGCGGCGTAGCGGTTGGCAAAGAGTGTCGACGGTCCCGGATCGGGGACGGTGAAAAGCCCGCCTTCAAGCCCGGGCAGAGCGGCCATCTGGGGCAGTGTGTCCCAGCGGGTCAGGCCGATAAAGCGGCTGCGGTCTGTATCCATACCCGCATCGGGGAGAGCCGTTGCAAGGATGGGCAGATCGGCATTTGCACTGGCCGTGGTAAAGACGCCCTGCGCGCCCGAACTGCGCACATTCGACACAATCCGGCGCGTGGCCGTAAAGATGCCTTGCTGCGACAGCTGGTAGCTATCGACGCCAGAGATTTCCCCACCGTTTCGCTGAATCGCCGAGGTGATTGCATCGCGGCCAACGCGACCCGGCAGATCGTCACCGTGGACGACGAAATATCGGCTGATGCCCTGACGCGTGCCAAACTGGACAAGACGATCTGCCGTATTGTCAAATGTCGGCCCCAGAATGAACACGTTGCCGCCTGCGAAGGCGCTGTTGTTCGAGAAGGCAAGCACGTTCACATTCCGTCCCGCGATGGCGACGCCGGCGGCGTTTGCTGCCTCGCCATACAGTGGCCCGATAATGATCTTCGCCCCTTCATTGACAGCTTGCGTGGCCGCCAGTGCGGCCTGTTGCGGGTTGCCACCGGCGGTGTTGTAGACACGCAGGTCAACAGTTGCGCCTTGGAGGTCCGCAATCGCAAGGCGGGCCGCATTTTCAAAATTCCGCGCCAGTTGATTGTCGGTTTCCTGCGCTGAACCGCCCGGCACCAGCAGGGCCACTTCGATCGGCGCATTGGGGTTGATTGCGCGGCCGACATTGGCGTCAGGGGCCAAAGTGACATCACAGGCAGCCAGCCAAAGAAGGGCGGTAATTGCAAAAAAGCGCGCGAGCGACTTGCGGGCGTTGCTGAAACGAGCAAACATGCGTGGTATTCCTCCTGTTTCGCGCGAACGGCAGTTGGCCGAGGCCTCATGTCCCGCCGCGATGTTGAGGTCCATCATAAAGCAGGGGGCCAGCGGGTCCAGAGATGAATTTTATAAGCAAGCCACTCTCTGCCGGTCTGTATTTCGTGGCCACGCCAATCGGATCGGCGCGCGACATCACTTTGCGCGCGCTGGATATTCTGGCGTCCGCCGATTTGATTGCCGCCGAGGATACGCGAACAGCGCGCAAGTTGATGGAAATTCACGGCGTGCCGCTCAATGGGCGCAAGGTTGTGGCGTTTCACGATCACAGCGGTGACGGGGCTGTTGCGCGGCTGGTTGCAGATATGAAGTCAGGCAAATCAGTGGCTTACGTCTCCGAGGCGGGCACACCTCTGGTGGCTGATCCGGGCTATGAATTGGGCCGTGCTGCCATCAAAGAGGGGGTGGCGGTGACGACCGCACCTGGGGCCTCTGCGGTGCTGGCAGGTTTGACCGTGTCGGGCCTCGCTACCGATCGTTTTGCATTCGTCGGCTTTCTGCCAGCGGGCAAGAAACAGCGTGAAAATGAAATCGCGGTATTGCGCGATATCCCGTTTACCTTGGTATTTTACGAAAGCCCGAAACGCGTTGGGGAAATGTTAGCTAATTTGCGCGATATCTTGGGGGATGAACGGGAAGCGGTGGTCTGCCGCGAGTTGACGAAAAAGTTTGAAGAAATCACGCGTGGGTCGCTTGCGACGCTGGCGGGTGATTTTGCTGAGCGGACCGTCAAAGGTGAACTCGTTGTACTCGTTGGCCGTGCGGGTGCCGTTGCAGTGGCTGATGATGATATTGATGGGGCGTTACGTGAGGCGATGAAAACCATGCGTGTGAAAGATGCGGCGACAGTTGTGGCCGGCGCGTTGGGCCTGCCGCGGCGGCAGGTTTACCAGATTGCCTTGCAGTTAGGTGATAATGAATGACCGGTGCTGTTGGATATCATGCCGGGTTGGTGGCGGAGGATATTGTCGCTACGGATTATACGAACCGCCATCATGCAATTGCCGCGCGGCGCTGGCGCGGGGAAGCGGGTGAAATTGACCTGATCGCCCGCGACGGAGACACGGTGGTCTTCATCGAGGTCAAAAAAAGCAAGAGCTTTGCGACGGCCGCGACGCGGCTGGGCCAACGGCAAATGGCACGGATCGTGGCCAGTGCGGGTGAGTTTTTGGCCAATGAGCCGCGCGGTCAATTGACCGATGTGCGGTTTGATCTGGCGATTGTGAACGGTTTTGGTGCCCTGAAAGTGATTGAAAACGCCTTTATGGAATTCTGAGGCCCATTGCACCTGCGCGCAGGCTGGGCCATCAACACGCCAGCTTGATAACGCAAGAGGCCCGCCATGACGCTTAAAATCGCTTTCCAGATGGACCCGATTGGGCCGATCAATATAGATGCCGACAGCACGTTCCGCATTGCCGAAGAAGCGCAGACGCGGGGGCATAGCCTGTTTTATTATACACCGGACAAGCTCGCCTATGATCAGGGCCGCGTGATGGCAAAGGGCTGGCCGCTCACGGTGCAGCGCGTCAAAGGCGATCACTTTACGCTGGGCGACGAGCAATATGTCGATCTGTCGGAGTTCGATGTTGTCTGGCTCCGGCAGGATCCGCCGTTTGACATGAGCTATATCACCACAACCCATATTCTGGACATGATCCATCCCAAGACATTGGTGGTGAATGATCCGTTCTGGGTGCGCAATTATCCTGAAAAACTTCTGGTACTGAATTTCCCGGACCTTACGCCGCCCACGATGATTGCGCGTGACCTTGAGACGCTCAAGACATTCCGCGCGCAGTATGGCGACGTGATTCTCAAGCCGCTTTATGGCAACGGTGGTGCGGGTGTCTTCAAGATGAAGGGCGCCGACAGCAACCTTGCGTCGCTGCACGAGCTGTTTTCGGGCATCAACCGTGAGCCGCTGATCATGCAGCAGTTTTTGCCGGATGTGTCCAAGGGCGATAAACGCGTGATCCTTGTCGATGGTGAACCGGTCGGCGCGATCAACCGTGTTCCTGCCGCGGGTGAAACCCGTTCGAACATGCATGTGGGTGGACGCCCCGAGAAAGTGGAACTGACCGACCGCGACCGTGAGATTTGTGCGCGGATCGGGCCGCTCTTGCGCGAGAAGGGCCAGATTTTCGTCGGCATCGACGTGATCGGGAAATGGCTGACCGAGATCAACGTGACATCGCCCACCGGAATTCAGGAGTTGGAGCGCTTTGACGGTGTCAACATCGCCGAGAAGATCTGGCAGGCGATCGAGGCACGGCGCTAGACTTCTTTGGTCATCGCCAGCCGGTAGCTGACCGCCTCGGCCACGTGGGGTCTTTGGACATCTGCTTCACCCTCCAAATCCGCGATTGTCCGCGCCACCCGCAGGACGCGGTGGTATCCTCGTGCCGAGAGGCCAAAGCGTTCCGCGATCTTGAGCAGGAGTGCGCGTCCCTCTGCATCAGGGGTTGCGATTTCGTCCAGCAGATGACCTTCGGCGTCGGCATTGACCCGTGCAGTGCCATGCCCTGCAAACCGTGCGGTTTGGATGTCGCGCGCCTTGTGAACGCGGCTGGCGACCGCAGCCGAGCTTTCGCCGGTTTCGGGGAGGTCGAGGTCGGTAAAGGCGACGGCAGGTACTTCGACCCGCAGATCGAAACGGTCCATCAGCGGGCCTGAAATGCGCCCCAGATAATCCTCGCCACAGATCGGCGCGCGGGTGCAGGCGCGGGCCGGATCAGCGAGGTAGCCGCATTTGCAGGGGTTGGCCGCCGCGACCAGCATAAACCGGCAAGGATAGCGCACGTGGGCATTTGCACGGGCCACGACGACTTCGCCGGTTTCGATTGGCTGGCGCAGGGTCTCAAGCACGGTACGCGGGAATTCCGGGAATTCATCCATGAACAACACCCCGTTGTGCGCAAGGCTGATTTCGCCGGGTTTTGCGCTGCGGCCACCGCCGACGATGGCCGCCATTGATGCCGTGTGGTGCGGTTCCCGAAAGGGCCGTTCGCGGTTGATCCCGCCTTCGTCCAAAAGCCCCGACAGAGAGTGGATCATCGAGGTCTCAAGCGCTTCGGATGGCGATAATTGTGGCAAGATTCCGGGTATCCGGGCGGCGAGCATAGATTTGCCGGAACCGGGTGAGCCCACCAGAAGCAGGTGATGCCGCCCGGCGGCTGCGATCTCAAGCGCGCGTTTGGCCCGTTCCTGTCCTTTGACTTCCGACAGGTCGCGTGCACCGTTTCGTGCCAGAACCTCGCCCGGTTGGGATGATTGTAGCACCGCCTGCCCTGTGAAATGCCGCACCATCTCGGCCAGACTGCGGGGTGCGATGACATTCACCGAGCCGACCCACGCCGCCTCTGCGCCGCAGGCCTGCGGACAGAGCAGGGTGCGGTCGCCTTCGGCAGCGGCCATGGCAGCGGGAAGTGCGCCGGCCACAGGCACCAAGGTCCCGTCGAGGGACAATTCGCCCAAAGCGACCGTCTGGGACGCGACATCCTGCGGAATGATTTCGAGCGCGGCCAGCAGAGCCAGTGCGATGGGCAGATCGAAGTGCGACCCTTCTTTGGGCAAATCGGCGGGAGAGAGGTTTACTGTGATCCTCTTCGACGGCAGGGCGATAGCCATCGCGCTGAGTGCGGCGCGCACCCTTTCGCGCGCTTCCGAGACGGCCTTGTCGGGCAAACCCACGATGGCGAAGGCCGGAATACCAGGTGTCACGGCGCATTGCACCTCGACCAGGCGCGCCTCGATCCCTTCGAAAGCAACAGTGTAGGCCAAAGCGACCATGGCGTTTTCCCCGTTTATGGTTAACGGGTACGGCCTGGGTCTTTAAGAAAGGTTAACTTTTCTCTTCGGGCCAAGGCTTTTGTGCAAGCGGCAAGGCGTAGGGGAAGGGGCTGTGCGTTTCCTTGAGCGCCTCTTGTCGCCAGGCCACAAAAGCGGGGTCTGACAGATGGGCCGCAACGTAGGCGCGGGATTCATCGCTGACCGGTAGATCGTAGGCGGTGATCCGCATCGCAACAGGCGCGTAAAACACATCGGCCAAAGAATAGTCGCCAAAGAGCCACGGGCCATTCTGTCCATGCCGTGTGCGGGCGAGGGACCACAGGTCTTCGATGCGGCGCAGGTCTGCTTTGACGGTGTCGGCGGGTACGAAACCCTCCCAGACAAAACCAAGCATCATGGGGCAGGCGTTGCGCAATGCGCCAAAACCACTGTGCATTTCTGCAGTGATGGAACGGGCCAATGCGCGGGCCGCCGGATCGCGGGGATAGAGGGCGCGTTCGGGATGTTTTTCGGCAAGCGTTTCGGCCATCGCCATACTGTCGGTCACTACATATCCTTCGGCGGTTTGCATCACAGGCACGGTGCGGGCGGGGGCGAGATGTGCGAGGTCCGCCTGCATGGTTCCAGCGTAGAGCCCGACCATATGCGCCTGATAGGGCAGCCCGAATTTTTCCAGAATCAGCCAGCCCCGCAAGGACCAGCTACTGAAGGTGCGATCACCGATGTAGAGTTGATATGTCATGCAGTAAGTCTAGCGGTACGAGAAGCGTTCTGGCGATCAGTATTCTGTGACGCCCTGCATCACGGCTTGTGATTGATATGATCGGCGGACCAGCCGGTTGACTTGCAGGACAGGGTTGTGACCGACAGGTTCTCAATCTTGTGCCCAAAGGCCTCATAGGCGCCGATACCCAATGCGCGCTGAAGCTGGGTGAGGATAACACCAAAATGGGCTACAACAATCAGATCGGGGTGACCCGCGCGCAGGTATCCGTCAACTGCGCGATCGACGCGCGCACGGACCGCGTTCCAGCTTTCGCCGTTCGGCGGGGCAATGGTGCCGGGGGTTTCCCAGTAGGCGCGGATTCTCTGCGGATCTTCGGCCTCTACCTGGGCGAAATTGCGCATTTCCCAGTCGCCAAAGTTGATTTCGCGCAGGTCGGGGGCGTGGGGCAGGCGTACTTTGGGGGTCAGTGCATCTGCGGTGCTGATCGCGCGGCTGAGGTCGGAGGACACAACAGGTGCGTCAGGCAGGAAGGCGCGCAGGCGGCTGATGGCGGCGGTGTCGGACAGGTCGGCGGGTAGGTCTGTCCAGCCGACCATCGCTTTGGCATGTGTCGGCCCGTGCCGGACCAGCCAGAGCTTGGTCATGGGAGCGTTCCCTTGAGAACCAGTGGCAGGCCGGCCATGACGGCGACCACAAGTCCGGCCTCGGATGCAATCCGTTGATTGAGGGCACCCTGCGCATTGCGGAATTTGCGCGACAGGGCATTGTTCGGCACAATACCCTGGCCGACTTCGTTCGAGACGACGATAACGGGCCCCTGACAGGTGGCTATCGCTGCAAGCAGCGCGTCGGTGTGTTCGCCCACGTTGTGATCGCCCAGAACCACGTTGGTCAGCCAGAGTGTGGCGCAGTCGATCAAGACGGTCTGTTGGGGTGTGATTGCCGCCAAAGCGGGGCCAAGATCCAACGGTTCTTCGATTGTCGTCCAGCCTGTCCCGCGCATGTCACGGTGTCGCGCGACCTTCTGGGCCATTTCATCGTCGAACACCTGTGCGGTCGCCAGATAGACGGGCGCATTCCCGCTTTGCAGCACAAGGTTTTCCGCGAAAGCGGATTTACCAGAGGCTGCTCCGCCAAGAACGAGCGAAAGTTTCGGCAATGGCATTGTGTTCACTTTTTTTGATCCATTTCGGAAACGCCTTCGTAACTAATTCAAACAACAAAGTTAATGCAACACACTGCGACTTGGGAGAATAACAATGGGCGTGACCGGTTTTTCTGATCAAACTTTGTCTCGGACAGCGATGAAAGCAGAGTTGCTTGACGCTGAGACCGAATTGGCCTTGGCATATGCATGGCGTGACCAGCGCGATGAACAGGCGCTGCACCGGCTGATTACAGCTTACATGCGTTTGGCCATTTCGATGGCATCCAAATTTAAGCGCTATGGCGCACCGATGAACGACCTCATTCAAGAGGCCTCTGTTGGCCTGATGAAGGCCGCTGACAAGTTCGACCCTGATCGCGGTGTGCGGTTCTCGACCTATGCCGTCTGGTGGATCAAAGCGTCTATCCAAGATTACGTGATGCGCAACTGGTCGATGGTGCGGACCGGTTCGACATCGTCGCAAAAGTCGCTGTTTTTCAACATGCGCCGCGTGCAGGCACGGCTTGAGCGTGAAGCGGCGGCCGAGGGCCGCGAGCTGGACCGCCACGAAATGCGCGAATTGATCGCGATTGAAGTGGGCGTGCCGTTGCACGACGTCGAGATGATGGAAGGTCGCTTGTCCGGGTCCGATTTTTCGCTGAATGCCACCCAATCCGTTGATGATGAAGGCCGCGAGTGGATTGATGCGCTCGAGGATGACGGTATGCAAGCCGCTGAAAGAGTTGAGAATACGCACGACAATGAAACGCTGCGCCAGTGGTTGCTGACCGCCTTGTCAGGGCTGAATGACCGCGAACAGTTCATCGTCCGCGAGCGGAAGTTGCGCGATGAGCCGCGCACGCTGGAAAGCCTCGGGTCCGAACTTGGCCTGTCGAAAGAGCGCGTGCGTCAGCTTGAGGCGGCGGCCTTTGGCAAGATGCGCAAGAGCCTTGAGTCGCAAAGCGCAGAGGTTCACGCGTTTTTTGCCTGATCGCGGACATTGTGTTTCCGGTCTGATCTGACCTAGTGTCGGGCAAACCTGATCGGAGCGCTCTGATGCTGGCAAACAAGCATATCCTCTTAATCGTTGGAGGCGGCATTGCCGCCTTCAAGTCATTGGACCTTGTGCGCCGATTGCGCGAACGTGGCGCGCAGGTGACGCCTGTTCTGACCAAAGCAGGGGCCGAATTTGTCACCCCGCTGAGCCTGTCGGCGCTATCCGCGTCGAAAGTCTATCAGGACCTTTTCAATCTGACCGATGAGGCCGAGATGGGCCACATTGAATTGTCGCGGGCCGCCGACCTGATTGTGGTGGCCCCTGCCACGGCTGACTTGATGGCCAAAATGGCGGGTGGCTTGGCGAATGATCTGGCCTCAACCCTGCTTTTGGCGACCGATAAGCGCGTCTTGATCGCCCCGTCGATGAATGTCCGCATGTGGACGCATCCGGCGACCCAGCGCAACCTAGCGACCTTGCAAGATGACGGTATTCTGGTCGTTGGTCCAAATGAGGGCGACATGGCGTGCGGTGAATATGGTCCGGGGCGCATGGCCGAAGTGCCCGAGATTATTACGGCCATTGGCGCGGCACTTGCCGATGGTCCGTTGAAGGGCAAGCATATCATTGTCACCTCGGGTCCGACCCACGAACCGATTGATCCTGTGCGCTATATCGCCAACCGATCGTCCGGTGCACAAGGCACAGCAATTGCGTCCGCACTTGCGGCGCTGGGCGCGGAGGTCACTTTTGTGACGGGGCCTGCGGATGTGCCGCCGCCGATGGGGGTCAATACAGTCAAGGTGCAGACGGCGAAAGAGATGCTGGCGGCGGTGACAGCGGCCGGCACTGCTGACGCGGCTGTTTTTGCGGCGGCTGTCGCGGATTGGCATGTGGCGAATGCAGGCAACAGTAAGATCAAGAAGGACGGGGCCGGTCTGCCGCGCCTCGACTTTGCGGAAAATCCCGACATTCTGGCGACGGTCTCGCAAATGACCGAGGGGCGTCCGAGGTTGGTCGTGGGCTTTGCCGCCGAAACCGATGATGTGATCGCAAATGCCACCGCAAAGCGTTTGCGCAAGCAGTGCGACTGGATCGTCGCCAACGATGTATCGCCCGACACCGGCATCATGGGTGGGTCGGAAAATGCGGTGACGCTGATCACCGACGCAGGGGCGGAAAACTTTCCACGCATGACAAAAGCAGACGTCGCCGCGATGCTAGCCGGCCGGATAGCAGAGGCACTTGCGTGAGTGTGACGGTACAATTTCAGTGGGTGGATGGTGCGGATCAGAGCCTTGGCTTGCCGGCGTATGAAACGGCAGGGGCGGCAGGGGCCGATCTGCGTGCAAATTTCGAGGACGGAGAGGCCATGACGCTGGCCCCCGGTGCGCGGGCCTTGGTGCCGACCGGTCTGTGCATGGCGATCCCTGCGGGGTACGAGGTGCAGATCAGGCCACGGTCCGGCCTGGCGCTCAAGCACGGGGTGACATTACTGAACACCCCTGGCACGATTGATAGCGATTATCGGGGGCCTTTGGGCGTGATTATGGTGAATTTGGGGGATGCTCCTTTCGAGGTAACCCATGGGATGCGGATCGCGCAGATGGTGGTCGCACCTGTTGTGCAGGCGGGTTTTGAAACAGTTGCACGTCTGGACGAAACCGCGCGTGGCGCGGGCGGATTCGGGTCCACAGGCCAATGATTATGGTCGGTACAATGGCGATAACCCTTTGGGTTATCGGGTGGGCCATGAAAGTGCCTTATGCCGTGCGCTGGAATATGATGGCGCTTTTGCTGGTGGGTGTCATGCTGGTGCATGTGATCCTGCCGGACGGCCACCCCTTGCGCATGGCGACGGGCGGTGATGCGCGGCTTTGGGCGATCATCTTTGGCTTTGGCGTCATTATCTGGGGATATGGTAAATTGCTGCGCCGCTTGCGGTCGCGGGTGACGTCACAAGAGGCGGCGCCTGTAAAATCCGAGAGTTTTTCACCCACGGAACTGGACCGCTATGCGCGCCACATCATTCTACGCGAAGTAGGCGGACCGGGGCAAAAGGCGCTGCGCGATGCGAAGGTTCTGGTTGTGGGCGCGGGTGGTCTTGGGGCACCTGCGCTGCAATATCTGGCGGCCGCCGGTGTCGGAACGATTGGTGTGATTGACGATGATGTTGTCGAAAACGCCAATCTGCAGCGGCAAGTGATCCATCTTGACCGGAATATCGGGGTGCCAAAGGTCCATTCCGCAGCCGAGGTCATGCGTGCGCAGAACCCCTTTGTCACCGTGCGCCCCTATCACCGCAGGCTCGAGGCGGATATCGCGGAAGACCTGTTTTCTGAATATGATCTAGTGCTGGATGGTACCGATAATTTTGCGACCCGCTATCTGGTGAACCGCACGGCGGTGGCGACGGGCAAGCCACTGATCGCTGCCGCGCTGACGCAGTGGGAGGGGCAGATCAGTGTCTATGATCCGGCCCATGGCACACCCTGTTATGAATGTGTGTTTCCACAAGCGCCTGATCCGTCACTGGTGCCCAGCTGTGCCGAGGCGGGCGTGATCGGCCCGCTACCCGGTGTGATCGGGGCGATGATGGCGGTTGAGGCGGTGAAGGCAATCACCGGCGCGGGGCAGGGCCTGACAGGGCGTTTGCTTATTTATGATGCGCTTTACGCCGAAACCCGTACTATTGTTGTGAAACCGCGTGCGGACTGTCCTGTTTGCCACGGCAAGGGCTTGCGCGGGGCAGAGCCACATTGATAGTGGCGCTGAAATTATCAACTGGGAGCCTGCTATGAAATTCCTTGCAACACTGGCCGCGTGCCTTTTGGCGACAACCGCTGTCGCGGACGGTCATCTGCCAAACCTCGAAGGTCGCGAGATCGTCGTTGTGACCGAAAACGCCTATCCGCCACTGCAATTCATCGACACGAGCGGCAATGCGGTTGGCTGGGAATACGATGCGATGGCCGAGATTGCGCAGCGCCTGAATGCGACAGTGGTTTATGAAAACATCAGCTGGGATGCGATGATCCCTGCTGTCTCGGAAGGGCAGTTTGACCTTGGCATGACCGGCATCACGATCCGTGAAGATCGTGCCGAAGTCGTGGATTTTTCCGAAAGCTACATGACCTCTGAGATGGTGATGATGGTGCGCGGTGATGAGGACCGTTTCACGGATGCCGCGAGCTTTGCCGCCAACGATGACCTGCTGATGGCCGCGCAGCCTGGCACGACGCCGTTTTATGTGGGTGTTTATGACGTGCTTGACGGTGATGAGGCAAACCCACGCATCAAGCTGATGGAAACCTTTGGTGCGACGGTTCAGGCCTTGAGGACTGGCGATGTCGATCTGGTGCTGACCGATGGCACGGCTGGCAACGGCTATGTCGAAGCCTCTGATGGCGGGCTGAAAATTATCGGCGAAAAGCTGGGAACCGAGGACTTTGGTTTCATTTTCCCCAAGGGGTCCGATCTGGTTGAACCGATCAATGCGGCGATTGCGGATATGCTGGCCGATGGCACGATTGATGCGCTGAACACGCGTTGGTTCCTTGACTACAAGCTGGGTGAATAAGCCCTGAACGGAAGGTCCCGGGTCAGGCCCGGGACGGCGTGCCGATGATCCCGACATCCCCCAACGACAAGGATTTTCCTTGGTGGCTGGTCGCTGTTATCGCGATTGGCCTTTACCTGTTCTGGCAGGTCCTGACGGTCGAGACATACGCCCGCGTGCTGTCGACGCTGCAGCGGGGGATCTGGGTCACGATCTATGTGACCTTGGTGTCATATACGATGGCCTGTGTGCTGGGGCTTTTGCTTGCACTCGCGGCCTTGTCACGGTCACTGGTTTTGCGGCAACTCGCGCGGTTCTATATCGAGATCGTGCGCGGCATCCCGATTATCGTGCTACTGCTCTATGTGGCCTTCGTGGCGGCACCCGCGATGGTGGCGGGTTGGAACTGGATCGCCGAAACCATCGGGCTTGAACCCGTCCGCACGCGGGATTTTTCGCTGCTGTGGCGTGCGGTGATTGCGCTGACCATCGCCTATTCGTCCTTTCTGGCCGAGGTGTTTCGGGCAGGCCTGCAATCGGTCGATGAAGGCCAGATTGAAGCAGCAGAGGCGCTGGGCCTGAACCGCTGGCAGCGGTTTCGGTTCATTGTGTTTCCGCAGGCGCTCCGCACGATCCTGCCGCCCTTGGGCAATGATTTTGTCGCTATGGTGAAGGATTCTTCGCTCGTGTCTGTGCTGGGTGTCACGGATGTCACCCAGTTGGGCAAAGTCACGGCTGCGGGTAATTTCCGCTATTTCGAGACCTATAATGTTGTGGCGCTCGTCTATCTGACGATCACGATTACCCTGTCGATTGCGCTGCGCCGCTTCGAGAAACGTATGCGCATGCGGTGAGCGTGCCGAGGGTTTTTGGGCCAAGATGAAGCAGGGGGTGGTGCCAAGAGGCATCGCGCACTACCTCTTGTTGCAAAGGAGAACACTGATGACAAATCCGTTGCTTGCTGAATGGGATACGCCTTTCGGGTTGCCGCCGTTCGATGCGATTTCTGATGATGATTTTGCGCCGGCTGTCGATGCCGCACTTGCGATATCGCGCGCGAATATTGCCGCGATTGCGGAAAACCCCGATGCCCCTGATTTTGCCAATACAATTGAGGCCTTGGAGCGTGCCGATGACACGCTGGGGCGTGTGTTGGGGGCATTTTATAGTCTGGCAGGGGCCGATAGTAACCCCAAGCGCGAGGCGCTACAGCGCGATTTTGCCCCGCTTTTGAGTGCTTATGGCTCTGAGGTGTCTGAAAACAAGGCGCTGTTTGCGCGGGTCGAGGCAGTTTGGGAAAACCGGGAAGCGCTTGATCTGACGCCTGAGCAAGAACGTGTGTTGATGTTAACACGGCGCGGGTTTGTGCGTTCGGGTGCGCAGCTTGAAGGGAAGTCTGCCGAGGCCCTGCGTGACGTGAAATCGCGCCTGTCGGTGTTGGGGACGTCTTTTACCCAGAACCTGCTGGCGGATGAGCGTGCATGGTTCATGAAACTGGGTGCAGATGATCTGGACGGGTTGCCGGATTTTGTGATCGCGACAGCGAAAGCGGCGGGGGAAGAGAAGGACGCGGGCGGGCCTGTTGTCACGTTGTCGCGATCCTTGATTGTGCCGTTCCTGCAGTTTTCCGAGCGGCGGGATTTGCGCCAGAAAGCCTATGAGGCATGGGGCGCGCGGGGTGCGAATGGTGGTGAGACCGACAACCGCGCGCTTGCGGCGGAAACGCTGAAACTGCGCGAAGAGCGGGCCAAGTTGTTGGGCTATGATACCTTCGCTGATTTCAAGCTGGAAACCGAGATGGCGGGCACGCCCGCGGCGGTCCGCGATCTGTTGATTCAGGTCTGGGAACCCGCCAAGGCGGCCGCCGAGGCCGATGCGGCGGTGTTGGAGCGTATGCTGCATGCAGACGGGTTTGACGGGCCGTTGGAGCCTTGGGACTGGCGGTTCTATGCGGAAAAGCGCCGCAAGGAATTGCATGATCTCGATGAGGCGGAACTGAAGCCTTACCTGCAATTGGACCGGATGATTGAAGCGGCATTTGCCTGTGCGAACCGTTTGTTCGGGTTGGAATTCGCGCCGATTGAGGGGCCGGTTTACCACCCTGATGTGCGGTTGTGGGACGTCACCCGCGATGGCGCGCATGTGGCGGTGTTCATCGGTGACTATTTTGCGCGTGGTTCCAAACGCTCGGGTGCATGGTGTTCTGCGATGCGCTCGCAGCAGCGGCTGAGCGGGGATATTCGCCCGCATGTGGTGAATGTCTGCAATTTCGCCAAACCGGAGGCGGGCAAGCCTGCGCTCTTGTCCTACGATGACGCGCGTACCCTGTTCCATGAATTCGGCCACGCGCTGCATCAGATGCTGTCGGATGTGACCTATGAAAGCATCTCGGGCACGTCTGTGGCGCGGGACTTTGTGGAACTGCCAAGCCAGCTTTACGAGCATTGGCTGGAGGTGCCGGAGGTGCTGGCCGAATTTGCAACCCATGCCGATACGGGCAAACCGATGCCAGAGGATTTGCTGAACCGGATGTTGGGTGCTGCGACCTATGACATGGGGTTCCAGACGGTTGAATACGTGGCCTCTGCGCTGGTTGATCTGGGCTTTCATGACGGACCGGCCCCTGCCGATCCGATGCAGCGGCAGGCCGAGATTCTGGAAGAAATCGGGATGCCGCGCGCCATTCGCATGCGCCACGCGACGCCGCATTTTGCCCATGTCTTTGCCGGTGACGGCTATTCCAGCGGTTACTACAGCTACATGTGGTCCGAGGTGATGGATGCGGATGCTTTCGCTGCATTCGAAGAGGCAGGCGATCCCTTCGATCCCGCCACGGCCAAACGGTTGGAAGAAACCGTGCTGTCTTCGGGCGGGTCGGTAGATGCGGCGGATCTTTACACCGCATTCCGTGGCCGCTTGCCGGGGGTTGAGGCGCTGCTGAAAGGCCGGGGTCTGGATAAAGCCGCCTAGGGGCGGTCGTCGTCGGGGTGTTTGGTCACCCCGACAGGGTCTTTGTGGATCAGAACATCGGCGCGGGGGTAGGCTGCGATAATCGCGCGGCGCAGGCTCGCGCCGATGCGATGCGCCTCGTGCAGGGTCTGGTTGCCATCAAGTTCGATGTGCAGGTTCACAAAAACGCGGCTGCCTGCGACGCGTGTTTTCAGGTCATGGTAGCCGTGGATGCCGTCGAAGTTCTCGGCGATTGCAGCGATGCCTGCGATCATCTCGGGGTCGGCCTGGCGGTCCATCAGCGCGTCCCATGCCGCTTTGCCGATACGGACGGCGCCAAAGCCAAGGAAGGCAGCGGCAGCGAGCGCGACCACGCTGTCAATCTGGTGCAAGCCAAAGGCGGCGGAGGCCCAGAGTGCGATAATTGCGCCGATATTCGGGATCAGGTCGCCGATGTAATGCAGGCTGTCTGCCTTAACGACCTTGTTGTCGGTCTTGGCCGCGACATGGCGTTGCCACAGCACCAGGGCCAGTGTCAGACAGATAGAGAAGATAATGATCGCAATGCCTTGGCCTTCGCGTTCGGGCAGGACGACGGTGTCGTCCAAAAGGCGGAAAATCGCGGCAAATGCGATGACACCTGCGGAAATCATGATGAAGGTGGATTGTGCGAGCGCCGCCAGATCCTCGGCCGAGGTGTGGCCGAAATTGTGGTCATCATCGGCGGGTTTGGCCGCATAGGCGATGGCGATCAGACCACCCAGTGACATCATCAGGTCAAGCGCACTATCGGCCAAGGTGGCGGCTACGGCGAGCGATCCGGTTTGCGACAACGCCCAGAGCTTGGCCAGCACGAGGATCAGTGCGACCGAGACGGAGAGTACTCCGGCGGAAAGGTTGAGGCGTGTCTCGTTCATAGTATCCCAGCTAGCGGGGCTGCGGGGGTAATGCTAGCCTCAATAGGTCAGATCAGTCACGGATTTCCGCGTCGGCAACACCCCAGATGGCCGACTTTGGTGCCCAGCCTTTGTAGCCACCTGCGGTCAATTCGCACCAGTCGGGGTTGCAGTCGCCAAGGCGTGCCACGACACCTGCTTCCAAGATTGCGTTCTCGGTGGCGTTCGGTTCGGGGCGGCTGCGCAGGATCAGGTCGTCTGTCTCGACAATGACTGTGCGGGCACCAGAAAGCATGCGGTAATGCACCCAGCCGCCTTGGCCGTCGCGGTCAATGACCCGCCGCCAGTGGCCGTATTCCGCAATGATCTGAAGCGGCATGTCGCGGCGCTGAAAGACCCAATCAATGCGGTGTGACAGGGACGGGCCGCGGCGGACGTTGGCCTCTCCGGCGCGCAGCGACACGTAGCGGGGCAAAGGCAGGTTCGTTTCGGGGCCGATTGCGGGGCCTGCGTCATTTTGCTGGGCGACGCCTGCGCTCATACAGATCACGATCGCGAATGCCGCGATCCAAAACACGCGAAACCAATGCGCTATTGCACCCATTGTTTGCCCTTACTACTCATTTTGCGGCGCGCGGTTCTTGTGCTGCGCGTCCCTTTGGCGCAACCTGCCATGACAAGTTGAATTTGAAAAGCTATGGAGTGCAACAGATGCCAGGTAAGCAAATGAGTGTTGTCGTGACGCGACGGTTGCCTGAGGTTGTCGAGACCCGACTGAAAGAGCTTTTCGACGTTGAATTGCGTGATGACGACACACCGATGAGGACCGAGCAACTGGCCGATGCGATGGGCCGCGCGGATGTTCTGGTGTGTACGATCACCGACAAGATTGATGCGAAACTTTTGGGCCGCGCGGGCGATCAGCTGAAACTGATTGCGAATTTCGGAGCCGGTGTGGACCATATTGATGTGGCCACGGCCCGCCAGCGGGGCATTCATGTCTCGAACACGCCCGGTGTGGTCACCGAAGATACCGCCGATATTGTGATCGCGCTGATTTTGGCTGTCACCCGCCGCATGGCCGAGGGGATACGTGTCGCGCAGTCCGATAGCTGGGGTGGGTGGGCGCCTACGGCAATGCTGGGCGGACGTATCAAGGGGCGCCGCTTGGGCATTCTGGGGATGGGCCGGATCGGGCAGGCCGTGGCGCGCCGTGCGAAAGCCTTCGGGATGCAGGTCCATTATCATAACCGCAGGCGTCTGCGCCCCGAGATCGAGGAAGAGTTGGACGCGACCTATTGGGAAAGCCTTGATCAGATGGTGGCCCGTGTGGACATCCTGTCGATCAACTGCCCGCATACGCCTTCGACATTCCACCTGATGAATGCGCGGCGGTTGAAGCTGATGAAGCCCACAGCGGTGATTGTGAACACATCCCGTGGCGAAGTGATTGATGAAAACGCGCTGACGCGGATGCTGCGGGCGGGGGAAATTGCGGGCGCGGGGCTGGATGTGTTCGAGCGGGGGCATGAAATCAATCCGCGCCTGCGTGAACTCTCCAACGCGATCCTTTTGCCGCATATGGGATCGGCCACACTCGAGGGCCGGATCGAGATGGGCGAGAAGGTGATTGTGAACATCAAGACCTTTGCAGATGGCCACAGGCCGCCTGATCTCGTCGTGCCTTCAATGCTTTGATCCGGGCTTTGATTTGGGCTGTGTCGCTTTCGCACCGAAACGCGTCGGCTGGTTCTATCGCTTTGTGACGGTTTCGCGCAAATTGGCGTCAAAGATGCCTAGGGAGTCGTCATCATGAAAACCCAAGTAAAAGCTCTGGTCGTCGGCGGCGGCGCGGTTGGCACGTCCATTGCATATCACCTTGCGAAAGCCGGCTGGGATGATGTGATGCTCTTGGAGCGGGACGAGTTGACCTCGGGCTCGACTTGGCATGCCGCAGGGCTGTTGCCGCTGTTCAACATGTCGTTTGCGACAACACATATCCATAAATACTCGGTCGATTTTTATAAGTCGCTTGAGGCGGAAACGGGCCTGAACGCTGGTTTTGCTGTCGTGGGCAACTTGCGGATGGCCCAGACGCAAGAGCGTATGGATGAGTATATGCTCTATGCATCGACCGCCGAAACCTGTGATGTACCCTACGTCTGGATGACGCCTGACGAGATCAAGGCGAAGTGGCCCTTGATCCGGACCGAGGATTTGAAGGGTGCGCTTTATCATCACACGGACGGCTATATTAACCCCGCCGATGTGACCCAAGCGATGGCCAAGGGTGCACGCCAGCGCGGTGTTGCGATCGAACGGAAATGGCAGGCGGATGCGTTTCACTGGAACGGTGATGCGTGGGAAGTCACCTGCACCAAGATGGTCGAAAAGGGCGGCAACCTTGTCCCCTCGGACGAGCAGATCGTGATCACGGCAGAGCATGTTGTAACAGCATCCGGCAACCATGCGCAGACTACCGCCAAGAAGCTGGGCATCAAGATCCCTGCGATCCCTGTGGAACATCAGTTTATCGTCATGGACCAAGACCCCGCATTGGTTGAATTCCGCGCGCAAGGCAATGTCGAACATCCCGTCATTCGCGATGCTGATGCGCAGTCTTATGTGCGCGAGGAACGCGGTGGCTGGATTTTGGGTGTCTATGAAAAGGACGCCCCGGCGGTCTTTGAATACGGGGTGCCCGAGAGTTTCCGCGCCGACCTGTTCCCGCTCGATCTGGAGCGGATCGAGGACCAGTATATGGCGATGATCCACCGCATTCCGTCTTGTGAAGAAAGCGGTCTGAAGGACGATTTCAACGGCCCGATTTGTTATACACCCGATGGCAACCCGCTGGTTGGTCCTGCGCCGGGGCTGCGCAACATGTGGTTGGCGGAAGGGTTTTCCTTCGGGATCACCGCGGCGGGTGGTACAGGCTATTACCTTGCCCAGATGATGGTCGAGGGCGAGGCCGAGATCGACATGGCCTCGCTTGATCCCAAGCGCTACGGCAGTTGGATGACCACGGAATGGGCCGCGCGCAAGAACGAAGAGGCCTATGAGCACGTCTATATCCTGCACCACCCCGATGAAGAGCGCCCTGCCTGTCGTCCGCTGCGCACATCGCCCGCCTATGACCGTCAGGCCGCACGCGGCGCGCAATTCGGCTTTGTGAACGGCTGGGAGCGTCCGAATTATTATGCGCCCTTGGGGTTCAATGATCACGACAGCCGCTCGTTCCGGCGAGGTGGCTGGTGGGAATATGCCGTGCAGGAGGCCCGCGCGATCCGCGAGGGTGTTGGCCTGATCGACGCGACGGCCTTTACCAAGCACATCGTCAAAGGGCCCGGTGCCACGGCGTTTCTGGACTGGTTCACCACCAACAAGCTGCCTCGTGTGGGGCGGATCAACCTGACCTATGCGCTGACCGATCACGGCACGACGCGCACAGAATATACCATCGTCCGGCTGAAAGAGGATGAATATTACCTTGTTTCGGCAGGTGCCTGGACAGACTATGACGCGGATTTTCTGAACAAGGCGGTTGCGGATAAGGAACCGGAGTTTGGCCGCATTGACGTACAGAACGTGACCACCCAATGGGGTGTGTTCGCGATTGCAGGGCCGAAATCGCGTGATGTCCTGAACGCGGTGATCAAGGATGCTGACCCTGCGACAGCGCTGTCTAACAAGCGCTTTCCTTGGCTTTCGGCCCAACAGATCGAACTGGGCATGTGTCCGGTGAATGCGATCCGTGTGGCCTATACCGGCGAGCTGGGATGGGAGCTGCATCACCCGATCGAGATGCAGAATTACCTGTTTGACCTGCTGGAAAAAGCAGGCGAGCCGCATGGCATGAAGCTGGTTGGCGCACGCGCGCAGAACTGGTTGCGGCAGGAGAAATCCTATCGCGCTTTCGGGACCGAGCTGGGCCGTGATGCGACCCCACTGGAGGCCGATCTGCCCCGCTTTGTGGATATGTCCAAGGACTTCAACGGGAAGGCCGCGATGGAAGCGAAAGGTATCCGTTCCAAATGCGTCACCTTGCTGATTGATGGGCCAGAGGATGCGGATCCTTGGGGCCGTGAGGCGCTTTATGCGCCAGATGGCACCCGTGTGGGGCGTTTGACGTCGGGCGGATATTCGGTGGCATTCGCGAAGTCGATTGGCATGGGGTATGTACGGCCGGAGCTTGCGATTGTTGGCACAAAACTGCAGGTCAAGATGCTTGACCAGCTTTGGGATGCCGAGGTTGTGGAAGACAGCCCCTATGATCCAAAGAATGCGACGATCCGTGTGGATGGGTAAAGGTAAGGTGGGTTGAAACCCACCTTACGCAAAGCGCTGTGGCGAGAGTGCTGCAACGGTGTCTTTGGGGAGTTCCGAAGGCGCACCGGCGATCAGATCATACAGCAACTGTGAGGCGGCGGGGGCGGATTGCATGCCATAGCCGCCTTGGCCTGCACACCAGATAAAGCTGGGGTCGCCACTGTCGCGCCCGAGCACCAGCGTCCGGTCACGCGAGAATGTCCGCAGGCCAGCCCATGAGCTGAGCAAACGTGTGACCGGTTCGGTCACATTGGCCTCATAGCGGGCAACGCCTTCGGCCAGCACCATGTCATCGGCATAAGCGTCATGCGGGGTGACAGGGTCTTCCTCGGCGGGTGACACGATCAGCGCACCTGCATCGGGTTTCGCGTACCAGTTTTCGCCCGGTCCGAAGATCATGGGCCAGCCGCTGACGTCATGGCCGCCGGGCGCGGGGATCCGCGCCATCGAGCGGCGCAGCGGGGTAAAGCCCAAGGGTGTGATCCCTGCCATCACAGCGATTTCATCAACCCATGCGCCCGCAGCATTCACCAGATGGCGCGCCTCGAAAGTTTCGGTTCCCGCATCCACGGTCCAACCTGTGGCGTTGCGGCTGATGCTTGCGACGCGCGCTTTCGTGCTGATGGTCGCGCCGTTCTTCCGCGCCATCCGCGCAAAGGTCTGCACCAGTTTGTCCGTGTCGATATCAGACGCCGCCGTATCATAGGCCGCGCGATCAACGACTCTGTCATCGAGGATCGGGATCATGGCTTTGGCCTCTGCGACGGTGATGCTGTCAAGATGCATGGCCTTTTGATCAGCAGCGAAGGCTGCGGCAGTATCCGCATCGCCGATCAGCATCAAGCCGCGGGGGCTGAGTACATCGGCAGCTTTGTGAAAGGCATGGCTGGCCTTGTTGAGTGCGACTGTTGAGGGCTTACCATAGTTCTGTTCAAACAGCGCCGCAGACCGGCCGGAGGCGTGATAGGCAAGGGCGTCTTCACCTTCAAGGAGCGTCACGCTGCCCAGTTCCGAAAGGCGGGCGGCGGCGGAAACACCAGCAATGCCGCCGCCAATGACCAGAAAATCAATCATGCTTCTTCAAGCCTGTCTGTTGCGGGTGGGGGAGTGATGCTGAGTGCGGTGATCCTGTCATAGAGTTCAGGTGTCATCGTAAATTTCTCAGCCAGCAGAGAGGGGCGGAGCTGTTCTTCGGAGCGGGCCGAAATGATGGGGAGCGGTTTGACCGCGTGGTTGGCAGCCCATGCCACGGCCAGCGTCGCTGGATCGACGCCAAGCTCTGCGCCAAGGGCCGTCAGTTGTTTTGCCGTTTCATGCATCCAGTCCTGCGCATAACGCGCCTGATACCGCGTATCGGTCGTCAGGCGACCGGTGCCACCCCTCGCATATTTGCCCGTCAGCAACCCACCCCCCAAGGGCGAATAAGGGACGACTGTAATGCTCTGATCGGCGGCCATGGGGAAGATCTCGACCTCGCTCTGGCGTTTGACCAAGCTATACATCGGCTGGATGACGTCGATTTGCGTCCCCAGTGATTTTGCAACGCTTTGGGCCTTCATCACCTGCCACGCGGCGTAGTTCGATACGCCGATGTGGCGGATCAGGCCTTGTGTTTGCAGTTCCGCCAAAGTGCTGAATGTTTCCTCAAGCGGTGTGTCATCGTCGAAACGGTGCATGTAGAGCAGATCGACAGCATCTTCCTGTAACTGTTGACGGCACCTGTCGAAATGTTTCGTGATGTTGGCCTGCGAGGCACCGCCCACATAGCCGACTTTGGTGGCGAGATAGAGAGAGTCGCGGTCCGCCTTGATCATCGCGCCAAGCAATGTCTCGGACGCGCCATCCGTATACATCACAGCCGTATCAAAGTGATTGATGCCACCCGCGCGGGCAGCGTCAAACATGGCTTGACTGGCCGCTGCGTCGGCGGTGCCGCCGAATTGCATCGTGCCAAAGGTGAGCCGGGAAAGCGGGGCGCCAGCGCGCGTGGTCAGGGTATTCATGGGCAAAGACTGGCATGCATTTGTCACGATGAAAAGACAGCGCGCGTTCGGGTGCTGACGTTTGCGTGCATTGACAGGCGGGGTTATGAAATGGCTACTACGGCGAAGATGGAAATGATCCTTGAGAAACCGATGCTAAAGCAGTTTGCAGCCGCCGATATGCAACCGATAGGGCCTGCGCGATGACTGCGCGGCCTGTCGCAAAGCGCGGTCAGGTGATCGGTCTGCTGGGCGGGTCCTTTGATCCGCCGCATGCGGGCCATGTCCATATCTCCAAAGCCGCGTTGAAACGGTTCGGACTGGACCGGCTGTGGTGGCTGGTGTCGCCGGGCAATCCTCTGAAAGAGAACGGGCCGGCACCTTTGGCCGACAGGATGCAGGCCGCGCGCGCGATGATGGACCATCCGCGCGTCACAGTCACCGATATCGAAGCGCAATTGGGAACGCGGTACACCGCGCAGACGCTGATGGCCTTGCGCCGCCGCTACCCCGGTGTGCGGTTCGTGTGGATTATGGGTGCTGACAATCTGGCGCAGTTCCATCGCTGGCAAGACTGGCGCTGGATCATGGAGACCGTTCCCATTGGCGTCTTGGCGCGTCCGGGGGACAGGATTGCGGCACGCATGTCGAAAGCGGCAAAGGTCTATGCACGGGCGCGTATCCCGGGACGGGCGGCGCATACGCTTCGCAGGGCAGATGCGCCGGCATGGGCCTTTGTCAATTTGCCGATGTCAGACCAGTCCTCAACCGCGATCCGCCAGCGGGGGGAATGGTGATGCGCCTGACCCGTCGCGCAATGCTGTCGGGTGCGGTTTCAGCGCTTGCCACGACTGCCTATGCCGAAGCGCCTTTAACGTCCCTGCGCCCGATTGCGCGCGTGCCTGCCCGCGATGCCATAGCCAAGATGGTGTCATCGCGCGCCACTTCGGGTGAAGTGGGCGTTGTGGTGGCGGATATGCAAAGCGGCGAGATCCTTGAGGATATTGACGGGGCGGTCGCGCAGCCACCTGCAAGCGTGACCAAGGCATTTACCGCCCTTTATGCGCTCGAGGCGCTGGGCGCGCAGCATACCTTTGATACACGTATATTTGCTGATGGTCCTATAATTGATGGAATTTTAGATGGTAATTTGATTTTGGCCGGTGGTGGTGATCCCAACCTTGTGACGGATCAAATCGCTGAACTTGCCAAAAGACTGAAGGACACCGGCCTGCGCGAGGTGCGGGGGGACTTTCTGGTTTGGGACAATGCACTGATCAATCTCGACGAGATTGATGACAGTCAGATGGATCATCTGGGATACAACCCCACGATCACCGGGCTGAACCTGAATTTCAATCGTGTGCATTTCGAATGGAAACAAGACGGGGCGGATTATGTCACGACGATGGATGCCCGCAGCGAGAATTATCGCCCCGAAGTGACCACGGCGCGGATTGCGGTCGTCGATCGTGCCGTACCTGTCTTCACTTACCGGGATGGCGGAAATGTGGATCAATGGACTGTGGCGCGGGGTGCGCTCAATAAAGAGGGATCGAGGTGGTTGCCTGTCCGGCATCCCGCGCTCTATGCCGGCGAGGTTTTTGCCGTTTTTGCGCGCAGCCAGGGGATCGTTCTGAAAACGCCACGAGAGACAGCGGAACGCCCGGAGGGAGTGCCGCTTGTGCGTTATGCCAGCGCGCCGTTGAACGAGATGATGCAGGGCATGTTGCGGTTCTCGACGAATATCACGGCAGAGGCTGCGGGTTTGGCAGCGACCGCGACCCGCGTCGGCGTGCAACGTGGGCTGCGCACATCTGCGCTGAGTATGGCGCTATGGGCGGCGCGTCGGGCAGAGGGCATTGGACCGCAATTTGTGGATCATTCGGGTTTGGGCGATGCGGCGCGGGTGTCGCCCCGTGACATGGTGCGCCTGCTGATGGCGCAGGATGTGATGCCGACCTTGCAGCCGATTTTGCGCGATATCGCATTGGTGGGCGAGGATGTACAGGCGATCGACGATCCGCAAATCGCCATCAAAGCGAAGACCGGCACGCTCAACTTTGTGTCAACGCTCGCCGGATATGTGCGCACCAAAAGCGGGCGTGATCTGGCCTTTGCGATTTTTGCGTCCGATCTGGATGCGCGCGAGGCCGGCAAACGGCAAGGCGTGGAGTCCCCGCCCGGTGCGCGCGGCTGGAATACCCGGTCACGGCGTTTGCAACAGGATATTCTCAGGCATCTGGCGTTGAGGGTCTGATCAAAGCGTCATGTGTCGTGCGCGTGATCCGCGTTCGATCGCGGCGGCGTGCAGGCGATCAAGGTTCAGTTCTTCGCGAATCTCTTCCAGCATCCGGACCTCTGTGCCGACAATGCGCCCGTCCGCGGCAGCGACATCACAAGACAGCGCATAGGCGGTCTCATAAAGACGCTCGGGCAGTGCGTCGCGGATCAGGCCGAAAAGCGCCTCAAGTCCATCTTCCTGCTCAAGCAATGAGAACACCATTCGTGACATGCGCGGCAGGCGTTCGAGGTCATAGTCCGAGAAAACAGGCAAGTTGTTGATTGCGCTGTTTATTTTCACAAGCTCGGCAGTGCGGATATTCTCATCCGAAGCGGATACCGCGATCATCAGGGCGGCAAGTGCGTCTTGCGCGGTCATGGGGGCGTCTTCAAGCATGGGGAATTCCTTTACGTATGATGCCACATTTATTGACGCCTCGCCTGTCTCGCAATAGGGAGTGCGCGTTGCGGCGATCACAATGATTTGCCCCCAGAATGTGAGATGAGACATGAGCAGTATGCGTGAAGCAGCGATGACGTCGAAGGCCTGGCCCTTTGAAGAGGCGCGCGCATTGCTCAAACGGTATGAAAAAAAGCCGCCTGAAAAGGGGTATGTTCTCTTTGAAACAGGTTACGGCCCATCGGGTTTGCCGCATATCGGAACATTCGGTGAAGTTCTGCGCACGACCATGATCCGCCGCGCGTTCGAGGTGATTTCGGATATTCCCACCAAACTGATCTGTTTTTCCGACGATCTGGACGGAATGCGCAAAGTGCCGGGCAATGTGCCCCAGCAAGAGATGCTGGCCGAGCATATGCACAAGCCGCTCACATCGGTGCCTGATCCCTTTGGAACGCATGAGAGCTTTGGTCACCACAACAACGCGATGTTGCGGCGGTTCCTCGACACTTTCGGGTTCGAGTACGAGTTCTATTCTGCGCGCGAGTTTTATCAGTCGGGTCAGTTCGACGAAATCCTGCTGCGCGCCGCCGCCCGTTATGACGACATCATGGCAGTCATGCTGAAATCCCTGCGCGAAGAGCGTCAGGAGACCTACTCCATATTCCTGCCGATCCATCCCGAGACGGGGCGTGTGCTTTATGTGCCGATGAAGCATGTGGATGGCGAGAAGGGTGAGGTGACTTTCGACGACCCTGATGGGCGCGAATGGACCCTGCCTGTAACGGGTGGCAATGTGAAATTGCAGTGGAAACCGGATTTCGGTGCGCGCTGGGCTGCTTTGGACGTTGATTTCGAGATGTACGGCAAGGAACACGCCACAAATACCGCGATCTATGACCGGATTTGCGAGATTTTGGGCGGGCGTAAGCCGAACCACTTCTCTTATGAGCTGTTTCTGGATGAGAAGGGTCAGAAGATTTCCAAATCGTCCGGCAACGGCATCTCGATTGATGAATGGCTCACCTATGCTTCGACCGAGAGCCTCAGCTATTTCATGTACCTCAAGCCCAAAACGGCAAAGCGGATGCATTTCGATGTGATCCCGAAGGCAGTGGATGAGTATCACCAGCAGTTGCGCGCCTATGCCACGCAGGATGACGCAGGACGTGCAAACAACCCTGTGTTCCATATCCACGGTGGCGATGTGCCTGCCTCAGACATGGTGGTGCCGTTCGCGATGTTGTTGAACCTCGCCTCTGTGTCCGGTGCCGAAGATAAGGACACGCTTTGGGGCTTTATCCAGCGTTATGCGCCGGATGCGTCCGCCGAGAAGAACCCGCAGATGGATCAGGCTGCAGGGTTTGCCGTGCGCTATTACAACGACTTTGTGAAGCCGACGAAAGTGTTCCGTGCACCGACCGATCAAGAGCGCGCGGCGCTGACCGAACTGGCGGATCGCTTGAAGGCGTGGGATGGCGGTCTGGATGCAGAGGAGCTTCAAACGATGGTCTTTGCAGTGGGTAAAGAGCACGGGTTCGAGCCGCTGCGCGACTGGTTCACAGCCCTTTACGAAGTGCTTTTGGGCGCCTCGCAGGGTCCGCGGTTTGGCGGCTTTATTGCGCTTTACGGTGTGGATGAAACCATCGCGCTGATCGAGCAGCAATTGGCGGCACAATAAGATTTTTGAAACTAATCCGCGCTTTCCTGCGTATCTTTTATAAATAGAGATCACAGGAGGGCGCGGATCATGCGCATATTGGCATTCGTTTTCGGCTTCTGGATGGTGGCCACTGCGGCTTTTGCGCAGGACAGCGACGCGATTGAAACAGTGATCGGCAATCAGCTCGAGGCCTTCAACGACCGCGATATTTCCGAGGCGTGGCAATACGCCAGCCCCAATATCAAGCGCCTTTTCGGCGATCCGGGCAATTTTGGCATGATGGTCCAGCAGGGTTATCCCATGGTGTGGGACAATGCTGATGTGCGGTTCTTGGAACTGCGCGATCTGGGTGGCATGATCTGGCAGAAGGTGATGGTGCGCGATGCGCAGGGCGGTTTGCATATTCTGGATTATCAGATGATCGAGACACCACAGGGTTGGCAAATCAACGGTGTGCGCTTATTGCCCGCACCCGATGTCGGTGCCTAGCTGCGTTGCGCAGCCCTGCGTGACGGTGCCATCAGCCGCTGTTTAAATCTTGACGTTACCCCTTGCACAGGTGGCCCGGTTTGCGCCGGGCCTTTTGTTTTCCAAGCTTCAGGGGCCATTTTATGAACAAAGCTATCACCGACGGGATCGTTTTCGATCCATTGCCGTTTTCTGCAGGTCTGGCGCTCTGGTCGAGCACGGACGGCACGCCAGGGTCGGACTCATACGCCGCGAGTGGCTCCGGTGTGTTCGTTGCCGCGGATCAGGATTTCGCAGGATGTCTGGAACTGTTGAAAATCGACCCGACACAGCGGGTGCGGTACAAAGGTGAAACACCGATCATTCCGGGGTGTTATTTGCAGATCACTGCGCGGGTCAAGGCGGTTGCGGGCGCTTTGCCTGCGGTGCGGATTGCCGGTTGGCCTGGCGAGGGCGGCGGTGTGGAGCTTGCAGGTGTCACGACCTTCGGCGCCGCGCGGCAGCTGACAAGCTATGGTCAGGTGGTTGAGGTTTCAGCCATCGTTGCCACGGCGGATCGTGGCGGTGTCGATCTGGTGTGGACCGGTGCCGAATATGGCCATTTCGGCATTGACCTGACAGGGCCGACAGGCGGCGTTGTGCGGCTTGATGATATTACGATCACCGATGTGACAGCTGCCTTTACGCGCGATCTGGTGAGTATGGTGGATGTGCGCGACTACGGTGCGAAAGGTGACGGCGTGACCGACGATAGTGCCGCGTTCAACGCTGCCGATGCCGCAGCGAACGGCCGCACCGTCATGGTGCCTGCCGGCAATTACCTTTTGGAAAACAACGTCACAATCGAAAGCCGTATCCAGTTCGAGGGGCGGATTGTCCAAGCGCCCGAACACCGGTTTATTTTGCAGAAGGATTATAATTACGACACTTATTTCAAGGCGTTTCAGGACGAAGAACTGGCGTTCAAAAAGGCCTATCAAGCCCTGATCAATTTTGCCGATCACGATTCGCTTGATTTGTGCGGGCGCCGCGTCTTGCTGACCGAGCCAGTGGATATGCAGGCCGCAGACCCGTCACGCACCCGCTTTGAAACCCGCCGTGTGATCCGCAATGGCCAGTTCCAGCCCGCTGATGGTGCGGCATGGGATACGGTCGAAGTGACGTCGCAAGCGACCTATTCTGCCAGCGATGACAAGCGTCTGACCAATGTGGTCAATATCACAAGCATCCCGGTGGGGTCTTTGGTGCAGGGCAATGGTGTCGGTCGTGAGATCTATGTGACTGCGGTTAATGAAGCGGCACAGACACTCGAACTCAGCCTCCCGCTCTTTGATGCGGAAGGCACGCAGGTTTTCACCTTTTCGCGCTTTCAGTACATGCTCGATTTTTCAGGCTACGAGAAATTCAGCCAGTTCATCCTTGACGATATCGAATTTCAGGGACGGGGTATCGCAAGCGGGATCATGTTGGCGCCTGACGGGTTTACGTTCCATGTGCGTGACTGCTTTATCAACCGGCCCAAAGACCGTGGCCTTACGTCACCGGGCCGTGGGTGTCAGGGCATGATGATTGACCGTTGCCAGCTGATTTCGGAAGAGCAGTCTGTGCCGGTGGCGAGCCGCGTGAGCATCGGCTTTAACGCCAACGCCAATGACGTCAAGATCCGCGACAACCGCACCAGCAAGTTCAAGCATTTCTGCGTTTTGGCCGGCTCTGGTAACCTGATTACAGGCAACCACTGGTTCCACGGGGATGATGAGGTCAATGGCGTGCGGATGGGCGGGATCGTCCTGACCCTGCCAAACCCCAAGAGCATTTTCACCGGCAACTACTGCGACAACAACTTTATCGAATGGACGAACGAGCATGATGCGACACCGGCCTTTGGCGCGCAGTTTTCCTTTGGCGGCCTGACGATCACAGGCAATATGTTCACAACAAATGATGTGGCGGACTGGTTCAATTTCATCGTGATCAAACCCTATGGACCCGGCCATTTCATCAATGGCTTTGCCGTTATCGGCAATGTGTTCCGGTCGCTCAACGGGCGCATTGACCGGGTCGAGCATGTGGATACGACCTTTGCCGATCTGGATTACAGCCGGACCCGCAGCTTTGTCTTTACTGGAAACACATTCCACAATGTGAACGAGCCCGTGTCCAATCCGGCGGTCCTGACCCATACGCAGGCAACCGAGGCCACGACCTGGGTGATGGAAACGGCCACGGCCTTGCCCTTTGCGGGGCGCGCGCTGACGGTTGAGAGCGTGATGCCGGATGGGGCAATCACAAATACTGGCGACACGCGTGTGCATGATCTGCCTTGGGCTGAGGGTGAACAGGGTTCCAGCTTGCGCGATGTCCATCTGAATTGGAGCCAACCCGTGAAAGGGCAGGTGCGCTATTCAGTACGGATGGACCAGACGGACTAGGGTGGACAAGCGCAGCAAAAGGGGCTTCATCGGCATCCTTTTGCTGCGCCGCAGAATAATGCTGCGTTTGCGAAATAAATGGTGTATACTGTGTGTGAAATAGGGTTTTGCCAAAGAGGGAGCCATTATGACACCGGCAGTGACACTTTCAATGACAGCACAGGGGATGCAGATCGCCAGTGCAGTGATCGGTCAGCAAATGCGCCTGACGGATACCATGATTGACCAGATGGTGGTCGCGCAGCGCGCACTGATGAGTGGCAGCATGCTCTACGCGCCTGCCAAGCCTGCCGCCAAGGCAAAGGCCGCGCCAGCCAAGCCGAAAGTCGCCAAGAAAGCGAAGGTCACTGTCAAGAAGGCGGCCCCGAAGAAAGTGGCAGCAAAGAAGGCTACACCGAAAAAAATCGTCGCGTCCGTGGCGGCACCAAAAGCTGACGTGAAACCTGCGCCAGTTGCGAAAGTCGCGGTCGCGGCGCCGGTCAAATCCGCGCCCAAGCCAGATGAGAAAGCTGTAGCCACGACCGCATCAGCGCCTGCAGTTGAAACGAAACCGGCCACGCCTCCTGCACCGGCAAAAGCTGAAAAGGCAAAGCCTGTGTCAAAGAAGGCCGCCCCAAAGGCCAAGGCCAAAGCAACCAAGCCCGCGGTCACTGCTGCACCTGCGGCGGTTACCGCAAAACCCGATGCGGCGACGCCAGCACCCATGCCTACAGCGACCAAGCGCGCCAAGGCGGTCACTGTCCCCGATGCGCCCTGGGATGGGAAAACCGACGTCAAGAAGTGATATATTTCTAGGCCCTAAATGATGAGAGAACAGCCCACCATGCAGTATCTGCATGGTGGGTTTGCATTTTTTGACCGTTGCCGTCCCGTCGTCATCACCCTACCTCTCGTTGCGGGAGGACAGACATATATTGACGAGGCGCAACATGGCTCTCCAACCCGACAACACACTGATTTCAAACCGCGAAATGCTGGCCGAACTGGTCATGAAACCACTTCGCACGATAGGCTCCATACTTGAGAGCATGGCTGTCAGCAATTCACGGACAAAGGCAATTCAGGCGATCTGGGACATTCCGGAAGAAGAACTGCGCGCCAAGGGTCTGACACGTGCTGATGTGGTCAGCATGACATTCCGCCACGACGCATAAGCGTTCTGCACTTTGGGCTGCCGCCACGCGCGGCGGCCCCGGTTGCGTGTGTCACTTTGCGTAGGACATCTGTTTGCGCAAGGCATCTGTAAAATTGTTGACTGATGTGACTTTGCGGTCCGTGCTGTTTTTACAAACCGTCCAGGTTGTCCCCGACGAGACTTGGATTCGATCACATTTTCGCCATGATGCACGGCGAGGAGGCCGTCGGGCGCGTGCCCGCGGTTGTTAAGAAGTGATCAGGGGGGACATGCCATGACCGATCAATCAGCCGGAATCTATCCACCATCATCCGCAATGGCGGCAGGGGCACATGCCGATAAGGCGACTTATGACGCGATGTACGCTGCGTCGATCAATGATCCTGAGGCGTTCTGGGGCGAGCATGGCAAGCGGATCGACTGGATCAAACCTTACACCCGCATCAAGAATACGAGCTTTGCCCCCGGTGCGGTTGATATCAAATGGTATGAAGACGGTACGCTGAACGTCAGTGCCAACTGCATCGACCGCCATCTTGCGACGCGCGGCGAGCAGACCGCAATCATCTGGGAGCCTGACAGCCCCGATGATGAGGCGCTGCACATTACCTACAACATGCTGCACGAGAAGACCTCGCGCATGGCGAATGTGCTGAAGGAAATGGGTGTCAGCAAGGGTGACCGCGTTGTCCTATATCTGCCAATGATCCCCGAGGCCGCCTATGCGATGCTGGCCTGTGCGCGGATCGGTGCGATTCATTCTATCGTGTTCGCAGGTTTCTCGGCCGAGGCGCTGGGCGCGCGTATTAACGCCTGCGACGCCAAGGTTGTGATTACCGCTGACGGGGCACCACGTGGTGGCCGCGTGACAAACCTCAAGGACAGCGTGAACCAGGCCCTGCTGAACGATTACAACGACGTGAAGTGTCTTGTGGTCAAACGGACCGGCCAGCAAATCGCATGGCGCGGTGATCTGGATTACTGGCTGCACGAAATGGAAGAAAAGGTCAGCGCTGATTGTCCGCCCGAGGAAATGAACGCCGAAGATCCGCTTTTCATTCTCTACACGTCCGGTTCCACCGGTCAGCCCAAAGGCGTCGTGCATTCCAGCGGTGGCTATCTGGTCTATGCGTCCATGACGCAGCAATACACGTTCGATTATCACGACGGTGATATCTTCTGGTGTACCGCTGATGTGGGCTGGGTGACGGGGCACAGCTATATCGTCTACGGACCTTTGGCGAATGGTGCGACAACGATCATGTTCGAAGGCGTGCCGACCTATCCTGATGCGGGCCGGTTCTGGGCCGTGTGCGAAAAGCACAAGGTCAACCAGTTCTACACCGCCCCGACCGCAATCCGCGCGTTGATGGCGCAGGGCAACAGCTTTGTCGAAAAATATGATCTGTCCGACATCAAGGTGCTGGGCACCGTGGGCGAGCCGATCAACCCCGAGGCGTGGAACTGGTACAATGATGTTGTCGGCAAGGGCAACGCGCCGATTGTTGACACGTGGTGGCAGACCGAAACCGGTGGTCACTTGTTAACACCGCTGCCGGGCGCGACAGCGACCAAACCGGGTTCTGCGACATTGCCTTTCTTCGGCATCCAGCCCGTTATTCTGGAACCAACCTCGGGCGAGGAGATCCACGAGACCGCCGCCGAAGGTGTGTTGTGCATCAAGGATAGCTGGCCTGCCCAGATGCGCACAGTCTGGGGCGATCATGCGCGTTTCGAGAAGACGTATTTCAGCGACTACAAGAACTACTACTTCACCGGTGACGGCTGTAAGCGCGATGAAGACGGATATTACTGGATCACAGGCCGCGTCGATGACGTGATCAACGTCTCGGGTCACCGGATGGGCACGGCCGAGGTGGAAAGTGCTTTGGTCGCCCACGCGAAAGTGGCCGAGGCTGCGGTTGTGGGTTATCCGCACGCGATCAAGGGCCAAGGCATCTACGCCTATGTCACGCTGATGAACGGCGAAGAACCATCAGATGAACTCCGCAAAGAACTGGAAGTCTGGGTCCGCACCGAAATCGGCCCTATTGCCAAGCCTGATCTGCTGCAATGGGCCCCCGGTTTGCCAAAAACACGCTCGGGCAAGATCATGCGCCGCATCCTGCGCAAGATCGCCGAGGATGATTTCGGGGCGCTGGGTGATACCTCCACACTCGCTGATCCGTCCGTCGTGGACGATCTGATCGAAAACAGGATGAACCGCGGATAAATCGCAGGTTTGTCAGGAAAAAAAGCCGCGCATCGCTGCGCGGCTTTTTTATGCCCGTCCGACAGCCATTTCACTTTGCGGGCTGACCGGATTGTCAGCTGTGTCTGGCACGCGGGACATGCCTTCGATAACGATCCTGGCATGGCCTAGCCTTGGATGAAGCTTGCTTGCCAATCCCCAGGCGAAGAACAATCCTGCGCCACCCGCCACAAAGACCCCCGAAATCGGGGCAACAAGCAGGACAAGCCAGGCAACGCCTGGGGTCACAATTCCGGACACGTCGCGAAAGCTGGAATAGACTGCCGACATCTCGGTACGTTCGGATGGCTTGACTGCAAGCAGGAACGGCAGGCCCGCAGAAACATCCAAGAGTATCAGAAAGAACGATCCCGCCATCAGGCAAACGACTGCAAATAGCGGGATGCCATGGGGCAGCCCTGCCATCACGAACAAGAGCGCAGACATCGCAAAACCCGTCCTCACAGCCGTTCGGACCGATTTGCTTTTCATAAAGCGCAGCATCAGGGGGGCAAGAAAAAGCGCCGCATTCGAAATGGAAAGGGCTACGCCGCCCAACTGTTCGCTCAACCCGTTCTGGACGGCATAAATCGGCAGGTATACAACGTAGACCCACCAACCGCAGGACCGGATGACCGCAAAAAGCCAGCCGGTAATCAAGCGTGGTTGCGCAAAAAAGCGGTTAAAGAACGCAAACGGATTGGCCGGAGGGCGCGTGCGCTTTGTGATGAGTTTTCCGTTTCCAAGGCGCATGGCGAGGAACGTCAACAGCATCACGATTGCGGCCACAGCAGCAATGCCAAAGGGTGCGAATGCCCACCACTTGTAGAGATATACGCCAAACGCTGGGCCAACTGTCCAACCCAATCCGCTATAGAGAAGACGTGATGTCTCGAGCTGGCCAAGTTCCACTTTGGCCACATAATCCAAGACATAGGCATTGAAGCAGACAAACGTCGTTACGGTCGCAACCGTCGTTAACGCGAGGCCGGCAATCACGGTATGCGGGGACTGAAACGTTGCCAGCAGAGCGCCTGCGGAAAACATCAAGGTCCCGATGGTATAGATCCAACGTCTGGGAATGAAATTTATGAGATATGGGATCAACAATCCCACAATGAGAGACACCAACCCGATTGCAAAATAGACCTCCGAGACGACCGCAGCATCCTGAAGGGCACCATACATCACCAGCGGGAAAACCGAGATCAAGATACCTCTGGCAATAGCTTCTGTACCTGCCAGAACGGCAAATCCGCGCACGCTGGGTGCCGGGGCATGGCGTAGCCACTCTGGAATGCGACGTTCGTGCATAGTTATTGCTCAAGCGATGTTGACGCCAGTGTGCACAGGCTCTCTTGGCGTGCATTGCCAATTACGACCCGTTGTCGCTTTCGGAGATTGCCACCGCTGCAGAGACCGGCAGCACCGCGGTCAGAATGGATTGCCTGTCTGCTTCTTTTGTAAACCTGCGTTATGCCTTTCCATCCCCGAACCACATGTTCAACTGTTCGCTTTTCAGCAGCTTTACTTCGCGCAAGATGTTCCGCTATCTCAACAAGAGCGGCCACGTCTTGGGTTCATGTGTCATTGTTCTGTTATAAAGATTGACCAGTGATAGGAGCAAAAGAGGAATCCTTATGAAGCAGTGCCCAGACGTCTATTCCGCGGAACCGATCCCGAAGGCTGCATTTGATGAGGTGCAGCGCCTGCTCAATTCTGGTGACCTGTTCCGCTATACCGCCCCGGAAAATGCACCTGTTTCCCTGCTGGAGCAGGAATTCGCGACGATGATGGGGACGAAATACGCGTTGGCTGTCTCGAGCTGTTCGGCGGCACTGTTTCTGTCGCTTAAGGCGCTTGACCTGCCAAAGGGTGCGCGGGTCCTGATCCCCGCCTTTACCTTTGCTGCGGTGCCGTCTGCTGTGGTTCACGCGGATTGCGTGCCTGTACTTGTTGAATGCGGTGCGGATTACCGGATCGACCTTGCCGATTTTGAAGCGAAACTCGAAGCGGTGGATGCCGTCATCATCTCGCATATGCGGGGCCATACTTCGGACATGGACGCCATCATGGCACTTTGTGCAGCCCGCGCTGTGCCTGTCATCGAAGACGCCGCCCATTCGCTCGGGACCACCTGGAAGGGCCGCAAAATCGGCACCATTGGCAGGATCGGCTGTTTCAGTTTTCAAAGCTACAAGATGGTGAATGCGGGTGAAGGCGGGATACTGGTCACCGATGATGCAGACAGCGTTGCGCGCGCCATTATCATGTCGGGGGCATATGAGCACACATGGATGAAACATGTGGTGCCCCATGACATTATGCAGAAATGGCAGAACAAGCTGCCGCTTTACAATCTGCGCCTGTCCAACCTGTCTGCCGCGATCATTCGCCCGCAACTGGAAGAACTGCCACGTCGCGTCCGTGACGGGCTGCGCAATCATGACCATGTGGCGGCGCGTCTGAACGACTGCCCTTGGTTCGACGTGCCTGCGCCGCTGGAAGGAGAGCGCCGTGCGCCAGACTCGATCCAGTTCAACCTTGCCCAGATGGCCGAGGCAGACTGCGCAGCCTTCGCTGCGGCATGTGCGGCCAATGGGCTGAAAGTCCAGATTTTCGGTCAGTCAGCCGATAACGCCCGCGCTTTCTGGAACTGGGAGTTTCTTGATCACACGGGTGATCTTCCGCAGACCCGGGCCATGCTGATGCGGGCCTGCGACGTGCGTTTGCCCGCGCGGCTGACATTGAAGGAATGTGACATCATTGCTGACGTCCTGCTTTCTGCGGTGCGTGACGTGATGGATAAGGCTGCGGCCTGACCGCAGATCGGGCGATCTAGTCGCCCATCCGCACATTCACCTGTTCGCTTTCTAGAAGCTTCACCTCGCGCTGCGGGAACGGGATGCTGATGCCGTGTTCAGCAAAGGCATCCCAGAGCGCCAGATAGACGTTGCCGCGGATATTCGTCAGCCCCCCTGTCGGGTCCCTGATCCAAAAGCGCAGGATATAATCCACCGAGCTATCCCCAAAGCCTACGATATGGCAGACAGTGGGCCGCGTTTTGAGCACACGGTCCACCCCTTGTGCGGCCTCGATCGCGATCTTGCGGACTGCGTGCGGATCGTCGTGATAGGCCGTGCCAAAGAAGATATCGAGCCTGACAAATTCGTTTGAATGTGACCAGTTCACCACCTGTCCGGTGATCAGGTCCTCGTTCGGGATCAGGTATTCGCGCCCGTCGCGCGTGACCACCGAAACATAGCGCGCACCCAGTGAATTGATCCAGCCGAAGGTGTCACCAAGGCTGATGACATCGCCGGGTTTGATCGACTTATCGAGCAGGATGATCACACCCGACACAAGGTTTGAGACAACCTTTTGCAAACCAAAACCAAGGCCGACACCGATCGCACCAGACAGCACCGCAAGGCCTGTCAGGTCGATCCCGAGGGCGCGAACGCCGACAAAGAATGCCGCGCCGTAAAAGGCAATCTGTACGCCCTTGACGATCAGCACCTGCATCGAGGGGCTGATGTCCTCATTGGCCTTGATCCTGCTGGCGGTCGTTGTCGTAAAGAACCGCGCCAGTGCGATCAGACCGCCAAGGATGACAAGACCCTGCACCAGCAAGAGAAGCGAGAAACGGATATCCCCGATGGTGAACCCGATGCTGTCCAGCAAACGTTCGGCCACATCCAGAAGGCCCAGGATTTGCAGGGTTGCCCATGTCCATGCGCCATAGCGGACGAATCTGCGCAGGGCAGGGCTCTTGATCAGGCGCGTGGCAAAGACAATCAGCAGCCACGCCAGCGCCAGGGTGCCTATCACACTCAGAAGATAGCTCCGGCTGGGCCAAGTGACCTCGCGCATGGCAAAAACGACGAACCAAATGAGCGATACAAAGAAAATCGCACGCAGCCGTTGGTGCACGACGACCAGAATCCGCATGCGCCACTTCGGCCAGTTTTCACGTGAACCCATCCAGGCCCGAATGCGTGGCCCCAGAATGGTGCGCAACAGATGCGCAGCTGCGAACACGGCCAAAGCAATCAGAATCTGATAGAGATTCCACGTCCGGAACATGCTTTCCACAAAGACCTGCGCCTGCGTGAACAGATCAGTGCTGATCGTGATGACCTCTTGGAGCGGCGCCTCGAAGGGTTCGCTCGCGCTTGGTGTGGTCGGTGTGCTGGTGTGCTGGGCCATATTGATCCTGATCTATTGGTCCTGACGGATAGCGTCGCATGTGGTGGCGATACGGGCAAGTGGCCGATCCCTGGAGGACGCCTTTGTTGCCGTTTTTGAAGTGTTTACATTCTTGCGACACCGCTTCTGTGACGTTAGTGTTTTGATAGATTTTTGATTTGGTGAAAGAATTCTTCGATGGAAATTGGTTTTCTGCTTCTGTTGCTTGCGGGCGGTGCCCTGCTTGTTCCGCTTTTTGGTGGTGACGACGATGATGAAGGGACGGAAGACCAGTCGCAGATCGACGGCACATTCGAGAACGATCAACTGGAAGGCACCGAAGGTAATGACCTGATCCGCGGGTTTCTTGGTGATGATACGATCAACGGCAACGGCGGTGACGATGAAATTCGCCCTGGCGAGGGCGCTGACATTGTCGATGGCGGTGCTGGTGACGACAATATTCTGGGCAGTCCGGGGGCGGATACACTGTCTGGCGGCGACGGATATGATCGCATTTTCGGGGGCGCAGATGATGATGAAATCGACGGTGGAGCCGATGCGGACTTTATTGCCGGTGGCGACGGGAACGATCTGATTTTTGGCGGGCAAGGTACGACAGGGGCGAACCCTGAAAGAGATCCGGAGTTCATTCGTGGCGATGATGGGGATGATACGATCTTTATCTGGGGTGAAGGTGGCGAAATACGCGGCAATGCCGGCGATGATGAGCTGATCCTGATGACCGGTGATGCGACGATGGAAGCAGGGGGTGGTTTGAATGACGACTTCTATGTCATGGCTAACGTTTCTGATGCGCAGTTGACCGAGGCAACGATCACAGACTTTGATCCGGAGCGGGATACGCTCACGCTGACCATTGATTACGTCGCCGATGGCGGCACACCGCCTGATGTCGATGTCACACTCACTGAAACAACAGTGGATGGCATATCGGGCGTGCGCATTGACGCGGTTTTTGTGGGTCCCGGCGATATTCCGGTGTCCTCTGAAGCGTCGAGTGCCTTCGTACAAGGGGCAACAATTGCACAGCTCGGGTCCGCCAATATCGAGGTTGTCCTGACGGAAGAGGCTGATCTTGATGACCCGGTAGGGCTTCTCAATGACGTTATCGCTGCGCGACCTGTCGTACCGGCCTGACCTCTTGTTTGCCATGCGCTTCGCCAAGTCCCCCTCTTGCGAGCTGGACTTGGCGCGTGTATCTGATCCTTCATGAAAAAGGTTTTTGACATGGATGATCGCGCACGCCTGCCTTGGCGGTTCTTTGGTGCGCGCAGCACGATCCTTGCACGCGGGTAGCGCCCGCCTGTTTCCGCACGCCTGACGACCACTGACATTTTGATACGGGAGAGGACAATGTCCCCCAAAACGCTCTATGATAAAATCTGGGATGCGCATGTAGCCCACGAAGCCGAAGACGGCACCTGCCTGCTGTATATTGACCGCCATCTGGTGCACGAAGTGACCAGTCCGCAAGCCTTTGAGGGGCTGCGTATGGCGGGCCGCAAGGTACGCGCACCCGAAAAGACAATCGCCGTGCCGGACCACAACGTACCAACAACACCGGGCCGTGATGACCCCAAGAACATGACCGAGGACAGCGCCATTCAGGTCGCCGCCCTTGATACCAACGCCAAGGACTTTGGGATTCACTATTACCCCGTCTCTGACGTGCGCCAGGGCATCGTGCATATCGTCGGTCCCGAGCAGGGCTGGACCCTGCCCGGCATGACGGTGGTCTGCGGTGACAGCCATACGGCGACCCATGGGGCATTCGGTGCGCTTGCACATGGCATCGGGACTTCGGAAGTGGAGCATGTGCTGGCCACACAGACGCTGATCCAGAAGAAATCCAAGAACATGAAGGTCGAGATCACCGGCAAACTGCGCCCCGGTGTGACCGCCAAGGACATCACCCTGTCCGTGATCGGTGCGACCGGCACCGCAGGCGGCACCGGCTATGTGATCGAATACTGCGGCGAAGCAATCCGTGATCTGTCCATGGAAGGCCGCATGACGGTCTGCAACATGGCCATCGAGGGTGGGGCGCGGGCCGGTCTGATTGCGCCTGACGAGAAGGCATTCGCATATTGCAAAGGCCGCCCGCATGCGCCGAAAGGTGCCGCATGGGAGGCCGCAGAGGCCTATTGGCGCACGCTTTATACAGATGAAGGTGCGCATTTCGACAAGGTTGTCACGCTGAAAGGCGAGGACATTGCCCCTGTGGTGACATGGGGAACCTCGCCCGAGGATGTGCTGCCGATCACGGCAAATGTGCCTGCGGCGGAAGATTTCACCGGCGGCAAAGTCGGTGCGGCACAGCGCTCTCTCGATTACATGGACCTCAAGCCGGGCACGCCGTTGAAGGACATCGCAATTGACACCGTCTTTATCGGCTCCTGCACGAACGGCCGGATCGAGGATTTGCGCGCTGCGGCGGAGATCCTGAAAGGCAAGAAGATCGCCGTGAAACGTGCGATGGTTGTGCCAGGCTCTGGCCTTGTGCGCGCGCAAGCCGAAGAGGAAGGGCTGGCAGATATCTTTAAAGAGGCCGGTTTCGAATGGCGGCTTGCGGGTTGTTCCATGTGTCTGGCGATGAACCCTGACCAGTTGGCACCCGGTGAGCGCTGTGCGGCCACATCGAACCGCAACTTCGAGGGACGGCAAGGGCGCGGCGGACGCACGCACCTGATGTCACCGGCGATGGCGGCGGCAGCGGCTATTACCGGCAAACTGACCGATGTGCGGGAACTGATGTAAGCGGCGCGCTCATCAGCCCCTTGCGGGGGCTTTCTTCGCGAAGAAGGCCCGAAGGGGCTGATGAGCAGCCCGAAAGGAAAAAAGATGCAGAAATTTACAAAACTCAGCGGCATTGCAGCACCCATGCCTTTGGTCAATATCGACACCGATATGATCATCCCCAAGCAGTTCCTGAAAACGATCAAGCGTTCTGGTCTTGGCGTGAACCTCTTTGATGAAATGCGCTATGACGACGACCGCAACGAAATCCCCGATTTCGTGCTGAATAAACCGCAGTATCGCGAAGCACAGATCCTTGTTGCGGGCGACAACTTCGGTTGCGGGTCCTCGCGTGAACATGCGCCTTGGGCGATTGCCGACTTTGGCATCACTTGCGTGATCGCGCCGTCCTATGCAGACATCTTCTATAACAACTGCTTCAAGAACGGCATTCTGCCCATCGTTCTGCCGCAAGAGCAGGTGGATGTGTTGATGAAAGATGCCGAAAAGGGATCGAACGCGCGCATCGAGGTTGATCTGGAAGCGCAGACGGTGACAACTTCGGATGGCGAGACCTTCAGTTTTGAAGTCGACAGCTTCAAGAAGCATTGTCTGATGAATGGTCTCGATGACATCGGATTGACGATGGAAAAGGCCGCATCAATCGACGCCTTCGAAGCCGAAGCAGCCACAGTCCGTCCTTGGGTCTAGGTTTCAGATTCTACCGAATAGACAAGCCGTTCCTTCGGGGGCGGCTTTCTTATTTCGCGGTCTGAGTAGCGGCGCGGCCATCACTGCCGGCGCACCTGCGACAGAATTGCCACGACGTGGTGGCATTCCAGCATCACTTTGCAGTCAAAATGGAAGTTTGCCCCGCGTTTCACGTGTCCATCAGTTGAAGCGTGAAAGAGGATTTGTTCACATTCGGATAAAGAATATAGATAGGCACAGGGGCTTGCGGGCTGCAGGGCGAGATATTGCGCCTTTCCGTCAGCCCGAAAGAGGATGTAGTGCAGTGTTATCTCGTTTGCCCGCAGCATTGGTGAGAGCTATTCTGGTCGTGATCTTGGTTGTCATGCCCTACGCGCTTGTGCCGAGCAGCGGCTCGGATAATACGCAGATCATTGTGCTGGTCGCGATTTTCGGGGCGCTTTTCACAATCGTCGAATATAGTTCAAGCAGCCCCAGTCTTGTTGAATTCCGCGACGCGCCGCCCTTCAACAGAGTTCGCTTCTCTGCGCTTTTTGCGACCGTTTTCTGCCTTGCCATGATCTTCAAAGGCGTCGAGTCGCCCAGTGCGATATCGACCTATTTTCAAAACAGCGGTAGCGTGATCGGCGCCACGATTGATTTCCCCTATTCGCCAGTGCGCCTGATGGTTGTCATGATGCCGGACGGCACGGATCCTGCCGTTATCCAGCACCTGCGGGATGCCGCAGGCCTGAGCTATCTGATCTCGGTGTTTTCCGTCATCTGGTTCATTGTCTTGCTGCGGCTTTATCGCTGGCCGCGCCGGACTGGCGCTTTCAATGTCTGGATCAACCTGCCGACTTTTGACCCCACTGCAGGCGGTGATGTTGTCAAAAGGCTCCAGCGGGATGGCCGCATTAACATTATATTAGGGTTCTTGCTGCCCTTCTTGGTGCCAGCGGTGCTCAAGTTGATCGCGGCGATGGGTACGGCGATCAATCTTGATAACCCGCAGACCTTGATTTGGACGGTTTCTGCATGGGCATTCCTGCCAGCCAGTATTCTGATGCGCGGTGTGGCTCTCAGCCGTGTTGCGCAGATGATCGAGGTGCAGCGCCGCAAGTCTTACGGCGACTAGGCGTCTGGGGTGCTCTCTACGTTGGCCTTTGTATGGCCGGCACGGCACAAGCCGAAACGCTTCGCGTGGCAACATTCGCCGCCCCGTTGAGCCGCGACGGACCTGGGCTCTTGCTACGTGACATCCAAAGTGGTGACGTGACAGAGATTATCGCTATTCAGACTGTCATCGCTCGCAATGAGCCCGATATTCTGGTTTTAACGGATTTTGACTATGATCTGGATGGAATCGCGCTTGCTGCCTTTGCAGCCTCATTTGCCGATCCCTATCCGTATATGTTTGCCTTGCCGCCAAATGCGGGCATGGCAACGGGTCTTGATCTGAACGCAAACGGTCGGCTGGGTGAGGCGCGGGATGCACAAGGTTATGGCCGGTTTGCCGGAGACGGCGGCATGGCGATCCTGTCGCGCTTTCCAATCCTGGCTGGGCAGGCGACTGATTTTTCCGGGGTCCTTTGGAAAGATCTGCCTGATGCCACTTTGCCCCAATGGGAAGGCGTGCCGTTTCTTGGCGACGATGCATTGAACCAATTGCGCCTGTCATCAACGGGCCATTGGATTGTCCCGATCGCAGTGCCGGGTGGCCCTCCGATTTCTGTGATGGCATTCGATGCGACACCGCCGGTTTTTGATGGGCCCGAAGACATGAACGGGCTACGCAACCGCGATGAACTGCGTCTGTGGGAAGTGGTATTGGAGGGTGGCTTTGGGCCTGCTCCGGAAAGTTTTGTGATTGCGGGAAATGCCAATCTCGATCCGGAGGGGGGCGAAGGCTATCGACAGGCTATGGCAGACTTCCTGGCGCGCGTTTCACTGCAAGATCCGCTGCCGGATCAGCCAACAGCTGATTGGCCGGAAGACGGCCCGGGGGATTTGCGCGTCAGCTATGTTTTGCCGTCCCGAGACTGGCAGATCGTGGCTGCAGGCGTATTCTGGCCTGGACCCGACGATCCCGAACGTGCCCTTCTGGGTGAGGATGGTTTGGCCGCTGGTCCGCACCGGCTTGTCTGGGTCGATATCAGCCGCTAACGGCTTGGTATCTTGAACCTGACGCCCCATCGCGATAGGGCATTTGCAACAATTTCAAGCAAGGACCAACACAATGGCAAACCCTTCTCTTTTGATCCTCGCCGGTGACGGCATTGGCCCCGAAGTTATGGACGAAGTGAAGCGGATCATCGGTTGGTTCGGTGACAAGCGCGATCTGACGTTTGACGTCTCGGAAGATCTTGTTGGTGGCGCTGCATATGACGCGCATGGCGTACCGCTGCACGACGACACGATGGCCAAGGCGCAGGAAGTCGACGCGGTTCTGCTAGGGGCCGTCGGCGGGCCAAAGTATGACAACCTCGACTTCAGCGTAAAGCCGGAACGCGGGTTGCTGCGCCTGCGCAAGGAAATGGATCTTTTTGCGAACCTGCGTCCCGCCCAGTGTTTTGACGCGCTAGCTGATTTCTCGTCTCTGAAGAAAGATATCGTTTCCGGTCTGGATATCATGATCGTGCGCGAGCTGACCTCTGGCGTCTATTTCGGTGAACCGCGCGGCATCCATATCGAAGACAATATGCGCGTGGGCATCAACACCCAGCGCTATACCGAGGCCGAGATCGAACGCGCCGCGCGTGCGGCATTTGATCTGGCCATGAAGCGTAACAAGAAGGTCTGCTCGATGGAGAAGGCCAATGTGATGGAGAGCGGTATTCTGTGGCGGGATGTCGTCACCGAAGTTCACGCTGATTATCCTGAAATCGAACTGAGCCACATGTACGCCGACAACGGCGCCATGCAGCTGGTGCGCGCGCCCAAGCAGTTCGACGTGATCCTGACCGACAACCTTTTCGGTGATATCCTGTCGGATTGTGCCGCGATGCTGACCGGTTCATTGGGGATGCTGCCTTCAGCGTCGCTGGGGCTTCCGATGGCCAATGGACGCCCGAAGGCGATGTATGAACCGGTGCATGGTTCGGCCCCCGATATCACCGGCCAAGGCAAGGCGAACCCGATTGCCTGTATTCTCAGCTTTGCAATGGCATTGCGCTATTCTTTCGACGAAGGCGCCGAAGCCGATCGTCTGGAAGCCGCGATCGAGAAAGTCCTCTCTGATGGCGCACGCACAGCGGACCTGATGGGCCCCGAAGGCGGCACCCCGCTCAGCACCACGCAGATGGGTGACGTGATCCTTGCGGCACTGGACGCGAGCCTCTGATGTCACCGAATGTCAAAGGCGCATTATTTGCTTTGCTTGCCTTTGGCATATTCTCGACGCACGATGTGGTGGTAAAGGTTCTGGGTGGGATTTATTCGCCCATCCAGATCGTCTTTTTCAGTGTTCTGCTAAGCTTCCCGCTCGCGATGGTAATGCTGATGCGGGATGCATCACCCGGAACGCTGGTGCCGGTGCATCCGTGGTGGTTGGCGCTGCGGACGGTGGCGACAGTGGTGACGGGGGTATCTGCCTTTTATGCCTTTTCGGTCCTGCCGCTGGCACAAACCTATGCCATTCTCTTTGCGTCCCCTTTGTTGATCACTGTGCTTGCGATCCCTGTTCTGGGTGAAACCGTCAGGTTGCGCCGCTGGCTGGCCGTGCTGGTGGGCCTTGCGGGGGTTCTGGTTGTGCTGCGGCCCGGCGATACAGATTTGTCCTTGGGACATCTGGCGGCATTGGCGGCTGCGGTAGGCGGGTCTTTGGCGTCGATCGTCGTGCGCAAGATCGGCGCGGATGAGCGGCCGGTGGTGATGCTGCTTTACCCGATGATGGTGACATTCATCGTCATGGCCTGCGCGTTGCCCTTCGTTTATGTCCCGATGCCGATTGAGCACCTTGGCCTCTTGGGGATCATCGCCGCTTTTGCATGGGTGGCAAGCCGTCTTGTCATTTCCGCCTATCAGGCGGGTGAGGCTGCCATCATCGCGCCGATGCAATACAGCCAGATCATCTGGGCCACTATTTTCGGCTATCTTTTCTTTGACGAAAGCATTGATCGTGCCACCGCCATAGGTGCGGGCATTATCATTGCCAGCGGTCTTTACATCGTGCTGCGCGAGAGCAGGAGCGGCAACTCCGAGAACACGCCGGTGCTGCGCACGCGGTCACGCTCCGAGACAGGGACAACGCCCCGCGTATCGCTCTTTATGCGCGCTGCGGGTAAGACGCCGCCACGCCCCGACGACCACAAAGACGACAGCGCTACCTAGCCGCCTCTGGCGGGGCAAAGCTGTTGGGATTGGCGCGCGCCCAGCGTTCGCGGTAGATCGGGTTATCGGTGCCATCATCAAGCAGGAAACCTTCGCGCAGATAGGTATAGACATCTGCCGCCTCGGTCATCTGCCCGTCGCCTTTGCGCGTCATGAAATGGTAAGGCAAGAAGCCGCAAGGATCGTCCAGACCTGCTGCCGCCGCCATCTCGCCCAGCGCTTTCAGTGTATTTGCGTGGAACCGCGCCACGCGCTTGCTCTTGTCGTTCACGTTGAGTGCTTTTTGCCGGATCGGGTCTTGGGTGGTCACGCCCACGGGGCAGTGATTGGTATGGCAGGCCTGCGCCTGAATACAGCCAATCGCAAACATATAGCCGCGCGCCGAGTTGCACCAATCGGCACCCAATGACAGCGCCCGCGCGATGTCAAAAGCACTGACAACCTTGCCCGCTGCGCCGATTTTGACGCGGTCACGGATGCCCGCGCCGCGCAGTGTGTTGTGCACGAATGTCAGCCCCTCAACCATGGGCATGCCGACGTGGTTGGCAAATTCCAAAGGTGCGGCACCTGTGCCGCCTTCGGTGCCATCAACCACAATAAAATCAGGGGTAATGCCTGTTTCCAGCATGGCTTTGACGATGCACATGAATTCGCGCCGGTGCCCGATGCAGAGCTTGAAGCCGATGGGTTTGCCGTCGGACAGTTCACGCAACTGGCCCACAAATTTGACCAGCCCCATCGGGCCTTTGAAGGCGCTGTGACTTGCCGGTGAGACGCAGTCGACACCCATGGGGATATCGCGGGCCTCGGCGATCTCGGGGGTGATCTTGGCCGCCGGCAACATGCCACCGTGGCCCGGTTTTGCGCCTTGGCTGAGCTTGATCTCGATCATCTTGACCTGTTCGTCAGCGGCAATTTGGGCGAACTTCTCGGGGTTGAATGTGCCGTCATGATTGCGGCATCCGAAATAACCCGAGCCGACCTCAAAAATCAGATCGCCACCTTCCCGATGATAGCGGCTGATGCCGCCTTCGCCGGTATCATGGGCGAAACCGCCCATCTTGGCCCCTTTGTTCAAAGCTGAAATCGCATTGGCAGAGAGGGACCCAAAGCTCATGGCCGAGATGTTGTAGAGCGAGGCATTATAGGGCTGTTTGCAGTCCGGGCCGCCGATCTTGACGCGGAAATCGGTAGTTTCGAAGTGCGTGGGCTCAACCGAGTGCGTGAGCCATGAATAGCCCGCCTCGTACACCTTCTCCTGTGTCCCGAACGGGCGTTTATCCTCCGCGCCTTTTGACCGCTGATAGACCAGCGAGCGTTGTTCGCGGCTGAAGGGTTGTTCGTCCTGATCGCTTTCAATCAGATATTGTCGAATTTCGGGGCGGATCTTTTCGAAGATAAAACGAAGATGTCCAAGGATGGGATAGTTGCGCAAAATGGCGTGGCGGTCTTGGCGGACGTCATGCACGCCCAGAAGCGTGAAGGCGCCAAAGATAGCGGCCAGAACGAAAACCCATGTTGCCCAAAACCCGATGATAAAGCAGATCAGAGTCAAAACGGCGGCAACGACAAATGTGCTATAGCGCTGTAGTGAAATCAGTTTTTGCAATGCAAACCCTCCGTATATGAGCGATACACTATGCGGCTGATTTGCTTAATAAAAGGGCAGTTTTGAGCTGTGAGCGCTCACTTTCCCGTTCCTGACCTAGAAATTTGGCGTCACACCGGGCAGATCAAGCGCTTTGATCAAATCGCGCAGTTCCTGACGGGCCGCTACGTTGGAGATATTCATCCCCTTCACGCCAAGATCGCGCAGGTCAAGCAGTGTCATGCCACGCGGAAAGAGCTCGCGGAAGATGACGCGCTCATTGAACCCGGGCGCTGTGCGGAAACCGATCCGCTTGGCCAGCTTCTCGATCACGCGTTCCATCTTTTGTTTGTTCACCATGGCCTGCGCACCCATCCTGTTGCGCACGACAACCCAGTCGATCGGCTTCAATCCGGCCTGGCTGCGCAACTGGCGCGCGTTCCAGACCATTTCAGAATAGACCGAAGGCGAGGTGATTTCTTCGCCGTCGCTGTCGACATGCGCAAGGAGATCGAAGTCTACAAAACTGTCATTGAGGGGCGTGATCAGCGTATCGGCCAAAGAGTGGGCCACCTGGCTGAGGCGGGTGTGTGAACCCGGGCAATCAATCAGAATAAATTCGGCATTGGCTTCCATCTTGGCCACAGCCATCGAGAGCCTATGATCGAAGGCATTTTCGCCTGGTTCGAGGATTTTTTGATCAATATCGGGCAGTTCATGGTACGTGGGCGAGGGCAGGTGCAATCCCTGCTGCTCCATATAGTTTTGGCGGTTCAGCACATAGCGCCCAAGTGTTTTCTGGCGCAGGTCAAGATCAAGGGTGCCAACGCGATGTCCCATGCGTGCAAGGGCCGTCGCCACATGCATCGAAACAGTCGATTTGCCCGCGCCGCCCTTTTCGTTGCCGACCACGATAATATGCGCCACTGATCGATTCCCCGTCGTTTCTTGCCTCCGACCACTATATGATGTGGGTGGTGCAAGGGAAAGCACATGCAACACATCGGCCGGTATTTTCCCGTCCCCTTGACAGATGGCGTGCAAAGCCTCATGTGACACTCAACCGACGCAAGCTGCCGCGTGAGCAGAGCGAGACGATAAGTCTATCCGCAAGGCGTCCGTTAATCTCAGGTTCCCACATCACGCAGGGGTCCCGCGCCACATCGGCGCCCGGACAATGCGGTCTTGGCTGTCAGCATATTGGCGCAACCTTGCACAGGGTCATGGCGTTTTGCCGTGGGCCAAATGATATGCGCGGGCTGCTGGCCCGCAGAAAATAGGATATCCATTCATGGATTTTGACATGCTGGGCCTCGCGCCCCGTCTCGTGAACGTTCTCAAAGAACAAGGGATCACTGATCCCACCCCCATTCAAACCCAAGCCATCCCGCACGCCATGAACGGCCGCGATGTGATGGGTCTGGCGCAGACCGGCAGCGGTAAAACCGCGGCCTTTGGTTTGCCGATGATCCACGCGCTTTTGAAGGCTGGCGTCAAACCGAACCCGAAAACAACACGCGGTCTGATCCTTGCGCCGACGCGCGAGTTGGCCAAACAGATTTCCGACAACCTGACCGCATATACCAAGGGCAGCCACCTGAAGGTGGCGCTTGTGGTCGGGGGTGCGGGTATCGTTGCCCAGACCAAGCGTCTGGCCGGCGGTGTTGACCTGCTGGTCGCAACGCCCGGTCGTTTGATCGACTTGCTGGACCGCCGTGCCGTGCGTCTTGATGAAACCATCTATTTGGTGCTGGATGAGGCCGACCAGATGCTCGACATGGGCTTTATCCACGCGCTGCGCCGGATTGCACCATTGCTGGCCAAGGACCGCCAGACCATGATGTTCTCGGCCACAATGCCAAAGCTGATGGGCGAATTGGCGAATACCTACCTCACTGATGCCGTGCGCGTGCAGGTAAACCCTCCCGGGCAGGCTGTGAAGAAGATCAACCAGTCCGTCCATTTTGTGGCGCAAGCCGCCAAGACCGATCTGCTGATCGAACTGCTGGACAAACACCGCGATGAACTGGCGATTGTCTTTGGGCGCACCAAACACGGTTGCGAAAAGCTCTATAAAGTACTTGAGAAAAAGGGCTTTGCGGCCGCCTCTATTCACGGCAACAAATCTCAGGGCCAGCGCCAACGTGCGCTTGATGCCTTCAAGGCTGGCAAAACCCGCGTTCTGGTCGCCACGGATGTTGCGGCACGTGGTCTGGATATCCCTGATGTGCGGTTTGTCTATAACTATGACCTGCCGAACGTGGCCGAAAATTACGTTCACCGGATCGGGCGGACAGCGCGCGCCGGGGCTGACGGGAGTGCGGTTGCACTGGTCGCACCGGACGAGATGATCGAATTGCAGGACATCGAAAAAGCGATGAAGGACACGATCCCTGTCGCTTCGGGGCGTCCTTGGGAAGTCCAACCCGGCCAGAAAAAGCGGCCCAATGGTGGCGGCGGTGGTGGTCGTCGCGGTGCCGGTGGTGGGCAGCGATCAGGCGCACCACGTGCTGCAGGCAAGCCTGCGGGTGGACAGGGCAAGCCTGCCGGTCGGCGTCGCGGTGGTGGCGGCGGACGGGCACGCAGTCAATCTGCGGCCTAGCCGTTCTTGTGTAAGGCCTCCATTTTGAAGGCAAATTTTATGTGAAGCTTGCGGGGCCGCCGTTGCGGCCTCGCGGTCAATACACTTGCGAAGGGCATTCTGGCTTTCCTGCGCCTTCAGTGCCTGGCGGCGCGAAACGACAACAAGTGACTTTGCGACCGCCGTTGCATCATGCGCTCAAGAACGCCGCGGTCTTATGCATTCGGGACGATTTGGCCAATCAAACCGCTCAGCTGTGCGCCAAACGCGCATTGTCTTCCGCCATTTGGCGACTTTCGACGCAACACACATCAAGAGTAAATTAACACTTCGACCATATGTTCATGTACTGTGACGGTGCATGTTCATCCGTCATCTGTTGTTGGCGGGGTACTTGGTGGAACGATTTGTCAGACTGACAGCGCCAACTGGCAAGTTTGACTTTCTTGTCAAGCTTTTGGTTTTCGTCCTGATTTCCGGTCTGATGAACCATGTTCGCCACATCTTCGTCTACGGATTACCCGGGCAGAAAACCTATTGGGAAAATCTCAGTGACGCGACATTCACGGCACTGCCGATGTGCACCTTTGCACTCTTGCTGATCGGGCATTTGAACGCGCTGCAAAAACGCCTTTACCTGCAAGCCACGCGCGATGCCTTGACGGACCTGCCCAACCGCCGTTGGTTTATGGACAACACACCCGAACGGATTTCACCGACACAGGCGATGATGATCATCGACGTTGACCGTTTTAAAGACATCAACGACACCTTCGGGCATGACATCGGCGATCGTTGCCTGCGACAGATGGCGCTGCATCTCCGTACCAGTCTGGAACCGGGGGATATACTCGCACGTATCGGGGGTGAGGAATTTGCAGCGGTGCTGGGACAGGCGGATGATGCAAAGCTGCAGCGGATCGCCACGCGGATGAGTGAAGGGTTGGCCTTTGATCCCGGGCAGGGTTCAATCCAGCGTGTCACTGCGTCAGTGGGTATTGCGCGATCAGATCGAACGATGGTTCGCCATGATGCCCTGCGTCTGGCCGACAAAGCCGTCTATCAGGCAAAATCTGCGGGCAGGGCCTGCTTCCGTGTTTGTGTGCCTGATCATCGCCTTGCAACGCCGCACGGGTTCCCTGTTGCCTTGCCGTCAACGTCGCTTTCTTGACGTATGAAACGAAGAACGCCGCCCCTTTTCAGTGGCGGCGTTTGATCTTGTAATGCGGGTAGAACCCTTGCCTGTCTTAGAAGCCCAGACCGGCGTATTTGTTCTTGAACTTGGACACACGGCCACCGGCGTCCATCAAACGTGTGGAACCACCGTTCCATGCAGGGTGCACGGATGGGTCGATATCCAGCGACATTGTATCGCCTTCCTTGCCCCATGTGGATTTCATCTGCACCACTGTGCCATCGGTCATTTTGACGTCGATGATGTGGTAGTCGGGATGCGTATCTTTTTTCATGGTCGTGATCCTTACGCTTCAGCGCCCTTGGGCGCCTTGTAGTTTGTGACTTCTGCAATACGTGCGGATTTGCCGCGACGCGAACGCAGATAGTACAGCTTGGCGCGACGCACGCGACCACGGCGAACCACGGTGATGCTGTCGATGTTTGTTGAGTGCAGCGGGAATACACGCTCAACACCTTCGCCAAAGGAAATCTTGCGCACTGTGAAAGAACCGGCAATGCCTTTGCCGTTCTTGCGGGCGATGCACACGCCTTCGTAGTTCTGCACACGGCTGCGTGTGCCTTCGGTCACTTTGTAACCAACACGGATGGTGTCACCCGCTTTGAAGTCCGGGATGTCTTTCCCAAGTGCGGCGACTTGTTCCGCTTCGAGTTGTGCGATCAGGTCCATCTGAAACGCTCCTTTTAAATGCTTGCGGTACTCCGCAATGTTTCTTTGTGGCCCAGAGCTCTGTGTCGTTATCGGGTCCAGTTGCCTGCCCGCCAGAGATACGTCATCTTTTCTTTTGTTGTGGCTGTCCGGCCTGTCTGGTGAGGGCTGCACCAACGAAGATGCTCTCATGCTCCAGATGGTTCCATAAACCAACGCCCGGAATCAGCACGCTGACCGGGAATGCTGCCATATAAGCGGGGGTGGCTGATGGATCAAGGGGTTTTGGCGCATTGGCGATGCCAAACACCTCTTTGACTTTCCATGTCCCCTCAAACTTCGGGGTGAGGCGGAGCCGAGGGGCAGCGCCCCTATTTCTTCTGGTAGGCCGCCCAGAGATCAGGCCGCCGTTCACGGGTGATTTTCTCGGCCATCGCGCGTCGCCATTCCGCGATTTTGGCGTGGTTGCCAGACAGCAGAACATCCGGGATCGCATGACCCTGCCACTCGGCCGGCTTGGTGAACTGCGGATGTTCCAGCAGACCTGATGAAAAGCTTTCCTCGACAGCACTGTCTACATTGCCCAGCACACCCGGCAAGAGCCGCACAGTCGCATCAATCATCGCCTGTGCGGCAATCTCACCGCCGGTCATGACAAAATCACCGAGACTGACTTCCTGAATGCCAAAATGCTGCAAGACGCGCTCGTCGACGCCTTCAAAGCGCCCGCAAAGCATCGTCACCCCGTCCATCCGCGCCCATTCGCGCGCCATGGCCTGATCAAACCGCCGGCCGCGCGGCGAGAGATAGATCAGCGGCGCGATACCTTTAGTGCCAGCGCGCGCATCCTCGATTGCCTTTTCCAGCACATCGGCGCGCAGCACCATGCCGGCACCACCCCCTGCGGGGGTATCATCAACGTTGCGATGTTTGCCAATGCCATAGGTCCGCAGATCAAAGGTCTGCAATTGCCACAGCCCGTCCTGCAAGGCCTTGCCGGTCAGGCTCTCGCCCAATACGCCGGGAAAGGCTTGCGGAAACAATGTGATAATTTGCGCAGTCCATGACCCCGCAATATCAGGTGTGTCTGTCATCAATTCACGGGGCTGTAATGTTGGCCGCACAGCGATGCGTCCGGCAGAGCGGGGGGCTTTGGTCATTGCGTACGCCTCATGTAATCAGCGATGAATTGCTTTTTTGCCGCATTGCGGCGTGCGCCATCATCTTCGTTTCGGTTCAGTTCTAACAGCCCGTCCAGAATATGCGGTGGCAAAGACGGGTTACTGACTGTGGTTGGCCGAAGTCGTTTGCGCAGGGCGTCCGGAAACGCCAGCAGATCAAGGATTGGCGTCAATGGTCCTTCTGCCGCGCCGGAGGTCTCTTCCAGTGCAGCGGTTGTGACAGGCACAGGGTCCAGGGCTGACGCGATGTCAGCTGCGATGTCGTCCAAACGCGGACCGGTGTGCGCTGCGATGAATGCGTCTAGGGAAAGGCGGGTGCGTGCATGTCGCAGATTATGCGCATAGCAACTTTTCAGCCATGCCGCAGGCGCACGGATCGACAGATAGATATGCGGCGCGCAATCGGGTGTCATTTGCGCGACAAGCGTGCTCAAAAGCGCCGTGGCATGCGGGTAGCCGATGCGCTTGCGTCGCCCCGGGATCGCGCCAGCGAGGTCTTCGGCACTGATCAGGATCGGGCGTGCATCATCTGCAGGAATGTCGCCAAAGCACAGCGCGGCTTCATCGCGGAAGTGATGTAGCCGTGTCGTATCGGGTCGTTGAGAATAGGCAAGCGCCGCTGTGCATAGTCCTCGAATATCCGATTTCAGGATGACGCAGACATGCGGGGCCAAGAGCTGGTGATGTGCCTTCAGTACATTTTGCACGGTTTTCGTGCCGGTCTTATGAAAACCGGCATGAATGATCACGCGGCGCGGGCTATGTGGCTGCATCGGGAAACAGCCCGTCCGGAGGGTCTGCCACGATCCGCCGCGCGCTAAGGTCAACAGTTGGCACAGCAGCTTGGGTAAAGGGCAAAAGCACGGTTTCTGACTGGCCCGGTACAATGATCTCAAGCAGATCGCCCGCGCCATGGTCCATCACGTTCTTGACGGTTCCCAAGGTGACGCCGCCTGTGTCAACGACAGTCAGCCCCATCAGATCGGCGTAATAGTATTCGTCATCCGGCAGTGAAGGCATCACATCGCGTGGCGCGTAAAGGTCGACATTGCGCAGGGCATCGGCGTCTTCTTTCGTGACAACGCCATCAATGCGGGCCGTAAACCCGTTTTTGAGCTGCCCTGTCAGGACAACCTGCGCAAAACTGCGGCCGTCTTCGGTATAAAGCGGGGTGTAGTCGGCAATCGCTTGCGGATCGGCACAATAGGACTTCAGGCGCACTTCGCCGTGAACGCCAAATGCGCCGCCAATAGAACCCACAATCACACGATCGCTCATCAGTTAAACTCCGGTCCAACGCAGATATTTTCGATCCATAGCCCGCCGCCACCTTCACAGGTTTGCTGGCGTCCTTCACGTTCAAACAGCATGCCGGCCACAAAGGCAAACATCACCAGAATGATCGTGCGCAACAAGCGGAACATGAATGTCGTCCCAAAGGGGAGGGGGTGTTGCCCCGGCTAGAACCGGGGCAACGATGTGAGGTTTACTCTTCTGCTGCGGCTTCTTCTGCCACTTCTGCAGGTGCTTCCTCGGCTGGTGCGTTTGCTGCTTCTTTCGCAGCGGCGGCCTTGGCGGCTTTCTCTTCAGCGCGCGCCTGAGCGGCTTTGCCGGGTGTGCCCTTCTTGGGGTTGCTGCGGTCTTTCTTGGGCAGCTCGCCTGCGGCTTCCAGCATGCGTGATACGCGGTCGGTCGGCTGTGCGCCTTCGCCCAACCAGTACTTGATGCGCTCAACGTTCATTTTCACGCGTTCTTCGCTGTCTTTGGGCAGCATGGGATTATATGTGCCCAGCTTTTCGATGAAACGGCCATCGCGCGGCATGCGGCTGTCAGCAGCCACAATTGCGTAGAATGGACGTTTCTTTGAGCCGCCACGGGCCAAACGGATTTTCATAGCCATCAGATAGTCTCCTTAAAGATGATGCTTGTAAGGTGGATCAGGATCCACCCTACGATTGGTGTTGTTTGTGGTGTTGGATGACTTCCTGAATAATGAAATTCAGGAATTTCTTGGCAAACTCAGGATCAAGATCAGCCTGGTTTGCAAGCTCGGTGAGCCGCGCGATCTGTTGTTCTTCACGCGCGGGGTCGGATGGGGGCAGGTCGTGTTCGGCTTTGAGCCGCCCGACAGCCTGCGTATGCTTGAACCGCTCGCCCAAAGTATAGACGAGAATGGCATCAAGCCGGTCGATGCTTTCGCGATGTCCTTTGAGGATCTCGGCAGCACGGGTTGCGGTGTCAGTCATTGGAGCCTCCTTGGGGGGACTGCGGAAAGTGGCGGTAGACGAGGGTGCCTTCGTCCTCGGGTGCCGCAGCCTCTGGGTCCAGCTTGGCGCCCAGTTTCTCTGCCACGCGGATCGAGGCTGCATTGTGTTCGCCGATATAGCTGACGATCGTTTCCAGATCGGTAGTGGCAAAGGTATAGTCGAGCATGGCACGGCCTGCTTCTTCGGCTAACCCTTGTCCTGTAAATCCGTCAAACACGAACCAGCCACATTCCGGCTCGGGAAAGTGCGGCGGATGCACAAGGCCCAAACCACCGGCGAGCGCGCCATCCTTCTCGATTGCCAGCGTTCCAAAGCCGTACAGCGCCCAAGTGGCCACATCGTTGGTGAACCATGCCCAAGATGTCGCACGGTCCAGAGGGCCGTCCATATGAACCGCCCGTTCGCTACCCATAAAGGCCGCGTAGGTCTCAAGATCGTCGCGCCGGTAAGGGCGCAGTGTCAGCCGCTCTGTGTGCAACGTCGGGATCATGCAATAGCCCCCGCTGCCTGGGCGACAACGCGCGGGTCGTTATGCGAGAGATGGCGGAAAACAATCACGTTTTCGCCGTCTATAGTGTCGCGGCGTTCCTCGACCGCGCCAAGCCGTGTTGCCAGCGCGATGGAACGTGTGTTCGCCGGAGCGATCATCGAAATCAGGGGTTCGAGCCCCAAAGTGCTGCCTGCCCATTCGCGCACTGCACATGCCGCCTCGAATGCGTATGAGCGCCCTTCGAACCCGTCGAACATATGCCAGGCCAATTCGGGTTGTGGCCAATCAATGTGGTTGATGACGCCCACGCGCCCTGCGGCAATGCCAGTTGCGCGTTCGATGACCATGAAGAAGCCGTAGCCGTGCCAATGCCAGTGGCCGATCCCCGAGATAAATGCCCGCCACGCGTCATCCGCTGTCCCGCGACCGCCCACAGCATCCATACGCACAGAATTCGTGACCATTGCGGAAAAGGCCGCAAGGTCCCGTTTCTGGGGGCCGCGCAGCGTTAGCCGCGCTGTGGTGAGTGTGGGGGCGGGGGTCATGGGTTATTTCTTTTTCCCGAAACCAGAAAGGCCGGGGGGCAGTTGCATGCCGCCGCCACCCAGACCGGGCAAACCGCCCGGAGGCATCTTGCCTTGCAGCGCTTTGGCGGCTTCCGCCATGGCTTTGGGATCGTTCATGTCGGGCATACCTTCGGGCATCCCGCCGCCTTTGCCGAACATGCCTTTCATGGCCTGTTTCAGCATCCCGCCCTTGCCCATCTTCTTCATCATATCGGCCATCTGACGGTGCTGTTTGAGCAGCTTGTTCAACTCGGACACTTCAAGTCCGGCACCTTTTGCAATCCGCTTTTTGCGTGATGCAGCAAGCAGATCAGGGTTGGCGCGCTCTTTCTTGGTCATCGAATTGATCAGCGCGATCTGGCGTTTCAGGATTCCGTCATCCATGCCCGCGGCCGCCATCTGTTTCGACATCTTCTGCGCACCGGGCATCATGCCCATCATGCCTTCCATGCCGCCCATCTTCATCATCTGCTCAAGCTGCATCTTGAGGTCGTTCATGTTGAAACGGCCCTTCTGGAAGCGCTTCATCATGCGTTCGGCCTGTTCGGCCTCGATGGTTTCTTGTGCTTTCTCAACGAGGGCGACGATATCGCCCATGCCAAGGATGCGGCCCGCGATCCGTTCCGGCTCGAAGGTTTCGATCGCATCCATCTTTTCGCCAAGGCCGACGAAACGGATCGGCTTGCCGGTGATGGCGCGCATCGAGAGCGCCGCACCACCACGCCCGTCACCGTCCATACGGGTCAGGACAACACCGGTCACGCCGATCTTGTCGTCGAATTCCTGCGCGACGTTCACGGCGTCCTGACCGGTCAGGCCGTCAACCACCAGCAGCGTTTCGCGCGGGTTGGCCACATCGCGGACAGCGGCGGCTTGCGCGATCAGTTCCTGATCAATGTGCAGACGGCCCGCGGTGTCGAGCATGTAAACGTCATAACCGCCAAGGCTGGCTTGCGTCTTGGCACGTTTGGCAATTGCGACCGGGTCTTCGCCTTTGACGATCGGTAGCGTGTCGACACCGATCTGTGCACCCAAGATTGCAAGTTGTTCCATCGCCGCAGGGCGATTGGTGTCAAGCGAGGCCATCAGCACGCGCTTGCCTTCACGTTCTTTCAGGCGTTTGGCCAGTTTCGCTGTTGTGGTGGTCTTACCGGACCCCTGCAAACCCACCATCAGGATGGGCGCAGGCGGGTTGTCGATTTTCAGTGCGCCGGGGTCTGCGTCGCCGGTCAGTACGTGTTTCAGCTCATCATGGACGATTTTGACAACCTGTTGGCCCGGCGTGATGGATTTGGTCACCGCCTGTCCTGTCGCCTTGTCCTGCACTGCCTTGATGAAATCCCGCGCGACAGGCAGCGATACGTCCGCCTCAAGCAGGGCCACGCGCACTTCGCGTAGCGCTGTTTTGACGTCATCATCGCTCAGCGCACCCTGTTTGGTGAGCTTGTCAAAGACGCCAGACAGGCGTTCGGATAGGTTCTCAAACATCGGCCAAGGCCCTCGTTTCGTTGTCATTGCCCTACGTATATAAGAACGCAAAGCATAAAGCAGTAGCGCCCCCGTGGGCGCGACGCGCTGACGGAGGGCGATCCCCTAATTGCGGGGACCGGAAAGCTGACGCTATCCGGAAGTTGATGGCCGTTTACGCCTGTGACCGATGCGAGTCAACATCTTGGGCAAGCCATGCGTTGATTGCGGCCACACCACGTTCTGCGCCGCGCCCACTTGCGTAGATCGGGGTTACCGCATGCGTGCCTGCATCCATCCCGCCGTCGAGAACGAGCGTGATCCTGTAAGTGTTCGCATTTTCACTCCGGCTGCTCTGCAATTTGGCCTCTTTGAGATGCTCAAGCTTGTGCCGCACGCGCGTGCGGCCCCGAAAGGTAGAGTGGCGCAGTTCCAGCAGGTTGCGGTCGCGGTCAAGGATCAGGTCATCACGACGCACGAAGATGACCAAAAACAACAGCATGAACAAAGGGATCGCGAAGAGCCCCCAGAACGCAGCGCTGACATCGCCGGTAAAGAGTGCATTCAATCCAAACCCGACCACGCCAAGCAGCAGGGCACTGAGTACCGTGGCAAAAACCCATGGCACGAAACTCAGCACCAGTTTTTCTGGCGTATCGTGAACAATCTTCATGCCGCGGACGATATGTCCGCGCGGTTAGCGGATCAAGGCGATGAACTGATTGCGATAATGGACCGCGACCGCTCCGGTGCCGAGGATCAGCATCAGCATGTGCCAATAGGGCGGTCCAACCCAGATCAGCAGCGCGCTGAGCCCGACAATCATGGTACCCAGTAGCAATAGCCCTGCGATGCCTTCCCAGCCACGCCACCAAAGCAGTCCGGCGCCGACCACTTCGATGGATCCGGTGATATAACGGGGAAACTGGCCAAAGCCGATCGCTTCGTAAATTGCAACATCGGTGCTGAAGCTGCCCAGCTTGCGCAGGCCGAAGTAGAGAAAGGCCAGCGTCAAAGCTGCGCGCAGGAACATCATGGATCGGTTTGCATTATTCATGCGATGCAACATAGCGCTCCGGATATGATGTCCAGCCTCGGCGGATTTTCGTCCCTGTACCAGAGCAAGGGCTTGCGTCCGCGAACGATTTGGTCAAATTTGATGCCTATATGTTTGTCAGCGCACAGGGTGGAAAATGGACAACTGGGACGAAATCAGGACCGCTTTTCAGGTTGCGCGCCAAGGCACTGTCAGCGGCGCGGCCGAGCAGCTTGGCGTTCACCATGCGACTGTGATCCGTCATATTGATGCGCTGGAACAACGGCTTGGGGTCAAGCTTTTCCAGCGCCATGCACGCGGTTATACCGCGACAGAAGCCGGACAAGACCTTTTACAGGTGGCGCAAGCCACAGATGATCAGTTCACGCAGCTTGCAGGGCGGATCAAAGGGCAGGGTGAAGGTGTATCGGGTGATCTGGTTGTAACGTCACTCGGGCTGGCGTCGCGTATCCTGACGCCTATTCTGGTCGGGTTCCAGGCAGAGCACCCCGAAGTCCGCGTGCGCTACCGCACTGGTGAACGCGTGTTCCGGCTTGAATATGGTGAGGCGCATGTTGCCATCCGTGCCGGCAAGATGCCCGATGAGCCGGACAATGTGGTACAGCCTTTCATGCATCAGCAAATGGCGCTGGTCGCGTCCGAGGCGTATATCGCGCGGCACGGGATGCCGAAGGATGAGGCCGATCTGAAGAACCACTTTTTTGTTACTCAGGATGATGACACCAGCCGCGCGCCGTTTACCCGTTGGTTGCGCGAGGTGGTCACCGAGGACCGCTTGACGTTTCGGGCAACCGATGACCGGAATTTGCAGGATGCTGTGATTGCGGGTGGCGGCATCGGTTTTGTGATGTCGCAGGCCCTGAGCACCCACCCCGAATTGGTCGAAGTCGTCGAGCGGCGGGACATCTGGTCTGTGCCGCTATGGATTGTTACGCATGTTGATTTGCACCGGACAACCAAGGTGCAATCCTTCCTGCGCTATCTGAAAGACCGTATCAAGACGCTGGAAGCGTAATGTTGCCCGCCCGAGCCGGGCATCTGGCGATGCTTGCATTCTCGATGTTGGTTGCAGGCTCATTTGCCTTGGGCGCTTTGGCAGCCAACGAAATCACGCCCACTGCGCTGAACGCGGTGCGGTTCTGGATTGCGACTGGTGTTGTTGGCGCGGCACTGCTGCTGACGACGGGCGTGCCCCGCGCGGCCGCGCAAGCGCCTTGGCGCTATATTCTTCTCGCCGTCTTCCTGTGCACCTATTTCGTGCTGATGTTCGAGGGGTTGAAAACTGCACCTCCCGTCAGCGCTGCGGCAGTTTTTACACTAACACCCATCATGGCGGCCGGCTTTGGCTGGTTCTTACTGGGCCAGAAACTGACCCCGCGCATTGCTTTGGCCCTGTTGATCGGGGCCGTTGGGGCCGTCTGGGTGATTTTCCGCGCCGATGTCGCGGCAATTCTGCGTTTTGAGATAGGGCGGGGTGAGGCGATCTATTTTGCGGGCTGCGCGGCACATGCGATTTACACGCCATTGGTGCGCAAATTGAACCGCGGAGAAAGTGCGGCCGTGTTTTCCTTTGGTGTCATGCTGGCAGGATCAATACTGCTGACAGTGTGGGGGTGGGCGGATTTGATGGCTACTGACTGGGCTGCGCTACCGGCAATTGTCTGGCTGACAATCCTCTATACGGCGGTTTTTGCCAGTGCCTCGACTTTCGTTTTGCTGCAATTCGCAGCTATGCGGCTGCCAAGCTCCAAGGTGATGGCCTATACCTATCTTGTCCCGTCATGGGTCATTGTCTGGGCGCTGGCTTTGGGGGGTGCGCCACCGCCGGTCTGGGTCCTGGCGGGCGTCGCGTTGACGATCGCGGCCTTGGTTATGTTGCTACGCGAAGAGTAGTGCCTCGTGTCAGTTAAGGGCGTGTTTCACGCGCACGGGACTGGCCCCCAGCGATGGGGGGCCAGTACATAAATACCTAGGATTTGCCTACTTTTGCAAAGCGTTGCGCAGGACGTCCGCCATTGTCACGGTCGGACGGCCCAGCATCTTGGACAAGGTCTTGCTGTCGTCTTGCAGGGCGCCATGCGCAGCCTGCGCATCGGTAATCGCAAGGAAGCTTGCAAATTCTGGCGGCAACCCCGCGCTCTGCAACGCCTCTTGATAGGCTTGCGCGGGCATATCCACATAGGTGACTGTCTTGCCTGCAACTTCAGAAAGGATTGCACAGTAGTCTGCCATCGACAGCGCTTCGTCGCCGCCAAGTTCAAGCGTTTCACCATCATATCCGCCCAAGAGAGCAATCGCTGCGGCCTCGGCCAGATCGCCCCGAGATGAAAAGGAAAACTTGCCGTCACCAGCTGCGCCAAAGTGCTGACCCATGTTCAGGTCCTGCTCAAGGCTCATGAGCATGTTTTCACTATACCATGCATTACGTAGGAAAGTGTATGCGATGCCGCTATCCGCGATCAGCGCCTCGGTTGCTTTGTGATCTGCTGCCAGCGCAAGCGGGCTTTCAGCTGCATCAAGCAAGGAGGTGTAAGCGATGTAACCGACGCCAGCCGCCTTGGCCGCCGCAACGATGGCCTTGTGTTGGGGCATACGGTTCGCGATGTCAGAGCCGGACACAAAAAGCATCCGGTCAATGCCTTCAAATGCGGCTTCAAGGCTGGCTTGGTCGTTATAATCGCCCCTGCGGGTCGCAATGCCGCGATCGGCAAAATCCGCCGCCTGCGCATCGGTGCGTACCAATGCCACGATGTTTGCGGCGTCTGTCTTTTGCGCAAGGTGGCTGATTGTTTGTTGACCCAATTGGCCCGAAGCGCCGGTAATGAGGAATGTCGACATTGTATTTCCTTGTGGTTTCGTTTCGTATATAACTCTCATTTAGAGACCGCATTTCGCCTCGTAAAGGAGGCATGAATTTGTCTCCAGGTTACAAAAAGGGAACCGCTATGAATCAGGTGACAGGCAACAGGCCATTACAGCTCAAAGAGGCGGGCTTCACGCTTGAGAATTGCCCTGTGCGCAGCATACTCGATCATGTCGCGGCCAAATGGACCAGCCTGATCGTGCTTGAGCTTGCGGTTGGACCGCAACGATTTAACGCACTTGGACGCGCGCTGCCTGATATTTCCAAACGGATGCTGACGCAGTCCCTACGCGATCTGGAAAGGGACGGTTTGGTTATTCGGCAGGTGTTCGACACCAAACCACCGAGTGTTGAATACCGCCTCTCTGATCTGGGGCGGTCCTTTCTGTCGCCACTGTCCCAGATGGTGGATTGGGCGATCTCGCAAGAAAACCAGATTGCGGCGTCGCGAGCGCGTTTCGATCAGGCATGACACGCCGCCAGCGCGTGTTCTGAACAACTGCATGCATGGTGCAGTGGATCTAGATCCACCTTACGCGCCGAGCTGTTGCGCAAGAAACATTTCAAATGCGTCCAGGTCAATGGCGTCCATTTGCCCGAAGGCCTGCATCCAGACCGAGGCTTCGCGCAAGGCGTCCGGTTCCAGCTTGCACCATTTCACACGCCCGCGCTTTTCTTGCGAGATCAGCCCTGCTGCGGTCAAGACACCCAGGTGCTTGGAGATCGCTGCCAATGACATCTGGAACGGTTCCGCAACGTCGGTGACGGCCATGTCATCCTCAAGCAGCATCGCAAGGATCGCACGCCGTGTCGGGTCGGCCAATGCCGCGAAGGTTTGGTCAAGTTGGGTGGTCATGGCTTCGATTAAGCGGCACGCAGTCGAAACGTCAACCATTTGGTTGAATATCGGGTTTTGGTTGGGTTGTGTCGAGGGCTGGAGATTGCAGCGCCCGGATATCCTGTAACTATCAGTTTTTAAACAATTAATATGGGAGATGGGCTCTATTGACTCTAATTGCCCTGCACCCTAAACCATGCGCAACCTTCCAAAGGGTTATACCAATGTCCGAAAGCGAAGACGCAGCACGCCTCAAGGCACTTGAAGCGAAGATCGCTGCGCTGAAAGCGCCGGCTGAGGTTAAGGACCATTCGGAAGAACACTACTCTCAGGTGCAACTTGCCTGGCGAATGGTGATCGAGCTTGTTTCCGGTCTTGGGATCGGATTTGGCATCGGATACGGGCTGGATACCCTGTTGGGGACTATGCCTATTTTCTTGGTGCTGTTTATATTTTTTGGCCTCGCGGCTGGTGTAATGACCATGGTGCGATCAGCCAAAGAGGTTCAACGAAAGCAGCTTGCGGCTGCGACAGAAGAGGGTGAAGCACGTGGCGACTGAAGAGTACTCCGAAGGTGGTTCCGTATTCCAATTCCACCCGCTGGACCAATTTATCGTCAAGCCGTTGTTTGGTGATGGTCCCGTAAGCTGGTATACACCGACAAACGTAACGCTCTGGATGGCAATCGCGCTGTTGGCAATTGTTGCGGTCTTTGTGCTGGGTAGCCGTGGCCGCGCGATCATTCCGACGCGCCTGCAATCCGTTGGCGAGCTTCTCTACGGTTTCATCTACAAGATGGTCGAGGATGTCACCGGCAAGGACGGGGTGAAATACTTCCCCTACATCATGTCGCTGTTCCTGTTCATTCTGTTCTCGAACTATCTTGCCCTGATCCCGATGTCATATTCGCCGACCTCGATGATCGCAGTGACCGTGATTTTGGGTTTTGGCGTATTTATCGCGATCACAATCCTTGGCTTCGTCAAGAACGGACCTGCGTTTCTTGGCCTCTTCTGGATGTCGGATGCACCCGCATTCTTGCGCCCGATCATCGCGATTATCGAGATCATTTCCTACTTCGTACGCCCAGTGAGCCTGTCCATTCGTTTGGCCGGTAACATTGCTGCGGGTCACGTTGTTCTGAAAGTGTTCGCGACCTTCGCTGCCGCGGCACTTATCAGTCCCGCTGCAATCCTGGGCATCATCGCGATCTACGGTCTGGAGATCCTTGTTTGCGGCATCCAGGCTTATGTTTTCACCATCTTGACGTGCGTATACCTCAAAGACGCACTTCATCCCGCACACTAACAACGGCGGGGTTTCTCGCCACTTTACTCAACTTCCAATCGTAAGGAGAATTCACATGGAAGGCGATCTCGCACACATCGGCGCAGGCATTGCGGCAATCGGTTCAGGTTTGGCTGCACTGGGTGTTGGCAACGTAGCAGGTAACTACCTGGCGGGCGCACTGCGCAACCCATCTGCTGCTGCTGGTCAGACAGCAACACTGTTCATCGGTCTGGCATTTGCCGAAGCTCTGGGGATCTTCGCGTTCCTCGTGTCGCTTCTGCTTATGTTCGCAGTCTAAGAACACACCCATATCCTTACGGCCTGATGGGCGCGTGACCGCGGCCATCAGGTAAACATTCAAGGTATTCGGGGGCCATAATGGCAACAGAAACAACAGACGTCGCAGGAGTTTGCGTTGATGCAGGGGGCTCTGCCCTTGGCATGCCGCAGCTTTGCGCAGATTGGATGCCCAACCAGATTTTCTGGCTGGTTATAACGCTTATCGCGGTCTACTTCGTGATGTCCCGCGTCGCGCTGCCCCGCATCAGTGCGGTTCTGGCAGAGCGTTCCGGCACGATCACCAATGATATTGCTGCGGCTGAAGAGCTCAAAAACAAGGCGGCTGAAGCTGAAGCGGCTTATGATCAAGCGCTCTTGGATGCGCGTGCAGAAGCCAACAAGATCGTGGCCGAAGCCAAAGCAGAAATTCAGGCTGAGCTGGATGTCGAGCTTCAGAAAGCTGACGCACAGATTGCTGCCAAGACGGCCGAGAGCGAAGCGGCGATTGCTGAAATTCGCGAAGGTGCAGTCAAGAGCGTCACAGAAGTTGCCAAGGCCACAGCCAAGGAACTTGTTGTAGCGATGGGTGGCACTGCTGACGCGAAAACGATCACCGCTGCGGTCACTGCACGGATGAAGGGATAACTTATGAGACTGATGCTCACATCCCTTTTTGTCCTTGCTGCAAGCCCTGCGCTTGCTGCCGGTGACAAGCCGTTCTTCTCGCTGGCGAACACTGACTTTGTTGTCACGATCGCATTTCTGATCTTCATCGGAATCCTGCTCTACTTCAAAGTTCCTGGCCTTGTTGGCGGTATGCTTGATAAGCGTGCGGACAACATCAAAGCCGAGTTGGACGAAGCGAAAGCTTTGCGTGAAGAAGCGCAGGCCCTGCTGGCCAGCTACGAACGCAAGCAAAAAGAAGTACAGGAACAGGCTGCTCGGATCGTTTCGGCTGCGAAGGAAGAGGCAACCAATGCTGCCGCTTCTGCTAAAGAGGATATCGCGAAGTCAATCACGCGTCGCCTTGCCGCTGCTGAAGAGCAGATCCAGAGTGCGCAGGCCTCTGCTGTGAAAGAGGTTCGTGACCAAGCGGTGAATGTCGCTGTTGCTGTCGCCAAAGATGTCATGGCCAAGCAGATGGACGCGAAAGCGGCTGGCGCTTTGATTGATGATGCCATCGGCACGGTTGCTGAAAAACTGCACTAGGCCCGAAACATACCTTTTGTGAAAGCCCGATTGTGCCCTGCGCAGTCGGGCTTTTTCGTTGACAGAGGCAGGGGTGTCTCTGAGACTGGTATTCGGGGCGCAGTGCAGGAGTATTGACGATGCCTGGCCTCCGGCTCGGGATAATCACCGCAGTTGTCTATGCTGCGATTATCGCTGTCGGGACGGCCCTTGCCTTTATTTTGCGGCCAGAACCGATCACCCTCGAAATTGCACTACTCATGTTGCTACCTGTTCAACTGGTGGCAGTTCTCTTTTGTGTCGCCATTGCAATGCGCCATGCAGGTTGGCGTTCTGTTGGGTTCGGCCGGTTGCAGTGGTCCGGTATGCTCTGGTTTCTGCCAAGCTGGGTGATCCTTGCCGTGATGGGTCTGGGTCTTGTGCAGACGCTCACGGAACAAACGTTGGGAGGCTTGGGCGCAGGCGGAGTATCGCTCTTACTCGTCACGACATTTCTGATTGCCTTCGGCGAAGAGCTGGTTTTTCGGGGTATCCTTCTACGCGGCGCAATGACACGCATAGCGATGCCCATGGCAATGTTTCTTAGCGCATTCGCGTTCGGTCTTTTTCATTGGGTAAACCGGCTTGCGGGGCAGGGCGCGGGCGAAACTTCTTTGCAAGTGCTCTTTGCGTTTCTGGTCGGATTCTTTCTTGCCCCGATCGCGATCCGCGTTGGCAACCTCTGGCCTTTGATCATCTGGCACTGGTTTTGGAACATTGCTGTCATCCTGGGTCAGATCGCAGCAATCCTGCACCCTTTCGCCCTGATCGGTATTGCCATTCAGGCTGTCATCTCGATCTGGCTCTGGACCGCTATGATCCGGAAAGGGCGCGCAGATTAGCGTCGGCCTTCGTGCTCCAGCCGCTTTTGGGCAAAGACCTCATTGCGTTCGGATTTCTTATGATCTGTCAGCGAGGCTTCGACAAAATTCAAATGTGTTTCGACCGCCTTGCGCGCACCTGCTGCATCGCGGTTCTGCAGGGCCGTGTTGATAATCCGGTGGTGTTCCAAAAGCGCATCACGGGTCATGCGCTGTTTGAACATGATTGTGCGGTTATAGAACACACCTTCCCGCAGCAGTTCGTACATCGAGCGCATCATGTGCAGCATGATAATGTTGTGGCTGGCCTCGATGATGGACAGGTGAAAGTCAGCGTCCAGATGTGCCTCGTCGGCAGGATTGCGTTTCTGATGCGCGGCTTCCATTTTTTCAAAAATGGCGTTGATCACCTGAAGGTCGGTATCGCTGGCCAATCGCGCGGCCCGCTCGGCTGCCAATCCTTCCATGTCGCGGCGGAAGCTGATGTAGTCGAACACCGCCTCGTCATGGGTGGAAAACAGTGTGACCAAAGCCGGCGCAAAGGCAGACCCCAGTACATCGGCGACATAAACGCCGGCACCGGCCTTGGACGCCAGCAAGCCACGCTCCTGCAATTCTGACAGGGCCTCGCGCAGCGACGGGCGTGACACGCTCATCCGCTCGCTGAGCTCACGCTCTGACGGGAGCCGTTCGCCGGGACGCAAAATGCCTCTCAGGATCAATCCTTCGATCTGGCGCACAACGCCATGCGAGAGTTTTTCTTGGCTGACCGGTTCAAAAGGCATGTGAGCTTTCAGAATGTATTGGTCAAATGATATGACCAAAGCCCCGCATCCACAATAAGAAAGAGGAGCCGCATCGCTGCGGCTCCTCCGATACTTCCTGAAAGAAGCTGCGCCTTAGTTTGGCGTAATCACGATTTCCACGCGGCGGTTCATTTGGCGGCCCGATGCGTTCAGGTTCGAAGCAATTGGGTTGTTTTCCCCAGCACCGATCGAGCGGATACGTGCCGGTGACACGCCGCCGCCGATGAGAATCGCGGTAACAGCTTGTGCGCGGCGTTCGGACAGGCCCTGGTTAAAGGCGGCATCACCGACGTTGTCGGTGTGGCCGATCACGTTCACCGTGGTGTTCGGATATTGGTTCAGCGAGTTTGCAACGATACGCAACTCGTTCTGCGATGTGCCGGACACCTGCGTGCTGTTTGTTGCGAACAACAGGTCCTGGCTGAGAACAACAACAAGGTTGCGGCCGTTGTTGGATACGCCGACATCGCTGCGCAGTGAACGGCGCAGGTCTTCTGCCTGACGGTCAAGACTGTTGCCGACGCCGGCACCAATACCGCCACCGAGGGCCGCACCGATCAACGCGCCGCGCTGGCGGTCTTCGACAGAGCCGCCACTATTGGCGATCACACCCAAAAGCGCACCGGCGCCAGCGCCGATTGCAGCACCCTGTTGTGTGTTCTGCATCTGGTTCGGACCGGTTTCATCGCAGGCGGCAATCAGGGTCAGTGACGCAGCTGCGACAACGAGCGGGAATTTCGAAAGTTTCATGGTCATGGTTCCATTTGATATCGGTGCAATAGGCGCACCTCTGTGATGGGTCAGCTTATGCCCATTTCTGCCATGATATCCAATAACGGCGCGGCGACCAGCAGGGTTTTGCCTATTCTAAAGGTTTAGCGGCGCGGCATCGGCCCTTGCGGATTCCCAAGCCAGCATGGCGCGTTTGACCGGCAGACCCCAATGATACCCCCCGAGTGCGCCCGATTTGCGCAACGCACGATGGCAGGGAATCAGCCAGCTGACAGGATTGCGCCCGACGGCAGTACCAACGGCGCGGACGGCCTTGGGGCTGCCGATGGCCTGTGCGATTTCGGAATAGGTGGTGACATGGCCCGAAGGGATGGTCAGCAGCGCCTCCCAGACCTTGAGCTGAAATGGCGCGCCGATCATGTGCAGTTGTGTCTCGCCAGTCATACCAAGGGCGGCTGTCGCCCAAGGAGAAAGGGCGTCAGGGTCTTCGATATAGACGGCTTTGGGCCAGCGCGCTTGCAGATCGGCCATGGCCTCATCCGGTCCGGCTTCGGCGGCGAAGGCCAACCCGCAAATCCCGCGCGCGGTACCCATGACCAGAGCGGGGCCAAAGTGACTGTCAAACCACCCCCAGCGGATCGTCAGGTCAGCTGCGTCGCGGGCATAGTCACCGGGGCTCATTGCCTCCCAGCGCACAAAAAGATCGTGCAAGCGGCCACTGCCCGACAGGCCGACGGCATGGGCCGTTTCCAGCGTGGTGAACCGGTCACGCAGCAGCGCCTTGGCATGACCCAGTGTCAGATACTGCTGGTAACGCTTGGGCGACACACCGACCCACGCGGAAAAGAGGCGCTGAAAATGTGCGGGGCTCATGTTCATCTCGGCGGCCAGATCGGCCAGCGGGAGTGGGGCATCGCCTGCTGCGTCGATTGCCGCAATCGCGCGGCGCATGACTTGATAATGATATGTGTCATTCTGTTCCATGCGGTCAAACTATGGGCAAGGCACCGGTGAAGCGACCCGAAAATTGCGCATCCGCGCTTGCCCCTTTTCGGGCTTCAAGGCATACCGGACGCCATGGCCAAACAGCTTGATTATCATACTATCCGCGCGATCTTTGAGCGGTTCCATGCAGCAGAGCCTGAACCCAAAGGCGAGCTTGAGCATGTGAATGTCTACACGCTTGTCGTGGCTGTGGCGCTGTCGGCGCAGGCCACGGACGCAGGTGTGAACAAGGCGACGCGTGAGCTGTTCAAGATTGCCGATACACCGCAGAAAATGCTCGACCTCGGGCTTGAGGGTGTGACCGAGCATATCAAGACCATTGGTCTGTTCCGTCAGAAGGCCAAGAATGTCATCAAGATGAGCCAGATTCTGGTCGATGAATACGGTGGCGTCGTTCCCAATTCCCGCGCGGCCTTGCAATCCCTGCCCGGAGTCGGGCGCAAAACGGCCAACGTGGTGCTGAATATGTGGTGGCAGCAACCGGCCCAAGCCGTCGACACCCATATTTTCCGTTTTGGTAACCGCAGCGGAGTAGCACCGGGCAAGGATGTGGATGCGGTCGAGCGCGCGATCGAAGACCATATTCCGGCTGATTTTCAACTTCATGCGCATCACTGGATGATCCTGCATGGCCGCTACACCTGTGTGGCACGTAAACCGAAATGCGCGGGCTGTCTGATCCGCGATCTTTGTATGTTTGAGGATAAAAACCTATGAAAAAGTATCAGGTCGTGGGCATCGGCAATGCGATGGTCGATGTTCTGGCGCGCGCCGAAGATGCGTTTCTGGCCGAGGCCGGTGTTGAGAAAGGCATCATGCAACTGATCGACATGGAGCGCGCGGTTGATCTCTATTCCCGCGTCGGACCGGCCAAAGAGGTCAGCGGCGGGTCTGCGGCCAATACGATTGCGGGTATTGCGCATCTGGGCGGGCGCACGGCCTATGTGGGCAAGGTGAAAGACGACCAGTTGGGCGCGATCTTTGCCCATGATCTGCGCGCGCAGGGTGCCGGTTACGAAACAGCGATGGCGCCCAAGTCCGAAGAGGCCGAAACGGGGCGCTGCATTGTCCTTGTCACCCCTGACGGCGAGCGGTCGATGAATACCTATCTGGGCGTCACAGAGTTCCTGTCTGCGGATGACATCAACGAAGACCAGATGGCCGAAGCCGAATGGATTTATCTGGAAGGCTACCGTTTTGACGGCCCCGATAGTCATGCCGCTTTTGCCAAGGCCGTTGCGGCCTGCAAGGGCGCGGGCGGGCGCGTTTCTCTGACCCTTTCTGACCCTTTCTGCATTGAGCGGCACCGCGATGCCTTCCGCGATATGATCCGCGATCACGTGGATCTGCTGTTCTGCAATCGCGCTGAAATGCGGTCGATGTATCAGACCGAAGATTTTGATGCGGCCCTCGCACAAGCGGCGTCAGAGGTCGCGATCGTGGCCTGCACCGATAGCGAACATGGCGTACATGTCTTGGCTGAAGGCCAGCGCTGGCATGTGCCTGCGGTGCCGACACAGATTGTTGACGCCACCGGCGCGGGTGATCTCTTTGCCGGTGCGTTCCTGTGGGGGCTGACCAATGGTCACGATCTGCAGACCTGCGCGATGATGGGCAATGTCGCTGCATCCGAGGTGATCAGCCACATCGGTGCGCGCCCCGAGGCGGATTTGAAAGCTTTGTTCAAAGGGCAGGGACTGCTTTAAGCCAAAGCGCATCCAGCGCATCTATGGACGCCACATCAAAGCGGCTTTCCTCTTTCCAGTATTTGCCGGAGGGGACGTAATACCCCAAACGTTCCTCTTCGGCCAAAGCGGCATCAATAACCGCTTCGTCTGGCAATAGCGGCTTGGCATCTGCCGCAGTCTCTGGCGTGGCGCGCGGAAAAACCAGCCTGCTTTCATCGGTTGACAGGTTGACCATCGCGCACCCTTGGCGCGCAGCCAGAGCCATCAGGCGTGCAGATTTTGCCTCAAGAGACCGGAGTGATACGTCCGCGCGCAGAGGATCGGCTGTGCCTTTGCCGTAAAAATGGGTTTTGCTGGCGTCGTCGTAAACCATATCGCAGCCCAGGACGGCGATCACCCTCGGCTTGAGCGCGGTCAAAGCCCAGTAGGACGCAGTAAAGGCCATCGTGCCTCCGGCATAGACAAAGCCACCCAGTGTATTCTGGAGCGGCACATATTCTGTCGCTCGAATGATCCGTTGACCCGCAGACATATCCACCGGCATCCGCTCAACAGGGAAGTCGTCAGGATGGATCAGATCATCCCAATCAGGGCGCACGGCCCAGGCGTTATTGATCGCCACAATCCGGTCAAAGGGATCACGCGGCCACTCACGGCATTTTACGACATTCGGGCCACTGCCCAGGATCAATACGACCGACATAAGACCATATCCTTCGTCTTTACGATCAAAGAGTTAGGCCATGCGGCGCAAATGTCGAGTGTCAGCCAAGTTTGGCGTGAACCTCATCGAGATCAATCTCGCCAATGGGCATCTTGTTGGCGGGATTTTCGAAATCGTATTTGAAGATACGAAAGTCCTTTTTGTAGATCTCATAAACGATATGCATGGACAGATCGTCGAAGTAATCCTCGACAGGATGGGCACGTTTGGGGCCGTGTCCTTCGCTTTCGTTAAAGCGCGGAATCTGCGCCAGATCGACCGGATGTTTGGTTTCGATACCGTCCAGCACCCGCTGCATCCCGTCATTGAATTTCTCGGTCCAGAAAATGCTGTCGTAACGCCCGCCGTTCACGATGAAGGTCGAGATATGACCGGACATAGCCGACCAGTGAATGTCAGGCTCCATCGGGCGCCGCCAGCGGATGGTATCGCGCGCGAACAAAAGGAAGCGCCGGAAGCTCTTGATCTGGTCGAATTCAAAGCCGCTTTCAGGGTCGCCTACCTCGATCCCGTATTTTTGGATCAGCAGTGGCACCAGATTGCCGCGATAGTATTTGCCGTTGCGCTGCACGCCGCAAATCTTGTCAAAGAAAGACGACAGAATGCGCGTGTAGGGATTGCGCACACAGGTAAACGCATAGCTTTGATGCGCCGCCACGTTCCGCTCAATCAGCGGCTTGCTGTCGTCCAGTGCCCATTTGTGGATGCCCGTCTTGGCATCATGGATGTCACCGTCAAAGAACGCGCCGTGGTCGGAATAGTACATGATCTGCCCAATGGTCGAGCAGGCACATTTAGGCACCACGCGGTAAACCACGCTTTCGCTATCGGTCATCCAGGTTCCGGGAAAATTCGCCACGCAGAAATCCTTTTCGAGTACTGGCCTCTTTCAAAGCAAAGAAAGCCTGTAACTTCAATGTCTGTTCGCGTTATGACAGCTTTGAGCACGACTTGTGAAAGAGGATCGAACGAAAACATGGCACGTGTCGCCTTTATCTTGCTGTGTCACAAGAACCCTGCGGCGATTATCCAGCAGGCAGAGCAGTTGACGGCAGCGGGTGACTATATCGCGATCCACTTTGATGCCTCCGCCTCTGCGCAGGATTTCCGCGAGATCGAAGCGGCTTTGGCCGGAAACGAGAACGTGGCCTTTGCCAAGCGTCGCGTGAAATGCGGATGGGGCGAGTGGAGCCTTGTGCAGGCGACCCTACATGCCGTTGAAGCGGCCGTTTCGGCGTTTCCGCGCGCGACGCATTTCTACATGGTGTCGGGCGATTGCATGCCCATCAAATCTGCGAAATTTGCCCACGACCTGCTGGACGCAAACGATGTGGATTACATCGAAAGCCATGATTTCTTTGACAGCAACTGGATTAAGACCGGTTTTCGCGAGGAACGACTGGTTTACCGCCATTTCTTTAACGAGCGGACGCAGAAGCGCCGGTTCTATACCGCCTTGGAGTTGCAAAAGCGTTTCAAGATGACGCGCAAAATCCCCGAGGATTTGCAGATCATGATTGGTAGCCAATGGTGGTGTTTGCGCCGTCAGACCATCGAGGCGATCCTCGAATTCGCCTATGCCCGCCGTGATGTGATGCGCTTTTTTCGCACAACCTGGATCCCTGATGAGACGTTCTTTCAGACCCTCGTACGCCACCTTGTGCCTGCCCGCGAGATCGAGAATCGCACACTGACGTTTCTGATGTTCACAGATTACGGCATGCCAGTGACCTTCTATAACGATCATTACGAGCTGCTTTTGGGGCAAGGGTCGCTTTTTGCGCGCAAGATCAGCCCCGAGGCAGAAGACCTGCGTAGCCAGCTTGGTACGCTCTACGCCAGCGACCGGATGGATTTTGTGATTTCCGACGAAGGGCGCAGTTTGTTTCAGTTCCTGACGGGTCGGGGCCGCGTAGGGCGGCGCTTTGCGCCACGGTTCTGGGAGAATGAAACGACACTCGGGCGCAGTCGCGAGTTGATGATCATCGCGTGCAAGAAATGGCACGTCGCCAAACGACTTGTTGCCGCGATCCAGCATCATACCAATGTGCCGGCCTTGGAGTATCTTTTTAACGAAGACGAAACCCCATTACCGGACCTTGGCGGCATCGAGACGTCTTTGCAGAAACGCGGACGTCACCGGCGCGCTTTGATGCGTCTGATTTTCGATCATTTCGACAGCGACCGTTTGGTGATCTGTCTTGATACATCCAGCCTTGATCTGATTACCGATTTCTACACCGACCGCGCCACTGTGCGCTTGCTGGAGATCGAGTGTGCTTTTGATGATGAATATCTGGTCGGTCATGCGATGCGGGTGGGGCTTGCTGGTCCGCAGACCAGTGAAGCGACGTTTGCGCGCCTTTTGCCAACCATTCGCCATGACATGGTCTATGAACGCGAAGCCATTCGCGATGCGCAATTTGTGAATGCCAGCCGGATCAAGGAAACGGCGACGACAGACGAAAATGCATCTGCACTTGCCCAGTTTCTGAGCGTGTCGCCGGATTTGGCACGCACGCTTGCCGAGACCCCCCATCTTTTTGTTGATTGAGGATACCTATGGAATACGCCTACGACGATCAGAATATCTTTGCCAAAATCCTGCGCGGAGAGATCCCCAACAAGACCGTCTATGAAAACGATCATGCGCTGGCCTTTGAAGACATCACACCGCAGGCGCCCGTACATGTGCTGGTCATCCCCAAAGGCCCTTATATGAGCCTTGATCACTTTGCCCGTGATGCCTCGGCCGAGGAACACAGTGGCTTTATGCAGGCCGTGGCCGAGGTGTGTCGTCTGACCGGTGTCGAGGAAGGGTTCCGCGCGATTGCCAACACCCGCGCGCACGGGGTGCAGGAAGTGCCGCATTACCACATGCATATTCTGGGTGGTCGTCCCATGGGGCGGATGTTGGCGCGCTAATCAAAATTCAGGAATTTTGATGCCCTCCGGGGGAAGTTTGAAGGGACATAGAAAGACCATGCCTATTTGGATGAGGTGAGGGACAGGAACACCTCCTCCAGATGCGCCTCTTGCGTTTTGACATCCTTGATCGTGATCCCTGCATCCCGCACAATATTCAGGATCTGATCTGCTGGTGTTGTGCCGCTCTGGTAGGTGAAGGTCAGCATGCCATTGGCCAGCTTTTGTCCGGTAATCGTATCGGGCAGGGCGGGCAGATCGGCGGGGCTGTCGGGTGTAATCACCAGCGTTTTGCTGTCAAGTCGTCCCAGCAGGTTGGCCGTGCTGTCGCGCACGATCACCTCGCCGTGGTTGATGATGGCGATGTCGTCGCACATCTCTTCGGCCTCTTCGAGGTAATGGGTCGTCAGGATAATCGTCATTCCCTCGTCGTTCAGTTTCCGCACGTTCTGCCAAAGCATGTTGCGTAACTCGATATCGACGCCTGCGGTGGGTTCATCCAGCACAAGGATTTGCGGCGAATGTACCAGAGCCTTGCCCAGCAAGAGCCTGCGCCGCATACCACCCGAAAGCGAGCGCGCGTAGGCGTTGGCTTTGTCCGTCAGCCCGATCAGTTCCAGAATCTCGGCTGTCTTGCGCTGGTTCTTGGGCACTCCATAAAGCCCCGCCTGTACGTCGAGCGATCCTGCGGGGGTAAAGAACGGGTCCAGATGCGGCTCTTGTGGCATGATCCCGATGGCCGCGCGCGATTGGCGCGGGTTCTTGTCCTGATCAAAGCCCCAGATCTTTACGGTACCTTCGGTTTTCACGACCAAACCCGCCAGAATATTGATCAGCGTCGACTTGCCCGCGCCATTCGGCCCCAACAGGCCGAAGATTGATCCGCGCGGAATATCCAGATCAATCCCTTTCAGTGCCTCTTTGGCTGGGCTGCGCCCGGTGGCGGCATAGGTCTTTTTCAGCCCGTGAATTTCTATGGCATTGTCGGTCATGTTGTCTTTCCCCTGCGCCGCACCTGCGGTATGTCTGGTGCAGACTTAAGGCGGGGCGCGCCCCGCGGCAACCAGACAGGTAAGATCATGTCCACACCAGCCCCCGAAACAAAGATTGTGAACGATTGGCGCGTGGCCTGTGATGGCGGTGAAGGTGCGCTGGGTCATCCCCGCGTGTGGCTTCAAATCCCGCATGAGCAGGGCTGGATTGAATGCCCGTATTGCGATGCAAAGCTTGTGCATAAGGACTTTGAAGGCAAAGTCTGATCCATCCTGTTTTTGCGCTAAGTGTCGCTGTAAGGCAGATGGTCACTGGAACCATGATGCGTATCATGGCACATCTGCGCCCAAGACATGAGGGGATGAAACGATGGAAACGAAGTTCGGCAAAGGCTGTCACCTGCATCTGATTGACGGCTCTGCCTTCATTTTCCGTGCCTATCATGCGCTTCCGCCCCTCACACGCAAATCCGATGGCCTGCCCGTTGGTGCCGTTAGTGGCTTCGTCAACATGTTGCAACGCTATGTGGACGGGAACAATGGTGCTGATGCGGCCACCCATGTCGCCGTGATTTTCGACAAGGGCAGCCACACATTCCGCAACGATATGTACGACCAGTACAAGGCCAACCGTGAGGCGATGCCCGAGGATCTGCGCCCGCAAATCCCCCTCACCCGCGTGGCGACCAAGGCTTTCAATATTGCCTGCGAGGAGATGGAAGGGTTCGAGGCCGACGACATTATCGCAACCCTTGCCCATCAGGCGCGCGATGCCGGTGGACGTGTCACAATCGTATCGTCGGATAAGGACCTGATGCAGTTGGTCGGTGACGGCGTTGAAATGCTCGATCCGATGAAGAACAAGCGCATCGACAGCGACGGTGTCGTTGAAAAGTTTGGCGTGGGCCCCGACCGCGTGGTTGATGTGCAAGCGCTTGCCGGAGATAGCGTGGATAACGTGCCGGGTGCGCCGGGGATCGGGATCAAGACAGCCGCGCTTTTGATCAATGAATATGGTAATCTGGAAAGCCTGCTAGACCGCGCAGAAGAGATCAAACAGCCCAAGCGCCGCGAGACCTTGATCGAACATCGCGCGCAGATCGAGCTGTCGAAAAAGCTGGTCCAGCTTGATTGCAATATGACATTGGACTTTGGTCTTGATGATCTGGAAGTGCGCGACCCTGATCCAGAGGTTCTGATGGGGTTCCTTGCCGAAATGGAATTCCGCACGGTCACGAAACGCATTGCTGAAAAGCTGGGCGTTGAAGCCCCCGTGATCGAGGCCTCGGCCCCAGCCGCGACCGAAGTGGCGACACCTGAACAGGTCGGCTTTGACGCGGACGCCTATGAATGTGTGCGCGATGCGGCGGCCCTGCAGGTCTGGATCGACCGTATTCGTGAACGGGGCTATGTGGCAGTCGACACCGAAACCACTGGCCTGAACGAGATGACTGCCGATCTTGTCGGCATCTCGCTGTGTGTCGCGGCTGGGCAGGCTTGTTATATCCCGCTGACCCATAAATCCGCGTCATCGGATGATCTGTTTGGATCGGATGATATGGCCGACGGGCAGATGGATATGGCCGAATGTCTGGCGATGCTCAAACCTGTGCTTGAGGATCCAGCGGTCATCAAAATCGGGCAGAACATGAAGTACGACACCAAGATTTTTGCCCGTCTTGATATCACCGTTGCTCCTATAGATGACACCATGCTGATGTCCTATGCGATGAATGCTGGCCTGCATAACCACGGCATGGACACGCTCTCCGAACGGTATCTGGGGCATACGCCGATCCCGATCAAACCCTTGTTGGGTAGCGGTAAATCCGCGATCACCTTTGATCGTGTCCCCGTCGATGACGCAGTGAAATACGCCGCAGAGGATGCCGATATCACCCTGCGTCTGTGGCAACAGTTCAAACCGCAACTGCATGTGAACCGCGTCACAACCGTTTATGAAACGATGGAGCGACCCTTGGTGCCGGTGCTGGCGCAGATGGAGCGCAACGGGATCAAGGTTGACCGTGATACGCTCAGCCGGATGTCGAATGCCTTTGCGCAGAAAATGGCGGGGCTTGAGGCGGAAATTCAGGAAATGGCGGGGCGGCCTTTTAACGTCGGCTCGCCCAAGCAGTTGGGGGAAATCCTGTTCGATGAAATGGGGTTGGAAATGCCCGACGGCAAGAAGCCGTCAACCGGCAAGACAGGTGCCTATTCCACCGGCGCCGATGTTCTTGAAGACCTTGCCACATTGCACGACTTGCCACGCCGCATCCTCGACTGGCGGCAACTGTCGAAGCTGAAATCGACCTATACGGACGCCCTGCAAGAACATATCAACAAAGAAACGGGGCGCGTGCATACGTCCTATTCGATTGCGGGCGCGAACACGGGGCGGTTGGCATCAACCGATCCGAACTTGCAGAACATTCCCGTCCGGTCCGAGGAAGGGCGGCGCATTCGCGAGGCCTTTGTAGCCGAACCTGGCAAGGTGATTGTCAGCCTCGACTATTCCCAGATCGAATTGCGCATTCTGGCGCATATCGCGGGGATTGATGCGCTGAAACAGGCGTTTCTGGATGGCATCGACATTCATGCGATGACGGCATCCGAGATGTTTGATGTGCCGCTGGATGAGATGACGCCGGATGTGCGCCGTCAGGCAAAGGCGATCAACTTTGGTGTGATTTACGGCATTTCTGGCTTCGGCCTTGCCCGCAACCTGCGCATCCCGCGGGCCGAGGCGCAGGGGTTCATCGACCGCTATTTCGAACGCTTCCCCGGTATTCGCAAATATATGGATGACACCATCGCCTTTGCCAAAGACAACGGCTACGTGCAGACGCTCTTCGGGCGGAAGATCAATACGCCCGAGATCAACGCCAAAGGGCCGCAAGCAGGCTTTGCCAAACGCGCTGCGATCAACGCGCCGATCCAGGGGACAGCGGCTGATGTCATCCGGCGGGCGATGATCCGGATGCCTGCGGCGATTGATAGGATGCCCGCAAAAATGCTGCTACAGGTGCACGACGAATTGATCTTCGAGGTCAATGAAGAGGCGGCGGACGATCTGATTGGGGTGGCGCGCGAAGTCATGGAAAACGCGAGCTACCCTGCGGTGAAGCTGGACGTCAAACTGGCGGTGGATGCAGGGCAGGGTGCGAACTGGGCCGAGGCGCATTAGACGGATCGGTGGGTAAGTCTTGAATGGCCGCTATGCGGAATCTAATTGCCTTCTTCGTTTAACATAAAGGCAGCCCCACAGCATAACCGGACTGCGCCTCAGGCGGTACATTGGGCTCACTGCTGACATTACGCTATCGAAACAAAAAACGCGCCACCTGTTAGGGTAGCGCGTCGCGTTGGATTCGTCTTGCCGGCTTAGTTAACCGACTTCGCCTCAACCAGATTGGCGTCTTTCTTCGCGTCAGACGTAATCTCGATCCGGCGCGGTTTCAGCGCCTCGGGTACTTCGCGGACCAGATCAATGTTGAGCATGCCGTTTTCATGGCTCGCACCGGTCACGCGGACGTGGTCGGCCAGATGGAAGCGGCGCTCGAACGCGCGGGTGGCGATGCCGCGGTGGAGGTAGTTGCGCTCGCTGTCGTCCGAGGCTTTGCGGCCTGTGACAAGAAGCGCACGGTCTTTGACCTCAATCGCGAGATCGTTTTCAGAGAAACCGGCAACGGCGATCGAGATACGCCATGCGTCATCATCGGTTTTCTCGATGTTGTAAGGGGGATAGGTGTTCTGGCCGACATCACTGGCAAGGGCGCGATCCATCAGATCGGCGATCTGGTCAAAGCCAACGGTGGCACGGTAGAGGGGTGTCAGATCAAATGCACGCATTTGGGTCATCCTTTTTCTTAAGCGATAACAATGTTTTGACCTTCCCATAGGGGACAGGCCGGTTGTGCGGGACCCATCATTGGCATCCCGATACAGATTATGTGGGGGCGGTTGTTTTCGCTTTCAAGAGGCTCAGGGCTGGACGAATTTCGCGCCCGTATCGTTGCGTGTGCCACCGGGCATAAGCCGTTGCACACCCCCGATACGCGCAGGGCCAAGCGTTGCAAAATGGCTCAACAAAACATTCAAAGGCCCTTCAAGCGAGGTGCCAAGAGACACTTTCTGCCCGTTGATTTGCGCCATCGCCGAAACGACCGAGGCAATCCGCGTCTGTCCGTCGTTCATCATGAATACCGGTGACCCGCTTGAGCCGTATTCCACATCGCAGGTCATCACGATCACACCGGTCTGCCGTCCGAGCACATCGCAGACCTGTTGCAGGCTTGGCGCATCTTCGCGACCGCGCCCGTAGGAAACAACGCCAACCTGATCACCCGTTATCGGGCGCTGGGCAATCGCATAAGGCAGTATCCGCGTGTTGCGGATGGGTCGGTCCAGTTCCAGAACAGCGATATCAATGGCCACACTGCTGGTATCTGTTGCATCGCCGTTATGGGTATAGTCCGGATGTGCGACCGCCCGTGTCACGGCACGGGTCGCCTGTGCCTGCCCGTCACGTAGCCCCGCCTGAAAGGAAAACCGGTCGGGCGACACCAGAGAGCCATCCAGATCGTAAAGGCAGTGTGCCGCTGTCAGGATCAGACGATCGCGGATCAAGGCCGCCGTACAGAACCCCTTGCCACGGATATCAAGCCGCCCGACGGCTTCCCATCCCTGGCTGTCCTGACGTGTCTGGAGCGTCACAAGACCTGCGTCCTGCGCCTGCGCTGCAAGCGTCGTTGCGACCCCGAGGATCACTGAGACGAGAAGCTGCCGTATCATGCCTGTCCGTATCATCAGATATTTGTCACTGATAGATAGGGCAGGATTATGACATCAGCGCAAGATCGGAATTTGCGGTTCTGTTTTCCCCGGCGCGGTAAGCGCGGGCGGTTGTGGCCCGCCTGTCGCCCAATCCAGAAGCTCGACTGTGTGCACAATCGGTACGGCTGTGCCGCTGCCGATCTGCATCATACAACCGATGTTGCCCGCCGAGATAATATCCGGTGTCAGCGCTTCCAGTGTTTGCACTTTGCGCGCTTTGAGTTGCTTTGAGATTTCAGGCTGCATCAGGTTATAGGTGCCGGCCGAGCCGCAGCAGAGGTGGCTGTCTGCTGGTTCCAGCACAGTAAAGCCAGCCTTTTTCAGCAGTTCCTTTGGATAGGTCTTGATCTGCTGGCCGTGTTGCAGCGAACAGGCGGCGTGATAGGCCACTTTGGTGCCTTTGTTGTCGCCTTGCGGCAGGTCAAGCTTCATCAGGACCTCGGAGACATCCATTGCAATGGCGGACACGCGCGCGGCATCATCGGCCAGCGGATCATTGCGGAACATATGGCCATAGTCCTTCACCGTCGTGCCGCAGCCAGAGGTATTGATGACAATGGCGTCAAGCCCGTCATTGTCCATTTCGCGGATCCAGGCGCGGATGTTTTTGGCCGCTGCGGCGTGGCTTTCGCCCTCTTTGCCCATGTGATGGGTCAGCGCGCCACAGCATCCGGCCCCTTCGGCCACCACAACCTCGGCCCCGAGCCGTGTCAGCAGGCGGATGGTCGCGTCGTTGATATCGGTGTTCAGCGCCTTTTGTGCGCAGCCTGTCATCAGGGCCACGCGCATCTTTTTGTCCTTGGCGGGGAATGTCTGCGGATCATCGTTGCGGCTGACCGGAGGGATGGTCTTGGGCGCCATCTCCAGCATCGCGCGCAGGCGGGCATCGGGCATCAGGCGGGCAAAGGGCCGCCCGATCTTGGCCCCCAAGAGCGCTACGCGGAACCGCATCGGATAGGGCAGGATACGTGCGAGAATCCAGCGCAGGGCACGGTCCGAGAAGGGGCGATTATAGTTTTTCTCGATATAGGCCCGCGCATGATCGACAAGGTGCATGTAGTGCACGCCCGACGGGCAGGTTGTCATGCAGGCCAGACAGGACAGGCAACGGTCGATGTGTTTGACCGTCTTTGCATCCGGCTTGCGCTCGTTTTCGAGCATGTCCTTGATCAGGTAAATCCGTCCGCGCGGGCTGTCGAGTTCATCGCCAAGTACCTGATAGGTCGGGCAGGTGGCCGTGCAAAACCCGCAATGCACGCAAGAGCGCAGGATTTCATTGGAACGCTTGATCGCGGGATCAGTCAGTTGCTCTGGTGTGAATGTCGTTTGCATCAGGTCATGATCCCGGGGTTAAGAATGCCGCGTGGGTCGAACTTTGCGCGCAGGCCATTGGTGATGGCGGCCAAGGCAGGTATTTCGGGGTGGAAGGCTGGTACATCGGCATGACCGCGGATCAGCGTGGCATGACCGTCGAAATCGCCCAAAGCGGCGCGCAGGTCGCGGCCCTCATCGGCCAGCGCCCAGATCAACCCGCCGCCCCAGTCGTATTGCATGGCTGTTGCGTCCAGTTTGGCGACCAGTTCCGGCGCAGCAGAGGGTTTGGCCGAAATGCGCCAGACATTACCCGGATGATCGGCAAAGGCGGTGACGTCGCGGATGGCCGTCCATGCCGCGGCATCGTCCCATGTGACATCAACAGCGCCAAAGGGTTTCAGCAGCGCCTGCAATTTCTCTGCGCGGTATTTGATCGACGCCTCAAACCCTTCGATACGCAACATTGTCACCGGGTCGCCATCGGGTCCTTTTGGCAAATGTGCGGCACCTGTCGCCTCAAAAGGAGAGCCCAAGGCAGCCGATAACGCTTGCACCGCTTGCCGGTCTGTCAGGCCGTGCAGGCGCAGCGTCGCGGTGGTTTCGACATTTGGTAGCACCTTGAGCGACACTTCGGTCAGTACACCCAAGGTGCCGTAGGACCCCGCCAGAAGCTTGACCAGATCATAACCGGTGACGTTCTTCATCACACGGCCCCCGTTTTTGATGATCGTGCCCTGTCCGTCCACGAATCGCACACCGAGCATGAAATCACGGCAGGCCCCCACAGAAATCCGGCGCGGGCCGGAGACATTGGCGGCTGCCATCCCGCCCAGCGTGGGCGTTCCCGTGGTTCCTAGAAGGGCGCGGTGGTCCATTGGCTCGAACGCGAGGCGTTGGTTCTCCGCCGCGAGTGTTTCCTCAATCTCGGCAATCGGCGTGCCTGCGCCTGCTACAATGGTCAGCGCTCCGGGCTCATAGAGGCTGATGCCACTCATGGCCGCGGTGCTGAGGTCTTCACCTTCGCATTGCCCGATGGGCCGCGTGCGGCCGCCTGTGATCCGCAGGGGGCCATTTGCCCCTTTGATCATCTGGGACAGGTCTTCTTCGGATTTGGGCTGCATGACGATCTTCTTGTATCTTGGGAAATTTACGCGGCGCGGCGGGGCTGGGACGTGTCCAGCGGGAACACTTTGGCGGCGTTCAACAGCCAAGCGGGATCGAAGATGTCTTTGACCGCCATCTGCGCCTCAAGATCGGCAGGCGCGAATTGTACGTTCATCAGATCGCGCTTTTCAATGCCCACACCGTGTTCACCGGTCAGGCAACCGCCCACCTCTACGCAGAGTTTCAGGATCTCGGCGCCGAATTCCTCGCACAGTTCCAGATCGCCGGGTTTGTTGGCATCAAACAGGATCAGCGGGTGCATATTGCCGTCGCCTGCGTGGAAGACGTTGCCCACATCAAGGCCGAACTCTTTGGACATCTCGCCGATGCGTTTCAGCACGAAAGGGAGGGATGAGACGGGGATCGTGCCATCAAGGCACATGTAATCGTTGATCTGCCCCATCGCACCAAAGGCGGATTTGCGGCCCAGCCAGATACGGCCCGCTTCGTCCGCGTCTTTCGCTTCGCGCAATTCGACGGGGTTATGTTTGGCAGCAATTTCCATGATCAGCTTTAGTTGCGCGTCGATTTCGGCGTCAGATCCTTCAACCTCGACGATCAGAAGTGCCTCGCACATCGGGTACCCTGCTTTGGCGAAAGCTTCGGTCGCCTCAATACAGGGGCGGTCCATGAATTCGATTGCTACAGGCAGGATGCCGGCCTTGATGATATCGGTGACAACCTGTCCGGCCACTTCGGAACTGTCATAGCCCATCAAGACAGGGCGCGCGCCTTCGGGTTTGTGCAGGATGCGCAAGGTCGCTTCGGTCACAACACCAAGCTGGCCCTCAGAGCCACAGATCACACCCAAAAGGTCCAGCCCGCCTGCATCAAGATGCGCACCGCCGATCTCAACCACGGTGCCATCCATCAGCACCATCGTCACGCCCATCAGGTTGTTCGTGGTGACACCATATTTCAGGCAATGCGCCCCGCCCGAATTCATCGCGATATTGCCGGCAATGGCACAGGCCAGCTGGCTAGACGGGTCGGGGGCGTAAAAGAACCCGTCTGCCTCGACCGCGCCGGTCACGGACAGGTTTGTGCGCCCTGTTTGCACGCGGATGTAGCGATCATCATAGTTGGTTTCGATCACGCCGTTCATCTTGGCCACGCCAAGGATCACGCAATCGGCAGTCGGCAGAGCGCCACCGGCCAGCGAAGTGCCCGACCCGCGCGGGACGACAGGCACGCCCATTTCGTGACAGATGCGCAAGACATCCGACACCTCTTTGGTGGTGGCGGGGAGCACGGCGCAAAGCGGCGGACACTTATAGGCCGTCAGCGCGTCACACTCATAGGCTCGTGTTTCACGTTCATCCGATATAACAGCATCCCGGGGCAGTACCTCGGACAGCCGTGCCACGATCTGGCCTTTGCGGCCAATGACGCTGGCGCTGGGTTGTGGCATTTGCATGAGGCGACTCCCTGATCATATGATTGGTAAAAAGATATTACCAATTCTGAGATATAGCAAGGCTGAACACAAGAGGATAGGTTTCTACCGATGCGCATACTGGACCACATGACACTTTTGAGCGCGCTCGATTGGATTGCAGCAGGTCTTCTGGTGCTGTCTTGGCTCTTGCTTGGCTGGATGATCGAACATCCGCGCGCAAAGCATCCTTCGGTCACCGTTTTGATGTCAGAGCGCAGGCGCGACTGGATGAAGGTGATGGTCACCCGCGATCCGCGTATCTTTGATAGCCAGATTTTGGGTGGCTTACGCCAAGGCACTGCGTTTTTTGCATCAAGTTGTCTGCTGTCCATCGGTGGTGTGCTTGCTTTGGTGGGCAATACCGAGCCTTTGCGCGGCGTGGCTGCTGAAGTGACAGATATGGCTGTGCCTGTTTTGATCTTTCAGATCAAACTGGCATTGGTGGCGTTGTTTTTGACCAATGCGTTCCTCAAATTCGTGTGGTCCAATCGCATCTTTGGCTATTGTGCGGTTCTGATGGCGTCAGTCCCGAATGACCCTGACCATCCGCTGGCCTATCCGCGGGCGGCGCAGGCGGCAGAGTTGAACATCCGTGCGGCGATGAACTTCAATCGCGGGCTACGCACGATGTATTTCGCCTTGGGTGCATTGGCCTGGCTTTTGGGGCCGGTTGCATTGATCATCGCCACGGTTGCTGTGGTCTGGATTGTGTGGTCACGGGAATTTGCGTCCCTGCCACGCCAGATCCTGCTACAAGACGAGGTATGAAGATATCGTTTCTCTTCGCTCTCATTGCGGGACCTGCGCTTGCCGATAGCCCTGTGATAGAAAACGTCACGGTCAGCGGGGACCGCTTTAGTGTCACGCTCGCGCATCCGGACACGGGCTGGGATCATTATGCCGACGCATGGGAAGTGCTGGATGCTGATGGCAACAGTCTTGGTATCCGCGAATTGCTGCACCCGCATGTGACTGAACAGCCCTTCACGCGTGCCTTGTCAGGCGTGATCATTCCGCAAGGGGCGGCGGTGGTTTATGTCCGTGCGCGCTGCAATGTGGATGGATGGTCCGACGATCTGTTCGAAGTTGTATTGGGCAACTAGGGCCGCGATTGCGCCCCGCCCAACCGGTAGTCCGCAATCACCGGATAATGGTCTGTCGGCCATTCGCCAGCAAACTTTTGCCGCAAGACGACGGGGTCCGACGCAAGGGTGGCATCGCCAAGATGCGCGATGTGGTCGATCGCGGCAAAAAGGTTCAGTCCCCAGTTGAGATGATAGGTGGCGCCTTCCACAGGCGCAAATTCCAAGCCGGTTTCTTCCAGAACGTCCATCACAGGATCGCCAAAGCGCGCGTTGATGTCGCCTACAACAAACAGGGTTTCTTGGGCTGCAATCCACGATGCGATCCGTTCGGCGACCAGTTCGACGGACTGCATCCGGTTCGACCGGCTGCCATAGTCGGTATGAAGATTGATGACGCGAAACACCTCATCCGTCGCAAGATCGCGAAACTGTGCCCAAGAGGTGAACGCAGGATAGGAGCCGTTAAAGGTACGTGAATAGATTACGTCTGGCGTGTCAGAAAAGAAGAACCAGCCTTGATCAAGCAACCGCAGACGATCGCTGCGATACAGGATCGGTTGGGTAGAGGGAAAGACTGACGGATCACCAACAGCGGCGGCGGCATAGTCTGGATTATTCTGGAGCAACCAATCCAGCGTCAGGTTGATGTCGGCCTGATTACCCCCGCCGAAGCTCTCCATTTCCTGAAACCCGATCACATCGGCGTTCATTTCTTTGAAGGCCAGATCAAGCGGCGTCTTGCGCCTGTCCCAGTCCGCCAAAGACCACGCGCCGGTGTCACGCGACAGGATAATGTAATGGACGTTATATGTCGCAACCCGAAGCGTGTCCGGCGCGGGGTCCTGCAGCGGTGTGATACCCGAATGGCGGAGTGTCTGGCAGCCGACAAGCGTGACCAAGACAAGGGCAATTGCGCCAACCAGTTTCAAGACAGTCGCAAACACAACGCTAACGCCGCCCTTCTCTGAGCCACGCGCCAACCATCAACAGTGAAGCGAGAAGCAGGAACGCCCAAGCCGGCAAAAGCGGTGTGATGCTGATTTCGGCCGTCCGGAAGGCTTCGCGCGGGGTGATCCCGATCCAGCCACGTCCGGCGGCAGGGCGTCCTTCGCGCACGCTGCGGATATCAATATCACCGGCTGAGATCGGCAAGATACCGCCGCGTGTGCTCTCGATCAGCGGGGCCAGCAATGTGCTATCGGCGATGGTTTGTTCAAACTCGCGCGGGGCAGATGGGCCAAGGGCAATCACTGCTGTCTCTTCGCCATCGTCCAGACGGTAGAGGCCGATTTCCGGTGCGTGCCACAGCGTTTCAAACCGGCCGGGCGAGACCTCTTCCAGCCGCAGTGTTGTTTCGGTGCCGTCAGGGTGTGTCACAACGACATCTCCGGTGTCCAGATCAAGGGTGCGCCGGATGATGCGCATCGTTTGCCCTGCCGGTTCGACCCAAAGCGCCTCTTCTTCAAGCTCGGGTTCTTTCATCATCCAGTGGGCCAGACGCCGCAGCAGTTCAAGCTGTGGCCCACCACCTTCATAGCCCCGATCCCAAAGCCAGGAATGATCCGAGGCCATCAATGCCACACGGCCTTCGCCAACGCGGTTCAGGGTCAGCAAGGGGCGCTCATCAAGGCCGGACATGACAGTCATGGCCTCTTGCGGGACCAGCACATCAACCAGCCGGAACCACCGTCCCCACCCCGGGCCTTCGCCATCGGGGTTCGGTGACAGCGCATCAAGACCTTCGGTCACAGGATGGCGCGCACCAAGATCGGTGATTTGCGGTACAAACCCTTCCTCAAAGACACGGGCTGTCGGTGCACCCGGCAGGATCTGCCCCAGAGGCGAGCGATAGATGCTTTCAGCAGAGCCATATTCGGGACCTGATGAAATCAGGACCGCGCCACCCTGTTCGACGTAAGAGCGAATATTGTCGAGATAGGCGCTTGGCAGAATGCCGCGACGGCGGTAGCGGTCAAAGATGATCAGGTCGAAGTCGTTGATCTTTTCAAGGAACAATTCCCGCGTCGGAAAGGCGATGAGCGAGAGTTCGTTGACCGGCACACCATCCTGCTTTTCAGGGGGGCGCAGAATGGTGAAATGTACCAGATCGACGGATGAGTCCGACTTTAGCAGATTGCGCCATGTGCGCTCACCCGGGTGTGGCTCGCCCGAAACCAATAGAACGCGCAGACGGTCGCGGACCCCATTGATCTGGACCACGGATGCGTTGTTGCGGTTGGTCAACTCGCCCTCGGCGGTGGGGATTTCGAATTGCAGCACGTTCATGCCGCCATGGGGCAGCGTGATGGGCAATTGAATATCCTGACCTATCGGAACCTGCACTGTCAGCGGTGGTTCCCCATCAATCGAAATAGACAGCGGTACGGATGCTGTTTCTGGCGCGGCACCCTGATCTTCGACCCGCAGGGTCAGGTTTACTTCTTCGCCAAGGATTGCAAAGGCCGGTGCGTTCTGGACGACAAGCCGCCGATCCCAATCATCAGGCGCGCCGGTCATCAGCAAATGGAGCGGCGCAGGCAAGGCAGGGGCGCGTTCAAGGTCATGCAAGCGGCCGTCCGAAACGAGGATAATGCCTGCGATACGCGCCTGTGGTTCTTCAGCCAGGGCCTGCGACACGGCCGTCATGAGCGTGGTGCCCAAATCGCCTTCACCGTCACCTAGCGACACCTCGCGCAGTTCGGTGTTGGGCTGGCGTTCAATCTCGGCCTCGATATTCGCGATGGCCTGCGCGTTCTGGTCAGGGCGCGTGCCTATGCGCTGACTGGCGCTTTCATCGACTACCATCAGGACAATATCACTTAGCGGTTCGCGGTCTTCCTGCTGGATGCTGGGGTTCGCAATGGCGGCCAGCAAAGCCAGTCCCGCCAGCCCGCGCAACCACCAGCCCGGCAGGCGCCGCCAGATGGCGAGTGTTACGGCAACGGCCACCAAAGCGGCCACGGCATAAAGCGCCAGAAGCGGGATCAGCGGATCAAGAAGCAAGGTGCCTGTCATCTCATTGCCCCAGCCTGTCAAGCAGATCGGGCACATGGACCTGATCCGACTTATAGTTTCCGGTCAGCACGTGCATGATCACATTCACCCCGAACCGCAGCGCAATTTCGCGCTGGCGCTCGCCCGACATGCCGCGCCCGACGGGGAACATGCGGCGTCCGTTATTGTCAACTGCCCAGGCGCGCGCCCAGTCATTGCCGCCAATGATGACGGGCGTCACACCATCGTTGAGATTGCGGAACGGCATGCCCTCGATTTGTTCTGCGTTGATGGGGGCGGCCTCAACCCAGACATCGCGGCTGGCGTAGCGCCCTGGGAAATCCTGCAGCAGATAGAAGGTGCGCGTCAGCACGTGATCAGGTGGAATCCGTTCGATGGCAGGAATGTCTAGCGAGCGGGCAATCGCCTGCAGCTTTTGTCCTTCGGGAGAGCCCGAGCCGAAGCGCGCACTATCACTGTCGCGCGTGTCGAACATGATCATGCCACCGGTGCGCAGATAGCGGTTCAGTTTCGCATAGGCGTCGCGGCTGGGCAGCGGTTGGTCGGCGGTTACGGGCCAGTAGAGGAACGGAAAAAATGCGAGTTCATCGGTTTCGATATTCACGCCAATCGGGGCGGCAGGCTCGATCGAGGTGCGCCGGAAAAGTGTTTGTGACAGGCCCAAAAGCCCCGCTTCGGCGATCCTGTCAGTCTCCGCGTCGCCGGTCAGGACATGCGCCAAGACCACCTCTGATGTGGCGCGCAGGGCAAAGTCATCCGCTGACTGCGCCTGTGCATCCGGTGCCCACATCAGCATCAACGCAAAGGCGACAGCGACATCGGCGCGCGGCCCACGCAAGCGCCCGCCAACAGCAAGCGAGGCAATGACGTCAATCAGCAACAGCATAACCGCCGCACTCAGCAGCCAGCCCTTGAGGGCCGTTTCACGGACAACCTGCATACCTTCAACCGCAATGCGGGCGGGCCATTGCGCCACATTCAGGACGGTTTCGGTGTCGATCACATTGACCGCAATTTGACGGTCAGCACCTGTATAAAGACCGGGCAGCAGGTCTGGCCCCGGCACGCGCCCTGCCAACACCTCACCTGCCACACCCGGCAAGGCGCTACCATCCTCCAGCCGCCCGTAGGCATCCATCACTTCGTTTGGCAGCCAAGTGGTGCCTGCCAGTTCTGTTTCATCGGGGTTCGTGGGGCGTGTCGAGACCGCGAGCCGTTCCAGCATCTGCACAAAAAGCCCCGACAGCGGCAGTGTCGACCATTCCGCATTCGCGGTGACATGGACCAGAACGATCTGTCCCTCACCCACAAGGTTGCGTGTTACCAAAGGCGTGCCATCCGATAGCTGCGCAATCACGCGGTCGGCCAGTGTCGGGTCGGGCTGGGCCATCACCTGCGAGGTGACGGTCACGTCATCGGGAATGGGCAGTCCGAAAAACGGGCTTTCCGTCGAAAAGGGCGCCAAAGTCTTGGGCTCGCCCCAGCTCATCGCGCCACCGACAGACCGCCCGCCCGAACGCAGGCGCACAGGCAAGAGCGGATCAATCTGGTTGCGCCCCTGATCCGAAGCCGCAAGGCGCGGTCCGGCAAAGCGCAGCAACATGCCGCCGTTTTCGACCCACTCAAGGACCGTCTCGCCTTCGCTGCCTGCAAGGCTTGCCACATCGGCAAGGATGATGACATCGGGGTTGGCCAGCAGGATATCCGAAAGCGTGCCGTCGATGATATCGGCCGTGGGTTCAAGCGCCTCGCGCAGGTAGTAGAGCGGCGACAACAGTTCGAGCCCCTCACGCTCATCGCGCCCTGCAATCAGAGCGACTTCGCGCCGTTTCAGCGCATCATCGGTCAGGCTGACGGCACCGGCAGAGCGGGTGCCTGTGACCTCAAACCGGGTGATCCGGTTGCGCAGTTCGGGCGGCAGCACCATGACTGTCTCCGCCACAGGCTCTCCCGCGTTGAAAACCAATGGGACTGTGACCAGTTGGCGCTCAACACCGGCAGGGTCCAGCCCGACTGCGGTAATTGATATCTCAAGCGGGTTTCCAATTGGCGTGCGGGTTGCGGACACAATGACCTCTCCGTTTTCAAAGCGGGCGGGACGCAGGCCGATTGTCTGGCGGGGTGTTTGGAATACTGTCACCGACCCGCGGGTTTCCAGCTCTGCCAAAAGATCGCTCCGCCCGTCCCAGTCCAGCCCGTCCGAAATCCAGTATGTCTCGAACGAACCGTCGTTCTGCGCAAACCACGCCGCAGCATCCCGGGGTTGCCACGGCTGCGGCAGGATATTGGGCAGGCGGTTGCGCCACTCGCTGGGGGCGGCAAAGGGAACATCGCCCACAGGAAGGTCGTTGAGATTGATCACCGCTGTGCGCCTGCCGGCAAGGGCGGCTTCGACAAGCAGGGTGTCCACGCGGTCAATCCGGCTTTGCCAGTTATTCGCACCCGCCCAAGAGCCATCAAGCAGGATCACCAGATCACCGGTGCCTTCGCGGGCGTTCTGTGGATTGAGCACCGGACCGGCAAAACCGATAATTGCCGCCGCGACCGCCAGGACGCGCAACAACAATAGCCACCACGGGGTGCGGTCGGTCTGGTTTTCGTCGTCGGTCAGGCCCAAGAGCAGAGCCACGCCGGGAAAGCGCCGCCTGATAGGGGCTGGCGGCACGGCGCGCAGCAGGATCCACAGGATCGGCAGGGCAATAAGCCCCAACAGCAACCAAGGTGCCGCAAACCCTAAGGACCCGATCGACCACATCAGGTGTTACGCTCCAAGGCGCCATAAAGCCACAAGAGCGCGTTTGTCGCACTCTCGCCGGTGTGGTGCGTCTGGAACCGCCATCCCGTGATACGGGCCAGTTGCTGCAAGCGGTCTTTGCGCTCGGCCAGCCGGTCCAGATAGCGGGACCTCAAATCGCCGGCTTTCAGCGTTTCATGGCGTAATGCGCCCGACATGCTTTCAAAGATGGTGCGGCCGTCGAACGGAAACGCCTCTTCCTGCGGGTCCAGCACCTGCAAGAGCGCGCCACCGACACCACGGTCTGCGGCACGCAGAAGGGCCTCTTCTATGGGTTTGATGTCACCCAGAAAGTCGCTGACAAAGAGGGCGCGCGAGTGGGGCAGCATGCCTTGCGCTTCGGGTGCGCCATAATCGGTCTCTTCTTCGCGGGACAAAAGCTCTGCCAACTGCATCAGTTGTGCTTCGCCCCGACGCGGCGGAAGGCGCAGACCGGTCAGACCAACACGTTCGCCCCCACGGATCAGCAAGATCGCGCAGGCCAGACCCAGGGTGCGCGCGCGTGCGGCCTTGGTCGGCAGGTTGTCATCCGAACGGAAGGACATCGACGCCGCCTGATCGACCCAGAGGATAATCGACTGGGCGATCTGCCATTCCTTGTCCTGCACGAAATTTGCGTCCGAACGGGCCGAACGCCGCCAGTCGATACTGCGCGCCTCATCATGGGCCTGTGCGGGCCGGTACTGCCAGAATGTGTCCCCTGTGCCCGCGCGACGGCGTCCGTGATCCCCCAAAAGCACAGTCGAAGCAAGGTGCTCCGCCTCCGCAAGTAGCGGTGGCAGCGGGGCGGCAAGCGCCTCGGCCTGTGATCTTAGGGTCAAAGGGGTGGTCATGCGGCAGAGGCCACCGATGTAATCTGGTCCGCAACACTATTGATGACGTGATGGATGCTTTCACCCCGCGCACGCGCAGCAAAAGAAAGCGCCATCCGATGTTCAAGGACAGGGACCGCCATCGCGCGCACGTCTTCGGCGGACGGAGCAAGGCGGCCTTCCAGAAGCGCCTGCGCGCGGACTGTCAGCATCAGGGCCTGTGCGGCACGCGGGCCGGGACCCCAGCTCACATTCTGGCGGATGATATCGGGGGCGTTTTCATCCTGCGGACGGCAGGCACGCACCAGATCAAGGATCATTTCAACGATATTGTCACCCACAGGCATCCGGCGAAGCAGTTTTTGTGCATCCAGCAGTTCCTGCGCGGTAAAGACCGCCTGCGATTTTGCGTCTTCCACACCTGTGGTTGCGATCAGGATATCTTTTTCAGTCGCGCGGTCGGGGTAGGGCACATCAATCTGCACCAAGAAGCGGTCAAGCTGGGCTTCAGGGAGGGGATAGGTGCCTTCCTGCTCGATCGGGTTTTGCGTGGCCAGCACGTGGAACGGCACACCCAAAGGCCGGTGTTCGCCTGCGATGGTCACTTCTTTTTCCTGCATCGCCTGCAGAAGGGCAGATTGCGTGCGTGGTGAGGCGCGGTTGATCTCGTCGGCCATCAGCAACTGACAGAAGATCGGGCCTTCAATAAAGCGAAAGCCACGTGATCCGTCATTGGCCGTCTCAAGCACCTCGGAGCCCAAGATATCCGCTGGCATCAGATCGGGTGTGAACTGTATCCGATTGCCATCCAGCCCCATCACCGTCGAAAGCGTGTCCACGAGACGGGTCTTGCCCAGACCAGGCAGACCGATCAGCACGGCGTGACCGCCACAGATCAGTGCGGTCAATGTCAAGTCTACGACACGGGGCTGGCCGATAAAGCGCGCCGAAATGCTGGTGCGGGCTTGCGCCAGCTTTTCACCCAGGTTTTCGATCTGGGTGACGAGATCGGACTCTACGGCCATGACTTTCCTCCGGTTGAACTATAGTCTTCATGAGAACAGATAATCCCATCACACCCAATGGCAAAAATAATGACCACACAAAAGATTGTGACTCCCTCCGCAGAGAGCCTAGCAAGTAGCGCACGTGCTGTCCAAAAAGGCGGTTTGCCGCCGGTTCATCTTTGGAATCCGCCCCATTGCGGCGATATCGACATGCGGATCGCCCGTGATGGAACGTGGTTTTATATGGGAACGCCGATTGGCCGACACGAACTTGTGAGGCTGTTTTCAACGATTCTGCGCCGCGACGGTGATGATTACGTTCTGGTGACCCCCGTTGAGAAAGTGGGGATCACTGTCGATGACGCGCCATTTGTCGCGGTCGATTTCAACCGGCGTGGCGATGGTCTGGAGTTTGAAACCAATGTGGGCGACCGGATGATTGCCGGACCAGAACATCCGATCCGCGTGGTCCGTGATCCCGAAACGGGCGAGCCTTCACCCTATGTGCTGGTGCGCGCCAACCTTGAGGCCCTGATTGACCGCAAGTCTTTCTACCGTTTGGTGGATATCGGTGAACATGCCGCGCATGAAGGGCAAGAATGGTTCGGTGTGACGTCGCAGGGCATGTTCTTTCCCATCATTCCGTCAGCGGAATTGAAGTAAACTAGAACGGCCCGCTTTCGGCCCACAAAAACAGGAACAGCCCCCAAAGGACCCCGGCGACAACCATTGCCGCGCCGATCCAGGCAACCATGTTCCAGTCGTTTGTGATGCCCCATCCGGTGAGCGCGCCGCCGCCGCCAATCAGAATGAGAGGCATCAAGAGCGTCACAACAAAGCTGATCAAACGTCTCATTCCGGTCTTCCCATCGGAGGTTTCCACAGAGAGTATAGATGCTGTTTGTTCACCTTGCAAAATATGATGAATTTCCGTCATCTGCCGGAAAAACCCGCGAACAGCCTAAGGGACATTCAATGCCGAAATTCTGTGCCAACCTGACGTGGCTTTTTACAGAGCTGGATTTTCTGGATCGGTTCGAGGCCGCGAAAGAGGCGGGTTTTGACGCAGTCGAGGTGCTGTTTCCCTATGATGTGAATGCGCAAGACATCGTGGATGCGCTGCGCAGGTATGATTTGCAGATGGCGCTGATCAATTGCCCGCCCCCCAATTACACTGGCGGTCCGCAAGGATTTGCAGCCATCCCCGGATTGGAAGAGCGGTTCAAAAAGGACTTTGGCCGCGCGTTGCGCTATGCGCAAACGCTGGGGGCAAGGCATCTGCATATCATGGCAGGCGTAGCCGAAGGCGCAGCGGCAAAAGAGACCTTCATCAATAACCTGCGCTGGGCGGCGGCCGAGGCACCTGCGCAAAACCTGACGATTGAGCCCATCAACAATGACACGATGCCGGGCTATTTCTTGAATGACTTTGATCTTGGCCGCGAGATTGTCACAACGATTGATGCGCCGAACCTGAGACTGCAATTCGACACATTCCATGCCGCCAGGATCACCGGTGATGTATTGGGCACATGGGAGGCGATGCGCGATATCACTGCCCATGTGCAGGTGGCCCAAATGCCGGATCGCGGTGAGCCGGATCAGGGCGAGATTGATTATCCCGCCTTCTTCGCGCTGCTGGATGCCCAGGGCTATGCTGGTTGGGTTTCGGGCGAATACAAGCCGCGCCAGACGACCGAGGAAGGTCTGGGGTGGCTTGCGGGGGCGTAATTTTCCACCCCTCCTGAAAACCTACTGACACAACGCTGTCAGCAGGGGTATGTTCAAAGATGTCCATCAACCGCAATCAAGGAGATGAGACATGACAAAACGCACAATTATGGCTTGGGGCGAAATACCGGTCACTGACATGGAAAAGGCCGTCGCTTTTTACAACGAGGTCTTTGGGTATCAGATGGAAATCGACCATTCCGGTCCGAACCCCATTGCTGTGCTGGGCAGTTTCGAGGACAGCGCAGGCGCGCATCTTTATCCGGGGGTGCCTGCGGCAGATGGGGGCAATACCATCCATATCGCCATTCAAGGCGCGCTCGAAGACGGGATTGCCCGTTGTACAAACGCCGGTGGAGAGATTGTCAGCCCGCCCATTACGATCCCCGCTGGGCGCTTTGCCTATGCCAAAGACCTTGACGGCAATTCCATCGGTCTGTTCGAGGCCGCGCAATAAATGCGCCGCGCCGACCGCCTTTTCCAGATATTGCAGTATCTGCGTGGCGGTCGGCTGACAACGGCGGCGCAACTGGCCGAAAAGCTCGAAGTGACGCCGCGCACGATTTATCGCGATGTGGCACATTTGATCGGCTCTGGTGTCCCGATCGAGGGGGAGGCGGGGGTCGGCTATCTGATGCGCGACGGATACGATCTGCCGCCTTTGATGTTCACCCAAGAAGAGATTGTCGCACTGGTATCGGGTGCACGTATCTTGCAAAGCTGGGGCGGGACAAAAATGGCAGAAGCCGCGCAAGAGGCCTTAATCAAGATTGATGCGGTTCTGCCCGAGACTGCGCGCAGACAGGTTGGTCAGGTCAACGTCCATGTCCTGGATGGTGCGGACCAGCGCGGTCAGTGGCGCGATTATCTGGACCGGTTCGAGGCCGCCTCAGAGGCGCATATCCGGTTGCAGATGAACTACAGCGATGAGGCCGGCAAGCAGACCACAAGGACCGTGCGTCCGTTGGGCGTGTGGTTCTGGGGCAAGGTCTGGACTGCTGTGTGCTGGTGCGAATTGCGTGAAGGGTTTCGCATGTTCCGTCTGGACCGTATTTCAGCCTTGCAGGAACTGGACCGGTTTCGGCCTGAAAAGCACCAGACCCTGCGCGCGTTTTACGAGAGCGAAGCCTATCGCCACTGATCGCACAGGATTGTTAGTGGCGGTTTCCGACAGATGCATTAGCTACCTAAGCACTGGTTTGAAGGGTTTGGTATCGTGATGAAACGGCGGGAATTTCTGGCGGGTGGCCTCGCAAGCTTGGCAACACCCATGCTGGCGCAATCGAATGTCTGGGCACCCGTTCTGGACGCGGGGCGTGCGCTTGACCAGTTTCACGCCGTCATGATCCAGCAATCCGGCCAGACTGTTCTGCGTGAGCGGTTTCGCGGCCCGGGGCTCGAGCGGGCGGTGCCGATCAAATCGGTGTCGAAGACCATTGTCGCGGCCTTGACTGGTGCGGCACTGGATCGCGGTGAATTGCCCGGCATTAACGCGACGCTGGGCGATGTCGCCCCCCGCTTGATCCCGCGCGGCGCTGACCCGCGTGTGGCCGGCATCACCGTTGAAAATCTGGTGACGATGCAGGCGGGATTGGAGCGTACCTCGGGGCAGAACTATGGTGGCTGGGTAAACAGCAGCAACTGGGTCGCAAATGCGCTGGCCCGCCCTTTCGTGGCCGAACCCGGAGCACGCATGCTCTATTCGACCGGTTCGTTTCACATTCTTGGTGCCGTGCTGTCAGAGGTCTCGGGCCAGTCGCTCTTGTCGCTGGCACGGCAGCGGTTGGGCGAGCCTTTGGGCATTGATATCCCCGCTTGGACGCGCGACCCGCAAGGCCGGTATCTGGGGGGCAATGAAATGGCCCTCACGCTGGAAGCGATGGTCCGTTTCGGCGAGATGTACCGGCTGAATGGTCAATATGGCGGCGCGCAGGTGCTCAGTTCCGATTGGGTGGCGCGGTCGATGCAGCGGCGTACACAATCGCTCTTTTCGGGGCTGGATTACGGGTATGGCTGGTTCTTGGGAGCCGGTGCTGGCGTCGACTATGCGCTGGCGCGGGGCTATGGCGGGCAGATTATCTGTGTGGCCCCGCAGGTCGCGCTGACCTTGGCGATTACCTCTGATCCGATGCGGCCTGCGCGCAGTGGTGGCTATTTCGGAGATCTGCAACGCCTGATCGAGCAGCAAGTCCTGCCGCTTGCGCTGGCGCAGATGGGGTGATGGCGCAAGGTGGATCAGGATCCACCTTACCATTTATTCAGCGCGCGACAGGCTTTGCGCCAAACGCATCAATTGCACTGCCTCGGTGCGATAGCCAAAGGCATCCTCGCCGCGGTTGGCCGCAGCAAGTGCAATAGCATCCGCATAGCCCCAATCGCCCAAATGGTCGTCACCGCGCAAGAGTTGTCCGAAACCTGCAATCGCAGCCGCAAAATTCGCCTCTGTCCCCGCTGCACCGTTTCCGGTGATTGGCAGTTCGATCAATTGGCTGACATCCTCGCCGGGTGCTTTGTAGCGCAGTTTCAGAAATCCGAGCTCGTCTGACGACTCTGCCACCGTGCTCGGGGCATAGCGCAGCGGATCACTTAACTGTGCCGGGCTGCCGACGGGTGTGACCTCGTAGATCGCGGTGACAGCATGGCCTGCGCCCAACTCGCCGGCATCAACGGCGTCATTGTTGAAATCCTCACGCCGAAGCGCGCGCGTTTCATAGCCGATCAGCCGGTATTCCGCGATTTGGGCGGGGTTGAATTCAACCTGAACTTTGACATCGCTTGCAATGGGAAACAGTGCGCCCGAAAGCTGGTCCACCAGGACCTTTTGCGCCTCGGAAAGCGTATCGATATAAGCCGCCGTTCCGTTCCCGTTCTGGGCAAGCGCCTGCATTGTCGCATCATCCAGATTACCACGGCCAAAACCCAGCACGCTGAGATAAGTGCCTGTTTCCCGACGATCCGCGATGAAGTCTTTCAGCGCGTCCGGATTGTCGATGCCGACATTGAAATCGCCATCAGTTGCAAGGATGATGCGGCTAACTTCACCAGCCTCTGCCATAGTGTCCGCGACCGCATAGGCCTGTTCCAAGCCGCCTTGCCCGTTGGTTGCCCCCCCCGCACCGAGCGATTGGAGCGCTTGCAAGATTGTGGTGTGTTCGGATGCGTTGGTGGGCGCCAGCACCTGACCTGCGTTGCCTGCATATTCCACGATGGCGACCTGATCTTGTGGGCGCAATTGGTCAAGCATCAGGCGGAACGATTGCTTCAGCAGCGGCAGTTTTGCCGGATCATCCATTGAGCCGGATGTGTCGATAAGAAACACTAGGTTCAAAGGAGGCCGCGCGGTCATCTCGGGCGACCGCCCTTGCAGAGCGATATGCACGAGCTGCGTGTTTGCATTCCACGGCGTCTGGAATGTCGTCACGGTCGGACGGAAGGGCGCTTCGCCCGCGTCGGGTGTCGGATAATCATAAGGGAAGTAATTGATCATCTCTTCAATGCGCACAGCTTCGCGCGGCGGCAGTTCACCACGTGACAGGGACGACCGGACAAGTGCGTAGCTGGCGGTATCAACATCAATCGAGAATGTCGAAACCGGCTCTTCGGCGGTGATTTTGAGCGGGCTTGCTGCAATGTTGGCAAAGCTCTCGGTCGACGGGGCGGGAGAAACCATGGCATCGTCCGCCTGCGGCGGTGGTGCCACAACAACGCGTTCCGGAGCCAGTCGAGGCATTGCCTGTTCATCATTCAACGTAGGGGCCACACGCGATGTTTGCATGGTTGTTGCCGCCATGGCCTGACCTTCAGTCATGCCTTCTGCAATTTCGGCTGCTTGCTCTTGCAAGATATCTGCGTCCGCTGTGACTTGTGGCAGTGACTTGGCGGTGACGCGCGACCGATCTGCCGTATTGAGGTTGGGGGTCAAATCAACGGCAGGTGCTGTCGCAATATCCTGGGACTGCGATGCAAATGTGTCCTCTCGTGGTGCAGCAGGCGTGGCTGACCCAGACACGGCCTCTGGCGGCACGATCGCACGATTGAACTCGGTCACCGTAATTTGCGGGGATGATGGTGGTCGCAGCAGGTCCTGGCCTTGCGGTGTCATGATCAGAAAACCGCATGCGACAAGGGCGGTGGTGGCTGTCAGGCCGCCTTTGGTGGTTATGGTGCTCAGCATTGTTTTCACTCCTGTCCAAAGGCCCTTCGGCCCGGTTACAGCAGTGGGACGCGCGGCCTGCGCTGATCCTTGGAGGGCTGCAAAGTTTTTATGCGCCAGTGCGAGGTTCTCGGCACGCCGTGCCGCATCAGGACGCGGTGTCGCCGCATCCATCATCGCTTTGAGGTCATTCAGGTCATCGGTCATACCATGTCCTCCTGTTCCTTGATCGCGCGCAGGGCTTTCTTTGCTTCAGAGACGCGCCAGCTAACGGTCCCTTCCGAAACTTGCAGCACCTTTGCCGCCTGCGCGTGGGTCATATCGTCAAGCACAAGCGCAAGCGTGTCGCGCAGATCGTCGGAGAGTGTGTTCATCGCAGCGGTCAGCCAGTCCAGTTTGTCGGTCGTTTCTGCAATGGCAGCGGTGCGGTTCACTTCCCAGTCGCCCCAACCGGTTGTCGCTTTGGCATAGGTCGCGCGCTTGCGTCGCCGGTCGTGGGCGGCGTTGACGGCGACGCGGTAGAGCCAGGTGGTCACTTTGGCGCGCCGCCCATAGCTGGCGAGTTTTGCAGGGAGTGCGGCGCAGATGTCCTGAGTGAGGTCCTCGGCCTCCGTGCGTGATCCGGTCAACCGGAAACAAAATGCAAAGAGGCGATCATAATGGCGATCAAGCAGGCTCGCGAAGGCCGCACCGTCTCCGGCGGCGGCCGCATCTGCCAGGTCTTCATCGCTTGTTATCATACGCATCACGGTGGTTTGACGCGCGCGCATGGTCAATCCTTGGCGAGAGTTGTCGTTTTTTTGAAAATGCGTGGTTTTGTGTAAGGTGGATCAAGATCCACCTTACTTTCCGGCTCACACACCGGTGCAAATATACTTCAGCTCGAGATAGTCCTCGATCCCGTGGTGCGATCCTTCGCGCCCCAGCCCTGACTGTTTCACGCCACCAAACGGTGCCACCTCGGTCGAGATGATGCCGGTGTTCACACCCACAATCCCGTATTCCAGCGCTTCGGCCACTTTGGTCACGCGGCTGAGGTCCTTGGCATAGAAATACGAAGCAAGGCCAAAGATCGTGTCATTGGCTAGCGCGATCACATCATCCTCGTCCTCGAATTTGAAGAGCGGGGCGAAGGGCCCGAAGGTTTCGTCTGTGCTGACCAACATCTCTTTGGTCGCGTTGGTGACAATCGTGGGTTCAAAGAACTGCCCGCCCAGATCATGTGGCTTGCCGCCGGTCAGAATTTGACCACCTTTCGAGAGCGCATCCGCGAGGTGTTCCTGAACCTTGGTGAGAGCCTTGGGTTCAATCAGCGGGCCCAAGGTCGTCCCCTCGCTCATGCCGTCGCCCACGCGCAGCGCTTCGACCGCAACCTTGAACTTGGCAGCGAAGGCATCATAGACGCCTGCCTGCACATAGATGCGGTTGGCACAGACGCAGGTCTGGCCGTTGTTGCGGAACTTGCAGGCGATGGCCCCTTCGACAGCGGCATCAAGATCGGCGTCATCAAAGACGATGAAAGGCGCGTTGCCGCCCAATTCCATCGAACATTTCATCACTTGATCGGCGGCCTGCGCCAACAGGATACGGCCCACTTGCGTTGATCCGGTGAAGGTCAGTTTGCGCACCGCGGGGATGTCGCAGAACGCCTTGCCGATGGCAGGGGCATCGGTGGAGGTGATGACCGAGAACAACCCGTCCGGTACGCCCGCCTCTTGCGCCAGTTTCGCCATGGCGAGCGCGGAAAGCGGCGTCAGTTCCGATGGTTTGATCACGAAAGCGCAGCCCGCAGCAAGGGCAGGGGCCACTTTGCGCGCGATCATCGCGTTGGGGAAGTTCCAAGGGGTGATCCCGGCGGCCACGCCGATGGGCTGTTTGATGACGGTGATGCGCTTGTCCGCCATGTGTCCGGGGATTGTTTCGCCGTAAACGCGCTTGGCCTCTTCTGCGAACCATTCCACGAAAGACGCGCCATAGGCGACTTCGCCGCGTGCCTCGGCCAGCGGTTTGCCTTGTTCGGCGGTCATGATGATGGCGAGGTCTTCCTGATGCTTCATCATCAGATCAAACCACTTGCGCAACACGTTCGCGCGTTCTTTGGCCGCGCGTGCAGCCCAAGGCTTGCGTGCGGCATCGGCTGCTGCGACCGCTTTTTCCACCTCTGCGACCGACAGGTCAGGCACTTTTGCAATCACGTCGCCGCGCGCAGGATTGATGACGTCAAAGGTCTTGCCGTCCGCTGCTTGCACCCATTCACCTGCGACAAGCGTGTCTTCGCAAAGCAGATCAGGACGTGACAACATGGATTTCAGGTTCGTCATTTCGTCAAGCATGGTGGCCTCCTATCGGTTTCAGCGCTATCTGAACCATGCGGGCAGGTGCCGTAAAGGGGGGATGTGATGGAATTGGACGAGGCATATGCGAACGCGGCCTATATTCCGGGTGGCGATACCTATCCCGCGCGCTGGGCAAAGGCCGCGGCGCAATTTCGCGAAAAGACACTGTGTGAACTTGATTTGCCCTATGGTGAGAGTGCGCGCCAGAAGCTCGATCTGTTTCATCCACCCCGCCTTGCCAAAGGTTTGGTGGTCTTTGTTCACGGTGGCTATTGGGTGATGTCGGACAAGTCTGACTGGTCGCATCTGGCAGCAGGCCCTCTTGCGCAGGGGTGGGCCGTCGCAATGCCGTCCTACGATCTTTGTCCTGCCGTCCGTATCACGGACATCGGCAATCAGATCGCCGCTGCGATCGCATTTGCTGCTGGCCGCGCCCTTGGGCCGATCCGGTTGACCGGCCATTCAGCCGGAGGGCAACTGGTGGCGCGGATGACAGCAAGACGCATCGGTGCGCGTTGGCAGGAAAGGGTTGCGAAAGTCGTGCCGATTTCGCCTTTGGGTGATCTGGCTCCTTTGATGCAGACATCCATGAATGCGGATCTCAAACTGGATGCGGCAGAGGTTTTGGCCGAAAGCCCGATCCATCTGCCAAAGCCGCAGGTCCCCGTGACGGTCTGGGTGGGTGCGGATGAAAGGCCGGCTTTTCTGGAGCAATCGCGCATCCTCGAGAATGCCTGGACTTGCGAACGGATTGTCGCGCCGGACCGCCATCATTTCGATGTGATCGAACCGCTCTGTGATCCTGACAGTGCACTGACGGTAGCATTGCTGGCGACGTAGCCAATTGGACAGTCTTGTGTTGGTAGACCTAACGATGATCTCAACTTATAAACGCGTGATGTTGATGTTTATTGCGCGATTCGCGCGAGAAATTGGGTGGTTTTGATATGAATATTTTGCGCGGCGCATTTGCTATCTTGATCGCAATGACTTTGGTCGCATGCGAGCGGTCCGGTGATGACAACAGTGTGACAGATGGCGGCGTCGACGGCGGTTTCCTGCGGGACGGCGTTGCAAATGTCTGGATTGATCCTGACGGATGCCAGCACTGGTACATCGACGACGGGATCGAAGGATACATGACCCCCCGCCTGAACCGCGACGGCACACCAAAGTGTCAGGATGCACGCGGCGAGATTATTTTGAAAGACGGCAGCCGTGTTGTATCCGAGCCGGAGCCAAGCAATAGCTGATCCGGCCAGAGCCAGATTAGACAGTTCTTGAGGCACTGCATTTGCAGTGCCTTTTCTTTTGGCTATCGCATCGGATCAAACTGCGCGCTGGTCATCGTGCAATCACGGATCACGTCCCGCCCGCAATCGCGAAATTCCAGATCACGTGTTAGACAAATCCGCGCTTCCTGAATGTAGCCGGATTTGCATGTGATCGTGATCTGGTCGGCTTCAAGCGCTGCATTTTCCTTTAGAAACGCCTCTTCGATCAACGATGCGGGCAGAGTCACTTGGCGCGTCAAAGCGCGAAACACTTCGGGGCGGTTGATGCGGCCATAGGCTTCGCGCGAAAGCGCGAAGTATTCCTCGGACGACAATCCCGAACACACTCCGTGTTTGCGCCATTGATGCCAGGCAAGTCCCGATGTTCCCATGATATCCGCCATGGCCGCGGTATCGCTGCGACTGGGAGATCTTTCGCCGGTCGGACAGTTTGCCGGATACCCGCTTTCGTATTGCGGCCAGAGCCCGTGCAGGATCCAGCCGAAGTCCGCTGACGGATCACATTGGGGCGACCCGCGCGCATCACCTTCCAGCGCACACCAGTTTGCCGACCACGAAAGCGACATGACGTAGTAATCAAAGTCACCTGCGCGGTCTTGGGCAGTGACTGGCGTGGCCATGAGGCAAAGCAGGGCAAGCAGACGGTGCATTTTGATCTTTCCAAATTTCATCAGCTTTACTATATAGCCTGCAAGTTCCCCGACAATGCGAACCCGGCTGTTACCACAGTCTGCCCAGATCAAGGGCGCGGGAAAGGCTTGTCTGCTGATAAGATGGAGATGAAAAGATGTCCGATAAACCGATTATGGCCAAAGCGACTGCTGTCTGGCTTTGCGACAACACAACGCTGACCTTCAAGCAGATTGCCGATTTCTGCGGTTTCCACGAGCTGGAAGTGCAGGGTATCGCAGATGGTGATGTGGCGGCTGGCGTCAAAGGGTTTGACCCGATTGCCAACAACCAGTTGACACAAGAAGAGCTGGACAAGGCCGAAGCCGATCCAAAGCATAAGCTCAAGCTAAAATATTACGCTGCCGCTGCTGGCGAAGAAAAACGCCGTGGCCCGCGCTATACACCGCTGTCCAAGCGTCAGGACCGCCCTGCGTCGATCTATTGGCTGGTGAAATTCCACCCCGAACTGACCGACGGTCAGATTTCAAAACTGGTGGGCACAACCAAGCCGACCATTCAGGCGATCCGCGAGCGGACACACTGGAACATCAACAACATTGATCCGATTGATCCGGTTGCTCTGGGACTGTGCAAGCAGTCCGAACTTGATGCCGCTGTGCAAAAAGCCAACGCCAAAAAGGCCAAGGAAGGCGCAGCAATGACCGATGACGAGCGCCGCAAGCTTGTCAGCACCGAGCAGTCGCTTGGTATGCCGGCTGAGCCGAAGATGCCAAGTGCGATGGCCGGTCTGGAGACTTTCAGCCTCTCTGATCCGCGTGACGAGGAAGAGGAAGAAGATGATAACCGCGATGTTTCAGACGCGGATAGCTTCTTCAATCTGCCGGATGACGACGACAAGGACGACTAGGCCAAGCATTCAAAGAGGGCGCCCCGAAACGGAAGGCGCCCTTTTTCTTTGTCTATGATGGTCTGCGGGCCACGATGAAACGTGCTGAATTGTTTGTGCCAAAGTATCCTGCTTCGACCACGTCGAAACCTGCTTTGCTTATAGCCGTTTCCAGCCCGCCTGCATCAAAGACTAGAACATGCGGCGCTTTGCCGATCATCTGCATCACTTTGATCATGGGTCTGATCAGCATATTCATATCTGCAAGGCAGGCGGTCTTGGAAATAAAGTAGCCACCCGGTTTGATCTGCTTGCGCAAATGCAGCAGTGTTTGGTCAAGGTCATCGACAAGGTGCAATAGGCTGAAGGCGCAGACCGCATCAAACGGGGCGTCGGCCATGGCGACGTTGATCTCTGATTCCAAAAAGTCGATTTTTTGCGACCCGTCGCCCGTGATCTTGCTTTGTGCGATCGCAATCATGTTGCCCGATATGTCCGTAGCTGTGATCCGCCTGACATAAGGCGCCAGTTTGATTGCGGTGCTGCCAGTGCCGCAACCCACTTCAAGCAAATGATCCTCTGCCGACAGATAGTGGCGCGTGCGCGCAAGTGTTTCTTCATAGGCGGCGATGTCCTTGATAGGCGACGCGGCATATTTCTTTGCGGCTTTGTCCCAGAACGCGGCGGTGGCCATTGGTTTGGTTCCTTTGTCGGTCATGTAATCTCGTGTGGCGCAGCTTACCTATACGTTAATCAGTTATAAATTGCGAAAATATGCGAGGTAGATATACATAAATGCATGAATTGGCAGGCTGTCTCATTTGATTGGAACCAGATACGGGCCTTTCTTGCGACTGCCGAGGAAGGTTCGCTGAGTGCTGCCGCGCGGGCATTGCGTGCGACCCAGCCCACCATCGGACGGCAGGTCAGCGCATTGGAGCGTGATCTGGGCGTCACTTTGTTCGAACGTTCAGGCCGGTCTCTGGTCATGACATCAGCGGGCCATGATTTGCTGGAACATGTGCAGGCGATGGGTGATGCGGCCAGCCGGATTTCGATGGTTGCATCAGGGCAGTCGCGCGATGTTGCGGGTCATGTTTCGATCACGGCGAGCGATTTGCTGGCTGCGGGCTTCTTGGTGCCGGTTCTGACAAAGCTACGGCAGGACGCACCCGGGATTATCGTTGATGTTGTCGCCTCGAACCGGCTTGAGAATTTGACACGGCGCGACGCCGATATTGCCATTCGCCATGTGCGCCCCGACCAGCCGGATCTGATCGCCAGACAGCTTCGGGATGCAAGGGCCGCATATTATGCCTCTGCCGATTACCTCGCCGAATATGGCAGGCCGCGGACTGAGGCCGACCTTGCGAAACATGTTTTTGTTGGCCCACGCGATACCACCCAGATGCTGGCATTCATGCAGGACCGCGGCGTCACAATTTTCCCTGATCAGTTCAAGGCAAATTCGGACAGCGGGGTGGTGATGTGGGAGATGATGCGCGCCGGTCTGGGTATTATGGTCGGGCCGGACAGGCTCTGGCCGCATGTGGACGGAGTCGAGACGCTGCTTTCGGATGCGACGCCGATCACCTTTCCGGTATGGATTGTCACCCATCGTGAACTGCGCACCAGCCGCCGGATCAGGATTGTTTTTGATGCTTTGGTCGAGGCCCTCGGTGGTGACTAAAGCGCCTTGCGCGCGTTCAGCGCCGCCGTGATCGTGCCGTCATCCAGATAGTCCAGCTCACCGCCCACAGGCACACCTTGGGCCAGAGAGGTGACTGTGATCCCGGGCAATTGATCAGCGATGTAATGTGCGGTCGTTTGCCCGTCGATCGTGGCGCCCAAGGCAAGAATCACCTCGGTCACGTTCTCGGTCTTGATCCGGTCGATCAGCTTGGGGATACGCAATTCCTCCGGCCCGATAGCATCGAGGGCAGAGAGTGTGCCACCCAGCACATGATAGCGCCCCTTGAAGACCTGCGACCGTTCCATCGCCCAAAGATCGGCTACATCCTCAACAACGGCGATCTGTCCTGTGGCGCGTTTCTCGGAATTGCAGATCTCGCAGATATCCGTCGTGCAGACATTGCCGCAGTTCAGACACTCGCGCACCGTGGCCCCAACCCGCTGCATCGCATCGGCAAGCGGCATCAGGACAAGGGTTCGTTTCTTGATCAGGTGCAAGACGGCGCGCCGGGCAGAGCGCGGCCCCAGCCCGGGCAGCTTGGCCATCAGTGCGATCAGATTGTCGAGGTCTTCGTTGCTGTTTGTCATGGTGCTCACATCAGCCGCGAACAAATTTCGCGAAATTTGTTCTGGCGGCCCGAGAATTTTTGCCAAAAATTCTCGGGATTTAGAAAGGCAGGTTCATGCCCGGCGGCAGCCCCAGGCCTTCTGTCAGTTTGCTCATTTCTTCCTGCGCGCGCGCGGTCGCTTTGGTCTGCGCGTCTTTGATCGCCGCCAAAATCAGGTCTTCGACCACTTCTTTGTCGTCACCGTTGAAAATCGAGGGATCAATATCGAGCCCCTTGAGTTCACCCTTGGCGGTTGCGGTTGCTTTCACAAGACCCGCACCGCTGACGCCTTCGACCATGATGTTTTCGAGGTCTTCCTGCATCTGGGCCATCTTGCCCTGCATTTCCTGAGCCTGTTTCATCATCTTGGCCATGTCGCCAAGTCCGCCTAATCCTTTGAGCATCTAGCGATCTCCTATTCTTTTTTGTCGCGTTTCAATGGCGCAGTGTAGAGCACGACACCGATACACACCAGTGCGGCAAAGAGGATGAAGAGGGTGGAATTTCCGATGCAGCCTTCGCTCATTGCAAGCGCGCGCGTGTCACCTGTGCTGCCCCATCCCGTGGCAAGAAAGGTCGAGAGGCTCCAGCCGACAACAACGACAAGCCCGCCCCATTCACTGCGAAACCGCACGACAAGGGCTGTGGCGATGATCAAGATCAGCACAATGGGCGTTTGCAAAAGGAACAGCAGCTCGCCCAAAGCCGTGACTGGGACACCGTCCCAGCCGGGGCGTTGCAAGCTGCAAGCCTCGGCCCATGCGGGTAAGGGTGCCGCGAGAGCAGCCGCACAGATCAGTCCTCGTCGAACGGGTCCCATTCTTCATCCACTTCGGGCAACGCGTCTTCCAATGCGTGCTGCGCTTTTTCGGCTTCGGTCCGGATTTCGGTGATCTTGGCTTTAGGAAATGCCGCGATGACCGCTTTGACCAAAGGGTGATCTTGCGCCTCTTGCAGGATCGCGTTTTCGGCGGCATCCCGTGTTTCGGCGATTGTCGGTCCGCCACCGTCGGCGACGCTGATCGCCCAGCGATTGCCGGTCCATGCTTGCAGGCGCGCGCCCAGACGGCCAACCAGATCGCGTGCGGCGTCAGGCGTCGGGTTCACCTCGATCCGGCCCGGCTGGTAACTGACAAGACGCAGGCCGGTTTCCACCTCAACCAGCAGTTTGACATCACGATGGGTGCGGATCAGTTCGACGACATCCTCGAAGCGCGCGTAGTGCTGGAGCGCGTCTGTATCAAGGGCGCGTGCTGTTTGCGCACCGGATGCGGAATGTCCGCCGGGGCTGGCATGGGTGGGTGCGGGCGTGCCGCTGATCGCATGGGTGCTGCCACCTTGCGGGGCAGGGCGCCCACCCGCCGGGCCGCCGCCACCGCCCGCGGGTGGTGTGGCGTCCTGCAGCTTGCGCACGAGTTCTTCGGGGCTTGGCAGATCAGCCACATGGGTCAGCCGGATGACCGCCATCTCAGCCGCCATCATGGCGTTGGGGGCAATGGCCACTTCCTCTAGTGCTTTGAGCAGCATCTGCCACATCCGTGACAGCACCCGCATGGGCAGATTGCTGGCCATGGCCTGACCGCGTGTGCGCTCATCGGGGCCAATCGTGGGGTCTTCGGCCGCCTCGGGCGTGATCTTGATCACGCTGATCCAGTGGCAAACCTCGGCCAGATCGCGCAGCACCGCCATCGGATCCGCGCCGTCGGCATATTGGCCGGACAATTCGGTCAGGGCGGCTGCCGCCTCGCCGCGCAGGATCATGTCAAAGAGATCAAGGACGCGCCCACGGTCCGCCAGTCCCAGCATCGCACGGACCTGATCGGCGGTGGTTTCTCCCGCGCCATGGCTGATGGCCTGATCCAGCAGCGATTGCGCATCGCGGGCTGACCCTTCGGCAGCACGGGTGATCAGCGCGAGTGCCTCATCGGTGATTTCGGCCCCCTCGGCGGTCGCGATTTTGCGCAAAAGGGCAATTTGCGTTTCCGGCTCGATCCGCCGCAGGTCAAAGCGCTGGCAGCGGGACAGGACGGTGACAGGCACCTGCCTGATTTCGGTCGTGGCAAAGATGAATTTGACGTGCTCGGGCGGCTCTTCCAGCGTCTTCAGAAGCGCATTGAAGGCGTTCTTCGACAGCATGTGCACTTCGTCGATGATGTAGATCTTAAAGCGGGCCGAGGCCGCGCGGTAATGCACCGAATCGATGATTTCACGGATGTCGCCCACGCCTGTACGTGAGGCAGCGTCCATTTCCATCACGTCGACATGACGGCCTTCCATGATCGCCACGCAATGTTCGCACTGCCCACAGGGTTCGGTTGTCGGCCCGCCCGTGCCGTCAGGGCCGATACAGTTCATGCCCTTGGCGATGATCCGCGCGGTGGTTGTCTTACCGGTGCCGCGAATACCGGTCATGATAAAGGCCTGTGCGATCCGGTCCGCGGCGAAAGCGTTCTTCAGGGTGCGCACCATCGCATCCTGCCCGACCATATCGGCAAAGGTTTCGGGCCGGTATTTGCGGGCAAGCACTTGGTATTGGGGCTGATCGGACATGGCGGCCTTTGGTGAGGATTCGGTCGTTCGGCTAGACTAGGGGCAGCGCCCCCTAAGGTCTACCACATCAGAGCGACCACAGGATGATCCCTGTGGCCAACGCGGCCACAGTCATGATGCTGGCAAGCATGGTGTAATTGCGGGTTGGTGTGGCCTCGATATCGCGCTCATGAAGGCGCGCATAGGTCTTGCAGGCCTGACTGCGCGCGGACCAAAAGATGGCAATCGCCACGCCCAGAAAGAGACTTGCGACCAGTTTGGCCGCCCACGTCGGTTCAAACGCACCAAAGACGGCCTTGAGGCCGATGGCCACACCGATGGCACCAAGGCCGGTGCCCATCCAGCTTGAGAAGGTGCGCTCATTGGCCATGATCGTGCGGTCTTCTGACCACTCCGTGCGCTTTTCGGCTTGTTCGTTTTTATCGGTCATGGTCTTCAATCTATATGCCGGCCCTGCGATTGCGAGGCTTTGTTGCGGAATTCGTCTTTTGGGGCCCGAGTGCTTGAATTTGTAATCCATAGTTTACCTGTCGGGGGTGGCACAATTGCGATCACGCCGATGCCCGGCAGGACGCGGCATTACTATACGGATTGGCTGCGCCTGATGGATTGGCACCCTGATCTGGTCCTGACGATGACAACGCAGGCTGAGTTGGATCGCAAAGGGGCGGGGACTTTGGGTGCGGACCTTGCCAACGAGGGGGTCGCGTGGCTGCATTTGCCTGTGGCGGATTTTGGTGTGCCTCTGGATATGGATTGGCCCGCGGTGCGCGATCAGGTTCTGGGCACATTGCGCGGCGATGGTCGCGTTCTGGCGCATTGTTTTGGCGGCTGCGGTCGGTCGGGGATGATGGTGCTGCGGTTGATGATTGCGGCGGGCGAAGATGCGGATACGGCTCTGGCGCGGTTGCGGGCCGTGCGCCCATGTGCGGTGGAAACGGATCCGCAGTTGGACTGGGCGTATCAGGGGTAAGGTGGATCTTGATCCACCTTACGTGTTGCGCGGTTTCTTCTTGATCGCCGACTTCACCATCTTGCCAAACTTCCGCGACCGATCCCGCGCTTGCGCAATTGTCTCGGTCGCCTGTTCGTTTTCGCGTTTCAGCTTCTTGAACCGCTTGAGGCGTTCAGGGTCAACCTGACCCGTCGCAATTCCCGCCTGTACGGCACAGCCCGGCTCGCTTTCATGGGCGCAATCACGGAATTTACAGGTTGTAGCCAGTTCCGATATCTCGGGAAATGTCGCGTCGATCCCGTAAGCCACCTCGGCCACGCCAAGGCCGCGCATCCCCGGAGTGTCGATCAACCAGCCACCCGTCGCCATCCGGTGCAGTGACCGCCCCGTCGTTGTATGTCGCCCGCGCGCGTCATCCTCGCGGATGGCCTGTGTTGCGGCATTCCCGCCGGTCAATGCGTTCGCAAGGGTGGTTTTGCCCACGCCGGATGATCCCGCGAGTGCAACGGTCTGCCCCTTTCCACACCAAGGAGCCAGAACAGCCGGGACGTCATCGTTTTTCGCGTCGAGTGCGACGACTTCCAGATTGCGCCCCAAGCTGCGCGCCTGATCGACATAGGTATCAGGATCATCGGTCTGGTCGGCCTTGGTCAACAGGATCACTGGCGTGATCATCGCATCATGGGCAAGCGCCAGATACCGCTCAAGCCGTGCCGGATTGAAATCGTTGTTGCACGATGAGGTGATGAACAGCGTATCAAGGTTGGCTGCAATCAGTTGCTTTTCGCCAGTGTGATATTCGGTGCCGCGTGTCAGTTCGGTTTTGCGATCCAGGATCCGCACGAGCCTGTGCTGTTCCGGCGCGCAAAGCACCCAATCGCCCACGCCGACTTCTGCTGTCGTGATGCCGGGATCAAGTGTCAGTTCAAGCGTGCCGATATCGGAAAAGCCCACAACACGGTCGCGGTGGACCGTAGCGATGCGGGCAGGAGTGAGTGTTTCCAGCTCTTCGATTTCAAGCTGAGACATAAAGAATGGCGACCAGCCGAGGGCGTCGCGTGTCAGATCTGGCAATGAGATATCCTCGTCAAAGGGGGGAAGGATGCTGGCGGTGGGAACCTGCCAGCTGCAACCGGACGAGGGGGCGGAAATGCCTTCAGCGCACCCGGGCCGGGAGAGTGTTTTTTGCGACAATCATAAACATCCTCCTTAGCTGGATGGGTTTGCCTTCAATTTCCTGCACAAATCAAAGGTGAGAGGCTGACAACGACCCAAGCGGGGCTCGTTATGGCTGCTTCCTTCCGGACCTGACCAGGTTGGCGAGGCGCTCGCCCGCGCCAACCTCTCATGGGGGGATATAGGCCTGTTTTGGTCGTTCTGCAAGACGTCAGAAGTTGATGCGATATGCTGCGCGTCCATCTGCTTCCTGCCGGATGTAGGTGACTGGACCCGTGATGTGGCCCCGCGCCTGCGGTGCACTGACAAATGTCGCAGCGGTGTTCGGGATTGGCGCGAAAGCCCAATTGGAGTGCAGCTTTACGGTCACTGATCCTGCGGCCTTGAGGTCTTTGATCAAGATATCACGCAGGGTTTGCCGGGACGTATAGACGATGTCATCGGGTGCGATCTTTGGAAAACCGCCACCGCTTTTTGCGCGAAAGCTGTTGGTGGTCACAATGAAAACATCGCCGTCTTCTACGGTTTTGTCCTGAAAGCGCAACTGCACGATGCGGGTTGCGTTGGGGTCGATCTCTCGCCCTTGGGTGTCAAAACGCGCGGGTTGTGTGAGGTCGATCTGGTAGGACAGGCCAAAGATCGTATCACAATTATAGCCTGCACTTTGCGGGTTGATCAGTGGCTGATCGCTTTGGCCCGGTTGCATGCGGTTGTAATGCGCGGCGGCGCGCTCCAGCCAGAGCCGCAGTTGTTTCCCCGTGCGTCGCACCGCGCAAAGATGATCCGCAAAGGGAAAAATGGCGGCCACATCGCGCAAGGTGATCGGGCCTATGGGGATGTCGATGTAATGCCCAAGCCCGCTCCGCCCGCCAAACCGGAATGACGATGTTGCTGCCAGAACAGGCACGCGCGAACCTTCGAGCGCTGCGCTGACTGCCCGCTGCATCGCCTGCGCGAGGAGCTGTTGACTGAGGTCCGGCTGGATCGTCGCAAAATAGCTGGTGACGGGCACAGTGGTGTGCACCACCGGTTCTTGCATCTGCGCGACGGTTGCTATGTGAGGAGCCGTCACAAGTGCGCGCAGGTCTTGGCACAGTTTGCTCTCGGGGCCATTGCGCAATGAAGCCTTTTCAAGCCGGACCTGATGATCTGTAACCTGCCAGCCATGCGGCTCCCGGCGCAGATCCATTTCAATGACGCCGAATGATTGCGCCCCGAATTCGGCCATCACAGCGGGTTTGCCATTCAGACGACCCCCGGCGAAATCGGCTGGCCCGTTTGTGACAATGCTGGCATCGGGAAAAGCCTCATGGGTGTGGCCGAGCAAGAGCGCGTCAATGCCCGCAACCTGTGCCAGAGGCAGTGCTGCGTTTTCCATGTGTGCGATATTGTCCGCCAAACCGATACCAGAGTGGCAAAGGGCCACAATGACATCGGCACCGGCGTCTTTGACTTGCGGGACGATTTCCTCTGCAGCCAAGCGGATATCAGTTGCATTGAAGGCGGGTTTGCTTTTGTCGCCAGAGCAACCGGCAAACTGTGGCGGCGCGAAACCGATGATGCCAACCTTGATGGGGTATCTGCTGCCGTCATCGCAAAGCACATTCCGCTCCAAAATCGCGAAAGGTTTAACAAGATCGTTGCCATGAAAGGCCGGCACATTGGCGCAAACCACGGGAAACGTGGCCTTTGACAGTACTGTCCGTAAGAACGCTGGCCCGTAGTCAAACTCGTGATTGCCCAGTGTCATGGCATCGTATCGCAACATATTCAGCGCTGCGATCATCGGATGGGTCTGATCGGGCTCCAGGTTTTGCGCAAGAAAATCCGCAAGCGGATTTCCCTGAATGAGATCGCCGTTGTCACACAGGATTGTCGTGACCAAAGGATCGTCCCGCAACGCTGCTATCTGGTCGGCCAGCCTCATCAATCCGGTGGTCGGGTCCTGCCGGTCCGCGAAATAATCATAGTCCAGCAATTGCATGTGCAGGTCTGTTGTCTCAAGCAAACGCAAACGCCCTGACGGGGACTGCACGGCACAGGAACGGGGGCTCTTCATAGCGCAACCTTAGAGTGAAATATCGCGACCGCTACAAGATACGGTCGGAAAAAAATTGTAGTTGTGCAAGGTCCGTGGCATTTCGGCGCAATGAAGATTGCAGAAACGGTTACATTTGGCGGATCGGGCCTTGATCGGGCCGCAGAACTGCGCGGTCAGGCGGATCAGTTGCGGGGGCAGCGCGATGCGCGCGCGATCCTGATGTGGCGCGGCAAACCGATGATTTTGGGTGATGCTTTGGTGCGTCTGCCCCTTGATCACGCAGCGATGGTGGATGCGGCGGCAGACATGATCCTTTTGGGTCGCGACAATGGCGCACTGGTGTTCGCTGCCGATTTTTCGGCGTGGACGCCGGACAATCTGGATGCAGAGACACTGAACACCTTCCTTGACCCGTCCGAGCAGCAACATCCAGCTGTTCCGGACGCCGCTTTTGCGGAGCTTCGGGCGATCATGACCCGCCTGTCGCCCCGTGATGCCGAACTTGCCGCGACAGCCAAGGCGGTGATGGATTGGCACAGGTCGCATCGGTTCTGCGCGCGGTGTGGGGTCGAGAGTGCGATGGCCATGGGTGGCTGGCAGCGCAATTGCGCGGCCTGTGGCGGACATCATTTTCCGCGCACCGATCCGGTCGTCATCATGTTGATCACCCACGGCAATGCCGTGCTGGTCGGACGGTCACCGGGATGGCCCGAAGGGATGTATTCCTTGCTGGCAGGATTTGTGGAACCGGGCGAAACCATCGAGGCGGCGGTGCGCCGCGAGGTCTTTGAAGAAGCCGGCGTGCGCGTGGGCGCTGTATCCTATTTGGCAAGCCAGCCTTGGCCCTTTCCGGCTTCGTTGATGTTCGGCTGCGCGGGTGAGGCGCTGAACAAGGACCTGACGATTGACCCTGATGAAATCGAAGATGCGATATGGGTGACGCGCGAGGAGATGGCCGAAGCCTTTGCAGGCAACCACCCCAAGCTTTTGCCTGCGCGCAAGGGGGCGATTGCGCATTTCCTGCTTCAGGCATGGCTCTCGGACCGGCTAGATTAGAAAGAGGCGAAGGAGACCCCGATGAAGTTGAGCACGCGCGAGGATATCGAGGCGCCCATCTCTTATGTTTACGGGCGCGTCAGCGACTTTGCCGGTTTTGAACGCCGCGCGCTGCGCCAAGGAATCGCGGTAAAGCGACGGTCGGACGCGGCACCCGAGGTTGGCACGACCTGGGACATCGCCTTTGATTTTCGCGGACGGGCGCGCAACGTGCAGGCTGAACTGACCACGCTGGATGTGGACCACGCTATCCGGATCGAGAGCCAGTCAGACGGCCTGAACGCAGATACAGAGATTGAACTGATCCCGCTATCGGCCACACGGACCCGTGTGATGGTGTCGTTCGAATTGAAGGCCAGGACATTGACGGCGCGTCTTGTGCTTCAATCGCTCAAGTTGGCCAAGACCAAGATGACCAAGCGGTTCAAGGCACGCGTGCTTGATTACGCCGAAACCGTCGAGGATGATTACCGGCGCGGTCAGTGATCCGTCTGCCGGATTACGCGCCGCTTGCAACCTTTTCGTGACGTCTGGCCGCAGCAGGATAGACACCCATCACCAGCAGATGGTCGGTGAAATAGCCAAGCTCTTCCATCGCAAGTTTGACGTTGGCGTCGTCTGGATGCCCTTCGATTTCAGCGTAGAACTGTGTCGCCGTAAACTCGCCACCCACCATATAGCTTTCCAGCTTGGTCATGTTGACGCCATTCGTGGCAAAACCACCCATTGCCTTGTACAGTGCGGCGGGGATGTTGCGCACGCGGAACACAAAGCTGGTCATCATCCCCGATGGGCCGCGACGGGTATAGTCGGGTTGGCGTGCCATGATCAAAAACCGCGTGGTGTTGCGCGCATGATCCTCGATATGGCGGGCCAGAACCTTGAGTCCATAGATCTCGGCTGCAAGCTCCGATGCTAGGGCCGCAATGGTGGGGTCATCACCAGTCGCAACCTCGCGCGCTGCGCGGGCGTTGTCTGTGCTGGTGCGAGGTGTAATCCCGTTCGCGCGCAGGAATTCCCCGCACTGTGGCAGGATCACAGGATGGCCGTGGGCCTCTTTGATATCGCCAAGCGATGCGTCTTGCTTACCAAGAAGATTGATATGCACGCGCACAAATGTCTCATCCACGATGTGCAGACCGCTTTCCGGCAAGAGCGAGTGGACGTCTGCAACGCGGCCATAAGTCGAATTCTCGACTGCGATCATGCCAAGATCAGCCGCACCGCTGCGAACCGCGTCGATTGCAGCTTCAAAAGTGGTGCAAGGCAGGGGGTCATAGTCCGGCCGCGCGGTCACGCAGGCTTCGTGCCCATAGGCGCCCAATTCACCCTGAAATGCGATTTTCTGAGACATTCGTGTGTTCTCTGTGCTGTTTCCCCCAAAAAGAGGCATTCGGTCGCGTCTCTATACCTTGCAACCTAGTGTGGGAAGCGGATAGATACCCACGAAACTTTCTACTGAATGGAACGCGACATGTTCGACACAATGACAACGACCAAAATTATCGGCGGTCTATGCAGCACTTTCCTCGTTTTCTTGCTGGGGGCGTGGTTGGCCGAAGAAATCTATCACAGCGGCGGGCACTACGGAGAGCAAGCCTATGTGATCGAGGTCGAAGGCGCTGAAGGCGAAGAAGTTGAAGTTGTCGAAGAGGTGCCGTTCTCGGTGGTCTATGCCTCTGCAAGTGCCGAAGATGGTGAGGCATTGTGGCGCGGCTGCCGGTCTTGCCACGCGCTTGAATCCGGCCAGCACGGCACAGGCCCCGCGCTTTACGGCGTCGTGAACCGTCCGGTCCAGTTTTATGATGATTTCAACTACTCTGGCGCACTTGCCGAAGCGACCGATGTCTGGACCCCAGAGGAACTCAACGCCTTCCTTGAAAACCCACGTGGTTACGCACCGGGTACAGCAATGAGCTATAACGGAATGCGGGCTGTCGAAGACCGTGCGAACCTGATTGCCTATCTCGCAACCATCGGCGGCTAATTACAGCACTGCAGGAAAAGAGAAGGTCGTCCGCTTGGGCGGCCTTTTTTGTTGGAATATTACAGTTTTCTCACCGCGTGTTCACAGAAACTCAACTTGAAACTTTGCCAAACTCTCCATTTACTTCATGTAGTCATGAAACCACGCCTAAAACTCGGAGACACTGATGCAGAAGCCACCCCGTTCAAGTGCCCAAACCAAGGTTCAAACTGCCCATAAGCACCAGCTGCGAAACTGGGCCTTGGGGTCTGTGATTGGCGTGGCCGCACTTTGGGCAGGCAGCGAGGCATTTGCGGATGCACATGAGACAGTCACGGTCAGCCACGGGTACACCAACTTTGGTGAACTAAAGTACGGACCTGACACGGTGCTGGACTATGTGAACCCCGATGCACCCAAGGGCGGTGAGTTCTCGCAATCTGCACAGGGGACCTTTGACAGCTTCAACATCTACACACGCAAGGGCGTCCCTGCTGCCTTGGCCACAATCGGCTACGAATCCATCCTGACGTCGACGCTTGATGATCCTTACGGCGCCTACTGCTATCTTTGCGAAACGCTCGAATATCCCGAAAGCCGTGACTGGGTGATCTTCAACCTGCGCGATGATGTGAAGTTCTGGGACGGGACAACGATGACCGCCGAGGACATCAAGTTCTCGTTCGAGTTGCCTCTGGAGCAGGGGATCACCGAGTATCGTTCTGTCTATTCGCAGTTTATCGAGAGCGTCGAAGTGCTCGATACCCACCGCATACGTTTCAACTTTACGCCAGAGGCGCCGCGCCGTGATGTGGTGACCTGGGCAGGCGGCACATCGGCATGGTCGCAGGCGTGGTTTGAGGCCAACAACGTGCGTCTGGATGAAACCGCTGATGCGCCATTCATGGGGACAGGGCCCTATCGTCTGGATACGGTCGATATCGGACGGCAGATCGTCTACCGCTATGATCCGAACTGGTGGGCTGCCGATCTGCCGATCAACCAGGGCCGCAATAACTTTGAGACAGTTCGCATCGAGTATTTCGCCGACGGCAGTGCGGCGTTTGAGGCCTTCAAGTCCGGCATCTACACTTTCCGCGATGAAAACAGCTCTTTGCAGTGGGCAACAGGCTATGACTTTCCGGCACGCGAGCAAGGCTGGGTGAATGTTGAAGAGCTGCCGGACGGGAACATCGGCACGGGTCAGGGCTTTGTCTTCAATCTCAATCAGGAGAAGTTTCAGGATCAGCGTGTGCGCGAAGCGATCACCTTGATGGTGAACTTCGAATGGATGAATGAAACACTGTTTTATGGTCTGTATGAACGTCCTGAATCGTTCTGGGACAATTCAGACCTCAAGGCCGTGGGCGCGCCATCGCCGGAGGAAATCGCGATCCTCCAGCCGCTGGTCGATGAAGGTCTGCTTGATGCGGCCATCCTGACTGATGAAGCGGTTATTCCACCCGCTTCTAGCACCACGGACCGTCCGCTTGACCGTCGCGCGCTGCGGGCAGCCTCGGCGTTGCTTGATGAGGCGGGCTGGATCACCGGTGATGATGGTTTGCGCCGTAAGGACGGTGAGCTGCTTGAGGTGACGTTCCTTGAACGCTCGCCCCAGTTTGACCGCGTGATCAACCCGATTGTGGAGAACCTCAAACGCCTTGGTGTGGATGCCAAGCTCGAGCGTGTCGACACCTCGCAATTCATTGAACGCCGTCGCGCAGGCACATTCGATATCGTCAATGCCTCGCTCGGGCAGGGGTATGAACCCGGACAGCAACTGGCGCAGTTCTTTGGTTCTGCTGCGGCAGAAGACAGTTCGCGCAACCCGATGCGCCTGAAACTGCCGGCAGCGGACCGTTTGATTGCGGAGATTGTTGCGGCGGAGACATTGGAGGATCTGACAATCCGCACCCGTGCTCTCGATCGCGTGTTGCGCGCTGAACGGTTCTGGATCCCGCAGTGGCAAAAGGGTGTGCACACCGTTGCCTATTATGACATGTACCGTTTCAAAGAGGTGCCGCCACTTGGTTTGGCGCCGCTTGACAACTGGTGGTATGATGCAGAGGCAGGGGCCACGCTGCGCGCCGCCGGTGCGTTCCAGTAAGGTACTGACGTGGGAGCATATATCCTCAGGCGTTTGCTGCTCGTGATTCCGACCCTTCTGGGGATCATGATCATCAACTTTTCGCTGACGCAATTCGTCCCGGGCGGCCCGATCGAACAGATTTTGGCCGAACTCGAGGGCGGCGGTGATGTCTTTGAAGGCATTTCCGGCGGCGGGAGCGAATTGCTTGATAGCGGTGACAGCGACTATATCGGCGGGCGCGGTCTGCCTGCGGATTTCATCGCTGATCTCGAGCGCGAGTTCGGCTTTGACAAACCGCCGCTTGAACGCTTCCTCAACATGATGTGGAACTACATGCGGTTTGACTTCGGCGAGAGCTATTTCCGGTCGATCAGCGTCCTTGATCTGGTGCTGGAAAAAATGCCCGTGTCGATCACCTTGGGGCTTTGGTCGACTTTGATCGCGTATATGATCTCCATCCCGCTGGGGATCAAAAAGGCTGTTAAAGACGGCACGCCTTTTGACACATGGACGTCCGGCGCCATTATCGTGGGCTATGCGATCCCGGGATTTCTGTTCGCGATCCTGCTGATCGTTTTGTTCGCAGGCGGCTCTTATTTCCGCATCTTCCCGTTGCGCGGCCTGACCTCGGCCAATTTCGAAGAGCTGTCGTTGATCGGCAAGATACTGGACTATTTCTGGCACATCACGTTGCCTGTGTTGGCCTCGACGATCTCGGCCTTTGCGACGCTGACCTTGCTGACAAAGAACAGCTTTCTTGATGAGATCAAAAAGCAATATGTGATCACCGCTCGCGCCAAGGGGCTGTCTGAAAGCAAGGTTCTTTACGGCCACGTCTTCCGCAATGCGATGCTGATTGTCATCTCGGGTTTTCCAGCGCTGTTTATCGGCGTGTTTTTTGGCGGGTCGCTGATTATCGAAACGCTCTTCTCGCTCGACGGTTTGGGGCGTTTGGGGTTTGAGGCGGCGGTAGCGCGCGATTACCCCGTTGTATTTGGTACGCTCTTTGCCTTCTCGCTGATTGGTCTGGTTGTGGGGATTTTGACGGATTTGACCTATGTGCTGATCGACCCGCGCATTGATTTCGAGGCGCGGAACTGATGGCAAGACGTCCCTTTCTATCCCCGCTGAACCAGCGCCGTGTGCGAAATTTCCGCCGCAACAGACGGGCGACGTGGTCGCTGATCATCTTTGGTATTCTCTTCGGTCTGTCGCTTTTTGCCGAATTCATCGCCAACGACAAACCGATTGCCGTCAGCTATCGCGGCGAAATCCGCATGCCGATCTTCAGTTTCTATTCCGAGCAGGACTTTGGCGGTGATTTCCCGACCGAGGCCGGATACGGAGAGGTTGAGGTCGATTGCCTGATTGTCACAGGCGGTCTGCAAGAGTGTTTTGATGATCCCGAGACACTTATCGCCGCTGTCGAAGCAGGCGAGACGCTGGATGGTGACTTTCAGGCAGGCTGGATGCTCTGGCCCATTATCCCTTATTCCTACAACACCATCGTGGATGTGGGCGGTGTCGCACCCGCCCCGCCCAGTGCCGATAACTGGCTTGGGACCGATGATACCAAGCGCGACGTGCTTGCGAGGGTGATTTACGGGTTCCGATTATCGGTGACCTTCGCGCTGACTGTGACAGTTGCAGCATCCATCATCGGGATCATGGCGGGTGCTGTGCAGGGGTATTTCGGCGGCTGGACCGATCTGATCTTTCAGCGGTTCATTGAGATCTGGACGGGGATGCCGTCACTTTACGTGATCATCATTGTCTTTGCGATATTGGGGCGAAGTTACTGGCTTCTTGTATTCCTCACAGTGCTGTTTGGCTGGCCCGCCCTTGTGGGTGTTGTGAGGGCCGAGTTCCTGCGTGCGCGCAACCTTGAATATGTCCGTGCGGCCCGTGCCTTAGGCGTGCGCGACCGGACGATCATGTTCCGCCATATGCTGCCCAACGCGATGGTGGCCACGGTGACGATGCTGCCATTCTTGGTGACAGGGGCCATTGGTGGTTTGGCGTCGCTCGATTTCTTGGGCTTCGGCCTGCCATCCTCGGCCCCGTCGCTGGGCGAGATGACCTTGCAAGCCAAACAAAACCTGCAAGCGCCGTGGCTGGGCTTTACCGCCTTCTTTACGTTCGCGATCATGCTGTCGCTTCTGGTGTTCATCTTTGAAGGGGTGCGCGATGCCTTTGATCCGCGCAAGACCTTTGTGGCGGATGGCAACGTGGTGAAGGACGACACGCTTTTTGAGACCGAAGCGGCAAAGGCCCGTGCATCATGACCACGCCGATCCTTGATGTGAAAGATCTGCGCGTTGCTTTCCGGCAGGAAGGTACGCCAACCCATGCGGTAAAAGGTGTGTCCTTTCAGGTGCAAAAGGGTGAAACCGTCGCGATTGTGGGCGAAAGCGGGTCTGGAAAATCCGTAACTGCGCTGTCCACTGTCCAATTGCTCGGCGACAGTGCTGTAATGGCGGGGTCGATCAAATACGCGGGCGAAGAAATGGTCGGCGCGGATGAACGCGCTTTGCGCCGTGTGCGCGGCAATGACATCAGCTTTATCTTCCAAGAGCCGATGACCTCGCTCAATCCGCTACACACGCTGGAAAAGCAGTTGGCCGAGAGTATTGAGCTGCATCAGGGCCTGCGTGGTCCAGCGGTGCGCGCGCGGATCATCGAACTGCTCGAGCGTGTCGGGATCCGCGACGCCGAAAGCCGCCTTGGGTCCTATCCGCATCAGCTTTCCGGTGGGCAGCGTCAACGGGTGATGATCGCGATGGCGCTGGCGAATGGGCCTGAGTTGCTGATTGCGGATGAACCGACGACGGCGCTGGACGTGACCATTCAGGCGCAGATTCTGGACCTGCTGACGGATCTGAAACGTGACGCAGGCATGTCGATGCTGTTCATCACCCATGACCTGACGATCGTGCGCAAGATCGCCGATAGGGTCTGCGTGATGAAAGACGGGCTGATCGTGGAAACGGGGCCGACAGCGGAATTGTTTGCGCACCCGCAGCACCCTTATACGCAGATGCTCTTGGCTGCGGAATCAACCGGAGCCCCGGCACCGGTGCAACCGGATGCACCCGTGATTTTGGAAACAGTGCAGGCACGCATCTGGTTCCCGATCCAACGTGGTTTGCTGAAACGGACGGTGGGGCATGTCAAAGCGGTAAATGACGCGACCCTGACGGTGCGCGCGGGTGAAACCTTGGGTGTTGTAGGGGAAAGCGGATCGGGAAAGACCACTCTGGCGCTCGCGGTCATGCGGTTGATCAGCTCGGAAGGGCGGATCGCCTTTCGTGGCGCGGATATCCAGCACCTTAACCAACGCCAGATGCGGCCTTTGCGCAGTGACATGCAGATTGTGTTTCAAGACCCATATGGCTCGCTCAGCCCGCGGATGACGGTGGCTGAAATTATCGCCGAAGGCCTTGGGGTGCACGGGGTGGAACCCGGACGTGACCGCCGTGATATGGTTGGGGAAATCATGGCCGAAGTGGGCCTCGATCCGGCACTGATGGATCGTTACCCGCATGAGTTTTCAGGTGGCCAGCGTCAGCGGATCGCGATTGCGCGGGCGATGATCCTGCGGCCCAAACTGCTGATCCTTGATGAACCGACCTCGGCGCTGGATATGACAGTACAGGTGCAGATCGTGCATTTGCTGCGTGAATTGCAGCAGAAATATGCGCTGGCCTATCTGTTTATCAGTCACGACCTGAAGGTTGTGCGCGCGCTGTCCCATAAGGTGATGGTGATGAAACAGGGCGATGTCGTCGAGGCAGGTGATGCCGATGCGATCTTTGACGCGCCGCAGACCGAATATACGCGCGCGCTGATGGCCGCGGCTTTCGAAGGTAAGGTTGCCTGAGAAAAGTGATACCGTCGTGACTGGCGACCGCGTGGGATAGCAGAACTGTCCCTTCCTGCGCGGACGGAGACGCTTGATCCCTCCCGCCATTCTCAATTAGCGAACAGCGGCGTCCAGCTTTGCTGCGCAAATGAAATCGTTCTCTGACAAACGACCCAGTTCATGCGACGTGAATGTGACGTGGCAATAGCCCCATCCAAAAGCAATATCTGCATGATGCCCCTCTTTGTCACTGATGAAGGCGGCGAGGTTGGCCATATAGACCGCCTTTGCAAATGCCTTGAAGGTGAATTTCCGAGACAGGCTTTCCGCTTTTTCGTCCATGTGCCATGCGGGATCAAGCTTGGCTTTGAGTGCTGCAATCTGCGCATCGCTCAGTGGTGGCACCCAGCCCTCGCAGGCCGCGCAGCTCTTTGCCGTTAAATCATTCACTGACATTTGTCTTTTCCGGATATGTCGGCGCATGCAGACCGAGGGATCGGGCGTTTGCAATATCGGCGAGCAGGTCGCGCTGACATGTCTCAAGCAGTTGGTCGACGCTCTCCAGCACAAAGTAGATCGGTTGATTGATGTCGATCCGGTAAGGCGTGCGTAAAATGTCGATCACCTCAAATGGCTTGCGCACGACCGATGATTCATGGATTGCGTGGCCCAGCTCACTTGGTGAAGATGCAAGGCCTGATCCCAGCGCTTTGATCGTTTCGCCCTCTTGGATCAATCCAAACTCAACGGTAAACCAGTATAGCCGGATCAACCACGCATAATCGGCCTTATCGCACACGAAGCCCGTTTTGCCGATAAACTGCGAAAACTTGGCAAACCGCGCGTCGGTCAGCAACGGCGTATGCCCATAGATTTCGTGGAAAATATCAGGCTCTTCGATATAGTCGAAACTCTCGCGATCACGGATAAAAGATGCCGCAGGGAATGTGCATTCGGATAGCATTTTGAAAAACCGAGAAAAGCCGATCAAGGCGGGAACAGGTTCTACTTTCCAGCCCGTCAAATCAGTCAGAACCTGCGAAACCTCGACACATTGCGGTACGCGGTCTGTGGGCAGGTTAAGCTTCTTTTGGCCCTCAAGAAACGCCCGCGCGGCAAGAGCATTCACACTCGGTTGCTGCTGTGCGACCAGATCACGCCATACGGCATTCTCGGCGTCTGAATATACGATGATCCCGTTTTCATCGGGTTGCTTAGCGACATATTTGGTATCTTTCGGCATCTTTGACCTCACGCTTTGCTTGAGGCATGATGGTGTGAGAATGCAGAATAAAGTTACCTAAGAGTACTAATATGGGCCAATATGGGACAAATTTTTTTGATAAACATATGGATTGAGGCAAATCATGCTTGATACATTTGAGCGGCTTATTCTGAAAGTCCTGCAGCGCAATGGACGCGCGAGTACGCATGAGTTGTCAGAGGCAGTGGGCCTTTCTCCATCGCCTTGCTGGCGACGCATGAAGCGATTGGAGGAGGACGGCTATATTTTGCGGTACGCAGCGATTCTGGACAGTAAAAAGCTCGGGTTGAATGCATTTGCGCATGTCCAAGTTTCGCTTGTTGATCACAGCGAAGCCACGATCAGAGCATTCGAGGCCTTTATCGAACGTGACCAACATGTGTTGGAGTGTGCGTCGATAACCGGTGACTTCGACTTTATTCTCAAGATCGCAGCGAAAGATCCGGAAGCGCTGGAGCAATTCATCATGCAACAAATTCTCCGCCTTGGTGTGGTTCGTACAACCACGACCAACTTTATTCTCCGTCAAATGAAAGTGTCCGGCGGGCTTCCCATTGACGTCTAGGCGGTGTTTTTGAAATCACCCAACCCGGCACTGGTTCGCGCCAACGTCAATCTGGTGTGTAAGGGACGAACAGTGGCGCTGTGACCGTGTCCTACCCTTCTGATCCGATCATGAAGCACGTGGTTCCGCGCGCCTGCAACCTGCGACAGGCCAGATCCGCCCCTTCACGGGTCAGCCCCATAAAGTTCGCGTCAAAGCCGCCAGACCGCTGCACCACGCGCCGGAGCGAGCCGTCAAGCGCGCTCATTTCGTTGAGTGCAACCCGCAGCAGGACCCGTTCCGCGTCATGACGGGTGTTATACCGTCCCACATTGACACCCCAATGCCGCCCTCCGGACGTCGAGATGCGTGTCACAACCTCTGGTCCTGTGTCTGTGATGGCAGTTTGGGGTGTCAAAGCGGCAACCTGTGTCGGTGGTGAGGGGCGAGGGACAGGTGTGACCGCGGGAACAGCGTTCGCAATGACTTGCGTGGGTGGTGCTGTTGGGGTTGAGGCACCGAGCGCTTCGGCGAGTGCCGCATTGACCGTATCGGCGATGGCTGCGTTGATCACATCGGTATCAACGGCAGCTACAAGGATTTCTTCGGAAACCGGCGCACTTGTCGGGCGCGCAACGGGGCGGATACTCCGCGTGACCAGACCGCTGACGCGGACGATCTTGCCGGGGTTTGCCTGCCCGCCACCATCCGAGCTTGAAAGCATCGGCGCCGGTGGGTTCGGGCGACGGATCGTCGCACGAGATGGTGCACGGTTAAAGCCCATGTCCATCAGTTCGGTGATCCGCGCATTACGGGCTGATGTGGACGATCCACCAAAGACGGTCGCGATAATACGTTCCTGACCGCGCTGCGCCGAGGCGACAAGGTTAAAGCCGGCGGCACGGGTATAACCCGTCTTGATACCGTCCCCGCCTTCATAGCTATCCAGCCAGCGACGGTTCGTGTGGCGGACGGTGGCCACGCCTGCATCGGCAGAGCGGCGGGAGAAAAGATTATAGTACTGCGGGAAATCATAAATCACGTGACGGCCCAGCACGGTCATATCGCGCGCAGTCGACAAATGGCCGGATTGGGTCAGCCCGTGGGCGTTGAGAAAGTTTGTGTCGCGCATCCCCATGGCGCGGGCGGTGCGGTTCATGCGTGTGGCAAAGGCCGCTTCAGAGCCCGATATCGCTTCGCCAATCGCTGTGGCGGCATCATTTGCGGATTTGACAGCAGCGGCACGCAACAAAAAGCGCAGGGCAATCGTTTGCCCTTCGCGCAGCCCCAATTTTGACGGGGGTTCGGATGCTGCAAGACGACTGATGCGGACAGGGGTATCGAGCGTGATCTCGCCGCGCTCGATTGCCTGAAAGGCAACATAGAGCGTCATCATCTTGGTCAGGGATGCGGGATGCAATGGCGTATCGGCATTGCGCGAATGCAAGACTTCACCCGTTCGCGCATCCATCACCATGGCCGCGTATGGTGCTGCGGCCGCACGGATCGGTGCGACCAGTACGCATACCAGAATTATGCATAGAAATAGCCCGCTGAGGGCCCGCTGTCCCAGACGACTTGTCACGTCGCTTGCCTCTTTTTCTGCCTCAATGACCCCGGATTTTTCCGGTGGTCTTATTGTTATAAGCAAAGGCTAGCATAAGTCGCGTTTTCAGAAAATACCCTAAATTCAAAGACTTTTCCGACGCTTCTCGCCTATACTCGCAACATGTAGTAAGGTGGCGCGATCATGGCGCAAGATAGCTGATTTTCCCGTCTTTCACGGCATGTTATTGATTGTGACAGATGGGGTTTTCATGCCCCACCTGTGCCTTATATATAACGCCAAGCACACAGGGCGGATGGAATGCGCAAAGAGTTTTACATGATGGCTGACAAAAAGGGAGACGACGACGGAAATGTCGGCGTAGCACTTGAGACAAAGCCCAAGACCAAGCGCCCGCCCATGTATAAGGTTCTGATCCTGAACGATGATTTCACGCCGATGGAATTTGTCGTCCATGTCTTGGAACGTTTCTTCGGCCTTTCGCATGCGCAGGCCTTTGAACTGATGTTGACGGTGCACAAGAAGGGTGTCGCCGTTGTCGGCGTCTTCAGTCATGAGATCGCCGAAACCAAAGTTGCGCAGGTGATGGATTTTGCCCAGCGGCATCAACATCCCCTCCAATGTACGATGGAGAAAGAATAGCCTCGTCGCTATTCGCACCCCCAGATGTCCCAGTCCCGTCTCAGCACCGCTATCGCAGATGGCATGATCGCGTTGCCTTCGGGCAACATTTCCCTGATGCGCCCATCAGCAACCTATGATGTCTCTGCCCTGCCGCGCGATGATATCCGCATTGTGCACGGGTTTTATCCCGATGTCGCTGCGTGGCAGGCTGCCGGCTATGACGTCCGCCAGGATTTGCAGCAGAGCGCTGTCGCTATCGTCGTTGTGCCACGCTCCAAAGCGCTGGCGCGCGCGATGGTCGCGGAGGCCTGCGCCAAGGCCGAGTTTGTGATCGTGGACGGGCAAAAGACCGATGGCGTGGATAGTCTGTTCAAATCCTGCCGCAAGATTTTGGGCGACCTGCCCTCTATCCCCAAGGGCCACGGGCGGATTTTCTGGTTCGCTGCGACAGATGCTTTTGCCGCTTGGACAGCCCCTGCACCTGCCAAAGGCCCGCACGGCTATTTCACATCTGCCGGTGTGTTCTCGGACGGTGCTGTTGATGCGGGCTCGGCCCTTCTGGCCGAGGCGCTTCCTGCCAAGCTGCCTGCGCGCATGGCTGATCTGGGTGCTGGCTGGGGGTATCTGGCCGCACCCGTTCTGGCGCGCGACGGGGTGAAATCGCTTGATCTGATCGAGGCCGAGGCGCTGTCTTTGCAATGCGCCAAGCTGAATGTCAGCGACCCGCGCGTCCATTTCCATTGGGCAGATGCGACGCAGTTTGACGGATCCGGCTACGATGGCATCGTGATGAACCCCCCGTTTCACACTTCCCGCGCCTCTGATCCGAGCCTTGGGCGCAGCTTTATCCAAGCGGCGGCCCGCCTGCTTGCCCCGCATGGCAAACTCTGGATGGTTGCCAACCGCCATTTGCCTTATGAGGCGACCCTGACCGAATGTTTCCGCAATGTGGACATGATTGCGGGTAATGGTGCATTCAAAATATTCCACGCCAATCGGCCACAGCGCTGAGCGGATCAAGGGAGAGCAAAGATGTCATTTTCCATTTCTGGAAAGACGGCAATTGTGACGGGTGCAGCCAATGGTGTTGGCTTGGCCATCGGACGTCATTTTGTCAGAATGGGCGCGAATGTCGTTTTCGCTGACATGGATGAGAAAACACTGATGCATGAAATCGGAGATGAGGCTGACAAGGAAGAGAATATCCTGATCTTTGCCGGTGACCTGCGGAAGAAACTGACGATTGCGAACCTGCTGTCCGCCACCATTGATGCGTTTGAGCGCGTGGATATTCTGGTCAATGCCGCGCGGCAGGTGATGGAAACCGACCCCCTTGATCCTGACGACAACTCTGTCGAGGAACTGCTCCAGCAAAACGCCATGACAGCACTGCGCGTAAGCCAGGCTGTCGCGCGCCGCATGATCAAACAGGCCGATGGCGAAACAGGCGAACCTATTGGGTCGATTGTGAACCTCAGCTCGATTGCTGCGCGGCGTACGCATCCTGATCTGCTGGCCTATTCCGTCAGCTCTGCCGCGTCAGACCAGATGACACGTTCCTTGGCTGTGGCCCTTGCACCGCACGGCATCCGCGTGAATGCGGTGGCCTTTGGCAGCGTCATGAGCGCAAGCCTGAAAGGGTCACTCAAGGATCATGACGAAATGCGCGAAGCCATTGTGGAAAGCACGCCGCTGCACCGCATCGCAAGCCCGAGCGAGGTGTCTGATGCTGTGCAATATCTTGCGTCGGATGCCGCTGCCTTTGTGACCGGACAGATCATTACGGTCGACGGCGGCCGGACCTTGATTGATCCGGCAGCAGTCGCCGCGCATTAATCATTCAGGGTGCAGCGCAATACATTGAGCGACGGCCTGATTGGACGCTGCTTGTGATTGCGCGAAACGTTCTTCCAGTGAGTCCAGTTTCGCGCGCTCGGCATTCAGGTCGATGGCGACAGGTACCGCTGTCGTGAAGGTTTCGGTCTCATCACAGCGGAATGTAAATGTCGTTCCGTCCTCATTGCGCCCACGACAAATTTCACGCACCGTCCGAACCTCTTGCCGTTCCTCGATGGCATAACCACGTGCGAGATTTGCGCGGGTCTCGTTGATCAGACTGCTCAGAATACGGGTATCGCGTGTGACTTCACTGATGCACTGCTCGCGCGGGGTGGCGCAGGCCGACAGGACAGCAAGGGGAAGAATGAAAAGAGCGCGGCGCATTGAGATGTCTCCGGTTTTGTTCTGGATCATCGTTGCATGATCATTATGGTGCTTAAAGACAAACAATACACGTTATTCAATATCAGGGACAAAGACCAAGTATGTCAGACGGTTTCGAAGCGGAAAAAAGCAAAGCATCATCATGGTTCCGCACATTGCGCGACGAGATCGTGGCATCCTTTGAAGGGCTGGAAGACAGCTACAAAGGCGGAGGTGAGATTGGCCGTTTCGAAGTCTCCGAGACGACGCGGACGTCGGATGATGGATCAGACGCAGGTGGTGGCCTGATGTCCGTCATGCGCGGTGGCCGCGTGTTTGAGAAGGTCGGCGTGAATATCTCTACCGTTTACGGCCAGTTGGGGGATGCGGCACAAAAGGCGATGGCCGCCCGTGGTGTGCCCGGCATGGCCGAGGATCCCCGCTTTTGGGCGTCGGGCATTTCATTGGTCGCCCATATGCAAAACCCCCATGCGCCTGCTGTGCATATGAACACACGTATGTTCTGGACACCCCATGCGTGGTGGTTCGGTGGCGGTTCCGACCTGAACCCCTGCATCGAGTATGCCGAGGATACCGCCCATTTCCATTCGACCCAAAAGGCGCATCTCGATCCGCATGGCGAGGAACATTACCCCAAGCTGAAGGCGTGGGCGGATGAGTATTTCTATATCCCCCACCGCAACCGTGCGCGCGGTGTCGGTGGTATCTTTATGGACGACTATTGCACCGGGGATTGGGAGGCTGATTTCACGCTGACGCAGGATATCGGCAAAGCCTTCCTGCCTGCCTATGTGCCGCTTGTCGAAAAGCGCCGTGATACGCCTTGGACGGATGCGGATAAAGAGACACAGTTGATCCACCGCGGGCTCTATGCCGAATATAACCTTGTTTATGACCGTGGCACAAAGTTCGGTCTGACGACGGGCCATGACGCGAACGCGGTGCTGATGAGCCTGCCGCCTTTGGCGAAATGGGTCTGACCTAGTCCACCTGAATAAAGCGCGGCCCTTCGATATCACGACTGTTTGGTGCGGTTGGTGATACACGTGTCGAGGCGGGCAAGACATTGCCCGCTGCCATCTGAATCAACGCGAGGCGGACCATGAAGGGTGGTACGTCTTGCGGCAGGCCCATCGCGATCATGTCATAGGCCCGCGGTGGTGCGACAGCGACAAAGACCTTTGCCGCCCGCATCATGCGCAATCCAACCGGATAGGTTTGTCCTTCCCGTGCGCCGAGTGCTGAGACGTCTTCGGCGGTGGCCGGGATCAGGAAAATCCACGCGAAAAGCAGCAACAGTCCCGCGCGGACGACCGCACGAAAGCTGTAGTAGGCAAATCGCAAGGTGAACGGTATTTTCAACGCGGGCTCCTGTCTGCGGATCCAGACTATCCTCTCACGTTGAAATATCCAGTCTCAGGCCCCGCGCACCGTATCAATCATCAATTGCACGTTGGCGGGATCGGCATCAGGCGTGATCCCGTGACCCAAGTTGAAAATATGCGGCCCGTTCGAGAGCGCATCAACGATGCGGCGTGTCTCGGACACCAGCGTGTCACCACCCGTCACCATATGCGAAGATTTGAGGTTGCCCTGCACGCAGCCGTCTTTCTGGACGTGTTCGGCGACCCAAGCGGCATCGACGCCGTCATCTACAGCCACACAATCGGCCCCTGTGGCGGCATGCACACCTGCGTATTTCGTGCCTGCACCACGCGGGAATGCGATGACAGGAATGCCGGGGTGTTTGTCTTTCAGTGCGGCGGTGATGCGTTGCATCGGCTTGATTGAATAGTTGGTGAAATCATCGCCTTCCAGCGATCCCGCCCAGCTGTCAAAGAGTTTGACACATTCGGCCCCTGCCTCGATCTGTTTGGACAGATAGGCGATGGTACCTTCGGTCAGGCGGTTGATGATGCCTTCGAAGACAGGCTTGTTCTCGGCCTTCAATGCATGGGCCGGCCCTTGGTCAGGCGTGCCTTGGCCAGCAATCATATAGGTCGCCACGGTCCACGGTGCGCCCGCAAAGCCGATCAGTGTGGTTTCCTTGGGCAGTTCTTGCGACAGGATTTTTACGGTCTCGTAAACAGGGTTCAGTGTGTCGTGAATCGCCTCGATGGGTTTCAGCTTGGTCAGCTCATCCGCAGAGGTAATTGTCGAAAGCCGCGGCCCTTCGCCAGTGACGAACCACAGGTCCGCGCCAAGTGCCTGTGGCAAGAGCAGGATATCGGCAAAAAGAATCGCTGCATCAAAGCCATAGCGGCGGATTGGCTGCAACGTGACCTCGGCAGCGAGTTCGGGGTTATAGCAGAGTGACAGAAAATCACCGGCCTGCGCGCGTGTGGCCTTATATTCAGGCAAATAACGCCCTGCCTGACGCATCATCCAGATCGGAGGCGTGGGAAGCGTTTCGCCTGCGAGGGCGCGGAGGATGGTCTTTTGCTGGGCCATGGGATGTCCTTTTGTAATCTTCCTGTGGTCCCAATTGCAGAAGAAGTTGTCAAGGGAGTTGTCAGGCTAGGTTTACACGTCTAACAATCCAGACATGACAGTGAATTTGCCCACCCCCGCTTCGCCTTTCAACATCGGAACCCGTGGTTCGCCTTTGGCCTTGGCCCAGGCGCATGAAACGCGCGCGCGGTTGATGGCCGCCTTTGATCTGCCAGAAAATGCCTTTGAAATCTGTGTGATCAAAGTCACGGGCGATGCCATTCAGGACCGCCCCTTGAAAGAGATCGGCGGCAAGGGCCTTTTCACGCGTGAAATCGAAGAAGCGCTGCTGGACGGATCAATTGATATCGCTGTCCATTCGATGAAGGACATGCCGGTGGAACAGCCCGGTGGCTTGTTGCTCGATACTTATCTGCCGCGTGAAGATGTGCGCGACGCCTTTGTTTCGCTCAGCGCCAAAGGGCTGAATGATCTGGCGCAGGGTGCGACGGTTGGCACATCATCCTTGCGCCGCCGGTCGCAGTTGCTGGCCAAGCGGCCCGACCTGAATATTGTGGAATTCCGTGGGAACGTGCAGACCCGCCTGAAGAAACTGGGTGATGGGGTGGCCGAGGCGACGTTCCTTGCGATGGCGGGTTTGAACCGTTTGCATATGACGGACGTGCCGCGCACCGCTATAGCGCCTGAAGATATGCTGCCTGCGGTGGCGCAAGGCGCGATTGGCATTGAACGCCGTGGTGATGACCACCGCGCCGCAGAGATGCTTGCTGCGATCCATGATGGGCCAACAGGTCAGCGGCTCGCGGCGGAGCGTGCGTTCCTTGCGCATCTGGACGGGTCTTGTGAGACACCGATTGGCGGCTTGGCAGAACTGGATGGCGGCGCGCTCCGCCTCCGTGGCGAGATTTTACGCACAGATGGCAGCGCTGTCTTTGCCGATGACGTGTCCGGTGCAATTGAAGATGGTGCCGAAATGGGCCGCGCAATGGCGGCGAAACTGCTCGCGCAGGCGGGCCCCGACTTCTTTTCCTGAGCAAAGGAATTTCACGAAATTCCTTTTCGGCCCACAAGAAAATTCGCGAATTTTCTTGTGGCGTTACGCTGGCGGGATCACCTTGCCCGGGTTCAGGATATTGTTGGGATCAAGGGCTGCCTTGATTGCACGCATCGCATCCAGCGCCACCGGATCCTTGCGCCGCTTCATCGTCTCAAGTTTTGACACGCCGATCCCGTGTTCGGCGCTGAACGATCCGCCCAGTTCCTGCACCACATCCTCAACCGCCTCGACCAGCGCTTTCATTGCTTCAGGGTCATTACGGCTGATGTAGCTGGTGTGATGGATATTCCCGTCGCCAAGGTGGGCGACGATCACTTCCTCTGCGTCGGGATCAATCGCTTTGATGCGCGGCGTCAGCATTTGTTCAAAGGCTGCGACCTTATCCAGTGGCACAGCCACATCGGTGTTCACAAAGACACCACCGAAGAAGGCCACTTCGCCTGCGTCCTCGCGGCGCTTCCAGATTTCGCGGCGCTGCGTCTCGTTCTGCGCGATGATCGCATCAAGAACGGTTCCCTCTTCCAGCATTGCGCCAAGTGTCTCTTCCAGAGCGCGCATGACAGGCAGGCTACCGTCCGTACCAGGAGCCGCGTCTTTGGTGCGGGTTGCTGCGACCTCAATCATGATGTTCACGTCGTAGTCTTCGTCGAAAGGACCGGCGACATCGGGAAACAACTGACGATGTTTCCGGATATAGCTGCGTGGCATGTATTCGAAAGCCTCAACACCGTTGCCGGTCTCGTCCTGCAACCGGTAGAGCAGGGTCAGCGCATCGGAAAGTGAAGGTACCGCGACCATCGCTGTGGCATAGGCCTGCGGCTTGGGCCGCAGCTTCAGGACCGCAGCGGTGATAATCCCGAGTGTCCCCTCTGCCCCGATCACAAGGTTGCGCAGGTCAAGGCCGGAGTTGTCTTTGTGCAGCGCGCTCATCAGGTTCATGATCCTGCCATCGGCCATGACGACCTCGAGCCCGAGACAGAGCCCGCGCGTGCTGCCGTAGCGCACCACGTTTGAACCGCCCGCATTGGTCGACAACAGCCCGCCGATCATGGCAGAGCCGCGCGCGCCGAGGGTGAGGGGAAAGATCAGGTCATGCGCTTCGACCGCGTCGTGCAGATTTGACAGAACCACACCTGCGCCGACTGTTGCCGTGCGCCCCGCCACGTTGATCTCGGAAATCTCGTTGAGGCGTTCGACCGAGAGCATCAAAGCGTCTTGCGCCAGCGTTGCACCGGTCAGGCCGGTGCGGCCAGAGGCGGGAACGACAGGGGTTTTGGTTTCATTTGCGATCTTGAGGATGGCAGCCACCTCGGCGGTGCTTGCCGGACGCAGGACCGCCAGAGGGGTGGAGGTATAAGCGCCTGTCCAGTCCTTGCCGTAGGGCGCAGCATCTGCGCCCGTCAGGATGCGGTCCGCCCCGATGGTCTGTGCTATTTGGTCAAGAACTGTCATGTCCATACTCTCCCGTGATGACGATTCATTAACGGCAAAGAGCGCAGTGGGAAAGTGGCCCCGTATGTTCGCTGCAACAGGAACGAACAGTTGGGGGATGGGGTGGTGGTGGCGTGGGGGAGATTTGAACTCCCGACCTAACGATTATGAGTCGTTCGCTCTAACCAACTGAGCTACCGCGCCGTTCCACGAGCGTCCGATTACGCAATGGGGGCAGGGGTGTCAAACCGATTCTGACAGTAAGGTGGGTTTAAACCCACCTTACGTGCATCAATCGGGTCACGCCCCCTAGTCGTACCGCAACTCGGTCGCTTTGCCGCGGAAGATAAAGTAGGACAGAACAGTATATCCCATGATCGTCGGCAATACGATGCAGGTGCCGATCAGGATGATAAACAGGCTCTCCGGCGCGCTGGCGGCCTCATAGATCGTGATTTGTTCAGGCACCACATAGGGATAGAAACTATAGGCCATCCCCCCAAACGCGGTGATCCAGAGGGCTGTCGCGGCGGCAAAGGGCTGCCAAGACCGACGGTCCTCAGCATAAGGCATTTTGCGCAGCATGGACCAAAGCCATACCACCAGAAGACCCGACAGGATTGGCAGGGGCGACAAGTAAAGTGCCTCGGGAAAGCTGAACCATTTGTCAAAGATACGGGTGCTGACAAACGGCGTAGCAAGCGAAATCGCACCAATGCCCAAGACCAACCCCCAAATGCCGCCTTTGGCCCATTCCACCGCTTTGGCCTGCAGCACGGCGGATGTCTTGTGGATGATCCAAGTGGCCCCGATGAAGCTATAGCCGACAGTCAGAAACACTGCCGTCAAAATCGCGAAAGCGACATTTGCCAAAGTCCACTCAAGCCCCATGACATACATGCCCAGCATGAAACCCTGGCTGAGCGAGGTCATGAGCGAGCCTGCAAAGAACGCATTGTTCCACAGGTGTTTGTGTGGCGCAGGTGCCTTGGCGCGGAATTCAAAGGCCACGCCGCGCAGGATCAACCCGATCAGCATGATCGCCACAGGCAGGTACAGCGCGGTCAGGATCGCCCCATGTGCAGATGGGAAGGCCACCAACAACAGGCCAACTGCCAGCACCAGCCAGGTCTCGTTCGCGTCCCAGAACGGCCCGATCGAGGCGATCATACGGTCTTTTTCGTCGTCATTGGCGAAGGGGAATAACACCCCCACGCCAAGGTCAAATCCGTCCAGGATCACGTAGATCAGGATGGACACACCCATCAGGGCTGCAAAAACGAAAGGCAGCCAGATGGTGGGGTCTCCGAAATAGTTCATTTCTGGTTACTCCGCTGGCATGGCTTTGGGGGCCGCCGCTGGCGACGGTGCGATGTTTGTGCCGATGCTTTCGCCGCGTGCGGTTTTCCGTGCCAGATAGAAGATGACAAAGATATAGGCCAACAAAAGCCCTGCATAGACCAGCAGATAGGCGATCAGGGTCGACAGCACCAAGGGCGCGGGCACATCGGCCACGGCTTCTTTGGTTGTCATCACACCTTGGACCAACCATGGCTGACGGCCGATCTCGGTCGTGTACCAGCCGGCCAGCGTGGCCAACCAGCCGCTGAAGCTCATGCCGATCAGCGCATAGAGCATTGGTTTCGGCAGTCCTTCGACTCCGCGCTTGCGGCGCATGATCATATAGGTGGCGCTCCAGCTGACCAGCAGCATCAGAAGGCCAGTGCCGACCATGACGCGGAAGGACCAGAACACGGGCGAGACACGCGGGTGCAGTACCTCTCCATCTTCGGTCACAAACTCGTTCAGGCCTTTCACCTCACCATTCCAGTCATGGGTCAGGATGAACGACGCCAGTTTGGGAATACCGATTTCAAAACGGTTTTCGCGTGCTTCTTCATCGGGGATCGCAAACAGGATCAGCGGCACGCCAGTGGAGGTTTCCCAATTGCCTTCCATCGCGGCAACTTTGGCTGGCTGATACTCTTTGGTGTTCAGGCCATGCATGTCGCCGACAAGGATTTGCACGGGGATCAGCACGGCCGCGGCAATAATGGCCGTTTTCATTGCCACGCGTACCCCTTCGGTGCGCCCGCCAATGAGCCAACGGAACGCGCTGACACCGGCAATCAGGAAGCTGACGGTCAGGAAGCTGGCCAAGACCATATGCGTAAAGCGGTACGGCATGGACGGGTTAAAGATAATGGCCGACCAATCGGTGGCATGCGCAACGCCGTCGATCATCTCGAACCCTTGGGGCGTGTGCATCCATGAGTTCAGAACAATGATCCAGAATGCCGACATCATCGTGCCGAAAGCCACGAGAAAGGTTGCCAGCGTGTGCACCCAGTTGGGCACGCGGCTAAAGCCGAAGAGCATGATGCCAAGGAAGACTGCTTCGAGGAAGAAGGCGGTCATGATTTCGTAGGCCAGCAATGGCCCTGCGATATTGCCCACCTTTTCCATGAAACCGGGCCAGTTCGTGCCGAATTGGAAAGACATCGTAATGCCCGACACGACACCCATCGCGAACGAGAGCGCAAAGATTTTCACCCAGAAACGATAGGCTTCCATCCAGCGCTCTTCGCCAGTGCGGTTATAGCGCAGTTTGAAGAACAAAAGCACCCAGCCCAATGCGATCGTGATCGTTGGAAACAGGATGTGAAATGAAATATTCGCGGCAAACTGGATCCGCGACAGAAGAAGGGTTTCAAGTTCCATAACGTGACGTCGTCTTTCTGGGCGGCCTAATCCGCTTGCAGTGCTAAATAGCATATCAAGGCGGTAAGTCAGGGGGGTGCGACAGCAAGGCGCGCTACCGTGTCCGGACCGCGTTTCTGACGAAATCTATGAAAAAACAGCTAAAGGGATCAGCAACTTTTGCTAAGTTGACTTGGCGATCAAGTCGTCTTCTCAAACCGCCATTGGGTCACTTGATGGTACGCTTTATCAGCCGTGACCTTGATCGAAGGAAATTGGTTGTTGTTGGGCGCGTCCGGCCAATGCTGCGGTTCAATCACGATGCCCTCGTAAACCGGCTTGCCCGGACGGTGTGATCCTGCGGCATCGTGGATCTGCATCCCGGGATCTGTCGTGGCGAGGGTCATCTGCAGGCCAGAGGCGCCGGTCAGCCAGAGGACATCGCGCAGATCGGTCGCTTCTTGCGAGAGGCAGAAATTGTGATCAAGCGCCGGTGCACCTTTCACCAGTTTGCGGCTGGTGCGGAAATCCATGTCGGTGCCGTCAACGGCTGCGATCTCACCTGTGGGGCAGGTACGGTCGTCAATCGGCAGATAGTGATCCGCAGCAATCCGCAACGCGTGGCCTTCCCATGTCTCGCTACCATCAAGGTTCCAATAAATGTGGCTGGCGAAATTCATGCAGGTGGTTGCGTCGGTCGTGCCGTCAATCTGCATGGTCAGCGTTGCAGGTGCTGTGACCTGATAAATGACGCGGATATCGCGGTTGCCGGGCAGGCCCGCTACACCATCGGGCAGGCGCAAACCCAACGTGACGCGATCAGCGGCCTGTGCCAGCACCGCCCAGTTTTTGCGGTGGACACCCTCACTGCCTGAATGCAGGTGACAATCGCCGTTCTCGTTGCGTTCAAGTTCGTGCATCATCCCGTCAAGGCGCACGCGCGCATTGCCGATGCGGTTGGCAATCGGACCGACAATCGCGCCGAAATAATCCATGGACGTGGCGTAATCCGCGAACCGCTCTGACCCCAAGGTCAGATTGTAGGGCACCCCTGCAAGGCGCACCGCTTGCACGGTGGCACCCAGTGTCAGAATATCGACGCTCAGATCGCCACTTGAGAGTGTGATTTGAAGCACGTCCTCCCCGTCTTGCGTGGTTCCGAAGTGGGTCATCACAGTTCCTCCCAATGCACACCCGCAGGAGGTATGGTTACGCCTTCCCACGTCAACGGCACAGCGGCATAGTTGAAATAGAACCGGTGCGTTTCGGTGTCGCGCAGGCGCAGACCTTCAGGCAGTTGCCTGGTTTCCATACCAAGCGCGTCACACAAGCCCGCAACAATCTGGTCAAACGTGCGGTCATCCGGCCAGCCCGCGAGATAGCGCAGGTTTTTACTGCCCATGATCGCAGGCTGTCCTGCTTGGGTGGCGACAAATGTCTCGGCCTTGCCTTCAAGGTGCTCGAACCAATGTAGGAACTGCCCGCCGCCTTCCAGCGCAATCCCATCATCAGGCGGCATGCTTTCAGTCAGTGCGACGCTCACATCAAGCCCCGGCAGATTCGGGCCAAGCGGCGTGGGGATGCTCAACTCGTCGGTCTTTGTGTCGCTGCGCGGGCCGATCAGGGCGATGCCTTCAAAACGGACCAAAGCAGCGCGCAGCGGCTCCGAGAGTGACATGATCCCTGGTGCCATCACCAGCTTGTAGGCTGAAAGGTCAGCGGTATCGGGCGGCAGAATGTCGATATTCAACCCCGCCCTGCGCAGCGCGCAATAGGCGGCAAAGGCAAGGCGGAACATCTCGAAATCGGCACCCTGTGGCTGGGCATCCCAGCCCCATGCGCTTTCGTAATCAAAGACCAATGCGGCCTGCGCCTTTGCTGTACCAACACTGGCCAGCGTTTCAATCTCGTCCGCCACTTGTCGCGCCTCGGCCAATGCAGGGGCCGGCGCGCTGTCAGGACGCAAAAGCCCCGCATGCATCTGTTCTTGCGCGAAAGGGGCTTGCCGCCAGCGGAAATAACAGACGGTTTCGGCCCCATGGGCAAAGGCCTCCCACGTCCAAAGACGTGCCATGCCGGGCAGGGGGGCAGGGTTGTAGGGAGCCCAGTTCACCGGGCCGGGCTGTTGTTCCATGACCCACATCCGCCCTTTGCCGACAGCGCGGTAAAGATCGTGGTGGAAGGCCTGATTGTCGGGGTGGCCCTGACGCAGGAACGCGCGTTTGAATTCCGGCGTCCCTTCAAGGCGGTCCGACAAAAACCCGATCGGATAGCTGTCCCAGGACGCGATATCGAGGTCGGCACCGACCTTCCAATGATCGAACGTCGTGATCCGCCCCATGTAGTTGTGGATCAGTGGCGCGTCGGTATGTTTGCGCAGTTCGTCCACCTGTACCTTATTGAAGGCGACCACCTGATCCGAACTATAGCGCCGGAAAGCAAGCTGATGCGGGTGGTTGGGTTCGGTCACTGTCAGATTGGGCAGGTCGATCTGATCAAACGTATCATAGTCCATCGACCAGAACACGTTCCCCCACGCACGGTTCAGCGCATCGGTGGACTGGTATTTCTGCGCCAGCCAGTCCTGAAACCCTTGGCGCACAGCATCAGAGTAACTCAGCGTTGTGTTGTGGCAATCGTATTCATTGTCGATCTGCCACGCAGCGATATGCGGGTTGCTGCCATAGCGTTCGCCCATGAGCCGCGCGATGCGGCGGCATTCCTCGCGGTAGCCAAGATGGCTGAAGTCGTAATGCCTGCGCGATCCGAATTTGCGGGGCTGTCCCTGCGCGTCAACCGCCAGCATATCGGGGTATTTGTCGACCATCCAACGGGGTGGTGTCGCTGTGGGGGTGCCGAGGATGATCTTCAGTCCCGCTTCGCCCAGAACGGCAATCGCACGGTCCAGCCAGTCCCATGTGAAGGTGCCGGGGCTGGGTTCCATACGCGCCCATGCAAATTCTCCGATGCGCACCCAAGTCAGACCTGTCGCCACCATTTGGGCGGCATCAGTTGCCCATTGGTCCTCAGGCCAATGTTCGGGATAATAACAGACGCCAAGCGTGCGTTTCATGGTGTGGAACCTTCTTGAGAGATTGGGGTGCGGTTTAGAGGATAACCTGATGTTCGGCTTGTCCAGTAGCCTTCGTCGGGACGGCAAATGTTTTACCCTGCTCAGGGCCCTCTAGCCCAACCGCGGCACTGGTGCAGAACAGCGTTTGCAGATCGTCGCCGCCAAATGCCGGACAAGAGGTTTGGCGCGCAGCAAAATTGTAGCTCTCAAGGAAACCCCCGGACGGGTCATAGACGGCCACCCGCCCGACACCCCATTGCGCGTTCCACAGGTTGCCTGCGGCATCGACGACCGCGCCGTCAGGTCGGAACGGTGTGCGGCTGAGGTCGATGTGCAGCACTGGTTCGCCCTTGGGCCAGCCGTTGTCATCAAGCGCCACGCGCATGATCTGTTGCGTCGGCGTGTCGGTGAAATAGGCGGTCTTGCCATCTGGCGCGAAACAGATCGCATTGGAAATCGTGATCTCGGGGTAAAGCTGGCGCAGCTCGCCTTTATAGTAGCGATAGATAGCGCCCGCGCCGTCTTCGGCATCAATTCCCATGGTTCCGATCCAGAAACCACCCTGCGGGTCCGCGCGGCCGTCGTTCGAGCGCGTGACCGGATTGTCGGCCTCCAGTGGCGCGATGATCTCGGTTCCTCCGGTCGTGATATCAAAATGCATCAACGCGCTGCTGGACGCGATCAGCAGGGTGCTTTCACTGGTCCAGCCGGCGGCACTGACATAGGTGTCAAACTGCCAGTGCTGGCCTTTCGTGTGCAGGCGTTTTCCCAGAATATCAAACCAGAACAGTTGCTTGCGCAAAGGATGCCAAAGCGGTCCTTCACCAAGCTGGCACTGGGTGTCATCGTAAATCATGTCGCAGCCGCATCATAGGCGGCGACCATATCGCGCGCCCTTGCTGCGACATCGGCCACTGAAAAACCGGGTTTGTAAAGGGCAGAGCCAATGCCGAAGCCATCCGCCGAAGCGGCCATCCATTCCGCAAAGTTGTCAGCCCCTGCGCCGCCCACTGCATAGACCTGCGTGCCTGTCGGCAACACCGCACGGATTGCCTTGATGCCTTCGGGCCCAAGCAGACTGGCAGGAAAGATCTTGAGCCCGTCAGCACCGGCTTTAAGGGCTGCAAAGCACTCTGTCGGGGTCATCACGCCGGGCCAGCTTTGCATGCCAGCGGTCTTGGTGGCGACAATCACGCGCTGGTCGCAGTTGGGCGAAACCACGAGCTTGCCACCTGCTTGCGCCACACGCCCCACATCGCCAGTCGATAGTACTGTGCCTGCGCCGATCAGCGCATCGCTGCCATGGGCATCGGCCATCGCCTTGATGCTGGCGAAGGGATCCGGCGAATTCAGAGGGACTTCGATTTTGGTGATGCCTGCGTCAATCAGGGCGGCGGCCATCGGGGCCGCTTCGCTGGGTGTCACGCCGCGCAAAATCGCGATCAAGGGGCGATGCATATGTTATCCTTTCAGGCGCTGATAGGCGGCCGTCAGGCCAGCCAATGTGATCGTCGCCGCGTTGACTTGAGTTGCGGGTGCGGCCTGCGTCGCCAAAGCGTCGATATAGAGTTTCGACAACTTGCTTTCCCCGATCACCGCGATGTGCTGGCCAAGCCAATAGGGTTTTGCCGCGGCCAGTTCCGTGCCGATCAGCAGGCCGGACAGTTGTGCACGTGCCGCTGTCCCTGCCATATCGTTCAGCAACCCATTGGCGCGCAATGAAAACAGTCGCGCAGCAATGCGTTCAGGGCGCGACAGCCCCATTTCGAGCCCTTCGGCAAAGGCGGCATCATCCCAGCCATCGGCGGCGATTGAGTGGCGCAATACCGTTTGCGTGGCGATGGTGTCGAAGAGTTCACCGGTCATGAAGGTCTGAAAGCTGACAACCTCATCCGCGCTGACATGCACCCATTTGGTATGTGTGCCCGGTAGACAGATCACGCCGTCCCAATTCTTGTTGCGCGCCAGAAAGCCGGTGACTTGCGTTTCTTCGCCGCGCATCACGTCAGCGGGGGACATCTGCTTGATGCCGGGGATGACATAGACGGTAAGGTCAGGATGCGTCACGGGCGCTTGGACCAAACCTTCGGGCAGGGTGGCGCAAGGGACCGCGGCATAAGGAGCCTCGACCCAGCCCTGGCGTGACCCGACCATACCGCAGGCAACCACGGTTGTCGGGCCGTCAATCCAGTCCTGGACGACAGAGAGCAGGGCTGCCTCAAAATCTTCACGGCGCAGCTTGCCCATGCCTTGATCGGAACTGGCCTCAGCCAGAACCGTGCCACTGGCCGACAAGGCCCAGGCGCGCATGTTGCTGGTGCCCCAGTCCACGGCGATCCAATCGGCTTTGATCTGTGCTTGGGTCATCCGGTTCCTACCACGCCTGCGTCGATTACAATGGTCTGCCCCGTCATCATAGCAGAAGCAGAAGAGGCTAAAAACAGTGTCCCGCCGACCATGTCTTCAGGCCGCATGAATTCCTGCAGGCATTGCTTTTCCAGAAACGCTGCTTTGGAGGCGGGTGTCGCCCACATGGTTTCCTGCTTTTCGGTAAAGACCCAGCCGGGGGCAATGGCGTTCACGCGGATACCTTTCGGTCCCCATTCACGGGCCAGCGCGCGGGTCATGCCTGTGATGCCCGCATTGGCGGTCACATAAGGCACCATGCCTGCCAAGCCCATCAGATAGGTGATCGAGGAATAGTTGATGATGGACCCTTTCGGGGCCATCAGAGCCGCAGCTTTCTGGCATGCAAAGAAATAGGCTTTCGCGTTGATTGCATGCTGGCTGTCCCAATCTGCCTCTGAAATCTCCATCGCGTCATAACGCATGTCGTTGGCAGCATTGTTAACCAGCACGTTCAAGGGACCATGCGCTGCAACCGCCTGATCCATGGCGGACTGAAGGGCGGGCGTGTCGGTGATGTCGCATTGGATAAAGAGCGGCGCGGTGCCGTGCTTGTCGCCCATCTCTTGCACAAAATAACTGGCATCCGAGCGCCCCACAAAGGCGACCCGTGCCCCCTGCGCCAGAAACCCGTCGGTGAGCGCGGCACCGATGCCGTTGCCACCACCTGTAATAAAGACCGAGGCACCTTTGAGGTCATGGAAGGTCGCGTTCATAGCCGCGCTCCTTCCACGACCCACATGCGTTCGGGGAAGGACCATGGCAAGGTAACGCCATGGCGCATCAGATAGGCACCGGAGAGTTCCAGTGGGGCATCCTTCAGCGCGGGTGTTCCCCGTGACAGGTGGTGCAGATCCTCGCGGTTGATCAGGTCGATGCGGTACATGGCGTCGGGGTCTAGCCCCGTCAGGCGCAAGGGGCGCGGGGAAATCTGGGCGCTGGTTGCGGCCTTGCCTGCAAAAACCACAAAGCGGTCCTTGTGGCGGGCCAATTGCTGTTCGGCGATGACCGCAGGATCGGCACTATCAAGGCGCAGAATGTCGGCCGTTTGCATCCAGTGGCGGTTGGCTTTCCACCAGCCTGTCACCTGCGTGAGCACCGCCGTTTCGCGTGCGTCCAGTTCGCGTGGGTCCATCTCGAACCCCATATGGCGCTGGGCCGCGACCCATGCACGGAACGTAATGTCGAGGGTGCGCCCCGACGTATGGCAATGGCGTGGGCCAACGTGGCTGCCGGTGACCGACAATGGCAGGAACAAAGCCGCGTCATGCTGGATGCGCAAACGCTCCAGCGCATCGTTGCTGTCAGAGAGCCAGACACGTTGGGTGCGTTGCAGGATGCCAAAGTCGATCCGGCCACCGCCCGAGGCACAGCTTTCGATCTCGACGTCAGGGAAATCCGCGCGCAACCTGTCGATCAGCGCGTATGAGCCGCGTGTTTGCGATGCATCGGGCATCGGCAGAACGCGGTTGTGGTCCCATTTGATATAGTCGATGGCGTGGTCGCGCAGGATTGCTGACATGCGGCCGTAAAGATAATCGCGGACCTCAGGCTTCGCCATGTTGAGCGCTTTTTGCTGGCGGCCAAGGGTCTGGTCCTCGCTGCCTAACACCCAATCGGGGTGCGCGCGGTGAATGTCGCTGTCCTCATTGATCATCTCGGGTTCGAACCAGATGCCGAAGGTCATGCCAAGCCCGTGCACATGTGCGATCAACGGGTGCAGGCCGTCGGGGTATTTGCGCGGATCGACCGTCCAGTCCGAGAGGCTGCGGGTGTCGTCATCGCGGTTGCCGAACCAGCCGTCATCCAGCACAAAGCGTTCGGCCCCCAGCGCGGCCGCGCGATCAGCGATGTCTTTCAGAACAGGCAGTTTATGGTCGAAATAAACGGCCTCCCAGCAATTATAGTGCACCGGGCGCGGCGCGTCCGGCTTGGGCCAGGGTCACGATCCGGTCGCGCAGGTGGCGTTGGAAGGCAACGGCGCAGCCGTTCAGTCCGGTGTCTGAATACGAGATATAGAGCGGCGCGGTTTTGAACTGTGTCGCTGCTTGCGGTTCCATGCTGGCCGCGTGCCCCCATTGGATCTGGCGGCGGCCGTCCTGCAATTCTTCGGCAATCATCTTGTGCCCGCCGGACCAGCCATAATGAAAGGCATAGGCCTCGCCCTCGGTATTGGTGGCACCACGGCAAGGTACGATCAGGCCTGGAAAGTGCTCGTGCCCTGTGCGGCCCGTGCGGTTTTCACGGTAACGCATCCCGGGTGCCCAAGCGGTGCGGGACAACTGGAATTCACCGCACCACCGCCCCGACACGTCAATCATCTCGTCAGATTGCTGTGGCGCTGGCAAAACGGGGGCAGCAAGCCAGTGCAGATGCAGAGGGCGGGTCGCGTCGAGTGTGGTCTGGCAGGTGATCACATGCGTCTCTTGGTCGCTTTCAAAGTGAACGGTCAGCTTCAGCCCGTTGTCTTTGTCCTTATAGGTGAGTTCCAGCGCACCGTTCTGCGCAACGCTCTCGAAACAGAACTTGGGCAGCAGGGGCGTTCCGTCACTGTCACGCAGGATCAGACCGGGTTGGCCGGGAAAACTGCGCGTGGCTTCGGGGCAAATCGACAGGTCCGGATTTTCGTCCAGCATCCCGCCTGTGACATCAATCCTGTGGGCCGCCTGCAAGGTGTCGAGGTTTTCCCCTACTGGCAGCAACGCGCCCCAATAGACGACTTCCGGCAGTCGGTCGTTGCGGGCCGCCAGCACAAGGGTCTGACGGCCATCGTCGATACGGTAGGTTCGGTTCATCGTGGTTACTTTACTGCTCCGAGGGTGAGGCCCGCGATAAAGTGTTTCTGCATCAAAAAGAACATCGCGACAGGCGGCAAAGCAGCCACGATCGAGCCCGCGCTCATCAGGTGATAGGCGGCGCGGTACTGTGAATTGAACTCGGTGATACCGGCGGTGACGGGTTGCGCATCCGGTCCTTGGGTCAGGACAACAGCCCAGAAATAATCGTTCCAGATGAAGGTAAAGATCAGCACGGCAAGCGCAGCGAGCGCGGGCTTCATCAAAGGCAGGACGACGAAAAGGAAGATGCGCCATTCGGCGATGCCTTCAACGCGCGCGGCCTCGATCAAGGGGAAGGGCAGGGCGCGGATGAAGTTGCGCATGAAAAGCGTGCAGAACCCGGTCTGGAAGGCGATGTGGAACAGCACCAGACCTGTTTTGGTATCATAGAGGTTCAGGCTCAGTGTCAGGTCCCGCACGGGCACCATCAGGATCTGGAACGGGACAAAGTTGCCTGCAATGAAGATGAAGAAGATCAGCAGATTGCCTTTGAACTTGTAAACGCCCAGTGCAAAACCGGCCATGGCAGACAGCGCCACTGCCCCGATTACTGTGGGGATCGTGATGAAGAGCGAATTCCACAGATAGCGCGGCATGTTTGATTCGAAGAACACGCGCCCATAGTTCGAGAAGGCCTCAAAACTGCTGGGAATTCCCCAGTAGTTGCCGCTTACGAAATCGGACTCGGGTTTGATCGAAAAGTTGGCGACGGCAATGAGGGGCAGCAGCCAGATGATCAACATCACCGGCAAGAGCACATGATACGAGATCTGCCACGTGCGCGAGGTCTTTGCGATTGGGGTGGGAAACATCAGCGTGCTCCCTTTTCGTCTTGGTACATCGCGTAAAGGAAGTAGGTGATGAACCCGAGCATGATGAAGAACAGGATCACGGCAATGGCCGCGCCATAGCCCATGCGGAACCCGAATTCGGATAGCGATTCCTCGAACATATAGAACGACAGCACACGGGTTGATCCGAATGGTCCGCCATTGGTCATGACGCTGATCAGGTCGAATGACCGCAGCGCGCCGATGATGGTGACGACAAAGGCGATGAAGGTCGCAGGCTTGAGTTGGGGCAGGATCACATACCACAGCATCTTGGGACCCTTCGCGCCATCAAGGCGCGCGGCCTCGACCTGTTCGGGGTCAACGGCGTTCAGACCCGTCAGATAGAGGATCATGCAGTATGCCGTTTGCGGCCACAGGCCAGCTGCGATAATGCCGTATGTTGCCAGTGTCGGATCGCCCAGCACGTTGATGGGGCCTGCGCCAAAGAAGCCAAGGATCGCGTTGAGCAGACCTTCGCGCGGCAGGTAGAACCAGCTGAAAACGAGACCCACAACTACCTGGCTGATGACGAAGGGGAAAAAGAACATCGACTTGTAAAAGCGGATGCCTGTGACGGTCTGGTTCAGGAAAAGCGCGATGAACAGACCTGCGGGGATCGCCAGCAGATAGAGCACCAGCCATTTGAGGTTGTTCCAGAACGACACCGAAAACTTGCGGTCCACATTGGCATCGCCCCAGCCAAGCAGGCGTTCATAGTTCGCGGTGCCGACCCATGTTTTCTCGCCCAGGCCGTCCCATTCATGCAGTGAAATCCAGAACGACTGGCCGATAGGGATGATCACGTAGATCGCAAAAAAGATCATCGCCGGCAGCAGGAACAGCCACGGGGTGATCGCAATCTCGTTGCGCTTGTACCAGCCGCGCTGCGGCCTGCTTGCGTGGGTGCTTGGAACGGCGGGTGACACCGACATGGCGTTTCTCCTGCTGGGTCAACACATGTGAAAACCACAGGTGGGCTTGCAGATGGGTTGCGGGCGTGGGTTGCACCCACCCTACGAAAGGGTGGGTGCGGTAGGGTGGGTAAAACCCACCGTAGCGTTAGTTGTAAATGCGCTGACGTGTTTCTTCGAGACGCATCAGGATGTCGTCAAGGTTGTCAGGGAACACCATGAACTCTTGCAGGCCTTCCATACCGACAGACGCCATTTCGGCATCAAAGTCGCGATCAAAGAACTGCATGATCCCGCCGCCCGCGTTGTTCGAGAGCATGTCGAAGCCCTGCTCGAGGAACTTGTCCGCGTCGATGGATGCGTTTGCGTTCACTGGCAGCTGTCCCAGAGCATCACCTGCGTTGATCGCTGTCTGTACTTCGGCAGAGGTGACATAGCGCAGGAACTCTTTCGCGGCGTCCATGTTCTGTGCACCCGATGCGATGTGGAACGTATCGGTTGGCGCATCCTCGGCGTAATCAACATCAGGATTGATGACCGGGAACTGGTAGAAGTCTAGTTGATCATCGGTCAGACCGCCGTCACGCATGGCAGCAACCGCAAAGTTGCCCATCAGGTAAGCGGCGGCTTCGCCATTGACCATGAAGGGCAGGGCTTCCTGCCAGCTATAGGTCTGGTGGTCATCGATGAAGGCGCCCATGTCGATCAGCTGACGCCAGTTGGCGAAAGTCTGGCGGACACGGTCGTCTGTCCATTCGACTTCACCCCGGGCGAGCGCCATGTGGAAATCATAGCCGTTGGTGCGCGAGTTGATGTAGTCGAACCAGCCGCCTGCGGTCCAAAGGAACTTCGTGCCGATGGTGTAGCATTTGACACCGTTGTCCAGCAGTGTCTGGCAGTTTGCGAGTTCTTCTTCCCAGTTTGTCGGCTCGGACAGGCCAAACTGGTCAAAGATGTCTTTGCGATAGTAAACGCCCCACTGGTAGTATGTGTAAGGCACACCCCACTGCGCGCCATCAAGTGTCATAGCACCCTTGGTCGATGCCAGCGCTTCGAATTCAGGCTCGGCCCAGAGATCGGAGATGTCTGCAAAGAGGCCGGCATCTACATAAGGACGCATCCGGTTGGCAGCATACCAGTTCACAACATCCGGCGGGTTCGCACCCAGCGCATTGCGGATTTGCGTTTTCCATGCTTCGCGGTCAACGATGGTCAGGTTGACTTCGAGGTTCGGGTGCAGCGCATCAAAATCGGCTGCCAGACCTTCCATCACCGCACGTGGTGCGGGGTTGGACATGTCAGATATGATATTCAGCTCTCCGGACAGTCCGTGAGCGTCTGCAGCCGCGGATGACGCGGTAACGCCAGCAGCGACCAACGCCGCGAGCGACGTTTTCAAAATGGAATGCATGGTTTCCTCCCAGTATGCTTCCGTGTGTAAACAGGTTTCATTATTTGAAACTTGGTTTTGGATGTTGATACTAAACCGCGAACAGGCTAGCCTTGTCAACAGTCGAAGGCAGCACCATGAGGAGATCGGTGCGAAATGCCCAAATCGACCAAGGGAGGATACATGGGGCGTGTGACCGGTGACGGCACAGTTGGAAAAGCGCTTGAGGTGCTGGATCAGGTTGCGGCCTTCGGGCGGCCTGTGCGTTTTGGCGAGCTTTTGGCGCAGTCCGATTTCCCCAAACCCACGTTGTACAGGTTTGTACAGACCCTCACCAATCAACAGATGCTGGCCTATGACCCGGAACGGCAGACCTATACGCCGGGCCTGAGACTGGTGCGTCTGGCCCATACGGCTTGGGATCAATCGACACTCGCCCCTGTGGCGCGTCCGCATCTGGATGCGCTCAGCAGGGCCGTGGGCGAGACTGTGCACCTGGCGCAACTGGATCATGCGCAGGTGCTCTATATCGACAAGCGCAACGCGAATAAGCCGGTGCAGATGTACAGTCAGGCGGGCAAGGTCGGGCCTGCTTATTGCACAGGTGTCGGCAAGGTGATGTTGGCGTTTCTGGATGAGGATGCCATCGAGAGTGTCATCGAACAGCAATCCTTCCACGGCTTTACGGAGCACACGCTTGATAGCGCCGATGCGCTGCGGGCCGAACTGCATGATATTCGCCAGAACGGGTATGGCTTTGATCGCGAAGAGCATGAGCCGGGAATCATCTGTGTCGCCATGCCTATCCTGACCTCGGCCGGCCGCGTGTTGGGGGCGCTTTCGGTCACCAGCACGACCAGCCGGACCAATCTTGCAGGGCTGGAAGCCTATGTGCCGATCCTGCGCGAGACAGCCGATAAAATTACACGGGATGCCCAGAACTGGAGCTTTCCGGACTACCAGACAAAAGAAACAACAGGGATATAAGCCATGTCAGGTGTAACGCTGAAGAACGTCATCAAGCGCTATGGCGATGTACAGGTCATTCACGGCATTGACCTTGAAATCGCGGATGGCGAATTCTGCGTTTTTGTCGGCCCGTCGGGCTGTGGCAAGTCGACGCTTTTGCGTATGGTTGCGGGGCTAGAGGAGACCACCGAAGGCGCCATGCACATCGGAGATCGGGATGTCACGCGCATGGACCCCTCTGAGCGCGGTGTCGCGATGGTGTTCCAGACCTACGCGCTCTATCCGCATATGACCGTCAAGGACAACATGGGGTTTGGCCTGAAAATGAACGGCCATCCCAAAGCCGAGATCGCGGCCAAAGTGGCCGAGGCGACGCGGATACTGAAACTTGAACCGTATCTGGATCGCAAACCCGCGGCCCTGTCCGGTGGCCAGCGCCAGCGCGTATCGATTGGTCGCGCCATTGTGCGGGGGCCCGAGGTGTTCTTGTTCGATGAACCCCTTTCCAACCTTGACGCTGAACTACGGGTCGAGATGCGTGTCGAGATTGCGCGTCTGCACAAGGAAATCGGCGCCACGATGATTTATGTGACCCATGATCAGGTCGAGGCGATGACATTGGCCGACAAGATTGTCGTGCTGCGTTTGGGTGTGATCGAGCAAGTGGGCGCGCCTATGGATCTCTACCGCGATCCGGACAACAAGTTTGTGGCGGGCTTTATCGGATCACCTGCGATGAATTTCGTGAACGGTATGGTCAAGGGTGGCAGTGTTGACGCACCGGGTTTGGCCGCCCGCTATGACGGCTTGGTCAGCACGGCCTATGAAGGCAAGGCTGTCAGCGTAGGCGCGCGCCCCGAGCATATCGTCATTGATCCTGATGGTGATACGCATACGGTTGAATTGACCGAGAGCCTTGGTGGGGTCTCATTCGCCTATCTGACATCCGCAACGGGCGAGCGCATTGTTGTGGAAGAACGCGGGGACGAACGGACCGCCGAAGGGGCCCGCGTCGGGATCAGGATTGATCCAAACCGCATTTTTCTCTTTGACGCGGAAACAGAACTGCGCATCCGGAGCTGAGGGTGGCGGGGGCTTTGCCCCCGGCCCTGCGGGCCTCCCCCAGGATATTTTCGGGCCAATAATAACGGGTCAGCGTTTGCCGTAGTAAAGGCCCACGACATGCTCGGCTTGGGCGAAGAACAGCCAGCGGAGCGTGAGCACGCCTGCGATATGGCTGAGAACCGCCAGTACGGCAAGAATGTGGCTGAACGGCAAAAGCAGCAAGATCACCGGAAGGACGAAGGCCAGAGCGATGGTGATGATGCGCAGTTTGTCGGCGTGTTTGCGCCCGACCTGATAGATAAATTCGCGCATCAGATAGTTGGTGCCGGTGTGCGGTGGCTCGAACGCGCGGACCTTGCCGATGTGCCCGAGGCCAGTCGCGGTTGCCATGTCTGTACCGGAGGTCTGGAAACGGGTGTCGCCCGAGAGCCATGCAAAGACTTGCAGGGCAGCGCCGAGGACGAAGAGCACGGTTAGGATGGTGACTTGCCCCGATAAGAGCGCGCCGCCGCCGACAGACAGCAGCAAGTACATTGCCGGTGTTGTCCAGTGCCGCCAGCGCGGGACGGTTTTCATCTGCGCGTAGATCATCGACGTTGTGAAGACCACACCCAGCGATGCCAGCCCGCCGATGACCCCGATGAGCGCCAGCCGTGTCTCTGCAAAGACCAGACCGGCACCGTAGACCGCCATGACGATCAGCGCAAAGACTGCGCAAATGCCTTCACGGCTGAGCCAGCTGGTTTTCCATTGGCTGAAGGCTTTGATCGCGCGTTCGGGGTGGCCGAGGTGGAATGTCGAGGCAATCAGCCCGCCTACTGCGAAGAGATAAGCGATGGTGAACCAGATGAACGCGCCCATCCCGGTCGGTACGATTGCGCCCATGCCAAGCCAGAAGAGCAGGCCGAAGCCGAGGCCCGAGAATGTGTTGAAAATGATAACAGAAGCTGCGGGATGCATTATTTGGCTCCTCCGGGCAGGGATGAGAGGGCTTTGTCGAGCCAGCCGACAAAGCCCTTGCCGTCGCTGGCGATGGGCTCAAGGTAGGGGGCCAGCACGTCGAACTCGGGCATTTCGTCTTTGGGGCGGGGGGGCAGATATTTGTTGACCGGCTTGGTGCCTTGTTCGGGCATCAGATCAAACCCGCCGCGTTCGGCCACCAGTTTTGACACGTCGCTGTCTGCATCGCCCAGATCGCCAAAGTGGCGGGCACCGGCAGGGCAGGTGCGCACGCAAGCGGGCTGGCGGTCTTCTTCGGGGAGGTTTTCGTTATAGATGCGGTCCACGCAGAGGGTGCATTTCTTCATCACCCCTTCCTTGGCGTCCAGTTCCCGCGCGCCGTAGGGGCAGGCCCATGCGCAAAGACCGCAGCCGATGCAGTCACTTTCGTTGACCAGAACGATGCCATCTTCGGCGCGTTTATAGCTGGCACCTGTGGGGCAGACAGTGACGCAGGGCGCGTCTTCGCAGTGCAGGCAGGATTTGGGAAAGTGGATGAGTTGAGCTTCGCCCTGTGCCGGTTGCACCTCGTAGGAGTGGACGCGGTTCAGAAAGGTCCCTGATGGATCGGCACCATAGGCATTTTGATCCGACAAGGGGGCGCCGTAGTTTTCGGTGTTCCAGCCTTTACATGAGACGACACAGGCATGGCAGCCCACGCAGGTATCAAGGTCGATCACGAGGCCGAGTTTTTTGGCGGAAGGTGGCGGGAGTTGGGTCATAGCTTTGTCCCTGTTGCAAGCACCGGAGCCTCCGGCGGGAGTATTTCAGGCAAGATGATAAGGGTCGTCTGATCGCTGCCTTTGCGGCTGTCCCATGTGGCGATGTACCAGATGAAACTGCCCAAAGTCAGGGCGACGAAGGCGGCAATGAGGAGGAGGACTTGTCGGTTGGTCATTTGCCGACCTTCCATGCGAGGTTTTTTGGTCCTTTGCCGACAGGTGATTTAATTGCTGGCATGACCGGTTGGACCTCGTTCGGCACGGCGGATTTCTCGATCTTGACCCGCAGGTCGAACCATGCGGCCTGCCCGGTGATCGGATCGGAGTTTGCCCAGCGCAGACCGTCACCTTTGGGTGGCAGCAATTCGTGGATCAGGTGGTTGAGCAGGAAGCCTTTGGTGGCCTCTGGTGCCTTGTCATCCAGCGCCCATGCGCCTTTGCGTTTGCCGATGGCGTTCCATGTCCAGACCGTATTGGGGTTGAGCGAGGCCTGATGGGCGACGGGTACGGTGATCGACCCGTGCACCGAGGAAACGCACGCCCAGTCGCCCTCCTGAAAGCCCTTGGCCTCCCAGATCTTTGTGGGCACATAAAGCGGGTTGTGTCCGTGGATCTGCCGCAACCATGCGTTTTGCGTGCCCCATGAATGATACATCGCCATGGGGCGTTGGGTCAGCGCGTGGATCGGGTATTCTACCGGATCGGCGTGGCCGTCCTCAAGCGGGGGGTACCAGAACGGGAGCGGGTCCATCGTCAGCTTCAGACGTTCGCGCAGATGTTCTGGCGGTTGCCGTGTGCCGATCCCTTCGGCGGCGGCCTGGAATTTGCGCAGAGGTTCCACGTAAAGCTGGAAGATGTAGGGTTGGACTACATCATAGAAGCCCATTTTCACGGCCCAGTCCTGATACTCCATGCTGAAGGGTTTGTAGTAGGCTGCGTTTTCAGGAACGTGTTCGATCCAGAAGCCGCCGTTGTCGATGTAGTTCTGCAACTGGCTGCCATTGGGCTGACCGCGCCCGCCCTGAAGGTTGCCGTTCTCGCCAACACGCCATCCGGCCAGCGGCCCGACACCGGGGCGGCGGACGTGGTTGGTGATGTAATCGGCGTAGTCTTCATACTTCTGGCTGCCGTCTTCGTTCACAAACCCGGGCAGGCCGAGCCGTGCGCCCAGATCGCAGAGCACAGACTGGAACCCGCGCACATCACGGTCAGGCTCGACCACGGGCCAGCGGATCGCATCGGCCACGCCGTCGGCCTCGCAGATCGGGCGGTCGAGCAGCGAAATACAGTCGTGCCGTTCCAGATAGGTGGTATCGGGCAGGATCAGATCGGCGTAGGCCACCATTTCCGACGAATAGGCGTCGGAATAGATGATGCGTGGGATCACATAGTCGCCGTTTTCGTCCTTGTCGGTCAGCATCTTGTGCACGCCGCCCACGTTCATGGACGAGTTCCAAGACATATTCGCCATATACATGAACAGCGTGTCGATCTTGTAAGGCACGCCTGCATGGGCGTTGGAAATCACCATATGCATCAGCCCGTGCGCCGACATGGGGTTTTCCCATGAATAGGCTTTGTCGATGCGGGTGGGGTTGCCATCGGCATCCAGCAGCAAATCCTCGGGGCCGTGGGTATAGCCAAGGTGTGGCCCGTCAAGCGCGGCACCGGGGGTGACCTTGCCATGCGGCTTGGGGTGGGCCGTCGCGGGTTTAGGGTAGGGTGGTTTGAACCGCATGCCGCCCGGTACTTCGACCGAGCCGAGCAGGATTTGCAGCACATGCAGCGCGCGGCAGGTCTGGAAGCCGTTGGAATGGGCCGAAATCCCGCGCATGGCGTGGAAGGACACTGGCCGGCCAATCATCTTGTCATGCTTCTTGCCACGGAAATCTGTCCATGGGCGGTCAAGCGCGATTGCCTCGTCAAAGGCAACACGGGCCAGATCGGCGGCAAGGGCACGGATGCGCTGGGCAGAGATGCCGCACCGCTCGGCCACAGCTTCTGGCGCGTAGTCTTCGGAAAGATAGCGGTCCGCCATCTGATGGAAAACGGGCCGGTGCGTGACACCTTTGGCGCGATAGGTGGCGGCAAGATCAGGTTCAACACCTTGGCCATTCCAAGGTGCGAGATTGCCGGTGCGGCGGTCAATCACTTGCGGCTGGCCGTCTTCGTCGCGCAGGAACAGGCCGAATTGGTCGGACTTGGGATCTTCGTTCACCAGAACGGAGGCGTTGGTGAAGCGCGCCAGATAATCCAGATCGACCTTGCCCGCCTTCATCAGGCAGTGGACCATAGCGAGGATGAACAGGCCGTCCGTGCCTGGCGTGATGCCGACCCAGTCATCAGCCACAGCGTTATAGCCGGTGCGGATCGGGTTCACACCGATCATCCGCGCGCCACGCGCCTTGATCTTGCCGATGCCCATTTTGATGGGGTTGCTGTCGTGATCTTCGGCCACGCCAAACAGCATGAATAGCTTGGTGTGGTCCCAATCCGGCTGGCCGAACTCCCAAAACGCACCGCCCATCGTATAGATGCCCGCCGCCGCCATATTGACTGAACAGAACCCGCCGTGCGCTGCATAGTTGGGCGTGCCGAAACCTTGGGCCCAGAAGCTGGTAAAGGATTGTGACTGGTCGCGGCCTGTGAAGAACGCGAGCTTTTCGGGGGCTTTTTCGCGGATGGGCGCCAGCCACTCGGTGGCCAGAGTCAGCGCTTCTTCCCAGCTGATTTCCTCGAACTCGCCGGATCCACGTTCGCCCACGCGCTTGAGCGGTGCGCGAAGCCGCGAGGGTGCATTGTGCTGCATGATCCCTGCGGAGCCTTTGGCACACAGCACACCCTGGTTCACGGGATGGTCCTTGTTACCCTCGATATAGGCGACCTTGCCGTCTTTCATATGCACATTGATCCCGCAGCGGCAGGCACACATGTAACAGGTCGTCTTGCGCACTTCGTCCGAGACTTTGGGCGATGTATCCAGTTGGGGCTGATCAAGTGACATATGTGTACCTTTCAAGCGAATTGGGTGCGGACAAGGGCGGCACCTGCCAAAGCACAAAGCAGTGACAGGCAGGCAGGGCGATAGTAGGGGGCAAACCGCGGCGTGAACAGTCGTTGGCCAAGGAACACACCCAGCGTTGTCGGGATAGCAAGGCTCAGCCCACGCGCAGCGGCAGTGCTGTTCATCACGCCGAACCAGAGCAGCATGATAAGTGAGGTCAGCGAGCTGACGAAAAGGAAGAGCACGAGGGCTGCGCGCATTTTGGCGGCGGGCGCATCTTGCGAAAGCACATAGATCGCGATCACCATGCCGCCGACGCTGGCAAGGCCGGTGACGATACCTGCGGCAATGCCTGAACCGTAAAGCCCCGCTTTGGTGGCCAGAAACGCGAGCCGGATTTTGGCAAGTTGGGTCAGCGCCAGCGCAATAATGACCGTCAGAGCAATCAACTGGCTGGCTTCAACAGAGACAGAAGTCGTCAATAGCAGACCAAAAGGCACGCCGATGGTTGATCCAATCACCAAGCCCATCACGATACCGCGGTCCGCCTCTTGCCATCCACCTTTTGCCATCAGCACCGAGGCCGTCATTTCAAGCCACCAGCAGATCGGGATGATTTGCACCGGCGGCAGGATGATGACGGCGCTTGCCATCACGACCGCCGAAAGCGCAAAGCCTGAAAAACCGCGCACGATCCCGGCCACAATCACGATCACCGTCAGAATCAGGAATTCCTGTCCTGTCAGATCAAGTGTTGCAAGCAGGCCGTCCATCATTCAGTGCCCCTGTGCCATCAGCGCCAGCGCGTCGCGGGCGATTTGTTTTTCTTCGTCTGCGACGATGACATGCACCGGTACGCGGCCAAAGCAGGACAGCAATTCCATGATCCTGTCGCGTACAGGGGCCGCGTTTTCGCCGATACCGCCGGTGAAGGCGACAGCATCAAGCCCGCCCATGGCGACTATGGCTGATCCTGCATGACGGGCGGCCCAGTAGCAGAAATGTTCAACGGCGAATTTGGCGGCGTCATCATCGCGCTCAAGCAGCGTCTTCATGTTGTTTTCGCCCGCAAGTGCCTGCAGACCAGAGGTCTTGTTCAGCATGCGGTCGGTTTCATCCTCACCCAGCGCCTTGGACATGCGCAGCACCGCAGCACCGTCAATGTCACCAGACCTTGTACCCATGGTCAGACCCGAGAGCGGAGAATATCCCATCGAGGTGGCGATCGACTTGCCGCCCTTGATCGCGCAAAGGCTGGCCCCGTTGCCAAGGTGAAAGGCCAGCAGGTGCTCCGGCAATGCCGCGCCGAATTCGGCAACCATATTGGCATAGGACAGCCCATGAAAGCCGTAGCGCCGGATGCCCGCATCATGGTGCATCTGCGGGATGGCATAGCGCGTGGCGACCTCGGGGTTGGTGGCATGGAACGCCGTCCCGAAGCTGCAATATTGCGGCAAATCAGGGGCAAGTTCTTGCAGGGCATAGACGCCCGCAAGGTTGTTGGGGTTGTGCAAAGGGGCCAGCGGGATCACGCTTTCGATGGTGGCAATCACCGGTGGGCGCAGGCGCGCGGGCGCTGTCATCACCGCGCCGCCGTGGACGATGCGATGCGCAGCGGCAGCAAAGGCCGTCAGCGGATAGCCTGCGTCACGCAAGGCCGCCAGCATCAGGTCAAGCGCTTGCGCATGGTCCCGCGCCGCGACTGGGCTTATATGTTCGCCCAGCCGCAATTCGCCCGCAGACCCAAGGTTCGTGACACGACCCGCAGTGACAGAGCGGAGCGCTTCATCAAAGACCTCGATCTTGAGCGAGGAGGAGCCTGCGTTCAGAACAAGGATCACTTTGCCAACCCGCAACTGATGGCGGCCAAGGCCGCAGAAGCGATCCGTGCCGCTGGTGGATCTGCGCGCGAGGTCAGAAGGATCGGCACTTTCGCACCGGTCACGATGCCTGCGGCACAACCGCCGGTCAGATAGACAAAGGCCTTGAACAGCGCGTTGCCGGAAACGATGTCGGGCACGATGATGGCATCGGCATGGCCCGCGACAGGATCGTCAGTCAGCTTCTTGGTGGCCGCCGCTTCGGGTGACATGATCAGGTCAAAGGCCAGCGGGCCGGACACATCAATGCCCTCTACCTCTGCGCGTGCCCAGTCCGCCAGCTCTTTGGCGTCCATGGATGATGGTACCGATGGAATGGCGCTTTCAGTGGCTGACAGGATCGCAATTTTGGGGCGATCATTGCCCAGTCTGTTCAGCAGTTTCTTGACTTCGATAATCGACGACTGGCGCGTCTTGATGTCGGGGGCCACGTTGACGGCCGCGTCCGAGATCAGGATCGGCTTGCCGCCATCGGGATGGGAAATGTGGAAGATATGCACAAAGCGCTGACCCGTGCGCAGCCCCGCATCGCGGGCCACGGCGGTCTTCATAAAGACATCGGTATGCAGCTGCCCTTTCATCAGGACGTCAGCTTCGCCTGCACCGCAAAGGGCAGCGGCTGTACGGCCCGCCTCTTCCTCGCCGGTGGTGTCGTGCAGCTCGTAGCCCGAAATATCCCAATCGAGCCTTGCCGCCTCGGCGCGGATCATATCGGCCTCACCCACAAAAACGGGTACCATAATGCCGGCTTTGGTGGCGTCCTCGGCGGCTTCCATCGGCAGCCGCGATCCCGCACGTGCGATGGCGACGCGGGGGGCGCCAAAGCTTTGCGCGCGTTCAATCAGGTCTGCCGGGGCCTTTGCCTCACGGGTGGAAAGGAAGGGTGATGTCATTTTACATGCCTTTCAATACGCGTAAGAGCCCCAGAACCGAGAGCGTCATCAGCAGCATCACCGCAAAGCGCCGGAATGTCGAAGGGGAAGCGGAAAGAAACTGCCGTCCGCCCAGCCAGACCCCCAGACCCAGCAAGGGAAACGCCATGACAAGGCCAATGGCGGTATCCCAGCTGACCAATCCGCCCGCCCACAAAAGCGGCAGGGTGATGATGTCGAGCCCCGTCAGGTAGACAATCATCGTGGCCCGAAAGGCTGCGGCCTGCATCGGTTGCGCAGACATGAAGGCTGCGACGGGCAAGCCGCCGATGCCCGCGCTGTTGCACGCCCCCGAGATCATACCGACCCCGCCGTGCCCCCATGCCCCGATCCGCCGCTGCAATGTCCAGCCGGACAGCAGCACCAGTGACATCACCAGAATGATCGAAGAGATCACGATCCGCGCGGTATCCGCGCCCACCGACAGCATGACTGTAACCGAAAACGGCAGTGCAATCGCGGCCCCGCAAAGCATGTAAAGTACCCTGCGCCAGTCGACATGTCCGCGAATGCCACGGGCCTGAAAGACTGTCATCAAGATTTCGCATGCAAAGACCACCGGGATCAAAGGAAGCGGGTTTGTGACGAGGGCTGCAAAAGCGATGAAGATCGCCGAGAACCCGAAACCCGAATAGCCCCGGACAAAGGCGGCCCCCAGCAAAGCAATTGCAAGGGCCGCCGCTGTGCCGGGGCCAAGGTCGAATGGCAAACCTATTCAGCTGCCATGTCGGAGGCGGAGATGCCGGCCACTTTGACAGGCTTCTTCATGGCGTCGCGGCGGAAGGGTTCACCCAACTCCTGGTTCAGGATCACTTCGATCAGCGTGGTCTTGTTATTCTCCATCTGATCCTTGATCGCCTGGTTCAACAGCGCTGTCAGCTCTTCCATTGTTCTGGCTTGCACACCGATCAGGCCACAGGCCTGCGCGATGCCCGCGTAGGACACCTTCATGTCCAGTTCGGTGCCGACAAAGTTGTCGTTGAACCACAGGGTCGAGTTACGCTTTTCCGCGCCCCACTGGTAGTTGCGGAACACGATTTGCGTGATGGCTGGCCACTCATCGCGGCCAATCGCTGTCAGTTCGTTCACCGCGATACCAAAGGCACCGTCACCGGCAAAACCGATCACAGGCACATCAGGTTGGCCGATTTTCGCACCCACGATGGATGGCAGGCCGTAGCCGCACGGACCAAAGAGGCCGGGTGCAAGGTATTTGCGTCCTGTGGGGAAGCTCGGGTAGGCGTTGCCGATGGCGCAGTTGTTGCCGATATCGGACGAAATGATCGCGTTTTCGGGCATTGCCGCCTGAATAGCGCGCCACGCCTGACGCGGTGACATCCAGTCAGGACGGGCCTGACGCGCACGCTCGTTCCATGTGGTGCCCGGATCGTCCTGCTCGTGGTCAAGGCTGGACAGTTCCTGCGCCCAGGCCGATTTGGTCTGCGCGATCATCGCCTTGCGCTCGTCACGACCGGCGTCGCCTGCTGTATCCGCAAGATGCGCTGTGATACCTTTCGCAACTTTGGCCGCATCACCGACGATGCCGACGGTAACCTTCTTGGTCAGGCCGATGCGGTCAGGGTTGATATCAACCTGAATGACTTTCGCATTTGTCGGCCAATAGTCGATGCCGTAACCGGGCAGGGTCGAGAAGGGGTTCAGGCGTGTGCCCAGAGCTAGAACAACATCAGCCTTGCTGATCAGCTCCATGCCGGCTTTTGACCCGTTGTAGCCCAGCGGACCTGCAAACAGCGGGTGGTTGCCGGGGAACGCGTCGTTGTGCTGGTAGCCCACGCAGACAGGTGCGTCGAGCGCTTCGGCCAGTACCTTGGAGGCCTCGATGCCTCCTTCGGCCAGAACGACGCCAGCGCCGTTCAGGATCACAGGGAACTTGGCAGTGGAGAGAAGCTCGGCGGCTTTCGCGATAGAGGTTTCACCACCGGGGCTGGATTCAAACTCGACCGGCTGTGGAATTTCGACATCGATCACCTGAGTCCAGAAATCACGCGGAATGTTGATTTGGGTCGGACCGGACAGACGCTTGGCCTTGGCGATGACACGGGCCAGAACCTCGCAGATGCGGGACGGATCACGGACTTCTTCCTGATAGGCCACACAGTCTTTGAACAGGTTCATCTGTTCCATTTCCTGAAAGCCGCCCTGACCGATGGTCTTGTTGGCGGCCTGCGGTGTGACCAGCAAGCAAGGTGTGTGGTTCCAGTAGGCGGTCTTAACGGCAGTGACAAAGTTGGTGATGCCGGGGCCGTTCTGCGCGATCATCATCGACATCTCGCCGGTGGCGCGGGTGTATCCGTCAGCCATCATTCCGGCCGAGCCTTCATGGGCACAGTCCCAGAATGTGATGCCCGCTGCCGGGAAAATATCAGAGATCGGCATCATGGCAGATCCGATGATCCCAAAGGCGTGGCGAATGCCGTGCGCCTGCAGTGTTTTGACGAATGCTTCTTCAGTGGTCATTTTCATGGCGGTGGGTCCTTCCCTAAATTCCAAAGAAAAAGGGAGCGCAGAATCCCCCCAATTTCGCTGTCATGACACTAGGTTCTGCACGGCGCTGGCGTTAGGTCCAGTTGCTCTGCGTTCCTAAGGCCAGAGTAAATTATTTTGAGACACTAAGTCTCAAAAATCAATAATTTTGGATCGCCTTGGCGATCAGGTTAATCCCTTCGGGGATGCGCGCCGAGGGAATTGATGAGTAGGCAAGCCGCAAGTATTCTGTTGGCGGGGTTTCACCTGCAAAGAACGGCGCGCCGGGTTCGACCAGGACGCTATCAGCGCGTAAAGTCTCGGCTAATACGGTTGTATCAATGCCCGCAGGTGTCTTGAGCCAAACGGATGATCCGCCGTAAGTCCCTTGTCCGGCAATCGTCAGCCCTTGCTGATCAAGCGCGCTAACCAGCAATTGCCGCCGTTCGTGGTAGGTCTTGCTCATCCGGCGGATCAGTGCGTCGTAGTGCCCCAAGGACAGATAATAACTGACGGTGCGCTGTATGTGTCCGGGCGGGTGGCGCAGGACTGTGGCGCGCAGGGCGCGGGCCTCGCGGATGAAAGGGGCGGGACCCACCAGATAGCCAAGGCGCAATCCCGGAAACAGCGACTTTGAAAACGACCCCACGTAGATCACGCGCCCGTTCTTATCGAGCGACTTGAGCGACGGTGATGGCGATTTCAGAAAGGACATCTCGAATTCGTAATCATCCTCGACGATAATGAAATCCTCGGCTTCCGCTTTCTCCAGCAGGGCATTGCGCCGGTCCAGCGGCATCGTGGCGGCAGTCGGACATTGGTGGCTGGGCGTTGTGAAAACGACGTCCGTATCTTTGGGAAGGTTTTCGGGCGGCAGTCCGTCCTGATCAACGGGAACGACGCTCAGCTGGCAACGCGATTGCGTCAGGATCGTGCGCAGTGCAGGGTAACAGGGGTCTTCAATGGCCGCACGCCTGCGGCTGTTCAACAGAACCTGCGCCGAAAGCCAAAGCGCATTTTGCGCGCCCATCGTCACGAGGATCTCATCTGGATTGGCGAGGATGCCACGCCTCGGCAGCGTCTGGCGCGCGATGAAATCAACCAGTTGCGGATCATCACCATCAAAGTAATCCGAGGTGAGCGCGCTAAAGTCCCGCATCCCCAGCGCCCGCAAGGCACAAAGCCGCCAGTTTGCGCTGTCAAAGAGCGTTTTATCGGTCTGACCATAGATAAACTGATAGCGGTAGTCGGCCCAGTCTGCGGGCTTGTCCATGCTCAGGCCGGGCGTGAACCGCTGGCCGATCGTTCGTGTCCAATCCACGGTACCGATGTTTGCGCGTTGTGCCGGGAAGGCGGGTGGCTCTGGGGCATTGTCGGACACAAAATAACCAGATCGCCCGCGCGACGTCAGATAATCATCGGCGACTAGTTCGGTGTAAGCCAGTGTCACGGTGATCCGGCTGACACCCAAATGCGCCGCCATCTTGCGGGACGAGGGAAGGCGCTCACCCGGACGGATGCGGCCCGCAAGAATACCCTGCGCCACCATTTGCTGGATACGCGCCTGCAAGGTCCCTTCGGCGGAAGGATCAAGAAAGAAAGTTTCGACGGATAGAGACATGGTCTGGCCTTAGGTTGCGCACCAGACTGGACTTATTTTCTGTCTACGGCAAGTGGTGCTGCTGAAAATCCTGTGGTCCGCGACGGAAACCCTGCGCCGGCACGTATCAGAGGTGCAATAAGCTGGAGAAGACCAATGAAGCTGCTGCAAGTCGGATTTTTGGTTGTGTTGGGCACGCTGTGCTTAGCAACCTACGCAACGTCCAAGACGCTTCAGGCGCCTCAGGTGGGGTGGGTGCAGGAACAGACTGTCCCTGCACCTGATATGTTTAGCCCAAGACGCGGGTAATGGCGGCATCAACCGCAGAGGTGATGTGGTCCAGATCGTCGGCTGTCGCAATCAGTGACGGAGCGAACACAAGCGTGTTGTTATAGCCCGGCACGGACCGGTTGGTCGCGCCGATAATCACGCCCTGCGCCATACAGTCGGCCACGATCGCGCCCACATGCTTTTCCGACACAGGCTCTTTGGTCGCGCGGTCCTGCACCAGTTCAGCGCCCGCAAAGAGCCCCATGCCGCGCACGTCGCCAATCCATTTGTGCTTTTCCATCAGCGCCTGAAGGTTTCCCTTCAGATGCTCGCCCATGACGGCGGAATTGCCACGCAGATCTTCTTCTTCGATGATCTTCATGTTCTCGATGGCCGCAGCCGGACCGCCGGTGCAGCCGCCAAAGGTCGAGATATCGCGGAAGTAGCCCAGCGGATCGGTGTCGTCCTTGAACATGTCAAACACACGGTTCGTGGTCACACAGCATGAAATCGCAGCGTAACCCGAGGCCACGCCTTTTGCCATGGTCACGATGTCGGGCTGCACGCCGAACTGCTGATAGCCGAACCATGTGCCCGTGCGGCCAATGCCGCAGACCACTTCGTCGATGTGGAGCAGGATATCGTATTTCTTGCAGATTTCCTGCACACGGTCCCAATAGCCTTTGGGGGGAACGATAATACCACCGCCCGCAGTGATCGGCTCAAGGCAAAGCGCACCGATGGTGTCGGCACCTTCTGCAAGGATCACATCCTCGATCGCCTGTGCAGCCTTTGCACCATATTCCTCGCCCACGCTTCCATCCTGTGAGCGGTACTCAAGGCAATGCGGCACGCGAACAAAGCCGGGTGCGAAGGGCCCGTATTGGGCGTTGCGTTCGTCCTGTCCGCCTGCCGACATCGTCGCTAGGGTCGAGCCGTGGTAATCGCGTTCGCGATACAGGATCTTCTGCTTTTTGCCGCCATAGTGTTTGTGGCTGATCTGACGGACCATCTTGAAGGCTTTCTCGTTCGCCTCCGAGCCGGAGTTCGCATAGTAAACCCGGTCCAGACCGGGCATTTTATCGATCAGCATCTCGGCGAATTGTGCGCCCGGGATTGTGCCGAGCGAGCCGCCGAAGAAGCACATCTTGGTCACGGCGTCCGAGATCGCTTTGCCGATCCGTTCGCGGCCGTAGCCTACGTTGACTGTCCAGACACCGCCAGAAACAGCGTCGACATGTTCTTTGCCCTTGATGTCCCAAAGGCGCAGGCCTTTGCCCTCAACGATGATGCGCGGATCAATCGTTTCATACTGCTTGTGCTGGCTGAGGTGGTGCCACACATGCGCCCGGTCGGCCTCGATGACGGTTCCGGGATCGTTTGCGAAGTTCAGCGTATCCATGTCCGATGCTCCAAAAGAATGCAGTTTGGGGCCGTGCAAATCCACATTCACCCCAGCCTCTCATGACCAGAGTGTGCCTATAGGCTGTGCAATCTCAATAGGGCCAGTTTGGGTGCTTAGTTATGGCCAAAATAGAGATGTTGTCGGCCTGATCTGACTGTGGATTCTACCTAACATTATGAAATACAGGAAATAAGTTGCCTTATCTGCCGCAGTCCAAACAACATGCCGGTGAAAAAGAGCATGAATCCATCATTGACGCGCGCCTTTGAATTTCTTTCGCTGAACCCCGACCTGCCGCCTAATTGAGCACTCGATCAGGCGCGAGGCAAAACGGATGGCCGCGCGCCGTCAGGAAACCGGCTGGGGGTGATGAGACTTGGAACAGATGTCTTTTCATGGTCAGCTAACTTAAGGCGGGAAAACTGCCAAACGATGATCCTTGAGCCAAGGGTCGCAACACGGGAGACTGAAATGACAATGAAGAAAACACTTATGGGCGCTGCTGCCAGTGTCGCACTCTTGACGGGTGCCACGCAGGCCTTTGCGGCCGGACACGGTGAAATTACTGTTGGTTATTTTCTCGAATGGCCGATGCCATTCCAGTACGCCAAGGTAAACGGCACCTACGATGAAGAGATGGGCGTTACGGTCAACTGGGTCAGCTTTGACACCGGCACCGCCATGTCCGCCGCCATGGCATCAGGCGACGTGCAGATCTCGGTCAGCCAGGGTGTGCCCCCCTTCGTGATCGCAGCAAGCGCGGGGCAGGATCTGCAAGTGCTGGATGTTGCCGTGAGCTATGCCGACAATGACAACTGCGTTGTTGCCAGCATCCTTGAGATCGACAAGGATTCAGCGGGCGAACTGGAAGGCAAGAAGGTTGCTGTGCCACTTGGAACGGCCGCGCATTATGGCTTCCTCAGACAGATGGACCATTTCGGGGTTGATGTTGCCACCCTTGATGTTGTCGACATGGCGCCGCCAGAGGGGGCCGCAGCATTGGCGCAGGGTTCCGTTGATATGATGTGCGGTTTCGGCGGTTCGCTCCGCACGGCGATGGAATACGGGAATGTTTTGCTGACCGGCGATGAAAAGACCGAGTTGGGCATCCTTGTTTTTGACGTGACATCGGCGCCGGCGTCTTTCGTTGCGGAAAACTCCGATCTGGTGGCAAAGTTTCTGGCTGTGACAGCACAGGCGAACGCGGACTGGAACGCCGGTACGATGGTCGACGAAATGCTTCCTGTGATCGCACAGGACAGCGGCATGGACGAACAGGCGGCGCGTGACTTTATGGCGACCTTTACCTTCCCGACGATCGAGGAGCAGCTGAGCCAGAGTTGGCTGGGCGGCAATGCGGCGGGTTTCATGCAGGGTGTCGCACAGGTCTTTGTGGATGCCGGTTCGATCCCGAGCGCGCTGAGCAGCTATGAGGGTGCCGTGAACACAGGCCCGCTGCAAGCGGCAGCTGACATGTAATCATGTATTGGGCCGGTGCTTGCGCGCACCGGCCCAATCATTTTCAGACCGGCGCGACAAAAGGGTCCGCCGCTTTGAAAATGATTGGGGGCAGAACATGTCAGGACTTCAAATAGACAAACTCTCCATGCGGTTCGATCTACCGAATGGGTCATCGGTGCAAGCACTCAAGGACGTCTCTCTTGATCTCAAGGCGGGTGAGTTGCTGTCGGTTCTGGGGCCTTCGGGCTGCGGTAAGACGACACTGCTGAATATCGTCGCGGGCTTTCTGGCCCCGACTGCGGGCACGATCACGCTGAATGGTCACAAGGTCACCGGCCCTGCTGCCGAGCGTGGCATGGTGTTCCAGCAGGGCGCGCTTTTTGAGTGGATGAGCGTGCGTGAGAACGTGGGCTTTGGTCCGTCGATGAAAGGTATGCCCAAGGCGGAGAAAGCGAAGATTGTCGATCATCTGCTTGATGTTGTGGGCTTGCAGGATTTCAAGGAAAAAGCGGTCTATGAGCTTTCGGGGGGGATGCAGCAGCGTGTTGCGCTGGCGCGTTGCCTTGCCAATGAACCTGATGTGATCTTGATGGACGAACCGCTGGGCGCACTTGATGCGCTGACGCGCGAAAAGATGCAGGGTCTGGTTCTGAAGCTGTGGAAAGAGACCGGCAAAACGATCATTCTGATCACACACTCGGTGGAAGAGGCGCTTTTGCTGGGCGAACGCCTGATTGTCATGGCGCCGCGTCCGGGCCGTATTCATACCGAATACCGTCTGCCCTTTGCCGAGATGGGCGTGGGCCAGGACCTGCGCGAAGTCAAGAAACATCCCAAATTTGGAGAAACCCGTGAGGAAATTCTGGGAATGATCTGGGACATGGAAGAAGAAATCATGGGCCGGACGGAGGACGCATAATGGCATTGCTAGGAGACCTTTGGGGCGAATTCTGGGCGGTTCTGACAACGCTCTTTGCTGCGGCCCCCTATATCATCGGCTATATCCTGATCATCCTGTTGATGATGGTGATCTGGAACGGCGTAAAACGGTTGCTGACGCCCAAACATGACTACAGTTCGCTCAAGACTGTCACCTTTGGTGATGAAAGCGCGGTCACGTCAAACACGGTAGCTTCTGTTGTTTCGATCGTGCTGATCTTTGTTTTGTGGGGCGCATTCACCGGCTCGAAGCTCTTGCCAGGGTTCATGCACGCACCGGGCCCGTTTCAGGGGGAGGGATCGTTTGAATATACGATCACGACGCCCGCAGGGGATAGCGACACAGCCACGGTCAGCGTTGTTGTGCACCCAACAGGTGAAGATGTTGCAGCACCTGAGGTTGCCCCGGGTGACGGGATCGCCAAGAACGACGCAATTGCCATTCCTGTCTATCGCAGCGAATTGCTGCGGGTCGACAGTAACGACGAAATGGGCCGTGATGAAGAGACGTTCATCACCGCTGTGGATGGCCAAGCGATTGCGCCGGGCGGCAGTGTTGATGTCAGTTTTGGCCGCGTGGCAATGTCGGACAAAGGAACGCTGAACATCATTCCCGCCACGGGCATGCAGATGGAACCCATCTGGCTGCCATCGCCCGAAGCGGTCTGGAGCAGGCTGGGCGATATTGCTACGGTCGGCTATCGAAACTCGACCTTGGCCGAACATCTGGGCTATTCGCTTTTCCGTGTGATCGTCGGTTTCTTGCTGGGTGCGCTGGTGGGGATTCCTCTGGGTTATGCGATGGGTCTGTCGAACTGGTTCCGCGGCTGGTTTGACCCGATTGTCGAATTCATGCGCCCTGTGCCACCGCTTGCATTGATCCCGCTTGTGATTATCTGGGCGGGGATCGGGGAAGTGGGCAAGATTATCCTGCTGTTTCTTGCGGCGCTCTGGATCATGGCGATCGCGGCGCGGTCTGGTGTGTCTGGTGTGCGGATATCCAAGGTCCATGCGGCCTATTCGCTGGGCGCATCAAAGTGGCAAATCATGCGCTATGTGATCATACCGAACTCTTTGCCTGAAATCTTTACAGGTGCGCGCGTTGCGATGGGTGTCTGCTGGGGCACGGTTGTGGCGGCAGAACTGGTCGCAGCGGAAAAGGGGGCAGGCATGATGATCATGGTGGCCTCAAAATTCCAGAGCACGGACATTGTTTTGATGGGGATTATCCTGATCGGCATCATCGGGTTCAGCATTGATATGCTGATGCGGCAGGCCGAAAAATGGCTGGTGCCGTGGAAGGGCAAGGGTTGATTGCCCACAACCTTTAGGTGATAGAGACAGGCGAGGGTTGCGGAACCTTCGCCTTTTTCTATGCGCAAGGGCCGAACATGCAAGATCTGGACCTGGTAGAGCTTATCAGTATTGCGGCCATGTTCTTGCTGCTCTTTTTGCGGTTTCTCCCCAAACGCAAACGCAGAAGGCCTGCACCTGCGCGACCGCGCAAAGCAGCGGTCACGCCTCCACCAGCTGAAATTCCGGTCCCTCAGAATGCGATCCTCGTGGACGGGTCCAACGTGATGCATTGGGGGCCGGAACCCTCTGTCAAAGTTCTCGCCCAAGTGCTGCGCAGCCTTGAACGCGCAGGCTATACGCCGATTGTGTTTTTCGATGCCAGCGTCGGCTATGTGCTTGACGATCACTATTATGACGAGGCCAAACTGGCCCCGCTTTTGGGTATCCCGCAAGAGCATATCGACGTCGTAGACAAAGGCATCATAGCGGATGTGTCGATCCTGTCAAAGGCCACAAAGCATGGCTTGCGCGTTGTGAGCAATGACAAATACCGCGACTGGCGGGTCCAGTTTCCGCATGCCGCGAAGAGGGGTGTTCTGCTTGACGGCACATGGCGAGACGGCACGATTGTCTGGCGCGGGAAACTAAACCCCCAGGTCGTCCGCGCTTAGGGTGAACGCCTTGCCGAAACCGCCGTTGAGATGCGCCTCGGACACCGCCAGTGCATACATCCTGAAGTCGCTGAAATCATAGTATAATTGTGCCTTTGGGATGGCTGCCAGCCACGTTGCTTTGTAGGCGGATTTATCAACCTCCTGTGCCGTGCACATCAGTGTCATGCGCGGATGTGTGAGGGGGTCACCCTTATCACCCGGCTCACCGATCAGCGCAGCACAGGCCGAGTTTTTGGCAAGCGCCTTTGTATGCAGTGACAGTGTCGAGACTAGCGTCAGAAGCGCGCCATCGTGCCAGAGCATCGCAACGCGGGCGACATAGGGTACGCCACTGTCGGGGTGGGTCACGGCGAGGGCTGCGAAGCGGATGTTTTGCAGCAGGTTCTGGGCCAGTGCGCGGGCGCTATCGTCGGTCGGGTTGATCGGGTCGGTCATCACGCAAGGTTGGCGGCGGGGCAGTTGCGAAAGGCGGTCATGGCGGGGCCGATCCCGTCCAGATCAAAGCCGACGGTTGTGTCACCCAGAATGGCGTAGGCGCGTGCGTTGAACTCTAACCCGTCGAGAACATTGCCAAATCCACGGTCCTTGACGGTGATGCTTCGGCCATCTGGGCTGACGCTATGGCGGTCAGTCTGGATGCTGATCGGACGGTCATTGGCGAAGGCCATGCCGAAGACCGGATCGCCGGACCAGCGCCCTTGGGGCAGGGTCACGGTGACCGCATATTCGGTGATTGCGGGGTCGTAGGTGACGGTGATTTCGCCTGCTGCTTGCGTGTCCGTCAGGGTGCAGATCGGGGAGGCCGAAAACTCCCACGCGGCGGCGGGTGAGGCGAGGAGGAGGAAGGCGAGAACTGTGCGCATGAGGAGGATGTAGGCGGCGCGGGGCGGGGGGCAAGGCCGCAGTGACGCAACGCGCGGTGGGGGGTGTGGGCGATTGCGGCGGTGACGTGGGGACTCGCGTGTTAATGCGGGGTTTTGCGGGGGATGGGGGCGTATGCAATGCGTACACAACCCGTACACAATGCGTATGTACACGGTGTACGGTCCGGGCGGGTTAAGGCCGCGTGCGGTGGGATGTGTGAATGGGGTGTTAAGGTTTGGGGGGCGCTGCGGTTTGGGGGGCGTTGAGGTCCCGGATCAAGTCCGGGACTGCGCGGGGGTAGGGTTGGTGAAAACCACGGGGTTGCGGCGCGTGGGTTTCACCCACCCTACGGTTTCTATCTCAAGCGTAGCCCACTCAGTTCAACCGACTGCCTAGGAATTTCGCAAGAGATTCCAAAAGGGGCTTGGAGCTGGAAGCAATCGCTGAACTCTGCTTGGCCGCTGACGTGTTGAACTTCCGGACTTCATCGTTGTTGATGGTGAGCAGGCCTAACGGTAGTTGGCTCTTCACAAACCCTACTGCAATTCTTGGTGTAAAAGTGGTCCATAGTTCGACCCCTTCCGTCCCAAGTGCCTGTAAAACGTGGTTTTCGAAACGAACGACTGGATTGCTTGCTATTATGAACTGCTTGTTTTCTGACGCCGGTGTAGCCACGCAAATATCTAATCCGACTAATCGATTAAGAATTCCGTCAGTCTGCTGACCAAAGTTCATTACGCGGCTGTTTCCGATCACCCTTTCTTGCCATTTTGGGTCCCGGAACAATGACCGTTCATGGTCGGTCATTGGGCCATAGTCTCTTTCATAGTTTTCAACAGTTTGCTCATTGAAGACTTCAGGCGCAACGCTGCTCACTATGGGTTCGATGAAGTCTGGCGAGCGTTTCATATGGTTGTAAAAGAATTGGACAAAACGCTTTCGGCTATCAGAAGAGCCGAAGCGTAATTGGCCAGTCTCTAGGGTTTGCTTGAACGCTTCTGTCCACTCTGGAATAAAGTTGTCAAATTCGTAGGCAAAGAACTTCTCAACACTATCGTTTTTGCTTCCATCCTCGAGTGTCGCACTGTTGTAGTGACGTCGATAGAATATGCTGCCTATATTTCTTAGATCAGTAGAATTGGGCTTTGAGTGTATACTCAAGTAATACGTCGCATTACCAGAAACGGTAAAGTTTCGCAAAATTGCTTGTGGGACGTAATGATGTTTCTTTGAGGTAGACATAGTGTTGCGGCAACCCTCACCGCTTCCCCCCATACCTGCTCTTCCCGCCGCGCATGCCGCCACGTCCGCCAGTACTCCGGCCTGACGCTTTCTGCGCGTCGTCGACTGCGCGGTCAACGGCCTGTTGCCGTGCCAGCGGGTCATCCGAGATCGTGAGTTCCACGGTTTCCAGCCGTTTGACCTCGTCGCGCAGGCGCGCGGCCTCTTCGAATTCGAGGTTTTCGGCGGCTTTGCGCATGTCCGCGCGCAGACCGTCGAGCACTGCCTGCAAATTCGCGCCCGCCATTGGCTTGTCGACCTTCGCGGTGACGCGGTTCATGTCGACGTCGCCTTTGTAGAGGCCCGCCAGAATATCCTCGACGTTCTTTTTGACCGTCATCGGCGTGATGCCGTGTTCGGCGTTATAGGCGAGTTGTTTGGCGCGGCGGCGTTCGGTTTCCTTCATCGCGCGTTCCATCGAACCGGTGATCCGGTCGGCGTACATGATCACGCGGCCTTCGGCGTTGCGCGCGGCGCGGCCGATGGTTTGGACAAGGGACGTCTCAGAACGCAGGAAGCCTTCTTTGTCCGCATCCAAGATCGCCACCAGACCACATTCGGGGATATCCAGCCCCTCGCGCAGCAGGTTGATCCCGATCAGCACGTCGAAGGCCCCCAGCCGCAGGTCGCGGAGGATTTCGATGCGCTCGATCGTGTCGATATCCGAGTGCATATAGCGCACGCGGATGCCCTGTTCGTGCATGTATTCGGTCAGGTCCTCGGCCATGCGTTTGGTCAGGGTCGTGACCAATGTGCGGTAGCCGTCGGCGGCGACTTTGCGGACCTCGTCAAGCAGGTCGTCAACCTGCATATCGACAGGGCGGATTTCGATTTGCGGATCAATCAGTCCGGTGGGTCGGATGATCTGTTCGGTGAAGACGCCGCCTGTTTGTTCCAGCTCCCACGCCGCCGGGGTGGCCGAGACGAAGACCGATTGCGGGCGCATGGCGTCCCATTCCTCGAATTTCAGGGGCCGGTTATCCATGCAGGAGGGCAGGCGGAACCCGTGTTCGGCCAGCGTAAATTTGCGCCGGTAGTCGCCTTTGTACATGCCGCCGATCTGCGGGACCGACACGTGGCTTTCGTCGGCAAAGACGATGGCGTTGTCGGGGATGAATTCGAACAGCGTGGGGGGTGGCTCACCCGGTGCACGGCCTGTCAGGTAGCGCGAGTAGTTTTCGATGCCGTTGCAAACTCCTGTCGCCTCGAGCATTTCGAGATCAAAGTTGGTGCGTTGTTCCAGCCGCTGCGCTTCGAGCAGTTTGCCGTCAGCGACCAGTTGATCGAGCCGCATCCGGAGTTCCTTTTTGATCCCGATGATGGCCTGCTGCATTGTGGGTTTCGGCGTCACATAGTGCGAATTGGCGTAGATACGCACCTTGTCGAAGCTGCCCGTTTTCTCGCCCGTCAGCGGGTCGAATTCGGTGATGGATTCCAGTTCTTCGCCAAAGAATGACAGTTTCCAAGCACGGTCATCCAGGTGGGCGGGCCAGATTTCCAAGCTATCGCCCCGCACGCGGAAGGTGCCGCGCTGGAAGGCGGCATCGTTGCGGCGGTATTGTTGCGCGATCAGGTCGGCGATGATCTGGCGCTGGTCATAATCGTTGCCCGCGTGGATATCCTGCGTCATGGCGCCATAGGTTTCGACCGACCCGATACCGTAGATGCAGGAGACCGAGGCCACGATGATCACATCGTCGCGTTCCAGCAGCGCGCGGGTGGCCGAGTGGCGCATCCGGTCGATCTGTTCGTTGATCTGACTTTCTTTCTCGATGTAGGTGTCCGAGCGGGCGACATAAGCCTCGGGCTGGTAGTAGTCGTAGTAGGACACGAAATACTCGACGGCGTTGTCGGGAAAGAAGCCTTTGAATTCGCCATAGAGCTGCGCTGCGAGGGTCTTGTTGGGCGCAAGGATGATCGCAGGGCGCTGGGTCTGCTCGATCATTTTGGCCATGGTGAAGGTTTTGCCCGTACCGGTCGCGCCCAAGAGCACCTGGTCGCGTTCACCAGCCAGGATACCGGCGCTGAGTTCGGCAATCGCGGTGGGCTGGTCGCCTGCCGGTTCAAACTCGGTTTTCAGCACGAATTGCTTGCCGCCTTCCAGCTTTTCGCGGGTTTTGACGTCAGGGGCGGGGTTGGCGAGGAACTGGTCAATCTCGCGTTTGTCGGTCTGGGCGTAGGCCATTGGGATCGGTCCTTTGGAGTTACGCCTATAGTTGATGTGTTTGGGGTGGGGTTCAAGGGTGGCTCCTGACAGGATGTGTCAGGAGAGTCAGCGTTTACGGCGCCGTCCACGCATCGCTGCTGCTCCAGATGCGATAATCCCGGTTGCAGTGTTTCCCGTCCGGTTACCGTTTTCCGGTCGCAATAGTGTGAGTTTTGACTAAGCCGAGGATCATGTTAGGTCTGCACTTGTGAAGAGTATGGTTTTGTCATTCCCCGCGCGCCGAAACGTCCTTGCGCTTGTGCTTGCTGCTTGCGGCAGCATTGGCGCGGCTGATGCTGATATTGCTTTCCAGTCGCCTTCCGGAAATATTCGCTGTGACATGACCCGCGGTGCACCCTTGGCTGTGCAATGCAACCTTGGTGTGGACGTGCAGAGCTATACCAATCGTCCGGCGTCCTGTGATGGTGACTGGGGGACAACCTTTGGTGTCGGTCAGACGGGTCGTGGCCAATTGGTCTGTGTGACTGATGAAGTTCTGACGCAGCAGGTGCGTGACGTCCTGCCTTACGGCAGCACTGCCATCCTCGACGGTATTACCTGCCAGTCAGAGCTTTCGGGTGTGACCTGCACCAATCTTGAAGGCGGCGGTTTTGAAGTGCGCCGTGCAGCGCAGCGGATCTTTTAAGGCTTTGACCTCATGCACAGTTGGTTGACCTTGGCGCGTCACGCAATAGTGTCAGCGCGAACAAACGAGGTGCCCCATGTCCGACTATATTGATCCCGTCAAACTTGACCGTCTTGCCGAAGTGGCGGTGCGCACAGGCGTGAACCTGCAACCGGGGCAGGATCTGGTGATTACGGCACCCATGGCCGCGCTTGATCTGGTGCGCCGCATTACCGTGCATGCCTATAAGGCGGGTGCGGGGATTGTGACGCCTTTTTTCAACGATGATGCCATCACCTTGGCGCGCTATGAACATGCGCCCGATGAAAGCTTTGATCGCGCCCCGAACTGGTTTTTCGAGGGAATGGCGGCTGCGTTCAAAGGCGGGGCTGCGCGGATGGCGATTACCGGTGATGACCCGATGCTTCTGGCGGGTCAGGACCCTGCCAAGGTGGCACGGCTGAGCAAGGCAACGTCGCTTGCCGCGAAACCTGCGATGGGGCCGATTGTCGGGTTCGAGGTGAACTGGAATATCGTGGCCTACCCGGGTGCTGCATGGGCGGCAAAGGTGTTTCCCGATCTGCCGGTGGAAGAGGCGCAGCGCAAGTTGATGGATGCGATCTATGCCGCGTCCCGTCTTGAAGGGGATGATCCGGTTGCGAATTGGGCCGCACATACCGCCACCCTGAAAGAGCGGGTGAACTGGCTGAATGAACAGAATTTCTCGGCGCTGCATTATACCGGGCCCGGCACGGATCTGATGCTGGGCCTGGCCGATGGCCATATCTGGAAAGGCGGGGCTTCGCCTGCGCTCAATGGTGTGACCTGTCAGCCGAACATTCCCACCGAAGAGGTCTTTACCTGCCCGCATGCCTATAAGGTCGATGGCACCGTGGCCGCGACCAAGCCGCTGGCGCATCAGGGGTCTGTCATCGAGGATATCGCCGTGCGCTTCGAGGCGGGTCGGATTGTCGAAGCGACCGCCAGCAAGGGCGAAGATGTGTTGAAAGCGTTGCTCAAGACCGATGATGGCGCGAGCCGGATCGGTGAGGTGGCCCTCGTGCCGCATTCCAGCCCGATCAGCCAGTCAGGTACGTTGTTTTACAACACGCTTTTCGATGAGAACGCGTCCTGCCATATCGCGCTGGGCCAGTGCTATGCCGATACAATCGAAGGTGGATCGGAGTTGTCGCCGGAAGAATTGAAGCAGAAGGGCGGGAACCAGAGCATTATCCACGTTGACTGGATGATGGGGTCGGATGCGGTGGATATTGACGGGATTACCAAGACAGGCGCGCGTGTGCCGGTGATGCGGGGTGGTGAGTGGGCATAACTCGCCAGAATTTTCAAAAATTCTGGGCCAAAATCTTGGAAGATTTTGGTGTGTCCTGCGGCAAATGCTTGCGTCACCACGCCAGTTTGCACATATAGGTGCCAGCCAAGGGAGACCGCGATGCGCGCACGAATCTATAAGCCAGCAAAGACAGCCATGTCCTCGGGCACGGCCAAGACCAAGCATTGGGTTCTGGAACATGTGGCCGAAACGGCGCGTGAGGTTGATCCGCTGATGGGCTGGACCTCGTCTTCGGATACGCAGGCGCAGGTCAAGCTGGAATTCGATAGCAAAGAGGCGGCGCTGGAGTATGCGCGCGAACATGGCATCGACGCGGTTGTGCGTGAACCCAAGCCGCGCAAAGCGAATATCCGCCCTGGTGGATATGGCGAGAATTTTGCGACCAACCGCCGTGGGGCCTGGACGCATTAGCACCTCTTGGGGCTTGCCAAAGCCCTCCAAGACGCGCGATACCGCCAAGCGTGCGGTCCGATAGCTCAACTGGATAGAGCAGCTGACTTCTAATCAGCAGGTTGAGGGTTCGAGTCCTTCTCGGATCGCCATTTGTACAGGTCGGGCTGACCTGCACTGGGGACCATTTTTGGGGCCAAATTTCACCTTAATCACTCTTTAACCTTCTTCGTGAAAGTTGACAGCGAAAGACGTTTTGCGTCGTGTCTTTCGGGTTTTATGAGAGTGCGGTCTGCCATGTTTGATTTTCAGGACGATATTCTGGACCTGGCCACCCGGCCTGTCATTGACGACGCGCACTTGCCATCCCGCCAGTTGCGCCTGTCCAAACGGGTATTTGATATCGCGGTGTCCTTGTTGTTGTTGCCGGTTTTGGGGCTGATTGCAGCGGGATTGCTGGTGCTGAATCCAGTGTTCAATCGCGGGTCCTTGATGCACCGGCAGTTGCGCATGGGATATGCCGGTCAGCCGTTCATGGCGTATAAGTTCCGCTCCATGCGCCATGTGGTGACGCATACGCGGGGTGCTTTCGACCGACTGGAAGAAGATCGCATTTCCAAGCTCGGGGCACTGATGCGCAAGTGCCGGATTGATGAACTGCCGCAAATCCTGAATGTCTTGCGCAAAGAGATGAGCCTGATTGGCCCGCGTCCCGACCTTTTTGATCACGCGCTCGCCTATCAACAACAGGTGCCCGGCTATGCCGCGCGTCATAAGGTCATGCCGGGGATCAGTGGTCTGGCACAAACCGAGATCGGTTACGTGGACGGTCTGAAGGGGATCAGGCGCAAGGTTGCGGCTGACCATTACTATATCGCGCATGCAAGCCTGCGGTTTGATCTGTGGATCGCGTGGCGCACGCTTTGTGTGATTGCAGGATGCAAAGGGCGTTAATTTCAGGTGCCGGGGTGTTGCACGCCGCAACGTGCGCCGGTCAAGGCGGTTGGTAAGGATAGGTCCGTAAGCATTGAGGTTCATTCCTAACTGGAGACCGAGAATGCCTGATCCCTTTGACACCGATTACGTGAATCTGACCTCGCCTGCTGTCGCGCATTATGTCGTCGCGCCCTCTGATCTATCCGACTTGCCGGTGCGGCCGCGCGCGCTTTACGTCAATTCCGCAGGGACGGCCGCGTTGCAGGATGCCGCCGGAGAAGTTGTCACCTACGATCTTGCGGCGGGCGTTGTGTTGTCGATCCGTCCTTTACGGGTGCTGGCCTCGGGGACCACCGCGCAACTGGTGGCGTGGTACTGAGCATGATTGGTGTAGAGCTTTCGCCAAGTGCGGGGTCGGGCCATGTGCCCGCACCGCAGCCGCTGGCTGCGTTCTTTGCCCATGGCGGGGGCCGGTCTGTTGCCCTTGCGCCGGGCTTTGAGGATGGTCTGACCATCTGGACCGAAGTGGGGCCACACCATGCCGCCCGTCTGCGTCTGGACCAGACAGACCCCACGATGCGGATGTCATGGCGTGAAACGCAACTGGTTGAGCTGCGCAATGTCTATCCTGTGGGCCGCATGACCCTGGCGGGCAGTTGGTCGCAATTGCAGACCTCGGGGTCGGGGTTCGCGGCCAGCTATACCGGCAATCGCGCGATCAGTACCGGGTCAACCGGTGCCAGTGCCACCGTGCAGGTGGGCAGGGACGCGCCCTATGACATGTGGATCAACTATACCGGCCGGACCAGTGGCGGCTATGTCAAAGTCGAGATTGACGGCGCGCAGACCCTCGTGAATGAAATCGCCGATCCTGCCGGTTTGGGCTTCAAGGCCTTTTCGAGCTATGCCGCGACCGATCTGACCCGTCGCCAGTCGATCAAGGTGGCGAGTGGCCTGACGGGCGAACACACTGTCACCCTGAGTTTTGGTGGTGCCGCGACACCCGGTGGCGGGGCTATTATGGTTGAGGCGGTAGCCATTACGGGCGCCTTGACTGATCCGCATATCCTGCCGCCGCTTTGGACGCCGGACACGGCCTATGCGATGGGAGACGAAGTGCAATTTGGTGGTATGTATTATGCCGCCCGTGCCAATGGTGTCAGCGGCACAGCGGGTCCGACCCACATGAGCGGGATCGCCTCGGACGGGGCGCTGGATTGGCGGGTGGACAGCCGCCCGACCTATCCGAGCTTTGCCATCATCGATTATGCGTCCGAGCGCGAATATGCCGCGCGTCTTGATGTCGGTGACAGTGTCGTGGAAGTGGGTGGACAGACCCATGGCCGTGATACGCTGGATGCACGGTCGATCACACTTGATGGTGTGCCCTGGGTGCCTGCGACCACGGGCAACGGCCTGAGCGTGGGGCGCCGGATCGCGATGGTCGAGACCTCGACATGGCAAGGTGGCGGCAGCGGTCCGCTGGCGACTTGCCAGACCAGCCGCGCGATCACTGCCGGTGCGATCCACCACACCGTGCAGGTCGCTGTCACGGCCGCCAGTTTTGATGTGGAATGGTTCTATGCCGGCATGTTGCCTTTTGTGCGCTGGGAAGGCGAAACAGCGGCGACGGTGATCGAGACCCTGACGGTGGAAAACGGAACGGTTGTCAGCCCAGCGGATTATGCGGGCCAGACGGATGATCTGGTGGCCTTTCCCGCCACCAGCAAGCTGGGTTTGACGGGTGCCACAGCTGTGGGCAGTTTTGTTTATGGCCATGAGGCGGGTGCGCTTTCGGCGGCGGGCAACAGGCTTGATGCGTTCGACGCGTTCGTCTTGCCAAACATCGAAGGCCGCACCGCCAGCGGATCAATTGATTGGCCTGCAAAGGCCTATATCAGTGCAAATGTGGATGGCGGATTGACCCTGCAAGAGGGCGATATTTTGCAGTTTTACAACCGGCATGTGATCTCGGTCACACCATAAGGATTAGGGCCGCCGCGTGCGGCCCTTTTTCTGACCCTAAAGCGTTTGCGCCGCTTGCAGCGCGGACAGGCAAGGATCGTTGGACCATAGCCGCATCCTGCGCAGGTTGATCTGTGACAGGACAAGCCCTGTGGCCGGATGCCCGATATCCCGAAGCGCCTCAAGGCCGCGTTGCACCATGTCGCGTGGGGTCTTTGACCAGCGGACCGCATAGATGATCGCATCGGACTGGCGCGCAAATAGCAGCGCCTCGGGTGCGGCCATCACGGGTGGTGCGTCAATGATGATGTGGTCATAGCTCTTGCGCAGGCTGTCGAGCCTGAGGGTCAGCGCATCGGGTAAAAGCGGCGCGTGGCGGTCTATCATTTCGGGGATCACCAGAACATCGGCCCCAAGACTTGGGCAATGGGTTGCCTGTTCGCCAGTGGCCCAGCTTTGTTGCGCGGCGTGAAAGGGAGCTGCGCCGAGCAAGGATTGCAAGAGGCGGTCGGACGTATCTGCGCCGATCAGGACCACCCGTTTGCCCGACATCCCAAGGGTCCGTGCCAGAAGAAGCGCATGGTGCGTCTTGCCTTCTGCGACGGTGCTCGAGGTTGAAAGGATCACCTTTGCGGTACTGCCCTGCGGGGTCAGGGCAAGCGCTGTGTGCAACCTGCGGCCCGCTTGCGACAGCCCTGTCTGGGGCCGTGTGGCCAAGGCGCGCCCACCACTATTGAAATAGCGCAAGGCGCGGTGCGAGAACTGCGCCAGAACCGGCAGGGCGGTTGCATCGTGCAGGCTATTGGCGTCAATGAAACCCTTGCGTGTCATATGCCGGATGGCGACCGCGATAATGCCCAGTAGGGTGCCCAAGACAGATGCGACCGTCAGAAGCAGCATCTTTTGCGGTCCTGCATATGTGCCTTCGGTGGCTGGTGTGATCCGCAAGCCTGCGGCGGTGCCCAGTCCCTGTTGCATCCGGTTTTCCTGCAGTTGTGCCAGAAAACTTTGATAGACCAGGCGCGTGGCCTCGGTTTGAAGTGCAATCTGTTGCAGGGCTGCATGCCCTTCCGACTGCACCGAAAGCTGTGCACTGCGCCGGTCTTTGAGTGCGGCAATTTCGTTAATTTTCTGGCGCAGTTGCGCGATTTCGGCTGTGTTGCGCGCGCTCCCGCTGTCGGGTGCCACTTCAAGCGCGCGCAGCGCGTTGCGTGCTTCGCTCAGGTCCTGATCCGCGGCAAGCACCTGTGCCGTCAGCGCATCCAGTGCAATGTCACCCTGAATTTGCGCTGAAGCGATAATCGCGGCGGCCTGCGCGTCTTGTTGGGCGAGTTCGGCGCGCAGATCATTGACGCGCGTCTGCAACAGGGTCTCCGTTGTGACCAGTTTTTGTTTTTGCGTTGCTTCCATATGGGTCAGGTAAAGCGCCGCCGTCGTGTTGGCGAGCGTTACCGCTTTGTCCGCGTCGTGGCTCTGTGCTGTGATGTGCAGAATATAGGTGTCGGCCTGGCGGGTGACCGTGAGTGCGCGGCGCAGGTTCTGGATCGTCTTGTCCAGAATGGCGGCTTCATCGGGGGGCTGTTCTGTCGTGCCGGCCAGCCAGTGCCGCAGCTGCGTGCGCAAGGCATTGGGCGAAAAGGGTTTTGTCGGCACAAGGTATCGGTTGAATTCGGGGTCTGCCAGCAGATCCAGCGCTGTGACGACCTGTGTCAGCACAGGGTCTGACGTGACAAGGGCGGCGGCGGTGTTCAGTGCCGTCTCATTGCGGTCCTGCGGGGCGGCCATGCCCGACGTTGCATCATCGGTACCGCCAAGTTGGGATGTTGCCACAGCCGTGTACTGGGGCTGGGCCATCCGGAATGCATAGTATCCGGTCACCCCCGTTGTGAAGAGAAGCACACAAAGGACCAGCAATTTGCCGTGCCACAGGACGCGCAACATGGCCGTGACATCCAGCGGAGTGATCTGGTCAAAGGTGTCGCGGTACCCGTCATACGGGTCCGGTCTGGCGGCATCGTTACGCTGTGTCATGGCAGTCCAGGTCTGGGTTTCTGTCCGGGTTCGTCCCTGCAAAACACCACAAAGGAGTTAACCTTTAATTAATCACAATGAATGAGGACTAAAGCTGCGCCTTCTTTGGTTAATGGCGCTTAGCAACGGTTTTCGTGTGATGCCAGTATCCAGATTAGCACGCTTGGCAAGCAAAGGCGCCGCAGGGTCGATGGGCCTTAGGATAGGCATCGTTGGTGTCAATTTCCTTGTCATGCTGGGCCTTGCCGCTTGGCTGGGGCTTGAGACCTTCGGCAGGCTGGCGGCACTTTGGGGCGCGGGGCTTGTCGTCGGCACGCTGGTGTCTGTGGGTGGTCCTGTGATCTTGCTGCGGGTGCTGACAGACGGGCGGGGGCTGCGCAGGGCAGATATTTTTCGGCTGACCGTGCTTTATCCGGCAATGCTCGCGCTGGTCGCTTGGGGATTTGGGGCGCTGATCTGGCCTGCCATGCCTTGGGTGGCCATCGTGAGTGTCGGTTTTTGCGTCAATCTGCTGGGCTGTCTTGCCAGCATCATGCGGGCGCTGGGCAGTGTGCATGCTTCAATGGCGTTGCGCGATGCGGGGCCGCAGGTGGCGCTTGGTGTCGCAGCACTCCTGCTGCCGGACACTGGCGTTGCGGGCATCCTTATGCTGTGTGCGCTTGTGATGGCGGGCTTTGCCTTCTTCGCCCTGCTCTGGGCAATACCACGGATGCAGGGGGCGCAAGTTCTGGCGCGGCGGTACCGTCCCTATCTGAGCCTGTCGCTCTGGGCGACATCGGTCACGGGCATGGTCGCGGCGCAGATTGATCTGATTGTCGGCGGTGCGGTGATTTCCGGCGAGGCTTTGGGCGTTTATGCCGTGCTGCGCCGTGTTGCGAACCTTGTGGCGCTGCCTGTCAGTGTGGCGACATGGGTCAGCGGGCCTGCGGTGTCGGCTGCAAAGGGTTCCGGTGACATGGTGGCCCTTGCCCGTGCAAGCGCGCAGGGCAGCCAGATTGCGATGTTGCCCGGGCTTGCGCTGTTTGGCATGGCGCTTTTGGTGTTGCCGGTCCTGCCTGCCATTTTTCCGCAAACCGCTGGGGCAGCGCTGCCGATGATCTTTGTCGTCCTGTTGCTTGGGGCGCTGGGGCAGGTGGTGCTGGCATCAAGTTTTACCGTTGCGACGCTGTGTGGATTGCAGCGGTGCGCACTGGCCGCGCGGCTGTTGATGACAGGGCTTTATCTGGCGTGGTTTGCGTGGTGGGGCGCTGAACTGACTGCGCTGACCAACGCGCTGGGCTATGTCGGCGCACTGTCACTGGGCGGTTTTGCCCTGTGGTGGGCAGTCTGGCGGAAACTGGGCATTGATACATCGGCCACTGTCCTTTGGTGGGGAAAGGAGGGGCAGTGGAGAACCTCCTGATCATCCTTTTGGCGCTGACGTGCACCATCATTTCGTTCTGGATGGGTGAACGCTATGGGCTGGTGCCACTTGTCTCGCCGATGCATTTGCTGGCCTATTTCTGCGCCTTCGGGTTCCTGATCAAGGTTGGGGTTTATAGTGTTGACCCTGACTTGGCCTTCTACGCCAGATTCATTGATACAACAGGGGCAATGCCGCGCGGGGCGGGCTATCTGGCGGCCTTTGTGATGCTGATGTGTCTTGGCTATCGTCTGGCGCTGCGGCCCTGTGATCCGCGATTGGCGATCCGTGAGGCGCGTCTGATCGCGGGCGGTTTGGTGCGTCAGGGATGGCTGTTTGTTGCGGCTTTCGCTGTGGCGGGTCTGACCTTTGCGCTGATCCTGCAAGCCCGTGGGATGTCGCTCTTTTCCACTGATCTTCTGGCAGCGTTCAATCAGGACAAGCAGATCAATGTGAACCGCGACGGTGTGGGCGCGACGCTTGCTGGGATCAAGATGCTGTTTGTCGTGCCCAAATGCGCCTTTGTGATGCTTCTGGCGCAGGGGCTCGTGCTGCGTGCGCCGTGGCTCATGTTGCAGGCAGGTGTTCTGGCGCTTTTGCTGGTGATGATTGCGCTGGTCTCGGGGGACCGCTTTGAACTGGTCGAGTTGCTGGTTTTCGCCTGCGCGACCTATCTCATTGTGGTGGGCTTTCCAGGGCTGCGGTCGGTCCTATGGATGATCGGCGGAGCGGTCGGCGTGTTCACTATGGCTGCCTATATGACCGCGCTGCGCGGAGTTGATGCGGGCCTGTGGGAACAGATCGTCAGATCGACCTATTTTCTGGATATCAATGCCGCCGTCATGGTCACCGATCAGGTCGGGCCGGAGGCCTATTTGCTGGGCGAAAGCTATGGCTGGTGGACCTTCGGCTGGGTGCCGCGGGCGCTGTGGCTGGACAAACCTGCGATTGATCTGGGCGTCTTTTTCAAACGCGACGTGATGGGTGTGATGACCGGCGGGGCCTTTAACGTTACTGGTCCCGGTGAGGCGTTTATGAATTTCGGCTGGGCGGGGGCCTTTGTCGGGTTTGTGCTGGGCTGGGTGTATCGGCGCGCCGAGGTGGTCTTGCTTGCACCGCGTCACTGCCTGCGCTTTGGCGCGTTCTATCTTTATCCCCTTCTGCTTTACCCTTTCGTGCAGGCCACGCTGCATTCATCGTTCAGCGGATTTATCGTGGCTGCGGTTGTACAGGTCGTGCTGATCATGGCGATGATTGTGGTCTTCGTGCCGCGTTTGCGCGCGCGCCCTGTCAGGTACGCGGGGGTCGCATATGTTTAGGGCGCTGTTCTGGGTCCTGCGCATCGCGGCCGCTATGATGCGCCGCGCGGGCGCTGTGCTGGCGACAAGGCTGCACCGTGCCAGCCTTGCGAAAACTGGTGCCGGAACGTGGTTTCAGACGGGGGTGCGGTTCGACAGCCCTGCGCAGGTTGAACTGGGTGCGGACTGCTATTTCTGGCGCGGTGTCGGGGTGTCGGGCAGGGGCGCGCATGCCTGCCTGCGGGTCGGGGACCGCGTGCAGGTCAACCAGTTTGCCCATCTGGACATAGAGGGCGGGCTGACCATCCACGATGATGTGATGGTGTCCGAACACGCCCTGATTTTCACCCATGATCACGGGCTTGATCCGCATAGTCTGGCCCGTCCTGCACCCAAGGTCATTGGCGCCGGCGTCTGGATTGGCGCGCGTGCAGTGATCCTGCCGTCCTGCGCGCAGATCGGTACGCATGCGGTCATCGGTGCCGGTGCGATTGTCACCCGTGACGTGCCGGCAGGCGCAATTGTGGCGGGTAATCCGGCGCGCATCATTGGCCATCGCAGCACCAAGGAGGTTGCCGCATGAAGATTTTACACATCGTTCCCGCGTTCTATCCTGCGACCTATTGGGGCGGTCCGATCTGGTCTACCAAGGCGATTTGTGACGGGGTTTCCGCTCTTGATGGTGTCCAGTTGCGGGTCCTGACGGCTGATGCGGCAGGCCCTGCCATTGCAGATCGGGTGGTGCCGGTGCCATTGGCTTATCCTGTGCATTATGCGCGGCGCTTGGCGGGACATTGCATCGCGCCGGGACTTTTGGCGCGGATGCCTGCGGCGATCCACTGGGCGGATGTCGTGCATGTGACAGGCACCTACAACATGCCGACTTTGCCAGCTTTTGTATTGGCGCGTGCAATGGGCAAACCTGTGGTCTGGTCGCCCCGTGGCGGATTGCAGGCCACGGCCGATTGGCAGGACGCGCCCAAGCGGCGCATCAAACACGGGTTCGAGCATCTGGCCCACCTGCTGCGCCCCAAGGGGGCTGTTTTGCATGTCACTTCGGCGCAGGAAGCGACGCATGGCACGGCCCGATTGGGGCAGATTGCCCGCGCCATTATTCCCAATGCGGTGGATGTTCCTGCGGAATTGTCGCCCCGCCGCCCGCGTGACGGGCAGTGCCGCCTGCTCTTTCTCAGCCGCCTGCACCCCAAGAAGGGCGTTGAGGCGCTTTTCGCGGCGATGACGCGCCTGCCACCCCACTTCACGTTGGATATTTACGGGACGGGAGATGCCGAATATGTGCGCATGTTGCAGATGCGTGCGAACCTGTCGGCTGGCCGTATCCGGCTGCATGGCCATGTGGATGGGGCGGCCAAGGCGGCGGCCTTTGCGCAGGCCGATCTCTTTGTGCTTCCATCACATTCGGAAAACTTCGGGATCGTCGTGGCCGAGGCACTGGCCCATGGTGTGCCGGTTCTGACGACCCAGAACACGCCTTGGCAAGATCTTGCGCGGCAGGGCTGCGGCCGCTGCATTGACCTGCCGCGCAGCAATCTGGCGGCCGAGATATTGACCTTGTCGGCTCAGGATCTGGAGCAGATGGGCGCGCATGGCCGCGCGTGGATGCGCCGTGATTTCTCGACGGCAGCGATGGTGGACGCTTTTGCCGATCTTTATCGCGGGCTGGCGCAGGACGCCTTTGACGGGGTGATGGCATGACACAGCTGACAGTGATCATTCTGACCTGTAACGAGGCGATACACATCGCCCGCGCCATTCTGTCGGTCCGTGATGTGGCGGATCGCATCTTGGTCGTCGATAGCGGCTCCACTGACGGCACCGCGCAGATCGCTGCGCGCCACGGTGCCACGGTGCTACGGCATGCTTGGGTCAATCATGCGGTGCAATTCAACTGGGCCTTGGATCAGATCGTGGACACACCTGGGTGGGTGCTGCGGCTTGATGCAGATGAGGTGATGACCCAGACCCTTGCCGATGAAATCAGTGCGGGACTGCCGGAAGACGTGGACGGCTATTACGTCGGGCGTGGCATTAAATTCATGGGCCAGCTTGTCAGGCATGGCGGCATTTGCCGCACGCCTACGCTGCGCCTGTTCCGCAACGGACGCGGCAGGTGCGAGGCGCTCTGGATGGATGAACATATCGTGGTGTCCGGTCCAACCGGGCATTTGCGCGGGCATGTGATTGATGACAACCGCCATCCGCTGGATTGGTGGGTGCAGAAACACAACGGCTATGCCAGCCGCGAAGTTGTGGATGTTCTGAACGCGGAGTTCGGGTTTCTGCCCTGTGCCGGGGTCCTGCCCGGGCATGGCCGCGCAGCCGCCAAACGCTGGGTGAAACGGCACATTTACGCCCGTTTGCCTGCGGGTCTGCGGGCGGGGGGCTATTTCTTTTACCGCTACGTCCTGCGGTTGGGGTTTCTCGATGGCAGGCGGGCGCGGTCCTTTCATGTGTTGCAGGGGTTCTGGTACCGCTATCTGGTCGACGCCAAGCTGGGTGAGGTCCGCCGCTATATGGCGGCCAATGGTGCATCACCGGTTACGGCGATCAAGGATGTTCTGGGCATCGACGTCATCGTGCACATGCCCGTAAAGAAGGTGTTGGTCGCATGAAGATTTCCGTTGTGACCGCAGTAATGAACGGCTGCGCGACCCTGCCTGCGATGCTGGAAAGCCTTTCGGCCCAAGGGCATCTTGATGTCGAGCACATCGTGCAGGATGGTGGGTCGACCGACGGGACGCTTGCCTATTTACAGGCGCATGGACACCGCAACATGGTGCTGGAATCCTGCCCTGACACCGGCATATATGATGCCATCAATCACGGCATCCAGCGTACGACAGGCGATGTGATCGGGCTCTTGCATGCGGATGACCTATTGGTCGATGCGGATGTGCTGACATGGGTCGCCGAGGCTTTGTCCAATCCTGCGATTGATGGCGTCTACGGTGATCTGCAATATGTCGCGCGCAATGATCCCAACCGTGTAATCCGCTATTGGAAGGCGGGGGCCTATTCGGCGGCCTTGCTGCGGCGCGGGTGGATGCCGCCGCATCCGACGCTTTATTTGCGGCGCGAGGTTTTTATACGGGCCGGGCTTTATGACACGAGCTTTCGCATCGCGGGGGACTACGACGGGATGTTGCGGTTTCTGACCCAGGGACAGGTGCGGCTGGCCTATATTCCCAAAGTGATGGTGCGCATGAAAATGGGTGGTGCGAGCAATAAATCCTTTGCCCATATGATCCGCAAAAGCCGTGAGGATTACCGCGCGATCCGCCGCCACGGGGTGGGCGGGATCAGGACATTGGTCGCCAAGAACCTGTCAAAGCTGCCGCAGTTCATCGGGCGGGGTCAGGTGTAGAAATACATCGTCAGCTGATAGAAGATCGGTGCGGCAAAGATCACGCTGTCGAGCTGGTCGACAAAACCGCCTTGGCCCGGGATCAGGTGCGACCAGTCCTTGACGCCACGGTCGCGCTTGATAGCGGCGACCACGAGGTTGCCGAACATGCCGACAAGTGACGCGATGCCCGCCATAAGTGCTGCGCCCCAAAAGCCGAAAGGTGTGATCCAGCTGAGCATGGCGCCGATGACCATGGCACTCAGCACACCGCAGACCAGCCCTTCCCACGTCTTGGGTGACAGGCCGGGGGCGATTTTGGTGCGGCCGATCCGGCGGCCAAAGAAGAAATCCAAGAGGTCTCCCAATTGCACGACCATCACGAGGAAGGCGATCAGCAGGACAGAGCGGTCGCCGTAGCCTGCAATGTCGAGTGACATCAGGGCGGGCACGTGGCTCACACAAAAGACCGCGATCATCAGGGCCCATTGGGTTTCCGCGACCCGCACCAGAAAGCGTTGCGGATTGCCCCGCAGGGCCGAGATCATGGGCAGGAAAAGAAAGGCGTAGACGGGGATGAACACCGTATAAAGGCCGGTCCAGCCGAAGCCTACGAAAACATATTGCAGGGGCAGAACCGCAAAGAAGGCCAGCGCCAATGACAGATGGTCGGCCTGTGTCTTGGTGGTCAGCGTCAGAAATTCCCGCAGGGCGGCGAAAGAGGCGAAAGCAAACAGCGTCATGATCCCCGGTTTGCCTAGCAAGAGTGCCAAACCAATGAATGTGACCATGCCCCACCAGCTTTGGACGCGGGTCATATAGGTATCGAGCATCGGGTTGGGATCATGGACGGGCTGGCGCGCGCGCAGGATTTCACCCAGCACAGTCAGGGCAATCAGGATGCCGAAACTGCCAAAGGCCAAGAGCAGGATATCCGCTGTTGTGCTGGTCATTTGCGGGCCTCGGGGCGTTGGGCCAAGAGCGCCTCGGAGGCCCGTTTGAGGAAATCATCCTTGCTTTCGCCTTCGCGTACATGGATCGGTTCGCCGAAGGTGACTGTGCAGATCAGGGGCAGGGGGATGACTTCGCCTTTGGGCATGATTTCGGTCAGGTTGGCGACCCATGTGGGCACCAGATCGACATCGGGCCGCGCGACGCCCATGTTGTAAAGCCCCGCCTTAAAGGGCAGCAACGGGTCCTCGGTCATGTTGCGGTTGCCTTCGGGAAAGATGATCAGCGACGATCCTTCGTCAAGCGCTGCGATGATCTTGTCCATCGGTTTGTCCTGTACCTCGGGGCGGCGGTCGACCAGCACACAGTTGAACACCTCAGGGCCGACAAAAGCGCGCAGTTTGTTTTTCAGCCAGTAATCGGCGGCAGCCACAGGGCGCACCGTGCGGCGCATTGCGGGCGGCAGGACCGACCAGATCATCGGCATGTCGGCGTTGCTTGTGTGGTTAGCGAAATAGACGCGCTGACGCGGGACGGGTTCGATGCCCTTCCACTCGGCCCGTACGGCGGTGATCGCACGGGCAAAGATGCGAATGGACTGGCCAACGATACGTGCTGCGAACTGGCGTAAGAATTTCATGGATTTGACTTTGGCGCAGGGCTTGCGTTTTGAAAAGAGGAAAGCCCTGCCCGGAATAGGGGCAGGGCGCAGGGGCTTAGCGGTTTTCGCCAACGTAATCTTCCAGCAGCTTTTCGTTGCGGGCGTCTTCGATGCGCTGGATGCGGTCTTCGGCCATGCGTTCGTCGAAGCGGTATTTGACAAAGTTCACCAGCGAGAGTGTCAGCATCATGACCGAGATGGCCCAGAAACCTTTGGTCGACAGCGGCACATCGGTTGAAAGCCACAGCGAAATCCCGAGCATGCCGTAGGCGATCACTACGCCCAGCAGGTTGACTGTCATGATCAGGCCGTTGTCAGAGTTGTTCTTAAGCATTTGTCTGTCCTTTTTCGTGAATTGAGGGGTTTGATTTACTTCTTGGATGATTTGAGGCGCGCGAGCACATCATCGGCTGTGGCGCGGGTGGCATTGCCGAAACCTGCGTCGGCCATGCGGTCCGTCAGATTGCCGCCTTCAAGGTCGCGGTTGATGTCGGCAAGGATTTCGCTGCGCTCGAAGGGGTCGTCGCGGCCCAAAACGCGGGCGATCAGTTCTTCGGCCTCTTCCACGCTGCCATTCTGCACGCCTGTTTTCGTCATCTGCATCTGGATGTTTTGCTCGCGGCGGACCGCGCGGGCCTGAATAGCCCCTTGCTTGAGGTCGATAATCCGGCGGTGCCCGCTTTCGATCGAGGTGCGCAGGCGGACCACCTTTTGATCCAGACGATCAAGGGTTTCGCTGCGGACGGCCAGTTCGTTTTCCATATTGGCAATCGCGCGCGCCGCCTCGGTGGCCAGATCTTCGCGGTCATTGTCCAATGCTTCCTTGGCGCGTTTGGTCAGGTCATTGATGCGGTTTTTCAGGCCGGCGTGTTGCTTTTCCTCGGATCGCTGGCGCTGGATCAGGCTGGCAAGCGTGGCTTTGGCTGCGCGCAGGCTGGCCTCGCTTTCGCGAATTTTCTGGTCGATCAGCTCGATTGCAAAGGCATCACGGACGCGATCTTCGGCGCGGGCGTTCTGGCCGTTGATGAGTGTGGCAAGTGTCTTGAACATCTGTCTCTCCGTTTCGTTTCAGTGCGTGAACACTGTTCATAAAACAGAGATAGCGAGTCAGTTCTGTGGTTGCAAGACAAAAAATGAACATTGTTCAAATTATTTTCGGGAGGCGGTGAATTGCCGTAGAACAAGGGCGATCATGTGGTCGATCTTGTCGGTAGACACGCCGGCGCTTGCCTCGTCCAACCCCAAGAGCACGATCCCATGGACCGAGGAGAAGAGCGCGCGGGTCAAAAGCCCAAGTTCCTCAGCCCCCCGTTCGGGAAAGATCACAGCAAGCGGATCAGAGATATATGTGAAAAGCTGCCCCATTTCGGAAAGGTACCAATCGGGTGCTGCTTCACCCGCAGGGCGTTCGACATCAAAGAGCGCGCGCCAGCTTAAGTGATTGCTTGCTGCAAAGTGGTGATAGGCCTGCGCCATGACGACCAATTGCTCGACAGGGTCCTCTGGCGCCGCGGCCAAGGCTTCGGCCACATCCGCGCTAAGGCGGTGAAAGGTGCGGGCATTGACGGCGAGTGTCAGGTCCGTGAGGTCACCAAAGACGTTGTAGATCGCCCCCACAGCGCAGCCTGCCTCGCCCGCCAGATCACGGGCACGCAAGGCGGACAGGCCGTTTTGCGCGATGGTGCGTTCGGCGATCACGATCAGCTTGTCGCGGAGTTCCTGTCTGCGGATTTCTGTTTTCGTTGCCATGGGATCCCACCTTGATGAACGCAGTTCAATGATAGGCGAGGGGCCGCGTTTTGAAAAGGGGCTGACTGCTGATCGGGATGGCTGCAGACACGCCATTGATTTTAATCAATCGGCTTGGCGCCCGGACGCCTAAAACCCTAGGGCGACTGTTTACAAGGTTAATTTGTGGAGGAGACTATGAAACATTCCAAGACTGCGGTGATCTTTGCTTTTGCGGCCTTGCTGCATCCCGGCTTGGCGATGGCTGACGACATCGGGCAGGCAGAGTACATGAACACCTGCGCGACGTGTCACGGCGCGAGCGGCGAAGGAGATGGGCCTTTCGTCGAATTGATGTCTGTGCCGGTGCCTGCATTGACCGGATTGTCAGCAGCCAATGACGGCAAATTCCCGATGCTTGATGTCATCTATACAATTGATGGCCGTCAGGGGACACGGGGACATGGGTTTCCGATGCCTGTCTGGGGAGCACGGTTCAAATCCGAGACGGGCGTCGACAGTGATATGAGCAGCGAAATGCTGGTGCGTGCACGGATTCTTTCGCTGGCGCTCTATCTGGAGTCGATCCAGCAAGAGTAATGGTGGCTCTGTTGCCTATCGTTTGACAGGGGCGCCTCCGCCAAAATTGTTGACCCCGTGATACCCGATTGGGTCTTCCTGCATTTGCAGGTGCAGCCCGTCGCCGTCATAGGGGTGCGCGCGGGCGAGCTCTTCGTCAAAATCGATGCCGAGGCCGGGGGCCGTGGGGACGGGGATATAGCCGTCCTCCACGCGCAAGCTGCCTTTGATAAGGTCGTTGTGAAACGGGGTCTCGATTGTCTCTGCCATCAGGATATTCGGGATTGATGCGCCCAGTTGGATGTTGGCGGCCCATTCTACGGGGCCTGCGTAAAGGTGCGGGGCGATTTGCGCGTTATAGACCTCGGCCATGGCGGCGATCTTTTTGGTTTCCCAAATCCCGCCCGCGCGGCCCAGTGCCGGTTGCAGGATTGACGCGGCACCTGCCTGCAGCACGGGGGCGAATTCGGCCTTGGTGGTCAGGCGCTCACCGGTGGCGACAGGGATGCTGGTGGCGCCGGCGACGCGGGCCATCTGGTTGATGTTATCAGGGGGGATAGGTTCTTCGTACCAAAGGGGGCTATAAGGTTCGATGGCTTTTGCCAGACGGATCGCGCCACCGGTGCTGAACTGGCCATGCGTGCCGAACAAAAGGTCCGCACGGTCGCCCACCGCCTCGCGGATTGCCTTGCAGAAAGCAACCGAGAGTGAAATATCGTACATTGAGGGCATATGCCCGCCGCGGATCGTATAGGGGCCTGCGGGGTCGAATTTGACCGCCGTATACCCCTTTTCGACCATATCAACTGCGGCTTCCGCGGCCATTTCGGGGCTGGACCAGAATTCAGGCAGCGGATGCGCGGGGCGGGGGTAGAGGTAGGTATAGGCGCGGATGCGGTCATTCATCCGCCCGCCGATCAGCGCGTGAACGGGGCGGTCGCGGTCTTTGCCCAAGATGTCCCAGCAGGCCATTTCAAGGCCGGACCATGCGCCGATAACGGTCAGGTCCGGGCGCTGGGTAAAGCCCGCAGAATAGACGCGGCGGAACATCAGTTCGATGTTTTCGGGGTTCTCGCCTGCCATGTGGCGGGAAAAGACGTCTGTGATAACGGCCTTCATCGCCTCGGGCCCGACAGAGGAGGCATAGCATTCGCCGTAGCCGACAACGCCCGTATCCGTCGTCACCTTCGGGATGATCCAGTAGCGGCCACCCCAGCCCGGGGCAGGCGGCGCCGTGACAATCACATCGAGATCGGCGAGTTTCATGCGGCAACTTTCAGAATGAGGTCATGTTGTGCGCGAGACAATCACGCTTCGCCGTTTGGGTCCAGAGGATCTGGATGTGTTAATGGCCGTTGAAGAAGGGTTGTTCGATAATGCGATCCTGCCGGATCAGGCCGAGGCATTCTTGAACGACGGGCGGCACGAGATGGTGTTGGCCTTTGATGGGGGCGATGCTGTCGGGATGGCAAGCGGGCAGGAGTTGCTGCATCCGGACAAGGCACCTGCGTTTTTCATCAACGAGGTCGGGGTGCGCGAAAGCCATCAACGGCGCGGGATCGCCACGGCGCTTTGTAACCGCCTTATAGAGGTCGCCCGGACACGTGGCTGCGAAGGGATATGGCTCGCGACCGAAGGTGACAACGGTCCGGCGCGCAGCCTCTACCGCGCGATGGGTGCGCGCGAGACTGCGGATATCGTTGTTTATGACTGGGACGGAGCGCTGGACAGGTAGAAGAATGTCGGCTTGGAGCCGAATCTGCCGCCCGAGGTGCAGGCCGGCCATCGTCCGACCTGGAGGGCTTTGCGGCGTCAGAGGCACGGGAGCGAACAGAAAAAAAGCAGGGTGAGATACCTTTGAAAGCATTGCAAAATCGCCCTCCTGGGGGAGGTCGGGCGATGGCCGGACTGTGCCGGCCAGTTATGCTGTGGTGCTGCTTTTGTATGAAAGGAGAAGGCAACAATGTCCCGTAAAGCAGCCCTCCACCCAATACTCTTGAATGCCCACCCATACGCCTCCCGCCCGACGGCGCAAAACGCCACCAGGCGGTGAATTCAAAGACAGGGTGCCGTCCTTACAGATTGTCCGCCTGCGGCATGCCCAGCACGTGGTAGCCGCCGTCGACGCGTATGATCTCGCCCGTGGTGCAGGCCCCCGCATCGGAGGCAAGATAGACGGCGGTGCCGCCCACGGCTTCAAGCGTGGCGTTGCTGCGTAGGGGGGCGTTCTGGTCGGTGTGTTTGTAGGTCTTGCGCGCGCCACCGATGGCCGCCCCTGCGAGGGTCTTCATCGGGCCGGGGCTGATCGCGTTGACGCGGATCCCTTGGGGTCCAAGGTCGTTGGCAAGATAGCGCGTTGCGGATTCCAGCGCCGCTTTCGCCACGCCCATCACGTTGTAAAAAGGGGTCACGCGGTTGGAACCCTGATAGGTCAGCGTCAGCAATGTCCCGCCATCGGGCATCATCTCGGAGGCCCGCTTGGCCACGTCGATGAAGGAATAGCACGAAATCGCCAGCGAGTTCTTGAAGTTGTCGCGGCTGGTGTTGATGAAACGGCCTGTCAGCTCGTTCTTGTCGGAAAATGCAATCGCGTGGACCACGAAATCAAGCGTGCCCCAGCGGTCTTTGAGCGTCTGGAACGCCAGATCCATACTGGCATCGTCGTTCACATCCACATCGACCATGATGTAGGACCCGACAGAGGCGGCAAGCGGTTCAAGCCGTTTGCCGAAAGCTTCGCCCTGATAGGTAAAGGCCAGTTCGGCGCCTGCGTCGGCCATGGCTTTGGCGATGCCCCAGGCAATGGAGCGTTCATTCGCCACGCCCATGATCAGCCCGCGTTTGCCCTGCATGGAAATCGTCATTGGCCTATCCTTTAAATTTGGAAAGCAGCATGGAACCGTTGGTGCCGCCGAACCCGAACGAGTTGGTCATCACAGTATCAAGACCTGCGTTTTCGACCAGCGTGGTCGCAATTTCCGCCGGATCAAGCGCGGGGTCGAGGTTTTCGACATTGATCGAGGGCGCGATAAAGTCGTGCTCGAGCATCAGGAGGCAATACACGGCCTCTTGTGCCCCTGTGGCGCCTTGGCTGTGACCGGTCATGGATTTGGTCGAACTGATCGGTGGCGTGGTGCCTTTGCCAAAGACGCGGCGCACGGCCTCGACTTCGCCGACGTCGCCCACAGGGGTCGATGTGCCATGCGCGTTGATGTAGCTGACCTTGCGGCCCTCGGGCAGCGTGACCAATGCGCCGCGCATGGCGCGTTCGCCGCCTTCGCCCGAAGGGGCCACCATATCGGCCCCGTCTGATGTGGCAGCAAAGCCCGTGACTTCGGCATAGATTTTTGCGCCGCGTGCCTGCGCGCTTTCCAGCGTTTCCAGCACGACCATGGCACCGCCGCCCGCGATCACGAAACCGTCGCGGTCGGCGTCAAAGGCGCGGCTCGCGCGCTCGGGAGTGTCGTTATATTTCGAGGACATCGCGCCCATCGCATCAAAGAGGCAGGACAGCGTCCAGTCCAGTTCCTCGCCGCCGCCTGCGAACATGATGTCCTGCGTGCCGAGTGCGACTTGCTGCGCGGCCATGCCGATGCAGTGCAGCGAGGTGGAACAGGCAGAGGTGATCGAAAAATTCATGCCCTTGATTTTATAGGCTGTCGCGAGGTTCGCGCTGACCGTCGAGGACATGGCCTTTGGCACCGCGAACGGCCCGATGCGCTTGGTCGAGCCTGTCTCTTTGACGACCTCATGTGCCTTGAGAATGGCCGAGGTCGATGGCCCGCCCGATCCTGCAATCAGGCCCGTCATCGGGTTGACGACCTGCTCTTCGGTCAATCCCGCGTCAAAAATCGCCTGTCCCATGGCGATGTGCGCATAGGCCGCACCCGGACCCATGAACCGCAGGGTGCGCTTATCGACGTGTTCGGTGATATCGATCTTGAGATTGCCTGCGATCTGGCTGCGGAAACCGTGTTCGGCCATCTCGGGCGATGCTTCGATCCCGGATTTTCCGGCCTTGAGTGCGGCAAGCACTTCTTCGGCATTGTTCCCGATCGGTGATACGATCCCGAGACCTGTGACAACAACGCGGCGCATGGGCACCTCTCCTTTTGAACGATGATAGATGTGCGAGGGCGAAGCTCTCGACTAGCTTTCAGACAGGGCGACTTTCATGTCGGTGACTTGATAGATGACCTCGCCATCCGCCTCAACAATTCCGTTGGCCACGCCCATGGTGAGGCGGCGGGTCTGGATGGCTTTGGTGAAATCTACCTTGTATGTCAGCATCTTGCGGTCGGGGCGGACCATGCCCGTCAGTTTGACCTCGCCCACACCCAGCGCATAACCGCGCCCCAGCCAGCCGCGCCAGCCAAGGTTGAAACCGGTCAATTGCCACAGGCCGTCGAGCCCAAGGCAGCCTGGCATGATCGGGTTTCCGGGGAAATGGCAGTCAAAGAACCACAGATCAGGTGTGATATCGAATTCAGCCACAACATGGCCTTTACCGTGTGCGCCGCCATCACCCGAAATCTCGGTGATCCGGTCCATCATCAGCATGGGAGGCGCTGGAAGCTGGGCGTTGCCTTCGCCGAACAGCTCGCCACGGGCGCAAGCCAGCAGGGCGTCTTTGTCAAAATAAGTCGGGTAATCGGCCATATCTTTGGTCTCGTTCTTCTTTACTGCGTCGCAAGACCTCTATCACTCAGCGGTTTATGAGAGCAAGTCTGCGCTTTTCTGACGGTTTTCATTTGATCCGGAGGATATTCTTCCCATATACTTGAGAATAATTGTCATAAAGGGCGATCATGTCAGATATAGCGACACAGCGCAGCACAAACTGGTTGGCGGGTGCGGGGCTTCGGCCGACGCGTCAGCGCGTGACCTTGGCGTCTTTGCTGGTGGGCGACGGGCAGGACCGCCATGTGACAGCCGAAAGCCTTTTCGAAGCAGCCTCTGATGCGGATGAAAAAGTGTCTCTGGCGACTGTCTATAATACGCTGCGCGCGTTCTGCGATGCGGGCCTCGTCCGCGAGATTACAGTGGACGGATCGAAAAGCTACTTCGACACCAATATGACAGACCATCCGCATTTCTATTGGGAAGACAGCGCGACCTTGACAGACGCGCCTGCGGACGAGCTGGAAATCCGCAACTTGCCCGACGCGCCTGCCGGGGCGGAAATTGCGTCAGTGGATGTTGTCATCCGGTTGCGCCGGAAATGACAGGTTAGGTGGATTATGATCCACCTTACGGTTTGCACAGTTTCATAAATAATTAACCGATATTTGCGACGGTCGTCGCATGTCTCATTACCGTCGTCTTTACGTGCCGGGTGGCACCTATTTCTTTACCGTCCGCTTGCAGGATCACCGGTCGGACCTTTTGGTGTCGCAGATTGACCTGCTGCGTGACGCGATGCGTCTTTGCCGCAAGCGCTGGCCGTTTGAGATTGAGGCCGCAGTGATCCTGCCCAACAAGCTGCATATGATCTGGACGTTGCCTGACGGGGATGCCGATTTTTCCAAACGCTGGCGGCTGATCAAATCAAGTTTCTCGCGCCATGCACCTGCGCCTGCCTATATTCCAGAGAGCCATCGCCAACGCGGCGAAAAGGGCATTTGGCAGCGCCGGTTCTGGGAACATCTGATCCGCGACGCGGATGATTTGGCGCTGCATATGCACTTGATCCGGTCAGCGCCAATCCATGCCGGTTTGGTCAAAAGACCAAGCGATTGGCCTTATTCATCACTGCATTATCCAAAGAAGCAGCTTAGAACCATTGCCCCGGTTCCATCAGCCCCAAATCCAGAAGCTGTTGTGAATGCCAGTTGAAGTGCTGGGATTGTGGCCAGTGAAACGTTGTGATCGCGGCACGGCTGCCCGGGTTGCGCCGGAGGGCTTTTGCCGTCCGGAACGATCCGATCGCAGCTGACAGGTTGTTGTGCCACGGGCAAGAATAGGTGTTGTACTCGGCGATATTGAACGCCCGATCCGCCCGCATTTCCAGACCGGGCTGCGCGCGGAAAAATGAAATCCTGTCGGTCCGTTGGCGCAGTTTCGGGATATGCTCTTCGAACCGCCACCGCAGCCCGCCAAAGACATTGACCTGCCGCTCGAGTGTTTCGCCATCATCATCTGCGCGGGCGAGCGCATAGTAGCCGGATTTGTCGAAATGGGCGCCGTCGTGATCAACACCGTCAGGATGGGTCGTCAGGTCTTTGGCATAGAGATCGACGACAGAACTCATCACTGTGTCGCGCCGTTCCTCGCGCATGAATGTCAGCATCTCGCCTACGCTGCGCGTTTCGCAGAACGGGTAGAAAAGATATTCCGCATTGTAACAATAATAGAACCACTGGTCCGGCAGCGCCTTGATCATCGTGTTGACGATCAATTGCAAAGCGTCCTCAGCGCTGACGTCAAAATCGACACGGTCCACGGTGTCGGGCAGGTCGGTTGGCAACGTATGCCGGGGCGCACAAAAGGCGAGAATGCGGGCGAAACCTGCGTTGGTATGGTGGGCAATCGTGCGTGCAACCGCAACATCATCCTCGATCAGGATCAAGGCAACGGGGCCTTTGGGCGGGCTGCGCCGAAGATCGCCCGAGAGTGCGGAAATGGATGGGTAATGCATAAAACTCGCTTCGTCGAAAGGCAGGGTGCAAAATCGGTGATATCGGGCCGCATTGCAAGCATTCCGCCAAGTCGTTAGAAGGCCCGAGTTATCCTAACCCGAGAGCAGCCCCCATGTCCGCGCCAAAGAAGCTTTATATCAAGACCTATGGTTGTCAGATGAACGTCTATGACAGCGAACGCATGGCCGAGGCGCTGGGCGGCAAGGGCTATGTGGAAACCACCACGCCGGATGACGCGGATATGATTCTGCTCAATACCTGCCATATTCGCGAAAAGGCCGCCGAAAAGGTCTATTCCGAACTGGGCCGGTTCAAAGGGCTCAAAGCGGCGAACCCTGATCTGAAAATCGGTGTCGCCGGTTGCGTGGCACAGGCCGAAGGTGAAGAGATCATCCGCCGCCAGCCGATGGTCGATCTGGTGGTGGGCCCGCAAAGCTACCACCGCTTGCCTGCGATGGAAGAGGCTGTGCGCACGGGGGCCAAGGCGCTCGACACCGATTTCCCCGACGATGACAAGTTTGATACGCTGAAAGCACGCTCCAAGGCCAAGCGCGGCCCGACGGCGTTTTTGACGGTGCAAGAGGGTTGCGACAAGTTCTGCGCGTTTTGTGTCGTGCCCTATACGCGCGGCGCCGAGGTGTCGCGCCCGGCGGATCGGATTATTCGCGAGGCGCAGGAACTGGTGGAAAGCGGCGTGAAGGAAATCACGCTCCTGGGCCAGAATGTGAACGCCTATCATGGCCATGAAGGCGGTTTGGCGGGGCTGATCTGGGCACTGGACAAGGTGGACGGGTTGGAGCGCATCCGTTTCACCACATCCCACCCTAATGACATGGATGATGCGTTGATCGAAGCGCATGGCACCTGCGATAAACTGATGCCTTATCTGCATTTGCCGGTGCAATCGGGGTCGGACCGGATTTTGAAAGCGATGAACCGCAAGCATACCGCCGCGGGCTATTTGCGTCTGATCGAACGTATTCGCGCGGCGCGGCCTGACCTTTTGTTGTCCGGTGATTTCATCGTGGGCTTCCCCGGTGAGACCGAGCAGGATTTTGAAGACACCATGCAGCTGGTGCGCGATGTCCACTTTGGGCAAGCCTATTCGTTCAAATACTCCACCCGTCCGGGCACGCCTGCCGCTGAAAAGCCGCAACTACCCGAGGACGTGATGCATGACCGGCTGCAGCGGTTGCAGGCTTTGTTGCGTGAGCAACAGCAGGCGACGCAGGCTGCGATGGTGGGGCGTGAGGTGAAGGTTTTGTTTGAAAAAGCAGGGCGCGAAGCGGGCCAGATGATTGGCAAGTCCGAGTATCTGCATGCGGTTTATGCCGATGCGCCTGCGGATGTGCTAGGGCAGGTGCACGCGGTGCGGATTATCGAGGACAGCCCGAATTCGCTCAAGGGTATTTTGGTGTAAGGTGGATTGAAATCCACCTTACGTGCGGAACAGTCCCAGCTTGCGGAAAAGCAGGACCAAAAGGCCGGCAAGGCCGGCAATCAGCAAACAGACGGCCCAGAATGCCCGCGGATCATCCACACCGGGCATGCCGCCCACATTGATGCCCAGCAATCCGGTCAACAGCCCCAAGGGCAGGAAGATCGCCGAAACGATCGACAGCAATAGCATGCGTTGGTTCATCGCTTCGGCGCGATTGTCCATGATCTGGTCATGTACGATCTGCGCACGGTCTCGGATCGCATCGAGTTCTTCGCCAAAGCGCTGCACCCGTTCTGCCGCTTCGCGCAGGCGCGTGCGGTCGTGCGCATCCAGCCAGCCAAGATCCTCGATTTCTAGCGTGGTCAGCGCGTCGCGTTGTGGTACGAAATAGCGCCGGAGCACGATGGCTTTGCGCCGCAAGCCGCCAAGGCGCGACCGTGACACATGGCCCTTGGGATCTATGACCGCCTCTTCCAGCGTGTCGATTTCCTCGTTCAGGGTTGCCACGACCGGTTCGGCCCGATCTGTCAGGCGTAACGCCAGTTTCGCCACGAAATCGCCGGGTGATCGCGGGGCCTCGCCGCGTGTCACTGTTTCCGCCAGATCCTGCACCGCAAAAAGAGGACGCCCCCAAACCCCGATCACCCGCTGATGTTCCAGCCAGAGCCGGACCGACACCATGTCTTCGGGTTCAGCATCCGGGTTCAGGTTTACACCGCGCAGGTTCAAGAGCACGCCGTTGCCATGCACTGTGCAGCGCGGGCGGGTTTCGTCAGCAGTGAGCGCGGCGATGACGAACTGATCAAGCCCCGCCTCGGCCAGCAACGCAGGCGTCGCTGCATTCGCTCTGTTCAGGTGCAGCCAGCCAAAGCCGGGTGGAGCGAGCGTCGCGATGGTTGCGACAAACTCTGCGGGGGTGACCGGCGTGCCACTGCCTGATCCGGAGAAGACAAAGCTTATCGAATCTCTCGTCACCATGGCTGTGCTCTCCTCTTGGGGCAGATCCACCTATCCGGCAGTTGTCTTGGCCCTTTTCGCAGCAGTTTGCGCAAGTTTATAGCATTTGGCAATTTGCGTCTAAGGCAGGGTGTTTTGTCGGCGCATCAAAGGTTTAACGTGGAAGAATGCTGCGCCGCATCTACGTCGTACGAAACAGGGTGCTATCAAAACCCGCTCTTTACGCAAAGAGCCTTGCGCCTTGTGTCTGCACTTGCCACGATACCTATATATAGACAAAGAGGAGAGCTGATTGGCCACCGGTGCCCTGACCCCACCCGCTGACGTTGCAACAGAATCCCTGTTGGAATTCCCTGACAATTTTTTGCTGATCGATCTTTGCGGCGAATATGACCGCAACCTGACCACCATCGAAGACAGACTTGGCGTGCAAATTCTGCGTCGTGGCAACCAGTTGGCTGTCATCGGGGACCATGATGCGCGCGTCGAGGCGACGCAGGTGCTGGGCGCGCTTTACAGCCGGCTCGAGGCGGGCCGTTCGCTGGAGCCGGGTGATCTGGACCGCGAATTGCGCATGGGGGCCGAGCCGATGTTCGATCCTGTCCGCAGTGGTGACCAGATCGAGCTGTTCAAGGGTGAGACAGAGCGGGTCGAGATCAAGACACGCAAGAAGCTGGTCGAGCCGCGCACCGATGCGCAAAAGGCCTATGTGAAGGCGCTTTTTGCCAATGAGCTTGCCTTTGGTATCGGGCCTGCGGGAACCGGTAAGACCTATCTGGCCGTGGCCGTGGGCGTGAATATGTTGATAAGCGGGCATGTAGACAAGATCATCCTGTCGCGCCCTGCGGTCGAGGCGGGCGAGAAACTTGGCTATCTGCCCGGTGACATGAAGGACAAGGTCGATCCTTATATGCAGCCGCTTTATGACGCGCTGAACGATTTTCTGCCGGGCAAACAATCGGCGAAGATGATCGAGGAAAAGGTGATCGAGATCGCGCCTTTGGCCTTTATGCGGGGGCGCACCCTGTCCAATGCCTTTGTGGTACTGGACGAGGCGCAGAACGCGACCACAATGCAGATGAAGATGTTCCTGACCCGTCTGGGCGAGGGGTCGCGCATGGTGATCACCGGTGACCGCACGCAGATCGATTTGCCCCGCGGTGTAAATTCGGGGCTGTGGGATGCGGAACGTTTGCTCAAGAATATTCCCAAGATCAGCTTTAACTACTTCACCTCCAAAGATGTCGTACGCCATCCGCTGGTTGCCGCGATCATCGAAGCCTATGAGGCGGATGATCCGAGGTGAGCGTCGATTGCGTAGTCGAAGATGACCGCTGGGGCGATATCGACGCGCTGGCGCAATTGGCCTGCGATGCGGCACTTGAACGGCTGGGGTTGGAACCTTCGGTGTTTGAAATCAGCGTGCTGGCCTGTGATGACGCGCGGATCACTGCGTTGAACGCGGATTTCCGTGACAAGCCCGCGCCCACCAATGTGCTGAGCTGGCCGTCAGAGGAACGCGCTGCCGCAATGGATGGTGAAATGCCTCTTCCCCCGCAGCCCGTGCCGGACCCTGAACTGGGTGATATTGCGATTGCCTATGACACCTGCGCGCGCGAAGCCGCCGCAGCGGGCAAACCTTTGCGCGATCACACGCTTCATTTACTTGTTCATGGCACCCTTCATTTATTGGGTTTCGATCATGAACGTGACCGCGACGCCACCTTAATGGAAGGCTTGGAGACAGAGATACTTGGCAAACTGGGTGTTCCTGACCCATATAGGGAGTAATCGGGTCGGCTGACCCACATAGGTAAGGATAAAATGGGCGACACAGACGAAGGACCGTCTAGCGCTGCGCAAAGCGCGCAGCAGGATGAGACGGAAACCTCTCCCGGGCTTTTTTCACGTTTGGTGAACGTGTTTACTGGGCCCGCGACAGCAGAAGAAAACCAGGAGGCACCACGCGAAAACGTGAATGCAGCAGGCGCGATGTTGGGGATGCTCAATTTGCGCCGGATGCGCGTCGAGGACGTGTCGATTCCCAAGCCTGATATTGTGGCTGTTCCTGTCACCATTACAAAGGATGAACTGGTTGAGGTGTTCCGGACCAGCGGTCTGACCCGTTTGCCGGTGTATGACGGGACGCTGGATACGCCCATCGGGATTGCCAACCTCAAGGATTTTGCGCTGCGCCACGGTTTTAACGGCAATCGTCAGGAACTGGATTTGCGCGAGATGGTGCGGCCCTTGATTTTTGTTCCCCCGTCGATGCCACTGGGTGTGCTGCTGCAAAAGATGCAGGCCGAACGTATCCACATGGCACTGGTCATTGATGAATACGGTGGTACAGACGGATTGGTCACGATCGAGGACGTCATTGAACAGGTCGTCGGCGAGATTGAGGACGAGCACGATATCGAAGAAGCCAAAAGCTGGGTACTTGAAAAACCCGGTTGTTATCTGGCGCAGGCCCGCACAGATCTGGATGACTTCGAGGCCGAGATCGGTTTGAACCTGACCGAGGCCGAGGAAATCGACGAGGAAGAAATCGACACGCTGGGCGGGTTGGTTACAATGCTGGCGGGCCATCTGCCTGCGCGTGGTGAAGTCATCGTGCATCCCGCCGGCCCTGAATTCGAAGTTGTGGACGCAGACCCGCGCCGGATCAAACGGTTGCGCGTCCGTCTGACACCGGCCAGCAATGGCTAACATTGGCGTGCAGTTTGCTGCGCGCGGGGCGTTGTTGCGGCTTGTCGCGTTTGCGGCTTTAGGGGCCGTGGCGGGATTGGGCCAAGCGCCTTTTGACCTGTGGCCACTGACGATCCTTGCGCTGGGCGTGGTGTTTGCGGTCTATCCGCAGGCGCTTTCGCGCCATCACACTGTGTATCACGCATGGGCTTTCGGGTTCGGCTATTTTGCCTTCAGCCTGCGCTGGATTGTCGAGCCATTCCTCGTTGATATTGAGCGCCACGGATGGATGGCCCCTTTTGCGCTGTTTTTGATGGCGGCAGGGGCCGCAATTTTCTGGGCGCTGGCGGCCTGGGTGGCATCAAGGCTCGCGCCGCGCAGTCCGGTTATGTTTGCCCTGATGCTGGTCGGCGCCGAGGTGTTGCGTTCCCTGATCCTGACAGGGTTCCCTTGGGCTTTGCTGGGTCATGTCTGGGTGACAACAGGGCTGGCGCAGGTCGTGGCCTATGGCGGCCCCCACTTGCTCACGCTTCTCACGGTGCTTTGCGGGCTGGCTGTCGCGGCCCTGATGGGGCCTGCGCGGATTGTGGGGCTTGTGGTTCTGGGGCTGGGTCTGGCGTTGTCCTTTGTCCTGCGCCCCGGACCGGCGGGACAGCCGTCCGGTGATCTGCCAATCGTGCGTCTGGTGCAGCCCAATGCCCCGCAAGAGCAGAAATGGGACCCTGCCTTCACGGATGTTTTTTTGCGCCGTCTGACCACCTATAGTGCCGAGGGTCCTGTGCCTGATCTGGTTGTCTGGCCTGAAACGGCCGTTCCCTATCTGTTGAACCGCATCGATGATGATCTGGGCTTTCTGGCCGATTCCGCGCGTGGTGCGCCGCTTGTTTTCGGGATCCAGCGGCGCGATGCTGACGCACGGGCCTATAACAGTCTGGTCGTTGTTGGCCCAGGCGGGGCGCTGCAAAGCATCTATGACAAGCGGCATCTTGTCCCCTTTGGAGAGTATATTCCTGGTGCGCGGTTTCTGGGGCAGTTGGGGGCGACGGGGCTTGCCCGTAATCTTGGTGTCGGCTTCACGCCGGGTGCGACGCCCGGGCCTGTTGATCTGCCGGGAATTGGCGCTGCGGTGCCTTTGATTTGCTATGAAGGAATTTTTGCCGAAGAAATCGCCTATGGCGAGACCCGCCCGCGGTTGTTGTTGCTGATCACGAATGATGCATGGTTCGGCGAAGCGGCGGGTCCGCATCAGCACCTTGCACAAGCGCGCTTGCGCGCAATCGAGCAGGGTTTGCCGATGGTGCGTGTTGCCAACACCGGCATCAGCGCGATGATTGATCCCAAAGGACGCATCACTGCGGCATTGCCGCTGGGTGTTGATGGCGCGATCGATGCGCCTCTGCCTGCGGCGCTTGCAGCGACACCCTATAGCAGATGGGGCGATCTGCCGGTTGTCCTGTTGATGCTTTTGTTCATCTTTGGCGGTTATTTCAGGGCCAGACGCGATAGCGATTGACCTAGCAGCGGGCACACCATATCGGAGTGTTCGATTCTGTCACAACGGCTTCCTGACGTGGCGGTATAACTTAATGGAGCACTTTCCCATGGCGCGTAACAATTACATCTTTACCTCTGAATCCGTTTCAGAGGGGCATCCTGATAAGGTCTGTGACCGCATTTCCGATAGTATTCTGGACGCATTCCTGACCGAAGAACCCGAAGCGCGTGTCGCTTGCGAGACTTTCGCCACAACAAACCGCGTGGTGATCGGCGGCGAAGTGGGGCTGTCTGACCAGTCGAAGCTGAAGGACCATATGGCGCGCATCGAGGATATCGCGCGCGCCTGCATCAAGGACATCGGATACGAGCAGGACAAGTTCCATCATGCGACCTGCGAGATTACGAACCTGCTGCATGAGCAATCCGCGCATATCGCCCAGGGTGTGAATGCATCCGACACCAAAGAAGAAGGTGCCGGTGATCAGGGGATCATGTTCGGCTATGCCACAACGGAAACCGATGCGCTGATGCCGGCCCCGATCCAATATGCCCACGCGATCCTGCGCCGTCTGGCAGAGGTGCGCAAATCCGGCGAAGAACCAACGTTGCGCCCTGATGCCAAAAGCCAGGTGTCGCTGCGGTATGAAAATGGCAAGCCGGTAGAGGCGATGTCGATCGTGCTCTCGACCCAACACAGCGACGAGAACCAGACCAGCGCGGATATCCGTGCGATTGTCGAGCCTTATATTCGCGAAGTGATGCCTGAGGGCCTGATTACCGCGCGGACCGAATGGTGGGTGAACCCGACAGGCACATTCGTCATCGGCGGGCCTGATGGTGATGCCGGTCTGACGGGCCGCAAGATTATCGTGGATACCTACGGTGGCGCGGCCCCGCATGGTGGTGGGGCTTTCTCGGGTAAAGACCCGACCAAGGTGGACCGGTCTGCAGCCTATGCATCGCGCTATCTGGCCAAGAACGTAGTGGCGGCTGGCATGGCCGAGCGTTGCACGATCCAGTTGAGCTATGCCATTGGTGTGGCCAAGCCTTTGTCGATCTATGCCGATACCCATGGCACAGGCGAGGTCGATCCGGCGGCGATCGAGCGTGCAATTGCACAGGTCATGGATCTGACGCCGCGCGGTATCCGTGAGCATCTGGGCCTGAACAAGCCGATTTACGAACGCACAGCGGCTTATGGTCACTTTGGTCGTGCGCCGGATGCGGATGGCGGGTTCAGCTGGGAGCGGACCGATCTTGTTGAGGCGCTCAAGCGCGCTGTTTGATCAAGGTAGGGTGGGTCAAGACCCACCTTACAGTTTGCACGGTGCGTAGGGTGGATCTTGATCCACCCTGCTGATTGCGAAAGCTGCGCACCCTTGTTAAAGCCCCGCCTATGAGCAAAACCAATCATCCCTCGGGCGCCCCTTGGCGCAATTTCTATGGCCGCTTTCGTGGCAAGACGATCCGTGCCGCCCAGCACGATTATCTTGAGAACGATCTTGCGCCGCTATCGCCCGGACCGATCAGTTGGGAAGAAAATCCCGACCGGACGCAGCTTGTGCTGGATGATATTTTTGATGGCAAGGACATCTGGCTTGAAATCGGCTTTGGCGGGGGAGAGCATCTGGTGCATATGGCACAGACCTATCCCGACATTGGTCTGATCGGCTGTGAGCCGTTTATCAATGGTGTCGCCATGCTTCTGGGCAAGATCCGCAAGGCTGATGTGGACAATCTGCGGGTTCACCCGGGCGATGTGCGTGATCTGTTCGATGTTTTGCCTGATGCGACGCTGTCAAAGGTGTTTCTGAACTACCCAGATCCCTGGCCCAAGAAGCGCCATCACCGCCGCCGGTTTGTCACACCGGAGCATCTTGCCCCTTTGCACCGTGTCATGAAACCGGGTGCCGAGTTGCGCGTTGCGACAGACATCAAGGACTATGTCCGCCAGACGCTGGAGCAGGTGCCTTCGCACGGGTTTGAATGGCTGGCCGAGGGGCCTGACGATTGGCGCGCGCCATGGGCGGACTGGGTGTCGACACGCTATGAGCAGAAGGCGCTCCGTGAAGGCCGGACACCGCATTATCTGACCTTCCGTCGGGTGTGAGCGTCGGACCCTCTGGGGGGAGTATTTCCGGCAAGATGATAAGACAGGTGATAGACCCGGCGAACGTGCTGCGCTATCAACCGCCCGAGTTAAGAAGGAAGATTGCCAATGTCCGGTCACGGCACCCCGATCCCCATGATATCGCACCCATGTGGCCCCTTGGTGGGCGAGGCGCATGTGCCGGGTGACAAGTCGATTTCACACCGGTCGCTGATTTTGGGGGCGATGTGTATTGGCGAGACGCGGATCACCGGCCTTCTGGAAGGTGAGGACGTGCTGGATACCGCCAAGGCGATGCAGGCCTTCGGGGCGACGGTGACCAATCATGGTGACGGCGCGTGGTCCGTCAGTGGCGTGGGTGTTGGCGGGTTCGCCGAGCCTGACCACGTAATTGATTGTGGCAATTCCGGCACGGGTGTCCGCCTGATCATGGGGGCCGCTGCGACCTCGCCCATTACCGTGACCTATACGGGCGATGCGTCGCTGAACGGGCGGCCGATGGGGCGGGTGACTGATCCGCTCGCACTTTTCGGGGCGCAAGCCGTGGGGCGTGCCGGTGGGCGTTTGCCGATGACCATTGTGGGTGCGCGCGCCCCTGTGCCGGTGCGCTATGTCGTGCCGGTGCCGTCGGCGCAGGTGAAGTCGGCCGTTTTGCTGGCGGGTCTGAATGCCCCGGGCCAGACTGTTGTGATCGAAAAAGAAGCGACCCGCGATCACACCGAGCGGATGTTGCAGGGCTTTGGTGCGACGTTAAGTGTTGAAGAGACTGACGAAGGCCGGGTGATCACGCTTGATGGACAGCCCGAACTGGTCCCCCAGACGATCATTGTGCCGCGTGATCCGTCATCGGCGGCCTTTCCGGTCTGTGCGGCGATTATCACGCCGGGTTCGGATGTTCTGGTGCCCAATATCGGGTTGAACCCGACGCGGGCGGGGCTGTTCACCACATTGCAGGAAATGGGGGCTGATCTGGTCTATGAAAATATGCGCGAGGAGGGGGGCGAGCCTGTTGCCGACCTGCGGGCGAAATTCTCGCCCGATTTGCGCGGGATTGCCGTGCCGCCTGCCCGCGCGGCGAGCATGATTGATGAGTACCCTGTGTTGTCTGTCGTGGCGGCCTTTGCGCAGGGTGTCACCGACATGCAGGGTGTCAAGGAATTGCGCGTCAAGGAAAGCGACCGGATTGATGCAATGGCCAAGGGCCTGCGTGCTGCCGGAGTGACAGTGGATGAAGGGCCTGACTGGTGGAAGGTCACAGGCTTGGGCCACGGCAACGTGCCGGGCGGTGTGACCGTGGCGAGCCAGCTGGATCACCGCATCGCGATGGCGTTCATGGTCATGGGCATGGCGACGCAAAAGCCAATGCGCGTGGATGATGGTAGTCCGATTGCCACCTCTTTCCCGATATTCGAGGACCTGATGGGTGCGCTGGGCGCGCAGATTGTACGTGCCGAGGCATGAGCTTTATCGTCGCCATTGATGGGCCAGCTGCCGCAGGCAAGGGGACGATTTCCAAGGCTGTTGCGGCGCATTTCGGTTTTGCGCATCTTGATACGGGGCTGCTCTATCGTGCGGTTGGCGCCAAAGTGATTGCAGGGGCGGAACCGGTTGCCGCCGCCCGTGCGCTTGATCCTGTTGATCTGGAAAATGACAGCCTGCGGACAGCGGCCGTGGCGCAAGCGGCCAGCGAGGTGGCGGTGATCCCCGACGTGCGTGCCGCACTTGTGGCGTTCCAGCGCAGCTTTGCAGGGCGTGACGGTGGTGCGGTTCTGGACGGGCGTGACATCGGGACGGTCATTTGTCCTGCTGCGGATGTGAAGCTCTTTGTCACCGCCAGTCCCGAATGCCGTGCCGAACGTCGCTTTCAGGAGCTTTCGGGTAAAGGGACAGACACCACCTTTGAAACGGTGCTGGCGGATGTGAAAGAACGTGACGCACGGGATCATAACCGTGCGACGGCCCCACTGGTCCCTGCGGATGATGCGGTGCTGCTGGACACGTCAGAGCTGACCGCCGCACAGGCGATTGCCGCTGCGATCAAGGTCGTCGCGGCGGCGCGCAGCTAAGACGGCACCATGTTTCAATGGTTCACCAATGGTTGCTTTGCCGGTTTGTGAAATGCTGGTCTAGGCTCATGGGATAAGGAGATGCCCATGATCCGTTTGCTACTTGTTATCGCTTTTTTTCTGCCCGCCTCGGTGCATGCGCAAGAAGCTGAACCGCCTATGACATTGCCGCGCATGGCCGAGATTGTGCTTGCGCTGGACCCTGAAGCGCAGCTTGTGGGGGCAGGCTTTTCGTTGACCATTGATGATATTCCTGTCCTGATTGTCACGGATGTCGGCGCCAACCGGATGCGTGCGATGGTCCCGATACGGTCGGCCGAAACGATGACGCCCGAGGAGATGCGCCGCGTCATGCAGGCCAATTTCGATAGCGCGCTTGATGCCCGTTACGCCGTGGCCGGCGGGCAGCTATGGGGCGTGTTCCTGCATCCGTTCAGGGAATTGGAGCGCAACCAGTTTATCTCTGGTGTGGCGCAGACGGTGAATGTGGCCAAGACCTATGGTTCACTCTACAGCAGTGGGGCCGGACAGTTCGGCGCCGGTGATAGCGGTGATCTGCAGCGTGAACTGATCGAAAGACTGCTGGAGAAAGGTCAGGACATCTGACAACACTTGGCGTATGACCTATACGCTTGTTGATCTTCAGACCTGGCCCCGCGCCGCGCAGTTCCGGTTTTTCCGTACCTACCAGCAGCCGCATTATGCAACGACCACGCGCATGGATGTGACACATCTGATGCAGCGCAAGGCCGATGGGATTTCACCCTACCGTGCATGTCTTTATGCAATCGGGGCAGGTTTGCATGCTGTACCGGAACTATGCATGCGTTTCCGCGGAGATACTGTGGTTGCCCATGATATGGTCACGTTATCCATGACAGTGCCGACGGATGCGGGCAGTTTCGGCTATGCCTATGTGCCCTATATTGCTGATTTTGATACGTTTGAAGCACAGGCGGCAGCGCTGATCGGTGAGGTGGCGAAGGGCGGTGTGCTGCAAGCCAACAGCGGAGAGCGCGATGATCTTGCCTATCTGTCCTGCATGCCGTGGCTGGATTACACGGCGATCAACAACGCGTTGCCCGGGCCGGATGACTGCATTCCGCGGGTGACATGGGGCAAATTTGTTGAGCGGGACGGACGCTGGGATATGGCGATGACGCTTGAGGTGCACCACGCGCTGGTCGACGGGGCGCAAGTGGGGGCGTATTTCGCGGCGGTACAGGGGGCGTTGGATAGCGTTTAGTGCTTTTGGTGCGGGTTCAATCGAGTACAATGTAACACGGGATAAATCACCTTGAGATGCTAATAGATAAAGGCATTGCTGCGATGCAAAAGGGGGGTACAGACGCCGTACAGAACGCTGATGTACAAAAGCTCCTTCTGGAGAGTGGACAGGATGATTTGTAGGACGTGTAATTACGAGTATTAAGGGTCGTCGAATGTCTGCTTCGCGGGACTTTGCTGCCGTTCGGTGGTTGTGTTGGTTGCAAAACGCCATAGGCTTGCATCATGAAGTCTCGCCTAGAAGCTATTGACCCAAGCCTTGCAAATGAAATCAAGGCCTCCTCCTTGTCTGACGGCAAGGCCAAGGTTGGGATGATATTGTCGAAGGGCTATGCGGCCTTACCAGAGAAGGTCGTTCCTCTGCTGCCGAAAAACTTTGAAATTCAGTCGTATAAAGTGTCACAAGGTCAAATTGATGCGCTTGATAGTCGTTACTTCGACCTGGAAGAGAAAGGCGATGCTGAAGGGTCCGCTGCAGCATTTACAGCTGCACGATTCTTGGCTGCGGTGATGTCTTGGCAGACCGCTGCCAATGAATTTGGATTGTGTGAGGCGGCCTATGAAGCGAACTTCGCCACCCAACAGTGCCGGTAGGTGTGGGCTCAAATCTGCCGTTGGTGTTTCGCAGCAAAGCGACCTACGTATGGGATGGCATGACGTAGGCAACTGAAGGGGCGTCCCCCACCCAAACCCCCTTGCAAACAAGCCCAAACCCGCCTATACGCCGCCCTGTCGAAGTGTCGAAACAGGCGCGGACGTGAGACTTGAGCGGGGTCGGTAGTAACCGGCCCTGTTGTTTTATGTTCCGCAAAGGATGCGAGTGACCAACCGAAACCCAAAAGACCGGCGGAGACAACCGCACGGCCCGTATAAAACCAAACGTTAGGAAAACGACGCCACATGGCTAATTCAATGGAAGAGTTTGAAGCACTCTTGAACGAAAGCTTCGAAATGGACACGCCCGCCGAAGGGTCTGTTGTCAAAGGCAAAGTCATCGCAATCGAAGCGGGCCAAGCCATCATCGACGTAGGCTACAAGATGGAAGGCCGCGTTGATCTGAAAGAATTCGCAAACCCCGGTGAAGAGGCTGAACTGGCCGTTGGTGACACTGTTGAAGTGTTCCTGCGTCAGGTCGAGAACGCCCGCGGCGAAGCTGTTATCTCCCGCGAGATGGCGCGCCGTGAAGAAGCCTGGGATCGTCTGGAAAAAGCCTATGCTGACGAAGAGCGCGTTGATGGCGCGATCTTTGGCCGCGTCAAAGGTGGTTTCACTGTCGACCTTGGCGGCGCTGTTGCGTTCCTGCCCGGCTCTCAGGTTGATGTCCGCCCCGTGCGTGACGCAGGCCCGTTGATGGGTCTCAAGCAGCCATTCCAGATCCTGAAAATGGACCGTCGTCGTGGCAACATCGTTGTATCGCGTCGCGCAATCCTTGAAGAATCACGTGCCGAGCAGCGCGCCGAAGTTATCGGCAACCTGACCGAAGGCCAGGAAGTTGACGGCGTCGTCAAGAACATCACCGAATACGGTGCGTTCGTTGATCTGGGCGGTGTTGACGGCTTGTTGCACGTCACAGATATGGCATGGCGCCGTGTGAACCACCCCTCCGAGATCCTCACAATCGGTGAGACGATCAAGGTGCAGGTCATCAAGATCAACAAAGACACCCACCGTATCAGCCTTGGCATGAAGCAGCTGCAGGATGATCCATGGGATGCGGTTGAAGCCAAGTTCTCATTGGGTTCCGTGCATCAGGGTCGTGTGACCAACATCACCGATTACGGCGCATTTGTTGAGCTGGAAGCCGGTGTTGAAGGTCTGGTTCACGTGTCCGAAATGTCCTGGACAAAGAAGAACGTACACCCCGGCAAGATCGTGTCTACTTCGCAGGAAGTGGAAGTCATGGTTCTGGAAATCGACTCTGCGAAGCGTCGCGTTTCCCTTGGCCTCAAGCAGACACAGCGTAACCCGTGGGAAGTCTTTGCCGAGACACATCCTGAGGGCACCGAAGTGGAAGGCGAAGTCAAGAACATCACCGAATTCGGTCTGTTCATTGGCCTTGAAGGCGACATTGACGGCATGGTTCACCTGTCCGACCTGACATGGGAAGGCCGTGGCGAAGACGTGATCGGTGATTTCCGCAAGGGTGACATTGTCAAAGCCAAGGTTGCAGAAGTCGACGTCGAGAAAGAGCGTATCTCGCTCTCGATCAAGGCGCTCGACGGTGATCCCTTCGCAGAGGCTGTTGGCGGCGTGAAGCGCGGTTCGGTCATCACTGTTGAAGTGACCAAGATCGAAGACGGCGGCATCGAAGTTGATTATGAGGGTGCAAAATCCTTCATCCGTCGTTCCGATCTGTCCCGTGACCGTGCCGAGCAGCGCCCTGAGCGCTTCCAGGTTGGCGACAAGGTTGACGTGCGCGTGACCAACATCGACAGCAAGACCCGCAAGCTGGGTCTGTCGATCAAGGCACGTGAGATCGCGGAAGAGAAAGAAGCAGTCGAGCAGTATGGCTCATCTGATTCCGGTGCATCCTTGGGTGATATCCTTGGTGCGGCTCTGAAGGGCGACGAATAATCCTCAGGCATTTGCCGACGATTGAATTGACCCCCGCCGCAGGAGACTGCGGCGGGGGTTTTTGTATTGTTTGCGCCCGCTGGACATCCTGCGCCTATCGCGCGTATGCCGTTGGAGCGCATGTACGGCAGAGGTTTGATATGCCCACCACACTCGTTGTTCTCGCACATCCTGATCGCCGCTCGTTCAACGCAGCCTGGGCTGATGCAACGGTGCAGGCGTCAAAGAATGCTGGCCATAAGGTGCTGTGGTCGGACCTTTATGTATTGGGTTTTGATCCGGTCGAGGCTCCATACCACTACGCGGACTGGCCTGAGGACGTCCAGTTTGATCCGCTCAAGGCGCAGGAACGGTCAGCCGCCCGAGGTGTGCTGCCCAAGGACGTGCAGGACGAGGTTGCGAAAATCCGGCAGGCGGACCGTATCATCTTTCACTTTCCGATCTGGTGGTTCTCACCGCCTGCGATCCTGAAAGGCTGGTTCGAGAGGGTTTTGGTCCATGGTGCGTTGCATCGTGTAGATGCGCGGTTTGATGCGGGGCTCTGCACGGATAAGACGGCGTTGTTCTGTGTCACGACCGGCGCGAAAGAGGCGGAATGTGGCTTTGATGGCAAAGAGGGTGATCTTGCGCTTTTGCTGTGGCCCGCAGCCTATACGCTGCGCTATCTCGGCTTCTCTGTGTTGGAGCCTGTCACAGTAAACGGCGTGCATGGTTACCATAGTGGTCAGGGTGCTGATGATCTGCAGCGTCGTCTACGGTCTGTGCTGGCAGATCAGGCCGCTGTGATTGCGGGGTTCGATGCGCGTCCTCGTCTGGCCTTTAACGCTGATCATGACTTTGACGAGAACGGGCGGCTGCGCGTTGACCGGCCTTCGTATACGCCGTTCATCCGGCACCAAAAGGGGTGAAAACAGGCGGATCACATGCGAATCGGTGGGTTCGCGATAATGGACCAATGTGATGCCGCGGCGAAAGAGCCGGGCGGAATGGCCGCAAATCTAGGTGCCTCGCGCGGTCTTGGCGCCGTAAATAGGCTAAAACGCCGCAATCGCGGTATTTCGTCGACGCCACAAAATGCCTATAGTCTTTTGAAAAGCGGGGACAAACCTGCTGCCATGTGTTCGCTTACTGGTTGGGAGGCCATACTATGATCCGTTCCGAACTGATCCAGAAACTCGCCGACGAGAACCCGCATCTCTATCAACGCGATGTCGAAAAGATTGTGAATACGATTTTTGAAGAGATCATCGAAGCGATGGCGCGTGGTGACCGGGTTGAGCTGCGCGGGTTCGGCGCATTTTCTGTCAAGAAACGTGACCAACGGATTGGCCGCAATCCCCGGACCGGTGAAGCGGTGGAAGTCGAAGAAAAGCACGTGCCCTTTTTCAAGACAGGCAAGCTGCTACGCGACCGGCTGAACGGCAACTAGACCTTCACAGGGCTTTTACAGAATTGAAACGCGTGGCGCGGAATTGCAGTTCACCGCGCCGCTGAACTGCGGTATGCTTTCGTTATGAAAACCATTCGCTATGCATTCTGGGCCATCGTTGGCCTCTGTCTTATCCTGATCGGGCTTGCCAATCGTGATGTCGTCACCCTGCGCGCCATGCCAGAGGCGGTCGGTGACCTGCTGGGTCTGGAACCTGATATCCAGCTGCCTTTGTTCGTCGTGATCTTCATCGCAGTTGGTGCCGGTCTGATGATCGGGTTCCTGTGGGAATGGGTGCGTGAACATCGCATCAGGTCCGATGCGCGCGGCAAAGCGCGTGAAGTCGAAGCGCTCAAGCGTGAGGTGGCACAGCTGCGCGGCGCTGCGGGAACCGGCAAAGACGGCGATGACGTTCTGGCATTGCTTGAAAAGACAGGCTGATGCCGCGCCAGACACGGGTCAAGATCTGCGGGCTTCGTGATGTTGCCGCGGTCAAAGCGGCTGTTGATGCTGGGGCTGCCTATGTCGGGCTCGTGTTCTTTCCGAAATCACCACGCAATGTGACGATCGCAGAGGCAGCGACACTTGCGCTGGCTGTGCCGGCTGGTGTGGCCAAGGTCGCGCTGGTGGTCGATGCCGATAACGCGCTGCTTGATGAGATCACGGCAAATGTCCCGCTGGACATCCTGCAACTGCATGGACATGAAACACCCGAGCGGGTGTCCGAAATCCGGGCCCGTTATGGGCTGCCTGTGATGAAAGCGGTCGGTGTCGCCGATGAAAGCGATCTCGCGGCATTGGACAGCTATTCCCGTGTTGCGGATCAGATCCTTGTCGATGCCAAGCCGCCCAAAGATGCGGATCTGCCGGGCGGAAACGGTTTGTCCTTTGATTGGCGTTTGATTGCGGGCCGCCGCTGGCCTGTGCCATGGATGCTGGCCGGTGGTTTGACGCCGCAGACGGTCGGTGAGGCGATTGCGCTGACAGGGGCCACGCAGGTTGATGTGTCGTCAGGAGTTGAATCCACGCCGGGCGTCAAAGATGCTGCGCTGATTGCTGCGTTTTGTACGGCAGCGCAGGCGGATTAAGGCGGTATTTACCAAAAGGACGGATGCTGCGGGCATGCAGCACGCGATTCTTCCCCTCTCGCCCGAAGCATGGTTTCGGCATCTGTTTTCGTCTCAATCGGCGCGCGATGGTGGCGTGGTCCGGCGCAAGGTGCGCGATATGGAACGGATGGTAGGGCGCGACGCGTTCGCAGCGGAAATCAGACGTCGTGGATATTCCGCCGTTGAAAACGCAGAACAGATTATCGTGTTCTGCAATGCTGAACCTGTGAAAGTTGTGGTTGGGTAGCCAATTCCTGTGTCAGGAATTGTGGGCAAATCCTTATGAAGGATTTGTTTTCAGACTTTCGATGAAAGTCTGCGACCTGATGGTCGCTTTACCATTCTGAGAAGAATCGTTAGGTCTGGCGGGCACAAATAAAGCAGGTGTCCTATGGCCAACGATCTTTTCAACAGCTTCATGACGGGTCCCGACGAAAAGGGCCGTTTCGGCGATTTCGGCGGACGTTTCGTGTCCGAGACGCTGATGCCGCTGATCCTCGAATTGGAAGCGCAGTACGAGCATGCCAAAACCGATGAGACGTTCTGGGCCGAAATGCACGATCTCTGGACCCACTATGTTGGTCGTCCCAGCCCGCTTTACCACGCCGAGCGCCTGACTGCGCATCTGGGTGGTGCGAAAATCTATATGAAGCGCGACGAGTTGAACCACACGGGCGCGCATAAAATCAACAATGTGTTGGGCCAGATCATTCTGGCCCGCCGCATGGGCAAGACCCGCATCATTGCCGAGACAGGTGCAGGCCAGCACGGTGTTGCAACGGCCACGGTTTGTGCGAAATTCGGTCTGAAATGTGTGGTCTATATGGGCGCACATGATGTCGAGCGTCAGGCCCCTAACGTGTTCCGTATGCGCCTTCTTGGTGCAGAGGTGGTGGCGGTGACCTCTGGCCGTGGCACCCTGAAAGATGCAATGAACGATGCGCTGCGCGACTGGGTGACCAACGTGCGCGACACGTTCTATTGCATCGGCACCGTGGCTGGTCCGCACCCATACCCCGCGATGGTCCGTGATTTTCAGGCGATCATCGGTCAGGAAACCAAAGAACAGATGCAGGCCGCCGAGGGCCGTTTGCCCGATACGCTGATTGCGGCGATCGGGGGCGGCTCGAATGCGATGGGTCTGTTTTACCCGTTCCTTGATGACAAAGAGGTCAACATCATCGGCGTCGAGGCCGGTGGTAAAGGTGTGAACGCCAAGATGGAGCACTGCGCCTCTTTGACGGGCGGCCGCCCGGGCGTCTTGCACGGCAACCGCACCTATCTGTTACAGGATGATGTGGGGCAAATCCTTGAGGGCTTCAGTATCTCGGCTGGTCTTGATTACCCCGGCATCGGTCCGGAACATGCCTGGTTGCATGATATTGGCCGCGCGCAATATGTGGCCATCACTGATACCGAGGCATTGGAAGCGTTCCAGCTCTGCTGTGCGCTGGAAGGTATCATTCCGGCGTTGGAACCATCCCACGCTCTTGCCCATGTGATGAAGATTGCACCCGACCTGCCCAAAGACCACCTGCTGGTGATGAATATGTGCGGGCGCGGGGACAAAGACATCTTTACCGTGGCCAAACATCTTGGGTTTGACATGAAGGCCTAGGTGCGAGGCGCCTAAACTTTGGTTTAGGCGCGCGGTGCAATGGCTCCCTTGATCAAAGTAAACTGATTATCAATAGGCCCGACTCGCTTTAATGGGCATATTGAGCAGGTCAGGCAGCGTTCCAATGTTGGATATGCGCCAGTGATCGATGGTGAGGTTATTAATGTCGCACGAACAAGAGATGCTCGCATTTGAATGGGATGCTTCCGCATGTTGAGGAAGATCGTCATTTGTCTCGCGCTTGCGAGCACCCCCCAGCTTGCAGCGGCGCAATCCGTGCAGGATCAGATCGTGTCGCAACTGCGCGATCAGGGTTTTTCCCAGATTACTGTCCAGCGCACATGGTTGGGCCGCGTTCGCGTTGTAGCGCAGCGCGATGACCTGCGCCGTGAGCTAGTCTTTAATCCCCAAACAGGGGAAATCCTGCGCGATTATTGGCGCGAGGATGACGACGATGGTCCGCGTCTTTTCAATCCGGGCGGGTCTGATAACGCGGGCTCGTCCTCTGCTCGCGATGACGACGATGATGACGACGACGATGACGACGACGATGATGACGACGACGATGACGACGATGACGACGATGATGATGACGATGACGATGATGACGACGATGACGACGATGAAGACGACGACTAGTCCGCTCTGACCAGAGGAAGCCCATTTGTTAAAAGGTCAGTTGGCCATTGTCGTAATTGTTGTGGTGCAGTTCCTCTGCGCGATCTTCTTTGTGTCGCGCATTCTTGCATCGATCCTCGGGATCAGTCCGCTGAGTTGGCAACTTTATGAGTTGGTGGAACTCGGCGCGGCACTTGGCCTTTTGCTCGGGGTTGGTTTTGGTTGGTTCACCTTGCGGCGGACGATGGTGCGCAATGCTGTTGTTGAAGATCAGCTTCGTTTGGCGTCGGGCGCCTTTATGGATGTTCTGGAAGAACGCTTTAGCGCGTGGGAATTGACCCCGGCGGAACGGGATGTGGCGCTGTTTGCCCTGAAGGGCATGTCGACCCAAGAGATCGCAGGCCTGCGCGAGGTTAGCGAAGGCACTATCAAGGCCCAGACAAATGCGATTTACCGCAAAGCCGGTGTCAGCGGGCGCACACAGCTTATGAGCCTCTTTATTGATGACCTGATGGCCAAGGCCTGATCAGTTTTCAGGATCGGGCGCTGCATGCATGTGCAAGACGTCGATCGGCACGATTTCGAGGGCCCGCACATGGGTCGCATGCAGGTTCACTTGTGGCGCGCAGCCTTCTTCGTGGGCTTGTAGAAAGCGGCTTGCACAGAGGCACCACCCGTCCCCTGCCTTCAGCCCCGGAAAACCGAACTCTGGCCGCGGTGTGCTGAGGTCGTTGCCGACGTATTTGGAAAACGCGAGGAACTCATCCGTCATGACGGCGCAAACCGTGTGGCTGCCGTGATCGGCGGCGCAGGTATCGCAGGCCCCGTTGCGAAAGAACCCGGTCATAGGGTCGGTCGAGCAAGGGGCAAGGGTACTGCCGAGAACGTTGAAGGAGGGGTCTTTTTCCATGGTTGCTCTGCCTTTCGGTTCGCCATTCTTATGTAGTGTCACTTGCGGGATTTGCCATGGGGTGCGGCGTCAGGTTCCGGTCCACTCTACCCAGCGTCCGTGAAAGTCGGCGCGGCCTAGGTGAAGCGTCACATCACCGGGCCAAAGCCTCAGTGTCAGCGCTGCACCCTTTGTGCCGCCGTCGTTTTCCATGCTGAACCATGCCAAAGGCGTGTTTTTGGTCGCCGTGGCGCCGGCCGCTGCGATCAGATCGGTGCCGAGGGCCTGTTTTTCGGCAGGAAAGTACTGCCATGCGACCGTGCTATAGATCAGGTGGGTCTGACCGGGCACATGGGCAAGGCGCGGTGCAAGCCAGTCAATCGCGTCCCCTTCATCGACTGGGGTCTGTGCCGCGCCGATCGCAGCACGTGTGAGTTCCAACCGCTCTGGCTGGTCCGCCCAGAGATAGGCCTGCAGACGTAACGCATCTGCCGGACTGTGCGGATCAAGCGGGTTGATATCGACGCCGCCGCGTGAAGTGACATGTGGTTTTGCCGCAGGCGGAAGTGGCCCGTCCCACTCCGGTGAAAGCGTCAGTGCAGGGGCATCCGCACCGAATTTCTGATCCCGAATTGCGAGCGCGTAGGCATCCCAATGTAGGTTCAACCCGCCGCTTGCCCCCAGTTCCGAGGTGCGCAGTGGCAAACCGAAACGCTCTGCCAGAAGTTGACCGACGGCAATCAGCGTTGCCGCGCGCCGCACCTCGTTGGTTTGTGGCGCGCCATCTAGCCATGTGTTGATATGCGCGGCCTCGGACACCAGCGCAGACCTGACGGCACTCCAAAGGGCGGCATCGGAGGCGTCTTGCGGCGGGTAAGCCGCACCAAGCCCAGCGTGCCCCTGCAAATGCAGCGCGTGCAGCGCACCGGCAAGACGCAGTGGGACCGATTGCCCGCGCGGGCTGATATCGCCCTGCCATGCGAAAATGCGGTCGGTGACCACACCTGCGGGCCAGTCCATTGCTGCACACAGCGCCATCAGCCGCCCCATGAAGGGTGAGCCGAGGTTGATGCAGGCCTTTGACTGATATAGAAATGCCTCCTGGATCGCGGCGGGTGTCACCGAAAGCGATCCACAAGCTTTTGCATGGCCGAGCGGTTGTCGGGTGCGGGCTCTGGTGCGGGGCCGGGCTTGGCCGCCTTTGGTGTCGATTTCGAGGATCGCGGTGGGGCCACGCGCAAGGCAACGGCATTGAGGAACTTGCCGCCATCGCCCGCGATCAAATCCGCGATCCCGTCACTGATCCCGCGCAATTCATCATCAAGCCATTCTGCATCGGACTTGGGGAAATCACGTAGCACATAGCCGGCCACGGCGTCTTTGTGTCCCGGATGCCCGATGCCCATGCGCACACGGTCATAGTCCGGTCCGATATGGCCGTGGATCGACCGCAGGCCGTTGTGCCCCGCATGGCCACCACCGGTTTTCAGCCGGACCTTGCCGGGGGCCAGATCGAGCTCGTCGTGAAAGACAATAATATCATCAGGCGCGAGTTTCAGATAGCGCATCGCCTCGCCCACGGATTGCCCTGAAAGGTTCATGAATGTCTCGGGCTTGAGCAGGGTGACCTTTTCAGACCCAATGCGCCCTTCGCAGGTCTGGCCCTGAAATTTCGACCGCCAGCTGCTGAACCCGTGATCGGCGGCAATGCGGTCCATCGCCATAAACCCGATGTTATGACGGTTCTGCGCGTATTTCGCGCCGGGATTTCCAAGGCCAACAAGTAATTTCATGGCGTCAGCGTATCTTATGCCGCAGTGCGGCGCCAGAGTGTCGTTGCATTCCGATCCTTGAGGGAAGAACAAAAAAGGGCACCCTGATCAGGATGCCCTTGTCGCCTTGGCGGTTGAACGCTGCGGCTTATGCGTCGTCGCCAGTTGTTGGCACTTCGTCCGCGGCAACATCGTCTTCGCCATCGTCTTCAGCCAGCAGCGCGCGCGGTGCTGATACGTTGGCAATCACAAAGTCGCGGTCTGTAATCGCAGGTGTTGCACCTTCAGGCAGTGTCACGTTGCTGATCGAAATGGTGTCACCGATTTGTACGTCGGCCAGATCAACTGTGATGTGCTCGGGGATATCGCCAGCCAGAACGTCAAGTTCGACTTCGTTGCGGACAACAGTCAGAACGCCACCTTTTTTCACGCCGGGGCATGTATCCGCGTTGATGAACTCAACAGGGATAAAGATTTTCACACGGCTTGTGCGCTTGAGGCGCATCAGGTCGATGTGCGTTGGCAGGTCCTTGACCACGTCACGCTGAACGCCACGGCAAATGACGCGCACGTCATCCTGACCCTCGATCTTGAGGTTGTGCAGTGTGGACATAAAGCCACCCTTGCGCAGTTTTGTCAGAAGGTAGTTGAAAGGGATGCTGATGGACTGGGGCTCTGCGCCACCACCATAAACAATGCCAGGTACGTCGCCATCACGGCGAGCTTGGCGGGCGGCCCCCTTGCCTGTCCCCGCGCGTACCTTGGCGTTAAGATCCTGGACCTTAGCAGCCATAGTAATTCTCCAATAATATAGGGGCCCGCCTCCAAGGGTGTCCGAGCCCGATGAAGCCCGCCGTATAGGGGGGATTCGCCCGTTTGGAAAGGTACTTTTTGCGCGGGCGGCTACTTTGAAACTTGCTTTGGTTTCTTTTGCGATGCAGGCATGGCGCCATGTCGATTTTGAACGCCCTGTCCCTGTCTCGCCGCCCTGCCACTGCCTTTGTCGTTATTGGCATGTTCTGGGGCTGTTTTGCCGCCTATGTTCCTGTGATCAAAGCGCAGTTGGGGGCGTCGGATGCGCTTTTCGGTGCTTTGCTTTTGGGCTCGGCCACGGGGCTGGTGTCGTCCATGTGGCTGGCCCCGCGTGCGGACCGGATTCTGGGGTCGCGCGCCATGCAGGTGGGGGCGGCCCTGTTAGCCTTTGCATGGCTTTTCCCGGGGCAGATCACGGTACCATTGGTGTTTGCGCTTTCGATGGCGCTGGTTGGTTTGGCCTCGGGGCTGCTCGATGTGGTCATGAACGCGCGGGTGAGCGAGCTTGAAGCGCGCCATAACCGGCCTTTGATGAACGCGAACCATGCGATGTTTTCTGTGGCTTATGCGGTGGGCGCATTGATCGTGGGCGCGACCCGTGAAGCGGGGTTGCCACCGGCACCTGTGTTTGCAGGGTTCGGCATGCTTGCCGTCCTCTTGCTGCCGATGATGCGCATGGATGTGACCTATGTGGACGCGGAAGCAGGCTATGTCGGGGCCTATCCGCTCTGGCCGATCCTGCTTTGCGGGGCGATTGTGCTGGTGGCCTTCATGTCCGAGGCCACGGTTGAGGCGTGGTCGGCCCTGCATGTTGAACGCACCTTGGGCGGTGGTGCGGCCGAAGGCGCATTGGGTCCTGCGATGTTGGGGATCACCATGGCGATCGGCCGGTTTTCCGGGCAAGCCGTGGCCGAGCGGTTGCGCGAAATTCCGGTTGTGATCGGTGCGTCTGTCATCTCGGCAATTGGCGCTGTTGTCGCGGCTTTGGCACCGACGCCGTTCGTGGCCTATATCGGCTTTGGTGTTCTGGGCCTTGGCGTATCTGTGATCGGGCCGATGGGGTTGGCGCTGGTGGGCAAGCTGGTCGCGCCGCATCTGCGCACCGAAGCAATCAGCCGCACAGCCGTGATCGGGTTTTCGGGGTTTTTCTTTGCGCCCATGCTGATGGGGCTGCTCTCTGATGCCTTTGGGCTGCGGATGGCCTTCCTAGCAGTTTCAGTCTTGCTGCTATCTGTGGTCCCCATCGCGATCTCTGCCAAAAGGCTTCCGGTCAGGTGACGGGAAGCGCAGCGGAGCCAGCGTGTGCCATCTGTTCATAAAACAGGCCGAAACTCCCTTAAGGAAATCCGGCCCGTTGGATTGGCTGTCTGCGCAGGGCGCCTAAGGCTTAAAAATCAGCCTTCACATGCTTCTGGAAGGACCTCACAAAGGTCTTTTTCTTCTTCTGGGGTCTCTTCCACCTCATCATCATCGCCACCCGCTGACGCGATCAAGAGCAAGGCGACCACGCCCAAGACAATGTAGGTCGGGTTGATAGAGGCCGCGGCGGGCGCCGGTTCGGCAGGTGCCGCTTCGATGATTTCGGGTGAGAGGCCGCCCGCAAATGCAGTGGACGCACAAAGGGCAGTTGCAGCTGCGAGAGCTGTTACTTTCTTCAACATCAGGTGTTCCTAACTCGTTAACACTTCCTAACGCAGCAGAATGCGAGACTTTGCTGCGCTTGCCGGACGCTAACACCGCCGGTGAATGAATCCTAGTTATCTGATGGGAAATCGCCGTCGCCTGGCGAGATTTGGATAGGGATATCACCGTCAGCAGGACGCCGCAGTTGATCTTCTTCGTCGTCTTCCTGACCAACAGCTGCTGCAATCAGGAGTGCTGCAAGAACACCGACAACCACATAGGTGGTGTTGATCCGCAATTCGGCAACGACCGCCTCTTCCATGACGGGCGCTTCGACAATCTGGTCGGACAGACCACCCGCAAACGCGGATGACGCCGAGACTGCAATGACTGCGGCAATCGCAGTTGTTTTTGTAAGCATTAATTCATTCCTCACTGACACATGGTTCCAATTGCAGGCGGCACCTGAGGTCCTGCCTGCGTGGCGCGAAAGTTTCCAAGAAGTGCTGCGGCGTCAACCGGCTGTGGGCCTCATGCTGAAAATAGATAATATTTCCAACGCATTGTGGCATATTTCACGCGGTTGGACACAAGGTCTTCCCGCGCGTGATTTCCTGTGTGCCGGCTTGCGTTTACTGCCATTGCCCTTCAAAGCCCTGCGGGATCAGCAGGATATCCTTGTCGAGCGTATTCACATCGCGCCGGCCGCAAAGCGCCATGGTCAGGTCAAGCTCTTTATGGATGACCTCCAGCGCGCTGGTCACGCCTTTCTCGCCCATTGCCCCTAGTCCATTCACGAAGGCCCGTCCGATGTAGGTGCCCTTGGCCCCCATCGCGAGGGCTTTGAGCACGTCCTGTCCTGACCGGATACCGCTATCAAGGTGGACCTCCACCTTGTCGCCCACGGCGTCCATGATCGCGGGCAGGGCGCGGATTGACGACAGTGCGCCATCCAATTGACGACCACCGTGATTGGAAACAATGATCGCATCTGCGCCTAATTCTGCTGCTTTTCGTGCATCATCAGCATCCATGATCCCTTTGAGAATCACCGGACCGTCCCACATCTTCATCAGTTGCGCGACCCGGTCCCAGTCCAGGGCGTGATCAAAAGCCTCTGCAATCCACGATGCCAGCGATGAGGGGTCCGTGACCCCTTGGGCGTGGCCGACGATGTTGCCAAAGAAGCGGCGCCTGGTTTGCAGCATCTCGATGCCCCAGCCCCATTTCGTGGCAAGATCGGCGATGCTGGCCGCGGTGAATTTTGGTGGTGCGGAGAGACCGTTTTTCAGGTCCTTGTGCCGTTGACCCATAATCTGCAGGTCCAGCGTGATAACAATGGCCGAACATTTGGCGGCACGCGCGCGGTCAAAGAGGCGCTTCATAAAGTCATCGTCTTTGAGCGTGTAGACCTGAAACCAGAAGGGGTTGGTGGTGTTCTCGGCCACGTCTTCGATCGAACAGATCGACATAGTGGAAAGTGTGAACGGCACGCCGAACTTTTCGGCCGCGCGGGCGGCTTTGATCTCGCCGTCAGCGCATTGCATGCCCGTAAGACCAACGGGGGCGAGGGCCACAGGCATCGCCACATTCTGGCCAATCATCTGGCTGGCGGTGTTGCGGTTGGTCATATCCACCGCGACCCGTTGCTTGAACCTGATCTGATCGAAATCGGATGTGTTTTCACGGAACGTCTGTTCGGTCCAACTGCCGCTTTCGGCATAGTCGTAGAACATCTTGGGTGTACGGCGCTTATGCAGCCGCTTCAGGTCCGCGATTGTTGTGATGACAGGCATGCCAAAATCCTTGAATTGGTTAAGTCTTATTACCAATACAATGGGTTTGCTGCAATATAGTTTGCAAGGCTCCGGCTCATGCAGGTTTCTTTGACCGGTTTTCCATTTCTGCGGCCATCGCGTTATGTCCCGCAGCCTTCAGTCCGGAAATTGTGCCCTCATAATCACGTGCATCACGGTTCTGGCTCAGCTTGGATTTGGCAAGGATTGTGCGGACATTGATCTGGAATGCGACAATGCCGTCAAGCATCTGTTGCATGTAGTCCTTGGGCGCATCCGCCATCTTCCACGCATGCTGTCCGTTGATGCGCCGTTCATGGTCGCGGGTCAAAAGGGCGACTGCGGCGCGTTTGGCATGGTCGTCATACTGAAAGTTGATTGTGCCATAGACATGAACCACTTGATAATTCCATGTCGGTACATGGCGGTGATGTTCCGCTTTGGACGGGTAGTAGTTTGGCGAGACATAGGCGTCATTGCCGCGGAAAATGGTGAGGACCTCTTGTCCTTCGGTGATCAGCCTGTGCATGTCGTTGGCCGCAGCAACATGCCCGATCAGCCCGCCATCGGGGGCGGACAGCAACGGGATATGGTTTGCAATAAGCCCCTGAGCGGTTTGGGCCACAATGCAAGCCAGAGGAGCGGCTTGGGTGATTGCCTTGATCTCGTCGATATTGATCTCAAGAAACTGGGGAGGGGCATACATGGCTTGGTGTCCTTGCGCAAAAGGCCTGGCTCAGGCGCGATGGGTCCCATCCGCCAGCGATTTCACAAAGGCCAGAACGTCAGCCACGCTTTCACCTGCCGCGATCTTTTCAACAATCGCAGAACCGACAACGGCACCGTCCGCGATGCTGGCGATGGCTTCGGCAGCGTCTGGCGTTTTGATGCCAAAGCCCACGATCACTGGCAGATCGGTCTGGGATTTAATGCGCGCAACCTCGGGGCCGACTTCATCGGCCTGTGCGGCGGCGGCACCGGTAATGCCTGTGACAGAGACGTAGTAGACAAAGCCCGAGGTATTCTCGAGCACCTTGGGCAGGCGTTTGTTATCGGTTGTTGGGGTGGCCAAACGGATGAAGTTGATCCCCATCTTTTGCGCGGGGATGCAGAGTTCGTCATCTTCTTCGGGTGGCAGATCAACGATAATTAGCCCGTCAATGCCGGCGGCCTTGGCGTCCGCCAGGAACGTATCAACACCGCGCGAATAGATCGGGTTGTAGTAACCCATCATCACAATCGGGGTTGTGTCGTCTGTCTTGCGCAGTTCACGGGCGTATTGCAGCGTTTTCTCAAGTGTCTGCCCGCCCTCAAGCGCGCGCTGGCCGGCCAGCTGGATCGTAGGGCCATCGGCCATCGGATCGGTAAAGGGCATGCCCAGCTCGATGATATCGACACCCGCGCCGGGCAGGCCTTTGACGACCTCAAGGCCGGTGTCATAGTCAGGATCACCCGCCATCACATAAGCCACGAAAGCTTTTTTGTTCTCGGCGCGCAACTGCGCGAATTTGGCGTCGATTCTGCTCATCTTTGTCCCCGGTCTGCAAACTTGGCTTGGTTTGCTTGATGGGGGGCGGAAAATCAATGGCTGAGTGACGATCCCATGTGGCTTGCACAGAGGACGCGCGCCGCCTAGAAGCGCCGTAACGTTCAAAGGAGAGCCGTGATGGGTTTCAAGATGGGTATTGTGGGTTTGCCGAATGTGGGCAAATCGACCTTGTTTAACGCGCTGACCAAGACAGCGGCGGCGCAGGCGGCCAATTTCCCGTTCTGCACGATTGAACCCAATGTCGGCGATGTGGCGGTGCCTGATGCGCGGCTGGACAAGCTGGCAGCGATTGCCTCGTCCAAGCAGATCATTCCGACGCGCATGACATTCGTCGATATCGCGGGTCTGGTGAAAGGTGCCAGCAAGGGCGAGGGTCTGGGCAACCAGTTTCTGGCGAATATCCGTGAGTGTGATGCCATCGCCCATGTGCTGCGCTGTTTCGAGGACGACGATATCACCCACGTCGAGGGCCGCGTTGACCCTGTCGAAGATGCAGAAGTGATCGAGACCGAACTGATGCTGGCTGATCTGGAAAGCATTGAAAAGCGCTTGCAGAACCTCGTGCGCAAAGTGCGTGGCGGTGACAAAGAGGCGGTCCAGCAGGTGCGCCTGCTGGAAATGGCGCAGGCGGCGTTGGAAGACGGCAAACCCGCCCGCACCGTTGATGTGGACCCCGATGACGCCAAGCAATGGAAAATGCTGCAACTGCTGACGACCAAGCCGGTGCTTTATGTCTGCAACGTCGAAGAAGACAGCGCAGGCAAAGGCAACAGCCAGTCCGCCCGCGTGGCCGAAATGGCCGCAGCACAGGGCAATTCCCATGTGGTAATCTCGGCCCGTATCGAGGAAGAGATCAGCCAACTTGAGGCTGAAGAAGCCGCTATGTTCCTAGAGGAAATGGGGCTTGAGGAAGCAGGGTTGGATCGATTGATCCGTGCCGGCTATGAACTCTTGCATCTGCAAACATATTTTACCGTCGGCCCGAAAGAGGCCCGCGCATGGACAATCAAGGAAGGCACCTCGGCCCCGCAAGCCGCCGGTGTGATCCATGGCGACTTTGAACGCGGGTTTATCCGTGCCGAAACCATCGCCTATGATGATTTTGTGACGTTGGGTGGTGAACAGCCAGCGAAAGAAGCGGGCAAGATGCGTGCAGAAGGCAAGGCCTATATCGTCAAGGACGGCGATGTGATGCACTTCTTGTTCAACACCTAATCCCCGCCGCGCAATTGCCGTTTGATCTTGGCCACCCGTTCGGGTCGCAAGGTGGGGGCGGCATCGCGCATTTGCTGCACTTTCGCTTCGGCCCCTGCGATCAGGTCGTGGATATGCTGCGCTTCGGGCAGATTTTTCCAGTATTTTTTCGGCATTTCCGAAGTCATCGCGCTGACCTTCAGGCGTGCAGGATTGAAGATATTGCAGAAATAGGTGCCCCAGAGCGCCTCTGTCGCGTCCTCGGGCAGGTCGGGTTTTGGCTGGCCGGGGTGAAAGGTCAGGTTGCCGTCGATGAATTGCGCGGTCACATCGGGTGTGGCGATCATCCAGTCCATATCGGCAAAGCGGCGTGCGAAAAACGGGGCTGTCGGTTCCACCGTATGGTGGGTGGGTTCGAACCATGCGGCAAAACTGCGTCTGTCGCCCCCTTGGCGCAGGTCGCGGAACCGCACGAACGCCTTCATCTTGTGCTTGCAGCGATGCACGCCCTTTTCCATCTGGCGCAATTTGGCCAAGTCTGCATCGGCGCGGTCCTGCATCAGGCCCGGCTGATGGCGCAGCCGCCAAAGCATCGCATAGAGACGCGCGAAACGCTGCGGGTCTTTGTGCCAGACAACCCAGTTGGCCATCTCGACAAAGCTTTGCGGGGCCTTGATCCGCCGTGTCACGGGCGGCAAGGGCGTGTCGATGGTGAATAGCTCACCCATTTCATTGTCGAAATCCCACAGGATATCCTCGGGCGACACGCCCGCGCCAATCAGGCGTTTGGCGGCGTCGCGCCATGCAATATCTGTGCCGATGCGGGGCAGGGGAACGGTATACATCAAAAAAGGCTCAACTGTTCGGGGGGCGGGGCGAAACGGGCGCGCAAATTGGCACTGTCGGTCAGACCGCCCGGTGTCCAATCATGGGCTGTTATAAAGGCCTGTGCTTTCTTCAACGACGCCCCCATCCGTAACAGATCATCATAGCGCAGGCTGCGGTGCCGTCGCGTAGACAAGATCCGGCCCACAGTGCGGGTGCCAAAACCCGGCACTCGCAGCAGCATTTCTTTGCTGGCGCGGTTCACATTCACCGGAAACAGCGCGCGGTTTTGTAGGGCCCAAGCCAGCTTGGGATCAATATCCAGATCAAGATTGCCATCGGGGCGCGCGGCGGTGATTTCATCCACCCCAAAGCCGTAAAACCGCAAGAGCCAATCGGCCTGATAAAGCCGGTGTTCGCGCGCAAGGGGCGGCTTGATCAGCGGCAGCTTGGCAGTTGCATCCGGGATCGGCGAAAAGGCCGAATAGTAAACGCGCTTGAGCTTGTAATCGCCGTATAGCCGCGTCGAATTCCCAAGGATCGTGGCATCGGTGGACCCATCTGCGCCCACGATCATCTGGGTCGATTGGCCCGCAGGTACAAAGCGTTTGCCACGTTTGCCGGTATAGCTGCGCTCGCTTGCCACATCCTTGCGCGATTTCACATCGCCCATCGCCTTGCGGATCGTCGCGGGGTTTTTCTCGGGCGCATAGGCTTTGACGCTTTGGTCCGTGGGCAATTCGACGTTGATTGACAGACGGTCGGCGTATAGCCCTGCCTCTTCGATCAGTTCGGGGGCGGCATCGGGAATGGTTTTCAGGTGGATATAGCCGCGAAAATTCTCGACCTCGCGCAGGCGTTTGGCGATGCGCAGCATGTCCTCCATCGTCTTGTCGGGCGACTGGATGATCCCCGAGGACAAAAACAGCCCTTCAATATAATTGCGGCGATAGAATTCGATGGTCAGTTGCACCACCTCGTCAGGCGAAAACCGCGCCCGCTGGACGTTGGATGACACCCGATTGACGCAATAGGCGCAATCATAGATGCAGAAATTCGTCATCAGGATTTTCAGCAAACTGATGCAGCGCCCGTCGGGGGCGTAGGCATGACAGATGCCGGAGCCTTCGGTGGAGCCGAGCCCCTTGCCATCGCGGCTATCACGGCGCGTGGTGCCGCTGGATGCACAAGAGGCGTCATAGCGGGCGGCATCACTGAGAATCGCAAGCTTTTGTGAGAGATCAAGGCGGGACATATGTTCATGTTATGTTCTCATTTTGAGGGATGCAAGATGCTGCTGCATCGCTCATGTCATCCTGTGACAATGTGGATCATTTCTTGCGTCGTGGCATGGTTTGTGTGACTTCCGCGACGAGTTTGCTATTGCTGTTGAGCAGAGCCGAATACGAACAGTCTGTGAAGGTTGCCGATGGAAACGAAACTCAGGCGCTTTGCGCGCAGGTATCTTGTGCAGGCCCCGCGTGGTTGGTTCCTGAAACTGACCCGCGCCAATAACGCAAAGATGCGCAGCAGTATTGCTGGCAAGAGAGTGGCCATTGTGGGCAATGCGCAAAGCTTACTTGCCAAGTCCTATGGCGTTGAAATTGATCGCAATGATCTGGTGCTGCGTTTGAACAAGGGTTTTGTCGTGAATGCTGCTGCGCAAGGCAGTCGCACTGATTTCGTCGGATTGACGCCCGAGTTGAGCGAGGCAGAAACCATCGCGCAGTTTTCGCCGGATGTGCTTTTGATGCTGATCCCCAAAATGCGCCATTATCATTTCTGGGAGGCGCGGAACGTCGGCAGGACCCTCTTTTATCCGTTTCGCTACTGGTTCGCGGACCGGCAAATGATCGGGCGGCGGCCCTCATCAGGGTTCATGGCAATCAGTTGGCTGGTCAGATTGAACGCGGCTGATACGATCACCCTTTACGGGTTCGACTTCGGGGCAACAGCCACCTACTATAACCCGGAGGGCTATAAGACGCCGCACAACTACGCCAAAGAAGCAGTGATTGTTCGCCGCTGGGCGGAAGAGGGTAGGATTACGATTGTGCCGTGAAAATCGTGTGAAGTTTCCGGCGAAGCCCTTCGTCTGCGGTCAAGTCGGTTGTGCCGCTGCTTGTCCGGTCGACCTTCCACGAGTTTGAAATATTCCGGCAGTGAATCATCTGAAACTTCTTGGAAACGGGTACAAGCCGACGGCTGATCGGCTCTAATCCATGAATTCCCCAAGTCAGACGACCCAATCCATGAGCAGGTGCAGCACAATACTTTGGCGCACATGAAGGTGGGTTTGGGGATTCCATCCAGTGGTCAGCATGGCGCACCGGCTGGCCGGTTGACGCGGCAAAACGCCATGCGCCGTTCATGGCCACAAAACCGATGGGACCAGCTGCCTGATCAAAACAGTTTGCAAGCCCTCTGCGGAAGAAGAGTTCATCTACGTCGCAGTTCAGGACAGCACGGGCTTTGCGCAAAAAGCGATCACGCATTGCATTCATCATTGCGACTTGCAGGAACTTTGTGCGCCCATGCCGCTTTGATATCCCCTTGGCCGGTCCCCATGAGAACGGAACGTTTACAACGGCGATGGTCTTAAGCCCGGTGACACGACCGAGCGTATTCAACACATCCGAAGGTCGGTAGCGGGTGCTTGCATTGTCGCATAGCAAGACCGCTGTGGCACCCTGTTCTTGCACGTGAAACTCCGCCCAATCGCGTATCCACGTCAGTTCCTGATCCTTCTGGATCGAATACAGGCAGTTCTGTCCAGCAAAAAGCTCTGACATTTCCGATGCAACTTGGCACGACAGCGTCGTGTCACCCAATTGTATTTCAAGGCACTGCGGTACAGTCGCTGCAGGAAATGTCAGACGGTCAAAAAGCCGGGTCCTCGTGATTTTGGGCGTTTCGCGGCGACCATCAATCCGGAATGCTGCGCTCTCTAGTATTGGTGCAAAGTTGAGCATTTTCGGCAGGTAGGCGACGAGTGTTCTTCTGTCATGACTGTAAAAGCAGTCATAAATCAGCGTCGTATCATCATAGCCTATGAGCTGTGCTTCATCGGCTACTTGCACCCCCTGCGGCAATCCGCGTCGCTCTGGAAAGCTGTCGGGAATTCTGATCGATGACAGATCAAAAATCTGCCCCCGCGTCTCAGCCATCCAGATCGGTCCACTTCAACTGCGTGTTGCGCTTCACCGCACGGGTGAGCGTTTTTCCCACGACCTTGTCGAAATCATACCCCGCAATTTCGCCTGAACCGGGGCGGCGGGCCCAGATATCGGCTTCGGTGATCACATGGCCTGCGGGCAGATCACGGTCGGCGACGACAGAGGCGCGCGCGAAGCGGTACACGTCTTCCTCGGCGCTGGTGCGCTGTTTGGGGTTATGCAGCGCGGTGTGGATTTCGCGCGACCGGTCGATCAGATAGCGCAGTTCGGCGGGGTCCATCGAGTTGATGATATCGGGGCCCTTACGATAGCGCGTATCGGTGTAGTGCCGTTCCAGAATACAGGCCCCCAAAGCAACCGATGCCAAAGCCATATCCGGACCGATGGAATGATCCGAGAAACCGACGACGGCCTTTGGAAAGGCCTCGCGCAAGTCGGTCACACCCTGAAGCGAGACGATTTCCGGCGGTGAGGGGTAGAGGTTCGTGCATTCCAAGAGCGCATATTCGATCCCCGCATTATCCAGTATCGCCACCGAGGCGCGGATGCTTTCGATGCTTTGCATGCCGGTCGACATGATCACCGGTTTGCCCATGCGGGCGATATGGCGGATCAGCGGCAGGTTATCTGCCTCGCCCGATCCGATCTTGAAGGCGGGCACATCAAGATCGTTCAGGAAATCCGCCGCCGCCCGCGAAAAGGGGGTGGAAATCCAGATCATCCCAAGGCTTTCGGTATAGCGCTTGAGTTCGGCTTCCTCTTCGAGTGACAGCGCGCAGGCCTCCATCACCTCCCAGATCGACACATCGGCATTCGGGGGGAAGATTTGCTTGGCCTCTTCGGTCATTTCGTCTTCAATGATGTGGGTCTGGTGCTTGACCATCTCGCAGCCTGCACCGGCTGCAAGGCGCACCATTTCCTTGGCGACGGCCAGATCACCACCGTGGTTGATGCCGATCTCGGCAATCACAAGGGGGGGATGTTCGGGTCCGATCTTGCGGCCTGCAATGTCCATGGCGTGGTCTCCTGCCTGAGTTGTTAAGGCGTGTTTATGGGGTTTCACCTTGCGGGGCAATTGGTGCGTGCCCATTGCAATATGGCTGGCCATGGTCCAAGTGACATCGCAGAACCGCAACTGGGCCGCCTATGATCCGCAAGATATTCAAAGCCTTGGACCAAAAAGAGCGCGATCTGCGCAAGTCATTCGGCCATGACATTACTGACCCGGACGAGCGAAAGAAGTCCTATTGGCACGTCCGCTGGCTGGATCATGGTATTTTGCGGACCTTCTGGCATAACTTCGAGCAGGTGAGTGAAGGTGTGTACCGTTCGAACCATCCCGATCACAAACGGTTCGAGGCCTATGCCGCCATGGGGATCAAAACGGTTCTGAACCTGCGTGGTGTCGCGAAACAGCCGCATTATCTTTTCGAGGTAGAGAGTTGCGAACGCCTCGGGCTCGAACTGGTGACGGTGCATATGTCGGCGCGCGCGGCCCCGAGCCGTGAGCGTCTTTTGGATGTCATCGCCGCTTTTGAAGATATGAAGCGTCCGTTCCTGATGCACTGTAAATCAGGGGCCGACCGGACCGGCCTTGTCGCGGCGCTTTATCTGATGGTCCATGATGGCCAATCTGTCGCCCAAGCGCGTAGACAACTCAGCTTCCGGTATTTGCATATCCGCAAGACGGCGACCGGCATTCTGGATCACTTCTTCGATGTCTACGCGGCGCGCAATGCGCAAGAGCCGATCGCGATCGAGGAATGGATCAGAACCGAATATGACCGCGATGCCTTGACCGAGAGTTTCGCGCAAAAGCAGGCCACATTGAAATTCTGGCAAGGCTGGCGTTAGAACGCCACGTCAACCTGTCCGTGAAATTGGCGTGCCTGCCAGGCTTCGGCAATCAGATCGCAACTCTCACGCACAGCACTCAGGCGTGGCATCAGCGGATTATCCGACGGCGGCTGTCCGGTGGCGCTGGCGATGAAATCGGCCATCAGGCCCAGAAACATATCGTTGCGATCAAAATCGAATGCTGTCGTTTGCGGACCGGCACCTGTGTCGCGTGTGTATGAAGGAGCCAGCAGGTCCAGATCAATGACCTGATCGGTGCCGCGCAATTGGCCTTTGCGCAGACTGACCGGTGAGAGGTAGTCCATCGCGACCGTGCCCAAAGGGGCGGCGAGGCTGATGCGCGTGGCGAAATCGACCTTTGCAAAATCGGGATGGTCGAGGCTTGCGGCGCCGCTCACCGTGGCCTTGGGAAACAGGCAATGCGCGATATCCAGTTCATGGCACAGGTCCAGAAGAACACCGCCACCTGCCGGATCGGACGCATAGCTTTGCGCGAAAGACCAGTTTTCGCGCCATTGCTGCACATCATGGCCGATCTCGAAAGCGAAACTGTAGATGTCTGACAGATCGAGCGCTGCCAGCGCGCGCACGGCAGGGTGATAGCGCATCATGAAGCCGACGATTGAACGGTCCGCGACAGGCGCGGCTGCCGCATAGATGTCGGCAATCTGGTTTTTTGTCCAGCCGAGGGGTTTTTCGACGTAGAAGGGCCAGTCTTGCGCGGCACAAAGCTGGATCAGCGATAGCCGGATCGGGGTCGCCGTGGCGATGATGACGCCTGCGATATCGGTGCGTCGGGCCACGGCATCGGCATCAAATTCACGGTAGGGGATCAGGTCAACCTTCTGGCCCAAGGCGGCAAGATTACGGGCGTGGCGTTGCCCGATTGATCCCGCACCGATGACCAGAAATGTATCTGCTACCATCCGCTGAAGCCGCCATCGACGTTGACCAACTGGCCGGTCATATAGCCCGACTGCGAGGAACACAAAAACAGCATCGCATCGGCGATCTCGTCCGGTGCCGCCATGCGGCCTGCCATGATCAACTCGCCCACACGGCGCTGGAATTCGTCAGAATGGCCGTTGAACACGGCACCGGGAGCGATGGTATTCACGGTCGCGTTGCGTTTTGCCCAATAGCCCGCAAGCCAAAGGGTGAGGCCGTGGATACCCGCTTTGGTCGCGGAATAGGCCGAGAAGGATTTGAACGGCATGTCCTCGTAAATCTGGTGGTGCGGCCCGTTCAGCGCATACATGGACGCCACGTTGATCAGGGTCGCAGGATAGCGCCCCACGATATCGCGGTCCATCTGGCGGGCGATCATAAAGGCACCAGTCATATTGGTGCGCAGTGTTTTGTCCCAGTCCTCGACACTGGTGTTGGCGAAATCGGGAAAGGCTTTGCCCGCACCCATCAGCAATTCACCGGTGATGGCGGCGTTGTTCAACACGACATTGGGCTCCCAGCCGTCACCCATGATGCGCTGGAAGATTTCGACAACCTCGTCCTCTTGGCCCACATCTAGATCGTAGAAGCGGAAGTTCGGGTTCTGGCCGTGGCTTTCGACCAATGCATCGGCACGGTGCCCTTTCAGGTCCGATGCCACAACGCGCGCACCGGCCGCCAGCATCCGGCGGACATAGGTGCTGCCCAGGACGCCACCGGAACCGGTGATGAAGATGGTCTTGTCTTTGAGTTGATCATGCATCGTTGTGGTCCTTCAATTGTTCGCCCATCAGGAAATCGACCAGCCGGAAATCAAAGGGGCTGTCGATATCGACACAGATTTCGGGGGCCATCATGTAGGGGATCACGCGTCCTTCAAAGAGGCTTGATGCGCGGCGCAGGTAATCGGGCGCGACGACATAGGTCGAGGCCGCGTGTTCGTAGACCGCAGGGGCCTGTTGGCGCGCGACGACACCGCCGGGCAGGGGTTTGCTGACGTGCAGCGCGCCGGTCTCATCGGGTTCGACGAGGTTGAAGTACGGGTTCTTGCGCGCCTCGCAGCAGGACATGACCATATCGGGTGTTTCGGCGAAAAACAAATCCAGCGCCTCGGGGATCGCACTGTCGGGCCGCAAGGGCGAGGTGCAGTCAAGGTCAAGGAACGCGGATGCGGGGCCGGTCTGTTTTTCGACCTCACCCAGCGCGTGTTTCCACACATCCCATTTGCCTGCCGTATCCGTGGCCAGATATGCGGGGCGCAGACCGATGTCGAGACAGCCGCGTTTCAGGCTGTGCTCATACATTTCCACGCTATCCGTCGAGACGACCACATGATCCACGCGGTCGCTTGCCAGCAGTTGATCGAGCGACCAGTCCAGCAGGGGCTTGCCGTGCAACATGCGAAAGTTCTTGTTCGGAACGCCCTTGCTGCCGGCGCGTGCGCCAATGTGGCCGATGATCATGGCTTATTCTCCTGCGTCGCGTGTGCCTGCAAAACGCGCCGCCCATTCCTCGCGTTCCTCATCCGTGATCTTGCGGAAAAGGTTTTCGGGGACAGTGAAGGCGTGGCCAGCAGGCAGCGCCTGTAAGGCGGCGGCAACGTCTGTGGGCCAGCTGTCATCATCCGTTTGCATCGCGTCGATCATGGTCTTGGATGCGTCGGGGATGAACGCCGCTGACAGCACCGCGTAAATCCGGATCAGGTTCAGCGCGAGGCGGACCTGCATGGCGGCCGTTTCGGGATCGGTTTTGAAGGTTGTCCATGGCGCGTTGGCTTGCAGATATTCATTGCCCAGCACCCAGACCGCCCGCAACTCCGCCGCAGATTTACGGACTTCCATCGCGTCCATGTGCCCCTCATAGGCGCGGATACGCGTGGTGAGGTCTGCGATAAGTTGCTCTTCGGCGGGGCCATAGGTGCCGCCTTCGGGAACCGCTTCACTGAACTTTGACCGGCAAAACTTAGTGATACGGCTTACAAAGTTGCCCAAGACGTCGGCAAGGTCCTTGTTCACGTCCGTCTGGAAGTTTTCCCAGGTAAATTCGGCGTCCGAGGATTCAGGCGCGTGAGATAAAAGCCACCAACGCCAATAGTCTGACGGCAAAAGCTCTAGCGCTTGATCCATGAACACGCCGCGCCCGCGCGAGGTGCTGAACTGGCCGCCATCGTAGTTCAGATAGTTGAACGACTTGATGTAATCGACCAGTTTCCAAGGCTCTTTGGTCCCCATGATCGTGGCGGGGAAGGAAAGGGTATGGAACGGCACGTTATCCTTGCCCATGAACTGGGTGTAGGTCACGTCATCGGCACCCTTGTCGGTGCGCCACCAGCGCGCCCAGTCGGTGCCTTTGCCTGCATCTTCCCATTCCTGCGCGCAGGCGATGTATTCGATGGGCGCGTCGAACCAGACGTAGAAAACCTTGCCTTCCATGCCGGGCCAGACGTCGTCGCCCTTCATCACAGGGATACCCCAGTCAAGGTCACGGGTGATGCCGCGGTCCTGCAAGCCGTCACCATCATTGAGCCACTTTTTGGCAATGGAGGTCGTCAGGATCGGCCAGTCTTTTTTGCTCTCGATCCATGCGGCCAGATCGTCTTTCAGTTCGGACTGTCGCAGGTAGAGATGCTTTGTTTCCCGCACTTCCAGCTCGGTTGACCCCGAAATGGTGGAATGGGCGTTGATCAGATCGGTCGGGTCCAGCTGCTTTGTGCAGTTGTCGCATTGGTCGCCCCGTGCGCTTTCAAAACCGCAGTTGGGGCAGGTGCCCTCGATATAGCGATCCGGCAGGAACCGCCCGTCGGCCACGGAATAGACCTGCTCTTCTGTCACTTCCTTGATCAGGCCGACCTCTGCCAGACGGGTGGCAAAGGCCTGCGTCAGCTTGTGGTTCTGCGGGCTGGAGGAGCGGCCGAAGTGGTCAAAGGACAAACGGAACCCTTCCGCGATCTTTGCCTGCACGTCATGCATCTCGGCGCAATATTCGGCAACCGGCTTGCCCGCTTTGGCCGCCGCCAGTTCGGCAGGCGTGCCGTGTTCATCGGTGGCACAGAGAAACAGCACCTCATGCCCGCGCTGGCGCAGGTAGCGGGCGTAAAGGTCGGCGGGCAGTTGGCTGCCGACAAGGTTTCCAAGGTGTTTGATCCCGTTGATATAGGGAATGGCAGATGTGATCAGATGGCGGGCCATGCGATGTGTCCTTCAGCGTTTGCGCCTATGTAGCGGGCGATGCGGCCAAGTGCCAGACGTTCTGCGCCTAGCGGTCGCGGTTGCGCCCCAAAAGCCGCCCTATGCTGAACGTCGTGCGCGGCGCGTAGATATAGGGTGTGCGTTGCTTCGGGATGCGGCGCACGCGCATCCGGGCCAGACCGAAGATGATCAACAGAATATGTCCGGCGGAAATAAAGTAAAAGAGCGCACCCGGCCCATAAAGCCCGATCAGGACTGACGTCGTATAGGGCGCGGCAATGGCGCCCACGGCATAAAAGAACATCAGCGCCGCGGAAAGCTCGACCCTCTGATCCGCTGTGGCAAAGTCATGGGCGTGTGCGGTGGCTACCGAATAGATCGGAAAGGTCGTCAGGCCGAAGAGAAAGGCTGCGGTCATGATAATGGTGGTGCCTTGGCCCGATGTGGTGACGGTAAATGCGCAGGCAATCACGGCGGCGACCGAGAGCCAGATCATCACCCAGCGGCGATCAAACTTATCGGCCATCCAGCCCACAGGATATTGCGCAATTGCACCACCTGCGACGAAAGCCGCCAGAAATGAACCTATCTGATTTGGGTTCAATCCGACTTCTTGCCCGTACAAAGGCCCGACCATCCGGAAGGACGCGCTGGACAGGGCCGCAACCAAGACGGCGGCCACGCCTAGTGGGGAACAGGCCCAAGCAAGGGCCGGGCGTAAGCGCGTCGCTCTGGACGTTTCAGGCTGTTCGAGCCGTGTCAGCGCCAAGGGTAGCAAGGATGCACAGCACAGGATCGTCAGGATGTTGTAGGCGATATAGGTCTCGACATCGGCCAGCGCGCCGATCATGAACTGCGCCACAAAGGACGCCCCCGTATCGGCCACACGGTAGCTCGCAATCGCGCGGCCGCGGGTTTCGTTGTTGACCTTGGCCTGCAACCACGCCTCGATGATCGTATAGCAGCCCGCGACGCAAATGCCTGATCCGACGCGGAAGAGAGCCCAGAAATAAGGGTCGGCGACGATCACATGGGCCGCTAGCCCGATCGCGCCCATCGCGGTGAAGGTGGCAAAGGCGCGGCTGTGCCCCACGCTGCCCATCAGGCGCGGTGCCCACCAGCAGCCGATGAAAAACCCCAGAAAATGTGCCGACCCGAGGAAGCCGACCTCCGCTTGCGAAAAGCCAAGTTCGATCCCCGTCAGTGCATCCAGCGGACCCACGCCGCCCGAAGACAGTTGCAAAAGCACTACCGAAAAAAACAAGGCCGCAAAGGAGATAAACATCCGCATGGATTGACCTATGACGGTGCGGCCCCCGCGGGGCTAGGCCATAATCGACAGTCTATGTCGCGTTTGCTTATTCGCAGAAATGATCATCAGTCAGGCTCAACGTTACCTGACCCAAAGGCCAGTAGGTCGTTTCTCTGATACACACGATCTCTGCTTTTGCAGGATGAAGCAACATGGCGCGCGTGGTTGCAGATCTGTGTTGCCCGTCAATTATTATGCCTATTTGCAACCGTGGGTGATCCTCGGTCATATGCGCCATTGTGCCGGTCACTTCTGCAATCTTGAACGTGGTGGCAACCGGAATCCGTATGAAAACATAGGATACAACCAGCATGATCACTGCTGTTCCCAGCAGGCCCTTCCAGCCCCCAAGACGCATCCTCCACATTTCGCGGTTCAGCCTGCTGTGTACGTCCTCAGGTGCGTCTCGTTTGAACATGCTTGGAGTATGAAAAAGAATGAGGGAAGTGTCTATGCTTCTACCCTTGCTCTTGTCGGTCGGGGCTATAGGGTGCGGCGCGAAACCAAGAACAAGGCGAACAGTCATGAAACAACTCCCCCTTGGCCGCACCGATATTATGGTCAGCGAATGGTGTCTGGGCACCATGACCTATGGCAACCAGACACCGGAAGATGACGCGCACAAGCAGATCGACATGGCACTGGATGCCGGTATCAACTTTCTCGATACAGCTGAGATGTATCCTGTGAACCCGATCCGCGCCGAAACCGTCGGCCTGTCAGAACAGATCATCGGTAACTGGATCGCCAAGACCGGGCGCCGCAACGAGATTGTGGTGGCGACCAAAGTGTCGGGCAATAACCCCGGTTGGGTGCGCGAAGGGCGCGGTTACGATGGGGCTGTGATCCGCGAGGCGGTGGATACATCGCTTAAGCGGCTGCAGACGGATGTGATTGATCTTTACCAGATGCACTGGCCGATGAGGGGCTCTTACATGTTCCGCCAGAACTGGACCTATGATCCGTCGGGCCAGAACCGCCAGCAGACGATGGACCATATGATGGATGTACTTGAGGCGCTGGGCGATATGGTGAAAGCGGGCAAAATCCGCAGCATCGGCATGTCGAACGAAAGCGCCTGGGGGATGACCAAGTGGATCGATCAGGCCGAGGCTGCGGGACTGCCGCGCATGGCCTCTGTCCAGAACGAATATTCGCTGCTGTGCCGCCTCTATGATACCGACATGGCCGAGATGGCCGTGAATGAGGATGTGACGTTGTTGTCGTTCTCTCCGCTCGCCTGCGGTGTGCTAACCGGCAAATACCAGAATGGCGCTGTGCCGGGAGGAAGCCGTTTGTCGATCAACGGTGATCTGGGTGGGCGCGTGACCGAACGGTTGTGGCCAGCCGCACAGGCCTATCTTGATCTGGCGGCGAAACACGGGCTCGATCCGGTGCAAATGGCGATGGCGTGGCAGCGCACGCGGCCCTTTGCGGTCTCAGCGATTTTCGGGGCGACGACCTCGGCGCAGTTGCAGCAAATTCTTGACGGCAAGGATGTGGTTCTCTCGGATGAGGTGATTGCCGCGATTGACGCGGTGCATAAGGAACACCCGATGCCCTATTAGGTAAGGTGGATTTCAATCCACCTTACGCAGACATCCGTTGCACAGATTGATCGGCAGAGTGGCACCCCTGTCGTCGGGAATTCTGCCTTGTGCGGTGCTCTGATATGGGCAAATGTCACGCAAACACCCAAAGGAGACCGCATATGCCGCTGCAAATGAACAAAGAGGTGTTTATCACCTGCGCTGTCACAGGCTCTGGATCGACCCAGGATCGCAGCCCCCATGTGCCGCGCTCGCCCCGCCAGATTGCCGAAAGTGCGATTGATGCGGCCAAGGCGGGTGCCGCGGTGGTGCATTGCCATGTGCGTGATCCTGAGACCGGCACGCCGTCGCGCGATCTTGCGCTTTACCGCGAGGTAACCGACCGCATTCGCGAGGCGGAGGTCGATGTTGTCCTGAACCTGACCGCCGGCATGGGCGGGGATATGGTCTTTGGCGGGGTCGAGACCCCGCTGCCGACGATTGCGGGCACGGATATGGTGGGTGCGACCGAGCGTGTCGCCCATGTGGCCGAATGCCTGCCCGAGATTTGCACGCTCGATTGCGGCACGATGAATTTTGCCGAAGCCGATTACGTCATGACCAACACCCCCGGCATGTTGATTGCCATGGGGCGGATGATGACCGAACTGGGGGTAAAGCCCGAAATCGAGGCCTTTGACACGGGCCATCTTTGGTACGCCAAGCAGTTGGTCAAAGATGGTGTGCTCGACAGCCCCGCCTTGGTGCAGCTTTGCATGGGGGTGCCGTGGGGCGCGCCGGATGATCTCAACACCTTCATGGCGATGGTCAATAACGTGCCAGATGACTGGACATTTTCCGCTTTTGGCCTTGGCCGCAGCCAGATGCCTTACGTGGCGGCCTCGGTTCTTGCAGGCGGAAATGTGCGGGTCGGGCTGGAAGACAATCTGATGCTCGATCGCGGCGTTTTGGCCACCAATGCCCAACTGGTCGAACGCGCGGCCGGGATCATTGAAAACCTTGGCGCAAAGGTGATCGGCCCCGCCGAGGTGCGCGCCAAACTGGGCCTGACCAAACGCGCACCGGTTGCGCGATGAGGGTTTTGGCCGTCATCCTGCTTTTGGCGGGGTGCAGCACGCAGGGCAGTGGTGGTTTCTTTTCGGTCTACCGCGACACTGATGTGCCGATTGCATCGAAAGCGGTTTTTGAGCCGGAGCGGTATTTGGGCGTCTGGTATGAGGTGTCACGCTATCCTGTGCCATTTCAGGCGGGCTGTGTCGGCGTAACTGCGGAATACGGTTTGCGCGACGATGGCTTGCTCTCCGTTCTCAACATCTGCCGCGACGCGGCTGGCCAGGAGACTGCACGCATAGAAGGCACGGCGGAAATTGTCGGGCCGGGCCGGTTGAAGGTGCGCTTCCCCTCGGTGCCTTTCGTCGCCGCCGATTACTGGGTGCTTTGGACGGATGAGGATTACCGCACCGCCGTTGTCGGTGCCCCCAACGGGCGGTCGGGCTGGATTTTGAACCGCACCCCCGACATCCGCACTGACCGTCTGGAAGCGGCGCGTGATGTTTTGCAATTCAACGGATATGATTTGAGCCGACTAGAGGAGTTTTAACGATGAAACGGTTGATTTTGGGCAGTGTGATCGCCTTGGCCGCTTGCGAGGGCGGCGGCATGACCAGCAGTGGCGGCGGCGGGGGGATGCGCGAATTCATGGTTATTGGCGGGCGTATGACCTTTGAAGACTGCCGCGCGCGCGGTGGCCTGATCATCCGTGACAGCGAAACGGCCATGGTGGCCTGTGACCCAAGTATTCGCCGCGCCCCTGTGCCTGCGGATGAATTCGATCACCCTGATGACAAACCGGCAGGCTAGACAATGACACAAAAGACAGCAGCGATTATCGGCGGTGGCGTTATTGGTGGCGGCTGGGCTGCGCGGTTCCTGCTGATGGGCTGGGATGTCCGCGTCTTTGATCCCGATCCAGAGGCCGGGCGCAAGATCACCGAAGTACTGAACAACGCGCGCCGGTCCTTGCCGGGGCTGTCGGATGTGGCTTTGCCTGCCGAGGGGCAACTGAGTTTTCATGACACCATGTCCGCTGCTGTGACAGGCGTGGACTGGGTGCAGGAAAGCGTGCCCGAGCGGCTGGAATTGAAGCGCAAGGTCTATCAAACCTTGCAGGAACATTGCCCCCATGATGCGGTGATCGGATCGTCAACCAGCGGGTTCAAGCCGTCCGAATTGCAAGGCTGCGCCACACGCCCTGAACAGATCGTCGTCGCCCATCCGTTCAATCCGGTCTACCTTTTGCCACTGGTCGAACTGGTCCCGAGCGACAAGACCGCACCGCAGATTGTCGCGCGTGCCAAAGAGATTTTGACCGAAGTCGGCATGTACCCCCTGCATGTCCGCGCCGAAATTGACGCCCATATCGCCGACCGCTTCCTTGAGGCTGTCTGGCGCGAAGCACTTTGGCTGATCAAGGACGGCATTGCCACGACCGAGGAAATCGACAACGCGATCCGCTATGGCTTCGGCCTGCGCTGGGCGCAGATGGGCCTGTTTGAAACCTACCGCATTGCCGGTGGTGAAGCGGGGATGCGGCATTTCATCGAACAATTCGGGCCATGTCTTGAATGGCCGTGGACCAAGCTGATGGATGTGCCCGAACTGACCGATGAACTGATTGATGCCGTGGCGGATCAATCCGACGCGCAATCGGGCATGTACACGATCCGCGAACTGGAACGCGCGCGTGACAATAACCTTGTCACGATCCTGCGGGGACTGAAGGCGCAGGATTGGGGCGCGGGCAAGCTCTTGAACGCACAGGACCGCCGTGTGGAAGGGGCCATTGGTCTGCCCGATGATCTGGGCAAGCCGATCGTGACCGTGGAACGCGCGGTGCCGCTCGATTGGACCGACTACAACGGGCACATGAACGAGGCGCGCTATTTGCAGGCCTTTGGCGATGCGACCGACCGGATGATGGCGCTTGTCGGCTGTGATGCAGAGTACATCGCAACCGGCGGCAGCTACTTTACTGCGGAAACCCATATCCGGCATCTCGATGAGGTCCATGCAGGTGCTGTGATCCGGATCGAAACGCAAGTCCTGAACGGGGCGGGAAAAAAGATGCATGTGTTCCACCGGATGTATGACGGCGCGCGTGAACTGGCCACGGGCGAGCACATGCTGATCCACGTCAGCCTTGAGACCCGCCGTGCGTCTGATCCTGCGCCCGCGCTGGCTGCGACTTTGGCGAAAGTGGCTGCTGCCCATGCAGCACTGCCGATGCCCGAGGGTGCAGGCAAAGCAGTGGGGGTCAAGGGCTAGTCCGCGCTGGTGAGGGTCAGAGATTGCTGGCATAGGGCCTAGATGGAACTCTGGATCCCCATCACCATTGGCGCGGCCACAGCGCAGACCCTGCGGTTTATGCTGCAAAAGCGCCTCAAAGGCATGGCGCTTTCGACCGCTGGCGCGACCTTTGCGCGGTTCATCTATTCTGCGCCCCTCGTTGCGGTGATCGCCTTTGTCTATGCGACAGCCTCTGGTCAAGGCACACCGCAAATACCGCCCGCATTCTGGCCCTATGCGCTGGCGGGTGGCACCTCGCAGATATTGGCGACTATGTGTGTCGTCGCACTTTTCAGCCATCGCAATTTTGCCGTCGGCATTACGTTCAAGAAGTCCGAAGTGCTGCTGAGTGCACTTTTCGGCTTCCTCATTCTGGGGGATACGTTCACGCCTTTGACGATCACGGCGATGATGATCGGCCTTGCAGGCGTGCTTTTGCTCTCCGATCCGCCAGGCGGCATCGGTCCGTGGCGCAAACGTATTTTCAACCGCGCCACGGCTTTGGGCCTTGGTGCGGGTGTGCTCTTTGGCATCTCGGGCAACGGCGTGCGCGGCGCGGCGCTGTCATTGGCCGAGGGCGATGTGTTTTACCGCGCGATTGTCACGCTGGCGCTGGTTACCGCCTTTCAGACCATTTCCATGGCGCTCTGGCTTGCGTGGCGGGAACGGGGCGAGATCATGCGTGTGCTCTCGGCGTGGCGGGTCGCGGGGCTGGTCGGGGTTACCAGCATGATCGGGTCAATCTGCTGGTTTACCGCCTACACCTTGCAAAACGCAGCCTATGTGAACGCGGTGGGGCAGATCGAGCTTTTGTTCTCGCTCATGATCGGAGCGTTTGTTTTTGGTGAGAAAGTCAGCCTGCGTGAATGGCAGGGTCTGGCATTGCTGACCCTTAGCATCATCATGCTGGTCTTATTGCTCTAGCGGGCTTTGGCCGGCAAGGCGGCTGACCAGATGTGCTTCATCATCATTGCGAAAGAAGGGCACGCTGGCCGGCGTGCCGCCACGTGCGATGTGGCTGGCCAACTCGGCCAGGACAACCTGTGTGATGAAAGGCAGATTGAACTTGCGCGCATCGGCCAAAGGCACCCATTGCAGATGCGCCAGTTCATCCTCGGCGTTTGAGAAATCATCGGGGTCCGTCTTCAAATGGTCCACATCCGCCAGAAAGAACCGCGCATCGAACCGGCGCGGGCGCCCCGCCGGTGTGACAGCACGGAAAAAGAATTGCAGGGCTGCGGCGTGAGGGACATGCCCGGTGGCGGCAAAACCGCGCCAGCCTTGCGGTGGGTCGGACCAATGGCCCGGGTGGCCCAGAACCTGACCGGTTTCTTCCCAGAGCTCGCGGATGGCAGCGGCAGCAAGGGCCACGGGCGCACGGGTGCTTTCATTTGCAAGGCGCGCTTCATCCAGCGGGGACAGTGATGTGACGGGGACGGCTGCGTCGTTGTCATCAACAGCACCGCCGGGGAAGACAAATTTGCCGGGCATGAAGGCTGCACCGGCGCCGCGTTGTCCCATCAGAACCGATGGTCTGGTCGCCGCATCCCGAACAACAATAATCGTTGCGGCATCTCTGATCGCGGCTTTGTCTATGGGATGCCCCTTATCCGTTATGGCCAAACCCGTGCATCCGGCGTGACCATTGAATGGCGACAATCATGCCTTTCATACGCGGCAAAAGCGCCAGCGACAGCGCGACAGACCCGATTGTCAGTCCGGTCGCCATGACCCAGGGTTCAGGCCGGTAATAGACCCACCAGAAGTGGATCACAAAACCGATGATATGGGCCACCAGCAGAATAGTCAGATAGGCGGGGCCGTCATCTGCACGGTGGTGCGACAATTCTTCATGGCAGACAGGGCAGGTATCAGCGACCCTGAGATAGCGCGCGAACAGTTTCCCTTCGCCGCAGTTCGGGCATTTGCACCGCAGTCCGTTGAGAATGGCAGGTTTGGTTGGGCGATCATCAAGGATCGTTTCCGCGTTCGACATAAGAAAACTCCGTCTTGCCCTTTTCACATGGACTATTGCGATTGGTTTGAAAAGGGGGTGCGCCGATTTGTGACGTGCCAGAAATTTCTTCAGCATCCTGCGACGGAAGTCGTGCGCCCCCGCGTTCAAGTAGCATCAGCAGCACAGATAGGCTGCAAGGATGCAAAAAAGGACAACACAATGAAAACGAAGATTTTGACAGCAGCGCTTCTCTCGGGTCTGGTTTTGACAGCGGGTGCAGCACAGGCAGAGAACCACCGCGAACGGCCGGATTTTGCCACACTTGATATCAATGGCGACGGTGCGCTGACTTTGGAAGAGATGCAGGCGCGCGGTGAAGCCCGCTTTGCCGAGATCGACACCGATGGTGACGGCGCTTTGTCTGTTGCCGAACTGGCTGCGTCTGGCGCGGAACGGGCCACAGAGCGCGCCACCCGCATGATCGCGCGTTTTGACGACAACGAAGATGGTCTGCTGCAGCAGGACGAAATGCCATCGCGGGGCGAACGTCGTGCGGCACAGATGTTTGACCGCGTCGATGCCGATAGTGACGGTGTGATTTCCGCAGAAGAGTTCGAGGCCGCCAAGGCGCGGATGGGTGAACGGCGCGGCGAAGGTCGCGGTGATCATCGTGGCGACGGCCCACGCGATCGCGGCTAGGGCGGGGCTGGCAGAGGGCACGTAAGCCCTCTGCCAATTGCCACCCGGCATGAAGTTGGCTAGCAAACTGACAGATGAACGCATCGCCAGACCCCTTTGCGGGCGCCGAAGACGCGGCGCTCTTGGTAGCCTACGCCAATGGCGACGGGCAGGCTGCGCGGTATCTGACGGCGCGGCTATTGCCACGCGTGCTGGCGCAGGCCACGCGCATGTTGGGCAATAGCTCCGAGGCCGAGGACGTGGCGCAGGACGCGATGATGCGGCTGTGGAAGATCGCCCCCGAATGGCGGCAGGGCGAGGCGCAGGTGAGTACGTGGCTTTACCGTGTCGTGGCGAATCTTTGCACCGACCGGTTGCGCAAGAGGCGCGGTGCCGTGCCGCTCGATCAGGTGGCCGAACCGCCCGATCCAAGCCCCAGTGCCGTCGCGCAAATGCAGACGCAGGCGCGTATGATGGCGCTGTCTGATGCGCTGGCACAATTGCCGGAACGACAGGCGCAGGCGGTATCTCTGCGCCATCTCGAGGGGCTTGCGAACCCCGAAATTGCGCAAATCATGGACATCAGCGTGCGGTCCGTGGAAAGTCTGACAGCACGCGGGAAACGGGCCCTTGCCGATATCATGGCAGGGCGGAAGGCAGAACTGGGGTATGACGATGACGAACCCGAATGACGACATGCTGGATGATCTTTTCGCGCAGGCGCGCGGCACATCCCCTGTGCCCGGCGATGCCCTGATGGCGCGTGTCATTGCCGATGCCGACGCCGTACAGCCGCGCGCGGTCGCAGCTCCCGTGGCCCGGCCCGGTTTGATGATGCGCATGCTGGATGCGATTGGTGGCTGGCCTGCGGTCAGCGGGCTTGCCATGGCGACAGTTGCCGGCATTTGGTTCGGGGTGGCGCCACCTGCATCGGTGCAGGATGTGACCGCCGCGATGATGGGGGATGAGGTAAGTATCAACCTCTTTACAACAGATTTGATTCTCGACGCAGGAGCATTGGGTGATGGCTGACGATAAAACACCACAAGCGCGCCCGAGCCGCCTTTGGCGGGTCGTGCTTGTGCTCTCGCTTGCGCTCAACCTTGCGGTGATTGGGGTTGTTGTGGGGTCTGCGGCGTCGGGGCGTTGGGGTGACGGGCCACCGCGCAGTTTCGATCTCGGGCTTGGGCCGATTGCACGGGCGCTTGAACCGCAGGAACGCCGTGCCATCGGGCGCAAACTGCGCGAAGATCGGTCTTTGCGTGATTTCGATCTGCGTGATCGCGTCAATCGTGTGGTTGCAGCCTTGCAGGCCGATCCTTTTGAACCTGATGTCTTGCGGGCGTTGCTTGCCGAGCAAAGCGAACGGATCACGGCGGTTCAGGCCACGGCACAAGAGGTTGTGGTGGAACAGATTACCGCAATGACGCCCGAGCGACGCCGCGCCTTTGCAGATCAAGTATTAGAAGAGATGTCGCGTGCCCGCACCCTGCGCGACCGATCCTCAGGCGGCTGATTTGCTGAACGCCACCTGATCACGGCCTGCGGATTTGGCCGCATAGAGCGCCTTGTCTGCCCGATCACAGATTTTGGTGATCGCGTTGCTCTCTGCATTCATCTGCCCGCTGACCGCGACACCCACCGACACGGTCACCTTCAACATCGGAAGCCCTTCGCCCAGATTGAACGGTGTCGCATTGACCAGTTCGCATAGCCGTGCGGCGGCCATCCGTGCATCTGAAACAGATGTCCCCGGCATGGCTACCAGAAATTCTTCGCCGCCCATTCGCGCCACCAGATCAATCGCGCGCAGGTTTTCACGCAGGCGGTTGGCAAGCTCGACCAGTACCTTGTCGCCCGCTGCATGCCCGTGGGTGTCATTCACGGATTTGAAGTGATCAATGTCGATCATCATCACGGCCAGTTCCCGCCCTGATTTGCGCGACTGATCGGCAAGGCGCGCCAGATGCGGCTCAACATAGCGCCGGTTAAACAGCCCGGTCAGCGGATCAGTCACAGCAGCGTTCAATCCGTTGCGGACCGTATCGCGCAACTTGTCGTGTTGCCGTTTGCGCGCGATCAGGCGCGTTGCGCGCATGCTGATTTCATCGGCGTCGCTGGTGGCGGGCACCACGTCATCTGCGCCAAGATCAAGGAACATCGCGGCCACCTCTGGCGCGTCAGCCGGAACCACGACAAGCTGCATTGCAAGCCGCGTCTGGGTGCGCGCGCGCAGGTCGGACACCAACCCGAAAAGCCGGCTTCCGCCATCCCCGACCGCCGCGGCATTGATCACAAAGAGATCGTGCGCAGCACTGCTTTCATCGCCAAGCAGGGCGTCATTGGGATGCAGCACCGGAATCGCACTGCGCAGCCCCGCGCACAGGCCGGCCTTGAGGCCGGTGACAGCCTGCGCATCCTGGCTCAGGATGGCGATGCGCGCGGCACCGTCAAAGGCCGCTTTGCTTTCTTCAAAACCCAAGGCACGGCTTGTGCTTTCGCGCAGCATAAGTTCGTGACTGGTGCTGCGGACCCGCAATAGACTGCGGATGCGTGCCAGCAGAAGTGCATCATTCACAGGATGGGGCAACACATCATCTGCGCCTGCATCCAGGGCTGCAAACCGCGCCCTTGAGGTATCGGCGACACCAACGGCAATGATTGCGATAGATGTCGTCACAGTGGAACGGCGCAGATCACGGCAGAGGCTATGCTGGTCATGCGCTGCATCAGAGAGGTTTAGTAAAATCAGATCGGGCCGGTTCCGCTCGATCATCTGGATTGCCTCAGCCTTGCTCGCGCAGGCGTCGACTGCGAATTGTGCTGCCAGCATCTTGACTTTCAACACGATTCTATTCGTTGCTACGGTATCTATGATCAATATGCGGCCAGGCATTTCTTGCACCTATCAAGAGCGTTCTGCTCGGTTCTGTGACGACAGATTGGGCGCGAATAGTTAAGAAAATGTTTCTGCAAAACGAAGGGCACGGGATGCAACACGAACAAGCCGAAGTGATTGCGTTGAAGGGGCTGGCGTGGCTGGCCGGCAATGACGAACTCTGCCCGGTTTTTCTGGGTGCTTCAGGCGGATCGGTCGATGATCTGCGCGACCGCGCGACAGATCCTGCTTTTCTGGCCGCTGTGCTGGAGTTCATTACCATGGATGACACATGGGTCATCGAATTTTGTGACAGCACCGGATTGGGATATGATCAGCCGCTGCGCGCGCGCTACGCGCTCCCTGGCGCTGAAAGCGTGCATTGGACCTAAAGATCGATTTTGAGCGTTCCGCCCGCCACTGCCGCACGGCTCTGGCACAGGATGATTTCGGTCTCGCGCTGGGTCTTGGAAAGCACAAAGTCGCGATGCTCGACAGCCCCTTCAAGCACGCGGCATTTGCACACACCGCAGAGACCATCAGAACATTTCACATCCACATGCACCCCCGCGGCAATCAGCGCATCTGACGCCGACTGGTCAGCAGCAACATCCACGGTGCGTCCGTCTTTCAGGACCAGCGTAAACGGGTGATTTTCATAATCGGGCTGTTCCGGCACAGCGAAATATTCAAGATGCCGCGCCTCTTCGGGAAAGCCGTTTTTGGCGGCGGCATCCATAACCGCAGCCATATAGGCATCAGGTCCGCAGGTGTAGATATGCGCTCCGGCAACAAATCGGGTGAGTGCCGCAAGATCGGCACGTGTGCCTTCATGCGAGACATGTAATACCACCTTATCCGCCCATGGCACCGTCGCCAGATCGTGCAGAAATCCGGCCTCTGAACGGCTCGGAATACTATAGTGCAGCGTGAACGCGGCACCGATCGCATGGAGCCTGTGGGCCATCGCGATCATTGGTGTCACACCGATCCCGCCGCCCATCAACAGGGTCTGAGAGGCGTCCTCGATCAGCGGGAAATGGTTGATCGGGGGCGAGATGAAGACGCGCCGGCCTTCAGTGAATATGCGGTGCATGAGTTTCGAACCGCCACGGCCCGCATCTTCACGCAGCACGGCAATCTGATATTTGCCATGATCGGCCGGATCGCCGCTGAGCGAGTACTGGCGGAAGAATTCAGGGGCCACGACCACATCAATATGCGCTCCTGCGGTCGCGGGTGGTAACGGGCCTCCGTCAGCGCGGGTGAATTCGTATTTCGTCACCTTGTCAGTCATCCGCTCGGCTTTGCTGACAATCGCCGCGATGACAGGTGTCTCGCCCTGAACGGGCGCATAAATATGCTCGGGCGGCAGACCTGCAGCGCGGCGCGCGCGGTGTTCATCGGCGGTGATCATGGCCTGATAGGCGGCGATCCCTGCCTCGCGGTCCATGGGCGCGGGCCAAGGGTAGGGGGGTGGTGCGAGGGGCGCAGGATAGACAGCCAGCGTCTGGTCGCTGAATTTCAGATCAAGTTCCGGTTGCAGGTTGCGGGCGTTGACCGGATGGCGCGCAGGGCGATAGGCGCCGTCGTCCTCCATCTCCAGGTCCCACCACCATTTCTTGACGGGGTTGATCGCACCTTTCCCGAGGCGGTCATCAAGGGCAGCCAGCGTTTTCGCCGCTTGCGGTACGGTCATCGCCAGCTTGCGAAACGGGGCTTCGGCGAACAAGCCCTCGAGGTTCCACGGGCAGGTTTTCATACAGCGCCCGCACATCGCCCCGTTCTTCTGGCTGACGCGGTAGGTCGTGCATTTCTGGCTATCGGACTTCCAGATCTCGTAGCCGTTGAACATCAGCTTCGGCCCTGCGGTGATCGCACCAGAGGGGCATTCGCGGGCGCATTTGTTGCAGGCGTCACAGAATTTCTGCAGACCAAAGTCGATGGGCTTGTCGTGGGCCATCGGCATGTTGGTGGTGACAACGCCGGACTTGAGGCGCGGACCAAGGAAGGGATTGAGGATCACTTCGCCGATGCGGCTGACCTCGCCCAAACCCGAGAGCAGCAGAAGCGGCGGGTGCAGGACCTCTTCATCCATGACCGAATGGACGCGCGCGGTATAGCCCAGATTGCGCAGATGCTGGGCCAGCACACCGCCCAAGAGCGAGAACCGCAAATAGGCCCGCATGGATTGCGCGCAGGCAATCCAATCGTCGCCAGATGCGCCCTCCATGGTTTCGTGGCCTTGGTCGATGATCATCGAAATGGCGTTTTCATGGTAGGGGGTGATGGGCGCGCCGGTGGTGTCGTGGCTGTAATAGGTCCAGTCAGGGCAGGCCGACAGGCCCACGGCATCGACCCCCAGGAAATAGAGCGCAGCTTTGATGTTGGCGGCGTTGTTTTCAGGCGTGTCCACGACGGGGTCGCCCACCGCCTCACCGTCCTGCAACAAGACAAAGGCCCCCAGCGATGGCCGGAACGCAAAGGCGGCTGCGGATTTGCGCACGTAATTGCCGTTCTTGGTGGCCTCTTGCACCTGTTTGCCCATATCGCCAAACAGCCCGCGCACAAACATATTGGCGCGTTTGGGCACCCGCGCGACATTTGGACGGTCGATATACGTGGTGGGTTCATCCACCCGTTTCAGCGTCTCGAAAGGATGGGGGCCAAGGGCGAAATCGCGCTTGGCAAAGGGATCGCGGGTGCGGGCAGTCTTAGCATGGGTGCCAAGGCCTGTTTGATAGCTGCGCGGCGCTTTCTGTCCCGGCGCAAGAGGTTTGTCCGCTGTCATGGCCAGCGTGGTCGTGACCGCAGCCAGCCCGTAGCGGTCACCGGTGAACGGGTTAATCAGTGCGCCGTCCTCCTGCGCGACAAGGCCCGCAAGGGCCGCAAGAGCGCCCAGATGCACATCGGTGGCGGCCATCGAATGGGCGCGCGCCTCATGGCCCAGCGTCCGGATGTAACTGGCCAGCGTGACGGCGGTCTCCATCCCGCGCAGGCAGGCCCGCTGGGGCAGCGCATCCTTGATCCAGCGGGTCCCCTGTTCGCCCCCCTTGGGTGCTCGAGGATGGTCGTAAAGAAACACCAGCGCATGGGTATGATGGCGGCAATCGGCGGGTGGCAAAGACATGCTTTCCCGCAAGCCCGCCATGATCACGTCAATCCCGGCGGCAAGCGATTTCGGCTGCATTGTACGCAGTTTATCTGCAAGCCTGTCCACATCCGGATTGGTGATCGGAGTTTGCAGCCAAGCAGCTTCGGGCACTGCGCAGACGCCAACCATGCTGGCGTCACAGTAATATCCGAAGGCTTTGAGGTGATTGGCCCTTTCCGTCAGATCGGAAGGGATTTCGGCCATCTCGCGTTTGACCATACCGTCGCGGGTGGCGTCCAGCATCGCCTGATAATCCTGCATCGCGCCAATAATGCTTTTGCGATCGTCCGGTCTGCGAAAAGACACCGGATCCATCGGCGGCAGCGCTGACAGATCAACATGATCCACACGCCGCAGGCTCTCGAGCGGGAAGCCCCCCAGATGCATCGGCCGTGTGCGGTAGGATCGAAGTTTCAACATAGGTTGACACCGTCGGGCGGGCAGGGTCCGCTGTCAATGGATGATGAAAGGGCGCGCTGTGATCAAGGGTATCATTTTTGACAAGGACGGGACCTTGTTTGACTTCAACGCGACGTGGGGCGCGTGGACGCGCAAGATGCTGGACGCAGAGGCAGGGCATGATCCTGTGCTTTTTACGCGTCTGGCGGATGTGTTGGGATATGATGTCCCCGCAGCGACGTTTCGTCCCGAGAGCCTCGTCATCGCGTCCACAGCTGGCGAGCTGGCGGAGGTCATTAGATCGGTCTTGCCCGATCTGGATGCCGACGCGCTCTTGTCACGGATGAATGCGGCAGCAGCGGCTGTAACGCAGGTCGAGGCGGTGCCGTTGCAGAGCTATTTCGCAGGTTTGCGCGACGCGGGGCTACGTCTGGGCATCGCCACAAATGATGCCGAAGCCCCCGCGCGAGCGCATCTGGCGCGCGCAGGTGTTACGCAGCATTTCGATTTTATCGCAGGTTACGACAGCGGGCATGGCGGCAAACCCGCGCCGGGACAGCTTTTGGCTTTTTGTGCCGAAACAGGGCTGGGCGCAGAGCATTGCCTCATGGTTGGCGATAGCACCCATGATCTTCATGCGGGCCGTGCTGCGGGCATGCGTACCATAGGTGTGCTGACCGGCCCTGCGCCGCGGGAAGAATTGTCACCGCTGGCCGACGTGGTTTTGTCGTCCATCGGTGACATTCCGGGATGGCTGCAATCCGAGAATCTATTAGCTGAGTAGGGTTGCGTTGAGGTAAGATGGATCAAGATCCACCTTACGTGTTGGACCCAAGGCAGCCTGCAAATTGCGCGGCGAGCCGTTCCAGCATTTGCCCGTAAAGCGCAGGTCCCGCCGCGAGACCGGCCCCGACACCGTCGATCTCTGCCGTCTTGGCAGTGGTTCCTTCGATGATCACTGTCGCCCAACGGTCGCCGATTTCCGCATCACTAAAGACGCAGACGACATTCTGCGCGGCCATCTCCTCGCGCAACGCGGCGATCTGCGCAGGCCCGGGTGTGCGCGCATCAATGCCGGAGATTGCCGCCTGTGCTGTCAGCCCGAAACGCGCCTCGAAATACTGATAGCCATCATGCGGCAGGATATACGCGCGGTCCGAGAGGCCTGCCAGTTGTGCGGCAAGGTCCGCCTCAAGTGCAGCAAGGGCGGCAATCGTGGCTTTTGCATTGGCGGCGTAGATTGGGGCATTGTCCGGGTCCAGCGCGCTCAATTCGCCTGCAATCGCGGAGACCCAAGTTTGGGCGACAACCGGGTCAAGCCATGCGTGCGGGTCATAATCGCCGTGATCATGGGCGTGCTCATGCGCGTGTCCGTGGTCATGATCATCGTGCCCGTGATCGTCATGTCCGTGGTCATCATGCCCGTGGTCGTCGTGTCCATCATCCTCATGCCCGTGATCATCTTTCCCGCGCGCTTCCAGCTTTTCCCAGCCGTCCACCTCGAGCAATTCAAAACGGAGGGCTTGAGGGGCGAGTGTTTCAAGCGGTTCTTCCAGCCACGGTGCCAGACTCTCACCGACCCAGATCACCAGATCGGCAGTGCTCAACCGCTCTGCATCGCTTGGCCGCAGCGCATAGTCATGCGGGTCCGCACCGGGTGGCAAAAGAACATCGGGCTGGCCAAGATCACCCATCACCTGTGCTGTCAGGCTGTGAATAGGGGCAATATCCGTCATCACACGCGGTACTTCGGCCAGCGCGACGGAAGGAAGAAGGGAAAATGCGGCAAGAAAACGAATCATGGTGCGGTCCTTGTTCTTTGAAATCGCCATCGCTATAATGTGTATGTTATAACATAACAAGGGGCGATCATGCCACAGGATACGCTGGGCTTTGCCAGTCACGATCATAGTACGTGTGTCAGCTCCGCATTGGCGGCTGCCGAAGCCGCCTGCAAAGAGCGCGCGGTGCAATTGACGCCTGTGCGTCGGCGGGTGCTGGAGATCCTGTTGGAAAGCCATGCCGCGATGGGGGCCTATGATGTGTTGGCGCGTCTGGATGCCGAAGGGCTCGGGTCCAAGCCGCCGGTCGCCTATCGTGCGCTGGCGTTTCTGGTCGAGCAGGGGTTTGTGCATCGTGTCGAACGGCTGAATGCCTTTATTGCCTGTACCCACCCCGGGGCGGCCCATGATCCGGCTTTCATGATTTGCCGCAGTTGCGGCAAGGTTGCCGAGGCGCAGGCCAACGCCGCCATGAACCAGACAGCAGCCTTGAGTGGGTTTCAGGTTGAACAGACCGTTTTTGAGGCCGAGGGGCTGTGCCCTAGCTGCCAGACAAAGGATGCGGCATGAGCCTGATTGATGCGCGCCACATTGAATTCTCGCATGGTGGCCAGAAGGTTTTGCAAGGGGTGAGCCTTGCGCTTGAACCCGGCGAGATCGTCACCATTGTCGGACCAAACGGATCGGGTAAATCAACGCTGCTGCGTGTTCTGATCGGCGCCCTGAACCCGCAGAAAGGCACTGTGTCACGCCAAGAGGGTTTGCGCATCGGCTATGTGCCACAAAAGCTGCATATTGATCCGACTCTGCCGATCACTGTGAACCGGTTTTTGAACCTGCCGCACCCGGTAGAACCTGACGCTGCGAAAGAAGCGTTGCGTACGGCGGGTGTTGCGGGCCTTGGTGCGCAGCAGATGTCGCAGTTGTCGGGCGGGCAGTTCCAGCGTGTGCTCTTGGCCCGCGCGATCTTGGGCAGGCCGGATATCCTGATGCTGGATGAGGCGACACAGGGCCTCGACCAGCCCGGGTCGGCTGCGTTCTATCGACAGATCGAGGCGGTGCGGCGCGATATCGGTTGCGCTGTGTTGATGGTCAGCCATGAATTGCACGTCGTCATGAGCGCGTCCGACAGGGTGATTTGTCTCAACGGGCATATCTGCTGCGAAGGCACGCCCGAAGTGGTTTCTGCCGCCCCCGCATATCGCGAGTTGTTCGGGACAGGCACGGGCGGTGCGCTTGCGCTTTATCGTCACGACCATGATCACGGGCACGACCATGATCACCACCATCATCATGAGGCGGCGGAATAAATGCTGGATGATTTTCTGGTGCGCGCGGCACTTGCCGGTATCGGGACAGCGATTGCGGCTGGCCTGCTCGGCTGTTTTGTTGTCTGGCGGCGCATGGCCTATTTCGGCGATGCAACCGCCCATGCCGCCGTTCTGGGCGTGGCGCTGGCGCTGCTTTTCGGCACCTCGATCACCTTGGGTGTGGGCGTTGTTGCCTTGGCGATGGCCGTCTTGATCCATGGGCTCAGCAGTCAGGGTGCCGCCGTCGATACGATGCTGGGCGTCCTTGCGCATGCCGCTCTGGCCATAGGTTTGGTGGCTGTCACGCTGATCCCCGGCCAAAGGGTTGATCTGGATGCCTATCTCTTCGGTGATGTCCTGAGCGTGACGCGCGGCGATCTGGCGGTGATCTGGGGCGGCGGGGCGCTGGTTGTCGCCGCACTCTGGTGGCATTGGTCCGCGATGTTGACAGCAACGCTCAGCCCAGACCTTGCCTATGCCGCAGGCATCAATCCGCGCCGTGAACAGCTGGTGCTCACGCTCTTGCTGGCGGCGGTTGTGGCCGTGGCGATCAAGGTTGTCGGCGCTTTGCTGATCACCGCACTTCTGATCATTCCGGCAGCCGCTGCGCGCAACTATGCCAGCACACCAGAACGCATGGCATTTCTGTCGATGGGAATCGGCGTGCTCTCGGCTGTAGCCGGATTGCGGCTTGCCGTGATCTTTGACACGTCGGTCGGCCCGATGATTATCTGCGTTGCGGCGACAATCTTTGCCATAAGCGCGATTAGTTTCCAATTGCGTCGAGTCGGCACGTAATCGCCGCTTCTGTGCCTTAGAGTCGCCTTCGCGTTGCCGCGTTGGACGGTGATCCTTACGATGGTTTTATTCAATCGACGGGATCGCAATTATGACTCGCATTGCTCGCATTATGGCCGTGATGGCACTCTCTTTTGTTGGTACTTCAGCGGCTGCCGCCGATTGTGTTGCCCCTCCGAACGTCAACGAATTGGCCACGCAGATCGCGGCTGGCCTGAACCAGAGCCGCCGCGCCAACGGTGAGGCGCCGCTGCGTTTCAACCGCCAGTTGGGACAGGCCGCGATGGTTCATGCCTGTGACATGCTGGTCAACAACTTCTTCGATCACCGCGGGTCGGATGGCACCAACTCGCAGGCGCGGGTAAAGCAGGCAGGCTATAATGACTGCATCGTCGCCGAGAATATCGCCTGGGGCTATCCCCGCTCCGAGCAGATTGTGGATGGCTGGCTGAACTCACCCGGTCACCGTCGCAACATGCTGCACCCGCGCATTGAGGAATTCGGCGTTGGCATCACACAAGGTCCACGCGGCCCTTATTGGGTGCTGGTTGTCGGCAAGCAGTGCTAGGCTAAACGTCCAGCCAGATTGTCACGGGCCCGTCATTTGTGAGGCTGACAGCCATATCAGCCCCGAATGAGCCTGTCGCGGTCGTGATACCCAGCGCTGCCATATCTTCAATAAATTGCTCATAGAGCGCACGCCCGACATCGGGCTTTGCCGCCGCGGAAAATCCGGGGCGGTTGCCGCGCGATGTATCAGCCGCCAGCGTAAACTGGCTGACGATTAATGCCGCCCCGCCTGTATCCAGCAAGGACTTGTTCATCTTTCCCGCATCGTCGGTGAAGATGCGCAACTTGCTGATTTTTGCAGCCAGTGCTTGTGATTTCGCGGCGTCATCGCCTTCCATTGCACAGATCAGGATAAGCAGTCCTGGTCCGATCGCCCCGATCTCGGCTCCATCCACATGAACCGCCGCCTGGGTGACGCGCTGGATCAGTGCCCTCACAGCTCGGACGTCCAGGGTGGGTTTGCGCCCGCGCGGCTGACGGTGATCGCGGCCACTTTGGCCCCGAAAGCGGCGGCTGCGCGCAAATCATCTTCGCTGGCGGTTTTGATCCCTGCTTTCGTGAGGTGGCCGCTTTTGTGTAGTTGCGCCATAAAGCCCGCGCTGAATGTATCGCCAGCGCCCACCGTATCGACGACCGTCGCTTTCTCGGCAGGCACATCAAACGTGCCATGTCTGGTCACGATGCTGACGCCTTCGCCGCCACGTGTCAGCAGAATGACCTGCGCGCCGGTCTGTGCCAGAAAGCCGTCTGCATCGGCCGCCCCCATGATCCACGCCAGATCCTCGTCCGAGGTCTTGATGATGTCTGCCACCCCCATCATCCGCGAAAGACGTGCGCGATAGGCGGCCTCATCCGTGATGAACGAAGGCCGGATATTGGGGTCGATCATCGTCAGCTTCGTTGGGGCCTCGCGCAGCATCAGGGCTTCATAGGCGGCGCCGCAGGGTTCGACCACAAGGCTGATCCCGCCAAAGAACAAAGCATCTGCCGTCACATCGGGCAAATCGTCATTGGTCAACATCCGGCCAGCGGTGTTTTCGTCATAAAAGGCGTAGGAGGCATGGCCATCTGTCAGTTTGACAAAAGCAAGGGTGGTGGGGCGGTCCGAGATGGCAGCGGGGCTGGCATCAACCTGTGAGGCGGCAAGTCCCGACCGGAGGACATCGCCAAAAAGGTCGGACGAGAGCCCGGAAAAGAACTGCACAGGGGCATCCAGACGCCCCAGCGCGATGGCCGTGTTGAAGACCGAACCGCCCGCGTGGGGTGCAAAGGCGCTTTCGCCTTCCGCAGTTTCGCGCGGCAACATGTCAATAAGCGCTTCTCCACAGCACAGGATCATCACGGAGGCTCCCTCTTTTATTGACTGTTAGCGATAACAAATCCTGCGATAAGCGCAAGGAAAAGTCCCGCGACAACAGCAAAGCCGATCTTCCATGCGGAATAGGGCCGCTCACCCTGTACGCGCCCTGTGCGGCCATTCACGACAAATCGGTAGGTTTGCCCGCGGTATTTATAGGCCGCAAGCCAGACCGGCAGCAGGATGTGCTTGAATGTCACGTCGTCAACGACCGTGTTCACGCTCGTGACACGCTGGGCATCGCCGCCGATATCATATTTCACATCGCGGTGGATCATCCGGTCCATGTAGGCGCGGGCCTCGGTAAAACCGTCTGTCAGCTCCACCTGATAGCCTTCGGCGCGGAAACCGGCCAGATATTCAGGGTTATAGGGCTCCAAGGCCGAAAGATCCCAAGGCTCCAACCCATCCGTGTATTTCTTGGGGAGCGACCGGGACGCCAGCACCAGAACATCATCAAAGAACCGCGCCACGCGCCCCGAGGCAGGCCGCCAGCGTGTCTTGCGCACACGCACCTGACGGCGCTTGCCATCGCGTATCACGGTACGGGTTTCATAATAATGGGTGCCGCGCTGGCCTGTGTACTGGCTCTTGGTATCGGCATCAAAGGTCCAGTAGGGAACATAGATGCCGTTCATCTTGCGGCCCTTGCGCGCGTAATCCGTCAGGCCGTTTGGTGCAAACCAGAGGCTGCCAAGCCAGGTTCTCAGGGCCTCGCGCGCGGCCCCCTCATCAAGTGCAAAAGGCAGTAGGCCACGTGGTTTGATATGTCTGTGGGTGCCGGTGTCAGTGACCACAGGAGTGGCGCAGAACGGGCACTCGGCGGCGTGGATATCGGGGTCAAACTCGGTCTGGGCGCCGCAGTTGGGGCATTCATTGACACGGGTTTCCTCGATATCGGCATCGTCGAGCCGATGCTGCACCGCGCGTTGGAAATCCAGCTCAACAATCGCGCCGGCCCAAGGCCCCGCGCTCTCGATCGGTTGCACATTGCCGCAGTGATCGCATTTGAGTTGATGATCGGCAGGATCGAACCGCAGGTCCGACCCGCAGGTTTCGCAGGGAAAGCGGTGTTCGTCTACAGGTGCCTGTCCGTCAGTCATCACAGTATCTTATGCATAAAGCGTGGTGTCATCACGCGCAGCGCACCATCGAAGAGCACGTTGTGCCGCCAGAAGTGGAACAGCCCGTGCAGGGTGCCCGCGCCGAGTAAAACGAGAAGCGCCACCCAGCCCGTATCATGGGGCATCCAGCCCAGAAGGGCGGCTGCGTTCAGGGCGACAGTCACCGCCAGTACCGCATACATACCGCGATGCATCCACGGGTAGGCCGTGCGCAGCGGCCCTTGCAGCTTGGGCCCCGGTTTGCACATCATGCCTTTGACCAGTGCTATGCCAACCCAGAGACCACCGCCGATGACAAAGGCCCAGCGGACCCAAGGTTCAGACGTGCCGCCTTTGACCATGACAAGCACCAGCATCAGGATGCTCCAGTGCAGGATAATTGTGAGTCTGCGTCGCGTCATAGGAACCTGTGCAGCGCTTTGGGCGCCATGATCCGCAGTGCGTTGTCACGCAAGCGATAGTGGCGCCAGAGGTGGAACAGCACGTGAAACCCCGCGATGACAGCCAGAGTGTAGAACTGCACTTCATGAACCATGCCGATGAAATCATTCGCCTGCGGCATGTTCAGGGGCGGTGCGATGGGCACAATTCCCCCCGCCCAAAGCAGGACGGCCGATGTCAGCCCCAGACCAAAACCTGTGAGTGCCACACAAAACACACCCCAGATCAGCACTTTATGGAGAAGCTGGTGAAGCGGGCGCGCCTTGGCGGGCAGTTTCGGGCCGGGGCGGCTGGCAAGGCCCTTGCGCATATAATCGACGGTCCAGAACAACGCCAAGCTGACAAAGAGCAGCCCCATCACTGAATGGAATTGCACAGCGGCAGGGCCGATGCGTTGCACATCGATCGGCTGAACCACGATGAACCAGACAAACAACGGCACCATCAGCCAGTGCATCCACTTGAGGTAGACGCGCCGGTGCGGCAGCCTGGCCTTTATGGTCGCAAGGGCAGAAATCGCCTCAGGTCCCCGGCGGTGGTGGTGGCATGATCGTGAAGAGCTGGGCCAGTTCCATGACCTCGCCCGCTTCCATCCAGCCGTCCTGACCTTGGGTCCAAACCATACTGTCACGGTCAAGCGTGCCTTCGGTGACCATGCGGCCCATCGCGGCCTTGGAGAAGGGACCGGTCACCTCGCCGCCCTTGGCAATGTGCCAGACATGTTCGACCGGCGGGGGTGGGGGCGGCGCGGCCGCAGAGCTTGCCCCCCATGGGCCACCTTGGGCCATCTGGCCTGCCATCGCCATGCCCATGCCGGCACCAAGACCTGCGGCCATGCCACCCCCTGCGGGGTTACTGGCGGCGGATGTCATCGCCTCGGCCGCGGAATATTGGGTGAATTTACCCAGATCACCGGCCAGCCCGAGCGAGGTCCGCTTGTCCAGCGCCTCTTCGACGGCGGCAGGCAGGCTGATGTTCTCGATGTAGAGTTCAGGGATCGTCAGGCCGTACTGCTTCATCGTGGGATCAATGGCCGATGCGATCAGCTTGCCCAGATCGGCGGTATTGGCGGCCATATCCAACACCGGAATACCCGATTGCGCGATCACGCGGGAAAATTCCTGCACGATGATGTTGCGGATCTGGTAGCTGATCTCGTCCATGGTGAATTCGCCATCGGTCCCGACGATTTCACGCAGGAAGAGGGCCGGATCGGCAACCTTGACGGTGTAGGTCCCAAAGGCGCGCAGGCGGGTCGGGCCGAACTCGGGGTCGCGCACCATGATCGGGTTCTTCGTGCCCCATTTGAGGTTCGAGAAACGGGTGGTGTTGACGTAGTAAATCTCGGACTTGAAGGGGCTTTTGAAGCCATGGTCCCAATGTTGCAGGGTCGTCATGATCGGCATGTTGTTGGTTTCCAACATGTAAAGACCGGGGGTGAACACATCGGCCAGTTGCCCCTCATGGACAAAGACCGCCGCCTGCCCCTCGCGCACTGTCAGCTTGGCACCGTATTTGATTTCGTGCCCCTCACGCTCGAACCGCCAGACCATGGTGTCGCGGGTGTTGTCGGTCCAATGGATGACGTCGATGAATTCACCAGTCAGAAAATCGAAAATGCCCATGGTATGGTCTCCGTCGTTAATAAGCTTGGACGCGGCGCATCCGTTTAGCTTTGTCCAGGTGAGAGGTATTCACGCGCAATCATGCGCGCAAGTGGGGCGGCTGTCGCAGGATCCATGCCGGTTTGCAGGCGCGGGTCGTAGAGCATCCGCAGCAGTAGTTCATCATGCGCGGTCAGCAGCGCGAATTCTTCGTCGTCATTAAAAATCGAGGGGCGCGCTTGCGGGCTGTCGTTGGCAAGGCCCATGCCCTGGGCCAGTTCCTCATGGATACAGGCACTGCGCATCAGGCTGGGGTGTTCGGCGCGGATCATCGCGACGGCTTTGGTATAGTTGGACCGGCCGGGCGCGAAAGTGCCGATCACAACGCAAAGCTGGTCGCGTGGCAGGTTCACGAAGGTGCGTACAGTCGCGTCCGAAATATTGGGGATCAGCGCGCGCAGGCGCGGCCCGTAGGCGCGGCGGTCGTCCTCACCCAGAAAAAGGACGCGGAAATTGGGGTTCCGGTCGGTGATCTCGATCGGTACGCCTGTGACACGCGAAAGGCGCGCGGCATAGGCGCTGACACTGGCCAGATCGGTATCACGCTGGGCAAGGGGGACGGTATCACCGAATTCCACCGACATACGGATCGGGGTCGTCCAGCGGCGCAGTTTGGAAATCGTGGCTTGTGGCGTCTGGAAATCACTGTCGTCGCGGTATTCGTTAAACAGCGCGATACGCACAAAATTGCGCGCGAGTTGCGTATCTGTAAACGGCGTGTCCGGCCCGCCCCCATCACCCCGCATCAGGCCCTGGGCCAGAAGGTCGTTTTGCAAACGACCGTAATAGACCGCCAGATCCTTGCTGGCCTGACTGGGGGGTGTGACCACAGGGGTCGGGTCCGGCACAGGGGCCGTCACCGGAGGCGGGGGTAGGGGCGATGTGACCGGAGGTGTCATCAACTGGCACCCCATGACACCCGTCGCAAGGACGAGCATCGCAAGGCGCCGTGTGATACCCCCGATCATCATAGCCTTTTAACTGCCTGTCGCTGTGCCGATGGTGTCGCCCGTGCCGGTTTTGCGCGCTTTGGCAGAGGCAAGTGTCTCTTTCAACTCTTGTTCCATCTTCTGCAACTCGACCTCGGCCTCGGCGCGCTTGCGCTTGCCTTCGTCGGCAATCTCGAGGCTTTCGTTGATCGTGGCAATCAGGTTGGCGTTGGCCTCTTTCACCGCGTTGATGTCAAAGACACCCCGTTCCATTTCCTCGCGGATGGTGCGGTTGGCCTGACGCAGGTTCTCGGCGTTGGCTTTCAGCAATTCATTGGTCAGATCATTGGCGTCACGCACCGCCTCTGCCGCTTCTGAAGAGCGTTGGATCGTCACCGCCTGCGCAAGCTGTGTTTCCCACAGTGGCACCGTGTTCACCAAGGTCGAGTTGATCTTGGTCACCAGCGATTTGTCATTTTCCTGCACCAAGCGGATGGAGGGCAAGGACTGCATCGTCACCTGACGGGTGAGTTTCAGGTCATGGACACGGCGTTCCAGATCATCGCGGGCCGAGCGCAGGTCGCGCAGTTCCTGCGCCTTCATCACGGCCTGATCTTCGGCAGCGCCCTGCACCTCGGCCTCTTTTGCGGGGATCGTTGTGGCGTCAAGATCGGCGATCTTTGCTTCACCGGCGGCGATATAAAGGCCCAGTTCATCATAGAACTGCAGCGTCTTGTCATAGAGCACATCAAGGCTCTCGATGTCTTTGAGAAGCACATGCTCGTGCTTGAGAAGATCATCGGTGATGTGGTCAATCTGGCCTTGCACTTCTTCAAAACGGGCCGCGAATTTCGCCATGGGTGCGGCACGCCCCAAGAGCTTTTCCCACCAGCTGCGCTTGCGCCGCACATCCAGTTCCGAGATCGAAAAACCGCGGATCGTGGTGACGATATTGCGCAGGCTGTCACCTGCGGGGCCCACGTCCTTGTTGCGCACGCCTGCCAGCATGGATTGGCTGATGACCTGCAATTCGGCCTGTGCCGAGGAGCCGAAAGACACGATGGAATTGGTGTCTGCGATATTGATCTCGGCCACACGTTTCTGAATTTCAGCGCTGGTGGGCGCGTCTGCGGCCTCAAGCGTGATCAATTCGTTCTTGGGTTCAGGCAAAACAACAGCGGTGATTTTTTCAACTTCGGCAAGCGTCGCTTCAGCCTTCTGACGGATCGTTTCAGACATTATTCGTTCCCTTTCGTTTTCAAATTGACGCCCTCACGCTGGAGGCGGTCACGCAGTACATTAATTTCAATATCCATATCGCTGCGGTCATCGAGCATCATCTTGTCGGTGCGTGCAGCAAAATTCTGTTCAAGATCGTCCAGCAGCGCCTCATAGGCGGCGCGGGCATCGGCGTCTTTGTTACGGTTGTAAAGATCGACAAATTTGAGCGTCGCATCCCGTGCGCCCATCAAATAAACGCCGAGGAACTTGCGCGCACCGGTCAGATCACGCGGGTCTTCCTCGACGGTGCGGATCATCCGGCGGGCGATTACCTGAAAATCCTCGACGCGTTCTGTCAGGCGGCGGTCGGAGACAGTCTCGATCTGGCGTTTCATAACATCCAGATGCGCCTCGGCCTGATCGACGACGCGGGCCACGCGGTCTTGCTGAAAGCTGTCGATGCCTTCCATGCGTTTGTCCGTCATCGGGTCAATCCCGAAGGTCGCGGTATGCAGACCAGCCGCGGCGATCCCGTAGAGGACGGCACCTACCGTGCCGCTGTCACCTATGTAAGCCGCAATTGCCACGCCCACGCCTGTCAGTGCCGTGGCGAGCATTTTGCGTGGCAGGGCAGGACGCCGCGCCACTTTGCGGGCGTTATAGGCCGCTTCGGCCGCGAGCCCCTCTTGCAAGAGCCAAGCCGCAAGCGTCAGAACGGCCGCGCCGACAAGTGCAGTCACCAGCGTGACCGGACCGTCATTCAGCGATGTTGCAGCCAAGACAATGGCAGGCACATAGAGCAGTTTGACCCGCCCGTCCGCTGGCTTTGCGACAGCCCCCCGTGGGGCATCGCCGCGCTTGCCTGTCCCCTGCTGCCCGTCGGGGCTGTATTTGCCACCAAAACGTTTTGCCATCAGGCCGCCCCCAACCAACCGGTTGTGACCCCAAAGAGCAGGACAACCAGCAAGGCATAGGTGATGCGTCGGAATTTCGCGGGCATGTCGTCAGGTTCCTTTGTGGCGCTCGTGCGGGCGACGGCTGTCATTGTTCCTATTAGGGCCGTGATTGCAATCGCAACCACCGCCACAAAGGCAACAATGAAGATCAATCGCAACATTTTCGCGTAACTCCGCCGGTTTATTCATCTTCCAGATAGGATGCGTGCGATATGTTTGCGAGAGCCTCGGAAACTCCGCGCATCTGCCACCCAGTTCGGGCAGACTGCTTGCTGGCAACGGGCCAGCAGTCATGACCGCCCGCAAAAAAACACGCGGCCATGCTTTCGGTCGCAAACACATCAGCCAAAGCAATCGTTCCTTGAAATAGTCTTAAGACCCAGAATGCATAAGGGCGGACATCGCGACAAGGTTCAACTTGACCGCTTTTTCCCCCTTGTGGGGCGATTGACGGTTCTACGGACAGGTTTTTTCTGTGTCGGTTGTTCGGCAAGTCCAAGCTGGTCGCGCAGAACGCGCTGTTTGACCTCTTCGACGTCACCCTGCTTGAGCGCGCCTAACTGGAACGGCCCGTAACTCACACGGATCAGGCGGTTCACTGTTACGCCGATCTCGCCCATCGCGCGGCGGATTTCGCGGTTCTTGCCTTCACGCAGGCTGACGGTCAGCCATGCGTTTGCCCCTTGCTGGCGGTCAAAGGTCACGACCATGGGTTGGTAATTCACGCCGTCCACGGTGATGCCTGCGCGCAATTCATCAAGCTTGGCTTCAGAGACGGATCCGTTGATCCGCACACGGTAGCGCCGCAGCCATCCGGTCGCGGGCAGTTCGAGCTTGCGCTTGATCTCGCCGTCGTTGGTCAGCAGCAAGAGACCTTCGGAATTCAGATCAAGCCGCCCCACCGACATCACACGCGGCATCGTGTCGGGCAGCGATGCAAAGACCGTCGGGCGGTCTTTTTCATCACGTTCGGTTGTCACAAGGCCTGCGGGTTTGTGATAGAGCCAGAGGCGTGCAGGCTCGGGTGCGCCCACCTGCTTGCCATCCACGACGATCCGGTCGGATGCGGTTATGTTCAGCGCGGGGCTGGTGATGGTTTTGCCATTCACGCTGACGCGGCCGTCTTCGATCATGCGCTCGGCTTCGCGGCGGCTGGCGACACCTGCGCGCGAGAGGACTTTGGCGATCCGGTCGCCGGGGGGAGGGGTATCTGTGCTCATATCCAATCCCTTAGCCGCTTTGATCGCCCCTTGCCAGAGATAGCCGCGCCAGTGCATCACAAGACATGGATTTTCGCTCGTATATGGATGTAGCTTTGCAAGAGGCCCGTGCCGCTGCTGCGCGCGGTGAGGTGCCCGTGGGCGCTGTGATCACAGGGCCCGCGGGCGTGATCGCACAAGCCGGCAACCGGACACGGGAATTGCACGATCCCACCGCCCACGCCGAGATACTGGCCATCCGCGCGGCCTGTGCTGCCTTGGGGCAGGAACGGCTGACGGGCTATGATCTCTATGTCACGCTGGAGCCGTGCCCGATGTGCGCGGCTGCGATCAGCAACGCGCGGATTGCGCGGCTTTATTACGGGGCGGCTGACCCGAAATCAGGCGGCGTCGCCCAAGGGCCGCGTATCTTCCAGCATGCGCAATGCCACCATGCCCCCGAAGTCTATGATGGCATTGCCGCGCAGCCCTCGGAAGCATTGCTCAAGGATTTCTTTGCCGCAAAGCGCTAGATTTCCACGGTTTCCATTACGGCCGGTGTGCGCACGTCCACGTCCGGCAAAGCATCGACCAGCGGCTGGGCGCTTTGTGCCAGCAAGGGGAATGTCGCGTAATGGGCGGGGATCACGGTCTTGAAGTTGAAATAGCGTTTGGCCGCATATGCGGCACCTTCCATACCCATCGTATAATGACCCCCACAACACAGGATACCGATATCGGGGTTATAGAAATCCCCCATCCAGTCCATATCGGCCATGATATCGGTGTCACCCGAGACATAGATCGTATGGCCTTCGCCCTTGATCATATAGCCGGCTTCGGTTCCGGCGTAGGCCGCCCCGACCGAGGAGGAATGCGTCGCCTGCACCATCGACACCAGCGCGCCGCCCAGATCAACCGTCCCGCCTTTGTTGAATTCCACTGTCTCGTGGGCATCAAAGATCGCGCAAAGTTCAGGGATGCCAACAACGAAAGCACCGGTTTCCTTGGCAATTGCATCCACCTCGGAGGTATGGTCGAAATGTCCGTGGGTCAGCAGGATATGGGTGGCACCCGCCAACGCGGCGGCGCGGTGTTCATTGGGGAATGACGGATTGCCCTCAAGCCAAGGGTCAATCAGCAGCACCGCGCCTTCGATTTCGATCCGGAAACTTGCATGTCCCAGCCAAGTGATTTTCATATTGCTCTCCCTCGATTTGGCGTCAGGATAGGGGCAAAGAACGGAGGGGCCAAGGTGAATTGGTTTGAACAGATTGACGGCTATTGCGAGCGCACGGATTTTACCTACTGGTCCGAGCCGCTGAACGCGCTGACCAATCTTGCATTCATTATTGCGGCTCTGATCCTGTGGCGGCGCAGCGCGGGCGTGCCGATGGCGCGGGTGCTTTGCGGCATTCTCTTGGCCATTGGCGTGGGCAGTTTCCTGTTTCACACCCATGCCACGATCTGGGCCATGCTGTTGGATGTGCTGCCGATTGGCGTTTTCATCCTGATCTATCTCTTTGTGGTGAACCGCGACATGGTGCCAATGGGGCATTGGTATGCGGTTTTCGCAACAGCCCTGTTCATTCCCTATGCCGCCGTGTTGGTGCCTGTACTGAACCAGTTTCCCTTTATCCGCATTTCCAACTTCTACTGGACCGTGCCGATCCTCTTGGCCATCTACGCCCTGATCCTGCGGCACAAACCGGGAATCGCCCGCGGGTTTTTGCAGGGGGCTGCACTTTTGTGCCTGTCGATCACCATCCGCTCGCTTGATGAAATCCTGTGCGATGCGATCCCGATTGGCACGCATTTCATCTGGCATATCCTGAACGGGATCATGCTGGGCTTCATGATCCATGTTTACACGCGCCATATGCTTGCGACTGGCCGCACGGGGCGGTAAACGCAGCGGATAGATTTACCGGAGAGTTTCCCCATGTCGATTGACACCGAAACCGCCCGCCGCGTGGCCAAGCTGGCCCGCATCAAGGTGGAAGACGACGCCCTGCCAGCGCTGGCATCCGAATTCAGCGCAATTCTTGGGTTTATTGAGCAACTCAACGAAGTGGATGTGGAAGGTGTCGAGCCGATGACATCCGTGACCCCCCAGCGCCTGAAGCGCCGCGAAGATGTCGTGACCGACGGCAACCAGCAAGCGGCGGTGTTGAAGAACGCGCCCGATGCGCGTGAAGGCTTTTTTGCTGTGCCGAAGGTGGTGGAATAATGTCTGATCTGACCAAACTGACCATCGCGCAGGCCCGTGACGCCATGCGTAAGGGTGATACATCCAGCGCCGAAATCACATCCGCCTGTCTGACCGCCATTGAAGGTGCAGACGCGCTGGGCGCTTTCGTGCACCACACACCCGAGATCGCGACAGCACAGGCCGCAGCCGCTGATACGCGGATCAAGGCCGGTGACGCCCCCGACATGTGTGGCATCCCGCTGGGGATCAAAGACCTGTTTTGCACCAAAGGTGTGCCGTCGCAGGCGGCCAGCCGTATCCTCGAAGGTTTCAAGCCCGAGTATGAGAGCACGATCACAAGCCAGCTTTTTGATGCAGGTGCAGTCATGTTGGGCAAGCTCAACATGGACGAATTCGCCATGGGGTCGTCGAACGAGACTTCGGTTTACGGCAATGCGGTCAACCCGTGGAAGCGCGCGGGCGACGATACAGCCCTGACGCCCGGTGGCTCATCAGGCGGGTCGGCCAGTGCTGTTGCCGCGGATCTGTGCCTAGCCGCAACGGGCACCGATACAGGCGGCTCCATCCGCCAGCCTGCGGCATTCACTGGAATCACTGGCCTGAAACCGACCTATGGGCGGGTTTCGCGTTGGGGCATCGTGGCTTTTGCTTCATCGCTGGATCAGGCGGGGCCGATGACCAAGGACGTGCGCGACGCGGCCATCATGCTGACCGCCATGGCGGGCCATGACCCGCTGGACAGCACCAGTGCGGATATCCCCGTGCCGGATTTTGAAGCCGCCCTCACAGGCGACATTCGTGGCAAGACCATCGGTATTCCGAAAGAATACCGCATGGACGGCATGCCCGCCGAAATCGAAAAGCTGTGGGAAGACGGCACCGCGATGCTGAAAGATGCAGGTGCAAAGATCGTCGACATCACGCTGCCGCATACGAAATACGCGCTGCCCGCCTACTATGTGATTGCGCCCGCCGAGGCCTCGTCGAACCTTGCCCGATATGACGGTGTGCGCTTTGGCCATCGTGCCAAGCTTGCGCAGGGTGACGGCATCACCGAGATGTATGAAAAGACCCGCGCCGAGGGCTTTGGCCCCGAAGTGCAGCGCCGCGTTATGGTCGGCACCTATGTGCTGTCGGCTGGTTTCTATGATGCCTACTACAACCGTGCACGCCGTGTGCGCGCGCTGATCAAGCAGGACTTTGACAAGGTCTTTGCAGATGGCGTTGATGCGATCCTGACACCGGCCACACCGTCGGCAGCCTTTGGGCTGGGCGAGATGACCAATGCCGATCCGATCCAGATGTATCTGAATGACGTCTTTACCGTGACGGTGAACCTTGCAGGCCTGCCGGGCATTGCGGTGCCCACCGGACAAAACGCGCAAGGTTTGCCGATGGGCCTGCAATTGATCGGACGGCCCTGGGAAGAGGGTGATTTGCTGAATGTGGCTTACAGCCTCGAGCAATCGGCAGGTTTTGTAGCCAAGCCCGCCAAGTGGTGGTAAGCTTTTTCAAAACAAAGCGCAGTCTGACAGGTAGAACATGATGAAACCGGGCATTATCATTGCACTGACATTGATCGGGCTGGGTGCCTGCGCGCCGCGAGAGGTGCCAACCGAGCGTGGGATTGGCTTTGGCGATTATGCCCAGTTCGAGCTTGAACGCGCGCGTCGCGAAGCCCAGCTCAGTGCACCGCGCGAGACCATTGTTCCCCCTGCACAGGTGAACACGATTGCATCGCAGCAACCTGTCAATCAGACCCAAGCGATTCCGTCGAGCGCACTTGCGCAGGCCGGAATCGGCACCTCGGCGACACCAGCACCGGCACCGGCTCCATCTGTAGCGGCCGCAAGCCCGGCACCCGTCGCAGCTGTGCAAACCCCTAATTTTGGCGCTGATCCCTTGCGGACCCAAGGCGTTCAGGCATCGCCCAGCAATCCGGCTCCTGCATTGATCACGGGCGGTACGGGGCTTTCGGATGAGCAGAGCTTTGACGCTGTCGCAGGTCGTGAAACGATTGAAAGTGATGCGCAACGGCGTGCGGCCCAAGCTGCGGCGCGTGAACAGATCGCACCGACCGCTTTACCCGAGCGTCCAGCGAACACCGGCCCGAATATCGTCGAATACGCGCTGAATGCGCCCAACGTGAAGGGACAGGAATGGTACAGCCGGTCACTGCTTTCGGGAGAAGGACGCTTCCGCCGCAACTGTGCGACCTATGCGACCCCTGATGATGCGCAGCGCGATTTTCTTGCGCGTGGCGGGCCCGAGCGGGACAGACGCGGTATTGACCCTGATGGTGACGGCTTTGCCTGTGGTTGGGATCCGGCACCCTTTATCCAGGCGGTGCGGAACTGAGGCTGACAACGCAGGCTTCGCCCAATTGCGGGCCGCGGCGTGACGGGGCGACACCTGATATCGTGGTGATCCATTATACGGCGATGACGTCGGCGCAGGCGGCGGCCGATACTTTGTGCAATCCCGAAACCGAAGTCTCCGCGCATTACCTGATTGCCGAAGACGGTGAGGTGATCTCACTTGTTCCCGAGGCGATGCGCGCGTGGCACGCAGGAGCGGGCGCTTGGGGATGCGTGACAGACGTCAACAGCCGTTCCATCGGGATCGAACTGGCCAACACGGGGTTCGCCCCTTTTGCGGCAGCACAAATGGATGCGCTGACAGAGCTCTTGCGCGGGATCAAGGCGCGCTGGGATATCCGGCCGGAACGGGTGATCGGCCATTCGGATATGGCGCCGGGACGCAAGATAGATCCGGGCGTGCGTTTTGACTGGCGCAGGCTGGCTGTCGAAGGGCTGTCCGTCTGGCCCTCATCAAGCGCTGGCGCGCATTCTTCGGAAGAGGGCCCGCAGGGGGCCGATGACGCGCGGTTTGCGGCTTTGATGGCCGCATTCGGTTATACAGCGACCACGGATCATGCGCTGCTCCTCAAAAGCTTCCGTATGCGCTTTCGTCCGCGCCACATAGGCCCATGCGATACCGTTGACCTTGCCATGATCACCGATCTGGCAAACCGCTTTCCCGTTGACGTGAACGCGGCTGTCGCCTAACTGCCATTTTGCGCGGATGGCTGGATGGCTGCTTGGGCGAAGCCTTGTGTTTCACCCGGGAGGAAAGTCCGGACTCCAAAAAGCACGGTGCCGGGTAACCCCCGGCGGGGGTAACCCTAGGGAAAGCGCCACAGAGAACAGACTACCTGACCCCGGTCAGGAAAAGGTGAAACGGTGGGGTAAGAGCCCACCGCGCGAGCGGCAACGCAAGCGGCACGGCAAGCCCCACCGGGAGCAATGCCAAATAGGGACCTCGCGCCGAAAGGCGGGGATGCTTGAGCCCCAGACGGTCCGGGTTGGCAGCTAGAGGGTGTCTGGTAACAGGCACTCCAGATGAATGGTCATCCATCCGTGGGCAACCGCGGGGGACAGAATCCGGCTTATAGGCCATCCGCGCATAAACAAACCATCAGGACACCTGTTTGCTGTTGACTCGGGCCAAGGCGCGGGTAAAAGGCACCTTCTATGAGATACACGCGATGTGCCGCGCGTCGGCCCGCAATCAGAGGATATGAGATATGGCGAAGCCTACCACAATCAAAATCCGCCTGAACTCCACTGCGGGGACCGGGCACTTCTACGTCACGAAAAAGAATGCACGTACGATGACCGAAAAAATGGTCATCAAAAAGTACGATCCCGTTGTGCGCAAGCACGTCGAGTACAAGGAAGGCAAGATCAAGTAATTGATCCCCTGACCTGAGAATAGTCTGGCCGCGCATCTTGCGCGGCCTTTTTGTTTGTCAAAAACCCAGAAGCGTCAGGGCAAGGATCAGGATCAACCCGATCTGTGCGGCCAGCGTCAGCCACATGCCGATAAACCGGAACCGCCAGTGGGTGCCGTGGACAGCAAAGTAGATGCCATGTAGGGCGCGCCCGACGACAAGCGCCATGGCAGCGAGGACCAGAAGGGCTTGCGATGCTCCCTGCGCCTCGGCCAATCCCATCAGAATAAGAGCAATGGGCAGCTGCTCGACCGCATTCGCATGGCCCCGGATAGCTTTGGCCAGGATGCGGTCATCATTATCCCCCAGGACCACGCCGCCGCGTCTGCGCAACTGGATAACCTTGATCGTCAGCAAAAGGATCAGAAGCCCGGCCAAAATGGCGGTGACCGATGTAATGGGCAAGAAAGTCATGCGTGGCCTTCGGGCAAAGAAAAAGGGCTGATGTTGCCATCAGCCCTCAAATCAACTTCTAGCGCAATGCTTATTCGCGGTTACCGAACAGCTGCAGCAGGAACATGAACATGTTGATGAAGTCCAGATACAGGTTCAGAGCACCCATGATCGCAGATTTCGCCAGCCATTCCTGATCCCCATGTGCGGCATGTGCGATGTAGTCGTTCTTGATCTTTTGTGTGTCATAGGCTGTGAGGCCCGCGAAAATCAGCACACCGAGGATCGAGATCGCAAACATAATTGCAGGTGACTGCAGGAAGATGTTGACGATCATCGCCACGACCAGACCGATCACACCCATGATCAGGAATGCGCCCCAGCCGGAGATGTCTTTCTTCGTGGTATAGCCGTAGAGGCTGAGACCCGCGAAGGCGATCGACGTGATCAAAAAGACATTTGCGATCGACAGGCCGGTGAAGGCCACGAAAATCCATGCCATCGACAGGCCCATGACTGCCGCAAACGCATAGAAGAACGTTTGCGCAGCGGCCGCAGAGAAACGGTTGATCATGGCACCAAAGCCAAAGACCATTGCAAGCGGTGCGAACATCACGATCCAGCCAAGAATGTTTGGCGACAGTGTGATCGGATCACGGAAGATGCTGAGCAGGGCAGGCGATGTGCCAACGGCCCAAGCAACAGCAAATGTGATCAACATTCCCACGGACATTGTGCCGTAGACTTTGTTCATGTGGGCGCGAAGACCCTCATCAATAGCAGCCGTGCGTACTCCGCCGGCCGTTCTAATTGTATCGTACTGAGCCATTTAGACCTCCAAATTAAACAGCGGCGCCGCAAAACGGCATCCTTGCTGTCGATATTGGCAGAGGCCCTTGCATTTTCAAGGCTTCACAGGGGCGTTTTGCGTATTTCTGACCAATTTGGGCGAGAATGTCGCAGGTCAGGTTCGCACGTCTGCTAGTTGCGCCAGTGCCGAGGTGCATGCCAGACGGTTTTTTGGGCTTCCGCGACGGCCTCTGTGCGTGAAATCCCGATGTCAGCAAGCATATGGTCATCCAATGCGCGCAACTGCCGGCGCTGGCGTGACAGCGCAATCATGTCGCGCAGGCTGTTCAGAATAGAACGTGTCTTGGGTTGTGTATTGATGCTCAGGGCGCTTGTGCGGATTGACAGTGTCATAACATTCTCTCTCGTGATAGTTTGTCTCGTTTGTATTCTATTGCTTGATATATGGGGGAGGTGTAGTCATAATGAAAATGAATACTTTTGAAGTGGTGCATCAAGGATTGTGATATGGCGCGAAACCTCGACCTGACAGCTCTGCGCTCTTTCGTGGCGGTCTCGGACGCAGGCGGTGTGACACGCGCTGCGGGTATGCTGAACCTGACACAATCCGCCGTTTCGATGCAGCTCAAGCGATTGGAGGAATCGCTGAATGTCGCGTTACTTGACCGGACTGCGCGGACGATCGCGCTAACACCAGCGGGCGAGCAGCTTTTGGGTTACGCGCGGTCGATGCTGGAAACCAATGACGAGATTTTGAACCGCCTGACTGCGACTGAATTTGAGGGCGAACTCAAACTAGGGGTGCCGCATGACATCATCTACCCTGTCATCCCCGCCGTGCTGAAACGCTTTGCCGCAGAATTTCCGCGCATGCAGGTGCGTCTGATTTCCGCGCCGACCCGCAAACTCTTGGCAATGCACGGGCGCGGTGAGGTTGATCTGATCCTGACGACCGAGGAAACCTGTGGTCCGGGGGGGCAGGTTCTGATCGAACTGCCGCTGATCTGGATCGGTGCAGAGGATGGGGTGGCGTGGCGCAGACGCCCGTTGCCGGTCGCCTTTTGCAAGAACTGTATCTTCCGAAGTGGTGTTTTGCAGGCGCTGAACGCGGGTGGAATCGATTGGAACATGGCGGTTGATTCCGATCACGACAGTGCCGTCGAGGCCGCAGTCAGTGCCGATCTTGCCGTGCATGTGTCGCTGAAGGGGTGCTTGCCGCCGCATACCGTGCCGGTCGAGCACGGTGGCCTATTGCCCGCGCTGAAGCCTCAGAACATCAATCTTTACGTTCTCAAGCCCGAAGATCAGCCCAGTCAGGCGATGGCCCGGATTATCCAGCACTGCTATGATGCACCGCGCCTCGCGCCGCAATTGCTTACGGCGTAACGACGACTTTGCCGGTGGATTTACGGCTGCGCATCAATTCCAGCGCGTCGCCAGCCTGATCAAGCGGCAGCGTGTGGCTGATGTGGGGTTTGAGTTTGCCTGCAGCGTGCCAGTCCATCAGTTCTGACAGGCTCTCGGTCAGGGCCTCGGGGTTGAAGGCCAGATAACCGCCCCAGTAGAACCCGATGACCGAGATATTCTTCACCAGAATGATATTGGCGGGGATCTGTGGTACCTCGCCGCTGGCAAAACCGATGATGATCACCCGCGCTTCCCGGTTGCATGCGCCAAGGGCGGCCTTGAACGCGGCCCCGCCAACCGGATCGTAAACGACATCTGCGCCACCGAGTGCCTTGACCGCAGCCTTGATGTCGTCGGTGTCACTGTCAATCAGATGGTCTGCACCGGCCGCCTTGGCAACCGCCAGTTTGTCCGCACCGCGGGCCACGGCGATGACTGTGGCGCCCATAGCCTTGCCGATCTCGACCGCCGTCAACCCGACACCACCTGCGGCGCCCAGCACCAACAGTGTCTCGCCTTCTTGCAGGCGGGCGCGGCGGGAAAGTGCAAGATGTGACGTGCCGTAGGCCACCATAAAACCTGCCGCGATGACATCGGGCATCGTGTCCGGCACCGGTCGGCAAAGAGCGGCGGGAAAAAGCCCCTTCTCGGCCAATCCCCCCTGACCTCCAAAGACAGCGACCCGTGTGCCGATGCTGGGTGACGTTACATCGTCACCGGTCGCGATGACGGTGCCACAAACCTCCATACCCAAGGTGAAGGGTGTGGCGGGCGTATCCTGATAGGTGCCCTTCGCCATCAGCAGATCGGCGAAATTCAAACCGCACGCGGCAATGTCGAGCAAAACCTCGCCTGGCCCCGGAGCGGGCACGTCCACGTCCCGCAACGCGGGCGGGGCTTGAAATGAAGTCACTTGAAATGCGCGCATGAGGTGTGATTCCTTCCAAATTCCGTTTTGCAGTCACTTATCGGTGCCGCGCCGGTATTTGTAAAACAGCTATGAATTGTAGCCGAATGTCTAAAAGTGATCCCGCGAACCTGTCTTTAAGGTCAGGACAGGCCGTGCAACCGTTGCGTGTTCTACAGGAATGCTATTTTCCCGTTGATCAGAAACCCGTTGCAGTGTGAAGATCAAGACTGCGGCGCGCAAACAAGGTTTGTGGTACAGTGTTGCCATGTTCCTTTTCAAAAGAGGTAGACAGCATGAAGCACCCCGTTGACGTTCACGTCGGAAAACGGATTCGCCATCGGCGCTGGATGAATGGCACGACACAACAGCAGCTTGCAGAGGCAGTTGGCATCAAGTTCCAGCAAATCCAGAAATACGAAACAGGTATGAACCGCGTCAGCGCGTCCCGCCTTTGGGATATTTCTAAGGTATTGGGTGTCAATGTTTCTTTCTTCTTTGAAGGTCTCGAAGTTGATCATGATGCCGTGCCGAATACATCGGATATGCCTGCCGACATCCTGACCGATAAAGAAGCACTTGAATTGCTGCGCTCCTACTACGCGATCCCAGAGAACCAGCGCCGTCGCTTGTTTGATCTCGCACGCGTGCTGAGTGAAGCGGCCTAGACCACGACTTGACCTGCCATACTGCGCCGCGATACCGCCAATGGGACAGCGGCGCAGATGAAGGGTCCATCCTGATGACAGTCTCAAAAACAACCCAAACGGAACTGATCCGTGTGGCCCATGCGCTTGCTGATGCTGCAAGGCCGGTCACATTGGCGCATTTCCGCGCAACGGGTCTGGCGGCAGACAACAAGGGTGACGCAGGCTTTGATCCGGTCACGATCGCCGACCGCGGCGCGGAAAAGGCGATGCGCGCGGTCCTGGCGCACGCGCGCCCCGATGACGCGGTCCTTGGCGAAGAGCATGGCTACAAGGCGGGCACCTCTGGATTGACGTGGGTTCTTGATCCTATTGACGGAACACGCGGTTACATTAGCGGGACACCGACATGGGGTGTGCTCATCTCGGTCAGGGACGAAAGCGGGCCGCTTTTCGGATTGATCGACCAGCCTTATATCACAGAACGCTTTGCAGGCGGTTTTGGTATTGCCGAGGTGCATGGCCCGCAGGGCCGGGCCGCGCTGCAATGCCGCGCGCCACGGCCGTTGGCGCAGGCCACTGTGCTGACAACATTCCCCGAAGTCGGCACCCCCGAAGAAGGGGCCGCCTTTCACGCTGTCTCGCGACGCGCGCAACTGACCCGCTATGGCATGGATTGCTATGCCTATGCGCTTTTGGCGGCGGGCCAGGTTGATCTAGTGATTGAAGCGGGCTTGAACGCCTACGACATTCAGGCCCCCATCGCTGTCATTCAGGCCGCAGGCGGGATCGTCACAGACTGGTCCGGCGCACCTGCGCATGAGGGCGGACAGGTAATCGCCGCCGCAAACCCCGCGATCCATGCCGAGGCTTTGGCGATTTTACGGCAGACCCTGCATGACTGAAACCCTGATCAAAGATGCCGATCACATCATCACGATGGATGACCAGCGGCATGAGTTGCAGGGTGCCGATATTCTTTTGCGCGGTGGCGTCGTGGCTGCGATTGGCCAGAAGCTCAAGGCAGACGGGGCGACTGTTTTCCACGCCAAGGGCAAGATCATCACCCCCGGCCTGGTGAATACACACCACCACCTTTCCCAAACGCTGACACGTGCCGTCCCCGGCGCACAGGATGCGTTGCTCTTTGGCTGGCTCCAGCGGCTGTACCCGATCTGGGCGCGCTTTGGCCCTGAAGAGATGTTCGTTTCGGCCCAAGTGGGCCTTGCCGAGCTGGCACTGTCGGGATGTACGCTGACTTCGGATCATCTTTACCTTTATCCCAACGGGGCGCGACTGGATGATACAATCGCTGCCGCGCAAGATGTTGGCCTGCGCTTTCACGCCACGCGCGGCGCGATGAGCATTGGCGAAAGCGACGGTGGGCTGCCCCCTGATGCGCTGGTCGAGAACGAGGAGCATATCCTTGAGGACAGTATCCGCGTGATTGACGCGTTCCACGATGCAAGGCCGGGTGCCATGGTGCGTGTGGGCGTGGCCCCTTGCAGCCCGTTTTCGGTGACGCGTGATTTGATGCGCAACGCGGCAAGTCTCGCGCGCGACAAGGGCGTGATGATGCACACCCATTTGGCCGAAAACGATGAGGATATCGCCTATTCTCTTGAAAAATTCGGCTGCCGTCCGGGGCAATATGCCGAAGACCTTGGCTGGACGGGTGACGATGTCTGGCACGCGCATTGCGTAAAGCTGGACGGGCATGAGATTGATCTTTTTGCGCGCAGTCGCACAGGTGTCGCCCATTGTCCGTGCTCGAACTGCCGCCTTGGATCAGGCATTGCCCCTGTGCGCCAGATGCGGGACGCGGGCGTGCCTGTGGGCTTGGGGGTGGATGGTTCTGCGAGCAATGACATTGGGAACCTCGTCGCAGAGGCCCGTCAGGCCATGCTCTTGCAGCGGGTGCAGAACGGGGCCGATGCGATGTCGGCACGAGAGGCGCTTGAGATTGCCACCCGTGGCGGCGCACAGGTCCTTGGGCGCGATGACTGCGGACAGATTGCTGTCGGCAAACGGGCCGATCTCGCAATCTGGGATGCCAATGTGATCGAGAATGCCGGATCATGGGATCCGGTAGCCTTGCTGTTGGCAGGGCCGATGAAGGTGGATGCGCTGTTTGTGGAAGGACAGCAGATCGTGTCGGAGGGACAGATGACGTCCGTTGACCTGCCAACGATCATCGCACGGCAAAACGCGCTCGCGCGAAAACTCGCCGGGTTGTAAATGGCGCCCCAATTTGGCCATATTCAGACGCGACCAATCAGGTCTCTGTTCACACGCTCGCTCTGGATGGTCATGAAGATATTAGCCCTTTGTTGCGCTCTGGCTGTCATGGCTGCTTGCAACACTTCCTCAATGTCACAATCGACGACCATTCAGGTCTCTTCGTCTTCGTCGAGCTTTGGCGCAGGGTTCGCCGCAGACCTGAACCTGTTCCGTGCACGGCAGGGGCTTGCTCCCTTGCAGGCAAATCCGGCATTGACCCGCGCAGCCCAAGCGCATGCCGAAGATATGGCGCGACGCGGTTATTTCTCGCATCAGGCCCCGAACGGTCCCAACGGGCGTAGCTTTGTGCAGCGGGCGCGTGCGGGTGGCTGTGCGATGCGCAGCGGGGCCGAGAATATCGCCAGTGGACAGCGGTCACAGGCAGAGGTTCTTACTGATTGGCAAAACTCGCGCGGCCATCGGCGCAACTTGCTGGGGCGCAACTATACGCAATACGGGCTGGGCCGGTCCGGCAATGTCTGGGTGCTGAAACTGGCCGCAAGCTGCTAGCGCGCCTGCCTGACACCTGCGATCCACACGTCCCGCACCGCGCGGTCGTCGCCCATCATGATCGTCGGAAAAAGAGCATCCCAAATGTCGGCGGCACGGTCCGCACGTTGGCGAATGGCTGGCGTTGATTGAAGGTTGAGGATGGTCAGATCGGCGGCAGCACCCGCGCCAAGATGCCCGATCTCGCCCGCCATTTTCAACGCGCCTGCTGATCCCTCTGTGGCCAACCACATCAATTGCGCCGGATGCAGTGCCGTGCCCCGCAACTGCCCGATCTCATAGGCCGCAGCCATTGTGCGCAGCATGGAAAAAGACGAACCACCCCCTGTATCCGTGGCAAGTCCAATGGACAGCGATGCTTTGGCAAGCCCCATCAGATCAAAAAGACCCGATCCGATGAAGGTGTTCGATGTGGGGCAATGCACAACCGCCGCGCCGACCTCTCTCAGGCGGTCGATTTCGCGCGCCTCAAGATGGATCGCATGGCCGTAAAGCCCGTTCTCTCCCAGCAGTCCGTAAGCCTCATAGGTGTCCAGATAGTCGCATGCCTGCGGGAACAGTTCACGGACCCACGCAATTTCGGGCAGTTGTTCGCTCAGGTGTGTCTGCATCAGGCAGGTCGGATGCTCTGCCCAAAGCGCGCCCAAGGCGGATAGTTGCGCGGGCGTGGATGTGGGCGAGAAACGCGGCGTGATCGCGTAATGCGCGCGCCCTTGGCCGTGCCACTTTTCCAAAAGCATCTTGCTGTCGTCATAGGCGCTCTGGGCGGTGTCACGCAGGCTATCGGGGGCGTTGCGGTCCATGCAGGTCTTGCCGGCAATCACCGCCATATTGCGCGCGGCCGCTGCTTCAAAAAACGCATCCACGCTTTCGGGGTGGATGGTGCAGAAGCTTGTCAGCGTGGTTGTGCCATGGGCAATCGCCAGATCAAGCGTCTCGCCCGCCACCTGATCGGCGTAGGCGCGATTCCCGAACCGCGATTCCTCGGGGAAGGTATAGGTGTTCAGCCAGTCAATCAGCTGCTTGCCCCAACTCGCGATGATGCCGGTTTGTGGATAATGCATATGCGCATCAACAAAGCCCGCGCTGATCAGGTCATCGCCGTAATCTGTCACAACCGCATCAGGGTGGGCCTTCCGCAGAGTGGGGCCATTTCCCGTGGCAATGATCCGCCCGTGTTCGATCAGCACGCCGCCCGCGCTGTCGAACTGGTCAGCATCCTGCCAGTTGCCCGTCAACGGATTGCCTGAAAAACCGAGGGTCTGCCCCAAAAGTAAGTGCTTTGTCATATCGCGACCATATGAGTCCCCAAGAACGGGGTAAATCGCGAAAACCGCGTTGTGCCCCCGCTGCGAACGATTATGTTCACTACGCAACAAAGGATGCATCATGGCCGAAGCTGACCCCATCGACGACGAAGAAGCATTTGGTATCACCGACCGTCTGGTCAGTGAGGTCATGGAGGCTGTGGAGCGCGATGACGGGGCGTTCCTCACGGAAACGCTCGATAACATGCACCCTGCCGACGTGGCGCATTTACTGGAACAGATCGACACCAAGGACAGGCGCGCGCTGCTGACGGCGTGGCCCGGAAACCTTGAGGGTGAGGTCCTCTCCGAGCTTGATGAGGAGCTGCGCGAAGAGGTGATCGGCCAGCTTGATCCGGAAGAGCTTGCCGATGCGGTGCGTGATCTGGAAAGCGACGATGTTGTCGACCTTGTCGAATACCTTGACGACACCCAGACAGAGGCGGTGCTGGATGCGCTGGATGCCAGCGACCGTGTGGTTGTCGAACAGGCGCTGTCCTATCCCGAAGAATCCGCTGGCCGTCACATGCAGTCCGAACTGGTGCGCGCACCGGAGCATTGGACCGTGGGCGAGATGATTGATTATCTGCGCTCGGATGTGGTGCTGCCCGACCAGTTCTATCACGTGATCCTGGTTGATCCCCGCCTAAAGGCGCTGGGCTATGTCACTTTGGGCCGTGTGCTGAGCCATCCGCGCGACACGCTGCTGCGCGACCTCAAGGAAGATACTTTCCGGACATTCCATGTTGAACAGGACGTGGAAGAGGTGGCGCAGGCCATCAACCACTATCACATGATCACTGCACCTGTGGTTGATGATGACGACCGGATCGTCGGTGTCATCACCATTGATGATGCGATGATGTTTCTTGAGGAAGAGGCCGAGGAAGACATCCTGCGTCTGGCCGGTGTCGGCGAAGGCAGCCTCTCGGATCGCGTGATCGCCACCACCAAGTTGCGTTTTCCGTGGCTGGCGGTGAACCTGTTGACCGCTATTTTTGCCTCGCTGGTGATTTCGCTCTTTGAAGAAACCATCGCGGGACTTGTGGCACTTGCGGTCCTGATGCCCATTGTCGCCTCTATGGGCGGCAATGCCGGCACCCAATCGCTGACGGTGGCTGTGCGTGCGCTGGCGACCCGCGATCTGACCACCGCCAACGTCTGGCGCGTTATCAAGCGCGAAGTTCTGGTGGGTCTGATCAACGGCCTGATTTTCGCGGTGGTGATGGGCGCAGTGGGGGTCGTCTGGTTCGGCTCGCCGATGCTGGGCGTTGTGATTGCTGTGGCGATGGTCATCAACATGGTTGTGGCGGGATTGGCCGGTACCGTCATCCCTGTGCTTTTGGAAAAGATCGGTATCGACCCCGCGCTTGCCTCGGGTGCTTTCGTGACGACCGTGACCGATGTGGTGGGCTTTTTCGCCTTCCTCGGCCTTGCTGCGCTGTGGTTGCTCTGATGGACAAATCCGCCGCCCGGACCGCTGCTTTTGCGCGACGCCAAGCGGCCCATAAGCCGCATATTGCTGCGGCCGGATATCTGAGCGAAGTGCTTGCCGGTTATCGTGGCGTGCCGCTGGCTGGCTATATGGCGATGCGCACCGAGATTGACCCGACCCCCGCCATGGAAGAGGCCGCAGCCCATGGGCCCGTCGGTGTGCCTGTCATTATCGGAGCAGGGCAGCCGTTGCAGTTTCGTCTGTGGGAGCCTGACTGCGCCATGATCAAGGGTGAATTCGGCGCAATGATCCCCGAGGCAGGGGATTGGATGATCCCGCAAATCCTGATTGTGCCGCTGGTTGCCTTCGACCGCAGGGGCGGGCGTCTGGGCTATGGGGGCGGGTTCTATGACCGGACGCTTGAAAAACTGCGCGCGGCGCAACCGACCATGGCGATTGGCTTTGCTTATGGCGCGCAGGAAGATGATGGTCTGCCGTTGGAACCGACCGACCAACCGCTTGATCTGATAGTAACGGAAACGGGCGTGATCACGCCCTAGCAATCAGCTTTCCGAGAACGCCGCCATGACCTCATCCGAGGCTTCGAAATTGGCGGTGACGCGCTGCACGTCGTCATCTTCTTCCAGCGTATCCAGAAGCTTCATGAGCTTGGTCAGACCTTCAAGGTCCACTTCCGTGGTGATGTTGGGCTGCCAGATCAGCTTGGTGCTTTCGCTCTCGCCAAGCGCGGCTTCCAGTGCGTTCGCCACCTCGTTCAGGTCGGTATCGGCGCAGATGATGACGTGGTTTTCGTCATCGCTTTGCACGTCTTCGGCACCGGCCTCGATCGCGGCCATCATCACGGTGTCGGCGTCGCCCACAGAGGCAGGGTAAACCACCTGACCCTTGCGGTCGAACATGAACCCGACAGACCCTGTTTCACCAAGGTTGCCGCCGTTCTTGGAAAAGGTCGACCGTACGGTGGAGGCCGTCCGGTTGCGGTTGTCGGTCATCGCTTCGACGATCACAGCCACACCGTTGGGGCCATAGCCCTCATAGCGGATTTCATCATAGTTTTCCGCGTCGCCACCTTGCGATTTCTTGATCGCGCGGTCGATTACGTCCTTGGGGACAGAGCTTGATTTGGCTTCTTTGACAGCCAAACGCAGACGCGGGTTTTTATCAGGGTCCGGATCGCCCATTTTGGCGGCCACGGTGATTTCCTTGGCAAGCTTGGAAAACAGCTTGGAGCGCAGTTTATCCTGCCGTCCTTTGCGGTGCTGAATATTCGCCCATTTTGAGTGGCCAGCCATCGGAAAACCTCGTGTGATAAAGCCTTGATCTGCGCCTCTATAAGGCAAGCACCACGGCCCCCGCAACCCCGTCTAGAGGGGCCAGATAAAGGGGATCACAAAGGAAACAATTGGCGCCAGCGACAGGTTCAGCGGGATGCCGAATTTCAGAAAGTCCGAGAATTTATACCCGCCCGGGCCGTAAACCAGCGTGTTGGTCTGATAGCCGATGGGCGTGGCAAAGCTCGCACTTGCGGCGATCATGACGGCCACGACCAAGGGGCGCGGATCAACGCCAAGGGCGCTGGCCAGACCGATGGCAATAGGTGTCATGACGACGGCGACGGCGTTATTCGACACAAGCTCGGTCAGGACACTGGAGAGCAGGTAGACGGACAGCACCACAAGGAAGGGCGGCATCACAAGCATCACCGGTGACAAGGTGTTGGCAATCATCTCTACGGCACCCGAGGACTGCAACGCCGAGCCCACGCCCAGCATCGCGAAAATCAGCGCGAGCAGGCGGCCGTCCACATGCGAGAACGCCTCATCCGCGTCAATGCAGCCGGTCATCAAGACAACCGTGACCCCCAGCATCGCCAGCATCAGGATCGGGGCCACGCCAAGGGCTGCCAGCGTGACAACGGCCAAAAGAACGCCAATCGCTACCGGCGCATGGCCACGGCGATAGGCGCGCTGGGATGCTTCGGACACATCGCCAAGGTTCATGTCCTCGGCCAGACGCTGGATATCTTCAGGCGCACCTTCCAGCAGGATCGTATCACCGACGCGAATGACAATATCGTCGATCTGCGCGCTGATGTTGGCGTTCCGCCGGTGCAAGGCCAGCGGATAAACCGCGTAACGCCGCCGCAGGCGCATTGATCCAAGCCGGCGATTCACCATCTTGCAGTTCGGCGTAATCAGGACCTCGACGGTCTTTGTCTCCACGGCGGAAAGCTGGTCGACGCGGCGCAGTTCCTTGTTATTTTGCAGCGACAGAAGCTCGGTCATCTCGGTGCGCAAAACGACGCGGTCGCCGACCTGGAGGGTGACATTCTTCAGATTGCGGCGCAGCGATTGATCCCCGCGCACGACGTCGATCAGGCGCACGCCATCCCGCTTGAACAGCTGCACACCCATGACTTCGCGACCGATCAGGTTGCTGTCGGGTGGGATGACGGCCTCGGAAAAGAATTTCTTCTTGGACCGGTCCGAGAGCATTGTCGCCATACTCTGCCGTTCGGGCAGCAGGCGAGGGGCCATGAAATAGAGATATGTAAAGGTCCAGAGCACCACCACGACACCGATCGGGAAGATCTCGAGGATGCCAAATGGCGCAAGCCCCGACGCCCGCGCGACACCATCCACCAAGAGGTTTGTCGATGTCCCCAAAAGCGTCATGGTGCCGCCCACAATCGCGGCATAGCTGAGCGGGATCAGCAATTTCGATGCAGAGGTGCCCAACGACCGCGCGAGTTGGACAAAGACGGGGATCATCACAACAACCAGCGGTGTGTTGTTCATGATCGCACTTGCGACAGCGACAAAGACCAGCCCCCCGCCAATTGCACGTGCAGGGCTGACCTTGGCCTGCCGTTCGGCCAGTTGGGTCAGCGCATTCAGGGCACCGGTGCGCACCAAAGCGCCGACGATGATGAACATCGCAGCAATCGTCCAGGGGGCAGGGTTGGCAAGGGCGGTCACCGCCGCCTCATAGGGCAGCACACCCGTGGCCAAGAGGATCGACACCCCGATCATGGCGACCACTTCGGTGGGATAGATCTCGCGCAGGAACATCACAAACATGCCCAGCACAACGGCCATCGTCAGGATGGCGCTTTGCGTCTGCGTGAGTGACAGAAAATTATCCATGAACTTTAGTCTCGCCCAGTGGCTTTGGTTCGGCAAGCCGTGGCTGCACAAGACTCAGCCCGATGGCCATGCACAAGAGCGCCAGCCAGACCCAGATACTATAGGTTTCGCCCAAGAGCACCATCGCCCAGAAGACGCCCGATCCGGTGACAACATAGCTGACTTGACCAGCAAAGACCGATCCCGCGCGTGCAATGAGCCAGACGTAGCCTGCATAAACCAGCACATGCACAATTGAACCAACCAAAAGCGCGAAATCCGCCATGATAAAGGGGGACGCCGGCACAAAGAACTGTCCCGACCCAACGGCTAGGGGCAGTGCGATCACTGTGCCGATGGCCGACGCCCCGAACAGGGCCTGAAACGGATCAAGACCGGCTGTGCCCCAGCGCGCGACGATGTTGCCTTCACAGGCGTAACAAAAGGGTGCGACAAGCGCCAAAGGCAGAAAGGCGATCATCGCCCGTTCCGGCAGGCTTGCCTCGGGCAGGGCGATCAGGCCGACACCTATCAGGCCAAGGCAAAGCCCCGCCAAACGGCGGAACGAGAAGTGGTCGTTGCCCAAAGCCAAAGCAATCGGAAAGGACATCATCGGGATGGTGGCAATCACAATCGACATGATACCAGAGGGCAGATGAAAGGCCGCGCGATAGCTCGCTGTACCCGGAATAAGTGTGCCAATTGTTGCGATCATGAGCCACACTGCCACTGTTCTTGCTGAAACAGGCATCCGTCCGATCTGACGCCAGCGGACAGCACCCAAGAGCATCGCACCAATCAGCATTTGCCAGAAGATGATGCCAAAGGGCTGATACCCTGCCGTCACCGTGATCTTGACCAACGGCGTCGTCAGCCCCCAACCACACCCCAGCAGCAACAGGAACCCTGTCAGCCGCGCCCGTTCAGACATCATGCAGGGCCCGCCTGTGACAGTCGCCCGCCCTGGCGTACCATTTCCACTCTGGTCGCCTTGCCTGTCATGTTGTCGGTCTCGACATAAAGGCCAGAGAGCGTCGCCTCTTCCGCCGCAGGGGTGAAGCGTGATTTCGGCATGCCGGTGATGAACCGGCGCAGGGGTTCGGTTTTTTCCATGCCGATAACAGAGTTGTAGTCACCGCACATGCCCGCGTCGGTCATATAGGCGGTGCCACCGGACAGGATCATCGCGTCGCCTGTGGGCACATGGGTGTGGGTGCCGACAACAATGCTGGCGCGCCCGTCGCAGAAATGACCAACGGCCATTTTTTCGGAGGTCGCTTCGCAGTGAATGTCAATCAGGCTGGCCGCCACCTGACCGCCCATCGGGTACTGGCGCAAGACAGCGTCCAGCGCTGAAAACGGATCATCGAAGGGGCGTTTCATAAAGACCTGCCCCAGCACCTGCGCCACCAGCACCTTGCGCCCGCCGGGCGCGTTAAACACCCGCGCACCGACGCCAGGGGCGGCTTTGGAATAGTTGATCGGACGGATAACCCGCTGTTCTTTTTCAATAAAGCCCAGCATGTCTTTTTGGTCGAAGGCGTGATCACCCAAGGTCACAACATCCGCGCCCGCATCCAGCAGCAGGTTCGCATGATCGCCCGAAAGCCCCATGCCAGAGGTGGCGTTTTCGCCATTCACCACGACAAAATCCAGCTTCCACGCGTCCCGTAAGCGGGGCAGGTGGGTGGTAATTGCAGCACGGCCCGCGCGGCCCATCACATCGCCAAGAAAGAGTATCTTCATCCTTGCGTTGTTACGGCGCTTGCGCGCATTCATCCAGCGGTTTCTGCGCGCTTGCCTTTGGCGTCTTGCGGTGCAACGGATGGCACATGGAAACAAAAGCGCAATCCCGCCCTGTGGCCGGTATCTTCTGGATGGTCGTGACCGGCTTGATGTTCGTGGCCGTCACCGCCGTGGTCAAACATGTGGGCGATGATGTGCCGGCAGCGCAGGCTGCATTTTTGCGATATGTGTTGGGGCTGGTGTTTTTACTGCCGATGATCCGGCCCATTCTGGCAGCGCATCTGACGAAGCGGCAGAAAAAGCTCTTCTGGGCACGCGGTGTTGTGCACACGCTGGCGGTGATCCTGTGGTTTTTTGCCATGGCGCGGATTTCCATCGCAGAGGTGACGGCGATGAACTATCTCTCGCCGGTCTATGTGTCGTTGGGTGCGGCACTCTTCCTGGGGGAACGTTTGCCGCCGCGCCGTCTTGCCGCTGTGATCATGGCGTTGATCGGGGCGTTCATTATCCTGCGCCCGGGTATGCGCGAAGTAGAGCTTGGCCATATCGCCATGCTCGGCACGGCCGTGTTTTTCGCGATCGGCTATCTGATCGCCAAGCAGCTGTCGGGCGAGGTATCGGCCCCTGTCGTTGTCGGCATGCTGTCGATCACAGTGACCGTGGGTCTGGCCCCCTTTGCCTTTGCAGTGTGGGTTACACCCACCCTACCGCAGCTCGGGTGGCTGTTTCTGGTCGCTTGTTTCGCGACCGCAGGTCATTATGCGATGACGCTGGCCTTTGCCGCCGCGCCGCTGACCGTGACGCAACCGGTGACGTTCCTGCAACTGGTCTGGGCGGTTTTGCTCGGGGCTGTTGTTTTCGGTGAGGCCGTGGATGGCTGGGTCATCTTCGGTGGTGCTGTGATTATGGCCTCGGTCAGTTTCATCACGTGGCGCGAGGCTGTTGCGCGGCGCAACATCACGCCCGCTGTGCCTGCGACGAAGGTTTGATGCCTCCGGCGGAAGTTTGAAGGGACATGGAAAATATCGGATCAGTCCGCCTGTGGACTGAGCCTTGCGATAAGCGAGCTTTGTGTCACTACCCCAATCGGCGCACCGTTTTCGGTGACTTGCAGGCCGGTTCCATCAATCTGGTCAATGATCGCCTGCACCGGTGTTTCCACATCAATTGCAATACCCTCTGCGGTCCCATCGGTCATCACATCACGTGCGGTCAGGACGCCCAGCGGGTTCATATGGGCCACAAATTCGGCCACATAGCCATTGGCGGGGTTGGTGAAAATATCACGCGGGGTGCCACATTGGACAATCCGACCGCCTTCCATGATGGCGATGCGATTGCCGATCTTGAAGGCTTCATCCAGATCGTGGCTGACAAAGATGATCGTGCGCCCGCGTTGTTTTTGCAGTTCCAGCAGCTCGTCTTGCAGGCGCGTGCGGATCAAGGGATCAAGCGCCGAGAAGGGTTCGTCCATCAGCAGGATCGGTGCATCGGTGGCAAAGGCGCGTGCAAGCCCCACGCGCTGTTGCATGCCGCCCGAGAGTTCACCCACCAGCGCATCGGCGCGGTCGGCCAGCCCCACCATCTCAAGTTCCTGATCGACGCGGGCACGTCGTGCGGCGGGCTCCATGCCCGCCAGTTCAAGCCCGAGGCCCACGTTATCGCGCACGGTCCGCCATGGCAGCAGGCCGAATTGCTGAAACACCATCGAGACGCTTTCGCGGCGCACACGGCGCAAGTCAGCCTCAGAGCTATTGCCGACACTGCAGGTCCAGTCACCGTCGAAAATACGGACCTCGCCACGGATCACGGGGTTCAGCCCGTTAACGGCCCGCAACAGTGTGGATTTACCTGATCCCGACAACCCCATCAGCACAAGAATTTCGCCCGCCGCGACATTGAGCGAGCAATTATGCACGCCCAAAATCTGATCGGTTTTTTCGCGAATCTCTGGTCGTTCCAGACCTTGATCCATCAAGGGCAGGGCGGTTTCCGGCCGTGCGCCAAAGACGATCGAGACGTTATCAAATTCAACAGCATTCATTTCGATTTCACCCGCAGCATCCGGTCCAGCATGATGGCGACGACGACGATCACAAAGCCGCTTTCAAAGCCCAGAGAGGTGTTCACCGTGTTCAGCGCGCGGATCACTGGCACGCCAAGCCCGCTGGCCCCGACCAAGGCCGCGATCACGACCATCGACAGCGACAGCATAATGGTCTGGTTCAATCCTGCCATGATTTGCGGCAGGGCGGAGGGCAGTTCGACCTTGAAAAGCACCTGCCGTTTGGTCGCGCCAAAGGCTTGGGCGGCTTCCAACAGTGGCGTAGGGGTCGAAGAAACGCCCAAATAGGTCAGGCGTATGGGGGCAGGGAGAACAAAGATCACCGTTGCGATCAGGCCTGGCACCATACCAATCCCGAAGAAAACAATCGCGGGGATCAGATAGACAAACGTGGGCAGGGTTTGCATCAGGTCCAGCACCGGCACCATCGCGCGGTAAAGGCGCGGGCGATGCGCGGCGGCAATCCCCACAGGCACCCCGATCCCCATGCAGACGACGCAGGCCGAGAGCACAAGGGTGAGCGATTGCATGGTCTCTTCCCAGTAGTCCTGGTTCAGGATGAACAGGAATCCGACTACGATGAAGAGCGGTGTTTTCCAGTTACGTTGCAGCAACCACGTGAGCGCAGCAAAGGCTGCGATAATAAAGAACGGATGCGGTGTTTCGAGCACCCAGAGGATCGCATCAATCAACGCTTCCATCGTGTCGGACAGCCAGTCAAAGAAAAAGCCGAGGTTGTTGTTCATCCAATCAAAGATGGATTTCGCCCATGCTCCAATCGGGATTTTGTTCTCCGTCAGCCAGTCCATGCCGCACCTTCCGTCTTAAATGCGACAGGCCCCGCGTGGGGGCCTGTCAAAACCGTCTTACATGCCCAAGGCGGCGTTCACGGCTGTGACCGCATCACCACCGTCCTTGGTGGTGACACCGTCAAGCCAGGCCACATAAGCATCAGGGTTTGTTTTCAACCAAGCCGTTGCGGCATCCGCAGGATCGGCCCCGTCATTCAGGATCGCACCCATGATCTCGTTTTCCATGGCGAGCGAGAATTCCAGGTTGGTCAGCAGCGTGCCGACATTGGGACAGCTTTCGACGTAACCTGCCGAGGTATTGGTGAAGACGGTCGCGCCACCAAGGTTGGGGCCGAACCAGTCATCGCCGCCTTCAAGATAGGACATATCGAAGTTGGCGTTCATCGGGTGGGGTTCCCAGCCCAGAAACACAATCGGCTCATCACGGCCAGAGGCACGGTCGACCTGTGCGAGCATGCCCTGTTCAGAGCTTTCGACGACTTCAAAATCGCTCAGGCCGAATGCGTCAGCCGCGATCATATCCATGATCAGACGGTTGCCATCGTTGCCGGGCTCGATGCCATAGATCTTGCCCTCCAGCGCATCTGCATTTGCCGCGATATCGGCAAAGGTGGCGATCCCCATGTCCGCGGCCGCGCGGTTAACAGCAAGCGTATATTTGGCACCTTCAAGGTTCGCGCGGACCGTATCGACTGTGCCTGCTTCGCGGTAAGGTGCGATATCGGCTTCCATGGTGGGCATCCAGTTGCCAAGGAACACATCCACATCGCCTTCGGCGAGCGAGATGTAGGTCACAGGCACAGACAGCACCTTGATGTCGGTGTCATAGCCGAGCGCTTCCAGCACGACAGTTGTCGCGGCTGTTGTCGCGGTAATATCGGTCCAGCCCACATCAGAGAAGGTGACGGTGTCACAGTCCGCCAAGGCCGGCGCGGCCGCGCAGATCGCCAGCACGGAAAGGGTTGATTTCAGTTTCATATCGTTCTCCCAGTTTTTTCTTGATTGACGAGTCAATAAAGAACCAATTATCTGCTTGGACACACCCATGAAGAGGAAAAGATGCCCAAGCTTGGAATGGAGCCTATCCGCCGCGCGGCCTTAGTGAAAGCCACGATTGACGAAATCGGTGCTGTCGGAAATCTGGACGTGACGGTAAGCAATATTGCCAAGCGTGCGGGCATGTCGTCAGCACTGGCGCATCACTATTTTGGCGGCAAGGAGCAGATCTTTCTGGCCGCCATGCGCCACACGCTCTCGGACTACAGACAGGAAGTATGCAGCGCGCTGAAGCAGGCCAAAGGCCATAAAGAGCGGCTTGAGGCGATTGTTCGTGCGGGGTTTACTGCAAACAATTTCCAGCCCGAGGTGATTGCCGCATGGCTGAATTTTTATGTGCTGGCGCAGACCTCTGCCAATGCCCATGCGCTGCTGCGCATTTATCAAAGACGGCTTCACAGTAACCTGCTGCACGATCTGCGCCCGCTTATTGGTGATCGCGCCGAAGGGGCCGCAACACGAATCGCTGCACTGATCGACGGGCTCTATCTACGGCAGGGACTTTCGCGGATGACATCCGAGCAATCAGATGCCACGCGACAGGCGCTTGCCCTTTTACAAACTGAACTGGCGGGACGGACCCAATGACACACCCTAACATCCTGATCATCATGGTTGACCAGTTGAATGGCACGCTGTTTCCCGATGGGCCTGCCGATTGGCTGCATGCACCAAATCTCAAGGCACTGGCGGCACGGTCAACACGCTTTGCCAACGCCTACACGGCCTCTCCGCTCTGTGCGCCGGGACGGGCGTCGTTCATGTCGGGGCTGTTGCCGTCGCGGACGGGTGTCTACGACAATGCGGCCGAATTCACGTCATCCATTCCCACCTATGCGCATCATTTGCGGCGTGCGGGCTATCAGACCTGCTTGTCGGGCAAGATGCATTTCGTGGGTCCCGATCAGATGCACGGATTCGAGGAACGTCTGACCACCGACATCTACCCTGCTGATTTCGGTTGGACCCCTGACTATCGCAAACCCGGAGAGCGGATCGACTGGTGGTATCACAATATGGGTTCGGTCACCGGCGCGGGTGTGGCCGAGATCACCAACCAGATGGAGTATGATGACGAGGTTTGCTACAATGCAACGCGCAAGCTTTATGACCTGTCACGCGGGCATGACGCACGCCCATGGTGTCTGACTGTCAGTTTTACGCACCCGCACGATCCCTATGTGGCGCGCAAGAAATACTGGGACCTATACAAAGACTGCGCGCATTTGATGCCACAAGTCGGACCAATCCCCTACGCCGATCAGGATGCGCATTCACGGCGGATCCTTGATGCAAATGACCGCGATAATTTCAATATCACGGATGACGATATCAGGCGTGCGCGCCGCGCCTATTTCGCCAATATCTCCTATCTGGACGACAAGATCGGAGAGATACTGCAAACGCTTCAGGACACGCGGCAAGAGGCGACAATCGTCTTCGTGTCGGATCACGGCGATATGCTGGGTGAGAGGGGACTGTGGTTCAAAATGTCCTTCTTTGAAGGCTCTGCACGCGTCCCCTTGATGATCGCGAGCCCTGATATGGCACCGGGCCTGAACATGACCCCTGTCAGCACAATCGACGTGACACCGACGCTATGCGCACTGGCAGGCGTCGATATGTCCGAAGTCGCCCCCTGGACCACCGGCGAAAGTCTTCTACCCCTCGGGCAAGGCGGTACCCGCGACGCGCCTGTCGCCATGGAATACGCAGCCGAAGGCAGCGAAGCGCCCCTGGTCTGCCTGCGCTATGGCAAATGGAAATACACCCGCTGCGCGCTGGACCCTGATCAGTTGTTTGATCTGGAGGCAGATCCGCATGAACTGGTGAACCTCGCAGACGTCCCGGCCCATCAGGGCACGCTTGCACAACTGCGCGCCAAATCCGAAACGCGCTGGGATCTTGCCACATTCGATGCAGCCGTGCGTCAATCCCAAGCCTGCCGCTGGGTGGTGTATGAAGCATTGCGCAACGGCAATTATTACCCATGGGACTACCAGCCGCTGCAAAAAGCCTCCGAACGCTACATGCGCAATCATATGGACCTCAATGTGCTCGAAGAGAGCCAGCGCTTCCCGCGTGGTGAATAACCGCGTCTTTCCATGTCCCTTCAAACTTCCGCCGGAGGCTTCTGCCCTATGCTCCATGATACCAACACCCGCTCAACACGCGCTTGCGCGCATTCTTCGCCACGCGACGAGCGCCGTCAGGCGCAAGGAGCGCGCTGATGCAGGCTGATTATGTTATCGTCGGCGCGGGCTCTGCAGGCTGCGCCATTGCTTATCGTCTCGCGGAAGCAGGCAAGCAGGTCCTCATCATCGAATATGGCGGCTCCGATGCGGGGCCGTTCATCCAGATGCCGGCGGCACTCTCTTATCCGATGAATATGTCGCGCTATGACTGGGGCATGAAATCCGAGCCCGAACCACATTTGGGTGGGCGGCAGTTGGTCACGCCACGGGGCAAGGTGATCGGCGGATCTTCCTCGATCAACGGCATGATCTATGTGCGCGGGCACGCCTGCGACTATGACCATTGGGCAGAAAGCGGTGCGCACGGCTGGTCCTATGCCGATGTGCTGCCCTATTTCAAACGGATGGAGCGCTGGCATGATGGTGGCCATGGCGGTGATCCGGCATGGCGCGGCAAAGACGGGCCACTGTATGTCACGCGCGGCCCGCGCAAAAACCCCCTCACACGCGCTTTTGTCGAAGCAGGGCGTCAGGCGGGCTACCCTGTCACAGATGATTACAACGGTGAGCAGCAGGAAGGGTTCGGACCGTTCGACGCCACCATCTACAAAGGCAAGCGCTGGTCGGCGGCAACGGCCTACCTGCGTCCTGCGCTCAAGCGCCCCAACTGCAACATCACCCATGCCCTTGCGCGGCGCATCGTGATCGAGAACGGCCGCGCCGTCGGGGTTGAGGTCAGCCGTGGCAAGAAGATCGAGGTAATAAAAGCCAACAAAGAGGTCATCATCGCGGCCTCGTCACTGAACTCACCCAAACTCCTAATGCTTTCGGGCATTGGCCCCGCCGCACATCTTGCGGAGCACGGGATTGAGGTCATCGCCGACCGCCCCGGTGTCGGCCAGAACCTGCAGGACCATCTGGAACTTTACATCCAGCAGGCCGCGACAAAACCGGTCTCGCTTTTCGCGCATTGGAATATCCGCGGCAAAGCCAAAATCGGGCTGGAGTGGCTTTTGTGGAAAACCGGCCTTGGCAGCTCAAACCAGTTCGAGAGCGCAGGCTTTATCCGGTCCAAAGCAGGTGTCAAATACCCCGATATCCAATACCACTTCCTGCCGATTGCTGTCAGCTATGATGGCAAGACCGTCCCCGAAGGCCACGGGTTTCAGGCGCATGTCGGCCCGATGCGGTCACAATCGCGCGGGCAGGTCACCTTGCGGTCGGCGGACCCGAATGATCACCCGAAAATCGAGTTCAACTACATGTCCCACCCGCAGGACTGGGAAGATTTCCGCACGTGCATCCGCCTGACCCGCGAGATTTTTGCGCAACCGGCGTTCGATGAATTCCGTGGCCATGAAATCCAGCCGGGTGAGGACGCGCAAACCGATGAAGAGCTTGACGCAGTCATCCGCGAGCATGCCGAAAGCGCCTATCACCCCTGCGGCACCTGCAAGATGGGAGATGCGAATGACCCGATGGCGGTCGTTGATCCCGAAACCCGTGTGATCGGGGTCACGGGTCTGCGCGTGGCGGATAGTTCGATTTTTCCGCGTGTCACAAACGGCAACACCAACGGGCCTTCGATCATGGTTGGCGAGAAAGCCGCAGATCATATCCTGCAACGGCAACCTTTGGCGCCCGCAAATGATCAGCCGTGGATCCACCCGCATTGGGAAACGCAGCAGCGGTAAGAAACCTGTGACATGGTAACACTTTCTTAACCTTTATACCCATTCGGGCTTGAAGCAGGGCTTTAGCTCTTCTCTAACTCAGAGAATGTTTCGCATTCTGACCCTTCTAGTGGCGCTCTGCGCCACCCCAGCGATGGCGGCCCCCAACGGCACGGTCCGCGTCATTGATGCTGACACGATCGACGTGGGCGGCACGCGGGTGCGGCTTTTCGGGATCGATGCGCCGGAAATGGGACAACCCTGTTCGGCGGACGGGCGGCAGTGGGATTGCGGGGCCTGGACCCGCGATGCGGTGCGCAATCGCTTTGAAGGTACCTACGCCCGCTGCCAACAGCGCGACATCGACCGTTATGGCCGCGTCGTGGCGCAATGTACGGTCGACGGGCAGGACATGGGCCAGTTGATTGTCTATTCCGGCATGGCCTGGGCATTCCGTCGCTATTCCGAAACCTATGATCTTGACGAAAAGGCCGCCGCGATTGCTGAACGCGGGCTTTGGGCTGTGGACGTGCAGATGCCATCCGACTTTCGCGCGACGCAATTCGCCGATGAGCCGGTGCCTGACCGGAATTGTGCGATCAAAGGTAATATCTCGTCCTCTGGCCGCATCTATCACATGCCCGGGCAGGAACATTACGACCGCACCCGTATTAATCCCGCCAATGGCGAGCGGTGGTTCTGTACGCAGGCCGAGGCCGAAGCCGCAGGTTGGCGCGCGGCCCGTCGGTAGTTGATCCGGATCAATGAAAGCGGCCCCCGGGGACACTAGGATCACAGTGACCAATCAACAAAGGACCACTGAGATGTTGCATACCCCCCACGAGCTTATCGAAGAGTTTCCAGACCAGATCGCAGCAATGCAATCGCTCAAGGAAAATGACGCGCATTTCGCCAGGATCTATGATGAATACCATGCGATTAATCGTGCAATCCATCGGGCCGAGACAGATGTCGAACCCACGGACGACCTGCATATGAGCGAGATGCGCAAACAGCGCATGATGCTGAAAGATCAGGTTGCGGCGGCGCTGCGGGCGGCCTGATCAGGCCGCCTCTCCGTCTTCGACAACATTCTGGAACCGCTCAAAGAATTCGTCCGCCATCTTGCGGGCGAATCCACCGATAATCCGGCTGCCAAGCTGGGCCAGCTTGCCGCCCACTTTGGCCTCGACGTCATAGGTCAGTTCGGTGCCGCCCTCGACTTCGGTCAGCATCACATCGGCCCCACCCTTCGCAAAGCCCGCAACGCCACCTTTGCCTTCGCCGATGATGGTATAGCTCTTGCCGGGCACAACGTTTTCCAAGGTGACTTCGCCTTTGAACGTCGCTTTTACAGGTCCGACCTTCTGTTTGACGACTGCGGCAAAGCCCTCTTCGGGCGAACCGGTCAACTCTTCACATCCCGGAATGCAGGCCTTGAGTGTTTCTGGTGAGTTGAGATGTCTCCATACCGTATCAATATCGGCGGCAATGACTTTTGAACCTTTCAGTTCCATGAGCGTTCCTCCCTGAATGTGATCATAGCAGCGGGAATGCGCCGTTTAGTCAAGCTGATAGGGCAGGATGCCGCGACGGTCGGGGTCAACGCGCAATTGCCGTTCCAATGGTGGCACAGAGCGTTGGTGGCAGTTCCGCCGCTCACAAATCCGGCAGGAAATCCCGATGGGGGCGTAGGTTTCGGCCGCGCCCAGATCCATGTGGTCGGCATAGACCAAAGCGGGTGCATGTTTCACCTCACAGCCCAGCCCGATTGCATAGCGGCGGGTCGGGACGTTATAGGCACCGCCCGATTTGCTTACATCCCGCGCAAGGCAGAAATAGCGCACGCCATCGGGGGTTTCGGCCAATTGGCGCAGGAATTGTCCGGGCAGTTCAAAGGCCTGATGCACATTCCACAGCGGACATGCCCCGCCGTAGCGGGCAAATTGCAGGGTTGTGGCCGAGTGCCGTTTCGTGATCGTGCCCGCCTGATCGACGCGAACAAAGAAGAACGGGATGCCTTTGGCACCGGGGCGTTGCAGCGTGGACAGTCGGTGGGCGACCTGTTCGATGGATGCGCCAAACCGCGCTGAAAGAACCTCAAGATCGTGCCGCGTGGCTTGGGCCGCGGACAGGAATGCGCCATAGGGCATCAGCGCGGCCCCTGCGAAATAATTGGCCAGCCCCACTTTGGCGATGCTGCGCGCCTCGTCCGATTGAAAGCGTGCAAGATCAAGCGTGGCTTCCAGCAGCGGTTCCTGTGCGATGAGCGCCAGTTGCAGCAAAAGCTGAAAGGTTTGTGTGGCATGATTGGCATATTGCGAGATCGTCAGGGTCTTGGTTGCCGGATCAAAGTGCCGCATGTCGGCGACATCCTTGAACACGGTGGTGATCCCGTGACTGTCCAGCATGCGCACGGCGGCATCGGCCATCGCTTCGCCGGGGTTTGAGCGGCTGGCAAACCGTTCGGCGGCACGATCGACCGCGTCGATATAGTTGTCGCAATAATGAAAGAAATCGCGCACCTCTTCCCATGGGCTCGGGCGCAGGCGGGCGTCTTCGCGGCCTAAAGCCTCGTCCAGTGAGGCCAGCCGTTCATGGGTCTGGCGGTAGGCCGCATGCAGATCAAGAAACGCGCGCGCAAGGGCAGGGGCGTTGGCCGCAGCAAGGCGCATGTCAGCGAGCGCAGGGGCAGGGCCTGTAAAGACCGGATCGGCCAGCGCCTCGCGCATATCGCTGACCAGGCGAGCTTCGTCACCCGATTGCAACTCGGTCACGTCAAAGCCGAACTCCTGCGCCAGCCCCAACACCACGGCGGTCGAGACCGGCCTGTTATTGTTTTCCATCTGGTTGAGATAGGGCAGTGACACCCCCAGTTTTTCGGCAAAGTTCTTTTGCGTGAGTGACAGCCTGCCGCGCAGTTCTCGCAGTTTCGCACCAGCATAAAGTTTCTGAACTGCCATCACGTACCTTTGCAGATTTGCTAACTCACATTAGCCGCTGCAAAGGGTGCGTCAAGCGATGCGGCGTTCCCGCCAGACGACAAATAGCACCGACAGCATGGCCAAAACCGACACGCCAAGCATCAGCAATTGCAACGGCAGCGTGCCGCTTTCCACGGTGAGGATGCCGCCCGCGAATTGCGACAGTGCAGCGCCGCCGCCAATCATGATGGCTCCGCCAAGCCCGCTTGCTGTTCCTGCCAGATGCGGGCGCACCGAGATGGAGCCTGCCATGACGTTGGGCAGCGTCATGCCGTTGCCCAAGCCAAGGAAGACGCAAAAGCCGAAGAAGTTAAGCGGATGGATCACGCCCGCCAACGTCAGCAGGGCTGACGTTCCAAGGCCTGCAATCGTGATGGCCGTACCGATTAAGGCCATGCGGTTGATGCCAAACTGCACTGAATATCGCCCCGACAGGAAATTGCCGAAGGCGTAGCCAAGGGCAGGTGCGCCAATCGCGATCCCGCTCCACACCGGTGAGAGACCGAAAATCTCGGATGCGACGAAGGACGCGCCGCCCAGCAGGGCAAAGAATGCGCCCGAGCCGAAGGCCGCGCAAAGGACGTAGCCCCAAAACCGCGGCGAGCGCAGGAGTTCGGGATAGGAGGCGAGCTGGTCACTGAAACTGGTGCCTTTGCCTGCAACGGTTTCACCCAGATCGAAGTAGCACAGCGCGAATGTTGCCATGCCTGCGAGAGCAAGAAAGACGAATGTGGCATGCCAATCGAAGGCCTGTTCCAGCGCGCCACCCAGCATCGGGCCCAGCATCGGCACCAGCGCCATGCCCATCGTGACATAGCCGATCATCGATGCGGCTTGGTCCTGCGGGACGATATCGCGCACAATCGCACGTCCCAGCGCCATGCAGGTCGCAACTGCGGCCTGAATGATGCGGAAGAACAGGAATGTCTCGACTGTGGTGGCCATCAGCGCCCCGATGGTGGCGAGCACGAAAATAAATAGCGACCCCAACACCATCACCCGCCGTCCGAAGCGGTCAGAGATTGGGCCGACAAAAATCTGCAAGATGGCCGTCGCTGCCAGATAGCCGGAGAGGGCAATCTGCATAATGGCATAATCGGTGTTAAAATAGGTCGTCATCGTTGCCAGCGACGGCAGGAAGATGGACATATTCAGCGCGGACATGCCGGTAATCAGCACAAGCGTGATGATATGCGGTGGTGTGGTGCGATCCAGAAAGCGGATCATCGGTAAGGAAGCCATACACTTGATCTATGCCTCTGATCGGGGCTTGTCCATCGCTGTGCGAAAAAGCGATCAGAATTTCTCTTATTTGCAGATTTGCAAAAAATTCATTTAGCTAACTGCATTATTTGCAAATATGCCCGAAGTCGCTTCTCGCGCGCAGGGGGGCAGGCTATACAGACCCAACAATTGGCGGAGGTGTGATCTGATGGATGTCTTGCAGGAACTGGAAACGCGGCGTGAAGCGGCCCGGATGGGTGGCGGCGCAAAACGGATTGCCGCGCAGCACAGCAAGGGCAAGCTGACCGCACGCGAGCGGATCGAGCTGCTTCTGGATGCGGATTCATTCGAAGAGTTTGATATGTTCGTGGCTCACCGCTGCACCGATTTCGGCATGGAAAAAGAGCGCCCTGCCGGTGATGGTGTGGTCACAGGCTGGGGTACGATCAACGGGCGGTTGGTCTATGTTTTCAGCCAGGACTTCACTGTCATGGGCGGGTCTGTGTCCGAAACGCACGGCCAGAAAATCTGCAAGATCATGGATATGGCGATCCAGAATGGCGCGCCGATTATCGGGATCAACGACAGTGGCGGCGCGCGTATTCAAGAGGGTGTCGCCAGCCTTGCCGCTTACGGCGAAGTCTTTCAGCGCAATATCACGGCCTCGGGCGTTGTCCCGCAGATCAGCCTGATCATGGGGCCGACGGCGGGAGGCGCGGTTTATTCGCCTGCGATGACCGACTTTATCTTTATGGTCAAAGACAGTTCCTACATGTTCGTCACAGGTCCTGATGTGGTCAAGACCGTGACCAATGAACAGGTCACCGCCGAGGAACTGGGCGGGGCCGGGACCCACACCAAGAAATCATCCGTGGCCGATGCGGCCTTTGAAAACGATGTCGAGGCGATTGCCGAGGTGCGCCGTCTGATTGATTTCCTGCCTTTGCATAACCGCGACAAGCCGCCCGTGCGGCCTTTCTTTGACGATGTGAACCGGATCGAGGAAAGCCTTGATACGCTGGTGCCTGATAACCCCAACATGCCCTACGACATGAAAGAACTGATCACCAAGCTGGCGGATGAGGGCGACTTTTACGAAATTCAGGAAGAGTTCGCCAAGAATATCCTGACCGGATTTATCCGCCTTGAGGGATCAACCGTTGGTGTGGTTGCCAACCAGCCGATGGTGCTTGCGGGCTGTCTTGATATTGATGCCTCACGCAAGGCCGCACGGTTTGTCCGTTTTTGCGATGCCTTCGATATTCCGATCCTGACCCTTGTCGACGTGCCCGGGTTTTTGCCCGGGACCAGTCAGGAATATGCTGGTGTGATCAAACACGGTGCCAAGCTCTTGTTTGCCTATGGCGAGGCGACGGTGCCCAAGGTAACGGTGATCACGCGCAAAGCCTATGGCGGGGCCTATGTGGTGATGTCGTCCAAACACCTGCGCGGTGATTTCAACTACGCATGGCCCACATCCGAGATTGCGGTGATGGGTGCCAAAGGTGCGACCGAGATCATTCACCGTGCCGATCTGAACGATCCCGACAAACTCGCCAAGCACACGCGGGATTACGAAGACCGCTTTGCCAACCCGTTTGTGGCTGCCGAAAAAGGTGTCATCGACGAGGTGATCATGCCGCAGTCGACGCGAAAGCGGATCTGCCGTGCCTTCGCCTCACTCCGCACCAAGAAAGTCCAGACGCCTTGGAAGAAGCACGACAATATTCCGCTTTGACTTACCGGTGTGATCATAAATTCGCGCAGAACCTGTCGCCGTTTTCTGTTGATGGCGAAGAACTGCCGATGACTGCTGTGACGTATGCTGCGTCCGGATACCATATTTGGAGCCATTTTTGATGTCCGCCCAAAATCTAGACAGGTCAGCGGGGCGCTGCCGAAATTCTGAGACTTTGCCGCAACAATGGTTGCAGTTTGGCTTGGAGGTCTTTGAGAAAAAAGAATTTTTGCCTATTGTGGTGGTGCGCGAGACCCAGTTCGCGTGTCCGCAGGGCCAAGGTGACGCAGATCGCCAAACGCCTTGCACGCATAGAGGCAGGCAAAAACAATGGTACAAGGACTTCTGGCTTTCACGGTGGCAGCGCTTATGGCGTTGGTTGCCGTTTCAGGCAGCCATGACCGCGCACCGCAGCAGATCACTTCTGATGTGGCCGCTCAGCAGCACGTCAATTACGACGGGCTCTTCTAACGAAAATCGCTTTCTTGGATGGGCCTACGGGCCCATCCGAACCACCTCTCTGATAATGGGAGGCGCCAATGGCTAACCTTCCATACATGGATAAACACCGCGGGTTCCCGGGGCGTTTGCCCGGGACAGACTTTCAGTTCACCCTGCGGCGCGCCAACAAGGACGGGGCGACCGCGCTAAGCGAACGCATCCGCTATCCGGACCGCCGTCCGGCAGACCGCCGCGCTGATGCCGGTTTCATGCAGGCGCTTTGGGAGAATTTCGGCGAAGAACCATTTGTGCGCGGTAATCTGGACGCAGGCCGCCTGAGCTGGCTTTTCGGGCGTGAAGTGATCCCTGCCGAGGACCCGTTTGATCCCGCCAGCTATGAGGCGATGTTGCAGATCGACGTCAAAGTTGCGCGCCAAAACTTCCCCGAAGTTTTCGGGGATGAATGATGATTTTTGCCAACGTGAACAGAATGTTAACGAAACAATCTAGGCGGGAAATCGCTCAATTTCCCGCCGTGTTTCAACAAGACTATCCAGGGTCCGGATATTGCGGCACGTTGGTAGATGTAGCAGGTCAAGCCAATGCGGGTTCTGCTGCAAATTCTCTATACCGTTACCCTTCCCCTCATCGGCCTGCTTACTCACCAAGCAGGTCGATAACGGAAATCCGCTTGTCCGCACGAAAAAATAGGCGTGATATTGGATATCACGGGGAAATCGCTATTCATCGTGGCGCAGATTGCACCAATTGTGGGGCGGTCGACATAACAACGATAGGCTTAAGATTATGCAAAAGACATCAATCATCCTTGCGACAGTGGCAGTATTTGGTTTGGCGGGTTGCCTCGATAACGACGTTGAGCGCGGTGTCGCTGGCGCGGCAGGTGGTCTTGTGGCTGCCGAAGTGCTTGGCACAGACCGCACAGGAACAATGCTCGCTGGTGCCGCCGTTGGCGTGCTGTGCGACGACGCCGGCGTCCGCGCCTGCCGCTAAGGTAAATCACCGCGCCTGTCTGGGGCGTGCAATAAAAAGAAACCGTCGTCGGGGTGTGCCCCTGGTGGCGGTTTTTTCGTTTTTGGGGACGTAAAAAATGTTCAAGAAAATTCTCATCGCCAACCGTGGTGAAATCGCCTGCCGCGTGATCAAGACCGCCCGCAAGATGGGCATCAAAACCGTCGCGATCTATTCTGATGCGGACCGCAACGCGCTGCACGTGAAAATGGCGGATGAGGCGGTACACATTGGCCCGCCCCCTGCGAACCAGTCCTATATCGTCATCGACAAGGTGATGGATGCGATCAAGCAGACCGGCGCCGAAGCCGTGCACCCCGGTTACGGCTTTCTGTCCGAGAACTCCAAATTCGCCGAGGCGCTTGAGGCCGCGGGCGTTGCCTTTATCGGCCCACCCAAAGGTGCGATCGAGGCCATGGGCGACAAGATTACCTCAAAGAAGCTGGCACAAGAGGCAAATGTTTCGACGGTGCCGGGTTATATGGGTTTGATTGCGGATGCCGAAGAGGCCGTGAAAATCTCGAATGAGATCGGCTATCCGGTGATGATCAAAGCCTCTGCCGGTGGCGGCGGTAAAGGCATGCGCATCGCGTGGAACGACACCGAGGCGCGCGAAGGGTTTCAATCTTCCAAGAACGAAGCGGCCAACAGCTTTGGCGACGACCGTATCTTTATCGAGAAATTCGTCACCCAACCCCGCCACATCGAAATTCAGGTGCTATGCGACAGCCACGGCAACGCGGTCTACCTGCACGAACGCGAATGTTCGATCCAGCGCCGCAACCAGAAAGTCATCGAAGAGGCGCCGAGCCCCTTCCTTGATGAAGCCACCCGCAAGGCGATGGGCGAACAATCCGTCGCTCTGGCCCAGGCCGTGGGCTACACCAGCGCGGGCACGGTTGAATTTATCGTCGATGGCGACCGCAATTTCTACTTCCTCGAAATGAACACCCGTTTGCAGGTGGAACACCCCGTGACCGAGCTGATTACGGGCATCGACCTTGTCGAACAGATGATCCGCGTGGCGGCAGGTGAGAAGCTGCCGTTCCAGCAGTCGGACCTGAAGATCAACGGCTGGGCGATGGAAAGCCGCCTTTATGCCGAAGACCCCTATCGCGGGTTCCTGCCATCCATCGGTCGTCTGACGCGCTATCGCCCCCCCGCGGAGGAAGCGACGCCAACGCGCGCCGTGCGCAACGACACCGGTGTGTTCGAGGGCGGCGAGATCAGCATGTACTACGATCCGATGATCGCTAAGCTGTGCACATGGGCCCCGGATCGCGCCAGTGCGATTGAGGAGATGCGGCTGGCGCTGGACGGGTTCGAGCTTGAAGGGATCGGGCACAACCTGCCGTTTTTGGCGGCGGTTTACGACCACCCCAAATTCATCAGCGGTAAGATGACCACCGCATTTATCGAGGAAGAATACCCCGATGGGTTCGATGGTGTGACCCTTGGCAAGACCGATTGCGAACGCGTCGCGGCTGCTGCGGCGGCCATGCACCGCGTGGCCGAAATCCGGCGCACGCGCATTTCGGGGCGGATGGATAACCACGAACGGCACGTTGGCGAAGACTGGGTTGTGAGCCTGCAGGGCGATTCCCACAATGTCGTGATCAGCGCCGACAAAACCGGTGCGGATGTTGCGATCGGTGGCAGGTCACTGCGGGTCGAAAGCGATTGGACACCGGGTGATCCGCTGGCGCGTCTGATGGTAGATGGTGCGCCACTGGTTCTGAAGATTGGCAAAATCTCAGGTGGTTTCCGTGTGCGTTACCGTGGTGCAGACGTCAAAGTACATGTGCGCACCCCGCGTCAGGCCGAACTGGCAGCACTGATGCCTGAAAAGGTGGCCCCCGATACGTCGAAATACCTGCTGTGTCCGATGCCCGGTCTGATTGTGAAAATCGATGTGGCCGAAGGCGATGAAGTGCAGGAAGGCCAGGCCCTTTGCACAGTCGAGGCGATGAAGATGGAAAACATCCTGCGCGCCGAAAAGAAGGGCACGGTCAAAGCGATCAAGGCCGCCGCTGGCGATAGCCTTGCAGTCGACGAAGTGATCATGGAGTTCGAATAGGGTGAAAGACTGGCTGGCATATCTGGCAGCCTTCGGGATCGCCCTTGCCTCTGCAACAGTTGGCCATTTCGTCGGATTCTGGATGGTGATGTCCAGTAACGCATCTGGGCTAGCCAGTCTGTTTGCAGCTGCTATGCTCATACCGTTGGCACTGGCACTTGCCGTTTTTATCGTGAGCTATGCGGCGTTTTCGGATCGGTGGCTTGGTTGGGCAAACGGTTTGATTGCGGCAACTTTTGTCGTCCTCACGGCGCTTGTTTGCTTTATGTTGATCGCGAACGATGTACTGGAGGAGTCTCCAGCGGCCATCCTGTTGGTCGTGATACTGTTTTTCGGAGGGCGCTACCTACTCAAGCGCGCATCCTTTGACTGAGCGGGGCTACGGCTGGACCGTGCGCCGGTCAGTAATCTCTTGCTGGCGCAGGGGCATCTTGTCGATCGAACGGGACAATTCGCGCACGTCATACGGCTCGGGCTTGCGCAGGGCGACACGCCCGTCTTTGCCGACCAGCGCCATCATGTATCCACGCGGCCGCAGTGTTGTCCGCACATCAGACATCGCATCAGTATCAGTATCGGTAATGATGATCACATCGCGTTCAACCAGTTGGTCGATATCGGCCATCAGCAAATCAATCTGCTGGCGAAAGCGCGGATCGTTGGGCGTGTCCGCAAAGACAACCAAAGGCCGCAGAACCCATTGCAGCGCATCCAGATCGATTTCGCTGCCGTCAAAGACGGTCGTGGGCATTTCTTCCCAGCGTTCCAGAACAGTTTTTTCCTGTGCCACTGCGGGTGAGACCAGCAGTGCAGCGAGGGCGATGTTGATCAGTAACTTCATAAACTTGGATATAGAGGCGCTTGCGCCAAAAGCTAAGGGGCAACTGCATTTTGCATCAAACAAATGCGTGTCCGCCACCAGAAATACCGCCGGAGGTCACAATGTCTGACAAGAAAACTTGGGAAGAAATTGCCCGCAAAGAGCTACGTGGCAAGCCTTTGGAGGCCCTGACGTGGGACACGCTGGAGGGCATCCCCGTCCAGCCGCTCTATACCGCAGAGGATGTGGACGGATTGCCGCATATGGGTGGTATCCCGGGACAGGCCCCGTTTACGCGCGGGGTCAAGGCCACGATGTACGCAGGCCGCCCCTGGACGATCCGGCAATATGCAGGGTTTTCCACGGCAGAGGAATCCAACGCCTTCTATCGCAAGGCGCTGGCGGCAGGCCAACAGGGGGTGTCGGTGGCCTTTGATCTGGCGACGCACCGCGGTTATGACAGCGACCACCCGCGCGTTGAGGGCGATGTGGGCAAGGCCGGTGTGGCGATTGACAGCGTCGAGGATATGAAAATCCTCTTTGATGGCATCCCGCTGGACAAGGTCAGCGTGTCGATGACGATGAACGGAGCGGTTATTCCGATCCTCGCCAATTTCATCGTCGCAGGCGAAGAGCAGGGGCATCCGCGCAACGTGCTGTCGGGCACTATTCAGAATGACATTCTGAAGGAATTCATGGTGCGGAATACCTATGTTTATCCGCCCGAACCTTCGATGCGGATCATTGCGGATATCATTGAATATACCACCGCCGAGATGCCGAAATTCAACTCGATCTCGATCTCGGGCTACCACATGCAAGAGGCGGGCGCGAATTTGGTGCAAGAGCTGGCCTATACGCTTGCCGACGGGCGCGAATATGTGCGCACTGCCATCGCGCGCGGCATGGATGTGGATAAATTCGCCGGGCGCCTCAGCTTTTTCTTTGCCATCGGCATGAATTTCTTCATGGAGGCCGCCAAACTGCGCGCCGCACGTCTGCTCTGGTCACGGATCATGGCCGAGTTTGAGCCCAAAGACCCCAAGTCATCCATGTTGCGCACACACTGCCAGACCTCTGGCGTGTCGTTGCAGGAACAGGACCCCTATAACAACGTCATCCGCACCGCCTATGAGGCGATGAGCGCGGTGTTGGGCGGCACCCAGTCGCTGCATACCAACGCGCTGGACGAGGCGATTGCACTGCCGACCGAGTTCAGCGCTCGCATTGCGCGGAACACGCAGTTGATCTTGCAGGAAGAGACCGGCGTGACCAATGTGGTCGATCCACTGGCGGGGTCTTACTACGTCGAAAAGCTGACGCATGATCTGGCCGAAGAGGCATGGAAACTGATCCAAGAGGTTGAGGAAATGGGCGGGATGACCAAGGCTGTGGCCTCTGGCATGCCGAAACTGCGGATCGAGGAAACTGCAGCGCGGCGTCAGGCTGGCATTGACCGCGGGACCGAAGTGGTCGTGGGCGTCAACAAGTACCGCAAGGACAACGAAGACCCGATCGATATTCTGGATATCGACAATGAGGCGGTGCGCCTGTCGCAGATCGCACGGATCGAGGCCACGAAAGCCGCCCGTGATGAAGCCGCCTGCGCGGCCGCCCTTACCGAAATCACCCGCCGCGCCCATGAAGGCGGCAATTTGCTCGAAGCCGCGGTCGATGCATCACGCGCCCGCGCCACAGTCGGAGAGATCAGCATGGCCATGGAAAAAGCATTCGGACGGCACCGTGCCGAGGTGAAGACATTGGCGGGCGTTTACGGCGCAGCCTATGAGGGCGACGCAGGCTTTGCCGCTATTCAGGAAAGCGTTGAAAAATTCGCAGAAGAAGAGGGGCGCCGCCCGCGTATGCTGGTCGTCAAGATGGGGCAGGACGGGCATGACCGCGGGGCCAAGGTGATCGCCACCGCCTTTGCCGATATCGGTTTTGATGTGGATGTCGGTCCCCTGTTCCAGACCCCGGCCGAAGCCGCACAGGATGCGATCGACAATGACGTGCATGTGATCGGGATTTCTTCGCAGGCGGCGGGGCATAAGACCCTTGCGCCCAAACTGGTGCAGGCGCTGAAAGATGCGGGTGCGGATGATATTATTGTCATCTGCGGCGGCGTGATCCCGCAGCAGGACTATCAGTTCCTGTATGATAGCGGCGTGAAAGCGATCTTTGGACCAGGCACAAATATTCCTAAAGCGGCTGCGGATATTCTGAACCTGATCCGCAGTGCGCGCGCATAGGAGCGGATGATGATCAGACTGGACCATCTTGCCGTTGCCTGTACCGACCTTGCCGAAGGTACGGCGTGGGTCGAGGAACAGCTGGGTGTGACCCTGCAACCCGGCGGGCAACATCCCCGATATGGCACTTACAATACGTTGCTCGGTTTGGCCGATGGGCTCTATTTCGAGGTGATTGCGAAAGAACCCGGCGCCGTGCCAGAGGCGGGCCATGCGTGGTTCGGGCTGGATGATTTTACCGGCCCGCCGCGCCTTGCGAACTGGATTTGCCAGACCGATGATCTGGCAGCGGCCTTGGCCAAAGCACCTACAACGGCGGGCAGCGCGCGCGCTTTGACGCGGGGCGACTTGCAGTGGCAAATTACTGTGCCCGATGATGGCAGTCTGCCGTATCAGGGGGCCTTTCCAACGTTGATCGAATGGGGCGCCGGCATGCTGCATCCCAGCGCACGGCTGACGCCAAGCGGTGTGCGGTTGCGCAGATTGGAGGTCAGCCACCCTGATGCGTCCGACCTGATGCAAATGATGGACCTTGCCGACAGCCGCGTCGCAATGGTCACGGGGCCGTTCGGGCTGCGGGCGACCTTTGACACCCCCAGCGGGGTCAGGACACTGGCATGATCCGCGCCGCGACCCGGGCAGATGCACCACAGATCGCGGCAATCTGGAACCATGCGATCCGCGAGACGACCATTACGTTCAATCCGGTCGAAAAATCCGATGGGGAAGTGGCTGATCTTACGGCGCAGGATTGTCTGGTCTGGGAGGATGATGGCCGCGTTCTGGGCTTCGCGCGGTATTTTCCGTTTCGGGGTGGCGAAGGCTATCGTTTCACGGTCGAGCACACGATCATGTTGCATCAGGACGCGCAGGGACAGGGCGGTGGACGGCAGTTGATGGCGGCACTTTGCGCCCAAGCCGCGGCGGCAGGCAAGCACAGCATGTTCGCCGGATGCAGCGCCGAAAACGCTGGTGCAGTCGCCTTTCATGCCCGTATGGGGTTCGCAGAGGTTGCAAGATTGCCCGAAGTGGGGTTCAAGTTCGGGCGTTGGATTGATTTAGTCCTGATGCAAAAACGCCTGTAAAAAGGACCGTACTTTATGTCGATTTGGTCCCGCATGGCCGAAGCAATCGCAGCACTCGCCAAAGGTGAGGGGCTGTCGGCTGTTTTCGAGAAACTGCGTGCGTCACCGGATCGGACTGTGGCCTTTGCGATCGCCGTAATCGCGCTGGGCGCAAAGATGGCCAAGGCAGACGGGCAGGTGACCAAGGATGAGGTTGTGGCCTTCCGCGAGGTTTTCGTGATCCCGGCCGCGGAAGAGGCGAACGCTGCGCGTGTCTTCAATCTCGCACGTCAGGACGTGGCGGGCTACGATATCTATGCGCGCCGCATCAAGGCCATGTATGGCGATGATGTGCGCCCGCTGCGCGACCTGCTGGAGGGGCTGTTTCACATCGCCCTGGCCGACGGGCTGTATCACCCCAAAGAAGACGATTTCCTGCAAAATGTCGCTACGATTTTCGGATTTGACGCGCGCCGCTTCCGCAGCATCCGCGCCCAGTTTGTGGATGAAGCCGAGCGCGATCCCTACGATGTGCTGGGGGTGGACCCCACAGCGTCAAAGCACGAGATCCGCGCGGCGTGGCGCCAATTGGTGCGCGATACCCATCCTGACCAGATGATGGCGCGTGGTGTGCCGGAAGAGGCGGTGAAGCTTGCGGAACGGCGGATGGTGGCAATCAACCGCGCCTGGGAAGAGATCCAGGGGAACCACGCGTGAGGATCGCGACCTACAATGTGGAATGGTTCAACAGCCTTTTTGACCGCCATGACAGGCTAATTGATGACGGCACATGGTCGGCGCGCTGGGATGTCACCAAGGCCGAACAGACCGCCGGATTGGGCGTCGTCTTTGCCGCGATGGACGCGGATGCGGTCATGATCATTGAGGCCCCTGATTCAAGCAACCGTCGCGATGCGCGGGTGGCGCTGGAGAATTTCGCCGCACGTTTCGGTCTGCGCGCGCGTGAGGCGGTGACGGGGTTTACCAACGACACGCAGCAGGAAATCGCACTGCTTTTTGACCCTGATGTTGTCGTTGCACGCCATGACCCGCAAAGCGATGCATCCGTGCCGCGGTTTGACGGGGAATTCCGGATGGATGTCGATGTGGACGCCCATCCCGACCCGATTGTCTGGTCCAAACCGCCGCTTGAAATCGCAATGACAACTGCAAACGGGCCGCTGCGCCTGATCGGGGTGCATGCAAAGTCAAAAGCCCCGCATGGTGCGCGGAATGCGGCAGAGGCAACGCGGATTTCGATCCAGAACCGCCGCAAACAACTGGCGCAATGTGTCTGGCTGCGCAAACGCGTGGAACAGCATCTGGCAGCTGGTGACGACCTGATTGTGCTGGGGGATTTCAATGACGGTCCGGGGCTTGACGAGTATGAAAAACTCTTCGGCCGTTCAGGGGTCGAGATTGTCTTGGGCGAGAATGGCGAAACGCGGCTTTTCGATCCGCACGCGCAGATCGTGTTGGGCCGCAGGATCGGGGCAGCGCCGGTCACGGCACGGTTCAAACGCAAAGGGCAGCCGTATCTGCAGGCCCTGCTTGATTATATCATGGTGTCACCAAGTTTGGCTGCGAAATCACCAAAATGGCAGATCTGGCATCCTTTCGATCATCCCGATTGCTATGCGGATGACGCCGTTCGCGAAGCGCTCCTGATGGCGTCAGATCACTTCCCGGTCGTGCTTGATATTGATTTGTGATTTGTAATCGTACCCCGGCATTCCTATTTTCACGGTATGAAACAGATTCTCGCACTCACGGTCGTTGCGGCGCTTTTGTGTGTGCCTGCCATGGCAGAGGATGCACCCGAAGGCGACATGGGCGAAGGTCTCGACCTCATGGAAGAGGGCGCGCGGATGCTAATGCGCGGCTTGATGTCAGAGATGGAACCTGCGCTGGATGCGCTCCGGGACAACGTTGAGCAAATGGGGCCCGCCTTGGGTGAATTTGTCCAATCGGTCGGTCCGGCGTTCGGCGAACTGCTCGAACGGATTGACGATCTTCGCTATTATGAAGCGCCCGAAATCCTGCCCAATGGCGATATCATCATGCGCCGTAGCCCGGACGCCCCTGTGTGGGAGCCCGAGCCTGACACAACTGAAATAGAGCTTTAGTGCGCGCCTAGTCGTTTGATGTACGGCGGCGATACCAGCTTGTGTTGCCTTGCGGCTTGCTCGGCGAGACCGGTGCGCCGGTTCCCTCTGGTGCCTCTGTTTGCTCGAAATCCAGCGTTTGCGATGTGACCAGACGGATCACCCGTTTCTTGGGAATATCGATCGGGTCCTGCACTGCCGAGGCATTTCGTGCGGGATTGGGGTTGGTGGCGACAGTCTCCAACACCGGGGCTTTGCGTGAAGTTGCGTCGTGACGCTGGAAAAGGGCCGATCCGTCCATGTCGTCTGTGCCGGACAGGGCAACATGCTGGCTTGCGCCAAGTTTGATGACGGTGAATGCGGTATTGTCCTGATCCGGATCTGCAAGTTCGTCCAGAGCGGCCAAAAGGGCGCTTGAAATATCCATGCTGCGCTTCGCGTGCGTCTCTTTCAGGATCGCGCCAATCGTGTCATTGGACAAAAATTGCAGCCCGTCCGTTGCCGCGATGATGATATCGCCCTCCCGAACGGTTTTCGGGGTGTCGGGACAATCGATCTTGGCGATAGCGTGGCCCGCAATGGCGGAGGTCAGTGTATTGCGGTCAGGGTGGTTGCGACCCACTTCCTCCGACATCGCGCCGACCTTCACCATCATGTCAATTTGCGGCGCCATCGAGTGATCCTGGTTCAGCTGTGTCAGGACCCCGTCGCGGTACAGAAAGAGCGGCGAGTCGCCGACTGACACCCAGTAAAGTTCATCCCCGCGAATAACGGTCGCTAGAAGCGTGGCACCCATGCCGTAGGAGTCAGGCCGTTCTTTGACATATTCGGTGATCCGGTCGTTGGCAGCGGTTGCTGTCATGTGAAGAATGCTCGAGATGTCGGTAATGCGTCTGCCCAGCAGCATTTCGTTCATCTTGATCTGGCTGAACACCTCGGACATCACCAGCGCACTGGCCACATCACCGCACATATGCCCGCCCATGCCATCGGCGAGCACGGCAAATCCGGTTTCTTGTCCTTGGGGGAAGCTGGCGATCAGACTGTCTTCTTGATAGTCCCGCTCACCTTTCGTTGCCGCTGTTGCAACATCAAATCTGACTGCTTCGTGTACCACGTTTACCATCCAAAATCACTTCTCTGCCAACACGGCAGAATTTTACAAACACAGGTTAGAACCACCCGTGTTCCTAACCTCTGCCGATCATGCCACAAAATCTAGTCAAATGCGGCGAGAATCTGACTTTTGCGTGTCTAAATCGCGATTGTTAATCTTCAGTTAAAATATGTGCCGAAAAAATCGCACTTAACGGAAACAGTTTTTAGTCACTGTGATTATTGTTGATTTCGGATTGTGACAAGATCCTCTGGCAATTGTCCTTGGGTCAGACGGACGGAGGAATCAGGTGAGTTGCCAGAGCCATTTTGCGCGCTTCCGCGATTACTTGGTGAATGCGACGGTGCTGGTCGCATCCATTGCCGTTGCCAATGCTTCAAAGCGGACTTGTGCGACCTCACCAAAAAGCGGTCGGGCGTGTTCGGTCAGGCTCAACTTCAATTCGCGCTTTTGTGGCTTCCAATTCAATGTGCCGGGCTCTTCATCGGCGGTCAGCCAGAGCATGGCCCCAAGACGCATCGCCTTGCCGAGTATTTCCGCTTCTTTGATCTGACCTTCATCAAGCATCGCGAAAAGCGGCGTGAACCGCGAATTCGCGGTTTTGCTTGTGTAGCGGTTCATCAGAGCAAGCCCGAGGAACACGCGCTCATAATGCTTCAATCCGCCCAGATTGGCGCGTGTGGCGTTGTCGAACGTGACCTCGGCACGGTAATCGGGGTGCGCGCGCCAGCTGACGTCATGCAGGAGGCAGGCCGCTTTGATGATCCGTTTGCGCTGCCAGTTCGCCCGGGGAAACAAAGGCTTGATGAATTCATACAGGACCCGCCCGAAGCCCGGCAAGCGGGCGTCTTTTGCTTCGACAAAGCGGCAAGCCTCGATCAGCGGGTCGCGTTCGCGCAGCGCACGGGGCATCTGCTCATAAAGCATCCCTTCACGGATCCCGTAGGATGAGATCGCCACATCCTTGGGCTTGAAGGTGCGCATCAGTTCTTTGAGGACAATTGTCGCAAGGGGGACCAGTGTCATGCGGCTGTCCGAGATATTGCAGCGTGCCCGCAGTTCGGTCAGGTCGGACTGACGGATGTATTCGGCGGTCTTGCTGATCTGCCGCGCGCTCATCCGGTATTCGTGCAGCACCGTCAGCGGATAACCCCGCCGTTCCATATCGACCCTTGCAATGGCCCGCCATGACCCGCCAACCAGAAACAGGCGCATCCCCGTGGCGTTGCCCATCTGGTCATGCAGCTGCGCCATGGTTTCGCGCACATATGCTTTGACCGCCTTGCGCCCGCCTTTGATTTCGCGCAGTTTCAGCGGCCCCAGCGCTGAGGTCAGGCGATTGCCCACACGGCCATCCGCCAGATCCGCAAGCTCCATCGAAGATCCGCCGATATCGCAAACAAGACCATAGCTGCCGGGCCAGCCCAGCAAGACACCTTGCGCCGACAAGCGCGCCTCTTCCTGTCCGTCGATGATCCAGAGCTTGATGCCCGTTTCGCGCAAGACATCATCCTGGAATTCCTTGCCGTCGCTGGCTTCGCGCACTGCTGCGGTGGCCACGGCTGTCAGGGGCGGAATACCCATCCCTTCGGCCAGTGCGGCAAACCGGCGGATCGCCGACAGCGCCCGCACGCGCCCTTCGGGGTTCAGGTGCCCTGTCTGTGACAGGCCCGCACCCAGCGCGCACATGATTTTTTCGTTGTAGAAATAAGCAGGCGAGCGGGCCGCACCATCAAACACCACCAAACGGACCGAGTTGGAGCCCACGTCGATCACACCCACGCGGCTGAGGCGTTTGGCGGCAGCATCCTCAAACAAAGGACGTCCGAACGGCCCCCAGTCGATTGTTTCTTCGGCAGGCGCTTGTGTCATCGAAACCCTCGGTCTTCATCCCCAGGGGAAGGGTATCAATCAATCATCCGTATGCGTCAACTGCGGAACATCGGATGCCCCTGCGGAACCACGACCCGATAGAGACGGATTTTCCATGAAGAACCGGTGGCAGTTAAAGGCGAAAACCCCTTCCTCGACCGGTGCACGGGTAAAGCTGCCGTCTGCTGCCATCACCCAGCTTTGCGCGATATCGGCCATATTGGCAGCCATGATCTGGCTGACGATCTGGGCCTTTACTGTCGGGTTCTTGATCTCGACCAGCGTCTCGACCCGCCGGTTGAGGTTGCGCCCCATCCAGTCGGCGGAACTGATATAGACCTTCGCCTTTTTGGACGGCAGCGTATTGCCGTTACCAAAGCAGACAATGCGCGAATGTTCCAGAAACCGGCCGACAATGGATTTCACACGGATGTTTTCCGACAGGTCTTTGACACCCGGCCGCAGCCCGCAAATGCCGCGCACAACGAGGCTGATTTTCACGCCGGCCTGACTTGCCGCATAAAGCGCGTCAATCACGTCGGTTTCGATCAATGAGTTCATCTTGGCCCAGATCACCGCAGGTTTGCCTGCCCGCGCGTTCTCGGCCTCTTTGGCGATACTGTCCAGCAGGGTCTGCTTGAGCGTGAGCGGCGAGATCGACAGGTTCTGCAACCCCTCGGGCTGCGCATAGCCTGAGAGGTAGTTGAATACCTTGGTCGCATCGCGGCCCAGATCGGCATCACAGGTGAACAGGCTCAGGTCGGTGTAGATGCGCGCAGTAATGGGGTGGTAGTTCCCGGTGCCAAAGTGGGTATAGGTCACCAGTTTGTCGCCCTCGCGGCGGACCACTGTACTGATTTTGGCATGCGTTTTGTACTTCAGAAACCCGTAGACAACATGCGCGCCCGCGCGTTCCAGCCGTCGAGACTGGCGGATGTTGGCGGCCTCGTCAAAGCGGGCTTTCAACTCGACCAATGCGGTGACGGATTTGCCGTCTTCGGCAGCCTCGCAAAGCGCCTCGACGATGGGCGAGCGTTTGGAGGTCCGATAAAGCGTCTGTTTGATCGCCACGACATTGGGATCGCGCGCGGCCTGTGTCAGAAAACGCACCACCATGTCGAAGGTTTCATAAGGGTGATGCAGCAGCATATCCTTTTGGCGGATTGCGGCGAACATATCGCCGTCATGGTCCTGCACCCGTTCCGGCACCCGTGGCGAAAAGGGGGGCCACAACAGGTCGGGGCGGCTGTCCAGCACCAGTTCGCCAAGATCGGCAATGCCGATCAAGCCGTCGACCTCGACTACGGTGTCTTCCGTCACATGCAGTTCCGACATGATCAGTGATTTCAGCGCAGGAGGTGCGCCCGCCGAGAGTTTCAGGCGCACCACCTCACCACGCCGGCGCCGTTTCAGGGCCGTTTCAAACTCGCGCACCAGGTCTTCGGCTTCGTCCTCCAGTTCCAGATCACTGTCGCGCAGGACCTTGAAGGCGCAGCTGCCCTTCATCTTATAGCCGGGGAAGAGCCGCCCGATATGCAGCACCAGAAGCTCTTCCAGCGGCAGAAAACGGTGCCCCGTTTCGGCGGGGAGTGCCACAAAGCGGGCGATTTGCGCGGGTACCGGCAGAAGTGACCGTAACTGGCGCTTGTCGCTGGGCCGCTCAAGCTGGAGCGCCAGTGCGAAACCTTCGTTAGGCAGAAACGGGAAGGGATGTGCTGGGTCAATCGCGAGGGGCGAAAGAACCGGAAACACCTGTTCCAGAAACACGTCTTCAAGATAGTTGATGTCGTCGTTGCTCAGTGCGGCTCGGTCCAGAATATGGATATCCTGTTCAGCCATGAGCTTTTGCAACTCGGTAAAAACCGTTTGCTGGCGCGTCATCAGAGCGCGTGCATCGCGATCGATATCCACGAGTTGTTCGGCCGGGGTGAGACCGTCTAGGCCAGGGGTCACATTCCCCTCATTTGCCAATTCGCGCAGGCCGGCGACGCGCACGGTATAGAATTCATCAAGGTTGGTGGCCGAAATCGACAGAAACCGCAGCCGCTCGAGCAAAGGCACGCGCGGGTTTTCCGCCTCTTCCAGCACGCGCCAGTTAAAGCCGATCCAGCTCAGCTCGCGGTTGACAAAACGCGCGGGGCTTTCGGGGTCAATATCGAGTGTTGTGGGGGCGGGGTATGCCCCTTCTAAGAAATTTGCGTCGATCATGAAGGCCTTTTGTTCCGCATTTATTGCGGCAATATGACAAGTATTGCGGGCTTCGTTACATTTTGTCCAGCAACTCGGCGGCGAGTGCTTTGTTGATCTTGCGACCCTGCGCGAGGGCGGCCGTATCAAGACGGGCGACGATTTCGGCCGCCGCCGCATAGGACCTTTCAATGCGGGTGCTCAGATACTGGACCAGATGGGGCTGCGGGTTGATCTGCCGGTCGGTAAAAAGCTTCATGATCAGCGCCGATAACAGCGCATCATCGGGGTTGGTGATCTGCGCAACGGTGGTGGCCTGCATTCGGCTGGCCAAATCGGGCAGGGCGATTGACCAGCGGCTTGGCGGCACATGGGATGTGAGCAGCAAAGTACCGCGCGCGTTACGCAGATTGTTGTGAAGGTGGAACACCGCTTCCTCGGCCAGGGGCGGCAGCCTTTCGATGTCCTCGATGATGACTGTCCTCGCATCTGTCCGGAAATCAGCGCCAATCGTTGCGGCCTCAATCAAAACCGCGTCATTCTGGCTTTGAAAGACGCGCGCCAGATGGCTTTTGCCGCTGCCTGTCGGGCCAATCAGGGCCAGTTTGCGTTCCGGCCATGTCTCGGGCGCGGACAGCATCGCAAAGGCCTGCGCGTTCGCCTCGGAGACGAAGAAATCATCAGGCCCCAGCGCAACACCCGTTGGCCAGTCAAAAGCGAGCTGGTCTGACATTCAGTCGCCCCCGGATTTGCCGCGATAAAGGAGGCTGTCTTTGTATTGGGCCAGACCCCAGCGCGCGACCACACCGATCATGGCGGCGATGGGCACGGCCACCAGCATGCCGACGAAGCCAAAAAGGGTGCCGAAAACCGACAGCGCGAACAGCAGCCACACAGGATGCAGGCCAACAGACCCACCCACAAGTTTCGGTGTCAGGATGTTGCCCTCGAGAAACTGTCCCAGCCCGAAAATCGCTGCGACAATCCCGATCCGGAGCCAGTTGGTTGCATAGGCTATCGTGTCGCCATCGGGCACCTCGACACTGCCCCAGAACTGAAACAGTGCCAGCCCGACGGCCAGTGTGCCCCCGACCAAGGCGCCCACATAGGGAATGAAGGTGATCAGCCCCGCGATAAAGCCCACGATCAGGCCAAAATTCAGCCCTGCCAGCATCAGCGCTACGGCATAGTAGGTGCCCAGCACCAGACAGACGGTGCCTTGTCCGCGAATGAACGAGGCCAGCGTCGCGTCGATGTCACGGGCCAGTTGGCGGATGGTATCAACGTGATCGCGCGGCAGCATGCTGTCGATCTTGGCGGTCATATTGTCCCAGTCGAGCAGCATATAGACCGCCACAACCGGCACGATGATCAGCAAAACGATGATGTTGATGAGCCCGAGCGCCGAAGACAGCAGCCCGTTGATCAGCTCACCGCCACGTGACTGAATGGCCTCGCCAATTGTCAAAAGCTGCTGATAGGCCACGCTTTGGTTGTCCATCAGCTGCGGGAAACGCTCGGTCAGGCCGGTGCGCAGGCGGTCGAACAATGCAGGCGCAGTTTCGATCAGCGACGCGGTTTGTTGCACAAGTGTCGGGATGACCAGCAGGATCAGCAGAATAAAGACAAAGAGCGCGATCAGCGTGATAATAGCGACAGCAGCAATGCGGCTACATCCCAGGCGCTCAAGCCGGTCCGCGATGGGGTCAAGGCAATAGGCAATCGCCCCGCCAAGCACGAAGGGCAGGATCACATCGCCCAGAAACCACAAAGCCACCAGAAACACCGCTGTCGCGATGCCCCAGTATTTTGCTTGTTGTCCGACAGGAAGTGCCATGTATGATCCTTATTTCTCTGACCAATAGATGCGGCAAGCCGCATGGCGGTGCAAGAGCATGGATAAAATTTACCCGGCACGGGTTACGCTTGCGACTGAAACAGGTGGTATTGAGGGCAGTATAATCTTCGCCACGGTCAGCCTTCTGTTATGACACTGCTTGCGAGGGGCATCGCCGCGGATTAAACCCGCACCCAACACTTGTATCCGAAAAGGTCGAACACATGCGCATGAGCCGCTATTTCCTGCCCGTTCTCAAAGAAACGCCCCGCGAGGCGCAGATCGTCAGCCACCGCTATATGTTGCAGGCGGGGATGATCAAACAGGCCAGCGCGGGGATCTATTCATGGCTGCCGCTCGGCTTTAAGGTTCTGCGCAAGATCGAAAACATCGTGCATGAGGAACAGGCGCGCGCGGGCCATATCGCGATCCAGATGCCGACGATCCAGTCTGCGGACCTGTGGCGCGAAAGCGGGCGCTATGATGCCTACGGCGAAGAAATGCTGCGGATCAAGGACCGTGGCGGACGCGAGATGCTGTTCACGCCAACGGCCGAGGAACTGGTGACGGATATCTTCCGCGCCCATGTGACCAGCTATAAAGACCTGCCGCTGACCCTCTATCAGATCCAGTGGAAATTCCGCGACGAGGTCCGCCCGCGCTTTGGCGTCATGCGGGGCCGCGAGTTCTATATGAAAGACGGCTATAACTTTGACCTGACCAAAGAAGACGCGCTGCATGCCTACAACCGCCATTTGGTCAGCTATCTGCGCACCTATGAACGCATGGGCCTGCAAGCCATTCCAATGCGCGCGGACAGTGGCCCGATTGGCGGCGATGACACCCATGAGTTCCTTGTGCTGGCCGAGACTGGCGAGTCAGAGGTGTTCTATGACAGCGAGATTACTGAACTGAAGTTCGGCGACCGCGAGATTGATTATGACGATCACGCGGCGTGTCAGGCGGTGCTGGAGGAATTCACCTCGCGCTATGCCCGCACCGACGAAACCCACGATGAGGCGTTGTTCAACGCGGTGCCCGAAGAACGCCGCCGCACGGCGCGCGGGATCGAAGTGGGGCAGATTTTTTACTTTGGCACCAAATATTCCGAGGCGATGGGCGCTTTGGTCGATGATGGCAAGGGCGGCAAGGTACCGGTCCATATGGGCAGCCACGGCATTGGTGTATCCCGCCTGCTGGGTGCGATCATCGAGGCGAGCCATGACGACAAGGGCATCATCTGGCCTGAGGGTGTGACGCCGTTCCATTGCGGGATCGTGAACCTGAAAACCGGTGATGCCGAGGCGGATGCGGCTTGCGAGGCGCTCTATGCGTCGCTGACAGCGCTGGGCCTCGAGCCGCTTTACGACGACCGCGACGAACGGGCAGGGGCCAAGTTCGGCACGATGGACATGATCGGCCTGCCTTGGCGCATTACGGTGGGGCCACGCGGCCTCAAGAACGGTGTGGTCGAATTGACCAGCCGCCGGACTGGTGAGAGTGAGGAACTGCCCCCCGAAGAAGCTGTTGCAAAGATTGCCAAGATCTACGAGGGGATCGCGTGAGCTTGTCCGACGTCGACTGGACATTGATTCCCGCACCGGCAGACGATGGCAAAGCGGCACATCTGGAAGGGCAAACGCTCCCGGAAGTGACGCTACCCGTCACCGACGGGCCTGCGGTGACGCTCAGTGATTTGCGCGGGCTGGCGGTGATCTATGTCTATCCGATGACTGGCCGCCCTGACCGCGACTTGCCCGAAGGCTGGAATGATATCCCGGGTGCGCGCGGCTGCACGCCCCAGTCCTGCGCCTTCCGCGATCACTATGCGGAATTGCGCGATTACGGGGTGGATCACCTCTTCGGGCTTTCGACACAGGACACGGATTATCAGGCAGAGGCCGCCGCGCGCCTGCACCTGCCATTCCCGCTTTTATCCGATGCCGATCTGGTATTCGGTAAGGCGCTTGATCTGCCGGGCATGGAGGCGGATGGCAAGTATCTGCACAAGCGGCTGACGATGATTGTGCGCGACCGGGTGATTGAAAAGGTATTCTATCCGGTATTTCCGCCAGATCAGGACGCGGAAAACGTGATTGAATGGCTGCACGCGCACGCGGAAGAGCGCGCATAGCGCCGATGACGCGTTAACAGCCCTGCGAAAATCTGCTATCCAGCGTCAAAACAAAATGTGTTGAGGCAGCAGATGACAATGATTTCCCGCAACGGGGCGCTGGCATGATCCGCGCCCTCTGTTTGATCGGTGGGCTGAGCGGTGCCGCTGGCCTGTCGCAATACCCTGAGTTTTCGCAGCAATACCTGCAACGGCTGGCCGGTCAGGTTGATGAACTGACGCGGCAGGTTGTGGAGTTCGACGAGGCCGCCCTTGCCGATGGCATGGGCCGCGAAGAGATGTTGCAGGCGATGGCAGACACCTCGCTGGTGGCTTCGCAAGAGGCACTTTGGCGGAGGACCTTTGCCCGCCATGCGCGGTTGAGCGAGAACTTGATGCTGTTGCGCGAAGCCACGCCGATGGAACGTCTGACATTGCCGCATCGCATGGCGGACCCTGTGACGCTAACTGCGGTCTGGGATGATTTCACACCTGCTATGCCGCTGAGCGTGGCGGGGGCTGCCTCTGCCGGAACGGGTTTCCTGGGTGGCTGGGCCGGTCTTGCGATTTTGGCGGCGCTGGTGTCTATGCCGTTCCGCCGCGCAAAGCCCGCGCCCGCGACCAAGAAGCGCCGCGCGCCAGTGATCAAGGCCGACCCGCCCGTGACGCGCCCGACCCTTGTGGCGGACACACCGCCCAACAGGCCACGACTTGCGGGCGTACAAAGATAAGCGCGCAGCCGCTTGACCATTGCGCCCCCGCGCACCACCTTGCGGCAAACCCAAGCAGGAGCATTTATGGCCGAGGTCAGGACAACACGTCCCTTTGCAAAATTCGAATGGATGATCGCGTGGCGCTATATCCGCGCCAAACGTGCCGAGGGCGGTGTCAGCGTGATGACATGGATCAGCCTGATCGGTGTCACACTCGCAGTGTTTGCGCTGATTGCAACGCTGGCGGTGCGTTCGGGCTTTCGCGCCGAGTTTATTGACACAATCGCGGGGGCCAACGCCCATGTGAGCGTGGTGATGCCACGCGGGGTGATCACGGATTTCGAACAGGTCGCCGACAATATCCGCGCGGTAGAGGGGGTGCGGACCGTCGCGCCGCTGATCCGCGGGCAGGCGATGGCCTCGGGTCCGTCGGGGCGGATCGGGCTGGCGGATATTCACGGTATCCGGTTGGAAGATCTGAAAGCGTCAGATGCAATTGTGCAAAGTGAACGCACCTCGGGCAACATCGACGACCTGCCGAACGGGATTGCGATCGGTTCTGCTTTGGCGGCGAACCTTGGCCTTGATATCGGCGACCGGATTGAGCTGACCACGCGCTCGGGCGCATCCACACCCATGGGTCAGGCCACACGGCGCAATGCCTATGAAGTGGTTTACATCTTCTCGACAGGCCGCTTCCAGATTGATGAGGTGCGCGTCTATCTGCCCTTTGACGTCGCACAGCTGATCATGAACCGCGACGGTGTTGCCGATGAGTTGGAAATCCGGCTGGATGATCTGAACCAGTCAGAGGTTCTCAAGCAGGACATCGCCAATGCCGCAGGCCCCGGCATGTGGGCCTATAGCTGGCAGGACCGCGTGGGGCGGTTTTTGCGCGCGCTCACGATAGAGGACAATGTGATGTTTATCATCCTGTCGATCCTCGTGCTGGTGGCGTCGATGAACATTATCAGCGGGCTGATCATGCTGGTGAAAAACAAGGGGCGCGATGTGGGCATCCTGCGCACCATGGGCCTCACCGAAGGATCGATCCTGCGGATATTCTTTATCTGCGGCGCGGGGATTGGTACGATCGGGACTGCGCTGGGCGTGATCCTTGGCTGCCTTTTTGCCATCTACATCGACACGATTTTCAGCTTTGTGAACTATGTCGCGGGGGGCGGTGTCTGGGATCCGTCCATCAGGGGGATTTACAACATTCCCGCCGAATTGCGGCTTGTTGATGTGCTCAAGGCGGTGTCGCTGTCGCTGGGCCTGTCGTGGATTATCACGATCTTTCCTGCGCGCCGTGCCGCCCGCATGAATCCTGTCGAGGCGCTGCGCTATGAGTGATTTCACCCTTCAGGTCGCGGACCTGACAAAAACCTACAACGCAGGCAAACCGAACGAGGTGCGTGTCCTGCAAGGCGTTTCATTGGACGTCAAACCGGGTGAGGTGGTGGCACTGGTTGCCCCCTCAGGTGCGGGTAAATCCACCTTGCTGCATATTGCAGGCCTTTTGGATACCCCCGACGACGGCACCGTGCAGATCGAAGGCACGGATATGACCCGCCTGTCTGACCGCAAACGCACGGCGGTGCGCCGCTCAACCGTGGGGTTTATCTATCAGTTCCACCATCTGCTGCCGGAATTTTCTGCGCTCGAAAACATCGTCCTGCCGCAACTGGCCAACGGCCGTTCCGAGCAAGCGGCCGAGAAACACGCAATGGCCTTGCTTGATCGCGTTGGGATTGCGGCGCGTGCGGGCCACCGTCCTGCGGCGCTTTCGGGGGGCGAACAACAGCGGGTGGCGTTCTGCCGTGCCTTGGCCAATGAACCTGCGCTTTTGCTGGCGGATGAGCCGACAGGAAACCTTGACCCCGACACCTCGGATCAGGTGTTTGCGGCGCTGATGGGGCTGGTGCGTGATACGGGCCTTGCGGCCGTGATTGCGACACATAACCTTGAACTGGCCGCGCGGATGGATCGACAGGTACGTCTGAATGGCGGTGTGCTTGAGACTGCGTGAGCGTCGGTAATCTGCTGATTGATACAAATCATGGTGGCAGATTGCGTGCTTTTGTTACAGTCTGGTCAAAACAGGAGGCTGATATGCGGTACGTCATAATTTTGCTGGCGCTGGGCCTGACGGCTTGTGTCGAAGAACCCATCGACGGGCGGACAGCCTATATGGAAAACTGCGCCAGTTGCCATGGGGCCGATGGCAAAGGGGATGGCCCGGCAGCGCGCGATCTGGCCGTGGCCCCGCCTGATCTGACCACGATTGCGGCCCGCAACGGTGGTGTTTTTCCCGTAAATCAGGTCATGAGCACCATCGACGGGCTGGACCGTGGCGCGCATTTCAGCACCGCGATGCCGGAATTCGGCGCTGGTGATCTGGGCGAGACCGTGATTGTGGAAGAGCAGGGGTTGGGCACACCGGTGCCCATGAAGCTCCTGCTGCTGTCCGAGTATCTGGAATCCATCCAGCAGTAACCTGCGCTAACGTTCGCGTGAAAACGGCAGATGTCGGGTTCCTGCGCATTGGAACTGGGCTAGTTTTATCCTGACACTGTAAACAGGATATTTTCATGCACCGGATTTTTGCGACAGTTTTCGCCCTCGGGATAGCCGCAAGCGCGCAGGCAGCCGAAGTAAGATTTGACAACGGCTGGCAAGAGCAGCGCCTCTCGCTCTTCAGCTCGAACGACTATGCTTTTGGCCAGAACCTCGGACTGGTGTCGGACGGGTCCGTGTCCATCGCCTGGAGCCGCGTCGCACCAGCAAATTGGGGGACGCGTGGCGCGACATGGAACTGGACCGTAGAACAATCCGTACCCCCCACCGATCTGAGCCTGAAAGGTGGAGATGATCGTAACATCTCGCTCTACTTTGTGTTTGTGCCGCAAAGCATTGCGCCCAGCCTTGAAGGGGCGAATATCCGCGCCCTGCTGGGCAATGATGATGTGCGGATCATCCAGTACGCCTGGGGTGGCAACCATGCGCGCGGGCAGGTGATCCCGTCGCCTTACGGTCCTGCGGGGCAGGGGGTGACGGTTGCACTACGGCAGGCGGGGACGGGATCGTTCAGCGAAAGCGTTGATCTGGCGGCGGATTATGCCCGTGCTTTTGGCGGCGAAAAGGGCGCGCTGATCGGGCTGGCCGTGTCGGGTGACAGTGATGACACCAACAGCGTGATCCGGGCTGCGATTGGTGGACTGACACTGCGCTAGTTGATTTGCATCAACGCAGAAGGCGCATCCTCTGCCTAGGCTGATCCCAGCAGCATAGAGGAGACCGTGATGCGTATCTTTCCCGTGATACTGGCGTTGGGCCTTGCATCCCCTGTCGCAGCGCAGGATGCGATGCAGGGCGAGGCGCTTTTCGGCTTTTATTGCGCCACCTGCCACGGCAATGCGGCCACGGGTAACGGGCCGATGTCGCCGTCTTTGGTTGTGGCGCCCAGCAACCTGACACGGCTGGCCGCCGAAAATGGCGATGTGTTCCCGACCGCACGTGTGATCATGCGGATCGACGGGCGTGATCCGCTGGTCAGCCATGGCAGCATGATGCCGGTTTACGGGGATTTCTTTGAAGGCACCGATGTGGCCACCAAAGCCGAGACAGGCCAGCCCATCATGACGTCGCAGCCGATTGTCGACCTACTGGCCTACCTGCAATCCCTCCAGCAGGAGTGAGGCATATTCGGTCTGGGGTGTTGTCCCTGCGATCTCGAGGATCAGCTTGCGGCGCACCGCGTCGGTGAACTCGGGCCCGCTGAGCGCGGGCATCACGAAAGCGTTGGGGCCACCGATGATATTCTGCTCGTACATCAGCGGCAGGCTGTTGCCCATGAAATCGCCGTTCCGCAGGATCGGCAGGGCGTTGATGGTAATGTTATTGGCCACGACCTCATCGCGTGCTTGGGTGATGGGCGGGCCGAATGTGTTGCCCATGCTGTCGCCGGAAAAGTCGATCACGCGGCGGAAGCCCCTGATATCATTGTTTTCTATCTGCGCCATCCCGTAGAGCAGGGCCGAGCCGATGGCGTTGCGCCCGCGCGCCTGACGGGGCGGGCCGATCAGCGCGGCGGCGAACCGCGTGGCGCTGTCCATATCGGTGATGACGGTCCAGTCCACGACCGTGGCCTGGTTGGTGGCCCATTCCACATAGGTCACCGCAATCGAGCCATAAAGCGTGTTCTGGATTGCCAAGACCACCGCCGGATCGGTGATTGCTGTGGCGTAGGACTGGCGCTGGAACAGCAACTCGTCGGCGTCGATTGAGCCGGAAGCATCGGCCAGCAGCACCAGTTCGAGATCGGTTTCAATCTCTTGTGCGGCCAAGGGCGTGGCGAGGAAAAGGGCAAGGATCAAATAGCGCATAAGGGGTAAATAGGGCGGCGTGACGCAAGGGAAAGGGGCGTATGTTTTGCGTACACAAGCTGTACACAATGCGTATGTACACAGGGGCAAAGACGGGGCTGGTGTGTGCCCGCAGTCCCGGGCTTGACCCGGGACCTCGCCACACCGAGCGGCAGAGGCCCCGGATCAGGTCCGGGGCTGCGTTGTGCTTGATGCGAGGTTTGCGCCTATCCTTGGGGGCCACGTGGGTTTCACCCCCCCTACGAGAGGACGCACCCGTAGGTTGGGGCCTACCCCCACATGCCATGTCATGTGGTGCAGGTGTGCCGGGGAGCACCCCGACCTACGCCGCAGCACCCGTAGGCCGGGGTTCTCCCCGGCAACGTTGGCGATGCCCTCACAAAACACCCCGCCCGGCCTCGCCGGGCAGCGCCTGACCCCCCCTCGGAGGGCGCTTTTGCTATCCTGCGATGCGTCAGATTGTCCGGCATTATTGTGACAAGGCGAATGGCCGCGTCTAATCCTCTCCTTTATTGGTGAACTCACTCATCCATAATAAGATAAAAGCAAAAACACAGACACCAACGGCAATCAAAAACGTGGTTTCTCTTGAGAGAATTACAGAGAAACTTTCCAACAAGATCGAAAGCAAGAATACAAACACACACGGCAGAACGATTGCAAAAAGAGCATACGCAATAGATCCTGAATTTCCTATCTTATGCTTGTCTTCCCAAGATCGCACCGCCCTGAACCAACGCACTATCATTCTTACCTCCGAGGTAATTTGATATGTCAATAATTGTAGAAACCAGCGCCAACAATCAAGCGTCGCGCCGGTAGGTCGGGGCCTGCCCCGACGTGATTGTCAGATTTTTGCTTGGCTTATTCTTCGCCTTTGGGCCCCTCAATCTGCTTGGGCTTCTTAGGGGCTTCAAGGGCCTCATAACCCGACAAATGACGTTCAGTTTTTGTTGTTGCTGTCTGGATTGCTTCAGCTAAAGGTTCAGCGTCCTTGCCAAACTGCTTTACAAGACCCGATACCTCATAGGCTGCAGCCATAAATGCCGAAAAACCAACTTTGTCCTTGAAAAGTTCACTCTCAGCTTTTGATATCTTGTGCAGTACGCTTCTTTTCTGCTTATCTTCAAGAAACCGCGCTGTGGCGGTCAACTGCCGAGCAGTTTCGAGCGCTTCACGAATAGCAACTCTTTCCTCGGTTGGAACCGCAGCTCTTTCAAATTCGTTTTCATCTTCTTCTGATAAGAAGTGCTCATCCATTCTTACCACACACAAAGCTTGGAAGACGTTGTTCAAAGCAGTCGCAATTTCTGGACCCTGTTTATCTAACAACGCTTCAAATTGGCGAGCCGCAAAACCCCTAAAGTTGTCATCGTTAATACGCTTTGCAGCAGTTTCGCATGCCATAAAATACACGTACATTAAGTCGTAGTTCTGCTTATTCGCCATCCTTATCACAGGTCCGCCCCCAGGTGTTGATCGCGCCAACCGAATGAAAGCCGGCATTAGCACGAAAAGGGCGTCTTCGGGTTGCTTGGGCAAGTCATCGATTTTCAGCAAAGCGGGTCTCCTAAGGGTCTAAAATGCGGCTCTCCAACGGTTCTCAAAGGTGCGTCACTCAAACATCCAACTCCTCCACAAACCGCGCGTTTTCCTGAATATACTGGAACCGCAACTCCGGTTTTTTCCCCATCAGACGCTCGACCAGATCGGCGGTATCCCCCGGCACGTCGTCGTGCACGGTGACGCGGATCAGTTTGCGGGTGGCGGGGTCCATCGTGGTTTCTTTGAGGTCCTTGGCGTCCATTTCGCCCAGGCCCTTGAAGCGTTGCACGTCGATCTTGCCTTTGCCGCCAAGGCCTTTGGCCATGACCGCCTCTTTCTCGGCGTCGTCGGCCACATAGACACGGCGCGCGCCTTGGGTCAGGCGGTAGAGCGGCGGGCAGGCCAGATAGAGGTGGCCGTTGTCGATCAGGGGCCGCATCTGCGTGAAGAAGAACGTCATCAGCAGTGACGCGATATGCGCGCCGTCGACGTCGGCGTCGGTCATGATGATGATTTTCTCGTAGCGCAGGTCGTCAATGTTGAATTTCGTGCCCATGCCGACACCCAGCGCCTCGCAGAGGTCGTTGATTTCGGCGTTGGTGGTCAGTTTCGATGAGGCGGCCCCCAGCACGTTCAAAATCTTGCCCTTAAGCGGCAGAAGCGCCTGATTGACGCGGTTGCGCGCGCCTTTGCCCGATCCACCCGCGCTGTCGCCCTCGACGATGAAAAGCTCGGTTCCGGCGCGGTCCTTACTGGTGCAATCCGTCAGCTTGCCGGGCAGGCGCAGTTTCTTGGTCGCCGATTTGCGCGCAGTTTCTTTTTCCTGGCGGCGGCGCAGGCGTTCTTCGGCGCGCAGCACCAGAAAATCAAGGATCGCACCGGCAGATTTCGTGTCATTGGCCAGCCAGTTGTCAAAGTGGTCACGCACCGCCCCTTCGGTCATTTTGGCGGCGATTTCCGAGGACAGCCGGTCTTTGGTCTGCCCCACAAAGGCCGGATCGCGGATAAAGCAGGACACCAGCGCGCAACCGCCCGAGGTCAGGTCCTCGCGGGTGATTTGGGCGGCTTTCTTGTTGTTGGAGAGTTCACCGTAGGCTTTGATCCCCTTCAGGATCGCGGCCCAGAAACCGCTGACATGCGTGCCGCCTTCGGGGGTGGGCACGGTGTTACAATAGGACTGGATGAAACCGTCGCGCACGGGCGTCCAGTTGATCGCCCATTCCACCTTGCCGGGTTCGCCGAATTTTTCGTTAAAGTCCACGGTGCCGGCAAAGGGTTTGTCGGCGTAGGTGGATGCGGTGCCCAGCGTTTCCTTGAGGTAGTCCGACAGGCCGCCGGGGAAGTGGAAGGTGGCCTCAAGCGGGGTTTCCTTGTCGTCGATTTCGGACTTCCAGCGGATTTCGACACCCGAAAAGAGGTAGGCCTTGGAGCGGATCGAGGCAAAGAGGCGGGCGGGTTTGAACCGCTGGCTGCCGAAGATTTCCGCATCCGCGTGGAAGGTTACCGTGGTGCCGCGCCGGTTTTGCGTGGGCCCCAGTTTTTGCACCGGCCCCAGCGGGATGCCGCGCGAAAACCGTTGTTCGTAAAGTTCCTTGTTGCGCGCCACCTGCACGACCATGCTGTCGGACAGCGCGTTGACCACCGATGCGCCCACACCGTGCAGACCGCCCGAGGTCTGGTAGGCCTTGCCCGAGAATTTGCCGCCTGCATGCAGCGTGCAGAGAATGACTTCGAGTGCGGATTTGTCGGGGAATTTCGGGTGCGGATCAATCGGGATGCCGCGCCCGTTGTCTTTGATCGTCACGGAATAATCCGCGTGCAGTTCCACCTCGATCCGGTTGGCATGCCCTGCGACCGCTTCGTCCATAGAGTTGTCAAGCACTTCGGCCACCAGATGGTGCAGCGCGCGTTCGTCTGTGCCGCCGATATACATGCCGGGGCGTTTGCGCACGGGTTCCAGCCCCTCAAGCACCTCGATGCTGTCGGCGTTGTAGTCGTCGGGGCTGGCCCCGGAGAGGAGGTCGTTGGCCATGGTACTGCTCATTTCTTTGGTTTGGGACATAATGGCAGGCGCGCGTGCAGGGGGCAATCTCGAATGCTTGCGGATCGCGCGCAGCGGGCTAGTTTAGCGTCAAACACCAGGAGGACGATATGCGCGTATTTTTCACAGGCGGCAGCGGCAAGGCAGGGCGCCATGCGATTACCTATTTACAGGCGCAGGGCCATACGGTCGTCAATGCCGACCGCACCCCGTCAGGGCTTGATGTGTCGGAATTGCTGGTGGATCTGTGTGATGCGGGGCAGGTGATTGGCGCGATGTCGCAATATGCCGATTTCCATGAGCTTGAGCCGGGCACCGGCGTGCCCAAATATGACGCTGTGGTGCATTTTGCCGCCGTGCCGCGCGTGATGATCGGCACCGATGGCGAATGTTTTCGCCAGAATACGCTGAGCACCTATAATGTGATCGAGGCGGCGGTAAAGCTGGGCATCCCCAAGGTAATTTTTGCCAGCTCCGAGACGACCTATGCCGTCTGTTTTGCCGATGGCGAGCTGAAACCTGAATACGTGCCCATTGATGAGGACCATCCGACCGTCCCCCATGACAGCTATGCCATGTCCAAGGTTTGTAACGAGGTGACGGGCAAATCGTTTCAGGCCCGCAGCGGCATTGATATCTACGGGCTGCGGATCAACAATGTGATCGAGCCGCATGAATACGCCACCCAGTTCCCTGCCTATATGGCGGACCCCGCCCTGCGCCGCCGCAACATCTTTGCCTATATTGATGCCCGCGATCTGGGTCATATGGTGGATTGCTGCCTCAAGACCGATGGTTTGGGGTATGAGGTCTTCAACGTCTCGAATGATGATCTGTCGGTGGGGATCACATCAGACGAGGTGATCGAACGGTTCTATCAAGGCGTGCCAGTAAAGCGCGACATGCGCCCTGACGAGACGTTTTATGCCAATGACAAGGCCAAGCGGATGGTCGGATTTGCGCCCAAACATTCCTGGCGCGAAGTCTTGAGGTGACCTCAAAGCCGCCGCTCTTTGCGGGCTATCTCGGGGCGGATTATGACGCCCTGCCGCCCGTGGTGCGGGATTTGCATGATATGCGCGGCCCTGCCATCTGGCGCGGGCGGGCCAGTGTGACGAGGGGTGCGTCGCTTTGGGCGCGGCTGATTGCCTTTGCATTCCGGTTTCCACCTGCCACGGATGATATTGATGTCACCGTCACCATGACCCCGCAACAGGGCGGTGAGTTGTGGCAGCGCCAGTTCGGCGCCGCGCGGTTTTGGTCTTTCCTGCGCGTGCAGGACGGGCAGATGACCGAGCGTTTCGGTCCCTTTACCTTTACGCTGGGGCTGCACGTAGCAGACGGGCAGTTGCATTTTCCTGTGCAGGCGGGGCGCGTGGGGCCTGTGCCTTTTCCACGCTTTCTTTTGCCGGTCAGTGTGGCGCGGGAATATGAAGATGCGGGGCGGTTCCATTTTGACGTGGCGCTGTCGGCCCCCATCACAGGTGCGCCGATGGTGCATTATCGCGGGTGGCTTGCGCCTACAGCGTGACCACAGATTTTTCGACGAAAAATCTTGGGGCTCTGAGGTCAATTTTTGGCAAAAAATTGATCGCTGCGGGGCGGTGGCTGCAAGCGCATTGTCGATGCGCCAAGATACCCCTACATAGGCTGCATGCGTGTTGTCCTTCCCCTTCTTGCCGCTTTGGCCGTCCCCGTCACCGCGGCCGCCCACCCGCATGTGTTTGTGCAAGCACAGGTCACCGTCGTCTTTGATGAGGCCGGCGACATGGGGATCAAGCTTGATTGGCAATATGACGATCTGTTTTCGCTTCTGGTAACAACCGATCTTGGCATCGACATGGATGGCGATCTGGTCCTGACCGCTGATGAACAGGCCGTGCTCGACAGCCAGATTGCAGCTTGGCCCCCCGAATATGCCGGTGATCTCGAGGTCGCGCAGGGTGGTGCGGTGCTGGCTTTGGGGGAAAAGCAGGATCACCGCATGACCTATGTTGAGGGGCTCTTTCTGGAAACACATCTGCGGCCCGTACCGGATGTGCCCGATCGCGCGTCACCGCTACACATACGGGTGTACGACCCCAGCTTTTACACCGCTTATGATTTGCGCCGTCCTGTGCTGATCGAAGGGCGCGATGATTGCAGTGCTGAGGTCATTCCCGCCGATATCGATGCCGCCTATGCGCTCGCTGAAAGCCTGCTTGACGGGCAAAGCGCCGATGAGGTTGGTCCCGACGACTACTTCCCAGCCATTGGCGATGCGTTTGCGGACACGATTGTGGTGACATGCGCTGGCCCGCTCTGATCCTTGCCGCCTTCGGGATGCTGGCGCTTTGGCTTTGGGGCTGGGGCGGGGCCGATCAGGTGACGCGCTATGCCAGTGCTGCCCAGCGGGATGTGCAAAACGCCATGGCTGCGGCCCTGCGCGGATTGCGCGCGGGTGAAGCGGGGGCGCTGGCCACGCTTTGGGGGCTGTGTTTCGCCTACGGGTTTGTGCACGCCGCAGGGCCGGGCCATGGCAAGCTGGTGATTGGCGGCTATGGGGCAGGCACGCGGGTGCCTGCACGGCGCTTGGCGGGGCTGGCGCTGGGCGCATCATTGGCGCAGGCGCTGACAGCGGTGCTGCTGGTCTACGCGGCCGTCTTTGTTTTCGGCTGGGGGCGCGAACAAATGACAGGGGTGGCCGATGATGTGCTGGCCCCGCTTAGCTATGCATTGATAGGCGCAGTCGGGCTATGGTTGATGCTGCGGGGTTTGCGCCATTTGCGACCCAAGCATGACCATGCGCATGAAGGCGACGGTGACGTCTGTGCGTCTTGTGGGCATGCCCATGGGCCGACGATGGAACAGGCCGAGACTGTGCGTTCTTGGCGGGATGCGGCTGTGGTGATCGGCACGATTGCGGTCCGGCCCTGCACAGGCGCGCTGTTCCTGCTGATCCTGACGTGGCGGTTGGGCATCGACTGGGCGGGGATCATCGGGGCCTTTGTCATGGGTCTTGGCACCGCGAGCATTACCGTGATGGTGGCCTTCGCCGCTGTTGGGTTGCGCGAAAGCGCCTTGCAGTTGGTGCAGCACGGGGCGGTGGCGCGCACCCTGGCCTGGGCCGAGATTCTGGCGGGTGCGATTGTCGTCTTGCTTGCCAGCCAATTGGTGCTGCGCAGCATCTGATTGCACTTTACCGGCACGCGGAACGGGCCTAAGGGTTTGGCCATGCAACCTGTCGCACAAACATATCAAGACCACAGCCGTGCGATCTGGAAACTGGGGATGCCCCTGATCCTGAGCAATCTGGCGCAGTTTGCCATCCATATCACCGATACGGTGATGCTGGGCTGGTATGATGTCACTGCACTTGCCGCCTCGACCATCGCCGGCACGTTGTTCTTTGTCATCTTCATCGTGGGCGCAGGGTTCGCGCAGGCGGTCACACCTTTGGTGGCTTCGGCTGCGGAACAGGGTGATGAAGTGCAGGTACGACGCGTCACGCGGATGGGGTTGTGGTTGTCGATCTTCTACGGGTTCATTGTCACGATCCCGTTCTTCTGGGCCGAAGACATCCTGATCGCCATCGGACAGGATGCCGAGGTGTCGCGGCTGGCCCATATCTATCTGCAGATCGTGATCTGGCAGATGATCCCTGCGCTGATCGTCATGACGTTCAAGTCCTTTCTGGCGGCACTTGAACACACGGCGATTATTCTGTGGGCGACGATCGGGACGGCGGTGCTGAATGTCTTTATCAATTATGCGCTGATCTTCGGAAACTGGGGTATGCCGGAACTGGGGATCATGGGAGCGGCGATTGCGTCTTTGAGCGTGACGCTGATCACGGTTCTGCTGTTGATGATCTATATCCTGCGTGTCCTGCCGCAATTTGAACTGTTCAAGAATTTCTGGCGCAGTGATGGCACGATCCTGCGCCGCGTCTTCATGCTGGGCTGGCCCATTGGTGCCACGTCGCTGGCCGAGGGCGGGTTGTTCAGCGCCTCTGCCATAATGGTCGGCTGGATCGGGCCGATTGAGCTCGCCGCACATGGCATCGCGATCCAGTTGGCGAGCCTGACATTCATGGTTCATATCGGTTTCAGTCAGGCGGCCACTGTGCGGGCGGGCCGTGCCTTGGGGCGACGGGATGAATTATCCTTGCGCCGTGGCGGCATGACGGCGATCGGGATGTCAGCGATCTATGCGGTGATCACGTCGCTCATTTTTCTGGCGATGCCAGAGTTCTTGGTGTCGCTCTTCATCGACCCCAATGAACCGGAACGCGCCAATTTGCTGCGCATCGGTGCGAGCCTTGTGATGGTTGCCGCCTTGTTCCAACTGGTGGACGGGTTGCAGGTGCTGGCGCTCGGCCTGTTGCGCGGTGTGCAGGATACAGCCGTGCCAATGGTCATGGCGGCGATCAGCTATTGGGTGATCGGATTGCCGGTCAGCTATCTGCTGGCCTTTACCTTGGGCTTTGGTGCGGTGGGGCTGTGGCTGGGTCTCGTGATCGGGCTGGCCATCGCCGCAGCACTGCTTTTGTGGCGGTTCTGGGGGAGATCGGTGAAGATCGCCCCGCAGGTCCTAGCCGAGTAGTTCGAGGTCGCGCATCCGCAGGCGCGGGTGCTCCATCAAGCCAAAGTCTTCAAAGCCGCGTTTGTGGGGGAAGAGCGAGAGATATTCGCGCAATGCATCGCCCCGCAGGCCGAGGTTGAAGGCGGAACCGGGGTGCAGTGTTTCGATTTCCAACCCGTTGACCACGACACAGCGCTGCCCGGCAAATCCGAACTGGAAGACGCTGACGGGCGTTGCAGGCTCAAGGCTGAGCACAGTGTTGCCGTCGACAAAGTCGGCAGCGGGGATGAAGGCGGCATCACTGCCGGCTACGCGGCGGATACCGTTCGCACGGTGTAGCAGACGGGCCGATGGCCCCAGCACCAGATCCTGCGAGGGGCGGCTGTAGCCGAGGGCGTCGCCGGTGATCCGTGTCATCATGGGCTGTTTTGAATTGGCCGCATTTGTTGCGGGACCAAGCGTGATCCGGCCGCGCCACAACAGCTTTTCATAGCTGCCATCGGCAAGGCGCACATCGTCGCCCGGCATTACGTCTTCGACAGACATAAAGCCGTTCTGGGTCTGCACGATTGCCGCATGGCCGAGGACGGAGAACGCTTCCTCAAAGGCCGGATGGGCGCGGGCAATTGTGTTGAACTCGTTAAAGCGGCCTTGCGCATCAAGGTACATCACCTCGTATTTGCGCTGCGCAACATCGCTGTTTTGCGTTTTCGCATGTTGCCGCTGGGCAGGCGTAAGCCTGATTTGCTGGCTGAAAATATCGATCGCATGCTGCGTGCCGGAAGTCGGGGAGGGTTCCATCAAAAAAGCCTTTTCAGAGCTGACGTCATCTGCTGTCCCACCAACAACATCTGAGCAATAGTTACAGTTGTTCTGATTTGCGGGGCACGGATGCCCGGCAAATCGATGCAACCAAGACCTGCCCCAACACACGGCGCAGTATCGTTCGGATGGCTGCATCTTCCTTTTTTGCCCGGTGCCACCTGCCGCACAGGGCAGTAAAGGTCCAAGGCGGGGCGCGTTAAGCGCCCTGTGCGATGCGTTCGAGAGGTTGCACTGTATCGCCAGCATTTTCTGAACGGCGTGCGATCATGGCTTCACGCAGGCTGCCACGTGCCCAAGGCATTGGCGTGTCATATGTGGCGACTGCAGCTTCGAGTGACTTCTGCCAGCGGCTTTTCATGGTGATACCTCTTTTTTCTTGGTGCCCTTTATGGGCGCTGATTGAGGATCAGGATGCGGGATCATACTGGCGAGATTTTGACCAACTGAGGAAAAGATTCAGTCGCGTGCATTAATTCGGCAAAAAGGGCGGATATCTTTGATAATTATAGAAATTATCCGAGGCTGGAGTGTGCCGAAGAGATGCTTGTTTAACAAACCTAGGCAGGTCTTGCCTCATTTCGTTAAACGGCGCCGGTTTACAGCCTTATTGCTGCAATGAGCCGTCCATAGTCGGCCTGGCGTTCATGGACACTGCGCCGGTAGCTGTAGAATCGGTCGGGATGCGCGTAGGTGCAATGATGTGTCCATGAGGCTGACGCAATACCGCATTGCTTGAGCTTGAAAAGCCCGAAGGCAGGCAGGTCAAAGTAGGACCGGTCGCCTTTGCCTTGGCGGAAAAAGCGGTCGAATTGGGGATCAGCGGAAACGAATGTGTCGTAGAACTCTGGCCCGACCTCATAGTTGGCCTGACTGATACAGGGGCCGATGACCGCCACGATGTTGGCGCGCGTCGCACCCAGGTTTTCCATCGCGGCGACGGTCGCCTCAAGCACGCCGTTGACGGCCCCTTTCCACCCCGCATGTGCCGCCCCGATCACGCCCGCCTGCGTATCTGCAAACAGCACGGGCTGGCAGTCGGCGGTCAGGACGGAGAGCGCGACGCCCTTGGTGGCGGTGACCAGCGCGTCGGCTTTGGGGGCGGGTGTCACGGGTGTGCCCAGTGTGACGACATCGGCCGAATGAACCTGATGCACACCGACAAGTTTTTCCGCATCCACGCCCAGCGTTTTTGCAACGCGCGCGCGGTTGATCGCCACGATCTCGTGCTGGTCCGAGCTGCCATAGCCGCAGTTCAACCCCGCAAACACGCCAGAGGATGCGCCACCTGCGCGGGTGAAGAACCCGTGCGGCACATTTTCCAGAAGCGGCGAGGTAATAATGTCGAGCGTCATGGCTCCAGTCCGGGAGGTGGTGTTGCGGTTGACGGATAAAGGCCGATCACTTTGAAAAGGTCGCCCATTTCGGCAGGGTGGGTCAAGCGCCGATGTGCGGCGATATGGGCCGTGCGGGCCTCACCTGCCAGTTTCGCACTGAGCGCCTGTGCGCGGGCGGTGATCCCGAGGCGTTCAAGGAAGACGCCTTGGGAGGTCAGGCGCGTATATTTGGCAGGGGCGGCATGGGCGGCGACCGCAGCGAAATCGACATGCGCGGTCAGGTCAGCTTGGCCCGGGGTTGCAAGCGGTTCGCTGTAGGATTGGGATTGCAGCGCTTGCAGCGTGTCGCCCAGTGACTGCCAGTCACCGTAGTCGATGATCAGCGCGCAACCGCCGGATCTTTCAATCTGTGCGCCGATGGTTTCCGTGATGGCGGGAAGGGAGGGGCAAATCTCGACCAGATCACCCTCTGTCGTGTCTGTGAGGCGGTGTTCGACTGCCGCGATGGGTGCCGCTGCTGACAGCCCGAAGGCGAGCGCGCCATCCGTCACGCCGACCATCTTTTCGCGCCAGCCGTCGCCGCTGCGGATGAATTGGCGGATCGGCAGGGCGTCGAAGAACTCATTGGCAATCAGGTAGAGCGGCGCGTCGGGCAGTGTCGCGATACTGTCGTGCCATGTGGCGTGCGCAATGCGCGCGCTCTGGGCTTTGCGCAGTGTGGGGGAGGTCTCGACCAGATGAACCGAGAGTGCCTGGTGAAAGCCCGGCACGCCGCGTGTGGCGCGCAGGGCGTCCTGCATCAGGGTCCCGCGACCGGGGCCAAGTTCGGCCAGCGTGATCTGCGCGGGTTGTCCTTGGTCGATCCACGCTTGGGCCAGTGCCAGCCCGATCAGCTCGCCGAACATCTGGCTGATCTCGGGGGCTGTGGTGAAATCGCCCGCAGCCCCGAAGGGATCGCGCGTGGCGTAGTAGCCGTGCTCGGGGTGCATCAGGCAATCGGCCATATAATCGGCCAGAGTGATCGGTCCGGTCCGCGCGATGCGGGCGATCAGCAGATCACCCAAGGCGGTCATTTGCGTGCGGCCCTGATCACAACGGCAAGGCCCACGAGGATCATCGGCAGGGTCAGTGTCTGGCCCATGGTCAGCCCGTAGCCGCCGATGTGGAACGCCAGACCCAGTTCATTACCGACCGTGACGAATTGTGCGTCCGGCTGGCGCACAAATTCCACAAGGAAACGCGCAATGCCGTAGCCCGTGAAGAAGACGCCGGACAAAAGCCACGGTTTCATCAACCCGCCAAAGCGGAAGGCGAGCAGGATCAGGATCGTCCCGAGCAGCAGCCCTTCAAGCCCCGCCTCATAGAGTTGCGATGGGTGACGCACGCAAGGCTCTAACGCGGTTGCGCAGGCTTGGGCGGCTTGGCCCGGGAAGATCACACCCCACGGCAGATCGGTCTGGCGGCCCCAGAGTTCGGCGTTGATAAAATTGGCGATCCGCACCAGCAGGATTGCAGGGGTGGCGGCGACGGCGATGATATCGGCCAGATCGGGCAGGGGGACATTATGTCTGCGGCTGAAGAGGTAGACGGCGACGACAACGCCCAGAAAACCACCATGAAAGGACAGGCCGCCCTCCCATATCTTGATGATATCCAGCGGTGCGGACAGAAAATCGGCGGGTTTATAGAACAGCACATATCCCAGACGTCCGCCGCCAATGACACCGACGACAATATATGTCAGCAGGTCTTCGAGTTGCGAGACCTGCATCGGCGCGCCATTGCGCCACAATGCAGGGCGTTTCAGGGCCAGTTTGATCAGCTGCCAGCCAAGCGCGATCCCCACGATATAGGCCATCGCGTACCAGCGCAGGGCAATGGTGGCCCCGAAGAGCGTGAACGAGAAAATCTCGGGCGAGATATCGGGGAAGGGAATGGCTGCGAACATGGCGCTATTCCTTGTCTGGCGGTGCGGCAAAGTCAACCGCTCTTGCCTTGGGTTGTGGTGCTGCGCGCGAAAGCCCATATAAAGGGCAAGCAGCAGATGGAGTACACCATGCAGAGCAACAACAAGATCCTCGATGACATCAGCCAGTTGATGACGAATGCCATGGGCGTGGCCCAGGGCGCCAAGGACGAAGCGCAGACAGCGATGAAGTCAATGATGGACCGCTGGCTGGCCGACCGTGATTTCGTCACCCGCGAAGAATTCGACGCGGTCCGTGCGATGGCGCAGAAAGCGCGCGAAGAGAACGAAGCGCTGAAAGCCCGTATTGAAGCGCTGGAAAAATAGGTCGGGTCCTGCCGCCACGATACTTGAGTGGCGGGGGAGCCCCCGCCCTACCGTCCTTCACTTTCGCGCGTGAGCGTGACCAGCTGTGCGCAGGTGCAGCGGATGTCGGGTTTGAGCACCTATTGTTCTTGCTGCAGGGCTTGCGAAAGGCTTCTTTCACCAATGAGGCAAGACCCTTAACGCTGTTTGGGTTGTGAACGAGGTTTGTAGCGGCGCAAAACGGTCTATCGCCGAGCCTTTCTAGAAATGAGCGTTCTTGGAAAGGGCTGCACAGTTTTGAACTATGCAGCCCGTTTCAGATCAGTTCACGTTTGCTGTTAGCCAATTTTTCATAAGCTCAATTTCACCAACCTGAGCTTCCATGATTTCCTCAGCAAGTTTAATCATATCTGGATCATCGCCATGGTCGAGCAGGACCTGCGCCATGTCGATGGCACCTTGGTGATGCGCAATCATGCCACAAGCGAATGCGACATCGGGATCTTCATTCATCATACCTTGCTCCATGGCAGGCATGGTAATCATCATCTTTCGCATATTCACCTGAACATGTTCGGGAGAGTTGCTGAGGTCAGCGCTCTCAGGCGCCATCATTCCATCACTATGGCCCATGGCTGAATGGTCCATCTCACCCATTGTGGAAGATGTGATGCACTGTTCGGGAAGCTGGAATTCAGTATCTTGAGCCAAAGCTGGGAGCGAAAATGCTGCCGCTGCGAGCGCTGTTGCAAGGGATAACTTCACAAAGTTCATATTGAGTTTTCCTTAGAGTTTGAACGCAGAGTGGGCGCAGATGCGAACCCAACAAGCTCATAGCTAATCCTTCCAGCAAGTGGAGGGTCAAATACTAACGGATCACAGCTTTGAGAGCGTCCAGAGCGCCAGACCAATTACCGACGTTCGCTATTCATCACTTCATTCAGTATATGTGTTCCCAAAACCACCGTTCCTTGAACAGCTCGCCTAAACGGACCTTGGCGCACATCGAACCAAGGCCTAAAAAAATCCGCACAGCCGACCTTCCCCTAAGACCCGCCCAAAGATGATACCAGATTACTCAGCAGCACTGCTCAGTCTTTCGTCGTGACCTTCTTGGTCACCGAGTGGAGATAACGGGTGCTGTTTTCCACAAGTCCGGTAAGCGACGGGATTTTGGAAAACAAATAGCGATGACGTCTGGCAAAGGACATCATCGCTGTCGTTTCAAACACCCGGTGTCTAGACGAGGTTCTGGGTATGCATCCCGTCGGTCGGCGCACAGGCCGGAAAGCCGTATTGCGGGCCGGGTGCGACGCAGTCCCAATAGACGACATCGCCCGGATTCACCATTTTGGTATCGCCCGGATTTACCATTTTGGTGGCATAGCTTTCGCCCAAAGAGCCAGAGTCATGTGGGTTTGGATAGCCGTTGATCGACCAGAACCAGAACGGTGCATGCGATGTAAGCGCCTGTGGAGGTGCCGTATAGGTTGTCCCATGAATATCGAACGATCCGATGATCCGCTTGGGATCAAACTGGTGATCATCGGCAAAGCTCAATACAAAATTACCCCCTTGTGACGAAGATACGCTGGGCTGATGGCTGCGTGTGATCTGATCCATTATGTCTGAAATCAGAGCAGGCCCAGCCAGCGGTGCGCTTTGCCAAACAGCGATGTTCTGGAAAGGGGATTGCCCGGGGTTAGCCGGGTCCGGGCCCCAGCTTACGGCAATCGAAACCGTTCCGGCACAGGCCTCGGGGGATGCAAGCGCGCTGATACTTTGCTGCCGCATCACATTATACAGCATTTTCGCGGCCTGACGGTATCCGGACAACGGGCGTACAACGGAATACCCGTTTGTAGAGGCTGTACTTGCCTCGACCATCACACGGCGCAGAACCGACCATTGCGCCTTGCTGAGACCGGCGTTGCCGCCGATTGTCACAGGATCCGCAAGGAATTTGCGTAAAAGCGCATCGTCGCTCAACAGGTTTCGCAGGAACATGCTAAATACATCGTTCATTAAATCTCTCCTAGTTTCTGTGCAGGATAGCACACGTATAGGTTGAGAAAGGCTGCAATATTATCTGTGCGCTGTGACACAGTCGTGCAAGTATAGGATCACCGTTTGATCTATGCTCTGGGAAATGCGTCGGGTTGTCTGCGCAGAGCACCGAAGGAAGACTAATCTCTTGAGGGTATCCGGGTTTGACCCGTCCTACCCTTAAAACTCCGCCAGATACGCCACCAGAATATCCAGTGCTGCCTGCAAATCGTCTTTTGCGACCATCTCGGTGACTGTGTGGATATAGCGTGTACCGACCACGATCCCCACCGCGCGCGCACCTGCGGCCGCTTGTTGGGCGGCTGCACCGTCCTGTCCGCCTGCAGCGAGCATCGTGCGCTGGTAGGGGATCTTTTTCTTGATCGCGAGCGCTTCGATGTCGGCCACCAGTGCTTTGTCGGCGATGAACGAGCTGTCGCGCACGTGCAGGCCGAACCCTTTGCCCTGATGTGTCGTGGCATCCTTTTCTGGGATGCCGGGTGTATCGCAGGCCAGTGTCACGTCGATGCCCAGCCCGATGTCGGGTTTGATCGCATAGGCGGCGGTGCGTGCGCCACGCAATCCGACCTCTTCCTGACAGGTAAAGGCCACGTGAATCTCGGCACCGCGCCCTTTTTTCCCCAAAGCCTTGATCGCCTCGATCCCAAGCCAGCAGGCGATACGGTTATCCAGCGCCTTGGAGACGAATTTATCGCCCATTTCCAGAAAAGGTTCATCCATGACGACGTAGTCGCCGATTTTCACGATATCCTTTGCGGCTTTGCCCATACCCAGATCGACGAAGAATTCCCCGATTTCAGGCACTTTCTTGCGGTCCTCGGGGGCCGAGATATGGACCGGTTTGCCGCCGGGGTTCATCACCCCTTTGAAATCGCCCTGATCGGTGCAGACCAGCACACGGCGCGAGAAAAGGTTGCGGGGGTCAAAGCCGCCAACAGGCTGGAGATAGAGAAAGCCGCTTTTGTCGATGTGGCTGACCAGAAAGCCGATCTCGTCCATATGGCAGAGCAGCATGATCTTGGGTGCGCCTTTCTTCTTGGCATCGCGGCGGCACAGAAGCGAACCCATGGGATCGGTTTCAATGTGATCGAAAAGACCTTCGATTTCCGAAATGATCAGGTCACGGACCCGTTCTTCATGTCCGGGCACGCCGGGCATTTCGCAAAGTCGTTTGAGAAGGTCGGTGTTCATCGGGTGCTCCTTTGTGTCGCGCAGCATCAAAGTGCGCGCTGGCTGGGCAGAAGGCAATTATCCACATGAATTTTTTGTGTCACATCACTTATCCCCAAAAAATTGCTTTACAGCTGCGTCTTTTACGGGCCACGATATGTAGTAGGGGATAAACGTGAACAACACCGCCCCTAGAGCAGGCACCTAGCGCTTGGGCACTGCCATGACCCATGCGCCAAAGCAGTGAGGCCGAGCATATGGCATTGTCCGAACATTACCTTGAGGCTGATGATCTTCACCCTATTGATCTGGTGGAGCACATCGCAGAACACCATGCATGGGAATTTGACCGCATCCATGACGACCAGATCGCCATGGCCGTTGAAGGCCAGTGGCGCACATACTCTATCACGCTGGCTTGGTCTGCCTATGACGAGACCCTGCGCCTGATCTGCACCTTTGATATGGAGCCCCCCGCAGACAGGATGCCGGCGCTCTATGAGACGCTCAACACGATCAACGACCGCTGCTGGGCGGGGGCCTTTACGTGGTGGGCCGAGCAAAACCTGATGGTGTACCGCTACGGGCTGATGCTTGCGGGTGATCAGGTTGCGGGGCCGGACCAGATTGATACGATGATCGGCGCCGCTGTGGCAGCTTGCGAGCAGTATTACCCTGCAATCCAGTTGGTCACATGGGCCGAGCGCACGCCTGAAGAGGCCGTGCAGGTGGCGATCGGCGGGGCCTACGGGCGCGCGTAACCGCACAAAAGACGGTCTTCTTGAAAAGGGGCAGGCCACGCCGTTGGCCTGCTCTTTTTGTTTTTACGACAGGATTTGCCGCTGTTTCCGGCCACATATGACACGCCGCTGATTGACGCGTAGACATGCACAGTTCGCCATACATGCAAGCGGCCAAGAACCTTGTCACCTCAATGGCTTATTCGCAGCATAAGGCTGGATAAATCAGTGAAAGCTACAGTTTTACAGGCTTTGCAGGCGCGGTCTTGCGGGTGTCGGCCTGCCCCAAAAAGTTTCGAAAACAACCACGAACTGGACACAATTATAGCTAAATACTCTGCTTTGTATCGCAAAGTGAGATGTGACGAGTAGTGAATGGATTTGATGCGTGGCTTGCCTCTGGACAGACCTGTTTCGGGTCTTTGGTAGCTGCCCTGAACTTAGGGAGATGAAGTGTTGACATATATACGCAAGACCGCTCGCGAATTCTCCGAGGCAGTGCGCGCATTTTCCTATGGTCGTTTTTCAACTTCGTCGCGGTCCCTTGCAGATGTGTCAGGCATTGTTGGGGCGCGTTGGATTGGAAGCGCCGAAAGATCGTCGGTCAACTTTCGCGCAGTGGCACCACGTGCCCGCAAAAACGCCGACCGTAACCGTGCGATCAACCGTCACCTGAAGGTCCGGGTCTCCAATACGGTGGATGATCAAATTTTGTGCAGCGAACCGCAGCTCATGCGGGAGCTAACTTGTTGATCGTAGGTCAATAAGTGAATTTTATAAGCTAGGAACCATGCAATGCTAATCAAAGACAAGACAAGCCCCCGCAAGATCAAGAGCCCCGCATCACAGCTGCGCGGCGTTTCGAAAATCGCGTTAGTTGCGCTTGCCGTGACGGCTGCGCCGTCCGCGGGCATCTTTACCGCAGAGCCCGCAGTGGCACAGCGCATTGACCAGTCTCTTTACAATGGCGGGAAGGCCCGGGTTAACCGCTCAGCCAGCCTGCGTACACTGACTGAAGCAGTGGCGTCTGCCAGTTGCCGGGTGAATGCCGGAATCGGTGCCGAGAGCGCACAAGTGCAACTGGCCTCTGTACGCGCGGACTTTGACAAAATCATTGATGGCTTGATGAACGGGAACGCCGCCCTTGGCATGCCGGGTGCTGAAGGCAGTGCGCGCACGCTGAACGCCTTGACCACCACCGCAGAATTCTGGGGGCCGCTGGATGCAGCGGCGCAGCGTTTGGCATCCGGTGCGGGCACAGATGATGATGCCGCAACAATCAAAGCAGGATATGCCGACCTGTTCGAACAGACCGAAGTGTTGGCAGCCGTTGTTGCCGGGCAGTACACTGACCCGTTGCAGCTTTTGCAGAGTGACGCGACTGTTCTGAACTTTGCCGTCAGACAGCGCGCCCTTGCCTATCGCATGTCCCGTGCAATGTGTGAACTTGCAACTGGTACGGCGTCCGGGGATGCGCAGCAGGAATTGGCAACATCTGTCGATCAGTTCCAGCAAACGCTTCTTGCGCTGCGCGACGGCTTCCCGGGTGCGGGCATCAATCCTCCGCCGAATGATGCCGTTCGTGCCAGCCTTGAGAGCACCTACCAGATCTGGCTCGACCAGCGCGGGATCTTCGAGGCGGCTTTGGCCGGGCAGACACCATCCTCCCAAGATGTCGATGCCGCAGCCGCTTTGTCGGATGCGCTGTCGATCGCGATGAACAATACCATCACACTCTACCTTATCGCGACGCCCGGTCAGGACGGTGTCTATCGCGTGCCGCTTGAGGCCTACGCCCGTGAAGAACTGAGCAACTGGCTCACAAATCCGGACATGATCGCAGCGATCAAGGCGCAGAACGCAGCGCATGATGGCTTGTCAGAAGATGAAGTGATCGCACTTGACCAGCAATGGCGTGCGGAAGCGAGCGCAGGTGGCGGGCCACTGGTTGATAAACTCCTGTCGGCACCGGTGTCTGCCTGGTTGCTTGAACAGCAGGAAGCGACTGCAGGTTTTGTGACGGAAGTCTTCGTCATGGACAACAAAGGTCTGAACGTGGCGCAGAGTGCTGTCACCTCCGATTACTGGCAGGGCGACGAAGCGAAATGGCAGGAAACCTACTCAGTCGGTGCAGATGCTTTGCACATCAGCGAAGTCGAGTTCGACGACAGTACCGGTTTTTACCAGTCGCAGGGTTCAATGTCGATCACAGATCCTGAAACCGGTGAAGTGATTGGTGCGGTCACATTTGGTATCAATGTACAGAACCTGATGTAAGCGACCCCGCACGCAAGACAGCAGCCCCGTCGTGATTTCAGCTATTTAGGCTGAGCACGGCGGGGTTTTTTGTGTGATCTGTCGTCTTGGCGTTGTTGCGATACCTCGCGCAAGCGCGGCAAGTGGCGGTCGCACCTGACACAACGCATGGGCATACCTATCAAAGTCGTCTGTCATCACCTCTCTTATTCGCAGAACGCATCTTCCAACTGCCCTTCGGCTTGGCTAACCTATTGATAGTTATTCGAGAGGTGCATCAATGAATATGACTGATGTTGCGAAACGCGGGCTTGTGTTGTTGGGCTGCGGCAAGATGGGGTCGGCTATGTTGGAAGGGTGGTTACGCACCGGATTGCCGCCGACGTCAGTTTGGGTGATTGACCCCAATCCATCGGATTGGCTCAAGGAACAGGGTGTGGCCATCGGCGGACAGATCCCGCCTAATCCGGCCGTCGCGATCATCGCGGTCAAACCGCAGATGATGGCCGAGGCGCTGCCTGACGTGAAATCCTTGGGCAACGGCAAGACATTGGTCATCTCGGTCGCTGCGGGCACCCCGATCAGCACTTTTGAGGCGGTCCTCGGTCCAAAGACACCGATTGTGCGTGCCATGCCCAACACGCCCGCCTCTATCGGACGTGGCATCACCGCGATCATCGGGAATGAAATGGTGCAAGCGGATCATCTGGACCTGTCCGAGGCGCTTATGCTGTCGGTAGGCGATGTTGTCCGGCTGGACGCAGAAGACCAGATGGATGCGGTCACGGCAATCTCGGGCTCGGGTCCGGCTTATGTGTTCCATTTGATTGAATCCTTGGCCGCTGCCGGCATGGCGCAGGGTTTGTCGGCAGAGCTTTCGATGCAGCTTGCCAAAGCCACTGTCGCCGGTGCGGGTGATCTGGCCGAGCAATCGGATGAAAACCCCGCGCAGTTGCGCACGAATGTGACGTCGCCCAATGGCACCACGCAGGCCGCACTTGAGGTGCTGATGGACGCCAAGACAGGGTTTCCGCATCTGTTGCGCCGCGCGGTTGCGGCGGCGGCGAACCGGTCGCGCGAGTTGGCGAATGGGTGAGATTTCCTTTGACGATTTCCTGAAGGTCGATGTGCGCGTCGGCACCGTCCTGCGCGCCGAAGCCTTTCCCGAAGCCCGTAAGCCCGCGATCAAACTCTGGATCGATTTCGGCGGGGATATCGGTGAGAAAAAGACCTCGGCCCAGATCACCGCGCATTACGCGCCTGAGGCTCTGGTTGGCCGTCAGGTGATGGCTGTTGTGAATTTTCCGCCCCGCCAGATTGGCAAGTTCATGTCTGAAGTTCTGGTGCTGGGCCTGCCGGACGCGGACGGCGAAATCGTCTTGATCGGCCCGGACCACCCCGTACCCCTAGGAGGACGTCTACATTGAAAAAACTGCTGATCACCCGCCAACTGCCCGAGGCCAATCTGGCTGCCGCCCGTGCGCGTTTTGACGTGACTGTGCGTGATACTGCCGTGGGTCTGACGATGGTTGAGGCGGCGCAGGCCCTGGCGGAGTATGATGCGATTTTGCCGACTTTGGGGGATCAGTTTACTGCCGAGGCCTTTATTGGTGATCTGCGGTGCAAGGTGCTGGCGAATTTCGGGGTGGGGTATAACCACATTGATGTGGAGGCCGCGGGTATGGCCGGTGTGCTTGTCTCAAACACACCCAATGTGGTGACGGATGCCACCGCCGATATCGGGCTGACCCTGATCCTGTCCGTTTGCCGCAGGGCAGGCGAGGGCGAGCGGTTGGTGCGTGCCGATCAATGGACCGGCTGGGGCCCGACGCAGATGCTGGGCACCCATGTGACGGGCAAGACCGTCGGGATCGTCGGTATGGGCCGGATCGGGCAGGCTGTGGCGCGGCGCTGTCATTACGGGTTCGAGATGCCGGTGAAATTCTATAACCGCTCTCCCAAGACTGTGGATTTCCCCGCCGAACAGGTCGAAAGCCTGACGGCATTGATGGGCGCATGCGATATAATCGTGGTCACGGTCCCCGGGGGCGGCGAGAACACGCATATGATTGATGCCGCTGCATTGGCTGCGATGAAGCCTACGGGGATCTTCGTCAATATCGCGCGCGGGGATGTTGTGGACGAGGCGGCGTTGATTGCAGCCTTGCAGGCGGGCCAGATTGCAGGCGCAGGCCTTGATGTGTTTGAACATGAACCTCATGTGCCGGATGCGTTCCGCGCGCTGGAGAACGTCGTGCTGCTGCCGCATCTGGGCACGGCCGCGCTTGAAATCCGTGAAGCAATGGGCCAGATGGCGCTGGACAATATCATCGCATGGGAAGAAGGGCGCCCGTTGCCGCAGGCCGTGTGACGGATTGCCCGCAGAACGGGTCTGGATCGCGACGCGCGCAGGGGCTATATCGACCGTAACATGCGTCACCTAGCTTATCAGTTCAGCCGGCTTTTTCTGACCTTCGCGGTACTTGTCGCGATGGCGGGCGCGGGTTTTGCGCATCGCTTTGCGACACCCGAGGTCGATGACAGCCTGCTTGCCTATGTGGCGGCCGGTGGTGCGCTGGGCGATATCTGTAACGATACGGGTCAAGCGGACGCTGGTGGCGGCCATTGTGACGCTTGCCGATTGGTCTACGGGGCCGTCGTCCCAACTGCTGCGATACTTTCCCCCTCAGAACTTGAAGCAAATCTGCTGCAGGTCGGGCGTTATGCCGCACCTGCGCCGTTCGCACCCGCTGCGAACCCCGCGTGTCCGGTGCGCGCGCCGCCAATGGTTTGATCTTTCCCTCACTGAAATGATCAAACACCCGCGGCCCGGGAAGGGACCGCACATTGGAGATACTCTTATGAAACTTATGTCCTACGCGGCTGTTGCCGCCCTTAGCGTATTTGCGTCCACTGCAACCGCACATGAATACAAGATCGGTGATCTTGTGATCGACCATCCGATGGCTTTTGAAACCGCGCAGACCGCGCAAACGGCTGGTGGGTTCATGACCATCACGAATACCGGCGACACAGCGGATCGGCTGCTTGCGGTGGAGGCAGACTTTCCGCGTGTCGAAGTCCACACCACCGAAATGGACGGCGATGTGGCCCGCATGATCCATCTGGAAGAGGGGCTTACGCTGCCCGCCGGTGAAACTGTGACGCTGCAGCCTGGCGGCTTTCATGTGATGTTCATGGGCCTTGGCGGTGATCCGTTCGAGGTTGACGAACAGGTGCCCGCAACGCTGGTTTTCGAGAACGCAGGTCGGATAGACGTTATGTTCACTGTCGAAGCGCGTGGCATGAATGATCATGGTGGGATGAACCACGGTGACATGGACCACAGCACGCATCAAATGGGCAACTGATTGCCTGATGGCGGGCCGCCGCCTATGTGGCCCGCCGTACCCTAGCCTTGCAGGCGATCCGCCTTTTTGCGCACCAGCACGCTGCGCAGATCATGCATGGCCATCAAGAGATCATCCGTGACCTGTTCCAACTGCGCATCCGTCGCTTTGGCCTGCGCCCAGTGTGCCGTCAGGTTCAGATGGTCGATTGCGCGATGGATATTCTCCATGTCACGCGCTGCCAGCAGGTTCAGGCGTGCTTTGAGCCAATCGCCGATGACGCGCTCTTCGTCCGGACTCAGCGTCGCGTCGCCGTGTGGTTTGAAATCGCCTCGGTTTGTGTTCACGACGGCGATCTGTTCCATCTCGATGCGGCGTTCGCGGTTTGCGGTGTTGATCCGGAACACTGCTGCGCCATTCTCGCGGATGCGGAAATAAAGCTCGGGCAGGTCTGTCATGTCAGGCCTTCGCAGAAGGTGATGATCCGCTGGCAGGCCTCTTTGAGTGCTGCATCAGACGTGGCATAGCTGACACGGAAATTGGGGGACAGGCCAAAGGCCGCGCCAAAGACGACTGCGACGCCTGTTTCTTCCAGCAGTGCCGTTGCGAATGTTTCATCATTGTCGATCACCGTGCCCGCCGCCGAGGTCTTGCCGATGCAGCCTGCGATGGACGGGTAGACATAGAACGCGCCTTCGGGTTTCGGGCAGACAATTCCGGGTGCCTTGTTGAGCATTTCGACCACCAGATCGCGGCGGCGTTCGAACAGCGTGTTGTTCGGGGCAAGGAAATCCTGCGTCCCGTTCAGGGCCTCGACCGCTGCATATTGGCTGACGGAGCAGGGATTCGAGGTGGATTGCGATTGTACCTTGCGCATCGCTTTGATCAGCTCTTCCGGTCCTGCCGCATAACCGATGCGCCAGCCTGTCATGGCATAGGCTTTGGAGACGCCATTCACTGTCAGCGTGCGGTCGTAAAGCTGCGGTTCGACCTGTGCGGGCGTGCAGAATTTGAAATTGCCGTAGGCCAGATGCTCGTACATATCGTCGGTCATGATCCAGACATGGGGATGGCGCAGCAAGACGTCCGTCAGCGCTTTCAGTTCGGACCAGCTATAGCCTGCACCTGTCGGGTTGGAAGGCGAGTTGAACAGGAACCATTTTGTCTTGGGCGTAATCGCTGCCTCAAGCTGGTCTGCGGTGATTTTGAAGTTTGCTTCCAGCGAGGCCTCAACCGTCACCGGTGTACCACCCGCCAAGAGCACCATATCAGGATAGCTGACCCAATAGGGGGCAGGGATGATGACCTCGTCACCGGGGTTCAGGGTGGCCATGAAGGCATTATAGAGAACCTGCTTGCCGCCTGTGCCGACGGTGACCTGCGCGGGGGTATAGGCCAGATCATTGTCGCGCTTGAATTTGGCGCAGATCGCCTCTTTCAATTCGGGGATACCATCAACTGCGGTGTATTTCGTTTTGCCTGCCGCAATGGCCGCGACGGCGGCGTCCTTGATGTTCTGGGGCGTGTCGAAATCAGGCTCGCCCGCGCCAAGGCCGATCACATCGCGGCCCGCGGCCTTCAGTTCGGCGGCCTTTGTCGTGACGGCGATTGTGGGGGACGGTTTGACGCGAGACAGTGTCGCAGAAAGAAAGGTCATAGGATCATCCGGTGGTAAAAAGGCGCTGTCTATGACATAGGATGCAAGACTGCCCCATGGCAAGCAATTGAAGGAGCAACCGATGGCGAGTGATCAGGACTGGTACAGCGAAGAGATTGCCACATTTGGCGACCGTCTGGCGGGGGCACGTGAGGCGGCAGGCCTGACGCAGCAAGCACTGGCCGAGAAGCTGGGCGTGAAACCGAACACAATTGCGGCTTGGGAGAACGACACCAAGGAACCCCGCGCGAACCGTTTGCAGATGGTATCGGGTGTTATAGGTGTGTCGATGAGCTGGCTCTTGACCGGCGAAGGTGAAGGCCCCGACGCCCCCGATAGCGAAGCCGCCTTGACCAGTGATCTGGTTGATCTGCTGGCCGAGATGCGTGTGCTGCGCGGCCAGATGCAGCAATCGAGTGAAAAACTGGGGCGGCTGGAAAAGCGCCTGCGCAAAGCCTTGAAGGACCAAGATGTCTGAGACACGTGAGACAATGATCAAGCGCCTGCGGATGCGATCCATGCGGCGCGGGATCAAGGAAATGGATCTGATCCTGTCGGCCTTTGCCGACGCGCATCTGGCAGAGTTCTCTGATGAGGGCTTGGCACTCTATGACCGGCTCTTGTCCGAGAATGATCACGACATCTATTGCTGGATTGGCGGACAGTTTCCGACACCCCCCGAGTACCTTGATCTTGTGACACGGATTTCGGCAGAGGCAGAAGGGGTCACGCGGCCCGCATAAAGAGGCGGACTGTGCTTAACCGAATATTGGTTGTTTCGTTTTATCCCAAATTGCGGAGATCAAATGGAGCAACAGATTTATGAGCATTCATACCGATTTGGACGACGTCGGAACGACCGACCTGCCGGGCGCGCGCAGTGTGGCCTTCATGGATTCCTACCTTGATGCCTTGAACCTTGTTGAGCGATTGCACCGTCTGCTGCTTGATGTGATCAAGGATGAGTTTGAACGCGTCGGTCTGCTCGAGATCAACCCTGTGCAGGCTTTGCTGCTGTTCAATGTCGGCGATAATGAGGTCACGGCGGGCGAGCTGAAATCGCGGGGATATTATCAGGGTTCGAACGTGTCCTATAACCTCAAGAAACTTGTGGACGCCGGTTACATGCACCATCAGCGCAGCGAAATCGACCGCCGTTCTGTCCGCGTGCGGCTGACGGAAAAAGGGCGCGGTGTGCACGTTCTGGTAGCGCGGTTGTTCCGGACCCATTCCGAGGGTCTGATGGATCGTGGCGTGCTGGACCAAAAGGGTGTTGAAGATATTACCGGAGCGTTGAGGCGGGTGGAGCGTTATTGGACTGAACAGATCCGCTACATCTATTGATCGCATAGGTTGCGGCAAAAGGTCTTGGTCAGCGCGGTTGATTTGTTCGTCCAGCCGATGTTCCTTTTGCGCGGTGTTATTAACGATCATTGTGGTTTTGCGGGTCGTCACGGGATGTGGCGGCCCGTCTTCAACATAAGCGGCACCTCTGGCGCCAATCAGTCCGCTTCAGGGGTGACTGCGCCAATGACCAGACTGGTCAGTTCACGCAGCAGTTTACGTTCCATCGCAGCGGCATAATCCGCAAAGCCGTGTGCTATCTCGACGAAGGCGTCAGGGCCGCGCACGACAGCGTCCAGATAATAGGCCGACAATTCCGCAACCTCGGAAATCCGCCTGTCATCGCCGGATCCAATGACAAGCCCGTTGACCGTTGCGCCGGTCGGGGTGTGGATATGGCCGATATCCTGCGGGCGCGGCCCGGCGTTGTTATACCCGTCCCCTGAAAGATCCAGCGTCCGTTTCCAACATGCGGGGCGTTGTTCCAGAAAAGCGAATCCCGCCAGCAGAGCCGCGCCGATCGCAGTGGTCGGGGCGGCCGGGTTGCGCGGATGGTTGCGCAGGGCCAGTGTCACGCCGGCCAAATCATCCGGTGTCGCAAGCTGTGTCCACGGGACGATAACGGTCTGATCGCTGGGACCGCTCCATTCGTAGATAAGCACATCTATCGGGGCGTCGGGCCCGTCGAAGAGCACGTCACGCACCGCGTCGCTGTTCAGTGCGGTGGCCAGGCCATCCAATTGCATGCGGTACTCTACCGCATCCACCGAGCCGGATACATCAAGCCCGAATGCGAGTGCCTGCCGACAGGCCGCCTCGGCAAGGCCGGGCAGTGCAAGAAAGAGAAGGGCAAGGCGGATCATCCGTCTGTACCTTGCCCGGTGTCCATCTGACCAACCGCCAGGGCGGAAAGCTCGCGCACGAGCTTGCGCTCCATCGCGGCGGCGTAGTCGTCGAAGTTCTGCGCCACTTCGACAAAGGCCACCGGCCCACGGATGACATTTTCGCGGTAATAGACTTCGAGATCGGCCAGCGCGGTGCGGCTGACCTGATCGCCAAAAAAGTTGCCCGACCCGACGACGAGCCCGTTGACCGTGACACCTGTGGGGGTCGCACTGTCCGGAATGTCTTCTGGGAGCGGCCCGGTATTGGTTTCGCCATCGCCTGACAAATCAAGGGTGCGGATCCAGCAATCTGCATGGTCTTCCAGATAGGAAAACCCTGCAAGCAATGCCGATCCGACAGCTGTGGTCGGTGCGGGCACGCCCCGTTCATGCGCCCGCAGACGCGCGCTGATGGCCGCGATATCTGCGGGAGTGTTGATTGTTGTCCAAGGCACGATGACCGTTTGATTGACTGGCCCGCTCCATTCAAAGACATGCAGGCGGACCGGTGCGTCGGGTTGTAGAAAAAGGATATCTATGACGACCGGCGCGTTCAAAGCGGCGATCACCCCTTCAAGCTGAAGTTCATATTCGGATTGATCGACCGAGCTTGAAACATCCAGACCAAGCGAAAGCGCCTGTCGGCAAGCTGCCTGCGCGATGCCCGGCAAGAGCATCACAAACAGGCATACCCGCATCATCCTTCGGCCTCGCTACGTGCCTGCGCGCGCCCGATAATCTGGGAAGACAGTTCGCGCACCAGTTTACGACGCATTGCATCCTCGAAATCGGCAAAGCCGTAGGCGACCTCGAGAAAGGCGTTCGGGCCGTAGATGACCTCTGCCAGATAATAGTCGCGGGCGGTGTTGTCTGGCGCGGCGACCGCCAGCCCATTCACCGTGACCCCATCAAAGGGATAAGCCTTATAGGCGCTCGAGGGACCAAAGCCGTCATTGTTGACGCCATCCCCGGCCATATCAATGGTCTGAAACAGGCACGGTGGGGCGGATCGCAGTTTGATGGATGCATAACCCAGCGCATAGCCCATCGCCGTCGGCATATCGCTGACGCTTCTTGTGCTGTTGTTCAACGCCTCTGCCGCCAAGAGCAGGTCGGCAGGCGACCGGATTAGCGTCCAGTTCAAAAGATCGGTCTGGTTATACTTTCCGCTCCACTCAAAGATTTGCAGCGCTACAGGATCGGGGCTGGTGAAAAAGGCCTCTTGCACCTCGGGTGCGAGCAGGGCCGCCGCAAGGCCACCACGCTGAAACCTGTCCTCATCGGCATCGACCGAGGACGAGACATCAAGCGCAAGCACAAGCGCAAGGCGGCAGGCCTCAACGGGGGCTGCCGCCATGCAAAGGCAGAACAGGACGCCGGATTTTACCAATGGCCCGTGTTTTCCATGCTGGCCCAAGGTTCGGCCGGAGGCAGGTTGTCGCCTTCCTGCAAAAGTTCGATCGAGATGTTATCTGGCGAACGCACAAAGGCCATATGTCCGTCGCGGGGCGGTCGGTTGATGGTCACGCCATTGTCCATCAGATGCTGGCAGACCTCGTAGATGTTGGACACGCGGTAGGCAAGATGCCCAAAGTGCCGGCTGTCCGAGGGCAGCCCCTCATCGCCATCCCAGTTGTAAGTCAGTTCAACAGGGCATTCTTCCTGTCCGGGTGGCGCCATGAAAAGTAGGGTGAAACGCCCGGCTTCACTGTCCATCCGGCGTGTTTCTTTCAGGCCGAGGAGTTCGTAAAAGGCGATGGATTTCTCAAGGTCTTTGACGCGGACCATCGTGTGTAGGTATTTCAGGGACATTTGGTGCTCCGTTTCGGTATTGTCTCCAATAGCCTAGTCCGTCGCGCGGGACAGTAAATGCCCGCGCCGTCATTTTGAGGAATGAACGCGTTTGGCCGCGTTCCTCTCCTGCTGGCCATGCAGGCGGTCAGGTACCGTCAGACATGAGCCATGACCGGCAGGATATCGGGGGTGTCGGCATGCGTCTCACTGGTTCCGGTATACCATGTCGTCAACAAACTGATGCGCGGTGCATCCCCGAGTTTTGTTTTGTCCACGCGTTCAAACCCGTGCCAGCCGGGGCGCTTTTTGCGGCCGTTCCCCGAAAAGAAAATACCGCCATTGGGCAGAAACGGTGCGCGGCGCAGTTCACGATGGGCCGGACGAAACGGCCTTTGCCATTTGGGGGCGTAATCATAGAGCGAAGTGCCCAGACCATCGAGGCTGTCGTCCGCGGGCAGGTAAATGAGCATGGTCGCAACCCGGGGCAGGTCGTCAAAATGTGGTGCCATGTAGTAGGATTCTGTCTCGAAACGCAGCGCTGTGCTGACAAAGACCTTTTGATTGTTGACCTGTGATATGTCGACGTTCAGGACCGGTGCGAGGTCTTCGGCAAGCCCGTCAAAAACCGCTGATTTCACTTTATCCGACATAATTGCCGCGCCTACCGCCCACCAGAGGCTTTGCTGGTCTTTGCTGATCCGCGCGACACCAATTTCGGGCAATTCAATCAGATCGCGGGTGGAAACACCGTCCTTGTCATGGAAAAGCTCAAGGCTCATTGGGCGAAATGCATCTCGTGCTGGAATGTTTTGCAGCATGCGCTGGTAGACATCGTCGGGAAAAAGCCCTGACAGCATGGCATGTTGGCAAGGGACCGTGTCGACTGCCGAGGCTCTTATCGCTTGCGCCATATGATCCGCAATGCGTGCGCACAGTTTCACGTCGGTTTCCATTGTCTTATTCCTTTGTGAAATGGCTTTTGCGCCTTCACGGGTCGAAACCAACCACGCCTAACGCTTTTGTGCAAAAGTAGCCCTGTGATATTGGGGAGAGCAAGCGTTTTAAATGGAAGGCCTGGGCGTTGGCGGAACACTGACAGGCATGCGGGCGCTTATTCAGTGCTGCTCTGTAGATGGAGAAAGCAACGGGCGCAGACATGAAAAATCATCGGCGCCTTATTTTTCGCGCAGCTGGTACAGCGTTCGCCTCAATCATTTTTCGGAGGACCAATGGCAGTCCCTAGGGGAATCGAACCCCTCTTTCCAGGTTGAAAACCTGGCGTCCTAACCGATAGACGAAGGGACCGCAGTTGGTGTGGCGCTTTTAGGGAAACCACGCGGGGCGCGCAAGAGGCTTTTTTCGTTTTTTGCAGGCTATTTTCAGTGGGCGGGTGCGGCGTCTTCAAGCCTTAATTGCACGGACTGCCGGCCTTGCCAGCTATTGATTTCAAGCCGCCCCGCCAGGTGGAACCGTGCCCCGTTATGATTGAGCAGCATTGGCCCCATTGGTCCGTCCATTGCGCCGAAACTGATTCCATCAATCCGCCCGCCCAAGCCATCGCCGAAGCTGATTTTCAGATGGTTCGCCCCCACCTGTTTGGCAAAGTGGATCTGGCAATCGGGGAAGGCAAAACGCGGGGCAGGGGCACCTGCGCCGAAAGGGCCTGCGTCCTCAATCTGGTTGATCAGGTCCACGGTGGCGGCACCGGGCATCAGGATGCCGCTAATAATGAGGTCTGCGGGGCCGATGTCAGCGGCCCCCTGTTTTGCGAGTAGGTCGCCCAAACGCGCCATGGCTTCATCCAGCTTGTCGCGCGCAACGGTCAGGCCAGCCGCCATTTTATGCCCGCCGCCTTTGATCAACAGCCCCTCTTGCGCGGTGCGCTGGATTGCAGCCCCCAGATCAACACCGGATACCGAACGGCCCGAGCCTTTGCCTTCGTCGCCATCCAACCCGATGACGATGGCGGGGCGGTTGGTGGCCTCTTTCAGGCGTGCGGCGACGATGCCCACAACACCGGGGTGCCAGCCTTCGCCTGCGGCCCAGACCAGCGGCCCGTCAAGTCCGCGTGCGGTGGCCTGCTCCAGTGCCATGTCGCGCACCTGCGCTTCGACCTCGCGGCGTTCAGTGTTTAACGCGTCCAGTTTGGCGGCCATCGATTCGGCTTCATGCCGGTTGTCACAGGCCAAGAGCCGCGCGCCAAGGTCAGCTTTGCCGATGCGCCCGCCGGCGTTGACGCGCGGGCCCAGCAGGAACCCGAGGTGATAGCTGGTTGGTGCCTGGTCAAGCCCTGCAACATCGGCAAGAGCGGTTAAACCGATGCGGCTACGCCGTGCCATCACGGTCAGCCCTTGGCGCACAAAGGCGCGGTTCACACCGATGAGCGGGGCCACATCGGTGACGGTCGCAAGACCCACGAGATCAAGCATCGCCATCAGATCGGGGCCTTTCTGGCCTGCTTCGCGCAATTGCCGGTTGGCATCGACCAGCATCAGAAACACGACAGCCGCCGCGCAGAGATGCGCAAGATCGCCTGTCTCATCCTGCCTGTTGGGGTTCACGACCGCCACCGCATCTGGCAGCGTCTCGCCGCCCAAATGGTGGTCGAGCACGATGACATCGGCGCCTTTGGCCGCCGCAATCGGTCCATGCGAGAGCGTGCCGCAATCGACGCAGATAATCAGATCGTGGTCGCGCGCAAGGGCGGCCATGGCCTCATCATTGGGGCCGTAGCCTTCGTCAATCCGGTCGGGCACATAAAGCGTCGCTTGCCGCTCCATATCGCGCAGCCAGCAGATGAGCAGGGCCGCCGAGGTGCCGCCGTCCACGTCATAATCCGCGAAAATGGCGATGCGTTCGTTCTTATCCAGCGCCTGCAAAAAACGCTTTGTTGCCGCATCCATGTCTTTCAGAACGCGCGGGTCCGGCAAAAGGTCACGCAAGGTCGGCGCAAGAAAGCCGGGGGCGTCCTGTGCGCTGACACCGCGCCGCACCAGCACACGGCAAAGCGGGGCGGGCAGGCCGGTTTCCTGGGCCATCGCCTCTGACAGCCGGTCTTCTTCCACGCTGGGACCAACCCAGCGCCGACCCGTCGCAGAGACAGTCACATTCAAAAATGCGGGTTTATCTAGGGGTGTATTCATTACCTGACACACTATGCGGTGTGCCAGCGTTTGGCCACGGCTTCCTGCGCGTCGTGGCCAAAAATCCGCGTCTAGCTGGTTGGGTTGCGATAGATCATACGCCGCACCGATCCGGTCTTGGAGCGCATCAGGATCGTTTCAGCGGTCACAAAGCCGACCTCGCGCTTGATGCCCGGCACGAGCGATCCGTCGGTCACACCGGTCGCAGCAAAGATCACATCGCCTGTCACCATGTCATCGCGGGTATAGACGCGGTCGAAATTCGTGATGCCTGCTTTCTTGGCGCGGCCACGTTCGTCATCGTTGCGGAACAGCAAACGGCCAAAGATCTGCCCGCCCATGCATTTCAGTGCGGCTGCGGCCAGAACACCTTCTGGCGCCCCGCCGGAACCCATATACATATCAATGCCGGTCACGTCGGGTTCGGCGCAATGCATCACACCGGCCACGTCACCGTCAGTGATCAAACGGATTGCGGCACCGGTGCTGCGGATTTCCGCGATCATGTCTTCGTGGCGCGGGCGTTCCAGTACACAGACGGTGATATCGTTGGTCGAACAGCCTTTGGCGGCGGCGAGCGCCGAGACACGCTCGGAGGGGGACATATCAAGGGTCACAACGCCGGGGCGCAGGCCGGGGCCGACAGCGAGCTTGTCCATATAGACGTCAGGCGCGTGCAGCATCGACCCGCGCGGTCCCATCGCAATCACGGCCAGCGCGTTGGGCATGTCTTTTGCGGTCAGTGTCGTGCCTTCCAGCGGATCAAGGGCGATATCCACGCCGGGGCCGTTGCCAGTGCCCACTTCCTCACCGATGAACAGCATCGGGGCTTCGTCGCGTTCGCCCTCGCCGATGACCACCACGCCTGCGATATCAAGCTTGTTCAACTGGGTGCGCATGGCATCCACCGCGGCCTGATCTGCCGCCTTTTCGTCGCCGCGTCCGATCAGCGGGGCGCATGCGATGGCCGCAGCCTCGGAGACGCGGGCGAGGCCCAGAGACAGGTTGCGATCGTTGAAATCAAGTGCGGCGGGCATCAGCAAAGTCCTTTTGTAACGTACCCCACCTAAAGCCTGTCCGCGCCCGGGCTACAAGCCTGTTTGCGCTAAACCGCCTCGATGCGGATTGCGACAGGGGTGCCGCTGACCACGCCGGTGGATTTGAAATCGGAAAGCGCCTCTTCCAATGCGGTCCGTGTCGTCTTGTGGGTGACGATCAGAACGGGTGCTGTTGTGTCCGTGTGGTCATACTGGCGCATCCGATCGATCGAAATGCCTGCTTCGCCCAAGGCGTGCGCAACTTTTGCCAACGCCCCCGGTTTGTCGAGCAGTTTCAGGCGCAAGTAATAAGGAGCGGGCACAGCGGCGCGCGCGGCGCGTGCCTTGCGCAGGGTGTTCGCGGGCTGGCCAAAGGTCGAGATGCGGCACCCGCGCGCGATATCCATCACATCGCCCATCACGGCACTTGCAGTAGGGCCTTCGCCCGCGCCGGGGCCGCGCAGAACGATCTGGTTGACCGCGTCACCTTCGAGCACGACCATATTGGTGCCGCCCTGCAACTGGCCAAGCGGTGATGTGTCGGGGACAAGGCAAGGCGACATCCGCTGTTCCAGACCGCGACCTGTCATTTGTGCCACGCCCAGGAGTTTGATTTTAAAGCCCATGTCGGCGGCCTGATGGATGTCCTCGATGGTCACCGAACCGATCCCTTCAAGCTCGACCGAGTCGAAATCAACCTGCGTGCCGAAGGCAATAGAGGCCAGAAGCGCGAGTTTGTGACCCGCATCAATGCCGCCCACGTCCAATTCGGGATCGGCTTCGAGATAGCCCAGTTGATTGGCCTCTTCGAAGACGGCCTCATAGCTGAGCCCCGCATCTTCCATGCGTGTCAGGATGTAGTTGCAGCTGCCGTTCATCACACCCATGACGCGGGTGATTTCATTGCCCGCAAGCCCTTCGGTCAGGGATTTGACCACGGGGATACCCCCTGCGACAGCCGCTTCAAAGCGGATCACGTGCCCTGCGTTCTCGGCCGCTTCGGCGAGCGCCTGGCCGTGGATCGCAAGCAAGGCCTTGTTGGCGCTGACGATGTCTTTGCCAGTGGCGATGGCCGCTTCGGTTGCATCTTTGGCGGGGCCTTCGTGGCCGCCCATCACTTCGATGAAAAGATCAATGTCATCACGTTTTGCAAGGGCGACGGGGTCGTCCTCCCATGCATAGGCGGACAAATCCACGCCGCGATCCTTGGTTTTGGACCGTGCCGAGACCGCGATGATTTCAACAGGGCGGCCTGCGCGCAGCGCCAGCAACGCGCCATGTTTCTGCACAATCCGGACAATGCCCACACCCACGGTGCCAAGTCCCGCGATCCCAAGGCGAAGTGGTGTTGTCATCTGCATCTGTCCATCGTTGTGCTACGTCAGCACGGGTCTAGCGAATGCGCGCGGCTACTGCAACGCGCCGATGTCAATCTGGCGCAGTTGGTCCGCGCGGGCCTGCAATGCGGCGATGCGGGCCTGCAAATCCGCGTCCTCAGACGCAGAAACGGGCGGTAGTGATGGGAGCTGTGTCAATGTGGGGTAAGGCGCCTGTCTTGCGGCATCGCTGATCGTGCCGTCCAGCGCTGGAAAAGTGGCACAGGCGGGGATCAGCAGAAAGGGAAGGGGCCAAAGGTGACGCATGATTGCCACCATACCTGCGGTCGCAGGGCGGGGGCAACTGCCGATGAGGGGTTTCCAAATGAACAAGCGTTCAGTTAAATGGCTGTTATGGCACGCAAGCAAGGTTCCCACTCTGATATCACCGGCCCAAGGGTGCGCGATGCGGCGTTGCGACTGATCGCACGGCACGGCTATGCGGCGGTGTCGATGCGCCAGATCGCGGCGGAAGTCGGTATTCAGGCGGGCGCGCTTTACAACTACACGCCGGATAAGCAGACCCTTTTGTTCGACCTGATGCAGGGTCATATGACTGATCTGCTCGCCGCGCTGAAAGCGGCTGATTTGCAAGGCAATAGCCTTGCGCGGCTGGAAGGGTTCACAAGGTTTCATATCCGGTTTCATTTGCCGCGCCCCGATCAGGTGTTTGTCTCCTATATGGAACTCCGCAACCTGACGGATGAGAATTTCGCAGCTGTCGAGGCGCTGCGGCGGGCCTATGAGGATGTGCTTGAAAACATCCTCAGGGATGGTGAAGCCGAGGGCGTTTTTGCTGTGCCTGATCCGCGCATTACCACAATGGCGCTGATTGCGATGCTGACAGGGATCAGCAATTGGTATCGTGCAGGCGGGCGGCTTGAGAGCGACAAAATTGAAGCGATCTACTGGGACATGGTCCGCCGCGCCGTGACAGCCTCTGCAAGGTAGGATAAGGCCTCTGCAGTCACGGAGACAAATCATGTTCCAACCAGATGAAAACGGGGTTCTTGCGGTCGTAGAGGCCTCGCCCGCGCGCCGCATTTTTGCCTATGGTGTCCTGTTCGGATTAGGCGCACTGGTGGTCTATCTGACGCTCCTGCACCCCCCCGCGTTTCACTGGATGGTGTTTATGCTGGTGTTCGGTGTGTTGATGCTCTGGCAGGCAGAACGGCTCCGCCGTGCGACCCATGTTACCATCGCGCTGACGGAAACAGAGCTGCGCGATAGCACCGGCACCGTTCTGGCGCGGATTGACGACATTCGCAGCGTTGATCGGGGTGTTTTTGCCTTTAAGCCGTCAAACGGGTTTACCTTGGTGCTGCGCAGCAAAAAGCCCCGCGCATGGCTGCCGGGGCTTTGGTGGCGCTTTGGGCGCCGTGTTGGTGTGGGTGGCGTGACAAATGCCGGTCAATCCAAATTCATGGCTGAACGCATCAGCATGATGATCAAGGATTAACCCGGTCCGCAGAGCTCCGCGCTTGCATTGGTTATAAAGCAAAGCCGCGGGCCGCGTGGACGGATGACCATGTCGTTGGTAAATGTCAGGTCTTCCAGATTGGTCACTGTGAAAGGGCCCAAACCGATATTGAATGGCGCGTCATATTCTGTGCGTGTTTCAATGTAGATCGCGTGGTCGAACTCTCTCATATTGGGCAAACGCCCCGATTGGCCGATGGCGTTGATCTGGGCATTGGTGAGGTTTCCACCATCCATGCCACGATTTCGGGACCATACGGTGCGGAATTCGCCATCAGCACGTTGACGGTAGACTGTCACGCGCAGGTCAGGATTGGCTTCCTCGAAAGTGAGTTCACGAAGGACTTCACGGGCGTTGTTCAGGTAATTGTTGTCTACAGAGCCTTCGCGGCTGAACATCTCTGCAAGCGTAATTGTCGCGCGGACAGAGTTTGTTTCGACGCGGTAGACATCGAAGTAAACAAAAGTCGACAGGAAGACCCACAGCAGGATGGGCACGACCAGCAAGAGTTCGATGGCCATTGAACCCTGCTCATCATCGCGGAACTGTCGCGCAAGATGGGTTGCTTTGTTCATCATGGTTCTGCCCTGAATGGTTCAACCACAAATGCGCTGGTCGCAACCAGCGCGTAGGAGTCGCCCGCCGCCAAATCACCGTCATTGGCCTCAATAAAAGCCTTGCCGAGATTTGAGGTAGGCAGGAACGGGTCAATCCGGATGCAGGCACGCAGGAACATCAATTCGTTATTTGCTGTTCCGTCCAAAGTGCCGATGTTCGGATTGGACAGATCGCCGCGGTCAACACAGCGGATGTTGTTGTCCAGCGGCACCCAATTCGTACGGACATCACGCTGGATCAACTCGACTTCGAGTTGGTTCATGCAGTCCGGCAGGATCCGTGCACTTGCACAGATGCCCTCACGCAATTCGCGGCGCAACTCAAGCGAGTCCGAACTCGTCGATGCGTCCGATGCGCACATTCCTGACTGTGACATCCACGCCGTGCTCCAGCATCACCTGCCGCGACGAATACACACCTGACTCGTAGGTCATCAGGAAAAAGCCAAAGAAAACAGGGAACACCAACACGATTTCAATGGATGCAGTGCCGCCGTCATCTTTCAAGAAGCGCTGTATCAGGTCTTTCATAGCGTTCAGTTCCCTTACAAGCTCAAACGCAATGCGGTGATCTGGTCTGCGATTGTCTCAAAGATATCGTTCAGGCCAGGCTCGTCGGGGTCGTTTGTGATCGTTGTCATAAACGCGTTCTCGGTTCTGCTTGCGCAGTCTCGCATTGTATCGTTTTGCACGCCCATTGAGATTGTGAAGATTTCCTTCACCTGTACCCGCGCAAGGTTGCAAAGGCTCTCCAACTTATTGTTGAGCTCTGTCGTTGTCCCGATTGATTGTGACATGGCGGTATAGGGGCTGACGTCGTAGGTCCACTGTGTCTGCCAATCGCCATCATAGCGCGCAACGTAAGATCCCGAAGATTCCGAAAAGGCGACCCGCTCATCGTACTCGTCATAGAAGTCTACATCGTCTCCGTAACCTTCCCGCCGAAGACGGCTTGAGGAAACCGTCAGACCGTCCGTCATAATGACGATAAACTTTGACGTTGTCGTGTCGGTATATTCCGCTGGTCGTATGCCACGGAACGCTTCGTCCACTGTCTGGATGCGGTCGATCAGGGGGCGCATGGATGGATCAAGCAACGAAACACCCCACTTCATTCCGCGATGGATTGATGTGTTGACCGTCGGATAAAAGGCATCGATGGCGTCGTGCAGTTCTTCGACATCCTGCGACATAAGGATGATGCCGTGCTCCGGATCTTCCGAGCAGGGTTCCCATCCAAAATAGTTGTTGTTGCTACCGCCATAGAAGTCGACATGCTCGACCTGCTGATAAGTGCGGTTAATGTCAAAGGTAAGCGTTTCATATTCGGCATCTTCGAACGTCACGCAACGCGATGGGTTGATGAAGTAGTCCTCGCCATCTGCCCAGTCGACATTGATCACGCCATCTTCCCAAGGTGGCTGCAGCGTGGCACCCTCGGTGTCAGGCCCGTATGGGTTACCGAATTCGTCCTCTGTTTCACCGTTGAGCACCCACTTGTACTCGGGTGGGACCGCATAGCCGTCTTCGATGCCGCCGAAAGAGCTACCAACTTCATCACTTTCATTGATCCCGTCAGGCGTTGTCCGCAGCGCCATGTAGAGATCATCGCGAAGCCGGACGTGCTGCGAGTAGGCAATCAGGTTAATCGAGACACGATCTTCATATTCGGGCAGCAAAAGGTCCGAAACAAACTGCTTCGCAGCCTGTTGCAGGAAGAACATTCGGGTCTCCCAGCCGGTCACGGTGATAATCTCTCCGTTTTCATCGCGCCGGATGTTTCCGTTGGCGTCATACTGGGTAATCGGACCTTGCATCCAGTTGCCCATCGAACCTGAAATATCGAGGATCAGGGAAACTTCGACATTGCCAGTCCCCTGGATCGCGCTGGCACTGGCGGGCGCCGACAATGTGTCCATTCCGACGAACCGCAGAAAGAACGTGTCCATATCGATTTGCGAATTCAGCGTGATCGTACTGCCATTTGCATTCTTGTCGATATCAGGTTCACCAATAATCGTGCCGCCATAGCCTTCGGCGACGAAGAAGTCGGTGATGATTGCTCCGGGATCGCGGTCATCATTAAGATTCGCAGCAGCCAGAACGGCGCGGTCCGAAACGCTCTGCAGCTTTGTCCGCTCGGACTCAAAACGCATGAAATCGACGGCCATACCGCCGACGACCAGCATCGAGATAAGCAAGATGAGCGTCAGGACAATCAGACCACCATCCTCGTCCTTCTTGAACTGGCGAATAAAAGCGAGTTGTTCCAGATAGGCACGACGCGTTTCTTGTAGCTTTTTGAGCTTGTTTTCACGGTTCTTAAAATTCAACATCATCAGATCCCCAGGCGTTCGGCGCATCAATGTGGCGCTGGCAGGCTTTAAACTCGTATTTATTACCACATTCAGCATTTTGATGTGGCAAAAAAATGGCGAGGTGCTGTGGCGCGCCTAATGGGTCGCATGTTGGTTGATACAGTTCAACGTTTCATCGGGTACTGTAATTTTTTCGGAAACAGTGGGCGGAATTGTGAGGCCAAAAGACCACAAAATGAGCGACAAATGCATATTGCCTGCGGCGTGACCGTGAGGGGAGCGAATCGATTTCATCTGAAAATACGGGGTTTTGATCCATTGTATCATGCCGGCCAAAAGCGTGTTTTTTGTGGTGCTGCTACCTCAGGGTCGCTGGCCAGCGTCGCAGTGTCGAAAAGGAGATATGCAACAGGTCCTGCCCCTTGCTAGGCTCACCCAGGACCAGAAGGGATGGGGCATGGGATATTCCGGCTTTCGCGTGATCAAAGAGGGGTTGTTTGGCCAGAAAGGCTGGAAGCCGGTTTGGCGCGATCCCGCACCGAAAGCGGCGTATGATGCGGTCATTATCGGTGGTGGTGGACACGGGCTATCGACCGCATTCTATCTGGCCAAAGAGCATGGAATGACCAATATCGCTGTGCTGGAAAAGGGTTACATCGGCGGCGGCAATGTGGGGCGGAATACGACCATTGTGCGCGCGAATTACTTCTTGCCCGGCAACTCCGAGTTCTACTCCCATTCGCTGAAAATGTGGGAAACACTGGAGCAGGAGTTGAACTACAACGTCATGCATTCGCAGCGCGGGTTGATCAATCTGTTCCATTCCGACGGCCAGCGCGATGCCTTTGCGCGCCGGGGCAATGCGATGATTAACCAGGGTGATGATGCGATCCTGTTGGACCAAGACGGCGTGCGCGAATATCTGCCCTATCTCGATTTCGACAACGTGCGCTTCCCGATTTATGGCGGCCTTTACCACCCGCGCGGTGGCACGGCGCGCCATGATGCGGTGGCTTGGGGCTATGCGCGCGGCGCGGACCTGCGCGGCGTTGATATCATCCAGAATTGCGAGGTCACGGGCATTGATATCGAAGGTGGCGTCGTGAAAGGCGTGCAAACCACGCGCGGGGCGATCAGGGCCAAGAAAGTGGGCATTGTGGTTGCCGGACGTTCAAGCCAGGTGGCAGCGATGGCGGGGATGCGATTGCCCATAGAAAGCCATGTTCTACAGGCCTTTGTGACCGAGGGGCTAAAGCCTGTGATCGACCATGTTGTCAGTTTCGGAATGGGCCATTTCTACATCAGCCAGTCCGACAAGGGCGGGCTGGTTTTTGGCGGCGATATTGATTTTTATGCTTCTTACGCCGCACGGGGCAACCTGCCGATGAAAGAGCATGTGATGGATGCGGCGATGACCTTGATGCCGATGATCGGCAAGGCAAAGGTGCTGCGTTCCTGGGGCGGGATCATGGATATGACGCCGGATGGATCGCCTATTATCGACAAAACGCCAACGGAGGGGCTCTTTATCGATTGTGGCTGGTGTTACGGCGGGTTCAAGGCTGTACCCGGATCGGGGTTCAGCTTTGCGCATCTGATGGCGACCGGTCAGCATCACGCGCCTGCGGCAAAGTTCCGGTTGGACCGCTTCCGCACCGGTGCGGGCTTGATGGATGAAGAGGGCACGGGCTCTCAGCACAACCTGCACTAGGGGCTGGCGTGCGAGTTTTGAGTATTTATGGCAAGATGATGGGATGCGCATAGCATGAGGATCACATGTCCCAATTGCGGCGAACGTGACCGCCGGGAATTCTACTATCAGGGTGATGCTGTGGCGTTGTCGCGTCCTGCACCTGATACGGGGTTGGAAGCCTGGGATGATTATTTGCACAACCGCGATAATCCCGCGGGCGATACGCGCGATCTGTGGTTTCATGAGGCGGGGTGCGGGGCTTGGTTGGTGGTAACCCGGAACACGGCGACCCATGCGGTGCTTGACACATCTTTGGCCGAACGGTCGCCCAGATGAGACTGCAAGCCCCTGAGCACACCGTCGATTTCACCTTCGACGGGCGGCGGATCAAAGGCGTGCCGGGTGAGCCTGTGGCGGCGGCGCTCTTGGCCAATGGCATCAGGCTGGTGGCGCGGTCGTTCAAGTATCACCGCCCGCGCGGGGTGATGTCGGCGGGGTCAGAGGAACAGAACGCTCTGGTCACCGTAGGGCGCGGCGCGCAGGCCGAACCGAACGTGCGGGCGACCACGCTGGAGGTGGCCGCGGGGGTGGAGGTCTGGTCCCAGAACGCCTGGCCGTCGCTGCGCTATGATGTGATGGCGGTGAACGACTTTGTCGCGCCGTTTCTGGCTGCGGGCTTTTACTACAAGACTTTCATGTGGCCCCGCAGTTTCTGGGAAAAACTCTACGAGCCCATGATCCGGCGGGCTGCCGGACTGGGCGCGCTGAGTGGCGCGCATAATGCGGACACCTACGAGAAGGCCTTTGCCTTTTGTGATGTGCTTGTCATTGGTGCGGGACCAGCGGGTCTGATGGCGGCTTTGACCGCCGCGCGCACGGGCGCCGATGTGATCCTTGCGGATGAAGATACCGCAATGGGCGGTCGGTTGCTGCGCGAGCAGGAGCAGGTAGATGGCAAGCCCGCAAAGAATTGGGTGGCCGAGATGCTGGCGGAACTTGATGCGATGCCGAATGTCCGTCTGATGACGCGCACAACGGTCACGGGGGCCTATGACCAGGGTACCTATAGCGCGCTTGAGCGTGTCGCGGGACCGCCCAAAGCGGGCAAACCGGTGGCGTGTTTTTGGCGCATCGTGGCCAAACGGACGATCCTCTGCGCCGGTGCTTTGGAGCGTCCGATTGCCTTTCCCAACAACGACCGTCCCGGGATCATGATGGCGAGCGCCGTGCGTTCCTATGTCAATCGCTGGGGCGTGGTTCCGGGCAAGGCCGTCGCGGTCTTTGGCAATAATGATCATGTCTACCGTACGGCCCGTGATCTGGCGGTCGCCGGTGTGAAGGTGGTTGCTGTGATTGATAGCCGTGACGACGAGGCGGTCGTGACGGGTAATCGTGACGATGTGACGCTTGGGGGTGACTATCCCGTTTACACCGGCGCGCAGGTGACCGGTACGCGAGGCCGGCATGCACTGCAAAGCATCACGATCAGCCACAAAGGTGGTACGCGGACGATCAAGGCGGACTGTCTGGCGATCTCGGGGGGCTGGAACCCGACGGTGCATCTGACCTGTCATATGAACGGGCGGCCCACATGGAATGAAGAGATCGCGTCTTTTGTGCCGACACCTGACAGTGTTCCGGGGCTGGTGACAGCGGGGGCCTGCAACGGGACGTTCAGCACGGCTGGATGTTTGAGCGAAGCGGCAGAGGTGGCGGCGCAGGTTGCAAAGGGCCTTGGGTTGAAACCCAAGGTGACGGTCCCTGTTGCTGATGCTGCGGCCTATGCTGTCACGCCGCTTTGGGCTGTGCCCGGCAAGGGGCGCAAATGGATTGATTTCCAGAACGATGTCCATGTGAAGGATATCAAGCTGGCCGCGCAAGAGAACTTCCGCTCGGTCGAGCATATGAAGCGCTATACGACGCAAGGGATGGCACCGGATCAGGGCAAGTCGTCGAATGTGGTTGCCCTTGCGGTCCTGGCGGATGCCACCGGCAGGGGCATCCCCGAGACAGGCACGACCACGTTCCGCCCGCCTTATGTGCCTGTGCCGATTGCCGCGATGGGGGCGGGCAGTCAGGGCAAGGGATTTGCGCCGCAGCGGTTCACGACGTCGCATCAGGCCAGTGTGGCGCGGGGGGCGCCGATGATCGAGGCAGGGCTCTGGTATCGTCCCAGTTATTTCCCCCAGAGAGGTGAAACCGACTGGCGGGCATCCTGTGACCGCGAAGTGGGCTATGTGCGTAATGCGGTCGGGGTTTGTGATGTGTCGACCCTTGGCAAGATCGATATTCAGGGGCCGGATGCCGCCGCACTTCTGGATTTTGTCTATACCAACACGTTTTCGACCCTGAAGGTCGGGCGTGTGCGCTACGGGTTGATGCTGCGCGAGGACGGTCATGTCATGGATGACGGCACCACAGCGCGCCTCGGCGAGACGCATTTTGTGATGACGACAACCACCGCTGCGGCCGGTCAGGTGATGCGGCATCTGGCGTTTGTCTTGCAGGTTTTACGCCCTGATCTGGATGCCACGGTGATCTCAGTCACCGAGCAGTGGGCGCAGTTTGCGGTGGCAGGGCCGCAGGCGCGCGCGCTTCTCAATACAGTTCTGGATCAAGAGATTGATGATGACAGTTGGCCTTTCATGGCCTGTGGCGCGGTCCGCGTCGGCGGTGTCGCGGGGCGTTTGTTCCGGATCTCGTTTTCGGGCGAACATGCCTATGAGATTGCGGTCCCGGCGCGTTATGGTGAGAGCCTCTTTCGCATCCTCGTGGCGCAGGCAGAAGTGCTGGGTGGCGGGCCCTACGGGATGGAAGCCCTCAATGTGCTGCGCATCGAGAAGGGGTTTATCACGCATGCCGAAATGCACGGGCGCACGACCGCATATGATCTCGGGATGGAGCGGATGATCAGCGCCCAAAAGGACTGTATCGGGAAGGCCGCGGCGGCCCGTCCGGGCCTTCTTGGCGCCGAACGGCAGCAATTGGTGGGCTTGCGTGCCAAAGGCGGCGATCACGCGTTAACCGCAGGAGCGCATCTTTTTGAACGCGCGGCGGCGGAAACGCGGGAGAACAGTCAGGGTTATGTGACCTCGGTGTGTTATTCGCCGACGCTTGGCACCTATCTGGCGCTGGGATTTTTGGAGAATGGCCGGGCCCGCCACGGCGAGGTGATCAAGTTGCGTGATCATTTGCGGGGAATCAGCGAAGAGGTCACGGTCTGCGATCCTGTTTTCTTCGATCCAACCGGAGGGCGTGCCCGTGGCTGATCTGATTGCATTGACGCCCTGTGCGGGGCTGTTGCCGCTGGCACATGGCGGGGTTGAGATGGTGGAGGTGTTGCCCGCCCGGTTGATGGCTGTTGCACCCTTTGCGGGACAGGAGGCGGCTGTCTCGGCACAATTGGAAGCGCAAATCGGGGCAGGGCTTGCTCCGCCCAACCGGCGTAGTGGGGCTGTGACGTGGTTCGGGCATGGCACTTGGATAGTGGCCGGAGATGTGGTGTTGGACGGGGCTGCAGTGACGGATCAGAGTGATGCCTTTGCCGTGGTACAATTGTCAGGGGCGCGGGCCGAGGATGTCCTGGCGCGGCTGGTGCCGGTTGATTTGCGCGCGTCGGTGTTCGAGACACATCACGCGGCCAAGACGATGTTGGGGCACATGGCGGTGACGGTCATCCGCACAGGTCCTGACAGTTTCGAGATCATGGCGATGCGGTCGATGGCGCGGACACTGGCGCATGATCTTGAGGTAGCGATGCGGGCGGTGGCGTTGCGCTAGGCGCGCTGTCGGAATGCCTCCAGCGGAAGTTTGATTGGACATGGAAAGTCCCGAGGGGTTGGGTCATACTGCGCGCATGAGTCTGCCCCCTGGTTTCCTTGATGAATTGCGCAATCGGCTGTCGCTGGGGCAGGTCGTGGGCCGTAAGGTCATGTGGGACACGCGCAAGTCCAATCAGGGCAAGGGCGATCTTTGGGCGCCGTGTCCGTTCCACCAAGAAAAATCCGCCAGTTTCCACGTCGACGACCGCAAGGGGTTTTATTACTGCTTTGGCTGCCACGCCAAAGGCGATGCGATTTCCTTTGTGCGCGAAACCGAAAATGTGGATTTCATGGAGGCTGTGAAAATCCTTGCCGCTGAGGCCGGGATGACGATGCCGGAGCGGGATCCGCGCGCGCAGGAAAAGGCGGATGCGCGCACGGTGCTTGTCGATGTGATGGAGCAGGCGGTGCAGTATCACCGCTTGCAGTTGCAGACAGGGGTTGCTGCGGATGCGCGGGATTATCTGGCGCGGCGCGGGCTAAGCCCCGAGGCGCAGGCGCGTTGGGAGATCGGCTTTGCACCTGCCAATGGAGGCGTGCTCGAACAGCTTTCGGGCAAGGGGATTGACCCGAAACTGATCGTTGATGCGGGGCTTGCGGCGCAGAGTGACCATGGCAGTGGCCTTTATAACCGGTTCCGCGACCGGATCATGTTTCCGATCCGTGATGCGCGGGGGCGGGCCATTGGTTTTGGCGGTCGTGCGATGGACCCGAACCATCCGGCGAAATATTACAATTCGCCCGAAACCGCGCTTTTTGACAAGGGCCGCAGCCTCTACAACCATGGCCCCGCACGCGAGGCGGCGGGAAAGGGCAAGCCTTTGGTCGTGGCTGAGGGCTATATGGATGTCATTGCCCTTTCGGAGGCGGGGTTTACAGCGACGGTCGCGCCGCTTGGCACCGCCATTACCGAAGATCAGTTGCGCCTGATGTGGCGTATGGCGCCTGAGCCGATTATCGCGCTGGATGGCGACACCGCCGGTCTGCGTGCCGCAATGCGGGTGATTGATATCGCATTGCCGCTGCTTGAGGCGGGGCAATCGTTGCGTTTTGCGTTGATGCCGGAGGGGCTGGACCCGGATGATCTAATCAAGGCGCAGGGTGCAGGGGCGATGCAAAAGCTGCTCGATCAGGCGATCCCGATGGTGCAGCTGTTGTGGCAGCGTGAAACAGAGGGCCGCAATTTTGACAGTCCCGAGCGCAAGGCCGCTCTGGATAAGGCGCTGCGCGAAAAAATCATGCTCATCAAGGATCCTTCGATCCGCAGCCACTACGGGCAGGCGATCAAGGACATGCGCTGGGCGCTGTTTTCCAACCGCAAGGCGCCCGTCGCGCGCAAGAGCGGGGGCGGGAGATGGAACCCGCGTCTTGACCCTTGGAAGCGCGATGTCAGCCCTGTGGCCACGTCACGCGCCTCGGCACTCGCGGCAGGGGCCACTGATCAGGACCATTTGCGTGAAGCTGTGATCCTTGCCACGCTGATTGTGGCCCCCGCTGTTGCACCCGAGTTCGAAACGGCACTGGAGCAGATGGACAGCCGTGATCCGATGCACCGTGATCTACAGGGCTGTCTTCTGCGTCATCTTGGCGCAGAGGATTTGCGCCATTGCATCGTCCAGGAGATGGGCGAGATGCCCCTTGAAAAACTGTTCGCGCAGAACCACGTAGCGATTAGCCCCGCTGTGCGGCGGGGTGGTGATGCCGAAATCGCGCGTTTGTGCCTTGCCGAAGAGTTCGCCAAACTTGCGGCCCGCCGCGGACACGCCAGAGAAATCGAAGATGCCGTCGAAGACCTTGGTGGCATGGCGGATGAGGGGCTGACATGGCGGCTTGCACAGGCCACCAAAGCGGTGGATCAGGCAGGGCGCGGCGACAACGAGGACAAAGCCGAATACGCGATTGGCGCGAATGGCGCGCGGATGAAGAAAGAAGAGAAAAGCGCATTTGCGCAACTGATTGAGCAAATTTCCTTTGCAAAGGGGCGGGATCGGCCTAAGTCGTAGTTTGCGCAACAGGTACAAAGAACAATAAGTCAACTGCTTGCGAATCACCTCGATGCGAGGTTGATTCGAAATTAACCGAATCAGCCGAATCACTTTGGCACGAAATAACGCATCCGAAAGGGCATTCCGCATGGCCGCGAAAGACAACGATGATCGCAAGGACGCTGACCAGGACGGTGATATCAGCCTTGATATGAGCCAAGCCGCGGTCAAGAAAATGATCTCTGATGCGCGCGAGCGGGGTTATATCACTTACGACCAACTCAATGCTGTTCTACCGCCCGAGCAGGTGTCGTCGGACCAGATCGAAGATGTGATGTCGATGCTGTCCGAAATGGGCATCCAAGTCACCGAAGAAGAAGAAAGCGAAGAGACCGAAGAGAACCAGGGCAACACGGCCCTGGCGACTGTCGCGGGTTCGCGTGAGGTCACGCTGGGCGGGGCCGAGGCCGAGAAGCTGGACCGCACGGATGATCCGGTGCGGATGTATTTGCGCGAAATGGGCTCGGTCGAGCTTTTGTCGCGCGAAGGTGAAATCGCGATTGCCAAGCGGATCGAGGCCGGTCGCAACACCATGATCCTCGGGTTGTGCGAAAGCCCGCTGACCTTTCAGGCGATTACAATCTGGCGCGACGAACTTTTGTCCGAAGACATTTTGCTGCGCGATGTGATTGATCTGGAAACCACGTTTGGCAACCAGTTGGGCGAAGAGGGTGAGGAACCCGTCGTGGCGGCCCCTGCCGGCCAGTCCGAAGAAAAGAAAGAAGCGACCCAAGAGCTTGACGCCGATGGCAACCCGATTGCCAAAGATGACGAAGACGATGATGACGATCAGGCCAACATGTCGCTTGCGGCCATGGAGGCGGCACTCAAGCCCCGCGTGCTTGAAACGCTGGAACTGATCGCGCGCGATTTTGCGGCCTTGTCCGACATGCAGGACGCGCGGATGTCGGCCACGTTGAACGAGGATTCATCATTCTCGGACAAGCAGGAAAAGAAATACCAGAAACTGCGCTCGGAAATCGTTGAGCTGGTGAATTCGCTTCACCTGCACAACAACCGGATCGAAGCGCTGATCGACCAGCTATACGGCATCAACCGCCGGATCATGTCGATCGACAGTTCGATGGTGAAACTGGCCGATCAGGCCCGTATCAACCGCCGCGAATTTGTCGACGCCTATCGCGGCCGCGAGCTTGATCCGAACTGGCTTGATGACATGGCGGAAAAATCCGGTCGTGGCTGGCAGATGCTGATCGAGAAATCAACTGGCAAGATCGAAGAGCTGCGCGGAGACATGGCGCAGGTCGGTCAGTATGTGGGCGTAGATATCACCGAATTCCGCCGCATTGTGCAGCAGGTCCAGAAGGGCGAGAAAGAGGCGCGTCAGGCCAAGAAAGAGATGGTCGAGGCGAACCTGCGTCTCGTTATCTCGATTGCCAAGAAATACACCAACCGTGGTCTGCAGTTCCTTGATCTGATCCAGGAAGGTAACATCGGTCTGATGAAAGCGGTCGACAAGTTCGAATACCGTCGCGGTTACAAATTCTCGACCTATGCCACATGGTGGATCCGTCAGGCGATCACGCGGTCTATCGCGGATCAGGCCCGCACGATCCGTATTCCTGTCCATATGATCGAGACGATCAACAAGCTGGTCCGGACCGGTCGCCAGATGCTGCACGAAATCGGCCGCGAGCCGACACCAGAGGAATTGGCTGAAAAGCTGCAAATGCCTTTGGAAAAGGTCCGCAAGGTGATGAAGATCGCCAAAGAGCCGATTTCGCTGGAAACGCCGATTGGTGACGAGGAAGACAGCCAGCTTGGCGATTTCATTGAGGATAAGAATGCGATCCTGCCTTTGGATTCAGCGATCCAGGAGAACCTGAAGGAAACCACGACACGGGTTCTGGCGTCACTCACTCCACGCGAAGAACGCGTGCTACGGATGCGTTTCGGGATCGGTATGAACACCGACCATACGCTGGAAGAAGTGGGTCAGCAGTTCAGCGTGACACGCGAACGGATCCGTCAGATCGAGGCGAAGGCGCTGCGCAAGCTCAAGCACCCAAGCCGGAGCCGGAAGCTGCGGTCTTTCCTCGACCAGTAAGCTTTTACAGCTTTCGAAAATAAGCCCCATCGTGCGCAACACGGTGGGGTTCTTCTTTGCCTGTCGCCGTGGCGGCCTGCGCTCTTTTCACCCCACGGACAGGTGTTTATGCTGCCCAAAACAGGTGAGGTTCCATGTCACTTTTTTCCAAGCTCTTTGGTGGCGGCAAGACAACGCAGGCGACCCCTGCGGAAACCTACAAAGACTGCACCATCACGCCGACCCCCGAGAAAGCGAGCAATGGCTGGCGGATCGGCGCGCGCATCGAGAAGGACGGGCAGGTGCATGACCTGATCCGCGCCGATGTATTGCAGTCCAAAGAGCAGGCCGAGGATGCCTCTGTGGCCAAGGCCAAGCAGGTGATCGACGAACAGGGGGATCGGTTGTTTCGCTAAGCGCCGCCCCGTTCGGGTGGTCAGAACCCGTCAGGGTATAAATGCGCAAGCTCGGCCTTGAGCGGATCAAGAAATTCCTCATACCGCTGCCACCGTTTCACCGCCGTTTTGTAGATCGGCTGACGCACCTGCGAGACCGACAGGGTCCGCACATGTGATTTGTTTTCCTGAAACGAAAGACAGGCGGGATCCCACTCTACTCCGATGAAATCAATGATTTTGCGCGCCATGCCCTCGGTGTCGGCGACCATGTCCTCGTAGTGCACTTCCATCATCGGATTGGGGATGACTTTTTGCCAGTGCGCAACCAGCCTGCGGAACTCTGCATAGTACTGGCCCATGGATGTCAGATCCTGGGTGTAGCTGTGGAACCCGCTGAGCGGCTGCAGATAGCATGACACGCAGTTATCCATCGGGTCACGCAGTGCAAGGATGATCCTGCCTTTGGGAAACAGTTTCGCAAAAAGCCCCAATAGCTCGAAATTATGCAGGTTCTTGTCGACGACCCGCAGTTTGCCGGGGGCAATTGTGCTGGAATTCTTGAGGTAGATTTCAGCAAGCTCTTTGGCCTTTTGGGGTGACAGGTTCTGCACAAGCTTGGCCAAACCTGCACCGTCACCGCTCTTGAACCCGATGGATGTCGCCAGATTGCGCAACTGTGCGCTTTCACCGATGCCCCCGATCTGCGGATGGCTGGACAGGATCTGTTCGAGCAGCGTGCTGCCTGTGCGTGGCATGCCCACAATCAAGACGGGGTTTTCGCTGTCATGTCCGGTGCCGCCAAAAAAGTCGGCCCGGGATGTTTTGGCGAGCAATGCACTCACAAATTGTTTGTTCTTGCCGCGCTCATGGCGTTTGGGCTCAAGTGCCTTGGCTTGCGTATAGTATTTGAAAGACTGCGTATAATTGCCGATGTCGTTTTCGGCTTTGCCAAGTGTCCGCAACACCCACCGCAGGCTTTGCTCATCCGTTGCTGTGAACTCCGGCAACAACGTGTTCTTGATGTACTGATAGATGGGATCATCCACGGACGCTTTTACCGCGCTGTTCCAAAGCATCAGATTATGTTGGTTATTCGGCGTTTCGGCAAAGATGGCGCGGCAGATGGCCTCGGCCTCTTTTTGTTGGCCCGTTGCGTTGAGTGACGATGCCAGCAGAAGCTTGGACGGGCGGTGATCGGGGCGCAGTGCCAGGGCGCGCTTGATCAGCTTGATCGCCTCGTCGTGGCGCGCATTCTGCTGATAGACGGTTGCGGCCACATAGAGACAGTCGGGGGATTTCGGCGCAAGTGCCAGCGCCTTGTCTGCGTGCACCAGTGCAATCTCGTAGCTGCGCAATTTGCAGTATGTTTCTGCGGCAAGTTCGTGCGCGAGGCCAGAGGCCGGTGCGAGTTTCAGCAGGCGCGGCAGCAGCGGAAGCGCCAGTCTGGGTTGCTTGCCCTTGCGCGCCAGGAGCCGGACAAGGCGCAGCAGTGATTTCGGGTCTTTGGGATAGTCTGTGGTGGCTTTGCTCAGAATTGCCTGCGCCACCCCGAGTTTCCCCGCCTCTTCAGCGGCCTGTGCATCGGCAAGCATTTTTGGAAGGGCGATTTGGGCCATGAAGAGATCTTTCTGAGCGGCTGCGTTGCTGGATCTGCGTATAGCCGCAAGTCGCGGGCGCGAAAACCACCAGTTTTCGGCTGTAACGTCATCACGATGATCTGATGTGCATTTATGAGCACACACCATCGCATCTGTGCAGATTGATAGGCCCCGCAGGCAGGCCCACATGCCAGCCAAAGAAGGAAGACATTATGATCCGTTTGAAGATGACTTTGGCGACCGCCACGCTTTCGATCGCTTTCGTGCCTGCACTCCACGCCTATGAGTTTGAACCTGGCAACCTGGTGTCTGACAGGACAGCTGAATTGGTTGTACCGGCAAGCCAGAAAGCGACAACCGATGACGCCTGTAGCCTGCCGATTGCGTCGGTTCTGAAAACCATGCTGGCACTTCCAGACGATATCTACGCGGAAACCTACGCGCGCTCCGAGACGTCGCTGGCCTGCGCGAAAGAGTAAGGGCACGGGCTTGCGCTTTGCGTGGCACCATCCGATGCTGGTGCCATGCAGACGCAACTGACCATCGCAACAAACGGCCCCGGCCTATATGAGTTTACCCGCCAAGTGGCCAGCTGGGCCAAGGGGACCGGCCTGCTGACACTGTTTGTCCAGCATACGTCGGCCAGTCTTGTTATTCAGGAAAACGCAGACCCTGAAGTGCAGGTGGATTTGCAGAACTTCTTTGCGCGCCTGGTGCCACCCACGACCGACTCCAGCATGGCCTATCTGACACATACCTATGAAGGTCCCGACGATATGCCTGCGCACATCAAAGCAGCAATGCTGCCGACCCATTTGAGCATTCCTGTGACCGACGGCCGGCTGGCCCTGGGCACGTGGCAGGGGATCTATCTTTTTGAGCACCGCGACAGGCCGCACCAGAGGCGCGTGATTGCGCATCTGGGCTGAGCGCACCGGTCAACCGCGCCGCAAAAGCAACACCTCAGCCCTGCATCTTGCGCCTTCATTTCCCCCCTACCCAAAACCTACCTGCGCTCATATAGTGCCTGTGGATAAGTGGGGCCGCGCTACCAGTCGTAGCCCCCCGCAAATGAATGAGGACTGAACATGCGTTGCCCGTTTTGTGGAAATGTTGACACACAGGTCAAAGACAGCCGCCCCGCCGAAGACCACGTGGCGATCCGCCGCCGGCGGTTTTGTCCGGCCTGTGGTGGACGTTTTACCACCTATGAACGTGTGCAATTGCGTGACCTTGTGGTGATCAAGACCAATGGCCGCCGCGAAGATTTCGACAGGCCCAAGCTGGAACGCTCGATCCGGATCGCGTTGCAAAAACGCCCTGTCGAGCCCGAGCGGATTGACCAGATGATCAGTGGCATCGTGCGCCGTCTCGAAAGCCTTGGCGAGACGGATATTCCGTCCGGCACAATCGGCGAGATCGTGATGGAAAGCCTCGCGCGGATCGACACCGTGGCCTACGTGCGCTTTGCGAGTGTTTACAAGAACTTCCAGGCGGCAGACGATTTCGACAAATTCGTCAGCGAATTGCGCCCTGATCACAAAGACGATCTGGATACGTGACCCAGCACCAGGATGACCGGTTTATGGCGCTCGCCCTGATGTTGGGGCGGCGCGGGATGGGGCGTGTCTGGCCCAATCCTGCTGTGGGCTGCGTGATTGTCAAAGATGGTAAAATTGTCGGGCGCGGGTGGACGGCTGATGGTGGCAGGCCGCATGCGGAAACGCGCGCACTGGCACAGGCCGGGGCTGCGGCGGCAGGTGCGACCGCCTATGTCACGCTGGAACCCTGCGCGCATCACGGACAGACGCCGCCTTGCTCTCAAGCTTTGATTGGAGCGGGTGTGGCGCGTGTGGTTGTCGCGACGGGTGATCCTGACAGCCGCGTTGCAGGGCGTGGTATCCGGATGTTGCGCGATGCAGGGATTATCGTGGATTGTGGTGTGGGGGAAGCGGAGGCCCTGCGCGATCATGCGGGGTTCTTGCTGCGCACCACCCAAAACCGCCCCTTTGTGACGCTGAAAATGGCCGGCACGCTGGACGGGCGCATTGCGACCGCCACAGGGGAAAGCCAATGGATCACCGGACCTCAGGCGCGCCGCGATGTGCATATGTACCGCGCGCGCCATGATGCGGTGATGGTGGGGGCGGGAACGGTGCGTGCCGATGATCCGTCCTTGACGGTGCGGGGGCTGGGGATTTCGCGCCAACCGGTGCGTGTGGTTGTGTCGCGTGCGATGAAAATTCCCGCCACAGCCCGGCTTGCGCAGACTGCACATGAGGTACCAGTCTGGCTTTGTCACGGGGCCGAAGCGGATGTCACCGAGTGGACGACAAAAGGCGCGCAAAGCCTGCCCTGTGCCACGGCATCTGGCCAGGTGGACCCACGCGCGGTGATGCAAGCACTGGCCGCAAAGGGTGTGACCCGCGTGTTCTGCGAAGGCGGTGGCATGTTGGCCGCGTCGCTGCTGAACGCGGGTCTGGTGGATCAGTTGATTGTCTATTCTGCAGGTGCCGCAATCGGGGCCGAAGGCACGCCGATGCTGGCGGCGATGGGCGTTGATCGTCTGGCCTCTGCGCCGCGTTTTGCATTGGACAGCGTGAGGCCTGTGGGACAGGATATCTGCCACATCTGGTCGCGCCTGCCTGCCGTCTAGCGCCACAAAAACGCGTAGCTGGCAAATATACCCTGAAGTTTTGCCAGGCTGCGATTGAAGACGCTGTGTTTTGGCAAGTCATTGTTTTCAATGCGATCTACGATCACTTCGACGGGGCAGGGCAAACCTGTGACCGGATCGCGATAGCGCGGATAGGTGATCAGTGTGCCATGCACCAAAGCCGTGAGATCAAGCCGCGCCTGACGGCGCGGCTCGGGCATGGCGCGGTCATCGGTCAGGCCCCAGCCCGCATAGAAGGGCGTGCCGAGACAGGTGACTTTCTTGCCGCGCAAAAGCGCCTCAAAACCCAAGAGAGAGGTCATGGTCCAAACCTCATCCACCGCGTCGATCGCGTCGATGGGATCGGTGCCCGCCAGCACGACATCGGCCAGTTCCGCCGCATGGGCAACCGCACCAGGGCGCAGGTCTGCTTCGACATCAGGGTGAGGTTTATACAGGATCACGGCGGCGGGATTTGCTTTGCGCACGATCTCAAGCAGGGCCAGATTGGTGTTCACCTCACTGCTGCCATGGATGACGGATGCGTCATCTTCCACCTGACCGGGCACAAGGATGCGGCGGCCTTTGGGCAGATCGGGCAGCGGCTTGGCGGTGAGGTTGTATTTCGACAACCGCGCCTCTGTTATCCGTTCGATCAATGCTGCTGCCCGTGCGCGTTCGTGTTCGCTCAGATCGTCCGCTGCGTTGAGCAGTGTTTCCAACCGGCTAGGCCGCGTGGCGTCGTAATAGATGCCCTGATCATCCAGAACCAGACTAAGCGGTGCAATCAGATCGGCACCCAGTCCGCGGGAGCGCAGAAAGCCGTCCTCGACCAGCACCGCATCCTTTGCGCCGGTGCTGGCCCAACGCATCAAGCGGTGGTTTTTGGCGCGGGCGCTATGGCTGGCCTTGGGGCCGCGCAGGAATTTCACAGGTTTGGGCCGCCCGAAGAAATCCTGCAGGGTCCTGCGTTTCCAAAGCCGCATATCGGCGGCGACCCACCCCTTATAATCATCGCGCCATGCCTGTGCCTCGGAAGCCAGTGTCGCGGCGGCCTCTTCAAAGCTGCACAAGCGGTCATGGAATGGATCATACCACGTGGGATAGAGGATCATGGCGGCGGCAAAAAGCTGCGCGCGGGTCAGGTTGCGTTGGCGGCGCTGCAGCGGTTTGCGATCATCTGTCAGCCCCCAACCCATATAGAACGGCTGGCCGAAGACGACAGGTTTGTGCCCTGCAAGGATGGCTTCAAAGCCAAGTTGCGAACTGACCGTGTAGACGGCAATCGCCCCTTCCAACAGCGCCCAAGGCGACAGGCCGTCATCAGCAAGCGCAATGCGCGCGTTTGTGTCTTTCTTGGTGAAATACCCTTTGCGGTGCCCTGCCGCGGTTTCCGGATGTGACTTGATCAGGATCTGGGCGTTGGGAAATTCGGTTTGCGCGTAGAACAGCATCTCGCGGAAGGTATTGCTGTCCGCGCCCGATGCTGCAACCGACGCATCTTTGCGGCTCTGGTCGATCACCAGAACATAGCCCGGCTCAGGGACGGGCAGAGCCGGATCAAAGGCGTTGTATTTTGACAGGTGCCCTGATTTCAGCATCTCGATCCCGGCGCGCGCACGGTTCAGCAGGGCGGTGTCGTCCAAAGGCTCTTCGGCAAGGATCAGTTCCAGATCAGATTCAGTTGCAGGATCGAAATGCACGCCACGCCGGTCAATATTCAGGCCAATGGGCGGTGCTCCGTCGCGTCCCAGCCCCACAGAGCGCAGAAAACTGTCCTCAACGCGCAGGATTGGTGCATTGCGCCTTGCGGCCACTGCCTCACCGCGCGGGGATGTGGGGCTGTGCCCCCAGACCCCAACAAGATCCCCGTCACCCGGTGCGCCGATCTTGATATCATAGCCTGCCAGTTCGACAATCCGCCGGACCCGTCCTTTGGTCAGGAAGCCGCCATTGTAGACGTAGAGGTTCTGGCGTTTTTCCTGTGTCATCGGCGGCAAACTATTGCAGCGGTCTGGGCTGTACAACGCGCAAAGGCGGGCTTGCCTGCGATTGTCTCGGCAGCAGGGCATCGTAAGGATCGGCGTCCTGCAGCATCATATCGACAAGGTGTCGCAAGAGCTGCTGGCGGCCCGAGGCGGAATAGAAGCCGCCGGGGACCTGGCTGGTTTCAAGCAGGAACTGGCGATAGGTGCGGTAGGCTTTGGCGTCGGGACGTTCAGGGGCTGCAAAGAACGCATGCAATGGAAGGTCCGAGACGAATTCGGGCTTGCTGTAAACGGCTGTGCCAAAGGCCTTGAGGGGGATGCCACGCCAGAGTGCTTGCTGACCTGCGGTGGAATTCACGGTTACAGCAGAGCGCGCGTCACCAAGGATCTGTGCAAGTTTACCACCGCGCAGGTAATGCGTCCGCGCATTGACCCCGTGCGCCTTTGCCAATGTGCGGATCATGCGCCGCAAGGGGGACTGCCCGTTTTCCAATGGATGCGCCTTGAAGACCAGATGGTGATGCGCAGGCGCGCCTTTGGCAAAGCCCGCAATCACCTCGGCGATGAAGTCCTGCATGGTCGCGAATGAGGAATGGGCCTGAAAGCTTGCGTCATGTTCCAGTTGCAACAAGACGATATGGTAGGGATAGCCGCCGGCCTTGATGCGCAGGGTGGCCCAACGCCGGTGCAGGCGCAGGAAGGGCATGAGCAGAAGGCGCTTTGTATAAAGCAATGCCTCGCGGTGGACGGGCAGGGCGCGGTGCGGCTTGAACCCGGGGTAGCGGTGGTTCCGGAACATCACGAACCAATGATAGAGCGCGCCGTAAAAGATATGTTGCCGCATATCGCCCCAATGTGCAGGCGGGGTGGGCAGGTCGACGTCCGATTGTGCGAGCCTGTCGCGCATTTCATTAACGGAAATATCCATCAGACGGGAATGGCCGTTGCTGCCGCCGCGTTCATAGGTCACCCAATAGGGGCGCAGATAGCCCTCCTCGAAGACATGCACGCGCAGGCCCAGGGCTTTGGCCTGTCGCACCGCCTCTGCGTGGGTGGGGCGGGTGTCACCGTAAAGCACGATATCGGTAATGGCGTGGTCTTGCAGGATCGCGGCCAGTGTTGCGGGCCATGTGCCAAGGTCGTGCTGAAACGGGATGTAACCCGGTGCACGGCCCCAAAAGGCCGCATCCCCTGCGTTAAATCCGACTCGCCAGACATTGGCGCCGGTATGGCGCAGCATCCGGCCCAACTGGCGGAAGAACGGGCCATGTGGGCCCTGCAGAAAAAGAAAAGACTTTTGATTTGGCATAATGACGTTGAATGAAAGATATCCTGTGTTTCTTACTGACCTGATTAGGCATCGCTGGCAAGCGTCCGGCTTGCCGTGGCGACCTTGAAACGCTAGGTCAGGGCAGAGCAAAGAGGGGACGCGCAGCAATGTTCACAGGAATTGTTACAGATATCGGCACAGTGCTCGCGCTTGAACAGCGCGGCGATCTGCGGGCGCGGATCGGGACCGGCTATGATGTGGCCGGCATTGATATCGGGGCCTCGATTGCCTGCAATGGTGTGTGTTTGACCGTCGTGGCGCTGGGCCGCGCACCGCAAAACTGGTTTGACGTCGAAATTTCCGCCGAGACTGTGGGGGCGACCAATGTGGGTGGCTGGTCCGTTGGGTCGCGCCTGAACCTTGAGAGGGCCCTGAAGGTCGGCGATGAGCTTGGCGGGCATATCGTGTCGGGGCATGTGGACGGTGTGGCCGAGGTGATCGCGATGCGGGATGAAGGCGACAGTACACGCGTGACCTTCCGTGCGCCGCAGGATCTGGCGCGGTTTATTGCACCGAAAGGCTCGGTGGCGCTGGATGGCACGTCACTGACGGTGAACGAGGTGGATGGCGCGGATTTCGGCATCAACTTTATTCCGCACACCAAGGTTGCCACCACGTGGGGTGACACCAAGGTCGGTGACCGGATCAATCTCGAGATTGATACAATGGCCCGTTATGTGGCGCGGCTGCAGGAATACGCGTGATGGCAGGCATCGGGCATAATTCGGGTCGGGTTGATGAGCCCGGCAAAAGCTGGCGGACCCATGTGTGGACGCGGGCGCGCAAAGACCTGATGCCCACCCTCCCGATTGAAGTGGTGCGCCTGCGTGTGCGGCGCGCAGCCGAGTTGGGTTTGCCTTACAAAACCTATGCCGGTATCCGCGCCAGCACCGGCCATGATCTGATCGGCTTTCTATTTTCGAACAATGCCTTGCGGGTTTTGCGCGAAGGACAGCCGCTTCCGGTAGATCGCGCTGATAAGCTGGCAGGCTTGGTGCGCACGGTGTGCAAGGGCGTTGCGCATAAACCTGTCACGCCCACGCACCTCGGGGCCTTGGCAGGTCTTTCCGGTGCCCATGCCGCACCGGCATACAGTGACAGCTGGGCCGTGATGCGTGACCGGATGCGCGCAATGATCACGGCCGAGGGGCATCCTGCGGACCGTTTTGTGATCGTGGGTGACACCGCGTTCGAGCGTGAATGGGCCGAGGCGGCACGGACTGCGGGCTATTTGCAGGCAGAGCAGTTCTTTTGCGGGTAAGGTGGATCTTGATCCACCTTACGTGAACCTGCCCATAGACGCTTTCCAAAGTGCTGCCTCTGGGCTATCTGCCTCAGGCAAGACGCCTGCGGAGACAGATATGACCCAGCAATTTGAGACACCCGGCCCTGTTGAACGGGATTGGTCCGACGCAATCAGCAAGATCGAAGATATCATTGAAGATGCGCGCAACGGCAAGATGTTCATTCTTGTGGACCATGAGGACCGCGAAAACGAGGGCGATCTGGTGATCCCTGCGCAGATGGCCACGCCGGATGCGATCAACTTTATGGCCAAGCACGGGCGCGGGCTGATCTGCCTCACGCTTCCTGGTGCGCGGATTGATGCACTGGGCCTGCCCTTGATGGCGTCACAGAACTCGTCACGCCATGAAACCGCCTTTACCGTCAGCATCGAGGCCCGTGAGGGTGTCAGCACCGGTATTTCTGCCCATGACCGCGCGCGTACCGTGGCGACGGCGATTGATGCATCAAAGGGCGCTGCCGATATCGCAACACCCGGTCACGTTTTTCCGCTGCGTGCCCGTGACGGCGGCGTTCTGGTCCGCGCAGGCCATACCGAGGCCGCCGTGGATATCAGCCGTCTTGCAGGGCTGAACCCTTCGGGTGTGATCTGCGAGATCATGAAGGAAGACGGCGAGATGGCGCGCCTGCCTGATCTGATTGCCTTTGCGCAGCTGCATAACCTCAAGATCGGGACGATCAGTGATCTGATCGCCTATCGCCGTCGCCACGACAATCTGGTGCGTGTCCGCGAAAGCAGCACCATCCAGTCGGAATTCGGCGGTGAATGGGAACTGCGCATCTACACTGACGAAACCCAAGGGGCGGAACATATCGCCCTGATCAAAGGCAATATCTCGACACCCGAGCCTGTGCTTGTGCGGATGCATGCCATGGATCCATTGCTGGATATTGTAGGCGCAGGCCCCAAGGGGCGGCGCAACGAATTCGGCGATGCGATGTCACTGATTGCCGAAGAAGGGCGCGGTGTGCTGGTGCTGCTGCGTGATGTGCATATGAAGCTTGAGACAGGTGAAGAGGTCTCGCCGCAAACGCTGCGCCAGTACGGGCTTGGTGCGCAAATCCTCAGCTCGCTGGGTTTGCATGAGATCGAATTGCTGACCAACTCACCCAAACCCAAGGTCGTTGGACTGGATGCCTACGGGTTGGAAATTGTCGGTACACGTAAAATTTCGGAGATCGGATAATGGCCGGACCTTCCCACTACATCATGCCCCTGCCGGAATTCGACAAGCCCGTGAAAATCCTGATCGTGGCGTCGCCTTATTACAAGGATATCTCGGATAACCAGATCGCCGGTGCCAAGGCCGAGATCGAAAAGGCCGGTGCAACCTGGGATCTTGTCGAGGTGCCCGGTGCGCTGGAAATTCCCACCGCGATCGGCATCGCCGAGCGGATGAGCAATTTTGACGGCTACGTCGCCCTCGGCTGTGTGATCCGGGGCGAGACGACGCATTATGACACCGTCTGCAATGACAGCAGCCGCGCGATCCAGCTTTTGGGCTTGCAAGGTTTGTGCATCGGCAACGGTATCCTGACCGTCGAAAACCGCGCGCAGGCCGAAGTGCGTGCTGATCCTGCTGAAATGAACAAAGGCGGCGGGGCGGCCGCTGCGGCCTTGCACCTGATTGCGCTGGCCCGTAAGTGGGGCAAAGCCGACAAGGGCGTGGGGTTCACCCGCGACATCCTGATGGCCGGCGATACGGATAGCAAGACCAGCACATGACCCTCTCGAACAACCAGCTCCGCAAAATGAAATCCGCCGCACGGTTCTATGCTGTGCAGGCCCTGTTCCAGATGGAGGCCAGTGGCCAGACCGTCGATCAGGTCACGCGCGAGTTCGAGGATCATCGCCTTGGCGCTGTCTATGAGGACGGCGAGATGGCCGAGGGCCACGTGGATACATTCCGCGGGTTGATGGAAAAGGCCGTTGATGATCAGGCCGCGATCGACCAGATGACCGATCGTGCGCTGGTGGCGAAATGGCCGATTGCGCGCATTGATCCCACATGGCGCGCGCTCTTCCGCGCGGCTGGTGCAGAAATGATGCTGAAACAGACGCCGCCCAAAGTTGTGATCAGCGAATTTGTCGGCGTGGCCGAGGCGTTTTCCGCCGATGGCAAAGAGCCTAAGTTCGTCAACGCTGTCCTTGATCACATGGCCCGCGAAGCCCAGCCGGAGGCATTCGGGAAATCATCGTGATTTGCCATTGCCGAAGTTAGGTATATTCTAAAGCGCAGGAGGATCGCACATGCGCCCTGAGAATGAACCTGATCTTATGCGGCTTTATCTGCGCCATTGTGCCATCGGCTTTGCGCTGTCGGCGGTCTTTGTCGCACTGATCCTCTGGAACGATGTGGCCGGACTTGGCAGCCTGATTGCCGGCTCTGATGTAGGCTATCTGGCGGTGTTTTTGCTGTGGTTCTTTCACGGCACGGTGTTTGGCAGCGTCCAGTTTGCAATCGTGGTCATGTCACAGGCAGATGACGACGATGATGATGACCATCGCGGACCGCTTATTCCGATCCGCGTTGAAGCGCGCGCATCGCGCGGCAGGTAGCGTTTTTTGAAAGTGACGGGAACCACGGCAACCGTAGAGGTAACTAATCCCGAGGACCTGTATGTACAGGTGGGCGCCAGGTAATCAGACCAGGGTCAGAACAGAGCCAGCTCCCTCGGATTTGCTTAAGGCCACTGGATTCGTACCTATGGTATACGAGAGGCGCAGAACCCGTCGCCCAACAGGTAGGGGTGTGTGTGACGAAGGGCAAGCCCCTCGAACAGCTTATTCTTCGATGTCACCGCGGATGAGCCAGCCTTTTGCGCCAACCATTTCGGCAGGGGCGTAGCCGAGCAACAAACGCTCTGCGATACCGACAAAGACAAGAGCCATAGAGACTTCGAAAAAAGTAATGTTGGCAAACAGTGACATTCGTTACGCTCCTCTTGGTTGCTTTAAGTTTTACGTAGGAAAGCGGCCGAAAACGTGACGTGGACAAGGCTTTTGCCCCTGTGATTGCGCCCAATGTGTCCCGTTTCAGTCATAAATGTGGCGCGTTTCAATTTGCTTTAGAGGCTAAATATTACGTAAATAGTTGATATTTAATAATTAAAATTATCCACCTTGATCAATCCTACCCATGATTTCGAGATTGTTTCGCTTTGCGCTTTTGCCGTTTTGCTGCACTGAGTCGCGTTGAGGAGACGCGGTTTGGCCTTGCGTTATGTTCACCTATTGTTCATGGTATCGGCTATGTCCGATCTGTCCTACAGCCCGAGCCTGATGCCCGGCCAGCTTTTGGCGCGGGGGGTCAGCCGCGCCTTGCGGGGACATGATTTTGTGAGTGTCGAAGAGTTGGTGCCGACATCCGGCCTGCGCGTTGATGTGATGGCACTGGGGCCGAAGGGCGAGATCTGGATTGTCGAATGCAAATCCAGCCGCGCCGATTTTCAGTCAGACAGCAAATGGCGCGGATATCTGGAATGGTGTGACCGTTTTTTCTGGGCGGTCGATAGCGATTTTCCAACCGAGTTGTTGCCGGAAGAGACGGGCCTGATTCTTGCTGATGCCTATGACGCCGAGATCATCCGGATGGGGCCTGAAATCAGACTGGCCGCTGCGCGGCGTAAAGTGATGATGCAGAAATTTGCGCGCCATGCCGCGGTGCGTGCGCAGGCCGCGCGCGATCCGGGGTTTATTACCGCTTTTTGACGGCGCGGGCTGCCATTGCCGCGGCCTTGATCTCTTCGGCGATCTCGTCAGCTTCTTCAGGGTCAAAATCCATCGGAATTTCGATACCATCGGCTTCGATGAATATTCGCACCATGCCCAGATCGGTTGGTCCGATTTGCATGTTCGCTTCGATGTCGCGCTCGTTGTTGATACCCATGGTAGCCCCTTAGATTTGCTGGCTTTGGTCCTACAGCGCAGCATGCCGCATTGGCAAGGGGATGAAGCTTTCAGCCCCGACAGTTTCCTTGCGTAGGGACTTGCAATCGTGATCTCATGCCGCTAGATCACCCCTGTTGCCGCCTTAGCTCAGTTGGTTAGAGCACTGGTTTGTGGAACCAGGGGTCCCCCGTTCAAGCCGGGGAGGCGGTACCATCCCTCCCATGCAGTGCCGGAGACGATCATGGGTGAGACGCTCATTACATTTGAAATCGGGCCAAACCCGCCGCCACGCCTTGATAAGGCGCTGGGGCGTGACGTGCCGGAAGAGGCTGCACTCAGCCGGTCGCGGTTGGCCAAGTTGATTGCTGACGGGGCTGTGACCGTGAACGGCGCTGTAATCAGTGATCCTCGTTTCCGGATTGCGGAAGGCGCTGTCGTGGCTGTCAGTGTCGCTCTTGCCGAGGAAAGCCACATTGGCGCGGAAGACATTGCTCTGGATGTGGTTTTTGAAGATGACGATCTGATTGTCGTCAATAAACCCAGTGGCATGGTGGTGCATCCTGCCCCGGGCACCCCGGGCGGGACCTTGGTCAATGCCCTGATCCATCACTGCGGTGATACGCTTTCGGGTGTGGGGGGCATGAAGCGCCCAGGTATCGTGCACCGGATCGACAAAGAAACCACAGGGTTGCTGGTGGCGGCGAAATCGGATCGCGCGCATCATCATCTGGCCGACCAGTTTGCGGCCCATACGGTGGAGCGCCGCTATCTGGCGGTGTGCTATGGCCTGCCGGATCAGAACGATCCGCGCCTGCGCGGGATCAAGGGGACGTCGTTTGAGCCGGGCAATATTCTGAAGATCCAGACGTTTCTGGGCCGTCACCGGACAGACCGGCAGCGGCAGGCCGTGTCCTTTACCAGCGGGCGCCATGCCGTGACGCGGTCGCGCATTGTTGAGCCGTTGGGCACGCCGCCTTGTGCGGCCTTGATCGAATGCTGGCTGGAAACGGGGCGCACCCATCAGATCAGGGTGCATATGGCCCATTGCGGGCACGCGTTGATCGGTGATCCGGTCTATGGTGGGCGGCGCAAACTGTCGCCCAAGGCGATTGGTGAGGCTGGTGTTGCGGCTGTAGCCGCGTTTCCGCGTCAGGCGCTGCATGCGGCGACTTTGGGGTTTGAACACCCTGTTTCAGGCGAATTTCTACAGTTTGAGGCGGAAATCCCCCAAGATATGCGCGATCTTTTGCGCGCTCTTGGCGCTCAGGGCTGAAATAAACGATCCCATGTGCGTGAATGCACGGAAACATGGGTCGCAAAACTGAACTGATTAGTTCATATTCTTTTTAACGGAATCGGATATGACCGCTCTTGAAACCAAATGTTAGCGTTCCCATATCCATGTTAAGCCTTTATACATAGGAGGGCAGATACAGTGAGTAACTACAAGAATTTACCAGCGCCGACGCCGGAAGGTGGCCTGAACCGCTATATGCAGGAAATCCGTAAGTTTCCGATGCTGGAGCCTGAAGAAGAATATATGCTCGCCAAGCGGTGGGTTGACCATGAAGATACGGAAGCTGCGCATAAGATGGTGACATCGCACCTGCGTCTGGCGGCTAAAATCGCCATGGGCTATCGCGGCTATGGTCTGCCGCAGGCCGAGGTGATTTCAGAGGCGAATGTCGGCCTGATGCAGGCGGTGAAACGCTTTGATCCTGAAAAGGGCTTCCGTCTGGCAACCTATGCCATGTGGTGGATCCGTGCCTCGATCCAGGAATATATCCTGCGGTCATGGTCTTTGGTGAAGCTGGGCACGACATCAGCGCAGAAGAAGCTCTTTTTCAACCTGCGCAAGGCGAAGAACCGGATTGGTGCGCTTGAAGACGGTGATCTGCGCCCTGAAAACGTCCAGCGGATTGCGACCGATCTTGGTGTGACCGAGGACGAAGTGATTTCCATGAACCGCCGTCTGTCCGGTGGGGACGCATCGCTGAACGCCACGGTCAGTGCCGATGGTGAAGGTGCTGCGCAATGGCAGGACTGGCTTGAGGACGAGAGCGCGAATACAGCGGCCGAGTATGAAGCTCATGACGAACTTGATGCGCGCCGCGAACTCTTGGCCGATGCCATGTCTGTTCTAAACGAGCGTGAGAAAGACATTCTGATGCAGCGTCGTCTGTCCGAGGAGACTGTCACGCTTGAAGACCTGAGCAGCCAGTATGACGTGAGCCGCGAACGTATCCGCCAGATCGAGGTGCGGGCGTTTGAAAAGCTGCAGGCAAAGATGCAGGAACTGGCGCGCCAGAAGGGCATGTTGGCTGACGCGTAAGGCCGTATCGCTCTCGCAATAATCATCCCCGTCAGCGCTGCTGGCGGGGATTTTTCGTTTCTGCGCGTATTTCCTTTTGGTCCTTGGTGGCGCTAACATCGCGCCAAAGGGGAAACGAACATGAAACCATTGCGCTGGGGCATTCTGGGTGCCGCGAACTTTGCTGAAAAACACATGGGGCCTGCGATACACGCGGCCAAAGGCGCCGAACTGGTAGCCCTTGCCACATCCAGCCCTGAAAAAGCCGCCGGTTTTCAGGCCTTTGCGCCGGGCATTCAGGTCCATGACAGCTATGATGCGCTTTTGGCTGATCCGGCGATTGATGCGGTCTATATTCCGCTGCCAAATCACCTGCATGTGGAATGGTCGCTCAAGGCAATGGCGGCGGGCAAGCATGTGTTATGCGAAAAGCCCATGACGCTCGCGGAGGAAGAGTTTGATCAATTGATCGCCGCGCGGGATGCGGCGGGCGTTTTGGCCGCCGAGGCCTATATGATCGTGCATCATCCGCAATTCATCCGCGCGCGCGAACTGGTGCAAGGCGGCGCAATTGGTACCTTGGTGCATGTGGATGCGGCGTTCAGTTTCTTTAATGATGACGCGGGCAATATCCGCAATCAGCCTGCCGCGGGTGGTGGCGGTTTGCGTGATATCGGGGTCTATACCTTTGGGTCCGCGCGTTTTGTGTCCGGAGAAGAGCCACTTGCAGTTCCCTATGCCAAGCTGCGGTTCGACAATGATGTCGATATCTTTGCGCAGGTCGCGGCGGATTTTCCAAGCTTCAGCTATGCGGCGATGGTGTCGATCCGCATGTTCCCGCGTCAGGAAATCACCTTTCAAGGCGACAAGGGTGTGCTCAAATTGACCTGTCCTTACAATGCCAATGTCTTTGATGCGGCTGTTCTGACGATGACAACCGATGGCCAGACCGTCACGACCGAGCGTTGGCCGGGGGTGAACCAATATGTCCTGCAGGTGGAAAATTTCTGTCAATCGGTGCAGACTGGTGCCGTCTATCCATGCCCGCTTGAGTTTTCGCGCGGAACGCAGAAGATGATCGATATGGTTTTTGCGGCTGGTGGACGGCCCGCTTAGGAGATGACGATGCCCAATGATGATGACCGCTCCGATATTAATGTGGACGACTACGAAAACATCTGGCTGCGCTTGGTGCATATGGTGATCATTGCCGTGCTGATGAGCATGGCCAGCACACTGCTCGGGATTATGACCGTGGCGCAGTTCCTGATTATGTTGGTCAATCAGCGTCAGCCGAATGATCAACTGGCCGAAATGGGCACAACGATGGGTGTCTGGATGGCCAAGGCAGCGCGCTATCAGACCGCCGCGAGTGAGGTGAAGCCTTGGCCATGGACCGAGCTGGATTGAGGCCGCTGTGCGGTCCCGGACTTGATCCGAGACCGCGTCGCACCTAGTCCTCTAACGCTTCCAATTCATCAATGAAACCTTCGATCATCGAAAGGCCCTTGTCCCAGAATTTCGGGTCGGACGCGTCGAGGCCAAAGGGTGCGAGCAGTTCCTTGTGGTGCTTTGACCCGCCAGCACGCAGCATATCGAAGTATTTCTCGCGGAAATCGGGGTCGCCCTCTGCATAGACCGCGTAAAGCGCGTTTACCAATCCGTCGCCGAACGCATAGGCGTAGACGTAGAAGGGCGAGTGTACGAAGTGGGGGATATAGGCCCAGAAGGTTTCATAACCATCCGCAAAATCGAACACCGGACCAAGGCTTTCGGCCTGCACCGACATCCAGAGCGCGTTGATATCATCCGGCGTCAATTCGCCCTCGGCGCGGGCGGCGTGGAGTTTGCATTCAAAATCATAGAACGCGATCTGGCGCACGACGGTGTTGATCATGTCTTCGACCTTGCCCGCCAGCAGGATCTTGCGTTCTTCTTTGGTCTTCGCCCCGTCCAGCAGTTTCTGGAACGTCAGCATTTCGCCAAAGACCGACGCGGTTTCGGCCAGTGTCAGCGGGGTTGAGGACAACAACTCGCCTTGTTCTGCCGCAAGCACCTGATGCACGCCGTGCCCAAGCTCATGGGCGAGGGTCATGACATCACGCGGTTTGCCAAGATAGTTCAGCATCACATATGGGTGGACAGGTGTCACTGTGGGGTGCGCGAAAGCGCCCGGCGCTTTGCCGGGTTTGACGGCTGCATCGATCCAACCCTCAGAAAAGAATGGCTTGGCGATTTCGGCCATTTTGGGATCAAACCCTGCGTAGGCGTCCATCACGGTGGCTGTCGCCTCGTCCCAGTTGACGATCTTGTTGCTTTCCATCGGCAAAGGCGCGTTGCGGTCCCAGACCTGCATCCGCTCCAGCCCCAGCCATTTGGCTTTGAGCGCATAGTAGCGGTGCGACAGACGCGGGTAGGCGGCGACAACGGCGTTGCGCAGCGCCTCGACCACTTCGGCTTCGACATGGTTGGACAGGTGCCGTCCGGTTTGCGGGGTGGGCATCTTGCGCCAGCGGTCTTCGATCTCTTTTTCCTTGGCCAGCGTGTTGTGGATGCGCGAAAAGATTTTGATGTTTTCGCGGAACACCGCCGCCAGCGCGTGGGTCGCCGCCTCGCGCTTGGCGCGGTCCTGTTCGGTCAGCAGGTTCAGCGTTGCTTCAAGGCTCAGCACCTCGTCATCGACCACGAATTCCAGCGCCGCCATGGTTTCATCAAATAGCCGGTTCCATGCTGCGGCACCGACCGTGGATTGGTCATGCAGGAATTTTTCCAGCTCATCCGAGAGCTGATGCGGCTTCATCGCACGCATGCGGTCAAAGACAGGTTTGTACCGCGCGAGGTCCGTATTGGCGGAAAGCAGATCGGCAAGGTGGTCGTCATCAAGCCGGTTGAATTCCAGACCATAGAAGACCAGCGGCGTGGTGGCCGTTGTCATCTTGTCCTGACAATCCGACATGAATTTCGCGCGGTCGCTGTCGGTTGTGCATTGATAATAGCGCAAGCCGGCAAAGGACATGATCCGCCCCGCGATCACGTCGATCTGTTCGTAGCGTTGCACGGCCTCCAAGAGCCCGCCTGCGTCCAGTGTCGCCAGTTTGCCTTCGTAGCTTGCCGCGAAATCCGCGCACTCTTTTTCCAGCCATGCCATATCGCGCGCCAGTTCGGGGCTGTCGGTGGCGGGGTAGAGATCGCTCAGGTCCCATTCGGGCAGGTTGCCAAGATCCTTTCCACCGCTGGCGTTGGCATCAAAGACGGGCTGGGGGAATGGCATAGGGTAACCTCTATTTTTCATGTGTTGGGGCATACATAGGCATTGTTGCGAAAAGTGTTAAGGGCGTTCAGCCGTAGGTGGCCAGCATCTCTTTGAGATCGTCCAGCGTATTGGCCTCATCAACGGGTTTGTCACGCCGCCAGCGCAGCATGCGTGGAAAACGCAAAGCAACGCCGGATTTATGGCGCGGGCTGGCCTGGATGCCCTCAAAGGCGATTTCGAACACATGTTCGGCGGGCACCTGGCGCACAGGGCCAAAGCGTTGCAGCGTGTTCTTGCGCACCCACGCCGTGATTTCGCGGAATTCTTTGTCGGTCAGGCCGGAATAGGCCTTGGTGAAGGGCACCAGATCATTGCCGTCGCGAACAGCGAATGTGTAGTCCGTGAACAGGTTCGCACGCCGTCCGTGCCCTGCCTGGGCATAGATCATCACCGCATCGATGGTCAGCGGATCAATCTTCCATTTCCACCAATCGCCCCGTTTGCGCCCAGCAAGGTAAGGGCTGTCTAGGCGTTTGAGCATCAACCCTTCGGCGTTCAGATCGCGGGATTGGTCGCGTGCGGTGCGCAGATCATCCCATGTCTGGAAAGGGACCGAGGGCGACAGCCGCAGGGGGGCTGTCACAGGGGCATCCTTGATCAGATCCTCCAGCCTTGCGCGGCGGTCTTTCAGAGGTTGATCGCGTACATCCGCCCCCTGATGTTCCAAAAGGTCATAGGCCATCAGGATCACTGGCGCCTCGGCAAGAAGTTTCTTTGGCACCGTCTTGCGCCCGATCCGTTTTTGCAGCGCGTTGAAAGACAGGGGCTTTTCATCAGCGAAGGCCAGCACCTCGCCATCTATCACCGTACCATCGGGCAGGTAATCGCGCAGTTGTGCCAGTTCGGGAAAACGGTCGGTCATCAGGTCTTCACCGCGCGACCACAGGTGGTGTTCGCCGCCACGGACAATCAGCTGACCGCGGATGCCGTCCCATTTGCGTTCCGCGTTCCAATCGGCAGGCGCACCAAGATCGTCAAAACTGTCGAGTTGATAGGCAAGATAGAAAGGGTAGGGGCGCGATAGGTCGGCCGTCGGGTCGTTCGCTTCAATCAGCGCGTCCCATGTGGTGGTGTCCGGTGTCCAATTGCCCATGAGCTTGTGGGTTAGTTCCGGTTCAGGCTGGCCGGTGGCCTGTGCCAGCGCGCGGGTGATGAGTTTTGCGCTGACCCCGATGCGGAAGCCACCGGTTAGAAGCTTGGTGAACAGGAACCTTTCGGTGTGGGGCAAGCTGTTCCATGCCTCCAGAATACCTGATTTGCGTGCGTCATCTTCGAGGGTCGCCAGTGTTCTGATATAGGTGATCCAGTGGGTGAGGGTGTGGTCGCGCGTCGTCGTGGCTGGGGGCAACACCAGCGCGATGGTCTCGGCCAGATCACCGACGATGCTATAGCTTTCCTCGAACAACCAGTCAGGCAGGCCCGCGACCTCTGCCGCCCATTCCCTGAGCCTTGTGGCCGTGATGGTGCGTTTCGGGCGACGCCCTGTGAAAAGCGCAATGGTCCACAGCCGGTCTTCGGGCGTTGCGGTGCGGAAATAATCGGCAAGTGCGGCGGTCTTGACGCTGGTCTTAGTGCTTTCGTCGATGCGGGTGAAGAGGGCGGCGAAGTCTTTCATGCCTCGGCCTCGTCCGCTTGGTCAAACCCTTCGCCCTGGTAATCCGTGCTGACGATATGCGCGTCATAGCCCTGGCTGGACAGCCATTTCTGGAAGGCACCCGTGTAGCCGTGGGTGGCAAAGACCTTGGTCGCACCGGTCGCCTTGATCGCAGCGTTCAGCCCCTCCCAATCGGCATGGTCTGAGACGATGAACCCGCGATCCGCCGCGCGCCTGCGCCGTACACCGCGCAGGGCCATCCAGCCGCTGGCGAATGCAGTGGAGGCCGTGCCGAATTTGCGTGCCCAAGGGGTGCCAAGTGCGCTGGGCGTGGCAAGTACCAATGCGCCGGGGTGGGTTTTATGGGTGGTTTCAGCGGTGACAAGGGTGGTTTCGGGCAGGGTAAAACCCTGGCCGCGCAGTACCGCATTGGTGTTTTCGATCGCGCCGTGCGTCAGGATCGGGCCGATGTCAGTGTTGACGGTTGTCAGCAACCGCTGCGCTTTGCCCAATGCATAGGCCCCGAGGATCGAGGTGCGGCCGGCGGCGGCATTGGCGGCCCACCAATCGTTGATTTGCCGGGCGAGAATGTCTTGGGGCGTCCATTTGAAAATCGGGAGGCCAAAGGTGCATTCGGTGATGAAAGCGTGGCAGGGGACGGGTTCGAACGGTTCAGAGAGCCCGTCGGCCACTGTCTTGTAGTCACCAGAGACGACCCAGACCTCGCCTTTTACGGCCACCCTGATCTGCGCTGAACCAGGCACATGTCCGGCAGGGTGGAAAGAGACGGTTGCGTCGCCGATGCGGGTCTCAACACCGTAGTCTGTGGTTTCGAACGTGATATCGCCCAAGCGGTGCCGCATGACAGGGGCTGTGCCTGTCGTAGCCAGATAGCGGTTCATCCCCCAGCGCGCGTGGTCGCTGTGGCCGTGGGTAATCAGCGCGCGGTCCACGGGGCGCCACGGATCGATATAGAAATCGCCCGCTGGACAATAAATGCCCCTGTCTGTGAAGGTAAGAACGTCGGCCATGATCCGACTATAGGGCGCGAAGAGTGCTGGCCAATGGTGGGGGGTGGGTTTCACCCACCTTACGGTGTAGGGCTGTGGGGTGTTATTCTTGAACGAGGTGGCCCATGGCCCTTGATCCTGCGCTGATTGCGAAAACCTATGAGGCGATCAAACCCGCCACGATGCGCACGCCCACTGTCCATGCGGCCCGCCTGTCGCTGCATCTGGGCATTGATCTCTATCTCAAGCTGGAGAACCTCCAACACACCAACGCGTTCAAAGCGCGGGGTGCCTTGGCCAAGCTTCTGACACTCAGCGATGCGGAGCGCGCCGCCGGTGTGATCGCCTGCAGTGCCGGAAACCATGCGCAGGGCGTGGCCTATCACGCCAGCCGCCTTGGCATTCCCGCGGTGATCGTGATGCCCGAAGGGACACCGTTCAACAAAGTCAAACGCACCAAGGATTTCGGGGCAGAAGTCGTGCTGCATGGCAAGGGTTTTGATGAAAGTGTGCAGTTCACGCTGGATATGGCGGCGGAAAAAGGGATGACCTTCGTGCATCCCTTTGATGATCCGATCGTGGCTGCGGGGCAGGGCACCGTCGCTTTGGAGATGCTTGAACAGGAACCGGATCTTGATGTGATTGTCGTGCCGATTGGCGGAGGGGGACTGATTGCGGGAATGGCAATCGCTGCAAAATCAGTCAAGCCCGACGTGCAGGTGATCGGCGCGCAGGCCGCGAATTTCGATGCAGTCAAAGCGCATTTTGATGACCTGGGCACCAATTTTGGCGGCGCGACACTGGCCGAGGGGATCGCAGTGCGGGAACCGGCTGCGGCGAACCTTGCTGTGATCAAGACGCATGTGGACCGTGTGGAAACAGCGACCGAGGCCGAGATTGAGGCGGCCGTGTTTGATCTTCTGTCTTACGAAAAGATCGTGGCCGAAGGGGCCGCGGGCGCTGGACTTGCAGTTATCGAAAAGCATGCCAAGGATTTTGCAGGCAAAAAGGTGGGGCTTGTTGTTTGTGGCGGCAATATCGATTCGCGGCTGCTCTCGACACTTATTCTGCGCGGTTTGGTGCGCGATGGCCGGATTACGCGCCTGACCTTCGAGATTGACGACACACCAGGCCAGCTTTCGGATATTTCGCGCATTATTGGCGCGGCGGGGGCCAATGTGATCGAGGTGATCCACCAGCGGATGATGCAGAGCGTGTCGCTCAAGCAGGCCGAGCTTGAGATCGTGATTGAAGCCCGCGATCAGCAACATGTGTCCGAAGTGGTCAGCGAGCTACGTGGCGCGGGATTTCAGGTGCGCACGGACAGTGATCTGGCCTAGGCTACAGGCGCCACTTGTTTGTCAAAAAACGCTGTCGTTTCATCAAAGATCATGTCGCGCATTTCGGGCATGTCCATCAGCATCTCGTGCTTGCCGCCTTCAATCACGCGCAACACGCCATTTGGCCATTTCGCCATCCGTTCGCGGATACGCGAGGGATCAACGATCACTTCGTCGGTGCCCAGATAGGTCAGGCAGGGCACCTGCGGCGAGGGGACGGTGCTGAGTTGATGCATTTCACGCAAAGAGGCGTTGAGCCAGCGTAACGATGGCCCGCCGAGACCCAGATCGGGCTGTTGGCGAAGCTGCGTGCCGAATTGCGCCCACATCTCGGGATCATTGGTCAGCGTGTTTTCTTCAAACGTCTCGCGCAACGGATAACTTTCCTCGGACTGGCCGGGCACGATATTCTGGTCGAACCCCAAAGGTGTGCTCATCGCGGAGAGCCCCCATGCGACGGGGCGCAACAGGGTGGCCATCTGGACACCCCACATCGGCGCCGAGAACATCGCGGCCTGAACCTCCAGCCCGTCGATCAACGCGCGCAGTCCGATACATCCGCCCATCGAATGCCCCAGCAGGAAGTAGGGGCGCGGAAGACCGGCTTCTTGTGCATAGGCCAAGGTTGCGGTCACATCTTTTTGATAATCCGCGAATGCACCGACATGCCCGATCGCGCGCTTAGGTGTCATGCGGTCGGCAATGCCTTGGCCGCGCCAGTCAATCGCCAGACTAGCGTATCCGCGGTCTTGCAGGGCTTTGGCGGTATTGCCGTATTTTTCAACATACTCGGTGCGGCCCGGAAAGATCAGCACGGTGCCTTTGGCGCCGGCCAGCGGCCAGTGGCCCACGCGGATGCGCACCCCGTCAGATGTTGTCAGCCAATGGGCGACCCCTCCGGCGGGACCGCCTGCGATATCTTCGAAAAGAGGGGCCGCCTCCAGCATTAGCCTATAACGCCCGCCAGCTTCATGGCTTGGCCCATATCGCCGTCAACACTGAGTTTGCCGGTCATAAAGGCGGTCGTCGGGTTCATTTCACCGTCAAGAATGGCTTTGAACGTCTCGGTCGAGGCCGTCAGGGTCACATCTGCATCGTCGTCACCTGCGTGAGCGCCGTTCTGGTCGATGATGATGCTTCCCTCACCCGCGATCTCGAATTTCGCGCTGCCGTCAAAACCGGCCCCGTCCATCTTTGCGTTCAGGGCGGCGACGGCCTCTGTTACAACATCACTCATTTTTTCGTCCTCTATTGGTTGATATCACCCTGCGACCTCTGGTGTTGGCCGCATAGTGCGCTACATTACCGTTATGGTTATGCACGCACATCGCTTCAAATGTATCGTTACGGCACTTTGCCTTACGGTTGGGTTTTCCTTACCCGCTTACGCGCAACAAAAGCCCTTGGATGAACTTTTTCAAGAGCTCGCCGCCGCGGATGAAAGCACTTATGCGCGTATCGAACGGCAAATCATTGCGCAGTGGGAAAACAGCGGCTCGCCCGCGATGGACCTGCTGCTGCGTCGCGGTAAGGATGCGCTGGAAGACGGCGCACCCGAAGTGGCCGTCGAACATTTCACCGCTTTGGTCGATCATGCGCCCGATTTTGCCGAAGGGTATTATGGTCGCGCGTCGGCTTATTATTTCCTCGGGCGCATTGGCCCTGCTCTGAACGATGTGCGTCAGGTGCTGGCATTGAACCCGCGTCACTTTGAGGCGATGCGCGGTCTTGCTTTGATGATGGAAGAACTAGAGCGCCCCGAAGATGCGCTTGAAGTTTATGAAATGGTTCTTGCGATCAACCCCAATGCACGCGAAGCGCTGGAGGCCGTTGATCGTCTGGAACTGCAGCTTGAGGGTCAGGCGCTCTAGGCACTGGCGCTCCGATTGGTTCGGGGAAGAATATGACGGTGTCCCGGATCACGGCCGTGCTTGGGCCGACGAATACTGGCAAGACGCATTACGCGATTGAGAGGATGCTATCCTACCGCACCGGTGTGATCGGCTTGCCGCTGCGGCTTCTGGCGCGCGAGGTTTACGACCGGATTGTGGCTGTGCGTGGCCCCGGCGTCGTGGCGCTTGTGACTGGAGAAGAGCGGATCGTGCCGCCGCGTGCGGCTTATTGGGTCTGCACGGTTGAGGCGATGCCCGAGGGCATGGGGTGCGATTTTCTGGCCGTTGATGAAATCCAGCTCTGCGCCGATCCCGAACGGGGCCATATCTTTACCGACCGTTTGCTGAATGCGCGGGGCCTGCATGAGACCCTGTTTCTGGGCGCAGAGACAATGCGCGGTGCGATCTCGGCCTTGGTGCCTGAGGCGTCGTTCATGCGCCGTGAGCGGATGTCGCAACTCACCTATTCAGGGTCCAAGAAACTGAGTCGGATGCCTGCACGATCGGCAATCGTGGGGTTTTCGGTCGAAAACGTTTATGCCATCGCGGAACTCTTGCGCCGCACCAAAGGCGGTGCTGCTGTGGTGATGGGTGCGCTGAGCCCCCGCACGCGCAATGCGCAGGTGGAAATGTATCAAAACGGCGATGTCGATTATCTCGTGGCGACCGATGCAATCGGTATGGGGCTGAACCTTGATATCAGCCATGTGGCGTTTTCCTCGCTGACCAAATTTGACGGGCGCCGGATGCGGCACCTGCAACCTGACGAGCTGAGCCAGATTGCGGGCCGCGCGGGGCGGCACGTGGACAATGGCACTTTTGGTGTCACCGGCGAGGCGCCGCCTCTGGACGAAGGTGTCGCGCAGGCGATTTGCGATCATCGCTTTGCCCCGATCAAGAAACTGCAATGGCGCAACAGCCGTTTGCAATTCGGGTCGGTCAAGCGTCTGATTGCCACGCTGGAAGACCGCACCGAGGACCCGTGGTTGACCCGTGTGCGCGAAAGTGATGATCTGGCAGCGCTCAAAGCTCTGGCGATGGACTCCGAGGTGGCCGCGCGTGCGACGGATGGTCCGTCGGTCAAACTGCTTTGGGATGTGTGCCGCGTGCCTGATTTTCGCGGCATCAGCAAAGGTGAGCACGCAGCCCTTTTGACGCATATCTACAACGATCTGCATCAACTTGGGCATGTGTCCGCCAACTGGTTCGCGCTGCAGGTCAAACGCATTGACCGGACAGACGGAGACATTGATACGCTCTCCAAACGGCTCGCGTATATCCGGACCTGGACATATGTGGCACAAAGGAATGGGTGGCTTGTTGACGAATCTCATTGGCGAGATGCAACCCGCGCGGTAGAAGACCGACTATCAGATGCGCTTCATGGCGCATTGACGCAAAGATTTGTGGACCGGCGGACCAGCATTCTGCTTCGCCGGCTCAAACAGAAGGAGAGCCTTTTGGCTGACGTGAATGACAAGGGTGAAGTGACCGTCGAGGGCGAATTCGTCGGACGGTTGGAAGGGTTCCGTTTCCGGATGGACAAAGCAGGCAGCCCCGATGAGGCCAAGACATTGCGTCAGGCCTCTGTGCAGGCGCTGGTGCCGCAGTTCCATTTGCTGGCGGACCGTTTCTATAACGCCCCCGATCCCGAGATTGATTTCACCGAACAGGGCGGCCTGATGTGGGGCAGCCAGGCGGTTGGCAAACTGGTCAAGGGCGACGATCCGTTCAAGCCGGGTGTTGAGGCGTTTGTCGATGAAGAGGCAGGCCCCGATGTCGCCGCCAAGGTGCAGCGCCGTTTGCAGCATTTCATCGACCGCAAGATTGCCGCCGGATTTGAGCCGATTATCGCGCTGAAAAACGATGAGGCACTGACGGGCGCCGCGAAGGGCTTTGCCTTCCGCATGGCCGAGGAGTTCGGGATCATCCCGCGCGGTGAAGTCGCCGAAGAGGTCAAGGCACTGGATCAGGACGCCCGTGGCGCGTTGCGCAAGCACGGTGTGCGTTTCGGCCAGTTCACGATTTTCATGCCGCTTCTGCTCAAGCCCGCGCCGACACGGCTGCGTCTTGTGCTGTGGTCGCTGTCCAAGGGTCTGGGCGAATTTCCTGAAAGCCCGCCCCCCGGTCTGGTGACGGTCCCTGCCGCTCAGGATGCGGTTGCAGGGTATTATGCGATGGCGGGCTACCGCGCTGCTGGTGAACGCGCAATCCGCATTGATATGCTGGAACGCCTCGCCGATATGCTGCGCGACAAAGACAGCCGTGGCGGGTTCGAAGCGAACCCCGACATGTTGTCGATCACCGGCATGACGCTCGAGCAATTCGCCGATCTCATGACCGGTCTGGGCTATAAGGCCGAGAAGGGTGAGCGCGAGAAAGTGAAAGCGGTTGCCGCCGAGGCGCCCGCCGCTGATGCCGCGCCTGCCGCAGAGGTCGCCCCTGCCGAGAGCGCAGCAGAAGAAAAGCCGGACACTGGCCCCGAGATGGAGGTGTTCTATACCTTCACATGGGGTGGTCGGGCGGCACGTCCTGCACGCCCTCAAGGCGATGCCCGCCCCCGTGGCAAAGGCAAGCCGAAGGGCAAAGGCAAACCGCAGGGTGGCGGCAACAACAAACCGCAAACCTTCCAAGCCAAACCCAAGCGCGAAAAGCAGATTGATCCTGACAATCCGTTCGCTGCCGCTTTGGCAGGTTTCAAGAAGGATTGAGCGACCCGCGCCCGACAATCCGGCTGGATAAATGGCTCTGGCATGCGCGGTTTTTCAAATCGCGCAGCCTTGCCGCCGGTGTTGTCACCGCGGGCAAGGTCCGTGTGGATAGCCAGCCTGTCAGCAAACCCGCCCGCGCGATCGGGCCAGGGAATGTGCTGACTTTCGTGCAGGCCCAGGAAACCAAAGTGGTGCGGGTTGTGGCCTGTGGCGAACGCCGCGGGCCTGCGCCCGAAGCGCAAGCGCTCTACGAAGACCTCACGCCTGCACCCAAACCGCGCCCTGCAGAGACGCAGGGAGCGAACCCGCGCTATGAAAAGGGCGGTCGTCCGACAAAGAAAGACCGCCGCGATATGGGGCTAGACTAGCGCGCCAAAGACGATGCCAGACAGGATTGCGCCAGATACGCCCAAACCGATGTAGGCCGCGAACACCCGACCTTTCACCAAGGACCAAACCGCTGCCATCGCGGGGATCGAACTGACCGACCCTGCAATCATGAAGGCCATCGCTGCCCCGTTGCTCATCCCTTGTGCGATCAGCCCTGCCAGCAAAGGTGGGGCAACGTACCCGTTCAGGTAGGCGGGCATGCCGACAAGCGCTGCGATGCCGATGGGCAGGATACCTTCGCCGCCGACGATACCGGCGATCGTTTCGGCAGGGACGTAAGTTACCAGAAGCGCTTCAAGCGCATAGGCAAGCGACAGCCATTTGATTAGGAAGATGCCATTGTGCATGAACTCCTGACCAAAGACGGCGCGGCGCGCAGGCGCGTTCCAGAAGGTCCAGACCGGCTTGCCGTCGAAGGGGTTCGGGCCACAGCCACAGCCTTTGGCCTGCTGCAGTTTCAATGGGTCAGAGAACAGCCCCGCGTGCGTCATCGCTTTGATGGCAAAACCACCCGCCAAACCAAGTGCCACTGCGGCGACAGCCTTGCCGATGGCAAAGGGCCAACCAAGGGCGGCGGCGGTAATCAACAGGGTTGGCGGATCAATCAGCGGGGAGGACAGCCAAAAGGCCATGACAGCGGCAAGCGGTGCGCCAAGCGCCAGCAGTCCCGCGATAAAGGGGATGACTTCGCAGGAACAGAACGGCGCTAGCCCGCCGAAAAGCGCTGCCAGCACGATCATGCGGTTTTCGCGGCCTTGAAAGGCCTTCGCGATCATGGCTTCGGCACCCGCGGCCTTGAGCCCCGCGATCAGAAAAACCGCGAAGGCGATATAGGGCAGAGTGCCCCAAAGTGCGCCTGCCGCGAATGTGATGATCGGCCAGAGGTTGGCGGGGTCAATCGCTGCGACAACCACCGGAACCAGCAATGTGATCGTCCAAGGTGTCGCAAGGTATGTTCGCGCCCGGTCAACCAGAGACGGAGCGGGGCGGGTTGCGTCAGTCATTCTGGTACCCCCATATCGGCGCAGCATTCTTCGAGGATGAAGGCTGCAAGACGTTGCAGGTGGTCAAAGTTCGCGCGGTTCGTGATGGTGCGGCCTTGTTTCTCTGCGCTGACAAGACCCGCGCTGGCGAGAAATCTCAGATGATGGGCCAAGGTTGATGCAGGGATGCCTGTGCGCTGTTGGATTTCGCCCACAAGCAGCCCGTCTTCACCAGCTTTGACGAGAGTCTGGAGAACTTCCATCCGGGGCTCGGATCCCATGGCGGAAAAACCTTGCGTCGCGGTGACGATATCCATTCTTGGCTTACCCTCTATAATTCGATGATTCTAGTTTTATCGAAATATAGGTGGGCATGTCAACAGTGATCAGGACAATGTGCGCGGCATGGCCCTCTGCAGGGCAGGGCGATGCCGTTTGGTATCAGCTATAGAGCCGGGGTGCGCCGAGGCTGTCGTGGATCGCATTTGCCGTTTGCGGCGCAATTTCAAGGGCGCTTGCCAGTTCATGCAAGTACCGTGCTTCGGCCTGATTGTCGGGTGTGATCGCGTTCACTGACATTGTGTAGACCTGTGTTTCCAAGCCCTTCGGTGTGTCCGCTGCCAGATCGGCCGCGCTGACAGGGGCAGACAGGATGTTCTGTAGGGTCTCGACGGTGCCGGGGTCACGTTCGGCCAGAAGGGTGGACAGTTTCGCCTTTTCACCTTGGTCCAGATCACCATCCGCGCGCGCGGCTTGCGTCATGGCGCGCAGCATCAGTTTCGCAATCTCGTCTTCATCGGGTTCATCGGCTGGGTTGTCCTGATTCAGCAGCGCCTCAAGTCCCGCGCCCGAGGTCCCGCCGCGTGCACCGGCCAAACCACCCAAAAGCGCGCCCAAGCCGCCAAGCCCGCCCGCCGCCGCGGCACTGCTGCTGCCCCCAAGCTGGCCCAGCAAACCGCCAAGACCGCCGCTTGCTCCTGCGCCGCCGGTCAATTGACCCAGCATGCCGCCAAGCCCGCCAGAGGATTGTGCCGCACTGCCGCCGCCCAACTGGCCCAGCATGTCACCCAAACCGCTCATGCCGCCTGCTTGTTGCGCGGCGCTGCCCCCTGTGAGTCCGCCAAGCAGCCCACCAAGGCCACCATTTTTCTGTACTGATTCCATGCCCTTGGCGACGGCAAAGCCGACCGCCATTTTTGCAACCGTATTCATAAGTGACATTGTATGTTTTCTCCGTGGGTCAAAATTCTTTGTTGTGAAATTATGACCGATAGGATGGTCGGTAGATTATACGCTGTCCAGCATCTTGAAAGACCCCGGCAATTTCGCGCATCTTGTCGCAATCTCGGACTTGGCTGCCTTCGTTGGGCTGTTGGACCTTGAACGCGCGGCCAGTCTATTCTAGCTAGGCTGCGTGAACTGATCGGAACTCCGCCTTATGACCTACATCGTCAACGATAACTGCATCGCCTGCAAATACACGGACTGCGTCGAAGTCTGCCCCGTAGACTGCTTCTACGAGGGTGAAAACATGCTGGTGATCCATCCTGACGAATGTATCGACTGCGGTGTTTGCGAGCCTGAATGCCCTGCAGATGCAATCCGTCCGGACACAGAGCCGGACATGGAAAAATGGGTTGAATTCAATCGCAAGTATTCCGAGATGTGGCCGGTGATCATCACAAAGAAAGACCCGCTGCCGACTGCCGAAGAAATGGACGGCAAAGAAGGCAAGATGGAGCTCTTCTCGGAAGCAGCCGGAGAAGGCGGCTGATTCGCGCCTATCCGGTGTTGAGAGCCAATGTTTACAGGCCTTTCGTGCTTTGATTCGCGATACTTCCGCTGGCCTTGTTTTTATGATATACTTAGCGGAATGCTGCGAACGACGTGATCCAGATCATCAGACGATAGCTCCGGCGGAGGCGAATTGCCCCCGGCGGATTTTTTGTCGCCATAAGCTGGCCGTCATGAAAGGACGATCATGAGCAAGAAGAAATACGACTTTAGCCCCAACGAGTTTGTCGTTTACCCCGCCCACGGGGTCGGCAAAATTGTGTCGATTGAGACGCAAGAGATTGCCGGCTTCGAGCTTGAGATGTTTGTCATCTCGTTCGAGAAAGACAAAATGACCCTGCGGGTACCGACTGACAAAGCCACCGATGTGGGCATGCGTGCCTTGGCGACACCTGATGTGGTCAGCCACGCGATGAAGACACTGCGCGGCAAGGCAAAGGTCAAAAAGGCCATGTGGTCGCGTCGCGCACAAGAGTACGAGCAAAAGATCAACTCGGGTGATCTGATCGCAATTGCAGAGGTTGTGCGCGACCTGCATCGCCAGGATGACCAGCGTGAGCAGAGCTATTCCGAGCGTCAGCTTTATGAAGCCGCACTTGAGCGCCTGACCCGCGAAATCGCGGCCGTGGCGGGCAATGATGAAAACGCGGCTGCGGCAGAGATTGATTCTGTTCTGGTCGGCCGCGCCGCATAACTGCGTCGCCACCGAATACCAAAAAGGCTGTGCTTGGAAACAAGCACAGCCTTTTATTTTGCAGGGTCAGAGTGCCCGCCAGCCAATGTCCGAGCGGTAAAACCCGTCCGGCCAGTCGATCGTCTGGGCCATGGCGTAGGCCCGTTCATGTGCCTCGGCCAAGGTCGCGCCCCGCGCTGTGATATTCAGAACGCGTCCGCCTGCGGCCGTGATCTGCCCGTCTTTCAGTGCGGTGCCAGCGTGAAAGACCATGTGGAAACTGTCTTCGGGCTGGCTGTCCAGCCCTCCGATCACGGTGCCTTTGGTATAGTTTCCGGGGTAGCCATTTGCGGCTATGACGATGTTCAACGCGTGATCATCCGCCCAGTTGACCTGCATCTCGTCCAAACGCTCTTCGGCGCAGGCCTGCAGCAGATCAAGGATCTGCCCGCCCAGACGCATCATCAGGCACTGGCACTCGGGATCACCAAAGCGGACGTTGTATTCCACCAGACGCGGCTGGCCGTTCTGGATCATCAGGCCGACAAAAAGCACGCCCTGGAAGGGGGTGCCGCGCTTGCGCATCTCTTCCATGGTGGGGGAGATGATTTCGTCCAGCGCTTTTTGTGTAATTGCATCGGTCATCACAGGGGCAGGGGAGTAAGCGCCCATGCCGCCTGTGTTCGGGCCCGTGTCGCCGTCAAAGGCGCGTTTATGGTCTTGGGCGGTGCCCACGGGCAGGATGGTTTTGCCGTCACAGAGCACAAAGAATGAAGCTTCCTCACCGTCCATGAACTCTTCGATCACCACCTCGGCACCTGCCGCGCCAAAGCTGCCGTCGAACATATCGTCGATCGCGGCAAGTGCTTCGGCTTCCGTCATGGCAACGATCACGCCCTTGCCTGCGGCAAGCCCGTCAGCCTTGACGACAATCGGTGCACCTTGGGCGCGGATATAGGCGCGGGCGGCGTCGGCATCAGTGAAATGCGCGTAGGCGGCAGTGGGCGCATTGGCGGCATCGCAAATCGACTTGGTGAAGGATTTGGAGGCCTCAAGCTGGGCTGCCGCCTGACTTGGGCCAAAGACCAGAAGTCCGGCGTTGCGCAGCCGGTCGGCCACACCGGCCGCAAGGGGGGCTTCGGGGCCGATAATGACGAAGTCAATCGCGTTCTCTTCTGCGAATGTCGCCACGGCATCACCATCGAGAATGTTGATGTATGCACATTCCGCATGGGTCGCGATCCCCGCATTTCCGGGGGCAACAATGAGGCGGTCACATTTGGGGTTCTGTTTGACGGCCCAAGCCAGACTATGTTCGCGACCGCCACTGCCCAAAATGAGAATGTTCATATTCGTCCCTGCAAGAATTGGATTGCCACGGTTCTAAGGCGGGGATGGCATGACCACAAGTGTCACCCAAGCCAAAGGTTTTTTAGTCTCCGGTGCTTGGCGCGCGTGACGCATCGGACTAGTGTCGCAAGCGAGACAACCAATGCGAGCATAGACGCAAAGATGAAACCGATCAAAAAGGACCGGAAGCTTTGGCATCGCCTTGAAGGCTATAGCTTTCACGAGCGTCCACTGACGCGTTCACTGGTCGACCGTCTGCACGAGGAAACCGGCCATTCGATTGATGTGTGCTACATTCTCGTCGAAGAATATCGTCGCTTTATGTATCTGGTGGGCAGTACCGGCGAAACGCTTGTGCCGTCGCCCATTGTTGATGTCGTCTGGAAGATGCATGTGCAGGATGAAAAGGCGTATTTCGAAGACTTTTGTCCCCGTATCATTGGCCGCATCATTTATCGCCCTGATGATCCGATGCAGTTTGCGGATGATCCGGCCTATGGGCGTACCCTCGATCATTACGCAGAAGAATTTGGTCGTGCGCAGGTGCAGTTCTGGCCTGATCCCGATTTTGCGACGGTGCGGATTTCGCGGATGCTGTTGTGCATCAGCGGTGTGTTGGCGCTGGTGTTGGCTTTGGTCTTCAAAACGGTGCTTTTTGTCGTTTTGGCGGGGGTACTCTGCCTGACAGCCTATTTCCTGAAGTGGCAGTTCTCGTCTTTGCCATTACAGGCGCATGGAAAAGGTGAAGCAATATGATGGACCTTTTTGACGACGGGCCCGCCGACAATACGCCCGAGTTTTCGGTCTCCGAGATCTCCGGCGCAGTCAAAAAGGCGATCGAGGGCGGGTTTTCCCATGTGCGCGTGCGCGGAGAAGTGGGGCGCGTGTCGCGGCCTGCATCGGGCCATATTTATATGGACCTCAAGGATGATCGCTCGGTTCTGGCCGGTGTGATCTGGAAAGGCCGTGCGCAGGGGCTGGCGCACCGTCCGGAAGAGGGGATGGAGGTGATTGCCACGGGCAAGCTCACCACATTCCCCGGTCAGTCGAAATACCAGATGGTGATTGAGGATATCGCCCCTGCCGGTGCCGGTGCGCTGATGGCGATGCTGGAAAAGCGCAAGGCGGCACTTGCGGCCGAGGGGCTCTTCGCGCCGGAGCGCAAGAAACCCTTGCCCTATTTGCCCGAGATCATCGGGGTGGTCACATCGCCTTCAGGTGCGGTGATCCGCGATATTCTGCACCGCCTGCGGGACCGTTTCCCGCGTAAAGTTCTGGTTTGGCCTGTGGCGGTGCAAGGTGCCAAATGCGCGCCCGAAGTGGCTGCCGCGATTGCAGGGTTCAATGCGCTCACACCGGGGGGCGCATTGCCGCGCCCGGATTTGCTGATTGTGGCGCGGGGGGGTGGCTCGCTTGAAGACCTGTGGGGATTTAACGAGGAGATCGTGGCGCGGGCGGCAGCGGCATCGGCGATTCCGCTAATTTCTGCTGTGGGGCATGAAACCGATACGACGCTGATTGATTTTGTCTCGGACATGCGCGCGCCGACACCGACAGCGGCGGCGGAACTGGCTGTGCCGGTGCGGATGGAATTGCTCGCTTGGGCCGACCAGCAAGGCGCGCGGCTGAGCCGTGCCCTGACGACGGGTCTTGGCCAGCGCCAGCAACGCGTGCGCGATTTGGGGCGGGCCTTGCCGCAGGTGGATGCATTGGTCGAAGGGCCGCGCCAGCGGCTGGATTACTTGGGTGAGCGACTGCCATCCGCACTGAAGGGTGCCGCAGCCAAGAAGCGTCTGCAGATGAGCGAGGCGGCGTTGCGTCCGGGTATTCTTTCGCGCCGGCTGGCCGAGGATCAGCGGCGTTTGGCGGGGTTGTCCGAGCGGCTGGCGCCTGCGTTGAAACGCAGGACACGGGACGGGCGCACAGCGCTTGACCAGACAGCGCGCGGTTTGCGCGGCACGGTTCTGCAAGACCGCGTCGCACGTCATACTGAACGGCTAGAAGTGCTGCTGCGCCGTCTGTCAGACCGCGCCTCACGTCAGCAGGCCGAACGTTTGGCGCGGCTGGACGCGCTGGACCGCTTGCGCGAGACGCTGGGCTATGTCGAAACCCTCAAACGCGGATATGCCGTGGTGCGTGGTGACGGCGCTGTGGTGACAACCAAGGCCGCGGCAGCCGGAGCAACCGCGCTGGAGATCGAGTTTGCAGATGGCAAATTGCAGGTTGGCTCAGGACGATAGATCGTTGCAGATGAGCGGTGCGTCGCTTTCGGGGACCTCGTAGATCACGGTCGTATTGGGCCGCGTGGTATAGACCCCGCGCAGGCCTTCCGGTTCCGCATAGATTGCCCAGCACTTGTGTTCCGGATCACCGTCATAACGGAAACAGATATCGCCCTTGCTTTCGAACCAGACGCCGTATTGGCAGGTGCCGTCGAAATCTGACCACATGACGCGTTTGTCTTCCAGATAGCGCTCGATTCCGAAAAGCGGATTGGTTGCGGTGCGGAATGTGATGGTCCGGCCCGTGACATAGGCGTCAAATTCGGGGCCGGTCATGGTGTCTTGGGCCATCGCAGGGGGCGCGAGCAGGAGCCATATCGCCAGACTACGCATTGCGCCACCTTTCAACCCGCGGGTCCATGATCCGCCGCCAAAGCGGGGGGATCAGCGCGATACTGGCCATCAGCGGGAGCGGACGGGGCAGCATAGGGGCGTCATCAGGGATGTTCAGCTCAGGATAAGGCCGCGCAGGGTGCGCGTGGTGATCAGAGTGCCGCGTGGCGTTCAGGAGCATCATGGAAGAGAACCAATGTGGACTGTTCCAGCTGTGTCTGGCGGTGACAGGCTCGGGTTTGCCGTTGTCGCGGAGAGCACGGACGAGCCCGTAGTGCTGCACATAGTCAGACATCAAGAGTTGCGACTGCGCGTATAGCGAAAGTGCGCCATAGGCGACAAGCGCCTGCCATCCGCCCAGCAGGAACGCCGATGTCAGACAAAGAAGACTACCACCCACATAGACCGCGTAGGGGTTGCGCCATGCGGAGCGTCCGATCCGGTCCAGACGCGCTTTTTCGGCGCGGTAGCCCTCACGGAATGAGCCTGTCCACGCGCGGATCATATAGCGATAGAGGCTTTCGCCCTTGCGCGATGTATTGGGGTCTGCGGGGGTGGCCACATGCGGGTGATGCACCAGCACATGCGCAGAGGTATGGTGCCCAAACATCAGCGTGATGTAGCACCACATGCCAAGCCGGTGCAGGGCGCGGGTGGGGCGGTGGATCAGCTCATGCGCATTGGCATTGCTGATCTGGCCAAACCAAAGCCCTGCGGCAAAGAAGATCCCGACCTTGGCAAGCGGCGTCAGGTCAGCCTTCGCGAGCGACCATACAACAACAGGCAGCAGGCAAAAATGGGTCAGCGCAATTACAACCGATAACGCGGCGTCCTGCGACGCCCCGCCAGCCGCGGTTTCTTTCCTGATCAACCGGTCCAGCAGGCTTGTCATTGCTGTCAGATAAACAACCGCAGCAATCACCCAGCCGCCCCCCAGAAAGGCTCCGGCGCCGATCAGGGCAGCGGGGGTCAGGGTGGCAAGGCCGAAATGCAAAAGACGTGGTTCCATGTTTCGGATAGTTAGCACGGGTTTCCGCATGGTGTAGCGGAAATTGCATTGCTGCGCGGTTTGGCTGTCTCGGGTGTCGCTTTTGCGTGGTTTGGCAGCGCGCGGAGACGTATGTTGACCGTAACGACATGAGGATAGGCGCGATGGCTTTGGACAACCGCAAAGGTGTTTGGAAATCCGGCAAGGGCAAAGGGCGGCACCGTACCAAGGGGCGTGCGCTGGATGACGCCGCATGGGACGAGGTCCGCGCGCTCTTGGGTGATCGCCCGCGTCGGCGTGATCTGCTGATCGAGTTTTTGCACCTCATTCAAGACAGCTACGGCCACCTGTCTGCCGCACATCTGCGCGCCTTGGCCGAGGAAATGCGCCTGAGCCAGGCCGAGGTTTACGAGGTCGCAACCTTCTATGCCCATTTTGATGTGGTGAAAGAAGGCGAAGCGGCCCCGCCTGCGCTGACCATTCGGGTCTGCGATAGCCTGTCATGCGAATTGGCGGGCGCACAGCAGTTGAAAGCGGCCCTCGAAGGGGGTTTGGACCCAGCCGAAGTCCGCGTCTTGCGCGCGCCCTGCATGGGGCGTTGTGACACTGCGCCGGTGTTGGAGTTGGGCCATAACCACATCGATCATGCGACGGTCGAGAAGGTGCAAGCGGCCATTGCGGCGGGTGAAACGCACGCGCATCTGCCCGATTATCAAAGCTATGCAGATTACGTGGCGACAGGTGGCTATGCAGAGCTTCAGTCATTGCGCGACAGTGGCGATTGGGAAGACGTCCAGGACAAAGTGCTGGCCTCTGGCCTGCGCGGTTTGGGTGGTGCCGGTTTTCCATCGGGCAAGAAATGGGGCTTTGTGCGCGGCAATGCGGGCCCGCGCTATCTGGCCGTGAACGGGGACGAGGGCGAACCGGGGACGTTCAAGGACCGCTACTATCTAGAACGCACCCCGCATGTGTTTCTTGAGGGGATGCTGATTGCCGCCTGGGCGGTCGAGGCAGAAACCTGCTTTATCTACATGCGCGACGAATATCCTGCGGTGCTGGAAATCTTGGCGCGCGAGATCAAGGCGCTTGAGGATGCGGGGATCGTGGAGGCGGGTTATATTGATCTGCGGCGCGGCGCGGGCGCTTATATCTGCGGCGAGGAATCCGCGATGATCGAAAGCATCGAAGGCAAACGCGGCATTCCGCGCCACCGGCCACCCTTTGTGGCACAGGTCGGCATCTTTGATCGCCCCACTTTGGTGCACAACGTTGAAACGCTCTATTGGGTCGCGCGGATTTGCCGTGAAGGGCCGGAAATCCTGAGCAGTGTGGAGAAGAACGGGCGCAAAGGGCTGCGGTCCTACTCTGTCTCTGGCCGGGTTGCCGCGCCTGGAGTGTATCTGTTGCCTGCGGGATCAACGATCATGGATATTATCGACGCCGCTGGGGGTATGGCCGCGGGCCATGTGTTCAAAGCCTATCAGCCCGGCGGTCCGTCCTCTGGCCTCTTGCCTGCGTCCATCAATGATGTGCCGCTGGATTTCGACACGTTGCAGCCCTTGGGTACCTTCATCGGGTCTGCCGCTGTTGTTGTGCTGTCCGATCAGGACCGCGCCCGCGACGCGGCGCTGAACATGTTGCGGTTCTTTGAGGATGAAAGCTGCGGGCAATGCACGCCTTGCCGCGTGGGTTGCGAAAAGGCCGTGAAACTGATGCAGGCGGACACGTGGGATCAACCCTTGCTGACCGATCTGTGTACGGCGATGGCCGATGCCTCGATCTGTGGTCTGGGGCAGGCGGCGCCCAATCCGATCAAACTGGTGATGCAGCATTTCAAGGATGAGGTGTCGGGTTAAACCGCGTTGAGGCTTTCCAAACCTGTCCTGCATCATTAGGTGATAGGAAAGGCTGCTGCGGTTGATCGAGATGTCATTTTTCAAAAAACTCAAATCCCGGATGTTCAAATCCTCGTCCAAGATTGACGAGGGGCTGGACGCCATCGTGCAAGATGGCGGCGAGGAAGAGGAAATTGTTGAAGAACCGGTTGCGCCGGTTCCCCCCGTAGCCGACCCAATTCCTGAGCCTGAGCCTGAGCCTGAGCCTGAGCCTGAGCCTGAGCCTGAGCCTGAGCCTGAGCCTGAGCCTGAGCCTGAGCCTGAGCCTGAGCCTGAGCCTGAGCCTGAAGTCGACGATCCGGTTGAAGATGAGACACCCGCTGCGCCTGCCGAGCGCGTGGCCGCTCCGACACCTGTGCAGTTTGATGTCGACCTGACGGCGCCTCTCACCGAGCAGGCTGTGCCTGAAGCGGAAAAGAAGGGCCTGCTCGGGCGCTTCTTCGGTGGCGGCGCTGCGGCAAAAACGGTTGTGAAGCGGACGCTTGACGACGACATGCTGGAACAGCTCGAAGAGCTGCTCATTTCAGCGGATATGGGCGTTGATACGGCCCTGCGCGTGACGGCGAACATGGCCGAGGGGCGTCTGGGCCGGCGGCTGTCTGTGCAAGAAATCAAAGAACTGATGGCCCAAGAGATCGCGCGGATCATGGAACCTGTTGCGCGTCCGATGCCGCTTTACGCCAAGACGCCGCAGGTGGTGCTGGTGGTCGGTGTCAATGGATCGGGCAAAACCACCACGATTGGTAAACTGGCCAGCCAGTTCAAGGCGGCTGGAAAATCAGTTGTGATCGCCGCGGGTGATACGTTTCGTGCAGCCGCTGTAGAACAATTGCAGGTCTGGGGTGATCGCGCGGGCGTGCCTGTGCTGACGGCCCCCGAAGGATCAGACCCTGCAAGTCTGGCCTTTGACGCGATGACCAAGGCACAGGCGGATGGGGCGGATCTCTTGATGATCGACACGGCCGGCCGTTTACAGAACCGTGCCGATCTGATGGAAGAACTCGCCAAAATCGTGCGGGTCATTCGCAAGAAAGACCCCGATGCGCCGCATAATACGCTGCTGGTGCTGGATGCAACCACAGGACAAAACGCGGTGCAGCAGGTCAAGGTGTTCCAAGAGCTTGCGGATGTGTCCGGCCTTGTGATGACCAAACTTGACGGCACCGCAAAGGGTGGTGTGTTGGTCGCATTGGCCGATAAATTCGGGCTGCCCATTCACGCGATTGGCGTGGGCGAACAGATCGACGATCTGGCCCCCTTTGATCCCGATGATTTTGCGGCGGCGCTGGTGGGTCTGGACCGGTGAGACGGCTTATTGCGGCATCGCTTTTTGCGTTTTTGCCGCTACTGGCACTGGGTGACAAGACACTGGCAGTCATCTGGCATCCGGGGCGCATGTGAACGAGCTTGGCGCATGGCTGGTTGCGATTTCGGGCACGCCGGAGGGGGCGCAGCTGGCCACCGTGTTTGCGCTGGTTTCGGCGCTGGCCCATGCAATTTTCGGGGCGTTGCAGAAGGGGCGCTATGATCCGTGGCTGACGCGGGGGGCAATTGATGGCTGGCTGTTCGTGCTCTCTGCTCCAATTGCACTTTTTGTCGTTCCCTGGCCGAACCTGACCACGGCTGTCATCCTTCTGGGCGCAATCGTGATCCATTTTGCCTATAAGGTGACAATGGCTATGGCCTATGAACGGGCGGCCTATACGGTGGTTTATCCGGTCGTGCGTGGCACGGGGCCCTTGGTAACCGTGCTGGCGGCGTCGCTGTTTTTTGGAGAGTATTTTACACCTATGCAGTGGGTCGGGGTGGCCTGTCTCAGCGGGGGTATTTTGCTGCTGGCGGTGCGGAATATAATCGAAGAAGTGCTGGACCCGCGGGCGCTGAAACTGGGCTTGCTGTGGGCCTTGGCGGGCGGGATCTTAGTGGCAATCTATACAACCTATGATGCCTATGGTATCCGCCAAAGCCCTGATCCTTTTACCTTTCTGGCGTGGTTCTTCTTTGTCACCGCCATTGATTTTCCGCTCCTGGCGGCGTGGCGCTATCGGCGCATGGCGCGGCAACCTGTACTGGGGCCGCTGATGTGGCGGGGGTTTGTTGGTGCCTTGATTGCCTGGGTCAGCTTTGGCGGCGTTCTTTTGGCGACACGGTTGGACAAAGTCGGTGAAGCGGCAGTGCTGCGCGAAACATCCGTAGTTTTTGCCGCATTGATCGGCTGGTTTATCATGGGCGAAAAAGTAGGTCCGCGCCGCCTGTTCTTGATGGCGCTGGTTGCACTCGGCGCTGTCATCGTGGAAATGGGTGGTTAAAGGAGACATTTATGGCTGAGAAAACCATCAATCCAATTCTGAAACAGGTCTTGGAGCTTGGGCCAACGCTTGCGTTTTTCCTGATCTATCTGCGGATCAGGGATGAGACATTTACCTTTGGTGGCGCTGAATACACCGGCTTTATTGTCTCTGCCCTGATCTTTATTCCGATCCTGTTGGCGGCAATGGCTGTGCTATGGATGCTGACAGGCAAGCTGAGCCGAATGCAGGTTTTCACTGCCTTCATGGTGATCTTCTTCGGCGGTCTGACGGCCTATTTCAACGATGAGCGGTTCTTCAAAATGAAGACGACCATCGTTTACGGCGTTATGGCGGGCCTGTTGGGGATCGGTTTGCTGCGAGGGCAGAGCTATTTGCAATACGTCATGGAAGAGTTTCTGCCGATGGAAAAAGAGGGCTGGATGATCTTTACCCGCCGTCTCTGCTATATGTTTGCGGCGCTGGGAATTGCGAATGAAATTATCTGGCGCACACAGACCACTGACGTTTGGGTCAAGCTGGAGACTTTTGCATTCCCCGCGGTGCTGATGGTGTTCCTCTGGGTACAGATTTACAAGCTGCAGCGCTATTTCATCGAACCTGCAGAGGTGGCGAAAGACTAACGCATTTCGCGATAGTGCAAGCCACCGGCGCGGTGCTGGTGATAGTTCCCTTTATCGCGCCGATAGCGCAGCGTATCGACCTGTAAGTCTGTGAGATGCGGGCGAAATGTAATGCCTGCACGTGTCCCTGAAACCCAGCGGACAACTGCCTCTGCCTTGTGGTTGAGAACCTGGAACGTCACCTTCTCGCCGCGGGTCAGTTGGCCAGCGGATGCAAGGCGTGCGCCGGTGGTGTTGACGTCAAGAACCGTACATTCGACCGGTCCTGACGGTGTGGAAAGCCTGACCGGAAACTGTGTTGGATAGCGATGTGGACGATATTGCATGGTGGGCCCCAATGGATTGGATGGAACCTTGATAAACGCGCCTCGCTAACAAACCGTTACGTTTGCTTGCGAAAAAGGACGTTCTGCGCGCCGGTGTCTTTGCGGAAATCACCGCGTTTTTCAGCGGCCACCGCCCGACCACGCTGAACCCCGGGGCGCGCGCCCATCGTATCCAGCCAGCGCGCCATATGCGGCTTGTCATCCAAGGTTTGCTGCTGGCCCTCCCAAAGCGACGCCCAGCCCCAGATCGCCATATCCGCAATCGAATAGAAATCACCCGCCACGAATTCATGTTTGGCCAGCTGTCTGTCCAGCACACCGTAAAGCCGCGCGGTTTCATTGCGGTAGCGGTCTTTGGCATAGGGCAGATCGTTGGGTGGGTCCATCGCGGGTGCGTATTTCAGGAAATGATGCGCCTGTCCCGCCATTGGGCCCAGCCCGCCCATTTGCCACATCAGCCATTGATCCACACTGATGCGGTCGCGTTCGCTCGCGCCATAGAACTGTCCGGTCTTGCGGGCGAGGTATTGCAGGATCGCGCCGGATTCAAAAATTGGAATCGGGGTCCCGTCCGGCCCATCCGGATCGACAATTGCAGGCATCCGGTTGTTGGGAGAAATCGCAAGAAACGCGGGTTTGAACTGATCGCCCGCACCGATATCAACCAGATGGAGCGTATAGGGCAGCCCCATCTCCTCGAGTGCAATCGTGGCCTTCCATCCGTTGGGTGTGGGCCAGAAATAGAGGTCAATCGGTTGGGTCATGGTCTGTCCTTTGTTCTTGCCAGACAGCATCGCAGGAAGCTGGGAAAGGACAAGAGCGGAGCGCTTGACGCAAGCCAGATCGCGGCGTAATGGTGGCAGCGTGGCGATTTGTTACCGGATTGCGGGCCACGTTAAACATGCCGCTAAAGAGGACTTTAGGTTGTTCAACCTCGATGCCCCTTATCCGGTATCGGGGTTTTTTATTGCGTGCGGCATGCGCGAGGAAGAAAAGATGGATACGTGGAAAAAGCGCACCAAGGCGGTGCATTCAGGGATCAGACGCAGCCAGTATAATGAGGTCAGCGAAGCAATCTATCTGACACAGGGCTTTGTGTATGACACAGCCGAAGACGCCGAGGCGCGGTTCATCAAGGCGGGCGCGGACGAATTCATCTATGCGCGTTACGGAAACCCCACCGTGGCGATGTTCGAAGACCGGATTGCGGCCCTTGAAGGGGCCGAGGACGGGTTTGCCACGGCCTCGGGTATGGCGGCGGTCAACGGGGCGCTGACGTCTATACTCAAGGCCGGTGATCATGTCGTATCTGCCCGTGCGCTTTTCGGATCGTGTCTTTATATTCTTGAAGAAGTCCTGCCGCGCTATGGCGTTGAGGTGACCTTTGTGGACGGCACGGATCTTGCGGCCTGGGAGGCCGCGATCCGGCCCGACACCAAAGTCGTGTTTTTCGAAAGCATATCGAACCCGACGCTGGAAGTGACGGATATTGCCGCCGTATCCAAGCTTGCCCACGCCGTGGATGCGACCGTGATCGTGGATAACGTCTTTGCAACGCCAGTCTTTTCGAAAGCGTTGGAACAGGGGGCGGATGTTGTTGTCTATTCGGCGACAAAGCATATTGACGGGCAGGGCCGTGCGCTGGGCGGGGTGATCCTCGGGACGCGTGAGTTTATCCGTGGCACAGTCGAACCCTATATGAAGCATACCGGTGGTTCGATGTCGCCGTTTACCGCTTGGATGATGCTCAAGGGGCTTGAGACAATCGACCTGCGGGTGCGCGCGCAGGCGGCAACGGCGCTGTATCTGGCCGAACAGCTTGAAGCGGACGGCAAGCTTGCCAACGTCATTTACCCCGGTCTTGCCAGCCATCCACAAAACGCGCTGACCAAGGCGCAGATGCAGGCTGGCGGTACTGTGCTTGCGATTGATGCAGGTTCGCAAGAGGCGGCCTTTGCGCTCTTGAACGCGCTGGAGATCTGGACGATTTCCAACAACCTTGGTGATGCGAAATCAATCGCGACACACCCTGCGACGACGACCCACCAACGGCTGACGCCGGAAACCAAGGCGATTTTGGGCATTACCCCGGGCCTGATCCGGATGAGTGTCGGTCTGGAAGACCCCGATGATCTGCTGGCTGATCTGCGTGCTGCGATCGCGCATTTGTGATGAGGTGACGCGGGGCCCGTTTCCTGCTTTAATCGGGCAGGTGACGGGGGCAAAAAGGCTAGGCTCATGACTGATCCACGCGCGGAATTGCAACGTATCTACAAAGATATCATTGGAAAATCCGATGCGCTGCCCCATGTTGGGGTGTCGATAGCACCGACGGGGAGCACAGACATGAATATCCACTCTCGTGATATGGATCGCGAACCTACACGCGCGGAGGCCGAGGCGGCGTTGGCGCTTTTGCGGCGCTGGGCGGTCGATGTGACGGCCGAAGAAGTGGCGACACTCGATCCGCTGGTGTCACGTTTGATCCCCGGGCAAGAGGTGTCGAACTATCCTGCTTTGGCGCGGGCCTATCCCGAAGATTTCGAGGTGGACGAGGCCTATAAAGCGTCGATGCCTGATTTGCAGAACGGGCCGTCCAGCCTGATCCGTGGCGCGCAGCAGCAAATCCAGCATGTAGGCATTTCAAATTTCCGCCTGCCGATCCGGTTCCATACCCGCGACAACGGCGATTTGACGCTCGAAACATCCGTGACCGGAACAGTGTCGCTTGAGGCGGAGAAGAAGGGCATAAACATGTCCCGCATCATGCGGTCCTTCTACAAGCACGCGGGCGAAACCTTCAGCTTTGAAGTGATTGAGAAAGCGCTGGATGCCTATAAGACCGATCTGGAAAGTTTTGATGCGCGTATCCAGATGCGGTTCAGCTTTCCAATGAAAGTGGAAAGCCTGCGGTCGGGCCTGTCGGGCTATCAGTATTACGATATCGCACTTGAACTGGTCGAAAGGGCAGGCGTGCGCAAGAAGATCGTGCACCTTGATTATGTCTATTCGTCCACCTGCCCCTGTTCGCTGGAATTGTCCGAACACGCCCGCCAGTTCCGGGGGCAGTTGGCGACACCTCATTCGCAGCGTTCGGTTGCGCGCATTTCTGTGCTTTTGGAAAATGGTGCTGATGTGCTGTGGTTCGAGGACCTGATTGACCGCGCGCGCGCGGCGGTGCCGACCGAAACACAAGTGATGGTCAAGCGCGAGGACGAGCAGGCCTTTGCTGAACTCAATGCCGCTAATCCGATCTTTGTCGAGGACGCGGCGCGGCTTTTTACCGAGCAATTGCAACTGGATACGCGAATTTCCGATTTCCGCGTGATTGCAAGCCATCAGGAAAGCCTGCACAGCCATGATGCAGTGTCCGTGCTGACAGAAGGCGACACATTCGCGGCAGAAAGTCTTGATCCAAGGCTCTTTGCGTCACTGTTCCACGTTGGCTGAATGTAAGGTGGGTCAAGACCCACCTTACGCCTTGGCACCGTTAACCATACTTACGTCGCCTCAGCCCTTGAAGCCCCTGACGCCCAACACTAGAGTCAGCGTTGATAATGGAACGCGGACCCTTCGTCCGAATATGAGGCAGTAGTTATGCAAGACCCCGTCGAGACCTATATGAACCTTGTCCCAATGGTGGTCGAACAGACCGCACGGGGTGAGCGCGCCTACGATATTTTCTCGCGCCTCCTGAAAGAGCGCATCATCTTTGTGAACGGCCCTGTCCATGACGGCATGAGCCAGTTGATCGTCGCGCAGCTCTTGCACCTCGAGTCGGAAAACCCGAAAAAAGAAATCAGCATGTACATCAACAGCCCCGGCGGCGTGGTGACATCCGGTTTGTCGATCTATGATACGATGCAATACATCCGCCCCAAGGTCAGCACGCTGGTGATCGGGCAGGCGGCCTCCATGGGTTCGCTCTTGCTGACCGCAGGGCATGAAGGTATGCGTTTCTCCCTGCCCAACAGCCGCGTCATGGTGCACCAGCCATCGGGTGGCTATCAGGGACAGGCCACGGACATCATGATCCACGCCGCAGAAACCCAGAAGCTGAAAACCCGCCTGAACGAGATCTACGTCAAGCACACCGGCAACACCCTGAAAAAGGTTGAGGCCGCCTTGGAGCGTGACAATTTCATGTCGCCCGAAGAGGCAAAAGAGTGGGGCTTGATCGACGAGATCGTGGAAAACCGCACCAAAGCCGAGGACTAAGGCTTTTTCACAACGCTGCGACAAACAAACGCGGTTTCGGCCGCGTTTGTCTTTTTTCTGACCAATTATGATTCTATGCCTGATTTACCGAGGAATTAGCGAGTTCTTAATGACGTTGTGAGCATGGTCATTTTGACATTGTGGACCTTGGCGGGCTGTCCTAGTGTTGTTGTGAAACAGTCCGAATGATGTTTGACTGACCTGACAGGTCAAGAGGTTTGAAATGGCGAATACGAGCGGCACCGAAAGCAAAAACACGCTGTACTGCAGCTTTTGCGGCAAAAGCCAGCATGAGGTGCGTAAGCTGATTGCGGGGCCGACCGTCTTTATTTGTGACGAGTGTGTCGAGCTTTGCATGGATATCATCCGTGAGGAGACCAAGACCGCTGGCCTGAAAGCAGGCGACGGCGTTCCGACACCTTCCGAGATTTGCGGCGTTCTGGATGACTATGTCATTGGCCAGATGCACGCCAAGCGCGTGCTGTCCGTGGCGGTGCATAACCACTACAAGCGCCTGAACCACGCCGATAAGACCGATATCGAATTGGCGAAATCGAACATCATGCTGATCGGGCCGACAGGCTGCGGTAAGACACTTCTGGCGCAAACGCTGGCGCGCATTCTGGATGTGCCCTTCACCATGGCCGATGCAACGACCCTGACCGAAGCGGGTTATGTGGGTGAGGATGTGGAGAACATCATCCTCAAACTGCTGCAGGCTTCTGAATACAATGTTGAACGCGCGCAGCGCGGCATCGTCTATATCGACGAGGTCGACAAGATCACGCGCAAGTCTGATAACCCCTCGATTACACGCGATGTGTCGGGCGAGGGTGTCCAGCAGGCGCTGTTGAAAATCATGGAAGGAACGGTCGCTTCTGTGCCGCCGCAGGGCGGGCGCAAGCATCCGCAGCAAGAATTCCTGCAGGTGGATACAACGAACATCCTGTTCATCTGCGGTGGTGCCTTTGCAGGCCTTGATAAAATCATCGCACAGCGCGGCAAAGGGTCCGGCATGGGCTTTGGTGCTGACGTGCGCGAACAGGACGATCGCGGTATTGGCGAGATCTTCAAGGATCTGGAACCGGAAGATCTGTTGAAGTTCGGTCTGATCCCGGAATTTGTGGGCCGTTTGCCTGTGATTGCAACGCTGACCGATCTGGATGAGGACGCGTTAATCACGATCCTGACCCAGCCAAAGAACGCCTTGGTGAAACAGTACCAGCGCCTCTTCGAGCTTGAGGACACAAAACTGAGCTTTACCGACGATGCCCTCAGCGCGATTGCCAAACGTGCGATCGAGCGGAAGACCGGTGCGCGTGGCCTGCGGTCGATCATGGAAGATATCCTTCTGGATACGATGTTTGATCTGCCCGGCATGGATACGGTGACCGAAGTGGTGGTCAACGAGGAGGCTGTGACATCCGATGTTGCCCCATTGATGATCCACGACGACGGCAGAAAGAAAGAAACCGCGACCGCGAGCTAAGGTCGTGAGCGTCCGTCACATCAGCACCGGGTCCCCCTTCGAGGAGCAAATCGGCTATAGCCGTGCTGTTGTGGCTGATGGCTGGGTGTTTGTGGCGGGCACAACGGGATATGATTACGCCCGTATGGTCATGCCCGCGACCATCGAAGAACAATGCGAAAATACCCTTGCGACGATCGCCAAAGCCTTGGAAGAGGCGGGCAGCGGGCTCGACCATGTGGTGCGTGTCACCTACATCGTGCCGGATAAAGCGGAATGGCCCAAATGCTGGCCCATTACCTCTCGGGCCTTCGCGCGGGCAAGACCTGCTGCAACGATGATTTCTGCGGATTTGCAGTCGCCGGAAATGAAAATTGAAATCGAAGTGACTGCGCGGGTCCCCGCCTGAACCCACTGGACCTTTCGGCGCCATTCGTGCATGAAAGGCGCATCAATCGGAGACGTGATATGAGCCTCGGTCACAACATCAAACGCATTTTCACATGGTGGGACGGTCAGTCTTTCGGCACCCAGCTTTGGACAAGCCGCAACGGCACGAAAGTCGGTGAGGATGCCGAGGGCAATATCTATTACCGCAATAAGGACGACAGCCGCCGCTGGGTCATTTACAACGGCGACAATGAAGCCACACGCGTGACCCCCGAATGGCATGGCTGGTTGCACCACACATGGGATCAGCCCCCGACCGAAGTGCCCGTTGCGCATAAAGCATGGGAAAAGCCGCATCAGGAAAACCTGACCGGCACCATGGCGGCTTATGCCCCGGCGGGCTCCATCCGCCGGAAGGCACCCGTCGCACGCTCGGACTATGAGGCGTGGACGCCGGAATAGGCGCAGTTGTCATGCGGTCAATCGTTGCATCCACCTTTCTCTGCCTTTCCCTGATCGCTTGCCCGCTTGCCGCTCAGGAAATTGTGACAACACCGATTGACCAGATCCCGCTGGATGAGCTGATCGGGCAATTGACGACGGTTCCCAATGAGGAAGAAGACGAGCTGCTGACGACCGTCACAGAGGCCGTTACGTTGCAAGTGGCCACTGCCACATCAGGCGAGCTGCGCGTGTTGGACAAGCTGACGGGCTACGTCACCGACCTGACCCTTGGAACAGGCGAAACCGCCAGTCTGGGTTTTCTCACGGTCACGATGAACGAGTGCCGTTATCCTGTCGAAAACCCGTCGGGTGATGCATTTACGGAAATTCTGGTGCTGGATACGCGCGAAACCACGCCGCTTTTCAGCGGCTGGATGCTTGCCTCATCCCCCGCATTGAACGCGATGGACCACCCCCGCTACGACGTTTGGGCGTTGCGCTGTATCACGTCCTGAGCTGTCGGAACGGGGCTTTTTGCATCAAAAGAAACGTCGCGTGACAGGGCTTGCGCCAAGAGCGCATGATAGTGGTCGCGCTGAATTTCAACAGCACCCAGACTGGCCAGATGCGGTGTAATGAACTGCGTATCAAAAAGCTGAAACCCCGAGAGTCGCAGCCGGTCGACCAGATAGGCGAGCGCGATTTTTGATGCATCCGTGGCGCGGCTGAACATGCTTTCGCCAAAGAACGCCGCCCCGATGGTCACACCATAGACCCCGCCGACAAGCCGCTCTTTGTCCCAAACCTCAATGGAATGGGCAAAGCCGGTTGCGTGCAATTCGCAGTAGAGGTCAAAGATTGTGGCGTTAATCCATGTTTCATCGCGGTCCGCACATCCGCGCACCACATCGGCAAAAGCCGCATCAAAGGTGATCGTAAAATTGCTTTGCCGCATCCGCCGCGCCAGACTGCGGGAAATGCGGAAGCCGTCCAAGGGGAACACGCCGCGCATGCGTGGATCGACCCAGAACACCTCGGGGTCGTCACGCCCCTCTGACATCGGAAACACGCCCACCTGATAGGCCTGCAAAAGCAGATCGGCGGTCAGGGTGGGCGCATTATCTTTCATGGGGCGCTAGTGGAGGTGGTCTTCAAGCCAGTGTTCAAGCCAGTGGATGTTGTACTCACCTGTTTGCACTGCTTTTTCGGCCAGGAGCGCGTGGAAGAGCGGGATGGTGGTATCGACGCCGTCAACGATCAACTCTCCCAAAGCACGCTCCAGTCGGGCAAGCGCCTCGGGGCGGTCGCGGCCATGAACGATCAGCTTGCCGATCAGACTGTCGTAGTAGGGCGGAATGCGATAGCCGTCATAGAGCGCGGAATCCATCCGCACCCCAAGGCCGCCAGGCGCGTGATACTGCGTGATCCTGCCAGGACAGGGCGAAAAGTTCGGCAGTTTTTCCGCGTTGATCCGCACTTCAATCGCATGCCCGTTGATCCGCAGATCGTCCTGCGTGAACGACATCGGCAGACCTGACGCCACGCGCAGCTGTTCACGCACCAGATCGACACCAAAGATGGCCTCGGTCACAGGGTGTTCCACCTGCAAACGCGTGTTCATTTCAATGAAATAGAACTCATCGTTTTCAAACAGGAACTCGATTGTGCCTGCGCCGATATAGTTGATCTTGGCGACAGCATCGGCGCAGACCTTGCCGATCCGCGCGCGCAACTCGGGTGTGATGCATGGGCCGGGGGCCTCTTCAAAGACCTTCTGGTGGCGGCGCTGGAGCGAGCAATCACGCTCACCAAGGTGGACTGCGTTGCCTTTCCCGTCGCCAAAGACCTGAATTTCGATGTGGCGCGGCGTGGTCAGATATTTCTCGATATAGACTTCGTCATTGCCGAAAGCGGCTTTGCCTTCGGCGCGGGCCGAGTGGAAGGCCTGCTCCATGTCAGCGGCGGTTTGCGCCACTTTCATGCCGCGGCCACCGCCACCAGCGGTGGCTTTGATGATGACCGGATAGCCGACTTCCTCGCCGATGCGCTTAGCGTCAGCCAAAGTCGGCACGCCGCCGTCTGAACCGGGCACGCAAGGTACACCCAATGCTTTCATCGTGTCTTTGGCGGTGATTTTATCGCCCATGACGCGGATATGTTCGGCTGTGGGGCCAATGAATGTCAGGTCGTGGTCTTCGACCGCCTGCACAAAGGCTGCGTTTTCCGACAGAAAGCCGTAACCGGGGTGAATGGCCTGCGCCCCGGTGATTTCACACGCCGAGATGATGGCGGGAAACGACAGATAGCTTTGCGCGGAAGAAGGGGGGCCGATGCAGATCGCCTCATCCGCCATGCGCACGTGCATGGCATCCGCGTCAGCGGTGGAATGCACTGCAACAGATTTGACGCCCATCTCGCGGCAGGCGCGCACGACACGCAAGGCGATTTCGCCCCGGTTCGCGATAAGAATTTTATCGAACATGGGTCTGCCCTTATTCGATGATCACAAGAGGTGCGCCGAATTCGACCGGACCACCATCTTCGACCAGAATACGTTTGATCGTGCCGGCGCGCGGCGCAGGGATGTGGTTCATCGTTTTCATGGCTTCGATGATCAGGATCGTGTCGCCTTCCTTGACCGTCGCGCCGACTGTCGCGAAAGGGGCAGCACCAGGTTCAGGGGCCATGTAGACTGTGCCGACCATGGGGGATGTCACCGCACCGGGGTGATTGGACGGGTCGGACATATCAGCCGCGGGCGCTGCAGGCGCGGCCGGTGCCGCAGGGGCAAGCGGGGCAGGTGCTGCTGCCGCAGGCGCGCTCGCTTGCACAATCGTCTGGGTCTGGCGGCTGACACGCACGTTCAGGCTGTCGTTTTCACCATAGTCCCTTTTGACTTGCAGTTCAGTCAGATCATTTTCGCGCAACAGCTCGGCCAGTGCCGCAATAAAGCTGACGTCGCTCTCGTGAGAAGTTTTGTTGCCCATGTTTTCCTCGGCCGGTTGCCCATATTATTCTGGCTTTGGCGACGTTACGTCACAAAGCATCAGCGTTCTTATAGGGCAAGCCAACGAAGGTGGAAAGCGCAGCGATCTGGAAAAACGCTTATACTGTCGTTTCGTCACGATCATCCGATGCGGTCGTTGCATCTGCTGCGGTCGGTGGGTTGGTCTCGCTTTCGCTCTCAAACGGGAGCATGGGCACGTCGTAAGGGCGCAGTGTTCGCTCTGGTGGGGCTATTTCCGCCGGGTTTTCGGGGTAATCAGTCCCCGACAATCGCGCCGTGACCACCTGTGCCACGAAGGGTTTCTTGTCAGGCAGTGTGGCGCTGGGATCTGTCGGTTCGACTGCCTGAACCTTCGTCGTGATAGCACGGGGAAGGACAGGTCCAACGGTAGCGGCGGCCGCGGGCGCCGGAAAAGAAAGCGGTATTTCCATAATCGGGGCTCCGAAAAGCGTGAAGTTGACACGCCAAGAATCGCTTTTTCGGATTACTGAAACCTTAACCGCAGAGATGAATATCTCTGCGATTTAAGATTAACGCTGGATCAGATGGCGAGGTATTGCTCGCGCAACGCGGTGTTTTCCAGCACCTCTTTGGCAGAGCCGTCAAAGACGACCTTGCCAATGTCGAGGATCACTGCGCGGTCTGCCAGTTTCAGCGCGGCAACTGCGTTCTGTTCCACGATCACGGTCGTGATGCCCTGATCACGGATCACGCCCAGCGTCTTGGCGATTTCCTGCACGATGACCGGGGCGAGACCCTCATAGGGTTCGTCCAACAGCAGCACCTTGATGTCACGGGCAAGCGCACGGGCAATCGCCAACATCTGCTGCTCGCCGCCGGACAGGGTGACACCCTCTTGCTTGCGGCGCTCACCCAGACGCGGGAACAGCTCGTAAATACGTTCCAGAGACCAGCCTTTGGGCGGGGCGATCTGGGCCAGTTGCAGGTTTTCCTCTACGGTCAGGCCGGGAATGATGCGCCGGTCCTCTGGGACAAGAGAAATCCCGTGCTGCGCGGCTTCATGGGATTTCATCTCGTGCAGGGGTTTGTGATCCAGCCAGATTTCGCCGTGGGTGACGACAGGATCATCCAGCCGCGCGATGGTGCGCAGCGTCGATGTCTTGCCAGCGCCGTTACGCCCCAAAAGTGCGAGGATCTCGCCCTCGTGGATATTGAAGCTGACGTTCTGGACGATGTAGCTTTCGCCATAATAGGCCTCGACCTCCCACAGGCTCAGGAAAGCAGGGTGGGTGGCGGCGTTATTGGCGTTCTTGTTGAAAGGTGCGTTCATGTTTGTAACTCCGGTGTTGGGCTCGCCGGATCCCATCGCTGGGACCCGCTGGTATTAGACTTGCGCCTCGCCCAGATATGCTTCGCGCACCTTGGGGTGCCCTTTGATGTTGTCAGGGATGTCTTCCACAAGCGGGGTGCCCTGCGCGAGCACGGTGATCCGCTCGGCCAGTGAGAACACCACATTCATGTCATGCTCGATGATGGCCATGGTGATCCCGCGCTTTTCGCGGATTTCCTTGAGCAGCGCGATCGTGTTCTGCGTGTCCGCCCGCGCCATGCCCGCAGTGGGTTCGTCTAAGAGCAAGAGTTTCGGATCCTGCACCAGACACATTGCCATTTCGAGGCGCCGCTTGTCGCCGCGTGACAGGCTCGATGCCAGCATATCGCGTTTCTCAAGCATATTGACGTCGTCGAGGATCGCCTCTGCCTGCTGCTGGATACCCTTTTCCGCGAAGATGCTTTCGATCGCATGCATCCGGAACGCGCCATCGCGTTTGGCAAAGCAGGGGATCATGACGTTTTCAAACACGCTCAGATCGCTGAAGATCTCCGGTGTCTGGAACACGCGGCTGATGCCCATCTGGTTAATCTCGTGCGGGGCGCGCCCCAGCACGGATTGACCGTCAAACATCACCGATCCGCTATCGGGGATCAGCTTGCCCACCAGCACGTTCAGCAGGGTCGATTTGCCTGCGCCGTTGGGGCCGATGATTGCGTGGGTGGTGTTTTCCTTGATGCTCAGGTTCACGTCACCCAGCGCCTGCAAACCACCAAACCGCTTGTTGATGCCTTTTACTTCTAACAAACCCATCGTCTGTCTCCTTATTCGGCCGGTTCAGTGGCGTTTGGCTTGGTCTCTTGGGCCTTCTTGCGGCTGAAGAGGGCCCCGATTTTCTGGCCACCTTGCACAAGGCCACCGGGCAGGAAGATCACGACCAGCATGAACATGATACCAAGGGTCAGGTGCCAGCCTTTGCCGATGAACGGATAGATCATCGCAACAACCACATCCTCAAGACCATCCGGCAGGAAAGCAAACCACCCGTGCAGGATCGTTTCGTTGATCTTGGAGAAGATGTTTTCAAAGTACTTGATCATACCTGCGCCAAGCACCGGACCTATCAATGTGCCTGCACCGCCAAGGATCGTCATCAGAACGACCTCCCCCGAGGCTGTCCACTGCATCCGCTCGGCCCCTGCCAGAGGGTCCATTGATGCCATCAAGCCACCGGCCAGACCCGCATACATGCCGGAGATCACAAAGGCCGCAAGCGTATAGGGACGTGCGTTCAGACCTGTATAGCTCATCCGGGTCTGGTTGGATTTGATCGCACGCAGCATCATACCAAAGGGTGACCGGAAAATCCGGATCGAGATATAGAAGGCGATGATCATGAAGAATGCAGCCAGATAGTAGCCCGCATTGAACGTGAACAGCCAAGCACCCACGTTCCATTCAAAGCTCGAGCGCATCTCAAGCCCGAAGAGAGCAGGGACAGGAATGTTGCCTGTCGCTGTTTGCGCGGCACCAAAGATCCGTGGATCGCTCAAGGCCAGTTGTAGCCCTGTCTCGCCGCCTGTGATCGGTGTCAGCACTGAATAGGCCAGAGCAAAGGACATTTGCGCAAAGGCCAGTGTCAGGATCGAGAAATAGATGCCTGAACGCCGCAACGAGACATAACCGATCAGCAGCGAGAAGAGGCCCGCAATGACAACACTGATCGCAATCGCGGGAAGCACGTTCATGCTGAGCAGTTTGAACATCCAGACCGCCCCGTATGATCCCGCGCCCAAGAAGGCGGCGTGGCCAAAGGACAGATAGCCGGTCAGACCAAACAGGATGTTGAAACCGATGGCGAAGATACCAAAGATCACGAAACGCTGCATCAGGTCAGGATAGCCTGCGTTGAATTGTGCCAAATCTGAGCCCTCGGGGAATGGATTGAGCAGGAACGGGGCGAACAGCGTCAGACCGATGACGATCAGGAGCAGCCGGAAGTCCTTCTTTTCGAGACCAAGCATTGCTTATTCCTCCATCACGCCTTTGCGACCCATCAGGCCACGCGGACGTGTCAACAAAATGATAATTGCGACCAGGTAGATGATGATCTGGTTGATGCCTGGCAGCAGGTCGATGACCGCTGACATAGAGGCAAAGCTTTCCAGAATACCCAGCATGAACCCGGCTGCAACCGCACCGGGCAAAGAGCCCATGCCGCCCACAACGACCACCACAAAGCTCAGCACAAGAAAGTCCATGCCCATGTGGTAGTTGGGTGAATTGATTGGCGCGTACATCACACCCGCAAGACCCGCGACTGCCGCCGCGATGCCGAACATGATCGTAAAGCGCTTGTCGATGTCGATCCCGAGGATACCCACGGTTTCGCGGTCTGCCATGCCGGCCCGTACGACCATGCCGAATGTGGTGAACTGCAGGAAGGCAAAGACCGCACCGATCACAACAACCGAGAAGAAGAAATAGACCAGACGCCAGTAGGGGTAGATGATCGCGTTCGGATCAAATCCAAGTACCACGCCGAAATCGAAACTGCCGACAAATGCTTCAGGTGCCGGGGTCGGGATCGGGTTTGCGCCGTAGAAATATTTGACGATCTCCTGGATCACGATGGCAAGGCCAAAGGTCACAAGGATCTGGTCCGCATGCGGACGCTTGTAGAAGTACTTGATCAGACCCCGCTCCATAGCGAAACCGATGCCGACCATGATCGGGATGGCCACGAGGATCGAGATCGGCACGGCCCAGTCAATGATCGTGTCACCGGCGGCTTGGCCGAAAAAGTCGTAAAGATAGGGCACATCTACTTGCAACGGGTTGCCCAGAAAGTCTGTCCGCGTCTCGTCAACCACCTTATGGCTCAGCGTCAGCAGATTGCTCATCGTGACAGCGACAAACGCGCCGAGCATAAACAACGCGCCATGGGCAAAGTTGACGACACCAAGCGTGCCGAAGATAAGCGTCAGGCCGAGCGCGATCAGCGCATAAGCCGAGCCTTTGTCCAACCCGTTGAGAATTTGAAGAATGAACTGGTCCATCTTGTGACCTCTGATCAGTTATTGGGGGTGAGCTGCGGGTGCTCTTTGCCAGTCCACTGCCAATATGCGGCGTGAATTGACCCGGATGGGTTCAGGTCACCCCGAAGGGTGACCTGATGATGTCTTTGACTTATGCGCCTGGGTTACATGTACCCAATGCGCCACCAGCGAACTGCGGGTGATCTGCAGGGTATGTTACCTGAGCGACTGGTGTAATTTCAACGATCTCGAGAAGGTCGAATTCGTTTTCCGGGTTTTCTTTACCCTTCACAACCAGCACGTCCTTGAAGCACTGGTGGTCTTCGCCACGGTAGAGTGTCGGGCCGTTGCCCAAGCCGTCGAACTCGAAGTCCTCGAGGGCTTCAACAACCGCACATGGGTTGAACGAACCGGCGCGTGTTACGGCGTCTGCGTAGAGCAGGGTTTGCACGTAGCATGTGTGCGCAGCCTGGGATGGCGGGAAGCCGTACTTTGTGCCGAACGAACGCACGAAGGCTTGCGAACCTGCATCCTGCAGCGACCAGTGCCAGTTTGTCGAACCGAAGATACCTGCAACCGCAGAACCCGCACCACGTGCCATCAGACGTGAGTAGAGCGGAACAACAATTTCAAAGTTCTTGCCGTTTGCTTGTGCTTCACGCAGACCGAACTGAACAGCGTTCGTCAGCGAGTTCACCATGTTCCCGCCGTAGTGGTTCAGAACCAGAACGTCGGCACCGGAGTTCAGAACAGGTGCGATGTAGGACGAGAAGTCGGTCTGTGTCAGCGGTGTCAGGACCGTGTTTACAGTTTCCCAACCCATCGCTTCTGTCGATGTGCGCACGGCTTCTTCTGTGGTGTAACCCCAGTTGTAGTCGGCTGTCAGGTGATAGGCTTTCCGGTCGCTGCCGTAGGCTGCCTGCAACACAGGCGCGAGTGCCGCACCGGACATGTAGGAGTTGAAGAAGTGGCGGAAGCCGTTGGCCCGCTTGTCCTTACCTGTTGTGTCGTTGGAGTGCGTCAGACCAGCCATGAAGATGATGCCGGCCTCTTGGCAGAGCGCCTGCACAGCCACGGCCACACCAGAGGACGAACCACCGGTGATCATGATCGCGCCGTCTTTTTCAATCATCGAACGGGCGGATGCGCGGGCGGCGTCAGACTTGGTCTGCGTGTCACCTGTCACATAGCCGACGCGACGGCCAAGAATACCAGCACCTTCGAGCGCTTGGGACGAGAACGTGCCCAACATGCCACCGTCGCCTTCACCGTTCAGGTGCTCGACCGCAAGCTCATAGGCGCGCAGTTCGTCTGCACCCTCGTCTGCATATGGGCCAGTCTGTGGCACGTTGAAGCCAAGAATGACCTCGCTGGCGCCGGGCGCATTGGTGAAACCGGACTCTTGCGCACGCAGATACTGCGGCAAAGCGAGACCAGCACTGGCAACCATACCAGTTTTCAGCACGCCACGACGCGAGAAACTATTGTTGGACATTATTATCCTCCCTTAAAGGTTGAAGCTGGTCGATCCTCTTCTTCCAGCCGTCGAGCACTTTACAGTACTAATACAGTGTCAGAGACGATGCCCCGTTTCGACAATAAGGCATTCTTGGGGCTGGACTTATTTGTAAATTCATGAACAAATATTCCTATCTTTTTGTAAACGATTTTTCTTGCGCGCGCAGAAACCAACTGAAACCTATGGGAGAATTCTGAGTGTCCAGTGGCAGCCTCGTCGGGTCCCGTATACGAGAAAAGCGGCTGGATCGCGGCCTGCGACAGGCTGCTGTAGCCGAAACAGTCGGTATTTCCCCATCTTATTTGAACCTGATCGAACACAATCGGCGCAGAATTGGTGGAAAACTCCTTGCTGACCTTGCGCGCGTGCTCGAGGTGGACACAGCACTTCTGGCCGACGGTGCCGAGCGGGGTATGCTGGATGAGATGCGCAGCGCTGCCGCCAGCTTGGGTGATCAAGTGGAGGTTGAACGCACCGAGGAGCTTGCTGCGCGATACCCCGGATGGGGTGCACTCATCGCCATGCAGGCGCGCAGGATTGCCGCACTTGAGGAAAAGAGCCGGATACTCACGGATCGTATCGCCTATGATCCGCAACTTGCAGGCTCACTGCATGAAGTGATCTCGGCCGTGTCCGCGATCCGTTCAACAGCGTCCATTCTTGTCGGCCCCGAGGATATCGACCAAGACTGGCAACGCAGGTTTCACGAGAATATCCATAGTGACAGCTTGCGGCTGGCCAACAGCAGTGAAGCCCTGATTACCTACCTCGAGGCACCCGAGGCGGTAATGGAACATTCCGGTTCGCCCTTTGAGGTGGTCGAGGGGTATCTTGCGAAGTCGGGTTTTCATGTGGCGTCCATCGAGGATGGCGCTGATCCGGCAGTCGTCGCCAAAGAAGCAGGTTTGCAGGGGCCTGCGGAGAAGGTCCTGTTCCGCGTGTTGCAGGTCTATGCCGGTGATGTGGCGGCCTTGCCACTGGCGGCCTTTGAAAAGACGGCACGCACCCTGAACTATGATCCCGCCGCGATTGCCCAGAGCCTTGACGCGCGCTTGCCACAGGTGATGCGGCGTTTGGCCCAGCTTCCGCCTAATCACGGGCATCCGCCGATGGGGCTGGTGGTGTGCGATGCATCAGGGGCGCTGATTTTCATTAAATCCGTACCCGGTTTCACGATGCCACGTGCTGGCGGGGCCTGTCCGCTCTGGCCGCTTTACAGTGCCTTGAGCCGTCCGCACCAACCGATCCGGATGGATGTGCAGATGCCTGCTCCGAACGCCACGCGGTTTTTGTGTTTTGCCTTGGCAGAACCAGTCGGGCCGGTTCTGTTCGATGCCCCATCTGCGCTGCAAAGCATGATGCTTGTTTTGCCGGACCCGCCTGAATCGGCGACAGCGCCGCATGGCGTCGGTTTGTCGTGCCGGATTTGTCCGCGGACGGCATGTAACAGCCGCCGTGAACCAGCGATTGGGGGCGTCGGTGATAAAACAGAACTTTGACAGTTGCCGTGTTTGCCGTGATAGTTTCAACCTAGGGGAACTCTTTGCAAAAAGAGGATATCGCAAAGGGAGGCGATGGGATGGGCAAACGTGTCCTGCTGATCGAGGATGAGCCGAATATTATAGAAGCGATCAGCTTTATATTGTCGCGTGACGGCTGGACAGTGCATACGCATGAAGACGGCACGTCGGCGATGAGCAAGGTGCTGGCCATGCCACCCGATATGATCATTCTTGATGTCATGTTGCCCGGGCGCAGCGGTTTTGACATTTTGCGCGACCTGCGCGGTCACGAGGTGACGAAATCAACGCCGGTGATGATGCTGACCGCGCGCGGTCAGGATAAGGATCGCGAACTGGCCATGCGCCTTGGCGCATCGCTGTTCATGACGAAGCCGTTTTCAAATGAAGAGGTGCGCAACCACGTGCGCAACCTGATGGAGGCATGAGCCAACGCCCCCAAACGCCAGTTTTCTTGCAGAAAGCCAGCTACCGCCAGCGGCGCGTACGTGACGCGGCCAAGCTTGTTCCGGTGCTGGGGGCCGTCTTGCTGATAATGCCGCTTGCCTGGCAGGACGATGCCCAAGGTGCCACAACAAACGCCTCTGCCTTGGTTTATATTTTCGGAGTGTGGATCGGATTGATTGTGTTGACGGCTGTGCTGTCCGCTCTGATCCGGGCTCATCCGCAGCAGGCCGATCAGGATAGATCACAGGAATGATGTCCTTCAACGCCCTGATTGCCATTGCTTTGGGCTATGTGCTGTTGCTCTTTGCAATTGCTTTTGTGGCGGAACGCCGCGCGGCGAACGGCCATTCCAACTGGCTGACCTCGCCATGGATCTATACGCTTTCGCTCAGCATCTATTGTACAGGCTGGACGTTCTACGGTGCGGTTGGCTACGCCGCGCGTTCAGGGCTTGAGTTTGTGACCATCTACCTTGGTCCTACTTTGGTGATGGTGGGCTGGTGGTGGGTCTTGCGCCGTCTGGTGCGGATCGGACGGGCGCAGCGGATCACGTCCATTGCGGATATGGTGTCGTCGCGGTTTGGCAAATCAACGCAGTTGGGTGTGATTGTCACGGTCATTTCGGTGATCGCCGCCATGCCTTATATCGCGCTGCAACTGCAGTCGGTGACACTGTCTTTCGCAGTCTTCGCGCAGACCGAGGGCGTTGATTGGGCGCAAAACGATTTCAACTTTGCTGCCTTCTGGGTCGCGATCGGACTGGCGGTCTTTACCGTGATCTTCGGCACCCGTAACCTTGATGCCAACGAACGCCACCACGGCGTTGTCATCGCCATCGCGGTTGAGGCAGTAGTCAAGCTTTTCGCGCTGGTCGCCGTTGGCATTTTCGTTGTTTGGGGCATTGCGGGCGGACCGGGCGAGATGCTGACGCGGATCGACCAGTCCGACATTGTGCTCTGGAATCAGGAAAGCGGGCGCTGGATCAGCCTCATTTTCCTCTCAGGGGCTGCGTTCCTGTGCCTGCCGCGCATGTTTCAGGTGTTGGTGATCGAGAATGCCGACGAACGCCACCTGCATATCGCTAGCTGGGCTTTTCCGCTTTATCTCTTCATGATGAGCCTCTTTGTGGTGCCCATCGCCGTCATCGGCCTTGATCTGATGCCTGCCGGAAGTAACCCCGACCTTTTTGTTCTGACTGTGCCGCTCAGCGAAGGGCGCGGGGGTTTGGCGGTACTGTCATTCCTTGGGGGGTTTTCTTCTGCCACATCCATGGTCATCGTGGCGACGATTGCTTTGGCGACAATGGTCTCGAACCACATGGTTGTGCCCTTCTGGCTCTATTTGCAGGGTAGCCAGCAGGCGGTGATGTCGGGTGATGTGCGCCACGTGATCTTGCTGTCACGGCGGCTTTCGGTTGCGGCCATTCTGCTGCTGGGGTTTGTTTATTACCGGATTTCCGGGGGCGGGACGGCGCTAGCGGCGATTGGTCTGATTTCCTTTACGGGTGCGGTGCAGATCCTGCCCGCGATGATCGGCGGGATTTTCTGGCGCGGTGCGACGGGCGTCGGGGCTGCGGCAGGGCTGATCACCGGTCTGGTGGTCTGGATGTGGACCCTGTTCCTGCCAAGCTTCGGTGTTGATGCGGTCATCAGCCAGACCGTGATGGAGCAGGGCCCATTCGGGTTGTCATGGCTCAGACCCCAAGCGCTCTTCGGCGCGAACGGTCTGGATCCGCTGGTCCACGGAATCTTGTGGTCCATGCTGTTGAACACGGGCGCCTTTATCCTGTTTTCACTGGTCACTTTTCCCGCCCCGCTCGAGCGGTTGCAGGGCGCGCAATTCGTCAATGTGTTTGATCACTCGACCGCTGCTCCGGCGTGGACAGGTGCCGCAACTGGCGCCGAGGATCTTTTGATCATGTCACAGCGCATTCTTGGCGGCGCAGAAGCGCAGGCCATTTTTGAGGCCGAGGCGCTGCGCCAAGGGAAGGTCGGATATTTGCCCGAGGTGACCTCGGATTTCATCGAACGGCTCGAGCGGAGTCTTGCGGGCTCCGTGGGGGCGGCGACCGCCCACGCAATGATCGGCCAATTGATTGGCGGTAGCAGCGTATCTGTGGAAGATCTGATCGCAGTGGCTGATGAGGCCGCGCAAATTCTGGAATACTCCAACCGTCTTGAGGCGAAATCCAAAGAGCAGGAACGCACCGCGCGGGCACTGCGCGCCGCGAACGACAAGCTGACGGCGCTGTCGATCCAGAAGGACTCGTTTCTCAGCCAGATCAGCCATGAACTGCGCACGCCTATGACCTCGATCCGGTCTTTTTCGGATATCCTGCGTGAAGGGGTCACAAGTGACGCTGAACATGAGAAATATGCCGGCATTATCTATGATGAGGCGGTGCGTCTGACACGGCTGCTGGATGACTTGCTCGATCTTTCCGTACTCGAGAATGGGCAGGTCGAATTGCGCGACCAGACCGGGCATTTGTCAGATCTGCTGGATCGTGCGGTGCGGGCGGCGGGTCTGCATGAAGGTGCTTTGAAAATCAGTCGCGACCCTGCATCAGAGGATGTGACCCTGACGACAGATATCGACCGTCTCGGGCAGGTCTTTATCAATCTGATCGCGAATGCGCAGAAATACTGTGATGCAAAGACCCCGCATCTGACGATCAAGGTGAGTGAGGATAGCGCGGGTTACTCCGTTGACTTCATCGACAACGGCAGCGGGATTGCGCCAGAGAAGCAGGACCTGATCTTTGAGAAGTTCTCGCGCGTGGCGGATGGGTCCAAGGCGGGCGGCGCCGGGCTTGGGCTTGCGATCTGTCGCGAGATTATGCAGCGCCTTGGTGGCGCGGTGCATTATCTGCCCCAAAGCCGCGGAGCCGCGTTTCGGGTCCGCTTGCCCAAGGTGAAAACAGTGGTGACGTTAGAAGAAACGTAACCAATTTTGCCTATGACAGAGTTTCAATATCTGTGGCAGGCAAATGACGACAGGCACACATGTGACATTGCTGCGGCGGATGACCCGTCCGCAAGGGCAGGGGGAAACCGAAAACCCGCTGACCTCGTCACGTGCTGTGCGGCTGGCATTGACCAAAGCTGCCAATGACAGTGTGGGTCTCGTGCTCACGGTCGAGAGCGTGGGCGAAGAGGTGATCGCGCTGGATGACATGCTGGCGACCCTGGGTTCCGATCTCATGCTGGTGGGGCTGGAACGCGACGGCGCGCTATCAGGCCTGATCGCACTTGATATGGAAATGCGTGCGGCCGTGCTGGAAATGGAAACCATGGGTGCGGTGCTGGCGCAGCCTGCTGAAACGCGTGCACCGACACATACGGATAAGGTGCTCTGCGATCCGGTGCTGCGCAGTTTTATCGCGGCTTTTCCGCAGGCCGTTCTCGGGACCCCGCTTGAAGGCTGGATGGATGGCATTGGCATTGGCGCAAAGGTGGAAAGCGCGCGTGCCGCCGGGCTCGTTTTGACGGACCGTACCTACCGGATTGTCCGGATGGGCGTTGATCTCGGGGTTGCCGACCGTCGTGCGCAACTGGTGATCGCGCTGCCGTTGGCAGAAGCGGCCACCGTGCCGGAGCCTGCACCGCCTGCGCCCGTTGATTGGCATCAGGTTTTTCAGGACAACATCTATGAGGCCCCCGCCTGTCTCGAGGCGCTTTTGTATCGCGCGCCGATTTCACTGGCGACAGCGCAATCCTTGAAAGTGGGTACCGTCCTGCCACTGCCCGGATGTACGGTGAATTCTGTGCGGCTCTTGTCGCGTGATGGGCACGAATTGGCACAGGCGAAACTGGGTCAGATCGGGGGCTATCGCGCTGTACGGCTTGAAACGGCCCCTGCACCACAGCTTGCCGAATTGCCACATCAAGCAATCACAACACAACTTGGCATGTCCGACATGATGGATGTAGACGCAATGATGCCTCCGGCAGATTTGCCGGAGGCATCATCAGAAATGCTTGATCTTTCGAATGCGACGGACGCGCTGGATTTTACAGGCGATGATATGCCCGGTTTACCGGACATATCGGAAACGATTGATCCGTCCTAATTGCCTGCAAGCGCAGTCAACTGTGGGCGCATCCCGCCAAGATCATAGCCCGCGGCCGAAGCGGCTGAGAGAATGTCATCGGCTGACATCTCGCTGGCTTGTCCCAGCGCCCAGACAATCGTCGACCGTGTGCCAGAGGCGCAGTAGGCAAGGGTAGGACCGCTTGACGCGTCCATTGCTGCCTTCTGCTTTGTGACCATATCCATGTTCAGCGTTTGATGCGTCACTTCATTGATCACAAATTCCAGCCCTGCGGCCTTGGCCGCCGCCCCGATCACACTGGCCTGGTGGGACGGCGGGATTTCTGCATCCGGTCGGTTGCAGATGATTGTTTGAAAACCGGCCTCGGCAATCGCAGGGATATCCTCAACTGCGATTTGTGGGGTGACGGCGTAGGTCGGGCTGATGTGACGAATATCCATAAGCGTTCTTTAAACCGCAACAGCCCTTTGGTCCATACGCGCCCGCAAGGAAGGTGCCGCCAACATGCCAGCGATCATTGCACCGACAAAGAGCCACCCGCCAGGACCTGCGAAACTCAGCGAGGCGATGGCCGGCCCGGGGCACAGCCCGGCCAGACCCCAGCCCATGCCGAAGAGTGTTGAGCCCAGCACAAGGTTACGCCCCAGCTTTTGCTCGGGTGCGGGCGGGAAGGCTTCGGCCAGCACCGGTTTGCGCCCGATTGTGAAGCGCCATGCGATGGCCATCGGAATGATCGCACCGCCCATTACAAAGGCAAGCGTCGGATCCCAATCGCCAAAGATATCAAGCCACCCTTGTACTTTGGACGTGTTTGTCATGCCGGAAATCAACAGGCCAAGGCCGAAGAGCGATCCGACAAGGAAAGAAACGAAGGTGCGCATCAGATCACTCCCAGAATATGTTTGAAGAGAACGACGGTCAGACCGCCGGCACCGATGTAGAAGGCGGTGGCGACGATGCCGCGCAGAGACAGCCGCGAAATCCCGCAGACGCCGTGGCCCGAGGTGCAGCCATTGGCAAAACGCGTGCCGACACCCACCAGAAGGCCGGCCGCGATGATGATGGCCCAGTTGCTGGTCAGGTTTGTCTCCGACCCGCCCATCGCAAGTGCCGCGAGGCCGGGAACGATAAACAGCCCCGCAATCAGCGCCGCCCGCTCTTGCCAGTCACTACGCCCGCTGCCATCGACGAGGCCGCCGATGATACCCGATGCGCCCATGATCCGCCCGTTCACGAGCAGGAAAATCGCAGCGGCCGTTCCAATGAGCACGCCACCGACGAGCCCCATGATCCAATCTATTGGCATGTTCAGTCCTATTCCATTCCGTAGGTTTTACAGTGTGTTGATGGGCACTTTGAAGTAGCGTTGCCCGTTGTCTTCCGGCTCGGGAAGGTTCCCCGCGCGCATATTTGTTTGCAATGACGGCAAGATCAGCCGTGGCATGCCAAGTTTTGCATCCCGTTCCTGCCGCATGGATACGAATTTTTCCATGGGGCGGCCTGCACCGATGTGGACGTTCAGCGCCTTTTGCTCACCCACGGTGGTTTCCCACGCGAATTCATCACGCCCCGGCGCCTTATAGTCGTGGCCCACAAAGATGCGGTTCTCATCAGGCAGAGACAGGATTTTCTGGATCGAGGTGTAGAGATCCTCGGCAGAGCCACCGGGGAAGTCGCAACGGGCCGTGCCGAAGTCCGGCATAAAGAGTGTATCACCCACAAAAGCCGCGTCGCCAATGACATAGGTCAGGCAAGCAGGTGTGTGGCCGGGTGTATGCAGCACGTCAGCACGCATTTGTCCGATGTGGAAGCTGTCACCATCCTCAAACAGCGCATCGAACTGTGATCCATCCCGCTGGAATTCTGTGCCTTCGTTGAAGACCTTGCCGAATGTATCCTGCACTATGGTGATATTCGCACCAATCCCGATCTTGCCGCCCAAGTGCTCTTGCAGATAAGGCGCCGCAGAGAGGTGATCGGCATGGACATGGCTTTCCAGAATCCACGCAACCTGCAGGTCCTCGGCCTTTACCCAAGCGATGATCTCATCAGCGGATTTCATGTTGGTGCGCCCCGAGGCGGGATCGTAATCCAACACACTATCAATGATCGCACAGGTGCGACCTTCCGGTTCGCGGACGACATATGACACAGTGTTGGTTGCGTCGTCGAAGAATGCTTTTACATGTGGGGTCATATCGAATCTCCTTTGGATTACAAAATAGGGAGTTCGAAACACATTTCAATATTGAAATGTATTTAACGATGAGGTATTTTATTTCGCATGACAAATCCGGTTCAAGAACTCGCAGACCCAATGGACGAGGCAGCAGCGGAAGCGGCTGACCTTTTCAAGTCGCTTTCCAATCCTGGCCGATTGCGCATTCTCTGTGCGCTGGTTCCGCGTGATCTGAGTGTAAGCGAACTGGAAACGGCACTGGGCGCGAGCCAGTCGTATGTCTCCGGGCAACTTTTGCGCCTGCGCAACGAAGGGCTTGTGTCCTGCCAGCGCAACGGCCGGAGCATGCGGTATAGCCTTTCCGACCCGCGCATTCGCCCTCTGCTTGAACGGGTTTACGAGCTTTTCTGCCCCACCGAATAACGGGCCAGTTCGGCCCGCGCGACCTGCCTGCGATGCACCGCATCCGGCCCATCCGCAAGCCGCAAGGTGCGCAGATGGGTCCATTGCCGAGCCAGCGGGGTATCCTGTGACACGCCTGCTGCCCCATACATCTGCACCGCCTTATCCGTGATATCGAGTGCGATTTGCGGGGCCACTACCTTGATCTGGCTGATCCAGGGGGCAGCAGCGCGTTTGTCACCTTGGTCCATCATCCACGCCGCCTTGAGGCACAACAGCCGCGCCTGTTCGATATCCATGCGCGCCTTGGCGATGATATCGAAATTCTCGCCCAGCTGTGCCAGCGGTTTGCCGAAGGCCTCGCGTGCCAAAGACCGTTCACACATCAATTGCAGCGCCTTCTCGGCCTGTCCGATCGCGCGCATGCAGTGGTGAATACGCCCCGGCCCGAGCCGCCCTTGCGCAATTTCGAACCCGCGCCCTTCATCAAGCAACATGTTCTCCGCAGGCACACGCACGTCGTCATAGCGGAAATGCATATGGCCGTGGGGGGCATCGTCGTGGCCGTAAACCTCCATCGCGCGAAGTTTTTTGATGCCGGGGGTATCGGCGGGGACGACGATCATGGAGTGTTGCTGATGTTTGGGTCCTTCATGGGCGGTGCGCACCATGACGATATGCACAGCACAGCGCGGATCACCTGCACCGGTCGCCCACCATTTCTGGCCATTCAGGACATAGCTGTCCCCGTCGCGTTCGCAGCGCATGGCGATATTCGTAGCGTCCGAGCTGGCGATATCCGGCTCGGTCATCAGATATGCCGAGCGGATCGTGCCGGCCATCAGCGGCTTGAGCCATTGTTCCTTCATCGCCTCGGTGCCGTAGCGGGCAAAGACTTCCATATTGCCGGTATCAGGCGCGTTGCAGTTAAAGACCTCGGCGGCCAGATGGCTCTTGCCCATTTCCTCTGCCAGATAGGCATATTCAACTGTATTCAGCTGCGGTCCATCGCGGAGAGTGTCCCAGAAATTCCAAAGCCCGCGTTCCTGTGCCTTGGCCTTGAGGCCTTCGAGTATTTCGGTCTGGCGTGGGGTAAATGCCCAACGGTCGCCGATACTGACCTCGGACAAGAACTCTTCGTCCAAAGGGGCGATTTCATCGGTGATCATCGCTTTCACCGCCGCAAGTACCGGCAAAAGCCGCTCGGTATGTCCAAGGTCCATTTTCGCGCCCCGTATTTGTGTTACGCTATCGTGCACCGTGGGGGCGGGGTGTCAATCAAAGGCTTGCAGTTTCGCAAGCGGCCAGCCCTAATGCGGTCATGAAAGAAGCCGCAAAAAACCTTGGGATCAGCCTGCCTGATCTGGATGTATATCTGAGCAATGCGATCCCCGAATTTGCGGGGCTGACGGCGGTGACGAAATTCGGCACAGGCCAGTCAAACCCGACCTATCAGCTCACCGCCGACAGCGGCACCTATGTCTTGCGCAGCAAACCGCCTGGTCGGCTGTTGCCCTCGGCCCATGCCGTGGACCGTGAATTTCGTGTGATGCAGGCCTTGGCCGAGACGGATGTGCCGGTCCCCGCCGTGCTGCATTTGGCAGAGGCTGCGGAGTCCCCCAGCAGACGCACGTTTTTCGTCATGCGTTATCTGCCGGGGCGGATCTTTTGGGATCCGGCCTTGCCTGACAGTGACCCGCGGGAGCGGGCAGCGATCTACGACGCGATGAATGCGGCCTTGGCGGCTTTGCATGATATCGATCCCGCGGCGGTTGGTCTTGCTGATTTCGGCAAGCCGGGCAATTACTTCGCCCGCCAGCTGGATCGCTGGAGCCAGCAATATCTGGCCTCAACCGACACCCCATCAGAGGCAATGACAGACATCATGGCATGGCTTGGCGCCCATATGCCGCTCGATGACGGGCAGGTGGCGCTGGTGCATGGGGACTACCGGCTCGACAATATCATGTTTGCGCCTGATATGCCGCAAATCATCGGCGTGCTGGATTGGGAACTGTCAACGCTGGGCCATCCGATGGCTGATCTGGCCTATCAATGCATGCAGTGGCGGCTGCCCAACGCGGGCGACATGCGCGGGTTGGCCGGGATCGACCGCGCAGCTTGCGGCCTGCCGGATGAGGCGCAATATGTGGCCGCCTATGCGGCACGGCGCGGCTTGGGTGCTATCGACAACTGGCCTTTCTATCTGGTGTTCGCCTTCTTCCGGCTGGCGGCAATTCTGGCGGGGGTTGCGGCACGTGCCGCGGCTGGCAATGCTTCAAACCCCGCGATGGCGCGCAAATACGGGGCAGCGGTTCCGGCGCTGGCGGCAATGGCCACGATTGTCATGCACGAAGGGGCAGACCTTTAGCCCAGCATCACCCCGATCACGACAGCCATCAGACCAATGACGGAAATCAGTAGCGCCCCGAGGTTGACCGGCAAGACCTTTGCGATGCGCGCGCGTAATTCCTCATCGGGCAGGTTCGCGCGTTTGGCCTTTGTGACGGCCACAATGCTATAGACGATCCCGCATAGCCCAACGACCGAAAGACCCGCACCAATCCAAACAACGATTTCCATGATCAATACCTCTTTTTGCCGGACCTAGCGTGCCACAGGTGTCGGCGCAAGGGTTGCGGGTTTCGGGGGCAGGGGCTAGTGAAAGGCAACTTTTCAGGAGAGCTTTGATGAACGATTCAGTGACCGATACCGCAAGCACCGTCGCAGGCCAGGAAATCCGGCAGTTTGTTGAGCGCTATGAACGTCTTGAGGCGGAGAAGAAAGACATCGCAGACGCGCAAAAAGAGGTGATGGCCGAAGCCAAAGGGCGTGGCTATGACACTAAAGTCCTGCGCAAGATCGTGGCCATCCGCAAGCGCGATGCCAATGATCTGGCTGAAGAAGAAGCCGTGCTGGATATGTATAAAGCAGCACTTGGCATGTAAGGATCAGTCGAAGGGGAGGATCAGTTCCACCCCTTCCATCCGGCCAATCAGATCAAGATCGGCCTCATAGGATTCGGTCATCGCCCGTACTACATCCTCGTTCAGTTCGGGCAGGTCGATGCTCTCTTCCAGCTGCTCGGGCAGGGCGTGTGTTTCCAGTGCTTCGGCGATCAGGTCCTGCCGCGCGTCGACATCGTCATGGTCCAGCGCCGCGATCCCTGATGTAAGCAACGCCAGACCTTCGGCACTGACGACGCCCGAAAGCACATCAAATTGGCCCGCAACCGGCATATCCGCCGGAACACCGGAGAAGAGCCGTATCAGCTCTTCCCAGATCAGTGGCGTGTCTTCGTTGCACCAGACATAAAGCGGCGTCCGCGGTGCGGCGCGCTTGATGCGGCGGATGACGTCCGACCAGCGCAATTCAAGCGGCGGGAGCAGACCGAGATATTCGCTGAGACCCGTCACTCCGGCACGTGTCGCGGTTTCCTGCAGAAAACTGGCGGGGTGCCGCATCCCCATGAAGAGCGTGATGTCGTCATTGGGGAAGAGAGTGTGCAAACCGTGCACTTTCTTTTCGGCCTGATGATAAAAGACACCGTGATCGAAAATCCGCCGCGGAACTGTCAGAAAGTTGTCGTTGCTCAGCACAAGGCGGGTGATCTTGTCGTCTTCGACAATCGCATCAACCAGCACATCGCGGGCGTCAGCCGTGGGGCGCCCGCCATCCAGAGCGTCGATCGCCTCGCGCAGCAATTTGCGATACCGCCCCGGCCCGGGAACAGCGATTCCTTCTTGCAGAAGGGTATCGGCATTTTTGAGAACCGATTTCAGAAGCCTGTCTTCATCTGTGCAATTCGCGCCGATATGAAATGCGATTTGCATGAAGCGTCCTTTTGCCGGATTGTCTGCGGCCATCATAGGGCGATTTGGCCTGCGCGAAAGCAGGTATCACAACATCCGTATCGCGGGCTACGCAAGCGGCGAATTTTTTCTGCCGGCAATGCGAAAACACCATTGCACATCGGCATTTGTCCCTGCTATACGCCGCGCATTCGGTCGATCCGATGCACCGCATACGGTGCACCAGTGCCCCTATAGCTCAGCTGGTAGAGCAACTGATTTGTAATCAGTAGGTCCGCGGTTCGAGTCCGTGTGGGGGCACCATTAAAATCAATGACTTATATCAAATTTGGAAACTAAGGCTTGTTTGCGGGTAAGCGCAGCGTAAGCATTGCGGTCATATTTCTTTTGCATTTTTTAGCCTCCTGTTTCACGCTGTCCTGAGTTTGGGAGGACTTGATGGGTCATATTAGGCTCGGAACGTTACAGCGGTCAAAGAAGTGGCGTGATGTCGTTGGCCTGCTCGATTCGAATGCCGACATCGAGAGTATAGCGGAAGCGGCTGCAAGAGCTTCGAGGTCGATCTTAGGCGGGCTTCAGATGATCCTTTCTTCCAGTCTGTAACGCAACTCCTTGTCCGATTGCCGCTTTTAGCGCGTTCGCCGGATTTTGAGGCGGAGATGGCCGAACTGGGCCTTCGGTCCGAGGCTTTGACATCAGTCACAGGACTATTGGCTGGGCTAAATGCGGCCATCAACCAACAGGCATTCGATCAAGGCCATTCCTCCGACGCAGGAGAATTGGCGCGGGCGGCTCTTCTGGAAAGTTTGTCGGTTCAACTAAGGGATAAGCTGCCGACGCTTTTCGAGCCAACACCGCAAGAGGTCCGAAAAGCCCTGGCGTCATTTTCGGGAGGGCAGGAGTTTTCTACGCTGGCGCGCGATTTCTTTGCTCGGCTGTCATACAGATCGCTCGACTATTATTTGAGCCGTGAATTGGCAGACCATATTGGCGCGGACAAACGGTTCGGGAACGATGGCGACCGCGTCGCATTCGAGGTTGCGCTACGCCAACACACCTTTGAAGCCTCAAAAATTGTCGAAGCCTTTGCGGGCGGCTGGTACGGCAAAACGATTTGGAAAGAACAGAGCCTTACCCAGGATAAAATCAACGACTTCACGCGCTACTCGTTCAAGAAGATGAGATCAGAGCTTGGACGGCGTCGTGCAAACGACTGAGCACATCGTCACATGCCTGCCACCGCTACCGGATGGCCGGGGCGATGAGCAATTGCACTTCGAGATTGATGGCAAACTGAAGGCTGTTTCGCTTCGCATCGGCCATATCCGCAAAAGTCTTGTTGTGGGACTACCAGATGTTGCCCTTGATCTGATCGAAATTGCAGCCTTCGTTTATGCTATTGATTCCAGCGTGAGTCGTGGTGGACTGATGGATCAGCAGATGGGCGCGAAATGGCATCGAAGCTTCCATGTGTCGCTGCCAGTCCGTAACGTGGCACTTTGGTCGGGGCCAAAGCTTAAAGCGAATTTGGAGGAGACATTGATGTTTCTTTCGGGTGACCGCTTTACGTTTGATTTTATTGAATCCAAAACCAAATCGGTTGCGCCTGAACGATACTTTGATTTTGGCAAGGAGAGTGCTTGGCAACCTGACAGTGTTTTGATGTTCTCTGGCGGCTTGGATTCCTATGCGGGGGCGCTCGAGGAGATTATCGAGCGCAAACAGAAGGTGGCACTGATCAGTCACTTCTCGTCGACCAAAATCGCCCCGATCCAGCGCGATCTTCAAAAGCACATGGCTCAGAAATTAGGGCCACAAATGCTGATGCATTTTCCGATGCGGGTGCAGCTGAAACGGGGGACCAATGCGGAAGGAACCCATCGTGCGCGATCTTTCTTATTTGCTGCGCTGGGCATGGCGACTGTAATTGCTTTCGGACAAAAGCGGGTGTCATTTTACGAAAACGGGGTGGTCAGCCTAAATATACCGCCCGTTGGAAATGTACTCGGGACGCGGGCGACACGGACAACGCATCCGCAAACGCTGCAGCGCTTTGAGGTTCTGTTCAGCTTGATTTTTGGTCAGGACTTACGCGTCGATAACCCGTTCTTCTGGCGTACAAAAACAGACGTTGTGCAGACAATAGCGCGTCTTGGTATGGTTGATCAAATCGCATTCACGCGCAGCTGTGCTGATGTTCATAATCAAACAAAGCAATATGCCCATTGTGGCCGTTGTTCGCAGTGTGTTGATCGCCGTTTTGCTATGTTGGCGGCCGGTCTTGCAGGACATGATCCAGAAGAGGCCTACCGACTTGATCTGATGACAAGCCCAAGGGAGCGTGTCCAAGACAAGGAAGTGGTGCTGTCTTATGTCCGCAGTGCGTTTGCCTATGAGGCCATAAACGAGGCTGAACTGGTTGCCCAGTTTCCGGCAATTCTGAACGCTGTCGAAAGCCTGGGCGAGCCGCCGGATACCGCGCTCGGACGCATCGTTGATCTGTTAAAGCGGCACGGGTCCTCTGTGGCGACCGCAATGCGCGACGAGATGTCATCGACGCGTCTGGAACCGGCTCCCATAGATAGCCTGCCTGATCTTTTCGGCGCGGCCCAGCGAAGACAGTTGTTCACAACAACGCCCATCGCACCGAGACCGCAAGATGAGCCTGAACAGATCTTTGATATTGTCATTGATAAGAAGCGAAAGGTCCTTTGGATCAATGATGCAGTCCAAGTCACAGGTGCGGGATTCAATCTTTTGAACACGCTGGCAGTCGCATTCCTTCGAGGTGCCGGTCAGGGCCTCGATCCGCTCGACTTTCCAACTCTTGGTGCTGGTAAACTTGCGGTCGGTGCGGGCCTGCTGGACGAGGCTGCCGTTCGCCAAGGTGTCAGCCGAACCCGTACTCTGCTGGGGGCCAAGTTTGACTCAGCTGGACTTGATCCTGAGGATGGGAAAATCCTGATCGAGAATATCCCCTGGAGTGGATATCGCTTACGGCCTGATCGAGTGCGGGTTCGCTATTCGACTGACCACTAGGATCATTCAACGACATCGAAATCGTCATCATCGCTGCCCCGCAAAGGGCCGCGCTTGCGAAACCGTGCGATCAGATCGACCTGCCGACCAGGGGCTACGGAGCCATAGGATCTGAACGTGGTGAGGACATCCTCATGACCCATGTTTTACGACCAAGCCTTATAGTCCTCTGGTGTTCGACAGTGGTCTTTTGCCAATTCCGCCAAAGTATCGCGGACACGGTGCGGTGAGAACGGTGGCTGGCTCGCATCGACAAACGCCTGCTTGAAAATCTTCGCGGCAGACGATGCGGAAGACCATGGTTCGCGGTCGATGCCGAGGGCGGCAAACTTGCGCTGTGGTCCGACGCCAACACGGGTTTTGGGGAACAGTGGATCACTGTCAGAGAATTGATGAAATTCACGTAGTTCAGTTATCCAATCCCGCAAGATTTGCTCACAAGGCGCAGGCATCGGGAAGAAGGCTGTTGTGAACGTCTTGCCAAACTTCGTGTTGACTGACCGCCCGTCAAAATGGACGCAAGCATAGACCAGATCCACATGACCAAGCCGTATGGTGATCGCGGCCCCTTCGCGCGATCCTGTGAGAAACAAGAACGCCACAAATGCTCTGTCTCTACGCTGCAAAACCGTATCGGTCGGCATGCTGGCGAGCACTTTGCAAGCTTGGGCTGGTGATGGATGCGGTTTCCAGCATGTCGAGCGCCGTGCCGCTTCGGATTTGCGGTCTGGCGAAAGATAAGCAATGTCTGACCGAGTGATCTTGGATTTATAACCAGGCTGATCTGCCAACCAGTTCATAAAGGCACTGATTTCGCGCAATATGCCATTGGCCGAACTGGGGGATAGTTTGCTGCAGTTGCGCTGGTTTTGCAGAGAAGAGAGGTGTCGCTTGAAGCTGCGTGCGCGCTCCGAATGAAAGCTTCGAAAATCCTTACCGTTCAGAAAGGCTTCATAGAGCGAAACTGCTGCCGCAGATTTGTCGACAGAGGCATCCGAGAGACCCTTAGAGTCCTTGCGCCAGACAAGGTACTTTCGCTTGATGCGAAGGTTATCCGAAGTGTGCTTTGTCATCGGTCTTGGCCTCCATTGCTGAGGTATCATTTAAGAGGGGAGCGGGCTGGGACACTAATCTTGGGTTGGCCTGCTGAACTGTGACCTCGATTTTTGCCCGAATGGCCTCCACATCAGCCCTGCGCACGACTTTGTTGACGATGCTGCCGCAACTCGGACAGAGCGCTTTGAGCATGCCGGTTGTGGGCGTTACTTGCGTATATTCTGCGAATTTTCCATCCGGTTCTTGGGAGCTTTTGCAGCCAAGGCAAAAGAGATGATGCAGCGCCAATTTGGTTTTAGATTTAGCGCGGCGATGGCCGAGGAATTCTTTCAAATCCTTTCCCTTGATCAGCCACGGCACTTTGCTGCGATCCGCAACCAGACCCTTGTCTTTGATCCAACGGATGACCGTCTGACGATGTCGCCCGACCGCCTGAGCTGCCTCCCAGACATTATAGACATAATGCATTTTGACCCGGTTCGGGGATGGCAAACGGGGCATTACAACCCCTCCGATGATAGTGGCCCTGATGTGTTCTGGCAGACTTGCGACGCCTCCCAAGCCTCAACATCTTCCTCGCGATACAAGACTCGTGCACCGATTTTGAGGAACTTGGGACCTTTTCCCAGCCACCGCCACTGCTCCAGCGTCCTTGGTGAAAGATGCCACCGCTGCGCCAATTGTTCCTGTGTAATTTTGCTCATGTGACCTCACTAAGCTTCATGGCCAACCGATTAGGTTCGATTGACTTCTGCTAATAAAGGTGAGGCTTTTTCGGCAGAAAATATGTGGTCAGTGCTGAACAAGGTGTGACGGAATCGGTCTCTAAGGCATTGATCTTGCAGCGTTTTAAGGGAAACTTGTGACAAAGCTTGGCTGTGCGTGACCGATGGGTTCATGGTTTTTGCTTTCAGGTCTTTTTTAGTGTTGTTGAGCTCCAAAACAGGCGTGGTCACCGACGAAGAGCCACAACCAGAAAGTGAAATGTTTTTGCGCTACTCTGTAATTGGGGTGGCAACTCCCCGAAATTACGAATAATTTTCCAGCGATAATCTCGAGCAGGTAGGAGCATCACTTTTGAAACAGAACCACGATCAGCTGGTTGGGCTTATAGACAAAATTGCCAACAAACTCCGTGGCCCCTACAAGCCGGCACAGTATCGTCGGGTCATGTTGCCTATGACGGTGCTACGCCGCATGGACCTCGTGCTAGCGCCGAACAAGGGAAAGGTTCTCGAACAGTACGAAAAACTGAAAGCACAGAGCCACAGCGAGGAGGCGATTCACAAGATCCTTGGAAAAACCGCAACAGATGACCGTAAGCAGCCTCTGTACAACATCAGCCAGTATGGTTTCGGAAAGCTGCTAGGCGATCCAAACAACATCGCCCGAAACCTAGTCACTTACATTGATGGGTTTTCTCCAAAGGCAAAAGATATTTTCTCAAAGTTCGAGTTTCACAACGAGATTGAAAAACTCGATAACGCCAACCGGCTGTTCATGGTTGTCAAAGATTTCACGGATCCGAGTATCGACTTGCACCCTGATCGGGTGAGCAATTTGCAAATGGGTTATGTTTTCGAAGAGCTGATCAGGAAATTTAATGAGAAGGCAAACGAGGAAGCCGGGGACCACTTCACCCCGCGTGAGGTCATCCGCCTTATGGCCCACCTCATGTATACCGAGGACGAAGACGTCTACACGCCCGGCATCGCGCGTACGATCTATGACCCGACTTGCGGGACCGGCGGTATGCTCTCAGTGTCCGAGGAATATATCCGCGAGCAGAACCCACAGGCCAACCTCATCCTCTACGGTCAGGAATACAACGCCGAGTCTTACGCGATCTGTTGTTCTGACCTGCTCATCAAAGATGAACCGATCGACAACATCCACTTTGGTGACACACTGGGCGACGGAAAATCTGAAGACGGCCACCCGGACAAGCAATTTCACTATATGATGGCCAACCCACCCTTTGGCGTGGAATGGAAAACCCAGCAATCCATTGTGCAAAAAGAGGCTGACGCGCTTGGCTTCTCGGGTCGCTTTGGCGCAGGAACTCCACGTATAAACGACGGTGCTCTGCTGTTCCTGCAAACCATGATCAGCAAAATGCGCCCAAGCCCTGAACTGGGTGGCGACGGCTCCAAGATCGCGATCGTCTTCAACGGTTCACCGCTTTTCACGGGCGACGCGGGTTCAGGTGAAAGCAACATCCGCCGCTGGATCATCGAGAATGACTGGCTCGACGGGATCATCGCGCTGCCGGATCAGATGTTCTACAACACCGGGATTTTCACCTACATCTGGATTGTCTCGAACCGCAAACGCCCCGAGCGGCGTGGCAAGGTGCAACTGATCGACGGCACCAAGCATTTCATGAAGATGCGCAAGAGCCTGGGCAACAAGCGCAACGAACTTGGCGACGGCGAAGACGGCAAGCCAGACCATATCGGTGAGATCACTCGCCTCTATGCCTCCTTCAAACACGACGACACCTCGAGCGTGATCATCGACGGCAAGACGAAAGAGCGGATTTGTTCCAAGATCTTTGACAACCGCGACTTCGGCTATCTCAAGATCACGGTCGAACGCCCGCTCAAGCTGAACTTCCAAGCCAGTGCGGAGCGCATTGCTCGGCTGGCTGGCGAGACCGCCTTTGCTAAGCTGTCCGAAAGCAAGAAGCGCAAGGACAGTGCCGCCATCGCGGCGGAGGAAGAGGCAGGCAAAGCGCGACAAGCCCAAATCATTGCCGTGCTGGATGGCATGCCCGACACGCTGGTCAAGAACCGTGCTGACTTCATCAAAACGCTCAACGCCGCGTTCAAATCCGCGGGCATCAAGCTCGAAGCGCCGATCCGCAAGGCGATCCTCAGCGCGTTGTCGGAACGGGATGAGACCGCCGACACCTGCACCGACGCCAAGGGCAAACCAGAGCCGGATACCGAGCTGCGCGATACCGAATTCGTGCCGCTGCCCAAGGATATCGAGCTGCCCATGCTGAACGCGGGTGAAGGTGAGCTGACGGATGATCAGCTGCCTGATCTCGTCCACGAACACGTCGAAATCTATCTGGCTGCCGAGGTGCATCCGCATGTGCCTGACGCCTGGGTCGATCACAAGAAAACCAAGATGGGCTACGAAATCCCGCTCAACCGGCATTTCTATGTCTACGAACCGCCGCGCAAGTTGGAGAAAATCGAGAAAGATATCGACGATGTCACCCGCGACATCATGGAGATGCTTAAGGGGATCACCGCATGAGCTACGCCCCTTATCCGGCATACAAGGACAGTGGCGTCCCGTGGCTTGGGCAGGTGCCTGACGGGTGGGAGGTGAAACCGGTCAAGTATGTTTCGACCTTCAATGACGAAGCTTTGCCGGAAACCACCGACCCTGAGTTGATGCTGAATTACGTCGATATTTCGAGCGTTAGCTTGGTCGAAGGAATCAAGAAAATCGAGCAAGTCGAGTTTGAAAAGGCACCGTCTCGTGCGCGTCGTGTTGTTCGTGAAGGTGACACCATCGTGTCAACGGTTCGGACGTACTTGAAGGCAATTGCGCCCATTCGAAACCCCGTTGACAACATGATCGTTTCAACTGGCTTTGCCGTCATCCGCCCTGACCAAACGATGAACCCCGACTTCCTTGGCTATTTCATCCAGTCAGAGGGTTTTGTGGGAGAAGTTGTTTCCAAATCGACAGGCGTCAGTTACCCAGCCATAAATCCAGGAGATTTAGTGGCGATCTCTGGCGTTCGCCCTCCAGTCGAAGAACAAACCGCCATCGCGGATTTTTTGGATAAGAAGACGGCCGAGATTGATGATCTGATCGCCAAGAAGGAAGAGCTTTTGCGCCTTCTGGCCGAACAACGCACCGCGCTGATCACCCACGCCGTCACCAAAGGCCTCAACCCCAACGCCCCCATGAAACCCAGTGGCATCGGCTGGATAGGTGACGTACCTGAAGGCTGGAGTGTAGCGCCGATTGGCTATCGGTACGAAGTACAACTAGGCAGGATGTTGAACGCCGAACGAGCTGACGGCGAACACTTACGGCCATATCTACGAGTCTTGGATGTACAGTGGGGCTCGATAAACACCAAAGACCTACCAAGAATGGATTTTCCGCCTGAGGCTCAAGCGCGATACCGGCTCCAAAAAGGAGACCTTCTTGTAAATGAAGGTGGTAGCTATGTTGGACGTTCAGCGATTTGGCGGGGCGAATTAGAAGAGTGTTTCTATCAGAAAGCCCTACATAGGGTCCGACCTCTGAATCCCCGAAAAGATTCAACAGAATTTTTGCTGCTCTTGATGGAAGTAGCGACGAAGCTTGGTGTATTTGTTGCTGGGGGAAACCAAACAACAATCGACCACCTGACTGCTGAAAAACTAAGAGCACAGCGGTTTCCATTTCCTCCATTTAAGGAGCAAATCAGAATTGCCGATGAGGTACGGAAAAAGGCGAAACGGATGGCAGAAACTGCATCTAAAATTAACCAGGCACTGGAGAATCTGCGCGAATATCGGTCAGCGGTAATTACCAATGCTGTGACCGGCAAGATCAAGGTGGCCTAAATGGCAACCGATGTCGGGACGTACTTCGACTGCTTGGAGAGCTATTTTGCGGAGTATTACAAACTCGCCCGCGGCATCGATGAGATCAAGCTGAAAGAAAAAGTCGACACTAAAACAGGACAGGTCGTAAGAACGGTCGATCTGAAATTCGACCTCCCCACCTTTGCCCTCAAACTAGACAAGAAGAACGGAAAGGGTAACTTAGAGCCGCTATTTCATTTCTTCAACGATACCTCCCAACCGTGGTCCAAGAGATGTGATTTCGTTCTTTTCCAAAGGGAAACGCGCTGCATCGGGGTCTATGCGCTGGAGTTCAAAAGCGAGAACATCCCAGCTGACACCGTCAAGGCGCAATTGGAGCGCACTGAAAGCTGGTCCCGTTGTGTGCATTCAATCATCCAGCACTACACCGGCGACAAGGTACCTTTTCAGTTCCGCAAATTCCTTTTGACGGACAAGACCGAGGCAGATGCCTATTTGCAAGCCGACGGAAAATACCTGAGGGTTGATCCAAAGATCCGGCATTTCAACTATGCCGACGTGCGGGGGCAGACATTGGAAGAGCTGGATCACGAAAGAAACATAAAGATAAGCTGAATTTCATGAGCAAACATACCGAAATCCGTTTTGAAGATGCCATCACCGAAAGCCTGACCACGGCGGGCGGCTATGCCTTGGGTGACCCTGACGGCTTTGATGCCGAGCGCGGGCTGTTCCCCGACGATGTCATCGCCTTCATCGAGGCGACACAGGCCAAACGCTGGGCCAGCCTGCAGGAGTTCCACGGCGACCGCGCCAAGGGCACCCTGCTGGACTCGCTCTGCAAGGAGCTGTCGGCCAAGGGCTCGCTGCATGTGCTGCGCCACGGGTTCAAGTGTTTCGGCAAAACGTGGAAGCTGGCCTATTTCGCGCCCGCCTCTGGCATGAACCCCGACGCGCTGGCCGATTATGCCGCCAACCGCATGACCGCCACGCGGCAGGTGCATTTCGACCCCAAACAAAAGGGCCTCTCTCTCGATCTGGTGCTGTCGGTCAACGGCCTGCCGATCGTGACGATGGAGCTGAAAAACCAGATGTCCGGCCAGACGGTCGAACATGCCAAGAAGCAATATAAGTTTGACCGCGATCCGACCTGTCCGATTTTCCGCTTCAAGGAACGGGCATTGGTGCATTTTGCCGTCGATACCGATCTGGCCTCTATGACGACGCGGCTGAGCGGATCCAAAACGGTGTTCCTGCCGTTCAACAAGGGGCATGGGCACGGCGCGGGTAATCCGCCGGATGAGGACAACTACCGCACGGCCTATTTGTGGGAAGAGGTGCTGACCAAGGATAGCCTGATGGATATCCTGGCCCGCTTTCTTCATCTGGAGGTCAAGGAAACCAAGGTCGTGACTGCGCGCGGGATCAAGACATCGCGAAAGGAAACGATGATCTTCCCGCGATATCATCAGCTGGATTCCGTACGGAAGCTGGTGGCCGACGCCAAGACGCAAGGACCTAGCCACAATTACCTGATCCAGCACTCGGCCGGGTCTGGTAAGTCCAACTCGATCGCCTGGCTGGCGCATCGATTGTCGAGCCTGCATGATGAGAATGATCAGAAGGTGTTCAGCACAGTGGTGGTGATCACTGACCGGCGCGTGCTGGATCAGCAGCTGCAGGACACGATCTATCAGTTTGAGCACAAGCAAGGCGTGGTCGAAAAGATCGACGAGAACACTCAGCAGCTTGCCAAGGCGCTATCAGGTGGCGTGCCTATCGTTATCACCACGATCCAGAAGTTCCCTTTCATTGCTCAGGCATTGGACACGCTTTCCAAAAAGGGCGAAGGCGTTCAGATCGACACGACCGGCAAGAGCTTTGCCGTGATCGTAGATGAGGCGCACAGCTCCCAAAGTGGCGAGACTGCCATGGAGCTGCGCAAGGTGCTGAACCGAGAGGGCATCGCGGCGACCATTGCCGAACAGATCATCGATGATGAGGAGGAGCAGAACCTTTCGGACGAAGCGAAAGAAGCCCTGTTCCAGGAGATGCTTAAGCGTCCGCGTCAGAATAACATCAGCTTTTTTGCTTTCACTGCGACGCCTAAATTCAAGACACTGGCGGTGTTCAACGAGCCTGGATCGAACGGAAAGCCACCCTTTCACCACTACTCCATGAGGCAAGCCATCGAAGAAGGCTTCATCATGGATGTGCTCAAGAATTACACGACCTACAAAGCCTACTATGGGTTGATAAAATCGATCGAAGACGATCCTGAAGTGCCGCGCAAGAAGGCCGCCAAGCAGCTTGCGCGTTTCATGAGCTTGCACCCGCACAATATCGCGCAAAAGGTGGAAGTAATCATTGAGCACTTCCGCCATCATACGCGGCATAAGATTGGTGGCCGCGCCAAAGCGATGGTGGTCACCGGATCGCGCTTACATGCTGTTCGCTACAAATTGGCTTTCGACAAATATGTCAAAGACAAAAGCTACGGCGACATCAAGGCACTAGTGGCGTTTTCCGGTTCGGTGAAGGATCCAGACTTCCCCGACAAAGAATACACCGAAGTCGGGATGAACAAGGGCATCAAAGAAAGCGAATTGCCCGAGAAGTTTGGCACTGAAGAATACCAAGTGCTGCTTGTGGCAGACAAATATCAGACCGGTTTCGACCAACCCTTGCTTCACACGATGTATGTCGACAAGCGCTTATCAGGCATTCAGGCGGTCCAAACGCTGTCGCGCCTTAATCGGCGGACGGCAGGTAAAGAAGATACATTTGTGCTTGATTTCGTGAACGAGCGCGACGAAATCTTCCAATCTTTCAAAGACTACTACGAAACTACAGACGCCGGTGACACGCCGGATCCGCACCAGCTCTATGAATTGCAGCATTCGATCGAAGAATGGCGTGTTTTTGGCAGCGATGAAGTCGATCAGGTTTGCGAAATCTGGTTCAAGAACCGCAAAGAACCGACAGCTTCCGATCACCGTAACATGAACGCACTGATTGACCTGGCAGTGGAGCGCTTCAAGGCGCTGGAGGAGGCCGACCGCGAATTGCTGCGTGGTAAACTCACCAGTTTCCGGAACCTTTACGCCTTCTTGTCTCAGATCGTACCCTACCAGGATTCAGACCAAGAAAAGCTCTACACCTACCTTCGCCTCCTTATCCCGAAACTCCCGAAACGCGCTGAAGACGATCCATTCCAACTCGGTGACGAGGTAGAGCTACAATTCTATCGCTTGCAGAAAATCAGCGAAGGCGGCATCGACCTTTCGCAAGGTGCAGCTGAACCGTTGAAAGGACCTACGGAAGTAGGATCAGGGGTCTCTAAAGATGAAGCTGTCCAGCTAAGTTTATTGGTCGACACGTTGAACGAGCGGTTTGGGACCGAATTCGACAAGGCTGACGAGTTGTTCTTCGATCAGGTGGTCGAGGTGGCAACAGGGAAAGAAAAATTGCGTGAGGCCGCGCGGGCGAACACGTTGGACAACTTTTCCTTGGTCTTCAACTCCATGCTTGAAGGCATGTTTATTGAACGCATGGAAGGCAACGAAGAGATCTTTGCCAAACTAATGAACGATGATCGGTTTCGAGAGGCTGCTTCCGACGGCCTCGTGAAGCGTGTCTATGATTCAATTGTTGGAGCAAATGCCGGTTCGGACGATCCGGACGATCACCCAGACACGGACGACCCCGGACCTATGGTTAACCGCGAGTAGTAGGCAAAGATGACCGACGCAGAAAAGAATGCAGCGTACAAAGAACGCTTAGAGCAAAAGACCGTCGTCACTTCTCGGCTGAGTGAAACGACACGGTTTGTTGCCTTTGGCATTGTTGCATGGGTTTTCGCCGTTCAAGCCTCTGATGCCGAGTTCTCGAAGACCTATATCCAGGCTTATGAAATCTGGGTCAACACGGCTGGAGCGTTGGCAGTCATTTCGATTGCGAGCGACTATTTTCAGTATCTTTGCGCATACCTGTCTGTGAAGCATGCTTTGACGCGAAAGGTGCAAGGCTACAAGTTCAACAGAAACCATCCCGCCTATTTTTTGCAAACGACGTTCTTCATCATCAAGCAGTTTGCCGTAGGGCTTGGTGCAATTGCCATCGCCACGACCTTCGCGCTTCATATTCTTCTAAATTAAGTCTAACTCGTAAATCGCACCCCTGCCGTGATCTAGCCGCAGAACGGTCCAGGATCGACTAAGCCCGCAAGCGGGATTTGTGCCTGTAAAACAGAGAGGTGGAGAAGCTAGGCCTTGGGGCATTCGATACCGGACGGGTGATATAGAGAATATCGAGTTCGGTTCAGTCGGCCGTTGAGAGCTCTCGCCCTTGGTTCCGCGCCACGTATTTCAAATGCGTAGACGGTCGCAACTTCGCGTTACTGCTAGGACCTCATCAACACGACGAAAGCAGACATTAGTGTAGAGCGCGGCGAAGGTTTGGTTCGAGTACGTTTCAGCCCACAAACGGCACCTCAAAACAGACACAGTGTGAGCCTAAGATATGACTTTTTTCCATGGAGACGATTGCGCCAACTCCAGTGTCTGCTTTCGTCTAAGTCGTGACTTTCTTCAAACTTTGGATGCTGAGGTGTAGCTTACTTATGCGGACGTGCCTTGAAAGCGAAGGATTCAATGTGGCAGGCCTTAACAATTACATTTTAGGGGGTCGCAACCATCATCGTAAGAGTGCAAAATGATTGCCCTCTTAGCTCATGACCAGTTGAATGTTGGTAGGCAAAGCAGTCAAATTAAAAGATACGACCGCTCATCGAACCACAAATTACAATCCTGAATTTTTGTCACGAAAGCTAGTGATGTGCTTCCTCCAGAAACGCTCAAATTTGGTTTCTCAACCGCGTAATACGATCACTCTAAACAATATCCCACTCAAGGCTGACCTGTTCTAGAGGGGAGTATGTGTGCTCGCCATCTTGCATCTCCCAGATAGCGACTTGTCCATCGTCATTTCGCCAGAGAATGTCGTCGGTGCCGTCACCATTGAAATCACCTGTTCCCTCGATCTGCCACTCAAGGCTGACCTGTTCTAGAGGGGAGTATGTGTGCTCGCCATCTTGCATCTCCCAGATAGCGACTTGTCCATCGTCATTTCGCCAGAGAATGTCGTCGGTGCCGTCACCATTGAAATCACCTGTTCCCTCGATCTGCCACTCAAGGCTGACCTGTTCTAGAGGGGAGTATGTGTGCTCGCCATCTTGCATCTCCCAGATAGCGACTTGTCCATCGTCATTTCGCCAGACAAAGTCGTCGGTGCCGTCACCATTGAAATCACCTGTTCCCTCGATCTGCCACTCAAGGCTGACCTGTTCTAGAGGGGAGTATGTGTGCTCGCCATCTTGCATCTCCCAGATAGCGACTTGTCCATCGTCATTTCGCCAGACAAAGTCATCGGTGCCGTCACCATTGAAATCACCTGTTCCCTCGATCTGCCACTCAAGGCTGACCTGTTCTAGAGGGGAGTATGTGTGCTCGCCATCTTGCATCTCCCAGATAGCGACTTGTCCATCGTCATTTCGCCAGACAAAGTCATCGGTGCCGTCACCATTGAAATCACCTGTTCCCTCGATCTGCCACTCAAGGCTGACCTGTTCTAGAGGGGAGTATGTGTGCTCGCCATCTTGCATCTCCCAGATAGCGACTTGTCCATCGTCATTTCGCCAGAGAATGTCGTCGGTGCTGTGCTCGGGGACAGGAGTAGTCGAAGCGCTCACCTCAATCGCGATAACTCCATCAACGCTCTGACCTCCAGACGTCTCCAATTTATATGATATCTCTACGCTTCCCGTTTGATTGCCAGAGAGATGCCCAAACTGGCCATCTGGATCAAAGATGACCTGCCCTCCGATAATGGACACAAGCCCAGCACCGCTTGAAATTGAAGCGGATGAGATCCACGACGTTGAGGCATTTGATTGATCATTAGCTGCTGCGTTGACCGATACCACACGATCTGCCGTTGTTGTCGAAAAGTCGTCAACAGCTGCGGGAGCTGGCGCGAACAGATCGACGACCGATATGGTTCGGTCGAAGAACTCAACGAATTCCACATTCGAAAGTGTGTCTATGCCCTCCAACCCATCGGAACGCTGATCCGTTACTCGGATCACACCCGGCGATACTTCAACAACACCAAAGTCTTCAAATTCGCCCCAGAAGAACACGGTATCGATGCCGGTTCCGCCATCAATGGTGTCATTGTCCTGTTCGCCACGAAGATGATCGTCGCCGCGTCCGCCGTTCAAGGTGTCGTTGCCCAAACCACCGCGAAGCTCATCATCATTGTCGTCACCGTGGATGCTATCATCTCCTGCGTCGCCCCAAAGAACATCATCGTCGTCACCACCAAACAAGGTATCGTTGCCGTTATGGCCGCGAATAGCGTCATCGCCATCTCCGCCACTTAAGACATTCGCACTGTGATCCCCATCAAAGACGTCATCACCATCGGAGCCAATCAAATTCTCGATGCTGTAAAGAATGTCGGTTCCAAGATCGTTGCTCGATGCAATTTCGTCAAAAAGATTCGCAATTACACCGTCGTTCCCGTCTGAGAAGTCAGCTGTATCGTTGCCGTCTTCGCCGTGCAGAAGATCATTGCCTGTACCACCTGTTAAGAGGTCGTCATCATCACCGCCAAAGATTTGGTCGTCGCCAGCGCCGCCCTCTAATATATCGTCGCCATCTTCACCTGCAAGACGGTCATGGCCGTCATCGCCTTCAATGTCATCATTACCACGTCCTCCGAAGAGAAGGTCATTCCCGTCGTCACCATCGAGTTCATCGTCGCCGCGGTCTCCATAGAGTTCGTCATTACCGTCGTTTCCTCTGATTACGTCATTGTCGTCTTCACCCTTGATGTAGTCGTTGCCGCGACCACCCCGGATGTCGTCGTCACCGTCGCCTCCATAGATGGTATCATCGCCAATACCTTCAGTGTTCGAGGTGTCACCGTAAATCCGGTCATTGCCGTCTTCGCCATAGATCAGATCGTCATCGTCGCCACCGTAAATCCGGTCATCATGGCGACCACCCCGGATAATGTCGTTGCCGTCCTCACCATAAAGGCGATCTTCATCATCATCGCCCCATATGACGTCATTGCCACGGCCCGCTTCTATTCTGTCGTCGCCGTCGTGCCCCCTGTAGAAGTTATCCGTATCTACGTCAGGTGCGCCAAATTCTTCCAGTGTCAGTGTACTAGGGCTATCGTTATCCGGCGTACCCTGCCAATCCCAACGGCTACCAGATACACTTCCATCGTCAGTTGCTGGATTATTCGCTTCAGTGAGCGCCGCAGCTGTCTCATCTGTCTCAAGCGGCGTGATATTCAAAATATAATCACCTGTCGTTGATCCAACGCCGCTGGCTGTGATCGTGTAGACGCCCGACATTGGAGCGATGAACGTAATAAATGATGTCAATGAACTGGCAGATAGATCATCGTTGGTTTCTGTTCTGCCATCGGGGAATTCGACTGAAACGAATGGGTCGAGCCCACTGTTGAGTGTACTGTTGGCCCAAAGCATGACGGCAACTTCTTGCCCGACACTCAGGCTGACCTCGTAGACATCATCATCGCTTCGCGTCTCTCGAACGCCTGAAATAGACGTGAACCCATTGATCGCGCCTAAGCTGATCGCCGTAGCTTCTGAAGTATCATCGCCATGGTCGTCAAATGGGTTCTCAAGAACATAATCGTCCGAGGTGTCATCGGGCGTTTCAAGCAAGGCGCTAAACCCCTGTTCAAACTCAGAAATGACAGTTGCAGAAAGAAAATTTAGTTCTTGCCCGTTGTAATAGCTGGCCGAATTGGAAATAAGCTCCTGCATTTGTGCGATGATTTCAACTCCACCAGCGGTAAAATCAACGAGTCCCAAGCCAGCATTTAGAGGGCCAGATGTTTTGATACTCGCTTCCCATAAAGGGTCCAAGCTGGCCAAATCGCGGGCAGTATCCGTTGCCTTAAATGTGTCAATTAATGCTCCACTTACGCTTAAGGCAATGTCTTTGAATAACGTACCCCATCCTTCAGATTCCAGATCGAAAGAAGAGATCAGCAAGCTAAGGTCTGTCGACATAGCGACACCTTGCGCTGCACCACGCGCCATCTCAATAATCTCACTCGCGGAAAGAACTTCGTCGGTCTTTTCCGCCTTCAAGTATGTCTGATATGCATCAAGTGAAACGTCTTTAGCAGCAGCTAAGACGCCATCTACTAGCAGATGAAATGTTGCCGCCTCAGCATCTTCAAAGGCCATCGTAGCCGTCCAAGAAGCTAATTCCGTAGCAATTGCCACACCTTCGTCGGCCCATCGGCTCACACCAGAAAAGCCGCCATAAAGGCTGCTGACCACGCCTGCGGTTGAGATTACGGTTTCATAAGTTGTTTCAAGCTGCTGAACAATGTCAATGTGCGCTACAGCAATCTCGGCTTGGTATATGCCCCCTAGAACATCACCCCTTTGAACGTCCAAAATAGCCTCAGAGAACAGCAAAGCGCGGTTCAATGCGTAGAGTTCTGCAAGTATTGAAGCATCAGTCAATTCGACGCCATCCGCAGAAACAGAGAACCCATCAAGATCGTATGACAAGCTCACATCGTACGTCTGACCATCAAATGAGATTTTTTTGGTCTGCATCTCCAACACTACAACACTCCCGAATTCATAAGCTTTTGTATTTCAAAAAATAATTGTTTCTGTTATTTGAACATTTATCACACTAAAGAAAAACTTAGTTTAGGCAATGTTCTTGAGACAGAGTTTTGGCATCAATGAGATGGCCCTCGTGAGGGGAAAAACTAACTTGTTGGTGGGCTTCAGTCTGTGCTGGAGACAATGTCACTCCAAGACAGCTGTCATCTTTCTATAGGTGGCTGCAGATAGGCATCTCTTAAGAGGGCGGAGAAGCGCTTGCGATCTGTGGTTTTCTCGATGTCGATCCAGTGGCTCTATTCGTCTACAGTTGCAATGGTTACTTCGACAATTTTGCGACGATCCGACGCAATGTCCAACTTGGCCTATATATGATCGATGCCCCCTGAAACTGACTATCATGATTGATAGCAGGGTCCCAATATTCCCTCTGTGGGTGTCCTGGGCAGATAGCTTTCCAGTCGTGCAGGCAGGGGAACAGCTAGAGATCTCGGTAGTCGATCCCGTTCGCCCAATTGATCTTGGCGGCTACGCCTGATGGTGCATCCTGTATGCCAGAGCGCCACAGAGAAGGCCGCTGGTGAGCAAGTTGGGGTGGTGGATGGTCGAGTGCTATGATGACGAACGTGGCCGCGTCAGAGGCAGAGGTAGTGTCAACGTGAAGTCCGTGGAGCTCTTTCTTTCACGATACCAAGATGACCGCTGCCCATTCACCTCAAACCTCTTAAGCTCAAAAACCCGCGCTTTATGCACCACATCTCGCCATCTGGCGCATCCATATTTCGCTGGTAGCTCTTCGGGGTACCGCTCGGTGATCCATTTGCTTGCAGCGACGATGGACACCCAACCATTGACAGCCAACTCATTGGCGGCTTCTCGCAAAGCTCCCACGATACCTGCCGCTGGCCAATACACGGTTCCATCCGGGGCAATACCGTTGAACAGCAATTCTTGGCCCTCTTCAGAAAGCAAAAACTTTAACATGTGTCGCCGCCTCTTACGCAACCGCTCGTACCAGGATTTGACCTGCTCATAGTATCGATCGATAAGGTTGCCAGCTGCGATCAGGGCATCTTGAGCAGCAGCGCATCCTTCCAAGCTAAATAGGTCGTATTGCTCCGTGAGGTGGTGAACTAAGTTGTTCCGCAGGTCCACCAGTTCCCTCAGCTCATTTTTTATCCGGGCAAAATCTGTGTCGGGGAGCTCAAGATGCACCCGCATGCTAATTGAGTCTTCTTCCTCGGTGCTATTGGTCGTCTCTTCGTCGGGAGCGCCGAGCTGATCGGATATGATGTAGGATCCGAGGAGTTTGCGAACTAAAGTACCGAGCGTATCGCCAGATGTGTTGGCTATACGTTGAGCGCGGGCAGTCTCCAGCGTTTGCGCCGTCCCTGAGATTTCGTGATCTGCCACGAGAGCCTTCATCAGACGCTCGTACTGCTGAAGTTGCAGCACACACCTGCCCAGCAAACGCTGCACTTCGCGCTGAGGCAGCTCCAACGGGTCTTCATGTGGCATCGTCATAGCGCAATCCGATCTCTGTTTAAGCTATGTGAACCATATTTTTATCAGAGGCACTAGCATGACCAGCTGGTGATCGAGAGGGCCCGAAGGCCCCCTCTGCGGGTGTAGCGGGTAAAGGCCTCAAATCTATTAACTCTTGAATGCGTTCGCGAATCTGATCATCCATCTTGTGGGTACCCTCAAAGGTTGACCAAGTCTCCGCCCTGCGATTCAATATCGCTGATCTTCATTAAGGGACGACATTTCATGAGCTTCAGCGATATGTCGGTGGCCGGGGCCATCAAGGCGATCAAAGCTAATAAGTTTGTTCTTCCAGCCATTCAACGAGAATTCGTTTGGCGGGAAGACCGGATATGCCAACTCTTCGACAGCCTTATGCAGGGTTACCCCATCGGGCAACTCCTGTTCTGGACCATTGATCCGGAGAATGTCCGGAAATATCGGCTCTACCGATTCATGCGCCACTACCACGCCCGGGATCGACAGTTCTGCGAAGAGTTTGACACCGAGGATGTGTTGCAACCGCTGACGGGCGTCCTCGACGGCCAGCAACGACTGACCGCGCTACACATTGGTTTACGCGGCTCACTTGCTACCAAGAAGCCCTATGGCCGCAAGGACAACGATGACTCCTATCCACAGAAGTGCCTCCATCTTGATTTGACCTCATCGGAGGATGAGACGGTGGACGGTGCCCTTTACAGCTTCAAGTTTTTCGATCCCGAAGACGACTTGCCACATAGAGGCTGGTTCAAGGTGTCTGATCTCTTGGACATTGACGACACGTCCAGTTTGTCAGAGTGGATATTGGACCAAGAATTTGAGAAGGAGATTGGGAAAGCGGCCAGCAGGCGTCTGCACCGGCTCCACAGCGTAATTCACGTCGAGAAGCCTCTGTCTTTCTACACAGTGGAAGAGCAGGACTTGGATCGCGTACTCCAGATATTCATCCGAGTAAACTCAAGGGGCATGGTCTTGAGCTACTCCGATCTGCTGCTCTCCATTGCTTCAGCACAATGGACTAAGCGAGATGCGCGGGAGGCGGTCAACGGAATCGTAATCGACATGAATGCGGTCGGTGGCGGCTACGATTTTTCAAAGGACTTTGTTCTCAAGGCGGGTCTGATGCTACTCGACATCAGCAGCGTAGGTTTTAGAGTATCGAATTTTGATCGCCCGACCATGGCGAAAATGGACAAGAATTGGGACGGGATCACTCGTGCCCTCGAACTCACCGTGAAGCTCGCCTCTGAACTCGGTATTGATACACGAGCACTGCGAGCCGATAGCGCGCTTCTGCCGATTGCCTACTACCTCTACAAGCGTGATGTAGACGAAAGGTATCTATCCAGTACGGCTGACGCGGCTGACCGCAAGAAAATCCGCTTCTGGTTGATTAAGTCGCTGCTCAAACAGTCGGGCATCTGGGGAAGCGGCCTTGACGTTTTGTTGACGGCCCTTCGCACGGTGATCAGGGAGCATGGGAAAACCGAATTCCCTGCCGAAGCCCTTGAGCACGAGATGGCCAGTCGCGGACGCTCACTTGTCTTTACGGACGAGGAGATCGAGCGACTCGTCGAACTAAAGTATGGGGACAAGCTAACTCGTCCTCTCCTCGTTCTTCTATACCCGTTCATTGACACTAGCCACCTCATGCATCTCGATCATGTGTACCCGAAGTCGCAGTTCACGAGTGCTAAGCTGAGGCGTTCGGGCGTTGACGATAGCAGCATCGAGCGTTTCGTTGATCAGGTTAACCGCCTGCCCAACCTTCAACTCCTCAAAGGGATTCCAACCAGGAAAAGAGTGCAACTTTTCCTGCCGCCTGGTTGGTGAATGCATTCGAAGACGAACATGAACGCCGGAGCTATATGAACGACCATGACCTTCGAGTGTCTAATGGTGCGGGTACGTGGATAACGCCAGGGGACGACCACCAGAGCTTCGCAGCGTTCTATGAGATGCGGAAGAAGGCACTCACCGCGCGGGTCAAAGCAGTCCTTGGCCAAGACTGATAAGCTAGGCTGGTTCCGGGTGGATGCGTGTTTTCCGATGATGATCCTACATGGAGATCCACATCTTGTGAATTGGACGTTTTCAAGTCGTCACACCCATGGTCAGTTTCGAAGCTGCCATCTCCGTTGCGATCCCGTGAGTTGCTCCTGATGCCCAGACACCTACCTCGTTCAGTCTGTGCTGTTTCTTCATGACGTTGTCCTCGATGTCATGGTGCCCATCTATTTTTGACCCATCTTATCTGCCATCACCTCAGCTGCAGCGCGTAGAGGTTCATCAGCTAGGTGAGCGTAGCGTTGGGTCGTCATCGGGTTTGTATGGCCAAGTAGGCGTCCGACAATTGCTAAGCTCATTCCGCTGGAAACGAGCTGCGACGCATGAGTGTGCCGGTTGTCGTGGATGCGGTAATCAGAAATATCAGCGTCTTCTATCAAGGATTTCCAAAATTTCTTGAGGTCCACAATCGGTTTAGTTTTCGACTTCCCTGGGAAGACAAAACTGGAGCTATTTCGTTGACCCTCCTGAATTCCCTCCAACAAAGTGACTGCTGCTTTGGCCAAAGGTAGGTGTTCGGTCCGTTTTTGCTTGGTGTGATGCGATGGTTTGACCCATACCCCTCGATCCAAATCAAAGTCCTGCCACCGTGCTGATAAAACCTCACCAATCCGCGCTCCTGTCAATAATTGAAGCCTGATCGCATTCGCGGCTTTCTGGTTCCGATGCCTATCAAGTGCGGCGCCCAACCGAGAAAGCTCGTCTGCAGACAGCCAGCGGTGGCGTTTCTCTTCGTGAAATTTCTCAATGCTTTTGGCTGGGTTGTCGACGCGCATGCCCCAAATGATCGAGAGTTCAAACATTTTTGATAACAAAGACAGAACGCGGTTGGCTTGATAAGGCGTGGCTTTAAGTGAGTTGTGAAATGTCTGAATGTCGCGATGGGACACTGCTAGAACCTTTTGCTTACCGAGGCGTGGCAGCACAAGTCGATCCAGCATAGATCTGTCGTTTGCGGCGCTTTTTTCACGTTTTTTGGCAACGCGTGGATCTCATAATATTGCTCGGCGAGGTCAGTGACACTTGGTGCGTTCCTAGTTGAAACAGCATCCGCTACCGGATCTCCGCCTCTCAGAACGTCTGAAAGGAGCCCGGTGGCTAGTTTTTTCGCCTCGTTGAAAGACATCAAAGGACCGTGCTGCCCTATGGTTTTCCGTCGTGATCTGCCACTGGAACGTGTTCTATATTGAATGACGTAGGACTTGGTACCATTTGGTTTCGCGCGCAATCCAAAGCCAGATAGCGCCTCGTCCCAAAAGATGGTTTCCGCTTGTGGGTTGGGAATCTTGTCAACGACAGTTTTTGATAAACGAAGCTTTGGCATGGCGGGCTTGACCTTAATATTGGGTAAGCAATAAGTAAGCTATTCTTGTGGAGTTTAATAGAGCGACAAAGTCTTTTATCGAAGGCGGCCTCCAATATGTCTATATTTATAAGGGGTAGGTGGTAGGTTAGAGTGTTCCGTTGTAATTGACAGAAGTCTGGACTGTAAGATTTGTAATCAGTAGGTCCGCGGTTCGAGTCCGTGTGGGGGCACCATTTTATAAAGTCCCGGACATTTTCTGTTGTTGGTGAAACCCAACAAAACGTGCGTCTTCAATGCGGCATGTGCATTGCGTCGCGTGAAAAAGCCTGTCGATATTGATACAGCCTCGTCCGACCCTGCGAAGGCCCGCGCCTTTCCCTTTGCAGCGAACGCTGTTACCGATCCTTATGTCAACGTCACATGCCATCTCATCGGACGGGACGCGTATCGCATTCACCTGTTCTGGTGACGCGACACGTCCTTCTATTTTGCTCATCCATGGCTGGGCCCAGCAGTGGATGTGTTGGCAACCCATTTGGGAAAGACTGCAAGATCACTACTTTGTCGTCGCAATGGACCTTCGGGGGCATGGAAGCTCAGATAAACCGGAAAACGAGGCCGCCTATACCGACACTGCCCTTTGGGCAGACGATGTTCAGGCAGTGATGGACGCAGCAAAACTGGATATGCCCGTGCTGGTGGGGTGGTCTTATGGCGCGCGCGTGATTGCGGCCTATCTTGACGTCAAGGGCGATGCCGATATCGCCGGTGTCGTCTTTGCAGGTGGCGTTCTTGCTATCGGAGCCCACCGCGAGAGCTGGATGGCGGGGCCCGCAAGCCCGGGCCTTGACCGTGATCTTTATACCGATGACGTGCCCCGCCGACTTGCGGCCACGGCGCGTTTTGTGGATGCATGCACCGCCGCGCCATTGGACCGCAGGACCTATGCGGAAATGGTCGGCGCAAACATGCTTTGTCCTGCCCATGTCCGCAGGGCCTTGTTCCGCGCCGATGTGGATTTACGGCCTGTTTTGGGCCAAATGAACTGCCCCGCTCTTGTGATCCACGGCACGCAGGATGAAGTTGTCACGCCAGCGACAGGAGAGGCGGCAGCGCATGCCATGCGAAACGGGCAATACGTGCCATATGAAGGTATCGGCCATGCGCCGTTCCTTGAGGCACCTGACCGTTTTGCCGCAGACCTTTCCGCTTTCACGAACGCCTGCAAGCGCACGCCCGTCTAAAGACCTGAACATTTCCGTTGGTCCTGCAGCGTGTTTGCGATCAGACTGACAGGGCAAGCGCGTTCAGTGGAGAACTATCATGCTTCAGACACTTGGTCTTATGTTAGGCTGCCAGCTCTTGGGCGAAATTACTGTCCGGGGTGCGGGCTTGCCGATCCCCGGCCCGGTGCTCGGACTTGCGTTGTTGGTACTGCTCCTGAGCCTGAGGCCCGCACTCACGGAACAGCTGAGGCCCACAACAACGGTCATATTGGCGAATTTGTCGTTCCTGTTTGTTCCTGCGGGTGTCGGTGTGATCGGCAACTTGCAGGTGTTCTCAGATGACGGGCTGGTATTGCTGTTTATCCTGACTGTCTCGACCGTGCTTTCAATGCTGGCGGCGGTCGGCACGTTTATTGCTGTGCGCTATCTTCTTGAAGGCAAGACCACATGACGGACGTTGCCGAGCTTTGGAGCTATCTGTCTGCAACGCCGCTGATCTGGCTCACAACAACGACGCTGGCTTATCTGGTCGCGGATGGGCTGGCGCGCAGGCTTGGCAACCCACCCTGGGCCAATCCGGTGCTGCTGTCAGTCCTTTTGATCGCGCCTGTTCTTTGGCTGACCAACACGGACTACCCGACCTATTTCGAGGGGGCGCAGTTCATCCATTTTCTGCTGGGTCCCGCGACGGTCGCGTTGGCTTTGCCGCTCTGGGAAAACCGCGAAACAATCCGGACGTCGGTTGCGCCGATTGTCCTGGCCTTGATTGCGGGATCTCTCGTGGCAGCCGGGTCGGCGATCCTGCTGGCGCGTGCCTTTTCTCTTCCGATGGAGGTGCTGCTGTCTTTGGCTCCGAAATCCACGACCGCACCTGTGGCGCTTGGGATCTCTGAAGCCATTGGCGGGTTACCGGCGCTGACGGCCGTTCTGGTCATTCTGACGGGAATCATCGGTGCCGTGACAGTCACTCCTGTCATGAACCTGCTGCGCATCACGGACTGGCGTGCGCGCGGGTTTGCGGTGGGCGTGGCCGCCCATGGTATCGGGACGGCGCGGGCATTTCAGGTAAATCCGGTTGCGGGGGCCTACGCGGGCATCGCAATGGCATTGAACGCGCTGCTGACAAGTCTGATTGTGCCGGTCCTTGTACGCTGGCTGGTTTGATTGCGTGCATGACACCAGTGCCGCCTGTCTCGTCTGCCCAGTGAAGGGCAAAGCGCTTTGGGGCAAGTTTATGGTTGATCTTGCATGATACGCCATGGTTCAAGTTGCATGTTACCTTGGCAATAAAGGCATTGCGCGCTGCTGCTTGGGTGAGCGGAGCCTTTTCTGCTCATAGTCGGCGTCATTCGTGACCCGCAGCGTGCAACAGGCTCCTTTCATTAATCATCAGGCGGCGCGCCGCCATGCAAAGGGATATGCCATGCTACACAATGATCAATTGCAACAATGGGACCGTGAGAACTTCTTTCATCCCTCCACCCACCTAGCCGAATTTGCGCGCGGAAACCTGCCGCACCGGGTGATTACGGGTGGTTCGGGCTGTTACATCGAGGACCGCGACGGCAATCGCATGCTGGATGCATTTGCCGGCCTTTACTGCGTGAACGTCGGCTACGGGCGGCCAGAGATTGCCGAGGCTATTGCCGAACAGGCCAAGGAGCTCGCCTATTACCACGCCTATGTGGGTCATGGCACCGAAGCGTCAATCACCCTTGCAAAGATGGTACTGGACCGTGCGCCGGATCACATGTCCAAGGTCTATTTCGGTCTGTCGGGGTCGGATGCGAATGAGACCAACATCAAACTGATCTGGTACTACAACAACATTCTGGGCCGTCCCGAAAAGAAGAAGATCATCTCGCGCTGGCGGGGGTATCATGGCTCGGGCCTGATGACCGGATCACTGACAGGGTTGGAACTTTTCCACAAAAAGTTCGATCTGCCACTGGCGCAAGTCATTCACACAGAGGCACCATATTATTTCCGCCGCACGGATCAGGCACAAAGCGAGGCCGCGTTTGTGGCGCATTGTGTGTCAGAGCTGGAGGCGATGATCGACCGCGAAGGGGCCGACACAATCGCGGCCTTTATCGGTGAACCTGTGCTTGGCACAGGCGGGATTGTGCCGCCACCCGAAGGCTATTGGCCAGCCATTCAGGCCGTTCTAAACCGCTATGACATTCTGCTGGTCGCAGACGAAGTGGTCACCGGTTTCGGGCGGCTTGGCACGATGTTCGGGTCCGATCACTATGGGATGCGTCCCGATTTGATCACAATCGCGAAGGGCCTGACTTCCGCTTACGCGCCGCTGTCGGGCTCTATTGTGTCTGACAAGATGTGGTCTGTGCTTGAAAAAGGCGCGGACGAGAACGGGCCCATCGGCCACGGCTGGACCTATTCGGCGCATCCGATCGGTGCGGCCGCGGGTGTGGCCAATCTGGCGCTGATCGACAAGCTGGGGCTGGTCGAGAACGCGGGCACTGTAGGCAATTACCTGAATGATCAGATGCGCGCCGCACTCGCCGATCATCCCCATGTGGGCGACGTGCGCGGCACAGGCATGATCTGTGCGGTCGAGTTCGTGGCCGATAAAGACAGCCGGACGTTCTATGACGCGGGCAACAAGATCGGTCCGCAAATTGCAGCCAGGCTGCTGGAGCAGAACAGCGTGATTGCCCGTGCCATGCCACAGGGCGATATTCTGGGTTTTGCACCACCGTTCTGTCTGACCCGGGATGAGGCCGATCAGGTGGTCGCGGCAACTGTTCAGGCCGTAACCACGGTTTTGGGATAACACTCTATGGTGGCGCGCCGATGATCAGTCCTGGGCGCGCTTCCATTCCTGTGGGGTCACATAGACGATGGTATCATCCACGCTGACCATAACGTCCTCGTCCTGAATATTTACCTGAATTTTCATCGCGCGATTGGCCAGTTCGCCAAGGGCTTTGGTCTCTTCTTCCGCGAAATTCACCACTTGGAGGTTATCAAAGCGGGTGGTGCTGTTCTTGACCTTCTCCCACCACATCTCGGCTGGTTTGCCGCCGTAGGCGTAGATGCGCACGGCTTTGGCTTTGCCGCAGGATTGCCGGATGATCTTTTCCGAGGGTAGGCCGAGCGCGACCCACAACTCCAATTCGCCGCTCAGGCTTTTCTGCCAGATATCGGGTTCATCATCGGTGGAAATGCCCTTGGTCATTTCCAGATGCTCATGGGCATTCAGCGCAAAGGCCACCAGACGGACCATCATCCGCTCGTCCGTCTCCGAGGGGTGTTTGGCGACGGTAAGTTTATGGGTCTCGTAGTAGTGACGATCCATATCGGAGACGGAAAGCTCGACTTTATAGATCGTGGATTTTTGCGCCATGGTATGCCCCGGAATAGCGAAGATGGTCCTGCCTAATGCCTCTTGCGGGTTTGTGAAAGCAGATAAGGGCCCCGAGACGGGGCCCTTGCAGTGGTTTAGCACATCTTGCGGGCCTCAGGGCCTTTCCTGCCCGTCACCATGGACGAAGTATTTGAAGCAGGTCAGCTGCTCAGCGCCGACGGGACCGCGCGCGTGCATCTTGCCGGTGGCGATCCCGATCTCAGCACCCATGCCAAACTCACCGCCGTCCGAAAACTGGGTTGAGGCGTTGTGCATGACAACCGCCGAGTTGATCGCGGCCATAAAGCGTTTCGCTGCCTGCGCGTCCTCGGCGACGATCGCATCGGTGTGGCCAGAGGAGTGGGCCTGAACGAATGCGATGGCTGCATCGGCGTCATCCACAATCTTCACGGACAGGATATTACTCAGGTATTCCGTGTGCCAGTCGTCATCCGTTGCAGGCACCATGTCTGGCAGTATCGCCCGTGCCACGTCGTCGCCGCGCAATTCACAATCGTTCAAAGCCACGGCCATCAAGGGCAGAACCTGTGCGGCGATCTTGGCGTCGATCACAACACATTCCGTCGCGCCGCAGATACCAGTTCTGCGCATCTTCGCATTCCTGATGATGCCAATCGCTTTTTCGATAACGGCACTTTCATGCACATAGGTGTGGTTGTTGCCATCAAGGTGCAGCAGCGTCGGCACGCGGGCCTCGCGCTGAACCAAGGACACAAGACCGCGTCCGCCGCGTGGAATGACCAGATCAACCGTGTCTGTGCTGTGCAGCAGTGCCTTTACCGCCTCGCGGTCGCGGGTGTCGACCAGTTGCACAGCATCTTCGGGCAGGCCTGCGGCTGCAAGACCCTGCGCCAAGCAGCCGACGATCACGCGCGAGGAGTGCAGGCTTTCTGATCCGCCACGCAGAATAACCGCATTGCCGGATTTGATGCACAGCGCACCGGCGTCAGAGCCGACATTCGGGCGCGATTTATAGATCATGGCGATCACGCCGATTGGCACGCTGATGCGCTCGATCCTGAGGCCGTTGGGACGGTCGAAGGTGGCAAGTGTGCGGCCCAAAGGATCATCCTGTGCCGCAATCGCGTCAAGCGCATCGGCCATGGCGGCCACGCGGTCATCGGTCAGTTTCAGCCGGTCGATGAAAGCGGCATCCTTGCCACTGTCGCGAATGCTCTCAAGATCCTTGCCATTCGCGGCCAGAATATCGGCGGTCTTCGCGCGCAGGGCCTTGGCCGCCTCGGTCAGTGCCAGATTTCGTTGCGCAGTGGTGGCCATGGACAGATCGCGGGCGGCTGCTTTGGCGCGCTGTCCAAGATCGGCCACGATGGTGGCGATGTCGGACCCTTTCGGTTCGGTGCTCATATCGTTCATTGTGTTCCCTTTCCGTCCTATCTTAGTTCCTCTGCGCGGGCGTAGGCCGCTTGCAACGTGCCGTGGAGCAGGGTGTCCAGCGTCCCGTCCTGCATCAATGCACCCAGCCCTGCCTGCGTTGTGCCGTTCTTGCTGGTCACGGAATTGCGCAGTTCCTCCAAACTCAAGTCAGACTGGCGTGCCGCTTCGACCGTGCCGGTGACGGTATCGAACACCAGCGTGCGCGCTGTCTCATGGTCAAAACCAAGCGCCTCGGCAGCGGCGACATAGTTGCGCAATATCTCGAAGACATAGCCCGGCCCGCTGCCGCTGACAGCAGTCAGGCGGTCGATCTCGTCTTCGCTTTCAACGGCAATGCACGTGCCGGTCTGGTCAATAAGTGCCACGATATCGCGTGTCTGCTGGGGAGTGCAGCGGTCGTTGGCGTAAAGCCCCGATACGCCCATGCCGACAAGTGCGGCCATATTCGGCATGACCCGCGCAATCGCCGCGTCACCCACGACTTTTTCCAAAGATGCAACACTGGTGCCCGCCGCAATCGAGACAAAGATGCCGCCGTCTTTGAGCGCATGTGTGTAGGCGGGCAGCACATCTGCAATCATCTGTGGCTTGATTGCGATCAAAACCACGTCGAATTCCTGTGCGGGCAAATCTGTCGCTTTTGACACATGCGCCACACCGTCGGGAAGGTCACTTGCCGCAGGATCGGCGACCGTAAAACTGTTCCCGCCGTGGTTTGCCCACTGCCGCAGCATCGCACCGCCCATCTTTCCGCAGCCAATCAAAAGTACGTTCATTTTCGTCTCCTTCTTCCGAGCTGACGGGACGCGCCATATCGTTGCTGCAGTGCAGCATCGCATCACGCATCAGCCGGTCTATTTCTTGTCAATGACGGGACCGGAAAGGGCATGCCAATCGGCGGCTCTCCGTGGCGACCTGTTTGCGTTCAGGGGCGCAGTACATGTTATACGTCGGCGAATCATTGAATGGGCAGTGCTACAGGGCTGCGTCGCGCGACGCAAACCGATAGCGTTTCATTCATTAAAAACAATAATTTACCGGAGGCTTCCATGCCAAAGAAGAAAAAGATCGTCGTCAAAATCGGTTCAAGTCTGCTTGCGAATGACGAAAACCTGACCCTGCGCTATGCCTTTATCAACGGTCTTCTCAGCGATCTGGCGCAACTAAAAAAAGACGGGCACGATGTTATCCTGACGTCTTCGGGGTCGGTTGCTCTGGGCCTGAATATGGTTGGAAAACGCCCCGAAGATGCGGGCATTCTGGACAAACAGGCAGCCGCTGCCTGTGGGCAGCCGCTGTTGATGAACGCCTACCGCCAGATCGCTTCAGAGCACAATATGGACGTCGCACAGATGCTTGTGACAGTCGATGACATGGAAGATCGACGCCGCTTTCTGAACATCAAGAACACGATGCTGAGATTGTTCGAAAACGACATTCTGCCCATCATCAACGAGAACGATTCTGTCGCAACACGCGACCTGCGCGTGGGTGATAATGACAGGCTGTCTGCCAAGGTTGCCCAGATGGTGGATGCGGATCTTCTGGTCATTCTGACCAGTGTCGAGGGCCTTTATGACCGTGATCCGTCCGAACCAAATGCCAAGTTTATCGCGGAAATTGATGACGTCAGCGAACATCTGGAGTCGACAACAGCCATCAGCGCGCTGGGCAGCGGCGGTATGTTGACGAAGATGCAAGCGGCGAACATGGCCCAGAACGCGGGTGTCGAGACCATTATCGCCGAGGGCATCATTGAGCGCCCAATCTCGTCGGTTCTTGAAAACGAACGCCGCTTTACCCGTTGCCTTGTCACCGGCAAGACAGCGTCGCCGCTTATGGTCTGGTTGAGCAACAGATTGCAGGTCTCGGGCACTTTGGTGGTCCCAAATGCCGTAGCTGCTGCTGTTGTTGCGGGGGACTGCGGGATCGGCCGGCAGGATGTGCTCTCAATTCAGGGTGATTTCACAAAGGGCGATGTGCTGCATGTCTACGATGAGGACGGTGCAGAAGTGGCGCGCGGGCTGACAAACTTTTCCTCGGAAGAGACGATGCTCATGGCGCGACACGTCGACATGAATGTGGAAGACCTGATCGGCTATAAGACCAAAAGTGACGTGATCGGTGTCGAGAACCTGCTGGTTCTTGAGGATAACCATCTGCCACTTGATGCGCCCGAAGATGAACTCAAACTGGTCATTCCCGCATAGATCACTCGCGGTGGTGCGTGAATGGTGCCAATGAATTGATTGTCTTTATCGCGTTGGAACTTCTGGCGATAAAAAACGGGCCCCGAAGGGCCCGTTTTGTTTTTCCGATGCGAGGATACGGGCAACTGGTGTCCGCATCGCGGCGCAGGTTTTAGCTCTCTTGTGTCTTGGAGACCCATACCTCAACACGGCGGTTGATCGCACGGCCACGCTCGGTCACGTTACAGGCGGATGGTGCAATCTCACCAAATCCTGTTGTGGACATCGTGACGTTGTTCAGGCGGTCACCGGCAACAGCGCGGACTTCTTCCAACACGGCTTCTGCACGCTGCATCGCAAGCTGGCGGTTGCCTTCGAAGGCACCAACATCATCGGTAAAGCCGACAAATGTCAGTTCAGTGCCCGCAGGTGCGTCTTCGAGGTAATCGATCAAACGCTCCATGTCCAAGCGACCGCGTTCGTCGATACGGGATGACCCTGTGCGGAAACGGAATGTAGTCGAAAGACGGTCGTAGTTGTCCATCTGCTCCAGCATGTCACCGATCACTTCACCTTCGAAGCCGATGTCGTAGCGGGTCATTTCGTTCGTCAGTGCCGCACGGCGTGCATCGCCTTCGGCCTGGCTGCGGCGCAGGATGCCGAGGTCGATAAAGCCTGACTTACCGATAACGCTGTCTGCCTCGCTGGAGATTGCGAAATCCAGGAACTGCTGGGCCTTCTCGTCAAGATTGTCCGCACGGTTGTACAGGTACATACGACGGCCAAGCTCATACTCTTCCGTTTTGGCAGAGAACGCATCCGGCGTGTTTGCGATGCCGCATTCGTTGACCAGTGTCACCGGCTTGGCGCCACGCTGAAACGCATAGCCAAGATAGCCGATGGCATTCGTGTCGTGGAACAGAACGTTGGAAACGGTCTGGTCGTCAGGTGAAATGGCCTGTGGGCGGAAGTTTGGACGCTCTTCACCAAACAGGTATGACATGAAGTAGTCATGACCTGCGGAGTCTTCGTCCTGTGCGATCACTGTGATGCGCTTGTTCGGACCACCAACCTGGGACCAGTTTGTGATCTGACCCGAGAAAATGCCCTGAAGCTGCGCCTGTGTCAGCGTCTGGACCGGGTTTGAAGCATGTGTTGCAACAACCATACTGTCGACGGCGATGATGCGCTCCTGCTCGGGGCTTACCATGCTGCCAGCACCGTCCGCACGCAGTGCGCGGGCTTCGTCTTGTGTGATCCGGCGGGATGTCATGCCGATCATCGCGCTACGATCAAGCAGGGATTCAAACGCGTTGTTGTCATTTGTGGACGACACAAGGAATGTCCCGATCTCGTCACCAAAACCACCGTCATCAATCAGTGTCGCCAGCGATTCACCAGCAGAGGGGTTGGTGATTTCGGCTTCTGCATCAAGGGATGCAGCAAAACCGGTCATCAGCAATGGCATCATACCAAGGCCGACCGAGTCCGCGCCGACAATCGCGACATCTGCCGTGACATCGTCGAATGTCGGGCAGGCAGCGCCTTCACAAATCACGCTGCGTGCCGAAATCCGCAGGTCACCGAGTGATGTCCGGATGATATATGTGTCGTTTGCGAATTCTACGAATTCACCGACCAGATCGATCGTGCCGTCTGTCGACTTCAGGCTGATCTGGTCTGCCGCACCTGCGACAGGGAACATAAGTCCCGATACCAAAGCGACAGCTGCCGCCGAGGTCTTAAGTTGGTTCTTGAGATCGTAAGCCAATGCTGTTTCTCCTCTTTAAATCTCTTGCCCCGGCTCAGACCATTCAAAAAGCCAAAGCCACTGTGATGGATGGGCGCACCCTTCTCGTGTCCTTCATCTGATCCAGAAACAAACAGCCGATTTGGATCAATTTGTGTCCAAATCTTGTTTCTTTGTTAGTTTTTTTAAGCCTGTTGGCGAGGTGCTTCGCTGTGTTTGCTGTGCTTTGGAAGCCTTGGCGCCGTGGGTGTGATTGGTTGTTCAAAGACGCAAACGGGCTTGGCCTCCGCGCATGGTTTGGTTTGGCGCCTATGCGGAGCGGTCGCAGAGACATGACAAAATAGAACGCTTTAACAACGGTTTATGCGGACTGCGATTGTGGGTTCTTCTGGCTGCAGATCGCGGTTCAACAGGGGTGATAGGGTCATGCGGGTAAGGGCTGTGTGTTACCGCTAACTCTGCATTATCTGTCTTTGAAAGGGCCCTGATTGACGTGGAACATGGCGTTGATCACAGATCATTTAGTATGCGCGCTGGGCTGGCTTTTATCTTTTTGGCGTGAAATCGCGTGTGGTATGGGCCCCGTAGGGACCCGAAATCCCATTTTTTGGGCGGCTCCGTGCGCAGTTTGTCACAATTGACAGCAATATGAGGCTGGGTCTTCTGTCAGATTGTCCGTTTCAGTTTGCGCTGCGGACGCGTCACTGCGCTACGTTTGTCTTTGATGTTCCACCGATGACCGCATCGATTTCACGCAGGGTGCGTTCGCTTGCGCCGATATGCTGGGCAAGGAAGGCGTCAATCTGGGCGGTCTGGTTCGCAAGTGGTACATTCAGCGCATGCAGGAGTGCGTCCTGATCGGCGACGCTCATCGCAACCCCCGCTGCTGCGGCTTCGGTAAATGGGAATTCGATCGGCCAGACCCAAGGACCTGTCAGCACCGGCTTTTTCAGCAAGAGCGGTTCGATAATATTATGCGCGCCGCGCAGTGTGAAGCCGCCGCCAACGATCACGCGGTCAGCGAGTGAGAGGTAAAAGAACATCTCGCCCAGACTATCGCCTAGCAAAACGTCCTGATCTTCGAAGGCGGTGACGGGCCGCAAGGCCGCATCCAGCACATCGCTGCGCCTGCAAACCGACAGCCCGGCGTTCTGCAATTTCGCGGCGACCGCATCAAACCTTTCGGGCGCACGTGGCACGTAGATGAAAAACGGTGCTGGCCTTCCTGCGGCGCGGCAGGTTGCAATGTGCTGCGACAGCACCGCGACATAAAGATCCTCTTCGCCTTCAACCCCGCTGGCAATCGCAACGATCTCGCGCTCCGGCGCGAGGGCAGGGCGCAACTCTTGCGCTGCCGCTATCAGCGCCGGCGGGACCGGCTGATCAAAACGCAATTCGCCCGTGACCTTCACATTCTTCAAGCCCACCAAGGCAAACCGCTCTGCCTGACCTTGAGACTTTACAAAGGCACCGGCAAAGACTGCGATACACCATCGCCGGAACGGAAGCCACTTGCGGTCACGCGCGAAGGGGCCGGGGGCGTATTGCGCGTTGCACATATAGAGCGGCACGCCGGCGGCGCGCGCAGCATAGATCATGGCAGGCCAGACCTCGACCTCAAGGGGCAAGCCGATTTGCGGCTGACACGCCCGAAAGAAGCGCCGGTAACACCACAGCATGTCAAAAGGGGCCCAAACGACGGCCATCTGCCCCGAGGCAATTTCAGCAGCGAACTGGCGGGTCGAGTCGCGGCGGCCTGCGGGGGTGAAATGGGTCAGGACCACTTTGTCCCCGCGCGCAAGGATGCGCCGGATCAGCGCAATGGCAGAGCGCGTCTCACCGATGCTGACGGCGTGTAACCAGATGGCCTGTTGCGGCAGCGAGGCACTGTAAAACCCGAAGCGCTCGGACAGTTGCCCGGTGTAATCAGGATCCCGCCGCCCCCTGCGCCACAGATAAAGCAGGACAAGCGGCAAAAGCAGGGCCCACAGCAGACGATAGAAGACCATAAAAAGCGTGAGTTTCATTTGTTCCAGGGCTTCCGATGACACGCCAAATACGAGCTTAACCTTGGGAATAAGCTGATCAACGCGCCGCCAGCAACCCAAAATCGCGCGGGTGTGGCACGGTTTTCAACGCATCAGGTCTTTTCAGGAAAGAGCCACGTCATTGTCGGTACCACCGCTTTCATAACAATAGGGATAAGCACAAACCCTGCCGCCAGCCCGATGATCCCGTCAAGGCCCGCGGTCACAAACCACCGCAAGAACGCTTGTGCGGAACCGGCGGCGTCTGCCACCACCTGTGCGGCGTGTTTGATCATCTCATAGGGCACAGGCCAGCCAAGATCGCGGATCCCGTGCACAAGGATACTGCCCCCCACCCAGAGCATCGCGACCGTTCCTATTGTTGCAATCACGATCATGAGCGTGGGCATTGATTTCACGATCCCGCGTCCAACCGCCCGCGTCAGGGAAAGCCGGCCCTGCGCACTCAGCAACATCCCGAAGTCATCTGCTTTCACCAGCAGTGCCACCGCGCCATAGACAAGTGCCGTGATACCAATCGCGACCGCTGCCAGTGCGGCCGCCTGAATCCAGAAGGTGTCAATGTCGATCTGCGAAAGTGAAATCGTCATGATTTCGGCAGACAGGATAAAGTCCGTCTTGATGGCCCCTTTGACCCGCTGTTCTTCCAGATGCGCCGCATCCAGCGTCTTTGCCTGCTGGGGGCCATGCTCTTTGTGCGGCGCGAAAAGGTGCCAGACTTTCTCGGCGCCTTCAAAACACAAGTAGGCCCCGCCAAGCATCAAGAGCGGGGTCAGGAGCCACGGCGCAAACGCCTGCAACAGTAGCGCCGCCGGCAACAGGATGACCAGCTTGTTGAAAAAAGATGCGCGCGCGATTTTCCAAACGATCGGCAATTCGCGGGCCGCTGGCAGGCCGGTGACATATTTTGGTGTCACAGCGGCATCATCAATGACAACACCTGCGGCTTTCATGCCGGCCTTGCTGGCTTGTGCTGCGACGTCGTCAAGCTGGGTAGCCGCGAGCTTGGCAATCGCGGCGACATCGTCCAGTAGGGCCAGTAGTCCGCTCATGAAAAATCGCCTTGGTTCTGCAAATCAATTGACGGCGGCGTACCAACACCGGCCAGAGTGTCCATGATGTCTGAGCCTTGGCGATACTTCAAGCCAGGTCAGCTTCAGGTCTTATGCAATTGCCGGATATCGCGACGGATTGCACGATAGACCTTTCGGCCCCACTCGGAATAGATCTTTGGCCCCGGATGAAAGCCGTCAGGGCTCATTTTTGTGACGTCGGGTTCAAAATCCATTTCGACGAACCGGCACCCGGCGCGGTCAGCGACAAGTGCGCGCAGCGCCTGATCAAAGCGTGTAGCTTGCGCGCCCAAGACCCAGCGCAGCGGTTGTGGCAGCAAAGGGAAATACCGGATCGGCGGAATGCCGGACACGCAGATCACATCAGCCTCAAACCTGTCTTCGATCAGATCGAGCAGAGTTGAAAAACTTCGTAGCCATTTGGCAAGAGGCACGCGTGAGGTAATGTCATTCACGCCCAGTGATACCGACACCACATCAAATTTCTCAGGCGCATGCGGCTGTAGCCGCGCGATCGTTTCGGCCGTTGTCGCGCCTGTCTTGGCGTCGACTGACCAATAGACCGTGTTGGTCTGGGACAGCCTTTTGCGCATATGCCCCAAGAGCGCCTCTTCCTGATGCGATGTCCCGACGCCGACTGCGGAACTGTCACCGATGATCAGAAGACGCAGGTCGGGTCCCTGTCCGCTGACACCATGCCGCCGCCCCGAAGGATCATCCAGATGCAGGGCCGACCGACGCACAAGAGCGCCTTGGACCACAAGGACAGGAAACAAAAGAGTACGCGCAGCAAGGTCCAACATCTCAGCCTCCAAACGAGAGGTTTCGCGTCAAATGTGCAATGGAGATGCCCTGTGTGCGGCATATCCTCCATTAACGCGCCTGTGACGCGAAAGCAAAATTGTTATCACTATCTTTCTAGTTAGGTCACATCGGGCATTTTCAAAGGGCTGCCGTCCTTACGCGGTGATGCCCGGTGACAAGATTAGGGCCGTTGGCCGCGCAGCGATTGATCATTGTCAAATACGGGTGCCTGCGTCGCGATAGATTTGAGGTCATTGATATGCGTTCATAATCATGCGCGAAAAATGCGACCACTGTATTGGTGGGGATCCTTGGTGCGCAAAGATGAAAACACAAAAGGACACGACAAAATGCAAGACGCCGTCAAACTGACCTGTCTCTCTTGCGGGCAGACGAACAGGGTGCCAACGGCAAAGCGCGGGGCAGGGCCCAAATGTGCGAAATGCAGCGCAGCGCTGCTGGATGGAACAGTCGCCGAGTTGGGTATGCCACTCCACGACAAGGCAGTGCGCACCGATGAACTACCATTGATTGTCGACTACTGGGCGCCTTGGTGCGGGCCCTGCAAGATGATGGCCCCCGAATTTGCCAAGGCGGCTGACACGCTGCGGACAAATGCGCGTTTTGCAAAGATTGATACCGAACAGTTTCCCGCTGTCTCGCAACGCCTGCAGATCAGGGGCATCCCCTTGCTGATCCTCTATGCCAAAGGCCGTGAAGTTGCGCGTTTGTCCGGTGCGCGGCCTGCGCAGGACATCGCAGATTTCGTGCGGCAGCATCTTTGAGCAAGACGCCTGCGCAAACGGCGTGGTGTTTCACTGCCAGCTGCGGATTGCATTTCCTGACGGCTTGGTGAAATACAGTGCCACCTCGCCAACTTTTCTCACCTATCGCGTAGATGTTTCGGCACGCGTTCAAAACCGTGCCATGACTTCAAACCCATCGCACTGACAAAGGACACGAACATGGCCACGAACAAGATGAACATTGCGGTTATTCCCGGTGACGGGATCGGCAAGGAGGTGGTCCCCGAAGGCATTCGTGTCCTGAACGCAGCGGCCGTAAAATTCGGTCTCGATTTCAACTTTGATACCTTCGATTTCGCGTCCTGCGACTACTACCAGCAACACGGCCAGATGATGCCGGATGACTGGAAAGACCAGATTGGCGGCCATGACGCGATTTTCTTCGGTGCTGTGGGCTGGCCTGATACGGTGCCGGATCACGTCTCGCTCTGGGGCTCGCTCTTGCAGTTCCGCCGTGAGTTCGACCAATACGTGAGCCTGCGGCCTGCCAAGCTTATGCCGGGCGTGACCTCTCCTTTGGCGGGGCGTGGACCGGGTGATATCGACATGATGATCGTGCGGGAAAATACCGAAGGCGAGTATTCATCCATCGGCGGGCGCATGTACCCCGGCACCGAGCGCGAGATTGTGATGCAGGAAACCGTCATGTCACGCGTGGGCGTGGACCGGATTTTGCGCTATGCCTTCGATCTTGCGCGCAAGCGCGGCGGCAGACTGACCTCGGCGACCAAATCCAACGGGATTTCGATCACGATGCCCTACTGGGACGAACGTGTTCTGGAGATGCAGAAATCCTATCCCGATGTCACGGTTGATAAATACCACATCGACATTCTGGCGGCGATGTTCGTGCTGCATCCTGACCGCTTTGACGTGGTTGTGGGCTCGAACCTGTTCGGTGATATCCTGTCCGATCTGGGGCCTGCCTGCACCGGCACAATCGGGATCGCGCCATCCGGCAACATCAACCCCGAGCACAAGTTTCCGTCCTTGTTCGAGCCGGTCCACGGCTCTGCCCCTGATATCGCTGGCAAGGGCATCGCGAACCCGATCGGTCAGATCTGGTCAGGAGCGATGATGCTGGAACATCTGGGGCATCCGGAGGCCGCACAGGGCATCATGGCAGCCATTGAAACCGTTCTGACAGATCCCGCTTTGCGCACAGGTGACCTTGGCGGCACAGCGGATACGGTGACATGCGGCAAGGCCATCGCGGCGGCTGTCTGACACCCATCAAGCGCATGAGGACCTGTGCCGCAGTAGCCTGTCTCAATGTCCCATTATGGCGGCGTAAATGCCGAACGCGCCGACCAGAACCAGACTGAGCGCCCAGACCACATCCAGATTGAACCATGTCCGCGAAAGAAACTTCAGGCCAAGCCAGAAGTAGATCACAACGGCGATCAACCCGCCCGCGATTGTCATGGAAAACGTATGCACGGCAGCGACAGCAAAGGCCGTCATAATGTTGTTCCCCATCAGGCTTTGTGCGGCAAGGTGCCCCGTTTCTTCCTGACCGACAGCACAAATGCCCAGATAGATCGGGACAAGCATCAGACCCGCACCATGCGCCATCGCAGCAAGGAACGACCAAAGCGCAAGCCGCGCAGGATGGACCCGTGCAAGAATTTTCGGATGTCTGCGATTGATCAGCAGGTAAAACCCCATTGCGATGACCAGTAGGCCCGCGCCAATGCGGATTTCGACTTCCCACTGGATCAGGACGATCATCATGGAAAAAGGCAGCAAAATCCCGATCATCGCCAGAAAATGACCCAAGGCAAGCATCGCCAGCGCCTTTGGCATGGCCTTGTGCCGTCGCTCCATCAGGGCGGCAGAGACGGCCAGTGGCCAACCCATGCCGGGATTGATCCCGTGGTATAGACCAGAAACGATGACGGCCCCCCAAAGGGCCGCCACCGATGTCATTTCACCCAGCACTTAGACGGAAGGATAGCAGAAACTATCTGTAGAGCAGTCTCCGCCCTCAAGCCGTATCTGGTGCGCGCGCAAGCCCACGGGGAAATCGATGTAGAAATCCTTGTTCAACGTCAGGCCGCCGTTTTCGCCCACGTCGGCCATGACCATCTGGCCGCCTTCGTCATCCGGATAGAACTGATCGTCCCATGTCGAATAAAGCGAGTTTGTCCAATAGACGCGTTTGCCGTCCCGGCTGATCTCGACCATTTGCGGTCCGTAAGCAAAGCCTTTGCCGTTAGGGTGCTTGTGACCCTTGGCGATCCCGCCAATTTCGACCTTGCCCGCCAGGACGGGGTTCATGGGGTCCGAGACGTCATATTGGTGCATCTCGCCCATGCCCCAACAGGCAACATAGAGATACTTGTCATCAAGGCTCAGGTCGATGTCGGTGACGAGCGGCGGCACGGCACCAAAGCCCTGCAAAAGAGGCGGCAGGTTGGCCGGATCTTCGGGGCGAGGGTCAATCGTGATCGTCTTCTTGGCCTGCCAGACGCCATCCTCGTCGCGCCACCACGTAAAGATGGCTCCCTGAAGGTTGGTGGTATCAACGACAACGCCGCAAAAGCCATAAGACTTGGTCGGGTCATGCGCCGGCCGGATTTCCAGAGCCATCTGGTAGTTTTCACCAAAGTCGATTGTCTGGATATTTTTGCGCGCGCGCAGGTCCCAGAAATGGATCGAGTGACCGTATTTATTGGATAAAAGATCCTCGGGTACGATGCCATTCTCGAACTGGGGCGGCAGGCCCCATTCCGAACTGACCATATAGTCCTGCGGCAGGTTCCACCAGAAATCATAGTGCTTGTCCTGCTTGCCGCGATCCATTTCGTATTGACCGATGATTTCAAAGGTTTCGCAGTCCATAATAAAGATACCCGGCGGTCCGTCGGTGCCGTCTTTACCACCGCCGCCAAGACAGGACACATAGATGCCTTCCGGTCCGCAATGGATCGTATGGGGCCGCGAATAGCCGGTCTTGGCAAAGAGCTCCTCTGGCTCGATTGTCTTGTGGATATGGGCCTTCAGGGGCTCTTTGACGTCGATCACGTAAATACGCGAAGAGCGGATACCCGGGACGATCAGGTACCGGCGTTCGAGAAAGGCGTGCCCGGAAAGTGGCGAAAGCGAGGACGAACAGGCGTTCCAGCCAAAGTGGTGAAATTCGTCGCCTTTGTTGGGAACAATCACCTGATGAACAATCTGGCCATAGTTATCCGAACCTGGTTTGAGGTCTATGACCGCGATGCCATCAGACTGCGATCCATCAGGGCTCAGCATGACAGTAAAAGCGTAATTTTCGATCGGTGCTTCCATCGCCAGTTTTGGTGATGCATGGAATGTCGGGTCAGGTCTCAGATTCATGTCGTTCCTCCCAGTTTGAAATGAATGTCTTCGTTTGCCTCTTTCGGTTGTTAAGAGTGGCGGCGCGCAGAGCGACTGCGACTACCCAGACGCTAACACCAGAGTCGCCCAATCGCCGAGTCATATTGTTGGCGCGGTTCAGGGGGCAAGACACCTCTTTTTCCTAGAGCTCTGATTGTTCGAGAAGTTCCGAACTTGCCTGCAGCTCCGGTCTGATACGCAGCACAAAGGTCTGCGCCTGCAGTTAAGCCGCCACCTCGAGGAATGGCGACGTATGATGAATGAGGTTTTGAACCCGATCCATGGGATGTGCTCTGCGCTGCTGCTCCTTATGGGGCTCCGCAAGACCGAAGCACTGACCCTTGATCGGAACGACATGTACAACGACCACATCCACCTTCCAATGACCGCGAATGGACGCAGTTCTGTTCTACCGGTCACTCAAGCCCATCAAGAGCTTCGAGCACAGTTGCACCCGCGTTCGGTGGGCCCAGCGACGGCGCTGGTGCGCGTGAGGTCAGTTTGATCTTTTGATGTTAGCCCGTCAGTTACACTGCAGGGTTGGCGGTGTTTGGGAGGATACTGCCTCAGCGCCGAGCACAGCCTCGGCGGCGGCGTCGAGTGTGTCGAGATCAACTGATTTCAGCATATGACCGCAGAGATTGCAGATACCGGAGTTCTGTTGCGGAAAGCTGTGTCCGCGTGCCAAAAGTTCCAGCATTAGCCGCTTAGGGCCCCACTGCCGGATAACCCGCAACGCGGGGCGCTGTTCCATCTCTGCGACTGCCCGACCCACAGTCGCACCGGTCACTTTTGCATAGGCGCGATTGGTATAGTTTACCCATGGTGCGCAACAGGGGAAGAGCCGTCCAGCATGATCAATCGTTGGCATACGTCCCGCGACGGGGCAGGGGGTCATAGGTGTTTCCGACAGCGGGGTGGATGCGATCTCGGAGCGAAGGCGCGCAGCGGCACGACCTTCGCCGGTCAGGAACTGCCAGTTGACCAGCAGCCGTTCCGCGATTGTTTCTTTTAGGAAGTCCGTGCGTGCAACTTCGTCGAGGCTCTCCATATGGTCACCCCAGCTGTTAAGATCGGTAGCGCGCTCGCCTGCCAGCCCGTAGTAGTCCAGCAGAGACCGCAATTCGAGCGGGGCACCGTTGCCTGAGGCAGCCTCTGCCGCACTGCCACGCAGCACGCAGGATACAAGCGGCGGAAAGCCCACCAATCGGCAGGCATCGATAAAGTGCCGCGCAAGGTTGGCTGGCAGAAATTCCAGATGCCATTTGTCGAGCGACAGGCCGACACTGTCGAGCCCAGCTTGTTTCAGCCGTCGCAGCATCGCCTCGGCCCGTTTGGGGGTCGAGGCCCAGAACCCGTTGGAGGTGAGCCTTATCCCTTTGCCGTGCGATTTGACCCTGCGAATGATCGCCTCGATCTCGTCAGGGTGCAGCATTGGCTCGCCACCGGAAATGTCGATAAAGCGGATCTGCGGCTGTGCGGCCAGACCGTCGACAAGGGCGAGTGCCGTGTCGTGGTCCATCGCGCCGCTGCGGTCGGGCCCGGAATTGACCGAGCAGTGGGCGCAGGCGATATTACAGCGCATGGTGTAAAGCAGGACAGAGGTGGTCATCCGCCCATCTCCGTATTGTTGCCGGCAAGCCCGGACTGAAGCTCCGGCGGCATTGCTTGAGGGATGGCCTTTTCGTCCGCCGGAAAAAGAGCGACCGACACGGCCAGCCCGTCTTCTTCGACCACCAGCCCATGCGCAAGAAGGTCCAGGAAAGCGGCATCCGGGTCACTCGTGTCGATCACCGTATCGGGCTGAACCTGTGCCGAGATGTCGACCAGTTGCGGGGCAAGCGTGGTGTCAAGATAGGGTGACTCATGCGTCCAGTGTCGCGTGACGCCCAGTTTGCGCAGGTTGTTGGGCCGATCCAGCAGGGGCAGCATCTGTGCGGCCGCTCCTCGCAGATGATACCGCAGGCGTAGGTCGCCGACCTGTCGTGTAACAAGATACCCTGCGGCCTGTGGCGTGATCGTCAGCTTGTGGCCGCCTGCCGCATAGGCGGACTGCCATTCCTGCACCGGTTCGGACGCCTCGCGCGTGATGTCATCAAGGACCTGTTGCGTTTCAGTTGTGCGGTCGGCGTCAAAACGGTAGGCGAGCAGAGCAAGATCTTCATCAGCAACGGGGTGGCAATAGCTGTAGAAGTGCGACGGTCGCAGATTGAGTAGCCCGTGATGGTCGGGGAAGCGGTACATCGGGGCGTACCGTTCGACCTCGCAGCGGATCAGGCCGAGCGGTGGGCGCAGGTGCCGGATCCGCCGCGAAAGCGCGATCTGATGTTGATAATGGCTGAGTTTTTCCCCCTCGAACCCGAAGAGGATCGACCAATGCACCCTCAGGCCGAATTCCTCGGCCAGACGCAGCATGTAGACGTTGAAAATGCCCGTTGTCCCCTTCTTCATCAGTTTCAGCACCGGGGTCGAGAGACTTTCGATGCCCGGTTGAATCTGGCTGATGTTGTTCTGGGCAAAGGACCGGATAATGGGGCGGTCAAGGTTGGCCTTGACCTCGAAAAAAATCTCGGCCCCGCCAGAGGCCGCACCCACATGCGGGCAGACCTCGGTATAATACTCATGCGGCATGATGTTATCGACGGCCATATAGCGCGGCGGGTGATAGCGTGCGGTCTGTTCGCGTAGTTCGCCCAGAAAGCGGTCCGCGTCTTTGCGGAAATAGGGCATCTTGGTGGGGCTGAGGCCACAGAAGGTGCAGTGATGCTTGGCACCCCACCAGCACCCGCGTGAGGCCTCGATCGGCAGGTAGTGTGGTAAGGTATGGCGCAGCCCTGCGGGCAGATCGCGGTAATAATCGCCGTAGTCCGGTACCGGCAGGCTGTTGGCGTCCATGACCCTTTCGGTAGGCGGTCCTTCATGGATTGTGCCATCAGCCTTCCGTTCCAGCACGCCGGGAAGGTCCGCAATCTGCCCCTGGGCGACGGCTTCACACAAAGGCGCGACCACGTCATCGCCTTCGCCCATCACCACTGCGTCCAGTGCCGCACAGATCCGCATGACCCCCAGACCCATCGGGTCGGCACAGCCGCATCCTCCCATGATCAGCCTCACCTGCGGGTGCCGCGCGCGGATTCGGTTCGCCAAAGCGATCGAGGCGTTGAGTTGCGAATAGGAATTGGCAAAACCCAGCACGTCATATTGTGCCCAATCATAACTTTCGACCACATGATCCACAAAGGCCGTCGCCACCTTACGCCACGCCCGCGCATCGGCGCACTTCTCTGCGGCGGCCCCGTCGTCGGCGGCGGCGACCATATAGGCTGGGTCGAGCCTGTCCCAGTCGGCATCAGGAAAGGCGGCCTTGCCAAAGATCCACTCTCCCAAATGGATCCCGAAGCTGTCGCAGACATCCTGATACCGGCTGAGCCCGTTGAAATCCGTGATCCCGGCCCATCTCAGAAAGGCCAGAGACAGATATTTGATCTCGGCCCGATGTCCAGCTGCGTTCAGCCGGGTCTTAAGCAGCGACGTTCCGATCGAGGGCCAGGCAACCGGGCCGAAGGGTGCTTCGATCAGGACGATGTTGAGGCGGGTGCGGTCCATTTCGCCGGGGCTCCTTTGGTCATTTGATGGGGGGAGATCAGGGCGGCAAGCCGGTCGCGATCCACATGAAGCGGCAGGGCCAGCACGCGGTTCTCTTCGGGCAGGACAAGACCTGTCGCGATCATACGTTCGAGAAGTGCGCCACCCGCCAATGTCTCATCCCGCTGGTTGATTACGCGGCTGGCAAAGCGCTGGAGGTAGGCGTCGATGTCCGTCGCAGGAAGGGCGCGGTCACCCATCGCCTCCCAGTCGGTGGGCTGATCGGTCTTGAGAATGGTATCGCGGGCCCTCACCGCATCGCAGGCGCGCAGCATCTCGGCGGCCTGATCGGGCAGAAGCATGATGCGTTCTGGCTGGTCTAGCGGGCCGGTGACCAGCGCGCTGCCTTCCAGGCAGTTCAGCAGATGCAGCGTGGGCCCGTGTGCTGCGAAATCGGCCTTCCACTGCTGGACTAGCGGTCCAAGCCGGTCTTCGATCAGCCTATCGACTCGCGTGTCGCGGTTCGGGTCGTTGTAGTCGAACCGGTAGGCGATGCGCCCAAGAAGATCGGGGCACAGCCCTGGAAAGGCGAAGTCATACCATTTGGTGTGTCCGGTCAGCCTGATTCCAAAGTCGTCGGGCCGCGCCTGATAGGGGCTGAACCGCTCGATATAGACCGGAGCCACATTGCCGGGCGGTGTCAGATGGGTCACATGGCGCAAGAGGTCGAGCGTTTCCTCGTAATGCGTCAGGGTTTCGCCCGGAAACCCAGTCAAGATGAACCATGACACGTCGAAACCGCCCTCCGTCAGCCACTTCAGTGTCTGCACGTTCTGAAGGGCGCTGATCCCCTTTTTCATCAGTTTGAGAATGTCAGAATTTAGCGATTCGATCCCTGGCTGGACTTTCATGACACCTGCCGCACGCATTGCATCTACATGAGTGCGGCGCAGGTTGGCCTTGATTTCATAATGGATGAAGTAGTCCTTTGGGCTGGCGGCCAGATCTTTCATAACTGTGCTGAAATACGTCTGGTCGACGATATTATCGACGGCGAAAAAGCGGCTTTGCCCGTATCGGTCCGACTGGCGCTCGAACTCGGCGAAGGCGCGTTCGGGGGATTTTGACCGGAAATCCATCCGGTCCGCATTCAAACCGCAAAAGGTGCAATGGGATTTCGCTCCCCACCAACAGCCGCGCGATGTTTCAATCGGCAGAAACATCGGCAGGCCCTCAACCGGACCGCGTAGCGACTCGAGCTGGGCCTTAGTGGCGAAGTAATCACTGAAATCAGGATCCGGTATGTCATTCATCTTGATCGGTAGATTGAGGTCCTTGGTGACCCGTATTTCTTGCGGGCTGCGTGTAGCATAGCCGGGTAGGGCGGCGACCTTCTTGTCATTGCCGCTGGCCAGCGCACGGATCATGTCGGCAATGGTGAGGTCTACCTCGCCGGTGGCAACAACGTCGATCTGGTCGTAAGCCTCAAGCAGGGCTGGGCCCATCTCGCCAAAGCAGTTGGCACCGCCGAAAACGATCCTGGTGTCGGGGCAGAGACGGCGCAGATGCGCCGCCGTTGCCAGCGAAGGCTGGGTCTGCATGAAGGAGGTGGTAAAGCCTACCACCGGCGCGCCTGTTGCAGCCAGCCGCCGCGCGCAGTATTCCGCAAAGGCAGCGGCCTGCGGGCGCAAACGTGCCAGTTTTTCGACGAGCAGGGCGGGGACAACCCGTTCTTCTAGCAAAGCTTCGAGATAAGCAATATCTCCCTGCGGATCCTGCCGTGGGCTGAACAGCCATTCCCCCGGTAGGAAATCCCACAGGTAGGCAATTTCATCGTGCACCTGCCAGGCCTCGTTCAGGTCGGCATCAATGGTCGCGAGGTATTCAAGATTGAAGTCGAAAAGTTGGGACCTGATGCCCGCTTCGGTCAGCTGTGCCTTTATGGTGGCGGGACCGATGGTGGGAATTGCGCAAAGGCCAAAGGGCATGATCGCAAGTGCAAAATCAATGGCTTTTTGGGGCATTGCGGTCTCCTTCAGGCATGATGCGTCCGCGCCTGTGGCGCGCAAGGCAAGTCAGGGGGGAGGGATGTCCGGGGGTGCGTCGCTCCCCCAGACGATGCGCTAACCGTGGTAGTGGATATCAAGAAGTGCAGCGTTCCCGATATGCAGCCCCGGCTTGTCGGTCAGGTCTGCGTCTGTGATGGACTTGCCGTGGTAGTGGATATCAAGGAAGGCGGCCTGACCGGGGCCCTTGCCGATCTGTGGCGCTGGCATCTTCGGGGCCTCCACCGCGCCCGCCATCATCGATGAGCGCGAGATCAGACCACCCTCGGCTTCGGCGCTTTCGCCCATCAGCCCGCCCCCCATCGCATCCTTGCCGTGGTAGTGGATGTCGAGGAAGGCCGCCTGTCCGGCCTTGCCTGCCAGCGCAGGGTTGACCGCACCGGTCATGGCGTCCTTGCCGTGGTAGTGGATATCAAGGAAGGCCGCCTGACCAGCCTTGCCGGCAAGCGTGGGGTTGGCGACATTCGTCATGGCGTCCTTGCCATGGTAGTGAATGTCGAGAAACGCCGCCTGACCGCCCTTGTTGGCCAGTCCCTGTAGACGCGACGCCTCAGCTTCTGAGCCGTCGCCGTGATAGTGAATCTGCATGTTGCTCTCCTTTGTGAAAAACTGTCAGTTGCTATCCCCGAGCGACTTCCACCGCTCAAAGTTATAAAAGACCTGTTCGGTAAGACGGCTGGCGGTGTTAAGCTTCGCGCCGCCATAATTGTGGATGCCAGTGGCCACATAATCCTGTCCGTCCCACATCACGACGGGTGCGCCGCTCATGCCGCCGAAGGTGTCGATCTCGTATTGCAGGACCTGCGGGTGCGGTGGCTGAAGTCGTTTGGCATGCCCCCAGAGCGTGCCGGTGGGCTTATCCTGCGGATAGCCGGTAATATTTGCCAGGGCGCCGTACAGGACTGCATCCCCCAGCACACCGTAACCAAAGAAGCCCTGATCTCCCGGTGTCGCAAAGAGAACGCCGTAGTCATGTACCGTGTCGCGGTTATTCAACCAGCCTCTGGTCGAAGCATAGTGGGTCACGGTCATGGCCCGGTCGTACTGGTCTCGGTTCTGGCCGACGAATACAGCAATGGACTGAACCCATCCGCCGTGGTTGTGCAGGAACACGCAATGCCCTGCGGTCACGATCACCGAGGGCGAGATAAACCATCCCGTGCCCAGCCATCTGGTTCCGTTCGCGGCAGTGATCTCGAGACGGCAAAGCCAAGAGAAGGGCAGTATGCTGCTGTCCATCACCTGTACACGGTCATCGGCCATGATCACCGCCTCGGCGGTCATGTCCCCGCTTTCTGTAAGGGACGGGCCGACGATACTCTTGAGCACCATGGGGCCTGCCGCACTGGCATCAAGCAGCGGATTAGCCGAGGGTTTGAGGGGAGCTTCCGGCGATGCTGCGAGCAAGGATGTTTCTGAGCGGGGCGCCGGCATCCTGTGCAGGTCGCGGCGTTCGAAGGCAGCAGCGAATTCGGGGAAGGGGAGACCGGTGGTCGATTGCGGGGCGGTGTCGGCCATTTGGCCTGTAGCGTAGGATTCGATCGGGGCGGCCGGGTCATCCCCAACGACCAGCGCCGGTGCGGTGGGTGGTGGGCGGAAGATCGGCGTATCCTCCGACGCAACCGGATCAGGTGGCGGGTCGGGAGGGACGGCATGTGCCGCAAGCAAGGCGCGCAACTCACGGACGAGCGACAGACCGGTCAACGTCGTTGGATTGATGGCCGATGTAGCCCGGGGTAGGCTGTCCGTTGGATAGCCCTGCTGGTTCAGATATCCAATCGGATCGGCGCAGAACGCCGCGGTATCTTTCTCAGGCAACGGTAGCAATGATATGAAATCACTTAATTTTTTAGGCATTTTGCGCACCGGCCACATCAAATGGGCGCCTGAAAACGTTCGGCGTGACAGCACATAACCATACTAAAGGATGATTTTTATGATGCCACAAAATGCCGTGAATTTCAACCTAAAGGGTGTCTTGACTTATCGGGATGCCAGGCTGGTCAGTGTTTTTTGTGCTCTATCATAGTCGGCCGTAAATAGTCGCTTCACGAAAAATTGCATGATTTCAACATTCCACGATCAATAGCTGAAGTGCTCCGGTTGACACGGCGACGACGCCTTAAGATCTGCCGGCACGGTGCTCTGATACGGGTAGCCAAGCCCGGTATTTCGATTGCCGTTGCTGCATCGGTTGGATGATTCGGTGGGGGGAGGATTCGCCAATGGATCGGGCCTTGGCTGAAATGTTTACGCAAGAGCATCTCGAACCATGAACCAATAATCCAGAAGACTTGTCGACAAGAGCCCAACGAGATCGTTGCGATGAAGTGTTCGTTCAATTCTTGGAAGCCTCTACGTTCCCGTCCTCGACAGGCAAATCTTGGGCTCATGAAATGATCTTGTATGCGCGAGTTTTTTGCGAGTAGCGGCCCTTCACCGGGTCGTCATGATGCTGCTTTGTGGCCCACCAAAGGATGTATGCACCGTGCGTCTCATCTGGCTCGGCCCCCGATGTCTGCAATGTGGAGAAGCTGCCATTGACGGGTTGTGGGATTGCCAATGGAATAGTGCCGAGCCAACGTGCCAACGCTTCTCAATCATTGGATGACATTTTGGCTCGGGTTCAAATCCGCACCAAGACTTCGAGCTCCTCATTGGGCTGCACGGGCGCACACTCTAGAACCCATCGCTCCGAAAAAGGCCATGATCTTCAGGGCGATCCAGGATAAGAACCTTGCGCTGATGCCACTGCGCGATCAGGTTTAGAACGCTCCCTCATTCTATGCGGGCGAACATGCTGATTTCGAAGCCTTGAAAGAATGATGGACTGAATAGCCGGGATGTATGTCGCGCATCGAATATTTCGAACGTAATCTACCAATCCGGTGTCACCTTTGCTAAGCTCTCTCGTCACGGGACACCCCCCACCGCAGCCTCCAAAGTAGGCACATTTCCTACAAACCTCATCGGGTTGTGTGCTCAGATGGCGAACGTTTGCCACAGCACGACCTCTGTCCACACAGCGATCACTGACATGACCGACAAAGTGATCAGCATTCTGAACAAACCAAGGGCAGTTATAGATTTCTCCATCGGCAGTCACCGAGAATATCGCGGCATGTTTCTGGTGGCAGCCGATCGTATTTCTTGATGCTGAGCGCAGCATGTTGGCACATGCCTTTGATTTCGTTTGCGCCATCAAAGGCGTATCTTCATCTTTATCTTCATAATGAGAGTTGAGCGCTTCTGAAATCTGATGAAGGTTTGGGAGGGCTTCAATATCGACGCTATGACCATCTGAGTTGACGGGGCGCAGTTCCGAGTATGAAGACGACCTTGCCCCCAAGTTCATATGCGTCTCCTTCACTTCGACAAGCTTAGTGATGTTCTTCGAAGTAAGGACAGCTTTACAGTCAAACTCGATACCGGCACTCTTAATTTCCTTACAGTTTTTTTGGGTCGCGTCGAACGAGCTGATAGCCCTTACCTTATGGCCACGTGCGTCATCATGAACTGCTTTTGGTCCGTCGATCTCAACCAGAATACGCACGCGATGGCGCCGAACAACTTCGATAAAGCTCGGTGGCAAAAATGACAAATTCGTCTGCAAAGAGGTAAAGATGCGGCCTATAAAACCCTCTTCAGAGGCCCAGTCATCCATGTTCTCAAGTACATACTCGATGACAGACCAACCAAGAAGGGGCTCTCCGCCCAAGAAATTAATCGAGAGGTTACCGTGTTTTGGATCCAAATATCGCATGAAAATGCGAACCGCTTGCTCAGCAGTGTCTTTGCTCATCCGCGGTTTTTTGGCCAGCTTGTAGCTATCTTCACCATTGTAACAATAGCTGCACTTCAGATTACAGTATTGAGCGACAATCAGATGGACAGAGGCATTAGACAATCCATCGAAACAGGAATTGTGTTTCTCTGCTACATCTTCGGCAACGTCATTTATATCATGCGAAATGAACCCCATTCTGCAAAGCATCGCAAATACGCGCGGGTCTTCTATCTCATCCTCAGAAATGGGAGATAACGATCTTTTCTCAAGCCATCGCATGAAATCAATAGACTGGTCCCCATTAGAGAAGGAGAAGGCATTGAAACGTCTGCCTTCGAAAAAGACAACTTGGTCATTTGCGGGAAATGAGGAGATTCGAGCAACATACATTCAGACTGGCCTACTGGATCGAACCAGAACCCGGCCCGCAATTAGAGCCGTCACAACCACAGCTTACTATTCCACTCGTATTCGGCTGCGTGTATCCTGCACTACTGGTACCAGTCGTGTTAAAGGCATCCCAATTTACAGGGTTTCCAGATATTTCAGAGGCAATTCCTCCAATAAGCATTGCCCCCATGAAAGCATCTTCATCTAAATTGCCTTGCGCATCACAAGCCGCCAAGGCGATTAAGCTGCTGCATGCAGCTAATGCAACTGGAGCTCCCGTCTTGGGCTTTTCATCCTTGCGTTTCTTAACTTTGGTTTGGGTGCTTTTCTTATTCATCGGCATTCCTTAACGCTCGAAGGCACGGCGGGGACTTCTGGTGTTGTGCTTGCTATCTCAGTTGGAAACAGCTGAATTCGTGCATTTATTTGTAATATAAGCTGCTCGTTATCTAGCTAGCGTTCCTCTCTACACGCATGTTTCGTCGGCATGTCTCCGGCAGCATCTTTGTAAGAATATACACTTTCAATTAGGTGTGGTTCTCATCCTCGACTGCGCCATGATTGGTTTGCTTAGGACAGGGTTCAGCGCCAAAGCCTGGATGCAGAATTGGACGATGCGCCTCTGAGTAGTTGGCACATTTGGCCAAAAGACCAACGCAATCATTCTATTCGTAAACACCCTGGTCACCATTGCAGCCGATTAAATCTTGTGACGTTCACCGTAAGGAACCCGCGCCAGGCGTCATCCCCCAGTCGGGGGACAGTGTCACTTAATCGGCGGCAGAATCTGAAAGACCCGCCAGATGAACGCCACCCGGTTCCTGCAGTTTGTTTTTGCCAAGACCGAACTGAACTGGCTCTTCACTGTTTCTGGCCCAACGCCGAGATGCTCTGCAATCGACGTATTCGAGAGCCCTTTCAGGACGAGATCGGCAACGCGGCATTCTGCTCTTGTCAGGCAGTAAAGCTCGGCAAGAACGTCGATATCGATGTCTCGCGGCTGTGACGGGTCAACCAGCGTGACCAAAGCACCGGTGAAGTCTTTTTCTAACTCCATCTCGGCATCACGAAGGGGGGAAATATATGCGACGAGTGGCGTAGTTGCAGAACGCCTGCGGAGTTCGACAGTCGCACTTGCCTGATCGCTGTTGCCGCTTGCCGTAGCCGACGCACTGTAGATCTTGTGACCCAGTTCTGCGCGCATGTCGGTATTGGTCGCAGCCAGTTTTCCCTGAGATCGGATCAGTCCGTCCTGCGCATCCAAAAAGGCGTTCGCAACTGAGTTGGCGATAACAATATCGCCTCGGTCAGTCACAACCAGAATGCCTACCAGCATTTGGTCCAATACCGACAGCACTGCGTTGTAGCGCCTGCGCAGACCCTCGGTTATCCGAAACACCTCGGCTGCTTTGGCGAGGTGCGGTGCGATTTGCGGGCCATAGGTGGACACCGTCGGCGGTATTTCCAAATCGCAGTGTCGCCCATATAGCAGGACGAGACCTCCCCAGTATCCCGGATCATTTGACAGGTTGATGAAGCCGCGTCGCAGAAAGCCGCCTTGCATGCCTATCATGATCTCGGGACGGGTCTTGTAGACGTCATTGATGGACCAGATGTCACTGTCGAGGCTGACGGAATAGGCGGAAGTGTGATGAACGTATTTCCTGCCTTCAAGATCAAACTGGGAGTCGCGGCCCTCCAGTATTAACTGGTTGTACTGGTCTATCAGGTGCCCGAATTGGCGCAAACTCGCGCTTGCCTTATCCAACGAAAAATGGGCTCTTTCCGTCTGACACGCGCCATAGATGAGTGCGGCGTCAGCGTTCAGAAAGCGCTGGCAATTGTCTAAAGCGCGAACCCAATTCCGATCTGAAAGCGCCGCATCGTAAATTGATAACAAGCATTCACCAATAGTCGTCATGGGTTACTGATCCATCATCCCAAGGTCTCTGAAACGGCACGAACCGGAGTGTTCAGTTGCTTTCGTATAAACGAAACTGAGAGTCGTTCTCGGGCTGCAACTCAGTCGAGAAAAAACGAATAGTCGGTGAGACACTCCAAATAAGAGACTGTCGGGCACTCTTTTCCTCTTTGCCGCCTGCGCATCGTCAAGGAACACTGCCTTGAAGATATCGTCGGATTCAATATCACCTATTGCCGCGCCTCCCTGTGGAAGGTCGACATTGACCTGCTCGCCGATGCCCGCTCACGCGTATCGAGTTCCCGCGCCACGCGGGTGTCGTCATTGGACGCAGACATTCATGCGATCGTCGGCACCGCTGTCGATGATGCGGGACGCACGATGAAGGAATACGAACGGCACATCACGCAAGTGAATTGGCACATAAGGCAATTGGCTGAACAACGTCTTTCCTGTACCCTTTGGATTTGGAGGGTCACATGCGGCGATTAACCGACCAACCGACTGTGCATGTTGGCAAGGTCTGGCGGCTGATGCTGGCCGATCTTGGTCTGAGTGATGTAGCAGTCTTGCGCAGTGCGGGGCTGCCGAGCGGTCTGTTGGACGGCGAGGGCAGCCGCATCACGCTGGATCAATTCTATGCTCTTTGGGATAGCTTTGATACTGAGGCACAATCACCGACGCTGGCACTTAGGCTCGGTCAGATCGAAGCAAGCGAGTTCTTCGACCCAGCCTTCTTTGCGGCGATGTGCGCGCCCAACATGACGGTGGCAGGACAGCGGCTTGGGGAATTCAAGCGCCTGGTTGGTGCCTTCAGCCTTGATGTGGATGTGATGCCGACAGCGACACGTTTCAGCTATCGATGCAAGTATCGCCCGGATTTGCCAACGACGCTCGCGGCAACCGAGATTGTCTTTCTCGTCAATTTGCTGCGTCGCGCCACACGCCGGCGCGTTGTGCCGAAGGCTGTTTGCCTGCCATCGGCGCTCCGGGAGACCTCTGCATTCGAAAACTGGTTTGCATGTGGGATCTCACATGGTGAAACGGCATCTTTCAGCCTCGATCCGATCGACGCCATGCGCCCCTTCCTGACCTATGACAATCAGATGTGGCAATCCTTTGAGCCGGACTTGCGGCGTAGAATGGACGCGGCCCGCGAAGACCTGGGCATGCGCGCCCGCGTGGAAAACGCCTTGCTGGAACTGCTGCCCAGCGGACGGACGCAAATTGATGATGTGGCCGGTGAACTTGCCGTCAGCCGCCGATCACTCCAAAGACGGCTTTCGGAAGAAGGCACAACATGGCTGGATGTTCTCAACGCCGCGCGTATGCGACTTGCCCAGCACTATCTGACGAATACGAACCTCGGTGCGGCCGAGATCAGCTTCCTGCTCGGATTTGAGGATCCAAACTCTTTTTTCAGGGCCTTTCGCCGTTGGACAGACGCCACACCCGAGGCGTGGCGCGAGGCACAACGGCTGAGAGCCTGATGAGGCGCATCGTGCAAGTGATATGGCGCTTCCTGCGAGTGACGCGCGCTGTCTGAATGTCCAAATTGAGATCAACGCGACCTGATCACTGCGAGGGCTCATGACAACATCTACCGCCATCCGTCGCCGCGCCGCGGGCGCCTTTCGCGATCCGAGACGGGCAGATCATCACCGGCCAACAACAGCACAGCACGCAGCCTTTCTCTGATCTGCTCATTGAAGCGCTGGCTGAATAATCCGCCAGTGTTGCCCCCCATCAAACACTTAAGGGAGCATATTTATGACCAAAGTCTTTCTGACCGGTGCGTCCGGTTTTATTGCCAAACACATTTTGCGTGAGTTGCTGGAGCAAGGCTATGAGGTGCGCGCCTCGGTCCGCTCTGACAAACGCAAGGCAGAATTGCAGGACCTCTTTCCGGATGCCGCACTGGAGTTTGCAACGCTCGACCTGACGAGGGACGAAGGCTGGCAGGATGCCTTACAGGGTTGCGATGTCTTGATGCACACCGCCTCGCCGTTTCCGCTGGCCGAGCCGAAAGACCCGCAAGACCTGATCCGCCCTGCGGTAGACGGTACGCTCCGCGCGATGCGGGCGGCAAAGGAAGCCGGTATCACCCGTGTCATTCTGACGTCGTCCTGTGCCGCAATCTATAAACAGGCGGACAAACCGAAGATGCAGCCTTCGGACGAGACCAACTGGACAAGCCCCGAAGATCGGTCTGTCGGCGCCTATGAAGCTTCCAAGACGCTGGCCGAGAAAGCCGCATGGGATTTCGTTGCCGACAACCCCGATATCGCGCTGACCACGATCAATCCCGGCGCGGTCTTCGGCCCACCGATGGATGCACGGTACGGCGCATCGCTCGAACTGGTCGAACAATTGATGACCGGAAAGGTTCCGATGGCCCCGCCTGTCGACATGGTTGCCGTCGACGTGCGGGACGTGGCGCGGATGCATGTCGCAGCGATCGATCTTGAGGCAGCCAAAGGCCAACGCTTTGCAGCCGCAAGCGGAACCTATTCCTTCATCGAATTTGGCAAAATGCTGAAAAGCTGGGACGCAAGCCTAAAGACGCCCGGACGGGAGGCTCCTGTCTGGCTGCTGCGGATCATGGGGCTGTTTTCCAAGGATGTGAAAGGCGTGCTCGAAAACGTGGGGCGTACCCTCGCCGTTTCGGGTGCCAAGGCGGAGAATACCTTCGGGTTCAAGTTTATTCCGGTCAAAGATGCGCTGGTTGCCTCGGCCAAAGCAGTCCAGACCTACAAACTGAAAGAGACATCCAAATGATCACTGCATATCTCTGGGGCACACCCAACGGCTACAAAGTAGCCATCGCACTTGAGGAAATGGGTCTGGACTATGAGATCAACTGGGTGAACATCGGGACTGGGCAGCAGCACGACCCCGCGTACCTGAAGATCGCGCCCAACGGCAAAATACCTGCGATCTTGGATCATGAAACCGGGATCAGCCTGATGGAATCCGGGGCAATCCTGCAATATCTGGCCGAAAAGTCGGAGAAATTCCGGGGCGAAACCCCGCAAGACCGCTGGAAAGTGACGCAGTGGCTGCATTGGCAGATGGGCGGCCTTGGCCCGATGATGGGTCAGGCCAACCATTTCCGCGGACTGAAAGAGAAGGTCCCCTACGGCGAGACCCGTTACAAGAACGAGACCGTGCGTCTATTCGGCGTGCTTGATAAGCAGTTGGAAGGCCGCGACTACATTGCAGGCGAGTATTCCATCGCCGATATGGCGACCGTCGCCTGGGCTGGCATGGCCCCCATGATGGAGGATGACCGGCTGACGACGTGCAACAATGTCATGGCATGGATCGCGCGCAACGTGGCACGTCCCGCGACTGCGCACGCAATAAGCCTGTCGCCGAGCTAGCCTCGCCGGGCTGGAACAGCGGTAGTCCGACCATCAGCATTGGGCCAATGAGCCCGGCGGTTCATATTAACCGGTCTGCATCATTCGGACGATCACTCCGCAGCCAGCACGGCCCTGTCTTGACGCGGTGACTGGCCGAACTTCCTCGCATATTCGCGCGAGAACTGGGCCGAGCTTTCGTAGCCAACGCGAAAGGCTATCTCCGAAACTTTAACATCGGAAGCACGGAGTGCGTCACGGGCGTGCAGCAGGCGCAGATCCTTCTGGTATTGCAGCGGCGAAGTGCCAGTTATCGCTTTGAAATGCTCAAAGAAGGCGGAGTTGCTCATGCCAACCTGTTCGGCCAGATTTCCGACAACCACCGTGCGCGACAGATCGGACTGGATTTCACGCGTAGCCTGAAAGATGCGGCTGGCGGTGGTCTCGTGCCAGAGCAGCTTTTGCAGCGTGTCGGCATGGGCCCCAAGAAGCAGCCGGGCGTGGATCTCTTGCCGGGTGATCGGTGCCAACACTGCACGCGTTTCGTCGCCGGCGCATTGGTCGAGATAGCGGGTCAGCGCGCCCTGCACCGCGGGATCGGTCGGGCATAGCGAGATCGAGAACGGGTCGTGGCTGCGCGTCCCGCGCGCGAGTGGCATGGTTGCCGCCAAGCCGCGCAGCAGGTCGAGGTCGATTGGAAAGACCAGCGCGACATAGGGTGTTTCTGGCGTAGCGTGGCTGATCCTTGAAACGACCGGCAGCGTATGGCTGACAAGCAGCGATTGACCGGCGGCCACGGTCAGGCTGTGTGCGCCCGCAATGACCTGCTTGGCACCTTGCAGGACGAGACAAAGAAGCGGGCGATACACAGTTGCCTGCTGCGGGTTCGGCGCCGTGAACCGCAGGAAATGCATTCCGCTGTCAGTATGGGCCAGCGCGCCTTGAGGCACCCCGGAGTGATCCATCAGCGCCATGGCGCGGTCCAGCAATCCTGTCATCCGGCTCTCCTTTCACGGATCTCGTAGCATGGCAGACTGTGTTTTCGTAGAGGATTATTTCTCAATCCGGAGGATTGGGCAAATATTCCGGACAATCAAGAAAGAACCCGCCGATGGTCCGGAGTATCGTTATTCTATAAAGGGGACACAGATAGGGACAAGACTGATGCGAAAGATATTCATCTCCGGAATAGCGGGCGGCTTTGGCCTGCCCACCGCAAGGGCGCTTTTGGCGCGGGGGCATCAGGTGGCGGGCAGCGTCCGAAGCCGCACGGGCCGCAATGCAGGCACCGTCGCCAGGCTGGAGGCAGAGGGCGCACATGTTGTCGAAATGGATGTAACCGACACCACCAGCACCGACACGGGCGTCGCCGAGGCGATAAGCGCGCTTGGCGGGCTGGACGTACTGTTCAACAATGCCGGGATCGGGTCCTATGGCATCCAGGAACTGATGTCGCCCGAGGACATGACCAGGGTCTTTGACGTCAACGTTACCGGCGTGCAGCGGGTCATGCGCGCCGCCCTGCCACATTTCCGCGCGCAGGGGCGCGGAACGGTCCTCTATACCTCCAGCCTGATCGGGCGCATCGCGACACCGTTCTACGGCACTTATTGCGCGTCCAAATGGGCGCTAGAGGCGATGGTCGAGTGCTACAGGACGGAGCTGTCCGGCTTTGGTATCGAAGCCTGCATCATAGAACCGGGGGCCATGCCCACGGCTTTCTTCGATGGCATGGTCACGCCCGACGATCCCGCGCGCGAGACAGAGTATGGCGACTTCGCCGCCGTTCCGGCCATGTCGGCGCATGGGCTTGCGCAGATGCTGGAGGCGACGCCCGATCAGCGCCCCGAACGGATCGCCGAGGCGGTGGTGGCCCTGCTGGACACACCCTTCGGCAAAAAGCCGTTCCGAACGGTCGTCGATCACACCGGAGTCGGCCCCCAGATCGAGCGCTATAATGACGTGCTCCATGACGTTACCCGCAACGTCCTGACAAATTTCGGCATCGCACAGATGCTTGACCTGAACACCTGAAGGAGACCCAACATGAACACCATTCTGATCACCGGCGCGTCCTCGGGCATTGGCAAGGCCACCGCCCAACGCTTTCAATCCAAGGGTTGGAACGTCATCGCCACCATGCGAGACCCCGCCGTTTCGGACCTTGCCGAGCTCAACAATGTGCTCGTGACGCGTCTCGACGTGACCAATTCCGCGTCGATAAACGCCGCCGTAAGTGAAGGCATTAACCGTTTTGGCGCTATCGACGTCTTGTTGAACAACGCAGGCTATGGCGCCTATGGCCCGTTAGAGGCGTTTTCGACCGACCGGATTCGACGCCAGTTCGAAACCAACGTGATCGGCCTTCTGGATGTGACCAAGGCGGTCCTGCCGCATATGCGCGTGCGCCGCTCGGGCACCATAGTCAACATCTCATCGATCGGTGGGCAGATCACTTTCCCGCTTGGCACACTCTATCATGGCACCAAGTTCGCCGTCGAAGGCCTGTCCGAAGCGCTGCATTACGAGCTGGAGCCACTGGGCATCCGCGTGCGCATCATCGCGCCAGGCATGATCAAGACCGACTTCGGCGGACGCTCCTTCGATTTCGCCATGGACGAGGACCTGACCGACTATGCCCCCTCCGCCGAAGCAATGGGTCGGCTGTTTGGCAAGCTCGCGTCAAATCCTTCCTCACCCGACCTCGTGGCCGATGTCATCTGGCAAGCCGCCAATGCAACCGATGACCAATTGCGTTTCTGTGCCGGGCCGGACGCCACCGACTTGCTGGACAGACGCAAACGGCATGACGACGCCACATTCATTGGCGGTATCAAGGCTTTGATGTCTGAGTAGGTCCGCGACTAGCCGAAGCGGCACTATGTCCGCTTTGGCGCGCAGTGCCGCAGAAAGAGCGCCAGAAGGCGGTTTGTTTGTTCATGTCGTTAATGCGATCTGGCAGCTTGATAGTTGCTGGTGCATCTTGACCTTGCTTGAAAGGTCAAATACCTAACCCAACTGTGACGCGGGCGTTGTGTAATGGTAAGACCCTTGCCTTCCAAGCAAGAGACGCGGGTTCGATTCCCGCCGCCCGCTCCAATCCCTCCCCGATAACCAAAATACCGCAGATGCGCAGGGTTGCCTTGTGAAACAGTCGGTTCAGTTTTATGTCATCCCCAGAACCTGAGGACAGTGCATGGCTGAGACCCAAAAATCCACCGCCGAAGATCGGCCCGTCAGCAAACGTGTCAGCGCGCTGAAAGCCCTTTGGCCTTTCATGAGAACCTACCGCTACAACATGATCGCGGCGGGCTTTGCGCTTGTGTTTACGGCCATGGTCGCGCTGAGCTTGCCAATTGCGGCGGGGCAGGTTGTTGATACCTTCGGGCTGGCCAGCGGCGAGATCAGCCAGCACTTCGTGACAATGCTGATTATCGCTGTACTGCTCTCATTCGGAACGGCGCTGCGCTATTACTTAGTCACGCGGCTAGGTGAACGGGTTGTCGCAGATATTCGCAAGGCCGTATTCAACCGCATGATCAGCATGAGCCCTGCGTTTTACGAAAAAATCATGACGGGTGAGGTGCTTAGCCGCATAACCACAGACACCACATTGATCCTTTCGGTCATCGGCAGCTCGGTTTCGATCGCATTGCGCAACATCCTGATCTTTATCGGTGGCGTCATCCTGATGCTGCTGACCTCGGTCAAGATGAGCGTGATGGTCCTTTGGCCGATCCCCGTGGTCCTGTTCCCGATCCTGTTTCTGGGGCGTCGTGTGCGCAGCCTGTCCAAGGAAAACCAGGACCTGATTGCTGAATCCAGTGGCGATGCGTCCGAACAGCTCTTGTCGGCGCAAACCGTTCAGGCCTTTACACACGAAGAACTGAGCCGCGCCAAATTCGACGAAGTGACGGAACAAAGCTATCGTTCCGCCCGCCGCCGGATCATGACGCGTGCGGCGCTGACGGCCATTGTGATCTTCATGGTCTTCGCCGCGATCGTGCTGTTTTTGCAGATGGGTTCGCAAGACGTGGTCGCCGGCGAAATCACCGAAGGCGGGTTGGTGCAGTTTATGATCTACACCATCATGGTCGGCGGCGCTGTCGCGGCCTTGTCCGAGGTTTGGGGTGAATTGCAGCGCGCCGCTGGTGCTACGGAACGTCTTGTCGAGCTTCTGACAGCCGAAGATACAGTACAGGATCCCGCAGAGCCCAAGACATTGCCCCAGCCCGTCAAAGGCACCCTGCAATTCGAGAACGTGCAGTTCCACTATCCGTCGCGACCGCAGGTTTCTGCCCTTGATGGCATCAATCTTGAGATCAAGGCGGGTGAGACCGTCGCGCTTGTCGGTCCGTCGGGTGCTGGCAAAAGCACGATCATCCAGATGGTGCAGCGGTTCTATGACCCGCAGTCGGGGGCAGTGAAAATCGACGGCATGGATCTGCGTGATCTGATGCGGTCCGAGTTCCGCCAGCACATCGCGCTTGTCCCGCAAGATCCTGTGATCTTTGCCGATACGGCGCGCGAAAATATCCGCTTCGGCAGGCCCACTGCGACCGACGCCGAGGTCGAAGAGGCCGCAAAAGCTGCCGCCGCATATGATTTTCTCAAAGCCCTGCCTGACGGTTTTGAAAGCTACGTCGGCGAACGCGGTGTGATGCTCTCGGGTGGGCAGAAGCAGCGGATCGCGATTGCGCGCGCTATTCTGCGCGATGCGCCGATCCTGCTCTTGGATGAGGCCACGAGCGCGCTGGACGCCGAAAGCGAATATGCGGTGCAGCGCGCGGTCGAGGAACTGGCACGGACCCGCACGACATTGATTGTCGCGCACAGGCTGGCCACCGTCAAAAAGGCCGACCGTATTATCGTTCTGGAAGACGGCAAAATCGCGGCCCAAGGCACCCATGATGCGCTTGTGGCCCAAGGCGGGCTCTACGCGCGGTTGGCGCGGCTGCAGTTCACAGAAGGTGTCGCGGCGGAATAGCTGCGTTTTTCGTAGCGTCAGACTTGTGATTGTTTTTGTTTTTCACCACCCTGTCTGCTCAGGGAGGCAGCGTCGCGCTGCGTGAAAAGAAAACAGGGAGGAGACGACATGGCTTTTGCAACTGTCGCTGATCGGGACGCCATCGAAAACGAAAAGCCGTGGGAGGCCCGCGATAAGGCCACATCCACCTTTGAACTGCTCAACCGGACTGCCGCAAAACATGGTTCAAGAAAGGCCGTCACCTTCAGCCTGTTCTCTGACCCCGATGCGAAATGCGAAACGCTTGACTGGAACACCCTGCGCGACAAGACGGCACAAGCCGCCAACATGTTCCGCAGTCTGGGTGTCGGCGAAGATGATGTCGTGGCCTACCTGATGCCCAATGCCACCGAGACCGTTCTGACATATCTGGGCGGGCAGGTGGCGGGGATCGTGAACCCGATCAACCCGCTGCTTGACGCGGAACAAATCGCGGCCATCCTGCGTGAAACCAAGGCCAAAGTGCTTGTCACCCTCAAGGCCTTTCCGAAAACGGATGTTGCGCAAAAGGCCGCCGAGGCCGTGCGGTTAGCACCCAATGTCACCCATGTGCTGGAAGTCGATCTGCACCGTTATCTGACAGGATTGAAACGTCTGATCGTGCCGCTGATCCGGCCCAAGAACCCGGTGGCCCACAAAGCCACGGTACTTGATTTCAACGCCGAGATGAACAAACTGCCCAAAACGCTGAACTTCGAGGACAGCAAGGTTGACAGGGTCGCCGCCTATTTCCACACCGGCGGCACGACGGGCATGCCCAAGGTCGTGCAGCACCGTTACTCCGGTATCATCTACAACGCATGGCTCGGGGATCGTTTGCTCTTCACCGAGGAGGACGTACAAATCTGCCCGCTTCCGTTGTTCCATGTTTTTGCAACCATCGTGTCCTTGGGCGCTTCGCTGGGGTCGGGGGCACATATCGTATTCCCGACGCCGCAGGGGTATCGTGGTGAGGGCGTGTTCGATAACTTCTGGAAGCTGATCGAAAGGCACAAAGTGACCTTCATGATCACCGTGCCCACGGCCATGTCCGCACTGATGCAGCGCAAGGTCGACGCGGATATTTCCACACTGCGTCTGGCCTTTTGCGGCTCGGCGCCGCTACCGCTCGAACTTTACCGCCGCTTTGAAAAGGCCGCAGGTGTCACGATCTGCGAAGGCTACGGGCTGACCGAGGCAACATGTCTTGTCTCGATCAATCCACCAGCTGGTGAAAAGCGCGTCGGCTCCATCGGTTTGCCTTTCCCCTACACGGACATCAAAATCGTCAATCCCGCCGATGGCGAAATCCGCGACGTGGATGAAATCGGCGAAATCTGCGTTTCCAACCCCGGTGTCTTTGACGGCCAGACCTATACGGATGCCGACAAGAACAAGAACCTCTTCTATCCCGGTGAAAAATCCGACCAGCAATATCTGCGGACAGGTGATTTGGGACGGTTTGACAGCGATGGCTATCTGTGGATCACGGGGCGCGCCAAAGACCTGATCATCCGTGGGGGTCACAACATCGACCCCGCCGAGATCGAAGAAGCCCTGGCAGGGCATGAGGCCGTGGCCTTTGCCGGTGCCATTGGTCAGCCCGATGAACACGCAGGTGAAGTGCCTTGCGTTTATGTCGAACTTGTCGATGGGGCAGAGGTGACGGAAGAAGAACTGATGGCCTATGCCAAGGAACATGTGCATGAACGTGCAGCGCATCCCAAGTATCTGGGAATACTGGATGAGTTGCCCAAAACGGCGGTTGGGAAAATCTTTAAGCCGGATCTGCGCAGATTGGCGATCACCCGCGTCTTCAATGCAGCGTTGAAAGATGTTGGTGCGGAGGTCCATGACGTCAGCGAAGATAAAAAGCGCGGCTTGGTTGCCCATATCGTCAAGACCGGCAATGCGTCGGACGCAGAAATCGGCAAAGCACTGAACGCTTACACTATACCTTGGGAGCTGGTGGGCTAAGTATTGCCCAAAGCACACGAAATATAAGGACAACTGTGATGACGAAACTTGCGTTTTTGGGCCTTGGGGTCATGGGGTATCCTATGGCTGGCCACCTTCAGGCGGCGGGTCACGATGTGACGGTATATAACCGCACAACGGCCAAGGCAGAAAAATGGATGGCACAGCACGGTGGCGCAATGGCTGAAACGCCGCGCGGGGCAGCAGAAGGGGCCGCTTTGGTCATGGCCTGCGTGGGCAACGATGATGACCTGCGCTCGGTATGTTTGGGCGAGGACGGGGCCTTTGCGGCGATGCCGGCAGGATCAATATTTGTCGATCACACGACAGTTTCTGCCGCTGTCACGCGCGAGTTGCATGATCTGGCGGCAGATAAAGGCATCGCCTTTGTCGATGCACCCGTATCGGGCGGACAGGCAGGGGCAGAAAACGGCGCGCTTTCGGTCATGTGTGGCGGCGCGGAAGAGAGCTATGCCCGCGCTGAGGCCGTCATCGCTGCCTATGCCAAGCTCTGCCGTCGCATTGGCGATAGCGGTGCCGGGCAAATGACCAAAATGTGCAACCAGATCGCGATTGCAGGGCTGGTGCAGGGTTTGTCCGAGGCGCTTCATTTTGCGCAAAAAGCAGGCCTTGATGGTGAAGCCGTCGTTGAGGTCATCAGCCAGGGTGCCGCAGGCAGCTGGCAGATGTCGAACCGCTATCAAACAATGCTGGGCGATAAGTGGGATCACGGGTTCGCGGTGGATTGGATGCGCAAGGATCTGGGGATCTGCCTTGATGCTGCTGACGAAAACGGGGCGAGCCTGCCGGTGACAGCGCTGGTCGACCAGTTTTACAAAGACGTGCAAAAACTCGGTGGGGGGCGTTGGGACACGTCATCCTTGCTCAAGCGCCTTCAGGCGATCGATGAAAAATCTGTCTGAGACTAGAAGAGCGTAATGTCCGGCGGAGGCGGTGCCGCCGGCTTTTCGGGAATGATCTCGGGCGTGACACCTGCAATTTGCAACTGGCGTGCGGCACCGGTGGTCGGTGTAAACTGCACGCGGCGCGCCTGATCACCGCCAAGGCTCTGGGACAGGCAGGGGATTCCCTCTTGTGTCAGGAAATCAGACGCAAACCGCGCATTGGATTGACCGATGTCGCGGGAATGCTCCGTCATGCGCGCGCCACCAAAGAGTTTCGCTGCAAGCTTATGACGGTCTGCACCGGCACGGAGCATTTCATTGATCAAGAGCTCCATCGCATTGACACCGTAGCGCAGATCAGCCCCGCGCGCAGCACCCGTTCCGGCCAACAGAAAGTGGTTCATGCCACCCACACCCGCCCGTGCGTCATAGAGACAAACCGCGACACAGGACCCCAGCACCGTTGACATCACAACAGTCGGATCGCTTGAGACAGCATAATCGCCCTGAATGATCGTGATCAGCTTTTGCGTGGAATTCATGCGCGCACCTTTGTCGTAGATGCCGCCAGCAGTGCCGGCCCGATTGCACCGAGCGGGAGTTGCTGACCCACGCCACCCATCTCCATGGCGACGCGCGGCATCCCGTAGACAACGCTGGTATGCTGGTCTTGTCCGATCGTCTGCGCGCCGGCCCTGCGCAATTCGGTCAGTCCCGCAGCACCATCTTTGCCCATCCCTGTGAGAAGGGCGGCAGTGACATTCGCGGCCATCGGCACGGCCGACATAAATAGCGCGTCAATCGAAGGCCGATGCCCGGATATCAAACCGCTGGACTGTAGATGAATATACGGTCTCCTGCGCTGGGCAAGCGTGAGGTGGTATCGATCATCAGGGGCCAGATAGATATGCCCCGTTCTGGCGGCGGCCCCTTCCTCGGCAGGCGTTACCGTGGCACGGCATGCACCATTCAACAGACGGATCAGGCTTCTGGCAAAGCTGCCCCCGGTGTGCTGTACAATCAGAACTGGCGGGCAGTCCTCTGCAAAATGCTGGGCGATTGTGATTAACGCATCAATCCCGCCGGTGGACGCCCCGATAAGGATAAGCTTGTCGGGATCATAGTCGGCGACGCTGCCTTCTCTTTTCGGGTCAAGCTTTGTTGCGGGAACGGTTCGGCCTGCTGCCTGCACGATCTGGCCGATGTGCAATTCCAGTTCCGTTTCCGGTACTTTTGGCGTCGCGGGGGGAAGGGAATGAACATCAGCTCCGGTTTTTCCTTCAGTCAAGACGACACAGGTAAGTTTGAGGATGCCAAGAAGTGAAAAGAGAAGCTCGCATTCAGGAAGGTTGGCGAGCGTTTCGGAGATCAGGACGCAGTGCGGTTCATGGTGTTCTGACAAATTATATGCGTCGGTCAGAGATGTGGCCGTCAGTAGCTGCGCTTGCGGAAGCACAGCAGTTATCGCACGCCGGACACGTGCTAGGGAAAGCTGAGATTGATGTGTAATCAGAAATTTCATTTGTGGTCCGGAATAGATTATCGGTCGTCGTTTCGACGGGTTAGGTCAGGTTGCCTTGAGCGCATCGTGAATAGCTGGATGCAGGGTGGTGTAAACGTCTCGTTTGGTACTGGATGCGAAGAGACGAACGCTGACAGTCCTTGAAAGAGCGGGTTCGGCGCAAATGCGAAGTCATCAGAATAATTCCACCTCCACTTGTTGCGTGCCTTGGTCGGAGGTTTGCAGTACATTGCAGCTGGAGCTTACAATCCGGCGCAACGCCTCGAGTTTCATAGGGGCAATCACATCAATCTCGCTTACTCCGAGGGAATGTGGGACAGCATTTCCCAATCGGTCGAGTAGACCCGCCAGATCATCTGTTGCCTGTTTCAATAAATCGAGTGTCTGCAATGCGTTGCCGTGCTCCAGGGGGGCGTCAAGCGCGGTTTGCGCTCCCCAGATTGCGTGCTCCAGATCAAGGATTTTCTCGCTCAACTGCGTCAGACCGATCCCCGTTCTCTGCAAGACCTCGCGGAGTGGGATCTCAGCATTCCGGCAATCACGCGGTAAGATGCTCATAATCGCCCCACCACGCTCTCAATACATTGCTTCATAGTCGCCGTGGTGAACGGTTTCTTTATGATGTTGTTCAAGCCAAGCGCTTTACCCTTGCTAACAAGATCGGGCGTCGGATTGCCTGTCACCAGAATGAATCCGATCCGCGCTGTTGATCTGTTTTGGCGCAGTGCCTGCAAAAGCTGCAGCCCGTCCATGCCTGGCATATTGTAGTCAGAGAGGACCAAGTGCACTGGATCTGCGATCAGTTTTTGAAGGGCTGCGCGCCCGTCGTTCTCGGCCTGGCTTTTCCAGATACCCATCTCTTCGATCGCTTGTACCAGAAGGCCGCGGCTGACGCCCATGTCGTCAACGATCATTACCCGCAAGGAGTCTTTCAGGCTCAATTTCTGTCTCCTTTGTCCTTAGTGCCCGTAGGGGCGGGCGGCCCTGCCAGTTTTTGGTAGGTTGTGATACCGACGCTCTTGAATGCTGATTGTGCAGGGCCGCTCAGTCGCTCGGAGTGACCGATCATAAGATGCCCCCCTTCAACCATCACATCTGCGAAACGTCCCCAAAGGCGTGCTTGCGTGGCTTTATCGAAATATATGGCCGCGTTTCGGCAAAAAATGACGTCGAATCTGCCCTTCATCGGCCAGTCTGCGACCAAATTGAGTTCGCCAAATGAGACGAGCCTTTGCAGGTTTGGGTCAATCCGGAACTCACCGGATTGCGGTCGCGTGGAGCCAGTCAACAGGTCGCGCCAAAAGGGGGGGATCGTCGCGATCTGCTCGGTTGGATAGACCGCGCGCTTGGCGGTCTGCACCACCTGTGGATCAATATCTGTGGCAAGGATTTTGATATCATATTGGGAAAGTTTAGAAGTGGCGGCAACAAGTGTCGCGGCAAGAGAATATGCCTCTTGTCCGGTTGAACAGGCCGAAGACCAAAGCCGCACAGGATTGCCTGCCTGCAATTTTTCGATCAACTGCGGCATCAAGACATCTTTGACAAAATCAAAGTGATGAATCTCGCGGAAAAAATGCGTCACATTCGTGGTCAGTGCCGATAGCAAATGCGGGCGCTCCGCATCGCCCTCTGTTTTATTGAGCAGACTGCAATAGTCCTCAAAACTGGCGAGATTGAGCGCCCGCAAGCGCTTTGCAAGGCGGGAGTGAACAAGCGCCTTCTTGGATGGTTGCAAGAAAAGACCGTAGCGCGCGTTCGCGAGTTCAGAAATCATCTGAAAATCATGATCCGAAAATGTGAACTCATGCGACGTTTCTACAGGAGAGGACTGGAGGTGCGCCATCATGCGGCCGTCGCCAGCTTTGCGGGCAAGAGTGCCTCTAGACTAAGGATTTTGATCATGTCGTCCCCTGTCGGTATGATCCCGTTGATCGCGCGGGTGGATTCATCTTCTTCTGTGCGGGGCGTTTCGCGCACCATGTCGGAACTGATCCCCAAGATTTCAGAGACAGATTCCACCAGAAGCCCGACGATGCGTTCTTCGACCGAAATGATGATGATCACATGGCGTTCGGTTGGCTCGATTGCCTGAAAGCCTAGCTTGGCGGCAAGGTCCAAAATGGGAATGACGGCACCACGCAAATTGATCACACCAAGAACATAGGGTGGTGAATGCGGCAGCAGGGTGACGGGTGTCCAACGCCGGATTTCGCGAATTTGCGTGATTTCGATACAGAAGCTTTGCCCCCCCGCAACCAATGTCACAAACTCTATCTGTTTCGCGGCTTTGGGATCTTCATGTTGCTGCATGTGCGACCTCTCTTTGGGCTTGGATTTGCAACTTCAGTTCAGTGGTCGGGGCTGCGGCAATTGCGTCGGGATCAATAATCAGGGCAATCTTGCCATCGCCCAGGATCGTGGCCCCCGAAATGCCAGCGATTTCTCCGTAGCTGCCTTGCATGCTCTTCACGACAACCTGTCGCTGGTCGAAAATATCATCGACAGCCAGCGCACATTGCGTCACGGATTCCGTCTGTATGAGCAAGAGAACCCGATCAGTCATGGTCTCTGATGACGGTCGCACCCCAAGCCGTTCTGCCAGATCAATAATCGGAACGTAGTCGCCCCGAATGCGGAGCAATTGGCTATGCAGGCCAATCCGCGAAAGATCGGCTTTGGTGGGGCGGATGGTTTCGAGGATGCTGGAAATTGGCACCACCATTGTCTGGCCGCCCACATTGATGATCATCCCGTCCATGACGGCGAGTGTAAGTGGTAGGGTGATCGAGAATGTGGTCCCCTGGCCGGTGATGCTGCTGATTGCAATACGGCCGCCCAAGGCTGTAATCGCTGTCTTGACCACATCCATGCCAACCCCGCGACCTGATAGATTGGTCACCTCGGCAGCCGTGGAAAACCCAGGCGCAAACAAAAGGTGGTCAATCTCCTGCTCGGTCAGCTGCATGTCCGCGGATATCAGCCCCTTGTTAATTGCAATCTCTTTGATGCGCTTGCGGTTGAGGCCTGCCCCGTCATCAATAATTTCGATCACGATACTGCCGGAACGCTGGCTGGCTGTCAGGCGCAGCGTTCCGGTTGCGGGTTTTCCCGTACTGATCCGGTCTTGCGGCTTCTCAATACCGTGATCAATCGCATTGCGGATCATGTGGGTCAGCGGATCTGCCAGCCGCTCGACGACAATCTTGTCGACCTCGGTTGCATCGCCCTCCGTCACGAGGTTGACCTCTTTGCCGGTGGCATCTGCCGCTTCGCGTGCGATGCGCAACATCCGCTGAAACAGCGGTTTGACAGGCTGGGCTCGGATGGCCATGACCCCTTCCTGGATTTCGCGGGCCAGAAGTTTGTAGTCGTCAAGATCGCCGTGCAGTTCGGCACTATTGGGCAGACCCGCTTCGTCGATCCGCTGTGAAATCACGGATTGATTGATAATCAACTCACCGACTGCATTGATCAACCGGTCAACGCGCTCGGGATCAACGCGCAGGGTGCTTGCCGGGCGCTTGGCAGGTTTGTTGGCCTTCACCGGAGAGTCCTCGACATCGGCGCTGGCTGCGACAGGCACTTGCGTGAGGTCCGGTGCGGGCTGTTCGGCGTCGGGCGCGGGGACGCTCACAGGGGCCACTTCTTGCACCAAGGCGTCCGTTTCATCATCAAATTGCTCGGCGATATTCAGATCACAGAGGTCGTCAACGAATTGAAAGACCTCTCTGATGGCCAGGTCGCTTTGCTGATCCATCACATCAATCTGCCAGGTCAGATAGCCTTCGTCCCATTGGAAATCGGCAAAATCCTGTGGCAGATCCCCGCCAAGGATGCGTACCGTGCAGCGGCCCAAATCCTGCAAGGCTGCAATCATCAGCGCCGGATCGTTGCCCGTGGCATAAAATTCGCGACCGGGCCGGAATTGCACCTGATACGTCGCCGCGATCGGGGTATTATCAAAGCCCAAGGTGAGGGCTTCGAACACGAATTCCTCTTCGACCAGACCGTCTTCGCCCAAGAAAGACTGCAGCTCCTTTACCACCGGATCCACCTGCTCGGCATCGGCCGGAAGCCCGTCACGGGCGGCATCCACCAGATCGGCAAGGATGTCACCGGCGCGTTGCAGCACCCGCAAGAGCGCATCATCAGTGCTCAGCTTGCCAGCGCGCACCTCATCCAGAACCGTCTCAAATATATGTGCAAAGCTCACCAGATCTTCGAGCGAGAAGGCACCAGCCGCACCTTTGATCGAGTGGACGGAGCGGAACACGGCATTCACGGTTTCGCTGTCCGCCTTGCCCTCGCGCATGTCTTCCAGGCCGTCCGACAAAGCGACCAAAAGGTCCTCACATTCCTCGAAAAAGGCGTCAAGAATTGCACTATCTGTCATGGTTCAGGTCCCTGTCAGCCGCTTGATGACGGAGACCAGCGCATCATCGTCGAAAGGTTTTACAATCCAACCTGTGGCCCCAGCCTTGCGCGCACGCTCTTTGAGAGCGGCCCCGCTTTCTGTTGTCAGAACAAGGACAGGAACTGCGCGGTTCACGACCCCCTGGCGGATATCTTCAATCACACCAAAGCCGTCCTTGTTCGGCATATTCACATCGGTAATCACCAGATCGGCATTGGCACTCTGGAATTTTTCAACCCCGTCCACCCCGTCTACGGCCGTGGTCACGGCAAAGCCCGCTTTCTCCAGCGTCGCGGTCAGCAGCGCACGGATTGTGCGCGAATCGTCAATAGCAAGGATATGCGCGGTCATGCGGCCACCTGTGGTGGCAAAAGAAGATCATTCAGACCGAGTAAGCCGACACTTTGTACAAAGCCATCCGAAGGCCCGGTGAACGTAACGTCAAGCGACTGGCTGCGCCACACGCTTGCCGCCATCACCAGCATTTGCACCGATAAACCACTTAGTCTTTCCACGGATGAACAATCAAACGCGATGTGCTTGCTTTGGGCGCTGGCCAGAAACCCATGCAATGTTTCACAATCCTCAACCTTCATGATCTTGGGAAGTTCAAAACTTGCCGTGTCGTCAGTCATTCTGGGACTACTCCTTTTCAAAGTGCCAAAGTCGCGGTTGTTGCCCAGAATGCGTATGACGGTGGCTGGCTTAATTTCACGTAAATGCGGGACAATATTTTTCATGCCCTCCGCGCAATCCGGGCAAATGGCTCGACATTGCCCTCGGTCCTTGGCTAGGTTGCCCTGAATGTTGCGGATCAGTTACCGAAGGGTTGAAAGAACCACATGAGCCATAAACCCCACGGGATCGCCCTTTCGTTGGTTTTGTCATCCCTGCTTGCCGCAGGCGCTGCGGCAGAAGGCATCGGCGGACTGTCGCAAGCCATTGATACCCCCCGCGCGCCCAGTGGCGTTGCCGATGATTTCGTTATTCTTTTTGATTTTCGCGAAGATTACCGCGCGTTGTCTCTCGGGCTGCAGCCGAGCGATTGGCTGGAGATCGGGATCAGTTTTCCGACCTATGATGACGATGCAGGCAGTTCGAGCGGGAACGAGCTGAGCTTTGGGGTGCGGCTCTTGAAAGAGGGCACCTACACGCCCGGTCTGACGGTCGGGATCGTGGGTTTTGGCAGCGATGATCGCGGGTCGGGCGAATATGTGCTTGCCAGCAAGACCTTTGGCGCGTTTGCGGCCTCTGTCGGCATGGGGTGGGGGCGTTACGCGCTGGCTGTGCCGGAAGATCGCGGCACGGATGACGGGGTCATCCGGACGGATCACCTGTTTGAGGGCGATGCTGCGCCTTTCGCGAATATCGTCTGGGATACGGGTGTGGCCGGCATTGTGGCGGCGGCTGAATACAGTGGCATTAAAGGTGCAGAGGCCGATGAGACCTTCGCCGCCAGCCTGTCTTACGAGGTTCTGGATGGGCTGACCGTCACCGGCTTGGTCAACAACCAAGGCAACGCGGGCCTGCGATTGCAGTTTGCAGCAAATCCCGCGCAGTCACTGGCGCAGGAAAACATGGGTCGGGGTCCGCACCCTTACGTGCCGAACACGCCCGCGCGCGCCAGCCAGCCCCAACCGACCGCCGCGCAGGTTTTGGCGCTTTTGAGCGAGCGCGCCGAGAAAGAAGATATCCGTATCAGCCGCTTTGTGATGGAAGGCGACACGATTGATGTGACGGCCTCTTCCGACAAGGATGTTGTCTTTGCGCGCACAGTCGGCCGGGTTGCGCGTATCCTTTCGGCAGTCGCACCTGCAAACATCACGACATTCCGTGTGACACAGAACACAGGCGCCTTTGACAGCAATGTCGTGGTGCTGGATCGGGCAGGGCTTGATCGTGCGGTTGGTGCGCCCAATGCCGCAGAACTGGCGTGGGACGCGACGTCGTTTGAGGCAAGCCCGCGCAATCGGCCCGAGGGACTGATCACGGATCGTTTTGAGCCGCGCCTCACCTATGGAATTGCGCCATCGTTCCGCGCCGATTTTATTACCTCGGACACGCTGGAGCTGACCGGCACGCTGAACGCAAACGCCCGCTATACGTTTTCACCGCAAACCTTTGCGGCGGCATCCGTTGGCTACCGCTTCCTGAACCAATGGACGCAGGAAGACCCGCCCGCCGAACCACAGCCGCGGTCCGACTTTACGTCCTACGCACCTGATATCGTCTATCTGCAATCGCTGTCGGTCCGGCACCGTTTCCGGATCGCGCCAGAGCTTTACAGCCGCGTTTCTGCAGGGCTTTTTGAACGTGCCTATGGCGGTGTGAGCGGTGAAGTGCTCTGGCGTGACCCTGAACAGAACTTTGCCTTGGGGCTTGAGGCAACCTACGTGCAAAAACGCGCCTATGAAGGCTGGTTCGGGTTTGAAGACGCGGATGCCTCGACGCTGATTGGCAGCATTTATGCCAATGTCGGCACAAACGGCAATTTCGTCATCCTCGACGCGGGCCAGCATCTGGCGGATGATTTCGCGGTAGGCCTGACCATTGGCCGCAACTACCGCAACGGTTGGCGGATCGCCGCATCGACGACATGGAGCGAAGAGGAAACAGCACCGCTGAAATTCGGCGCCGAGGTCTCTATTCCGTTGTCCTGGACGTCGGTTGAGGGCGGTGTCGGGGCGACCAATCTGTTTGTGGGCGGCCAATCGGGTGATTTTGGGTCGCGCGTGTCCGGCACCGGACTGCTTTATGATGAACTGCGCGCGTCGGACAAAAGACGCATCGAAGACGGCTTTGGGGAGTTCTGGAATTGATCAAAGGTGTTGTTTGCGCAGGTCTGATTGCTTCGCTTTCGGGCTGTATCGGAACTTTGGGGCAGATGCGTGATGCAATCCTGAACCCCAACCCCGAGGTCGAAATGCGGGTGCCAGGTGTCAATCGCGCCGCCATCGAAGAGGCCGATCTTGCGGCTGTGCTGGTGTTAAGTCCGACAATCGGGTTGGGGTCGGTCGGGGTGGCGATCCAGATGCGTGACGGGCGGATCATTTATAACGCGAACGATAACCGTGGCATCACGCTTGAGGGCGGGTTGGTCTATGCCACCCTTGGGTTAGGCACCAACTTGCAGGCGGTGACGACACAGAGTGATGATCCGCTTGTGCGAGAGACGCGCGCGGGGGCATGGCCTGCCGAGGTGACACGCACCTATTACATCGCGCAGCGTGGCACGGAATTTGCGCAGATCACAGCGACCTGCCGCAATCAGGTGGGGCGCAGCCTTGCCATCGAGGTGGCCGAGGCCACACGGCAGGTCGTGGAAGTTGTCGAGATCTGCACGACGCAGTCCGGAGAGAATTTCAACAACGTCCATTATCTTGATGCCGGGACGGGCCGCATCTGGCGCACGAGCCAGTGGACAGGCCCCGTGCAAACCAACATTCAGGTGGATGTGATCGAGCAATTCGACCCGGACGCATGATAGATCCGCCGGTTGTCGCCCGCGCTATGCCGATCTGTCGCTGAACCTGCCGCGTGTCCGGTTGGCGAAGGCTACCAGCGACAGCATTACAGGCACTTCGACCAGAACCCCCACGACGGTGGCCAAGGCCGCCCCCGAGTCGAGCCCGAACAGGCTGATCGCCACCGCCACGGCCAGTTCGAAAAAGTTCGACGTGCCGATCAGGGCGCAGGGTGCCGCGATACGGTGTGGCACCCGCAAAGCAAAGGCCGCCGCATAGGCTAGCGCAAAAATGCCATAGGATTGCAGCAGGATCGGCACCGCGATCAGCGCGATCACCTGCGGGCGGTCAAGAATAACCTGTCCTTGCAGGCCAAAGAGGATCACAACGGTTACGATCAATCCGATCACTGACCAAGGTTTGACGCGTGCCTGAAACGCCGCGATCCGTGCCGCAGAACCGAGCCGCGCCCTTGTGTAAAGACCCGCGGCGAGCGGCAGAGCGACAAACAGGACGACCGATAAAACAAGCGTTTCCCACGGCACGATGATGTCCGTGACACCCAGCAGGAAGGCCACGATAGGCGCGAAGGCAAAAACCATCACCACATCGTTGACCGAGACCTGCAAGAGCGTATAGCTTTCGTCGCCTTTGGTCAGTTGCGACCAGACAAAGACCATCGCCGTGCAGGGTGCTGCACCCAGCAAGATCAGACCCGCCAGATATTGCTGCGCATCTTCTGGTGCGATGAGATCGGCAAAGACGACCTCAAAAAAGAGTACACCCAAGGCCGCCATTGAAAACGGTTTGATCAGCCAGTTGACCACCAGCGTGATAGCAAGGCCTTTGGGCTGCTTGAGCACATCTTTCAGACTGGCCGGATCAACCCCGACCATCATCGGATAGACCATCGCCCAGATCAGAACAGCAACGACAAGGTTGACGCTGGCAAACTCGGCCGCCGCAACAAGATTGACGAGGCCGGGTGCGACACTGCCGAGGGCAATGCCCGCCACCATCGCCAACCCGATCCAGATGGAAAGATATCGCTCGAACAAGCCCATGATACTGCCGCTCTTTCAGTTCCTGACGCGCCTAGCTTGACGGTTATGCGTCAAACACCTTTGTCTGATTTGCACAGGTACGCGCGTCAAGCAACGGGTTTGACCAGCCGCGCGGTCCGTGCCGGATGGATCAGGTTGATCAGGTGGCCAATGCCGGACGCAGGGCCTTGGTGGCTTCAAACTGGGACAGGAACACCTGACCGGTCATTTCCGACAGGAAATGTTCCCGCTTCAAGCGGTCCATCACGGGGCCTTTGACCTCGGACAGATGCAGCTTCACATCCATCTCTTTCAGCCTTTCATTGATAGCTTCAAGCGATTCAAGCGCGCTGAGATCAATCTCGTTGATTGCTGCACATTGCAGGATCACATGACGGATATCTTTGTCTTTCGCGACGCGGCTCTGGATTTTGTCTTCAAGGTAGCGGGCGTTGGCAAAATAGAGGCTTTCATCCACACGCAGGGTGACGATGGACGGGTCGGTGATCACGTCATGGCGCAGGATATTGCGGAAGTGCTCGGTGCCGGGCACCTGACCGACCTCCGCGATATGCGGCTTCGACGACTTATAAAGATGCAGCAGGATCGACAGCCCGACGCCGGCGGAGACACCTGCCTCGACACCCAGCGTGAGGGTGAGCAGGATTGTTGCCAGAACCGCGGCAAAATCGGCCTTTGAGTAGTTCCAGCTACGTTTGAGGATCGAGAAATCCACCAGACTGAGCACGGCCACAATGATTGTGGCAGCCAAGGTTGCCTTGGGCAGAAAATAGATCAATGGCGTAAGGGCAAGCGCGGCAATGGCCAGACCGATTGCGGTAAAGGCACCGGCAGCGGGGGTTTCGGCACCCGCATCAAAGTTCACGACAGAGCGTGAAAATCCGCCTGTGACGGGAAAACCACCTGTCAGTGAGGCACCGATATTGGCCGCACCAAGACCGATCAATTCCTGATCGGGATCAATACGCTGGCGTTTCTTGGCGGCAAGGGTTTGTGCGACGGAAATCGATTCCACAAAGCCGATGATCGAGATCAGGAAGGCCGGCAGCAGAAGCTGCCACAACAGGTCCGGCGAGAAAGACGGCAGCGTCAGGGGTGGCAGGCTTTGCGGAACCTCACCTACGATGCTGACACCTCTGTCCGCCAGCCCAAGGCCCCAGACCGCTGCCGTCGTCGCGACAACAACAAACACGGGGCCGGTTTTGACAAAGACACTGGTCAGACTGTCTGACAGGCCAAACCGCTTGAGCAAAGGTTTCAGACCCTTGCGCACCCAGAACAGGAAGCCTGTGGCAAGGATGCCGATGATCGCCGTGATCAAGTTGGTCTCGCCCAGATGTTCTGTCAGCGAGACGACCAGTTCCAGAAGGTTATGGCCTTCCGCACTGATCCCGAGAATGTGCTTGAGCTGGCTTGCCGCGATGATGATGCCTGATGCGGTGATAAAGCCCGCAATCACCGGGTGGGACAGGAAATTCGCGATGAAACCGAGGCGGAACAGCCCCATCGCTAAAAGGATCGCGCCCGAAAGCGCGGCAAGCGACAAGGCGGCAACAGCGTAGCCCATCGTGCCTTGTTCAACGATATTGCTAAGTGCAGCAGCCGTCATCAGGGAAACAACGGCCACAGGTCCGACCGCCAGCGCGCGGCTGGTGCCAAAGACCGCATAAAGCATGATCGGCACGATCGACGCATAAAGGCCGGCCTCGGCCGGCAGCCCCGCAAGCAACGCATAAGCCAGCGATTGCGGGATCAGCATGATTGTCACGATCAACGCGGCAACAAGATCGTTGGACAGGGCAGTGCGGTTATACGTCCGGCCCCAAGTCAGTATGGGCAGGTAGCGCGTCATATCGGTTTTCATGGTCTTCTCTGGCGGTTCGGGTGCCCCCGCATCGGATGGTACGGGGGTCGTTGTTGTCTATTTCACGGTCACTTTTTCAGGCTTGGCCATCCATTCGCGACCCTTGAGCATGCCTTTCCAATAGATCGGCGGCAGCAGTTTTTCTTTCAGGAACCATGCCGCACGGGATGGCTTTGTGCCGTCAATGATCGCTTTGGGGAAGCTGGGCAACAGTTTCCCGCCATAGCCGAACTCGGCCAGAACGATCTTGCCGCGCTCGACCGTCAGCGGGCAGGACCCGTAGCCGTTATATTGCGCCACCGGAGATCTCCCCGCCATGTCAGCCACCATATTTTCGACCACAACAGGGGCTTGAATACGTGCCGCTGCCATCGTTTTGGCGTTGGGTGCGTTCATCACATCGCCCAAGGACCAGATATTATCATAGGTCTTGTGGCGCAAAGTGGATTGATCGACATCAACCCAGCCCGCCGCATCTGCCAGTGGCGAAACGCGGATGAAATCGGGTGCGGTCTGTGGCGGGCAGACATGTATCATGTCAAAGTCCATCTCGACCCGTTCCACCGGCGTGTCTGGCTTGGCCACGTCAAACCATGCCTTTTTGGCAGGACCGTCGACCGCAACAAGGTTATGGAAGAAATTCAGATGCGCGTCGTATTTCTTGACGTACTCCATCAGGGCAGGGACATATTCCTTGACACCGAAAAGCACACCGCCTGCGTTGTTGAACTGGATATCAATGTTTTTCAGGACACCGCGGCGCAGCCACGCGTCACCTGACAGATACATCGCCTTTTGCGGCGCGCCGGCGCATTTGATGGGCATGGGGGGCTGCGTGAAAATCGCGCGGCCCTCTTTCATGCCGTTCACCAGTTCCCACGTGTAAGGCGCAAGGTCATAGCGATAGTTCGAGGTCACCCCGTTCTGGCCCAGCGTCTGAACCAGACCTTCGATCTTGTTCCAGTCCAGCTTGATACCGGGGCAGACAATCAGGCGGGTGTATTTCACGACACGGCACCCGTCGAGGATGACCGCATTGTTCTCTGGCTCGAAGGCGGCAACGGCCGATTTGATCCAGTGTACGCCCTTGGGGATCAGCGACGCCATCGTGCGCGCGGTCTCTTCGGCGTCAAATACGCCACCGCCCACCATTGTCCAGCCCGGCTGGTAATAGTGGATATCGGCCGGATCAATGATCGCGATTTCAAGGCCGGGTTTACGGGCTTTCAGGCTGGCTGCCGCCGCAATACCACCGGCGCCCGCACCGACGATGACGACTTCGTAAGTGGCGTCGCCGGTGTCGGTGGGCGTCTTGCCCCCGTTGACGATCCGGCGCACGACGCCCGCCATGTCATAGCCTGCGGCCTTGGTCGCCGCGAGGATATCAGCAAGGCTGCGCTGGCCCGCCTGCGCAAGCGACCACAGGGTCGCCGAGCGCGTGCCAGTGCGACAATAGGCCAGCACCGGACCGGGCAATTCGGTCAGTGCCTTGCCGAATGCGCTTGCGTCTTCGTCCGTCACCTTGCCGGCGACAATCGGCAGATAGGTCGCCTCAAGGCCTGCTTTCTTGGCCGCAGTCGCAATTTCTTCGAACGTCGGCTGATCGGCGCCTTCACCGTCGGGGCGGTTGCAGATAATGGCGCGAAAACCCGTGTCTTTGATGGCTTGCATATCGTCGGGCAAAATCTGTGGGCTAACACATAGACCGGCGGTCAGTGGCTTGATATCCATAATAACTCTCTCTGATCAAAGGGCGTTGATCGGTACTTTCAGCATCGGGTTGCCGTCTTGATCGGCAGGAATCTCTCCGGCGCGCATGTTCACTTGCAGCGACGGGATGATCAGCTTTGGCATGGCCAGTTGGGCATCACGTGCGGTGCGGAACTTGATGAATTCATCGCGCGTCTTGCCGCCGCCTACGTGGATGTTGTTGGCTTTCTGCTCTGCCACGGTGGTCTCCCACTCGATTGCCCGGCCGTTGGGGCCGTAGTCGTGGCACATAAAGAGGCGCATTTCGTCAGGCAGGGACAGAACCTTCTGGATACTGTCATAAAGCACGCCTGCATCCCCCCCGGGGAAATCGGCGCGGGCCGAGCCACCGTCGGGCATGAACAACGTATCGCCTGCGAAGGCTGCGTCGCCGACAACATGCACCATACAGGCGGGCGTATGTCCCGGCGTGTACATCGCAAAGGCAGGCATGGTGCCGATCATATAGGTGTCGCCATCCTTGAATAGCTCATCAAACTGCGACCCGTCCCGCTGGAACTCCGTTCCCTCGTTAAAGACTTTCCCAAAGGTTTCCTGGACGACCATGATCTTTTCGCCGACACCGATTTTGCCCCCCAGCTTTTGCTGAAGGTAAGGTGCCGCGCTCAGGTGATCCGCATGGACGTGCGTTTCGATGATCCAATCAAGGACCAGTCCGCGGTCCGTGATTTCCTTGATCAGCGCGTCAGCCGCATCATAGGTGATCCGGCCTGCAGCATAGTCGATGTCCATCACGCTATCGATGATGGCGCAATGATCGCTGTTAGGGTCTTTGACCATATAGGTGATGGTGTTTGTCGCCTCATCAAAATGGGCGGACACCTCGGGTGTAATGGACATATCGACGGGATAGGTCATGTGCGTTCCTTGTTTTGATGAGGCGTGCCTGTGCGGCGCAATCAGATCTTGCAGGTCTGGATGCCAAAGATGCGGTAAAGCGGGCAGAACTTCAGTGTTGAAGTGCCCAGCATTACAAGGCCAACAACAACGGAAATGATCGTTGCGGTGCTGGACTGAAACACGGCCATGCCGCTGACGAACGGTGCGGCAAGCAGGACGATGCCAAGCACAAGGCGGAAAATACGGTCAATAGTGCCAATATTCTTAGTCATTTTGCTGTCTCCTATGAAAGATATATTCTTCATAGACCTTAGCGACGCAGACTTCGGTGATATTGTCACCAAGCGCGCAAATCAGTTACGCGGAATGGTCGGCCAGTCTTTCGAGGTGCGCGCGGTCAAGGATCGTCACGCTGCCGCGCGCCTGCTCGATCCAGCCGCGGCGCTGGAATTCCTGAAGCTGGCGCGAGATGACTTCGCGTGCCGTCCCCAATTCGACCGAAAGCTTCTGGTGTGTTGTTGCGACGACATCCTGCCCGTCACAGAGTTTGAGCAATTTATCTGCAAGCCGGACGTCGATCCGCTGAAAGGCAACTTCGTCGATCATCAAAAACAGGTCTGTGATGCGTTTGGAAAATGCCGCGAAGACAAAATCCCGAAACGATTTGGACTGGGCCACAAGATCATCGAAGACTTCGCGCGGAACGGCAGCAGCTTGCACGGCAGTTTCCGATATCCCTTCGGCCGCGTAGTTCTCATAAGCCAGCAGGCAGGCGGTTGTCAGAACGCAACTTTCGCCGGCATGGATGCGATAGAGCACAATTTCATGCCCCGTATCCGATACCTGCTGGACCCTGACGGTTCCGTCCAACAAGAACAGCATATTCTCGGGCGAGTTTCCGGGCCCAAAGAGTGTGACACCGCTGGGCACCTCAATGATTGCGCTGCGCGACAACAAAAGTTGTTTGATATGGGGTTCCAGCCGCGAAAGCCCGGGGAACCGTTCGACCCATTCCTGTGTATCGGTCATCGGGCTGTCGCCGCAGTTCTGGGTGTTTCCAGCGGGGCGATCCGCTCCATCAGTTGGCCGCGGTTTGCGGAAATATCCGCGATTGTCAGATCGTCAAGCACAGCCATAAAGGCCGCAGTGGCCTCCTGCATTTTGCGGGACAATACGCAGATGCCCATCAGCGGGCAGGTATTCTTTTCGGGATTGAAGCATTCCACGACATCAAGCGGGCCTTCCGTAATCCGCACTATATCGCCGACGATCATCTCTTCCGGCGGGCGGGAGAGACGAAAGCCGCCGCCGCGTCCGCGCACGGTTTCCAGATAGTCCGCTTTGCCCAGCTCATGCACGACCTTCATAATATGCGGACGCGAAAGCCCGTGAATTTTGGCAACATCATCGACGCGCACAAGGTCGGGCGCTTTCAGTGCTGCAAGCTGGAGAGAGCGCAGCGCGTAGTTCGTATAACTGGTCAGTTTCATGGTGCATCCTGTTGCCGTAGACAAAACATACATTCAAAGTATTGCATTTGTAAATAGTTTGAGCTATCGCCTGTCCATAAACCACTATTTCAAATATAGGAAAAGACATGAAACACTTGCTCGCTATCGCCGCAGTGGCTGCTCTCGCCCCCTGCGCCGTTCTGGCCCAAGAAACGCCCGGATCGCATTTCATTGCTAATTGGGATCTCGATGCAAGCGGCGCTGTGAGTGTCGCGGAAATCACCGAACGTCGTGAGATGGTGTTCAACATGTTCGACAATGACCAGAACGGCATGCTGGACGCGGAGGAATACGTCATGTTTGACGAAACACGCGCTGCGGATATGGAAATGAATGCAGGCGGGCACGGCAAAGGCGGTGACCGCATGCAGGTTGGCCTGACGCTTGCATTCAATGACACCAATCAAGACGGCGCGGTCTCAATGGAAGAATTCATCTCCCAATCCGCCGCCTGGGTCGCGCAAGTCGATCGTGACGGTGACGGTGAAATCACCGCGGGTGATTTTGGACCACAAGGCAGCTGAATTCACGCGCTGGCATCCTCGGCGGGGCAGGGGTGCCCTTAGTCCGCCGGGGCGCTGGTCGTCACACCGACGGTGCCGATCCCTTCGATCACGACTTCGACCACCATGCCGGGTTTCACGGGGCGCGCACCGATTGAAGTGCCGCAGGCAATCACATCACCGGAGTTGAGCGTCATATCTTGTGATAGGGCGCTGACAATTTGCGCAGGCGGCAGGATCATATCAGCCGCCGGATAGGACTGCCGCTCACGGCCATCGACGAGTACCTTGATCGTCAAGTCGCGCCAGTCGATGTCGGTCTCGATCACGGGGCCAACCACGCCGAACCCGTCAAAGCTCTTGGCGCGGGTCCACTGCGGAAAAGACGGATCCGCGTTCAGAATGTCGAGCGAGGTAAAGTCATTGATGCAGGTATAGCCCAAAATCGCGTCTTCGGCGTCTGCGATGCTGACGTCTTTGCACGTCTTGCCGATCACAATCCCGAGTTCCCCTTCGAACAGAACGCGGCCTGCGGACGTCGGCAGAACGACTGTGCCGCCCGGACCGGTCAGAGACGTATCAGCCTTGAAGAAATACAAAGGATGCGCGGGGTGTGCCATCCCGCCCTTTTCAGCGGCGGCCTTGAAGTTGTTCCAAAGCCCGATGAATTTGCCCGGGGTTACCGGCGCCAGCAAACTGACATCAGCCAGCGGGATCGGGTCGCCTGCACTCTGCTCCGATCCAAGTGCCACACGCGGATGCAGCATGTCATCCATGATCACGCCTGTAAGTTCCGTGCCGTCACCCGTTTTTCCACGTGCCCATTTCATCGCGAAGCCTCCCCTATACACCTGTACCTGCGCAATCTGGCAGGTCTTTGGTCAAGGATAAAGCCCCGTCGCGTGCGCCTTGAGACGGCGATGCATTCCAGGAGGTTGTCAGGTTCTCGCCTGCGCGCAGCCGGACCACGTGATATGCACAGCTGCCGCGCGGTGTTCTATTTCCATCGCAGGCAAAATAGCGCAGGATTAAGCGATATATGTGCGGCTCAATCACACCGCAGGCCCGCAAACAATCTGGAGCAATAAGTGACCGACTTTGTTATCCCAAGCCCGCCCGTTGTCACCATTCCTGTCGCGGGTGGTGGGGCCTTTCCTGTCCGCCGTGTCTATTGCATCGGGCGCAACTACGCAGCCCATGCCGTTGAAATGGGCCATGATCCCGATCGTGATCCACCATTCTTTTTTCAAAAGAACCCCGACAATCTTGATGCAAGCGGGACGTTTCCTTACCCAAGCCAGACGAACGACGTGCACCACGAGGTCGAATTGCTGGTCGCGCTCAAATCAGGTGGCACCAATATCGCGGTTGGAGACGCGCTTGGGCATGTCTGGGGCTATGCACCCGCGCTCGATATGACGCGGCGCGATCTGCAGGGCATTGCCAAGAAGATGGGGCGCCCTTGGGAGATTGGCAAAGCCTTTGAACGCTCTGCGCCTGTGGGTCCATTACAGCCAGTCGCGGATGTGGGCCATCTTGATCACGGGACAATCGCATTGGCCGTGAACGGTGAGATCCGCCAGACCGGTGATCTGAACCAGATGATCTGGAAAGTCCCGGAAATGATTTCCTATCTGTCAGACTACTTTGCACTCGCGGCAGGTGACGTGATCATGTCAGGCACGCCTGCCGGCGTCGGTCCGGTTGAAAAGGGCGACACCATGGTGGTCACGATCGCGGGGTTGGACGACCTGTCAGTGAAGGTCGTCTAGATCTGATACGCATGACCCAATGGGCGCTGTTCGGAGATAATTCGCGCATTTTTTGGCGTACAAGCGCAAACGTGATGGGGTGAAAACGGCCACATCTGGAACCCTATGTGGGGCGTAGCGATTGCCAGCGCAGGACAAGCCTGTCTGCGGCTTTCCGCGCAAGCAATCCAAGAAGTGCAGCGTTCGGTGAAGGCTAAAAATGGTGCCCAGGGGCGGAGGGATGTCCCTCGATCAGCTCCCGTTACAGGCACTTTCGCCGTTGATGTTCTCAGCAAAGCAAGGCTAACAAACAGGGACTCAGGAGGTCAATAGGCACATAATGTCCTACATTTTGTCCTACGGGTGCTCTGCTAGATCTTCGACGAAAGCCCGCGACAGGGATCGGATGGCGAACTTTTGATTGGGGCTATCGCGCAGAAACCAAGCCGAAGGCGCAGTTTTCTGGGCGCTGCCGGGTGCGTCCCCAATCAAATTTATTCTTAAGTGACCATCCGTTACATGTCGTTCTGTCAACCAATGCCCCTCTACAAGGCGTGTGGGATACAGATTGACCCGCGACAAGAGCAATTTGTGGACTAAGGGGCTACCGAAGCCCCCCTAAGGGGGCGTAGCGAATGTCCTTCGTCTCTGTTCGTGGCTGTAAATCATCGCCAAGTTTTCGCATTCGGTTTCAGCAATCAGAGCATACTTCCACCATTTAGCCTTCCCTGCAGTTGGCTCCGCAGAAAGTTGAAGGTGTGAATAAAAAGGGGGGCCTCGGAGACGCAAACAGAAATGAGCCGAAGGCGACTTTCTGGTGCGTTGCCCCCCTCTTTTGCTCACGCGGGCACTATTGCAGGTTCGCCGTATAGTCTGGGAGAAGACAGATTGTAGTCCCTGTTTTTTCTCCGTGTTTGTCCGCACCCTCAGCCCCCGATGGCAGCACTAAAAAGTAGCATAGGGCCACAAGCCCTTCAGGAAACCAGAGCCCCAAGTAAGAAGTCCGCCTAAGTCTACTCTGGGACCTCATGCCGCTTCTCTTCTTTCAGTCCTGACGACGCTAACTGCTGACGACCCTAGAGCAGCTTCGTAAGCTCGAAGGGCAAGGGACGAAAGAACACGGTCCTTTGGCAACCTGACAATACGATTGGCGGGCAGCGGAGCTGAATGGGGATCGTAGAGCGCGACTTCCAATGCCTCGCAACTTGCTTCGGTCAATTGAGTCAGTCTACGATCCCCACCCTCAATTACCGCTAGGACCCCCACGCCTACTACTGTCTTGCAGAGTCGGTGCGCTTCTTGGGCTACCGTAGGGTTCCCCCGCCAGCACTTGTGACGTTCTTCCGCCGGGAAAGCGCGAAGAAACAAACGGTTGGTTAGCACTCGTTTTATTTCGTTGTTGCCTTGCCGAGCCAAGACAATGAGATTCACAAGGTACTTCGGTCTATCAGCTGGGGGGTGGCTGTAGTAGCTTTCAGCTAGCCGCATGTTTAGTTCGAACAGTTCCATCTGGGCTCGGCGTTCAGTCGGCGAGTTGGCAGCGCTGACGGGAGTTTTATTCCGCTTTGCTTTTTGATGCTTGTCTTTCCTGCACTTGTCTGAACAGTATTTAGCAGTTGTTCGTTTGGCGGTGAACTCGCAACCGCAATGATCACATTTACAAAGAGCCATCACTTCTCCAAAGGTAATCGCAATGAAACAGAGCCCTATGGAGGTCTGTGTTGCGTCGACTTGATTGAGGTTGGGGTATGCGGGAAGCCCGCTGCGGATCGTAGCAGCGAGACCTTTCCTCGTAATACGCACAGAAAAACCTAGGCAAAAATCTAGGCTAGCCGATCGCTTGAACTACACTCGCTCACACTTTCAGTGCGTTTTGGATCGAAGGGGAAATCAAAGCTCTTTGCTCGGCGCGATGCGGATGGGGCTGGGGCGGGCATTGAATGAGTTTTCAAGCCGGAATAATGAATGGGTCAGCACCATTGGGCGGGCAGATTGTCGGCAGAGCGGTTAGTCGCGACGATGCTTGTTACTTTGAGGCCGATATGGACTGGAACCACTGCCTCTGAATGATACAGCGGCTGTCAGTATGAAGGAACCGATGACCAAGCAGAGGTGTGGGCTGTGCGCTGCGAGCATAACTAGCACCCATATAATAGCGTAGCATTTGAGAACCGGCGTCGCGATAGCTTGGCAACACAAGGGAACGGTCTTCCTGCATGGCCCGTTGCTGAAGCGAATAGGATCGCTTTCCATTCATTCAAACAAAGGATCGGTCAAGGTTTGTCAGCCCAACGAGCAGCGCCAGAAGAGATGCGGGAAGTCGCAAATGATCCAGAAGATGAACGAAGAGTAATTCCGCTGGAGAACGGTCTGTCTCCACGGGCGTGCCGCTGCCGAGTTCAGGCTGAGTGCCCTAAAACGATCTTTGGGACAATGGGTCTAAGTTAGCGGAAAAGGAAATATCTATCTCTTAGCGGGCGAGAGCGGCCCAAAAGTGCCATTCGCAAGCGATCGCCATGCCACAGAGCAGCTTCAACAAAGCGGACATAGCTCTAATCGATTTGGTATCGGTGCGGGCATCCCGAAAGCCGACTTCGCCAACAACGACGTTGAGTTGACTGAGGGATTGTCAGCTAAACCTGAAAAATAGCAAAATAACGCTAGCGACACGACTGCCGATGTAACAGTCTTTCGATAAAACTGGAGCTTCTAAGGCGGACCGCTCAAATACGGGTTGTTCTTCAGGCTCGGATCGATAGGCTGAAAATAACGAGCTTGAGGACGAATAATGAAAACTCGCCGCTGCCACGTTCTAGTCGATTGGTGGGGACAGGCAAGATCGGTGTTTTTTGCTAACCGGAACGCCTCGCCAGGACACTGTAGTGAGACAACATTACGTAATGTGGAGGCTGTCGTCGAGACAGCACTTAACTTGGAGAAAGTGCAACCCGAAAGATGGGACGTTTCTTTCAGACTCTATGCTGGATGGATGAGCGGCACTAAACCAACGTCAATCCTAAATGACTATCAAAGTCTCAAAGATGGGTATGCCAAGCGGCGTCGGATCGGCTCGCTGCTAAAGTCAGCGTTGTTCTTGCCAGCCACGATTGGTTTGGACCGAGGAGACAGACTTTTGGCAGATAAGTCGGGAAAACGACTAGAAAAAAGATCCAGCACCCATTTTCCCTTCACTGCGAGAGTAGAGTGCGGTTGTCCGCTATGCGAGCATATGGGTAAGAAAGCACCAGACGGCTTTGTTTGCGAACGATTCATGGAGAAGCAAGTCGACACGGCCCTTGTGGCCGATGCGATTTCACTGTCCATTGACAGCGAAAAGTCCAAAATTCTGATAGTCAGCAATGACGATGACATGATGCCTGCGCTAATCGCCGGTGAGTCGCTTGGGGGGGATATTTCGTTGATCAATACGGTACGAAAACGGCATACTCACGCGCAGCATTTGCGCGACTTGATCCATGGACCAGAGGAAGCTTCGTTATGAACACCGATGAAACAGAACTTTCCGACCTTAAACTATTTCACGACCCATTTTCGGAAGCCGAGTTTCGAGTTCTTGAAAAGGGAGGCTGGTTTGCAGAATTCGAGCGGCAAGGTGTTCCAGTTTCTATCCGAAAAGATGAAAATGGGCGGATATTCTGCAACAGGTCTGGCAACGTAATTGCTGGCAACTTTAGGGCATTACTTGCTGGAGAGCAGTTTGCAAACCTTGACTACCTAGCCCGCGCACTGGTGCATGAATACGAAAGTGCCCTTACGAATTGGATGGAAGTTCCCTTCACCATAGATAAACAGGAAGACGGCACTTCATCGTTTGTTGAAGTAACGGAATTCATAACCAGCCTATCGAGCGGCGGTGTCGTAGGACTAGAAGGTCCTGCTGGAGCTGGAAAGACTCATTTCATTGAGCGCTTTGCAGCTCTTAGGGCAACGCAATTCCTAAAAAGGGATGGGGTAGCCCCAATCCTGATTCCAGTCACAAGCGCAGGGAAGGTATTGTCTGCCGTAGATGACCGGATTGATGGTGCGTTTTCAGCACTTAGAGCCAGCTTCAACAGGTCTGAAATGCCCGTGTTGATGAGGTATGGATTAATTTCGCTGGCGATTGATGGCTTTGATGAACTTTCAGATAGTCGCGGCTATGACAACTCTTGGTCTGCCCTTCGAGATTTATTCCAAGATGTCGGCGGCACAGGGTTAGTCATCTTATCGGGGCGCGATTCCTTCATTAGTGCAAAAGAGCTTAAAGAACTCATCGGACCGTCGGTCAATTTATTGGGGTCTGAACTCCATTCCATTCGCATTGATTTCCCTGGAGTGAAAGAGGCAAGTAACTGGGTTTCTACAAAGAACCTTGAATGGCAAGCGCGGAAAAATGAACTCGAAGCGCGTTTTGGTGAATATTATTGGCTGCGCCGTCCCTTTTTTGTATCTCAAATCGCTGCGATGCCTCCCGAGCGTTTCCTTGAAACTGGCGATGAACCTATTGTTGCTCTATGCGACTCGATCGTTGAAAGAGAAGTACAAAAGCTCGGGCTGCCAGCCGAAGTTTCTCCCAAAGAAGGTAAGGAGCTAGTCTATTCAATCCTTACGGAAGCGGCTCGAACTATGATGGACTACGAAGTCGGTTATGTTGACTCTTCCTTGTTAGAGCTTGCCGTTGAAATAGCATGTGAGGAAATTCTGCCTGACGCTAAGCAACTAAGCCAAGCGCTGTCAGCTCGGGCCAGAACGCTAACCCTGTTGGAGCCAGCACACGGGAGTGGCAAACGTGATAATAGAATGTTTGCTCACGAAAAAATAAAAGCCTTTTTCTATTCGAGACACTTGTTGGACGAAATGATGCGGGAGGGCCCCTTACCCACCGGTCTTCGCCGAAATCAACTGACCTTATCGGATTTGTCGATCTTTTCAGCACTTATTACGGGTTCTGAAAATGTGCTAATTGCTGAATTTTTAGCTAGAATTAGAGAAAAGTCGAAGAACGAAACCAAGGGAAGCTTATTAGCATCCAACCTCGCAGCGTTGGAGATATCGTGTCCTTGCCCTTCGGGCGTGGACCCAAGTTTCATGACAAATATTTCGATAATTGACGCCACGACTTCTGATCAGACTGCAATAACGTTTCGTGACGTTTACATCAATCGCTTCGACGTCTCAGACTCTGATCTCAGGTCTTGCGAGTTTCTGTCCTGCGAAATAGGCGAGCTTATAGTCAGTAAGGCTACTAGATTTGGCAAAACGACGCCTAAGGCATTCAAGCTGGTTGGCAAAGCTTTTGACGGCACGGAAACGAAGATGCATGAAGAAGAGGCAATTGAAAGGGAGCTTTCTATACTTGGCCCAAATGAGATAAAGGAAGCTGTGCACGTCCTTCCAAAGACCGTAGAAATATTGGTTCGCCTCATGCTCAAAGGACACTGGGTTCGCCTAGAGCAGGATGATCATCGCGGGAAGCGACTTGTGGAAAGACAGGATTGGCCAACGATCTCTAAATTGCTCACAAAGCATGGCGTTCTGGAGACCCGGAACATTGGTGCAGGTGGTGGACCGGGCGAATTTGTTCATTTAAAAAGCGCCCAAGACTTTCTCACTGGTGAATCGGAAAGCCCTGAAGTTCAAAAAGCGCTGCACGCACTAAGCGAGCTTCAATGAAAGTAATAGTTCGGTGAGGCAACTGATTTGGCGCTGAGCCTGAGTGAGGAACCACTTGTTATCTGCTTTCCCAACTTGCCGAACTGCAACAAGTTCCCGGACCGCGGCGACTAGCCCAATCTCGGATCAAAGCTTGGCCGAGGCTAGCTCCCCGATGAATGACAGCTTTCGATGACGCGCCATAACGATTCCGTACCTGCAGCGAATGTCTCCTTCCCGTCCGCATTGCCACTCAGCACCGGAAGGCTCTGCATGGTATGACCTATTCTCTCCCAATCCCTTGCGATGGTTATTGGCCAAGGTAAGTCGCTTGCTGGCCTTGCCCTTCGAGCTTACGAAGCTGCTCTAGGGTCGTCAGCAGTTAGCGTCGTCAGGACTGAAAGAAGAGAAGCGGCATGAGGTCCCAGAGTAGACTTAGGCGGACTTCTTACTTGGGGCTCTGGTTTCCTGAAGGGCTTGTGGCCCTATGCTACTTTTTAGTGCTGCCATCGGGGGCTGAGGGTGCGGACAAACACGGAGAAAAAACAGGGACTACAATCTGTCTTCTCCCAGACTATACGGCGAACCTGCAATAGTGCCCGCGTGAGCAAAAGAGGGGGGCAACGCACCAGAAAGTCGCCTTCGGCTCATTTCTGTTTGCGTCTCCGAGGCCCCCCTTTTTATTCACACCTTCAACTTTCTGCGGAGCCAACTGCAGGGAAGGCTAAATGGTGGAAGTATGCTCTGATTGCTGAAACCGAATGCGAAAACTTGGCGATGATTTACAGCCACGAACAGAGACGAAGGACATTCGCTACGCCCCCTTAGGGGGGCTTCGGTAGCCCCTTAGTCCACAAATTGCTCTTGTCGCGGGTCAATCTGTATCCCACACGCCTTGTAGAGGGGCATTGGTTGACAGAACGACATGTAACGGATGGTCACTTAAGAATAAATTTGATTGGGGACGCACCCGGCAGCGCCCAGAAAACTGCGCCTTCGGCTTGGTTTCTGCGCGATAGCCCCAATCAAAAGTTCGCCATCCGATCCCTGTCGCGGGCTTTCGTCGAAGATCTAGCAGAGCACCCGTAGGACAAAATGTAGGACATTATGTGCCTATTGACCTCCTGAGTCCCTGTTTGTTAGCCTTGCTTTGCTGAGAACATCAACGGCGAAAGTGCCTGTAACGGGAGCTGAACGAGGGACATCCCTCCGCCCCTGGGCACCACTCCCTTCGCCAACCTATTGATATCACTCAGTTTACTGTGGAAACTGCGCGGGCGTAGGACATGACGCTGCCTTTGGGGCGTCATTTTTGCGATGGAGAAAGGACGGAGCAATACCCAAATGAAACTCGATGCCAACGATCAAGTATGTGGTTTCGCTGCCAAGGAACTGCGGGACTTCTTCCGTCGAAGCGATTGTGTCACCAGCCAAGAATTGACGAGGCACTTCGGGCTGAATGAAAGTGCTGCGAAGGACCGTCTGACGCAGTTAGTCTCGGAGGGCTTGATTGAGCCAGAAAAGGGCCAAGGGAACACTCCAACAGTCTACGTAAAGACAACTAAGGGCAACGCAATTGCGAATGTAAGTTTCGGACCTCGTATGAGCCGGGCGAAGGCAGATAGTCTAGTGAAGGACATCTGTGCGAGAGCTGAAGAGGTCAATCTTAGCGATAGCTTTATTCATCGAGTAGAGAAGATTTGGGTGTTCGGGAGCTACACCACAGAAGCCCCCGACCTAGGAGACCTGGACCTAGTTGTCGAAGATAGGTTTAAAGCTGAGCTTGGTGATAGGAATGAAGTTCTCGCCGACTACATAGCAAACAGTGGTCGCCAACTGCGTTGTATCTTGGACCGGCTCGCGTATCCGACACAAGAAGTGCTCAGGCACCTAAAGAAGCGCTCGCGCCATATCAGCTTTCACGACAAAAGCCAGTTGGAGTTGCTTAAGGTCACACCCGTCCTTTTGTTTGACGCTTCAGCATCTGGCGATTGACCGGTCGCTAGGAAATCTTGGACATCCACCGCTCAAGGACTTCGAGCGGATATCCACTTCCGTAGCTCTGCCCGACGCCTTCAGTTTGCCAACCTCCGATCTGATCCACGATGTCGGCGGGGCACTCGATCGCTCTCAGACGGTCTCGTATGGAGTGGCGAAAGCTGTGCATTGTACCCTTCTGAGGCACGTGCGGTTTGAGCCACTTGTTAAGTGTGGCACTCGCTGAGTTTGCGTTGGTTTGATCTCCCTTGTTGTACCTAGGGAAGGCAAACTGGCTGTCTGTGACGCTCTCATGCAGCCTCTGTGCGGCCCAAAGAGACGCCCCAACTAGGGGAACGATGCGCGAACTCCCTGAGGTCTTCAAGCGTCGCCATGGATGCTCTTGGACGACCACATGCGGGATCGGATCGTCGAGCTTGATGTCGTCCTTCATGAGACCGGCAGCTTCTGCAAGACGCATCCCCGTGTCGGACACCAGCGCGACCAGCCAACGAAGATCATCGTCGAGCTTGCGGCACTCTGTCTGAATAGTTCGGATGGCATCGATAGGCACTGGAACACGCCCTTCTACGCCAGCGTTTCGGTCATAGTAGACCTTGCCGAAGGGGTTTGTGAACTCAATGCCAATTTCGCTGGCAGAGAAGCTGATGACCGAACGGACCGTGCCAAAGACTTGGGTTATGCTGCTGCCCGCCAGGCCCCGGTCAATCAAGTTGTCGCGGAAAGCATTGGCGTCAGCCTTTGTGTAGGAAGTAATGTCCTTGTCGCCACAAACGTCGATCACGTAACCGCAAGAACGCTCCGCAGTCCGGTGGAAAGTGACAGGACGTCCTTGTCCTTTGAGCTTGAGGTAGATCGCTACAGCCTCCGAGAGCTTGACGCTGACAGTCTCAGAAGCTGCGACAGCAACTCCCGCAGCAACCGCGTTACCGTTCTGTGCCATCCGTAAAAGGTGCTTTCCCGGCAGGTCAAGGTCACGGATGCGAAGGTGATACCAGTACTCGTCGAGCTTTTGTGCAGCTCTCGTGGCCCTTGAGGCAGCTACCAAAGTTGACCGAGTTCTGAGTGAGTACGAAATTTTGCTGGCCGAGTAATGCTTTCGAAGGTCTCTGGGGACCCTCCGCTCGAAGTAGTAGATCCCGTTCTTGGTGAACGAAAAGGGGACCGAAATGTCCTTCGTCATGTCCTACGCCCGCGCAGTTTCCACAGTAAACTGAGTGATATCAATAGGTTGGCGAAGGGAGTGGTGCCCAGGGGCGGAATCGAACCACCGACACGAGGATTTTCAATCCACTGCTCTACCCCTGAGCTACCCGGGCACCGGGATGTTGGCGCTGTGCGCCCGCATCGGGTAGCGGCGTTTTAGACGTGGGAAAGGGGGGTGTCCAGAGGGATTTGTTGGAAAAGCAGATCGCTAATGCGGTTTCTGCCTTTGTGCCGCGTCCAACTCCTGTTCAAGCTCTTCCAGATCCTCGGGATTGTCCGCAGGAATGGCGTATGCCCCCGAAAACCATTTCGCCAAATCAATGTCCGCGCAGCGCTTTGAACAGAACGGACGGAAATCGGTTTCGGTGGGTTTGTCACAGATCGGGCAGGGCATCAGATGTCCTTAAACAGGTGTTTGGGAAAAGGCGGGCGCTCGCGTTTGCGCTGCAATTCAAACAGGCCCATAGGGGTCCAGCCGACCAAAGACGTCTCGATCGGATCGGCCTTGAATGAGGCGCGCAGCGATTGTTCCACCTGCTTGCGGTGCGCCTTTGACATGGACACGAAATCCACCGAAATCTGCCCAGCGAGCCCCCGCAAACGCAAGGCACGCGGCAAAGCGCGCGCTGCCGCCAAATTCGCCTTCAGCGCAGCCGCAGGCGAGGTATCGTTGCCGGTGTTCACATCAACCGCGACCAGTGCGCGCGTGGGCTCCACATACATATACCCTTCGCCCAAGACGACCTGTGGCTGGCTGAGTGCACCCACCTGATCCAGCACGCCAAGATCGGCAAAAGACCCTGCGCGCGTAATCACCTCTGCCGCACCCGTCCATTCGCGCCACGCCACCAAGTGCGGGCCGTCGCCTTCGGTCAGGGCCTCGGGCTCATTGCCGTCAGCATCTGCCAGCACCGCGTCGGCCAAAGCGACCATGGCGAGGATATCATCGGCAATCTCGGCTTCATCGGCGCCTTCGCAGGAGGAGCGCAGGATCAAACCATGCGGGCTGTCAAACACCTCATGTGCAACCGCCAAAAGCGCATCGCGCACATCTTCATCGGTGATCTGGCGCGAAATATTCAATCCTGGTTTGCCCGGCGTTACAATCGCATAGCGGCTCTTGAACAACACGCGGTCCGTGACCGGCACAGCTTTGCCGTCCTCGGCAATACCCGTGACCTGCACCAGCATCGCCTGACCGGGTTTCAGGCCCTTTCCGTGGCGCAGAAATGCCGTTTCACCCGCGGGCAGGCGCAGCATCATGCCCCCCTGGCCCTTGATCGGCCGGTCACAGATTGCACGGAAGATCGCACCCGGGCGGGGGGCGTCTTCGTGTTCAATCAGGAGATCATCCAGCTTGCCATCCACCAGATAGGCAGCCGCCTCTATTTCGCCGATATGGTCCAGAACAATCATGCGGCCCTTCATGCGCCACCTCCATAAAGCACAACGCCCGCCGCTGTCAGCAGACCGGCGGTTTCGGTAAGCGGCAGGCCAACGATGCCGGTGTACGACCCGTTGATCCAGGGAATGAATGCACCAGCCGGCCCCTGGATCGCATAACCTCCGGCCTTGCCGCGCCAGTCGTCCGACGCGAGGTAGGCGTTCACCTCCGCGTCCGACAATTGCTTGAATGCGACCGTGCTTTGCACATCCTTCGTCCAGATCTGCCCTTCACGTTTTACCGCGAGTGCGGTGATCACCTTATGGCGCCGCCCTGACAGGGCAAAAAGAAACTGCGCAGCCTCGGCGGCATCTGCGGGTTTGCCCATGATCCGCCTCCCCAATGCCACCGTGGTATCGGCACAGAGGACGACTTCATCCGCGCCAGCAGGCACAGCCGCCACCTTTTCCGCAGCAATCCGTTTGACGTAATCGCGGGGCAATTCACCCTTGCGCACGTCTTCATCAATATCGGGTGGGCGCACCGCACTGGGCACCAGCCCAAGCTGCGCCAACAGCTCCAGCCTCCGTGGAGAACCGGAGCCAAGAACAAGCTTCAAAGTGGGATTTGGGGGGAGGGTGGTCATTTATCAACATCCACCGGCGCGGCCGTGATTTGCCATTGGCAAGTCCCTTCCCCGCGCCGCGCGAAGCTGTGCTTCACGCTACTTAAAGCGATAGTTAATCCGACCTTTGGTCAGATCGTAAGGTGTCATTTCCACCTGTACCTTGTCGCCTGCCAGAACACGAATGCGGTTCTTGCGCATCTTTCCTGCCGTATGCGCGATAATCTCATGGCCGTTTTCCAGCTCGACCCGAAACGTCGCGTTTGGCAGAAGTTCTTTCACGACACCTGGGAATTCGAGCAGTTCTTCCTTGGCCATGTGATCTCCTATGTTTCACACCCGCATCAACAAGCGGGCGCCGCCTAGATGCGCCTGAATACAGTATTTTTCAAGGGTGAATCGTGAATATCTCGGCGATGCGCTGGCCGTGACGTGCGCAAGCAGTGTCGCCACGGCCCGTCATGCCCGCCACATCAGGTGCTATCCTGCTTGTCGAAGGTTCATCTGCGCAGGTATTTGCGGCAGGGCTTGCCTGGTTTGGAAGCGTGACAGCAGGTTGTCCAGGATAGCCAATTCATCCGAAAGCCGTTTGACTTGCTCCGCGCTGTCATCTGAAAGGGTGGCCACATTCTGCACGCCAATGTCGATGGCGCGAATTGCGGATTCGATGTCCAAAACGCTTTGTGATTGTTGCGTCGCCGTGCGGGCGATCCGGTCAACGGCCTCTGCCACAGTCGCCGCGCCGTGATTGATCGCATCCAGCGAGGCACCGGCAGTCTCAATCAAAGTGCGGCCCTTCATGACTTCGGTTTCACAACTGCGGGTCAGTTTCGCGATCTCTTTCGAGGCCTCTGCAGACCGATTCGACAAATTGCGCACCTCGCTTGCGACCACCGCAAATCCGCTGCCGGCCGCGCCGGCACGTGCGGCCTCGACCGCGGCATTCAATGAAAGCAGATTTGTTTGAAATGCAAACCCCTCAATGACTTCTGTGGTTTTTGAAACCTCTTTCGAGAGGGTTTCGATACGTTTGATCGCTGTGATCGTGTCCGCGACGATTCGGCTGCCCTCGCGCGACTTGTCCGCCGTTAGCGCGGCCTCTTGATCAAGTTCACGGGTTGAATTGCTCGTGCCTGCGACCGCGTGCGATATCTGGCTGAGAGAGCTTGTGGTTTCCGCCAGCATATCCTTTTGCGCTTGCGCCTTTTGCTGCAACTGCCGCGCCCCGTTTTGCACAGCCCTGCCGACATCGTGGAGCCGTTCTGATCCGGACCGGATCGTATTCATTAGATCCTCCAGCCCCGCGAGCGTTTCGTTGAAGCTTGATTTGACGGATTGGTGTTGTGGCGCGACAGGATCGGAAATGCGCGCCGTAAGGTCACCTTCACGCAGTGCGGCAAGCCCGTCGACCAGCAACTGCATAATCCGGTGCGAGGCGGTGACGTCACTGGCCAATTTCACGACTTGTCTGACATTGCCTTGCGCATCGCGAACGGGCGCATAGGATGCGGAAATCCACACCTCATCCCCGGATTTCGAAATCCGCTTGAATTCGCCCGATGAGATTTCACCGCGCGCAAGGCTGGGCCAGAAATCGTTATATGCGTCCGAATTTCTGTCGGCCTCTGAGAGAAAGATACGGTGGTGTTTGCCAATAATCTCTGACGCGTCTTCATAACCCATCGTCGCGACAAAAGCCGCGTTAGCATTGACGATCGTGCCATCGGGCTCAAAGAAGATAATCGCTTGCGACTGATAAGCGGCCGCGAGAACGGCGTCGTCATCAGCATTTCGTGCAAGTGACCTAGTCCAAAACATAATCTCATCACCTCGGGAAGAATTTCTTCAACCCATACAAAGGTGCAATTAAGCTTTGGTAAAAGTCACACGGATGCCGGGCCGAACCGCGACACAAGCTTGTTCATGATTTGATCGCGGGTCTTGCGATAGCTGTCCAGCCGCGCCTCGCGGCTCTCGCCAAGGCCTGTGGGGTCAAGGATCGGCCAGTACTCGACGTCGAGATGATAGAACCGGGTCAGGTCAAGCGCGCGCCGCTGACTTGCGGGCGACAGCGCCAGCACCAGATCGAACGACGACAGATCATCGCCCCAATCTTCCATTTCATCAAATGAGCGGGACCGGTGGCGTGACAGCTCGACACCCATTTCGGCACAGACAGCCACGGCAAACCCGTCAATCTCCAGATCATTCTTTACGCCAACCGACTGGATATAGCACTGTTTGCCATAGAGCTTTTTCATGATCCCCTCGGCCATGGGCGAGCGGACAGAATTGTGGTCACAGCAAAACAGCACCGACTGGGGAAGGGGTGCGTATGTGCTGTCTTGCGCCATTACCTAGCCCCCAAAGTGCAGCACGCAAATCAACGTAAAGAGCCGGCGGGCGGTATCGATATCAACGTCGGCCTTGCCCTCCAGACGTTCTTGCAACACCCGCGCGCCTTCGTTGTGGATGCCGCGACGGGCCATATCAATCGTCTCGATCTGGCTGGGGGGCAGGGTTTTGACCGCGTCAAAATAGCTTTCGCAAATCTGGAAATAATCCTTCACGACCTGCCGGAACGGCCCGAGCGACAGATGGAATTCACCGGCCACGCTGTCATCTTCTTGTTTGATATCAAAGACAAGCCTGCGTTCCTTGATCGAAAGTTCCAGCTTGTAGGGGCCGGGCGGCACCTTGCGCCCGTCACGGGCGGGCAGGGCAAAGCTGTTGTCTTCCAGCAGATCGAACATCGCCACTTTACGTTCCTGATCTATCTCGGGCGTTGGCGGTGGCAGATTACGGTCGTCGATATTGATATGGATGATCTTGCTCATGGCTCACCTCTGTTCAGGCGGTCGAGACGTGCGCGCACGGACAGGCCATGCGCTTCGAGGCTCTCCGATATTGCCAGACGTTCTGCTGCAGGCCCGATCGCGGCCAGCGCGTCTGGGGTCATGCGTGAAAGGGTCGTGCGTTTGATAAAGTCCATGACCGATAGCCCGCTTGAGAACCGCGCGGAACGGGCCGTCGGCAATACGTGATTTGGGCCACCAATGTAGTCACCGATCGCCTCGGGTGTCCAACCCCCAATGAAAATTGCACCCGCATGGGTGATTTTCGCAGATAGCGCGTCGGCGTCAGCCGTGCAAAGCTCTAGGTGCTCTGGTGCAATCCGGTCCGACAGGCGGGCGGCCTCGTCAAAATCCCTGACGGTGATGATGGCGCCGAAATCACGCCAGCTTGCACCGGCAATCTTGCGGCGTTCCAGCGTTTCAACCCGCTTGTCGACGGCCGCCGCAACAGCCTGCCCGAAACCCGCGTCATCGGTAATCAGGATCGACTGTGCGCTCTCGTCATGTTCGGCCTGTGACAGCAGATCAAGCGCGATCCAGTCAGGATCATTGTCCTTGTCGGCAATCACCAAAATCTCGGACGGGCCTGCGATCATATCAATGCCCACCTTGCCAAACACCCGCCGCTTGGCCGCGGCCACAAAGGCGTTGCCGGGGCCGGTGATCTTGTCGACCGGCGCAATTGTCTCGGTCCCGTAGGCAAGGGCGGCAATCGCCTGTGCGCCGCCGATCCGGTAAATCTCGTCCACGCCCGCAATTTTCGCCGCCATCAACACCAGCGGATTGGTCACGCCGTCCGGCGTCGGCACGACAATGGCCAGACGCTGCACACCCGCCACCTTGGCGGGGATCGCATTCATCAAGACCGATGACGGATAAGATGCCGTCCCCCCCGGCACATAAAGACCCGCAGCCGACACAGGCGTCCAGCGCCATCCCAGCGTTGCACCGTCTGGATCGGTCCACATCGCGTCTTCGGGCATCTGGCGGCTGTGATAGGCACGGATACGGTCAGCGGCCAGCTGTAGCGCCGCGCGATCGGCGTCATCTACCAATGCACATTCCGCCGCAATCTCTTCGGGTGTGAAACGCATGGTTTGCGGCGTCAGATCCAGCCGGTCAAATTTTGCCGTCAGCTCCAGCACCGCCGCATCGCCGCGCTTGCGTACATCCGCGATAATATCCGCCACGACATGATCCACATCGGGGCTGTCTTCGCGCTTTGCGCTCAGGATCGCGGTAAAGCGGGCCTCGAAATCGGGATCAGTGGTGGATAGAAACTGTGGCATCGGCATTCTCCTTGGCGCAGGACATAGCGTTCAGGGCAGGGGGCATCAATAGAGCACGGCGCCGTCCCGGACGTGATCCGGGACCTCGACCGCGTCGCGTGCAAAAGGCCCCGGATCAGGTCCGGGGCTCTGTGGCGCTATTCGGGATGCGATGGCGCCTTTTTTGACGGCGCGACATAGGGTCGTGTGACGTCGCGCAACAGCACCTCGAGGGCCTCAACCTCCAAGGCAATCGCGCCATCGCCGGCTAGGGTCAGCTCCACACGGCCGGTGCCATCTTCACCGGGCAGAAACGCAATCGCGAGCAGCGAATACACCATATCCGCATCGGCCTTATCCACGCCTTGGGTCTGGACCTTCAGCACGTCTTCCACCGCCAGAACTGCCTGCACACGCTCATAGCTGCGCCTGCGCTTCTCCGCCTTCGGCGCGTCTTCCCAGCGAAAACGGTTGAGCAAAATCGCAAAACGCCGCGCCTTGCGATCCCAATTCATCTCGGCGGCGGGAAACACTGCATCCTGCACCAGTGCGGCAATCACCGCCAGATCCTCGGTATCCAGTGCCTTCAGGCGTAGAGGCGCCTCGCGCCCGTCCTCAAAACGTGCATCTTCGCTCATGCCGACACCCGCTCAATTCGGGCACCCACAGCGCGCAGCTTTTCCTCGATATGCTCATAGCCGCGATCAAGGTGATAAATCCGGCTGACAGTTGTTTCGCCCTCTGCGGCCAAACCTGCGAGGATCAGCGACACCGAAGCGCGCAAATCCGTCGCCATCACCGGCGCGCCTTTCAGGCGGTCCACACCACGCACCGTGGCGACACCCCCATGCACCTCGATATTGGCCCCCATACGGATCAGCTCGGGCGCATGCATAAAACGGTTCTCGAAGATCTTCTCTTCCAGCACTGACGTTCCGTCAGCGGTACAGAGCATCGCCATCATCTGCGCCTGCAGATCGGTTGGGAAGCCGGGGAACACTTCGGTCGTTACATCCACCGCCTGCGCACGATCCGTGCGGCGTTTGACTATTAAGCTGTGGTCCGTCTCGCTCACATCCACACCGGCGGCATCCAGTTTTTCAACGAATGAGCCCACCAGATCAAGGCGTCCGCCCAGACACTCCACTTCACCACCGGCAAAGACAGGCGCCAGCATATAGGTGCCAAGCTCGATCCGGTCCGTCACGACAGGATGGGTCGCAGCCCCAAGACGGTCGACACCTTCAATCGTAATCGTGCTGGTGCCTTCCCCCTCGATATGGGCGCCCATGCTGCGCAGGCATTTGGCCAGATCGACGATCTCGGGCTCGCGCGCGGCATTTTCGATCACCGTGGTGCCTTTGGCCAAAGTCGCGGCCATCAGCACGTTTTCGGTCGCCCCCACAGAGGCAAAGCGCAACGGCACCCGCGCGCCCTTCAACCCGCCGGGGGCCTTGGCATGCAGATAGCCGTCTTTCAATTCAATCTCGGCCCCCATCGCCTCAAGCGCTGTGACATGGATGTCCATCGGGCGCGCGCCGATGGCGCAGCCGCCGGGCAAGGAGACGACAGCCTGATGATGCCGCGCCAACAAAGGCCCCAAAACAAGGTTCGAGGCACGCATTTTGCGCACGATTTCATAATCCGCTGTTGTGGATGTCATGGCGTGGCTGGACAAAACCTGCACCTTGCCATCCTGCATCGAGGTCACTTCTACACCCAAAGACCGCAACAAGGCTGTCATCGTCGCGATATCCGACAGGCGCGGGGCATTGGTCAGCGTCAATGGCTCTTCTGACAACAATGTTGCAGGCATCAGTGTCAGGGCCGCATTCTTGGCCCCCGCAATCGCAATTTTGCCGTTCAGCGGAGTGCCGCCCGTGACCACGATAGAATCCATGCTGCCTACTCTTTCTGTTCACCGGACGGAGCCGCCGCCCTTGCGCGCGCCTGCGCCTTGCGTTTGGCCATATTGGCCTTCAACGCCGCCTTCAACCGGTCTTCACGGGTTTGGGCGCTCTTTTCGGCTTTGGTCTTGGTCTGTTTGTCGCTCATAGGGGTGGTCTTATCAATACCCGCAAAAACCGTCCAGAGAGGGCTTGCACCAAGGGGCGATTGCCGCTAATTCCCCGCCTCACGGATGCTGTGGTAGCTCAGTGGCAGAGCACACCCTTGGTAAGGGTGAGGTCGAGAGTTCAATCCTCTCTCACAGCACCATCCTCCCAGATATGCTAGAACTGCGATGAAATCGTCAGGCTCGCTGAAAATGATGTGCGGTCAAAACGGCTGACGTTGCTGTCCGTGCGGCTTGCGTCGATCCGCAAGCCGGGGGTGAAACCCGCATAGGATATCTCGGGAAATCCGATATCGGCATTGGCGAACACCGTGCGGTCCTGACGCCCGCCTGTCACGGCAAACAACAGGTTGTAGTCAGGATAATCGCTCCAGCGGAATCCCCCACCCAGGCCAAGGGTGATCGGACCCATGGGTTCGGCCCAGCGATAATTGCCGCTCAGTGTCAGATCCTGCGATGTATAGTTCACGCTGTCACCTTTGCTATCGACCAATGTGATGTTGCCACCGATCCGGTCGCGGCTTGCAAGCTGGTGCACAAAGCCGGTGCCAAGCGTCACGCGGTTGACCTCACCAATGCCTCTATTCTGGTATTCCTGCCATTCCCGACCAACTGAAAACGACAACGCGGTCTGCGCATTCAACGGCACCCGACGGTCGATGCCCAATCGCCAGATGTCATATTGTTCGTCGTTGAGAACCTGTGCACCTGATGGACCATCAAGGTCGCGATAGCTGTAAAGTGCGCGCGCGGCACGCAGGGTGAGTGTCCCGTTTTCCAACGCGCGCTCATGGCGCAGGGAGAGCTCGTAATAATCAGTTGTAAATGTCTCGTCAGGGATGTCGATGTCGTCGGTAATGCGCACGCGGGTTGCGCGGTACTGTGCGCCGACGGTCGTGCGGCTCTCACGCGATTGGTGCAACCGGTAGCTGGTGTTGAAAGCAAGGACTGCGCGCCATCCCGCGATGGCCTGCGCATCGGCTGACAATGTGCCAGTCGGGTTGCCGGGTGCGGTCGAGGCTTCGTCCTCGGCCCCGCCATTCACGTTGTTTGACGGCGCGAGCGAAAACGACAGGTTTGTGGACCACGGGTTCAGACGGGTCACGCCACGGGCATCATTCAGGGTACGGTTGCGCTCTTGCTCATTGGGCGCGACCGTCAGGGCGCGGCGCAACCAGAAGGTCGCAAGGGTGTAGCGCTGGTCATTTGCAGCGGCCAAAGCGGTCAGGCGGGCGGCCTCGTATTTTTGGGCATCGCTTTGGGACACGGCAAAGGCGCGCGCACCTGCGGCACGGCCTCGGGCGGCATCGCCCAGCCGCGGGGCTGCGGCTGCAATAACGATCAGGGCGGTGCGGTCATCGGGACGCTGGACCAGAACGGCCTCTGCGATTTGCAGGGCCAATGCGGCATCTCCTGCGACGAGGGCCTGTGCGGCAACGGAAGATGCCTGATCAAGCGGCACATTCACGCTCTGCTGTGCTGCCAGGCCCGAACCGGCCAGCGCAAAAACCACTGCGAAAACCTTGAAATTCAATACGCTGGTCCTCTGTCCACGCAACCTGTCAACCTGTTTTGCGAGGCCGCCCGCATCATCAATGACGCCAAGCTCTTCGGCCCGCCCCGCCATGTCAACACACATCTGTTGATATAATCGTTCACCCAACCACTATATATGGTTTTGTCGCAGGCCGCCATTTTCTATAGTGGCCCAACTTCATCCCGACTCACCGCCAGCCCGGAGACACGCCATGCCCATCACCCCAGACCAACAGGCCGAAATCGACACACTCCGCAGCAATGCAAAACCCACGTTGCGCGCCGTGTCCGAAGGCATGGAAGGGCACCTTTACAAAGCCTATGACGTGCTCGACCACGGGTTCATCCGCGTCATCGACTATATGGGCGATGATGCCGCGATCTGTCAGGCGGCGCGGGTGTCCTACGGCAAAGGCACCAAATCGGTGCAGAACGACGAAGGGCTGATCCGCTACCTGATGCGCCACTGGCACTCGACCCCCTTCGAAATGTGCGAGATCAAGCTGCACGTCAAACTGCCCGTCTTTGTCGCCCGCCAGTGGATCCGGCACCGCACCGCCAACGTCAACGAATACTCCGCGCGCTATTCGATCCTCGACCGTGAATTCTATATCCCCGAACCCGACAAACTCGCCGCCCAGTCGGTGATCAACAATCAGGGCAGGGGCGAGGCGCTGACGGGCGAAGAAGCCGCCCGCGTGCTGGAATACCTCAAAGGCGACGCCGCCCGCTGCTATGACCACTACGCCGAGATGATCTCTGATGACGGCCAACAGGGCCTCGCCCGCGAACTCGCCCGCATGAACCTGCCTGCGAACATCTATACCCAATGGTACTGGAAGGTGGACCTGCACAACCTCTTCCACTTCCTGCGCCTGCGGGCCGACAGCCACGCGCAATACGAAATCCGGGTCTATGCCGAGGAAATCTGCAAAGTCGTCGCCGACTGGGTGCCCGCCGCCTACGGCGCCTTCGAGGACTACCGCATGGGCGGCGCCACACTCTCGTCAAAGGCGATTGACTGCGTGCGCCGTATGCTTAAGGGTGAAGAGGTCACGCAAGAGACCTCTGGGATGAGCAAGGGGGAGTGGCGGGAGTTTGAGGGGATTATTGGGTGAGTGATAGTTCGTTAGATTTGGCCAAGATCACTTTTGATATGGCCAGAGCACAACTACTCTCTCAGAAAGATGACCTTCGAAACCTACGTAATCAGGCATCGTTTGGTGCCGCTATTACGGGATTGATAGCGACAGTATTTGCTACACTGCTGGGCAGTGAAGGCTTTAGAGACTTTCGAGGTTTGGCAGGAGATGTAGCGCCAATAGCGGAAATTTGGATACTATTGGCGCTGTTCGCGTCATCGCTTTTCTTTTCTATTTTGGTAATTGTTAGCTGGTCTAGTGTTACATTTGAGCAGTCCGCAGATTGGGTGATTCAGCATGCAAATGAAGGCAGATCTGATCTCGAGTTGTTGCAGGCATTGGCGAAAGAAGCAGAAGTTTTCGCTGACCAAAACGAAGTGGTTATTTTGGCGACAATGAACCACCTTTGGTGGTCACTAGTCCTAAGTTGGGCGCAAATACCATTTTGGGTATTGATTTTGATGGAGAGTAGGGTTTGAAAGATGACAGATAAAAAACAAGGAAAACCAAAGCAGCAGAAGCCAACGCGGCCTGCCACTAGGGTTATTAAAGACGGTAACTCCAAACCATCGGCTAATTCGCCGTTGTCCGGTTCAGGAAAACCGACAAAGCGAGGTAAAGGGTAGTCAATTGGAAAGACTAATTCCTTGTGAAGCCTTTCAGCAGGCTAGCAGTCTATTTGAGTGTTCTGCCGGAGATTTGGTCCTAACGGGTGTGTCTGGCCAAATGAGCTACGGCATTGTAGGTAAAAGAACGGAGCGCGAAGCAAATACCATTCTAATGCTACCAGACGGGCAGCAGCCGACATTTGTTTCGGGAATTGAACCGATTGTCACAATCAAGATTGAGTGTAGTTGGTCTTTTCATGTTGGCAATGTTGCGAGTGTAAGCCCCTCAGCTCCAGAGGGCTTGGGAAATCTTTGGTTCCAAGAAAACGAACTCTGGATCAAGACAGCCTACCTAGATGATGGGTGGCGAGACGAAACTTTTTTTGGGTTAAAATCGGCCACGGCCTACGATAGAATTAGCTCAACCATCTGCTTCCGAGACTGGAAATTGGTTGCAAGTTTTGAAAATTCTGATGCGGCAGTAGTTGTCGAAAGTTGTTGACTGTAGGTCGGGGCCTGCCCCAACTCCCGCCCCAACATCCCATCACCCACCGGATTGGCTGGGAGAACCCCGCCCTACGGTGCTTGGACTTGGCGGGGCTTTCGGTTTCGTTGTAGGTCACCCACCGGATTGTCGGGGCGGGCCCCGACCTACGGGTTATCGCGATGCCATGACGCATACGGTCATTCGTGCACGTCCGTCACCAAACCGTGCTTGACCGGATTGATCCAACAATAATTCACATGCGCCGCATAATCGCGGTCATTGCGGATGTGGTGTTCCCAAAACCGCTTTTGCCATATGGTCGCTTCGGCGCGGTGGGCGGGGCCTGACCCGTGTCTTGTCCTGCCACCGACAACGCCGTGTCTGTTGTTGATTGTGGGAGTCGGGGCGGGCCCCGACCTACGGACCATGCGTGTGAAGCGCCCTTTGATTTCACCCATGCGGCCCGAATAATCCGCATCCCCTGCGGGCAAGGTCCACACACAATGCATGTGATCGGGCAACACGACCCAAGCGTCGATCTTGAACGGCCGCGCCGCCCGCGTCTGCGCTGCGGCCTGCCGCAAGATGGCCATTGCGCGCACCGGTAAATCCGAGGACCGGTCCGCCAGATTCACGGTAAAGAAGACGGTGGCCCCCGCGCGTCTGGGGCGGCGATAGCTGGACATGCGCCACGATCGCACGGGCTTGGTTAAGACTGTCTCAACACCCGCAAACCGGCGGACATTTGTATGTACAGGCTGTGTACAGGTTGTGTACGTAAATCATACGCCCCGAACCCCCGTATCCCCTGTTAATGAACACCTGCGCGTCACAGCCCCCTCCGCGCCCGCGCGGCGCAGCAAAGCCACACATCGGGACGGGTCCAAAAGTTTATATTCCATGTCGCAGGAACAGCCGCCATAGTCGGGGCAACAGCGGTTGACAGGAGCATTGCCTTGACCTTCTTACGTGCGATCCCGTTTTCCTTTAACATCCTGTGGCGGCTGGCACTGGTGTTTCCTTTCATGACCATCGCCCTGATCATGCTGGGCATCGTTGCAGGCTTTCTGGTCTTCGTGACGGCCTTTATCGCACCGCTTGTATCCATCATGCTGATCGGCTTTTTCGCTGTTGGCGCCAGTGTCCTGCCCACAATGGTGGGGACGCGTCTGGGGTTGCGTGCGCGCGGCGCCAGCGTGCGGAACTCCGCCGCCGGACTGGTGCTTCCGGCCGTCGGTTATGGTCTGTTCGAGGCGCTTTGCGTGCTCTTGATCGTGGCGCTGGGCTGTGCGGTTTACGTGATGGCAACACCGCTGACATGGCAGGACCTCGGCCAATTGGTCGAAATGGACGAAGACCTTTTGTTACAACAGCTTATGTCGGTCAGCCCCGTCATCACGGTGACTATTTTCGCGGTGGGTGCCCTGCTCGTCGTCGGGCTGCGTGCGGCCCTTTTGACACCCTTTGCCGGTGCCAGCATCGGCGCAGACCCCAGCGGTCGCGCCCATACGCCCTTCTACGGATTTGGCAGCGCGTTTTGGTCGTTGCTGCCCTTGACGATTTTGTCCTACGTGCTCTGGGGGCTTGCTGTGCCGATTGTGGCTTTGATCTGCTTCACGCTCGGATTTGGTGAGGCTCTGGCCATGGCGGCGAGCCAGGTCGAGACGATGGAAGGCGCGGAACTGCTTGATCTGCTCGGGGTCGAAACGGGCGTGTTTCTGGCCCTGCTGATCTTGTTTTATCTCTGGGCTTTCAGCCTGCAATGCGCCGGTGGCGCGCTGGCCTTCCTGAACCATGTCGCCCGCGAAAACGATGCCCAGAACGCCTTTGACATGTCCATGGACGCCCATCTGGCCGCCACAGCCCAGGCCGCGCCGCGCGTGCAGAAAGAGATGCAGTCTGCGGATGTCATGGAACTTGTCCGCAGCCGCATGCAGCAGAACAAACGCGAATAGCAGGCCAAACCGGCCTGCCTGCGTTACATTGCGGAATGCTGCTTTACTCGGCCTTGGCGATATTGCCCGCCATCTTGCGCCCGTCACGTCCTTCGATCAACTCGAAGGTCACTTTCTGGTCGTCGGCAAGCCCCGTCAGGCCGGATTGTTCCACTGCTGAAATATGGACGAATATATCCACGCCGCCATCGTCGGGCGCAATAAACCCGTAGCCTTTTGTCGTATTAAACCATTTTACGGTGCCACTTGGCATGCTCCGCTCTCCTTAAATTATCGCACCCCGTAGGGTTGGGCAGGTCTTGGGCCCCGCGATCAGCGGACTTCCCTTCGCCTTGTCCTTTTAGAATTATAGGTTTTGTGCAAAAGGCAAATGACACAAGGTCGCATCGGCGTTATCTGGTGATTTATTGCTGAAAATGGAGGCGAAATGCGGTTTTTTGGTTTAAAGTCGTGCGATACATGTCGAAAAGCGCTTAAGGCGCTGGCTGCGGCTGGACACACCCCACAAGTTGTTGATGTACGCGCCGATGGAGTCTCGGACGCGGATCGCAGCGCCATTGTTGCGCAGTTCGGTGATGCCGCGATCAATCGCGCCTCAACCACATGGCGCGGTCTGACAGATGCCGAAAAGGACGCAGACCCTGCCGATCTTCTGGCCGCACATCCGACACTGATGAAACGGCCTGTGATTGACGTGGATGGTGTATGGACAATCGGCTGGAAAGCGGATGTTCAGGCAAAATACCTTGGCGACTGACGTTTGACTGCTTATGTGATGATTTGAGCAGTAAGGAGACGAACAATGCGCAACGCCGCAAGCGTACTTGGCCTCATCGGTGGTTTGATCGGTATTCTCGTCGGTCTGTTCGGTTATGGATATGCCGAATTGTCCGAGCGACATGCCGAGGTGGGCGAGCTTTTCGGCTTTCTTGAGAACCCGGGCTTTATCCGTTTTGCCAGCTTTATCGCACCCCTTCTGGCGATTGCCGGCGGCGCTATGGCCAAGGCCCGCGCCCTGTGGGGCGGTGTTTTGATGCTGGTTAGCGCATTTTGTTTCTATGCGGCCTTCGGGTTCAATGTGGGGACGATGTTCCCGATCGGCTTTGTGGCACTCGGTGGCTTGCTCGCGATTGCGGCGGGCAAACCCGACGAGCCTAAGGCGCATTTCTGAAGATCAGACGGTCCACGGATAGCGCGCCTGCGCCTTTCAGCACCAGTATCATCAGGCAAAGCACCCAGAACGCCCGTTGATCAAGGATCAGCGCGTCTGACATCCGGTCAAACCACGCGCCCAATGTGCCTTCGTGTCCGATCCCGCCATGGCCGAAAAGGTCTGTCAGGGATTGCATGATGATAAAGCCGATCATGCCGATGGATGCCAGACGTGTGAGCAGGCCGACCACGATCAGGAGAGGCAAGAGAAACTCTGCAATTGTACCACCCGTCGCGACCGCCCAGTGAAAGACTGTGAGTTGCGATGTATCATAGCCTGCCGCTTCCATCGCTCTTGGAAAGATCTGAACATAGGCCCCGGCCGAAGGTTGCAGAAACCCGAAAATTCCGTCGCCCAGTTTGGTCAAACCTGAATTCCAATAATAGATCAGCAGGACACCGGCAAAAACCAGCCGTGCGAGGATTGGTAGTATCGCATCGCCAAGGCGGTTGATCGGCTGGGCCAACTGGGAAAGCGGCATAGTGGTCATTGCAATGGGCCTTTCAGTAAATTTCAGTCACAGCGCCCTGCGCCAGAAGCAACCCGAGAACAGAACCCAGATCAAGACTGTCATCTGCGGTCGCGATGGTCTGGCCTAGGGTTTCCCCCGCTTTGAGCGCATCAATGCAGGTTGCAGCGGCGGCATTGATCAGATGCAATGTCGGATCAAAACCGGCCCGTGCGATCATCACCGCCTCGGGCCGCATCACCGGTTTGGGCGCGTCGGGTTCTGTGTTGGCGCGGTAGATTGCGTGGATTGGATAGTTTGAGCTGATCGTCTGTATGGCAGGAGCAATGCGGAGCCGCACACCCATCAGCGCATCGGGCGCGAGAGCCGTCAGCGCCTCGGCTGCAATCGGTGCTGTATCAGCGGCATGATAGGCATGGCGCATGGAAAGCTCGATGCGGGCGATATCGGGCAAATAGCTAAAGGATTGCGTTGGTTTGAAGCGGGCCAGAAACCGGGGCATCGCGTCACCGTAGAACATCATCAGCGGGGTCTTGGGCGGATGCTGGCGCAGGTAAACACCAGCCATCGCCCGAAAGAATTCATCGCCGACCAGCTTGCGCACGACAGGGAATGCGGCCTCGAGCGCGTCAGAGAGGCCAACGGCCACGTTGTTGCGATAGACGTCAAAGCGTTTGCTGGCGGTTTTGCCATCGGGGTTGACGATGCCAGCGGGGACGGCTGATGCCGGATTAAGCATCGCGGCCCTGAAAGCGGCTTGTGTGACGGTCATACTGCCACCAGAGCCAGCGCGCGGTCGGCACGGGCTATTTCACCGGACAGAACGGCCCATTCCGGCACATCCGTATCCCATTCAATCAAGAGCGGTTTGGGCCCGCATTTGGCCAGCGTGTAATCCAGCAGGGCCCAAACCGGATCAACCACCGCTTTGCCGTGGCTGTCGATCAAGAGGGGGGCGCCTGTTTCGTCTTCATCCTCGTCATGTCCGCCAAGATGGATTTCGCCAACAGCGGCGAGCGGGAAGGCGTCGATATAGTCTTGTGGTGAGGTCTTGAGGTTGGTGGCGCTGACAAAGACGTTGTTGACGTCCAGCAGCAGCCCGCAGCCTGTGCGCTGTGTGAGTGCGCGCAGAAAATCGGTTTCCGACATCGTGCTTTCGGCAAATGCCAGATAACTGGAGGGGTTTTCCAGCAACATGGGGCGCCCGACCGTGTCTTGGACTTGGTTGATGTGAGAGGCGACACGGTCGAGCGTCTGGGGGGTGTAGGGGAGTGGTAGCAGGTCGTTGTAGAAATGGCTGTCGTGCGTGGACCACGCCAGATGTTCAGAGAAACTGGCAGGGTTCAGCCATGAAATCAGGTGCTTGAGGCGGGCAAGGTGGTCGGCATCCAGTGCCCCTTCACCACCGATCGACAGACCCACGCCGTGAACAGAGATGGGAAAGCGTTCGGCGAGGTGGCGTAGTTGCGCAATCGGGCGGCCGCCGTCGCCCATATAGTTTTCGGCATGAACTTCCAGCCAACCGAGCGGCCCGGGGTTGTCCATGATGTCGCTGTAATGCTGGGGCTTGTAGCCCACGCCGGGACGTGCGGGCAGGGTGGGGTTTTGTGTGGCGTCGAACATGGCAAGGCACCTTTGGGCGGAGGAGACGTAAGGTGGAACAGGTTCCACCTTACGCTTTGGTCAGCTTATGCAGGCAGATCGCGGTCAAGGGCTTCGAGTGAACCCATACGTGCCATGCCGTCGTCAGCTGCAGGCAGTTCCATGGTTTCGCAGGTGCCGGCAGGGACCAGCGTCCAGGCGTTGCCCTGGTAGTCAACGGTAGACGTGCCCGCACATGTCGTGCCCGGACCTGCGGCGCAGTCGTTCTCGCCAGCCAGCGAGACGCCGAAGCATTTTACGTTTTCCTGTGCTGCGGCAGTTGTTGCAAGGCCGGCAACAGCGGTGGCAACGGCGCTCGCGAGGAAAAGTGTTTTTGTAGTGTTGGACATGAAAAATCTCCTTGAGTTGGGTCAGCAATAATCTCTCGCCAGTGTTCGGCGATGACCAAACCCTAGCGGCCAATCTCGCCTGCGCGCTATTCACAGGGCTGTGCATCGCGCCCGCGTGAGGTGACGTGAGACTGTTTTTGCCTGCGACAGCCTGCCGCATCCGTAATTTTCTATAAAAAACAAAGAACCCGCCGATAGGGGTATCGGCGGGTTTGTTACAGCTTCCAGCGCTGGAATGTTACAAAAGGTCAGGTGGCGTGGCCGCTTTACCCAGCTCTGCAACAATTTCGGTCAGAGATGTTACAGAGGTTTTGTTCTCGCCCAGCCGCCGCGCGGTGACTGTGCGTTCTTCGACTTCACGCGCGCCAAGTGCGAGAATGACCGGCACCTTGCCGACCGAGTGTTCGCGGACCTTGAAGTTGATCTTCTCGTTGCGCAGATCCGCCTCGGCGCGCACGCCTGCGGCCTTCAATGCGGCCACGACTTCCAGCGCGTAGTCATCGGCATCGGAGACAATCGTCGCCACAACCACCTGACGGGGTGCCAGCCAGAACGGCAGCTTGCCTGCGTGTTCTTCGATCAGGATGCCGATGAATTGCTCGAACGATCCCAGCGTTGCACGGTGCAGCATGACGGGGCGGTGCTTGGCACCGTCCTCGCCGATATAGGTTGCATCCAGCCGCTCTGGCAGCACAAAGTCCACCTGATGCGTTCCGCATTGCCAATCACGGCCAATCGCGTCGGTCAGGACGAATTCCAGCTTTGGCCCGTAGAACGCACCTTCACCGGGGTTCAGTTCCGGCTCGATTCCTGCCGCACGGGTGGCGGCCAGCAGGGCGGCCTCGGCCTTGTCCCAGACCTCATCTGAACCCGACCGTTTTTCGGGGCGGTCAGAGAACTTCACTTTGAATTTCTCGAACCCGAGGTCTTTGTAGATCCCGCTCAGGAATGCGATGAATGCGGCGGTCTCTTCCTCGATCTGGCTTTCACGGCAGAAGATGTGGCCATCATCCTGTGTAAATCCGCGCACCCGCATGATCCCGTGCAGCGCGCCAGACGGTTCATAGCGGTTGCAAGATCCGAATTCGGCCATACGCAAGGGCAGGTCGCGGTACGATTTCAGACCCTGATTGAAAATCTGCACGTGACAGGGGCAGTTCATCGGTTTCAGCGCATTGACCGCCTTTTCACGGGCGTGTTCTTCGTCCACCTCGACGATAAACATGTGGTCCTGATATTTTTCCCAGTGACCAGAGGCTTCCCAAAGCTTGCGGTCCACGACCTGCGGGGTGTTCACCTCGACATATCCGCCCTTGCGTTGCTGGCGGCGCATATAGTCCTGCAGTTCTGTATAGACAGTCCAGCCGTTCGGATGCCAGAACACCTGACCCGGTGCCTCTTCCTGCATATGGAACAGGTCCATTTCGCGCCCCAGCTTGCGGTGGTCGCGCTTGGCGGCCTCTTCCAGCATATGCAGATGCGCCTTGAGCCCCTCTTTATTAGTAAAGGCGCAGCCATAGATCCGCTGCAGCATCGCGCGGTCGCTGTCGCCGCGCCAATAGGCACCGGCAATGGACATGAGCTTGAACCCGTCGGCCGGCACCTGGCCTGTGTTCTGCAAATGCGGGCCACGGCACAGATCCTGCCAGTCGCCGTGCCAGTACATGCGCAGCGGTTCATTGCCTGGGATGCTTTCGATCAACTCGACTTTGTAAGGCTCGCCACGGTCCTTGTAATACTGGATCGCGACATCCCGCTCCCAAATCTCGGTGCGGACCTCATCACGCTTGTTGATGATCTCTTTCATCTTCTTTTCGATGGCGCCAAGGTCTTCGGGCGTGAACGGTTCCTTGCGGTCAAAGTCGTAGTACCAGCCGTCCTTGATCACAGGGCCGATGGTGACTTGGGTCTCGGGCCAGATTTCCTGCACGGCGCGCGCCATGATATGGGCGAGGTCGTGGCGGACCAGTTCCAGCGCGGGCGCTTCGTCTTTCATGGTGTTGATGGCGATGCTGCTGTCGGCCTCGATCGGCCACTGCAAATCCCAGTGCTGATCGTTCACGGTCGCACTGATCGCCTTCTTGCGCAGGCTGGAGGAAATATCAGCGGCCACATCGGCGGCTGTGACGCCTGCCTCATATGAGCGGCTATTACCATCGGGGAATGTCAGGGAAATCTGTGCCATCTTAGGGCAAGCTCCTCGTCTGTTTGGCGCCTACAAAACGCCCGGTTGCGGGTTATGTGTGCGCGCTTCATGGCGTTGCGGTGCGCAGAGGTCAAGCGCTTTGCGTTTGCCTCATGATTTGTATGCAGAGATATACGTTGACTGCGACACAAATGGCGGTAAACACGACATGAGTTTCCGATCCGAAACCTAGATGTGGGGGTAAGTCCATGCCAAGCTACAATCGCACGTTTGATCTGAGCATTCGCGATGTCGACATGATCGAAGAGGCGCTGCGTGCCCGTGGCCGCGAATTATCGCGGATGCGTCTGGCCCTGACCGAAGAAAATCCGGCACATCTGGAATCAATCCGCGTGATTGAACAGGACCAGCGCGAAAACGAAGAACTGCTGGGCCGTCTGCACGACCAGAAGATCTTTTACCGTCCGAGAAAAGCTGTCTATGTCGGCGGCTAAGCTGACCGGCTAAAGGCATTCTGCGTGAAATCCATGCGCGGCGCGCTAGGTCATTGGGCCGGAGAGCACAATGACACAGACACTATCCCAAAAACTATTTGCCACACTAACGAACGGGTCCAGCGACGACACGGACCTGCCTGATGCTGCGGCCAAGGCCGAGGCGGGCAGTTTTCTGCGCCATATTCTCTCGCTGAGTGCGTCCAAGATTGCGGATGGCCTGATTGACCCGAAACTGGTGCTGAGTTGGCTTTTGACCAACCTCGGCGCTGGCGCGTTCTGGGTTGGTTTGCTTGTCCCCGTGCGTGAAGCGGGCGCGCTTTTGCCGCAACTCTGGACGGCGCCGGTCATCGCGCGCCGCAAAATCCGGAAATGGTTTTGGGCGGGTGGCGCGTTTATGCAAGGCATTGCGGCGGCGCTGATCGTTTTGGCAGGGCTCACGCTGGAGGGGGCGGCGGCGGGCGCGACCATCGTGGGGCTCTTGGCGTTGCTGGCGTTGGCGCGTTCGGTCTGTTCGGCCAGCTACAAGGATGTGCTGGGCAAGACCGTTGCAAAATCGCGCCGTGGGACGGCAACCGGTTTTGCCAGTTCTGCCGCTGCCGTCGGCGTCATCCTTTTTGCGCTGATTTTGGTGTTGGGCGTTGGTGGGCGCTACTCTTTGGTGATCGGGGCGATCAGCCTGGCGGCCTGTCTTTGGATCGGCGCGGCGGCGCTGTTTGCGACGCTGCGGGAAGTATCCATGGAAGGCGAAGGTACAGATGCTGTCGCACAGTTTTCGCTGTTGCGCGACGACCCGCAGCTGACCCGCTTTATCATCGTGCGCAGCCTGCTTGTGGGAACAGCGCTTGCGCCGCCCTATCTGGTGATGCTGCAACCCGAAAGCGCGCTGGGCCAGCTGGGCATATTGGTGCTGGCGTCGGCGGTGGCGTCGTTGCTGTCGTCCTATGTCTGGGGGCGGCTGTCTGACCGCTCGTCTGCGACGGTGCTGCGGTTTGCGGGAAAAGCGGGAGGCGCAATACTGGCGCTTGTTGTTGTCCTTGATCTTATAGGCATCAGCACGGTGACAGGTGTGATCCCGGTGATGCTTTTTGGTGTCATGATCGCGCATAACGGCGTGCGGCAGGGACGTTCGACGCATCTGGTGGATATGGCTGATCCAGCCGTCAGGGCCAGCTACACGGCAGTGTCAAATACAATCGTCGGTGTCGTGCTTTTGACGGCAGGGGCGCTTTTTGCAGTGCTTGCAGCTTTCAGCGTGCCCTTGGTGATTGGCCTTTTCGCGGCGATGTGTTTTCTTGCAGCCCTGATCTCAACCGGCTTGGAAGACGTGCAGAATGCCTAAAGAACTTGTCACACCGCAGGGGCGCAGGATCGCCTATCACCTGACCGACGGGACCGGCCCTGCTGTCGTGTTCCTTGGCGGCTTCAAGTCCGACATGGGCGGGACCAAAGCGGTCTTTCTGGAGGAATGGGCCCGCGCGCAGGGCCGTGCATTCCTGCGGTTTGACTACTCGGGTCACGGCGAAAGCAGCGAAGCGTTTACCGACGGTGCGATCGGTGACTGGTTCGAGGATGCTTGCGCAGCCATCGGGTTGCTGGCGGGTAAAGTTGTGCTGGTCGGGTCCAGTATGGGCGGGTGGATATCCCTGCTGATCGCACGGGCGATGCCCGAGCGGGTGGCGGGTTTGGTGACCATCGCCGCGGCGCCCGATTTCACCGAAGACAGCATGTGGGCGGGGTTTTCGGATGCGCAGAAGGACGAACTGATGGCGGGGCAGCTGGCCCTGCCTTCGGAGTACGGCGCGCCCTACATCATCACCCGCCGTCTGATCGAAGAAGGCCGCACCCGTCTGGTCTTGCGTGATCCGCTGCCGTTGCCTTTTCCGGTGCGGTTCTTGCAGGGCACAGCCGACGCCGATGTGGATATGTCCGTGGCCCTGCGCCTGTTGGACCATGCCACAGGCCCCGAAATGCGGCTGACGCTTGTGAAAGGGGCTGATCACAGGTTTTCGGACGAGACCTGTCTCAATCTCATCATTGCCGCGGTCGCGGATGTTTTGGGGCAGGTGGGTGAACACCCACCTTACGACTGACGCCACGTTCCGCTTTGGGAAAAACCACAGCTCTGCTTACTCTGCCGCAAACCCGTGGGAGGGAACAGTATGGCGTTAACCTTGGGACAAAAGGCAGGCTGGGGGCTGGCCGACATGGGCGTGGTCGTCTTTGTTGTGGTCAAGCAGCTTCTCGTTCTGACCTATTTGACGGCCTATCTGGGGGTGCCTGTTGGCATCGCAGGGTTTGTCACGACCGCCGTTCTGGTTTTTGACATGATTACCGATCCGCTTGTCGGCTATCTGAGCGACCGGACCCAAAGCCGTTTTGGACGGCGCGCGCCATGGATGTTTTTTGGCGTCTTGGTGATGTCTTTGGGCATGGTGGGGTTGTTTTCGGTGCCTGCAGGTCTTGGCATGGGCGCAAATCTGGCCTGGGTCGTGGCGTTCTTTGTTGTGGCGACAATCGGCTTTACGATGGTGGCCATTCCCTATGGCGCGCAATCGGGCGAGATCACGCAAAATCCCAAGGAACGGTCTGCGATGACAGGGTTTCGCATGGCATTTGCGAGCATCGGTATTCTGATCGGTGGCGCTGTGATCCCCAGTCTGGCGGGATCGATGGGTTATGCCATGGCGGCCCTGTTGGTCACACCGCTGATGATCGGGGCGGTCTGGCTGTCGCTCTGGTCGATCCGCAAGGCACCACGGGTTGAACAGGCAGCACAGGTGAACCTGACAGGCATGTTCGGGCTGGTCTTTGCCAACAAGGCTTTTGTGGTTCTGGTCCTGCTTTACGGTGTCATGACACTGGCGATTGCGATGATTACGGCAGGGCTGCCCTTTGCAGCGCTTTATCTGATTATCGACAGCGGTGACACGCTGCTTTCGGGGGCAGCCGCCGCATTGACCACGCTCAGCTTGATGTTCGCGGCTTTCGTTGTCGGCTCTATCCTCAGTCAGGCCGTTTGGGTGCTTCTTTCTCACAGGCTTGGCAAAGTGGGCGCACTGGTGCTGGGCCTTAGTCTCTACGTGGTCCTGCTCTATGCACTTTATACGATGTTGCCTTCGGTCAATGTGACCGTCATCGCAGGGATGTTCGTACTGGCAGGCATGACAAACGGGGCCTATCAGCAAATCCCCTGGGCCATTTACCCTGATCTGATGGACATCACCCGCCGCGACAGCGGTGTGGCTATCGAAGGGGCATTTTCGGCGGTCTGGCTCTTCGGGCAGAAGCTGGCGAATGCAGTGGCCCCTGCGGTGCTGGGTCTGACACTGGCGGCGGCGGGCTGGCAAGAGGCCACGGGTGGTGTGGTGCCGCAGTCCGCAGATGCGCTGCAGGCATTGCAAATGGCGATCACGCTCATTCCGGCTGGTATCCTAATCGTGGCGATCCTTGGACTGGTGGTGATCTACCGCCCCATGGCTGGGCGTGCGCTTGCCTGATTTGGCGACCATAGAGGCCACACTCGCCGCGGCAGAGGCGGAGGTGCCCAAGCTGCGCGCAGGCTGCGAAAAGCAGATCATCTGGGCGGGTGCGCCTGCCACGCGCACGCGGATGGCGGTTCTTTATGTTCACGGGTTTTCGGCAACAGGGCAGGAGTTGCGCCCGCTGCCCGATCTGGTGGCCAAAGCGCTGGGCGCAAACCTGCATTTCACGCGGCTGACGGGCCATGGGCAGGATAGCGATGCAATGGGGCAGGCGACGCTGGCCGATTGGCGCCGTGACGTGGCCGAGGCCATTGCGATTGCGCAAACCCTGGGGGAGGAAGTCATAATCATCGGCTGTTCCACCGGATGCACCTTGGCGACGCTTGCGCTGGCCGAGGGTGTACAGGTGAAAGCAATGGTGCATGTCTCGCCCAACTTCGGGCTGCGCAACCGTGTGGTGCAGCGCTTGCTCGATCTGCCCGCCGCACGGGATTGGGCCAAGTATGTCGCCGGGGCCTCGCGCAAGATCAAGCCGATCAACGCAGGCCACGCTGCCTACTGGACGCTGAATGTGCCGATCGCGGCGGTCCATGTCATGGCTGATGCAGTGCGTGCTGCGCGCAAGGCGGACCTCGCGATCATCCAGACGCCCGCGCTCTTTTGCTTCAACGAAGCCGATCAGGTGGTGCATCCTGATGACACCCGTCAGCTTATTGCACGCTGGGGGGCGGAAACAGAGGTTGTACGGTTGGCACAAACGCCCGCAGACGATGCGATGGGGCATGTGATGGCAGGAGATATCTTCTCGCCCGCCCAGACTGAACCGCTCGCTCGGCAGGTTATCGCTTGGGTGCAAGGGCTCTGCGCGCGCTGAAACACTTGCAGAACAACGGTTCCCACGCCAAAGTGTTAAAAAACCTATAAAGGTTGAGCAGTTTGTTAGGGCTTTTACACAATGCCGCGTGAAACGCTGGTGATGATCCCTGCGATGTTATCTGACGCGCGCGTTTTTGCGCCGCAAATGCAGGTGATGTCGCAGGCGCATGCCGTCATGATTGCGCCCCCCACCTGTGGCGAGCGGATCGAAGAGATCGCAAGCCAGATCCTCAGCTGGTCGCCGCCAAAGTTTGCTCTTTGTGGCATGGGCTTTGGGGGGATGGTCGCAATGGAAGTGATCCGGCGGGCGCCAGACCGCGTCACGCGGATTGCCTTGATCAGCACAAGCCCGCAAGCCGACACACCCGAGGCCGCTGCCGCGCGCGAGCCGCACATCATTGCCGCCCGCGCGGGCCGTTGGAAAGATGTCCTGCAGCATGAGATCAATTCGACATGGATGGCCCCGTCCACGGACAAGGTTGAACTGGTGCGCGAACTGACGGCAATGGGCGATGCGCTGGGCCCCGAGATTTATATCAAGCAGGCGCGCGCCTTGCAGCGCCGCAAGGACCAACAGGGCACATTGCGTCAGGTCCTGCAGCCAACGGCGGTGATTTGCGGACGCCATGACGGGCAGTATCAGCTGAAGCGCCATGAGTTTCTGGCCGAGTTGATCCCCTACGCCCAGTTGGAAATCATCGAAGGCGCGGGCTATCTGCCCACACTTGAGGCACCCGATGCCACAACAGACGCGTTACAGCGCTGGATGAAGCAACCCATGATGCTGCGACCGGCAGCGCCGGCAGGCACGGTTACTTGATCGCGACGACGTTGCCGGATTTGCCCTTTGGCCCTTCGGCGTTGGCATCAATGAAATCCAGAACCAGTGGCCGGATATTGTTGCGCCAGCTACCCCCGGCAAAGATCCCGTAATGGCCCGCACCGGGCTCAAGATGCGCTGCCTTCTTGCTGTCGGGCAGACCGGTAAGCAGATCGAGTGCCGCCAGACATTGGCCAGGGGCCGAGATATCATCGTCTTCGCCTTCAACAATCTTGACCGCGACGGTCGTGATCTTGCTGAAGTCCACCTTGTGACCGGCAACCACAAATTCATTGCGCGCAATTTCGCGGCCTTTGAAGATGCGCTCGACCGTCGACAGATAGAACTCGGCGGTCATATCCATGACAGCAAGATACTCGTCGTAGAACTGGTTGTGCCGGTCGTGGTCCGAGGCCTCGCCTTTTGCGACACGGATAATTTCATCGCGGAAGGCGTTGGCGTGGGTCTCGCCATTCATTGAAATAAACGACGCAAGCTGCAGCAATCCGGGGTAGACCATGCGGCCCACGCCTGAATATTTGAAACCGACGCGCTGGATCATGGTCTGTTCCAACTGCCCCATGGTGACAGAGCGTCCGAAATCGGTGACTTCGGTGGGGTTTGCATCTGGATCGACAGGACCACCGATCAGGGTGAGCGACCGCGGCTGCGCATCCGGGTCAAGCTCTGCCAGATAAGCAGTTGCCGCAAGTGCAAGCGGCACAGGCTGGCAGATTGCCAGTACATGCGTGTCCGGGCCCATCTCGCGCATGAAATCCATCAGATAGAGGGTGTAATCCTCGATATCGAATTTGCCTTCACTGACAGGGATGTCGCGGGCATTGTGCCAGTCGGTGATATAGACATCGCAATCGGGCAGCAGGCTGATAACGGTTTTGCGCAGAAGTGTGGCGTAGTGCCCCGACATAGGGGCCACCAAGAGAACTTTGCGGGTCCGGTCAGGGCGGGTGCCGACACGGAAACGGATCAGATCACCAAAGGCGCGTTCAACAACCACTTCGGTTGTCACAACCATATCGGTGCCATCCAGATTTGTTTGTACCGGAATATTCCAGTCAGGCTTGGCGACCATACGCGCAAAAGTGCGCTCTGTGACTTCGCCCCATGCCTTGAGCCAATCCATCGCAGGGTTCGCGCCCCATGACATCATCGGGTAGGATGCAAAAGCGCGCGCCGTTGATCCAAACCACTGATTGGTGTTGCGCATGCTTTCCATCAGGTCGTAGGTCATCATATACTTCATGTATTCGAACTCCGATGGTAGGGGCAGCACATGCTGCACCTGCAGCATATGCACAAGGACGTTAAAATGACAACAAACGATTTAGAAGCGCAAGAGTTTGTTGGCGAGAATGTTGCAAAACTCGAGGCCAATCTTGCGCGGGTTGAGGAGCTCACTCAACGTTTGTTGAAGGTGATGGCGCAGGGCCGCTCTGTGGCCCCTGCGCTGCAAGGGCCAAGTCAGGAGCTCTACGTCAAGGCAGCGACAGCCTATATGACTGAAATGATGCATAATCCCGCCAAGCTGATCGAGCACCAGCTCGAATTCTGGGGCAAATCGGTCAAGCACTACGTCGAAGCGCAGCACCTTCTGGCGCAGGGCAAGCTCGCGCCGCCCACGGATGAAACACCCAAAGACCGCCGGTTTTCGCATGAGCTTTGGGACACCAACCCCTATTTCAATTTCATCAAGCAACAGTACCTGATGAACGCTTCTGCGGTGCAGCAGGCGGTTGATGATATCGACACGCTTGATTCTGAGGAAAAGAAGCGGCTGCGCTATTTCAGCCAGCAATTGATCGATATGATCAGCCCGACAAATTTTCTGCCCACCAACCCCGAGGCGCTGGCGCTGGCGGCTGAAACCGAGGGCGAGAGCCTTGTTGCTGGGCTGGAAAACCTGATCGCGGATCTTGAGGCCAACGACGGCGACCTTGTGGTCACCCTGGCCGACAAGAAAGCGTTCAAGCTGGGTGAGAACCTCGCAACAACACCGGGTGCGGTGGTCTATCGCAACCATATGTTCGAGCTGATCCAGTATACGCCAACGACGGAAAAAGTATACGAAACCCCGCTGATCATCTTTCCGCCGTGGATCAACAAATTCTATATTCTTGACCTCAAACCCCAAAACAGCCTGATCAAATGGGCAGTGGATCAGGGGTATACCGTGTTTGTCGTCTCTTGGGTGAACCCGGATGCGGGCTATCGCGAAACCTCGATGACCAACTACGTCGACGAAGGCTATATGACCGCGATCAAAGAGGTCAAAGAGATATGCGGTGTGAAGAAAGTGAATGCCGTGGGCTACTGCATTGCAGGGACCACGCTGGCCCTCACGCTGGCATTGATGAAGAAACGCAAGGACACTTCGGTGAATGCCGCGACATTCTTTACCACGCTCACCGACTTTTCGGATCGGGGTGAGGTCGGGGTGTTTCTTGATGATGATTTCGTCGACGGGATCGAGAATGAGGTCCGCGAAAACGGCATACTCGACTCGTTCTTCATGTCGCGCACCTTTTCCTACCTGCGCTCAAACGACCTGATCTATGGACCTGCGATCAAGAGCTATATGATGGGCAAAGCACCACCGGCCTTTGATCTGCTCTACTGGAACGGGGATGGTACCAATCTTCCGGCCTGTATGGCGGTCGAGTATCTGCGCGGGCTGTGTCAGAGCGACAAATTCGCGACCACAGGCTTCGAGATCGCGGGCGAGACTGTGCATCTCAAAGATGTCTCTGTCCCCTTATGCGCGATCGCCTGCGAGACGGACCACATCGCCGCGTGGAAAAGCAGCTATGCCGGTGTGACGCAGATGGGATCCAAGGATAAGATGTTCATCCTGTCAGAGAGCGGGCATATCGCGGGGATCATCAATCCGCCCAGCAAGAACAAATACGGCCATTACACCAACCCCGAGCTCGGGCTGACGGCGGATGACTGGCTTGCAAGTGCCGAGAAGCATGAAGGGTCCTGGTGGCCGCGCTGGGATGCGTGGTTGTCAAAAAAATCAGGCAAAAAAGTCACTGCCAGAAGCGTTGGAGACGACGATCACCCGGTGTTAGCGCCCGCACCAGGAACCTACGTGGTTAATAAGTAGTTCAAATTTCTCGAGAATATGCAGTTGCAGAAAAAATATGCTGCAGTGCAGAGAAAATACTTGAAATGCTGCATCGCAGCATGCATATTGGTGTCATCGAATTAGCGCGGAATACACCGCACCGACAAACCGAAAGGCGACGACTATGGCTGCTAAAGCACAAGACTTCACAGCGATCTTCAAAGACATGACAGGCGCATTTCCTGTCGACACAAAAGCAATGGAAGAGCAGTTCAAGAACCAGACTGCCCTGGCTGAAAAAATGTCCGCTGTTGCAATTGACGCTGCTGGCAAATCTGCCGAGCTGTCTGCAAAATGGACAAAGGACACACTGGCAAAAATCGAAGCCATGTCCAAAGCAAAGGCCGAGCCTGCTGACTATGCAAAAGCAATGACCGACTTCGCATCTGCGTCTGCTGAATCCGCTGCCGAGCACATGTCTGCTTTCGCTGAAATCGCGAAAAAAGTTCAGACACAGACAATGGAACTGGTTCTTGCCGCTGGCAAAGACATGTCCGAAGAGATGACTGCTGCTGCGAAGAAAGCAACAGACGAAGTGACAGCTGCTGCCAAGAAGGCAACTGCTGCTGCGAAGTAAGCGAATGTAAAATCACCCTTGCCTCCCTGAGGGTTAGATTTTCAAAGAACGGTCCGCACAGGCGGGCCGTTTTTTGTTTTGCGCTATTTGCTTTCTTTTTGCGCAGACGCGGCATAGGCTTCTCTGCACTGCAACATCTCTGTGGAGGAACGTTTCTTGGCCGACACCAACAAACCGCTGCTGATCAAACGCTATGCAAGCCGCCGTCTCTACAACACCGAGACCAGCGACTATGTGACCCTCGAAGACATCGCCGCATTTATCCGTGAGGGGCGCGAGGTGCAGATCGTTGATCTGAAATCAGGCGACGACCTGACGCGCCAATATCTGTTGCAGATTATTGCGGAACACGAAAGCCGTGGTGAAAGCGTTTTGCCGGTAGATGTGCTGACCGATCTCGTGCGCAGCTACACAAGCCAGGCCGCGTCCGTTGTGCCGCAGTTCCTGCAGGCAAGCTTTGACATGCTGCGCGAAGGCCAGACAAAGGCGATGGAGAATATCGGCAAGGCCAGCCCGATCGCCAATATGCCCGGGTTTGAAGCGATGCGCGCCCAGCAAGAAGCATTCTTCAAGGCGATGACCGGAGGGATGATGTCGGGGGCGGGCAAAAAAGAAGGCACCGAGGACAAAGACGGCGACGATCTGGGCGAGATCAAGGATCAGCTTGCCGCATTGCAGGAAAAGCTTTCGAAGCTGGGCAAGTAGCCTCACTTCAGCGAGGGCGGCTGTTGAAGCCGCTCTTTACCATGACCACGTATTTGCACCGGCGTATCAGCCCGCGCAGGCGATGCTGTTCTTACAGGGCCAAGCCATCAGCACAGCCTAGGGTCAGACCCCCAAACGGTCACGCATGGAATACCATGTCATTGCCAGTGCCAGAAGGGGCGTGCGGAATGCAGTACCGCCGGGAAACGGCGGCACGTTGATACCGGCCAGCGTGTCAAACCGGCCCGCCTGTCCTGCGACGGCTTCGGCCATGACTTTGCCTGCCAGCCCTGACAATGCGACACCATGACCTGAATAGCCACCCGCAGAGACGATATTGGGTGCAACGCGCACCACCGCCGGCAAACGCGGGATCGTGACACCCAAAGTGCCGCCCCACGCGTAGTCAATCTTAACGCCCCTGAACTGGGGAAAGACGGCTGCGATCCGTTCGTGCATGACGGTCGCGATATCTTGCGGAAATCCGATGCGATAGCTTGGACGCCCGCCAAAAAGCAGTCGTCCGTCTTCGGACAGGCGGAAATAATTCACCACGAATTGGCTGTCATTGACAGCCAGATCCTGCCCCATGATCTCTGCCGCACGGTCGCCCAGCGGTTCGGTGGCACTGATAAAGCTGTTCAAAGGCATCACCCGCGCGGCCACCTTGCGTTCCAGATTGGGCAGATAGCCATTGCCCGCAAGGATCACATGGCGGGCTTTGATGCGGGCTTTGTTCGTGGCGATTATCGCTGGGTCGCCCTTGGTGATCTGATGCACCTCGGAGCGTTCGTAAATCCGCGCTCCCGCCGCCTCGGCCAACCGTGCCAAGCCCAGAGCATAGCGCAGCGGGTGGATATGGCCTGCTCCCATATCGAGCAAACCGCTATGATAGCGCGGGGATTTCACCAGTGCGCGCATCTCTTCGGTGTCGCACATCCGCGCGTCTGCATAGCCGTATTCGCGTGCCAACAGCTCCACTTCAGCGGCGTCGTGTGCTGCCTCTTTGGCAGTCACCGTGCCGTGGACCAACCCTGCTGTGTAACGCGCCTCGGGAATTTGGGCGCAGAGGTTGCGCAGGTCCGCCTTGGCCTCTTCGGCCAACTGCCAGAGTGCCTTGGCATGGTCGCGGCCCACATGTTTGATCAGCGTGGACTGGTCCTTGTCATAGCCGCTGCAAACCTGTCCGCCATTGCGCCCCGAGGCACCAAAGCCCACGCGATGCGCGTCAAGCACGATGACATCCAGACCTTTCGCCGCCAGATGGCGGGCTGCGGACAAACCGGTATAGCCCGCGCCGATGACGCATACGTCGGTCGCGACCGCGCCCTTCAGGGGCGGGCGTTCGGGCGGGATATCGGTTGATGCGACATACCAGCTATCGGGCAATATGCCGGGGCGGTCGTTGCGATAGAGCGGGTTCATAGGGCCTTAAGCCACCGTGCGCTCTTTGAAGAACTTGGCGATCTGTGCCGCGATCCGTGCATTGTCGATGGGCTTTTCCAAATTTGCATGCGTTTCCGCCAGTTGCGTATCAGGCACAACGCCTGGTCCACGGTGCTGGGCCAGACCTGCGATGAAATCCGCGCCGAACTCCGGGTGCGGCTGTGTCGTGAAGGCGCGCTTGCCATAAACGAGGGCTGCAGCGGCACAAAAATCATTGCTGGCAATCACCTGCGCATCTTGGGGCACGGCGACAACCTGATCCTGATGCCAAGCGTTGAGCGCAACCGTCTCGCCGTTCCAATCATATGTCTGGTGCCCGACGGCCCAGCCACCGGTGAATTTCTCCACCTTCCCACCCAGCGCCTGCGCGATGATCTGATGGCCAAAGCATATGCCCACCAAGGGAATATCGGCGGCATAGACATCGCGGATGAAGGCCTCAAGCGGTGGAATAAAGGGGTGATCCTCATAGGCGCCGTGTTTGGAGCCTGTGATCAGCCAGCCATCGCAATCGGTGATGCTGGCGGGAAACTCCATATCCACAACGTTATAGGTCGTGAATGCAAAGCCGTTTCCATCCAGCAGTCGCTGGAACAGCCGGTCATAATCGCCGTTTGTTGGCAGCAGCTCATCCGGCGCATGGCCTGTTTGCAAAATGCCGATCTTCATTGGTGCACCTCTAACCTTCAGGTGGGGATAGAATTAGACAAGATCAAGATAATGGTCGAGCTGTTCTTCGGGCGACATTTCCGCAAAATACTGCATTTCCTGCCGTTTCGTCCGGACCAGATTATCCACCAATTGCGGATCAAAGATGCGCCGCGCAAGCGCGCTTTGTTCAAACCGGCCAATCGCGTCCGCCCAGGTGCTGGGCACCTGCGGCAGTTTCTGGTCATAGGCGTTACCGGTGATCGGGGCAGGGGGTGTCATGCCGTCCTCGATCCCTACCAGCGCCGAGCCAAGGACAGCAGCGAGGAAAAGGTAGGGGTTCACGTCACCACCCGCGAGACGATGTTCGATCCGCCGCGCGCCATAGCTCCCGCCCGGCACGCGCACAGTGGCGGTGCGGTTGTCATAGGCCCAGCAAATACTGGTCGGTGCATGTGCGCCAGGCACCAGCCGTTCATAGCTGTTGCCATGGGGCGCAAAGATCAGCGTCAGATCGGGGATGCCTGCCAGACAGCCGGCGATCGCGTTTTGCAAAAGGGGCGTGCCTTCAAATGTATCATTGGCAAAGATGTTCTTGCCATCCTTGTCCTGCACCGAAAAATGCGTGTGTAGCCCGTTGCCCGCGTAGTCATCATATGGCTTGGCCATGAAACTGGCCGCCATTCCGTGATTGCGGGCAAGGCCGCGCACCAGCATCTTGAACAGCCACGCATCATCTGCGGCCTTTAGTGCATCGGGCACATGTTCAAGGTTCACCTCGAACTGGCCGATCCCGCCTTCGGAAATTGCGGCCTCGGCGGGGATATTCATCGCACCGCAGGCGTCATATAGCTGGTTGAAGAACTCATCGAACGCGTCGAGCGCGCGAAGGGACAGGATCTCGGCACCTGCACGGCGTTTGCCAGAGCGCGGCGATTTGGGCTGCTGGATTTCCTTGCCGCTGTCGTCGACCAGATAGAACTCCATCTCGGTTGCAGCGACCGGTGTCAGACCGTGTTCGGTGTAGCGGTTCAACACACGGGCCAGCGCGTGGCGCGGATCGCCAGAGAAAGGCGAACCATCATCATGAAACGCCCAGAGCGGCAAAATGGCCGTTGGCGCGCGCAGCCAAGGCATTGGCACATAGCCCCGCTCGGTCGGCAGCAGCAGGCCGTCGGCATCGCCTGTCTCAAACACCAACGGGCTGTCGTCGATGTCCTCGCCCCAGATATCAAGGTTCAGGACCGACAGCGGAAAGCGCGTGCCTTCTTTTTCGAGCTTCTGGGCGAACTTGCGCGGCATGCGTTTGCCACGTGGCTGGCCGTTGAGATCGGCGGCGCCACAGCGCAAGTTGCGGATTTCGGGGTGATCATCAAGCCAACTCATCGGATAATCTGTGGCCTCACTTTGATTTTCCTGCGCGCATCCTGCGGTAGATGCCGATTCAAGCGGCTATTCACCAAGCCGAAAAGCCCGATGACGATCAGCGTCAGGATGATGAAATATCCTGCGAGGATCGGATAGGGGACGAACGGGTTAAAGGTCTTGTCGGCAAAGTAATTGGCATAATAAAGCGCGTCGCCCCGTTGTTGCGTTGCCGGAAAGCCCGAGAAGAACACAAGCGTCGTGGCGTGGAACAGGAAAATCGCCTCGTTGGTATAGGCCGGCCATGCGAGCCGCAGCATGGTGGGCCAGATGACGCGGCGAAAGCGCGTCCAACCTGATAGTCCATAGGCGTCTGCCGCCTCGATATCACCTTTGGGGATGGATTGCAGCGCACCATAGAAAATCTCGCCCGAATAGGCGGCGGTGTTCAGGAACAGGACCACCAGCGCACCGGCCCAGGCCGAGGTAAGCGGATCAAAGAAGGGACTGACGTTCTTGAGGCTGAGAAACACGAAATAGGCAAAGAAGAACTGGATAAACAGCGGTGAGCCGCGGAAGACAAAGATGAACCATTCCGCAGGCTTGCGCAAAAGCGGGTTCTGTGCGGCCTTGCCCATCGCCACGGCTGTTGCCAGAAAAAAGCCTAAGCAGAGCGCCACGACCCCGAAATAGATATTCCAGATCATGCCCGACCCGATCAGCGTGAACTGCTGGCAAAGCGTAAAGTCACTGCGCGGCAACAAACGCTCGCCAATACCTTGGCTGCGCAGCGCGTAATCGGCGATCGTTTCCCAACAGCTCATTATGCGGCCGCCTTGCGTTGGCGTTCACCGGCAGTGGTGGCTTGTCCATGGGTCAGTTTGGCCATGATCCGGTCAAGCACGACTTCGGAGACTTTCGTAAAACACAGATAGAAAATCAGCAGCGCCCCGAAATACCACATCCGCCAGTCAGGGTGCGGATAGTCGGTGAATTGCGGCTGCTTGGCACCGCCCAGTTCACGGGCCCAGTAAACGATATCCTCTACGCCCAGCAGAAACAGCAGTGGCGTGGCCTTGATCAGCACCATCCAGAGGTTCGACAGACCGGGCAGTGCATAGACCCACATTTGCGGGACCAGAACGCGCCAGAACGTCTGGCGGCGGTTCATGCCGTAGGCTTCAGCGGTTTCCAACTGGCCTTTTGGCACGGCGCGCATGGCACCAAACAGGACGTTTGCGGCAAATGCCCCAAAGACGATAGCAAAGGTGAGCACGGCCAACATGAAGCCGTAGGTCTCATGCACCCATTGTGGGGCATTGCCCAAGGGCAGCTTGGCGGCCGTGCACACCACGAAATCGTTGCCTTGGCGCACCGGCTCGGTCCAGTCGGGGCATTTGATGCGGTGGCGGATATACTCGAAGGCCTGATCAAGCGCGATCACGAAGAAAAGGAAAAACGCGATGTCGGGGATGCCGCGCACGATGGCGATATAGGTTTTGCCCATCCAGCGCAGCGGGGCCACAGTACTGCGCGCCGCTGACGCGCCCGCAAAACCAAAAGCAAGCGCTGTGGGGGCCGTGATCGCAAGCAGTAGCAGGACCGTACCAAAGGCGTAGTACATGGACATGTGCTTGCCTGTCGTCAGGTAGCAGCTAAGCCATTGGAAGCCTTCAAGGGTGGCGGGATCCGTACAGTAACTAAACATCAATCGTCTTATTGCGTTGGGTTGTTAATCCGTCCAACAATTGTCGCGCCAAGTCAACGCGCGGCGGGCATTTACGCGGCGCAATGCGGGTTTGCGGCAGCAGGAGATGCTAAAAATGGAACAGTCTGTCGTTATTGTGGGCGCTGGCATCATCGGGGGCGCGACGGCGCTGCAACTGTCACGCGCGGGGTCACGCGTTACGGTTGTCACAAGCGGCGCACCGGACGCGACACAAGCCGCCTTTGGCTGGATCAACGCGAGCTTTTACCTGAACGACGACCATCATCGTCTCCGCGCGGCAGGTATTCGGGCATGGCACCGCGTCATGAAAGACGTCGCGGCCCCTGTTGTGTGGCAGGGGTGTTTGTGTTGGGACATGCCCGAGGCTGCGATGGAAGAGACATACGCGCAGTTGCGCGGATTTGAGTACCCTGTGGAACTGTTAAGCGGGTCGGCCGTGTCCGCGCGCGAACCGGCACTGAAAACCACCCCCAAACAGGCGCTTTTCTTCCCCAGCGAGGGGGCTGCCTCCTCGGGTGATCTGGCAAGGGCGTTTCTGGCCGCAGCACAGGATGCGGGCGCACGGGTGATCAGCAATGTGGCGGTCACAGGGATCGCGCTGCGCAATGGACGTGGTGTGGGGGTTGTAACAACGCAGGGCGTGATCGCAGCCGATCAGGTGATCATCGCTGCCGGGACAGGCACGGCAGCGCTGGCGCAGAGCATTGATTGCACGATCCCGCTCGTGCCGCGCCCCGCCTATATCCTGCGCACCAACCGGCAAGAAAAGATCCTGCAGCATATTCTGGCCACACCCGACGGTGAGATCAGACAGGAACCCTCGGGGCAGATCTTGATGCCTATTTCGGTCGGACACCAAGGCGATGATACAGAGAATTTGTCGCAGATGCCGGATGATGCCGCCGATGCTGCGACGGGGCGGCTACGCGGTCTCTGCGATGGATTGGCTGATGCACGCTGGGCCGAGGTTATCCGCGCAGAGCGACCGGTGCCGCAGGATGGTTTGCCCGTCGTGGGGCCGTTGGCCGAAGGGGTTTATGTCGCCGTGCTGCATTCCGGCATTACGCTTGGGCCGATTATCGCAGAGCTGATTGCCAAGGATATTGCGGGTCGTCTGGATAACGCGGATGCGGCGATGATCGCGCCTTACCGTCCGCAACGGTTTGCCAAAAGCTGAACGAAAAAGGGCCGCCAAACTGGCGACCCTTTGTGGTGTATTGTGAGGCAGCTTAGAATTGCTCGCCCACGCCCCATTCCGCGATCAACGCGTTCAACGAGCCGTCTGCTTTCATGGACGCAATCGCTGCGTTGAATTTGTCACGCAGTTCACCGTCGCTTTCGCGCAGGCCAAGGCCTACACCGCCACCGATCAGCTCTTCCTGACCCATCAGCATCACTTCGGCATCGGATTCAGCGATTGGCGCAAGGAAGGCTTTGTCGGCAAGAACGGCGTCAGCTTCACCGCTTTTCACCGCTGCGACAGTCTCGTCAGGTGTTGCGAATTCCAGCAAAGTCGCACCTGTGCTGGCAATGAATGCTGCCTGAATTGTGCCTGTCTGTGCTGCGATAACCGCATTGGCCAGATCGACATCTTCGGAGGTCACCAGATAGGCGGACGGATCGGGCTGTGTGTAGTTGTCAGAGAAGTCGATGACTTCGTCCCGCTCGTCCGTGATCGACATGCCTGCGATGATGACATCATAGTTGCCGGATACGAGGTTCGGAATAATGCTGTCCCACTCGTTTGTGACCCACTCACAGGTTAGTTCGGCGCGCAGGCAGAGCTCATCGCCCAAAGCGCGCTCGAACCCGTCAACTTCGCCGTCATCGTTCAGGAAGTTGTACGGAGGGTAGGCCCCCTCGGTGCCAAGACGGACAACGGAATGCGCGTCGGCAAGGGCCATGGAACCAGCAACGGCGAGTGCGGCCGTCGTAAGGATAAGGTTTTTCATCAATGATCTCCCGGGTTGATGAGGTTAAGAAACCGTGGCCGACAGGAAGCCCTGAAGCCGTTCGGTCTTTGGGTTGCCGAAAAGTTCGGCGGGTGCGCCTTGCTCTTCGATTTTGCCTTGGTGCAGGAAAACGACGTGATCGCTGACATCAGCGGCCAGTCGCATGTCATGGGTGACGATGATCATGGTGCGCCCTTCGGCGGCCAGATCCTTGATCACTTTCACGACTTCCTGTTCAAGTTCGGGATCCAGGGCGCTTGTCGGCTCATCAAAAAGCAGCGCCTTGGGTTCCATGCAAAGGGCGCGCGCAATCGCGGCCCGTTGTTGTTGACCGCCCGAAAGCATGGCGGGGTAGGCATCGCATTTGTCGCCAATGCCGACCTTGTCGAGATATTTGCGCGCGGCGGCCTCAACCTCGGCGCGGTCGCGCTTGAGCACGGTCAGGGGGGCTTCCATCACGTTCTGCAGGATCGTCATATGTGCCCATAGATTGAACTGCTGGAATACCATCGACAGGTTCGTGCGGATGCGGATCATTTGCGCATGATCCCCCGGATGGCGGCGTGCGCCGGTACCTTTCCAGATCACAGGTTCCCCGCAGAAGAGGACATCGCCTTGCTGGCTGTCTTCGAGCAGGTTCGCACAGCGCAGGAGTGTGGATTTGCCGGAACCGGACGACCCGATCAGGGATACGACGTGCCCTGCAGGAGCCGTGATATCGACACCCTTCAATACCTCCAGATCGCCATAGGCTTTGTGAAGGTTGCGGATTTCGATGACTGGGGCAGACGTGTTCACGGGGCGGGGCAGCTTTTCGTTGTTGTGGTCACGAGTTGTGCCTATTTCAGGGGCATTTGCAACTCTTTGGCGCGCACTGACCCCACGTCAGCGTAATTTGGGCGCGGTTTTCCCCATGAGTGCCGTTATTTTCCGCTCACCTTGATCCGTGCGCTGTGACTGTCCTGATCGGAGACCCCCAGCAAAGAGGCGGTCATCCGCATCATGCTGTCCTCTTCATCATCGCGCACGCCGTCGGCCATCACGACCGACCAGAGCGCTTCGATCACGCTCAGCCGGTTTTCATAGGAGACTGCCTCTTTGATGGCGCGGGTAAAGCGTACGGTATCCGGGGCTTGCGCTTCCAGTTCCTCGCATTCGGCGCGGAGTGCCGCGGCATCAGCGGCCGAAAGACTGTAGCGTGTCATCAACGCCTGATCGATCTGCTGGATCTCGACCTGTGCGTAATCGCCATCTGTGCGCGCGACGCGAACCAGAAGCGCGCCAAGCGCGACGCGGCTGTCAATTTCGTTCAGGGGAGCGGGTGCGGGGGCGGTCAGGCGCCTTAGAATATCTTGAAACATAACGCTTACATAGGGTCCTTGAGCTTATCTTCAAACTGGGCAGAAAGGCGCAGCCCTTCCTCTGCCAATCCATATGGGGCGTTTACGACGAACAAACCAGAGCCGACCATCCTGTGGCCTTCCCGCGCGGGGGGAAAGCGCACTTCGTGCGTGAACCCATCGGGCAAAGACGCCTGCAGAGCACGGATCATAGGTTTATGGGGCGCATCGGTCAGGATCGGATACCACAGCATAATGACACCCACGCCCCATTTGCGATGCAGTTTGGCGATTGTCGCCGGGATGGTGTCGTAGTCGGACTTCACCTCGTAAGAGGGGTCAATCAGCAAAAACCCGCGCTTCGGGTCGGGCGGACAGACCGACATAGCCATTTCCCAGCCGTCCTGCTGACGGAAGACTCCGCCATAGGGGGCCATCGTGTCCTTGAGGGCGGCGAATTCTTGCGGATGCAATTCCGACAGGTGGATCGTATCAAGATGACGCAGGCTTTCAGCCGCGATCAGGGGGGAACCGGGATAGGCGTTTTCCCCGTATTTGGCATGGATGCGTGCGAGAACCTGTGCATACGGGTGATCAGGCGCAAACCAGTCCTGCGCAAGTGCGATCCCTTTGGCCGCTTCGCCGGTTTTCAACGCGGCGGCGTCTTGCAGGTCATAAAGACCGCGCCCCGCGTGGGTTTCGAGATAGGACAGCGGTTTGTCCTTGCGCGTCATATAGCTCAGCGCCCAGGCCAGCATACTGTGTTTGTGGACATCGGCCAGATTTCCGGCGTGATAGATGTGCTGATATGAAAGCATAGGGCGTGTGACGGTCCTTGGGTGGCTGGCATCGGCTTAGCGCAGCGGTGTGGGCCTGTCCATCGTGGCCGTGCTCGCGCGTTTGTGGGTTGTTTGTGTGTGCATGAGCGCTACCATGAGTTCAACAACATTAGGAATTGATATGTTACAACGGGTTATCCTTGCTGCTTTCGCCATCACCGCACCGCAGTTCGCAATAGCGCAAGATGCGTCGGATGGTGTGACCTTTCGGTTCGGTCTTGGGCCGTCATTTGCGCCCGAGTACTTTGGCAGCGACGAAACCGCGCCCGGTGTGGGTGGGAAATTCAGGCTGGAAAGCCTGCAGCTTGGCGGCGTGTCGCTCGGTGGTGGCGATAACTACGGGCTGGGGGTGAGAGGGTCTTTGCGCTTTATCGGCGAGCGTAATGCCGATGATTTCAGTGAGCTTGCGGGGCTTGAGGATATTGACGCCTCGCTGGAACTTGGTGGCGGACTGGAATTCACGGCCCCCTACTATGATGTGTTTGCCGTGCTGCGTTACGGCGTGATCGGACACGGGTCTTTCGTGAGCGAGATCGGCAGCAACGTCTATTACAGGCCGACAGACCAGCTAACTTTCAAGGCAGGGCCGCGGGTGCTTATCGGTGATGATGACTATGCGCAGACCTATTTCGGTGTTTCCGGCGCGACAAGTCTGACCGATTTTGACGCCCAAGGCGGGCTGGTCAGCGCCGGCGCAATGGCCGAGGCGACCTATGCGATCAACGATGACTGGGAAGTGATCGGGACGATCAATTATAACCAGTTGCGCGAGGATGCCGCCGATAGCCCGATCAGCGAAAACGACGATATGTTGAGCGGGAGCATCGTGCTCACACGCAAGATCACCTTCGGCTTCTAAACGCCAGATTTTTTAAAAAATCTGGACCAAATCCTCTGAGAGGATTTGGTCTCCTACACCAGACGTGAGGTCTCGACAGCCGCCCGCACAAAATCCGCGAAAAGCGGATGTGGCGCGAAGGGTTTTGACTTCAGCTCTGGATGGAACTGCACCCCGATAAACCATGGGTGATCGGACCATTCGACAATCTCGGGCAGCTTGCCATCCGGTGACATGCCCGAGAATTTCAGGCCGGCCTTTTCCAGCACATCACGATATTTCACATCCACCTCATAGCGGTGGCGGTGCCGTTCTTCGATCGCCGTGGTGCCGTAAATTCCCGCAACTTTCGAGCCTTCGGTCAGCGTGGCGTCATAAGCGCCCAGACGCATCGTGCCGCCTTTGTCGTCATCGGTCTTGCGCGCCACGGTATGGTTGCCCTGTACCCATTCCTTGAGGTGGTAGACGACCGGTTCGAACCGCTTTCCGCCCGCCTCATGGTCGAATTCCTCAGACCCCGCTTTCGCCAGACCGGCCACATTCCGCGCTGCCTCAATCACGGCCATCTGCATGCCAAGGCATATCCCGAGGTAGGGGATCTTCTTTTCGCGGGCGAATTGCGCCGCTTTGATTTTGCCCTCTGTCCCGCGTTCACCAAAACCGCCCGGCACAAGGATCGCATGGAACCCTTCCAGATAGGGGGCGGCATCGTCTTTATCGAAAAGCTCGGCATCGACCCATTCGATCTGTACTTTGACACGGTTGGCCATACCACCATGGGTCAGCGCCTCGGCGATGGATTTATAGGCATCCTCAAGCTGGGTGTATTTTCCGACGATGGCGACCTTTACCTTGCCTTCGGGATTATGGATGCGGTCATAGACGTCGTGCCACATCTCAAGCTTCGGTTGCGGGGCTGGGGCAATGTCAAAGGCATCCAGAACCGCTTGGTCAAGGCCTTGATCGTGGTAGGCCAGTGGGGCCTCATAGATGGATTTCAGATCATAGGCCGCGACCACACTTTGTTTGCGGACGTTACAGAACAATGCGATCTTCTCGCGCTCTTTTTCGGGGATCGGCTGCTCCGAGCGGCACACAAGGATATCGGGCGCGATGCCGATGGACTGCAATTCCTTGACCGAGTGTTGCGTCGGTTTCGTCTTCAGCTCACCGGACGCCGCCAGATAGGGCAGCAATGTCAGGTGCATGAAAATGCACTGGCCGCGCGGTTTGTCATGTGAGAATTGGCGGATCGCTTCAAAGAATGGCAGGCCTTCGATGTCACCGACTGTGCCACCGATCTCACAGAGCATGAAATCAACTTCGTCTTCGCCGATGCTGATAAAGTCTTTGATCTCGTTGGTCACATGGGGAACGACCTGAATGGTCTTGCCCAGATAATCGCCGCGCCGTTCTTTTTCGAGCACGTTGGAATAGATGCGCCCTGAGCTGACCGAGTCAGTCTTGCGCGCAGGCACGCCTGTGAAGCGTTCGTAGTGGCCAAGGTCCAGATCGGTTTCTGCGCCATCGTCGGTGACGAACACCTCGCCGTGCTCGAAGGGTGACATCGTTCCGGGATCAACGTTGAGATATGGGTCAAGCTTGCGCAGGCGCACTGAATAACCCCGCGCCTGCAACAAAGCGCCCAAAGCGGCGGATGCAAGCCCTTTGCCAAGTGAGGAGACAACGCCGCCGGTAATGAAAATGAAACGCGCCATTGGCAGGAGACCCCCGTGAAAAATTCCAAAAACTGTGGGAAAGCGAACCCGAAAATTCGCATCATCACGGGATTTGATCTGTAGTGGATTCGGACGCGATTGGCAACCGCTGACCCAACATCATGTTGCCCTACATAGCAGCAGGGCAACAGGTAGTATTTACTCGCCCGCTGGCAGCAGCGGGTCATCACCATTCAGGGAAGGTGGCAAAAGACTGTCACCCAGATCAGGGACAGGAACACCCTCCTGTACCGGATCGGCGCCGAACCGGTCAGCAACCGAAGACCCGGCCGTGTTGCTTGCTGCGATCAGGGTCAGCGCGATGGATGTGCAGATAAATGCCGCAGCCAGTGCCCATGTAAATTTGCTCATCGCGGTCGGCGCAGGGCGTGAACCGGTTGCACCGCCACCGCCGCCCATCCCAAGACCACCACCCTCGGAGCGCTGCAAAAGCACAGTACCGATCAGGCTGAGCGCGAGGATCAGGTGAATGATGAGGACGACATTTTCCATTTCGGGCCTTTCGGGGCGTTCAAGAACAAGCGGTATCTAAAAGTCTTGGGGCCGTCCCGCAACCCCTGAAAACCCGCTTATTCGTCGATGTCATCCACATCAGCCTGTCCGCTGAGCTTGCGGCGCACAATTGACCACGACAAACCCACCGCCAGAACGATCGAAAGGGCAAAGATCCCGATCCACGTATTTACGGAAGGATTGTCCAGACTAATCACACCCTGATCGAACAGAACCCACAGGATTGTGCCGACAACGGCCAAGATCAGCAGCATCCCGAATATCCCGATAGAGCGCAGGGTGGCACGCAGATAGATTATATATCCCACAAGAAGGAGGAGACCGAACAACACTGTCAAAGACAGCTGCGTTTCATAATTCGCCATGCTCCAGCGCACATAATTCCATTGTGTCGGATTATAGGTCGCCATCAGCAACAAAAGGGCAAAGACCCAACGAATGACAAAACCCATGATATGCCTCACTTCTTTTCCGTGGGCCGACAATGCCGAGGTCTGCCCGCCCTGTCTAGGGTCGCAAATTTGCGGTTTCCCATTCGTGGGGGCAGCGATATAGGGGGGACGCAATCTGCAAAGGAATGAATATTCATGGCAAACGTAGTGGTCGTCGGTGCGCAATGGGGCGATGAAGGCAAAGGCAAGATCGTTGATTGGCTCTCGGAGCGGGCTGATGTGATCGCGCGCTTTCAAGGGGGCCATAACGCGGGCCATACGCTTGTGATTGATGGCGAGGTGTTCAAGCTGAACGCGCTGCCTTCGGGCGTGGTGCGTGGCGGGAAACTGTCGGTGATCGGCAATGGCGTGGTCCTCGACCCTTGGCATCTGGTCAAGGAAATCGCCTCGATCCGCAAACAGGGCGTCGTGATTGACCCCAGCACGCTGATGATCGCGGAGAACACGCCGCTGATCCTGCCGATTCACGGTGAGCTCGACCGCGCCCGTGAAGAGGCCGCCAGCAAAGGCACCAAGATCGGCACGACAGGCCGTGGCATTGGGCCAGCTTACGAAGACAAGGTTGGCCGTCGTTCCGTCCGTGTCGCTGATCTCGCTGATGCGGCCACTTTGGAAGCCCGCGTTGACCGTGCGTTGCAGCACCATGACCCACTGCGCAAAGGGCTGGGTATCGCACCTGTTGACCGTGATGCGCTGGTGGCGCAACTCAAAGAGATTGCAGCCGAAATCCTGCCTTTCGCAGCCCCTGTCTGGAAAGTGCTGAACGAGCAGCGCAAGGCGGGCAAGCGTATTCTGTTCGAAGGCGCGCAGGGTGCGCTGCTGGATATCGACTTTGGCACATATCCTTTCGTGACATCCTCGAACGTGATCGCAGGGCAGGCTGCCACCGGTGTGGGCGTGGGCCCGACGGCGATTGATTATGTGCTGGGGATCGTGAAGGCCTATACCACCCGCGTGGGCGAGGGGCCGTTCCCGACCGAGCTGCATGATGCCGATGGCCAGCGTCTAGGCGAGCGGGGGCATGAGTTCGGCACCGTCACAGGACGCAAGCGCCGCTGCGGCTGGTTTGATGCGGCTTTGGTGCGCCAGACCTGTGCAACCTCGGGTGTGACAGGCATTTCGCTGACCAAGCTTGATGTGTTGGACGGCTTCGAGACGCTCAAGATTTGCGTGGGCTATGAGCTTGACGGGGAAAAGATGGATTACCTGCCGACTGCCGCCGATCAACAGGCCCGCTGCACACCGGTCTATGAAGAGATCGAGGGCTGGTCCGAATCGACCGAAGGCGCGCGCTCATGGGCGGACTTGCCAGCGCAGGCGATCAAATACGTGCGACGTATTGAAGAGTTGATCCAATGTCCTGTCGCCCTAGTTTCCACCTCACCTGAAAGAGAAGACACCATTCTGGTGACCGACCCATTCGCAGATTGAGGATAGATGACATATAAAGCGCGGAAAAAACTGGCTCTCTTTGTGCTGGTCGTGGGCTTGCCCGTCTACATCATCGTGGCCGTGACCATCATGAGCTATATGATGACCCAAGAGGTGCGCTTTCCGTTGATCGTGGAATTCTTTGTCTATGTCGCGCTGGGCATCGGTTGGGCATTCCCGCTCAAATGGGTGTTCAAAGGGATCGGGCAACCTGATCCGGATGCGCCAGAGAACACGCAGAAATAAAAAAGGCGGGGCAAAACCCCGCCTTTATTTATTCGTTAATAACTTAGCCTTGCGCGGCCTTGTACCCGTCAGGGCGATACTGAGTGTTTTCCGCAACCTGAAACCGCCCGTTCGGAAGTTTGATCAGGCGGGCCTGACGCAGAAGGCGGCCAAAGCTGCGCAGACCGTCTTCGCGGGAAATCTCGCTGTCCGAGGCAGATTGAACCATTTTCATCACCTGCGGGCGTGAAAAGTCATCTTCACCTTCAACAAAGCAGATATAGGCACCAGCGGCTTCCAGTTGGTCTGTCAGATCCGACGCACCGTGTGCAGCGGCAAAGTCAGCAAAATCGTTGGTTTCCGGCTTTGCGTCAGCTTCCTTCAATGTCGCAATCTTGCGCAGGCGCTCGGATGCGGCCTCCATCGAGCCCGCACTTGCAGGTGCATTGTTTTCAGGCCGCTGCAGTGTCTGGCGATCACCCGCACCGGGCTTGACCTCTTGCGACTTCACGAGCTTGAGCGGTGGTATCGGTTTGCCGTCACCCTTATCCTTTGCTTCATGCGCGCCGAGATCGTCTTTGTAGACTTCATCCGGGTCGCGCTTGTCCGCACCCTTGTCGCCGAGTTGCCGTGCGGCTTCTGTCGCGGCGACTGCGGCTTTCAGCTGCGCAAACGCATCACGGTGGCGGCGGTTTTCGGGCTGGTTCAGGTGTTGATCCGTCTGCGACATGATCCGGCTCATGGCGTCTTCGACATGGCGGGGCAGGCCGGGACGGGCGAATTCATTGCCCTGACGTGCTGCGATCTCGGCTTCGACCTTGGCGACTTCGGCCTCAAGGTCGAATTCGTCATCGTCATCATAGTCATCATCTTCGATCTGGGACGCCTGCTTTGCGGTCAGAATGAGCGGCTCTTCGTCCTGCTCGGCTTCAACATCGTCTGCATCATCGGTCGCATATTCATCTTCAAAGTCGTCGTCGTCGTCTTCGACGTGCTCATCTGGTTGCGCTGCGACAACGTCATCTTCGAATTCGTCATCCTCGTCCGAGGTATCCGCAGCAACCGGCTCATCCGCCCCGCGATCAGCGACCATCAGTTCGTCGTCCTCTTCCTCAGCGGCAAGGGCGGCTGCAATATCTTCGTCATACTCTGCGGTGTCGAAGACGTTCAAATCATCATCAAAGTCTTCATCTTCGCTCTCGACTGCCTGCGCCTTGGGGGTGTCATCCTCGATCGGAGCAGCGGCAGCCGCAGCCGTTGTCCGCTTGACCAGATCGGAAAGACGCTGCGACAGCGGATTGACCGCCGGAGCGGCAGGCTCGCTCAGGTCTTCCGAAAACTCTTCCGCGCTTGATGCGCTTTTGCGCTCAGCTGCCGCAGCGCGCATACGCTCCAGCTTGTCGGCAACGCTGGCAAGATTGTCGGCGTATGATCCGTCATCATCCTCATCGTCGGCCTCTTCGGGCGCAGTGTCGTACGCTTCTTCATCGTCAAAATAGTCATCTGCGCCATCTTCTTCTTCCAACGCAGCAGGGGCCATATCCTCTTCGGGCTGGCGGACGCGCAGGCTGACGCGATTGCCTTCACCCTCGATATCGACCGCGACACCTGTCTGTTCTTCGGTCAGGCGGGCAAGCGTGGCCATGTCGGGTGCAAGAGGCTCTGTGTCCATAAAGCGATCGTGACCGGCAAGATCATGGAAGAAAGACACAACCATTTTCATTGTCTCGACAGAATCTTCGAAACCTTCCAGGCGGCAAGAGAAGTTGCCGTAGGTCACATCAAGGACTTGCGTGTTTTCATCCATCATTAAGCGCTTTCTTTCGTTAATCAGCGGCGGCCCGCTGGACACATAGTCATTCTTAATTGAAAACAAGAACACGTCCCATTGAGGATCATATTATGACCCTTTTGAGGAATGTTTGTGAATAGAGGTGCAATCATTGCCAATCAAACCGATTGTTTCAAGTAATAACGCAATTTGCCTCGTTGGAGGAGCCCCAATAGCCGACGACGCCATTTCGGCGGTATTTTCCCTTGTGAACAGCTTTGTAGGCGTGGACGGCGGTGCAGATCACCTCTTGGCGGCCGGTGTGACACCGGCGGCGGTTATCGGGGATCTCGATAGCCTTTCGGACGCGGCACGTGCCACATTTGCAGAGCAGCTCACTCATATTGCCGAGCAGTCGACAACAGATTTTGAAAAGGCACTCACGCGGGTCAGCGCGCCTGTGGTGCTGGGCCTGGGGTTTACCGGGGGCCGTTTGGACCATGCGCTTTCGGTGCTGAACGTCCTGGCGCGGCATCCCGAAAGGGCGGTTCTACTGCTTGATGCGCATGATGTAAGCTTCGTGGCGCCTCTCGGCCGCATAACTTTTGCGGTCCCGCCCGCGACCCGTATATCGCTCATGTCTTTGGGAGAGGCGAAAGTCACTTTCAGCGGGGTGCGCTGGCCTTTCGCGCAGACCCGCATGACGCCGGACGGATTCAGCAGCCCTTCAAACGAAGCAACGGGGGGCGAGGTTACAATTGAGACCGATGGACCTCTTCTGGTTACCCTGCCGCGTGACCTGCTGGCGGTTGCAATGAAAGCTGCCGTTCGCGCAAAATAATATAGAGCCCTGCGCCAACAGTGATGCAGATACCGATCGCGGCCAGCCCGTTCGGCAAATCGGAAAAGACGATCCAGCCAATCGCCGTGCCGAAGGGGATTTCGAGATACTGCATCGGCGCAAGGGTCGACGCGGGTGCGAACCGCAGGCTCCAAGTCATAAACAGATGCGCAAAGGTGCCCAGCACGCCCAAAGCGACCAAAAGCCCCCATGTTGCCGCATCATAGCTGAATGTTACCGTGCCAGTTGCCGCCGGAAAAAGAAGATAGAGCGCAAGAATGATCACACTCGCTTGCACCCCGCTGATGGCCTGTAGTCTGATCGGATCAAGCGCGCGCGCCACCTTGCGGGTCACCATCATGAAAAGCGCAAAGACCACAGCAACGCCCAATGGCAACAGAGCGGGATAACCCACCTCGACAAAGTTGGGCTGGATCACCAGAAGCGTGCCGAGAAAGCCGATAGCGCAGGCCACCATACGGTGCATGCCCACCTCTTCGCCCATGGCGAAATGGCCCAAAATCAACATGATAAACGGCATAACGAATGCAATCGCCAGCGCATCGGCCAGTGGCAGATAACGTAATGCGCTGAACATCAGGCCGATGCCCAGAATATGCAGCACCGTGCGGACCAGCGTCCATTTCCAAAGCGCGCGGGGCAGGCGCAGGCTTTGGCCGTTGATCGCCACAACCGGCAAGAGCATCAGAGCCTGTACAGCAAACCGCGCAAAAAGCAGCACCATAAGCACCACCGTGCCGCCCAATATCTTTGCAATGCTGTCACCCAGCGGGGCCAGCACGCAAAAGCACAGCATCAGCATGACGCCAAGAAAGGGACGGTCGGTCGACATCATTTCACCCTAGGCAGGGAACGCGCCTGCGTCAAAAGCTGGCTTTAGCAATTGGGCACGTTCACCGCCAAACCACCCAGCGCTGTTTCCTTGTATTTCTCGCTCATATCCATACCGGTCTGGCGCATCGTCTCAATCGCGACATCCAGCGAGACAAGATGCACACCATCGCCGCGCAAGGCCAAAGACGCCGCAGAAACAGCCTTGATCGCCCCCAGTCCATTGCGCTCAATACAGGGAACTTGCACGAGCCCTTTCACGGGATCGCAGGTCATGCCCAAGTGATGTTCCAGCGCGATTTCCGCTGCGTTTTCAATCTGCTCGGGGGTGCCGCCAAGAACGGCCGCAAGGCCGGCCGCGGCCATGGCAGCGGCGCTTCCGACTTCGGCCTGACAGCCGCATTCGGCGCCGGAAATCGAGGCGTTGTATTTGATCAACCCACCCACGGCCGCCGCCGTCAGCAGGAATTCCGGCACCCGCGTTGCCGTGGCACCCGGCACATGATCCAGCCAATAGCGGATCGTCGCAGGGATCACGCCAGCTGCGCCATTGGTGGGCGCGGTCACAACCTGCCCACCGGCGGCGTTTTCCTCGTTCACAGCCATCGCATAGGTCGACATGAAATCATTGATCGTGTGGGGCGCGGTCAGGTTCATGCCCCGCTCGGCCTGCAGCGCGTCATAAATGCCCTTGGCGCGCCTGCGCACCTGCAACCCGCCGGGCAAGATACCGCCAGTCTCAAGCCCGCGGTTGATGCAGTTGTTCATGACCTCCCAAATCCGCGCCAGGCCCTTGTCCAGATCGGCACCGGGCATCCGTGAAAGTTCGTTGGCCCGCTTCATGGCGGCGATGGTCTTGCCGGATTTGGCGGCCATCTCCAGCATCTCTTGCGCAGTCTGGAACGGGAAAGGGACGGGGGCGCCTGTGTCACTGTCTTTGCCGGCGTTCAATTCGGCTTCGGTCAACACGAACCCGCCGCCGATGGAATAATAGGTGACTTGGGTGATGACATCGCCCTGTGCGTCTGTGCCGGAGAGGATCAGGCCATTGGCGTGACCGGGCAAAGCGGGGCCATAGTCAAAAAGCAGATCGTCCTTGGGGTGAAATGCCAGCGTTCCGAGGCCATCCGGTGTCACGGTATGCTTTGCCGTGATGCGGGTAAGTTCCGCCTCCGCTTTGCTGGCATCATAATCATCAGCCCGAAATCCCGCGAGACCAAGGATCACGGCACGGTCTGTGGCATGGCCGATGCCCGTGAAAGCCAGACTGCCGTGTAGCGACGCGCGCACACCCGCAACCCCGAAAGGCAACGCGCGCAAATGGTCCAGAAACCGTGCAGCAGCCACCATCGGTCCGATGGTGTGGGACGAGGAGGGGCCGACGCCCACTTTGAACATATCGAAAACCGATAAAAACATGCTAGAGCGCTGATCCTTCTGGTGGGGTGCAAGGTGCCGGTCGCGAAAACGGGGTGGGTCCCAAACCTTCCGCAACTGCCGCCCGGATGGTACTTTCGCGCGCGTCCATACGTTTGGTAAATGCCGCCAGTCGCGGCCAGTTTTCAAGATCAAACCAATCTTCACCGCCACCATACAGTGCCGCCCACCGCAGCATTGGCGCAAGATAGCAGGCGTGGAGACTGCCGGCCTCACTGTCCAGCCACGGGGTGGTTTGCGTGGCCGCCAGCAGATCAAGCTGCGCACGCAAGCGCTGTTGGGTCATGTTTAGGACCGCGCCGCTGTCGCTGCCCGTGTACTGGCTTGGATAGAACGTCATCCGCAATGTGGGATGCAGGGTATTGGCGAGCCAGAACATCCATTGCAGCGCGTGCATCCGTGCGGGCGTGCCTACAGGCGGCATCAATTTGTCATGCGTCTCGGCCAGCCACATCAGGATTGCGGCGGTTTCAAACACCGGCCCGTGGGGCGTTTCAAGAACAGGGATCAGCCCATTGGGGTTGAGCGCCAGATATGCAGGGGATTTTTGCGCTTGGGCTGCGCGGTCGACCAGAACAGTCTGATAAGGCACGGCCATTTCCTCAAGCGCCAGTCGCACGCAAAGCGAGGCGTTGTCAGGGGCGTAGTGCAGGCGCAAGATCTGGCTCATGATGCGTGTGTAGCGGAACATGCAGGCTGTTCACTTGCCAAATGCGACATCCGCCCGCGAAAAACGCAGCCTGCAGCGCGCGACATGACCTTTCGTCAATTGGGGCCTCGCACACAGCGTTTTTCTTGCCTATAAAGCGCCGGTAAAGATTTCGGAGTGGATTGATGTCTGGTGAGCTGTCCCCCATCGACAAAGCAAAATTCGTCGCGGCCAAGCAAGCGACGGAATTTGTTGAATCCGGGATGAAAGTTGGCCTTGGCACAGGATCCACTGCAGAATGGCTGGTGCAATGTCTCGGCGAGATGGTGCGCGAAGAGGGCCTCCGGATCAAAGGCGTGCCCACGTCCAAGCGGACAGCCATGCTGGCCACGAAAGTCGGGATAGACATCATCACACTGGATGAGGCCAAGTGGCTTGATCTGACCTTTGACGGGGCCGATGAGTTTGATGAGAACCTGACCTTGATCAAGGGCGGAGGTGGCGCGCATCTCCATGAAAAGATCGTGGCCACGGCAAGCGACCGCATGATCGTCGTCGCCGACGCGAGCAAGAAAGTCGACACACTCGGCGCATTTCCTCTGCCTGTCGAAGTCGTACCTTTCGGGCTGTCGATCACCCAAGGGCTGATCGCTGAAACCCTGACCGGCATGGATGTCTTGGGGCGTGATGTTGTGTTGCGGATGAAGGGCGATCAGCCTTTTGTGACGGACGAGGGGAACTTTATCCTTGATCTGCATCTCAAACGGATCGGGAATCCCCGCCAGCTCAGCTTTGTGATCAACCAGATACCCGGCGTTGTGGAAAACGGTCTCTTTATTGATATCTGCGATGTCGTCATCGTGGGTTACGGCGATGGCCGTGTGACCACCCGTGACATCACCAATAATGCGTCCAATGTGATCCGGTTCGATGTGCTGGATGATGATGACAACATCTTTGTCGATATCGCGGACTGATCCCTGATCCATGGAATTCAAACGCACACAGCGCCAGCATTTCTTTACCATTCTGACGTTCTCGATGGTCAGTTGGCTCTGGTACGATTTTATCACTTCGGGCACCGCGATCGAGGTTGTCCTTGGTCTTTTATGCGGGGTCTGGGCTGTATTTATCGCCTATAGCTATCTGCGCACCCCCAGTCTGGGCCGGTTGGACCCGGATGGTCTGACACTGCATCGCCCGCTGCGCACTGTCTCGTTCAAGTGGGATGAGTTGCAATGGGCGAGCCTGGGAGCGGATCAACGTGCTTTGGTCTTTGCCTATCGCCATCAAGGTGACGTGAAAGATCGTTACATCGGTTGCAGCCGCAAGATGCTGACCCCAGATGCGGTGGATGCTATCACCGCCGCCGTGCAGGCCGCGCGTCCCAATCTACCTTCAAGCCCGCCAGAGGCAGAAAACGGAGCCAAAACATGACTTTCGACTATGATCTTTTTGTGATCGGTGGTGGCTCTGGCGGTGTTCGCGCGGCGCGCGTCGCGGCCGCAACAGGGGCGAAGGTGGGGCTGGCCGAAGAATACCGCATGGGCGGCACCTGCGTGATCCGCGGCTGTGTGCCAAAAAAGTTGATGGTGTTTGCCTCGGGCTATTCCGAGATGTTCGACGACGCCCGTGCTTACGGCTGGGACGTGCAGGAGGGGCCATTTGACTGGTCCAAGTTCAGCGCCAAGCTGAACACCGAGCTGGACCGTCTGGAAGGCATTTACCGCAAGCTCTTGGATGGTTCGGGTGTCGAAATCATTGATGCCCGCGCAAAGGTGAAAGACCCTCACACAGTGACGCTGTCAACGGGCAAGGATGTGACAGCCAAGCACATTCTCATCGCAACCGGCGGGCGCCCCATCATTCCCGATATGCCCGGGGCCGAACTGGGCATTACCTCGAACGAGATTTTTTTGCTGGACGAGATGCCGAAATCCATCCTGATTGTGGGGGGCGGCTACATTGCGTCAGAGTTTGCAGGCATCCTGAACGGGCTGGGTGTGCAGGTGACGCAATTCTACCGCGGTGCCCAAATTCTGCGCGGCTTTGATGACGAGGCCCGCGGTCTGGTGGCCGAAGGGATGCGTGCCAAAGGCGTCGATCTGCACCTTGGGACCAACATCGTCGAGATGCGCGCCGCAACAGCCGAGGATCTGGCGGGCGTGCACAAAAGCGTTCCCATGGAAGGCGGCAAACCTGCAACATTGCCGCAGAAATCAGCTGGGCATGGTATCTGGGTCAAGGCCACCAATGGCACCGAAAAGGTCTATGATCAGGTCATGTTCGCCACCGGGCGCGCACCCAATACTGATGATATGGGGCTTGAGGATGCGGGCGTTGAAGTTGGCCGTCGTGGCGAAATCGTTGTCGATGAGTACAGCCAGACACGCGTCCCCTCGATCTATGCGATCGGGGATGTGACCAACCGCGTACAACTGACACCCGTTGCGATCCGCGAAGGCATGGCCTTCGTGGAGACGGTCTTTAAGGGCAATCCGACAGCGGTGGATCACGAACTGATCCCGTCTGCTGTCTTTACGCAGCCCGAACTTGGCACCGTCGGTCTGACAGAAGAGGAAGCGCGCGAAAAAGAACCGATCGATGTCTATTGCACATCCTTCAAACCAATGAACCACTCCTTTGCGGGGCGTGAGGACAGGGTCTTGATGAAACTTGTGGTCAGCAAAGAAACCCGCAAAGTGCTGGGCTGTCATATCGTCGCAGATCAAGCGGGCGAGATGATCCAGCTAGCAGGGATTGCCGTGAAAATGGGGGCAACAAAAGAGGATTTCGACCGCACTGTTGCGGTTCACCCGACAATGGCCGAAGAACTTGTGACAATGAAGGAACCCGTGCGCAGCGCTTGATTTCACGAAATCAAGCCACACATGCACAATGACAGTTCACGTTAGTGGAACACGCTGAAAGGAAGCATAGGAAGACAATGGCAGGCAACAACGGTGGCCCGTGGGGCGGCGGCGGAAATAATGGCTCAGGTGGGGGCAACAATGACGACAACCGCGGTAGCGGCGGTCGCAAGCCCAACAACGACGGCCCGAGTATTCCCGAAATTGACGAGCTGGTGAATAAAGGTCGTGAACAACTGCGTGTCCTGATGGGCGGCGGCGGTGGCGGCAATGGACAAGGCGGCAGCGGCGGCGGTGGTCCACAGGTCACACGCGGTACGGTCGGTCTGGGTATTCTCGCAGCTATTGGTCTATGGCTCTATGCCTCTTTCTACACAGTGCGTCCCGAAGAACGTGCGGTCGAGCTGTTCTTGGGTGACTTTCTGGAAATCGGTGAACCCGGTCTGAACTTTGCGCCGTGGCCCGTTGTGACGCGCGAAGTGCTTGCTGTGACGACAGAGCGGAACATCGACATCGGCACCAGCCGCACCGGATCAGAAGCGGGTTTGATGCTGACAGGCGATGAAAACATCGTCGACATCGATTTTCAGGTCGTCTGGAATATCATCAATCCGGAAGAGTATCTATTCAACCTTGCCAACCCGCCGCAGACGATCGAAGCCGTCTCTGAATCAGCTATGCGCGAGATCATTTCCCAGTCGGAACTGGCCCCGATCCTCAACCGTGATCGTGGCGCCATTGCTGACCGCCTGCGCGACATGATTCAGGAAACGCTCGACAGCTACGACTCGGGCATCTCAGTCATCCGCGTCAACTTTGACAAAGCCGATCCGCCCGAACCGGTCATCGCGTCATTCCGCGCGGTACAGGATGCCGAGCAGGAACGTGACCGCGTTCAGAACGTGGCCGATGCCTATGCCAATCAGGTGGTTGCTGAAGCCCGTGGCCGGGCGGCCCAGATCCTTGAGCAAGCCGAAGGCTACCGCGCCCGCGTGGTGAACGAAGCCGAAGGTGAGGCGAGCCGTTTCAGCGCTGTTTTGGCGGAATATGCAAAAGCGCCTGAGGTCACCCGCAAGCGTCTCTATCTGGAGACAATGGAAAGCGTGCTGGGTGGTGTCGACATCATCCTGCTGGACGAAGGTCAAGAAGGTGGTCAGGGCGTCGTGCCATACCTGCCGTTGAATGAACTGCGTCGCACACCGACAACTGGAGGAACCAACTGATGCGTAAATCAGCATTTCTTTTGCCCGCAGTTGCGGTTGTTTTGATCGGCGCGCTGTCTTCGGTCTTTGTTGTGGATGAACGCGAGAAGGCGCTGGTGCTCCAGTTCGGCCAGATCGTGAGTGTCAAGGAGGACCCGGGTCTGGGGTTCAAGATACCGCTCATCCAGGAAGTGGTGCGTTACGACGACCGCATTCTGAGCCGTGATTTGGAACCCCTCGAGGTGACACCTGCGGATGACCGCCGCCTGGTGGTCGATGCCTTTGCACGATACCGCATTGTCGATGTGGAGCAGTTCCGTCGTGCCGTCGGTACGGGTGGCGAGGAAGCTGCGGCCCGTCGTCTCGACAGTATTCTGCGGGCTGAAACCCGCGAGGTGCTGGGTTCGGTGACATCCAACGACATTCTGTCGGTGGATCGTGCCGCGCTGATGTTGCGCATTCGCAATCAGGCGATTGAAGAGGCGCGCCCTCTGGGTTTGCAGGTGCTTGACGTGCGCCTGAAGCGGACCGACCTTCCGATGGAAAACCTCAACGCGACATATGAGCGGATGAAGGCCGAGCGTGACCGTGAAGCCGCCGACGAACGCGCCCGTGGTAATGAAGCGGCCCAGCGTATTCGCGCCGGTGCCGACCGTACCGTCATCGAGCTGGTGTCCGAGGCCGAACGCGAAAGCCAGATCATTCAGGGTGAGGCCGATGCCCGCCGGAACGAGATCTTCGCGCAGGCCTTTGGTGCGGATCCTGAATTCTTTGAATTCTATCGCTCCATGACAGCCTATCAGCGTTCATTGACCCCGGGCAATTCGACCATGGTTCTGTCGCCTGATAACGAGTTCTTCAACTATCTGAAGTCCGATCAGGGTCGCGCCGCAGGCGAGTAACCAATTGGGTTATAGTAACTGGAAGGGCCAGCCACCGTGCTGGCCCTTTCTTTTTGGCCTGGCTGCCTAGCCAGTGTTTCAGGGCTTGCACAATAATTCACGTGGTGTTGAGAATTTGAATGTGAAGTTTGCGTTGCACAATTCGCGCCCTACATAGAACATCAGAAGATGAGTAGGGTCGCGGTCTTGCGCCCCGGTTTCAACAAAAGGAGATTTGCCGTGAAGTCCAAGGCAATCGCAGTCAGTCGAGATCAGCAGCGCACGCGTGGTCTTTTGATGGCTTTCGTCACGACCTTGGCGGTCGCTTTCGCCATGGTCCTTGCGCAGGTGACATTCGCCAGCGCGCAGCAACGTCCCGAAACATTCGCTGATCTGGCCGAACAGGTCAGCCCGGCCGTCGTCAACATCACGACCAGCACGACCGTGGCCGGTCGGACAGGGCCTCAGGGGCTTGTTCCTGACGGGTCACCATTTGAGGATTTCTTCAACGATCTTGACCGGGGGCCGGGACAAGGCACACGCCGTTCGTCGGCGCTGGGCTCCGGTTTCGTGATCTCCGAGGATGGTTTCATCGTGACCAACAACCACGTGATTGAAGGTGCGGATGAAATCCTGATTGAATTCTTCCCGGGCGGTGAACCCGGTGTACCTGCCGAGCTGATCGGCACCGACCCCAACACCGATATCGCCGTTCTGAAAGTTGACCTCGACAACCTGCCATTCGTTGAATTCGGCGACAGCAACGCCGAAGGGGCGCGCGTCGGTGACTGGGTGATGGCGATGGGGAACCCGCTGGGGCAGGGCTTTTCGGTCTCTGCCGGCATCGTGTCTGCCCGCAACCGTGCGCTTTCCGGCACCTATGACGACTACATCCAGACCGACGCAGCCATCAACCGTGGTAACTCGGGTGGTCCATTGTTCAATATGGACGGTGAAGTCATCGGCGTGAACACCGCGATCCTCTCGCCTAATGGCGGCTCGATCGGTATCGGTTTTGCGATGTCATCGGCTGTTGTGACCAATGTGGTGGACCAGCTGATCGAATTCGGCGAAACACGCCGCGGCTGGTTGGGTGTGCGTATTCAGGACGTCACACCGGACATGGTTGATGCAATCGAAGGTCTTGATATGGCCCGTGGTGCGCTTGTCACTGATGTACCGCCCGGACCTGCAGAGAACGCTGGGATGCTCGCTGGTGACGTGATCCTGAATTTCGACGGGATCGAAATTGAAGATACCCGCGAACTGGTGCGGATCGTCGGCAACTCCCCGGTAGGTACAGAAGTGCCCGTAGGCGTGCTGCGCAACGGTGAGATGGAAGATCTGCTTGTTGTCCTGGGGCGGCGTGAAACCTCTGAGGCGGTAGCATTCCCTGCGTCAACGGAAGAGGCCGAGCCGGAGCAGTCCGAAATTCTTGGTCTGACGCTCTCTGAAATCACCCCTGAACTGACCGATCAGTTTTCTTTGACTGTCGACACGGGCCTGGTGATCACAGCGATCGACCCCGACTCCGAGGCTGCATCCAAAGGCCTGCTGGAAGGTGACGTCATCACCGAGGCCGGCCAAGAGGCAGTGGCTACGATTTCGGATCTGGAAGACCGGATTGAAGCAGCCACAGAGGCCGGGCGTAAATCGCTTCTGCTCTTGGTGCGCCGCGGTGGAGACCCGCGCTTTGTGGCCCTCGTGCTGGAAGACTAAGCGTTCACATTTGCGATAAAAAGGCGGCCTCCGAGGCCGCCTTTTTCATACGATAATCCGGTTCCCAAGACGGGCTTGAGCCAACAGCCAGGTTGCGTGTTCCCCCGGTGCACAAAGTTGTCAGCGACCGATATCTGTCAAATTGGGGGTGGCGAGCGTGAATAACGTGCACTACTTAATGCCGGACCAGAACGATTTCATAAGGGACAGACAAGAATGGCCAAGATTACTTACGTGGAACACAGCGGCAAAGAGCATGTTGTGGACGTCGCCAACGGGCTCACCGTGATGGAAGGTGCACGTGACAACGGCATTCCCGGCATCGAGGCCGATTGCGGTGGCGCTTGCGCCTGCTCCACATGCCACGTGTACGTTGATGACGCATGGGTCGAGAAACTTCCCGCCAAGGATGCGATGGAAGAGGACATGCTGGATTTTGCCTACGAACCTGATCCCGTCAAATCCCGCCTGACCTGCCAGTTGAAAGTCACTGATGCTCTGGACGGTCTGCGCGTGCAGATGCCGGAAAAGCAGATTTGATACGGACCATGGCATGGGTGGCCGTCATGGCCAGCTCTGCCTGCGCTGAAACGATTGTTTCGGCAGACTACGCCGCACCGACTGATCGCTATGCCCACGGTATTCTGGGCGACGCGATCGAGTGGGGTGCGCTGGAAATCACAACAGATACTGGCACGCGCCGTTTTGTGCTGTCTGGGGACCGCGTGTTCGAGGATGTGGCGCCGCGCCTTGCGGATATTGACGGCGACGTGTCCCCCGAAGTGATCGTCGTGGAAACCCTTGCCAGTGCTGGCGCGCAGCTGGCCGTCTATGATGAGACAGGCAAGATTGCAGCGACCCCCCATATCGGGCAAACGAACCGCTGGTTGGCACCTGTCGGGGTTGCTGATCTGGACGGGGACGGCGCGATTGAAATCGCCTATATCGACCGCCCGCATCTGGCCAAAATGTTGCGCGTTTGGCGCTATACGGATGCTGCTTTGGTGCCCGTGGCTGATTTGCCCGGCCTGACCAATCACCGGATCGGCGAGCGCGATATCGGCGGCGGCATCCGTGATTGCGGCGCAGGACCTGAGATGATTACCGCCAACGCGGATTGGACCGACGTCATGGCGACAAGCCTGATCGACGGTCAGCTGACGAGCCGCAGCATCGGTGCGCATATCGACCGAGGGTCTTTTGCGACCGCCTTGGCCTGCGAGGCGTTACCTTAAGTAATCGAGACCACGATTGTGATCAGCGCAACGATTTCCGTCACTTGCTGCGTGGCCCCCAGAATATCGCCGGTCTGACCGCCGATTTTGGCACGTGCGATCGCGCCGCAGCACAGGGCTGCGATTGCGGCTGTCATGATGACCCACGGATATCCGCACAGCAGCGCAAACCCGATTGCAATCGCCACCGCCACCCAAACCGTTCCGGTCGGTGGGCGGCCAACCGATCTGCTTAAGCCGCCATCGCGGGCGTTTGGCAGCATCCCCATCAGCACCACCATCGCCGCACGGCTGACAACACCTGCCGCAATGAAAGCCACCCAATAGGCCCCCATCGACACGATCACCACCAGCGCAAGCCAGCGCAGCAAAAGTGACAGGCCAACCGCACAAACGCCGTACACGCCGATATTGCTGTCCTTCATGATCTCCAAGCGGCGGGCTTTGTCCCAGCCCCCCCAAAGACCATCGGCGCTATCGGCCAAACCGTCCTCGTGCATGGCGCCGGTAAGGATCACTGTGCCAGCCAGCACCAACCCCGCCACAATCCCCGAAGGCACGCCTAGCCAAAGCATCACAGACGTCGCCGCCGCCAGAATGACGCCCAGCACAACACCCACCAGCGAATAGGCCCAGGCCGAGGCCGCACCGCGATCCATCGCGCGGGTGCTATCAATCGCCACAGGCAACCGTGTCAACAACCCAAGTGCGGCAGGCAGATCAATCGCGGCGATCAAGCTGTTGTCGTGTTTGTACAAAATGCGTCCTTCCGTGGCCTTTTCATCAGCGCGCCATAGGTTAAACAAGAGCAAGAGTTGACCCGAGCGAGGACCTGATGCAAGCGCCATTTTCAACCATTTCCGGCTTCCGTGACCTGCTGGCGGCCGCCCCCGGCCCGAACGAGGATGCCCGCAAGGGCGCGCAGGACCGCAACGGGCAACTGACAAAACCACCCGGTGCACTGGGGCGTTTGGAGGATCTGGCAATCTGGTATGCTGCTTGGCGCGGCGATGCGCGGCCGGAGATCACATCACCGCAAGTGATTATCTTTGCAGGCAACCACGGGGTCTGCGCGCAGGGGGTTTCGGCCTTTCCGCCTGAAGTTACCGCGCAGATGGTCGCGAATTTCGAACATGGTGGTGCGGCGATCAATCAACTCTCAAAGGCTTTTGGCGCAAAGATGGATGTCTATCCAATCGCGCTTGATATGCCGACCGCGGATTTCACAACAGCGCCCGCCATGACAGAGAGCGAATTTATTGAAGCGCTTCAAACCGGATGGACCGCTGTCGATCCAAAGTCTGACCTTTTGGTGACAGGTGAGATGGGCATTGGCAACACCACCTCTGCTGCCGCTGTTGCGGTGGCCGTTCTTGGTGGGCTTGCTTCTGACTGGACGGGGCGCGGCACAGGCGTGGATGACGACGGACTGGCGCGCAAGACCGATGTGGTTGCGCGCGGTGTCGCGCTTCACGCAACAACTGACCCGCTCGAGGCACTGCGCTGTCTGGGCGGGCGCGAACTTGCGGGCATGGCGGGGGCGATTGCCGCTGCACGCCATCACCGGATCCCCGTGATCCTTGACGGGTTCATTTGCTGTGCCGCTGCGGCCAGTCTGGCAAAGGCCGTGGATGGTGCGCTGGATCATACTGTTGCGGGGCATCTGAGCGCAGAGGGTGCACACCAGCAGTTGCTGGATGCTTTGGGCAAACAGCCTTTGCTGCAACTGGGGCTGCGTCTGGGTGAAGGATCGGGCGCCGCCCTTGCAATCGGTGTCCTGAAAGGTGCAGTCGCCTGTCATTCCGGCATGGCAACTTTTGCCGAGGCGGGCGTCGCTGACGGGTAGCCCTCAATCTTTCTGGAGTTCGGGGTTACTCAAGCGCGCTTTTTCTCGTTGGCCTGTTGGCGTGCGGTAAGCTCCAATTCCAGCGTATTGTTGAGCTCGCGTGCCCGTGCCACATATTCGGGAATTTCCGTGATCGGAACGCCCGGTTTCCACAGTTCCGCCAGCTCGCGCAGCGCCTTGCGATCGTGTTGATAAAAGGCTTGCTCGACCTCGGCGGCCTCGAATTCGGAAAGCCCGAGGTTTTCCAGCGCATAGCGGCCCGCTCGGAGCGAGCTGTCAAACAGTTCCCGCACGATGTCATCGGCGCCCGCATCGTAAAGTTCGTAGACATGCACACGGTCGCGTGCGCGGGCGATGATGTGCAAATCGGGCCGCGCCTTGCGGGCATAGCTGACAAGCTTGTTGGCCGCCTCGCGATCGTCCAGTGCAACGACGAGGATTTTCGCATCTTCCAGACCCGCCGCATTCAGCAGATCAGGGCGTGTCGGGTCACCAAAGAAACCGCGGAACCCGAATTTTCGCATCATCTGGACCGTGGAAAGATCATTATCGACCACCACCGTGTTGACCCCCGCGCTTTGCACAAGACGGTTCACGATTTGCCCGAACCGCCCGATCCCCGCGATGATGACGGTGCCTTGTTCATCGACTTCGTCATGCTCGGCCTCTTCGACGTCACTCATGCGTTTGATGATCATCTCATAAACGATGAAGAGCAGGGGCGTGATCAGCATGGAAAGGGCCGTGACCAGCAAAAGCTGCCCGCCGAGAGCATCTGTCAGAACGCCTTGTTGCAGCGAAAAAGAGATCAGCACGAAGCCGAATTCACCGGCTTGCGCGAGGCCGAGCGTGAAAAGCCAGCGGTCTTTTTTGTGCAATTTGAACAAAAGCGCCAAAGCATAGAGGATGAGGCCCTTGATCAGCATCACCGCAAGGGCAAGGGCCAGAATGCGCGCCGGATCACCAAACAACAGCGTAAAGTCGATCCCTGCACCCACGGTGATAAAGAAGAGCCCCAGAAGCAGCCCTTTGAACGGGGCAAGGTCGCTTTCCAACTCGTGCCGGAACTCCGAGTTGGCAAGGACAACGCCTGCAAGGAACGTGCCCAAGGCAGGCGATAGTCCCACCATTGTCATCAAGACAGCCGTGGCCACCACCATGAGCAGCGCAAGCGCCGTATACATTTCGCGCAGACGGGCGTGATGGATGTAGCGAAAGACAGGGCGGGTCAGGAAGGTGCCCGCGAGAATGACAATGGCGACGGCCCCCAATGTGACCAGCGTCACACCCCAACCAGGCAGGCCGTCAACAAGGCTGACAACAGCATGGTGTTCGTCGCCATGTTCGGTCGCCGCACGCACCATCGACCCGTCCGGCGCAAGGCTCATCACTGCGGGCACGGCCAGCAGGGGCAAGAGCGCCAGCATCGGAATTACGGCGATATCCTGCGCCAGCAGCACCGAAAATGTCGAACGCCCGCCGCTGGTCTGCATCAGGCCCTTTTCTGTCAGGGTCTGCAACACGATCGCTGTGGATGAGAGCGCAAAGATCATCCCCACCGCCACCGCCGTTGACAGATCATAACCCATCGCCACAGCGCCACTGCTGATCGCCAACATGGTCAACAAGATCTGCAAGCCGCCCAAGCCCAGCAACCTCTGACGCATATTCCACAGCGCGCGCGGATCAAGCTCGAGCCCGATCAGGAACAGCATCATCACAACGCCGAATTCCGCGAAATGCTGTAAATCCTGCGTCTCGCTGCCGACCAACCCGGCGACAGGTCCAATCACGATCCCTGCCAGCAGATACCCCAGCACCGACCCAAGCCCCAGACGCGCGGCCAGCGGCACCGCGATGACTGCGGCGCCGAGATAGATTGTCGCTTGAAACAGGAAGGATTCCATGAAGATCAGGCTCTCTCTTGACCGGCGCGAGGTGCGCTGGTCTGGCGAATTGGGTCTAGTTCATTGTAACGTGGCATCCTCCATTGGAAAGGAGGAATGGGGAAATATCCACGCTGCTTTACCTAAAGTGGCAAGGGTGCGTCGGGCTTGATCCGTTCCATCACAATCTGGCTTTGCACACGGCTGACGGCGGGGTGGGGCAATAGCACCTGTTGGACCAGCAGGTTCAGCGCCGCAAGATCGCGACAATAGACCCGCAACAGATAATCGGCCTCTCCGGTCAGTGTCCACGCACCAACGATCTCGGGGCGTGTTCTGGTCAATTGCACAAAATCACGCGCGTTCTTTTCGGTATGGGTGGCCATGACCACCTGAATGAAACCCTGTACCGAAAGCCCCACTTTCTCCGGTGAAAGAAAAGCGCGGTAGCCTGCGATATAGCCTTCCGCTTCAAGCCGCTGTTTGCGGCGTCCTGCCTGTGAGGCGGACATATTCAGTGCATCACCCAGTTCCTGCGCCGTTTTGGCGGAATCGCGTTGCAGCATGGCCAGCAATGAAAGGTCGGCGGCGTCCAATGTCATGCATAAATCCTGCGTAAATACTATATAATATGCGGTAAATGCGTATAATTATCAATCATTTAATGAAATATTGCGCATTATTTGCAGGTATTTCGCTGTATTGTCTCCCAAACGCATAGGAGATCACCCATGGGACCTTTTCCCCACGACGCCCCGAAAGCCACAATCAGCGCTGAAAACCCAGCTGGGACAGATGGTTTCGAATTTGTCGAATTTGCCCATCCAGAGCCAGAGACCCTGCGCACACTGTTTGCGCAGATGGGCTATACCCACACCGCCACGCACAAGACCAAAGATATCGAGCTTTGGCAGCAAGGCGATATCACCTATGTGATCAACAATGAACCGGGCAGCCACGCGCGCGCCTTTGTCGACGAACATGGCCCCTGTGCGCCGTCGATGGGCTGGCGTGTCGTTGATGCGCAGCATGCCTTCGAACATGCGGTCAGCAAAGGGGCGGTTCCCTATGAGGGCGATGGAAAGGCATTGGACGTGCCTGCAATCGTCGGCATCGGCGGCAGCCTGATCTATTTCGTTGACCAGTATTATGAAGCGAACCCCTATAACGCCGAATTTGACTGGGTCTCAGACGCACACCCTGCGGGGGTCGGTTTCCACTATCTCGATCACCTCACACATAATGTGCACAAGGGGAACATGGACCTGTGGTTCAGGTTCTATGGTGACCTTTTCAATTTCCGCGAGATCCGGTTCTTTGATATCGAGGGCAAGTTCACCGGCCTCTTGTCGCGCGCGCTGACGTCTCCCTGCGGGCGGATCCGCATCCCGATCAACGAAGACCGCGGGGAAACGGGGCAGATCGTCGAATACCTCAAGCGGTACAAGGGCGAGGGTATCCAGCATATCGCGGTAGGCGCGCATGACCTTTATGACGCGACCGACGAGATTGCCTTGCGGGGTATCAAGTTCATGCCCAAGCCGCCCGTGGCCTATTATGACCTGAGCTACACCCGCGTTGTGGGCCATGATGAGCCCAAAGAGCGGATGATGAAGCACGGTATCCTGATTGACGGTGAGGGTGTTGTGGACGGCGGCGAAACCCGCATCCTTTTGCAGATCTTCTCCAAGACCGTGATCGGCCCGATCTTTTTCGAGTTCATCCAGCGCAAGGGCGATGACGGCTTTGGCGAAGGGAACTTCAAGGCGCTGTTTGAGAGCATCGAAGCCGACCAGATCGACCGTGGTGTTCTGAAGGCAAGCTAGCTAGGGCAATTCGATCGCGTAGGTCCGCCCGCGTTTGACGTAATTCAGCGCGCTATCGCCGATGGCGGTGACCTGCCCGCCATCAAGCTCGCTCCCGATCTCGACGCGCACGTAGCGCCCGTTGCTCAGGCGGACGAGAGCGCGGCGGGCGTTGGGGCGTCCATAGACACCGATCAGATTGATCTCACGCAGGCGGATCGCGTCTTCTTGCGTGGCCGCACGTGCAACACCGCCCGGCACGGGCTGGACATTCTGTGGTGCGACCGGCGCGGCAGCAACGACAGGCGCGGCACTTTCGGGGGCTGATGGTGCAGGGGCCGCTGGCTGTGGTTGAGTGCGGGCAGCGGCAGCGACGACATTGGCAAAGTTTGACGGGCGAGCATCAGGGCGGATTGACAGCACAACGGCCAGTGCGGTGCTGTTGTCAAACCGCAATGTCGCATCCTCGGCCGCGATACCTGCCAGAATATCGGTGATATCCGGCGTGCCAGGATCGACCCTTGCCGCAAGCCCCTGTGGGCGCAGGCGGGGGCGCAGATCAACAAGCGCGCGTTCTTCCACGACGGCTGTATCAAGTGAAATCGCGCCGGTGTTCTGGAGCTCAAGCCCTCCAAGGCCAACAGCGCCGGGTGTTGGCGCCTCCGGTGTAGGTGTGGCAGAGGCAACGTCTGTTTCCTCCGGCGCCTCTTCCGGTTCGGGCAATGCCGCATCCGCAGGGCGCAAAGGTGGCACGACAGCCGGCGTGCCCGGGATGATCACCACACCTTCAGGGGCCGGCGCGAGAAGCGCAAAGCGCTCCAGATCAGCTTGGCTGAGTTCCGGGCGTGGCGTGATTGCAAGGTCAGGCAGCCCCGCAAAGACCAAGGCACCTTCCGGCGTAACGGTGCCTTCCTCGGTTGCCAGAATGAACCCGTCCGCGTCACGCGCAAATGTCACGTCGGGTGCGGGGGGATTGGCCGGGGCAATAAAACTGAGATCGGTTTCAAACCCGTCAAGCTGCGCCATGTCGGGCCGTTTGATCCGGTCAGGTGCGGTTACGTCCGCAGGGCGATCAAATGCCAACGGAATTGCGCCCGACGGGATGTCAAAGAACCGTGGGGCACGCTGCCAGACACCTGTTGCGTCATAGATGCGTTCGGCCTCGTCGGGGCTGAGTACCTGAGCGCGCAGGACGGGGGACCCGACTGTGGCTTCGGCTGTTTCTGTTTCCTCGACCGGTGGGGCAGGCGGGGCCTGCACTGTTGTCAGGGGTGCGTCCGCTGCGGCAACCGCTAGTTCTGCTGGTGCAGTGCTGCGTGTCGCAGGGGCTTCCGGTCCGGTTGTCGCAAGTTCACTGCCGGTCGCCTGTGGCGCGGTAAGATCCGGGATCGCAAACTCGGCAATCTCTGGGCCTGCTTCTGGTGCCGCTTGCTCAACGTTCGACTGTTCTAATGGTGCCTGCGCGATGACCACCTCTTCGGTTGCAACTGGAGGCTCTGGCGCAAGGGCGGCTGTTTCAGTCGTCGTCTGCTGGGACCAGATGACGCCACCCAACACCAAAGCGGCCGCAGCAATACCAGCGGCAATCAGGGCAGGGCGTTTGTTCGTCTCTGGTGCGCTTTTAGGGTGACTTGCGTCCGGAGCTGTCGGCCGGTTCGCTTGCGGTGCAATCGCGGGGGCCGCTACCTGTGATGCCGGTGTACCGAGCGACACGGCAGGGGCTGCACTTTTTTGTCCGCCAAATACGGCAACAAGCGGTGACTTTGCCTTCTTGGGCGTTTTGCGGTGATGCTCGGGGATAACCAGATCGAACAGCGCAGGTTGTGCCAATGCAACGCTGGCCGCTATAGAGGCGGGTGCGGTTTCAGGCATTTCCGCAGTGGTCCGCGCATGATGCTCGGGCGGGATACGGTCAATCCACATCGCCTGTCTTGGCACGACCGGTGTAGGGGCTTTTTCGGCCTCAGCGATGACCCCGGTCTCGGGCGCAACCGGTGCGGGCGTATCCTGTGATGCCATCAATATGGCGAGGTCGTCTTTATACGTGTCCTCTTCCACATTTTCGGGCTCATCGAACACCAGAAGGCGCGATTTGATCCGCGTGCCGACCGGCATGACCGGAAGATCATCGCGTTCAATGATGGCGTCAGGGCCAACAATGCTTCGGGCCATATCTGTCGGGCCAAAGAAGACTTCTTTTTGAAAGGTGAAGGGTTCGGGTACTGCGACAAAGGCTACTGGCTGAAAACCATGGGCATCGGCAAAGGCCTCTGCCTCGTTGAGTGTCTCGCGTGCGACAGCGGCAACATGGGTGCGTCCGCCACTTTTTTCACTATCAATGACCAGATCACCCAGCGCATAGGGTGTGGCGCCATCCAACGCGGCGTGAATGTCATCCTCGGTGGTGCGTGTCCCATCCAGTGCAAGGTATTTGATCTGATCGAGCGGAATCACCAGTTTGGTCCGGAGGCCGTCGGGTTCGATCAACAGGGCCTTTTCACGCAGCGCGCTCAGATCTTCCTCAAGCGTTTTGCTGGCCACATCGACGCGTCCAACCGGCCGCCAGCCGCGCGGCACGCGATGAAGCAGCTCAATTCCGTCAAGCGAAAGCGATAGCGCAAAGTTGGTGATCATTGTCACGCTCTAGCATGTTGGTCCCACAGGCAAAACGCGTTTTGCCCCCATGCCGGAACCCTAAAGCAGAAACCCGCCCACGCCAAGGGCACGGACGGGTTTCTTAGTGTTAGGCTGTGGCTTTTGCCAAGGCCTGATCGAGATCGGCAATCAGATCGTCGGCATCCTCGATCCCGATTGACAAACGCACGATGCCCGGGCCAGCACCTGCGGCCTCTTGTTGCTCTGCCGTCAACTGGCGGTGCGTGGTCGAGGCCGAGTGGATGATCAGACTGCGCGTATCCCCAAGGTTAGCCACATGGCTAAATATCTCGAGGCTATCGACGAGCTTGATACAGGCGTCATAGCCGCCCTTTACGGCGACGGTGAACAAGGCACCTGCACCCTTGGGGCAGATTTTTGGCACCAGTTTGGAATAGGGTGAGCTCTCAAGCCCGGCATAAGTCACGTATTCTGTGCGCGGATCATCCTCGAGCCATTTTGCGATCTTCATCGCGTTCTCGACATGACGTTCCATGCGCAGCGACAGAGTTTCGATCCCCATCAGCGTGTAATGCGCGGCTTGCGGGTTCATTGTCATGCCCAGATCGCGCAGACCGATGGCAATGCCGTGGAACGTAAAGGCCAGTGGGCCGAATGTCTCGGCAAATTTCAGGCCGTGATAGGCAGGCTCGGGCTGGCTGAGGGACGGGAATTTATCATTCGCGGCCCAGTCGAATTTTCCGCTGTCAACGACGCATCCACCGGTGACGGTGCCATTGCCTGTCAGGTATTTTGTGGTGGAGTGGACGACCAGTGTTGCGCCATGTTCAATCGGGCGGCACAGGTACGGCGTGGCGGATGTGTTATCGACGATCAAAGGAATGCCTGCCGCATCGGAAATGGCCGAGATCGCATCAAGGTCGGTGATATGGCCGCCCGGGTTGGCGATGGCTTCGCAGAACACCGCGCGGGTGTCGTCGTCGATGGCGGCCGCGACTGCGGCATGATCATCAAAGTCCACGAATTTCGCAGACCAGCCAAAGCGTTTGATCGTCTGGCTGAACTGCGTGACGGTGCCACCATAGAGGCGGCTGGACGCGACAATGTTGCGCCCCGGCTGCATCAGCGGGAAGAGCGCCATGATTTGCGCCGCGTGACCGGACGAACAGCACACACCGCCAACACCGCCTTCAAGTGTCGCGATGCGTTCTTGCAGGGCGGCAACTGTCGGATTGGTCAGGCGGGAATAGATGTAACCCACCTCTTGGAGGTTGAACAAAGCCGCCGCGTGGTCTGCATCGCGGAACACATAGGCGGTGGTCTGGTAGATCGGCACTTGGCGCGCGCCTGTTGCCGGATCAGGGCGGGCGCCTGCGTGAATTTGCAGCGTGTCAAAGCCATAGCTTGGGCCGTCGGTCATTTCTGGTCTCCCCTTTGAAAATTGTTGCCGCTAGGTGTAGGCGGAAAGCCGGAACACCTCAACGGCCCTCATACGCAAAGGACAAGATCATGCCGCACCCATTCCATTTTGCCTTTCATGTTTTGGATTTGGACGAGTCCCGAGAATTCTATTCCGGTGCATTGGGTGCAACCGAAGGGCGTTCGACCGATACCTGGGTGGATTTCGACTTTTTCGGCCATCAGCTCAGCCTGCACTTGGGCACGCCCTTTGCCAATGAACCGACAGGCAAAGTGGGCGACCACATGGTGCCGATGCCCCATTTCGGGATTGTCCTGCCGCTAGAAGACTGGACCGCATTGGCCGGGCGCCTTGAAGAGCGTCAGACCGATTTTATCATCGCACCCTCCGTGCGCTTTAAAGGTGAGCCGGGTGAGCAATGGACCATGTTTTTCCGTGATCCGTCCGGCAACCCGATTGAAGTCAAAGGCTACGCCGATATGGACGGCGTCTTCGCGACCTAAGAGGGATCGCCCGCAACCCGGGGACGGTGCTGCGGGCGATCCGTTTCTCTGACCCGATATCAGAAACGCAAAACTCGGAACCTTGGGCCAAAGAATTTCTGGCGCTTACTCGGCGGTGATCACAGCCATCACAAGGTCTCCGTCAACGCGGATCGGGCCGTCTTCCACGGCACCAAGTGTGTATTCAAAGCCGCCTGTCATCGTACCACCGGCCTCGGAGTGGACCATGAGCATGAGCATGTCACCGGCGGCCACTTCTTCGGTCAGGATTGCTGCGACATCAACGTTGTCACCTTTGCGCAGCGGCGCGTAACCGACCACAGGGCCCGGTGCCATCGTCGCATCGGTTCTGTGCACAACCATCCAGCCGTTCTCGGCTGCGACAACCATGCTTGCGCTGACGATGCCGTTGGCGACGGACTGGTTGGCGGCTTCGACCGAGGGTGTCACGGCATGGGCGGCTGCAAATGCGCCGGTTGCGGCGATGCTCAGGGCGATTGCTGAAATAAATGTCTTCATATGTCTCTCCATCGTTATTCCACGGGACGTTATGTCCGGCAGATCGACGAAAACACGTGAGACCACTGGATAAAGTTTCACGCGGCTCTAGTTTTTTGGTTTGAGAAAGACGTTGGCCAACCCAAAGTTTTGCCGATAGTCTCTTCGGAACATTTGTAACCCATGCGTGGCCTTCTGATATTGATAAACAATGAAAACTGATGGCCGCGACAAAATAGAAGCGCTGATTGCGCAAACCGCTTTGGGCAATCAAACGGCGTTCTCGGAACTTTATGATGCCACCTCGGGGAAACTATTCGCTGTCTGTCTGCGTGTGTTGACTGAACGCGCAGCAGCCGAGGATGCCATGCAAGAGACCTACGTCAAAGTCTGGAAGAATGCCGGTCGCTATCAGGTGACGGGGCATTCGCCGATGACATGGCTCATCACGATTGCGCGGAATACGGCCATTGACCGCCTGCGGGCGCGTCACGTGGATCACGATGTCGCCGATTATAGCGAACGGCTCCCTGCTCCCGGGATGTCGCCAGAACAGGCGGCAATTGCCCATTCCGAGGCAAAACGCATTACACAGTGCCTGGATGAGTTGGACGCGGACCGCCGTGCCGCGATTTCGGGCGCATATCTTCAGGGGCAAAGCTATCAGGAACTGTCCGAGCAGTTTAATGTGCCGCTCAACACGATGCGCACATGGTTGCGCCGGAGCCTGATAGCCCTGCGGGAGTGTATGGCACGATGACCACAGAGCAAGCACCCGACGAGATGGACGTCATGGCCGCAGAGTATGCGATGGGGCTGTTGACGGGCGAGGAATTGGCCGAGGCCAAGCGTTTGTTGGCGACCGACCGCGCCTTCGCACAGGCCGTAACCGATTGGGAAATGCGCTTGGCGTCGATGACTGAAGAACTGGCACCGGTTGCGCCGCGGCCTGCCGTCAAGCAGGCGCTTTTTGCGGAACTGTTCCCGACGCCAGAACGTAAACCGTGGTGGGCGCGGCTTTGGCTCTGGCAGGGGATCAGTGCCCTGAGCGTGCTTTTGCTGGTGTTTTTGCTCTCCTCCGGTCTTGGCAATCCTCCTGCGGACGGTGGGCCGCTCTATACGGCAGAGATCGTTTCCGAAGCCGGGGATTTCCGTGTCGTGGCCGTTGTCGATAAATCGACCAATGAGGTCTTTCTGACCCGCACGGCTGGTGCCGCCCCCGAAGGCCGTATTTTGCAAGTCTGGGCGCATGGCGAGGGAGAGCCAGCCACATCTGTGGGGCTCTGGCCGCAGGGCGACACAGTCAGGATTGCGATGCCACCGGAGATTGCCGCCGTTGAAGGTATTCTGACCTTGGGTGTCAGTGAGGAACCTGTGGGCGGCTCACCTACAGGCTCACCGACAGGGCGCGTGTTTGGAACCGTCGATATTCCAGGCGTTTCCAGTCGCCTTTAATATGCGCGCGCACCAGCGCCGCAGTCATCGCATCCAGAATCCTGCCGCCTTGATCTTGTTCCGGATCGCTTTTTCGTGGTGTGGCAGGTTGTCACGATCGAAAAGAGCTCGCACTTTTGTACCGCGTCCCTGATAGACCATCCGCTTGAACGGCTCGTAAAGCTTGAGCAGCTTCTTGATCTTGTTGGGGGCCGTGACCTCTTCCAGCACGGCCACCTGTCGATCTGTCGCAGTTGCATAGAACAGCGGCAAGAGCCGGTAATGGTAGCTGACACCCCCGTCGAGCCCCGCCAGTTCCGGCCCCGGTCTGCCACCACCCAAGCCATGAATAACCAAGGGCAGGACGATCTGGTCGAGCCAGGGATCAAGTGGCTGGATTACCAGTTCATTCGGAGGGTTGTCGCGCACGCTGACCGCATAATCGGTAAACCTCTGACCGAACTCTGCGGGATCGGCCCCGAAAAACCAACCGGCGTTGAAGTAGAGATAGCGTTCCCAGTATTCATCCGGCTGCGCGTGGTCGAGCGAGCTTTCAAAATCCAGCCCGAAACGGTCATAAAGCGACTTCCATATCGCGGTGTAGCCGGGCCAGTACAGTTCTTCGACAGGCCATGTGCCCTCGCGTTGCATGGATGCGGCAGGGCGTGTGAAATCGAAAGGGATATCGGCCAATTCACCGGTGATCAGCGTGTCGGTATCGAAGAAGATAAAGGGCTCGCCTGCGGGCAGGACCTGTAATCCTTCGATCTTGTTGCCGTAAGGATAGGACTGGCCGAAATGGCGGGAGACGAAGGGGACAACCTGTGCACCCAAGGCGGCAAGCTGTGCTTTGACGGGTGCGGACATGCGCGGGTCGCGTTCCCACAGCGGGCCGGGCTGCGGTTCGGCAACATAGAGCTTGCCCGTGAACTTGGGCGCATAGCTGCGCAACGAGGCTGCGAAAAGCAGCGCCTCATATTCAAGACGTCCGCCTTGCCCGATGATCAGGATGTTGTAAGTGGCTATCGATTTTGGCGGCTTGGCCATAGGTGGTCTGATCCTGTAAGACTTTTGCCTTTCTAGCCGTGCGCAGAGGCGAGGTGCAACAGGCGCGCGTTATGCACGCATCCCCTAATTCCTGACGTGGCGGATTTGCACATTTGGCAGCCCGATCGGCAGTACTCCAAAATCGCAACACATGCGCCCGAAGCCTTCGGTTTCAAGCAAGTCATCATAGGGCAGTTCGGGAAACCGCAGGCCAGCCTTATGAACCGCAGCATGGACCAAGAGCATCGTTCCACCGACAGATGCCAATGGCACGCGCTCCAAAGACCGCAACACATGAAGATGCCTGCGCGCGCGGTGATGCGCGGGCGGCATGTAGATGCCGTTCCTGACCCACCTGTAGTAGGTCAGGTTCTTGCGTTCGCCGGCATCGTTGAAAGCGTTCCTATCATAGCTTGGCCCGTCCCAGTCCAACACACAGTCAGGTGTCACGACTTTCTCGTGTTCCGACAGCAGGCGTTCGATGATATCGGGCGCGTAATCGCAGACGTCAACATCAATCCAGAGTGCCCAATCGTCGTTCTCCGTGATCCCATGATCAATCAGATGATTGCGGACCTTTGCCAGATTTGACCGGCGTTCGCGCTGCAAGGCAGGCAACCATCGTTTGGCGCGGTCGAGGGTTGAGTTGACTTCCAGTGTGGTCACTTCAATGGCGCGAAACATGTTTTTGTGGGTCGATACCAGTTCAGCAAGCCTTTCCTTCGTGTCATCGCGGCTATCGCCTTCGCAAAAGACGATCTTGAGGCGGTCTTTGGGGTAGGTCAGCTGTGTCAGAAGCTCAAAACAGCGTTCAAGGAACGGGGCTGCGTCGCGGACAGGGATCAGAATGGAGATATTCAACTCTTGCGCGTTGATCGGTCGGTGCAGGACAGCCGTATCAATCTGCTTTGCCATTTCTGTCCTTGTCAGCACAGGACCACGGGTGAGCCGGTGGATCGCTCTGCGCAATTTCAATTCCAAACGCATGCGCCGTGTGTTTCTGGTCCGAGAGAACCAGGTACTGCCCCAATAATGGTGCGCAACTGTGTGATGCGCGTAGTCCCCGAAACGGGGGCTGGGGCTGGCGGTCAATGCCATATTGAGCGGATTGAAGAGATGGCAGGAACTGACCGAGATTGTATCCTTGTCGCGATAGGTCTCATACGCCCCTGTCAGCAAAAGCGGCCCCGTTGTTTCAAGGATATGCGCCTTGCCATGCTGACAACGGATCATCGCCTTGCAGAGATAGGGCCAGAACGGGTGTCCCTTGGGGCTTGCCATCACCGCGTTTGACAGTACCAGATCCATGCCCAGCCGATGTGCATGGAATGCCTGCTCAAGCGGTTCTGCGGAAAAGATGATCCGCTCTTCGCCTGCGATAATATCAAGCGGGGCCATACATTCCGTGTCGATATCAGCGTAGACGCCGCCGTGGTGGTGCAAGATCAGATAGCGGGCCATGTCCGCCCGCTGCACCGGCTTTGGATACGACAGATAAAGCGCCTCCAACTCGGGGTAACATTGCCGAACGAATGCAAGCAGATCGTCGTCGGTCCAAAGACGGTATTCCCAATCCGGATTATGTCGCTGCCAGCTCTCGGGCCATGCTTTCGGGACCGGCAGGTTATGATCGCGCCATGTTTGATGGATTATCTTGGGGATCATTAAGGAACCGGACCTGAACTGACGACGCAGGGCTTTATCTCCTGCGTGGAGACGGCCGGCTGCACTACTTTAAGATTTCCCTGTAACATTGGATGAATTCGCTGTTTTCGTCCAGCCTATACCGGTGCTTCGCTGTCAGCTCCGAACGTGTTCCGGTTTTCCGCTGTGCCAGCCGGTTCAATCCAAAGCGCACGCAGCGCGTTCAGAATGACAGCCACGTCGATCGCTTCTTGCAACAGCGCCCCTTGAACCGGCGTCAGATAACCGAAGGCTGCGGCAATCATGCCTGCAACCGACAGGCCGATACCTGCGACCACACTTTCAATCGCGATACGGCGGGCACGGCGCGCGATCTCGATCCCCTGACCCAGACGGTCAACCCTGTCCACCAGCAAAACAACATCTGCCGCCTCGGCCGATGCGGCAGCACCCCGCGCGCCCATGGCGACGCCTACATCTGCGGCGGCAAGGGCCGGCGCATCATTCACGCCGTCTCCAACCATCATCACCGGGCTGCTTTTGCGCTCTTCCAGCACCAGGTCTACCTTCATATCGGGTGTCAGCCCCGCCTGGACACTGTCGAACCCGAGACCCTTGGTGATCCGCTCTGCGACCGCCGCCCTGTCGCCAGTAGCCAGAAGTAGGCGTGTGATCCCTTCGCGGCGCAGTCGTGCAAGCATGGCGTCTGTCCCGTCACGCAAGGGATCGGCCATCACGAGATATCCGGCCATTTTGCCGTCAACCGCAATGGCAACAAGAACGGAACCTGCTGCGCCAGCGGGGTGATCGTCCTCCGGATGCCCGATACGTTGGGCGACAAAATCGGCTCCGCCCACGATCACGCTGTTTCCCTCGACTTGGCCAATCACCCCCTCTCCGGGGATCTCGGTAACCGCTGACGGTATCGGTAACGCAAGATCGCGTGCTTTCGCCGCCGCGACGACGGCTTGGGCGACCGGGTGCTTCGACACCTGATCAAGTGCCGCGGCAAGGCGCAGGATTTCATCGCCATCACTGCCGTCGCGGCTGTCAATGGACACAATCTGCGGTCGCCCGTCTGTCAGCGTGCCGGTCTTGTCGAGGATCAGCGTCCCGATCCGGGCCATCGTCTCAAGCGGTCCGGCACCTTTGATCAAAATGCCGAAATGCGCGGCGCGCGACAGACCGGCCACCAGTGCGACGGGCACGGCAAGGATCAAAGGGCAGGGTGTTGCGACTACAAGCACAGCGACGGCTCTGATCGGGTCGCCGGTGAACCACCATGCGGCAAAAGCAATCGAAACTGTGACGGCAAGAAATCCGAGGGACCACCGATCCGCGAGGCGTGCCATGGGCGCCTTGGAGCGTTGGGCCTCTTCGACCAGACGCACGATTCCGGCATAGGTGCTGTCCTCGGCCAACCGCGTCGCTGTCAGGTCAAAGGGTTCGCCCGCATTTGTCGCGCCGCTCAAGGCCTCTGCGCCGCGGAGCAGACGCACGGGCAGCGATTCACCTGTAAGTGCTGACGTGTCAACGAAAGCGCCCTCCGAGGCGACCGTGCCATCGACGGGAACAACGTCGCCCTGCCGGATCAGCAAGAGGTCATCCGGTTGAATGTCCTCCAGCGGGATGTCTTCCAAACCACCATTCTTGTGTCGGGTTGCCGTGCGGGGCACGCGTGACAACAGGTCATGCATTTCACGGCGCGCGCGACCTTCGGCGAAGCTTTCCAGAAACGTGCCGCCGGAATACATGACCGCCACCACGGCTGCGGCCAGTGTTTCACCAAAGACAAGTGCGGCGGTCATTGAGAGCGCAGCGACGATGTCCAATCCGACTTCGCCTTGCCAGAGGCTGCGGATGATCTCGACCACAAGCGCCACGAGTACAGGCAGAACGCCTAGAAACCACAGGAAGCTGGCGGTATCAGTGCGGCCAGTGAAGTAGAGCGCAAGACCCGCCAACAGGCCTGCGACGGACAACAGCAACAGGGCTGTCTTCAATCGGTCGGTGGTGGTCTGTTGCATTTGGTCCGGCTTTCCGAGGGACGTGCGATCATGTCAAGGGTATCGAAAACGACCCGCCCTTTGACTGTCATCTCATCATCGCGGAACAGCAAGTCCACGTCGAGGGTCAACTGCCCCCGCGCGACCGGTTGGCGATGATGTGTGCGTCGCAGCTAGCCGCCCGTACAAGGCGCGCCGGGTCTGCCGGTAAGGCACCTGCACTGCGTCGTGGCTGACTCACATTGTCTGAAGAATGGTGGGCGACCCTGGAATCGAACCAGGCGTGAGTCGCCTCGAGGGAGTTACAGTCCCCTGCCACACCTTGCGGCCTGTCGCCCAACCAAGCGCTGATTACCCGCGCCCCTAGGGTGCGTCAACCGCAAAAGTGGGGTTAAATGTGATCCTCTTCACAGCCACGCCCGAGTGGGGTATCGCGGGGGCGAACATGCGCGATAGGAAAGCAGATGAAAAAGCCAAAGTGGGTGATTGCAAAAGAGCAGGGCAAAAGGATTGCCGCGCAGGAAACCGTTTGGCTGTTTGGTCTGCATGCGGTGCGTGACGCGCTGGAAAATCCTGCCCGTACCAAGCTGCGGCTGGTGGTGACGCGCAATGCGCTGGAACGCCTCGGCGATGCCGTGGCGCAAAGCGGGATGGAACCTGAGATCTCCGATCCGCGCAAATTCGCAGCGCCGCTTGATCCGCAGTCGGTGCATCAGGGGGCGGCACTGGAAGTCAAACCGCTCGATTGGGGCAGCCTGCAAGATGTGGCGCTTGGCGATGGCCCCATGCCGCCACGCATTGTGCTGCTTGACCGCGTGACCGATCCCCACAATGTGGGTGCGATCCTGCGCTCTGCCGAGGTATTCGGCGCGCGCGCTGTTGTCGCGGTCCAGCGTCATTCCGCCCCCGAGACAGGCGCTTTGGCGAAAACGGCCAGTGGTGCTCTGGAACGGCAACCCTATTTGCGGGTGCGCAATCTGGCGGATGCCATGGAGGCGCTGAAGGGCATGGGCTATCTTGTGCTGGGCCTTGATGGTGAGGCCGAAACCACTATTGAGGCAGCGGTCGAAGGCAAGCGCGACCGTCCTGTGGCGCTTGTGATGGGCGCAGAAGGGCCGGGATTGCGTGAAAAAACGCGCGAAACCTGCGACGAACTGGTGAAAATCGACGCAGCAGCCGGATTTGGTTCGCTCAACGTCTCAAATGCTGCGGCAGTTGCCCTATATGCTGTCAAAGGCTGAAGGACAGGACCGGATTGATGGGTGCCACAAAGATTGCGACATGTTGTTATTGCGGCACCAAAGCGGCCCTTGTCCTGCGCGGCCACGACCGGCATGAGCTGACATGCAGCAACTGTGGCGCGCCCCTGCGGGCGCTCAAGATGCTGCCAAAGCAAACTGCGCCAACGGCCGCACCCGCCCGTCCAACGCCGCGCAAACGGGTCGAGAAATATCCCGAATACCGGTATGAGCGGCCCGTAAAGCGCAAGAAATCCAAGGGCTTTGGCCGCCGCGTGATGTCGCAAATATGGGATGTTGTCGAAGATGTGGTTGACGAGATTTTCGACTGACCCGTCATCGCGCATTGCACACGCCGCATCACATTTGACTGAGTACCCCTTCGTTTGTGCACCTCCCGTGCAAAGATAAGAATTGAAAGCGCGTCTCCGGAACACGCGCGCTTTGTCTCACTGTCCCTCGTTCCACGACTTGCGCCCGGTTTTGCCGGGCGCTTTTTTCTTTGGATTGTCCGGTGTAAGTTGCGCCATGAGCTATTCTGATGAGCACCTCCGTACGATTCTGAAGCGCACGAAAACGATTGCGATCGTTGGCGTGTCGGCAAATGAAGTCCGCCCCAGCTTTTATGTCGCCCGCTATCTGAGCCTGAAAGGCTACCGGATCATCCCTGTGAATCCCGGTTTGGCAGGTCAGACGCTCTTGGGGGAAAAGGTCTATGGCGACCTGTCCGACATTCCCGATGAGGTCGATATGGTCGATATCTTTCGCCGTTCGGAACAGGTCCCGCCAATCGTCACTGCATCACTTGCACGTTGGCCCGACCTACAAACAATCTGGATGCAAATTGGTGTGACACATCCGCGGGCCGCAGCAGAGGCGCAAGCCCGCGGTGTCGATGTTATCGAGGACCGTTGTCCGAAGATCGAATACCAGAGACTGTTCTCGGAATTGCGCATGGCGGGTTTTGCCACGGGCATAATCTCGTCAAAGTTGCAGTTGTAAACGAACGATTTTATTAAAAAAGTCCTAACGTGCCACAAGAATGGCACAATTGCCGGACAGGCTTAACGAGATGGTGCGGTAAGCCGATTCTATACGCATTAAATTGCAAATGTTTCGTCGTTGACTCATGGGCCCGCCGTCACACCTATAGGTTAGTTCCAGTATCAGTCTTTGTTTTTCCGTTGTGCTTCACGACTATGGATAATCAATGCAAGAAACACGCATCATTGACGCATCGCAGACCTACGAAAGTCAGGGTCAGGGCCTGCCAACCGGTTTGGAACTGCTGGATGGCAAGTTCAAGATCGACCGTCAGATCGGCGCGGGTGGATTCGGGATCACCTATCTGGCCATGGACACGTTTCTGGAACGCCCTGTCGTCATCAAAGAATGTTTTCCTGAGTCAGTCTGTATGCGTTTCGGTAACCGCGTGACCGTCAACGCACCCGCCCATGATGCGCAATACCGCAAGATCGTCGAGATGTTCATGCGCGAGGCGCGCAGTATTGCCAAGTTGCGCCACCCCAATATCGTCAGCGTCCATCAGGCGTTCGAGGAAAATGGCACCGCCTATATGGTGCTGGATCTGTTCGAAGGGCGCGATCTGCTTGATGTGATCGAGGATGACAATGACGCGCTGAGCCCTGATCAGGTGCGCGATATTCTGGTGAAGGTGCTGGATGCCATTGATCTGGTCCACAATAATGACCTGCTGCACCGTGATATTTCACCCGACAACATCCTATTGGATAAATGGGGCACACCTGCATTGATCGACTTTGGTGCAGCCCGTGAGGATGCGAGCCAGAAGACCAGTGCCGTGTCGACGATGCTCGTTGTCAAAGACGGCTATTCACCGCATGAATTCTACGTTGCAGGCGGTGTGCAGGGTCCTTGCAGTGACCTTTATGCACTGGCCGCCACCATGTACCACCTGATTTCGGGTGAGGCACCGCCCAACAGTCAAACCCGCGTGTCAGCGATGGCGGGCGGTGAAGCTGATCCTTATGAGCCCATCACAGGGCGCTTTCCCCAATATGAAACCGCATTTTTGCAAGCAATCGACCAGGCAATGCGCGTGTCGCCCAAAGAGCGCATCCAGTCTGCGAAGGAATGGTTGGACCTGATCGAGCAGGAAACCAAGAAGGTCAAAACGGTCAAGATACCGGAAAACAAGACCCTGACAAAAACCTTGAGCGAGCTTATCGAGGAAACCAACAAGCATGTCTTGAGCGAAGATGCCCAGAAGCGCGTCGAAACACCCGCCCCACGCAAAGAGGTGACGCCAAGGCGCGATGGTTTCAAGCCCGAGTGGATTGAAGAGTTCAATCGCGAAACCTTGGAGGCGGAAGAACAAAAGCGGCTTGAGGCTGAACGCGCTGCAGCGATTGAAGCGGCGCGTCAGGCCCGAGAGGCACGCCTGGCAGAAGAGGCGCGTCTGGCAGCACTGGCGGAACAAGAGGCCGAGCAGGCACGACAGCAGGCCGAGGACGAACGGATTTCGTCAAAGATCCTCGAATGGGTCTCTCGCGGAAGGTAGTCGTTTTGTGGGTCGTGCGCAGTTAGCCGCGCGCGGCTTTCTCGGCGATACCGGACGTGCCTTGGCGCGCAGCCAATTCCGCAATCACATCTTCCAGTGCCACATCACAGGCGGCCAGCATAACGAGCAGGTGATAAAGCACATCCGCCGCCTCGGATGTCAGGCGCGCCTTGTCGCCCTTCACCGCCTCGATAATGGCCTCAATCGCCTCTTCACCGAATTTTTCTGCGCATTTTTCCGGTCCTTGGGACAGGAGTTTCGCGGTCCAGCTGCTGTCAGGATCAGCGGATTTGCGTGCGGCGATGATCTCGGACAGGTCGTTCAGGGTCATGTCAGCCTCACAGGGATGCCAGCGGCGGCCATATGGGCCTTGGCTTCGCCGATCGTGTAGGTGCCAAAGTGGAAGATTGACGCGGCAAGGACGGCAGAGGCGCCACCTTCGGTCACGCCTTCGACAAGGTGATCCAGTGTGCCCACGCCGCCGGATGCGATCACAGGCACATCGACCGCGTCGGATATTGCGCGGGTCAGGGGCAGGTTGAACCCTGCTTTGGTGCCGTCGCGGTCCATGGATGTGAGCAGGATTTCACCCGCGCCTTTTTCCACAACAGTTTTGGCGAATTCCACCGCATCAATGCCCGTTGCACGTCGTCCGCCATGGGTGAAAATCTCCCATTTGCCGGGGGCGACTGTCTTGGCGTCAATCGCCACGACGATGCATTGCGACCCGAACCGCATGGCGGCCTCGGCCACGACATCGGGGTTGGCGACAGCGGCAGAGTTAAAGCTGACCTTATCGGCTCCTGCCAGCAGCAGATCACGCACGTCATGGTGCGTGCGCACACCGCCCCCGATGGTCAGCGGCATAAAGCACTGCTCGGCGGTGCGGGTGGCAAGATCAAACATCGTGCCGCGGTTTTCCTGCGTGGCCATGATATCGAGGAAGCAAAGCTCATCCGCACCCGCCGCATTATAGGCAATCGCGGCGTCGACCGGATCGCCTGCGTCGATCAGGTCAACAAAGTTCACGCCTTTGACGACACGGCCTTCGGCGACGTCCAGACAGGGGATGATACGGGTTTTCAGCATGGGTTCTGTCTAAGCGCGGGCAGGGCGTGCCGCAAGCGTGCTGTTCGGGGTTTTTTCAAAGAAAAGGAGCTAGCGAAGTGCTGCCAGAGCCGCTTTGAGATCAATCGCCCCGTCATAAAGCGCACGGCCCGATATCGCGCCCGAAATCACGCCGGTTGCTTTCAGGGCCGTCAGGTCTTCCATCGACGAGACGCCACCTGAGGCGATAACGGGGATATTGACGGCGCGTGCGAGGTCAGCGGTCGCATCAATGTTGGGGCCTTTCATGGCGCCATCGCGCAGAATGTCAGTGTAGATGATCGCGGCAATCCCTGCGTCCTCGAATGATTTGGCAAGGTCGGTGACCATCACGTCGGTTTCTTCCGCCCATCCGCGTGTGGCAACGCGCCCGTTGCGCGCATCAAGACCGACCGCCACCTGGCCGGGGAAGGCGCGTGCCGCTTCGCGGACCAGATCGGGGTTTTCCACGGCGACGGTTCCCAGAATCACGCGCGCCAACCCTTTGTCGAGCCAGCGTTCAATCGTGGCCATGTCGCGGATGCCGCCACCCAGTTGTGCGGGCACAGGGCAGGCTTTCAGAATGGCCTCGACGGGTGCCGCGTTCACGGGTTCACCCGCAAAAGCGCCGTTAAGATCGACCAGATGCAACCACGCACAGCCTGCGGCCACGAATGCCATCGCCTGTGCTGCGGGGTCCTCGTTAAAGACTGTCGTCTGATCCATGTCGCCATGCACAAGCCGCACTGCGTTTCCGTCTTTGAGGTCAATGGCAGGATAGAGGATCATCGTCAGGACACCTTTCGCGTTTGTGCGCGTTTATGCATGGGCAGCGCGGGATTGCAACGCGGGCTTTGACCCAACGTCCTTCTTGATCGCAAAGGCATTTCGCTCTCATGATCGGCATCAGAACTCAGGGAGGAATTGAGTATGAAGAAATTTTTGATTTTGGCAGCTTCACTGTTTGCCTTTGCGGCCACTGCATCCGCCCAAGACGCGGCCCTTGGCGTGTGGCAGACCGAGGTAGATGACGGCGCATATGCGCATATCACAATCGCCCCATGCGGTGCCGCTGTCTGTGGCGTGATCAGCCGGACGTTCAACGCTGATGGGGAGTATCAGTCCGAGAACATCGGCAAGACGCTGGTGATCGACATGGTCCCACAGGGTGGCGGGGCCTACGAAGGATCGGTCTGGCGTCCATCCAATAACAAGATCTACATCGGGAAAATGGATGTGAACGGCAACAGCCTGCGCCTACGTGGTTGCGTGGCGGGCGGCCTGTTGTGCTCCAGCCAGAACTGGCAGCGCTTAGGCTAAGGCCGGACCACCACGAGGCTCGAAAACCCCCGCAACGCGGGGGTTTTTTTGGTGAATAAATGTCAGCTTAGAGCCCATTTTAACGGATGCTGAGCCGAGCACGAACATCCGCTTCACGCCGTCAATTTTCAAAATCACAAGACGCTAAGGCGAGACACGGCTAGGACCCAGGGTTGATCAGAAAATTGGTGAATGAAAACACCTGGCCGTTTCCAATTCGGATCAGTGCAGCGTAGGCGACTTGCATACTTGAGCTGGATTTTCCACCACTCCCGCTAACTTTGTAGCCGTCGGATCCATAAATGAGCGTCTGCAACTCGGGCTCCATCGGCTCCGAGACTGTCTGAAACTCTGACAGTACCGCTCGCGCGTCTGCTTCAGTCAGTCCTGAAAAGGCCGTGTCGACCTCTCCGAAAAAGAACGCACAGTTAAGCTGTGCGATAGCACCTTCGGGCCACATATGCTGGTCGTTCGGCAAGGATGGAATTGCCGCCTCTAAGAGAACACTCTTGAAGCCGCTTTTCCGATTTTCCGCAAACCATGCGCGTGTTGCGAGCCCGTGGCGCGAGCACTCCACAATTCTGGTTGGGTCAGAGCTTTGCACATCAAGCGTGTGTTGGAAGTACCAAAGATATGGGTCATGAAACGGCATTTCGGGCAAAACTCGATCCGTAGCGGTAGAGGACAGAATGCTGCCTAGAGACTGGCTGAACTCGGCGCCATCCAGATCTGGACGTTCGCCAAGTGTCAGCAGCGCTTCTATCGGCAGGGGCAACGGGCCGCCCTGCGCGGAAATGGGCGTGGCCGCGAAGGCGAGAACGGCTGCCAAAGGTCCAATTATTACTCTGAACATGCAAGCGACTTTCCGACGTGCTGGATGTGTTTTCGTGGTGTCTCGTACAATACTGTTCCGCGGTGTTCAATTCAAACTCGGATTAAGAGCTAATTGTCTGTTGCATGGCAGGTTTCAAAGCTGCTCTCCGCGCAGCCACAGCGAAATGGCGCTTTGTCCGCTTAGCGGTCATTTGCCCAGTTCAATTCATCCTTCATCGTAACCCTGTCTCTTCCAGCAATCCGCGCCGCTTGGCCTCATAGTAATAGCCCCGCGCGTACCAGCTGACGGCAGTCGCCTCGTCCCCGTCCGACACCAGCCATGCCCCGCGCAGGTAGCGCCCCGCGTAGATCAGGTTGGTTTCGGCGTCCAACAGCCCTTCGGGTGCGCCGCGATAGCCCATGGAGCGCGCTGTTTGCGGGTGGATTTGCATCAGCCCGTAATAGGGCCCGTTGCGTGCGGCAGGATTGTGTGTGCTTTCGCGGACGATCACACGGTGCAGGAGCGTGACAGGAATCCCATGCACATCAGCGTATTTGTTGATCAGACGGCGCAGTTCAGGCGTCTCATTGGGATAGAGCGGGATATTCCGGCGGCTCGGTGTTTCAGATTGGCGGGCGCTTCTCCCGCAACCGGCAAGCAAGGCAATTGCACCGGCACTTATCGCGCGGCGTGTCAGTTTCTGCATCGTTTCACCTCTGTCAGCGTTTGTTCTTAGGCCCTGTTTGCCAATGGCCGCGCTGCCTCTGCAAGGTAATTTCGAAGCATCAGCTGAAAACCGACCATCCGGTGGCATGCACCAGCCGTTCCACCGCCAAAGTCCCCAGTTGCGAATTGCCGTTCTGGTCCAGACCGGGGGACCATACCGCGATAGACGCGCATCCCGGTACGATGGCCAGAATACCACCGCCGACACCGCTTTTGCCCGGAAGCCCCACGCGGAAGGCAAATTCGCCAGATCCGTTATAGTGCCCGCAGGTCATCATCAGCGCATTCAGGCGGCGGACGCGATCGGGGCTGACAAGGTTTGGCGCGCCCGTGCCACCCATCAGGAAACGCCCCGCGCGGGCCAGTTGCAGACAGGTCATCTCGATGGCGCATTGATGGAAATATGTGCCGCAGGTCAGGGCAGGGGGATTTTTCATGTTCCCATGGGCCCGCATGAAATGTGCCAGCGCCAGATTGCGGTCGCCTGTGTCTTGCTCGGACTGCGCGACCGCTGGGTTGATGTGGATATCATCGTCGCTTGCTGCCGCACGGATAAAACGCAGGATTTCCCCCAAGGCTTCGCGCGGGGCGTGGCCGGCAAGAATGGCATCGGTTGTGACCAAAGCGCCTGCGTTGATGAAGGGGTTGCGTGGAATGCCATGTTCGGATTCCAGTTGCAGGATCGAATTGAACGCAAGGCCAGAGGGTTCACGCCCCACACGCGCCCAAAGCTGGTCGCCCAAGCGGCCCAAGGCCAGCGCCAGTGTGAAGACCTTGGAAATGCTCTGGATCGAGAAGGGCATCGACGCATCGCCCGTGTGCACCTCTTGTCCGTCCGCTGTCACAATCGCCATGCCGAAATGCGCGGGATCAACCGCGCCAAGTTCGGGGATATAATCCGCCACCGCGCCACGGTCAGGGGCAGCGGCCATTTCCGCACCGATGTCGGCGACAATGCGGGTTAGATCCATAGCCGTCAGGGTTTCCAACGCAGGAAGTTGCCGATCATGCGCAATCCTGCATCCTGGCTTTTTTCGGGGTGGAACTGCGTCCCGATCATGGTGTCACGCCCGATGATCGCAGTGACGTCACCGCCATAGTCCACATGGGCCAGACGCTCGGACGGGTGGGTTACATCCATCGCAAAGGAATGAACGAAATAGGCATGGTCCCCAGTCGCAATGCCTTCCAGCACCGGATGCGGATGGTCGATCACCAGATCGTTCCAGCCCATATGCGGGACCTTCAGTTTGGGATCAGCAGGCGTGATCTTGCGGATATCACCCGCGACCCAACCGAAACCGGGTGTTTCTTCATATTCATGGCCGGTGGTCGCCATCATCTGCATCCCCACGCAGATACCAAAGAAAGGCCGCGCACGGGTTGTCACGGCCTCGACGATTGCCTCGGCCAGACCGCTGCGCGCGAAGAGTTCGGAGCGGCAGTGCGGGAATGCGCCATCCCCGGGCAGCACGATCCGGTCCGCCCTGGCGACAACATCCGGATCAGAGGTCACAACGATGGAACCCGACCCGACCTCAGCCGCCATACGCTCGAACGCCTTTTGCGCAGAGTGCAGGTTGCCGCTGTCGTAATCAACCAGAGCAGTTGTCATAGGCTGCCCTTGGTCGATGGAATGGCGTCTGCTTTGCGCGGATCGGTTTCGACAGCTTCACGCAGCGCGCGCGCGACCGCTTTGAACGCAGCCTCGGCGATGTGGTGGGCGTTGAAACCGTGCAGTTTGTCGATGTGCAGCGTGATGCCGCCATGCGTGCTGAGCGCCTGAAAGAACTCGCGCACCAGTTCGGTATCGAACGTGCCGATTTTGCCGAACGGCAGATCGAGGTTGCAAATCAGGTACGGGCGCGCCGACAGATCAAGCGCACAGCGGACTTGTGCGTCATCCATCGCGAGGTGGCAGCTGCCGTAGCGGCGGATGCCGCGTTTATCGCCCAGTGCTTGTGTGAGGGCCTGACCCAAAGCAATGCCGACATCCTCGACCGTGTGGTGATCGTCGATGTGCAGATCACCTTTGGCGCGGATCGTCATGTCGATCAGCGCATGGCGCGACAGCTGGTCCAGCATGTGGTCGAAAAAGCCCACGCCGGTCTGGTTGTCATAAACGCCTGTGCCATCAAGGTTGATCGTTACCGAAATATCGGTTTCTGCCGTTTGGCGGGTGATAGTAGCTGTCCGCATGGTGTCGCGTCCTTTGGTGTTTCCCCTGCTCTATAGGCGGAACTGGGGCAGGGGCCAAGCCTGACGCATTATGCTGTAGCATTTTCAACAATATTTAAGGGTTCGATTCGTATGGTCATGCGGAAAGTCACTGATCAGGAGAATCCGATGAAAGCCCTCATATTACGCAACGATGCCGCCGCATCCCTTTCCACCGCCCACGCGCTGATCGACAAGGGTTTCCAGATCCTGTCGGTTGATACGCAGGCGCTTGCCCATGCGCTGATCCGGTTGGATACCATTGATCTGCTGGTTATGGATGAGCGCATCGAGGGGCAGCTGACCCACGCGATCGCCCTGTCCGCTGAGCGGAGAAACCCTCATCTCAGCGCGATTCTTGTGACAGACCGGACAGCAGAACAAACCGATGACCTGTTCGAGCTGATCCCAAGCCTTTATGGGCTGGTCGGGCATGATACGACGGCGCGGGTCTTGGGAAAGCTGGCGCTGTCTGCGGTAAGTGCGCCGATACACTTGCCGGTCTTTGTTGAGGACGCGGCTGTTACCGAGGTGCCGGAAGTGTTCGAAACACCGCAGCTTGAACCTTTGCTTTTGTTGCATGCACAGTTGACCGAAGTGGCAGATGATTGGGACAACGAAGAGCCAGATTATGCCGATGTTGCGATTGCGGCACCGGCCTTGTCGGAGATGGTGGCTGCTGCCGAAAGCGTGGTGTTCCAGCACACAAATGATCCTGTGCCGGCTGAGGTTGCGGCGCTCTTTCGCAAAACAGCACTGCCACATTTTCTGCAAGCGCCACCGCCCGTTGCTGCCCAGGCAAGCTAGGTGGTCTGACTGGTCTGCGCCCCACGAAACGCCAAAGGGCCGTAGCAAGTGCTGCGGCCCTTTGGCGTTTCGAAATGGAGCGGGCGATGAGATTCGAACTCACGACCCTAACCTTGGCAAGGTTATGCTCTACCCCTGAGCTACGCCCGCATCCGTTTCGTGAGCCGTGATCTATAAAGAGTTGCGCGGTTCCGCAAGACCAAAATCGCACCGATTGATGTTTTTTCGGTATCCGCGCGACAGCGGCTATGTGGCGGCGGCATACCCGTCGACCACGCGCGCGCCGGTACCGACGTCGATGCTGTGGATAATCAGCCCATTCGCGCTCAACAGCCCCAATCCATAGGCACCCGGCTCATCGGTCGAAAGGCTTGAACTCTGTTTGACCAGCTCCACCACCCCTTGGTGGCAGGGGCTTTTGAAAACGGTCCATGGCACGCCGCGGGTGTTGCCCGAAACCGTCTGGTGCAAATGCCCGCAGACCAGATGCAGGTTGGCATGCCTTGCCAGCAGATCAATAACATCGGATCCGTTGCGCAGTTTGATCCGGTCCATCCCGATGACACCTGTGTCAAACGGCGGGTGATGAATGCAGACGATCGCGTGCCGGCCTGCGCGGGTGGCGAGGGCGTCTTCCAGAAATGCAAGACGATCAGGACAGAGCAAACCCGCGTGCTGGCCATGATGATAAGGCGGGCCATCAAGCGAATCCATTGTGATAATCCGGTGATCACCGATATCGCGCCACGTTTGGATATGGCCCTGCGGCGTTTGTGGCGCATCGGGGAAACGGGCCAGAAACGCGTCGCGTCTGTCATGATTGCCGATCATGGGAATGATCGGGACAGAGACCGCGCCCAGAATACGGTCCAATTCCTCGTATTCCGCGGCCAGTCCATGATGGGTCAGGTCACCCAAAAGCACCAAAGCTGCGGCATCAGGATGCGCAAGTATCGCCGCATCAAGCACGGCAGCAAGGCGAAGCGACGGGTCGAGGCCAATAATCCGCTGTCCGGGCGCACAAATGTGCGGGTCGGTGACGAACAGGATTTTATGCACCATGCTTACCTTTGTCTGGAACCGACCTCTATGCCTTTTCGACTACTCGAACTCCACCAACAGGTCTTTGGCATCAATCTGGCTGCCCGCCTGCACATGCACGGCTTTGACAACGGCATCGCGCTCGGCATGGATCCCCGTTTCCATCTTCATCGCCTCAATGGTCAAGAGCAGGTCACCCTGTTTCACTTTCTTGCCGACGACCGCCGCGACAGTTGCCACAACTCCCGGCATCGGTGCGCCGATATGGTTGGGGTTGCCGTTTTCGGCCTTGGGGCGCGACACTTTCTCTGATGCCGCAAGCCGGTTCATGACACGGATGGTGCGCGGTTGCCCGTTCAGTTCAAAGAACACTTTGACCTCCCCGTCCTCGTTCATATCGGCGACGGCTTGCAGGCGGATTTCGAGGGTTTTGCCGGGGTCGATCTCGGCTGTGATCTCCTCGCCGGGTTCCATCCCGTAAAAGAAGGTTTTGGTCGGCAGAGTGCGCACGGGGCCATAGGTCCGGTGGCGGCCCATGTAATCAAGGAACACCTTGGGGTACATTAGATAGCCGTTCAGGTCCTCGTCATCCACCGCTTTGCCTTCAAGCTGGGATGACAAGTCGGCGCGCGCGGCTTCCAGATCGACAGGGGCAAGGTGCTTGCCCGGACGGTCCGTAATCGGTTTTTCGCCTTTCAGGATTTTCTTCTGGATTGCCGCAGGCCACCCACCCGGTGGTTGCCCCAGATCGCCGTGCATCATGTCGACGACGCTGTCGGGGAAAACCACGTCAACATCAGGGTCTTCAACCTGTGCGCGCGTCAGGTTCTGGCTGACCATCATCAATGCCATGTCGCCCACAACTTTGGACGAGGGCGTAACCTTCACGATATCACCAAACATCGCGTTCACATCGGCATAGGTCTGTGCGACCTCGTGCCAGCGTTCCTCAAGCCCCAAGGACCGCGCCTGCGCTTTGAGGTTGGTGAACTGACCGCCGGGCATTTCGTGCAGGTAAACCTCGGATGCCGGGGCCTGTAGTCCGCTTTCAAACGCCGTGTAATGGGCGCGGACCTGTTCGAAGTAGTTGCTGATCTCGCGGATCGCCGCGATATCAAGGCCTGTGTCGCGGGCGTCACCGCGCAGCGCCTCGACAATCGAGCCCAGGGTGGGTTGTGAAGTATTGCCCGACAGCGCGTCCATCGCCGCATCCACACAATCCACGCCCGCGGCAGTGGCCGCAAGCACGGTTGCAATAGCTGCACCCGAAGTGTCATGCGTGTGGAAATGGATCGGCAGGTTAGTCTCTTCTTTCAGTGCCTTCACCAGCGCTGTTGCCGCCGCAGGTTTCATCAAACCCGCCATATCCTTCAGACCCAGCACATGCGCGCCTGCGGCCTCCAGCTCTTTGGCCATGCCGACATAATATTTCAGATCGTATTTGGAGCGGTTCGGGTCCAGCAGGTCGCCCGTGTAGCAGATCGTGCCTTCACAGACTTTGTTGGCCTTGATCACCGCGTCCATGGCGACACGCATGTTTTCAACCCAGTTCAGGCTGTCGAAGACGCGGAACACATCCACGCCGGAACTTGCCGCCTGCGCCACAAAACTTTGCACCACATTGTCAGGGTAGTTGGTGTAGCCCACGCCGTTCGAGGCGCGCAGCAACATCTGTGTCATGATATTGGGCATCACCGCGCGGATATCGCGCAGGCGCTGCCAAGGACATTCCTGCAAGAAACGATACGCCACATCAAAGGTCGCACCGCCCCAGCATTCGACGCTGAAAAGCTGATGCATTTTGGCGGCATAGGCGGGCGCTGCGTTGATCATATCAATCGAGCGCATGCGCGTGGCCAGCAAAGACTGGTGCCCGTCACGCATCGTGGTGTCAGTGATCAAAAGCTGTTTTTGCTCACGCATCCAATCGGCGACCGCCTCTGGTCCGAATTCGTCAAGGATATTGCGGGTGCCGGGGGTGACGTCGGTGGTCGGCTTGACCGGCGGGCGCGGTGGTTTCACATCCGCGGCAGGACGCGGGCGGCCTGTGGTTTCGGGGTGCCCGTTCACGGTGATATCCGCGATATAGGTCAGGATTTTCGTGGCACGGTCACGGCGCTTGGAAAATTTGAAAAGGTCCGGTGTCTCGTCAATGAATTTGGTATGGTATTCATTGTTCAGGAATGTCGGATGCTTGAGCAGGTTTTCCACGAAAGCGATATTGGTCGACACGCCGCGAATACGGAATTCACGCAAGGCACGGTCCATCCGCGCAATCGCCATCTCAGGCGTGGGCGCGCGGGCGGTCACTTTGGTCAGCAGGCTGTCATAATAGCGCGTGATTACGGCACCGGAATAGGCAGTGCCCCCGTCCAGACGGATGCCCGGACCCGTGGCAGACCGGTACATCTGGATACGCCCGTAATCGGGGATAAAGTTGTTCTGGGGGTCCTCGGTCGTCACACGGCATTGCAGGGCGTGACCGTCAAGTTTCACATCATACTGGCTGGCACAACCGGTCGCCTCGACGAGTGATTTGCCTTCCGCGATCAGGATTTGTGCGCGCACGATGTCGATGCCGGTCACCTCTTCGGTCACGGTGTGTTCGACCTGCACGCGAGGGTTCACCTCGATGAAGTAAAATTCGCCACTGTCCATATCCATCAGGAATTCGACCGTACCTGCGCATTCGTAGTTCACATGCTGGCAGATTTTCTTGCCCAGATTGCACAGCTGTTCACGCTGGGTGCCGCTGAGGTACGGGGCAGGGGCGCGTTCCACGACCTTCTGGTTGCGGCGTTGGACGGAACAATCCCGCTCCCACAGGTGATAGATATGGCCGTGGCTGTCGCCGAGGATCTGCACCTCCACGTGGCGGGCGCGCATGATCATCTTTTCGAGATACCCCTCGCCATTGCCGAAAGCGGCCTCGGCCTCGCGGCGGCCTTCGAGAACTTTTTCTTCCAGTTCGGCTTCGGACATGATGGGGCGCATGCCCCGCCCGCCACCACCCCAGGATGCCTTGAGCATCAACGGATAGCCAACCTCGGCCGCCTCTTTCTTGATCGCTTTCATGTCTTCGCCCAGCACTTCGGTCGCGGGGATCACGGGCACGCCAGCTTCAATCGCCACGCGGCGTGCGCTAGCCTTGTCACCCAACTGGCGCATGGTTTCGGCCTTTGGCCCGATAAAGGTGATGCCATTGGCGGTGCAGGCATCGACGAAATCGGGGTTTTCGGACAGAAGGCCATAGCCGGGATGGATCGCATCCGCACCGGCCATCTTGGCGACGCGGATGATTTCATCAATCGAGAGGTAGGCCGCCACGGGGCCAAGGTCTTCGCCGATCCGGTAGGCTTCATCGGCTTTAAAACGGTGCAGGCCCAGCTTGTCTTCTTCGGCAAAGACGGCGACCGTTTTTTTGCCCATTTCATTGGCAGCCCGCATAATGCGAATGGCGATTTCGCCGCGGTTCGCGATGAGAATTTTCTTGAAGTCAGCCATAGATCGTTCCTTTGCAGTTGCAGCATTACTAAGCGGCAATCTGCCGCGCGTCTAGGACGATTGCGGTGGTTTGCGTAGGCGTGCGGGCACATCGGCCAAAGTCCGTGTGCCCAATTGGCCCATATTGCTGATCATGTCTTGTCGTAGGATATCAAGCACATGGGCGGCCCCCGGTTCACCCAGGGCAGCCACGCCATAATGGAAGGCACGGCCAAGCATGACGAAATCCGCACCCAATGCGAGCGCGCGCAGCACGTCGAGGCCACCTTCGATCCCGCTGTCAAAGATCACTGGCAAATCGGTAGCCGCGCGGACCTGTGGCAGGGTTTCGATGGTCGCAGGCCCGCCGTCAAACTGTCGGCCTGCGTGGTTGCTGACCCAGATCACATCGGCGCCTTCCGCTGTCAGGCGCGCGGCATCCTCGGGCAGACTGACGCCTTTGACGATGAGCGGACCGTCCCATGCATCGCGAAGCGCTTTGAAATAATCCCAATCGGGCGAGGTGCGCAAAAGATACCCCACATGTTCGTTCGAAGGCAGGGTGCCTTTGATGTCCGAATAGCTCTCCATCAGCCGCAGCCGTGGCATGCCGGTTTTGCGGATCCCGTTCAGCCATGCGGGACATTGCGCTGCCTGCATTGCCAGTCTTGGCGTGAGTTTCGGCGGTTGTGTCAGCCCTCCGCGGGTCTGGCGTTCGCGGCGCGATGCAACGGGAACATCCACCGTCAGCACGATGGCGGTGAACCCGCTGTCGCGGGCACGCTTGAGAAGATCATCGCGGATGCCGGGGTCGCGCGGCGGATAGAGCTGGAACCATGCGTGCGGGCCTGCATGGGGGCCTACGTCTTCCGGCAGCTGGCTCGCGACAGTGGAAAGCCCGTAGGGGATGTTTTCGGCGGCGGCCGTGCGCGCCAGCATCTGTTCCGCGCCGGGCCAGATCAGCCCGGACATGCCAACAGGAGCGATGCCAATCGGCAGCGGGTGGGTGTGGCCCAGCAGGGTTGTCGAAAGATCGGGTTTGAATTCGCCATGCAGGATCGAGGGGTTGAATAAGACCTGATCCAGCTGCGCGCGGTTGCGTCTCTGTGTGGCCTCTACCCCTGTGGCGCTGTCGAGGTATTCCCACACGAAATGCGGGATCCGCCTGCGCGCGCGGGCCTTGAGATCGGAAATGGCGGGGTAGCGGCTATGGTATGTCATTGGCTGACGCTATTGCGGCTCAGGTGTGCTTGGCAATGGGTCGGAGCCTCCGGCGGGGATATTTTTCGGGCCAATAATAACGATGAGAACGGAAGTAGAACAAGGCTTTTCACCCGCGCCCGTTGGCGCTATGTGTGGAGGATGAGCAGTTTTTCCGAAGATGATGCCTTTGAGGCGGCTGCCGTGCCACTGAGCCAGCGGGCGATGGCGCGGCCGAGTGCGGCCTATTTGGACGGTTTGAACCCCGCGCAGCGCGAGGCGGTCGAGACCTTGAGCGGGCCTGTCTTGATGTTGGCGGGGGCAGGGACCGGAAAAACGAAGGCGCTGACCACCCGTATCACCCATCTTCTAGCGACAGGGACGGCGCGCCCGCATGAGATATTGGCGGTGACCTTTACCAACAAAGCCGCGCGCGAGATGAAATCGCGCATCGGCGGTTTGATGGGCGAAGCGGTCGAGGGGATGCCTTGGTTGGGGACGTTCCATTCGGTTTGCGCCAAGCAGTTGCGCCGTCATGCCGAACTGGTGGGGCTCAAGTCGAATTTCACCATTCTGGATACCGACGATCAGATCCGCCTGATGAAGCAACTGATCGAGGCTGCAGGCATAGATCACAAACGCTGGCCTGCGCGGATGCTGGCGGGCATTATTGATGGCTGGAAGAACAAGGCGCTGACGCCGGATAAGATACCTGTCGCCGATAGCGGTGCCTTTGATCACAAAGGGGTCGAGCTTTATGCCGCCTATCAGCGCCGTTTGCTGGACCTGAACGCGGTCGATTTCGGCGATATCCTTTTGCACATGGTGACGATTTTCCAAAAGCACGAAGATGTGCTGGATCAATACCAACGCTGGTTCCGCTATATTCTGGTGGACGAGTATCAGGATACCAACGTCGCTCAATATATGTGGCTGCGCCTGTTGGCGGCCGCGCATAAGAATATCTGCTGTGTGGGCGATGACGACCAGTCGATCTATGGCTGGCGCGGGGCCGAAGTGGGCAACATCCTGCGGTTCGAGAAGGATTTTCCGGGCGCCCATGTGGTACGGTTGGAGGAAAATTACCGCTCGACACCGCATATTCTGGCGGCGGCTTCCGGTGTGATTGCCGCCAACAAGGGGCGGTTGGGCAAGACCTTGTTCACGTCTCGGACTGACGGCGAAAAGGTTCGTCTGATCGGCCATTGGGATGGCGAGGAAGAGGCACGCTGGATCGGCGAAGAGGTGGAGGCGATGCAACGCGGGACGCGCGGCATGGCGCCCATGGGCCTTGATCACATGGCGATCTTCGTGCGCGCCAGCCATCAGATGCGGGCCTTTGAGGACCGGTTCCTGACCATCGGCCTGCCATACCGTGTGATCGGCGGGCCACGTTTCTATGAGCGCATGGAGATCAGGGATGCGATGGCCTATTTCCGGCTGGCCGTGAACAGGGTCGATCAAATGGCTTTTGATCGGGTTGTCAACGTTCCGAAGCGGGGGATGGGACCGAAGAACATTCGAACGATTAGTGACCTAGCTGCTGATTTGGAAATTAGCGCGATCGACGCCGCTGCCCATGCCATTCAACGTGGCAGCCTGAAGGGAAAGGCTGCAACCGCAGTATCAGAATTTCTTGATCGCGTTTCGCAATGGAACGATCAAGTCTCGGCAGGTGAATACAGCCATGTAGAGTTGGCCGAGCTGATACTAGAGGAAAGCGGCTATATCAACTCATTCTTTGCACCGCAGACCGACGTGGAAATTGCGCGTGGAGACCAACGAAAATTCAAGGATGTTGAGGCGGAGGGGCGGCTTGAGAACCTCAAGGAGCTCGTCAAAGCGCTGGAGAATTTTGAGAACCTGCAAGGGTTTCTCGAACATGTCAGCCTGATCATGGACAATGAGACCGAAGAGCAGGGCGAGAAGGTCAGCATCATGACCCTGCACGCGGCCAAGGGCCTTGAGTTCCCCGCTGTCTTCCTGCCGGGCTGGGAGGACGGGTTGTTCCCGTCGCAACGCTCAATGGACGAAAGCGGGGTCAAAGGCCTCGAAGAAGAGCGGCGACTGGCCTATGTCGGCATCACCCGCGCCGAAGAGATTTGCATCGTGTCTTTTGCCGCAAACCGGCGTGTTTACGGCCAATGGCAATCGGCGATGCCGTCCCGCTTTATCGACGAACTGCCAGAAGATCATGTGGAGGTGCTGACGCCGCCGGGTCTTTATGGCGGCGGCTATGGTGCGGCCGGCATGGCGGCAAGCGCATCGCCCGCAATGGCGGGCATGGTGGGGTCCGACCTGCATGAAAAGGCGCATAGTGCGGATGTCTACAACTCTCCCGGCTGGCGGCGGTTGCAGTCACGCAGCCAACAGCGCGGCATGGCAATGCCGTCCGAAGCACGCAATATGACTATTGATATGACCGCCGTCAGCGCCTTTACGGAAGGCGAGCGCGTGTTCCATCAGAAATTCGGCTATGGCGAAGTGATCGGGATCGAGGGTGACAAGCTGGTGATCGCATTCGACAAGGCCGGATCAAAGCATGTGGTGGCGCAATATGTGGTAAGTGCAGACAAAGCCGATGACGTGCCGTTCTAGGGCCTGGCCCCCTGAAATTCAAAGCAACAAATTTGCTTATAGTTACCGGCCCCCTCTAGTCACGCGCGTGTCTGGCGCGTGATCTGCACAGGCGGAACCTCGCCGCGTCGCAAGCCAGAGTTGCCTTGCATTACTATTGATGACGACAGTGTTGCTGTATAAGAGGCCCTATAAATCTATCTAGAATTGAAGATTTGGCGGTATTGATGCAGTCCGAAGTGGCCCCACTCTTCCAGTATTATCAGGGCTATCTGGCGTTGATATCGTTTGTGGGGTGCTTGGGCATCATTGCACTGGCGCAGGTTTTCCCGCGGTTGCGCGGCCGCGGGGACGATGAGAATGCAGTTCAATCAATGCATTCGCGTCCGACACCTCGCATCGGTGGCGTGGCGATCTTTCTTGCTTTGGCCCTGAGTGTGGTCTTTGCGCCAACGACGATCGTGCAGAGTTATCTGGGCGTAATCATCGCAACAACGCTGCTTTTCCTTGTCGGGCTCAGCGAAGATCTGGGCTTTCGGGTTTCGCCGCGCAGGCGCCTGCTCGCGGTTTGTCTTGCCAGTTTGATTGTCATCGTCCTGCTTGGCGTCTGGTTGCCACGTATTGGCGTGCCTTATTTTGACCTGCTGATGCAGTATTGGTTTATCGGTGTTCCATTCACCTTGTTGATCACAGCGGGCGTTGCGAACGGCTTTAACCTGATTGATGGTGTCAACGGTCTCGCAGCGCTGACTGCGATCGGCGCTGCGGTATCCATCGCCCTTATTTCGCTACAGGCTGGGCATGCAACGATGGTCATGCTCAGCATGATGCTTGCTGCCGTGGTGTTCGGGTTCTTTATGGTGAATTTCCCGTTCGGTTTGATTTTCCTTGGGGATGCCGGGGCCTACACGATCGGGTTTGTGCTCTGTTGGTTTGGCATCGCCATCCTGATTTTTGCCCCCGCAGTATCCGCATGGGCGATTTTGCTGACCCTGTTCTGGCCACTCGCGGACACTCTTTTTGCAATGTTTCGGCGAAGCCGGGCAAACAGAGATGCGATGTCACCGGACCGTTTGCACTTTCACCAACTAGTCATGCGCGGGTTGGAGATTTGCTTGCTAGGTCGGAAACGTCGGCATATTGCCAACCCGCTCACGACTCTCGTGCTTGCGCCATTTGTCATCGCGCCGCAGGTGTGCGGGGTGCTGCTCTGGAATAATAATCGTGCCGCGTTCCTGGCGGTGCTGGCGTTCCTGGCGGCCTTCTTCGGGTCCTATTTGGTCGCGATGCCATCGGTACGCGCGTTTCGGCAGAGGTTGCGTGAGACCTGACCTGAGAGTCTAGGGCACCAGAAGCGCAGTCAAACGCGCAACACCTTCGCTGACCAGACTGGCATCTCCGCGCGCTTCGACATTCAACCGGACAATCGGCTCGGTGTTAGAGCTGCGCAGATTGAACCGCCAATCCCCCATGATCATTCCCAGACCGTCGGTTTCGTCGATCTCCATGGCGTGCGGGGCATATTCCGCACGCACACGGGCGATTGCGGCCTTTGGATCGTCCAGCGAGAAATTGATTTCTCCCGATGAGGGGAAGGCAATCTTGCGCTGCGCCACGAGATCCGCGAGAGGACCGTTGCGGCTGACCAGTTCTGCAACCAAGAGCAAGGGGATCATACCGCTGTCACAAAACACGAAGTCACGGAAATAGTGGTGCGCTGACATTTCACCGCCGTAAATTGCGTTCTCATCGCGCATCGCCTGTTTGATAAATGCGTGGCCTGTGGGCGATTGCACGGCATGCCCACCTGCCTTGGTGACGATGTCTTGGGTGTTCCAGATAATGCGTGGATCATGGATGATTTTCGCCCCCGGTTCTTTGGCCAGAAACGCCTCGGCCAAGAGCCCCACGACATACTCCCCGTCGATAAAATTGCCCGTGTGGTCAAAGAAGAAACAGCGGTCAAAATCGCCGTCCCATGCGACGCCGAAATCGGCGCCTGATTGGATCACGGCCGATGCTGTTGCGGGGCGGTTCTCGGGCAAGAGCGGGTTGGGGATACCTTGCGGGAAGGTGCCGTCGGGCGCATGGAACAGCCGTTCAAATGTCAGGGGCGCACCAAGTGCCTCAAGCTTTGCGGCAATGGCATCAAAGGTCGGTCCGGCCGTCCCGTGTCCGGCGTTTACCAAAATCTTGAGCGGATTGAGTGCGTCCAGATCAACGAAAGACATCATGCAATCGACATAGGCGACACGCGCTTCTGCAGCGACATTACGCAACACACCAGCGGTGTCGGCAACCGCGAATTCATTTTTCTCGGCCAGCGCTTTGATCCGCGCCAGACCGTTCGCTGCATCCAATGGCGCAGACCCCGCCCGCACCATTTTCATCCCGTTATAATCCATCGGATTATGGGAAGCAGTTACGCAGATGCCGCCATCCGCATTGAAATGGGTTGTGGCGAAATACATCTCTTCGGTGCCTGCAAGCCCCAGATCAAGCACATCACATCCCGCATCCATCAACCCGCGCGCAACATTTGCCGCGAGTTCCTCAGACGAGGCCCTGACATCACGCCCGAGGACGACTGTCTTTGCGTCCAAGGCTTCGGCGAAGGCGCAGCCAATGCGGTAGGCAATCCCAGCGTCCAGATCGATGCCAAGCCGCCCGCGGATGTCATAGGCCTTGAAGCAGGTCAGCGCACTCATCCTTTTGCTCCTTGACCGCGGGCATAAACATCGTCGTATCGGATGATGTCATCTTCACCCAGATAGCCCCCTGTCTGCACCTCGATCAGTGTCAGTGGCAGCTTGCCGGGGTTTTCCATGCGGTGCACGGCACCCAACGGTATGTAGACAGACTGGTTCTCGCTCAACAGCTGGACACTGTCGTCGATGGTCACTTTCGCGGTCCCTTCGACAACGATCCAGTGTTCTGCGCGGTGATGGTGGCTTTGCAGCGAGAGTGCCGCACCCGGATGCACGACGATCCGTTTTACCTGAAAACGTGTTCCGACCACGAGGCTTTCGTACCACCCCCAAGGGCGGTAGTCGCGGGGCAGGGTTTCGGCTTGCGGGACAGCGGCGGCCTTGAGTTTGATAACCGCCTCTTTGACGTCCTGCGTGCGGTCTTTATGGGCGACCAGAACAGCATCGGGCATTGCGATGGCCACCAACCCTTCAAGCCCGATGCCAACCAGTTGTTGTGCGCCGCTGGTTGCCTGTAGCAGCGTGTCTTTGCAGTCGATGGATGTGGCCGGACCGGATGTAACGACACCCTGCGCGTCTGCTTTGCCGTCGCGCCACACCGCCTGCCAATCACCAAGGTCGGACCATGCGCCGCCATAGGGCACGACGGTCAGGTTCTTGGCCTGCTCCATCACGGCGTAGTCGATGGAAATTTCGGGGCAATCGGCCCAAGCGTCGGGGGCAAGGCGGGTAAAGGAGAGATCGGCCTCGGCGGTTTCAAAGGCGGCGCGGGTCGCGGCGAGAACCTGGGGTGCATGCGCGGCAAAGGCGGCAAGGATCGTGGTTGTCGAGAACAGGAATATGCCTGCGTTCCACAGGTGCATCCCGCCGGCCAAGAGTGCCTCTGCCGTCGCAAGATCGGGCTTCTCCACGAAACCCTTCAACGGTTGTGGTGTCGGTGCGAACTCGGCTGTTGGGACACTGGAGAGCGCAAGCCAGCCATATCCTGTTTCGGGACGGTCTGGCCGGATGCCAAAGGTGACCAGTTGGCCATCCAGTGCTGCGGGCACAGCGGCCGCGACCGTCGCGCGAAACCGGTCTGCGTCGGGGATCACATGGTCCGACGGGGCAATCAACATCAGCGCGCCGGGTGTGCGGGCCTCAAGGGCCAATGCGGCAGCACAAATCGCGGCCGCGGTGTTTTTGGCAGCAGGTTCGATCAGGATATCGGCAGGGGCGATTTCCGCTGCTGCCAATTGTTCCAGGACAACAAACCGGAAATCCGCGGCTGTCACGACTGACGGCGCGGTAAAATCCGCGCCAGACAGCCTGCGTGCCGAGGCCTGAAACAGGCTTTCTTCGCCGATCAGTTTTACAAACTGTTTAGGATAGGATTTGCGCGACAATGGCCAGAGCCGTGTCCCTGCACCACCGCAGAGCAGAACCGGATTGATCTTGTTCGCCATAAGCCTTTAACCCCTCAGGTTTTCGATATTCGCCAGATACCATTGGTAGGTTTCCGCAATCCCATCCTCAAGACTGATCTGCGCGCGCCAGCCCATTTTGGCCAGTCGTCCCACATCCATCAGTTTGCGCAGCGTTCCGTCAGGTTTGGAAGGATCGGTTGTAATCCGGCCCTGAAATCCTGTGACCTTTGCCACGGCCTGCGCCAGGTCAAGGATCGAAATATCGGTGCCGGTGCCCACATTGATGTGGCTCAGCATCGGATCGGTGTTTGCGTCATAGTCGGTCTTTGGCAGGTCCAGCACAAAGAGCGAGGCCGTGGCCATATCGTCGACATGCAGGAATTCGCGCCGTGGCGTGCCACTGCCCCAGATCACAACCTCATCGCGGCTTTGCTGTGCGGCTTCATGAAAGCGGCGCATCAGCGCGGGCAGGACATGGCTGTTTTCAGGATGAAAATTATCACCCGGACCATAGAGATTGGTGGGCATCACGCTGCGATAATCCACACCATGCTGGCGGTTGTAGCTTTCGCAAAGCTTGATGCCTGCGATCTTGGCCACAGCGTAAGGTTCATTTGTGGGTTCAAGCGTCCCCGTCAACAGCGCGTCTTCCCGCATCGGCTGGGCTGCGTCGCGGGGATAGATGCAGGACGATCCCAGTTGCAGCAGACGTGTCACGCCGGCAGCATAGGCCTGATGGATCACATTGCTGGCGATCATCAGGTTATCGTAGATGAAGTCAGCGGGGTAGGTGTTGTTGGCATGGATGCCGCCCACTTTGGCGGCAGCAAGGATGACGACATCGGGCTTTTCGGCCTGCATGAAATCGCGCACCGCTGATTGGTCTGTCAGGTCCAGTTCCGCATGGGTGCGGGTGATGGTCTCTGCGTTCCCGCGTACTTTCAACTGGTGCAGGATGGCGCCGCCAACCATGCCGCGATGGCCTGCCACGTATATCTTTTGCATCCCCGCCATCTCAGCTCTCATATGCGACGGGTATGTCCATCCCGTTCGCCTTGAGAAACGCGTGCCTGCGGGCAGTTTTCAGGTCTTCAGCCACCATTTCGGCACACATTTCTTGGGCAGTGATCTGGGGTTCCCAGCCAAGTTTCTCTTTGGCCTTGGAAGGATCGCCAAGCAGCGTTTCAACTTCGGCCGGGCGGAAATAGCGCGGGTCGATCCGCATGATCACATCGCCCGGCTTCAGGGCAGGGGCCATATCGCCGGTGATGCTGGCGACCGTGGCTACCTCATCCACGCCTTCGCCGGTAAATTCCAGCGTCAGACCCAGTTCCGCTGCGGACCAGTTGATAAAGTCGCGCACAGAATGTTGCTTGCCGGTGGCGATCACAAAATCCTCGGGCTGGTCCTGCTGCAGCATCATCCACTGCATGCGCACGTAATCCTTGGCATGGCCCCAGTCCCGCAGGCTGTCGATGTTGCCCATATAAAGACACGGCTCCAACCCTTGGGCGATATGCGCCAAACCGCGGGTAATCTTGCGCGTCACAAAGGTTTCGCCGCGCCGCGGGCTTTCGTGGTTAAACAGGATACCGTTGCAGGCATAAAGCCCGTAGGCCTCGCGGTAATTGACTGTCATCCAGTAGGAATAGAGCTTTGCAACCGCGTAAGGAGAGCGCGGGTAAAATGGCGTTGTTTCGCGTTGGGGCGTCTCTTGGACAAGGCCGTAAAGTTCGGATGTGGAGGCCTGATAGAAGCGGCATTTTTTGTCGAGCCCCAGAAAACGGATGGCTTCCAAAAGCCGCAGTGTCCCGATGCCATCAACATCGGCGGTGTATTCCGGCGCCTCAAAACTCACAGCAACATGGGATTGCGCGCCAAGGTTATAGACCTCATCGGGCTGCACCTCGGACAGGATGCGTGTGAGGTTCGAGGTGTCGGTCAGATCACCATAGTGCAACTTGAAGCGGGCGTTATCGACATGGGGGTCCTCATAGATGTGATCGACCCGCTGGGTGTTGAAAGAGGAGGCACGGCGTTTGATGCCATGCACCTCATATCCTTTTTCGAGCAAGAATTCAGCGAGGTAGGAACCGTCTTGCCCGGTGATGCCTGTGATGAGTGCAGTTTTTGTCATTTTTAATGCGTGCTTGTCCAAGAATGAAATCGTCGATGGAGGTTGTCCCATGCAGGCGCTGAAATGCCAACAGTTCTATACAGTATGAATGCGCCAAGTCTGCCAGATTTCTGCAATCTTCCGTTGAAGACTTTGATTTTGCGTGCAGGCTGAGCCAATATGGTGCAATTATCGGGCAGCCCAGACATCGAAGCGTGAGAGCATCCTGTTTTGACAACTTCGAAATCACGAAGTGTAGCTGTCACGCAGGTTTCTCAATCATTGATAGGACATCTTGATAAATGGATTTGATATGGGCAACACTTTGTGCGTTTTGGCTGCCATAGCGGATCGGTTGCCTTTTATGCGGCTACGTTTTGCGCCAACTCTATGCTGACCAAACAAGACATTCACAATTGTGTCTATGCGATTAGGCCTTATGATGCCGGCGAGCAGAGGACTTCGAGGTAATCAATAACAAATGTCTACTGAAAACTCAGTTCGGGGCAGAGCGGAGCTTGCTGAAACGCGTAAGAAGAGCCGCTCATTGTATTGGGCAGTCGCAGTTTTCAGCTTCTTTGTGAACCTGCTCATGCTGACCGGGCCACTCTACATGCTCAATGTCTATGACCGCGTGCTTAGCTCGCGGTCCTTTGAAACATTGCTCGCTTTGTCCGTTTTGGTGGCGTTCCTTTACGCGATGATGGGCATTCTCGATTTCGTCCGCGGTCGAGTCATGGGGCGGGTCGGCGCCCGCTTTCAGGCCGATTTGGACCGGCGGGTCTTTGGCGCTGTACTCAAGGCGACAACCCTGAACAGGGCGCCGCGTGAGGCGGCAACCGGTTTGCGTGATCTTGAAGCTGTTCAGCGCCTGATCACATCACCTGCACTGATGGCGCTGTTCGATTTGCCATGGGTGCCGCTTTTCTTTTTCGGTATTTTTATTTTTCATCCTTTGATGGGTCTGTTGGCAATCGTCGGGGCGGTGGTCCTGCTGATTGTCGCTTTGCTCAACCAATTCACGTCGCGCAAACCTCTGGAAGCCGCGAATGCGGCAAGTTTCGCGTCAAACCAATTGGGTACTCAGATCCGCAGTGAGAGTGAAATGGTGCATTCCCTTGGTATGCGGGGCGCTGCTTTTGATCGTTGGCAACTCGCGCGTGGCAAGTCTTTGGATACAGCCATTGATGCCGCAGACACGTCGGGAACATTCACGGCGATCACCAAGTCATTCCGGCTCTTTCTGCAATCTGCGATGCTCGGTCTCGGTGCATACCTTGTGTTGATCAATGAATTGTCACCCGGTGCCATGATCGCGGGGTCCATCCTGCTTGGACGCGCGCTGGCACCGATTGAACAGCTCGTGGGACAATGGGCCGTGTTCCAGCGGGGGCGCGAAGGCTGGCGCAACTTGTCCGAGCTTCTCGGGCAAGTGCCAGAAGACGAGCCGCGTACTGAACTTCCCAAGCCTTCGGCCAAGCTTATTGCTGATCAGATCAGTGCGGTGCCGCCAGGCGAGCAACAGGCAGCGCTGCGCAATATCAGCTTTGCGGTTGCGCCGGGACAGGCCGTTGGCGTGATTGGTCAGTCGGGTGCTGGCAAGTCGACACTTGCCCGTATTCTCACCGGTGTCTGGTCGCCTGCGGTTGGCAAGATCCGGCTCGATGGTGCGGCACTTGATCAATATGAACCGGATGTGCTGGGTCAGCATGTCGGCTATTTGCCGCAACGTGTCCATCTTTTTGACGGCACGATTAAAGAGAACATTGCGCGGATGTCGATGGCACCTGATGACGCCAAGGTGATCGTTGCGGCAAAAACCGCTGACGCCCATGAGATGATCCTCAAATTGCCGGACGGTTATGATACCCGCGTGTCATCGAGTAGCGGGCGGTTGTCGGGCGGTCAGATTCAAAGGATCGGTCTGGCGCGGGCGCTATATGGCGATCCGGTGATTGTTGTCTTGGACGAACCCAACTCGAATCTCGACAATGACGGGTCTCTTGCGCTGAACAAGGCGATCAAGGCACTGAAAGCCGACGGTAAAGTGGTCTTCATCATGGCGCATCGGCCGTCTGCTATTCAGGAATGTGATCTCTTGTTGGTCCTTGAAAACGGCACACGGCGGGCCTTTGGCCCAAAAGACGCGGTGCTGGCTGAGATGGTGAAGAACCACGGTGAAATACAACGCAGCACCGGCAAAGGCGGAGGCGTGTCATGATTGCGAATGTCGCCAAGCGCTGGTCGGCAAATAAGCACCTTTTGATTGGTGCTCTTGCGTTGCTGATCCTTGTCGGTGGTTTCGGGACATGGTCGGTCATGGCGCAAATCTCGGGTGCCGTGATTACGACCGGTCAAATTGAGGTAGACCGCAATAGGCAAGTCGTGCAGCACCCTGACGGCGGCGTTGTCGACGAGATCATCGTCGATGAGGGCGATGCGGTGCAGGCAGGCGATCTTCTGCTCCGGCTGGATCCGACGGTCCTGCAATCGGAACTCGCTGTTGTCGAGGGGCAGCTTTTCGAAATTCTGGCGCGCCGTGCCCGTCTAGAGGCTGAGAGGGATGATGCGTCAGATCTGACATTCAGCCCGATCCTGACCGAGGTTGCAACGCCGGAAGTACAAAAACTCATGGATGGGCAGGAGCGCTTGTTCCGGGCGCGACTGGAAACCAATCAGAGTGCGATCGAACAGCTTAGCCAGCAGCGCGCACAAGTTGCCAGCCAACTGACAGGGATCAGTGCGCAGCAAGAGGCGCTTTCGACCCAACGCGATCTGATCGGCAAAGAGCTTGCGGATCAACAAAGCCTGTTGGACCGGGGGCTGGCGCAAGCAAGCCGCGTGCTTGCGCTGCAGCGGGAAGAGGCCAGTCTGCTTGGTCGTGTTGGTGAATTGACGGCGCAAGCCGCGCAGGCGGCGGAACGCATGACCGAGATCGAGCTTCAGGTTCTTGGTTTGTCATCGACCCGCCGCGAGGAGGCCATCACGCGCTTGCGTGATCTGGAGTTCAACGAGCTGGAACTGTCCGAGCGTCGCCGCACGCTGCGTCGCCAGCTTGACCGTCTGGATATTCGTGCACCGGTCTCGGGGATTGTGTATGGTTTGCAGGTTTTTGCACCGCAATCAGTGATCCGCGCCGCAGATCCTGTGCTGTTCCTGATCCCGCAGGACCGCCCGCTTGTGATCGCCACGCAGGTGCAGGTGACAGACATTGACCAGATTTATGTCGGCCAAGAGGTCACGCTGCGGTTCTCGGCTTTTGACCAGCGCCGCACACCTGAACTGAATGGCACTGTGACCCTGATCTCGGCCGATGCGTTCCAGAATGAAAACTCCGGGCTGTCGTATTACCGCGCCGAGATCGAGCTTGCGGCAGGCGAGATGGACCGGCTGCCCGAGGAAATGACGCTGATCCCCGGCATGCCGGTGCAGGCGTTTGCACGCACACTGGATCGCAGCCCGCTTCAGTTCCTGATCAAGCCGCTTGCCGACTATTTCGTCCGAGCTTTTCGTGAGACGTGAGTGGCGCTGGTAATCCTAGATGGCGCTTTGCCAATGATCGCCCAATTGGGGATGTCACCCCGATCTTATTGCATACCATGCACAGGCCAGTGGTGACTGTGCGTCAAAAGCAATTGGCTTTCGAGCGAAAGTTTGCGTAGACAAAGATGCAAGAAAAAAGACCAGATCTGATTTGGGGTGACCAGACAGGATGGTGGGGCAGGGCACTCAGGCTATGAAAAGATCCTTTCGAATATCTATCTTGGCCTGCTGCTTATTTGATGCTACCGCAGCAGCGGCAAAGGATTGGCGCAGTGGATATACTCTCTACGGCACCCCGGGCCTCATCGAATTGCCCTCGGCGTTTGTGCGGCCGGATGCAGAGATCGGGGTGACCCTCGGGGGATTTGAAAACCAGCAAAGGGCATCATTCAATTTTCAGGTCACACCGCGTTTGAGCGGCACGTTTCGCTATTCGCGGTTTGCCGAGTTTTCGGGGCCGGACACGGATGATCTCTATGACCGCAGTTTTGATTTTCACTACCAGCTTCTGACCGAGGGTAGCTTGCGTCCCGCCGTTGCCATCGGTTTGCGCGACTTCCTTGGGACTGGTCTTTATACTGGCGAGTATCTTGTCGCCAGTAAGGCACTCTCACCTCGTTTGCGGGCAACTGTGGGATTGGGCTGGGGGCGCCTTGGTACTGAAGGCGGCTTTGATAACCCCTTGGGTGTGTTTGACGAAACGCTCAACGAACGGCCACCGCTTGATTTTGGTGACGGTGGTACGCCCGCGTTTGATCAGTTTTTCCGCGGTGACGCGGCATTCTTTGGCGGTGCTGAATGGCGGATCAGTGACAGTTTGACGGCCACGGCTGAATACTCCAGTGACGCCTACGTGCGCGAGGCGGCCTTGGGGGTCGTCGAGCGCGAGACGCCCTTCAACTTCGGCCTGAGCTATGCGCCACGCCGTGATTACATCCTGAGCGCCTATGCTTTGGGGGGAAGTGAGTTGGGACTTTCGGCAACGATTGTCATTGACCCCAAGGACCGCGCAGCACGCAGTGGCCTTGAACCTGCACCGCAGCCTGTTGTCTTGCGCGGCCGCTCCAGTGCCAACGGGCTAGCAGAGGATACGCTGCGCCGCGCGACCGCCACCGGCCTTCTGGAAGAGGGCGTGGTATTACAGAGCCTTGACGTGGCAGGCCGCACTGTTCGGGTGCGTTTTGAAAACGAGAGATACCGCGCTGACGCGCAGGCTTTGGGCCGTGTCGCGCGGGTGCTGACCAAGACCATGCCGTCGTCTGTCGAAGTGTTCGTGCTTGAGCCGACCCGTGCAGGGTTGCCCCTATCGATCGTTTCGATCAGGCGATCCGATATGGAGACGCTTGAGAACCGCCCAAATGCCGCGGCACAAATATATGAACGCGCAGCAATTTCAGAGGCGCGAACTGATGTGAGTGCAGTTGAAGTTGGTGTGCAGGCCAGTGCGCTCGAGTGGGGACTGTCACCTTATTACGCCGTCCAGTTGTTTGACGGATCAAACCCGCTGCGGGGCGAATATGGTTTGCAGGCCGATCTGCGCTATGCGTTACGGCCCAATCTCACCCTTCAAGGGACAGCGCGTTACCGGATTTCCGAGAACCGCTCGGATGCGCGCGTTTCGGATTCAACGCTCCAACCGGTCAGGCGCAATGTGGCTCTTTATGGAGAGGCGGGCGAGATCGGGATCGAAGACCTGGCCCTACATTGGTACGAGCGGCCCGGCCGCGCGCTCTACAGCCGCGTATCACTCGGCTATCTCGAAAAGATGTTTGCGGGGGCTTCGACGGAACTTCTGTGGAAACCCGTCGACAGCCGCGTGGCGCTTGGGGCCGAACTCAACTACGTTGTGCAACGGGACTATGACCTTGGCTTTGGTGCGCAGGATTTCCCCGAACTCGACGGTGTCTACGATGTCGTGACGGGGCACGCATCCGTCTACTATGACTTTGAAAACGATTTCCACGGCAGGATCGACGTCGGACGCTACCTTGCCGGTGATTGGGGTGCCACCTTTGCGCTGGACCGTGAATTCGCCAATGGGTGGCGCGTCGGGGCCTATGCCACCTTAACCGATGTGCCCTTCGAGAATTTTGGCGAGGGGTCGTTTGATAAGGGCATTCAGCTGACAATCCCACTTGATTGGGCCATCGGCAATGCGACGCGCGACAGAACAGATGTCAGCCTGTCTTCGCTGAGCCGTGATGGTGGTGCGCGCCTGAACGTCGATGGCCGTTTGTACGAAACGGTGCGCGGCGGCCATGTCGTTGCCCTGCAGGAAAGTTGGGGGCGGTTTTGGAGATGAGAAGGCTATCTTTACTCATGGTGCTCTTTGGTCTGACCGCTTGCGGGCCTCTGGCGCAGAACCAGCCGCTTGTAAATGCTGTGCAGGGGCTAGCCAGCGCAGGTGCGGATAAATGGGAACAAGACCGCGACCCCAGAGAAACACTCACAAGGGAGCGCATCGACGCCGCCGCGAATGACCTGCTGCTCTTTGCGCCGGTTGACGAAGAGGTTGCGTCGGTGTTTGAGCGTGTGGCTGCAAATGCCGACAGGGTGACTTGGGTTTCTGATGAAGGGGACAGCTTGACGCTGCGGGATGGGATCGTCATTGCCACCCGTGGCCTAGGAAATGACCTGATGGGCGCTGATGTGGCGCAAGTCTATCCAGCAATTGTCAGCGGGAGTGGCCGTGCGCAGCGGGTGCATGATTACCTGGGCGGTGAAGACCAGATTATCCGCAGCATATTCCAGTGCGAGATGGCCACGCTTCGCACCGAAGTGATCGAGATTTTTCAGCGTCAACTTAGAACGCGTGTTGTCCGCGAGACCTGCACCGGGAATACGGGCAGCTTTACAAATCTCTACTGGATCGACGCGGCTGGCGCGATCTGGCAGTCGCGCCAATGGGTGTCTGGGCGGGTTGGATCGGTCGATATTCAGAAACTGTGACAGTGCAGTCTTGGGTTGATGTGTTAAGCGGTTCAAGGTATAGGAAAGGCGTATACAGGAGACACTCACAATGAAAATTAAAGCAATTTCGGCAGCCGCAATTTTTGCAATTGCCGCCTCGTCCGCGAATGCAGGCGGCCTTCTTGATGAAGTCGTAGAAACACCGGTCGTTGCTCCGGTCGTCGTAGAAGAGTCCACACCTCTTTGGATCCCTCTGCTGGCCCTTGCTGTCGTTGCAGCAGTCGCTGCCGGTAGTTCAGGCGGCGGTAGCTAAAGCCGTTTCGTTCTTTTTGGGGGCGGTGCTGCAGATACGCCGGTTTTTGATGCTTTGATGTTTCATCAGGGGTCTTAAGCCGGACGTATCTTTTTGCTTTTATCGTGTGTCGCAATTTGTGATTCCAAAAGCACACCCGCTTGGGGTTTTGGCGGCAGCTATGGCTGTCTTCTTTCCCAACGTGTGATCAGTGTGCGAGTCTTGGGCGGTCACGGTGTATTTGGAGCTATGATGCGTTTCTTGATCGCCTTACTGATTGGTCTTGGGCTGGCTGCATGCACCGATGGCGTCAGTGAGTTTCCTGTGGCGCCTTCCGCGCAGGACGCTTTGAGTGAGGATGTTGTCGTCATCCAGCTCAATGCAGAGAATATCAGGTCATTCCGACGCGAACTTGCGCAATCCGCCGAAGACGCACAGCGTTTGCCAGGGTCGGTCGCGTGGAACTACCGCGTAGCACCCGGTGATATTCTGAGTGTTCTTGTCTTCAACCATCCTGAATTGACCATGCCCGCCGGTCCCGAGCGCAGTGCCGCTGAATCCGGCTTCCGGGTCCAGTCGGACGGCACATTCTTTTATCCTTTTGTGGGGCAGGTGCAGGCGTCAGGTCTGGCGCCCGAACAAATACGTGCAAACCTGATGCTAAGCTTGGCGGAATATATCGCCGACCCGCAGCTTGAAGTCCGCGTTGCCGCCTTCAATTCCCAATCCATCAACATCACAGGTGCTGTTGTAACGCCACAGCGTCTGCCCGTGACAACTGTGCCGATGACGCTTCTTGATGCCGTGAACGCCGCTGGCGGACTTGAGCCAGATGCCGATCCGGAGCGTGTGACGATCCAGCGCAACGGGCGCACCTACAATGTCGACCTTGAAGGGTTTCTTGAGCGCGGGCAGGCCCGGAATAATCCGATGCTGGGTTCTGGTGATGTGATCTACATCCCGGCACGCGCGCCGCAAGAAGTGTACATTCTTGGTGAGGTTGGGCGGCCCGCAGGTATTGATCTCGACGGTGAAGAGCTGTCTCTCACGCAGGCGCTCGCACGGCAGGGCGGGCTTGATGAACTGCGCGCTGATGCGCGTGGTATTTTCGTGTTCCGCGGGACCAATGACAACATGACTGTCTTTCAGCTTTCCGTCGAGTCGCCGACAGGCTTCTTGTTGGGGACCCGCTTTGGTCTTGAGCCGGGCGATGTCGTTTATGTGACCCGTTCACCCCGCCAGCGTTGGAACGACACGATCAATGGTTTGCTGCCAACGGTTGGCGCGGTCGCGTCCACCAACGCAACCGTCGACGGGCTGTAAGCCGCGATGAAGAGGATATTGACTGTTTGCGTGGGCAATATTTGCCGTTCTCCCATTGCAGCGGCCATACTCCGAGAGCACTTGCCTGATCATACGGTGACGTCGGCGGGGATCGCTGCAGTCGTGGGGCGCGGTGTGGACGCGACAGCAGCCGAGGTTGCAGCCGCCGCAGGTGTTGCCGATAATGCCCATGTGGCCAGACAGTTTACGCGTGAAATCGGTGAGCAACATGACGTCATTCTGGTGCTCGAAGGCGGGCACAAGCGAGAGATCGAACGGATTGCGCCAGAGCTTTCGGGCCGCGTTATGCGGCTCAGCCGTTGGAGCGGCGATACTGACATTCCTGACCCTTATCGCAAGAGCCACGAATTTCACGAGTACGTCTTCGGGCTTATTCAAGAGGCCTCAATGGCCTGGGTGTCGCGCCTGTCGCCCAAGAAACCGGAGTGATCAATGACGGACCAGCTACAGACCCGGCGTGATCCGATCGAGGACGACGAAATTGATCTGCTCCAACTGTTCGGACAGATATGGGCAGGCAAAGTCACAATCATTATTTTTGCGCTCTTTGGAGTGCTGGCGGGGCTGTTTTATGTCCTGAACACGCCCCCCACATATCAAGCCGACAGCCTCTTGCAACTCGAAGAAAAGGCAAGCCAACTGGGTCTGCCGGAAAGCCTTGCCGACCTGTCAGGGGATAGCCCGCGCGCCGTTACCGAGATCGAGATCATCAGGTCGCGCATGGTGGTCGGGCGTGCTGTGTCCCGGCTCAATCTTGATTGGTATGCCGCACCACTTCAGGCGCCGGTCATCGGACACTTGCTCGCGACACAGGATCTCCCGCTTCCTGCCTGGGGTTTTCTGGCCCAATTTGCCCGCCCCGGTGATGCCATCCGCCTTGATCTGCTTGATGTTCCCGCCGTCTGGCTGGGTGAGGAAATTCGCCTGACAGCAGAGGGTGAGGGGCGCTTTGTACTGACCTTGCCAAACGGACAGCAGGTGCAGGGACAGGTGGGCGAACCCGTGATTGCGGAAGACGTCGGGCTGTCGCTGCGCGTTGGTGCGCTTGTCGCAGAACCGGGCCGCGTCTTTATCCTTGAACAACTCTCTGAAATTGAGGCGATCGCACGCGTTGCGGATGCGCTGAGCATTGCTGAACAAGGGCGCAATTCCGGCATTTTGCGGATGACCTATGAGGCCGATTCACCCGAGACGGCAAGGCGCACACTCGACGCGATTGCGCAGGGCTACCTGTCTCAGAATGCCGACCGCAGTGCGGCAGAGGCCGACAGCGGTCTTGCCTTCGTTGAGAGCCAACTGCCAGCCGCACGCGAGGCGGTGCAAGAGGCAGAAGCCGCGCTGAACACCTTTCGGCAGGATGAAGAGGCTATCAACCTGAGCGCCGAGGGCGAGGCGCTTCTGACGCAGATCCGCACGCTTGAGGCTGAACTAATCGATCTCGCGGCCGTCGAGGAAGAGGTGGCAGAGCGGTACACGCGCAACCACCCCGAATACCAGAGATTGCTGAATAACAGAGAGCGGATCGAAGACCGTCTTGCCAGCCTGCGTGAGGAAGTACGGGCATTGCCCGCGACGCAGCGTGAGGTGCTGAACCTGACACAGGACCTCGAACTGGCGCGCGAGGTGTTTATTCAACTGCGCAATCGCGCGCAGGAATTACAGGTCTTGAGGGCAAGCAACATCGGGAACGTCCGTATCGTCGACACAGCACGCACCGCCGAGCGGCCCGTTTCTCCACGCAAGCTCCTCGTTCTTGCGATTGCCGGTTTGCTGGGGCTGATGTGCGGAACTGCAGTGGTTTTGACAAAGCGATATCTGCGCAAGACCGTTGACGGTAGCGAAGAGCTTGAGGCCATGGGTCTTCCTGTATTCGCGACGCTCAATCGCCATCCGTCGGCACCACAATCGGCAAAGGGCCGAAAGAACCTGCCTCTTGTCGCAGTTGAAACGCCCGGTGATCTCTTTGTTGAAGGTTTGCGTTCACTGCGGACAGGGCTCCACTTTGGCATGCTGGACGCGCAGACGCGGTCCGTTGTCTTCACCAGCCCTGCGCCAGGCGTCGGCAAGAGCTTCATTTCTGCTAACCTCGCAGTTGTTGCGGCGCAGTCAGGACAGAAAGTGTGTCTGATTGACGCCGACATGCGACGCGGGCAGCAGCGCAAATATTTTGGGTTGTCCAAAGGCCATCCGGGCCTTGCTCAGGTCCTTTCGGGCAAAGTCGAACTTGCTTCAGCACTCGTTTCGACACAGGTGGATAATCTCTCCGTGCTTTCCAGCGGCCCTTTCCCCCCAAATCCGTCCGAACTCCTGATGCGGGAGGACCTTTCTAGGCTGATCAAGCTCCTCGACGGGGACTTCGACCTGATTATCATCGATGCGCCCCCTGTGCTTGCCGTGACCGACCCTGTCGTCCTCGGACGTGCCGCAGGTGCTGTGATTGCGGTGGCTCGCTTCGGACGGACACACCCAGGTGAGGTACTCGCTATGAAGAAGACGCTTGAGACTTCCGGCGTGAAGCTCTCGGGCGCGATCCTTAATGACTTTGACCCCAAGAGCGCGCGGGGGCGTTACGGCTATAGTTATGCGTACAATGCGCGGTACAGTTACAAGTCAGGTGAGTGAGGAGAGGTATTCACTTTACCCCGTTTGTAGCGAAGTAAATCCCGATTTATAATGTCGTTCGGCCACCCAAGGTGACAGCTCGCACCGGTGACTTTGCCACGTATACATCGTTGAACTCTAGAAATAACTGGATCAGCGGCGTTTAGATCGACAGCACATCGGTGCATTCCTTGTTCACGCGCCAACTGCAGCCAAGCTACCCAAAGAATTGCGGAACTTTTCTGAGGTTCTTCGAAGTAAGTGCAAGAATGCCGCCCACGCCATTTGAGCGCAGTGCACGATAGTCCTCAACGCTCTTGCGCCAAATACGTTCCAATGATCGGTTGCTTTCCCCGCCGACCCGCATCTTTACGAGCACTTCCGGAATATAGACAGGATCAATATTGTTGCACCAGAACCAGCGCAGCATAGCATCGTAATCTGCAGCAATTTGATAGGAAGTATCATAAACTCCAAACTGCTCGAAGACCGCTCGTCGCACAAATAAAGTTGGATGCGGAGGCATCCATCCACGCCTTAATTTTCTGCGGTCGAAATCACCCGAGCTCCAACGCCGCCTGATTCGATCAGTGTCAGATGACGAGACGTAGTCGAGATCGCCGTACACCGCATCAGCTGACGTCTGCGCGAAACATGTTGCTGCCTTTGCGAGAACGTTCTGGTGCGAGTAAAAATCGTCGCTGTGCATGATACCAATGATATCTCCACTAGCGTTCTCGATCCCTTTGTTCAGAGCGTCATAGATCCCACGATCAGGCTCGGAAATTAGCACCATTCCTTCATGACGATGGGCTTCAATGACTTCAAGAGTGCCGTCAGTAGATGCTCCGTCGATGACCACATGTTCAACATTGGCGTACGTCTGTTGTGTTACGCTATCGAGCGCCGCGCCGATTGTCTTTGACCGGTTATAGACAGCGGTGATGATCGTGAACTTCAAGTGACGGTTTCTCCATAAGAAGCGCTATTTTTACTTGTTCTATTTTCCAAGTTAAGTCCACCTCATACAGCCGAGGCGGATTACTGATCTTGGTTAACGGAATCGTAACTCTGGGCCCTCTTGGCGCGTTTGAATCTGCTCAAGGTAAATAGAGCGCAAAATAACAGGGTCCCACCTAGGGAGAAGTATCCTATTCCTCTAAATATGAGTTCGATGATGAACCCGTAAATACAGCAGTATGCAAAAAGGATTTGTGGAGCGAGCCGGTTACGACCGGTGTAGTGCTTTTGAATATTTCTGAAAGCGACAACTATCATGAAGCCAAGTGGAGCGACCATTGTAACCGCAAGAATTCCAAACTCACCAAACAGCTTTGCAACCAAGAAGCTGCCATCTCTTGTGTTTATGATAGACCCGCCGAGTATTTCTTGAATTCTGCTCGTGCTATCAAATCCAAGATCAGAAGTGCCCAATTGCTGGAAGCCGAACCCCAACAAGTATTCTGCCGTAAAAGCAGACTTAACCAGATCAATTCCTTGCTGATAAACCAGAACACTCAAGTTTTCGGAATAACCAAATGTTAGTCGGTCTAAGTAATATTCTAATCCATACCCTGCTAGAATAGACTGAGTGAGTAATAAAATCACATCAGTTAAATATATAAGACCCAAAATAGCAATTGGTACCAGCCAAATTGGGACTCGGATGAGAGTGATGATTACGATTAGAATTAAGAATACCGAACTGTAAACTTCTAGGATCATAAACGGAATAAATGTGAGGCTAAGGAGTATAATTCTTCGATTCCTTGACGCCAGACCGTAAATTGCAAATGGGGTGAGTGCGAGCGTGAAATGGGAAGGCTCGGAAAATGGCGGAATAGATGAAGGAAGCCCCAAGATATGAAAGGCAATGCCACTTGTCACAAAAGAGAGAAATCCAAGGATCAGCAAAAGCACTGCAAGCTGCGTTATCGTGCGATCAAATGCATCAGCTGACATGAGAAGTGCATTGCGCGCTACAGTGTCAGTCACCAAGATGATGAGATTTATGACGATGAGACTGAGCAGGGCGCGGTCCCATAGGATACTGACAGTCGGGTTAGCGACACTGACAATAAGTAGATGCAGGGGTAGGATAATGGTTGTGATGAGCAGGACTGCTACGGCAGTCTTGCTAACCGTTGGTTTGAGAAGCAAGAACTCGAGTACAAGTACCATGGCTGCGAACAGCGATAGCCCCAGAGCATAGGAAGAACCAAACCCCAAAAAATGCAAACCTGGTGGAAGGAGCAATAGCCCGCCGAGCGACCATCTCATCGCTTGTCCGGGACTGCGTGCTTGTCTAATCTGGTTCATTAACCACCATTAGAGTACTAGTTTTACCCCGTTCAAGGGGTATGTTGCACATGCCTGCTGAGATTGCCCCTATTTTATGACCCAGCCAATGTCCTAGACTGTTTGTGATCGGTGCCGGAGGATATGGAGCACTTGGCGATCTAGTTGCCGCACTAACAAATACACCATTAGCGTAGTTGTGATCTAATAGATGGGTTATGGTGAGAAAAATCCAAAAATGCTCATTTTCGAAATCTCCCCTTTGTACGTAATCCTGGTGGTTCGCCAATCATCAGGTGTCTGTCATAAAAGTTCATCTGGCTGGTAAGTATCGCTTTAAGACGTCCGGAAATCGTTGGGTGTATCGGCAATAGCGGTATCCAGCGGCAGATGGTTTTAGCCTCGGTATGTTCGAGAAGCTGCCACGCAGACTTGCTCACTGTTAGTGTGTTCGTTCTTTTGCTTCTGAAACAGCTAGATTGCAGACTTCAAAAAAACGTTTAGCGACCTCGTGCCAGGTTTCGGGAAACCTTCGTCTTTGTTCCGACCAGTCTTGAATTTTACCCCTTGGAACAGTCTCGTACAGCTGGTCGATTGCAGAAGCAAAGGAAGCGAAGCTATCGGGATCAAAGTATATGGCGCCTTCTGCGCATATTGATCGCGCATAAGGCAAATCTGGACAAATTATTGGTTTTTCAAGCCATATCGCCTCAATGAGTGGCAACCCGTAACTTTCGGCTTTTGACAGGAATACGAGAGCATCGCTCTCCTCATAGTGTCTCATTACCTCTGAAAAATCCAATTCACCAACGCAATTAATCCATGTTGCATCTTTGCGAGGGTTGAGTTGTGGTGAAATTGTTAACGTCAAAGACTCGATGCGATCAGCCAAGCCCTCAGCATGAGGTGAATTCAGCAAGGCGTGGTTTTTGTGTGGGTAGGCGCGCGCCGGGTAGAAAAGTCGCAATGACTTTCTTTCCGTCTTCATCTTGGCAGAATTCGCTCTTGGTCTGTGTGTAACCCACTTTGGGGGAGGGTGCGGAATAACGTGTACATGCCCTTCATCAATGTTATATCGGCTACAAAGCGCTGTTTTCATGACTTCAGTTTGAACAATGAATTGTGAAACATACTTGGAATTGATTGAGAACAAGAGTTGCATAAGGCTTGTTTTGAAGTATTCCAAAGTTAGCCTTGGCCGTGGTCTTTCGACTAGATGCAGATTGTGAACCAAAACCACTTGACCCTTCAGTCTTCTAATCGGCATGTCGCCAAGTACAATAAAAGGTCCACACCCCATTAAGCCCGCACCGGGAAAGAGTACCTCCAAAGCACGAGATATGGGTTTTGGCAAAAAGCGTCTTTTCTTAATGGAATTGACACCGAAATCTTTAGTGATTAGCTCGAATTGATCTGTATCCGGTGTCAGAACCTTAGAAATACTTGGGTTAATAGCGAGTAGTTCCGGGAGCAGGTTCTCGACGAGTCTGACGGCTCCGAGCCCCTCAATATTGGTCATATGTATGATCATTTTGGAAGCAAACGATTGCGTCTCTGAGATGCAAAACTCAAAGCACTGCGTGCGCGGATCAAAATCGTCCAAATGATACCTTTGGCATAAGTGAATAACCAGTCAAACGTAATTGGATAGCCATAGTCTATCTGGATCTTCCTGACCTCCATTAATGATTTTATTCGGTTTTCACGCAAACTGGATTTTCCACCTTCATGATGATTGGCGATACACAGATTTTCAAGGAAAACCGGCTCTGCGATCGTCAAGGATTGGATGATGATCTTGTAGTCTCCTGCAATCTGCAGTTCCGTATCAAAACCGCCAAAGCGGTCGAACAAGGAACGTGCATGAAAAACGCCCTGATGTGGTATTGGCATTCTTGATCTGACATGTCGCTTGGCGATCTCCCAGCGCGGGCCCCAAATCTTTTGCCGACCATCACCATAAACATAGTTGATCGCGCCGTAAGCTATCATCGTAGTTTCGTCCAAGTTGACAAGCTGTTTCATTGCCTGCTCGATGATGTTGGGGGCATGAAGTGTATCGTCGGCACCCATAACATAGATCCAGTCACCCGTCGTCCTATCAATGGCCTTGTTCAACGCATCATAGAGGCCGCGGTCAGGTTCACTAATCCAATTGCCTAGCTTGCCTGAGTAGCTCCTGAGAATATCCAGCGTTCCATCAGTCGACGCACCATCAGCAACGACGACCTCAATATGCGGATAGGTCTGTTCAAAAATACTGGTGAGACAGTCTTCTAGGGTTCTTGCGCAGTTATAGGTTGCGATGATGATCGATAGCTTCGTAGTTGATTTCATCTAAATAATTCCATTGACAAGCGACCCCGTCGCGCAAACTTAGATTTCGCTGACAAGACACAATAAAGCAAGTTGCAGCGCTGTGCTGCCTTCTTGATCTGATAATATTGAATGGTTCAATGGTCGATGAGTTTGGGGATAGGATAGCACTAATTGCAATCGCTACATAGTCGATGGGTAAGCCGGTTCTGCGGCAATGTCTCTGTTCGGATCAATTCACCTGGATTGAGCACTGTAAGACCGGAACGCCTACAAATCCAGGGGCGCCTTTATCTGAAGCTCCTCATGTCACGCTCTTCCTCATATAGGTCGCCCCACATTTAAGGCCATACATGAAGCCGAATATATCGGGCGGTCCCAACCATCAGTTGGGACCGCCCTGGAAGTCTGCAATGATTGCGGACTGGGATTTAGGTGATGTTGAAGAAGTCGAACAAGCCCGTATCGCCTGCATCAGCCTCAAACAGACCCGTTTCATCAAAGGTCCAGACGTCATAGTCGACAACAGATCCGTCTGACGCGTCTGTTATTTCAAGCAGAAGCTGATAACCGACCTCATCGCTGTCTTCCACCGCCTCGATAGCAGTAAAGACGAAGGTGTCTTCTCCTTGGACGTCCTCGAATTGAGTAATTGGCAAGACACCTGAACCGGTATCTCCTGTCAATCCAATCGGTCCGGCACCATCGTTGACAAAATATTGCCCACTTGGTCCTTCAGTCAGTGCTACGGTGCCGATATCCTCGATAAGTGTCGCGCCGATACCTTCAACGTCATCGAGACCATCAACATCGAACCCGATCTCTGTTGCGCGAATGTCAGCCGCATTGCCTGCCACGTTCACATCTGAAACCCATGCACCTTCTGCAGTGACGGTCCAGACAAACAGGTCGCCATTCTCGGCGTTCTCGAAGAGGACAAAGTAGCCATCCGACGGCGCACCCGCTGCTGCTTGTGTAGCAACATAACCTGGATAGGTCGTATCGGTGATCGGTGCACCATCGCGTGTGATTGCAAAGGTGGTGACACCGTCGTTCAGGACATATGCGCCGGTTTCTGTGCTTTCGAGAGCAACATCTACAGTCGAGTCGATGACTGTGTTTTCGCCCCCTGCACCTATGCCCTCTACATCATCAAGGCCGTCAACATCGAAGCCGATTTCCGTCGCGCGGATCGCAGCGGCATCTCCGGCGACATTGATGTCAGAGACGTAGGCGCCTTCTGCGGTCAGTGTCCAGACGAAGAGGTCGCCGTTTACGGCATTCTCGAAGAGCACCTTGTAGCCACCGGTTTCCGGATCGGCTGCAGCCTGCGTTGCGACATAACCTGCATAGGTCGTATCGGTGATCGGCGCACCATCGCGTGTGATTGCAAAAGTGGTGACACCGTCGTTCAGGACATATGCGCCGCTGGCTGTGCTTTCGAGAGCGACGTCTTCAGTCGAGTCGATGACTGTGTTTGGATCGGTTGATGGTTCCGCACCGATGCCTTCCACATCATCAAGGCCATCAACATCGAAGCCGATTTCCGTTTCACGGATTGCGGCAGCGTCACCGGCGACGTTCACGTCAGAGACCCATGCGCCTTCTGCGGTCAGTGTCCAGACGAAGAGGTCGCCGTTTACGGCATTCTCGAAGAGTACCTTGTAGCCACCGGTTTCCGCATCGGCTGCAGCCTGCGTTGCGACATAACCTGCATAGGTCGTATCGGTGATCGGCGCACCATCGCGTGTGATTGCAAAGGTCGTCACACCGTCGTTCAGGACATATGCGCCGCTGGCTGTGCTTTCGAGAGCGACGTCTTCAGTCGAGTCGATGACTGTGTTTGGATCGGTTGATGGTTCCGCACCAATGCCTTCCACATCATCAAGGCCATCAACATCGAAGCCGATTTCCGTTTCACGGATTGCGGCAGCGTCACCGGCGACGTTCACGTCAGAGACCCATGCGCCTTCTGCGGTCAGTGTCCAGACGAAGAGGTCGCCGTTTACGGCATTCTCGAAGAGCACCTTGTAGCCACCGGTTTCCGGATCGGCTGCAGCCTGCGTTGCGATATAACCTGCATAGGTCGTATCGGTGATCGGTGCACCATCGCGTGTGATCGCAAAGGTCGTCACACCGTCGTTCAGGACATATGCGCCGGTTTCTGTGCTTTCGAGAGCGACGTCGGCTGTCGAGTTCGATGACTGTGCTTTCGCCCCCTGCACCAATGCCTTCCACATCATCAAGGCCATCAACATCGAAGCCGATTTCCGTCGCGCGGATCGCAGCGGCATCTCCGGCGACATTGATGTCAGAGACGTAGGCGCCTTCTGCGGTCAGTGTCCAGACGAAGAGGTCGCCGTTTACAGCATTCTCGAAGAGCACCTTGTAGCCACCGGTTTCCGGATCGGCTGCAGCCTGCGTTGCGACATAACCTGCATAGGTCGTATCGGTGATCGGCGCACCATCGCGTGTGATTGCAAAGGTCGTCACACCGTCGTTCAGGACATATGCGCCGCTGGCTGTGCTTTCGAGAGCGACGTCTTCAGTCGAGTCGATGACTGTGTTTGGATCGGTTGATGGTTCCGCACCAATGCCTTCCACATCATCAAGGCCATCAACATCGAAGCCGATTTCCGTTTCACGGATTGCGGCAGCGTCACCGGCGACGTTCACGTCAGAGACCCATGCGCCTTCTGCGGTCAGTGTCCAGACGAAGAGGTCGCCGTTTACGGCATTCTCGAAGAGCACCTTGTAGCCACCGGTTTCCGGATCGGCTGCAGCCTGCGTTGCGATATAACCTGCATAGGTCGTATCGGTGATCGGTGCACCATCGCGTGTGATCGCAAAGGTCGTCACACCGTCGTTCAGGACATATGCGCCCTCTGGTGTACTCTCAAGCGCCACGTCGGCTGTCGAGTTGATGACTGTGTTTGGATCAACTGGTGGCTCTGCACCGATGCCCTCTACATCATCAAGCCCATCAACGCCAAAGCCGATTTCCGTCGCGCGGATTGCCTCAGCATCACCGGCGATGTTGACATCAGAAACGTAGGCGCCTTCTGCGGTAACGGTCCAAACAAAGATGTCGCCATTCTCGGAATTCTGGAAGAGCACCTTGTAGCCGTCAGAATCCGGCGTATCGTCAGCCGCCGCTTGGGTTGCCACGTAACCGGGGTAGGTCAGGTCGCTTACAATTGCGCCATCACGGGAAATAAAAGCCCCAGTTTCAGGGATTGGCTCACCGAATTCATCAAGGTCAACGATGAAATACTCACCAGTCACATCGTCCTGTTGCAGACCAACGGTGCCGATGGCTTCAAGGAATTGTAGGGTCATGATCACTCCAAATTTTGTAGAATTTTAGTAGATTTCTCGAAATTGTTAATCTCAGAAAGTGTCTCCATTGAGGCAATTTTAGGATGATGCGCGGGCTTTTGTGACTGGTATCCATCAAAGAGAACCCTGCACGGTCACTTGCTAACCTGCAGTTCAATCAAGCGATTTTGGAAGTGTTCAATGGTTCGGCGCAGACCATCCTTCAAGGGAATTTCGGGTTCCCACGCCAATAGCGATCTTGCTTTAGATATGTCTGGCTGCCGCTGCTTTGGGTCATCAGCCGGGAGATCAGTAAAGATTAATTCTGACTTTGATCCGGTGAGTGAGATGACTTCTTGAGCCAGCTCCAGCATGGTGAACTCTCCTGGGTTGCCGAGATTGATCGGGCCAGTGACGCTGGCATCGGTTTCCATCAGTCGGATCAATCCGTCGACAAGATCGTCAACATAGCAGAACGCGCGAGTCTGACTTCCATCTCCGTAAATCGTTATTGGATTACCTTTGAGTGCCTGAACAATGAAGTTTGAAACTACCCTTCCGTCTGCATGGTGCATACGTGGTCCGAAGGTATTGAAGATGCGGGCAACCTTGATTTCGAGACCATGCTGCCGATGATAGTCAAAGAATAGGGTCTCTGCGCAGCGTTTTCCTTCATCGTAGCAGGACCGCGGTCCAATTGGATTCACATTCCCCCAGTATTCCTCTGGCTGCGGGTGAACGCTTGGGTCGCCGTAGACTTCACTTGTCGAAGCTTGGAGGATTTTGCATTTGAGCCTCTTGGCGAGGCCAAGCATATTAATTGCGCCATGGACTGATGTCTTCGTCGTGGCAACTGGATCATATTGATAATGAACGGGTGACGCGGGGCACGCCAGATTGTAGATCTCATCTACCTCGACGTACAACGGGAAGGTTACATCGTGACGCATCAGTTCGAAGCGGCTGTGATTGTGTAGATGTTCGATATTGCGTTTGCTGCCGGTGAAAAGATTATCAACGCAAAGGATATCGTGGCCTTGCTCTAGCAAGCGATCTATCAAGTGTGAGCCAACAAAACCGGCCCCTCCGGTGACAAGTATTCGCTTGCGGCTGTCGTATAGTCTAGTCAAATTGGCCTCTTCTTTGCATTTACGCGGTGCTTGTTCACCTACTTACGCCACGGCACTACGCTAATCGTTCCATAGAGTGACGTCACGCGAAATGAATGCTGAAATCAACAGCCTGCACTTTTACGATGACGTTTACGTCAAGTCTCACTCTCACAATGATCGGAGTGTCAAGTAACCTGGCCGATCTTCATTTCCATACCATAAGCCGCTTTCGGGTATCATTCAGTTTCGACACTAACTTGATCCGCAAAAGGTCTGTTTTGACAATTGATATCCATGTTTCAGAAAACCAAAACCGTCCTATGAACCGATCAGCACCCATGTGGACTGTACGTTCTTTGGGATCGACAATTGGCCAGGACAATTCGTTTAGAGGCAAGTTGCTCCTGATCGGATCCGTGCCGAACGTATGCGTGGCGTCATCCGAAAAACCGAGATTTGTAACAAGGTTCACTGACGGTGCGATTGTCAATCCGTTGTGGCGCCAACAACTGTAAATCCACTGATAATCCCAAGTGTCGATTTCACCGTCATATGTCCTTTGGAGAAGTCGTTTCCATGTCACTTGAAATGCATAGTCATGAGGCCGTAGGTTGCGTAGAACCTTTTTGTTACCTTCTGAAAGCCAGCTTTTAAGCTCAAGATCATATTTCCCCCAAGATCGTGCCCAAGTAGCCCAACCCCACATCAGCGCGTAGTTTGAAAAGAAATAACTACTGTCAAATGTCAAACCATTGGTGATGTTTGTGCCAGTCACCGCCATAATCTCATCGTCATCCTGATAGCGTTTGAGCATGTCTTGGCAGAACCAGAAGAAGCTTGCACTCGGTAGACAGTCGTCTTCGAGTATTATTCCCGCTGGCTCATGTTCGAAGAACCAACTTATGGCTCCGCTCACAGCATATTTGCATCCGAGGTTTTTTTCTCGAAAAAGCGTCTTGAGTTCGCAAGGCCAATCAACCGCTGTAGCGATTTCACGCACTTGTGCAACGCGTTCAGCTTCGCCGGGTTTCCCCTCGCGCGGTGCGTCTGCTGCAACATAGAGTCGTTCGGGTCTTGCTTTTCTGATTGCTTCAAAAACCCGAGCGGTTGTGTCCGGGCGATTGAATACCAAAAACAGAACTGGCGTTTGCAGCGCAGCGGAAGAATCAAGCTTTTGGTTCATGCAGTGGTGACCTCGATAATCTCACAGCGTGCTGATGTTGGTTCCGGGGTCGAGGTGGCGCATGTGAACTAGTGAACTGCATGCTGCTTTCGCCGGAGGAAAGATGTTCGTATCCCGTACTCTTTAGATCCGCTATCGCCCTTCATCAAGAACAGCAACTATGTTTTGGTAAGCGTAGATTTCGCAGTAAAGAGGCTGGTAGTTCGGTAGCTCAAGCATTTCGTTTGGTAGTAAACGAAAGAACTTATACTGGTGAAGAATCCTATCAAAGTCTTTGAAAAAGGTTCTTGAAATCACATTCATTTCGTTAAATTCGAAGTGGATCGCCTTGATCATGCCTTGCGCCAAAGTCTCCCTGGCCCCCTTCAAAACCTCAAGTTCATTGCCTTCAGTATCAATTTTGAGAAGACTTATTTCAGCGATCGCGTTCTCTGACACAAACTGATCAAGCGTCACCACATCCACTTGGTGGGAAATATAACCATCGGCACCATGAATCTCTGTGATGACTTCTTGGAATAGGGATGCGTGCTGCGATCCGTCCCTGTCGGAATAATCAAAAAGCGCAAGCTTGCCAGGGGCGCTGGCAACTCCTTTGTTGATTGCCACAATGTTCGGCTTGTCCTTAACGCGCGCTGCCAACTCCTCGAACGTTTTCGGATGCGGTTCAAAAGCGAATATCTGCAAGGATCTGTTTAGGGCCAACGCGTCCGTGCTGTACTGGCCAGTGTTTGCGCCCACATCGATCAAAACGCCTGTTTTGTTGGGTAAATATCTTCTTAGGAAGGCCCGTTCGCCTGTGACCGCAGATGATCCATAGTTCATCACGCCTAGTCCGCCGAGAGATAGGGAAAACAGAAACCTGTTGAGTCTTGCGAACCTTTTGCGTGCAAAGATGAATACGTAAATTGCTCTGATGGACTTTAGCATCGGTTAGTCGCCTCTGTGTGATTGCTTCTTCAGCATCCTAAACGGATTCATTGCCGCCGTTTTTACTAGGAACATTGCACGTGTTGCAGGATGAAGCGCGTCATACAACCAAGCAGCAGTTGCCTGTGAAAAAACAGTGGCGATTGCGGCGCCCGTCATTCCATACAATGGTATCAGCCAAAGATTCAAAGCAACATTTACCAGCGCCCCGAGGATCGTTCGCTGCAAGTTCAACATCGGTCTGTTCTCTGCGAGGAACCAATGGTTGCTTGCCACCCCAAGTGACACAAATACGGACGCCCAGATGTGGATGGCCAATACTGCACCTGCGCCCGCATAGGCCGCGCCGAACAGCAGATGTATGATAGGAGTGGCGAGGAATGTGAACGGTATCGCCACTGCAAAGCTCAGTACCACCACCAGTTCGTACAGCTTCTTGAGCCTTTCATTATACTGCACAACGCTGCGCTGCCGGGATTCAATAAGAGATGGAAGTACGCTGTTGGAAATCGCAACAGGGACGAAATACCAGAGCACACTGATCTGAACAGCGGCGCTGTAGATGCCAACTGCTTCATCTCCGATCATCTGCCCCAGCATAATCTGGTCAATCTTCATGTAGACTGTGATTGCAATTGCTGAAATTGCGAGGGGCCAACTGTCTGCCAGTAAGGAACGAGCGCGTTGAGTGCTCGCACTTAGGCTGCTCAACGCAACCCCATTGCGACTGAGAACGGTCAGCAACACGACTGCAACCACGATCGCTTCAACCAACATCGCCCAAGCAAAGGTCAATAGAGGTGCCTGTGCCAATATCAGATACACTTTCACCAAAGAAAATATGATGAATGCGCTGCTTTGAACCCAAACAGTGTACTTGGACAAAACCTGTGACTCGAACCAATAGGCGGCAACCTCACTTGCCTTGAGTAGCATCATTGCCCCGAGTATGGCGACAATACTGCGAGCGAGTGGATCATCTGCCCTGAGTATGGAGATCGCAGCAAGCATAATGAGGAAAGAAACCAGTCCACCGATTAGCTGAAGCACAGCGGCTGAACCGAGTGTCAAGCTGGCGTTTGCGGGGTCGCGGACGATGTCACGCACGACAACTCCATTAAGGCCAAGCGCAGCAAGCGCCCCGAATAGTCCGGAAAATGCCATAGCATAACTAAGAATTCCGAACTGCTCAGGACCTAAGTAGCGTGCTATCCAGATCCCTACGAACAGTCCGACACTCATGCGTAAGACTTTGTCGAAGAATAGCCAGCTGATATTTTCAGCTATTCTGATAAGACTTGGCCTATGGCTTATGCGACGGCGTATAAATGCGGGGATCAGTGACACTGAATTAACCGCGGATAATAGGTTTGTTGCGGTACGAAAGGTTCTGGCGGACCGGCTGATTTTTGACGGAAGGCTTGCGTTCGATGAAAGCAGTAGATGCTGAGTTGATTTGGACCGGAAACATCCCTTGGAACGATATATCGCCCCATGTGTCCGCAAATCTGATCGTGCTTGCGAAACCTGTGGAAGCGAGTTGCAAAGTGTTCTCGGTCTTTCTTGGAAGCGCGTAGGCCCTGTCCTTCACTTTCACTTGTAGTGATGTGCGATCACCGGTTTTGTTTGGCAGTACTCGATCGGGTTGAGCCATGCTGAACCATGGTTCATGCGAGCTATTCTGGTGTAGGAGACCTCCAATCGCGACTAGCCGTGCAAAGGCGATCAAGGCAATCACAGTAGAAAATGGATAGAATAGTCCGCCGTCAACTAAGGCGTGGATACACATCGTGGCGAGCAAGGATAAAGGGGCAAGCGATAAAACCGGTTGCTCTTTCAGCGCCTTCAAAACACTGGGCAAAAATGACATTATGACAGCGGTTATAAGAACTGTCCCGACTATGCCCCAATGCAGGAGAACCTGAAGGACAATATTGTGGGGGTGGCGGAAGGGCAGACCTTGATACTCCGGAATCTGACCCATGATTGCGGGGCCGTATCCCCAAAGCCAGTTTTGCTGAATGGCAATTGCCGAGAAGTTCCAAACCTCGCGGCGACCAGATAGCATCTCAGTCCCTGTTTGGCTGATAGCGTCAACGCCTCTTCCGAAGACGGGCTTCCATGGCAGAGGGGGGAGGAATTCCGAGACAACTATGGCAACGCAGATCACGCCTATCAGTATAAAAACGCGATAGGAAAAAACTTTCTTCCGATGCCACACCACAAACGTTGCGGCAATGAACAGGCCCGAAGCAAGGGCAACAGCACCTCCGCGTGAACCAGTGTACAGAATGTAAAAGACAGCCATCGTAAAACTGAAAAGCGGCAGGATCGCTTTATTTCTACACACTACAAATTGCATGGCTACCATGGCCGCTGCTGGAGCAAGTAAATATCCCAAGTGCCGTATATTATCGAAAGCAGGCAGTCTGTTTTGGCGGATTTCTTCGGGCCATATGGCCCAGGCGATCAAGAACGCGCAGACATGAAAAATTGCCGTGAAGCCCAAAATTGTCCAGATCACTTCAGTCCGATCCGGATCCGCATAATAGAAGTAGTTCACGAGTGCCACAAAAAAGAAGATGTGGACAATCCACGATGGGGCCAAGATCGCAGCTGAGGGCACTGGTGACGTGAAAGAAATGAAGACGACGTAGACCACCAGTGATCCGATAAGACTACGCTGTATACTTGTCATCGGGGCGAAGAGATTTCTGACACCGATCTGCAGCGCCAATGCAAAAACAAAGGCGATCTGCGCGACCGTTGTTGGAACCTGCATGATTTCAATCGGCCCCGGCTCTGGATTGAGCCCAAAGGCGAGGAGTGGGAGCGAAGACATGACAACAGCACACAGCAGGATCAACTGGAGTGGCGAGTCGTCTTTTTTCAACATGTTCTCATCTTTGTACTGCCTTGACCCGCAGGTCCTCCTGTCGCGTACAACTACTCAGCAAACGCCCGATAACGCAAGCTGTTGCCCTCTCGCGGGATAATTTTGCCATCTGGGTACGCCAGCGCGCAAGGTTTCTTGTTCATACCTTGCTGCGCAAACAGGCGGATCCTGAAAGACCGGAGAAATGGTTTCGGACAGGCCACCCGGCCCTGCATGTTTACTGGGGGATGGTATATGTTCAGACAGGTCTATGCGCCTGCGACCGCCTGCTCAAGTACTGGCCGTTGGTCCGAGACGACAACGCCGTCGCGGGGCAGGGCGCCGATGGCGACAAGATCGATTCTGGCGCGCAGTTTCAGGATTTCGGAAACTGACACCTGAAACGCAGCCGGATCGGTTGCTTCTGTTTCAAGCTGCACTGTGATCTCGTCGCCGTTCGCACCGCGGTGTACCTCGACACGGGCCTTGGCCACATTTGCATGGCGCGCAACCAGGGTCGCCACTTGTTCGGGACGGATGAACATGCCTTTGACCTTGGTCGCCTGATCCGCCCGCCCGCGCCAGCCGACGATGCGTGTATTGGTCCGCCCGCAGGGGCTTTGACCGGGCAGTATCGCACTGAGATCACCGGTCGAGAACCGCAAAAGCGGATAATCGGGGTTGAGGACCGTGACCAGAACTTCACCAATCTCGCCTGCCGCAACAGGATCACCGGTGCCGGGGGTGACGATCTCGACGATCACGTCCTCATCCACGATCATGCCATCTGTGCTGTCAGCAAACTCGTAGGCGATCAGACCCGCATCTGCGGTCGCGTAGCATTGGCGGCACAGAATACCGCGCGCCTCATAGGCGGCGCGCATCTGGGGGAACAGCGGGCCGGCTGACACAGCCGCCTTTGTAATCCGGCTGAGATCAAGCCCCATCTCGTCACCTTTGGCGAGGATCGTGGCAAGATAATCCGGCGTCCCGATATAGGCGGTCGTGCCAATCGCGGCGGCGACTTCGGCCTGTTGCATGGTCTGACCGGGGCCTGCGGGGAAGACCACCATGCCGATCGCGCGTGCGGCGCTTTCAAACATCATGCCTGCGGGGGTGAAATGATAGGCAAATGTGTTCTGGGCCACATCCGATGCATCAAAGCCCATCGCGGCCAGAAACCGTCCCATGCGCCAGAAATCCGGCCGTGTGCTGCCCGGTTCATAGATCGGGCCGGGCGACTGGAAGATGTGACTGACGTTGCGGGCAGGGACTGCGCCGAAAGGCGGGTTTTCGGCCTGCCCACGGCAGAGGGCGTCTTTGCGCATGACCGGCAGACGCGCCAGATCCGTCAAAGAGGCAAGGCCCGCCTCCGGAAAAATCTCTTGTGCCGCTTTGAGTTGCGCGGCCAGTCTTTCGTCCTGAGAACGGGTTTCGAGGGTGTTCATGCTCATGCCAACCACCTTTTGCGCCGCCGGTAACTGCGCACATCACGGAATGATTTACGCCCCTCGTCAGAGAGGCCGAGATAAAACTCTTTCACGTCGGGGTTTTCGCGCAACTCTGCCGCGGGGCCTTCCATCACAACGCGCCCGGATTCCAGAATATAGCCGCGATGGGCGAACCGCAGGGCCACGTTCGTGTTCTGCTCGGCTAGCAGAAAGGACACGCCCTCATTTTCATTCAGGGATTTTACGATCCCGAAGATCTCTTCTACCAGTTGCGGCGCAAGTCCCATTGAGGGTTCGTCCAGCAGGATCGTCTCGGGGCGGGACATCAGGGCGCGGCCAATCGCGCACATCTGTTGTTCCCCGCCCGAGGTATAGCCAGCCTGTGATTTGCGCCGTTCGCGCAGGCGGGGGAAATAATTGTAGACCATCTCAAGGTCGGCCTGCACGGCCGCACCGCCATCGCTGCGCGTATAGGCGCCCGTCAGCAGGTTCTCTTCAATGGTCAGGTGCTCAAAGCAATGGCGGCCTTCCATGACCTGCACAACGCCGCGCTTGACCAGCGCCTCGGGCGACAGGTCTTGGACGGGTTCACCGCGATATGTGATTGCGCCCTTGGTCACTTCGCCGCGTTCAGAATGCAGCAGGTTGGAGATCGCCTTGAGCGTTGTTGTCTTGCCCGCCCCATTGCCACCCAGAAGGGCCGTAATGCCGCCTTTGGGCACGGTCAGGGACACGCCTTTCAGCACAAGGATCACGTGATTATAGATCACCTCGATGTTGTTGACCTCAAGCAGGGTCTCAACCGGTTTGTCATCCAGCATGGGGCGCGGCTCCGTTTGTGTTCATCGTGGCGGGCGGCCCAGAGATGGGCCGCCCGGTTTCTTGTGGCTCAGAGGCAGCCCGGCTCAATGCCGGCCTCGGCCGCGAATGCAGCAGAGTCTTCGGCAACCAAAGGCTGGATCACGCTCATATCGGGCGCGATATAGTCGGTCAGGGCAACCCAGTTGCCCGCAGATGCATCCCACTGCTGCACGATCCCCAGACCGGACCCGCCATGGTTCTGGCAGCTCACACTGAACGCAGGACCGACACGGGCCATGCCCAGTTCTTCCATGCGCGCATCGGTGATTTCCAGTGCTTCCATTCCGTCCCGCACCATCGCAGGGGTCACAGCGGACACGCCGTGGATTTCCTGCGCTTTGGCGATGGCTTCGGCGGCCAGCATCGCGGCGTACATGCCCCGCGTATAAAGCACCGATCCCATGTTCGAACCGTCACCGGCCGCATTGCCCGCGTCGTGGACCAAGGTGCGGATGTCATCAAAGACAGGCAGGTTGGCGTCGATCCGGTTCATGTTCAGTGACTTATAGCCGTTTGCCGCAGCGCCCGCAGGAGTGACGTCATGTTCAGCACCGGCCCACCAGTTGCCGATGAAGTTTTCCATCGGGAAACCGATGTTGGCGGCTTCCTGCACGGCAACCTGGTTCATCACGCCCCAGCCCCACATCAGGACATAGTCAGGGCGTTCACGGCGGATTTGCAGCCACTGTGATTTTTGTTCTTGTCCGGGGTGGTCGACGGCCAGTTGGGTGAATTCAAAACCATGCATTGCCGACAGCTCTTCGAGCGTGCGGATCGGTTCCTTACCGTAGGCAGAGTTGTGGTAGATCAGCGCAATCTTTTTGCCCGACAGATCGCCACCATTCTCCTCCAGAAGGTAGTTTACCATCACCGATGCAGCATCCCAATAGTTCGCAGGGTAGTTGAACACCCAGTTGAACACCTCACCATTGGCAGCAGAGGTGCGACCATAACCCATGGTGTGAAGCGGAATGCCGTCTGCGGTGGCTTTGGGGATCAGCTGATAGGTGATACCTGTGGACAGTGGTTGATAGATCAAAGCGCCTTCGCCCTTGGTGGCTTCATAGCATTCCACACCTTTCTCGGTATTGTAGCCGGTTTCGCATTCCACGATACGGATGCTTTCGCCGCCGATGCCGCCGTCACGGGCGTTCAGCATGTTGAAATAATCCTGATAGCCATCCGAGAACGGCGTACCACCTGCCGCATAAGGGCCGGTGCGGTAGCTCAGATCAGGGATCACCAGTTCCGCGCTTGCCACACCTGCGGCCAGTGTTGCGGTCACGGCCATTGCGGCCAGTTGCTTCAGTTTCATCGGGTTTCTCCTCCCATGGTTGGTCCGATTGTCACGCCGGGGTTTGCCCCGATCTTTAGGCGCGCGCAGAGCGCGCGCCGCATTTAATAAGGGAACGGCCAAAGCCGCAGTTTCTCTTTGGCCAGCCGCCACAGCTGGGCCAGTCCGTGTGGTTCCTTGATCAGGAAGAACATGATAAGTGCCCCCACGATCACCAGTTGGAAATGCGCCACCAGATCGGTGGGCCAGCCCAAAAGATCGACACCGATCAGTTTCAGCACAACAGGCAGGACGACCAGAAACGCGGCCCCTGCAAAGCTGCCGAAGATCGAGCCAAGACCGCCGATAATGATCATGAAGAGCACAAGGAATGACTTCTGGATGCCAAAGGCTTCGCCCACTTCCACTGCGCCCAGATAGACGGCAAAGAACAGCGCACCGGCGATCCCGATAAAGAAGGAAGACACCGCAAAAGCTGTCAGCTTGGCCTTGAGCGGGTTCACCCCGATGATCTCGGCGGCGATATCCATATCGCGGATCGACATCCATGTGCGCCCTAATGACCCGCGTGTCAGATTGCGTGCGATGATGGCGCAGGCGGTCACGAAAACCAGACAGATCAGATATTGCGCCCAGGCTTCTGTATTGGGGCCTGTGACCGGCACACCAAAGACGGTGCGTTCCGGCGCGTTGATCTGGCCAGAGGCGGAGTAGTTGTAGAACCAGCTCACCTTGTTGAAGAGCCAGACAAGAAAGAACTGCGCCGCGAGCGTGGCCACAGCCAGATAAAACCCCTTGATCCGCAAAGAGGGCAGGCCAAAGGCCGCACCGACCGCTGCGGTGATGCCGCCTGACAGAATGATATGAATGACGATGCTGACATCGGGAAAAGACGTCATCAGCTTGTAGCAGGCATAGGCCCCCACAGCCATGAAACCGCCGGTACCAAGGCTGACTTGTCCGCAATAGCCCGTCAGGATATTCAGGCCGATCGCGGCAATCGCATAGATCAGGAACGGCACCAGAATGGCGTTGGCCCAGTAGTCGTTGATCACAAAGGGCACGACCAGAAAGGCAAAGGCGAGGACGGCCCAATACCGGTACCGGTCAAAGGCGATCGGGAAGGTCTGGCTGTCTTCCTGATAGGACGTCTTGAAGTCTCCGGCCTCACGATAAAGCATGCTGGGCCTCCCGTTTGGTCAAATTTGGCTTGTGGGCCATGCGTGGATCAAACCCTCTCAATGATCTTCTCCCCGAACAGGCCCTGCGGGCGGAACACCAGAAAGATCAGCGCAAGCACATAGGCGAACCAGTTCTCGGTCGCGCCACCCACCATCGGGCCGATCATGTATTCAAAGAGCTTCTCACCAACCCCGATGATCAACCCGCCGACAATCGCGCCGGGGATCGAGGTGAACCCGCCCAGCATCAGCACCGGCAGCGCCTTGAGCGCGATCAGCGAAAGCGAGAACTGCACGCCGGATTTCGCACCCCACATGACACCAGCGACAAGCGCCACAAGCCCCGCGAGCGACCAGACCAACACCCAGATGAAGTTGAGTGAAATGCCCACCGACAATGCCGCCTGATGGTCATCGGCCACCGCACGCATTGCACGGCCTTGTTTGGTGTATTGCGAAAAGAGGATCAGGCCGGTCACCAGCACAATCGCCACGACCGTCGCCACCATGTCGAGCTTGTCGATAAAGAAGCCATAGAAATCATCGCCGCCCAGGCCCGATGTCATATCCTCGACCCAGAGCGAGCCGCCCTGTGGCAGGCCAAGCGCCAGCGTCTTGATGTCCGAACCCCACATCAGATCGCCCACACCTTCAAGGAAATAGGCCAGACCGATGGTTGCCATGAACAGGATGATCGGTTCCTGCCCGACAAGATGCCGGAACACGAAATGCTGCACCGCCCAGGCAAAGAAGATCATCACCACCAGCGTCAACAGGATCGCCAAAAGGGCGGGGACCTCCCACCCGAAATGGTGGATATCCGTGCCAAAGACTGCGTTGATCAGATGCGAAAACGGCACCTCGCCTTCCATGATGCCGACTAGCGTAAGGGCTGCAAAAAGCGCCATAACCCCTTGGGCATAATTGAAAATTCCGGATGCCTTGAAGATCAGAACGAACCCGAGCGCCACCAGCGCATAAAGCACGCCCGCCATCAGCCCGTTGATGATAACTTCAATGCCGTAAAGAAAATCAGCTGACATCGCGACCGCCCCCCTTAGTCATGTGCCACCCCCAGATAAGCATCAATCACCTCTTGATTGTTGCGCACCTCGTCAGGCGTGCCGTCGCCGATCTTGCGGCCGTAATCCATCACGATGACGCGGTCTGACAGGTCCATCACGACACCCATGTCATGTTCGATCAGCGCAATCGTGGTGCCGAATTCATCGTTCACGTCCAGAATAAAGCGGCTCATGTCCTCTTTTTCCTCAACGTTCATGCCTGCCATCGGCTCGTCCAGCAGCAACAGCTTGGGTTCCGCTGCCAACGCGCGGGCCAGTTCGACCCGTTTTTTCAAGCCATAGGGCAGGCGGCCGACGGGTGTCTTGCGGATCGCCTGAATTTCCAGAAAATCGATCACCCGCTCCACCGCTTCACGGTTCTCGGTTTCTTCACGTTCCGCGCGGCCCTTCCAAAGCGCTTGCGAAAACAGGCCCGCGTTCATGTGGTTCAACCGGCCCGTCATGACGTTATCCAGCACGGACATGCCCTCAAACAGTGCGATATTCTGGAAGGTGCGGGCGATGCCAAGGCGGGCGACCTGAAACGGCTTCATCGGCGGGCGTTTCTTGCCGCGGAACCAGACCTCGCCTTCCTGCGGGTTATAAAAGCCCGAGATCACATTCAGCATGGACGATTTGCCAGCCCCGTTTGGGCCAATAATCGCGCGGATCTCGCCCTCCTGGATATTGAAAGAAATGTCTTTTATGGCCTCAACCCCGCCGAAGCGCAGGGTGATATTGCGCATATCCATCAAGGTTTCGCCAATCTGGCGGCCATCTTCGGTCACATAAGGTGTCAGCATATCTTTCATTCCGCTGCCACCTTCATTGTCGGGGCGACGATGGCATTGCGGATGTTCAGCGTCGCTTTGATCTTGCCCTTGCGGCCGTCCTCATAGGTGACTTCTGTTTCTGTGTAGATCTCGGTCGCATCGCTATAGAGCGCGTTCACAAGGTCATCGAACTTTTGCCCCACAACGGCACGGCGCACCTTGCGGGTGCGGGTCATTTCGCCGTCGTCGGCGTCCAGTTCTTTGTGCAGCACAAGGAAGCGGTGGATCTGGCAGCCCGCCAGCATTTCATCCTGCGCGACAGAGGCATTCACCTCGGCTACATGCCCGTCGATCATCTCCAGCACACGCGGATGCTGGGACAGCTCTTGATAAGAGGAATAGGCGATATTGTTGCGCTCGGCCCAGTTGCCGACCGCCGTCAGGTCAATATTGATAAAGGCACAGCAGCGGTCGCGGCCAGCACCAAAGACCACGGCCTCAAGGATGTTGGGATAGAATTTCAGTTTATTTTCAACATACTTGGGCGCGAAAAGCGATCCATCCGCCATTTTGCCCACATCCTTGGCGCGGTCGATGATACGCAGATGCCCTGTGCCTTCCTCGATAAAGCCCGCATCGCCCGTGGCGACCCAACCTTCGGCATCTTTGGTTGATGCGGTGCTTTCCGCGTTCTTGTAGTATTCCACGAATACACCGGGTGAGCGGTAAAATACCTCGCCATTATCCGCGATCTTCAACTCGACACCAGGTGAGGGCACACCAACCGTATCCGAGCGCACCTCGCCATCGGGTTGCTGGGTGATATAGACGGTTGCTTCGGTCTGGCCGTAAAGCTGTTTGAGGTTGATCCCCAGCGCGCGGTAGAAATCGAAAATCTCGGGGCCGATGGCCTCGCCAGCGGTATATCCGATGCGAATACGGCTCAGGCCCAGTGTGTTCTTCAGCGGGCCATAGACCAGAATGTTGCCAAGCGCATAAGAGACCCTGTCGGCAAAGCCGACAGGTTTGCCATCCAGCAAGGCGGGGCCAACCCGCCGCGCAACGCGCATGTAATGGTCAAACAACCACTTCTTGAACCGGCCCGCGTCCTCCATCCGGATCATGACCGAGGTCAGCTGGTTCTCGAACACACGGGGCGGAGCAAAGAAATACGTGGGCCCGATTTCGCGCAGATCGGTCAGCATCGTGTGCTCGCTCTCGGGGCAGTTCACGCAGAAACCGGTCCACATGGCCTGCCCGACCGAAAAGATGAAATCCCCGACCCAAGCCATTGGCAAATAGGCGAGGACTTCATCTGTCGGCAGGAGGTGATCAAACTCGGAGGAATTCTTGGCGGTCTCGATCACATTGCGGTTCGACAGCACTACCCCTTTCGGGCGCCCTGTGGTGCCAGAGGTATAAAGCATCACGCTGGTATGATCATAAGTCAGCGCATCTGTGCGGCGCTCCATCTCGGCGCGGTCGCCGCCTTTGGCGGCAATATCTGCATAAGATGTCATATGGCTGTGGTCATATTTGCGCAGACCGCGCCCATCGAGGTAGATTACGTGCTCGAGTGCTGTCACATCGGCGCGGACATCGGCGATCTTGTCCACCTGTTCCTGATCACCCACTACTGCATAGCGCGCGCCGCAGTGGTTCAGCGCATAGGCAATCTCTTCTGCGGCGGCATCCTGATAGAGCGGAACAGGAATGCAGCCCACCTTTTGCGCCGCAACCATCGCCCAGTAAAGGGCAGGGCGGTTGCGCCCGATAATGGCGATATGGTCACCCTCGCTGGCCCCAAGGGTCAGCAGGCCAAGGGCGAAGGCATCAATTTCTTTTGCTGTTTCGGCCCATGTCCAGCTTTGCCAGATGCCGAATTCCTTTTCACGAAAGGCAGGTTTGTCGGGAAAACGTGCAACGTTACGTGCCAGCAAGGCCGGCAAGGACTGTGGTGCATCACGCGACACGTCTGTTGTCATGAAATTCCCCCCCTTCTGACAAGACTAGGGGTAATCTGTGATCCTTGCTAGTTTTCTTCTAAATCCTAACGAATTCTTACAGCGCTCTTTCCGCTGTCACATTGCAAGGCTTTGCTGCTAGAAATTCTGTCATGGGAGTGACCGACATATCGCGCCACGACATGATCCTGTCGGGGCTGAACCTGATCAAGCAGGCGATTTCCTTGCATGACGAGGAACTGCGCCTTGTTGCCGCCAACCGGCGTTTTCAACAGATGTTTTCCTTGCCGGACAGGCTTGTCGCTCCGGGGGCCGAGTTTCGTGATATTGTGATGTACCTGACGGAACAGGGCGAATACGGGAACGTCGATGACATTGCCGGTTTTGTAGATGAAAAGGTCCGTCTCGCCTTTACCTTCAAGCCGCATTATTTCGAACGCACGCGTTCAAACGGAACGGCCATCTCGGTCGAAGGCAGCCCGTTCCAGCAGGGTGGCTGGATTTCGGTCTACACGGATATCACCGAAACCAAGCGGCAAGAGAATTTCTTCCGCTCGCATACCGAAACCCTTTCCGAAAAGCTGTTGCAGCGCTCCGAAGACCTTGCGCTGGCCAACAGGGCCTTGTCGGCCACAGTGAATGCGCTGGAAGTGGCCAAGCAAGAGGTCACGGATAGTCGCGAACATCTGGCACTGATGAACACGATGACACCGGGCCATATCGCGCATGTGAATGCGGCAGGGGTCTATACCCACTCGAACGGCAACCTGCCCACGATCCTGCCTGTGGGTGAGCGCAAGATTGTCGGGCAATCATTTGAAAATGTGCTGGGTCCCTTTGTCTGGGCGCAGGTTGCCCCGCAATTTGCGCGGGTCTTGCAAGGCAAACCGACCACATCGGAAATCCGTGACGAGGCCTCGGGACGTTTCATGCGTCTTGCGATGACCCCCGACATGGCAGGGGATGGCTCTGTTCAGGGGGCCTATATCCTGACTGTTGATGTGACCGAAGAAGTCTCGGCCCGTGCGGCCCTTGCCCATGCGCGGCGCAAGGAGCTGGCCACCCAACTGACCAGCGGGATGGCCCATGATTTCGCCAATCTTCTGACGATCATTCTGGGTCAACAGGCCAAGCTGGATGAGTTGGCGTCATTGCATCCGGCCCTGGCCGAGGTATCCGCGACGATCAATTCAGCGGCGAAACGCGGTGGCGAGTTGATTGAAAATCTCTCAAGGATCGAGGCACATCGCAGCCTCAATCCGGTGTCCGTCAAGGTTGCGGATTTTGTTGCTGATGTGCTGCAATTGGCGCGCGCAGCTGTGCCGGATGATGCTGTGCTGAAGATCAATTATGATATACCCGATGCGCGCCTGACCTTTGATCCCGGCTTTGCGCAGGATGCCATTCTGAACCTTGTTCTTAATGCCGCCGAGGCGCAGGACGGGCCCGCGATGATCACTACGCGCATGCATCGTGCAGCGGACGGGATGCTGGAAATCATCGTTGCAGATAATGGTCCCGGGTTTTCCGAAGACGCGCTCGCCAATGCACTGGCCCCGTTCTATTCCACCAAAAGCGGTAAGATCGGGCGCGGTCTGGGTCTGACAACCGCATTCGATTTTGCCAAATCAAGTGGTGGCACTGTGCGCTTGCGCAATCATGCCTCGGGCGGCGCTGTTGTGACGTTGCGCATACCCTACACACCGGCACGCACCGTTGAGGCGGGGTTGGTGCTTTTGGTGGATGACACGCTTGATGTGCGCCAGACCATGCGCAGTTTCCTGCGCCGCTCGGGGCATGCTGTGGTTGAGGCGGCCTCGGTCGAGGAGGCGCAAAAGCTGATGTCGCTTGAAGGGCTGACACATGTTGTCACGGATCTGGCGATCGGTGAGGGCTCGGGCCTTGATGTCGCGGAGAAAGCGCCGTCAGGCATACCGGTCCTGATTGTGACCGGTTTACCGCCCTCTGACGCTTTGCATCAAAAAGCCAGGGCCGCGCATCCGGTTCTGCCAAAACCCTTCGATTTCGCCACATTCGAGGCCGCATTCTTGAGGGCCAGTCTATGAGCACGCAAGGCTATGTCGCCATCATCGACGACAACCCCGATATCCGACATATGTTGTCGGCGGCGTTGACCGATGCGGGTTTCACGACGCAAAGCTTTGCCCGTGCTGCGGATTTTGAACGCGCGCTCGCCACCAGACAGCCCGAAGTCTGCGTCGTCGATCTGGGCCTGCCTGACAAGGACGGACTAAGCATAGTTGCGGCTTTGGCCAACAGCGCGACGGCCACATTGGTGATTTCGGGCCGTTCGACGCTGCAAGACAAAATCGTCGGCCTTGAACTGGGGGCGGATGATTATCTCGCCAAGCCTTTCGAGATACGCGAAGTGATCGCAAGGGTGCGTGCACTCTTGCGGCGCAAGGCCCCGACAACGGCCAAGAATGAGGCCGAGAAGCTGACGTTTTCGGGTTGGACGATAGATTTTGCGCAATTCAACCTGATCGACGCAGACGGCAACAGCACGCGGGTGTCGGCCAGCGAGGCGATGCTGCTACGCATTTTCCTGTCCCGTCCAAACAGGTTGATCACCCGCGATCAATTGCGCGATGAGTTGAACGAAAAGAGCGACGCGGAGTCCTTTGATCGCGCGATTGATGTGCGCCTCTCCCGCTTGCGCGCCAAGCTCAAGGACAGCACCAAAGACCCCAAGATCATCAAGACGATCTACGGCGCAGGGTATATCCTCATCTCGGATGTGTCCCCCGTCACGGCGTGACCCGAAAATCCGTAACTTTTTGACAGATTTGCGTTTTAAGGGTTGTCTCACTCGCGTTTAGCGTGTCCGGTGTGGCATGAAGTTGAACGGTCCCTTTCTTTTCATCCTGATGACGCTTGTGATCGATGCCATCGGGGTGGGTATCGTCTTTCCCATTATGCCCGATCTGATGGACCGCGTCGGTGCCACCAGCACCGCTGAGGGCGCGTTGCTGGGTGGGATCATGATGTCGGCCTATGCGGCCGCAATGTTCCTTTTCGGCCCAATCATCGGCAGCTTGTCGGATGCCTATGGCCGCAGGCCTGTTCTGATTTTCGCATTGGTGACGTTGACCATCGACTATGTGATCATGGCGTTGGCAGGGACCTATTGGGTTTTGCTTGTGGGGCGTGTCCTGGCAGGGATGGCGGGTGCCACCTACATCACGGCCACGGCCTATATCGCTGATATTGCAAAACCCGAGGAGCGGGGGGCGGCCTTTGGTATGATCGGCGCGGCTTTCGGTGTGGGGTTTGTCATGGGCCCCGCACTTGGCGGTTTGGCATCGGGGTGGCATATCACAGCGCCGTTCTGGATCGCTGCGGTTTTGTCGGCGCTCAATGTGGCCTTCGGGTTCTTCCTGCTGCCTGAATCGCTCAAACCCGAAAACCGGCGTCCCTTCGGGCGGCGCGATCTGAACCCCTTCGGAACTATTATGCGTGCCTTTCTTATTCCGGGACTTGCTGTGCCGCTGGTTTGTATCTTTGTGTTCGAATTTGCCAATATGGTCTACCCGACGCTCTGGGCGTTCTGGGGACGCGAGGTGTTCAGTTGGGACGGTTTCACGATCGGGCTGACGCTCTCGGGCTATGGTATTCTGATCGCAATGGTGCAGGCAGGTATTCTGCCGCGTCTGACGGGGCGCTATGGTGACTACCAGACACTGCTGATCGCGACTGCCGCCGCCATCATCGGACTGGTGGGGTTTGGCGCAACAACTGCGGTCTGGGCGGTGTTCTTGTTCCTGCCCATCGCAGCCTTGTCGGATATGGCGCCCCCTTTGATTACCGCTTTCGCGGCCAATCGGGTGGACGAAGACCAGCAAGGGTTAGTGCAGGGTGTGATCGCATCCTTGTCGTCTGTCGCGGCCGTCACAGCACCGCTGTTTCTGACAGGTGTGTTTGAAAGATCGGTCAATGATGAGGGGCTTTATCTGCCGGGTGCGCCCTTCCTCTTGGCGGCGGTCTGCGTCATCGCCATTGTTCCGCTGATTTTCCGGCTCGATCCGAAGAGGCCGGTCAGCAAACGCTAAAGGCTGATAGGTTCATCAACGATGATCCGGTTGTCTTGCGCATCAAAGAGCACCGCATCTGCATCAGCGAAATCAAAGGCGATGGGCGCGCCGCGCTCGAATTCCCACTGCCCGGGCAACCGCACTGTCAGCTTTTGCCCCGCGCCGACATCGGCGATGACATGGGTGTCGGTGCCAAGACGTTCATGCAACAGCACTTTGCCGGACAAGCGGCCATCTTCGGCAATAAACAAGTGTTCGGGGCGCACGCCAATGCATGCGGCCTCCAGGCCCGGCAGAAGATCAGGTTCGATGAAATTCATCGCAGGTGATCCGATGAAACCGGCCACGAAACGGTTATTGGGCGTATTATAAAGCTCAAGCGGCGCGCCAATTTGTTCAATCCGGCCCGCGCGCATAACCACAATCCGGTCAGCCAGCGTCATTGCCTCTGTCTGGTCGTGGGTGACGTAGAGAATGGGTGTCTTCAGGGTCCGGTGCAGATCGGCAATCTCGATGCGGGTATTCATGCGCAAAGCGGCATCTAGATTGGACAGGGGTTCGTCAAACAAAAACATGCGCGGCTTACGCACAAGCGCACGGCCCAAGGCCACACGCTGACGCTGCCCGCCCGAGAGCTCGGACGGTTTGCGATCAAGATAGTCCGAGAGCGAAAGGGTTTGCGCCACCTCATCAATACGCTGCTGTATCTGCTCCGACGTCATGCCTGCCAGCTTCAGCGCAAACTCAAAGTTCTTGAAGACGGTCAAATGCGGGTAGAGCGCGTAGGACTGGAACACCATCGCAACCTCGCGCTGGGCGGGCGACATTTCGTTCACGACTGTATCAAAAAGCATGATCTCGCCTGCATCGGGTCTTTCCAACCCTGCAATCACGCGCAGCAGGGTGGTCTTGCCACATCCTGAGGGGCCGACGATGACGATGAACTCTCCATCCTCGATGGTCAGGTTCACGTCGCAGAGGACGTGGTTGTCGCCATAGGTTTTCTGGATGTCAGTGAGGCGTAAAGCGATCATCTGGGGCCTTTCTATGTCGGTTTGGCCTGTGTCGTGCTTTGACGGTGCAGATAGGCGAGCAGATCATCAAAGCTGCGCATCTGGTCGTAATCCGCCTCTGGCATCGGCAAGGAAAGCTCTTTGCCCAAAGCAGTGATCAGTGTCATGAAATCCATCGAATCGATGTCGTATTCCTCGCGCAGATCGGCGCCCGTATCGACGTCGTCCAAGGAAATGTCGGGGGCGATGCGCCCCAGATGTCTGATAAGCAAGTCGCGTAGGGGATCGTCAGTCATAGCTGCTCCGGTGTCTGCATGTGTTTGATGATCGTGCGGAGGAAATTTGCCCCCTGGTGTCCGTCACTGACGCGGTGATCGGCGGCAAGGGTAATCTGTGCAAGGCGGCGCGGCTGAACCTTATCGTCAACAACCGCTGGCCGGAGGCCGGGTGTGCCAATCCCGACAATGGCCACCTGCGGCGGAAAAATTACGCCGGTGATGCCGGCCACACCACGGTCGCCCAGACTGGTCAGGGTGATTGTCGGGTCTGATAATTCACGCGCCCGAAACCGCCCCTGACGCACGCGCGTCACAAGGTCTTTGAGCCGTGTCATCAGTGTTTCGAGGTCGTCTTTGTCCGCATCATGCAGGGCAGGGGCGACAAGCCCGCCACCGCGCAGGTTGATCGCCATACCCAGATGCACGGAGTCGGCAGGGCTGAACTGGTCATTTTCGAAATGGCCGTTGAAGTCGGGGTTCTTTCGGGCGGCCAAGGCAACCGCACGGATATAGAGCACACTCAACGCGAGACGGGCATCGGGCGGTTTATCGGCATTGTAGTTACCGATGAACGCCTCTGCCAACGTCAGGTCAATCGTATCAGATAGATAATAATGCGGGATCTCGCGTTTCGCGCGCGTCATTGCCGCCGAAATCGCCTGCCGCATCGCAGAGAGGGGTTCCGTGTCGGGTTTGTCCCTCGCTTCGGGAACATCGGCAAGTGAGATAATCCTGCCTGTGCCGAGGCTTGCCAGATCAAACCCTGTTTGTGCGGCCCGTCTGCGGGCGGCGGGACTGACGCGCTGGCGGACCGGTTGTGACAGCTCCTGCGGCGGTTCGGCAGGTTGCTCTGGCGCGGCGGGCGGCTCTTCCGGTGTTGTCGGCGGCGCAACGGGATCTTCGGGCTGCGGGGCCTCTGGCGGTGGTGGTGCAGGGGCCGGATCGGCGGGTTGCGGGACCGCGGGTTCGTCAGGGTCTTGGCTGGCACGGATCATCGCAATGGGCATTCCGACAGGGACTTTCGTGCCCAGCGGGACCAGCCATTTATCCAGAAACCCGTCTTCGAAGACTTCGATTTCAATAACCCCTTTCTGGGTCTCAACCGCTGCGATGATCTCGCCACGCGTGACCGCGTCGCCAGGGTTTACGAGTTGTTCAACCAAGGTTCCGTCCTCCATGTCTGCGCCAAGAGAGGGCATGAGGAATGTACTCACGGCTTATTCTCCATGACCTGTTTTACTGCGGTAATGATGCTGTCCACTTGCGGGATGGCCGCCTGTTCAAGGTGGGCCGCATAGGGGATCGGCACCTCGGCGCTACAGACCCGCGCGAGCGGCGCATCAAGGTCGTAGAACGCATCCTCGGCCAGTTGCATCCCGATTTCGGCTGCAAGGCTCCCTGTGCGCCAGCCTTCATCCACCATCAACGCCCTGTGGGTGCGGGCAACCGAGGCCTTGATCGTTGCCATATCCAGCGGTCGCAGGCTGCGCAGGTCAATCACCTCGGCAACAATACCGTCGCGCGCCAGCGCTTCGGCGGCCTCAAGCGTTTTGAACAGCGATCCGCCATATGTGATCAGCGTGATATCGCGCCCCGCACGCCGCACCACAGCGCGGTCAATATCAACGGGGCCTGCGTTCTCGGCCAGTTCGCCCGTGCGATTATACAGCATGACATTTTCAAAGATCAGCACCGGATCGGGATCTTGCAGGGCGGTCCAAAGCATCCCGCGCGCATCTTCCATGGTGGCAGGGGCCAGCACGCGCAGGCCGGGAATGTGGGCATACCAGCCTTCCAGCGAGTGCGAATGCTGGGCGGCCAGTTGCTTGCCCGCACCTGTTGCCATGCGGATCACCACGGGAACGCCGAACTGGTTGTTGGACATATGCCGCAGGGTGGCGGCTGTGTTCATGATCTGATCCAGCGCCAGCAAGGAAAAGTTCACAGTCATCACCTCGACAATCGGGCGCATACCCGCGATGGCCGCCCCGATACCCGCACCGGTAAAACCGGATTCCGACAAAGGCGTATCGCGGATACGGTCCGGACCGAACCGGTCAAGCAGGCCCTTGCTTACGGCATAGCACCCGCCGTAATGGCCCACGTCCTCACCCATCAAAAACACAAGGTCGTCGCGGGTCATCGCGTCCGTGATCGCCGCTTTGACAGCCTCGCGGTAGGTGGTCTCGATCATCTTTCCCGGCACTGCGACTTCGGGCGGGGCGGGGCGGTCAGGGGCCATGACGAAATGGGTCAGATGATCCAGCGGTTCATCCGCGCCAGCCTCGGCAAATGCCACGGCTTCACCGATTTCAGACGCGATCTCGGCCTTGATTTCATCGATGTCATGCGCGTGCAAAAGCCCGCTTTGCATGGCCCATTTCTGAAACCGCACAATCGGGCCTTTCTCGCGCCATGCGGCCACTTCCTCTTTGGGGCGATAAAGCTGGGCATCGAACATGGAATGGGCGCGGAACCGGTATGTGCGGCACTCCAGAAAGTAGGGCTTGCCGGTCTCCGCGATGGTTTGCAGGGCCCTGCGGGCCGCGGCCTCGACAGCAACAACATCCATTCCGTCAACGGCTTCTGCCGTAATGGCATAACTCCGCGCTTTGGTTGTGATATCAATTTCGGCCTCGGTCAGGTCCAACCGTGTGCCCATCGCATAGCCGTTGTTTTCGCAGACAAACAGAACCGGAAGTCCCCACAGCTTGGCGAGGTTCAGGCTTTCGTGGAATTCCCCCTCGGCGACAGCGCCTTCGCCAAAAAAACAGGCGGTTGTCGCTTGTCTGCCCTGCATGCGATCGGCAAGCGCAAGCCCAACGGCAAGCGGCAAACCGCCCCCCACAATCGCATTCCCGCCATAGAAGTTGCGATCCGCATCGAACAGATGCATCGACCCGCCGCGCCCACCCGCGCAGCCATTTGATTTGCCGTACATCTCGGCGAGCACAGCCCCCATGGGCACACCGCGTACCAGCGCATGGCCGTGTTCGCGGTAGGTCGCAACAAGCCTGTCGTGATCCTCCAGCAAAGGAATGATGCCCGCAGCGATCGCTTCCTCCCCGTCATAAAGATGCAGAAACCCGCGGATTTTTTCCTGCGTATAGGCCTCGGCACATTTCTCCTCGAACATGCGGATACGCAGCATGCTGTGCAGCAGTTCGCGCACATGGGCGCTATCAAGTCGGGGTTTTGTGCGGGTCACGGTCATGTCTCGTCACTCTCCAGCGTTGAAATATCGCCCTCGGGCAGCCCCATTTCGCGGGCCTTCAAGAGGCGCCGCATGATCTTGCCACTGCGTGTTTTCGGCAGGTTCTTACGAAAGGCGATCTCTTTGGGGGCAACCGCGGGTCCCAGCCGCTTGCGGGCATGGCCCAGCAGATCAAGACGTAGGTCATCGGTTGGCGCATAGCCCGGTTTCAGAGCAACATAGGCCTTGACCATTTGCCCGGCGGTTTCATCCGGCAGCCCGATCACCCCGACCTCAGCGACGGCTTCATGTTCCATCAAGGCACTTTCCACCTCGAAAGGGCCAATCAAATGGCCCGCACTTTTGATCAGATCATCGGCGCGGCCCACAAACCAATAATAGCCGTCGGCATCGCGCATCGCGAGATCGCCGCTGAGATACCAGCCATCCTTAAAGCACTTCTGATAGCGCGCTTCCTCATGAAGATAGGCCCGCATCATCGACGGCCAGCCGGGGCGCAGCGCCAGTTCACCCATGGCCATTGGCGCGGTCAATTCGGTGACAGTATCGCCCGAAACCTCGACAATTCCCGCGGTAATGCCGGGCAGCGGTTTACCCATAGAGCCGGGTTTGACATCCATCGCGGCGTCATTGGCGATCATGATGCCGCCTGTCTCGGTTTGCCACCAATTGTCGTGGAAGGGCATCCCGAAGGTGTCATTGCTCCAGATCACCGCCTCGGGGTTCAATGGCTCGCCCACGCTGGCCATGAACCGCAGGTCCGGAAAGCTGCGCACGCCAATGGCATCGGCCCCGGCCTTCATCAACATACGGATGGCTGTGGGGGCGGTATACCAGACGTTCACGCCCTCGGTGCTGAGGATGTCGTACCAGCGCGTCACATCAAATTCTGCTTCATCCACGATCATTGTGGCGCGGTTCGTCAGCGGCGCGATGATCCCGTAGGATGTGCCCGTCACCCAGCCCGGATCGGCCGTGCACCAGTAGACATCACCGGCGCGCAGATCGAGGGCGATCCTGCCGGTCGTATCGTGGGCCACAACGGCTTGGTGCACATGCACCACGCCTTTGGGTTTGCCGGTTGTCCCTGATGTGAAATGCAGCAGGGCAGGGTCTTCGGGCAGGGTCAGAGCGGTTGTGAATATGTCCGGGGCCGCAGCCATCAATGGCGCAAGTTCGGTCGTACCGTCTGCCGCACCGTCAATGGTGAACACATCCTTGAGGGTTGCCACGGTATCACGGATACCAGCGACCTTGCGTTTATAAAGCCGGGTGGACGTGACCAGCGCGCGCGCTTCACCGATCTGCAAACGCGCCTGAACAGGCTCCGGTCCAAAGGCGGAAAACAAGGGGCAGAAAACGCAGCCTGCTTTCAGTGTACCAAGTGCCGCGATGTAAAGCTCTGGCACGCGTCCCAGCAGGCTATAGACCGTGTCACCCTTTTTCAGCCCGTGCGCGTGCAGGACATTGGCAAAGCGGTTCGCTTGCTGCGCGAGGTCAACATATGTGTAGTCGGTGCGATTGCCTGCCTTGTCGATCCAGCGCAGCGCAACCTGATCACCGTGCCCCGCCGCCACATGCCGGTCGAGTGCTTCGTGGGCGATGTTGAGATGCCCGTCAGGCAGACCATCCAGCAATGCTTGTGCGTCTGACCAATCGAAACTGTCGCGCAAAGCATCATAGTCAGACATGTTGGCTTGGGTCGCGGTTTTGTGGATGCGTTGAACAGGCATGGTCCTCCTCTCCCTGCCGCAGATTGCAGCACTTGAGACGGAGTCTTGCACGTCAGATGCGCGCGGCATTGACCGATATCAATTCGGCAGTGGCGTCTCAGCCGAACCGCGTCAGGAATGCCAGTATATCCGAGCGATGGACAAGACCCACAACCTGACCGGCCTTCAGCACCGGAAAGACACGGTGCGGTTCTTTGACAAACATCTCCGCGATACGAATGACTTCATCGGTGACGTCAACACAGACCACGTCGCGCGACATGAAATCGGCAACCTGACCGGTCCATTCGCGGTGATAGCTGGCATGCAGTGTCGGGCGGAAACAGTCCTTTTGGGTCAGGATGCCAACGAGGTTCCCGTTTTCATCAAGCACAGGTGCCGCTGGCGTCTTGGCGTCAACCAGAGCAGCAACAGCGCGCCGGATCGGTGTCTCGCCGGTCAGTGTGATGATATCGGTGCGCATGATCGCACCGATTGTGTATTCGGTCATGTCGGTTCCTTTCGTGCGCCGCGCCGTCGCAACGGGCAATCCGCACACCGCCCGACAGCAAGATCATCTGCCGCACCGCAACTTGTCCGCGCCGGACTCCGCCCCAGAGCGAGCCCGAGACCGATCCCACCTGCAGCAAGGCTGACAATGACAATGGCGAACAAGACTTCCAATTGACGCCCCCTATAGAATGAACTGGGAGATCTGGCCTGTGCGCAAGGCCCGCAACGTACCTTCCTGTTCGATCAGGAAAAGCGCCGTGATGTCTTGCGTCGTAGCAAGGTCCGGACCGGCGCTGGCACCAGCCGCACATAATGCCGTGGCCCACCCGTCAGCGGTCATGGCGTCGGGCGCTACGACGGTCACAGATCGCAAACCACCCGCCGCAGGGGCGCGCGTCAGGGGATCAATAATATGGCTATAGGTCCGCCCGTTGAGTTGATAGCTCTGGGCCCGCGTACCGGATGTGGCAACAGCGGCCCCCGTCGGCAACCTAAGCACCGCAGGTGCGCTGTGCATTGGCAATGGCGCCTCAATGGCGACATGCCAGTCGCGGCCTGCGGGGTGTTGTCCCTGTGCATAAAGCTCTCCGCCAAGGTCTATCAGTAGGTTGTCAAAGCCCGCGTCGCGTGCCAGCCCAGCAGCACGGTCGAGTGCCCAGCCTTTGGCAATTCCGCAAAGATCAAGCGTCAGATCAGCGCGCGCCCCTGTCAGTAGATCGGGACCGACCGACAACGCCCGCCAATCCGGTGCGCTGCCTTGCATCACAGGGCCAAAGCCCCACTGCGCGACCAACGGCCCCACCGTGGGATCAAAGGCGCCCTCACTTTTGCGCGCGATCTCGAGTCCAGCCGTTGTCACCTCTATGAACGCAGGATCGGTCGCGCCGGCACGACCACGATTGAACCGGCTGATTGTGCTGTCGGATCGCCACGGGGAAAACACCCTGTCGATGCCATCAAATAACTGCTGAATGTCTGCGGCAAGTTCCGATGCGCCGCCGCCATCGGGTGCGCTGATTTGCCAATATGTGCCGAACGCTGCGCCCGACATGATTTCGACAGGGGCCGCAAGGCCGACACGCGGCGCCAGCAGCGCGGCGCCGAGCATCGTCATTGCGCTGCGGCGGGAGGGCTGAAAGACAGTTTGCATCATGCTCAAGCTCCGAAATCATCGTAAAAGATTGAAGAAGGGTCGACCCCAAGCTGACCCAAGGTGGACAGGACAGCCGAGATCATCACAGGGGGGCCGCACAGGTAGTATTCGCAATCCTCGGGTGCGGGATGGCTGCCCATTTCGGCACGCAGTGTCTCGTGTATGAAACCGGTGGCCCCGGTCCAGCGATCACCCGGGGCAGGATCGGACAAGGCAGGCGTCCAACTGAAGTTTTTGTGCCGTTTGGCCAGTGCTGCGAATTCGTCGGCATAGAGCAGATCAATCGCTGCACGCGCACCGTAGAAATACCGCACCCGCCGCTTGGTACCTCGGCCAAGTTCCTGATGGATCATCGCGCGCAGTGGCGCCATGCCGACACCGCCGCCCACCAAGACCATCTCCCGCGTGGTCGGTTGCACATGGAAATCGCCGAACGGACCCGAGAGTGTAATATCGTCGCCCGACGCCACCGAGAAGAGCCATGACGACACAATACCGGGCGGGATCTCGTTCTCGCGCCCTGCGGGGGGGACGGCGAGGCGGATGTTGAACACCGCGCGGCCTTTGTCCTCCGGCCTGCTGGCAAGGGAATAGGCGCGTGTTACCTCTGTGTCGGAGCCGACCCGCATGCTGCGCCATCCTGCGATTTGCCATGCATCGCGGAAGGTCTCGGGAAGGGCGAGCGTGTCGAAGTCCAGCTGATAGGGCGGTGCGGTGATTTGCATGAAATCCCCCGCGCGAAAGTCGGAGGCGTGATCGGTCGGAAGGTCCGCCACGATCTCGCGGATCAGCGGCGCCAGCATGCGGGTGGAAGACACTTTGCTCGTAAACCCGCCGCCCGCGCTCAGGATGTCATCGGGGACTTTGACTGCGCAATCGCCGCGCAATGTGGTCTGGCAGGCGAGCCGGATATGCGCGCGGCGGTCACGGGGCGACAACACGCCGCGTTCGGTGGCCTGTGGCTGGCCAGCGCCTTGTCCCGTCACAGTGACGCGACACAGCCCGCAGGTGCCTGTGCCACCACAAGCCGCAGGGATCATGATGCCTGCGTTATGCAGCACACCCAAAAGCCGGTCACCGCGACGTGCCGTCAGGTGCAAATCGCTGTTCACCGCGACGTCGAGACCTTGATCGGGCACAAGACGCGCCTTGAGCAGCAAGAGCACGGACGTGAGCCCCAAAATCAGGACCACGATGATCAGACTGCCAAAAAGAACCTCTGTCATTGCGCCACCGCCATCTGCGCGAAAGAGGCAAACCCCAGCGACATCAGCCCTGCAAGGACGAACGCGATCCCGAGGCCGCGCAAACCAGCCGGAAGGTCAGCATAGACAAGCCGTTTGCGGATCGCGCCAAGCATGGCAACGGCCAGGGCAAACCCCAGCCCGCTGCCAAGGCCAAAGGCTGCTGACTCTGCGAGGTTATAGCTCCGCTCGACCATGAAAAGGCTGCCGGCAAGGATCGCGCATTGCACCGTCAGAAGTGGCAGAAAGACACCAAACGCCGCGTGTATCTTTGGAAAGAACCGGTCCAGCACCATCTCAAGAAGCTGTACCGCCGCTGCGATCACCCCGATGAATGCAATCAGGGCCAAATAGGAAAGGTCCAAGTCCGGCAGGCCGGCCCAAGCCCATGCGCCGGGTGCCAGAAAGCCTTGGTAAATCAGGTAATTCAGCGGCACCGTGAACCCCAGCACGCCCGTCATTGCCACGCCAAGGCCCAATGCGGCCTCGGGGCGTTTGGACAAGGCCAGAAAGGTGCACAGGCCCAGAAAAAGCGTCAGCGGCATGTTGTCGACAAAAGCCGCAGTCACAAAGATATCCCACAGCCCGGTCATTCGGCGGGGCTTTTTTGTTGTGCTGGCGCATATTCAGGCTGCTCGATTTGCCCAGGATAGAGGCTGCGCACGGCCCACACCAAGATGCCCAGCAGGAAAAAGGCCGATGGCGCAAGCAGCATCAGACTGAGCGGCGTAAACCACCCGCCAGCATCCGCAAGCGACAGAACCTGCGCGCCCAAGAGCTGACCTTTTCCCAGAAGCTCGCGCAGCCCGCCGATCACGATCAGGATCAGGGAATAGCCAAGCCCGTTGCCAAACGCGTCAACCATCGCAGGCAGCGGGGGGTGGTGTCTGGCATAGGCCTCGGTCCGGCCCAGCACGAGGCAATTGGTCGTGATCAGGCCAACATAGACCGAAAGTGCACGGCTGATTTCGGCGAAATAGGCCTGTAAGATCTGGTCGATGACGATCACGAGAGAGGCGACAATCACGATCTGCACAATCAGCCGGATTGTATCGGGGATATGGCGGCGGATGACACTGACAAGACCTGCGGCAAGGGTAAGAACCGCAGTCAGGGATACCGACATGGTCAGGGCGGTCACAAGCGAGGTCGTCACCGCAAGCGCCGAGCAAATCCCGAGGATCTGCAAAGTCACCGGATTCTGCCGGATGAGCGGCGTCGTCAGGGTGCTCCAATATGAGGGGACCTGCGGCATTGCTCAGAACTCCTGCCGCTGGATTGCGTCAAGCAAAGGGCCGTAACCGTCCGGCCCCAGCCAGAACCGCACCATCTGTGTTACCCCGCGTCCGGTGCGCGTGGCCCCGGTAATGCCATCAACCTCATAGGCGGTAGCCGCAGGACCGCGCGCTACTTCAAAACGCATGTCATCGTTATCATCGCGCAATGCCGTCCCGGGGAATGTGCCCTGCCATGATGCCTCTTGAATCCGCCCCCCAAGACCGGGTGTCTCGGCGTGTTGCGTTACCGCAATCCCCGCGATGGTGTTCATGTCACCATGCAGCGCAATGATCGCATCAATGCGCCCGCCATAGCCCTGACCGCTGATCGGCAAAAGCACCAGCGAGACGCTGTCATTTTCACGCAGCAAGAACACCTGCGCAAAATCGGGCCGCTGTCCCAGACCGGCCAAGTCCTGTGCGGCATCCAGCACGGTCCAGTATGTTTGATCACGCAACGTTGCCTCAAGGTTCGCCGGTGTCACGTCGGTGGCGGCACGACCGGTCTCGAGGTTGATCACAACGGTCGAGAGCGTGCCGCCCGACTGTTCGAGTAGTGTCGCCATCCCGGGGATGCCCTGTACCAGTGCGGCAATGCGGGCCTGTTCCTCTGCCGCGCGATTGGCGGTCTGGATCGGGCGCAGCACCACTGTCGCGCTACTGACCAATGCCGCACAAACCGCTGACACCAGAAAGGCAATGATCACTGTTTTCGCGCGGCTTTCATTTGGCAAGGCCAACAGTCGCCGCCAGGGGTTCCATTCACGTCCTGCCATGTCGCCTCCGACGTTGTGCAACCCAAAGCGCCAACACGGCTTCGTCCAAAAGCGGGGCCGCAAGTGATGTGAGCAGGGCCGCGGCCACTGCGATTTGAAGGGGGGCGGCCCCGGTCCAGCCCGTTGCAAAAAGTGTTAGAAGCGCGGCATAGAGCGCGCCGTTGACCCAGCGCCCGGGCAGGGTGATCGCGCTGGTGACCGGATCAGCCACCAGAAGCACCAAAACAATGCCTCCGGCCAAAAGCGCGGGTTCCCCCAAAAGGCCCGCCGCCGCCGCCCCGCCTGCAACGAGAACCGCGCCAGCAATAACCTGCGCGGGCATCACCCCGGTTGCCATGCCGATCAGTGCGGTAGGAATTGCGGCCCATGCGATGGGCGCGTCCAGCACCGGCCATGCAGCAGTTGGAAAGCCGTATCCCAGAAACGACAGCGCAACGGTTGCCGGATGCACGACGTTGCGCCCCCATCCGCCGAACACAAGCTCACCCATCACCACACCAAAGCTGATGCCAAGCGCCAAACGGAAGATCCCAAGGTCCTCTGGCGCCAGCATCGCGATTGCAAAGGCGGCAGTGACGGCTGCGAGGGAAGGCGCCTGCGCGCGCGTCAACATGAAAACCAAGTGCCAGACAGCGATGACAAGCGCGGTGAAACCCAGCCGCGCCAAGGCGTCGGTGCCTTCCAGCCAAAGCCAGAATAGTGCCATTGGAAGATAGGCCGCGATCAGGATGGCTGCGACGGTTTCGCGGTTCCACAAACCGCGGTTCATGCTGCAAATTCCGTCTTGATCCGGTCGAGCATGGCACGCAACTGCGCGGTGATTTGTCCGTTTTCGCTCAGCACATAATCGGCAAGTGCCACATCCTCTTCCAGCAGAGAAAGAATACCGAGGCTGAGCGCGGTTTCATCGTCGCCTGCACTGAGCGCACGCAAAAACGGGATAGCGGGAAGACCGGCCCCGAAAGACTGGGTCAATGCGGCGGTCGGGATGGCAGGTGTCTTGCCCGCAGACCGCGTCAGGGCGGCGATGAACCAGTGGGGTCTGTTTTGCGCTGTCTCGCGGGGCAGCGCTGTGACCTGCCTGTCGCGGGGTGACAGCCATCTTGCCGGATGGCCATCCAGTGGTGATCCCGACATCAGTAGATGCGGTCCGGGCAGAACGATGCGCTGCGTCAGTTGCCGCAGGTCGGCACCCGGATGAGTGCGCAGCAGGTGTGCCTCGCGCAGCGCTTGTCCGGCAATGCTGACAAGCCGTGTCATTGGCAACACGCCGGTTTTCAAAAGCGCGCCAAGGGCTGCGGTATCTTCGGCATGGATGTCCCAGACGGGTGCATCAAGACCTGCGGGAAAGAGTTGATGGATGGGCAGGCCAGCCAGACCTTGTGGATGACGCGGGCCACAGGTGACGCACCTGAACTTATTGTCACCTTTGGGAAGTGCAAGAACCGGCGCATCTGCTTGCTGACACACAAGAACAGGCCCTTCGGTCAGCTGTGCCAGCGCAGCCAGACCGCGCGCGAAGTCATCCTCGCGTCCCTCAAGGGCAATCTGCGGATCAGGCGCAAACGGGCGGGTATCCGTTGCCATGACCACGATTGCGGCGGGTTTCTCTGACGGATGGGGCATACCCCCGAAAGGTCTGCGGCGCAGCAACGGCCAGAGGCCCGCGCTTTGCATCAGATGCCGCAATCCGGCATCGGTCTTGGTACCTGTCACATCGTGCGTTTCGACCGCATCCGAAGCTTCGCGAAACAGAACTATTTCAGACAGTTTTTTTCCCGCCAGAAGCGAAATACGTGCCACACGGCCAGCAACGGGCGCAACAAAACAGACGTCCGGGGCATGCCGCAGACATGCGACAGCTGCACCCTGCGCAACAAGATCACCTTCTTTGACAAGCGTGGTTACTTTCAGCGCAGAACCTTCCGGAGCGGCCACCGCCGCTTCCTCGGTGACCACGTCCTCTATCCCTGGCGTCACCGGCGGGGACGGAAAGTCCGGGTTTAAACCTGTCCCGGAACCAAGAATTTGCATCTGCCCTCCGATCACATGTGCCAACGCCTGCTGCGCGCAGCAACCCCCGCGCATCACTCCCTCAACGTCTACAGCCTGAAGGCGATCCAGGACATGACATAGATCAAAGCGAGCGGTTGCTTGCACGGTATGGTTTAAAACAACCTTTGAGGTTCCAGCACAGGAGACCGTTCATGCCTTTGCCTTCATCCAATTTCTCAATGTCTTTGTGTCTTGCTGCCGGACTTGCCGCTGTCTTTTATTTCAGTCAGGCCGCGAGCCAGACAGCGCAAGACGTGCAGGATGACGAAGCGCTTATTCCCTTCGCTTTGCCCAAGTCAGGACCGTTCACACCGGCAGAGATCGAGATCGGGAATGACAAGGCGATTAGCGACTGGTTCCGCTCGGCCCATGCTAATGCCGCCTCGGAGGCATTCAGCCATTGGGATGATGACGGCGAGGTGCGCGCCGCCTGTGCGACCTGTCATTCGGGAGAAGGATTCCGGGATTTTCACGGTCTGGACGGAACAGAGGTTGGCGTCGTGAACGGTACAATTGATGTGGGCGGTGTTGTCGATTGCGGGACTTGCCACAATGCCGGACTGGCAGAGATTGCCGAAGTGACATTTCCAAGCGGTATCGTGCATCCGGTCACAGGTGTCGAAGCCTCTTGCCTGACCTGCCACCAAGGGCGCGCTGCTGGTCTGACTGTCGAACGGGCAACGGCCGATAAGGCGCTTGACGCGCCAGACAGCACGTTGCGTTTCATTAACCCGCATTATGCGACGGCTGCCGCAACCTGGCTGGGCGGCTACGGGCGCGCCGGCTTTCAATATGAAGACCATACCTACAGCGGGCGCTTCTTTCACGCACGCCCCGTCGCCAGTTGCAATTCGTGCCATGAACCACACACGCTTGAGGTTGCTTTCGAGCCCTGCCTGACCTGCCACGAAGCCAACAGCCCGCAGGATATCCGGATTGCACGCCAAAGCTATGACGGCAGCGGTGACACATCTGTCGGGATCCGGTCCGACATCATGGCGAATGCCGGCACTTTGCTTGACATGATCGAAGATTATTCCCGTGAAGTGGTCGGGATGCCGGTGATCTATGACGGCACGCGCTACCCCTATTTCTTTACGGATGCGAACGGTGACGGCGTTATTGATATGGTTGACGGTGCGCCCGTCGCCTACGAGGCATGGACCCCCAGAAGCCTGCGGACTGCCTTCAACTGGAAACTGGTCACCGCCGATCCGGGCAATTATGCGCATAATCCGCAATACACGCTGGAGCTTCTGTACAATTCCATCGACGATCTGAGCACACCACTCGGGATCGACATGGATGACCTCAATCTCTTGCGGTAGCCACATTGCGGAACATGGCTGCGGGAACCTGCCAAGAAATGTCTGCTTATAAGGGCCAGACCACAAGGATTGTCGGAACTGCAACGCAGATCACGATGATTTCCAGCGGAAGGCCCATGCGCCAGTAGTCGCCGAAACGATACCCGCCCGGGCCCAGAATAAGGGTGTTGTTCTTGTGCCCGATGGGGGTGAGAAACGCGCAGGACGCGGCGACCGCAACGGTCATCAGATAGGTATCGGGGTTTGTGCCCGTCGCGGTTGCGATCGACATCGAGATGGGGGCGGCGATCAATGTGGTTGCGACGTTGTTCAGGAAATCTGACAGGGTCATGGTCACGACCATCAGCGCGACAAGCGACACCCAGGCAGGGTATCCTTCGCTCAGGCTCACAATTTCTCTTGCGATCAGATCGGCACCTCCGAAATGGTCGAAGGCCTCAGCCAGCGGGATCAGGCTGGCCAGCAGGACAATGACCTTCCATTCCACCGAGGCATAGACCTCGCGGGAACTGACAAGGCCGAACGCGACATAGGCGATCACCGCACCACCCAGCGCAACAGACAAAGGCACGAGCCCCAAAACCGCTAATCCGACAGCGGCCAGAAAGACAGCAATGGACAGGCCCGCCTTGCTGCGCTGGACAACCTCGGTCTGGCGTCCTTCAAGAGGCAATACGCCAAGCCAGTCAATGGCGTCCGCCACGCGGTCCGGTGGCCCGAGCAGAAGCAGCACATCACCGGGCCGGATCGGCAAAAGGCGCACACGGTCCTGAAAATTCCGCCCGCCCCGCGATACACCCAAAAGCGTCACCGCGTGGCGTTGCAGCAGATTGAGGCTGCGCGCCGTGCGCCCGTCAATGCGCGCACCTTCGGGCACGATGGCCTCGGTCAGCGTAAGACCGGGTGCAACCACGCCGCCTTCGTGCTTTTCGGATCCTGCAAAATCAAGCCCAGCCTGACCCATGAAGGCCTCGATTGCCTTTGGGTCCCCTTCAACCACAAGAAAATCACCCGCCTGCAATTCAACACGTCGCGCAAGACCGCGGACGCGTTTGCCGCGCCGGATCAGGCCAAGAATATTGACGTCAGCGTCATTCGCTTTGGGGTAAAGATCAGCGACCAACATCCCCTCTTCCAAGGATTGTTCGCCGATCCGCAGTTCCGCCACATAGCGTCCCTGACTGACCTCTTTTTTCTGGTCCATGACCGCAGTACGCGACGGCAAAAGCCGCCAACCGAACAGCGAGACAAATGCAATGCCTGCAACGGCCACGGCAAGGCCGACAGGGGCAAAATCAAACATACCGTAGGGTTCGCCAAGGGCACTCTGTCTGTATTCGGATATGACAATATTCGGGGGCGTCCCGATCAAGGTGATCATGCCGCCGAGGATCGTCGCAAAAGAGAGCGGCATCAGCGTTTGCCCTGCCGCGCGCTTGGCCTTCTTTGCGGCTTCAACATCAAGCGGCATGAGCAGTGCGAGGGCGGCCACATTATTGATGATGGCGGACAATCCCGCAGCCAGCGCGCCGACAACAGCGATATGCAACTGGACGGGCCGGTCAGGGTTGATCAGCCGCGACGCGATCAGTTCCACTGCACCGGACGATGACAGACCACGGCTGACAATCAGGACCAGTGCAATAATCGCCACAGCCGCGTGTCCGAACCCCGAAAAAATCTCCTCGGTGGGGACAAGCCCGATTGTCGCCGCGATGATCAGTGCGCCAAACGCCACCAGATCGTACCGGATACGCCCCCAGACGAGCAGCGCGAAAACGAGGCCCAGTAGTACAAAAATCTGCGTCAGTTGATCCTGCATAGCCGCACCCTAGAGCGCTTTGATCAAAGTGGAAATGCCGCTTTGCGAAACGAGCGGGATCATTTGCCTGCGCCTGACGGCTGTAGGATCGGTGGCTGACCGCTAGATCATAATCCTGCGGGGATCACCCAGCAGACCGGCCAGATAGCTGACAAAGCGCGCGGCCTCCGCGCCATTGATCACGCGGTGATCATAGCTCAGGTCAAGTGGCACCATCGGTTTGGGCTGAAATACCTCGCCATCCCAGACCGGCGTGATTTCGGTGCGCGTCAGACCAAGGATTGCCACCTCGGGCGGGTTCACGATGGGGGTGAAGGCTGTGCCCCCGATCCCGCCCAGATTGCTGATCGACATAGACGCGCCGCCCATTTCATCGGGGCCCACCTTGCGGGCTTGTGCGCGCGCCGCCAGATCGGTGATCTCGCTTGCGATCTGCCAAAGACCCTTGCGGTCCGCATCACGGATCACAGGCACCATAAGACCGTGGGCGGTATCAACGGCGATCCCGATATGGGCATAATCCTTGAGGATCAGTGTCTTGCCATCCGGTGTCAGCGACGCATTGAAACGCGGGAATTCACGCAGGGCCCGTGCCAGTGCCTTGACCTGAAAGGCAAGGGCGGTGAGCTTGACACCGCGTGCCTGCGCCTCCGGTTTCAACTCTTTGCGCAGTGCCTCAATCGCCGAGACATCAGCGCGGTCGTGGTGGGTGACCTGCGGGATCATGGTGTTTGCAGCACCAAGGTTTCCGGCCGCGACCTGGGCAAAACGGCTCAGCGGTTCTTCGGTCACAGGGCCGAACTGGCTGTGATCCACATCCCAGTATTTGGTGTGATCGCTTTGGGCTGATGCGGATTTGGCATCACCCGTCAGATCCTCGCGGGCGATGGTGGTCCGGCCCAGATCGCGGGCCAGTTTTTCCAGATCAATGCCTTTTTGACCTGCAAGGGTGCGGACGGAAGGAGAGGCGATTACATCTGTCATCACATTCACCAGCTGGCCGAGATGTATTGCGTTTCCATGAATTCGAGCATGCCTTCATGCCCGCCTTCACGCCCCAGCCCTGACTGTTTCACACCGCCAAACGGGGCTGCGGGATCAGAGACCAAGCCGCGGTTCAGGCCGACCATGCCGTATTCCAGCCGCTCGCAGACCTGCAGGGCGCGCTTCATGTCTTCGGAAAAGACGTAGGCGACCAGCCCGTATTCGGTGTCATTGGCGCGGCGGATCACGTCTTCCTGATCGGTGAATGTCTGGATCGCGGCAACAGGGCCGAAGATTTCGTCATGCACGCAGTCTGCGTCCTCGGGGACATTGGACATGACGGTTGGCGGGTAGAAAAAGCCCTTGCCGTTGGGGGTGGTGCCGCCACATTCGATTTTGGCACCCTTGGCGACGGCATCAGCCACAAAAGCCGCGACCTTGTCGCGGGTGTCTGCATTCACCAAAGGGCCCACATCAACGGATGGGTCTGTGCCGTCGCCGACCTTCAAGGCGGCCATTGCGGCGGTGAATTTGGCGGTGAAGGCTTCTGCAACGTCCGCGTGCACGTAGATGCGGTTGGCGGCGGTACAGGCCTCGCCCAAGTTGCGCATCTTGGCCAGCATCGCGCCTTCGACGGCAACATCAAGATCGGCGTCTTCAAAGACCAGCAGGGGCGCGTTGCCACCCAGTTCCATGGCGGGTTTCAGGACCTGATCGGCCGCGGAATGCAGCAGTTTGCGGCCCACGCCGGTCGAGCCTGTGAAGGACACAACGCGCACGCGCGGATCGTGCAACATATGGTCGACCAAGGCACCGGTGCGCTTGGACGGCAGCACGTTGACAAGGCCCTTGGGCACGCCAGCCTCTTCCAGAAGTGGCATAAGCGCGAGCATTGTCAGCGGCGTTTCCGAGGCGGGTTTGATGATGACCGCACAACCAGCTGCCAGCGCGGGCGCAATTTTGCGCGTCCCCATCGCAGCGGGGTAGTTCCAGGGGGTCACCAGCACGGCAAGCCCTGCAGGTTTATGCTGCACCATGATCCGTGCGCCGGATGCGGGGGCATGGGTCAGCATCCCGTCGGCGCGCACGGCTTCTTCGGCAAACCAGCGGAAGAATTCGGCGGCATAGGTCGCTTCGCCCATGGCGTCGGTGCGGGCCTTGCCGTTTTCCAGCGTGATCAGATGGGCGAATTCTTCGAGCCTTGCTGTCATCAACTCCCACGCCTTACGCAGCACTTCAGAGCGGTGGCGCGGTGTTTGTGCAGCCCATTCCTTCATTGCGGCTTCTGCGGCGTCAAGGGCCGCGTCAGCGTCGGCAATCTCGGCTGAGGCGACCGAGGCGATCACCTCTTCTGTGGCGGGGTTGATCACATCAAAGCGTTCGTTTGATGCGCCTTTGTGCCATGCGCCGTCGATATAAAGATCGGTAAAGTCCATTTTGGTCTCCGATGTGGTCAGAGCAGGTGGCGGAGCGGTTGCTCCATCCGGCCTGCGAAGTTGGAAAGAAGGATGATCGCGTCGCTTGGCGCCAGTTGCGCTGGCGCAAATTCAAGCGTGATCGTGAGGCCAGCGCCGGTGCGCGTGAGCGTGAGTGTCGGCACATCCTCGGCCCCGACAGCTACGCTTGTGATCGCGCTGAAGCGCAAATCGCGGACGCGCAGTCGGGCGGCGTCCTCGGTCGGCTCTGTGGCGCTAAGCTGGGCCGAGGCCGCGTAGGTCTTGGTCATGCCAAAGCTTTCGACCGCCACTGTCGTATTGCTGCCGTGGCTCGCGGCGCAGAGACCTGCGAGCAGGGCCGCGGTATCGGTCAGTTGCGCAGATTTTGCGGCCCAGTCGGCGAAATCCGTGAAACCTTCGCTTGCAATCTCTGCCGTCAAACGGCCAGAGACCTGCGCTGCGGTCGTTTGCGTTGCGCCAGAGGTTTGCGGCAATGCGCGAAGCGCGTCGAGGTCTTTGACATGAAAGGGCTGTGGATGCCCCGCGTCGACCAGCCGCTGCAAATCCAGCCCTTGCTCGAGCGCCAGCCGCCGCAGTTTGGGTGACGCAAGGATGCGCCCGTGCGTTGTGGGGGCAGGGGCCATTTTCGCCGTTTGCGCTTTGGCAACGGGCGCTGGTTTTTCCTCGGCGACGGCGGCTTGCGGTGCAGGGGCCGCAGCACTTTTGCGCGCGACAGGGTTGGCGGGCTTTTCAGCAGTAATGATCGCGATGGTCTGGCCGGTGGGCACGTCTTCGCCCGCTTCGGCGAGCGTGGCACCAAGGTAGCCGTCAAAGCCTGCATTGACTTCATTGACGCTCTTGTCGGTTTCAACTTCAAAAAGCACGTCATCGGCGCTGACCGCATCACCGGGGCTTTTGTGCCAAGCAACAAGCAGGCCTGAATCCTGCGCCATGCCCAGCGTGGGCATGATGACTTCTTTGCCTTCAGGCAGGTCGTCGGACGGGGCAGGGGCCGCCTCTTCGGCAGGTGCGGGTGCTGCGCTTTCGGCACTGTCCGAGATTTTGGCGATAACATTGCCAACAGGCACATCCGTCCCTTCGCCGGCGGCGACGTCGGTCAGGAAACCGTCTGCGGCGGCCTCGACCTCCATCGTGGCCTTGTCGGTCTCGACCTCGAACAGGATGTCACCCTTGGTGACCGCATCGCCGGGTTGTTTGTGCCACGCGACGATCAGGCCCGTTTCCTGGGCCATACCGAGCGCGGGCATGATGACGTCAAGCGGCATGGATCATCTCCCCGCCGACCAGCAGCCGCGCCTTGGCGGCGACACCTTCGGACGTGGGCACTGTGATGTCTTCAAGCGCTGGACTGAAAGGGATCGGCACATCCATCGCGCCCATGCGGACCACAGGGGCATCAAGGTGATAGAACGCCTTTTCATTGATGCGGCTCGCGATTTCGCTGGTCACACCAAAGCTCTGGTGGCCTTCGTCCACCACGATGACACGGCTGGTCTTGCGCGCTGATTCCAGCAGGGTCTTTTCATCCAGCGGCACAATCGTGCGCGGGTCGATCACCTCGGCGCTGATACCTTCAGCGGCCAGAATTTCGGCGGCTTTCTCGCAAACCTGCACCATCGACGAGGTGCCGATCAATGTGATGTCGCTGCCTTCGCGCTTGATATTTGCCTCGCCAAAGGGGATCAGGTATTCTTCTTCGGGTACAGGGGCCTTGTCCTGATACATCAGTTTGTCTTCGAAAATGACGACCGGATTGTTGTCGCGGATCGCGGTCTTCATCAGGCCCTTGGCCTCATAGGCAGAGGACGGCATAGCGACCTTGAGACCAGGAATATGGGCGACAAGCGCATGCAGCGACTGGCTGTGCTGGGCCGCAGACCGGCGTGTGGCACCCATATTCGTGCGCAACACCAGCGGCACACTAAGTTTGCCCCCCGACATGTAATGCGTCTTGGCCGCCTGATTGCAGAGCTGGTCCATGATCAAGAAGATGAAATCGCCAAACATCAGATCGACAACAGGGCGCGTGCCGGTCATGGCCGCGCCGACCGCAAGACCCATGAAACCGGGTTCCGCGATCGGGGTGTCGACCACGCGACCTGTGCCGAATTCCTCGACCAGACCGGAAAGGACTTTGAACGGCGTGCCGGCTTCGGCCACGTCCTCACCGATGATGAACACGGTCTCGTCGCGGCGCATTTCTTCGGCCAGTGCTTCGTTCACGGCTTGGGATAGGGTGATCTCTCGCATCGCAAATTCTCCTTATGCCAGCGCGTGTTTGATGTCGGAAAAGACGTGCATGTCGACTTCGGAGACATCAGGATATTTCGCGTCCAGCGCGTATTTGACGGCCTCTTCGGCGTCTTTGGCGATCTCGGCGTTGAGCGCGTCGATCTCTTCCTCGGTAGCAAGGCCTTCATTCACCAGATGTGCGCGGAACCGGATGATCGGGTCGCGGTTGTCTTTCCAGTCCTTCTCTTCGTCTTTGGACCGGTAATACTCGCGGTTGATGTCGCCCACATGGTGGCCGTGGTAGCGGTAGGTCATCAGTTCGATAAAGAACGGGCCTTCGCCCTTGCGCGCACGCGCGACCAGATCGTTGGCCAGCTTGTTGACGGCCAGAACATCCTGCCCATCCACCTGATGCGCTTCGATCCCGAAGGCCTCGGCGCGGGCGGTGATTGATCCGGCGGCGATTTCCTCGGTCTTGGTATATTCGGAATAGCCGTTGTTTTCACAGGCGTAGATGACGGGCAGGTTCCACAGGGCGGCCATGTTCATGACCTCGTACATCAGGCCCTGTGCGGTGGCGCCGTCGCCAAAGAAACAGACGGTGACGTCATCCTTACCCAGCATTTTGGCGGTAAAGGCAGACCCCGTGGCGATCCCCATAGACCCGCCGACGATGGCGTTTGCGCCAAGGTTGCCGTTGGACTGGTCCGCGATATGCATCGAGCCGCCTTTGCCGCGGCAATAGCCCTCTTCCTTGCCCAGAAGTTCGCAGAACATTTCCTTGAAGTCCGCACCCTTGGCAACACAGTGGCCGTGGCCACGGTGGGTAGAAGTGATTTTATCGGTGGTTTTCAGCGCCTCACAGATGCCGACGGCGACGGCCTCTTCGCCCGAATACATATGGGTCAGGCCCGGCATTTTGGCCGAGAGATACAGCTGGTTTGCATTGTCTTCAAAGCTGCGGATACGGACCATCTGGCGGTACATGCGCAGATAGTCCTCGGAATTTGTTTTGGCTTTGGCCATGGCGGGCTCCCCCCTTGCCGGATCGTCGTTTGATAAGGCGTGATGTGCAGGCCGCCACGAAAATGCAGCGGCCTGTCGGTGTTCTAGTAGCGGTTGGCGATGGGCAGCTCTTCGGCAGGGAAGAGGCTGATGACTTCGCACCCTGTCTCGGTCACAACCACCTCTTCCTCGATCCGAGCGGCGGAATATCCGTCCGTGGCGGGGCAGTAGGTTTCCAGCGCAAAGACCATGCCGGTCTTGATCTCCATCGGGTGATCCATCGACACCGCACGGCTGATGATGGGCCGTTCATGCAGTGCAAGGCCAAGCCCGTGACCGAATTGCAGACCGAAGGCCTGGTCTTCGCTTGCGAAACCCAGCTCTTGGGCCGTTGGCCATACCTCGGCAACCTTATCGGTGGACACGCCCGGTTTGATCATCGCGATGGACGCGTCGATCCATTCGCGTGCCTTGGTATATGCGTCATTCTGCGACGGGGTCGCGCGGCCGACGTTGAACGTGCGATAATAACAGGTGCGATAGCCCTGATAGGATTGCAGGATATCAAAGAAGGCCTGATCGCCTGGGCGGATAAGGCGGTCTGTAAAGTTATGCGGATGCGGGTTGCAGCGTTCGCCGGAAATGGCGTTGATCGCCTCGACATCGTCTGATCCCATCTCGTAGAGCATCTTGTTGGAAAGCGCGACAATATCGTTTTCGCGCACACCCGGTTTCAGCTCTTCGTAGATCATGTGGTAGACGCCATCGACCATGGCTGCCGCCTGGGTCAAAAGCTGGATTTCATCCGTGTTCTTGATCTCGCGCGCCGCCAGCATGATCTGCTGGCCGTCGACCACGTTCAGCCCTTCTTCTTGCAGCGCGTGGAACATGGCCGTTTCAGCATAGTCCACACCCACGGGCATATCGGCCATACCGGCATCGCGGATCAATCCGGCGATCTGCTTGGCGTATTTCTTCATCAGTCCGAATTCCGGCGGGATCGTACCACGCATGCCCACAACACCGGCAAGGCAGTGGCTGGGCTCGAGCCAGTCGGAATGGCGTTTGTGGTGCTCTGCGGCAGATCCGAAATCCCACACATAGGGGCTGTCATCGCCTGTCAGCAGACAGAAACGGCACATCTTGTCGCGTTCCCATTCGCCGATCTTGGTCGCGCTGACGTAGCGGATATTGTTCACATCGAACAAAAGAAGCGTGCCCGCGTTCGAGTTTTGCAAAGACTGGCGTGTCCGCGCAAGGCGGTAGCGGCGCAGGCGGTCGTGGTCGATGCGGCGTTCGAAATCCACCGACATATGGCCGTGGGCCGGCAGTTTGTCGCGCCATTCCCAGTTGGGCTCGAGGTCCATGGGGGTGAGCAGGTTTGGCATAAGGGCGTTGCCCGGACGTTCTGACATTGCGGTCTCCTTCGGGGCGCATGGCCCCGTCTGAATTTTGGAATTTGAAAGGGTGGTGCGTTACTGGATGCACCAGCCGCCATCGATGTGGATCATCTGGCCGGTCATGTAGTCGCTGTCGTCGGATGCAAGGAAAGAGGCGGTGCCGACGATATCCTTGGGGTAGGACACGCGCTTGATCTGCAGCGCATCGCGCACGATGTCGTCATAGGCCTGGCCTTCTTTTTCCTTGAAACCGATATCGACAAGATCCTTGTCGAGTTGTTCCCAAAGCGGCGTCACAACAACGCCGGGCGCATAGCCGTTGACGGTGATGTTATGCTCGGCCAGACCGATGGCACCACAGTGGGTCAGGGCAAGACAGCCATATTTCGAGGTGCAATAGACAGTCACATCAACCAGCGGTTTGCGCGATGCAATCGAGCCGACGTTGATCAGCTTATAGGGGTGATCTTCCATCGGACCCTGCGCGATCATCTGGCGGGCGGTTTCCTGCATCCCCAGCCACATGGCCTTGGTGTTGACGTTCATGATCATGTCCCAGTTGTCTTCATCGATATCCATGAAGAAACGGGGCTTGTTCAGACCGGCGTTGAAAACACCCACGTTGATGGACCCGAATGCCTCAACCGTGGCGGCAACTGCGGCTGCGTTATCTTCGCGCTTGGTCACATCCATCTTCACCGCGACGGCTTTGCCATTGCCTTCGGCGTTGATCGCGTCGGCCACGACTTGTGCCTGATCTCCGTCCAGATCGCCGATGCAGACATTGGCGCCTTGAGCGGCAAAGGCCTTGGCGTTGGCTTCTCCCATGCCGCGCGCGGCACCGGTGATCAAAATGTTTTTCCCTTTCAGGCGATTGGGGTCCATTGGTTTCTCCTCCTGTTAACACGTCATTGCGTGCGTTAGATGATGGCGTCCGCCCTCCCTTGTGCGCGACGCAGTGCTTCTTTCGGGCTGACAATTCCACGCAGCATGTCGTGGAATTCCTCACCGCAAATCTGGATAATTTCGTTGATTTCCGGGATGGGCGGGCGCGGCCAGAATTGGAGCTCGTCGCGCCATGACATGGCATCAACGGCTTCAAAAATGGGCGATACGCGCCGGACATCGGGGTCAGCCGCAACAGAGTAACGCGGGTTCGTGCGGCTGCCGTTCTGGACGTAGAGTTTTTGAGCTTCGGGTGATGTAAAGACCCGCAAGGCCGCCACAGCATCCGCGACGCGTTCCTTGGGCAGGTTTGCAGGAATGCCCATCATATAACCGCCGACAGGGGCGACCGGTGATGCATTCGGACCTGCCGGATGTGGCAGATAGCCCGTTTGTGTTTGCGCAGGCGATGAATCGTCGAGCTCGAAATAGGGTGCAAGCAGTGTATAGCCGTAGGCCATCGCAATGCGGCCGCTTGCATAGGGGCGGACCCGCTCATACCAGGACATCGACAGGATTTCTGGCGGAGAATATTTCAATAGCTCAAGAAGAAACTCGGCGGCCCGCAGTCCGGCTTCGGTATCAATCGTGACGCGATACTGGCCTTTCGCAAGATGCGCGGTGTCAAAACCGCCCGCAATCCTGGGAAGATCAAGGATAGGCTGACCGAAATCCGCCAAGGTCATGAGAACCGTGTGGCCCAAAGCCGTGCCGCGTGCTGCGTTCCATGCGATGCCGTACTGCCCCCGCTGCGGTGCATGCAAGGCTTTGGCTGCTGTCAGCAATTCGTCCGTGGTCTGCGGCGGCACCAATCCGTTCTGTGCAAAAAGATCCTTGCGATAGAACAGGAGTTCAGGGGTAGTTTGCGCAGGAACACCATAGAGCTTGCCATTCCAGTGCGCGGCCTGCCAGCCTGCCGTGTGGAAATCTGCGGGGTCAAGCTGCGCGATATCCATCACCTCTTCCAGAGGCATCAGGATTCCGCTGTCGGCGAATTCACCAACCCACGGCAGGTCGACCGCGATAATGTCGTAGCGGCTTGCCTTGCGCTCTGCGTTGATCTTGGCCTCCGAGCGCAGGCGATCAATGGAAAAGGCACGTTGATGGATCTGAGCGCCAAGCGTCTGTTCAAACTGGCGTTTGAGGTTATCCATGACCATAAACGTCGGATCACCATGCACCAGAACCCGCAATCCTCCGGCAAGTTTGAGCGGCTCAGGCAGGACTTGCAGGGGCGGGATTGATTTGACGTTCATATAGGTGCCGCCAAAGTAGTAATCCTCGGTGCTCCCAAGTGCTGATGTGGTGCCGAAGTGCTTTGCCGAAAGCCGCTCAAGGCGGTTGGACATCTGCATCCAGTGCTCCAGAAGCGTTTCGCTGGGGTGCATGGAATAGCTTTTGCCGGTGCGTGTGCGGGGGCGTTTTTCGACCAGCCCTGCCTCGAACATCTCCTGCAAGCGGCGGCTGGCTGTCGCATAGGGCGCACGGCTTGCGCCAATCAGTGACGTTGCCGTGACGACCTTTCCCTCGATATGGCCGCGCATCAGGGCGGCAATAATCCGGATATTGGGATTGGGCGAAGACAGATGGCCAAAGTCTTCCAGCTCGTCGCCCAGATCCTCGGCAAAGGCAATTGCGCGAAGCATGGCGGTCTTTGCCTCTGGGGCAGCAAACCTTCTCATGTTATCTCCGGTCATTGCGTTCATTGCGCTTGAATGCCCCTTTCCGGGCGCTACAACAGGACCCTGACGTCGCGGGGGTGCTGTCTTACGGGCTAATTTGTTCGTTTTGGATATTTTGTCGGCTGACATTTTCCACGTCCGATCACTATCATTGTTGAGGGAGTTGAATCGTATCACAAAAATATCCAAAACGGATATAATGATATTCATAATGGATATTAATGGTGAGGTTTGCCGTTGCGTCGGCGCGCATCCTTGTCTGCATCACCTGTTCACGAGAGCAGTGCGATTCCCCGCCGGAGGAGTGGGGCGATAAAGAACATCAGACGATTTCAGGGAGGAAACGTAACATGACAATCCGAACAACTTTGACTGCAACCGTTGCAACAGCCGCAATCGCGACCGCTGGCGCGGCGTTCGCTGATGGCCACAGCCCGATGCGTATCGGCATCACACAAAACAACGTCGGCGTTGACAGCTATCAGACCACTTATGAGCAGGCGTTCATCGCTGCTGCTGAGGCAAACGACAATGTAGAAGTCGTCGTGCTTGACGCCGGCGGCGACGTTGCCCGCCAGATCGCGCAGATGGAGGACCTCATTCAACAAGAGGTTGACGCCATCATCATCTGGCCGACAAACGGTGAAGCTGTGATCCCCGCAGTGCGTAAAGCCGCACAGGCAGACATTCCCGTTGTTGTAACCAACTCGAACATTGCCGAAGCAGGCTTTGACTTCGTTGCCTCTTTCTCGGGGCCGGATAACATCACGCAAGGCTCACGCTCGGCCGAGATCATGTGTGACCGCTTCAAGGCGCTGGGCATCGAGAATGAAGCACAGGTCGTGCAGATTTCCGGTCAGCCCGGCTACACCACCGCGATCGAGCGCGCCCAGGGCTTTGAAGAGCGCCTGCCAGAGGTTTGCCCGAACGTGACATTGCTTGAAACACAGCCAGGCGACTGGAACCGCGAGAAGTCACAGCAGGTGATGGAAGCGTTTCTTGTGAAGTATGATGACATCGACGGCGTTTACGCTGGTGATGACAACATGGGTGTTGGCGCATTGAACGCAGCGAATGCCGCTGGCCGGACCGAGGGGATTACCTTCGTCGGTGCGACAAACTTTGCAGTCGGTTACGAGGCAATGGAGCGTGGCGAATACTGGGGTTCGATCTATCAATCCCCTGTGGACGATGCAGAAGCCGCGCTGAAGACAGCGATTGACCTTCTCGATGGTGAAGAGCTGCCGTTCCTGAACTACTTCGACACACCGAAGATCACACAGGACAACATGAGCGAGTTCACGAAGCCTGTCTTCTAAAGACCCTCCCAACGGGGGCGGGGGGCTTCGGCTTCCCGCCTTCGCTCACGTGAAGATCAATAAAAAGGGGGGATAGGATGGCCCGTATTTCCGGTCGTTCCTGTATAGTCACCGGTGCCGCGCAGGGTATTGGTCGCGCGATAGGCGAGGCGCTTGTCCAAGAGGGTGCCGATGTATGCTTTGCAGATATTAACGCAGAGAAAGCAGCAGAAATAGCTGAATTGAACCGCGCCACAGCCACTGATCTGGGTGCGAAAGTGATGCACGCAAAGGTCGATGTAACCGACCGTGCTGCCGTCAAGGAGATGATTGCCAAGACCGTTGCCACATTCGGAAAGCTGGATGTGATGTTCAACAACGCCGGCGTTAACAAGCCGATGAACTTTCTGGATGTGACAGAAGAGAACTGGAATTTCATCATGGGGATCAACGGGTTGGGTTGCATGATCGGCATGCAGGAAGCCGCCCATCAGATGATCGCCCAAGGCACCGGTGGCAAGATTGTGAACACCGCCTCAATTGCCAGCAGGCAAGGGTTTGATAACGTTGCACCCTATTGTGCGAGCAAATTTGCGGTTGTTTCGCTGACGCAATCCGGCGCACGTGATCTTGCCAAACACAATATCACGGTGAACGGCTTTGCGCCCGGTGTGGTGGCCACAGAGATGTGGGAGCAGGTCGACAAAGACCTGATGGACATTGGTGCTGCCGAACGGCCCGGTCAGGCGATGGAAGAATTCTCGTCCGAGATTTTGCGCGGTCGCGTAGCCACGCCCGCCGATATCACCGGCACAACAAACTATCTGGCAGCGCCGGATAGCGACTACATGACCGGCCAGATCGTGATGATCGATGGGGGCATGGTACTCGTCTGATCCCGTCATGGATCAGCAAACCACGCAAGTGGTGTCAGGGAGGAAATAATGGCGACACTGTCGAAACAAGATATTGGTAAGATACTGGCGCGGCAGGGTATTCTGATCGCATTTGCGTTCTTTATCATCGGCTTTACCTTGGCCAACGGCCGGTTCCTGAGCCCTGATAATGTGATGGGTGTCATCCGGTCTTCGGCGATTTTGGGTGTGATGGCCTTGGGGGTCACCTTTGTCGTGATCAGCGGCAATCTTGATCTGTCAGTGGGCTCCATGATGTCGTTCTCGACCATTGTGGTGCTGGATTTGCACGACAAGATCGGACCGGCGCTGGCGATCCCTGCAATGTTCGCCATGACCTTATGTCTGGGTGCGTTCATCGGTTTCTTGGTGGGGTATCTCAAGCTGAACTCGCTGATTGTCACCTTGGGCATGTTATCGGCCATCCATGGTCTGACGCTGACCTATTCGGGCGGCAAGAATATGGATATCGCCGACAAGGACGGCACATGGTTTGATGTCTTCGGGCAAGGCACGGCGCTGGGTATTCCCGTACCGATCCTGATGTTCCTTGCCCTTGCCGCGCTGCTCGGGATTATTCTCGCCAAGACGCCATTCGGGCGCAAGGTCTACGCCGTTGGCGGCAATGGCACGGCGGCGACATTCTCGGGCATCAAGCGCGCGCGCACTGTATTTCTTTGCTACCTGATGTCGGCGGGGTGCGTTGCCACCGCTGGCCTTATTCAGGCCAGCCGGTCCTTGGGCTCGCAGAACACCGTGGGGCAGGGGCTTGAACTTGAGGTCCTGGCGGCGGTCATTCTTGGTGGTGCGTCGCTTCTGGGCGGGTCGGGGACGATCTTCAAAACCGTCATCGGCGTGCTGATCCTCGGATTTATCCAGAACGGACTGCTTTTGGTCGGTCTGCAATTCTACGTCCAGTTTGTTGTGACCTGGATCATCATCATCCTTGCTGTCTGGCTCGATATCGCGGCCAAGCGCGGCAAGCTCTGGTCGAACATCGCTTAGGGGGCGGGGATATGCAGGCGGGAAAAATGACACCGTTCATCAAGACTGGCGCGATCTGGGCCTTTGTGGTGCTTGAACTGATTTTCTTCAGCGTCGCAGGTGAATTCCTGTCCCTTTCGGACAAGGCGTTCATGGACCTTGATAACATGCTGCTGCTGCTCAAGCAGTCGGCGCCGATCGGGATTATCGCGATGGGCATGACGATCATCATGATCAACGGCAACATCGACCTGAGCGTGGGTGCAATCTTTGCGCTGGCGGCGGTGATCCTGCTCGACAGCATGTCGTGGGCGATTTTTGCCGGTCTGGGCGATTGGGTGATCCCTGTGTCCTGGGCGCTGGCACTTCTGACCGGCGTGGTGCTTGGAGCTGTCAACGGGCTGATCGTGTGGAAGACAGGCGTTGATGCCTTCATCGTGACCTTGGGGTCGATGCTGGGCTTTCGCGGGCTTGTGTTCATGTACAACGGCGAAAACCCCACATCCGAACTGAACTGGACACTGGTGGACTTTGCCGAGGCGCAATTCCTCGGCCTGCACACGGCCACATGGTTTCTGGCGGCTGTGACCCTCGTGATCTGGTACGTGATGACGCGCACGGTGCACGGGCGCAACGCCTATGCCATCGGCAATAACCGCGAGGCGGCTGTGAACGCTGGTATCCGTGTGGGGCCGCATATGATGATCAATTTCATGATCATCGGCTTTCTCGCCGCACTGTCGGCAGTGGTGTTTTATTCGGAATCCGGTTCGGTCAACCCCAACGACGGCCAGCTTTACGAACTTTGGGTGATCACCGCGGTGGTGCTTGGCGGCACCAAGCTCACCGGCGGGGCGGGGTCCATCATCGGGACGCTGGGCGGCGTTCTGGCGATCCAGTTGTTGCGCAAAGGCTTGGGCCACATCGGCGCGGATACCGAAACGGTGAACCTTGTGATCGGCCTGATCCTGATCGCGGTGCTGTTTCTTGACCGCCAGTTGAACCTCAAAGGCAAAGAGGAGTTGAAGACATGACCGACCAAACCCCCGCACTGCGGCTTGAGGGCATCGTCAAGACTTTTCCCGGTGTGCGCGCGCTTGATGGTGTGTCCTTTGCGGTCATGCCGGGCGAAGTGCACGCGCTGATGGGCGAAAATGGCGCGGGCAAATCGACCTTGATGAAGGTGCTGGGCGGGATCCACCAGCCCAACGAAGGCCAGATCATCGTCGGTGAAGAGCCAACGGTCATGACCTCGCCCTTGCAAGCGAAATCCAAAGGGATTGTGTTTATCCATCAGGAACTGAGCCTTGCCGAAGAACTGAGTGTGGCCGAGAATATCTATCTTGGTGAATTGCCGCTGAAATCATTTGGCCGTGTGGACTGGGCCAAGCTTTATGCGCAAACCGATGCGATCCTTGAAAAGCTGAAAGTCGGCTTTAACGCCAAAACGCGTGTTGGCGACCTGTCTATTGCCAACCAGCAGATGGTCGAAATTGCCCGCGCATTGACCGTGGATGCCAAGGCAGTGATCTTTGACGAACCGACCGCGTCCCTGACCGACGCCGAAAAAGTCGTCCTCTTCGACGTCATCGCCGATCTGAAATCGCAAGGCGTGGGGATCATCTATATCTCGCACCGCATGGAAGAGATCTTCAAGATTACCGACCGGATTTCGGTGCTGCGCGACGGGCAATACCAGGGCACGGTCGTCACTGCCGAAACCAATGAGGAAGGTGTCACGCAGATGATGATCGGGCGCAAGCTTGACCTCAGCCGTGCCGCCGTCACCCATGAGTTGGGCGACATAGCACTCGAAGTGCGCGATCTGTCCTGCGGCAAACTCTTTGAAAACGTAAGCTTTCAGGTGCGCCGCGGCGAGGTGCTGGGCTTCTACGGGCTGGTGGGTGCGGGACGCACAGAGATCGCCGAAACGCTCTTTGGCCTGCGCAACCCCAGCGGGGGCACCATTCACCTCGATGGAAACGAGATCAAGATCAACTCGCCCGCCGATGCCATCGCGATGGGGATCTCGCTTGTGCCCGAAGACCGCAAGGGGCAGGGCCTCGTGCTGGGTATGAATTGTCGTGACAACATGACATTGCCGCAGGTCAGTGATCTAACGGCAGGCCCCTTTGTGGCAGAAGGTGCCGAGATCGCGATTTTCGATCAATACCGCGATAAGTTGGACATTCGCACACCCGGCTGGAAACAGACCGTGGGCAATCTGTCAGGCGGTAACCAGCAAAAGATCGTGATTGGCAAGTGGCTGTCGATGCACCCCAACGTGCTGATTGTGGATGAACCGACACGCGGCATCGACGTGGGCTCGAAGTCCGAAATTCACAACCTGATCCGTGAGCTTGCCGCACAAGGCTATGCTGTTATTGTCATCAGCTCGGAAATGCCCGAGGTGCTGCACGTCAGTGACCGGATTGTCGCGATGTACAGCGGCAAGGTGATGCGGACCTTCACCAGCGAAGAAGTGACAGAAGACAACCTGATCCAAGCCATTTCCGGAATCACACCCACGAACAAAGTCGCCTAAGATGCACGTGCCTTTTTCAAGTCACCGTAACGTATATGCGTCACGAAAAAGCGTGAATACGTCACGTTTAATTGTCACGAAATAGCATTGAATCGTCTCGCTTGTCGGTTGCGGTAACCATCGCTAGACTACGCCCATGGCTGTCAAACCCGACCCTGTCTTTACAAAGTTGACCAAAGTGCTTTCGGCGCTGAAGGAAACGACTGTGAAAGAAAAGAGCGGAGAAGAGGCAGCCAGTGAGCTGAAAGAGGATTTCCGGCGCGAAAACGGGGGTGCCCCGCTCACCGATAGTCAGCGGCAAGCCGTGCGCCGGACTAAAATCAGGGTAGAGCGGGAAACCAAACGCAAGCAGCACATACGGCGCTGCGTTGCCTGCGGATCGCAACTGCCGGTCTCTGCACGTGCGGACGCCAAGACATGCAGTGACGCATGTCGGCAGAAACTAGCACGAAATCGTTAGGTTGATGTCTGGCGCCGCACTACCAGTCGCAGTCGGCATACCCGCTGCTCAGGCATTTATGCGCCATAAGCTGCGCAACTGAAACGTCTTCGACTGACATGTCCTGAGCGACCGACGCCCGAAGGATATCGCCGCCCTCGAACCCGTTCACATCGCCAATAGCGTACCACATATAGGCTTTAACGTCATCTTGCGGGACGCCTTCGCCATTTCTGTGCATGACGCCAAGCGTGGATTGGGCAAAGGGATCGCCTTGTTTGGCCGCCATGGCGTACCATTGGAGCGCCTGCGACAAGTCCTGCGGCACACCTTCACCGTTGCGATACATCACACCAAGGTTGAATTGCGCCGTTATATTTCCCTGTTCGGCGGCCTTGCGGTACCACCGCACAGCCTGCGCATCGTCCTGGGGCACGCCTTGGCCGTTGTCGTACATGTAGCCCAGATTGGTCTGCGCTGCAGCATCACCCTGCTTGGCGGCAAGCCGGTACCATTTCGCAGCTTCGGCATAGTCTCCGAAGCCATCCTCATAAGTCATACCGACGTTATAGAGCGCGAGCACATCGCCGCCTTGCGCGAGGGGAAGCAATTCTTCGAGTGCAACCTGATAATCGCCTTCGTCAAAGGCCATCATGGCCCTGTCAAAGCTTTGTGCTGTCGCGACAGACCCCGATGACAAAGCCAGAACCGAGGCCCAAAGGGCATGACGTAGGATACTCATTAAACTACCAAATATTAAACAAAAACACAGTGCACTGGATCGGTGAAAAGGTCAAATCTGAGCCCGGAACGCCAGCGGCTCAAAATATGCGTGTTTTGTCTATGCTGGGCGCGCCAGCATGGACCCTCAAAGGTGATGCCGCTTTGTTACCTCAAGGGTGCGATAGGCCACTTGAAGGTCAAGCCCTTGAACCTGCACTGCAATTTGGAGATGCGGGAGGCATTTGTGCGCATAAAAGCCGCTCGGGCTGTCATGGCGGAGGAGGTGGGATTCGAACCCACGGTAGACTTTCACCTACGTCGGTTTTCAAGACCGGTGCATTCAACCACTCTGCCACTCCTCCGACACGGCCCTGTTAGCGGGTCGTTTCTGATTCGAAAAGCACGTTCACACTTTGGGGAATTCCGCCGACAAAATAAGCGAGAGCCTTTCAAAACGTTTCAACGAAGGCTATCATTTCGCGGTGTACGAAGGGGCGCGCGTTTTGCGCCGTGCGATCATGTCCATCAAAAGGGCATAGAGCAGCAACAAAGATGGCTGAAAACAGCTGATACCTGCCGCAGAGCAGGTGCAACAGAGGGGCAAATGATGACAGGCTTTGTGTTTTTGAACGCGAGAAAATGGCCGGTTTCGCTGGCAGTGGCCGCGACGATCGGTTTGACCGCTTGCGACGAGAACGGAGAATTCGCCTTTCCAAGCACCAGTAACGCTTCCCAGGCTGCCGCTGGACCTTTGCCAGCCAATGCGCTTGGCCAGCGCATGCAACGTGATGTCGATATCGAACGCCCCGATATTTTCGCGATCAACAGCGACGGATTGTGGGACGGCCGCCCGTCATTGGGCGGTGTCTGGGTTGCCCACCCCGAGGTGACTGACCCCGAGCGTGTTGTGATCCGCAACACCGAAGGCGGCCAGGAGGTAATCGGTGCGCTGTTCCGCCGTGAGCGCGACAATCCTGGTCCGCTGTTGCAGGTGTCCTCGGATGCCGCTGATGCGCTGGGTATGCTGCCCGGTGCACCGACGCGGCTTGAGGTCGTTGTGCTGCGCCGCCAAGAGGTTGAGGTGCCCCCCGCAGAAGAGAACCCCGTCGTTGCGAGCCTTGCATCCCCTGTCGCTGTTGAAGCCACACCTTTGGAGGATGCGGAAGAGAGCGGGGCAGGTGAAGCTGCTGCGGCCACCGCTGCGGTCGTTTTGCCAGCTGCTGTTGAAGCTGCCACGGCCGCCGCAGAGGAAACGGCTGCGGCCACGGCCTCCGTGGCTGCTGATGTTGCCACCCCTAGCGCGCCGATTGATGTGTCTTCCGTGCTTGCAGCCCCCGCACCATTGCCTGCGGGATCGCGGGCGCAGATCGGCGTGTTCAGCGTGGAGCGCAATGCCAATAATGCCGTCGCCACGATTGCCGAGGCCGGGATTGAAGCAACAGTGAGCCCCGAAGAGCTTGGCGGGCGCACCGTGTGGCGTGTGATCGCGGGGCCGCTGACCGATGCTGCCGATGTGACCCGGCTGAAAGAATTGGGTTTTGTTGATGCCTTTGTGATCGAAGCCACAGAGTAAAAACCCTTCGAAAAAGGAGAACCTGTCCTCATGCGTTTTGGTTTCTTGCGCCACTTTGCCGTCATTGCCACTTGCCTGTTCACGCCGGGTGGGGCGCTTGCCTTTGAGACAAGTGCGACAGCCGCCTATATCTATGACCAGTCGACCGGCACCGTGTTGCTGTCCAAGAATGCCGAGACACCTTTGCCGCCGGCCTCGATGTCCAAGCTGATGACGATCTACATGGCGTTCGAGGCCGTGGCGGATGGTCGTCTGGACATCAACGAAGAACTGCCTGTGTCGTCCCATGCGGCAAGTTTTGGTGGCTCGTCCATGTTTCTTGACACGACCGACCGTGTGCGCGTCGAAGATCTGTTGCGCGGTGTGATCGTTGTCTCGGGCAATGACGCCAGCGTTGTGCTCGCAGAGGCGCTTTCGCCTGACGGGTCCGAGGCCGGTTTTGCGCGCATGATGACTGAACGCGCGCGCCAGATGGGCATGATGAATTCAACCTTCGTCAATTCGAGCGGATGGCCCGCTGCCGGTCACCGGATGTCGATGGAAGACCTCGGTATTCTGGCAGACCGTCTGATCACGGATTTCCCCACGTTCTATCCGCTTTTCGCCGAAACCGATTTTCCCTTTGATGGCCGCGTTCCGTCCAATTCGGCCAACCGCAACCCCGTTCTGGCGATGGGGCTAGGGGCGGATGGCCTGAAAACCGGTCACACGATGGAGGCCGGCTTCGGTCTCGTGGGCTCTGCCAAACAGGATGACCGTCGCATCATCTGGGTGATTACCGGCCTTGATAGCCGCGAAGCACGGGCCGAGGAATTTGTCAGGATCATTAACTGGGCCTTCCGCCAGTTTGCCGAAAAGGACGTGGCAGAAGCGGGGACGCGCATTGCGACGGCAGACGTGTGGATGGGTGCCATGCCGACGGTCGGTCTGACAGTGGCCGAGGACCTTTCCCTTTTGGTGCCGGTTCTCAATCAGGGCGATATTGACGCAGAGGTGGTCTATGATGGCCCGATCGAGGCGCCGATCACAGCGGGCCAGCAACTGGGCGAACTGGTCATTACGTTTGACGACCTGCCCGAGAAGCGCATTCCTCTGGTCGCCGAAGAGGATGTTGCAAGGGGCGGGTTTGCCACACGCCTGCGGACGGCGGCGCTGGTGCTTTGGCAGAAATATGGTCCGGCAAACGCGGGCGAGGTGCCGGAAGAGGCATGAGCAAGCCCCGCTTTATTACCTTCGAGGGCATTGACGGCTCTGGCAAATCCACACAATCCCGCCGTTTTGCAGACCATCTGCGCGCGAAGGGCGAAGATGTTATCCTGACCCGAGAACCGGGCGGAAGCCCCGGTGCCGAGGAAATTCGCGCGCTTTTGCTGACCGGTGATACGGACCGCTGGTCGCCCGAGACCGAAATTCTGTTATTTACGGCCGCCCGTCGCGATCATCTGGAAAGGACGATCCAACCCGCACTGGCAGACGGCAAGACCGTGATCTCGGATCGCTTTGCCGATAGTACCCGCGTCTATCAGGGGGCCACCCGCGGCGATTTGCGCGGGATCGTAGACAGTTTGCATAGCCTGATGATCGGTCGCGAACCCGACCTGACCTTCATCATTGATATGGACCCCGAAACAGCGCTGCAACGTGGTCTGGCCCGCAAGTCCGGCGAGGACCGGTTTGAAGACTTTGGTCTGGGCTTTCAGGAAACGCTGCGCCACGGGTTTCTGGCCTTGGCCCATGCCAATCCCGACCGCTGCGTGTTGATCGACGGTAACCGCACAGCGGACCAGATCGCCAGCGAAATCGCGGCCTACGCATGAGCGACGAAGATATCCCAGAACCGGACCGCATTGCCGGCGCACCGCATCCGCGTGAAACACAGGTGCTGTTCGGTCAGGACAAGGCGCAGGCGGATTTTCTGGATGCTTTCGGGGCAGGGCGGCTGCATTCGGGTTGGCTGATCACTGGCCCGCGCGGTGTGGGCAAAGCCACGCTCGCATGGAAGATTGCAACCTTCCTGCTGGCCAATCCGGAGGGTGGGCTTTTTGGCGATCCCACGCTCGCTGTCGATCCTGACCACCCCGATGCCCGCCTGATCCAGTCCGGCGCCCATCCGCGCCTGTCGCTCATCCGCCGCCCGTGGGACGATAAAACCAAAAAGCTGAAAACCGAAATCACCGTCGATGCGGTGCGCAGCCTCAAGACGTTTTTCCAGATGTCCTCCGCCGATGGTGGGCGGCGTGTGGTCATCGTCGATGCCGCAGATGAATTGAACCGGAATGCCGCCAACGCGATCCTGAAAGAGCTGGAAGAGCCCCCCGCGAATTGCACCATCCTTCTGGTCGCACACCAGCCGTCAAGACTTTTGCCGACGATCCGCTCGCGCTGTCGCGAACTGCGTTGTGCGCGTCTGAACGCCGCTGATTTGCAAAGCGCGCTGGCGCAGGCGGGGCACCCGTCCGAACAATCCGAGAGCCTTGCCACCCTTGCAGGCGGCTCTGCGGGTGATGCGATCCGGTTGTTGAACCACGACGGGCTTGCGCTCTATGCCGAACTGATCAAGATGCTTGACCGTCTGCCGCGCATGGATCGCCCCGCCGCCTTGCGCCTTGCGGATGCCTGTGTCGGCAAAGCGGGCGAGGTACGTTTTGGGATGACGCTTGATCTGATCGATCTCTTTTTGTCGCGCACCGCACGCGCGGGCCTGATGGGCGAACCGTCCGCACAAGGGGCCCCGGGTGAAGCGCGGCTGCTGGCGCGTCTGGCCCCGGATGACCGCGCGGCGCGCCGCTGGGCGCAATTGCAGCAGGATCTGACGGACCGGTCACGCCACGGACGCGCTGTGAACCTTGACCCTGCAGCGCTGATCCTTGATATGATTTTCAAAATAGAAGAGACGGCGCAAGCGACAGTCCTCCTTTGAAGGCCCCATAATGACCCACGCCACCATCGTTGACAGCCACTGCCACCTTGATTTCGCGGATTTTGATGCCGAGCGGGATCAGGTCGTTGCGCGTGCTTTGGAGGCGGGTGTGTCGCGGATGGTCACGATCTGCACGCGGCTTCGTCTGGAACCGCAGGTGCGGGCGATTGCCGAGACTTACGCCCCTGTTTTCTATGCCGCAGGTACGCATCCAATGAGCGCCGCCGACGAACCGCTCGCAACAGTCGATGAGCTGATCACTCTGGCTGCGCACCCGAAATTCGTGGGGATTGGTGAAACGGGCCTTGATTATCACTACACTGCCGAAAGCGCCGCTATTCAGCAGAAATCCTTGCGGGTCCATATCGCGGCGGCCCGTGAAACCAAGCTACCCCTGATCATCCATGCCCGCGCCGCAGATGACGACATGGCGCGTATTCTGAAAGAAGAATATGCCAACGGCGCCTATACTTGCGTGATGCATTGTTTTTCCAGCAGCGCGGCCTTGGCAGAGGCGGCTTTAGAGATGGGTTTCTATCTGTCCATGTCCGGCATCGCGGCCTTTCCCAAAAGTCAGGACCTGCGCGATATCTTCGGTGCGGCCCCCATCGACCGCATTTTGGTCGAAACCGACAGCCCCTATCTTGCACCTCCGCCCCATCGGGGCAGACGGAATGAGCCCGCCTACACGGCCCATACCGCGCGGGTCGGGGCCGAGGTCTTCGGTCTGTCTTATGAGGACTTTGCCAGGCAGACGACGGCAAATTTCGATCGCCTGTTCTGGAAAGCCGCCGCATGAGTGACCAGATCAGCTTTCGCATACTGGGCTGTGGATCATCCGGCGGCGTGCCACGTCTTGGCGGGCTGTGGGGGGCCTGTGATCCCACCAACCCCAAGAACGCCCGGAGACGGTGTTCCGTGCTTGTCACCCGCACCGGTGCCCACGGACAGACCCGCGTCCTGATTGACACAACGCCGGACATGCGCAGCCAGTTGCTCGACGCTGACGTGGGCCTGTTGGATGCTGTCGTCTATACCCATGGTCACGCCGATCATGTGCACGGGATTGATGACCTGCGCATGATTGTTTTCAACAAACGCGAGCGACTGCAAGTCTGGGCCGACGGCGATACGACCAACGACCTGCTGGGGCGTTTCGGCTATGCCTTTGTGCAGCCCAAAGGATCATCCTATCCGCCCATTTGCGAACTGAACACGATTGACGGCGATATCACGATCAGCGGGGCAGGGGGCGATATCGTGCTGCGCCCCTTCGCGGTGCAACACGGCTCCATCGAGGCGCTGGGGTTCCGCATTGCCGATGTGGCCTATCTGCCCGATGTCTCATCCATTCCCGATGACGTCTGGCCGGTGTTGGAGGGGTTGGATTACTGGATCGTTGATGCGCTGCGCCGTGAACCGCACCCGACCCATTCGCATCTGGCCAATACGCTCGAATGGATCGCGCGCGTGGCCCCCAAACAGGCGATCCTGACGAATATGCACAACGATCTGGATTATGAAACAGTCGCCGCAGAGACACCGGAACATGTCAGCCCTGCTTATGACGGCATGACAATCACCATTGCTGTCCCCTAAGCCGAAGGATCCGACATGGCCGCGCTGATCAACGTCATCCTGCCGGTATTTCTGGTCATCGGCTTTGGCTATGTTGCTGTCTGGAAAGGCTATTTCAGCGATAGCAGTGTCGAAGGGTTAATGAAGTTCACCCAAGGCTTCGCGATACCCTGCCTGTTGTTCCGCGCCATCTCGACACTTGACCTCCAACAGAACTTTGATCTGGCGCTTCTTGCAAGCTTCTACGCCGGCGCATTTGCCGGTTTTGTCACGGGATTGCTGGGCGCGCGCTACATTTTCGGGCGCGATTGGGAAGACAGCGTTGTCATCGGGTTTTGTTGCCTGTTTTCAAACTCGCTTCTGTTGGGACTGCCCATCACTGAACGCGCCTACGGTGTCTCAGCACTCGAGGCGAACTATGCCATCATCGCGATCCATTCGCCGTTTTGTTATATGGTGGGCATTACCGCGATGGAGATCGCACGCAATCGCGGCGGCTCTGTTGCGGCCTTGCCGGGCAAAGTGCTCAATGCGATGTTCCACAATGCGCTCATCATCGGCATTACGCTGGGCTTTATCGTAAATCTGAGCGGCATTCCCTTGCCTTCGGTGCTGACGGACGCGATTGATCTGATGATCCGCGCGGCCCTGCCAGCAGCACTTTTCGGTCTGGGCGGTGTGCTGTATCGCTACCGGCCGGAAGGTGACATGCGTACCATCCTGTTTGTTGTGGCGGTCTCGCTTGTCCTGCATCCTTTGATCGCATGGGGGCTTGTCCGCGCAAATGATCTCTCTGATGCGGCCTTGCGGTCGGCAACAGTGACGGCAGCCATGGCGCCGGGGATCAATGCCTATGTCTTTGCCAATATGTACGGCAAGGCCAAGCGCGTAGCGGCGTCGGCTGTTTTGATGGGCACGGCCCTGTCGATCCTGACGGTCTGGGTGTGGCTGGCGGTCCTGCCCTAGACGCCTTCGACCACGACGATCATACTGGTGGCATTGTCGCGCCGGATCTGCGCCACCTCTTGATAGGCGGGATCATGATAGGCCGCCTTGGCTGACGCGTAATCTGGAAACTCGAAAACAACATGGCGGCTGTATTCCGGACCTTCGGGATGCTCGGACTGGCCCCCGCGCACCAAGGGTCGCCCGCCATAGCCCTGAATGATGGGCGTGTTCTGTGTGATATAGGCCTGATAGGCTTCTGGGTTTGTCACAGTGACATGGCCGATAATATAGCCCTTTGGCATGTTGTTCGCTCCTTCGCATTGGTCTTTTGTGGCACCATCTGCGCTTGATCTTGTGATGACAAGCGCGCGTTTGCAGGTTGGCTTTGCTTACTTTTTCAGCAGATGCGCCAGAAAGGGCGTGTTTGGCGCGGTCAACCCGCCCAATCGTTGACTTCACGGCCGTCACGCTACTTTAGGTCAAGCGTTCATCGGAGAACACCAATGCGTTTGCTACCTGTTTTTGTGATTGTCCTGACGACGACTGCTTCGATTTTGCAGGCGCAGGGGGGACCTGCGGCAGTTGGTGTGCAATCTGTTGAAACGCGCGCATTGGCCGAGACTGTCCCTGTCTTCGCCGAGGTGACAACTGCACGTGACGGCAATGTCGCGGGCCGCGTTGCCGGCAATGTCGACATGGTAGCCGTTCTCGCAGGCACGCGCGTGACAACCGGTGATCTTTTGGTCGAATTGAACGATGATCTGCTGACAATTCAGGTAGCCCAGTCCGAGGCGCAACTGGCTGAAGCCGCCGCAGGCATTGATACCGCCCGTGCGCGTGTTGATCGGGCCCGGATCGCCCTCGACCGGATCGAGGCGTTGCGCGGCGGGTCATCCTTTAGCCAAGGGCGGTTTGACGATGCACAGGCCGATTTTCTCGAAGCGGAGGCCCAGTTTTTTGAAGCACAAGCCCGTGAGAAAAGCGCCGAGTCACGCCTTGCCGAAACCCGCTATCAGCTTGAGCAGAGCCGAATAACAGCGCCTTTTTCAGGTGTTGTCCTCGAAGTGAACACGATCCCCGGTGCCTTTATTCAGGCAGGCACGCCGCTGGTGCGTCTTTTGGATACCGACGCCTTTGAAGTGCAGGCCAGCGTGCCATCGCGGTACACTAATTTTCTGTCCCCCGGGCAGATGGTGACCGCCAAGACCGAAACCGGTGCCGAGCTGATGCTGGAACTGCGCGCCATTCTGCCTGTCGAGGACCCTTCGACGCGCACCCGCGCCGTGCTTTTTGCAGCGCCATCACTGTCGGCCGAAGGCAACGCCGCTGTCGGGCAGAGTTTGACCGTGGATATCCCAGTTGGGGCCGCGCGTGATGTGCTCTCCGTGCCAAAAGACGCGCTTGTGCAAGGGGCAGGCGGCTGGACCGTCTTTGTCGCCGCCGAGGACCAGGCGCAGCCGCGCAATGTGACCTTGGGTGTACCTTTGGGCGACCGTTATGAAGTGGTTGATGGTCTTGTTGAGGGTGATCTGGTGGTTGTCCGCGGGAATGAACGGCTGCGTCCGGGGCAGGCCATTGCCGCCAATTTGTTGGAGACGAATTGATGGATATCATCCGGTATTCCATTGAACGCCCTGTCGCGGTCATTGCGGCTGTTCTGATGGCCGTTCTTTTTGGTGCGCTGGCCCTCACCCAAATTCCGATCCAGCTCGCACCCGATGTGCGCAAACCAATCGTTGTGATCTCGACCAACTGGCCCGGCGCCGCCCCCTCTGAAATCGAACGCGAGATTGTGAACCCGCAGGAAGAAACGCTGCGTGGCCTCGACGGGCTTGAGATCATGACGTCCCGCTCGCGGACGGGGCAGGCCGAGGTTACGCTTGAATTTGCGATCGGGACGGACATGAGCCAGTCGCTCTTGCTGGTCTCCAACCGCCTTGACCGCGTGGGTGGCTATCCGGCGGAAGCGAATGAGCCGACGCTGAACACCTCTGGCGCCGACGACAGCCCTATCGCATGGGTGCTGATCACGGCCGCCGAAGGCAATACGCAACCCATGCCGAACTTTGGTGATTTCATCGAAGACATCGTCAAGGACCGTGTCGAGCGGATCCCCGGTGTCGCCGCTGTGAACGTCTTTGGCGGGGTGACGCGCGAATTGCAGGTGGTGGTGGACCCGCAACGCCTGTCGCGCTTTGGCCTGACAGTCCCGGAGGTGGTGCAGCGGCTGCGCGCCGAGAATATCTCAATCTCTGCAGGGGATGTGGATGAAGGCAAGCGGCGCTATATCGTGCGCACGGAAAGCAATCTGAACACCGAGGATGCGATCCGCAATGTTGTGCTGCGTTCGGATGCAGCAAGCGGTGGCATCGGGCGGGTGCGTGTCAGTGATGTGGCAGACGTGGCCTTCGCCTATCAGGAACCAACCGCGCGGCTGCGGTTCAAGGGTGAACCCAGCCTCGCCTTCAATGTGGTCCGCGAATCCGGTGCCAATGTGATCACCGTTATGGAAGAGCTGCGCGTCGTGCTGGACGAACTGCAGGCCGGACCGATGACCGACCAAGGCCTGATCCTGCAACAGGTCTATGACGAGACGATCTATATTGAAGGTGCGATCGATCTTGTGACCACGAATATCTATATCGGTGGTGCGCTGGCGGCATTGATCCTGATGTTGTTTTTGCGTTCGCCGCGGGCGGTTGTGATCATCTCACTGTCGATTCCAGTGTCGATTGTTGCCACTTTTGTTGTCATGGCCGCGACAGGACGCACGTTGAACGTTATCTCGCTGGCGGGCATCGCCTTTGCGGTGGGCATGATCGTGGACGCCGCGATTGTGGTTCTGGAAAATATCTACCGCCTGCGCGAGGCCGGGTATTCACGGCGCGAGGCGGCTTATCTGGGGGCCAAACAGGTCTGGGGCGCGATCCTCGTGTCGGCGCTGACGACCGTTCTGGTCTTTGTGCCAATTCTGGTGATGCAGCTTGAGGCAGGGCAACTCTTCCGCGATATCGCGGTGGCGATTTCGGTCTCTGTGCTGTTGTCGCTGGTGGTTGCCGTTACTGTGATCCCCGCACTGGCCAGCCGTTTGCTGCGCCGTGATGATCAAAAGATGGTCCCGCTTTGGGGGATCGACCACTTGGGGCGGGGGTTCCGTAATCTGGTCATGGCCTATGTGCGGATGACGGTCCGCATCCGTACAATCGGGATCATCATGGTGACCCTGATTGCCGGCGGTGCTGCGGTGGCCAGCTGGGCCTTTCTGCCGCGTCTGGAATATCTGCCCGAAGGCAACCGCAATCTGGTCTTCGGCCTGATCATTCCGCCCCCTGGCTATAACCTTGAAACCACTGAAACCATTGCGCAGCGTATCGAAGACGTGGCCCAGCCTTTGTGGGAAGTGGCCCCCGAAACGCAAACCGCAGATGGCGTGCCCGCTATCGACAGTTTCTTTTTCGTGGCCACACCGGGCAATTCTTTCGTCGGTGCCGCAGCGGTTGATAGCCAGCGCGCAGGCGAGTTGATCCCGATCCTCAGCCGCCCGATTTTTGCCGAACCCGGCACCTTCGGTTTTATGACCCAACCATCCCTTTTCGGGCGCGGCGTGGGTGGCGGCCGCGCGATTGAACTCAATATCTCGGGTCAGGACCTGAACGAAATCTTGGCTGTGGCGGGACGTGCGGCAGGGATCGTTTCTGGTGTTCTGCCGCGTGCGGAAGGGCATCAGTTCCGGCCTATCCCGGGGCTTGAGCTGGGCGCGCCAGAAGTCCGATTGATCCCTGATCGCCTGCGCCTTGCAGATGCCGGTTTGGACAGTTCCGGGCTGGCGGCCACGGTTGATGCCTTTAACGACGGGTTGCGCGTGGCGCAGATTACGGTGGGCTCAGAACGTGTTGATCTGGTGCTGAAAGGGGACCCGACGATAAGTGACGCGGCCCGTACGCAAGATGTGGGCAACTATCCTGTTGTCACGCCGGGCGGCCAGATCGTGCCGGTATCGGCCTTGGCGGATGTCATGCTCACCGCAGGCCCGACCGAGATCAGACACCGCGAACGCCTGCGGACGGTCACGCTCGAAGTGCGCCCTGCCGATAACCTGCCCTTGGAACAGGCCGTCGAGATTTTGGAACAACAGGTCGTTGCTGTGCTGGAAGAGCAGGGCATCCCCGGCGATATCCGCCTGAGCGTGTCCGGCACGGCCGATCAACTCAGCCAGACCTGGAACGCGATCCAGATCAACCTGATCGTGGCGCTGGTGATCGTCTTTCTGGTCATGGCAGTGCTGTTTGAGAGCTTTGTCCTGCCGCTGGTCATTCTGATTGCTGTGCCGGTGGCTGCGGCGGGCGGGGTCGGGGGGCTCGCGGTGCTGAACCTCTACCAGACCCAGCCGATGGATATGCTGACGCTGCTGGGTTTCGTGATCTTGGTGGGCATCGTTGTGAACAACGCGATCCTGATCGTGCATCAGACGCTCTTCCATCTGCGCGAGGAAGGGATGGAGCCAGTTGACGCCATCGAAGAGGCCACACGCAACCGGATCAGACCGATCTTTATGTCGACGCTGACCAGCATCATGGGGATGTTGCCCTTGGTCATCTTCCCCGGCGCAGGGTCCGAGCTTTACCGTGGTTTGGGTGCAGTTGTTGTTGGTGGCCTGTCAATGTCGGCCTTCCTCACGCTTCTGACAGTGCCGCCGCTGCTGCGTCTGGCGATCCGCAAACCAGACCTTAGCGAGGCGAAAATTGGCGCCGTCGCACCGGCGGAATAGGGGCAACGGATAGAGCTATCACGGTCTGATGATCACCTCTTCGTGACTACATGAGAACCATTCTCATTTCATTTTACAATTGCGAATAAGTCGCATAAGCATCTTTTCGATTGACAGTTCTCTACCGAAAGGACACTCCAATGACTATGATCAAATGCCTCTCCTTTGTGTGTTGCGCTGCCGTGTTTTCCTCTGCCGCCATGGCCCAGGAAGACCGTTTCAAAGCCGTCACGACCTTTACGGTGATCGCCGATATGGCCCAGAACGTGGCAGGTGACGCGGCGATTGTGGAAAGCATCACGCGGGCAGGGGCCGAAATCCACGGCTATCAACCCACCCCCCGCGATATCATCCGCGCGCAGGATGCCGATCTGATCCTGTGGAACGGGCTGAACCTTGAGCTCTGGTTTGAACAGTTCTTCAGCAACCTCTCGGATGTGCCCAGCGTGACACTCTCTGACGGGATCACACCGCTCAGCATCTCGTCAGGGTCCTACGACGGCAAACCCAACCCCCATGCCTGGATGAGCCTTGAGAGCGCGTTGATTTATGTCGACAATATCCGCGACGCTTTTGTCGAACATGACCCCGACAATGCCGAAACCTACCGTGCCAACGCCGAGGCCTATAAAGCCGAAATCACTGCGACGATTGCGCCTCTGCGCGACCGGATTCTTGCCGTGCCTGCCGAACAGCGCTGGCTTGTCAGCTGTGAAGGTGCCTTCAGCTATCTTGCGCGCGATTTCGGGATGCAGGAACTCTACCTCTGGCCCATCAACGCCGACCAGCAAGGCACGCCCCAACAGGTGCGCCGCGTGATTGATACAGTACGCGAGAACGATATCCCTGCCGTATTCTGCGAAAGCACTGTCAGTCAGGCCCCCGCCGAGCAGGTCGCGCGCGAGACAGATGCGGAATATGCGGGCGTCCTTTATGTTGACAGCCTGACAGAGGCGGACGGCCCCGTGCCGACCTACCTTGATCTCTTGCGCGTCACCACAGAAACCATTGCAGCAGGCCTGACTGAATGATCCAAAGCCCCGGCATCATCTCGCAGAATGTGACGGTGACCTACCGCAACGGGCACACCGCACTGCATAACGCGAGCTTTGAAATCCCCACAGGGACGATCACCGCCCTTGTGGGGGTAAATGGTGCCGGAAAATCAACGCTGTTCAAGGCGATCATGGGGTTCGTGCCTGCCGCACGCGGCGAAATCTCGGTGCTTGGCATGCCGGTACAAGAGGCGCTGCGCCGCAATATCGTGGCCTATGTGCCGCAATCCGAAGAGGTGGATTGGTCGTTCCCGGTCCTTGTCGAGGATGTGGTGATGATGGGCCGCTATGGCCACATGGGGTTCTTTCGCCGCCCCAAAGCCGCCGATCATGCGGCGGTGGCTGATGCACTGGCGCGGGTGAATATGTCGGATTTCCGCAAGCGTCAGATCGGCGAGTTATCAGGCGGACAGCGCAAGCGGGTGTTTCTGGCCCGCGCCTTGGCGCAGGAAGGGCAGGTGATCCTGCTTGATGAACCCTTCACCGGCGTTGATGTGCAAACCGAGGATGCGATCGTCGCCCTCTTGCGCGATCTGCGTGATGAGGGGCGGGTGATACTGGTCTCGACCCATAATCTTGGGTCCGTGCCGGAGTTCTGTGACCGCACAATTCTGGTCAAGCAAACGGTGCTGGCCTACGGTCTGACCGCAGATGTCTTTACCCACGAAAACCTCGAAATCGCCTTTGGTGGCGTATTGCGTCACTTCGTGCTGGGTGGGTCAGACCTGCACGACGATGATGACAGTCGCCAGATCCGTGTGATCACCGATGACGAGCGCCCCTTTGTTGTCTACGGCGAGGACGGCAGCACCGAGAAAGAGCCCACATGATTGCGCTTTTGCTGGAACCTTTCAGCTATGGCTACATGTTCAACGCCATGTGGGTCAGTGCTTTGGTCGGCGGGGTTTGCGCGTTTCTCTCTGCCTATCTGATGCTCAAAGGCTGGTCGCTGATCGGTGACGCGCTCAGCCATTCGATCGTGCCGGGCGTGGCGGGGGCCTATATGCTGGGTCTGCCCTTTGCTTTGGGGGCCTTTGCCGCAGGCGGGTTGGCCGCAGGGGCGATGCTGTTTCTCAACCAGCGATCGGGGCTGAAAGAGGACACGATCATTGGTCTGATCTTTACGTCCTTCTTCGGGCTGGGGCTTTTCATGGTGTCGCTCTCGCCCACATCGGTGAGCGTTCAGACGATCACAATGGGCAATATCCTTGCGATCACGCCCTCCGATACACTGCAACTGGCGATCATCGGGTTTGTGACCTTGGCAGTGCTGCTGGCCAAATGGAAAGACCTGATGGTTGCGTTTTTTGATGAAAACCACGCGCGGTCCATCGGGCTGCGGCCCGATCTGTTGCGCGCGGTGTTCTTTACGCTGCTGGCGGCCTCTTGCGTTGCCGCTTTGCAAACCGTGGGTGCCTTTCTTGTGATTGCCATGGTCGTGACACCGGGGGCGACAGCCTATCTGCTGACAGACCGTTTCCCACGGTTGTTGGTGCTGAGCGTCACCATCGGGGCAGGGACCAGCTTTGTAGGCGCCTATCTGAGCTATTATCTTGATGGCGCCACAGGCGGGATCATCGTGAGCTTGCAAACACTGATCTTTCTTGGAGCCTTTGTTTTTGCGCCCAAACACGGCTATCTGGCCGCGCGCCGCCGTGCGGCCGCTGCACTGGAGGGCAGTTGATGGAAACGCTCCTCTTTCCCTTCCAGTTCGCCTTTATGAACAAAGCCTTCCTGATGATGGCGATCATTGCTGTGCCAACAAGCTTGCTGTCCTGTTATCTTGTGCTGAAAGGCTGGTCGCTGATGGGCGATGCCATCAGCCACGCGGTTCTGCCGGGCATTGTCATTGCTTATATGCTGAACATCCCGCTGATCATCGGGGCCTTTGTGGCGGGGATGACCTGCGCGCTCAGCACCGGTTTTCTGGCGGCCAATAGCAGGGTCAAGCAGGATACCGTCATGGGGATCGTGTTTTCGGGCATGTTCGGCTTCGGGCTTGTGCTTTACACAAAGATCACAACGGATGTGCACCTCGATCACATCCTCTTTGGCAATATGCTGGGGGTTGATAACGCAGACCTTTGGACGGCTGGCACAATTGCCGCCTTTGTTGCGGTCATCATTCTGGCCAAGCAACGCGAGTTCATGCTCCATGCCTTTGATCCGGTGCAGGCGCAGGCGGTCGGGTTGCGGGTCGGATGGCTGCACTACGGGCTGTTGGCGCTGATTTCCTTGACGATTGTCGCCACGCTTTCGGCGGTGGGGATTATCCTGTCGATCGGTCTGTTGATCGCACCGGGGGCGATTGCGTTTTTGCTGACGAAACGCTTTGCATTAATGCTGCCGATTGCGGTGGGGGTGACGATGTTCGCAGGTCTAACGGGCGTCTATCTCAGCTTTTTTCTCGACAGCGCGCCTGCGCCGACTGTCATCCTTGTGCTGACAGCGATCTTTATCGTGGCATTCGTGCGGGCGAACCTGAAGGTGCGGCGCGCCACGGCAACGCTGGGTGACGCAGTAGGTTAACGCCCGAGCACAGCGCCAATCTGTTCGGCCAGTTTCAGCAAGGCAGCCGATTGCGCCGCAGCGATACTTTCAACTGATCCGTCCGTCACCTGTTCCATGATGTCAAAACGGTGGGTGCTGTTGCGGAAATCCGCACCTTCACTGGCAACAAAGAACTGGCCGCGCAGCTCGAACGTGCCATCCAGACCCCCCAGCATCCGTTCGACCCGCACATCGACGGATACATCGGGCAGGCCGATGAAGGGCCAAGGGTCAGGGCCGACATCGGTGTTCAGAATGTCGCTGAGGGTCCGCGTCAGGATCAGTGTGACAGCGCGCTCCGGCTCGTCCGCCCAGAGCACGTCTTCACGTAATGTGATGCGCCCGTCGGCAGTTTTCACGGCAATCTCTTCTGCGGCGGCATATGTTGGCAGAGACACCGTCCGGATCATTGCACTGCCCACCAAGGGACGCAGCTCGACCGAGGAGGGGAGCGGTGTCATTGCGACCCGCTCGGCCAGGGGTGAACAGGCGGCAAGGGCTGTCAGGACAAGGACTGTGAAGCGTGAAAGCATGATTTACCGTCCGATCAACAAGGAATTGGGGTTTCGTTCGATGGTGCGCGCGAGCGAGGAAATCGCATCAGACGCTTCTTGAATATCGCGCAGCGTTGACAGCGTTTCGGCGCTGAAGCGGGACCGCTCGCCATAACTGTTTACCACCGTCGTGATCTGGGTCACCAGATCATTTGCGCGCGCGGACAGGGCGGGCAGGGTGCTGACCGCGTCTTCGACTGCGCTGGCTGCTTGACTGGCCGAGGCAAGGGCGTCGTTCACATTTTCAATCGCACCGCCTTCGCGGACTTCATCAAGGAAGGTGCGCAAAGACACGAGGGCGGCGTTGGCTTCGGCAGGAAAGGCAATTGCATCGTCGGTTCCCAGAAAGGCATCAACCGCGTTGAGTGTCTCGGTCGCCGACGCCACCAGCGCCTCCAGCTCCAATTGGTTGGCGCGGGTTGTCAGCGCCTGGATATCTGCGGTGATCTGCGGCAGGTTTTGTGTGGCCTGTTCGATATTCGTGGCCGCCTGTGCCGCGGTGGCGATCGCCGCATCAAGGTTCGTGATGATGCCGGTTTCGCTTGCTTCGGCCACAAGACCGTTGATGTCATTAATGACAGTGCGCAGGTCATTGGGAATGGCCTGCAAATCCTCTGAGGCAATCAAGGCACGGGATTCGTCCAGCAAGGACACAAGCGCCGCCGGCGCATTGCGCGTCGAGTCGTCATTGGCCAGCCGTTCGATGCTGTCCATCAAGTCAATCGCACCATCCATCAGTTCTTCAACCGGCAGCGCATTGATGCGCGACAGAAGGCCTTCGGCGGTGGCGGCTACGTCGGAGATTTCCGAATCCGTAGTGGGAATGACCGGATAGTCGCCGGATGTCAGGTTCATGATTGCAGGCAGCGCGTCCTCGACTTCAACCAGTTCGACAAAAAGGGTACCCGCCAGAATATTCCCTGTCACCATCCGTGCCCGCAGGCCGCGCGTGACAAAATCGGACAACAGGTTGAACGCCTCTTCGACAGTGGCGTCACTGCCCATGCCAAGGCGTGAAGGTTCCACCGCAAGCACGGCCTGCAAGCGGACTTCGGCATTGGCACCTTGGCCCACCACGATGGCGTTCAGGTCGCTGACCTCGCCGATACGGATGCCTTGAAAGCGGACTTCGGACCCGACGGCCAGACCACTGACTGACTGTTCGAAAAGCACCGCGACACGCAACACTTCTGCATTGGGATCGGTAAAGAGACTTTCGCGTGCGGCCTCTTCGCTATCGAAGATGTCAAAAATTGCGCCATCCTGAATTGGCTGGCCGCCCGAGACAACAGTATCAAATGAAATCCCGCCTTCGATCACAGACGCGAGTGAACTGACGTTCAAGGACACGCCCCCGGTGCCAAATGAGACACTAAAGCCAGAGGTGTCCCAGAATCGCGTGCTGCTGGTTATGCGGCGGTCATAGGGGCTTTCGATAAAGGCGGTGACCACAACCTGACTGCCATTGAGGGACAGCTGCGGCTGTTCCAGATAGCCGACCTCGATCCCTTTGTGCAGCACCGGTGCACCCGCCGAGATGCTGCCACCATCATCGGCGCGCAAGGTCACCGTGGTGCCGCGCTGGTTTGCGCGGGTCAGGATAGGCTCTTCCAGACCGATGAACTGTGTCTGGGCCACATCGGCCTCTGTGTCCCAGTTTCCTTCGATATAAACGCCCGACAGGACGGTATCGAGACCGGTAATGCCGCGCACGGACACATCAGGGCGCACAACCCAGAATTGGGCGTCGTCATCAAGAAAGGGGGCGACGGTTTGATCAATCCGCGCATGGACAAGCACATCGGTCAGACCATCCGAAAACTCGACATCCTCCACCTCACCGATGGTGACATCGCGGTATCTGATACTGGTTTCCCCCGCTGTGATCCCTGCCGCGTTTTCAAAGCTGATCGTGATCAGCGTGCCGCGATCAGCATAGTTCTGCCACGCGGCCCAAAGCGAAATTGCCAAGGCAAAGATGGGCACAAGCCAGACCAAGGATAGGCGCTGCCAGATCTTCTTTTTGACGGGTCTCACGTCGAGCGGTGCTGGCCCGTTTGTGTTCGGATCACTCATTGCTGCTTGGTCCTGTCTGCGTCCCAGATCAGGCGGGAATCAAAGGCCTGTGCGGATAACATGGTAAAAATGACAGACAACGCAAAGCTGACTGCCGCGATGCCGGGGTTGACGGTTGCGATAGTGTCGAGTTGCACCAGTGCCGACAGGATTGCAACGACAAAGACGTCGATCATGGACCAGCGCCCGATGAACTCGACCACCTCATAGGCCACGTGGCGTTCGTGCTGGTTTTCACCGGAATGGCGCTGCACGCTGATGGCCAGATACATAATGGCGACGAATTTCCCGACAGGGATCATCACCGAGGCGACAAAGACAATGAGCGCAATACCGTAAGAGCCGTGATCGAAAAGCTCGACCACGCCACCGATGATGGTGCTCTCCGAGCGTTCAACCAGTGTCGAGGTCAGCAGCATCGGATAGATATTGGCCGGAATATAAGCGATCATACCCGCGATCAGCCAGGCCCAGACCTTCTGCAGGCTCTGGGTATCACGGCTGACCAGCCGCCCCTCGCACCGCTTGCAGATGCGCGTCTCCAGCGGATGCACCTGTCCACATCGCTGACAGGCCACCAATCCTGCGCTGCGGGCCGTAATCAGGCCGAGGCTTTGTCCAGCTCTTCCCAAATCGAATACCTGCAAATCAATTGATCTTTGAGGACGGTAATCACCACGACCCCGGCGAAGGCCCAAAATGCGGGGCCAATTGTCACAGCGGCAAGTCCTGCCACCTTAATCAGCGCAACAGTCACACCAACGATGAAAATTTCAGCCATGCTCCAAGGGCGCAGTTTCTCGGCCAAGGCAAAGGCTTGACGCGCACCTTGACGCGGCTTGGCCTCGCGTACCAGCGGACCCAGCGCATAAATCAGCGCGCTCAGGCGGATCAGCGGGATTACGATGATAAAGAAAGCGACTGCGACCGCCAAAGGGAACGCATAACCGTCTTTAAAGGCCATCACCGCGTCCAGAACCGATGTCGCGTTTTGCAGACCGCCTGCATCCAATGTCAGAAAAGGAAAGCTGATTGCGGCAATCATCATCACGAAGGCGGTCAACGCAAGGCTAATCACGCGCGCGATGGCCGAAGGTTGTGAGGTCATCAAAACAATCCCGCAACGCTGGCAATGGGCCTGCGAGTTTTCCGGCAGGCTATGCGCTGTATGCAGCGTGTCGCACTGCGGACAGGCGACAAGATCATCAAGGGGCGTCGTGTGTATGCTCACGCGGTTCGGGCTCCTGCCATCGCGGGGACCTGCCCCAGACGTCACGCGAGGTTATCGCGTATGGGACAGATATGCTACGTCTGCCGCCACGACAACTCAACTTGCAGAGAGTATGCGGCGCGATCCGGCCTCTCTTGCTGTCTGTTTCGGGCGGCTGTGCTTTCAGATTGGCTGCATTTTGTTCATCGGGCGCAAGGCTGGTGACTTTGCCGCACAAAAGACCGCATCCATCCGGTGAATTGCCCCTTGCGGGCAGGCTTGTGATCACCACAATGGCGCCAACTGTTTCTGGAGGATCATCATGAAAACGACCCGTACCGCGCTGATGAGCGTTCTTGCTGCCGCCTGCCTGTCCACAGCTGCCGTCGCGCAGGAGGTCACGTTGCGTCTGCATCAATTCTTGCCAGCGCAGGCGAATGTGCCTGCACACATTCTGGATGTCTGGGCCGAACAGGTCGAGGCCGACAGTGATGGCCGTATCAAGATTGACCGTTTTCCGTCCATGCAACTGGGCGGCACACCGCCGCAGCTGATTGATCAGGCGATTGATGGTGTCGCCGATATTATCTGGACAGTCGCAGGGTATACGCCCGGGCGCTTCCCGCAGCTTGAGGTTTTCGAGTTGCCGTTTCTTTCCCCCGATGCCGAAGCCACATCACGCGCCTTCTGGGAACTGGCAGAAACACGGATGATGGATACCGATTTTGCCGCCTTCAAACCCCTTGGGCTTTGGGTGCACGGCCCCGGTGTGATCCATGCCAACCGCCCTGTCACAGACGTGGCCGACCTGCGCGGTCTGAAACTGCGTGCCCCGACCCGAACGACAACAACGCTGTTTACCGAACTGGGTGCGACCGCAGTCGGGATGCCGGTGCCTGCGGTGCCGGAATCCCTGTCACGCGGTGTCATTGATGGGGCTGTGATCCCTTGGGAGGTCGTTCCCTCGCTCAAAGTGCAGGAGTTGGTCACCAACCACACCGAATTTCCCGGTGAGGCCCTTTATACAACCGCCTTCATTTTCGCCATGAACCAAGAGGCTTATGACGATCTTCCCGCCGACCTGCAGGCGGTCATCGATGCCAATTCAGGCCTTGAATTTTCTGCTTTCGCGGGGCGCACAATGCAAGAGTACGACGCGCCCGGACGGGCCCTGGCCCAAGAGGCGGGCAACATGATCATCACGCTGACACCAGCACAGGTTGCCGACTGGCGCGCGGCCAGCCAACCCACGATTGACAACTGGATCGCCCAGGCCGATGCGGCAGGCATTGATGGCACAGGGCTTTACCAAGAGGCCCAGGCGCTGATTGCCAAACACGCCGCAGGCAACTAAGCCGCGCTGATGCTGCACCGCGCGATTCATAAACTCGCCAATGTCATGGCCCTGCTTGGCGGCATCGTCCTGTGCCTGCTGGTACTGATGGTCTGCGTCAGCGTCAGCGGGCGCGAACTCAGCGATCTGGCCCACGGCGGTGCCTTGCGCGGGCTTGGTGAGTGGCTGATTGATCTGGGTGTCGGTCCGATCCTTGGCGATTTCGAACTGGTCGAAGCGGGGGTGGCCTTTGCGATCTTCGCCTTCTTGCCGCTGACACAACTCAGCGGGGCCCACGCCCGCGTCGATGTCTTCACGAAAGGTCTCGGGCCACGCGTCAATGCGGCGCTGAGCACATTCTGGACCGTTGTGATGGCCGCGACCATCGTGTTGATCACATGGCGGCTTTTTGCGGGGATGCAGGACAAGATCCGCTATAATGAAACCTCTTATCTGATCCAGTTCCCGATCTGGTGGGCCTATGCGGCAAGCTTTGGCGCCGCAGTCACCGCCAGTCTCGTCAGCCTCTACTGCGCCGCCATGCGGCTGACAGGGCAGCGCGACCTATGACCGATCTGATCTTGGGCTTTTTGTCCTTTCCTGTGCTGCTCTTGCTGATCTTCCTGCGCGCGCCCATCGGGCTTGCGATGCTTTTGTGCGGCATCGGCGGGCTGTGGCTGGCGACCGACGGCACCACCGTGTTCATGGCGCGGCTCAAGTCCGAGGTCTTTTCGACCTTCTCCAGCTACAACCTCTCGATCATCCCGATGTTCCTGCTGATGGGGCAATTCGCGACCTATTCGGGCATGTCACGGTCGCTCTTCAAGGCGGCAGAGGCATGGCTGGGGCACCGCAAAGGCGGTATGGCGATGGCGTCGGTCGGGGCCTGTGCGGGGTTCGGGGCGATTTGCGGATCATCGCTTGCGACAGCGGCCACGATGAGCAAGGTCGCCCTGCCGGAATTGCGCAAATACGGCTATTCGGGCGGGTTCTCGACTGCGACACTTGCGGCGGGCGGAACCTTGGGCATCCTGATCCCGCCGTCTGTGATTCTGGTGATCTATGCGATCCTGACCGAGCAGAACATCGCCACGCTTTTTGCAGCCGCATTTATTCCCGGTATCCTTGCGGCCCTTGGCTATATGCTGACCATTGCCATCTATGTCCGGCTCTACCCCGATCAGGCAGGCACGCGCCCGCGTGTTGCCTACGCTGACCGGGTCAAAGCGCTGGGCGCGGTCTGGCCGGTGTTGGTCGTCTTTGGTCTGGTAGTTGGCGGTATCTATCAGGGTTGGTTTACGCCGACCGAAGGGGCCGCTGTGGGGGCCATGGGCACGGGGCTGATCGCGCTGTTCTCGGGAACACTGAACTGGCAGGTGTTCCGCCAGAGCATTACAGAAACCGCCACCGGCACGGGCATGATCTTTTTCATCGTGCTAGGGGCCGCTTTCTACAACGGGTTTCTGGCGCTGACACAGGTGCCGCAGGAACTTTCGGCATGGGTCACAGACCAGGGTTTCAGCCCGTGGATGGTGATGGTTCTCATCCTTGTCTTCTATCTGATCCTCGGCTGCCTGATGGACAGCCTGTCGATGATCCTGCTGACGGTGCCGATCTTCTGGCCGGTCATCTCGGCAATGGATTTCGGCATGACGACCGAGGAACTGGCGGTTTGGTTCGGTATCTTGGTGCTGATCGTGGTCGAGGTGGGATTGATCACACCGCCTGTGGGTATGAATTTGTTCATTATCAACAGCATGGACAAAGAGACGCCCATGACGGCAACCTACCGGTCGGTGCTTTTCTTTGTAGGCTCCGATGTGGTGCGGGTCTTTCTTCTGCTGATGTTCCCTGCAATCACGTTGGTGTTTGTCTAGGCTGACATGCCGTTCTGGAGCGGTTCGCCGTTCAGATCAATATCGCAGGGCAGGGCGCGTTCAATCACGCGCCTGGCGTTGGGAATGTCATTGCCTTCTGCGCGCCGGGTGGCCACGGCAGAGGAATAGTTCAAGCTCAACCAGCGCTGGATCAGGCGCGCGCGTAGTTCCGGCATCGGGACATTCACACGCACTGACAGGTCCCAAAGCTCTGCAAGCGCAGTCCAGGGGGCTTCGTCGAACATCAGGTAATTACCCTCGACAATCACGACACGGGCGGCGGAGGGGACCGCAACAGCACCGGCGATGGCCAGATCGCGGGTGCGGTCAAACACCGGGGCAAAGACCTCTTCGCCGGTCATGAGTGCGCGGATCAGGCGCAAGAAACCCGGCGCGTCGAAGGTTTCAGGCGCACCCTTGCGGGGCAGCAGATTGCGCGCCTCTAGAATGCGGTTATCAAGATGAAACCCGTCCATCGACACGACGGCTGTCTTGCGGCCCTGCGCGTTCAGACGCCGCGCGACTTCGCTGGCCAAGGTGGATTTGCCACAGCCCGGCGCACCGGTAATCGCCACCAGATAGCGGTCACTGTCCTGCTCCAAAACACGCTCGGCGAGCGTGTTGGTATGTGTGTTCAAAGTGTTCACTGCATCTGCCTCTGGGTTGGCCCCGGCTTTTCAAAATCCTACCGCGTCTTGCGCTCTGACGCGACCGTTTTTTGTGGACATATTGTCAATGGCAAAGCCAACCGCAGGTTTCTGTTGAGAAAAGTGGCGGTTGCCGCTCTTTTGTACTAGGTTGAAGGGCAATGAACAAAAGGCAGGCAACCCGACGCATGACCAAAATCAAGCGGATATGGCGGATCCTTGCCGCGGTCTGGACGACTGCGGGCGAAAAGCATCTTGGTCTGATCGCTGCGGGTGTCGCGTTTTTCGGCATGTTCGGGATTTTTCCCGGCATTGCCGCGGTGATCGCGATTTTCGGGTTGATTGCCGATCCGGTGGTGATCGCCGAACAGCTGACCTTGATGCAGGATATCATCCCGCCCGATGCCTATAATTTGATTTCCTCACAGGTTGTGCGTCTGGTGGCTGCACCGGCGGATGCTCTGGGCTGGGCCACGGGCGTGTCGATCATGCTCGCACTCTGGTCTTGCAGGGCAGGGGTGGCGGCGTTGATTGGCGGGCTGAACGCGATTGCGGGTCAGCGGATGCGCAACGGCATCTGGCAAATCATCGTGGCCTTGTTGCTGACATTTGCTCTGGTGACTTTGGCGATTGTCGCACTGTTCGTGGTGGTCATTGTGCCGATTGGTCTGGCGTTCATTCCTGTCGCAAATTCAACGGCGTGGCTGCTCGAAGGTATCCGCTGGCTGATCGCTTTGGGCGTCCTGATGCTGGGGCTGAGTTTGCTTTACCGTTTCGGCCCCGCACGGATCGGAAGCCGTGGCCGATGGTTTACCGTCGGCGCTTTCGTGGTCGTGGTGCTCTGGGTTGCGGCCTCGGCGGGGCTGTCGTTCTATCTGACAAACTTTGCCAGCTATAACGAGGTATACGGCTCCATCGGTGCCGTGATTGGTTTGCTGCTCTGGCTTTACGTCAGTGCTTACCTGATCCTGCTGGGGGCCGCGCTGAACGTTCAGGTGCACGGCTACGACACCCCGCCAGAGGCCGATGATACCACTTACGTCTAGGTCACCCGTGCGACCTGTTTATAGACGGGATCATCCCACAACCTGTTGTCCATCACATCGGCAATCACATCCACGGCCGCATCCACATCGCCTGCGTCAATGAAAAGCGGGCAAAACCCGAACCGCATGATGTCGGGCGCGCGAAAATCACCGATGACATTGCGCGCGATACAGGCCTGCATCGCGGCATAGCCATCCGCGAAGGCAAAGGATACCTGACTGCCGCGGTGAAGGGGATCGCGCGGGCTGGCAAGTGTGAGCTGCGGACAGCGCGCCTCGACCCCTGCGATGAACTGCTCGGTCAGTACGATCGAGGCGGAACGCAGCGCGTCCATGTCCACCTGGTCCCAGATATCGAGTGACGCATCGAGGGCGGCCATCTGCAACACAGGTGGCGTGCCCACGCGCATCCGCTCGATCCCTGTGCCGGGGCGGTAATCCAGATCAAAGGCGAAAGGTGCCTCATGTCCCAGCCAGCCTGACAAGGCGGGTTGGCAATTGTCGATATGGCGGGGGGCCACATAGATGAACGCGGGCGCACCGGGGCCTGCGTTAAGATACTTATAGGTGCAACCTGTGGCAAAATCGGCGTTGCAGCCTTGCAGGTCGACCGCCATGGCCCCCGCGGTATGTGCAAGATCCCAGCAGGTGAGCGCGCCTGCCGCATGGGCCTTTTCTGTCAGGGCCTTCATGTCGTGCAAACGCCCTGTGCGGTAGTCCACCTGCGTCAGCATAAGCACAGCAAGCTCATCATTGATCTGATGTTCCACATCCTCGGGGTCCACGATGCGCAGCTCATGGCCGCGCCCCAGTGAATTGATCAAGCCTTCGGCCATGTAGATATCCGACGGGAAATTCCCGTTATCTGTCAGGATGACCTTGCGATCCGGCACCAGATCAATGGCGGCGGCGAGCGCCTGATAGACCTTGATCGACAGGGTATCCCCCAGCACCACATGGCCCGGTTCTGCGCCAATCAGCCGCCCGATCCGGTCGCCCAAAGCGGTCGGCTGCGCCATCCAACCCGCACGGTTCCATCCGGTAATCACCTTCTCACCCCATTCGTCGGTCACAGCGCGCGCGACACGCGCAGCCGTCGCCTTGGGCAATGGGCCAAGCGAATTGCCATCCAGATAGATCATGCCTTCGGGCAGGTGGAACATGGCTTTGGTAGCGGCGAAATCAGTCATGGTGCGATCCTAGATATTCAAGAAAAGCGCAAGCAGCGCGAGCGTTGCAGGCACCGTCTGCCCGTAGAGGGCGGCTTTGATGCCACAATACGCGGCATAGAATCCGGCAACGACGACACAAAGCAGAAGGAAAATCACCATCTGCCCGCCAGCAACCCCCATGACAAGACCATAGAGCAGCCCCGCCGCCAGAAACCCGTTATACAAGCCCTGATTGGCGGCCATCACTTTGCTTTCGGCCGCAAATTCCGGCGTGGTACCAAAAATCTTGCGGGTCCGTGGCGCTTCCCAGCGGAACATTTCAAGCACCACGAAATAGGCATGGATCAGTGCCACAAGAACAACGAGAACAGGACCAATCATTAGACCTGACCTCCCGAAATCTGGATCGTTTGCCCGTTCACGCTGCGCGCACCGTCCGAGCAGAGCCACATGGCCGCTGCCGTGGTTTCATCCACCTCCAAAAGCTTGAGGTGCCGGTTTCCCTTGGCGATCACATCAATCGCACCCTGTTCATTTAGATCAAAGCGTTTCATCAGGCCGGGTAACTGGTTGCGCACGATATCGGTGTCCACATAGCCGGGGCAGAGCGCGTTGAATGTAATGGGGCGGCGCATGAACTCTTCGGACAAACCACGGATCAAACCGATGACACCATGTTTGGTCACGGTATAGGGAATGGCGTTTTTCAGACCGCGCACACCGGCAATCGAACTGATCACGATCATGCGGGCAGGGGTGGCATCTTCGAGCGTCGCCATGGCGGCCTGAAAGGTCAGAAAGACACCATCAAGGTTGGTGGTCATGGTCTTGCGCCATTGTGCCAATGTGGTTTTTTCGAACGGCCCGCCCTCTGCAATACCTGCGTTGGCAACACATATCTGGATCGGGCCACGGGCGCGGGCAGCTTGCGCGATGACGTCACGCACGGACGCCTCGTCATCCACATCCATGACGACGCCGTGCAGGCGTGGGGACAGCGATGCAACCTCTTGCAGTTTATCCGCGCGTCGTCCGGTGATTGTTACCTCGGCACCTGCCTGCGCCAGGGCCAGCGCAATGCCTGCACCGATACCAGAACCGCCGCCTGTGACCAGTGCGTGTTTGCCCGCATGTTCCATGATCATTCCTCCGTTTTGCCAGACCCTAACGGGTCAGCGGGCATGGACAAGTGCAAAGCGCTGCGGCACAACACTTGGCATGAAATGGATCGACATCCCTCCCGTGTGGTTGCTGCTTGCCGTCGTGCTGACATGGTGGATTGCAGCCCTTCAGCCCATGTCCTGGGCCATCGGCGGGCCTGTCATGGATCTTTTGGGTGGGCTTCTGGTGGGCGGCGGGATTGTGCTGATCCTGCTTGCGGCGGTCGAGATGCGCAAAAGACGCACCACTATCGTGCCGCATCTGGAGGCCGATCATCTTGTCACGACAGGCATCTTCAAGCGTACGCGCAATCCGATCTATCTGGGGGATACGCTGGTGCTTGCGGGGCTCGCCTTGCGCTGGGATGCACCCGTTGCCCTGCTGCTTGTCCCGCTCTTTATGTTTACCATCACGCAGCGCTTTATTATCCCCGAGGAAAACCGGCTCAGGGTCAAATTTCGCGCAGATTTCGCCCGCTATTGCCAAAAGACGCGCCGCTGGGTGTGATTGTTAGCGTATGACACTTAATGTCATGCCAGCCATCCCCTTGTGAAATATTCTTGCGCGCTATAATGCATGGGAACTGCCAGAACAGATATGGGGGATGGTCCGTGAAGATCGGCACACCAAAAGAGATATTCGAGGGCGAAAACCGGGTCGCGATGACCCCGGCATCCGCCAAAGACCTGCAAAAGCTTGGGTATGAATGCATCATCGAAACCGGCGCCGGTCTCGCTGCGGGTTTTTCTGATCAGGCATATAAAGACGCTGGTGTCGAGGTGGCGAAAACCGCGGCGGCGCTCTACAAGGCCGCCGATATCGTCGCCAAAGTGCGCCCGCCATCGGATGCAGAGGTCAAGAAACTGCGCGAAGGACAGACGCTGATCTCGTTCTTCTACCCTGCGCAGAACAAGGAATTGATGGAGGCTGCCAACGCGAAAGGCGCCACCGTGATCGCCATGGATATGGTGCCACGCATCAGCCGTGCGCAAAAGATGGATGCATTGTCCTCTATGGCGAATATCGCGGGCTACCGCGCTGTCATCGAAGCCGGTAACAACTTTGGCCGCTTCTTCACCGGTCAGGTAACGGCTGCGGGTAAAGTGCCGCCGGCAAAAGTGCTGGTTGTTGGTGCGGGTGTAGCAGGTCTTGCTGCGATCGGTACCGCGACATCGCTGGGTGCCATAACATACGCCTTCGACGTACGCCCCGAAGTGGCCGAACAGGTTGAATCCATGGGGGCCGAATTTGTCTTCCTCGATTTTGAGGAAGAACAGCAGGACGGGTCTGCGACGGGTGGCTACGCCGCCGTGTCCTCGCCCGAATTTGCGGCAGCACAGCTGGCCAAATTCCGCGAAATCGCGCCTGATATGGACATCGTGATCACCACGGCGCTGATCCCGGGCCGCGATGCGCCCGAACTTTGGACCAAAGACATGGTTGAGGCGATGAAGCCCGGTTCGGTCATCGTCGACCTTGCAGCGGAACGTGGCGGCAACTGCAAACTGACTGTGAAAGACGAAAAGATCGTCACCGACAACGGTGTGATCATCGTCGGCTATACCGATTTCCCGAGCCGGATGGCGGCGCAGTCCTCGACACTCTATGCCACCAACATCCGTCACATGATGACGGATCTGACGCCTGAAAAAGACGGCACGCCAAACCACAACATGGAAGACGACGTCATCCGTGGTGCGACCGCGACGCATAAGGGCGAAATCACCTTCCCGCCACCACCACCCAAAGTGGCGGCGATTGCCGCCGCGCCCAAGAAGGAAAAGCCAAAGGAACTGACCGCGGAAGAAAAGCGCGCGAACGAAGTGGCGGCCTTCAAAAAAGAGACCAAGACCCAAGTCGGTCTCTTGGCGATTGGTGCGGCACTGATCCTTGGCATCGGCCTGATCCCCGGTATGCCGGCCAGCTTTATGCAGCACTTCATCGTCTTCGTTCTGTCGGTGTTCATCGGCTTCCAGGTAATCTGGAACGTGGCGCATTCGCTGCACACACCGCTGATGGCTGTGACCAACGCGATTTCGTCGATCATCATTCTGGGCGCGCTGATCCAGATCGGATCAAGCAACGCGCTGATCACGATATTGGCGGCACTTGGTATCTTTATGGCAGCGGTCAACATCTTCGGCGGCTTCCTCGTGACACGGCGTATGCTCGCCATGTTCCAGAAATCCTAAAGGGGCAGAGCAATGGAAAACGCATTCACAATCGCGGCCTATGTGGTCGCAGGTATCCTGTTCATTCTGTCGCTGGGCGGTCTCTCGGGGCAGGAAAGCGCGAAACGTGCGGTCTGGTACGGCATCGCAGGCATGGCTTTGGCGGTCTTTGCGACGCTTGTTGGCCCGGGTTCCGGTCTGGGGCTCTTGTCGGTCATCCTGATCGCGCTGGGCGGCATGGTGGGTTATCAACTCGCCACCAAGGTCGAAATGACACAGATGCCCGAGCTTGTGGCGATCATGCACTCGATGGTCGGTCTGGCGGCGGTCTTCGTCGGCTTCAACGCCGACCTGATGATCAACACCATCGGCGCGTTGTATGAAGCCAATGGTCAGGTCATGGGCGCTGTCGGGCCGGATGGGATTACGGCCATCGGCCTGCCCAAGGAAATCTATGACGGGCTGAGCGCATTCGGGCAGTTGATTGCCAAGAAATCCAGCGTCGAGATCAGCATTCTGCGGGTCGAACTGGTGCTGGGCATCTGGATCGGTGCGGTGACCTTTACAGGCTCCGTCATCGCCTATGCCAAGCTCGCCGGCAATTCGAGCAAGCTGCCGTTCAAAGTGGACACAGGGGCCAAGAAACTGCCCGGTGGTCATTTGCTGAACGCGGGTGCTGCGGCCCTGTCTGTGATCCTGCTGATCGCCTATATGGGCGGCAGCGGTTCTTGGGCGCTGGTTCTGCTGACACTCGCAGGCCTCTTCATCGGCTATCACCTGATCATGGGGATCGGCGGCGCGGATATGCCTGTCGTTGTGTCGATGCTGAACAGCTATTCGGGCTGGGCCGCGGCCGCGATCGGCTTCTCGCTCGGCAATGATCTGTTGATTGTTGTGGGTGCACTGGTTGGCTCCTCCGGTGCGATCCTGTCCTACATCATGTGTAAGGCAATGAACCGGTCCTTTGTCAGCGTGATCCTGGGTGGCTTTGGTGGCCCGCAGGGCGAGCAGATGGCAGTTGAAGGTGAACAGATCGCCATTGATGCGGACGGTGTTGCAACGGCGCTGAACGAGGCCGACAGCATCATCATCATTCCGGGCTACGGTATGGCGGTGGCGCAAGCACAGCAGGCGGTGTCCGAACTGGTGCGCAAACTGCGTGCGAAGGGCAAGAACGTGCGCTTTGCGATCCACCCTGTCGCGGGGCGTCTGCCGGGGCATATGAACGTGCTCTTGGCCGAAGCGAAGGTGCCTTATGACATCGTGATGGAAATGGACGAGATCAACGAGGACTTCCCAGATACGGACGTGGCCATCGTGATCGGCTCCAATGACATCGTGAACCCAGCAGCACAGGACGATCCCAACAGCCCCATCGCCGGTATGCCTGTTCTGGAATGCTGGAAGGCCAAGCAGGTGTTTGTGTCCAAGCGCGGGCAGGGCACGGGGTATTCGGGCATCGAGAACCCGCTGTTCTTTAAGGACAACACGCGCATGTTCTATGGTGATGCGAAGAAGTCCTTGGATGAATTGCTGCCGAAGATTGATTAAAGGTAAGGTGGGTTTAAACCCACCCTACGCAAAAGGGCGGCGCTGCAAAGCGCCGCCCTTTTTCATTCCGTAGGGTACGTGAAACCCACACCCCTTACGTCAGATGCGTATTGAACCATCCGATGGTGCGGTCCCACGCCAGTTCTGCCATCGCTTCGTCATAACGCGGCGTGCTGTCGTTGTGGAAACCGTGGTTGGCGTTCTCGTAGAAGTATTCCTCAAACACCTTGCCGTTGGCTGCGAGTGCCGCGCTATAGGCCGCCGCCCCTTCATTGATCCGCTCGTCCAGCGCGCCATATTGCAGCATAAGCGGCGCCTCGATGCGCGGCACATCCTCAACCGCCGCCTGACGGCCATAGAACGGTACACCGGCGTTCATTTCGGGATAGGCCACGGCAAGTGCATTCACCACGCCGCCGCCATAGCAGAAACCTACAGCGCCCACGCTGCCGGTGCTGTCCTCGCGGGTCATGAGGTGCTCGAACCCTGCGAAGAAGTCGTTCATCAGCTTCTCTCCGTCTACTGTGCGCTGTAGTTCGCGCCCTTCGGCGTCATTTCCGGGATAGCCGCCCACGGATGTCAGACCATCAGGAGCCAGCGCCATGAACCCTGCCTTGGCAACACGGCGGGCAACGTCTTCGATATAGGGGTTCAGACCACGGTTTTCGTGGATCACCAGCACCGCAGGCAAGGGGCCTGTGGCATTGGCGGGTTTCACCAGATAGCCACGCACCTCGCCATGGCCGTTGGGCGAGGGGTAGGTGATATATTCGGGCACGATATCGGGGTCATTGAACGACACCTGCTGTGCCAGCGCGTAATCGGGGCTGAGCATGCTGAGCAGGGCCGCAGCCGTGAGACCGCCCACGGCGAATTTGCCCGCCTTATCCAGAAACTCACGTTTGGAAATTTTGCCGTGTGCGTAGAAATCGTATAGATCAAGCAGCTCTTGATCAAAGTCCTTGGCCGTCATGCGTGTCATTGATGCGATCTCCTGTTGGAACGGGTTTGTCCCGTTCCTTCAGAAATATGACGCGCAAGCCCTAAGGCAAATCACAAGCCCCTGATCCGCGGATCAAGCGCATCGCGCAGACCGTCGCCGATATAGTTCACAGCTAGCACAGTCAGCGAAATCGCCAGACCGGGCCACAACACGCGCTCGGGGAAGGCTGTCATGCGGTCAACGCTGTCAAACAGGATCTTGCCCCATGTGGGGAAATCCGACGGGAACCCGAGGCCAAGGAACGACAGCGCGCTTTCGGTGATGATCGCTGTGGCTAGGCCCAGCGTGGCCGAGACCATGATGGGTGACAGCACATTGGGCAAAATATGCCGCGTGATCATGCGCCGTGGCGGTGTGCCGATGGATCGTGCGGCAAGGACGAATTCACGCTCTTTGAGCGCCATGACGTCACCGCGGACAATGCGTGCGGTCTGCATCCATGAGGTAATCCCGATGCCCACAACGATCAGGATAAATATTCCGTTCTCGGGCCCAAACGCCGCACGCAGCGGATCGCGGAACAAGAGCATCATGACCAGCAAGAGCGGCAGAAGGGGCAGCGACAGCACCAGATCGGTGAAACGCATCAGCAACCCGTCAAGGCGGCGGAAATACCCTGCCAGCACACCAATCAGCGTGCCAAGGAACACAGCCAAAATCATCGCTGTCCAGCCTACGGCCAATGAAATACGTCCGCCTTGCATGATGTTGGCCATAATATCGCGGCCCAGATTGTCAGTGCCCATCGGGTTGGCCCAGTTCACCTTGGCGTCGCTATCAAACAGCAGCATGTAGATCGGGCGCACATCCTTGTTGCGGATATCAAGCTTCCCGGGGTCCACCTGCCAAAGCCATGGACCAATGGTCACGAAAAGCGTGATGAAGATTAGAAAGCCAAGGCCGAACACCGCCCCTTTGTGGGTCCTGAACTGGTCCCAGACATCCAGCCACTGGTTGCGGGGCTTTTCGATCACTTCTTTTGCCACGGTTGCATCAGTCATAGCGGATCCTCGGATCAAGTATGCCGTAAAGAACATCGGCAATCAGGTTCATCATCACGATCAGCACCGCGAGCAGGAAGGTGATTGTCATGACCATCGGAATATCCGAGCCTTGCAGCGCGATAATCAAAAGCTGACCAAGGCCGTTCACCTTGAAGATCTGCTCGGTAATGATCGCACCGCCAAAGATCGACGGAATGCCCAATGCAATCACGGTCACAACAGGGATCATCGAGTTGCGCAGCACATGCTTGAGCACGACCACGCTTTCCGACATGCCTTTGGCGCGGGCTGTGCGCACGTAGTCCTGGCTGAGGTTATCCAGCATCGACGCGCGCATATAGCGGCTGACCTGTGCTGTGGTTTGCAGCGCCAGCACCATCACAGGCATGATCATCTGCAAAAGCTGGGTCTTGAATGTCTCCCACGAATTCACCACCAGCGTGGTGTCATAGATCGACGGCAGCCATTGCAGCTGGACCGAGAAGATCACGATCAGCAGAACGCCCGAAAAGAAGGGCGGCACCGAAAAACCGATCATGCTGACGAAGGTACCCGCATTGTCGAAGACGGAATACTGCTTGTAGGCACTGATAATCCCGATGGGCAGGGCGATCAGCACGCCCACGACATAAGACATCGCCACAACCCAGAGCGTCTGTGGCAGGCGCTGTGCGATCACGTCAAAAACGGGGCTGCGCGACTGGAAACTGATGATCCGCTGTGCGCCATCGGCAAAATTGGTGCCAAAGGCGTTGTCGATCCAGTATTGCGGCTCGACGATAAAGAACTGGTTGAGCCAGAGCGGGAAGCGGATCCACCAAGGCTCGCCCAGTCCCAGTGCCTCGCGCATTTGCTGGCGCACTTCGGGCGGGATCGACAGGGGCATGCTGGCCATCGGGTCGCCGGGGGCAAGCTCCAGTAGCATGAAAATCACAAAAGCAATGAAGATAAGCGTCGGGATCGACAGCAGCAATCTACGGATGGTGTAGGTCAGCATTTACGACGCCTCTGTACATGGCTTTGGAAGAAGGAAGGGGCGGCGCAGTCCCGGACTTGCTCCCGGGACCTCTTGCGCGGGGCAAGAGGCCCCGGATCGTGGTCCGGGGCTGCGTCAGTGATTTACTGACTGATGCGGTACCAGTCGGCGATGTTCCACAGCTCGCTGTCCCATGTGTTCAGGACAACGCCGCCAAGTGTGACGGAATGTGCAGACACACGACCACGGTCGACCAGCGGCACGATGATGTTGCTGTCTTTTGTCAGCATATCATTGAGCGCGCGGCCAATGCGGCCCCGCTCTTCGAGATCCGCAGTCGCGGCCAACTCGGCCCAAAGCGCATCATAGGCCGGGTCACAGACACGGTTAATGTTCTCGCCCTGCCACTGTGTTTCCGGCGATGGGATGTTGTCGCACAAGTAAGCGCCCAGATAGGCCTGTGGGTCTGTGCCGGGGAAGTTGTTGGCGTACATTTCAACGTCTGCATAAAAACGCTGGAATGTGTCGGGCGAACCCGGGTCACCACCAAAGAAGACACCCGCATCAATGTTGCGCAGTTCGGTTTCAACGCCAATCTCTTCCCACCACTGCTTGATCAGGGCCTGGAAGTCCTGACGCACTGCGTTCGTGGATGTCTGGTAGAGGATCGACAGGCGCACGCCGTCTGCGTTCACGCGGACACCGTCGGAGCCCATCATGAAGCCTGCTTCGTCCAACAGCGCATTCGCGCGGTCCATGTCCTGTGTCAGACAGGCGGTGTTGTCGGACGCATAAAGCGCAGGGGCCGGCACGAGGTTACAGGTCGCACGACCAGCCTGACCGTAACCTACTTCAACCAGCAGATCGCGGTCGATAGCGATAGAGAGCGCTTCACGCACGCGGGCATCTGTCAGGAAGGGGTGTGGTGCGGCCACAGTCGAGCGCACGCCTTCTTCCAGTGCTGGCGATGGGTCGGTCAGGTTCATCTCGATCCGCTCGACCAAAGTCCCGAATGCAGAGACCGGCACACCCATGCCGCCTTCGGCCATGGAGGCGATCACATCAGGTGCAAGCTGCATGTTCCAGGCGTAGTCAAATTCGCCAGTTTCCATAACAGCACGGCCAGCGGCCGTTGCATCACCGCCACCTTTGAAGGTCACGGTTGCGAAGGCTGGCTTGCTTGGGTCGCGGTAGTTCGGGTTGGCTTCAAACTGGACCACGTCATTGACGCGGAAGTCTGTCACCACAAACGGACCCGTGCCGATGGGCATGAAGTTGGCATCGGTGCACTCAGGTGCCCGTGGGCCAAGGCATTCTGCAAACTGGGCCGCCTGAATGATAGGTGATTCATGGCCGACGAAGGCCTGATAGGGGTTCGGTGCCGGGCCAGTGAAGTTCACCTTCACTGTCTTGTCGTCGATCATCTCGACGCTTTCCACGTTCGAGAATTTCGCACCTTGCGCACAGCCACCACCGTCAGCGGTGCAGTATTCGAATGTGAACTGGACATCGCGCGATGTTACTGGCGAGCCATCGGACCAGACGACATCGGGGTCGATCTGCCATGTGATGGATGTCAGGTCCTCGGACACGCCGCCATTGCTGACGGTCGGAATAGCCGTTGCCAGATAAGGCACCATCATGCCGGTTTCGTCATAGCGCGCGAGCGGTTCGAGCACGAGGCTGGCCGCTTCGATGTCTTTTGTACCACCCGACAGGAACGGGTTCATGATTGAGACAGCTTGCCAATAGATGATATTTACGTTGCCGTCGCGGCCGCGCTCTTGCGCATGGGCCATCGGCGCAATCGCAAGGCAGGCAACAGCGCCCATCAGGGCTGTTTTGAGTTTCATTTTATCTTCTCCTTGTTGGTGCTCATTTTTTTGCCTCTTAACCTGCCGTTTCGTCAGCAGTGTTCGTTGTCTCGTTGAAAAGGTGGCAGGCCGTGAAACGGCCCGGCTGCACCTCGCGGTATGCGGGTTCCACGCGTTTGCAGATGTCCATGACAGCAGGGCAGCGCGTGCAGAAATTACAGCCCGCGGGCGGGTTCGCGGGCGAAGGCACATCGCCTTTGAGGATGATCCGCTGCGTTGCGCGCGCAAGGCTCGGGTCCGGTTCGGGAACAGCCGAGAGCAGCGCTTTCGTGTAGGGGTGGAGCGGGTCGGCATAGAGCCCTTCGCGCGGGGCCAGTTCAACGACTTTGCCCAGATACATGACCGCCACACGTGTTGCGATATGACGCACCATCGACAAATCGTGGCTGATGAACAAATAGGTGAGGCCGAATTGTTCCTGCAGGTCTTCCAGCAGGTTCACCACCTGCGCCTGAATAGACACATCAAGGGCGGCAATCGGTTCGTCACAGACGATGAACTTTGGGTTCAGTGCAAGCGCGCGGGCAATACCAATCCGCTGGCGCTGCCCACCCGAGAACGCATGCGGATAGCGTTTGGCGAATTTGCGGTTCAGGCCGACCGCATCCATCAATTCACCCACTTTTTCACGCTTTTCGGTGTCTGACAGCTTGGTATGCTCGTCCAGCGGTTCTTTGATGATATCCTCGACAGTCATGCGCGGGTTCAGCGAGGCCTGCGGGTCTTGAAACACCATCTGCATCGTGGGGCGCATGTCACGCAGGGCAGGTTGCGGTGTCGCGCCGATTTCGCGCCCGTCAATTGTGATCGACCCGGACGTGATGTCGTAAAGGCGCAGCACAGCGCGCCCGCAGGTGGACTTGCCGCAACCGGATTCGCCAACAAGACCAAGGGTTTCCCCCTCGAACACATCAAAGCTGACACCATCAACCGCCTTCACTTCACCGACACGGCGGCGCAAAAGCCCAGCATGGATCGGAAAGTGCATTTTCAGGTCTTTGACCGAAACCAGCGGCTTTTTGGTATCATCAAGCATCGCGTGGCTCTCCGGTGCGGGCGTCAAAGAAACAGGCGGCGTCGTGGCCTTCGCCCAGATCATAACGTGGTGGATTTTCCAACGCACAGCGATCAAAGGCCACATCACAGCGGTCGCGGAACGGGCATGCGGTGGGCGCGCCGGTCATGATTGGCGGCTGGCCTTCGATAATCGTCAGACGGGCGGAGCGTGCCCCATGAATCTTCGGAATCGTCTTCAGCAGGGCGCGTGTGTAGGGGTGCTGCGGGTTGCTGAAGAGCTCTTTCACCGGTGCATGTTCAACCACTTGGCCGCCATACATGACCATTACACGGTCCGCGATCCCCGCAATGACCCCAAGGTCATGGGTGATCCAGATCACCGCCATCCCCAGCTTGTCGCGCAACTCCTTCATCAGTTCCAGAATTTGCGCCTGTATCGTCACATCGAGCGCTGTTGTCGGCTCATCCGCGATCAGAACCTGCGGATCACAGGCCAAAGCGATAGCGATCATGACACGCTGGCGCATCCCGCCGGAAAACTGGTGGGGGTAGTCATTCAGGCGGCGCTTGGCATCAGGGATACCCACCAGTTCCAACAGCTCTTGCGCACGCTCTGCGGCCTGGCGTTTGTTCATACCCATGTGTTTGCGCAGCGGTTCCATGATCTGGAACCCGACCTGATAGACAGGATTGAGCGAGGTCATCGGATCCTGGAACACAAACCCGATCTTGCCACCGCGCACCGTGCGCAATTGCTCGGGTGTCACGCGCAGCAGGTCCTTGCCATCGAACATAACGGTTCCGCCGCGCACATCAGCGGGTGGCGAGGGCAGCAGGCCTAGCAAAGACATCATCGTTACGGATTTGCCCGAACCGCTCTCGCCGACAACACCCAGCAATTCACCGGGGCGCAGCGAAAAGCTGACATCGTTGACCGCATGAACCTCGCCGCCGCGTGTTTTGAAAACGGTTTTGAGGTCCCGGACATCCAGGACAGGCAGCGCCCCATCGAGCATATGGAACCTCCCAGGTGGTTCGGTACTTTGTTATTTGCACCAGATTCTCATGTGACTGGTTGCGCTAACCACAGACGGTATCATCAAATTGCGGTACCGCAAGTGATAACCTAATTGCGGACCCAGATTGGACGCGTCAAAGTAGGGTTGCCATCAATATGGGCATGTTGCGCGAAAAGATGCGACGATGGCAGCTGATCTTGAAAGGACTGACATGACACTCACCGCCAGAGAACTGATGGACCGCCTTGTCGGTTTCCCCACGGTCAGCCGCGAGAGCAACCTTGATCTGATTGATTTTGTTGAAGATTATCTGAACGAATTTGGAATAGAGTCCACCCGCGTGCCCAATGAAGACGGCACAAAAGCCGCACTTTACGCCCATGTGGGTCCGCAGATTGATGGCGGCGTGGTGCTCTCTGGTCATACGGATGTTGTGCCTGTTGACGGGCAGTCATGGGATACCGACCCCTTCAAGGTGACCGAACGGCAGGGCAGGCTCTACGGGCGGGGCACCTGCGATATGAAAGGCTTTGATGCGCTGGCGCTCTGGGCTGTTCCACTCGCGCTTGAACGCGGGATCAAACGCCCGCTGCAAATCGCGCTGAGCTATGATGAAGAGGTCGGCTGCACAGGCGCGCCGCCGATGATCGACCATATGGTCAGCATGGGCCTGCCGCGGGCCGATACGGTTCTGGTGGGCGAGCCGTCGATGATGAAGGTCGTGACAGGCCATAAAGGCGGCATCGGCTACAAGATGCATTTCCGCGGGTTCGAGGTGCATTCCTCACTGGCACCCACAGGCGTGAGTGCGATCATGATGGCTGCCAAGCTGATCAACTGGGCCAATGAGGTGAACGCCGAAAACGCGGCCAAGACCCCCAGCGACCTGGCGGCGGAATTCGTGCCGCCCTACACAACATTGCATGTCGGCACGATCAGCGGCGGGACGGCGCATAACATCACCGCCAAGGATTGCTACTTCGGTTTCGATTTCCGCATTGTGCCGGGTGAAGATATCGCCGCATGGCAGGCACGCTTTCAGGCCAAGCTTGCCGAAATCGAGGCCGAAATGAAAGCGATCCGCCCCGAGGCGGGCATCACTGCGGATCAGTATTTCCATGTGCCGGGCCTTGTGCCCGAGCATGAGGGCAAGGCCGAAGCACTTGTCCGCAAACTGACCGGCGAGAACGCCCGCAATGTCGTCAGCTACGGCACAGAGGCCGGGCAGTTTCAGGAACGCGGTTATTCGGCCGTCATCTGCGGCCCCGGCGATATCGCGCAGGCCCATCAGCCCAACGAATACATTACCGTTGACCAGTTCCAGCAGGGTGAGGCATTCATGCGCCGCCTTGTGGACATGCTGGCCGAGTGAGACACTTAAAGCCACACCCCAACCGGAGCCCGAGTTATGCCTGTAAAGAATCGCTTTGCCGAACTGCTGCCTGAAATCACCGCATGGCGGCACGACCTGCATGAAAATCCCGAAATCCTGTTCGAGACGCACCGCACCTCGGCAATGGTGGCCGAAAAGCTCACAGCGTTCGGTTGTGATGAGGTCGTGACAGGCATCGGGCGCACCGGAGTCGTGGGCGTCATCAGGGGTAAATCTAATACTTCGGGCAAAGTCATCGGGTTGCGCGCCGATATGGATGCGCTCCCGATTCACGAACAGACCGGTCTTCCTTATAAATCCAAGACAGACGGTGCGATGCATGCTTGCGGGCATGACGGGCATACCGCGATGCTCTTGGGGGCGGCGAAATACCTGGCCGAGACACGGAATTTCGACGGCACCGTTGTCGTCATTTTCCAGCCAGCAGAAGAAGGTGGCGGCGGCGGTCGTGAGATGTGCGAAGACGGCATGATGGACCGCTGGGGCGTGCAAGAGGTCTACGGCATGCACAACTGGCCCGGTCTTCCCTTGGGCAGTTTCGCGATCAGACCGGGTGCATTCTTTGCCGCAACCGACCAGTTCGATATCACGATCGAAGGCAGAGGCGGTCACGCCGCCAAGCCGCATGAGACCGTGGATAGCACGCTTGTTGCAGCTCACGTGGTGACAGCGCTGCAATCCATTGTCAGCCGCAATGCGGATCCTGTGGATCAGATCGTGGTCTCCGTCACGGCGATCGAAAGCTCGTCCAAGGCCTTCAACGTCATCGCCCAGCGGGTGCATATGAAAGGGACGGTGCGCACCATGTCGACGGCGATGCGCGACCTAGCGCAGCAGCGGCTCAAAGCCATTGCCGAAGGCACAGCGGCCGCTTTCGGCGCCAAGGCTTATGTCACCTACTATCGCGGTTATCCCGTTATGGTGAACCATGCAGAACAAACAGAATTTGCCGCCGAAGTGGCCAAGTCGGTCTCTGGCGCTTGTGCGGACGCACCTTTGATCATGGGCGGCGAGGATTTTGCCTTCATGCTCGAGGAACGGCCCGGCGCCTATATCCTTGTGGGCAACGGAAACACCGCTGCGGTCCATCACCCTGAATACAACTTCAGCGATGAGGCGATCCCTGCAGGGTGCTCTTGGTGGGCGGAAATCGTCGAACAGCGGATGCCAGCGGCCTGATGTGGGAAGAACGCTATAGCAGCAGCGACGGCTATCTTTTCGGCACCGCGCCGGCGGCGGTTCTGGCTGAAAATCCGTGGGTGGTTCTTGATGGTGCATCCGCACTTTGCGTGGCGGACGGGGAAGGGCGCAACAGTGTGCATCTAGCCCGTAATGGCATGAAGGTGACCGCCTTTGATCCCTCCCCGACGGCCATTACACGGGCGGGAGAGCTTGCCGCTGATGCGGGTGTGGTGGTCGATGCCCATGTGTCGGACTGGGACACATGGGACTGGTCACAGCAATACGACATGGTCGTTGCGATCTTTATCCAATTCGCTGACCCCGCATTTCGGGCGCGCCAGTTCCGCAACATGCAGTTCGCGCTGCGCAGTGGCGGACGGATCTTGCTTCATGGCTACAGGCCCGAGCAGATCGGACGGGGAACGGGCGGGCCACCGTTTATCGAGAACATGTATACCGAAGCGCTTTTGCGCGAGGCTTTTGCAGGTTGGACGATTGAACGCTGTGCTGTTTACGAGCGCGACCAAAGATCCGGTAGTGCCCACGTAGGACAAGCGGCGCTGATCGATTTTGTCGCGCGCAAACCGTAAGGTGGATCAGGATCCACCTTACCTAGCCACCGGTATGCGACATATGCCGGCTGACCTGCCCATCGACTTGTTGGCGCGAGTAGTCAAAATCATGGCCCTTGGGCTTGAGCGCAATCGCGGCACGGATTGCGTTCTCCAGATCGACATCGGCCTCTGACGCACGCAGCGGCGCGCGCAGATCGGAATGCCCTTCCTGACCCAGACAGGTGTAAATCTCGCCGGTGCAGGTAATCCGCACGCGGTTACAGCTTTCGCAGAAATTATGGCTGAGTGGCGTGATAAAACCGATCTTCTGACCGGTGTTTTCAACGCGCACATACCGCGCGGGGCCGCCTGTCTTTTCGGGCAAATCTGTCAGCTCCGATCGTGCGGCAAGGCGCGCGCGCAGGTCTTTGAGCGACCAATACTGCCCAAAGCGGTCTTCATTGCCCAGATCGCCCATCGGCATGACCTCGATAAACGTCAGGTCCATATCACGCGACGCGCACCAATCGGTCAGTTGCTCCAGTTCGTCCTCGTTAAAGCCTTTCAGGGCGACCGTATTGATCTTGACCCGCAAGCCCGCCTTTTGCGCCGCATCAATCCCTTTGAGGACTTGGGGCAGGCGGCCCCAACGGGTGATATCGGCAAACTTGGTCTCATCCAGCGTATCAAGCGACACATTCACCCGCCGCACACCCGCCGCGTAAAGATCATCGGCAAACCGTGCGAGCTGGCTGCCATTGGTGGTCAGGGCCAGCTCATGCAGGGCGCCGCTGTCCAGATGCCGCGACATGCTGCGAAAAAAGGTCATAATTTCGCGGCGCACCAAGGGCTCGCCCCCCGTGATGCGCAATTTGCGCACACCCAAGCGGACAAACGCCGTGCAAAGGCGGTCAAGCTCTTCCAGCGACAGAAGTTCCTTCTTGGGCAGGAAGGTCATGTTCTCGGACATGCAATAAACGCAGCGGAAATCGCAGCGGTCGGTGACCGAGACGCGCAGGTATTCGATGGCGCGGGCGAAAGGATCAATAAGTGGCTGTGTCATGTCACCGAACCTACGCGCGGGCGATCCCTTGCGCAAGGCACATGGCCTCCGTTGTATCCGCGTTTTTGAAAGCATAGTCTGTGGGTATGAGACTGATCCTGACTATCCCCGTCATCGCCATTACCGGCTGTTCCACGCCTTCGTTTCAGGGGCCGTTCGGGCCTGCACCGGATGCTGATATTGCCGCACCCGTGCCAACACTGAACCCGGCGCCCCCGCCACCCCCGCCTCAAAATGCCGTGACGATCGCGCAATTCGACACCACCAGCGCAGAGGACCGTGCCGCAGCGATCGCGACCGCACCTGCGGGTGCGCAACCCTTGGGCCGCACAATCGCATCGCTGGGATCGCCTGCGGAGGCGGGCATCTGGTTGAAAACGCCACTGGTGGCGGCGCTGACGCCAGGCCGCGTCACGTATCAGGATAAAACGATCAATATCGAGCTGCGCCCCTCGGGCGGGGCTGCAGGTTCAGGCAGCCAGATCAGCCTTGCCGCGATGCGCCTGATTGAAGCGCCGCTGACGTCCTTGCCTGAATTGACGGTATTCGCGGCCCCTTGAACCGGCAGGATGTGCGGCATCAGGCAGGATGCCTCCGGCGGAAGTTTGATTGGACATGGAAAATCAGGCGGCAGGAATGCCTATTGTGGCAGTTTGCGACCGGCCTCTTTCACCGCAAAGGGTTTCATATCCGCCTGATGCGCATCCAGAAAGGCGCCTACGCGTGCAGGATCATGTTTGGACAATTCGCGCAACCACCAAGCAATCGCTTTCTGGATGAACCAGTCGTGGTCTGTCACATAGCCTGCAGCCCAACCCAAGACACGCTCGCGGATCGCGAGATCGGCCGGTTTGGGGTGGTTCTGCTTGGTCCACGGCAAGGTCATCACAAGGGCCGCGCGGCGCGTCCATATGTGGTCAGAGGTGGTCCATGTGGCGACCTCATCCAGACGGGAAGGGTCCGCGACCAGCCGTTTTTGGCCTGCAATGCAGGCGTGATCCGCAACAGCCCAAGCGTCAAACTCCGGCACCCATGACGCAATCAAAGCCCAGGCGCCTGCATCATCCGGTCTGATCCGTGCTTGTGTCAGCAGTTTCGCCGCCGCAATCCGCCCTTCATGGGTGTTGCCTTTCCACAGACCCCTGGCCAGCGCGAGGCGTTCTTCAAGCTCGAGCTCGGCGCGCCAGTCTTTGACGTGTTCGTCAATCACCGGATTGGCGATGCCCAGATAGGGGCGGTCCACTTTGTGATAGCGGTGCATCTCGGCGGCCTTTGCCGCATCGCCGAGGGCGCGCAGTTGGGCGATCGCAGTTTTGGGTGTGATCATTCCACTGTCACCGATTTGGCAAGATTGCGGGGTTGGTCCACATCGGTGCCTTTGGCGACGGCTGTGTGATAGGCCAAGAGTTGCGCAGGGACGGCATAGAGGATCGGCGCAAGAAACGGATCGACTTCGGGCATGATGATTGTCTCCCAGACACCGGCGCTGGCCTCGGCAGCGCCTTTTTGATCGGTAATCAGGAGCACCTTGCCACCACGCGCCATGACCTCTTGCATGTTCGACACGGTCTTTTCGAAAAGACTGTCGCGCGGGGCCATCACAATGATCGGGACGTGTTTGTCGACCAGGGCGATGGGGCCGTGCTTGAGTTCGCCAGACGCATAAGCTTCGGCATGTATATAGCTGATTTCTTTTAGTTTAAGCGCGCCTTCCAGTGCGAGGGGATACATCGCGCCGCGCCCCAGAAACAGGATATCGCGCGCTTCGGCCAGCTTGCGCGAGATCGACTTGGTCTTGTCCTCGATCCCGAGTGCGAGGTTCAAAAGCCCGGGCAGGCTGCGCAAGGCGGCCAGCTTTTCGGCCAGTTCCGCATCATTGATCCTGCCGCGCATCTGGGCGGCGCGCAGGGCGAGGATGGCCAGCGTCGTCAGCTGGCAGGTAAACGCCTTGGTCGAGGCCACGCCAATTTCGGTTCCCGCCAGAATGGGCAATGGCATATCGCTCTCGCGCGCGATCGAGCTTTCGGGGACGTTGACGACCGACATGATCTTGTCCGCTTTGCCCTGCATGTAACGCAGTGCTGCCAGCGTATCGGCGGTTTCGCCCGACTGGCTGATGAAAAGTGCAACCGTGCCCTTGGTTACAGGCGGTTCGCGGTAGCGGAATTCAGAGGCGACATCGACCTCGACAGGGATGCCTGCGATCTGTTCAAACCAGTACTTTGCAACGAGGCAGGCATAAAAGGCGGTGCCACAGGCCACCATCGTCATCCGTTCGACCTGCGCAAAGTCGATCTCGGGGTCGGGCATGGTGACGGCGGTGGCTTCGGCGTTGATGTAATGCGACAGCGCACCTTGCAACACGACAGGCTGTTCCGCGATTTCCTTGGCCATGAAGTGCTTGAAACCGGCCTTGTCGACCATGGCGCTGTCAATCTGGATGGTTTTGATGGCGCGATTGGCGATAGTGCCGTTCGCGTCGCGGATTTCGACCGTGTTGCGCGTGATCACCGCCCAGTCGCCTTCTTCGAGATAGCTGATCCGGTCGGTCATCGGGGCCAGGGCAATCGCATCAGAGCCCACGAACATCTCGCCAGTGCCATAACCAATGGCGAGGGGGGAGCCTTTGCGCGCGGCAATCAGAAGATCGTCTTCGCCATCAAAGAGGAAGCAAAGCGCATAGGCCCCTTCAAGCCGTGCAATCGTCTGTTCCGCCGCATCGCGGGGCGACAGCCCTTGGTTGCGGAAATGATCTGCCAGCAAGGCAACTGTTTCCGTGTCTGTGTCGGTGGCAAAGCCCACGCCCTGTTCGGCCAAAAACGCCCGCAATTCGCGGAAGTTTTCGATAATCCCGTTGTGTACAACCGCCACGCCACCGGCGCGGTGGGGGTGGGCGTTCACCACATTGGGCGCGCCATGGGTGGCCCAGCGGGTGTGTCCGATCCCGGACTTACCGGCCAGTGGTTCATGCACCAACAGATCCGAGAGGTTCACAAGCTTGCCCACGGCACGCCGCCGGTCCAGCGCGCCATCGTTGATGGTGGCAATACCCGCGCTGTCATAGCCGCGATATTCCAGCCGTTTCAGCGCCTCGACCAAAAGGGGGGCGGCTTCGTGATCGCCCAATACGCCAATGATACCACACATGGTTAAGACCCTTTTGCTTTGCGTGCTTTGAGTTTTTCGAACAGGCGTATGGCAAAGCCCGCTTTGTTTTCCTGCCGCGCGCGACCAACAGCCAAAGCACCGGCGGGCACGTCCTTGGTCACCACGGACCCGCTGCCGGTCATGGCTGCATCGCCGACGGTAACAGGGGCCACCAGCATGGTGTTGGATCCAATAAATGTATCCTGCCCGATTGTCGTGTGGTGTTTGAACACGCCGTCATAGTTGCAGGTAATCGTGCCCGCGCCGATATTGCTACGCGCGCCGATGGTGGCGTCGCCGATATAGGACAGGTGATTGACCTTCGCACCCTCGGCAATCTGCGCGTTCTTGATTTCCACGAAATTACCAATCTTGACGTCCTCGGCCAGTTCCGCGCCGGGGCGCAGCCGCGCATAGGGGCCGATCACCCCGCCGCGCGCGACATGGCAGCCCTCAAGATGGCTGAAGGCACGGATCGTGGCCCCTGATTCGACCGTCACACCGGGGCCAAAGACGACATTGGGTTCAATCACCGTATCGCGGCCAATGACGGTGTCATGGGCGAAGAAAACGGTTTCGGGGGCGGTCAGGGTGACGCCATCCTCTTGCGCAACTGCGCGGGCATTTTGCTGGAAAAGCGCCTCGGCGCGGCTCAGCTCGGCGCGGGAATTCACCCCAAGTGTTTCGGCCTCATCACAACGGACTACGGTCGCGGAAAGCCCGCGTGCGCGGGCAATGCCGATGATATCGGTGAGGTAGTATTCGCCGGCGGCGTTCTCATTGCCAACCGCAGCAACCAGATCAAGAAGTGTGGCGCTGTCAGCTGCAATAACGCCGCTATTGCAGAGTGTTACGGCGCGCTCCTGATCCGATGCATCCTTGAATTCGACAATCCGATCCAACTGATCGTCCTGCATGATCAACCGCCCGTAACGCCCCGGATCAGCCGCCTCAAACCCAAGCACGACGATATCGTGGGTCAGCCGTGCGGCTGTCATCGCGGCGAGTGTTTCGGGGCGGATAAACGGTGTATCGCCATAGAGCACCAAAGCATCGCCATCGAAACCTGCCAGAGCGTCGCGGGCCTGTGCGACGGCATGGGCGGTGCCCAGCTGTTCGGACTGGAGCGCGATGGTCACGTCAGGGTCATAGGCCTTGGCTGCTTTCTCGACCAGGTTTGCCCCGTGGCCTGCGACGATGACGGTGCGTGCGGGGTCCAGCGCGGCACCGGCTTTCATGGCGTGCACCAGCATCGGCGCGCCTGCGATTTCATGCAGGACCTTGGGCAGGTCGGAATTCATACGCGTGCCCATGCCTGCGGCTAAGATGATCAATGCGGTTGCCATTGCTGCCTCGAACCTTGTTGTTCCCTGCCTTCTACTGCCCTTTTTCAGTATCACAAGGGGAAGGGGGTTCACATCAGTTTACAGGGCGTTACAGAGTGAATGGCAACAAAGGGAAAGCCGATGACAAAACGCACTGTAATCTTTGATCTTGACGGCACGCTGGCAGATACCAGCGGCGATCTGATTGCCGCTGCCAATAGCTGCTTTCGCGGGCTGGGTTTGGGCGATCTGCTGGATCATGCCACCGATGCTGCTACCGCACTGCGCGGCGGGCGGGCGATGCTGACCTTGGGCTTTTCGCGCGTAGAAGGGTACGGGCAGGCCGAGGTTGATGCGCAATATCCCGTGTTGCTGGCCGCCTATGCGCAAGCGATTGATACCCACACTGTGCTTTACCCCGGTGCGATGGATGCGGTCGAACGCCTGCTATCTGCCGATTACGCCGTGGGGATTGCCACCAACAAACCCGAAGGGCTGGCCGAAACCCTGATGCGCAGCCTCGGGGTGCGTGATGCATTCGGCTCGCTGATTGGGGCCGATACGCTGCCGGTGCGCAAACCCGACCCTGCACATCATTTCGAGGCCGTGCGCCGTGCGGGCGGCGATCCTGCGCGCTCGCTTCTGGTGGGGGATACGGCGACCGATCGCGACACATCGCGCAATGCCGGCGTGCCGTCGGTGCTGGTCACGTTCGGACCGGGCCGTGATGATGTGCTGGCGCTTGATCCCGAGGCCACGATTGATCACTACGATGAACTGGACGCAGTGGTGGCCCGGCTGATCGGGTGAATTGGCCCTATGCGCGGGGGACAAGTGATGCTTTGATGCAGGCGTAAACCGCATCAGAGTGACCCCATGACCGAGATTTTCAAAGGCAGTTTCACCCAGCAGGAACCGATCCCCGCCGAAGGGATCGCTGCGGCCAATGCCGTGATGCAATCAGGCCGCTTGCACCGCTACAACACAAGCGGCGACGAGATTGCGGAAACGGCTCTGCTGGAAGAGGAATTCGCTGCGACAGTAGGCGCGAAATACTGCCTTGCGGTGGCTTCGGGCGGGTATGCAATGACAACGGCTTTGCGGGCATGCGGTGTTGCGCATGGCGACAAGGTGCTGACCAATGCCTTCACGCTGGCCCCGGTGCCGGGTGCGATTGCGGCCGTGGGCGGTGTGCCGGTCTTTGTCGGCGTGACCGAGGATCTGGTGATTGATCTGGATGATCTTGAGGGAAAGCTGGATCAGGCCAAAGTGCTGCTGCTCAGCCATATGCGCGGCCATATCTGCGATATGGAACGGCTGATGGCGCTCTGCGATGCCGCCGGTGTCGATGTGATCGAGGATTGCGCCCATACCATGGGGGCCGCTTGGAATGGCGTGCCTTCGGGGCGTTGGGGGCGGTTCGGCTGCTATTCGACGCAAACCTACAAACACATCAATTCCGGTGAAGGCGGGTTTCTGATTGGTGACGGGCCCGAGGATATGGCCCGGGCCATCATGCTCTCAGGCAGTTATATGCTGTTTGAAAAACACCGCGCCGCGCCGCCGCTCGCGACCTTTGCCAAGATCAAATACGAAACGCCGAACATTTCGGGGCGGATGGACAATCTGCGCGCGGCGATCCTGCGTCCGCAGTTACGTAATCTGGCGGCACAAGCGGCGCGCTGGAACGCACGCTATCGCGTTCTTGAAAATGGTTTGGCCGAAACACCGGGCCTGCGCCTGATCCCGCGTCCCGAGAAAGAACAGTTCGTGGCCTCGTCGTTCCAGTTCCTGCTGCTCGACTGGGCACCTGCCGCGGTCGAGGCTGTGCTGGCACGCTGTGCGGCGCGCGGGGTCGAGTTGAAATGGTTCGGCGGCGCAGAGCCCAAAGGCTTTACCTCGCGCTATGACAGCTGGCGCTATGCGCCGTCCGCACCTATGCCTGCGTCGGATCGTGTTCTTGCCGGGGTCGTTGATATGCGCCTGCCGCTGACGTTCTCCGAAGAGGATTGCGCACTGATCGCACGGATCATCCGCGCCGAGGTGTCTGCAGTCCATCAAGCTCAGGTCGCAGCAGAATAACTTGCACAATCGCGCGGGGCTTCTACTTTTACGGGTATGACCGATCGCCCGGATATTGCGCAATGCGCTGACGCAGCCACCTTTCGACAGTGGTATTACCTCAAGTCAGAGCTTGTGGATTTCGCACGGGCGAACGGGTTGAAGACGACCGGCGGCAAATTCGACATCGCCGACAGGATTGCCTATTTTCTTGATCATGGCGTGCCACCGAAGGAGGTAAAGAAGGCCCGGAAGGTGACCTCAAAATTCGATTGGCACAGTGCGCCCCTGACGCGCGAGACAGTGATCACCGATAGCTACAAAAATACCCAGAACATGCGCCGTTTCATGCAGGCCGAAATCCCTGGCTACAAGTTCTCGACCCCCTTTATGGACTGGATGAAAGCGAATGTCGGGCGGACGTTGGCTGATGCCGTTGACGTTGCAAAGCAGATCGAGGCTGAGAAGAAGGCGGGCAAGAAGCAGCCGGATCAGCCGCACAACCAGTATAATGCCTATATACGTGCCTATTTTGCCCATGTGACTGACGGCACCCAAAAGGAGCTGCGCCGCTTGTGGGCTTTGCGGCGCACCAAGCCGGGACCTTACGTTTTTTCGCCAGAGGATCTGAAGCTGCTCAACGAGAAATGACTCGACACACCGCGCGCTTTGCGCCTATTAATGAACAAGCGTTCAATTAATCTGGAGCAACCGATGTTTCATGCCTCAATGACCTTTGATCTGGGCGAGGATGTGAATGCCCTCCGCGATATGGTCCATGACTGGGCGCAAACCCGCGTGAAACCGATGGCGGGCGAGATTGACCAATCGAATGCCTTCCCCCCAGCACTTTGGCCGGAAATGGGTGAACTGGGACTTTTGGGCGTCACCGTCGATGAAGCCTATGGTGGCGCAGGCATGTCCTATCTCGCGCATACGGTCGCGATCGAGGAAATCGCCCGCGCCAGTGCCTCAGTCAGCCTGTCCTATGGGGCGCATTCCAACCTTTGTGTGAACCAGATCAAATTGAACGGCACCGAGGCGCAAAAGGCCAAATACCTGCCGCGGCTGATATCGGGTGAACATGTCGGCGCGCTTGCCATGTCCGAGTCGGGGGCGGGGTCTGACGTGGTCTCAATGACGCTCCGTGCGGAAAAGCGGAACGATCATTACCGCCTGAACGGCAACAAATACTGGATCACCAACGGCCCTGACGCCGATACGCTGGTGGTCTACGCCAAAACCGATCCTGCGGCGGGGTCCAAAGGGATCACGGCCTTTCTGATCGAGAAAGAGATGACAGGGTTTTCCACTTCGCCCCATTTCGACAAACTGGGGATGCGGGGATCGAACACGGCCGAACTCATCTTTGACGATGTCGAAGTCCCGTTCGAGAACGTGTTGGGCGAAGAGGGCCGCGGCGTGCGCGTTCTGATGTCGGGCCTCGATTACGAACGGGTCGTTCTGGCGGGCATCGGGCTTGGCATTATGGCTGCCTGTCTGGATGAGGTCATGCCATACCTGAGCACCCGCAAACAGTTTGGCGAACCGATTGGTAATTTCCAACTGATGCAAGGCAAGATCGCCGATATGTATACGGCGATGAATTCGGCCCGCGCCTATGTCTACGAGGTCGCGCGCGCCTGTGACCGGGGCACGGTCACGCGGCAGGACGCGGCGGCCTGCTGTCTTTATGCCAGCGAAGAGGCGATGAAACAGGCCCATCAGGCCGTGCAGGCGATGGGCGGCGCGGGCTTTTTGGCCGATGCCCCTGTGGCGCGGCTTTTCCGTGATGCAAAGCTGATGGAGATCGGGGCTGGCACATCGGAAATCCGCCGGATGCTGGTGGGCCGCGAATTGATGGCGGCCATGTCATGAAATGGCTTGCGCTGTTCCTTTTGATGCCCGTGGCCGGTTTCGCGCAATCCTTTGGCGCGCCACCTGTCGTCGAGCTGGACGGTATGACCTTCACGGCATCCGAAACCGATGCCTGCATCAATGATCAAATGTCCAAAGGCCCCGGCGGGCTTGTGACACGCGCGGCACGGGCCTGTATTGGCTACTCAGCGCGGGCCTGCACCGCTGACCCTATGGCGTGTCTCGCAGCAGAACAGGCCTATTGGGACTGGCGAATAGCAAATAATTACAATGGGTTGCAGGCATGGGTTGCCGACCTTGCCGAGGGCGAAAATAATGATCTGCGTGCGTCGGTTGCAAATCCGGCTGCGGCAACGGCGAATGTGGCGCTGGAATGCGCGCTGCGGGTGGGCCAGACCGAAACAACCACCGCCGAGGCGGATAAAGCGGCCTGTGAAATGAGTGAAACCGCGCTGATTGCCTTGGAGCTGGAATTCACGGTCAGGCAGGCTTGCGTGGCGGCGAGGGACGGGGCCTTTGCACAGTTTTGCGGGAAAACCGACGGATGAGGCGCGCTTATTTCTTTCTTCCGTTGGCGGCACTTGTTGCGCTCGCAGCCTATCTCGGCCTGCAATACGGAACGGTGCCGAGTGAATCAGAAATTATCAACCGCTATGCCGCCGCCTATCTGGCCGCCGCACCCACGGGGGCAAGCCCGTCCGACTGTGCAGCCACGACACATCCCGATCCGGCCATCCGCATGGTGATCAACTGTGTGCATCCCTTTGGTCTGACAACAACATTTTATGTGGGCCCGCGCGGTGAGAGCCTGCCTGCACCACAAGGGCTCGGGGCATGAGTGATCGCAAGTTACACGAGGCCGCCTTGGCGGATGTGGCAGAGGCCGCAAGGATCGCGGCGCTTGGCGGTGGCGAAAAATCCCGTGCCCGCCACCTGAGCCGTGGTAAAATGCTGCCGCGTGACCGCGTGGCGGGGTTGCTTGATCCCGGTAGTCCGTTTCTCGAGGTGGGCGCCACGGCAGCGCACGGGCTTTATGACGGGGCAGCACCCTGTGCCGGTGTCATTGCGGGCGTGGGCCGTGTAAATGGCCATCAGGTGATGGTCGTCTGTAATGACGCCACTGTGAAGGGCGGCACCTATTATCCGATGACCGTCAAGAAACACCTGCGCGCACAGGAAATCGCCGAGGCCTGCCATTTGCCCTGCGTTTATCTGGTGGATAGTGGCGGTGCCAACTTGCCCAATCAGGACGAGGTCTTTCCCGACCGCGACCATTTCGGCCGGATTTTCTACAATCAGGCGCAGATGTCCGCCAAAGGCATCCCGCAGATCGCCGTTGTCATGGGGTCTTGCACCGCGGGCGGCGCCTATGTACCCGCCATGGCGGATGTGTCGATCATCGTCCGCGATCAGGGCACGATCTTTCTGGCAGGCCCGCCTTTGGTGAAAGCCGCGACAGGCGAGGTGGTATCATCCGAGGATCTGGGTGGCGGTGATGTGCACACGCGCCTGTCCGGTGTAGCCGATTATCTGGCCGAGGATGACGCCCATGCGCTGGCGCTGGCGCGGCAGGCGGTAGCCTCTTGTAATCTGGAAAAGTCTATAAAGGCCAAAAGGCTACCGCCCGAACCTCCCGCGTTTTATCCTGATACGCTCTTTGACGTGGTGCCTGCTGATCTGCGTACGCCGTATGACATCCGCGAAGTTATTTCGCGCATCGTTGATGGATCGCGCTTTGACGAATTCAAGGCGCGTTTCGGCGAAACACTGGTCTGCGGCTTTACCCATATCGACGGCTGGCCCTGCGGGATTATCGCCAACAATGGTGTGCTGTTTTCCGAAAGCGCACAGAAGGGCGCGCATTTCGTGGAACTGTGCAGCCAGCGCAAGGTCCCGTTGGTGTTTTTGCAGAATATCACCGGTTTCATGGTCGGGCAGAAATACGAGAACGAAGGGATCGCGCGGCACGGGGCCAAGATGGTGACAGCCGTGGCAACCACGAAGGTACCGAAGATCACAATGGTTGTTGGTGGATCATTTGGTGCAGGGAATTATGGTATGTCTGGAAGGGCTTACAGTCCGAATTTCATGTGGTCTTGGCCGACGTCACGAATTTCGGTGATGGGTGGCGAACAGGCCGCTGGCGTGCTGGCCACCGTCAAACGCGACGCGATCGAGCGCGGCGGCGGGGAATGGTCTGCCGAGGAAGAAGCCGCCTTCAAGAAACCGACCATTGATATGTTCGCCGAACAATCGCACCCGCTTTATGCTAGTGCGCGGCTCTGGGATGACGGCATCATCGACCCGCGCAAAAGCCGCGAGGTGCTGGCGCTGTCGCTGGCGGCATCCATGAACGCACCAATCGAGGAGACACGCTTTGGCGTGTTCCGGATGTGATGGCGATGTTTGACAAAATCCTGATTGCCAACCGTGGCGAGATTGCCTGCCGGATCATCCACACGGCCCGCGCCATGGGCGTGCGCACGGTGGCGGTCTATTCCGATGCGGATGCGCAGGCCTTGCATGTGGGCATGGCGGATGAGGCGGTGCGGCTGGGGCCTGCTCCAGTGGCTGACAGCTATCTGCGCGGTGATCTGATCATTCAGGCGGCCCTTGATACAGGTGCGCAGGCGATCCATCCGGGCTATGGGTTCTTGTCAGAAAATCCGGATTTTGTAGAACAGGTTACAGCGGCGGGTCTGACATTCATCGGGCCCTCGGCAGATGCGATCCGCGCGATGGGGCTCAAGGATGCCGCCAAGGCACTGATGCATGACGCGGGCGTGCCGGTGGTGCCGGGCTATCATGGTGAAAACCAGAACCCCGATTTTCTGGCGCGCGAGGCCGACCAGATCGGCTATCCCGTGCTGATCAAGGCTGTTGCTGGTGGCGGCGGCAAGGGCATGCGTCTTGTCGAACGGGCGTCGGATTTTGCCGAAAACCTTGCCTCTGCGCAGGCCGAGGCGCGCACCGCCTTTGGCAATGCCGATGTCCTGATCGAGAAATATATCACCGCACCGCGCCATATCGAGGTGCAGGTTTTTGGGGATGGCAAAGACGCGGTGCATCTTTTCGAACGCGATTGTTCGCTTCAGCGGCGTCACCAGAAGGTGATCGAAGAAGCACCCGCGCCGGGGATGACCGATGCAGTGCGCGCTGCCATGGGGGCTGCGGCGGTGAAGGCGGCCAAGGCTATCGGATATGCTGGTGCCGGTACCATCGAGTTTATCGTGGATGGCAGTGATGGGCTGCGCACCGACGGGTTCTGGTTTATGGAGATGAATACGCGCCTGCAGGTCGAACATCCGGTGACCGAGGCGATTACGGGCGTTGATCTGGTGGAATGGCAATTGCGCGTCGCGGCGGGTGAGCCCTTGCCCGCCAGGCAAGAGGACCTTGCGATCACAGGCCATGCCTTTGAAGCGCGGCTTTATGCCGAGGATGTGCCTGCGGGCTTCTTACCTGCCACAGGCGTTATTGATCACCTGATATTCCCGAAGGACGCGCGCATTGATAGCGGCGTGGCGCAGGGGGACGAGATTTCTCCTTGGTACGACCCGATGATTGCCAAGGTGACAGTACATGGCCCGGATCGGGCGGGGGCTTTGCGGTCCTTGTCGGCGGCGCTGGATGGCACAGAAGTTGCCGGGACTGTAACCAATCTGGATTTTCTGCGCCGCTTGGCACGTGTGCCGGACTTTGTGGCGGGTGATGTCGATACAGGGCTGATTGCGCGGCATGGTGAAACGCTTGGTGCGGCGGTTGTCCCGACCGCGCGCAACATCGCGATTGCGGCTGTGATGGTGGCACGGTTGGCGGATGATCCTTTCACAGGGTTCACCCTGTGGGAGCCTTTGCAGCGGCAGATCCTGTTGCGGCAGGGTGATGTGGATATCGTGGCGGTCCTGCACGTGCAAAGCGCGGATCAGTGCCGCGTGGACATTGACGGACAAACAGTTTCGTTGCAGCGCCGCGCAGGGCATTGGGGTGTCCCAGCGGTTTTGCACCAAGGGCGCGTGACGGTTTTCGGGCAGCAAAGCATCAGTTTTGACGTGGTCGATCCGCTGGCGCGCAGTGGGGCGGTACTGGGCGGTGATGCCGTGCTGGCACCGATGCCCGGTCTGGTGCGGGATGTGGCCGTGCAGGCAGGTGACACCGTGCAAGAGGGGGACCGTATGGTGGTGCTGGAAGCGATGAAGATGGAGCATGTGCTACGTGCCCCGCGTACTGGCATCGTCGCAGAGGTGCGCGTGGGCACGGGCGATCAGGTCACCGCGGGTGCATTGATGGTCCGGCTGGAGGACACGGTATGATCCGGCTGCACCATTGCCCGCAAACCCGCTCGATGCGCAGCCTGTGGCTGTTGCATGAGTTGGGGCTGGATTTTGATCTCGTCACCTATCCGTTCGACAAGACGCTGCGGCAGGAACCCTACCGTTCGCTCAACCCCACAGGCCGTGTGCCGACACTCGAGATTGATGGGGTCGTCCTGACTGAAAGCGGGGCGATTGCCGAATATCTCTGCGAGCGTTTCCCGCAGGCGGGCTTGGGTCGCGACCCAAGTCACGCCGAGCGCGCACAGTGGTTGAACTGGATCCATTTCGCCGAGACGATCTCGCAGCATACTGCCGCCCTGACCCAGCAACATATTGCGCTATATGATGACAGCATGCGGTCGCCGATCATCATGCAACTGGAGGCCAAGCGCCTGTTGAAAACCTTGGGCACAGTGGAACTGGCGCTGACAGGGGACTATCTGCTATCCGGCTTTTCTGCGGCTGATATCAGCGTGGGGCAGGCGGTCTATATGGCAAAGCATTTCGTTCATCTGGATGACTTGCCCGCCTTGGCCGCGTGGTATGCCCGCCTGGAGGCGCGCCCTGCGTTTCAAAAGGCCCTGCCGGATGCACCCGCGCTTTATGCCAAGGCGTTCTATGCGCCATGGGAGGGGTGATGCCGGAGCATGTCCGTATCCACGAGGTCGGCCCGCGCGACGGCTTGCAGAACGAGCCTGGGGTGATCGCGGTCGCGGATAAAGTGGCGCTGATTGATCTGCTCAGCCAGTCGGGTCTGCGCGATATCGAGGTTGGCAGTTTCGTCAGCCCCAAATGGGTGCCGCAAATGGCGAATTCGGATCAGGTGCTGACGGGTCTGACGCCACGGGCGGGTGTGCGCTATGCGGTTCTGGTGCCCAATATGCGCGGCTGGGAGGGGTTTCTGGCCGCAAGACGTGCGGATATGACGACGGATATCGCGGTGTTCATTTCCGCATCGGAAGGTTTCTCACAGAGCAATCTGAATTGCAGCATTGCGGAGTCCGTCGCGCGGCTACGCCCTGTTGTGCAGGCGGCAGAGGACGCAGGCGTGACGGTGCGGGGCTATGTCTCTTGCGTCACCGACTGCCCTTTTGATGGCCCAACGGCGCCGGATGCTGCGGCCCGCGCAGTTGAAATGCTGCGTGATCTTGCGCCGATGCAGGTGTCTTTGGGGGATACGATCGGCAAGGGGACACCCGAACGTGTTGCCGCGATGCTGAAGGCGGTGCTGGACGTGGCACCCGCCGCTGATCTTGCGGGGCATTTCCATGACACAGGCGGGCTGGCCTTGGCCAATATCGGGGCGTCGCTTGATCTGGGGCTGCGTGCCTTTGATTCCGCTGTAGGTGGTTTGGGTGGCTGTCCTTATGCGCCGGGCGCACCGGGGAATGTGGCGACGGAGGCGGTCTTGGCGCTTTTAGAGCGGCTGGGGTACGCGACCGGCGTGGATGCGGATGTGATTGCGCAGGCGGCGGCAATGGCAAAGGGGATGCGATGATAGAGCTGGATGTCGATGCGCGCGGTGTCGCGACTTTGGCCCTTGCGCGGCCTGAAAAGCACAATGCGCTGTCGCAGGCGCTGATTGATGATCTGACGGCTGTGGCAGCGAAGATTGCGGCAGATCTTACGATCCGCGTCGTCGTCCTGACAGGGCAGGGTGCATCTTTCTGCGCAGGTGGTGATCTGGGCTGGATGCAGCACCAGATGGCGGGTGATGCCGCAAAGAAACGCGCAGCGGCACAGTCGCTGGCGCAGATGCTGGGGGCGATCAACACATTGCCACAACCGGTCATCGGGCGGGTGCAGGGCAACGCTTTTGGCGGCGGTGTGGGCATGGCCTGTGTCTGCGATATCGCAATTGCGGCGGATCACGCCAAATTCGGGCTGACCGAGACCAAGCTGGGGCTGATCCCCGCGACCATCGGGCCTTATGTTCTGGCACGGATGGGTGAGGCAATGGCGCGGCGGGTGTTCATGTCAGGCAGGCTTTTTGAAGCTTCCGAAGCGGTTGATCTGGGTGTTGTCGCCAAAGCTGTCCCGGTAGCTGCGCTGGATGAGGCGATCGAGGCAGAAGTGGCCCCTTATCTGCAATGTGCGCCTGATGCAGTAGCCGCGGCCAAAGCCTTTGCGCGCACATTGGGCCCTGTCATCGACGAATCGGTGATTGCGCGGTCCATCGACGCGTTGATCGCCCAGTGGGAGGGCCGTTCAGCGAAAGAAGGCATTTCTGCCTTTTTTGAGCGGCGAAAACCGGATTGGACCGTCACTTCGGCGTCATAATCGTCAGAATTGTGTCTCACTTCTGACCGATTTCGCAGGGCATTCTACCTGCGGAGTAGGAGAGTGACATGCAATTTGAATGGCCCACAGCCGAACAGATGATGTATCGCGTCATGCGTTTGCGCCGCTTGATCGCGCTTGCGGTCGCGATTCCCGTGCTCGTGATGCTGGGCGTGGCGTTCTTTGATCCCGCCGCTTTGACCCCCGAGCGCGCAACACTGGCGTCCTTGTCGGTTGCGATGCTGGTTGTCGGCCATGTCATCCTTTTCCCGAACGTCACACTTGAGACGATCGCTTTGTCATTGTCTGTCACGGCGCTGATCGTCGTGATGCCGTTGATCAAGATCGTCGCAGGCTGGGCCCCCGCAGAGCACCAGTCGGCAGCACTTGTTATTCTGGTGTGTCTCGCTGTTGCCGCGATGGGCGTGGTTATGGCGCTTTTGCAAATTCTGTTTAATTTCTTGGCCTATGCGGGCCCCGCATGGCAAATCCGTCTGAAAACAAAGCTGGTGCTGCCCTGTTCCGCCGCTGTGGCGCGCCGCCAGTGTGCATTGCAGCCCCAAACCCGCCGCGGACGTATTCTGACGGGTCCTGCGGATGACAACGGGTTCTTTGATGTGGCTGTTGCAGCCCCCCATGCCGCTGACCCCCAGAACCCCGATCAGCCGATGATCGTGAAAGTCGACGCCAAGGTGCTGACATCCACCGAGGCGCGCCATGATGTGATGATCGTGCTGCCGAATGGGTCTGTCACTGTGACCTCGCAGAGCTTTCAGCCGATGGGCAATGGCTGCCGCGTTGAGGTGACGGATATGCCGGCTGATTTCACTGTCGGAATGCATGCGATCTTCTGGCTGACCGATCAGCAGGCCGATAACCTGACCGAAATGACCGATATCATCCTCGGGCAGGAAACGCGGGCAAATGGACTTGCGCATAATGTGTCACTGCTTTCTGTTGCCGGTGCACTGCTGTCGCCGCGCCATCCTGTGGCCAATCGCGCGAAATAAATCCTTTCAAATTGCTGTGGTGTGACCTTCCGCTCGGTTGACCCTTTGTTGTGGCAACGGTATGCACAACGCAGCCAACAGACGGTGCGTGACATGCGCGCCCTGCCGAAAGGAACACCCCTTGCAGGAAATGCTCTCTGAATACCTGCCGATCATGATCTTTTTGGGGCTCGCCATTGCGCTGGGCCTGATCCTGATCATTGCTGCGGCCATTGTTGCGGTGCGCAACCCTGACCCTGAAAAAGTATCTGCCTATGAATGCGGCTTTAACGCATTTGACGATGCGCGGATGAAGTTCGATGTGCGCTTTTATCTGGTCGCGATCCTTTTCATCATCTTTGACCTTGAAGTCGCGTTCCTGTTCCCATGGGCCGTGGCCTTCCAGGATGTCAGCATGACGGCATTCTGGTCGATGATGGTGTTTCTGGGCGTGCTGACGATTGGCTTTGCCTACGAATGGAAGAAAGGGGCGCTCGAATGGGAGTGATGACTGGAACCGCTGTAGGTGCCGACAAAGAGCACGGCGCGCAGCTGATTAACTCGGAGTTGCAGGACAAGGGTTTCCTTGTGACCTCAACCGCGGACATCATCAACTGGGCGCGCACCGGTAGCTTGCACTGGATGACATTCGGTCTGGCCTGCTGTGCTGTGGAAATGATGCACACCTCGATGCCGCGCTATGACCTTGAGCGGTTTGGCACGGCTCCGCGCGCATCCCCGCGCCAGTCGGACCTGATGATCGTGGCCGGTACGCTGACCAACAAAATGGCACCTGCGCTGCGCAAGGTCTATGACCAGATGCCGGAGCCGCGCTATGTGATTTCGATGGGGTCATGTGCGAATGGCGGTGGGTACTATCACTACAGCTATTCGGTTGTGCGTGGCTGTGACCGGATCGTGCCTGTGGATGTATACGTGCCGGGCTGTCCGCCCACGGCCGAGGCGCTGCTTTACGGTATCCTGCAATTGCAGCGCAAAATGCGCCGCACCGGTACTATCGTGCGCTAGGCCGCACGCGTGAAAACGTCGTCCGCTAAACGGGACGAAAGGAAGAGAAAATGACTGAATCCCTGCAAGAACTTGGCACCCATCTTGAGATGAAGCGCCGCGACTGCGTGCTGTCTTGGGAAGTCGCCCATGACGAACTGACAGTAACTGTCGCACCCTCGGCGCTGGTGGCCTTTGTCGAGTTTCTCAAGACGGACGGCGCATGCAAGTTTTCCTCGCTCGTGGACATTACGGCAGTGGACTATCCCAGCCGTGCTAAGCGCTTTGACGTGATCTACCATTTCCTCAGCATGTATCAGAACCACCGGATCCGCCTGCGCGTGCAGATCCGTGAAGAGGATATGATGCCCTCGATTATTTCGGTGCATCCGTCGGCCAACTGGTTCGAGCGTGAAGTCTTTGATATGTTCGGCATCCTGTTCTCGGGTCACCCCGATCTGCGCCGCATCCTGACGGATTACGGTTTCCGCGGGCATCCGTTGCGCAAGGACTTCCCCACAACCGGATATACCGAAGTGCGCTATGACGAAGTGCAGAAGCGTGTGGTTTACGAACCTGTCAGCCTTGTGCAGGAATACCGCCAGTTCGATTTCATGTCACCGTGGGAAGGGGCCGAATACATCCTGCCGGGCGACGAGAAGAAAGCAGAGAAAGCAGGCTGATGGCCGCGCCAACCCTTCTTTTTTGCGTTGGTGCCACGAAGGCGGGCACCACCTGGCTTTACCGCTATCTGCATGATCACCCCGAGTGTGCCATGCCTGCGGTGAAGGAAGCGCATTATTGGGATACGTTCGACGCGGAACGCTGTGAAAAACAGTTGGTGGCCTTTCGCGTCCGTCTGCGTGAAATGCGCGCGGCCAAGGTGCAAGCCGATGCAGAGGGCCGTGGTTGGCAGGTCGAGAATATGGACCGCCGCATCAATGAGATGAAAGCACTGATCGCCACGCTTGTGGGTGATCGCACGGACGACAGCGCTTATGTTGCATGGCTGACCGAAGGACGTGATGCACAAGTCGTTGGTGATATCACGCCCAATTATGCAACGCTGTCGGATGACGTGCTTGCGCGGATGCGTGACCTTTCGCCCAATGCAAAATTTCTCTATCTGATCCGTGATCCACTGGATCGCCTGTGGTCGCATATCCGGATGCAGGCGCGCCGCCAGCGGCAGGACCACGAGGTCTATGAAAAGAAATCCAACAATATCCTCTACCGGATTTTGAATCGCGGTCATGAGCAGCATATTCTTGAGCGCGGGGATTACCCCAAGATCATCCGTAAACTGCGCCGCGTCATCCCCGAGGGGAGGCTTTTGATCCAGTTTGCCGAAGACCTTTTTACGGCTGAGGGTCTGGCGCGGCTCTGTGCGTTCTTGGGGATCAGACAGGTCGAACCAACCGTCGCCCGTCCCGCCAATGAGGGTCCCGAGGTGGTGATGCTGGACAAATTACGTCCCCGCGCTTTGGGGCTATTGAATGAACACTATGAATGGGTGGCCCGCAATGTCGGGCCTCTGCCACAGCGGTGGCAAGACAATTTAGCGAGGGCTTGAGCCATGATGGACGGTGATATCCGGACAAATATCTATGATGATGGATCGACTGATGCGGCGACGGACGAGCAGCAGATCAGAAACTTCAACATCAACTTCGGCCCGCAACACCCTGCGGCACACGGCGTGTTGCGTCTGGTGCTGGAGCTGGACGGTGAAATTGTGGAGCGCTGCGATCCGCATATCGGCCTGCTGCACCGCGGCACCGAAAAGCTGATGGAAAGCCGCACGTATCTGCAAAACCTGCCGTATTTCGACCGGTTGGATTACGTTGCACCAATGAACCAGGAACACGCCTGGTGTCTGGCGATCGAAAAGCTGACCAAAACCGAAGTACCGCGCCGCGCATCGCTGATCCGTGTGCTTTACTCCGAGATCGGACGCGTGCTGAACCACCTGCTGAACGTCACGACGCAGGCGATGGACGTCGGCGCGCTGACCCCGCCACTCTGGGGCTTTGAAGAGCGTGAAAAGCTGATGGTTTTTTACGAGCGCGCTTGTGGTGCACGTCTGCACGCCGCCTATTTCCGCCCCGGTGGTGTGCATCAGGACCTGCCAGATCAGCTGATCGAGGATATTGATACCTGGGCCGTCGCATTCCCAAAGGTGCTGGACGATATCGACGGATTGCTGACCGAGAACCGGATTTTCAAACAGCGTAACGCCGATATCGGGATCGTTACGGAAGAAGATATTCAGGAATGGGGTTTTTCCGGTGTCATGGTGCGCGGGTCCGGCCTTGCATGGGATTTGCGCCGCGCGCAGCCTTATGAATGCTACGACGAATTCGAATTCCAGATTCCAGTGGGCAAGAACGGCGATTGCTACGACCGCTATCTGTGCCGCATGGAAGAGATGCGCCAGTCGGTGCACATCATCCGTCAGGCCTGCGAAAAGCTGCGCCATGAAAAGGGCGATGTGATGGCGCGCGGCAAGATGACGCCGCCGACACGTGGTGAGATGAAAACCTCGATGGAGGCGCTCATCCACCACTTCAAACTTTATACCGAAGGGTTCCACGTGCCAGCGGGCGAGGTTTACGCCGCGGTCGAGGCCCCCAAGGGCGAATTCGGCGTATATCTGGTGGCGGACGGCACAAACCAGCCGTATCGCGCCAAGCTGCGCGCGCCGGGCTATCTTCACCTGCAGGCGATGGATTATATCTGCAAGGGCCACCAGTTGGCGGATGTCAGTGCGATCATCGGGACAATGGATGTCGTGTTCGGCGAGATCGACAGATGACCCTGGGTGACCTGATCCTCGGCATTCTGGTCGCGCTGGGCTTTTTCGTCTCGGCTGCGGTGTCGCGCATGTTCCGCGGGCGTATGGCGGGGATTTTTATTGGCGGTGTGGTCGGTTTGGCCGTGTCGGTGTTTATTCTGGTCTATGGTCTCACAGATGTGTTTGCCGTTGCGCCGGCTGCTGTTGAAAACTAGCGCCGGCCCTGTTCAAGGAACAAAGATATGAAGCGTTATCTGACACTTGCGGCACTTCTGGGGGTGACAGCCTGCGCCGTGCCGATCATTATACCGCTGCCTGCGCCGCCAGCGGAACAAGAGCCGGCACCCGCTGCGGTGCCACAATCCGCGAAAGCGCGCTTTGTGAGCAGTGTCGAAGCGAACGGATGTGCCCTGACTAGCGCCAACACCGATCTGATCATGGCCGATGCCGTGCTGTCGCGTGAAGATCTGGCCCGTGTCATGACAGAACTGCGCGCAGAGGGGCAGGGCGCGATTGATGGACAGGCCTTTCGCCTGACCACGGGCGCTTGCGCCTGAAGACAAATCCCTTGCCCGGGCCGCCCGGTATGTTAGGGGAACAATGAAAATCCGGTGAAACCTGTTTCACCGCAACGATGTGACCGGAAAGACCTGATGCTACGCCGCCTTTATCATGAACAGCCAGAGACATTCGCCTTCACGCCCGAGAACCAGAAATGGGCCGAGGCGCAGATGAAGAAATTCCCCGAAGGCCGTCAGGCCTCGGCGATCATTCCGATCCTGTGGCGCGCGCAGGAACAGGAAGGCTGGCTGTCACGCCCTGCGATCGAATATGTCGCGAATATGCTGGATATGGCCTTCATCCGCGCTTTTGAAGTCGCTTCTTTCTACTTCATGTTCCAGCTACAGCCCGTTGGCTCTGTAGCACATATTCAGGTCTGCGGTACGCTGTCGTGCATGATCTGCGGTGCAGAAGATCTGATTGGCGTGTGTCAGGATAAAATCGCGGACAAGCCGCACGAACTCTCGGCTGATGGGAAATTCTCGTGGGAAGAGGTTGAGTGTCTGGGATCCTGCGCCAATGCGCCGATGGCCCAGATCGGCAAGGATTACTATGAAGATCTGACCGCCGAGCGTCTGCGCGAAATCATCGACGAACTTGCCGCCGGTCGCGTACCGACACCGGGCCCCCAGAACGGGCGCTTTGCGGCAGAGCCCCTCAAAGGGCTGACCACGCTGAAAGACTATGACAGCGGCAAGACCAAATATAACGCCAGTGTGCAGTTGGCGACGGATATCGGCGATACGGTCAAACGGATTGACGGCACCGAAGTACCTTTGCTGACGCCTTGGGTGAAAGACGCCAAGAAAGTCGCTGCGCCAAAAACAAAGGCGAAGGCCGCCAAACCCGCCGCTGACAAGCCTGTCGATGAGACCGGCACGACCAAGCAGCAGGCGGTTGCGAAATCCAAGGCGAAACCGACCGGCAAGTCCAATCCGAACCCTGATGTTGCCGAGGCCGAGATCGGGAGCGCGCCGGAAACACTGACCGCCCCGCGTGACGGGAAAGCAGATGATCTCAAAAAGATCAGTGGCGTTGGCCCCAAGCTGGAACAGGTGCTGAACGAGCTGGGGTTCTGGCACTTTGACCAGATCGCCAAATGGACAGAAGCAGAGATCGCCTGGGTCGACAGCCGTTTGAAATTCAAAGGTCGCATCGCGCGCGATAACTGGATGGCACAGGCGGCAGATCTCGCCAAGGATGCGTAAACGCATAGCCATTAGGCATCGCGCGTCTGCAACCGACCGGATGTCTTGGGCTTTTGCGGTATTTCTTTACCGGATGGCAAAGATTGGGTTAGAGATATCCCTGAACGTGCGCTTGCGTCAGTTTGGCACAGGCGGTTGGCGTTTTATCTGCAAGGCCGCCACACCGGCCACCTGAGGGAGAGAGAAGACCATGAAAGATACTGCACCGATCAGTCAGGGCATTATTGCCGTAGCTGCTTTGTTTGCCATTATTGCAGCAGGCGTTGCATTTGTTCTTTACGATTACGGACTGTTTGGTTCGGCCTTTATAGGTGGTATCGTTGGTGTGATTGCCGCGATCGCGCTGGCGTTGGGGTGGCGCGAACCTGCACCTGGCCCCAACCAGGTTGAAGCCCCTGTTGCAAAGGCGGCCCCTGTTGCTGCGCCAGAACCTGCTGCTGCTGCCGCCGCACCTGCACCGAAGCCAGCCGCGCCTGCTGCTGCGCCTGTTGCTGAGGCACCTGCATCCACGGCTGATGACGCGCCAGAGTTCCTGAGTGCAGCACGTGATGGCGGCCCGGATGATCTCAAACAGATCAAAGGCGTTGGTCCGAAGCTCGAGAAAACCCTGCATGGCATGGGCATTTTCCACTTTGACCAGATCGCAACATGGGGCCCCAAAGAACAGGCCTGGATTGATGACAATCTGGAAGGTTTCAAAGGCCGTGCGACCCGTGATAACTGGGTCGAACAGGCAAAGACTCTTGCTGCCGGTGGAGAAACAGAATTCTCCAAGAAGGTTGACAAGGGTGGCGTTTACTAAGGCAACGACAGACGAATGGCCCAACACGGAAACACCTCTGAGAGCCGCGCGGGACAACGCGTCGCGTTGATTGTGGCGGGGACAGGTGTTTTCTGGGTGTTGGCCAATCTGATTGGCGCCGAATATGACTGGCCGAACCGTTTGCGGGCCCTTTTTGACCTTGCAGCGCTCGCCGGTTTCGGGTTTGCCCTGTGGCAGACCTACCAACTCTGGCGTGCGCGCCAAAAAGACAAGGGCGATAGCTGATGCTCAAAGATGAGAACCGGATTTTCACGAACCTTTACGGGATGCATGACCGCACTTTGAAAGGTGCGCAGGCGCGGGGCCATTGGGATGGTACTGCCGACATCATCAAGAAGGGCCGTGACTGGATCATCAATGAAATGAAAGCCTCGGGTCTGCGTGGCCGGGGCGGAGCGGGTTTTCCAACGGGTTTGAAATGGTCTTTCATGCCCAAGGAGAGTGACGGTCGTCCGGCCTATCTGGTGGTGAACGCCGACGAATCCGAGCCCGGTACATGCAAGGACCGCGAAATCATGCGCCACGACCCGCATACGCTGGTTGAGGGGTGCTTGATTGCGTCTTTCGCGATGAACGCGAATGCTTGCTATATCTACATCCGTGGCGAATACATCCGCGAAAAAGAGGCGCTGCAGGCCGCGATTGACGAATGCTACGCCGCCGGGCTGGTGGGCAAGAATGCTGCCAAATCCGGCTGGGATTTCGATATTTACCTGACCCACGGTGCCGGTGCCTATATCTGCGGCGAAGAAACGGCGCTTTTGGAAAGCCTTGAAGGCAAAAAGGGCATGCCGCGCATGAAGCCGCCGTTCCCTGCGGGTGCGGGTCTTTATGGCTGTCCGACCACGGTGAATAACGTGGAATCCATTGCCGTTGTGCCGACGATCCTGCGCCGTGGTGGTGGCTGGTTTGCCAGCATGGGCCGCCCGAATAACGCAGGCACCAAGCTGTTTGCGATTTCGGGCCATGTGAACAACCCCTGCGTTGTTGAAGAGGAAATGTCGATTTCCTTTGAAGAGCTCATTGAAAAGCATTGCGGCGGTATTCGCGGCGGCTGGGATAACCTCAAAGCGGTTATTCCGGGCGGCTCATCCGTGCCATGTGTGCGCGGCGAGAACATGCGCGACGCTGTCATGGATTTTGATGCGCTGAAGGAAAAGGGATCCTCCCTTGGCACGGCTGCTGTGATCGTGATGGATAACTCGACCGATATGATCAAGGCGATTTGGCGTTTGTCCAAGTTTTACAAGCACGAAAGCTGTGGCCAGTGTACGCCGTGCCGCGAAGGCACCGGCTGGATGATGCGCGTGATGGCGCGTCTTGTCGAAGGCAACGCCAGCGTGGAAGAGATTGATATGTTGCTCGACGTGACAAAACAGGTCGAAGGCCATACGATTTGCGCGCTGGGGGATGCGGCTGCATGGCCGATCCAGGGCTTGATCAAGAACTTCCGGGACGAAATCGAGGACCGGATCAAAGGCAAACGTTTGGCGGGGATGGCAGCAGAATGATGACACGTGGATTGATGCTTGGCGCGGCTTTGGCACTGGCCGCTTGTACAACCGGCGGGGCGCGGTCATTTGATGATCCGGCTGTGCAGAAATTGTTCAATATGTCGACGCCGCAGTACTACGCGAGCCTGACGCTGGCCAACCGTATTGCGCAGAACTGCGCGCGTTACAGCTATGATGCGGCGTTGGATTCCTCTTTGAACGAAGCACGCAACGAGGTTGGCCGCGGGTCTTTGTCCGCAAACAGCCAGCGCGCCGGTATCGAACTTGAAACCGACGTCAGCCAGCGCAGCTTTCAGGTCAAGCACGGCGTGGATATCACATCCGACGATCTTTGCGCCGCAGGGGACGCCGAGGTGCTTGAAGGCTCGGCCATCAGCGCGCTGCTGATCCCCGCCTAAACCCTTATGGCGTTTCAGAATATTCTTGACGGGGCCGCGAGCTTTGGCGCGGCCCTTGTCACGTCTGGCGTTTGCTTTTTGCCCGCGTGGTTTACTGTTACAGCTGTGCGGGCTGACATAGCGCCCGTTTGGGCCTATGCGGCGGCAGGTGCTTTGGCGCTTATCGGGGTGATCCTGACACTGGCGTTTTTGCGCAAGGGGATCGCAGGTATTGCGCCGGCACGGCAACGGCGGCGGTAATGTAAGGTGGGTTTCAACCCACCCGCCCAGAAAGGACCAGCAGATGCACCTTGCCGAGTTGAACATAGGTCGCCTGATTGCCCCCACGGATGATCCGCGCGTGGCCGAGTTTATGAACAACCTTGATCTGATTAACGGACTGGGCAAGCGCATGCCGGGGTTTGTGTGGATGATGGAAGGTTCGGGCGAGCCCGGCAAGGGCAACACCGAGGCGCATTTGGACGGTGATCCGCAGTTTGTAGCCAATCTGTCGGTTTGGGAAACGCCCGCACAATTGCGGACCTATGTCTTTGATACCTTGCACGCCAGATTCATGAATCGCAGCAAAGAATGGTTCGAAACGCTGGTACAGATGCATTTTGTGATGTGGTGGGTGCCGGAAGGGACGCAACCGACGCTCGACGAAGCGATGGCCAAGCTGCAGCATCGGCAGACGCATGGCGATAGCGAAGAGGCTTTTGGCTGGGATTGGTTGCGTGCCAAGGATCGGCTATGAACAAGTCAAGGTAAAAACACATGATGTCAGTGACTTAACTCACTCTGTTTTCTCTATTCGGCATGAATATACCGATGTCAAAGCCCTGATATTGAATAACGCCGCCCGAAAGATGATCTGTACTGCGAGCAATGTGACGCGTCGGGTGTCGCAGAGGAGATCGAGAATGAAACACTTTGCCCTTGGTGCCGTCATGGCTGTCGCGACGGTTATGTCTGCGGGTCATGCGTCTGCACAGACCGCGCTGAAAGATGTGGCACATGTACGCGACGGCATTATCGCTGTCGGCATGGCCTATGAGATTTCCGAGCAATGCGACAGCATTCGTGCGCGCCTGTTTCGCGGGTATGGGTATCTGCAATCCCTGCGCAGCCATGCCAGCAGCCTTGGCTTTTCTGATGAAGAGATTGATGCCTACATCAATGACGACGCAGAAAAAGACCGGCTTGAGGGCATTGCGCGTGCACAATTGGCCCGCCTTGGGGTCGTTGCGGATGATCCTGACAGCTATTGCACCGTAGGTCGCGCCCAAATCGCCGCAAATACGCGCGTTGGCTGGCTCTTGCGCTAAGACTTTGCTGCAAGTGCGAAAAGTGATCGTTTTTTTGTCAATCTGACTGGCATCGCGTGGCCTGTCGCGTTAGAACGCGTGACAACGCGCTAGGTCCCTTGCGGCCTAAGGCGCATGAGGGAACACATAGGACACGCCATGTCTGATCTGCGCAAAGTCATCATTGATGGAAATGAGGTCGAAGTTGACGGGGCCATGACCCTGATACAGGCCTGTGAAGAGGCGGGGATCGAAATCCCGCGTTTCTGCTATCATGAGCGGCTTTCCATTGCGGGTAACTGCCGCATGTGTCTGGTCGAGGTTGTGGGCGGCCCGCCAAAACCTGCCGCCTCTTGCGCGATGCAGGTCAAGGATTTGCGCCCTGGACCGGAAGGCCAGCCGCCTGTTGTGAAAACAAACTCGCCTATGGTCAAAAAGGCCCGTGAAGGCGTGATGGAGTTTTTGCTGATCAACCACCCGCTGGATTGCCCGATTTGCGATCAGGGCGGTGAATGTGACCTGCAAGACCAGGCGATGGCTTATGGCGTCGATTTCAGCCGTTTCCGCGAGCCCAAGCGCGCGACAGAGGATCTTGATCTGGGTCCGTTGGTCGAAACCCATATGACCCGTTGTATCTCCTGCACCCGCTGTGTGCGTTTTACGACCGAGGTCGCCGGTATTCACCAGATGGGCCAGACAGGGCGCGGTGAGGATGCCGAGATTACGTCCTATCTGGGCGAAACGCTCGATTCGAATATGCAGGGCAACATCATTGATCTATGCCCCGTGGGTGCGCTGGTCTCTAAGCCCTACGCCTTTACCGCCCGTCCGTGGGAACTGACCAAAACAGAATCAATCGACGTGATGGATGCGCTTGGGTCCAACATCCGTGTGGATACCAAAGGGCGCGAAGTGATGCGTTTCCTGCCGCGCAACCATGACGGCGTGAATGAAGAGTGGATTTCCGACAAGACCCGTTTTGTCTGGGACGGTCTGCGCCGCCAGCGTCTGGATACGCCTTACATCCGTGAAAACGGCAAGCTGCGCAAAGCTAGCTGGCCTGAGGCGCTTGCCGCTGCGGCCGCCGCGATGAAAGGCAAGAAAGTCGCGGGTCTTGTGGGTGATCTGGCGCCTGTTGAAGCTGCTTTCGCGCTCAAGCAATTGATCGAAGGGCAGGGTGGCAGCGTCGAGTGCCGCACGGATGGTGCGAAACTGCCTATTGGCAACCGCTCTGGTTATGTCGGCACTGCCGTGATCGAAGACATTGATGATGCCGACATGATCCTGCTGATCGGCACGAACCCGCGCGAGGAAGCGCCGGTATTGAATGCGCGTATCCGCAAGGCATGGTCACGTGGGGCGCATGTCGCACGGATCGGTGCGAACGATGACCTGACCTTTGATGTGGAACAGATTGGTGCAGGGCGTGATGATCTGGTTGTTTTTGCTGCCGCCGATCACAGCGACAAGAAAGGTAAAAGCAGCATCGTGATTGTCGGCCAGGGTGCCTTGAACGAGGCTGATGGCGAAGCTGTCTTGAGTCAGGCGATGAAAGCCGCTGATGCCATGGGTGGCAAGTTGATGATCCTGCACACTGCGGCTGGCCGCGTGGGTGCCATGGATGTGGGTGCCGCAACCGAAGGCGGGCTTGAGGCCGCACTTGAGGGCGCCGAAGTGATTTATAACCTTGGTGCGGACGAAGTTGAGGTCAAACCCGGTGCCTTCGTGATCTACCAAGGATCGCACGGCGACCGTGGTGCGCATCGCGCTGATATCATTCTTCCTTCTGCGGCCTATACCGAAGAAAACGGGTTGTTCGTCAACACCGAAGGCCGCCCGCAACTGGCACTGCGTGCCAGCTTCCCACCGGGGCAGGCCAAGGAAAACTGGGCGATCCTGCGGGCGTTGTCCGCAGAATTGGAAGCCACCTTGCCATTCGACAGCATGGCGCAACTGCGTCAGGCGATTGTGGCGGCGCATCCGCATTTGGGTGAGATTGATGAAGTGGCAGAGAATGAATGGTCGGCTCTGCCCGTCAAGAAACCAGGATCGGCTGACTTCCGCAATGCGGTGACCGATTTCTATCTGACAAACCCGATTGCCCGCGCATCAACACTGATGGCAGAGCTGAGTGCGAACGCGAAGGCACGGAAATCTGCGCCACTGGCCGCAGAATAAGGACGACGACAATGGTTGAATTCTTTACCAACACCAACCTTGGCATCGTCCTTGTGATCTTGGGGCAATGCCTGCTGGTGCTTGTGCCGCTTCTGGTTGCACTTGCGTTTCTGATGTATGCCGACCGTAAGGTCTGGGCTGCCGTCCAGATGCGCAAGGGGCCGAACATTGTAGGTCCTTTCGGTCTGTTGCAGTCCTTTGCCGACTTTCTGAAATACATCGTCAAGGAAATCGTGGTCCCTGCCGGCGCGGATAAATTCGTTTTCTTCCTTGCCCCGCTGATTGCCTTTGTTTTGTCAGTCATCGCCTGGTCCGTGATTCCTTTCAATGACGGTTGGGTGCTCGCGGATATCAACGTGGCGATCCTCTATATCTTCGCCATCGGCTCTTTGGAGGTCTACGGCGTCATTATGGGTGGCTGGGCGTCCAACTCGAAATACCCGTTCCTTGGTTCACTGCGCTCTGCCGCACAGATGATTTCTTATGAGGTGTCCATCGGTCTGATCATCGTGGGCGTGATCATCTCGGCGGGTTCCATGAACTTTGGCGATATCGTTGCGGCGCAAGACGGCAATGCAGGCCTGTTCAACTGGTTCTGGGTCGCGCATTTCCCGATGCTATTTTTGTTCTTTATCAGCGCCTTGGCCGAAACAAACCGCCCGCCGTTCGACCTGCCCGAGGCGGAATCCGAACTCGTGGCGGGCTATCAGGTGGAATACTCCTCCACCCCGTTCCTGCTGTTCATGATCGGTGAATTGATGGCGGTCGTGCTGATGTGTGCGCTGATCTCTTTGCTCTTCTTCGGGGGCTGGCTGTCCCCTGTACCGTTCCTGCCGGATGGCATCTTCTGGATGGTGCTCAAGATGGCGATGTGTTTCTTCATGTTCGCGATGGTCAAGGCCATCACCCCGCGCTACCGCTATGACCAACTGATGCGCATTGGCTGGAAGGTCTTCCTGCCACTGTCGCTGGGTTGGGTCGTGCTGGTGTCGTTCCTTGCAAAATTCGAAGTACTCGGCGGCTTTTGGGCACGCTGGGCTATGGGAGCATAAAATGACGCAAATGGATTATACCCGCGCCGCGAAATACTTCCTGCTTCAGGATTTCTGGGTCGGCTTCAAGCTGGGGATGAAGTACTTCTTCTCGCCCAAGGCCACGCTGAACTATCCGCACGAAAAGGGGCCGTTGTCGCCCCGTTTCCGTGGTGAACACGCGCTGCGCCGCTATCCCAACGGCGAAGAACGCTGCATTGCATGTAAACTCTGCGAGGCCGTTTGCCCTGCGCAGGCGATCACGATTGACGCCGAACCACGCGATGACGGCAGCCGCCGGACCACGCGCTATGACATTGACATGACCAAATGCATCTATTGCGGTTTCTGTCAGGAAGCCTGTCCTGTGGATGCCATCGTGGAAGGTCCGAATTTCGAATTCAGCACCGAGACACGCGAAGAGCTCTACTACGACAAAGCCAAACTGCTTGAGAACGGCGACCGTTGGGAATCCGAGATTGCACGCAACCTCGAACTGGACGCGCCGTACAGATGACCGAACAGAACCCCTTTGACGCCATGATGAAGATGGGCCAGGACTGGGCGAAAGCCATGAATCCGGCGCTGGAGTCCTTCACGCCCAAAGGGTTCGAAAACCTTTGGCCCACCATGCCCAAGGAAACCATGGAGATGTTCTTTGGCAAGGGGATCAACCCTGATGGGCTGGACGCGAAAACACGGCTGATGCTGACACTTGCGGGGCTGACCGTGCTGGGCGCGCAGGCCGAGGCACAGATCCGGCTGACCGTCCGCCATCTGGTTGAAGCAGGCGCCACGAAACAGGAAATCGCCGAAGTGATCGCCCAGATGGGCATGTTCGCAGGCGTACCGGCCATGACCAAAGCAATGGAACTGGCAACCGAAGTCTTAGAAAAGGACGAAAGCGCATGACCGTCTTCGCGTTCATATTTTACCTCTTTGCCGTGACGACCGTTGCCGGTGGTCTGATGACCGTGGTGAGCCGCAATCCGGTCCACTCGGTCCTGTGGCTGATCCTTGCGTTCCTGTCCTCTGCGGGGCTGTTCGTGACCTTGGGCGCGGAATTCGTGGCGATGTTGCTGATTATCGTTTACGTGGGCGCTGTTGCGGTGTTGTTCCTTTTCGTTGTGATGATGCTCGACATTGATTTCGCCGAACTGAAGGCGGAAATGACGAAATACCTGCCTTTGGCGCTGTTGATCGGCGTGGTGATCCTGATGCAACTGGCGCTGGCGCTGGGTGTTTGGGGCTTTGCTGATGGTGTTGAAGGCCGCATTGCGGCACCTGCGGGTGATCTGGACAACACCCGTGCGCTGGGTCTGCTGATCTATGACAAATACATTTTGCTGTTCCAGCTTTCGGGCCTGATCCTGCTTGTGGCGATGATCGGGGCGATTGTGCTGACGCTGCGCCACCGTGTCGACATCAAGCGCCAGAACATCCTTGCACAGATGTACCGTGATCCGGCCAAGGCGATGGAACTGAAAGACGTCAAGCCGGGGCAGGGTCTGTAAGCAGATATGCGGAAACTCGCCATCATATCCACGGCCATGTTGCTTTTCGCAACGACTGCCAGCGCGCTGACGCTGACAGAGTGTCGGCGGATCACGCATATCAGCCACGGCGGCGAATATGGCCACCGCGATCTGGGTGAGGGCCGTGTGATGTGGACACATTGGTGGACGCAAGAAGGATCCTACAAAGGGTATGCTTTGGTGGAATGTGCGACGGGTGAAACGCTGTCTTTCCGCGCCGCCGAAGAAAACATGGGACCCGAGAGCGCGTTTGATCGCACCGATGATGTCCGCGAAGTGCTTGAGCGCCATCAATCCGGATCGCGGGTTTTTGCGACCTTTGAACGGATCGCGGCGGACCTTGCTTTTATGACCCGTGATCTGGCGATCACGACCGAGACAACAGAAACATGCGCCTGTGCAGCGGCCTATCCGGAGCTGCGTGGCGATAAGAAAGAATTTGTGCTGGCGGGATAAGCCCGCGGCCGGACGACAACATGAGGTCCCGGATCAGGTCCGGGACTGCGAATAAAGACCGGGGCCCATGCCCTATGAAGGAAGATGCGTATGATCGGACTTGAACATTATCTCACGGTGGCGGCCGCCCTGTTTGTCATTGGCATCTTCGGGTTGTTTTTGAACCGCAAGAACGTGATCATCCTGCTGATGAGCATCGAATTGATGCTGCTGGCGGTGAACATCAACCTTGTCGCCTTCTCCAGCTATCTGGGCGATCTGGTCGGTCAGGTCTTCACCCTGTTCGTTCTGACAGTTGCCGCCGCCGAGGCCGCGATCGGCCTTGCGATCCTTGTTTGTTTCTTCCGCAACCGCGGGACCATCGACGTTGAAGACGTCAACGTGATGAAGGGTTAAGACCAATGGAAACCATCATTCTTTTTGCGCCTCTGGTCGGTGCGTTGCTTTGCGGCTTTGGCTGGAAATTCATCGGTGAAAAGGCCGCGCAGTGGACAGCGACCAGCATGTTGTTCCTCTCGGCCTTCCTGTCTTGGGTTGTTTTCCTGACGTTCGATGCCTCGGCACATGTGAACGGTAGCTATACCGTCAACCTGTTGCGCTGGATCGAAAGTGGCACGCTCTCGACCGATTGGGCGATCAAGATGGACCGTCTGACCGCGATCATGCTGATCGTGATCACCACGGTGTCCGCGCTCGTGCATCTTTATTCCTTCGGCTACATGGCCCATGACGACAACTTCAAAGAAGGCGAGAGCTATCGTCCGCGTTTCTTTGCATACCTGTCGTTCTTTACGTTCGCGATGTTGATGCTGGTGACAGCGGATAACCTTGTGCAGATGTTCTTTGGCTGGGAAGGCGTGGGTGTCGCGTCCTACCTTCTGATCGGTTTCTACTATAAAAAGCCCACCGCGAATGCAGCCGCGATCAAGGCGTTTGTCGTGAACCGTGTGGGTGACTTCGGTTTCGCCTTGGGTATCTTTGCACTTTATCTGGTGACCGACAGCATCAAGTTTGACGATATTTTCGCCGCGATCCCGGATTTGCAGGACCACACGATCACCTTCATGTGGCGTGACTGGAATACGCTGAACCTGATCGCGTTCCTGTTGTTCATCGGTGCGATGGGCAAATCGGCGCAGCTGTTCCTGCACACATGGCTGCCCGACGCGATGGAAGGCCCGACTCCTGTGTCTGCCCTGATCCACGCAGCCACCATGGTGACCGCCGGCGTGTTCCTCGTCTGCCGTATGTCGCCGCTGATGGAATACGCACCCACAGCAACCAGCTTTATTGTGTTTCTGGGCGCAACAACCGCGTTTTTCGCGGCGACCGTGGGTCTGGTGCAGAACGATATCAAACGGGTCATTGCTTATTCGACCTGTTCCCAGTTGGGCTATATGTTCGTGGCCGCTGGCCTTGGCGTCTATTCGGTCGCCATGTTCCACCTGCTGACACATGCGTTCTTTAAGGCGATGTTGTTCCTTGGAGCAGGGTCCGTCATTCACGCGATGCACCACGAGCAGGACATGCGGAACTATGGCGGCTTGCGTCACAAGATCCCCAAGACGTTCTGGATGATGATGATCGGGACTTTGGCAATCACGGGTGTTGGTATTCCGTTGCTGTACGTGGGCTTCCCTGTTGGCTTTGCGGGCTTCGTGTCCAAGGACGCGATTATTGAGAGCGCCTATGCAGGCACCAATGGCGGCTATGCCTTCTGGATGCTGGTTGTGGCCGCGCTGATGACAAGTTTTTATAGCTGGCGTTTGATGTTCATGACATTCTACGGCACGCCACGCGGCGATGCGCATACCCATGATCACGCCCATGAAAGCCCGACCATCATGCTGGTGCCACTTTATGTGCTGGCATTGGGGGCGATCTTTTCGGGCATGGTCTGGTACGGATCATTCTTCAGTTCCAACGACAAGGTCGGCAAATTCTTTGGCGTGCCATATGCCGAAGCCTCAGAGCATAGCGATGAGGGCGATCACGGTGCTACCGATGATCATGCGGCAGAAGAGGGCGACTACGCCAAGGCCCATTACAATCTTGTTGGCGCACCGGGTGAGGGGGCCATTCACAACAGCCCCGATAACCATGTGCTGAACGACGCGCATGAGGTGCCTGTCTGGGTCAAGCTGGCACCATTTGTGGCGATGTTGGCAGGTCTTGCTCTGGCTTATCAGATGTATATCCGCCGTCCGGATTGGCCGGCCAAACTGGCCGCACAGCAGGCGCCCTTGTATCAGTTCTTGCTGAACAAATGGTACTTTGACGAAATCTACAATTTCATCTTTATCAAGCCCGCGCTGGCTTTGGGGCGTCTGTTCTGGAAGCGCGGTGACACCGACACGATTGATGGCGGGATCAACGGGATTGCGATGGGGATCATTCCTTTCTTCACCCGTCTGGCTGGCCGCGCGCAGTCCGGTTATATCTTTAGCTACGTATTTGCGATGGTGCTTGGCATTGCAGTGCTCCTCACTTGGATGACGCTCTTTGGGGGAGCGAACTAATGGGCAATATTCTTTCTCTCACAACGTTCCTGCCGCTTCTGGGGGCTGTCATTCTGGCGCTCTTCCTGCGCGGTGACGATGCGGACGCGCAGCGCAATGCCAAATGGGTGGCGCTGGTCACGACCGTGGTGACGTTCATTTGCTCGCTGTTCATTCTGACGAACTTTGACCCCAACAATACCGGCTTCCAGATGGTGGAAACACGTGATTGGCTCTTGGGGCTGCAGTACAAAATGGGTGTCGACGGGATTTCGATCCTCTTTGTCATGCTGACCACATTCCTGATGCCGCTGGTGATTGCGGCCTGCTGGAACGTCGAAACCCGCGTCAAGGAATATATGATCGCCTTCCTAGTGCTGGAAACGCTGATGCTGGGTGTGTTCCTCGCGCTTGATCTGGTGCTGTTCTACCTGTTCTTCGAGGCAGGCCTGATCCCGATGTTCCTGATCATCGGCATCTGGGGTGGCAAGAACCGGATTTATGCGTCGTTCAAGTTCTTCCTTTATACCTTCCTTGGCTCTGTGCTGATGCTGGTCGCGATGGTGGCGATGTTTGCCGACGCAGGCACCACCGATATCCCGACACTGATGACCCACAGCTTCGGGACCGAGAATTTCAACGTTTTGGGTGTCCAGATCGTGGGCGGGATGCAGACGCTGCTGTGGTTGGCCTTCTTTGCCAGCTTTGCGGTCAAGATGCCGATGTGGCCCGTGCATACATGGTTGCCTGATGCACACGTGCAGGCCCCGACAGCGGGTTCTGTCGTACTTGCCGCGATCCTGTTGAAGATGGGTGGCTACGGGTTCCTGCGTTTCAGCCTGCCGATGTTCCCTGTGGGATCCGAGGTGATGGGGCCGCTTGTGCTTTGGCTGTCGGCGATTGCGATTGTCTATACCTCGCTGGTCGCACTGGTGCAGGAAGATATGAAGAAGCTGATTGCCTATTCATCGGTCGCCCACATGGGTTACGTGACCATGGGTATCTTTGCGGTGAACCAACAGGGGATTGACGGCGCGATTTTCCAGATGATCAGCCACGGCTTTATCTCGGGCGCTCTGTTCCTTTGCGTCGGCGTGATTTACGACCGGATGCACACCCGCGAGATTGACGCCTATGGCGGTCTGGTGAACCGGATGCCGGCCTATGCGCTGATCTTCATGTTCTTCACCATGGCGAACGTGGGTCTGCCGGGGACATCGGGTTTTGTTGGTGAATTCCTGACTTTGATGGGTATTTTCCAGGTCAACACATGGATCGCGGTCTTTGCGACCTCGGGTGTGATCCTCTCTGCCGCTTATGCGCTGTGGCTGTACCGCCGTGTCGTGATGGGGGACCTGATCAAAGAGAGCCTGAAAACCATCTCTGACATGACCACACGCGAACGCGCGATCTTTGCGCCGCTGGTGGTGATGACCCTGCTTTTGGGTGTTTATCCCGCTCTCGTTCTTGACATGATCGGCCCAAGCGTTGCGGCGCTGGTTGATAACTATGACACCGCGCTTGCGACCTTTGAGGCCGCAACGCAGTTTGCTTCGAATTAAGGAAAGCCCGTTATGATTGGTGCTGATATCCAAATCCTGATGCCCGAACTTGTGCTGGCGGTTTACGCCATGGGCGCATTGCTGGCGGCGGTTTATACCACCAAAGACGGCATGGCGCCGCTTCTGACATGGGCCACTTCGGGTCTGTTTGTGCTGCTGGCGGTCTGGATCGGGATCAACGGGCAGGGCACGAACATTGCCTTTGGCGGTATGTTCGTGGATGACGGCTTTGCGCGGTTTGCCAAGGTGGTGATCCTGCTGTCCGCTGCCGCTGTGCTCTTGATGTCCGAAAGCTATATGCAGCGTCGCGGCCTGTTGCGGTTCGAGTATCCGGTGCTCGTCGCTTTGGCTGTCGTGGGTATGATGGTCATGGTCAGCGCAGGCGATCTGATGGCGCTCTATATGGGCCTCGAATTGCAGTCACTGGCGCTTTACGTGGTCGCATCGCTGCGGCGCGATAGCGTGAAATCGACTGAGGCAGGGCTGAAGTACTTTGTGCTGGGTGCGCTGTCTTCCGGTTTGTTGCTTTACGGTGCATCGCTGACATACGGTTTCGCAGGTACCACGCTCTTTGCGGGCATCATCGAAGCGACAGCGGATGAGCCATCTCTGGGTCTGCTCTTCGGTCTGGTATTCCTGATTGCGGGCTTTGCGTTCAAGGTCTCGGCCGCACCCTTCCACATGTGGACACCTGATGTTTATGAGGGCTCGCCCACACCGGTCACGGCGTTCTTCGCAACCGCGCCCAAAGTTGCCGCTATGGCGCTGTTCGCGCGCGTTGTGCATGACGCATTCGGCGGGATCGTGGGTGACTGGCAGCAGATCGTGGCGTTCCTGGCTGTAGTTTCCATGTTCCTTGGTGCGATTGCCGCGATTGGCCAGAAAGACATCAAACGCCTGATGGCCTATTCCTCGATCGCGCATATGGGCTTTGCGCTGATGGGGCTGGCTGCGGGCACTGCCTTTGGTGTGCAGGCCATGCTGATCTACATGGCCATCTATGTGACGATGAATATCGGCACCTTCGCGTTCATTCTATCGATGGAACGTGACGGGCGGCCCGTCACGAGCATTGATAGCCTCAAGATGTATTCCAAGCGTCAGCCACTGCGCGCGCTTGCGATGCTAGTCCTGCTCTTCAGCCTTGCGGGCGTGCCGCCCATGGTCGGTTTCTTTGGCAAGTTCTACGTGTTGCGCGCGGCTTACGATGGCGGGTTGGCATGGTTGGCTGTGGCCGGTGTGATCGCCTCCGTAATCGGTGCCTTTTACTATCTGCGCATCGTGTACTTCATGTACTTCGGTGAAGAGGGCGAGGCGCTGGACGGCAAGATCAACCCTGTTCTCTGGGGCTTTCTGATGGGATCTGCGGCGGTCATGCTGATCGGTGTCGTCAACCTTTTCGGCATCGAGCCGATCGCGGCGGCTGCCGCGGCGACGCTTGTCAACTAAGGGCACCGGACACGGGCCCTGGCCCGAGGGGTACGCCTGCGTCGTGCTGGACACTGTGGACAGCACGATGACCGAGGCAGCGCGACGGGCCCCCGATATCACCCGCCCGACATGGATCATGGCCAAGCATCAAACCGCAGCGCGGGGGCGGCGGGGCCGAGCGTGGATCGTGCCGGAAGGCAACCTGAACGCGACATTGATTTTCCGGCCCGAGGCGACACCGGCAGAGGCCGCGAAACGGTCTTTTCTGGCGGCAAACGCGCTTTATCAGGCGCTTTCGATTTACGTATCTGCCGACAAGCTTGCGCTCAAATGGCCCAATGATGTGCTTTTGTCAGGGGGCAAGGTGGCGGGGATCCTGCTGGAAAGTTCGGGAAGCGGTCCTTTCGTAAACTGGTTGTCGATCGGGATCGGGGTGAACCTCAAACATACGCCAGAAGGGATAGAGGGGGCTGCCTTTGCGCCCACCAGCCTTGCGGAGGCTGGCGGAGATTTGGTGTCCCCGCAGGATTTCCTTGCGACCCTTGCCGATGCGTATGCCACGCAGGAAGCCAAGCTGATGCGCCTCGGTTTCGACCGTATCCGCGATGAGTGGCTGTCCAAAGCCGCGCGTCTGGGCGAGGTCATCACTGCGCGGACTGGTCGCGAGGATGTGACAGGTATCTTTGACAGTATCGACCGTGACGGCAATCTGGTGCTGATCACAGGTACCGGGCCGCGTGCGATCCCGGCGGCCGATATATTCTTTTCATAAGGGAGGCGGCCCCATGCTCTTGGCCATCGACTGCGGCAATACAAATACTGTGTTTTCCATCTGGGACGGGGAAAAGTTTATCGCGACATGGCGCACCAGCACCGAATGGCAGCGCACGGCGGATCAATACTATGTCTGGCTGTCCACCCTAATGCGGTTCCAGAATGTCGACGTGATGATTGATGAAGTGATCGTCAGCTCGACCGTGCCGCGTGTGGTGTTCAATCTCCGGGTCTTTGCAGACCGCTATTATAATTGCCGCCCGCTGGTGGTCGGCAAGCCCGATTGCCTTTTGCCCACAGCACCGCGCGTTGATGCAGGCACCCAAGTCGGACCGGACCGCTTGGTCAATGCCGCCGGTGCCTTTGACAGGCACGGTGGCAACCTGATCGTGGTGGATTTCGGCACGGCGACCACCTTTGATGTTGTGGCGGAGGACGGCGCCTATGTAGGAGGTGTGATTGCACCGGGGGTCAACCTGTCGCTAGAGGCGCTGCATAATGCCGCCGCGGCTCTGCCGCATGTAGACATTACCCAGCCGCAACGTGTCATAGGGACCAATACTGTGGCCTGTATGCAATCCGGTGTCTTTTGGGGTTACATCGGGCTTGTGCGTGAGATATGCGCGCGGATCAAAGCAGAACGTGACGTGCCGATGCAAGTCATCGCCACGGGGGGGCTCGCCCCATTGTTCCAACAGGCAGAAGCCCTATTTGACGCGTTCGAAGACGATCTGACGATGCACGGCCTGACCGTCATCCACAAATATAACAAGGACAACGCATGAGCGACCGCCTGATCTATCTACCCCTCGGAGGTGCCGGTGAAATCGGCATGAACGCCTATGTCTATGGCTATGGGCCTGCAGGCAAGGAGCGGCTGATCGTTGTCGATCTGGGCGTGACCTTTCCCGATATGGACGGCACACCCGGGGTGGATCTGATCCTGCCGGATATTTCCTGGCTGAAAGAGCGCAAGGGGCAGATCGAGGCGATCTTTATCACCCACGCGCATGAAGACCACGTCGGCGCGATTGGCCACTATTGGGAGCAATTGGGCGCACCGGTCTATGCGCGCCCCTTCACCGCCAATATCGCGCGGCGCAAGCTTGAAGAACACGGGCATCCTGAAAACGTGGTCAGGGTCGTGGGGGTCTACCCCGAGATGATCAAATGTGGGCCGCTCACTGTGTCATACCTGCCGATCAGCCACTCGATCCCTGAAAGCGCGGGTCTATTGATTGATACGCCAGAAGGCCGCGTTCTGCATTCGGGTGACTTCAAGATCGACGAAACCCCTGTGGTCGGCGATCCGTGGAACGAGGCGCTGTGGGAAGAGGTGTCAAAGGATGGCGTGAAGGCGCTGATCTGTGACAGTACCAACGTGTTCTCGCGTGATCCGGGCCGGTCCGAGGCCTCGATCGGCCACGCGATTTCCGAGATGATGAAAGAGGCGCAGGGCATGGTTGTGGCAACCACCTTTGCATCCAACATCGCGCGATTGAAGACGCTGGCGATTGCCGCGCAAAAGGCGGACCGGTCGGTCGTTCTGCTGGGCCGTGCCATGCGGCGTATGGTCGAAGCCGCCACCGAAGTGGGCATTCTGAAGGGTTTCCCGCCTGTGGTGTCGCCCGAGGACGCGCTGCAGATGCCACGCAACAACGTCATGTTGTTGGTCACCGGCAGCCAAGGCGAACGCCGCGCGGCCAGCGCGCAGCTTGCGCAGGGCAACTATATGGGGATCAAGCTGCAGGACGGCGATACGTTCCTGTTTTCCTCCAAAACGATCCCCGGCAATGAACGCGGCGTGATCCGCATCATGAACCAGCTGTCCGAGCTGGGCGTTGACGTGATTGACGATGCAGGCGGCAAGTACCATGTATCGGGCCACGCCAACCGCCCTGATCTGCTGCGTTTGCACCAGATCACCAAACCCCAGACCTTGATCCCGATGCATGGCGAACACCGTCATTTGCGTGAACATGTGAAGCTGGGTGCGGAAAGCGGACTGTCAGGAATCGTGGCGGTCAACGGGATGATGATTGATCTCTCTGGCAACCAACCCACTGTGGCCGAATATATCGACACGGGCCGGACCTATCTGGACGGGTCGGTGCAAGTGGGTGCCATGGACGGCATCGTGCGCGACCGTATCCGCATGGCGATGAACGGGCATATGATTGTGACGCTGATCATTGACGAGAATGACGAGCCATTGGGCGACCCTTGGGTCGAAATCATGGGGCTTGCCGAGACAGGGCGGAACAATGCTGCTTTGGTCGAGGTCGTTGAAGAAGACCTGAGCCAGTTCGTGAACCGTGCCGACGCGAAGACCTTGCGCGACGAAGTGAAGTTGGAAAAAGAGCTCAAGACGATTGCAAGGCGGTCGGCACAAGGCGAGATCGGCAAGAAGCCTGAGGTGACCGTGATTGTGTCGCGGCTGGGGTAGGCGGGAGCTCACGACTGCGAATCTGTGATTTTGCGACGCCACTGATGGGACTTTGGCGCAGCGACACCTGCCAGTGCCAACACGCTACCGCCACAGTTTTGACGACTTGCTTTGATCATCATCACCTCATGGGGCAAAACCTATGAGGTGAGTGAAAATGAAACATAAATCCATTCCTCTGCTTGTTGCGGCGGTGACACTGTCCGGCTGTATGATGACGGACCCGTCCAGCCATCTGATTGGACGCCAGGGTGCCAATGATGTCTATGAGTTCAGCATGACGCGCTATGCTGATCCGCTTGGCGCAGAGGCCTACTACCAACAACGCAACAACTATGCGGCCCGCCTTTGCCCGCAGGGTTACCGGATCATAAATGAGCGGGAAGGGGTGACGATCAGACCCGCCGGCGACCGGCTGTTGTCTGAAAACCGTATTCAGATTGCCTGTCCTGCGTAAGGTCGCCCAAACAAAAGCGGATGTTCTCGCTTAAGGAACATCCGCTTCAAGAGGGCTGGCTAAGTGGCGCTAGTTCTTGGCCCGCTCGGCAAAGCTGAGCGCGATAAACGCTGGCGTATCCTCACCCATGCCTACGATTTTCGGGCCGGTGTCGCGGCGGTCGTTGCCGCGCCCGCGCCCGCCGCGTGAACGGTCTTCGCGTGGCTTTTGCTCATGTGCCGCGGCCTCTTCTTTCGCTTCAACGACCTTGGGCTCTTGCGCCTTTGGGGTCTCTGTCTTTGGCTCCGGCTTGCGGCGGCTACGCGTCCGCTTGGGCTTTTCTTCGGTCGTCTCGCCGGCAGCCTCGGCTGGTGCGGGTGTCGGCGTTGCTTTGCCGCCGGGCACGTCCAGGCGCGGGATTGGCTGGTTTACCAGACGCTCCACGTCTTCGAGGTTCTTCTCGTCGCGTGGAATACAGATCATGATCGCAGTGCCGGTGCGGCCCGCACGACCGGTGCGCCCGATACGGTGGACGTAATCCTCGGCGTGGCTGGGCACGTCGAAATTGAAGACATGCGTGACGGCCGGAATATCCAGACCGCGCGCGGCTACATCAGAGGCCACAAGAATCCGCAACTCATTGTCACGGAATTTATCCAGCGTCCTGGTCCGGTGGCTTTGGTCCAGATCGCCGTGGATCGGGGCCGCTTGATAGCCGTGTTTGTTCAGCGACTTCGCCACAATATCAACATCCGACTTGCGGTTGCAGAAAATGATCGCGTTGGTGCAGGCCTCGCCTTCGGCGTCTATCAGCTTGCGCAGCAGGGCACGTTTTTCAGAGGGTTCTTTGGGCTTGGAGGACCCTTTGAACATCACAACACCTTGCTTGATGTTGACGTTCGTGGTCGCCGCGCGGGCGACTTCGATCTTTGCGGGGTTTGACAGGAACGTGTTCGTGATCCGCTCGATCTCGGGCGCCATTGTCGCGCTGAAAAACAGGGTCTGGCGGGTGAAGGGCGTGCGTTTGAAGATTTCCTCGATATCGGGGATGAACCCCATGTCGAGCATCCGGTCAGCCTCATCCACAACCATGATCTTGACGTCTGTCAGGATCAGTTTGCCGCGCTCGAGGTGGTCGAGCAGGCGGCCAGGGGTGGCGATCAGCACATCGACGCCCTTGTCGATGATGGCGTCCTGATCCTTGAAGCTTGTGCCGCCAATCAGCAGGGCGCGCGACAGTTTCGTATATTTGGCGTAGGCGTCGAAATTCTCGGCCACTTGCGCGGCGAGTTCCCGCGTCGGTGCCAGCACGAGGCTGCGCGGCATCCGCGCGCGCGCACGTCCACGGCCCAGAAGCGTGATCATCGGCAGAGTGAATGCGGCCGTTTTGCCTGTGCCGGTCTGGGCAATGCCCAGGACATCGCGGCCTTCTAGGGCGGGGGCAATCGCGCCGGCCTGAATAGGGGTAGGGGTGTCATAGCCGGTTTCGGCAATCGCTTTGAGAACCTTGGGGGCAAGGTTCAAATCAGAAAACTTGGTCATATACGTCCTTTAGATGCGGTTTCGGTCCGCATGTTGTGAAAGGACGCAATTCTCCGAGCGTCCCGCGTCGTAGGCCCTCGCGAGCCGTGAAGATGCGATAGCGGAAATGCCCGTTACCGTCAAGCTGAGCGCACAAACCGCCTGCGTTCAAGGGGATTTCGTGGCTTTTTCGCGCATTAGGGCAAAGCGGCGGAAGACGGTACCATCATCACTGTTGAGGATATCGAGCAAATGTCGTGTCAGTCTACCGGTGGCTGGTGCATGTTCCGCGTCGCGCCAGAGGGGGGCCAGCAGATGGGCCTCCAGATCACCTTTCAGGACCGAAAAGTCCGTCATTCCCATAGGCAGGGGGGATTTGTTGCGATCTTGCGTTCGGAACGGCGTTTGCGGCGGGTGCCCGGAGAATGCACGCTCGGCCTCATAGATTTTCATCAGCGAAAACAGGATGTTCATGCGCGCGGCCAGATTGCGGTCCGCCTCGGTCCCCCCGTGCTCTGCAAAAGTGATGACGGCAGAAATCAGCCAACGGGTGGGCAGGGTGGCGAGCAACCACGCCTCCTGCTCGGCCCAGAGCCGCCGGAACAGTGCAGGCGCGCCTGCAGGGTAAGTGTGTTTGCGCAGATGGGACACCAAAAGCCCGTGCAGCAAGGCCAATTCACAGTGCCCCTGCAATTCGCCCAACAGCATGTGGCGCTTTTTCTCGACACGGCTCAGGCCCTCGGGACGGGGCATGGTTTGGGGCGGCAAAGGAAGGGCCTTCAGCGCTTCAAAATTAACGTCCAAAGGCGGGAGGTCGGCACCGGTCAAAAGCGCACGACGTTTTTGGTATTGAGGGATCAGGCCGCCGATCCCGCCGGGGAATGTTTCATTGGTTTGGTGCAAAGAAAAACGCCCCTTCATTGCTGATGGGGCGCAGTATTCAGTGCTCCGTGCAGGGATGCAACCACGTCGCAGTTGCCAGCATCAACCGCGTGCTACCGTTCGGCGATAAAGATAACATCACCATCGGCATTGTTAACTTCTACATTGTTACGGTCGATACCATCGTTTATCTGAAGGGTGCCTTGCGAGGTTGTGATTTCGCCCCGCAATACGCCATAGACATACTCATAGTCCGATCCGTAAAAGTCACCGATCAAGAGAGTGTCGACAACGATCTGCTCGTCGGTTGAATTACTTGTCAACGTGCCACCGAAATCGCCCGTAAACCCAGCGTCGCTTGGGTCCGAATTGAAAAAGATCACTCCATCAGGCATCTCTAACCGCCCCTGATAGGTATCACCGGTGTTATCCGAGAAACTATCAGCACTCGCCGTAACGCTTTCATTTCCCAATTCGAAATCCGCAACGACTTCGAGATCGCCAAGCACTTGCAGGTCGTCCTCATAGACCAGAAGGCTAATGACACCGTTATAGGTTGAGGTGCCTTCGACCGGTAAGTCGTCGGTTAGGAATAGGGGTGCACCTCCGGCTTCGGCGAAGAGACCGTCCAGCTCGCTTTGTAAGCCGCTGTAACTCGCTTGCGACACGCTGCCCGATCCACCGCATCCAGCGATCAAGGCAACCAGTGCGGCTGATGTGCATAACTTGATGTTTAAAAACATAAATTGTCCTCTCTCTATTCATTAACATCTAGTTAATGAACGGAGAATCGAGAAACAACCTATAACTTATACCATCATCTCTTTTGTCGCGGTAAGGTTGATTTCGGGGTAATCACGCCCGACGCGGTCAATGTCCCATTGCAGGCGCGTCAGATAGACTGTGTCGCCGTCATTGTCCGTCGCGATATGCTGTTTGTTGGCGGCGACGAATTTGTCCACGGCTGTCTGATCGCCTGCCACCCAGCGGGCCGAGGTGAATTGTGAGGGCTCGAACCGGACGGGCAGCCCGTACTCGAGCTCGATCCGGCTGGCCAGCACCTCGAATTGCAGCGCCCCCACAACGCCCACGATAAAGCCCGACCCGAAGGTCGGTTTGAACACTTTGGCGGCCCCTTCCTCGGCAAACTGCATCAGGGCCTTTTCAAGGTGCTTGGCCTTCATCGGATCGCCCGCGCGGCAGGTTTGCAAAAGTTCCGGCGCAAAAGAAGGGATACCCGAGACGCGGATCGCCTCGCCCTCGGTCAGCGTATCGCCAATGCGCAGCTGGCCGTGGTTGGGAATACCGATGATATCACCGGCCCATGCCTCTTCTGCCAGTTCGCGGTCAGCGGCGAGGAACAGCACAGGGTTTGTGATGGCCATCTGCTTTTTGCTGCGGACATGCGTCAGTTTCATGCCGCGTTCGAAATGTCCGGATGCAAGGCGTACAAATGCCACGCGGTCGCGGTGCTTGGGGTCCATGTTGGCCTGCACCTTGAATACGAAACCCGCGACCTTCGTTTCCTCGGGCGCGATATTGCGGGGCTGGGCCGATTGGATTTGCGGCTCCGGCCCATAGGTGGCCAGACCGTCCATCAATTCCTTGACCCCGAAGGAATTCATGGCAGAGCCGAACCAGATCGGAGTCATTGAGCCATTCAAGAGGGCCTCTGGGTCGAGCGGTGGCAAGAGTTCCTTTGCCATCTCGATCTCTTCAAGGAATTTTTCGAGCAGATGCGCAGGGACGTGCTCGGCCAGCTTGGGGTCATCGAGACCTGAAATCTGGATGCTTTCGGCAACCTTGTTGCGGTCGGCGCGGTCCATCAATTCCAGCTTGTCGCGCAGAATATCATAGCAGCCGATGAATTCGCGCCCCACACCGATGGGCCATGAGGCCGGTGTGACGTCAATCGCAAGGTTTTCTTGAATTTCGTCAATAATATCGAATGTATCGCGGCTTTCGCGGTCCATTTTGTTGCAAAAGGTCAAGATGGGAAGGTCGCGCAAACGGCAGACTTCAAAGAGTTTCTGGGTCTGGCTTTCAACACCCTTGGCTCCGTCGATCACCATCACGGCGGCATCGACCGCAGTCAGCGTGCGATAGGTATCTTCGGAAAAGTCCGAGTGGCCGGGTGTGTCAACGAGATTGAAGCGGTACTTTTCAAAGTCGAACGACATGGCCGAGGCGGACACAGAGATGCCCCGGTCCTTTTCCATCTGCATAAAGTCCGACCGCGTCCGCCGTGCTTCGCCTTTGGCGCGCACCTGTCCCGCCATCTGGATGGCACCACCATAAAGGAGAAACTTTTCCGTCAGTGTCGTCTTGCCCGCGTCGGGGTGCGAGATGATCGCAAAGGTCCGGCGGCGGGCGATTTCAGGGGGAAGGTCAGGGCGATTTGTCATGCATGACGCTTTATGCGTTCGGGCTGGAAAGGGCAATCGGGACAGTGCGCTTAACCAAAGATTTGGTTTTCATTGCTATTGCCGCGGGAAAGGGGGTTGCAATGAAACACTATGCATGTGCCGTCTGTCTGCTGACTGGTCTTGCGGCCTGCGGCGGGGGCGGCGGAGGCGGCAGCGGGATTGATCCCCGCCTTGCGCGGCTGGACATTTATGAGGGACAGAAATTGCGGGTGCTAGGCGATCCCGAGGCGGGTGTCCTTGGTATGGCTGTGACGGCCGATGAAAACATCCCCGCGTCCGGCTCCATGTCCCTCAGCGGTTTTGCAACGATGCGGGTCGAGACGGGCAGCCAGCCGCTCATCCTTTTCGGCGATGCGGAGATGCAGATAGATTTTGACACCAGCGTGGCCCAAGGGGCCGTGACAAGTGTTTTCGGGGGCAGTTCCGATAGCGATATCGCGGATTACGCCGGAACCATTGATCTGCAAAGCAACACTGTCGGGCAGGATATGCCGCTGGGTTATGCGGGCGCACTGAGCGGCGGGGGGCAAACGCTGGGATTCTCGGGGGAAATGACAGGGGTTTTGCTGGGCAATCCCGCGTCTGCCTTTGCGGGCGGTGATCTGGAAGCGCAGGTCGATCACAATGGAATGCCACGGGAGGGGACGATTGTCATCGTGCTTGAAGACAACGGGATGTGATGGGGCCGTAGGTCTACCGCGTCGATGCCTTGCGCAGCAAAGACACCGCTCTCTGTGCAGGGATTAGGCTGTTTTGCACTTCGTAATCCAGATGCGGCCGGTGCGCGTGATCGGGGGACGAGACGCCGGCGGGCAGACCATGGCGTGTTTGCGCGCTGATCAGATGCAATTCTGCGGCAATCCCTTCGGCGTAAATGATGTGATGGTCATCAAAGATGAGCTGGAAGTAATCCACGAAACCGCCACGCCGCCGCAACACTGTTGTGTGATCCACCAGATGCCGCGCCTTGATCAGAATTTCGGGGCGTCCGGCGCCAAGCTGGTCTTCGCGCTGGTAAATGAACAGACGGTGGTCGGGACGCACTACCAGATCGGCTTCGTTGTGCAATGCGCCCTTGGTGATCACGACCGGTGCAAAACTGCCCGAGGCACGCGTTGTGGCCTGCCCGATATGGCGGATCGGCTGTTTGCCTGCGTCGCGGGTCAGGACCATATCTCCGATGCTCAGCGTTTCGATCGGGCGCATCTGTCCGTCGCTCATGGTAATGCGTGTGCCACGGGCAAAGGACCCGCTGGCGGCTTCGGCAAAGCGGCGGGTGGCTGTGTGACGCTCCAGACCGACAAGGCGGTAATCGACCGCAGGCTGCAATTCTCCCAATGGCAGCAGGAAAATATCTGCGACACTGTCATCTTCGACTTCGACCAGAACAAGGGCTTCATGCGTGTCCCCGTCAGGGGCCATAAGCGTCAGGCAGCAGTCCAGATGCACGATATTGCCTTGCGTATCGGCGCGGTGCAGCCCCTTGCCATCCGCAATCAGCTCAAGCGGTGTCAGCCCTGCCTTGGCATCAATCTGGTAGACGTCGTCCATCACCAGTTCATCGGCGAATGACAGCGTCTCGCCCTTGGCCACGCCATCGCTGGCGATCACGTTGGTCGCAGGATAGATATCAACAGTAATGGGGCGCTGGCTCATGGCGACTGGAGTTACACCGGCTTTGGCCTCAGGCCAAGCATGAACGCCGCGTTGCGCGTTTCGTTTGCCGAAGCGGGGCGGCAGTGCTAGATCGTCCACAATCAATGAAGAAGGGAACGACACGATGGATCTTGGGATCAAAGGCAAGCGTGCGCTGGTATGTGCATCATCAAAGGGTTTGGGGCGTGGATGCGCCGAGGCTTTGGCTGAGGCAGGCGTCAATCTTGTCATGAACGCCCGCGGTGCTGAGGCGCTTGAGGCGGCAGCGGCAGATATCCGCAGCAAGTATGGCGTTGATGTTGTGACCGTGGCTGCAGATGTGTCCACGCAGGAAGGCCGTGACGCATTGCTCAAAGAGGCTGAAGGTGTTGATATTCTGGTCAATAATGCCGGTGGCCCACCTCCGGGCATGTGGTCTGACTGGGATCGCGATGATTTTATTGCAGCGCTTGATGCCAACATGCTGGCCCCGATTGCGTTGATGAAAGCGCTGATGCCCGGGATGATCGAGAAGGGCTGGGGCCGCGTCGTGAACATCACCTCGGGATCTGTGAAGGCGCCGATCCCGCAGTTGGGTCTGTCAAACTCTGCCCGTGCCGGTTTGACCGGCTATGCCGCTGGCACAGCGCGTCAGGTGGCCCAGTTCGGCGTCAACATCAACAATATGCTGCCCGGTATTCACGCCACCGATCGTGCAGTCAGCCTTGATACCGGTGTTGCCACGGCGCAAGGCATAGATATCGGGGCCGCCAAAGCCCAGCGCGAGGCGACGATTCCCGCCCGTCGCTATGGCACCGCAGAAGAATTCGGCGCGATGTGTGCTTTCCTTTGTTCGAACCACGCGGGCTTTATCGTGGGCCAGAACATCGTTCTGGACGGTGGCGCGATCAACGCCACGATCTAAGCCGTTCGAAAAAACAAAGGGGCAGGGTGTGGACCTTGCCCCGCAGCAAAACTGTTGTTAGGTGCGCTATACCCAATAGTTTCCGTCAGGGATAACGCCCCCTATGCCAGCCCCCCGCCTTGAGATCAGCCATATCGTCAAAGACTTCGGCGGGCGTCGTGTCGTCGATGACGTGAGCCTGACAGTGATGCCGGGGCAGGTGACCTGTTTGCTGGGCCCGTCGGGATGCGGTAAATCCACGACTTTGCGGATTATCGCGGGGGTGGAAAAGCAAAGCAGCGGGACGATCCTTGTGGATGGTAAGCTGGTTTGTGACGGCGATGTCTCGCTGCCGCCCGAGGAGCGCCATATCGGGCTGATGTTTCAGGATTTTGCGCTCTTTCCACATCTGACAGTCGGGCAAAACGTGGCCTTCGGGCTGAAAGGCCGCAAGGCGACCGACCGCGTGCATGAATTATTGGCCAAGGTTGGCATGTCTGCCTATATCCACGACTATCCCCATCAGCTTTCAGGCGGTGAGCAACAGCGCATCGCACTGGCGCGCGCCCTCGCACCGCGCCCGCGCATCATGCTGATGGACGAGCCGTTTTCCGGACTTGATGACCGTCTGCGCGATGATATCCGTGATGAAACGCTTGAGGTGCTCAAGAGCGAAGGCACCGCCGTTTTGCTGGTCACCCACGAGCCGGGCGAGGCGATGCGCATGGCCGATGAGATCGCCCTCATGCGCAACGGCAAGATTGTGCAGCGGGGCGCCCCGTATAACATCTACAACACGCCGAAAGACAAAGCAGCCGCTGCATTCTTTAGTGATATCAATGTGCTGAAAGGCAAGGTGCAAGGCGCATTGACGGACACGCCCTTTGGTCAGTTCCTCGCCCCCGGTGTGCCGGACGGGACCGAGGTGGATATCGTGATCCGCCCCCAGCACCTGAAGATTGATTTTGATCGTGGCGGGCGCGGCCCGAACCCGACCCCCGAAGACGGCACCGCAGCGCGCGGCGTTGTCGAACGCGCGCGGTTTATGGGGGCCTCAAGCCTTGTTGAATTCCGGATGGATTTTGATGGCTCGATCCTGAAGGCTGTTGTGCCCTCGGTGTTCCTGCCCAAACCCGGCATGCCGCTTTGGCTGATGATCCGCCGCGATAGGTGTTTTGTGTTTCCGCGCACAGGCAGCTAGCGGCAAAAACGCCCTTACAGCGCGCCTAGAGATCGGCCATAGTTCCCTTGAACATGACGCAGTGAAGGGACGGGATATGGCAAATCATGGCTATGAGGGCGGGCGGTTGAACCTGCCATTTGTGGGCATCTGCACCTTTGGCAAATACCCCTATGTGTCCGATTGGGACGCGATTGACGCCGATGTTGCGGTAATGGGTGCGCCCTTTGATTTTGGCACGCAGTGGCGGTCAGGAGCGCGCATGGGGCCGCGCGCGATCCGCGAGGCCTCGACCCTGTTTTCCTTCGGCCATGCGGGGGCCTATGACCACGAAGACGATGTGACCTATCTGGACCCTGCCGAGGTGACGATTGTCGATATCGGCGATGCGGATATTGTGCATACCGATACGGTGCAGAGCCATGCGAATATCGAATTCGGTGTGCGTAAAATTCTGGCTGCCGGCGCCATTCCCGTGGTGCTGGGCGGCGATCATTCGGTGAACATCCCTTGCATTAACGCCTTTGATGACCAAGGCCCGATCCATGTGGTTCAAATTGATGCCCATCTTGATTTTGTTGATGAACGACACGGTGTGCGTTTCGGCCATGGCAATCCCATGCGCCGTGCCGCCGAGAAGGATTACGTCACGGGTCTGAGTCAAATCGGTATCCGCAACGTGTCGTCCACCGCCAAGGACGGCTATGTCGATGCGCGCAACATGGGGTCGGATATCCAGTCGGTGCGCCAGGTTCGCGCGATGGGGGTGGACGCGATGCTCGCACGCATTCCCGCGGGTGTGCAGTATTACGTGACCGTGGATATTGACGCCTTTGATCCGTCCATTGCCCCCGGCACAGGCACGCCTAGCCACGGCGGGTTTATCTATTACGAAGTGCTGGAATTGCTCGCGGGACTGGCAAAGCGTGGCAATATCGTCGGGCTTGATCTCGTGGAAGTGGCGCCCGACTACGACCAAAGCGGGTCTACATCGACACTAGCGGCGCAATTGCTAATGAATCTGATCGGGCGGATATTGCACGCCAGAAAAACCTGATGCATGGACCCATCGTGCTGATCGCAGCGAATGGCGGCTTTGAGCCCAAAGTTCACATAAGGTTTGTGTTCGATGGGGCTTGCTGACCGTTCTGATTTTGAACATCTTTCTGATATGGAACAATGGCACCGAATTTATGACGACGAAACCGCACAATTTGGCAACGTTACTTGGAAGTTCGAATTTCCTGAAGGCGATTATGGACTGACAGTAAACCAATCAGACCAAAACTTCGTCAACGTGAATTATCAAGAAGCAACAGAGCATTGGCCTATCCAATTGAAAGAGCAGAAGGGCTCCGAGTACAAGCTTTCGGGTATGGCATGGGCAACGCCAGAAATTGGTTTGGCCGAAACTTGTTGGTTCGAGTTACTTATCTCTTCGAACCCTCAAATCACATTCTGGGGCGACCGAGTAATTATTCGGACTGATCAGTGTTGTCAGCCGCAAAAAAACTGATCTTTTGAATGGCAACAAAGGCCGCAGAGCTGTCCTTGCAAAATATGCGCTCCGCGACCACCGCGCAGGAAAGAACAGCTAGGATTTCAGCCGCGCCGCCCGCCCGCCGCGCCGTTTTGTGATCTGGCTGGCCCTTGCGGGCAGTTCAGCCATTATCGCAGACCGCGCCTCGGCCGTCATCCGTGACCACGCGCCGATCTCGTCGATGGACCGCAGGCAGCCAGTGCAAAGGCGGCTCTTGGGTTCGATCACGCAGATCTTGATGCAGGGGCTTTCGATCTCGGCACGGGACCAGATGTGATCGGTGTTTTCGGGTTTGCTCACGAATCGTCCCTCAGGTTGCGCATGCGGTCTAACATACCTTGCAGGATATAGCTTGCGGCAACATGGTCGATCACCTCGGCGCGACGTTTGCGTGACGTATCCGCCTCGATCAGCGCGCGTTCGGCGGCGACGGTGGACAGCCGTTCGTCCCAGAATGTGATTGGCAAGGGGGTCAGTCTTGACAGGTTACGGGCAAAGGCGCGGGTCGCTTGGGCGCGGGGGCCTTCGCTGCCGTCCATGTTGCGCGGCAGGCCCAGCACGATCCCCTGCACCATGCGGTGTGTCGTCAGTTCCAGAAGTTTCGCTGCATCTAGCCCAAATTTCTTGCGTTTGATCGTGGTCACCGGGGTCGCCACCGATTGCAACACGTCCGACACCGCCACACCGATGGTCACCGTCCCCAGATCAAGCCCGGCAAGCGCGCCATGGGGCGGGATCACGCGCAGGAATTCTTCGGGGGTCTCGCAGATCATTCGTCCAAGACGCCCGCATCGCGGGCGGCATTGGTCAAGATTTCCATCCCGCGCATGCTGCTGACAAAAACCTGCTGTGCTTCAGTCCAGACAGTGCGTGCAGCATCAAGATCACCCAGCACGCCATAGGCGCGGATCAGGCGCGCCCAGTCCTCGGCGGGGCCACCTTCGGTGGCAAGCCGGTCCGCAAGACCCGCGACCATGCCGCCAATCATGGCCTGACGGTCTTCCTCGGACATATCCTGTGCCGCATCCATTTGTTCAAATGACGGGCCGCGCGCCTCGGGGAGGGCGTATTCAACACCGGCGCGGAAGGCTGCATCGCCAACCTGCGCACGGGCGCTGGCGACGTGGAAATTCGCAGGATCGCCGTTCTCGATAATCTCGCGCCACAGGCGCAAGGCCAGATCGGGGCGGTCTGTCTGGTTATAGAGTGACCCCAGATAATACCGCGCCGCGATATTGCCGGGGTTGCTATCAAGGATATCGCCGATCAGCTCTTCTGCCTCGGGCGAGACAAACCCGCCGGCCGCAACGACCTTGAGATCAAGCAGGCGTTGCAGATCAAGGGTTTCGGCGGCATCTCCTTTGATAGCGACGACCTGTTCCTGCGCGGCGGCGGCGCCCGCATAGTTGCGCAATTCGACCTCGGCCATGGCCAGCCGCGACCATGCTTCAAGATCATCGGGGCGGGTTGGGGCAATCACGCGCAACTGTTCGACAGCCGCGCGATACTCATCAGGGACATCGGGGGCGGGCGGCGGTACAGGGGCTGCGGCCTCTAACGCGGCCTGCGAGGGGCGGTTTGCGCGCATCTCTTCGCTGGCGGCAAGGCGGGACTGTAGCGGCATATCGGGATAACCGGGTGCGCCGATCATCCAGTAGGTGCCAAAGCCCACGCCCAGCATCAGCACAACAATCGCCGCAGGCAGCCAGCGGTTGGGTTTGCTGGCCGCTGTCGGTTTCACGGCGGCGTTGCTTGCAGCCAACAGGCGGCGGGCCACTTCGGTGCGGGCACGCTCGGCCTCTTCGGGTTCCAGCAACTGACGTTCCAGATCGCGGTCGATCTCTTCCAGCTGGGCACGGTAAATGGCGATATCGGGGTTGTCGTCGCCGATCTCTTTGGGCCGCACCAGAGGCGTGACCATCAGCGCCGTCACAGCCAGCGTCAAAACAGCGCAAACAATCCAGAAAATCATATGTTTCTCGTCCTTTTCGTTGCGGCTGACATAACCACCCGAGGCGGGCATGAAAAGGGGCTGTGACCCTATGCCGTTTCGGGGTGTCGGCGCGCATGTCGTAAATGGTAATCTATGCGCCGCTGATAGTATCCTCTTGGACAGGCGCAGGGTCCAGATAGTATGCAACAGCAGTGCCGCCCGAGACAGAGGATTCTGGACCTTGATGAAACGCTATTCCGCCTTTGCAGTTGCCAAAGAAGCCATGCGCCAACACACCGGTTGGGACCGCGCCTGGGCCAAACGTGCGCCCAAAAAGAAGTACGACGTGATTATCGTGGGTGCGGGCGGGCATGGCTTGGCCACGGCCTATTATCTGGGCAAAAACTTTGGGATCACCAATGTGGCCATTCTTGAAAAAGGCTGGCTGGGTGGCGGGAATACGGGCCGGAATACGACGATCATTCGGTCCAATTACCTGCAAGATCCGTCTGCCGCGATCTATGAAAAGTCGCGTTCTCTCTATGAGACGATGAGCCAGGACCTCAACTACAACGTCATGTTCAGCCCGCGCGGCGTGATCATGCTGGCCCAGACCCAGCATGAGGTGCGCGGCTATAAACGCACAGCCCACGCCAATGCGCTGCAAGGGGTGACGACCGAATGGATTGATGCCGCGCGCGTCAAGGAGCTCTGCCCGATCATGAACATTGACGGCCCGCGTTATCCGGTGCTGGGCGGGTTGTGGCAGGCGCGCGGTGGCACCGCACGGCACGATGCGGTGGCCTGGGGTTATGCCAGAGCGTGCTCTGACATGGGCATGGATGTGATCCAGCAATGCGAAGTCAAAGCGGTGCGTAAGCAAAACGGCAAGGTTGTGGGCGTCGATACCACCCAAGGCGCGATTGATTGCGACAAGCTTGGCATGGTTGTAGCGGGGCATTCCGGCGTGCTGGCACAGATGGCGGGGTTCCGTCTGCCGATTGAAAGTGTCGCGCTGCAGGCACTGGTGTCAGAGCCGATCAAGCCCTGCATGGATGTGGTCGTGATGGCCAACACGGTGCATGGTTACATGAGCCAGTCCGACAAGGGCGAAATGGTCATCGGTGGCGGCACGGATGGCTATAACAACTACACCCAGCGCGGATCGTTCCACCATATCGAGGAAACCGTGCGCGCTTTGGTCGAAACTTTCCCGATGATTGCACGGCTGAAAATGCTGCGCCAGTGGGGCGGGATCGTGGATGTGACGGGCGACCGCTCGCCCATTCTGTCGAAAACCCCTGTCGAGGGCGTCTTCGTCAACTGCGGCTGGGGCACCGGCGGGTTCAAGGCGATCCCGGGGTCAGGCTGGGCCATGGCCGAGCTGATGGCCAAAGGGCAATCACCGCTGACCGACGAGTTCAGCATGTTCCGCTTCCGCGAGGGCAAGTTCATTGATGAAAGCGTGGCAGCAGGGGTGGCGCATTGATGTTCAGCACAGTCCAGCCAGACCGCGTCTGCGCGTCACTAATCAAACCTGTCCTCGTCATCTTCGGACAACCCACCACGCAACCCGTCGATGACCACAAAGATTATGGCCGTCGAGAGGAGTCCCCCTATGACAATCAGCAAAAGTTCCATGAGATGAGCCTAGCATCAGGCCACCCCACTGCGACCCCTGCGGGCCGTGGCTGTGCGATATCGGCGGAATTAGTGCCTCTTCGCGCATATGCGTGGGGGATTTTCGCTCATATCCCTTTCGTTCTGAACGCATCGCGTTTCCCAAATACCGAGGCTCAACCATGCTGACCCTGCATTGCCCCTATTGCGGCGTCGATGCCGATGAGACTGATCTGCACGCGGGTGGCGAAGCCCATCTCAAACGCGAAGGACCCGGCGCATCGGATGTGGATTTCGAGGATTACCTCTTTATGCGCGAGAACCCCAAAGGCGTGTATTTCGAACGCTGGCGCCATGCCTATGGCTGCGGCAAATGGTTTCTGGCCGCGCGCTGCACCAATACATTGCAGGTCTTTGGCACCTATCCGGCCCAGACGCCTGAGCCACCACAAGAGATTAAAGACAAGATTTCAGCCGCACGTCCCGGCTGGTCTTGGGGGAATTTGACATGAGCACCCGTCTGGCCGGTCAGGGCCGTTTGATCAACAAAAACAAGGCTGTGTCATTCACGTTTAATGGCAAGCACTTGCGCGGGTTCGCAGGCGACACGCTGGCCTCGGCGCTGCTGGCCAATGACCAGATGCTGGTGGGCCGGTCGTTCAAATACCACCGCCCGCGCGGCGTTGTGGCGTCGGGCGCGGAAGAGCCCAATGGGTTGGTGAACCTTGGCAAAGGTGCGCAGTTCGAACCCAATGCGCGGGTGACGACAACCGAACTCTTCGAGGGGCTGACGGCGCAGTCGCAAAACCACTGGCCGAGCCTCGAATTCGATGTGGGTGCGATCAACACGCATCTGTCGCGGTTCCTGCCTGCGGGTTTCTATTACAAGATGTTCATGTATCCGCGGTCGTTCTGGAAGCATGTTTATGAGCCGATTATCCGCAAATCGGCGGGTCTGGGCCGCGCACCCAAAGACCGCGATCAGGATACCTACGAGCATTTCAACTGTCATGTGGACGTGCTGGTCGTGGGTGGCGGGATTGCCGGTCTTGCGGCCGCACATGCCGCAGGTGCGCGCGGTGCGCGGGTGTTGCTGGTCGAGCAGAGCGCCGATTGGGGCGGGCGTGCGGTGGTTGATACGCCCGTGATTGACGGGCTGCCTGCCGCCGAATGGGTGGCACAGACGGTGGCCGCATTGGCAGAGATGCCGAACGTCGACTTGCGTCTGCGTTGCATGGGGGCAGGGGTCTATGACCACGGCTATACGCTGGCCTATGAACGCCTGACCGATCACGCGCCCGATACTGAGGGTCCGCGCCATCGTCTGTGGCGGATTCGTGCCAAGCAGATTGTGACCGCGACCGGTGCGATCGAGCGGCCTTTGTCTTTTGCTGCCAATGACTTGCCCGGTGTGATGCTGGCCTCTGCTGTCCGCGACTATGCGGTGAATTTCGGCGTCTCCATTGGCGACCGGACCGTCGTTGTGACCAATAACGACGATGCGTACCGCACGGCGATTGTGCTGAAAGAGGCGGGCCTTGATGTGCCCGTGATCGTTGATGCGCGCGCGGAAGCCGAGGGTGAGCTGATCGACCGCGCCCGCGCGCTGGGGATCCGCATCGAGATGGGCAAAGGGATTGCCAAGGTCAAGGGCGGCAAGCGCGTCACTGGCGTCGCACTTTGTGCGCAGGCCGGTGAAGGCGGGGTCCTTGAGGAAATCGACTGCGATTGCGTGGCGATGTCGGGCGGGTGGTCACCGGTGGTGCACCTGTGGTCGCACTGCGGTGGCAAGCTGAACTGGGATGCGGAACAGGTGATGTTCCGCCCCGATCCCGACCGCGCGCCAACTGGCGCAGATGGCCAGCCATTCGTTATGACCGCAGGAATTGCAAACGGGCATCTGTTTACGGCCGAGGTTGTCTGTGATGGCTGGGCAGCAGGGCGTGCAGCGGCGAAAGCCACAGGCCACACCAAACGCGGCCCGCAGGCACCTATGGGCGAGGATGCGGCGGAAGGCGCTATTTCGCCCGTCTGGTTGATGCCGCAGGGCGCAAGCCATGCGCTGCGGTCCAAGGCGTGGCTGGATTTCCAGAACGATGTGAAGGTCAGTGATGTGCAATTGGCCGCGCAAGAGGGCTTTGAGAGCGTCGAGCACACGAAACGCTATACCACGCTGGGAATGGCGACAGATCAGGGCAAGTTGAGCAATATCAACGGTCTGGCGATCCTTTCGCAATCGCTTAATGCAGATATTCCCGATGTGGGCACGACTACCTTCCGCCCGCCCTATACACCGATCTCGATGGCGTCGATTGCCGGTGCCGCACGCGACGAGTTGTTCCAGCCGCTGCGCATGACGCCGATCTCGGCGTGGTCCAACGCTCATGGGGCCGATAACGAACCGGTCGGCCAATGGCGCAGGCCTTTTGCCTACGTGCGGTCCGGTGAGAGCGTCCATGACGCGGTGAACCGCGAGGTGATGAACACCCGCGAGAACCTTGGCCTGCTTGATGCATCGACCCTAGGCAAGCTGATCGTCAAAGGGCCGGACGCGGGCAAGTTCCTCGACATGATGTACACCAACATGATGTCGACACTGCCGGTGGGCAAATGCCGTTACGGCCTCATGTGCTCCGAAAACGGGTTCCTGATGGATGACGGTGTCGTCGTCCGCATGGCCGAGGATACGTGGCTGTGTCACACCACGACCGGCGGAGCCGAACACATCCACGCCCATATGGAAGACTGGCTGCAATGCGAATGGTGGGACTGGAAAGTCTATGTCGCCAATGTCACCGAACAATATGCCCAGATCGCGGTTGTGGGGCCTAATGCACGTAAACTGCTGCGCAAACTGGGCGGTATGGATGTCAGCGCCGAGGCGCTGCCGTTCATGACCTATGCGGCAGGCAAGATCGGCGATTTTGACGCGCGCGTCTTCCGCATCTCTTTCTCGGGTGAGTTGTCTTACGAGATTGCCGTTCCTGCCGGACAGGGTGCGGCCTTCTGGGAGGCGCTGATGGAAGCAGGCGAGGAATTCGGAATCATGCCGTATGGCACCGAAACCCTGCACATCCTGCGCGCCGAGAAGGGCTTTATCATGATCGGGGATGAAACCGACGGTACGGTAATTCCGCAGGATCTCAATCTGCAATGGGCGCTGTCGAAGAAGAAAGAAGACTACCTTGGCAAACGCGCGCATGAGCGCAGCCATATGGCCGATCCGAACCGCTGGAAACTGGTCGGGCTTGAGACCGAGGATGGATCGGTTCTGCCGGACGGGGCCTATGCGATTGCCGAGGGGACGAATGCCAACGGGCAGCGCAATACCCAGGGCCGCGTGACCTCGACCTATTATTCCGCCAATCTTGAGCGCGGCATCGCGATGGGGCTGGTGCATCGCGGGCCCGAGCGGATCGGCGAGGTCATTGAATTCAACAAAGTCGATGGCACCACCGTGCGGGCAAGGATCGTCGATCCTGTCGTCTATGATAAAGAAGGGGAGAAGCAGAATGTCTAGTGCTGTCAGCGCATTGCAAGGCAAGGTTGCCCCCGGTGAAGTGACGATCCGCGAGGCGGGATTGCAGGGCATGATTATCCTGCGCGGTGATCTGGCGGATAAGAAACTGCGCGCCGTTTGCACAGGGATCTCTGGCGTCGGTTTTCCGGCGCAGGGTCAAGCAAACAGCGAGGGCAAGAAGGGCCTCTGCTGGATGTCTCCCGACGAGATATTGGTCCTTGTGCCCTATGATGAGGTGGCCGAAGCCATCGCCGCAATCGACAAGGCGTTGACGGGCACGCATTATCTGGCTGAAAATGTGTCAGACGCGCGGGCGGTATTGATTGTCGAAGGTGCGTTCTGCCGCGAGGTGATCGCGAAACTGGCGCCTGTTGATCTGCATCCTGACACCTTCAAACCGGGCGATTTCCGCCGCACGCGTCTGGGGCAGGTGGCTGCGGCCTTCTGGATGCGCGATGAGGATACATTTCAGGTGATCTGTTTCCGCTCCGTCGCGGAATATGCGTTCAATCTGCTGGCGGCCTCTGCCGAGGCAGGGCAAGTCGGGTATTTTCCATCATGATGACCTTTCACAAGCTCTATGTCGATAAGAGCGGCGAGAGTCATTGGGAGGATGTGACGGTCACCCTTGAAGAGCGGGTTTTTGCACCGCCAGCCAAAGCCATCGCGGTGTCACAGCCCGAGGCAGCCAAAAGAACCATGTTTTTAAGACTAAAGGCAGGATGGGATGAACCCATTCACCCGACACCTGTCGCGCAAAAGCTGATCTGTCTCGCGGGGATGGTCCGTGTGACCGCCAGTGACGGAGAGGCCCGCGATATCGGCCCCGGCGATGTCTGGCACATGCAGGACAAGCACGGAAAGGGCCATCATACGGTGGTCACCAGCGACGTAGATTTCGAAGCGGTCATTATTCAGTTCGAATAGGTGGTTTGGGAGGCGGTGCATCTGTTGCGCCGCCGAAACGCCTGCCTGTTTGCCACAAAAATTTAGCGCAGCCGTACCAAAACAGCTGCGCTAGAAAATGACTGTGACGCGCTTTGTGCCAATGCGCTACGGCGTTTTCACGACGCACGCGATGGTGTCTGTGCGCCTAAGCCCGTCAGACACAGAGGATATTTAATCGTCATCCTCTTGATCGTTGCCACGCGAGACCGGTGTGTTCGGCTCAGGTGGAAGAACCTCAATGCAGTCGCCAGTGGCTACAGAGCCGTCAAGGCAGACAGTATCAGATTGGGCCTGCGCGGTGGTTGCGATGCCGAATGCGCTGATCGTGAAAAGGCTTGCGATAAAGGTCTTTGAAATACTCATAACACGTTCCTTGGTTTGGAGAGCTTCTGCCAAGAGGATGACGTTAAATGCTGACAGGAAAATGGCGCCAAAAGAACCAATTCAAGGTTTTTTGTTCGAATTGTGTCGGCGGTTTGTTTGGCGCAATTCAAGGGCTTTATGGGCGACGTGTCCGTGATTGTCTTTTATTGCTTTTTTGTCGGTTTTACGAAACGATCGGACTGCGTAATCAGGAGGTTGGCTGATATGGTCCAGGTCTTGGGAATTGGTGGCGTGTTCTTCCGCGCCAAGGATCCTGCCGCTTTGGCGCAGTGGTATCATACCCATCTGGGTATTAATCCGGTTCCAACCGGGCCGGACGACATGCCTTGGATGACGCAAGAAGGTGTAACCATCCTGTCGCCCTTCGATACGGATACAGACTATTTCCCCAAAGACCGTGCCTTCATGCTGAACTTTCGCGTGGCCGATCTGGAGGCCGCAGTTACAGAGTTGGCTGCGGCAGGGATTGCAGCAAGTCACCAGACACGGATGGATGGCATCGGACATTTTGCGCGCATTCACGATCCAGAAGGCAACCCGATTGAGCTTTGGCAACCTGCGGGACCCTGAATGTCATAGGTGGATTTCGGCAATCAGACGACCGTGTCCCGCCGCGTACCCTTGACCTTCGCTGTCCATGTGACATGTACGGGGTATCCCTGTCCTTAACTCAGAAAGATATGAGAAATGGCTTTTTCCCTTCCCGACCTTCCTTACGCACATGACGCGCTTGCCAGCAAAGGCATGTCCGCCGAGACGCTCGAATTCCACCATGATCTGCACCACAATGCCTATGTGACTAACGGCAATGCCGCGATCGCGGGCACCGAGTGGGAGGGTAAATCCCTCGAAGAGATCATCGTCGGCACTTACGACAAATCTGCGGTTGCGCAGAACGGGATTTTCAACAACATCAGCCAGCTTTGGAACCACAACCAGTTCTGGGAAATGATGGGCCCGAATGACAGCGCAATGCCAGGCGAGCTTGAAAAAGCACTGGTCGAGAGCTTTGGTTCGGTTGACGAATTCAAGTCGCAGTTCAGCGCGGCAGGTGCGGGCCAGTTCGGTTCGGGCTGGTGCTGGCTTGTCAAGAACGCGGACGGATCTTTGGCCGTGACCAAGACCGAAAACGGTGTGAACCCGCTGTGCTTTGGCCAGACCGCCCTGTTGGGTTGTGATGTGTGGGAACACTCCTACTACATCGATTACCGCAACAAGCGTCCGGCCTATCTGACCAACTTCCTGGATAATCTGGTCAACTGGGAAAACGTGGCCTCGCGCATGTAATCCTGCCTGATCTGGACAATCTGGAAGGCCCGTGTGACATCGCTCATACGGGCCTTTTGCTTGGAGGAAGTGATGATCGGACCAAGGTTAAACGAAATCGTTGCCGCGAAAGCCCAAGTGCAAGCGGACCTGATTGAAACACCGATCCTGCCGCTGACCTCTGCCCGTTGGCACGGGCTGTTGCCAGAGGGCGCGGACGTTACGGTCAAGCTGGAACTGTTTCAACAAGCCGGATCATTCAAAGCGCGCGGTGCCTTGCTGGGGATGCGCAATCTGGACGCGGCGCAGCGTGCGGCAGGTGTCGTCGCTGCCAGCGGTGGCAATCACGCACTGGCGGTGTCTTGGGCGGCCAAGGCCGCGGGCGTTGACGCCCTGATCGCGATGCCACAGGCCACTGATCCCGTCCGCATTGCAGGTTGTCAGGCGCTGGGTGCGACCGTCACTTTGCACGATGATATGGCTGCGGCCTTTGCCGCGATGAACGTGGCAGCCGATGCGGGCCGCACGCTGATGCATCCGTTCGAGGGAGCGCACATGGTGCTGGGCGCGGCCACCTGTGGCTATGAATACGCCACTCAGGCACCGCAAATTGACACATACGTCATTCCGGTCGGGGGTGGGGGCATGATCAGCGGGATGGCCTGTGCGATCAAGCAGATGAACCCCGACGCGACAGTGATCGGTGTCGAACCCTTCGGCGCGGATAGCATGTCGCAAAGCTTTGAAGCAGGCTACCCGGTGCAACTCGACAGAGTTGCCACCATCGCAGACAGTCTTGGCGCACCGCTCGCGCTGCCGCTGACCTATGGTGTAAGCCGCGCCTATGTCGACCGGATCGTCAAGATCGAAGACCACGATATGCTGGCGGCGATGGACATCTATCAAAACATCCTGCGCTTCACGGCCGAACCGGCATGTGCGGCCTCACTGGCGGCCACCATGGGGCCGCTGAGGGCGGAACTGGCAGGGCGTCGGATCGGGATTATCGCCTGTGGGTCGAATATTTCGTTGGAGCGATATGGCGCATTGATGCAGGCGCTATAGCAGCGCTTTCAGTTTTGCTTCCAGATCGGCAACATCCTCGGCGACGTGTACGAATGACAGGATGTCGTCACCCGCGAAACCTTCGTCGACGACATGCACCAGCAGATCGCGCAAAGGGTCCCAAAAGCCCTCGGTATTGAGCAATATCAGCGGTTTGATGTGAAGTTTGAGCTGCCGCCAGGTGAGGGCCTCAAAGAATTCATCCAGTGATCCCGCGCCGCCGGGAAGCACGACAATGGCATCGGCGTTCATAAACATCACCTTCTTACGCTCGTGCATTGTTTCGGTCACCACAAACGTATCAAGGTCGCGCTTGCCCACTTCCCAATCCATCAAATGGGTGGGGATCACGCCAAAGGTTTTGCCGCCAGCCGCCTGAACCGCATTGGCCACACGGCCCATCAGCCCCACATCACCTGCGCCATAAACCAGACGCCAGCCATTGGCGGCCAGCATCTCGCCTGTGGCTTTGGCAGCTTCGGCATAGGCAGGTGCAGCGCCGTCCCGAGAGCCACAGTAGACGCAAACTGACTTTGGATGTGCAGACATTGTGGTTCCTTCGCGCTAGCTTCACTTTGACCGGTCATAGCGGCGTTGTTAAGGTGTCTCAACCTTGACTGCGGGTTTGCCTGCAAAGGGCATTGTAAAAGGGGCGAAACTTGGAAGAAGACGTGAAATCAGGCGCAAAGCCTGTGGTACTGGGCAGCATCGCTGCTGTGGCCATTGGTGTGTTGATTTTTGTAATGATGCCGCAACCGGACGCAGATGAACCGCCCGCAGATGTGGTTGCCGAGACACCTGTTCTTGCCGCGCCTGAACCCGCCGCCGCGCCTGAACCTGCCCCGGACATCGTGGCCGAAGCCCCCGCACCCGCGCAAGCGCAGCAGGTGCCTGAATTCGATACGTTCCGCGTAGAGCCTGACGGCAGCATGGTGATCGCGGGACGCGCCGAGCCGGGGCAAACCGTTGATGTTATTCTGGCAGGAGAAGCGATTGACCGCGTCATTGCCGACTCAGCCGGCAATTTTGTCTCACTGCCCGTCGCAGGCCCCGCCGCACAACCACGCAGGCTGTCATTGCTGGCAGATCCGGAGGGCGAGGCGGTTGCTTCGACCACAAGTTACATGGTGGCGCCCATTGCGGCCCCCGTCGTAATCGCTGCGGCGGAAGACCCCGCACCGGCGGTCACCGATGCAGTCCCGCAAGCACCGGCTGATCCGGTGCAGGAGGCGACGGCGGACGCGGCGCCTATTGCGGCACCACAAGCGCCAAGCGTGCCGGATGCGGACCTTGCACCTGCTGCACCCGTGGCCCCCACGGTGCTGCAAGCGGATGCGGATGGTGTGCGCGTTGTCCAGGCGAGCCCCACGCTCGCCACACCCGAGGCCCAGCCAAACGTGGCACTTGATGCGATCACCTATGATCCGGAGGGCGAAGTCCAGCTTTCCGGCCGCGCCACAGGTGACGGGGCCGTGCAGGTCTATATCGACAACGAACCGGTCACAGCCGCGCCTGTCACCGAGGGCGGCGACTGGCGGATTGATCTGCCCGATATCGCAACAGGTGTTTACACGCTGCGGATTGACGAAGTGGATGCAGAGGGTGGTGTCGTTTCACGCCTCGAAACCCCGTTCCGGCGCGAAGAGGCCGCTGACGTGGCGGCGGTGCTGGCCGAAGAAACAGCCGTCGAGGGCTTTGAAGTAGCGGTGCGTACCGTGCAACCCGGTGCGACGCTCTGGGCCATTGCCGAAGAGAACCTTGGTGCGGGTATTTTCTATGTCGAGGTCTTTGAAGCAAATCGCGATCTGATCCGCGACCCTGACCTGATCTACCCCGGTCAAATCTTTCGTATCCCCGAGATCACGCAATAGCGCGCGGGCCTCTGGTCATCTTTGGATCACAGGCTTAGGAATGACGCCTCAAGCCGTGGAGTCCCAATGCGTGGTCTAGAAAAAACCGATGCCAATCTAAGCGATGCCCAAATCCAGGGGTGGAACGTCATTCGCCGCGTTGTGCCCTATCTGTGGCCGGAGGGGCAGACATGGGTCAAGCGCCGCGTTGTGATTGCGCTGGCCGTGCTCTTGCTCTCCAAGGTGATCGCGGTCGGCACACCTGTTCTTTATAAACAGGCCGTTGATGCCTTAGCGCCCGAGGGGGCGACAGCGGCCACAGTGCTGGGCTTGGGGGCCGTCGGCCTGACGCTGGCTTATGGTTTGGCGCGGCTGATGTCGGTGGGCTTTCAGCAATTGCGCGATGTGGTCTTTACGCGCGTCGGGCAACGGGCTTTGCGGCAGCTTGCGCTTGAAACCTTTACCCACATCCACCGCCTTTCGATGCGCTACCACATCACCCGCAAGACGGGTGGTCTGTCGCGCGTGATCGAACGTGGCGTGAAAGGCGTGGATTTCCTTCTGCGCTTCTTGCTGTTCTCGATGGGGCCGCTGGTTCTTGAACTGCTGATGATCTCTGTGGTCCTCTTTTTCCTCTTTGATGTCTGGTATTTGGCTGTCGTTGTTCTGACCATCGCGCTTTACGTCTGGTTCACGTTCAAGGTGACGGAATGGCGCGTGAAAATCCGCAAGGAAATGAACGATCAGGACACCGATGCGAACCAGAAGGCGATCGACAGTCTGTTGAATTTCGAAACGGTCAAGTACTTCGGCGCCGAGCGCTGGGAGGCTGACCGCTATGACCTCGCGATGGCGAATTATGAAAACGCTGCAATCCGCACGAATTACTCGCTCGCTTTTCTGAATTTTGGCCAGTCGTTACTGATTACCGGCGGTCTGGTCGCGGTGATGGTCATGGCTGCTTTGGGTGTGCAACGGGGCGATCTGACCGTGGGCGATTTCGTGATGGTCAATGCCTATATGATCCAGATCACGATGCCGCTGAACTTTCTTGGCACGGTTTACCGTGAAATCCGGCAGGCCCTGATTGATATGGGTGATATGTTTGACCTGCTCGAACAACCCGCCGAGGTGACGGATAAACCGGACGCGAAACCGCTTGAGGTGAAAGGCGGGCGTGTCGTCTTGCAGGACGTCAGCTTTGGCTATGATGCCGCGCGGCCGATCCTGAAAGGCGTCAGCCTTGAGGTGGCTCCCGGTCAGACCGTGGCGATTGTGGGCTCCTCCGGGTCGGGCAAATCGACCATCGGGCGTTTGTTGTTCCGGTTTTACGATGTCATCGGTGGCGCGCTTTTGATTGACGGGCAGGATGTGCGGGATGTGACGCAGGAGAGCCTGCACGCTCAGATCGGCGTTGTTCCGCAGGATACCGTGCTGTTCAACGACACGGTGCATTACAACATTGCCTACGGACGGCCCACGGCCAGCGAAGATGAGATTATCGCGGCGGCCAAAGCCGCCAAAATCCATGAGTTTATCGTCAGCCTGCCAGACGGCTATCAAACGACAGTGGGTGAGCGGGGGCTGAAGCTCTCGGGTGGTGAAAAGCAGCGGGTGGGGATCGCGCGCACCTTGCTAAAGAACCCGCCGATCCTGTTGCTGGACGAGGCGACAAGCGCACTTGATACCGAAACCGAACGGGAAATTCAGGCCGAGCTGAAGGCGATGGGCGAGGGACGCACGGTGATTACGATTGCGCACCGCCTGTCCACGATTGCCGATGCCGATCTGATCGTGGTGCTGGAAAACGGTGTCATTGTCGAAGAAGGCCGCCATGACGCCCTTCTGGCCGCCGAAGGGCGCTATGCGCATCTGTGGAACAGACAGTCCGAGGAAGAAGAGGCGACGGTCTAGTTCGCGCCGACCGGATCAAAGGGCCCGCCGTTCGCGCGGGCCTTTTCTTTATTCTGCGGCTTGTACCGGTTGTTTGGGCGCGATGGGTGTCAGCACTGCCGCACTTGGATCATCCCAGATAATCTCGGGCGCTTTCATGCGGCGGGCCTGTCGTGACAGCGCCCAGTCGCGGGCGGCGCGGCTGCTGCGACCCATGGAGAGTTTCGCCAAGAGTTGCGCGAACCACTGCACATAGGTCACAAACCAGACCCGCAGGGCCAGCATGGAGGGGGTGAAGACCAGCGTCAGCATTGTTGCGATACCAAGGCCAAAAACCACGGCTGTGGCCAATTGCTTCCACCAAAGCGCTGTCGGGCTGTCGATGGAATAGCCGCCGTTCATGAAATCAAGGCTGAGGCCAAACATCATCGGCGCAAGCCCCGCCATCGTGGTGATGGTCGTCAAAAGCACAGGGCGTATGCGGTCTTCGGCAGTGCGAGTGATCGCCTCGGTTTTGGGCATATAGCGGCTGTATTCCTGATAGGTGTCGATCAGGATGATGTTGTTATTCACTACGATCCCCGCCAGTGCGACAATGCCTGTGCCTGTCATGATGATCGAGAACGGTTGATCCATCACCAGCATCCCGACCAGAGACCCCGCAGTGGACATCACCACCGCCATCAGTACGAGAACAGAGTTATAAATGCTGTTGAACTGCGCCAGCAGGATAATGAACATCAGACCCAGCGCACCTGCAAAGGCGGTTTGCAGGAAGGCACCGGATTCGGCCTGTTCTTCCTGATCGCCGGTCCATTCCCATTCAATGGATGCGGGCAGGGGGTTGGTGCCGAGCCAGTCCGTCAGCGCGGCAATGCGTTCGTTGGCATTGAGCGGTGTCTCCGAGATGTCGCCTGCGTCCACAAGGGCCGTCAGACGCGCAGACGTCATATCACCCAGCAGCGTCTGCACTGCATAGCGATCCATGCCGGATGCCTCGTCGCTCACGATCCGGACAACAGCGATATTCTCGCCGTCCATCGTCAGTGTCGTCAGCCCTGTGGCCACGCCTGCCTTGACGTCGAAATAGCGCTTCTGGTCAATACGGTCGATCTGCGCGAGACTCGCGACAGGGGTGCGGGTGATGAAGTTCGACAGCGGGATCAGGCCCTGATTGGTCCGGACTTTCAGACTATCAAGGGTAGAGAGCACGCGGTCCTGCTCGGGCAGGCGGACGCGGATTTCGATTTCCTCGTCAGAGCTGTCGACGCGCATCGTATCAAGTAGAATACCCCGCGTGACCATCTGCACCATGGCACCCACAGTCGCTACATCCGCGCCAAAGCGCCCTGCTTTTTCAACATCAACGTCGATCTGCCAGTCGATACCGGGCAGGGGCAGGGAATCCTCGATCGTAATCAAACCCGGTGTTTGTTCAAACTGTGCGCGCGCCGTGTTGGTGGCGGCAATCAGGTCGTCCCAATTGTCGCTTTTCAGTCGCAGATGCACCGGCTTGCCCGAGGCAGGGCCGCGGGATTGGGCCAGGATCTCGGTTTCGATCCCGGGGATTGTGTTGAGTTGTTCTTGCAGTTCCGCCAGCACCACATCACCGTCCAGTTCGGCGATGCCTGCGCGGTCTTCCCATGGAATTGTCTCAAGCTGGACCTGTCCGATGGTGTCGCTGGGGGTGCTGGCGCCGCTTGCGTCTGTGTTCAGACCACCATCACCGGCAAAGGCGAAAGCGGTGATCACGCCAGGGTGCGCGAGCACGATATCTTCGGCCTGCCGCACCAGCGCGTCTTTTTCCTCAAGCGACAGGTTTCCACGGGCGCGTACATAGACGATGGCCTGTTCGGGCTCGGATTCGACAAAGAATTCCACCCCATTGTTGTTGGCCCCGTAGTAGCCGAAGATCGAGATCACGGTGAAGACAACGGCCGCCACAGTGACCAGCGGCATGATCGGGTTACCTGCAACGAAATGCATGAAGTGCCCAAAGGGCGAGCGGCGGTAACCGGCTTTGATTGTTTTGGCTTCACGTTCAATCTTGGCGGCCCCGATGGTGATCGACAATGCGAAAGCCCCCAGAAGGAAGACAATCATGCCGGGAAGGGAATCGCCCAACCCGCTTGTCTGCACCGCCTCACCGGTCAGATAGCCGGGGTTCAGCGTCAGCATCGCACCCGTGAACACGATCATGATGGCAGGCAGGACCAGTGCCGCGCGCACCGCCCACGGCAGGCGGGCGCGGAGCGTGTCGGATGCATTGCCGAACATCCGGCTCATCCGGCCTGTCACGCCACCCATTACAGGCAGATAGACGAGCGCGACAACCAGCGATGCCGAGAGCACGAAGATCAGGGTGACAGGCAGCATCCCCATGAACTGCCCCGGCACACCGGGCCAGAACAGCATCGGCAGGAAGGCGCAAAGCGTCGTGGCGGTCGAGGAAATAATCGGCCAGAACATGCGCTTGGCGGCCTCGACATAGGCATGCATCGGGCCCGTGCCCTCTTTGATGCGCTTGTCGGCATATTCAACCACCACAATGGCGCCATCCACCAGCATACCCACGGCAAGGATCAGGCCGAACATGACGATATTGGAAATCGTGATGTCCATCACCGCAAGCAGGGCGAAACACAACAGGAAGGATGTGGGAATAGCAAAGCCCACCAGCAGCGCGGGCCGCGTCCCCAAGGCGGCAAGAACGACGATCATGACCAGCGCGATTGCGGTCAGAACCGAACCTTCCAGCTGGCTGACCATTGAGGCCACATTGCGGGACTGATCGTTCGAGGTGCCGACCTGGATCGCCTCCTGAAGCTCGGGCGACCAGCTTGCGCGTTCGGCTTCGACCGCTTCTTCAACCAATGCGGCGGTATCGATCAGGTTGAACCCTTTGCGTTTGACCACCTGCAAGGCCACCGTGTTCACACCGTTGAACCGTGCAGTGCCAAGCCGGTCTTCGAATGTCAGGCGGATCGTGGCCAGATCGCCCAGCGTGATCACGCGGTCACCGTTGGTTTTGACGGGCAGGTTATAGACGTCCTGTGGTTCGTCAAAAGACGAGGGGATCTTGACCGAGAACGTCCCTTGCGCGGTGTCCACCTCGCCTGCGGCGATCAGCAGGTTGTTATTGGTCACAACGCCGATCAATTCGCCTGCTGTGACGTTATAGGCCTCAAGACGGAGCGGGTCGATCACGACCTCCAGCATTTCATCGCGCTGACCGGCAAGCCCTGCCTCCAAGACCGCATCAATTCCTTCGATGCGGTCCTGCAGGTTTTTGGCCACCCGCAACAGGGTGCGCTCGGGCACTTGGCCGGTGAGGTTCACGATCACAATCGGGAACTCCGAGAAATTGATTTCATTGATGGAATATTGATCCGCACCTGCAGGGAACTGCGCCTCGGCGTTGTTCATGGCCGAACGGATGTCGGCAAGGATTTTGGTTTTGTCCCAGCCGAATTCGAACTCAAGCGCCATGCCCGCATAGCCTTCGGCGGCGGTGGCGCTCATGGATTTCAACCCGTCGAGATCGGATAGTTCGGTCTCCATCGGTTTGACCAACAGGGTTTCGCTGTCTTCGGCAGAAATACCGGGGAAGGGGACCGACACAAAGATCGCAGGGATTTCGATATCGGGTTCACCTTCTTTTGGCAGTCCGACATAGGCCATGCCCCCCGCCAGCAGCGAGAGCGCAATAAAGGCCAGCACCATCCGCGCGCGGGCTGCGGCCCAATCAACGAGACCGGTCATCCTTTGGCATCCGTATATGTGGGTGCCACGCGCACCCCGTCGACAACAAATTCCTGACCCAAAGTGATGATATCAACCGTTTCAGGCAGGTCTGTGACCCAGACACCCTCGGCAGTGTCGCGCAACAGCGTAACGGGCATGAACTTGACGATGTTATCTTCTGCCACTGTGCGTACGCCCAGCACACCGTCATCATCCAGCGTCAGCGAGGACTGCGCGATCAGATGCGCCGTGCGCCCGTCTGAGGCCACAAGGATTTCTGCTGTCTGTCCGTCGCTGATGGCCAGATCGCTATTCTCGACCGTCACTTCGACGCGGAATGTGCGCGTCAACTCATCAGCACTGCGCGACAGGAATGTCACGCGGCCTTGCACCTGTGCGCCGCTAGTCAGCCGCGCGCCCGCCATCGCCCCGACCGTGATCTTGGAAACATCGGTTTCGGGCACAAAGCCCACCAGTTTCACCTGATCAAGCTGGATGATCGCTGCACATGGTGCACCCGGCTGCAAGAGCGCGCCCAATTCGGCGGTGTCGGTTTCAAGCAAACCGGAGAAGGGGGCGGTGATCGTCAGTTTGTCAATTTCGCGTAAAGCAGAAGCAACGGCAGCCTGCGCGGACTGGATGCCCGCTTGCGCCGACGCCACACCGGAATTGGCGCGCTGCACGCCGGCTGCTGCGGCTTCCATCGCGGCCTGCGCGCTGACAAGGCGGGTTTCAGAAGCAAAACCGCCTTCCGACAACTGGCTGGCAGCGTTGAGGTTGATTTCCGCCTCGCGCACCCGCGCGTTGGCTTCCAGCACACCGGCCTGCGCCTCTGGCACACGGCCTTCGGCCTCGGCCAGTCGTGCGCGCGCCTCGGCCAATGACGCTTCGCGTGTGCCCGGGTCCAGCCGGCACAGAACGTCACCCGCATTCACCGATGCGCCGGCGCGCAACGGTTCCGAAATCACAAGGCCCGATGTTTCAGCAGCGACCGTGACCTTGCGTGCGGCCTCGGTGCGGCCGCGTAGGATCACTGCGCTGTCAATGGTTTGCGCCACGGAATGCATAGCAACAACACTGACTGCGGCGGCATCCGGCACCACGCTTTCAGGGGCCGTGGCATCGGTGGTGTCCATGACGGCTGCTTCGGGTGCGGTGGACTGGGCGACGCCGAGAAGCACATCCCGCTCGAAAACGACCATGTAAAGGCCGGCAAGCACCAAAAGTGCCGTGATGATCGGTATCAGTTTCATCTTGTCATCTCTCTTGCGATCGATGCACGCTGTGGCGCAATGATCAGTCTGTTATCGTTACGTCCGGTCGCGGCGGTAGGATCACTTTGCCATACTAAACTGCTCAGTTCAGATTATACTGCCAATACTGTTCCGGCAAGCACCGTTTTGCGCATCAATTGCGGCTTTCACCTGCGCAAATGACGCTGGCCTCTTGTTCATCGCGCAGGCTTCACGATATGTACCCGCAAAGAGATTACAGATTTATGCAAAACTGGGGGCCAAGGTGAGCGACACTGACAGTTTTATCAATGAAGTCACCGAAGAAGTCCGCCGCGAAAAGCTGTTTGGCTATTTGCGCCGCTATGGCTGGATCGGTGTCGCGGCAGTCTTGCTGCTCGTGGGTGGTGCGGCCTGGAACGAGTATCGTAACGCCCAAGAGCGTGCGACCGCACAGGCAACCGGTGATGCGATCATGGCAGCGCTGGAAGAGGCCGACCCTGCTGCGCGCGCAGCCGCGATGGCCCAGATCGAGGCCGAGGGTGCGGCCGTTGCCGTCACTTTGCTTTTGCAGGCCTCCACACAGGAAGAAGCAGGCGACAATGCGGGCGCTTTGGCGACCCTGAACCGTGTTGCCGTTAATCCCGATGTGCCGGAAATGTACCGCGAACTGGCGGCTTTCAAGATGGCGATGTTGCCGGTCGAAGACATTAATACCCGCCGCATCCAGCTTGATGCATTGGCCCAGCCGGGTGAGCCGTTCCGCCTGCTGGCGCTTGAGCAGCTGGCCTATCTGTCCCTGACAGAGGGCGACATTGACGCAGGACTGGGGTTTTTGCGTCAGATTGAGGAAGACGCCGGTGTCACTCGCGGCTTGCGCGAGCGTGTCCAGAGCCTCATGGTGGCACTGGGCGAACCCATGCCCGACCCTGTGAGCCAGTAAAGCGCAGATTGGATCTGACCCGTGACCTTAAGAGTAACCATCACCGCAGCGATCAGCCTCGTTCTTTTGGCGGCATGCGGTGACGATGATGTGATCCTGCCCGGTGACCGTTTCGACATCCGTGGGCAGACCGTTTTGGCCAATGAAAGCCGCCCTGTGGCGCTGCCTGCAGCACAGGTGAATGCCGACTGGACACACCGGAACGGCAGCCCCAGCCATACGATCACGCATCCGGCACTCGGTCCGAGCCTTAGCCCGCTGTTTTCGGTGGATATCGGCGAGGGCGACAGCAGACGTGCGCGGATGACATCGCACCCTGTTGTGGCAAACGGGATCATCTACACGGTTGATGCACGTGCCCTTGTGACAGCGACATCCGTTGATGGTGGCAATATCTGGACCCGTGATCTGACGCCTACGCGCGACAATGCGACGGATGCCTCCGGCGGGGGCATTTCTGTCGGCGGCGGGCGTGTTTACGTCACCACCGGTTTCGGTGAAATCACGGCCCTTGATGCGGCTACCGGTGCTGAAATCTGGGTGCAGGACCTTGATGCACCCGCAAATGCCGCACCCACACTGCAGGGCGATCTGGTTTATGTCGTGGCCCGCGACAGTACCGCATGGGCGCTTGATGTGACCAATGGCCGGATCCGCTGGCAGCGCTCCGGTGCGCCGTCCACCGCGAATTTCGCGGGCGGGGCAGCGCCTGCAGTCAGCGGCGAATATGTTGTGTTTCCGTTTCCGTCGGGTGAGGTGCTGGCCACCTATCCCCGTGGCGGGCTGACACGCTGGTCTTCGGTTGTCACCGGTGACCGGTTGGGCAGTGCCTCGGCCGTTATCAATGATATCTCGGGCGATCCGGTGATTGTGGGCAATCGCGTCTATATCGGCAACTTTGGGGGCCGCACTGCCGCCTTTGATCTGCGCGATGGCGCGCGCCTGTGGACGGCAACCGAAGGGTCGCTGAGCCCTGTCTGGGTTGTCGGTGATGCCGTGTTCCTGATCAACGATGTCAATGAGCTGGTGCGTCTGGATGCAAACTCCGGTAGCCCCGTCTGGCGTGTCCCGCTGCCGGTGCTTGAGGACGGTGCGAACCCGCGACGCGAAAGACGCATCTTCACGCATTACGGGCCTGTTCTGGCCGGTGGTCGGCTGATTGTCACCTCGTCTGACGGGCAGATCCGGCAGTTCGATCCCGCATCTGGCGCATCCTTGGGACAGCTTGCCTTGCCGGGCGGCGCGGCCTCTGGGCCTGTTGTGGCTGGCCGGACGCTCTATGTGCTAAGCAAAGACGGTCAATTGCACGCTTTCCGTTAGGCGCGCGTTGGTGTAAGCGCGCAGGCGTAGACCGTCAGGAGCTGACAAAATGACCTTTACCCTCGCAATTGTGGGCCGTCCGAATGTGGGCAAATCCACCTTGTTCAACCGTCTGGTGGGCAAGAAACTGGCCTTGGTCGATGACCAGCCGGGGGTAACGCGTGATTTGCGCGAAGGTGAGGGGCGGATTGCCGATCTGCGCTTTACCGTGATTGACAGCGCGGGTCTGGAAGAAGCGACAGACGACAGCCTCCAAGGCCGGATGCGCCGCCTGACAGAACGTGCCGTGGAAATGGCCGATGTCTGCCTTTTCATGATCGACGCCCGCGCTGGTGTGCTGCCCGCGGATGAGGTCTTTGCCGATATCCTGCGCAAGAAAAACGCCAATGTGATTCTCGCCGCCAACAAAGGCGAAGGCAAAGCCGCCGATGCGACCATTCTAGAGGCCTATGCGCTGGGTCTGGGCGAGCCGATCCGCATGTCCGCCGAACACGGCGAGGGCATGGGTGAATTGATGGATGTGCTGCGCCCGATTGCCGAGGCACATGAGGAAAAAGCTGCCGCTGACGCGCCCGAGATTGATGTGGACGTGGGCGAGGATGATGAGGATGCGCCGCGTATTCCGACCCGCGCCAAGCCTTTGCAGATTGCCGTGGTGGGCCGCCCGAATGCGGGTAAATCTACGCTGATCAACAAGATTATTGGCGAAGAACGCCTTCTGACCGGTCCCGAAGCAGGGATCACGCGCGATGCGATCTCTGTCCAGCAGGATTGGGGCGGGGTGCCGATGCGGATTTTTGACACCGCTGGGATGCGCAAAAAGGCCAAGGTGCAGGAAAAGCTGGAAAAACTGTCGGTCTCTGACGGTTTGCGCGCGGTGAAATTTGCCGAAGTCGTGGTGGTTTTGCTTGATGTTGAAATTCCTTTTGAACAGCAGGATTTGCGCATCGCCGATCTGGCCGAACGTGAAGGTCGTGCTGTTGTCGTGGCCATCAACAAATGGGACGTCGAGGACGAAAAGCAGACCAAGCTGAAGGAATTGCGCGAAAGCTTTGAACGGCTTTTGCCGCAACTGCGCGGTGCGCCCTTGGTCACGGTTTCCGCTAAGACCGGCAAAGGGCTTGACCGTTTGCAGCAGGCCATCATGCGCGCCCATGAGGTCTGGAACCGCCGCATTTCAACCGCGCAACTGAACCGTTGGCTGACGGGGATGCTGGAACAGCACCCACCACCCGCACCGGGCGGCAAGCGGATCAAGATGCGCTATATGACCCAAGTGAAAACGCGTCCGCCTGCGTTTGTTGTGATGACATCACATCCTGATTTGATGCCGGAAAGCTATAAGCGCTATCTTGTCAACGGCTTACGCGTTGACTTTGATATGCCGGGCACGCCGATCCGGCTTTATTTGCGCGATCAGGGCGACAAGAATCCGTATAAGGACAAGAAGTCCTCGCAGCCGTCGCGCCTGTCAAAGCACCTCAAGAAGGGGCCAAGCTGACCCGCATTCTGGCGACCAGCCCCAGCAGGATGACCACGCCGATGGCCGCCAGCGCTGATACGGTCCAGTTTGCTGCGCCATTGGCGACGATGATCCCTGCCAGCGCCCAGATCACGGTCAGTGCATAGGCGGGTGATTTGACGCGGGTCAGGACGGCGACTGCAACGATCAAGGCACCGACGATGCCGATATAGGCCCAGCCTTGCGCCGCGGGGCCGATGCCATAGCCTGCTGCGGTGCTGCCCAGTGACACGAAAGACGCCGCTGTCAGCCAGCCCGCGTAGATTCCCACCGGCACCCGAAAGAACCAACGATGCTTGCGCGGTGCGCGCAAGAGCGCCGCAATGGCTGCGGCGGCCATGACGAAGATCAGGATTGTCGCCCAGATTGCACTGACGTTTGCCACAGCAAGCCACGGTGTGCCAACGGCGAGGCTGATGATCAGCGGCGGGCGGGCGTAATTCCACTCGGCACTGTCGGCCCGTTTGATCATCCCGTAGACGGCTGACACCACGAGCCAGCCATAGATCAGCCCCCAAATCGTAAAGGCATAGCCTTCGGGCTGCACAGGCGGGTCAATCTGCGGAACGGGCAGTTGGTCTTCGCGAAACCCGCTGAACGGTCTGGTGAGCGCAGGGGACACCACAAAAGTGAGCGTAAAGAAAAGGGTGAGGATCGCGTATATGTTTTTCATGTCCCTGTTATCCTCTGTCTGCTGATGGAGTGCTACCAAAAAAACCGGTTACATCCCGGACTTGCCTACAACCGGTCCTTGCGCCAGCATTCACTTATTCAATTCAGGAGATTGCCATGAAACGCATTGCGATTTTTTGTGACGGGACTTGGAACCGCCATGATGCTGTGAACCCCACGAATGTGGTGCGCATGGCGCAGGCGGTCAAACACACGGCGGATGACGGGCGCAAACAGCAGGTGTTTTATGTGCTGGGCGTCGGGGCCGGACGCGGATCGAACGCGGTCGCGCGGACATTGGACAGGTTTGCGGGTGGCGCATTGGGCTGGGGCCTGATCGAGAATATAGAGGATGCCTATCGCGCTTTGGTTTTCTGCTATGAACCAGGGGACGAGATTTTCATCTTCGGCTTTTCGCGCGGGGCCTATACGGCGCGGTCATTGGCCGGACTACTGCGTTCTTGCGGGATCCCGCCGCGCGAAAATGTGGGCCGCATCGGCGAGGCAATACGGCGCTATCGGTCGCGATCCAAGGACACGAAACCGGATGATCCGGCAAGCTTTGCGTGGCGCCGCGATTTTGCGCCCTATACGGCAACAAGCCAGTTGGAATGGAACTGGCGGCAAAAGACAAACCCGGGCCTCTGTGTAAACCTGACGATCAAATATCTTGGCGTCTGGGATACGGTCGGCGCGCTGGGGGTGCCGGGCTATTGGGCCGCAGCACCACTTTTCAACAAAAGGCACCAGTTCCACGATGCGGACCTGTCACGTACGGTGCTTTCGGCCCGTCACGCCGTCGCGATTGACGAGCAGCGCAGGACCTTTGCGCCGGCACTTTGGTCGGACAAGCTGGACCGCATGAACCGGACGGCGCTGGAAGTGGATGAGGAGACAAGTCTTGATCCTGCCACCCGCGCGGACTGGCCCTACCGACAGGAATGGTTTCCCGGCGATCATGGATCAGTCGGGGGCGGGGGCGACCGGTTGGGGCTCTCGGCCTTCGCATTTGACTGGGTCGCGGAGGGGGCGCAAAGGGCGGAGCTGTGCATGGACAGCGCGAAACTGGCGCAGGTCCGTGAGGGGCGCAACATCCGCGAGGCACTGGTCAATCAATCCCGTTTGGGACTGCTGGCCCGCGTGATGCGGTTGCGCCCTTTTGATCGCGACGGGCCGACGCGTGTGGTGGATGTGAGCCAGACGGCGATTGACCGGATCGCCTGTGATCCGGCCTATCAGCCCAAGACGCTCGCAAAAGTCCTGCCAAAACTGCAAGAGACCCTCACAAAGGACGATCTCTTGCCGCCGCGCTAGACCATCTGGCCGTCTGCGTTAATCCGCGTCTTGCCGCGCAGATAGGGGTGCAAGGCGGCAGGAAGATCCACCGATCCATCAGCCTGCTGGCCATTTTCGACCACGGCAATCAGCGTGCGCCCGACGGCAAGGCCCGATCCGTTCAGGGTGTGCACGAACTGCGGCTTGCCACCGCCCTCGGGCTTGTAGCGGGCGTTCATGCGGCGGGCCTGATAATCGCCCGCGACAGAGACCGAGCTGATTTCGCGGTACGTGTTCTGACCGGGCAACCAGACCTCGATATCGTGGGTTTTGCGCATACCTGCACCCAGATCGCCGGTGCACAGCACGACGGTGCGGTAGGGCAGGTCCAACTTTTCAAGGATCGCCTGCGCCTGTTTGGTCATGCGGTCGTGCTCGGCGGCGCTGTCCTCGGGCTTGGTGATGCTGACCATCTCGACCTTCTCAAACTGGTGCTGGCGGAGCATGCCTGACGTGTCGCGGCCCGCAGAACCTGCCTCAGAGCGGAAACACTGGGTGTGTGCCACATAACGGCGGGGCAGATAGCTTTCGTCGACTGTCAGGCCGTTGACGATATTGGTCAGGGTTACTTCGGCCGTCGGGATCAGCCACCAGCCGTTGGTGGTCTGATAGCTGTCATCGCCGAATTTCGGCAATTGGCCTGTGCCATACATCATGTCCTCGCGCACCAGCACAGGGGTGATGGTTTCGGTCAGACCGTGTTCTTCCACATGTACGTCCAGCATGAATTGCGCCAGCGCACGGTGCAGACGTGCCACAGCACCCGACAGCAGCACGAACCGGCTACCGGACAATTTGGCGGCGGTTTCGAAATCCATGCCCGGACGGATGGCGGGGATATCAAAGTGTTCTAGTGGCGCGAAATCAAGGGCCCGGGGGGTGCCGTGCCGGTGGATTTCGACGTTGTCGTTTTCGTCCGCACCATCGGGGATACTGTCATCGGGCAGGTTGGGGATGCCCATCAAAAGATCGGTGAGGGCGGCATCCTCGGCCTTGGCCTCATCGTTCAACGCGGCGATCTGTGCTTTCTTTTCACCGACAAGCGCGCGCAGGCGTTCGAACTCGGCCTCGTCACCGCGGGCCTTGGCGGCGCCGACGTCTTTGGCGGCTTTATTGGCTTCGGCCTGCGCGGTTTCAGCCGCGAGTATTTTGGCGCGGCGCGCCTCATCCATCGCAAGGATCCGGGACGATACAGGTGCAAGCCCACGACGAGACAGGGCCGCATCAAAAGCAGCGGGATTGTCACGGATGGTGCGGATATCATGCATAGCATCGGTCCTTCTCGGGTGTTTGCGTGACGGTCATATGCCTGATTGTGCCGGTCAAGTGAACTAGGAATTTCCAGCGAAGAAAACCGCCAGTGACTGCCGTCTTTGGACGCAAACATTTTAAACGTGATTGCTTTCCTTCCGTGCTGTCCCCATATGCCACGCAAGCCTGCTCAATTCGGGCCAATCGCGGTTGCCATTCACAGGTGGCGGACATAATGTGCCGCGAGTTTCCAAGGCGCTAAAGCCGCACGACCAAAAGGGATGGATTTATGAGACCTGCCGACCTGATTATGCTCCTGTTGATCTTCGCGATCATGTATTTCCTGCTGATCCGCCCGCAGCAGAAAAAGCTGAAAGAGCATGCTGCCATGATCGAAGGCCTGCGTCGGGGTGACCAGATCATCACTCAAGGCGGTCTGGTTGGGAAGATCGTGAAAGTCAAAGAAGACGGCACCAATGAAGTCGAAGTCGAGATTGCCAAGGGCGTGAACGTCCGTGTCGTCAAATCGACAATTGCGACCGTCATGAACAAAACAGAACCGGCAAAAACCTAAGTCTGGCCGGCGAGGCACGCTTTTATGCTCAATATTTCGTTTCCCAAGCAGCTGATGATCTGGATCACAGTTGTCGTTGGTCTGATGTTTGCCTTGCCCAACGGCTTTTATGGTCGGGTCGAGACGCATAATGATGCGATGGCGATCATCGACACGGGCATCACCAATGACGCGCTTGCCGCTGATGCCGCGCAATGGCCCAGTTTCCTGCCCTCCGGCCTTGTCAACCTCGGGCTTGATCTGCGCGGCGGGGCACACCTGTTGGTCGAAGTGCAGGTCGAGGATGTGCATGCCTCATTTCTTGAAGGTTTCTGGCCATCCGTGCGCGATGCCTTGGCCATAGAGCGTGACACAGTTGGGTTCGTCACCCGCGAGGATAGCCCGCCCACCGAATTGCGCGTGCGTATTTCCGAGGCGGCTGGTGCGACCCGCGCTTTCGAGATTGCGCGGAGTTTGGCCACACCTGTGGCGTCCTTTACCGGTGCTGCCGCCACCAATATAGATGTCCGATTGAATGGTACGCTGCTCACAATCACGCTGAGCGATGCGGAAATGGCCGCGATGAACGAGCGGACGATCCTCCAAACGCTCGAGATCATTCGCCGCCGGATCGACGAGGTCGGCACCCGTGAGCCAACGATCCAGCGGCAAGGGGCAGAGCGTATTCTCGTACAGGTCCCCGGTGTCGGCTCGGCCAACGAGATCATCGAACTGCTGGGCACCACTGCACAGCTGACATTCAACCCTGTTGAGGGCACGACGGGCGATCCCGATGCGTCGGCAGGCACCGGCAATATGATTGTGCCTGCGCAAGAGACCGCGGGCCTTTTCTATATTCTGGAACGTCGCCCTGTGGTGACGGGCGAGGACCTGCAGAACGCGCAACTGGATTTTGACCAGAACGGCCGCCCTGCGGTGGCGTTCCGGTTCAATACATCCGCGGCCCGAGAATTCGGCGACTATACGCTGGAAAACATCGGTAGCCCTTTCGCGATTGTGCTGGATAATGAGGTCATCTCCGCCCCTACGATCCAAAGCCATATTCCGGGTGGTTCGGGTATCATCACCGGTAATTTCACGATTGAGGAAGCAACAAATCTGGCTGTTTTGCTTCGCGCAGGCGCGCTGCCAGCGGAACTGACGTTTCTTGAAGAGCGAACCATCGGTCCGGAACTGGGTGCCGATAGTATTGCGGCGGGGCAGGTGGCGTGCATCGTCGCAGGTATTGGCATTCTGCTTTATATGGTGCTCAGCTACGGTTTGTTTGGCGTGTTCGCCAATATTGCGCTGATCATTAACGTGGGTCTGATTTTTGGCCTGCTGAGCATTGTTGGTGCGACACTCACCTTGCCGGGGATCGCGGGCATCGTCCTAACAATCGGGATGGCGGTGGACGCGAACGTGATTATCTTTGAACGCATCCGCGAAGAGTTGAAGACGGCCAAAGGCCCTGCGCGCGCGATCGAGCTGGGCTATGAAAAAGCGCTGTCGTCGATCATCGACGCCAATATCACCACCTTTATGACGGCTGTGATCCTGTTCACCATGGGTTCCGGCCCGGTCAGCGGCTTTGCCGTGACTTTGGGCTTCGGGATCATGACATCCGTCTTTACCGCGATTTTCGTGACCCGATCCCTGATTGTGATCTGGTTCTCGCGCACCCGCCCCAAAACAATCGAGGTTTGATATGCGCCTGAGACTGGTTCGCGAAAACACAACGATCGATTTCTTCAGCCGCGCCCGTATCTGGCTGGGTATTTCCATGATCGCCATGGTCATCGCTTTTGCGTCTTTTCTGATCCAGGGCCTGAACTACGGCATTGATTTTCAGGGTGGTACAAGCATCCGGACTCAATCCGAAACGCCTGTCGATGTGGCCCAATACCGTGCCGCACTTGAGGCGCTGGACCTCGGTGATGTGTCGATTGCCGAGGTGTTCGATCCGTCGTTTGACGAAAACCAGCACGTGGCCATGGTGCGCATTCAGGCGCAGGAAGGCGATGAGCGGATCGCGACTGAAACGATTGATCAGGTGCAGGCCGCGCTGCGCACAATTGACCCCGATATGACGTTCCCTTCGGTGGAATCCGTCGGGCCGAAGGTGTCGGGTGAGCTGATCCAGACCGCGATATTGGCGGTCAGTTTGGCGGTGATCGCGATCCTTCTCTATATCTGGCTGCGCTTTGAATGGCAGTTCGCGGTCGGCGCGGTGCTTGCGCTCTGCCATGACGTGATCCTGACCATCGGGATATTCTCGGAGCTTCAGATCAAGTTCGATCTCGCGATTATCGCGGCCTTGCTGACCATTGTGGGCTATTCGATCAACGATACGGTGATTGTATTCGACCGCGTGCGGGAAAATCTGCGCAAGTATAAGCAAAAAGACCTCAAAGAGGTGCTGAACTTGTCGATCAACGAAACCCTCAGCCGGACGTTGATGACCTCGATGACGACGATGCTTGCACTTTTGGCGCTGTTCGTCTTGGGTGGTGACGTGATCCGCGGGTTTGTCTTTGCGATGATGTGGGGCGTGTTGATCGGGACCTATTCGTCGATCTTTGTGGCATCAGCGATCCTGCTGGTGCTGGGCGTCAAGCGCGACTGGTCGAAGAAAGACCCGAGCGCGGGGACGAAATACGGTCACATCGACACCTGAATGGAGGTGAGACATGCGTCTGAACGAAATCAGCTATAACGATGCCGTGCCGATAGATGGCTATGGCACCGGGTTTTTCCGCATTGGCGGCAAACGCCATGATGGTGCTGTTCTCGTCATGCCTTCGGGGGTGAGCGGTTGGGGTGGTTTTGAAGATACCGCTGCTGTGCTGGATCATGTGGATGACATTGACGTGCTGTTCGTTGGCACCGGAGCCGAAATCGCGCATCCGCCGGTGGCCTTTCGCACAGCGTTTGAGCATGCAGGGATTGGCGTGGAAACCATGGCATCCCCTGCGGCGTGCCGGACCTATAATGTTCTCTTGTCCGAGGGCCGGCGCGTTGCCGTGGCCCTCTTGCCTGTCTGAATGCTGTATGTCCGTAATCTGAGTTGCGCCCGAGGCGGCGTGCCGGTGCTGACGGACGTCAGTTTCGAGGTGGCAGCGGGTCAGGCGATTATATTGCGCGGTCCCAATGGCGTCGGGAAAACCACGCTGCTGCGCACGCTCGCAGGTTTGCAGCCGCCGATCACAGGCGAGGTGGATTTTCCTGAAGAGCAAGGTGCATATGCCAGCCATGCAGACGGCATCAAGACCGCGCTGACAGTCACTGAGAACCTGAAATTCTGGGCGGATGTGCATGGTGCAGCACTGCCTGATACGATTTTGGAAACCTTTGATCTCTCTGACTTGCGTGACCGTTTGGGCGGGACGTTGTCTGCGGGGCAGAAACGCCGCCTTGGGCTGGCGCGTTTGGGTGTGATCGGCCGGAAAGTGCTGTTTCTGGATGAACCGACGGTGTCGCTCGACCGGTTTTCCGTGAAACTCTTTGCCGATTGGCTGCAAAACACGCATCTTGCCGCGGGCGGAGTGGCGGTGATTGCGACGCATATTGATCTGGGGCTGGCGGCCCCCGAACTGGACCTGACACCGTTCAAAGCCGCAGCGGACGCAGATGGCGGATCAGACGAGGCCTTCTTGTGATTGCGCTGCTGTTGCGCGATCTGCGGCTGGCGTTCCGCGCAGGCGGCGGTTTTGGACTTGGCCTTGCTTTCTTTCTAATCGTCGTCGTGCTGGTGCCCTTCGGGGTTGGGCCGGAAACGGAGCTTTTGTCGCGCATCGCGCCCGGTATTCTTTGGGTCGCGTCGCTCTTGGCGGCGCTTTTGTCGCTGGACCGGATTTTCGCGCTGGATTTCGAGGATGGATCGCTCAGCCTTTTGGCGACATCGCCGCTGCCAATGGAAGGGGCTGCGATGATGAAGGCGCTAGCGCATTGGATCACAACGGGGCTGCCGCTCACGCTGGCGGCACCCGCTTTGGGGTTCCTGCTCAGCCTCGCGCCCGAGGCCTACGCCTATCTGCTGATCTCGCTCTTGCTGGGCACGCCTGCGCTGTCGATGATCGGGACATTCGGGGCCGCGCTGACCGTCGGCATCCGGCGCGGCGGGTTGTTGTTGTCGCTACTGGTGCTGCCGCTCTATGTGCCAACATTGATTTTCGGGGCCGAGGCCGTACGCCGCGGGGCTGATGGCCTTGATCCGACGGGGGCCTTGATGTTGATGGCGGGGATCACTGCAGGGTGTTTCGCGCTCCTGCCATTTGCCACTGCGGCTGTCTTACGCATCAATCTGCGGTGATCGGGGATTGTTGGACGGGACCATGAAGGATAAATAAACGCCATGTCGATGTGGGAATATGCAAATCCAAGACGTTTCATGGGCTGGACCCGTCCGGTCCTGCCGTGGAGCTTTGCTTTGGCGGGGCTGTGCCTGACTGTGGGCTTGATCTGGGGGTTCTTCTTTACCCCAGATGATTTCCGCCAGGGCTCGACCGTCAAGATCATCTACCTGCATGTGCCAGCGGCCCTGATGGCGATTAACGCATGGATTATGATGCTGGTGGCCTCTCTGATCTGGGTCATCCGCCGCCACCATGTCTCGGCGCTTGCGGCGCGTGCCGCGGCCCCTGTGGGCGTTGTTTTCACGCTGATCGCGCTCTTCACCGGCGGCATCTGGGGGCAGCCCATGTGGGGTACTTACTGGGCGTGGGACCCGCGTTTGACGTCATTCCTGATCCTGTTCCTGTTTTATCTGGGCTACATCGCCCTTTGGGAAGCGATTGAAGACCCTGATACTGCCGCCGATCTGACATCGGTCTTATGCATGGTGGGGTCGGTCTTTGCGATCCTGTCGCGCTATGCGGTGTTGTTCTGGAACCAAGGGCTGCATCAGGGGGCGACGCTGTCGCTGGATAAGGAAGAGAACATCTCGGATGTATTCTGGTTTCCGCTCCTTGTCTGCATCGCCGGATTTGTCCTTTTGTTCATCGCGCTCGTTCTGATGCGCACCCGTACCGAAATTCGCGCACGCCGGATCCGCGCCTTGCAAGCGAGGGCGCGCCGTGCCTGATTTAGGTGACTATCGGATTGAGGTTTTGTCGGCCTATGCAGTCAGCATCGTGTTGTTGCTCGCGCTGGTGTGGCTGAGTTGGCGGCGCTATGCCAAGGTGCGTGCTGCCTTGGAGGATGTCGAGAAGAATGGCTAAGATCAAACCTTTGATGATCCTGCCTCCGGTGATTTTTGCAGCCTTTGCCGGCCTCGCGATTGCTGGGATGATGCGGGACAACCCGGATGAGCTGCCGTCAACTTTCGTGGGGAAGCAGGCCCCGCCTGTGCCGGTTGAGGCGGTGCAGGGAACAACGCAACTGACCGATGCCGATTTGCGTGCAGGCGAGATTACGATTGTGAACTTCTGGGCGAGCTGGTGCCCGCCTTGCCGCGCCGAACACCCGAATCTGCTTGATCTCGAGGCCGAAGGCTACCGTGTCGCTGGCGTCAATTTCCGCGATCAGCAGGCCCAAGCCTCACAGTATCTGGTGGATTATGACGACCCCTTTTTTGCCACAGGGTTTGATCTGCGGGGCCGTTCGGCGATCGACTGGGGTGTGACCGCGCCGCCAGAGACATTCATCGTGGATGGTGACGGGACGGTCCTGTTTCGTTTTGTCGGGCCGTTGGTAGGGTCGGATTACGAGCAGCGGTTCCTGCCCGAACTCGCAAAGGCGATGGAGTAGGGTGGGTGAAACCCACGCATAGATGAAAAAAGCCCGGTCAAAATGACCGGGCTTTTCCTTTTTCGGTTAGGCCGCCGCTTTGGCCAAGTTCCGCAGCACATAGTGCAGCACACCGCCGTTTTCGATGTATTCGATCTCGACCGCCGTATCGATCCGGCATTTCACGGTGATCTCTTTCACGCTGCCATCGGCCATTGTGATCTTGGCGGTCATGTCCTGCAACGGTTTGACGGTATCCAGACCCTCGATGGTCACCGTTTCGTCGCCTGTCAGGCCCAGCGATTTGCGGGTGTCGCCGCCAGTGAACTCGAACGGCACAACGCCCATGCCAACAAGGTTGGAGCGGTGGATACGCTCGAAGCTTTCCGCGATCACGGCCTTGACGCCCAATAGTGCCGTGCCTTTGGCCGCCCAGTCGCGCGAAGAGCCCGCGCCGTACTGTTCGCCCGCGAAGATCACCAGCGGTGTGCCGGCTTCTTGATAGGCCATAGCCGCGTCAAAGATGGATGTCTGCGCACCATTGGGGCCTTTGGTATAGCCGCCTTCAATGCCGTCGAGCATTTCGTTCTTGATGCGGATGTTGGCGAATGTGCCGCGCATCATGACTTCATGGTTGCCGCGACGCGATCCGTAAGAGTTGAATTCGCGTACAGGCACCTGACGGTCCAGCAGGTATTGGCCCGCGGGAGTGGTGTCTTTGAACGAACCGGCAGGCGAGATGTGGTCGGTTGTGACCATATCGCCGAGAACAGCCAGAACCTTGGCATTTTCCACGTTCTTGATCGTGCCTGCGTCCTTTGACATGCCTTTGAAGTAGGGCGGGTTCTGGACATAGGTTGACGATGCGGGCCAGTCGTAGGTCTCTGAATTGGTGGTCTCGACCGCTTGCCACTTTTCGTCGCCTTTGAAGACGTCGGCATATTTCTTCTGGAACGCCTCACGTGTCACGGTGCGCTCGACCAGTTCGTTGATCTCGGCAGAGGTGGGCCAGATGTCTTTGAGGTAGACGTCATTGCCGTCTTTGTCCTGCCCCAGCGGGTCGTTGATCATGTCGACGTTCATGTCACCGGCCAGCGCATAGGCCACGACGAGCGGAGGAGAGGCCAGATAGTTGGCGCGCACATCAGGCGAAATCCGGCCTTCAAAGTTGCGGTTACCCGACAGAACGGACGTGGCAATCAGGTCGCCCTCGGCGATAGCTTCGGAGAGTTCCTGCTGGATCGGGCCAGAGTTGCCGATGCAGGTGGTGCAGCCGTAACCGACAAGGTTGAACCCGATGGCGTCGAGGTCCTCTTGCAGGCCTGCGGCTTCAAGATATTCCGACACAACCTGCGATCCGGGGGCCAGTGATGTCTTGACCCATGGTTTGCTGTTCAGGCCCAAGGCGCGGGCTTTGCGTGCCACGAGGCCTGCGCCGATCATGACGTAGGGGTTTGATGTGTTGGTGCAGGATGTGATCGAAGCGATCACCACAGAACCGTCACGCAGTTTGTAATCCTCGCCTTTGACGGCTTGTGATTTGCGTGGATCCATCGGTTCGGTCGGGGCAGGGCCCTCGGATGCCATTTCGTCAGCGGCCTTGCTGCTGTCGATACCGCGATATTCGTTCACCACATCCATAAAGGCCGATGAGGCCTGGGTCAGCGGTGTGTAATCCTGCGGGCGCTTGGGGCCGGAGATTGCGGGCACAATTGTGCCCATATCAAGGTGCAGCGTGTCGGTGTAGACGGGTGCATAGTTTTCGTCGCGCCAGAAGCCGTTTTCCTTGGCGTAGGCTTCGACAAGCGCGATGCGGTCTTCGTCGCGGCCTGTGTTGCGCAGGTAGCGCAGGGTTTCACCGTCAATCGGGAAGAAGCCGCAGGTCGCGCCATATTCCGGTGCCATGTTGGCAATGGTGGCACGGTCGGCCAGTGGCAGCACATCAAGGCCCGCGCCATAGAATTCCACGAATTTGCCCACAACGCCTAGCTCGCGCAGCATTTCGACGACTTTCAGCACAAGGTCGGTGCCTGTGGTGCCTTCGACCATTTCACCTGTCAGCTCAAAGCCCACCACTTCGGGGATCAGCATGGAGACAGGCTGGCCCAGCATCGCGGCCTCGGCCTCGATCCCGCCAACACCCCAGCCCAAGACGGCCAGACCGTTGACCATCGTGGTGTGGCTATCGGTGCCGACGAGCGTGTCTGGATAGGCCACTTCCTCGCCGTTCTGGTCTTTGTCGGTCCAGACGGTTTGCGCCAGATATTCAAGGTTCACCTGATGGCAGATGCCTGTGCCCGGTGGCACAACGCGGAAGTTGTTGAACGCGCCCTGACCCCATTTGAGGAACTGGTAACGCTCCATGTTGCGCTCATATTCGCGGTCTACGTTCATTTGGAACGCGCGCGGATTGCCGAATTCGTCAATCATGACCGAGTGGTCGATGACCAAATCAACAGGGTTCAGCGGGTTGATCTGCTGGGCGTCGCCCCCCAGCGCCACAATCCCGTCGCGCATCGCGGCAAGATCAACCACGGCAGGCACGCCGGTAAAGTCCTGCATCAGCACGCGGGCAGGGCGGTAGGCGATTTCGCGGGGGTTCTTGCCGCCGTTGTCGGCCCATGCGGAGAATGCTTTGATATCGTCGACTGAGACCGAAAAACCGCCGTCTTCAAAGCGCAGCAGGTTTTCAAGCACGACCTTCAGGGCTGCGGGCAGTTTGGAAAAATCCCCCAGACCTGCGGCTTCAGCGGCAGGGATGGAATAGTAAGCGACCGACTGGTCACCGACTTTGAGGGTTTTGCGTGTCTTGGCAGTATCTTTGCCGACTGTGATCGTCATGGCGTTCCCTTTCGTGGCGTATGCTTATGCAAGGCTGCTTGTCGCGGTGATGCACCATGCAGATTCGTCATGCAATGCGGCGCATTTGCGCGTTGTATACTGTTGCACACAATAAAGATCAACGCCGTTTGACACTGAAACATTGTTAACTTTGCAATCGCAATTCATTGATTGGCCATTTCAGTCTAATCTGATTACACCCGACACAGAAGAGCAATTACCCGGGGTTCCTTATGCGTTATTTTCTTGCTGCCTTGTCGGTCTTTGGAGTCATGCATGCAACACAGGTTGCAGCCCAGGACGATCCGGTGGTGGTTGAGCTTTATACCTCGCAAGGGTGCTCTTCGTGTCCTCCGGCAGACGAGATGCTGCATGATCTGGCCAAGCGGGATGATGTGATCGCTCTGGCACTTCATGTGGATTACTGGGATTACATCGGCTGGAAGGATATCTTTGCAAACCCTGCTTTCACCGCGCGCCAGCACGCCTATGCGCGCGCTGCGAATGCCACCTCGGTCTATACCCCGCAGATGATTATCAACGGTGTTGAACAGGTGGTCGGTTCGCGCCCCATGCAGGTGATGGATGCGCTCCAGGCGCAAAGAGAGGCAGGGAGCCTCTTTGATCTGCAACTGACGCGGCGTGAGGGTGCCGTTCTGATCGCCGCCGAACCGGGGCAAGGCGGGGACTATGCAGTGCAGCTTGTCCGTTACATCCCCGAGGAAACCGTTGATATCAGACGCGGGGAAAACGCAGGACGCAAATTGAGCTATGCCAATATCGTCACATCATGGGAAGTCGTCGCTGAATGGGACGGCCGGTCACCACTGGCGTTTGAGGCGGTTGCAGAAGGGGATAGCCCGATTGTTGTGATCTTGCAGCAGTCCACGGATGGCCCCATCGTCGGTGCGGCTGTGCTGCGCTAGGCACTGCGACCACGGTTTTTCCATCGCCTGTGCACCCAAAACCACTGCGCCGGGTTACTCGCAATTTGTGCCTCAAGACGTGCATTCATGGCCAAAAGCATGTTTTCAGGCGTGTCAGGCGCGATGGGCGCTTCAACCTCGACCTGAAATGAAAGCCCGTCAGGCTGTCTGATCCCGAAATAGGGGATCATGACAGCATCGAGTTTCAACGCGATCTCGGCGGCAGAGACCGAGGTGCGCGCAGGGTGGCCCAGAAAGGGCAGAGAAGGCCCTGGTGCCGCGACATCAAACAGCAGCGTGCCCAGACCGCCACCGCGCAGGTGCCGTACGAAGCCCATGGTGCCGCGTCGGCCTTGGGCAAAGACGGGGCCGCCCCAAGAGGTCATCGTCTTGGCATAGTGATCGTTAAAATAGGCGTTTTGCATCGGGCGATAAAGGCCACCGATGGTATGGCCCATCGCGGTCAGTACCTGACGCGGGGCTTCGTGATTGCCGAAGTGGCCGGTCACAAAAAGGACCGGTCGCTTGGATTTCACGGAATCCGAAAGTGCATCAAGTCCGTCTCCTTGTGGATTGATATCGCGTAGTTTATTGCCAAATTCTTGCCATGAATAATTCTCGATGACTGTGCGTCCGAAGTTGTCACAGCACTGCTCCGCAATCTGCCGTCGTTTGATGACGCCCATGTCGGGATAGACCAGCGCCAGGTTCTGTTCGGCCCGTTTGCGGTATCCTGCCAAAGGCCCGATTGCGCGGCGCAGCGCGCTGCCCATCATGCGCACGCGGGTTTCATATGGCAGGCGCATGAGCGTGCCGATCAGGCCGCGCAGGGCGCGGTCAGCCAGCCAATCGGCCCGTGTTCCGGTCGGGGGTTCTTCAGTCGTCACGCGGCATCCGGTGATTTGGCAAGCCCTGTGCCGATCATGCTGTCACGGGTGACGAGTTTTGCAAGGTCATCTGCCTGCCATCCGTCAGTGCCTGCGGGGCGATGCGGGATGACGACATAGCGCATGTCTGCTGTGCTGTCATGGACGCGAACGGTGGTGGTGTCGGGCAATGTCACGCCGAACTCGGCCAGTACTTTGCGTGGTTCCTTAACGGTGCGGGAGCGATAGGCGCGGGATTTGTACCAGTCGGGGGGCAGGCCCAACAGATTGCGCGGATAGCACGAACATAGTGTGCAGACGACGATATTGTGGATGTGTTCCGTATTTTCCAGAGCGATCAGCCGCATTGGGCCGATGTCAAAGCCCATGTCGCGGGTCGCGGCACTGGCGTCATCCAGCAAAGCTGTGCGGAAATCGGGGTCGGTCCATGCGCGTGCCACTACTGCTGCGCCATGGGCAGGGCTACGCGCGTCCATGGCCTCGATCTGGGCGTTGATGGCCGCAGCCGTGGTCACACCTTTTTCGATCAGCAGCTCGCGCACGGCGATTTCCATTTGCTGCCAATAGGTCAGCGGGTGGTCGTCGTCAGGCCGGTAGGGGTGACCCGAGGGCGACAGGTGGTCGTGGTGATCATGGGGCATGGGGTGCCTCTGCGGGTTCAAGCCAATGGCTGTAGATTTCGGCGTCAATCGTGTCGGCGGGGCTTTCGGATGCCTCACCCCAAACCTCGGCCATGGAAAAGCGGACCCGCATCAAGGGCAGGGCCTGCGCGTTCAGCCCATAGGCCAGTTGTTCGGGGTTGGGGAAGGGGCCAAGTGTGCGTTCGACCCAGCCGACCTTGCCCCGCAGATAGGATGGTGTGCGCACGTGGCCGGGGGGCATATCCGCGCGCACCCGCATATATTGGCGGTCACTCACTTGCAGCCTCGCCATAGGTGGCGCCGCGTGCTGCGACCGCCGTCATGCGTTGGGCAAGTTCGGCGATGGTGTAGACGCCAACCTCGATCAGGTTCTGGTTCACGGCGGCAATCCAGCGTTCGTAGTATGTCATGGTTTCGAACGCCTCTTCGCCCATGTCTTCAAGCACGCGCCGCAGACCATCGACGGTGAAATGCCCTTGGCTCGAGGCGATGATCATCAAGGCATCGACACGCTTTTCCCAAAGTGAAAAATCATGTTGCCCGGTAGGTATGGTGCCGGCCGCGCCGCCGCCCATGTCGTGCCAGCGTTGGCCAGTGAAGGGGTGATTATCAGTCATGCTGTGAGCTTAGGGGATTTTCTGCGCGACGTGAATCACATTTGTTGTTTTTAGCCTTCCTCTTCGGCGGTATCCGTTGCGTCCGGATCAATCAGGGTGATGACACCGGCGTCAGCCATTTCGCGGATAACAGTCGTGATCGCGGCCATGGCCTTTTCAGCATCGTCTTTTTTGATGCGTCCGCGTTCCTGCGCATCTTCGCGCAACTGGGTTGCCATGCGCTGCGACAGGCTTTTGAGGATAAACTCTGCCGAATTCATCAGCGCCTCTTCACCGGCGAGTGCTGCCGCGATCGCCGTGGTCAGCGTATCGCCATCCACATTGCGGATCGCGTTCGGAATGTCGGTCGGCTTGACGCGCGGCGCGATGTCCTTGAAGGTGAAAATCGCCTTGCGCACATTGCTGGCGAAATCCGGATCCGTGCCTTCCAGCCCTTCCAGCACGTCTTCACGGGTATCTGTGACTGTCGAGTTCAGAATTGCACCCAAGCGCTGCACCGGCGCCTTTTCGAACGCCTGATCGGCCGGCTGGCCATAGTCCGCAGCCAATGCGGCCCCGATACGGCGCACGGCGTCAGGCGAGATATCTTCGGTCTGGGACATCGCATAGGTGATCCTGCGCGCCCTTTCCCCGGGGGTTTTTGTCAGCACCTCTGCGGCCTTGGCAACGGGCAGTTTGGACAGGGCGACCGCACAGATTTCGATACTTTCGGACTGCATGATTTTCACAAGCCGTTCTAGGCTGAGGTCAACGACAACGGGCCAGTGATCCCCGTTGCGTACGCTTTCCAACTGGTTGCGCAGCCTGCTGGCCAGAACGGGGCTGAGGTGATCGGCAAGTGCCGTGATTGCCCCGTCGCGGGTGCCGGGGGCTGTCAGGCCCACCGCCTCAAGCTCGGCAGTGAATTCTTCTGCCACGGCGGTGACGGTGGCTTTGTCGACCCTCCGCAGGGCGCCCAACTCATCGGTGAGCAGCAGTTGCAACAACTCAGGCAGTTGCCCCAATGCGAGCGTATTGCCGTCTTCAAGCAGCATATGCACGACCATTGCCGCCTTGCGGCGACGTGTCAGGGTCATATCAGGGGTGGGCGGGGCGCTGAAATCCATATGGTCACATAAACGCGTGACCGTAAAATATTGGTTAGCTTAAACGACTTAAGCGCGCGGGTGTGTCACCATAATTGACATCTTTTTCAACTGCTCAACGGTCTTGGGGTCAAGCTGGGCAGTGTCTGCGGTGTTGTCATGGATCTTGGTGACAAGTCCCTGAATACTTGCGATTTCTTCATCCGAGAATTCGCGTTCACCGTTGGCAAAACCACAAATTGTGCGGCTGTCATCCGATACGATGGATACCACGATGCCATATCTCAGACCATGTTCAGCCGCTTTGGTCATGACACCCGCCGGATCATCAAGGGCGGACCAGCGCGTGGCACCTTCCGTATCAAACGCCCAGGCGACCATCGGGTCTGACATCAACAGACCATTTCGTGAATAGTAATCCAGCCAGTCTTTGGGGTAGGTTTGAAACATGAACTTGGGGGTCGTGTACTCAATATGGATGCCTAACGCATAGCCAGCAGGCGCAAGGTCATTGAGCTGGCCGAGTGTTTCGCTAATCTCAAATTGCGTAGAGGCCATCGAATTGTACTCGCTTTCCGGTTGCCAAGATTAACGTTATGACCATAAAGTCTGTTCGAACCGCTGTCCGGGCATATTAGGGCGAACAGCGCGGCCGCAACAAGAGCTTTGTTACAACGGCTCGTTAAGGAAGTTGAATGTCGACACTCTTAGACCCAGAAGAGATTGGGCAGCTAGCCCCCTCTGGCTATTATGTGGCGCTACGCATTGGCTTTGCTTTCCCGATGGAAGAGGTGAACGCCTTTCCGAAAGGCTGGATCAACCATTACACCAAACAGCGGTATATGCTTTTTGATCCGGTCGTAAAGTGGGCCTATGCGAATGTGGGTGCCATCAGGTGGTCCGCACTTGCAGAAGACGATCCAAAGCGAATCATCACTCAGGCGTATAGTTTTGGCATGCGATACGGTGTCACTGTTTCGGTGTTCGATAGCGATGCAGACGAGCAACGGTCCTTTGCATCTTTTACACGATCTGACCGGGATTACACCGATCTCGAAGTCAAGCTCCTGCTTGCCTACCTGACACGCCGCCACACCGAAACAGCACCACCGACGAATCTGACCAAGGCAGAGCTTGAAGCGCTGGGGATGGTCAAGGACGGTAAGCGCTTGAAAGAAATCGCGTTTGAGTTGAGTGTGAGCGAAGGTGCAGTCAAGCAGCGGCTCAAGAATGCCAAACTGAAACTGGGTGCTAAAACCGGGACCCAGGCGGCTGCATTGGCAAATCAATTCGGCCTAATCTAAAAAGAATTAGGCGCTTCTTTTATCCATTCCTTACAATTAGAGCTAAATTGTAGGTTGCTATGTTAGCATCGTACTTGGTGACGGTGGGGGCCGTCGACCCAAACATTACAACCAGAGGGAATACTATGGAGAAGATTACATTCAACCTGACAGAACTCCACAAGCATGGATCTGCGTTCTTCGAATTTCTTGCACTTCGCAAGCAATTCTTTGTCGATCAATTGGGGTGGGACATTCCGCATGACGACGATGTGGAAATGGATCAGTACGACAACCCCAAGGCGTATTATTCGCTTGTTCTGAAAGATGGCAAGGTTGTCGGTGGCATGCGGGCAATGGCCACGACGGCACAGTGGGGGGCGCATACATATATGCTGCGTGATGCGGTGGACGGGAAGCTGATCGGCATCCCCGCCGACATCATTCCGCATGCAGAAGTCACGCCGAATGTCTGGGAAGCAACCCGCGTTGTGATCTCGGACGCGCTCAACACCCATGCGGAACGGTCAGAATGCCTTGCGCTGGTGCTGGATGGTGTGGTCGAGCAGGCGACAGCGCAGGGTGCCACCGAAATTGTAGCACTTTGTCCGCCCGTCTTTGCGCGCACGCTGCGTCAGTTGGGATACCCTGCAAAGATTATTGGTGAGCCTTACACGAACCTGCATGATGATCGCCGCTATGTGGCAATGGCGATGCCTGCGGTACGCCGCAAATCGGCCAAGGCAGCGCAAGTTGCTCCGGTTCCGCGGTCGTCGACACACAGTTTGCCGGCACAGGCGCTCCACGCGCCGTCAAAGCTGTAGGTTCATTGGTGAGAGACCTGATCGCATCGCGGTTTGCGATCAGGTCATCTGAAGTGTGTTGTTAAGCGCCGAAGACGCGCCCAAAGATCGTATCCACGTGTTTCATGTGGTATCCGAGGTCGAATTTCTCTTCGATCTCCTCGGCAGAGAGCGCCGCCAGAACATCGGCGTCACCCAACAGTTCCGTTTTGAAATCCGCGCCCTGTTCCCAAACGCGCATGGCGTTGCGCTGGACCAGTTTATAGGCGTCCTCGCGGCTGACACCGGCCTGTGTCAGGGCCAAAAGCACACGTTGCGACATGACCAAGCCACGGAATTTATTCATGTTGGCCAGCATGTTGTCTGGATAGATCACCAGCTTTTCGATCACACCCGCCAGACGGTTCAGCGCGAAATCCAAGGTGATTGTCGTATCGGGACCAATCGCACGTTCCACGGATGAATGGCTGATGTCGCGCTCGTGCCAGAGGGCCACGTTTTCCATTGCCGGCACCACCGACATGCGCACCAGACGCGCCAGACCTGTCAGGTTCTCGGTCAGCACGGGGTTACGCTTGTGCGGCATCGCGGACGAGCCTTTTTGACCGGCAGAGAAAAACTCTTCGGCTTCCAACACCTCAGTCCGCTGCATGTGCCGGATTTCAATCGCGATGTTTTCGATGCTGGACGCGATCACGCCAAGGGTCGCAAAGAACATCGCGTGGCGGTCACGGGGAATCACCTGGGTGCTGATCGGTTCGGGCTTCAGGCCCAGTTTTTCGCAAACGTGCTCTTCGACGGCGGGATCAATATTGGCGAATGTGCCGACAGCGCCGGAAATTGCGCCAGTCGCGATTTCTTCGCGGGCATTCACAAGGCGTGCGCGGCCACGGTCCATTTCGGCGTAGAAGCGTGCAAAGGTCAGACCCATCGTCGTTGGCTCGGCGTGAATACCGTGGCTGCGACCGATGCGAACCGTATCCTTGTGCTCGTAGGCACGGGTTTTCAGGGCGGCGAGGACGCGGTCCATATCGGCGATCAACAGATCGGCTGCGCGCACCAGTTGCACGTTCAGCGTTGTGTCGAGCACGTCGGACGATGTCATGCCCTGATGAACGAAACGCGCATCATCCGATCCGATATGTTCGGCCAGATGCGTGAGAAACGCGATGACATCGTGCTTTGTGACCGCTTCGATCTCATCAATGCGTGCCACATCGAACTCAACATCCTTGGCTTTCCACACTGCTTCGGCGTTTTCCTTGGGGATCACGCCAAGGGCCGCTTGCGCGTCGCAGGCATGCGCTTCGATCTCGTACCAGATGCGAAATTTGGTTGCTGGCTCCCAAATGGCGGTCATTTCGGGGCGGGAATAGCGAGGGATCATTGGCATGCACCTTTTACAGGGGGTGGGCAGAGGATTCCTGACGCGTCATAAGGGGCCGAGGGAGAACCCTCAAGGGAGAGATGGCTTTTGGCACTGGTGGCAACGGATTTTCAGGGCGTTTGGGCTTTGCGGCGCACGATCGTGGACCGGCGCGATGGCCAGAACGGTGTATTGGAAGGGCAGGTGGTGTTCACAGCTACGGATGCGGATCATCTGACCTATCACGAGCAAGGGCAGTTGACGCTGGACAGCGGTGTCACACTAGAGGCGCAACGGTGCTATCACTGGGCCTTCACGCCACTGGATGTTGTCGTCACATTCGATGACGGGCGTCCGTTTCATGCCTTTACTCCTGCAGGCCATGCCGCAGGCACCGACCATCCCTGTGGCGATGATTTCTATACGGTACGCTATGATTTCACGGCATGGCCCGTGTGGCGCGCGATCTGGACCGTCAAAGGGCCGCGCAAGGATTATGTCTCGACCTCGACTTATCAACGCCGTTAACGCCATCATGCTTGCGCCGCGTCGCGGCATCGGCGATAAAACCGAAACGAAATTCACAATAGGGGAGAGTGGCACATGGCCCTCGCACTTAACGACAAAGTCCTGGCCGAGGCGATCGGCCCGTCAACCGGTACCGCGCTGCGCATCAAGCAGGCCGCCATGGTGGTTCTGGGGATCGCGGTTCTGGCGATCATGGCGAAAGTGAAAGTGCCGATGTGGCCGGTCCCGATCACCATGGGCACATTTGCGGTGCTGACCATCGGTGCTACTTACGGCCCGCGTTTGGGTCTGGCGACGATTATGGGTTATATGATCATCGGTGCGCTTGGATTTGACGTCTTTGCAGGCTCGACCGCTGAAAACGCAGGTCTGACCTATATGATGGGCGGCACAGGCGGCTATCTGGTGGGTTATGTCGTGGCGACGCTGGCACTCGGCTTTGCGGCGCGTGCCGGTTGGGACCGTTCGGTTCTGATGATGGGTGTTGCATTGCTGATCGCCAATGCGCTGATCTACCTGCCCGGTGTGGCATGGCTGAGCGTTCTCTACGGCAACGGCCTTGCATGGTCGGTCGAAGTTGGCATGACACCCTTCCTGATCGGTGACGCGCTCAAGCTGGGCCTTGCGGCACTGCTGGTCCCCGGTCTGTGGAAGCTGATCGGCGACGCGCGCTCTTAAGCTTCGCTTTCAATTCTTGGAAAAGGCGCAAGCATCACGCTTGCGCCTTTTTTCATGCAAGACGGGTCGTGATAGCTGATGACCGCTCAAGCGTGCGGTGCACTGGGCATTTATCTGCAATCTCAAGCAGTCTTTCGCGCTGGTCCTTGCTAAGATCGCCTTCGAGCCGGATGAGGCGTTCAAAGTGATCGACTTTGCCATCCGCCGGATCAGCTGCGTCAGCGGCGTGTTCCTTGGCATGGCTGATATCGACACTGACACCCGTCAAAGGCCAGCCTTTGCGCCGCGCATACATGCGGATCGTCATCGACGTACAGGCGCCTAGACCAGCAGAAACAAGGCCATAGGGCGAAAGCCCTTTGTTGCTGCCACCGTGTTTTGCAGGCTCATCTGCCAGCAGATGGTGCGGACCGGACTGGATATCCTGCAAGAAGCCGTTTGCGTCCGCCTCGGACACCCGCAAAATGCCTTCAGGTGTGGTGGCTTTCGGTTCAGGCTGTGCCAATTCCAGATAGCGTTTCGACCACACGGCAATCATATCTGCTGCGTAATCTGCGTCTCTTGCTCCTGTCATCAGGTGGTCGGCATTGTCCAGCGTGACAAAGCTCTTGGGGTGTTTGGCTGCCATAAAGATATCCGAGGCGTTTGCGATCCCGACGGTGGCATCGCGGGGGGCATGCAGCACCAGAAGGGCCGCACCCAGATTGCCAATCGCGGCCTTCAGATTTGCCGTGCTGATATCTTCGACAAAGCCTTTGCCTATGCGGAAGGGGCGGCCGCCAAGGTCAACCTCGGCCACGCCCTGATCCTCGATTTCGGGGATCGCATGGGCGAAATGATGGGTGACATGCTCGGGATCAAAGGGTGCGCCGATTGTGACGACGGCCTTGATACCGGTCAGCATAGGGGCAGCCTTCAGGGCGGCGGCACCACCCAGCGAATGGCCGATGAGCAAGGAGGCCGGCATGCCCCGTGCGGCCAGCGCCTTGTCGGCGGCAACCAGATCATCCACGTTCGAGGTGAAACTGGTATTTTCAAACTCGCCTTCGGAATGCCCGAGACCGGTAAAATCAAACCGCAGCACAGCGATGCCCATGGAGGACAGACGCGCCGCGATCCGGCGTGCGGCGGTGATGTCCTTGGAGCAGGTAAAGCAATGCGCAAAAAGGGCTGTGGCAAGGTGCGGCCCGTTTGGCAGATCAAGGCGTGCGGCAAGCGTGTCGCCGCCATGTCCGGTGAAGGTGAGCTTTTCGGTTGGCATATGCGGGGCCTCCATTGTCTGTATCCGTGATGGCAAGGTGGCGCGCGGATGGCAATCAGCAGACCTGTTTATCGCAGGAAGGTGAGAGATGTTACCGCGTCAGATGCGCTGCCGTGGTGGGGGCCATACTGCTCAGGGGATCGTGTTCATCTGCGTGCTGCCCAGCGAAAGCCAGTCCCACAAGAGATGTGGATTGCTGATGAGGCCTATGACCAGCAAGAACACAGCGAGTGCAAGGTTGCCTCTGGTGACGAAGCCGAGAAGTCGCGTCAGCCGCTGCGGGCGCTTGGCAGACTGCGCCACCGGCCGTTTTTGGCTGCGTCTGACTTTGGGGATGGCTGTTGGCACAGTCTTGGCAGCACGTGGCTTGGTTTGCGCGAAAACGCTGGCGCGTTGCTCTGCTTTCCGGTGTGCCGACCCGCGATAGGCGGTCGAGGGGCCTTTGTAGCGCACGTCGATAGGGTGGTATTTGGACATGTGAATTGATGCTTTGGAATGAATCGCAATCTGACGTCAGCCTATACCGCAATCATTGGGCGGCGCGCGAAAAATCCCGGGTTTCGATCACAATCCGCCGTCGAGTGCCCCTTCAGCCACCAAAGCATCGTATTTGTCGCGTTCAAACCACCAGAAATCGACGTTGCGGAAGAAATCATAAGGGGCAGGCGTTTCGGGCATGCCGAAGATATCCCAGACCGCCACACGGTGCGCCCCGAGGTTCCAGCCGCCAATCCAGATATGTTTGGAGCGCAGGACGCGGTCAAGCGCGCGCACAGCGGTGGTGAGCTCTTCGCGGGTGCTGGCCACGACGACCTTTTCGATCAGCGCGTCCACCACAGGATCGGCAAGGCCTGTCAGGTTGTTGCTGCCTTCCGCACCGGCGGCGGCAGACCCGTAAAAGGCGCGCAATTCTGCCCCCGGTGTCGTGGCGACGGACCATGCGGTCGAGGACAGATCGAAATCGAATGCCTGCCTGCGCTGGGTCCACGCGCTTGGGTCGATCACTTCGAATTCTGCGTCAATGCCAAGGGCTTTGAGATTTTCGGTATAGGGAATCATGATCCGCTCAAGGCTGCGGCTGCTGTCGGGGAATTCAAGGTGCAGGATCTCGCCGGCCGCATTGCGGCGCATCCCGTCATCGCCCACAGTCCAGCCCGCGGCCTCAAGAAGCTCGCCCGCCCTGCGCAGATCACCACGGTCGCGGGGGCGGTCGCTGCCGGGGTTGGGGACATGGGCAGGTTCGGTAAAGATTTCCGGCGGGAGCTGGTCGCGGAATTCCTCTAACAGTGCCAGTTCCGCGCCTTCGGGAATACCTGTCGCCTGCATATCGGTGTTTTCAAAGAAACTGTCGTTGCGGGCATATGTTCCGTAAAAGATCGTATCATTCGTCCATTCGAAATTGAACGCATATTCAAGGGCCTGGCGCACGCGGATGTCTTGCAGGACGGGATTACGCATGTTGAACCAGATGCCTTGGGCATTGGCGGGGCGGCCATCGGGGATCAGAAGTTGCTGGACCCAGCCGCGCTGTGCTGCAGGAAAATCATAGCCTGTCGCCCAAGAAGCCGAGCGGTATTCGACACGCATATGGTATTCACCGGCGGCAAAGGCCTCGAGCCCCACGGTATCATCGACGAAGTATTCGTAAGTAAAACAGTCGAAGTTGTTGCGGCCTGTGTTTACGGGCAGGTCCGCACCCCAGTAATCGGGGTCTTTGCAGAAAGTGATGGTGCGTGGGGCATCCACGGTCGTGACCTCGTAAGGGCCGGACCCAAGGGGGGTATCCATCCAGCTTTCGGCGAAATCCACGGTGTCATAAAAATGTGCCGGCAGCACGGGCAGTTCTGCGACGCTTCCCAAAAGGCCGCTTCCCGCGCCGGGGGCCAGATCAAAGCGGACGCGCGTCGCGCTTTCGGCGGTTACGGTGGTCACATCGGACAAGAGGTTGCGATAGTAGGGGTGCCCTTCGGTTTGCAATGCGTTGATCGTGAACACGACATCGGCGGCGGTGACGGGTGTTCCGTCATGGAAACGGGCCTCGGGGCGCATGTTGAAGACGACATAGGAAAAATCATCGGGGTATTCGATGGTTTTCGCAATCAGCCCGTAAAGCGCATCGGGTTCGTCATTGGCGCGCACCATCAGGCTGTCATAGATATGGACACTGACCTCGGGGGCGCTGTCGCCTTTGATGATGAAGGCGTTCAGGCTGTCAAAAGTCGGGGTGCCGAAGAGCTGGCGCTGGCTCATGGTGCCGCCTTGGGGGGCGTCGGGGTTGGCATAGTCGAAATGGGTGAAATCCGGGCCGTATTTCAGATCACCGAAGGTCGAAAAGCCGTGGCTGATGGTGACATCGGCGAATGCGGGTGTCGTGAGGGCGATCAGGGTAAGCGTGACGGGGAAAGTCTTCATCATATGCCTCCGGTGGGAACCGTTCACAGAGTGACCTGATGCGGTGTTGTGTCAAGGCATTGAAGGGGGGTGGATTGTCACAGTCCTGTGGGCAATCCAGCCCCGCGCCACGAAAAAAGGCCGCGGCATGCACCGCGGCCCCTTTCATTCATGCCACACTTGTTAGTGCGTGAACTTCTTGATCTCGCCTGATTTCAGGCGCGCGCTGTAGGAGTTCAGCTCTTTTCGGACCACTTTCATCAGGAAGTAGAGGCAGAAGATGTTCACCACCGCCATGGCAAAGATCGCGGCATCCGAGAAGTCGATCACGGGGCCAAGGCTTGCGGCTGCGCCAATCACGATGAAGATGCAAAAGATGATCTTGAAGACCAGCTCTGTCGTTTTGCCTTCGCCGAACAGGTAGGTCCATGCCTTCAACCCGTAGTAAGACCACGAGATCATGGTCGAGAAGGCGAACAGGATCACGGCCAGTGCCAGTACATAGGGGAACCAGCTAATGGCAGAGCCGAAGGCGGCGGATGTCAGTGCAACACCGCTGTTGCCATCAATCGTCGCAATCGCTGTGCCTGCTTCGTTCAACATGTAGTTGCCTGTTGCCTGATCAATGATCAGCTGCTGCGAGATGATGATGACCAAGGCGGTCATTGTACAAATCACAACCGTGTCGATCAGTGGCTCGAGCAAGGACACAAACCCTTCGGTGATGGGTTCGTTGGTTTTCACCGCAGAGTGCGCAATCGCCGCAGAGCCAACGCCCGCTTCGTTCGAGAAGGCCGCACGGCGGAAACCCTGGATCAGCGCGCCGACGAAACCGCCTGCAACGCCCAGACCGGTGAAGGCACCGGCAAAGATCTGACCAAAGGCCCAACCGATCATGTCGTAGTTGACGATCAGCACAACAATGGCCGCACCGACATAGAGGATGCCCATGAAAGGAACGACTTTTTCGGTTACCCGTGCGATGGATTTGATGCCGCCGACGATCACGGCGAACACGACGCCAGCAAAGACAATCCCAGTGATCCAGCCCGGGAAGTCACCTGTGATCTGCGTGATCTGCGCATGCGCCTGATTGGCCTGGAACATGTTGCCGCCGCCCAATGCGCCAAGGATACAGAAGATCGAGAACATCACGGCAAGGATTTTCCCACCGGGCAGACCCAGTTCATCAAAACCTTTAGAGATGTAATACATCGGACCACCCGACACCGTGCCATCAGGGTATTCGTTGCGGTATTTCACACCCAGTGTACATTCGGTGAACTTGGACGCCATGCCCAGCAGACCCGCGAGGATCATCCAGAATGTCGCCCCCGGACCACCGATACCGACGGCCACGGCAACACCGGCGATGTTACCAAGACCAACGGTCCCGGACAGCGCGGTTGCCAGCGCCTGAAAGTGGCTGACCTCGCCCGCATCGTTGGGGTCGGAATAATCGCCCTTTACCAGCGCGATGGCGTGACCGAAGAACCGGAACTGCACGGCGGCAAAGTAGATTGTGAAAACTGTGGCGCCGACCACCAGCCACATGACGATCCAGGGGAAGTTTGTCCCGGGGATCGACATGAAGATGAAGTTAACGAACCAACCCGTGGCGCTCGCAAACGCCTCGTTCACGCGTGCGTCAAGAGAAACGGCTGCTTCTTGTGCTCGCGCGGGAACGGCAATGGCCAGTGCGGCAATCAGTGTCAATATCAGAATTTTGAAATTTTTCATCTGGATCGGTCCTTATGCGACGACGGTGACAGGAACGCGGGCGTTCATCACGAGGCTTGCGGTTGAACTGCCAAAGATGCGCGATGTCAGGCCGCCGTCGCTCGAACGGGCGACGATGATCTGAGAGGCACCTTCGGAATGCGCGATGCTGTCGATCGTATCGGCCACATCACCGTGGCGCACAATCGCTCGGGCATTGAGGCCCGCAGCCGTGAGGTCGGCCACAGCAGGGTCGACAACCCGTTCGCGCGCGATCGAGATTTCCTCTTCGCGCCGCTTGTGACGTTCGGCATTTTCAGCAGCGGTTTGAAAAGAAAACGGTGACCATTCAATTACATAGACGACGATCAATTCACAATCGTCGGCTTTCTTTGCCAGACTTTTGGCGAAGGCGAGGGCTTTCTCCCCCGAGCTTCGCCCGTCCAATCCAATAACGAGTTTCATTATTCTGTCCCTGTTTATTTATCTTATGATCAGGCTTCGTGGTGCAATTCACCCCGAGGGGCAAATATTTTCTGTCGGCCTGAGGAAAAGCGTAACGAAGGAGGGCACATAGGTCTATGGTTGTGCGCCGTCTTTTGCCCAAAAATGCAGCAGTCTGACACGAGTTGCCTAATAAGTGTGGTGTTTTGGGTGGTGGGCACCATGTGGCTATAAACTCAAAGCAAGACGGCTATGCGTGATATCCGGCAGATACAAACGGCGTGGTTTGTGAAAAGAAACAAAAAAGCCCCGCCAGATTTCTCTGACGGGGCTTTCTTAAACTTGGGAAATTAGCAGCTGTAGTACATCTTGTATTCAACTGGGTGCGGTGTGTGCTCGTAGGCGTAAACCTCTTCCCACTTCAGCTCCATGTAGCCTTCCAGCTGGTCTTTGGTGAACACGTCGCCGGCCAGCAGGAATTCGTGATCCGCTTCCAGTGCTTCCAGCGCTTCGCGCAGTGAGCCGCAGACCGTCGGGATCGCTGCCAGTTCTTCTGGTGGCAGATCGTAAAGGTCTTTGTCGGAAGAGGGGCCTGGGTCGATCTTGTTCTTGATACCGTCAAGGCCAGCCATAAGCAGTGCTGCAAAGCACAGGTATGGGTTGGCTGCGGGATCGGGGAAACGGGCCTCGACGCGCTTTGCCTTGGGGCTTTCAGCCCATGGGATACGGACACAGCCCGAACGGTTACGTGCGGAATAGGCGCGCAGAACGGGTGCTTCAAAGCCCGGGATCAGGCGCTTGTAGCTGTTGGTCGACGGGTTTGTGATCGCGTTCAGCGCTTTGGCGTGCTTGAGGATACCGCCGATGAAGTAGAGCGCTTCCTGTGACAGGTCAGCATATTTGTCGCCAGCAAAGAGCGGCTTGCCGTCTTTCCAGATCGACATGTTTACGTGCATGCCGGTGCCGTTGTCGCCTGCGATGGGCTTGGGCATGAACGTCGCTGATTTGCCGTAGGCCTGTGCCACGTTGTGGATCACGTACTTGTACTTCTGCAGCTCGTCCGCCTGATGGGTGAGCGTGCCGAAGATGAGGCCCAACTCGTGCTGGCAAGACGCCACTTCGTGGTGGTGCTTGTCAACTTTCATGCCCATGCGCTTCATTGTGGAGAGCATCTCGGAGCGCATTTCCTGTGCGTCGTCGATGGGGTTCACAGGGAAGTAGCCGCCTTTGACGCCGGGACGGTGGCCAGTGTTGCCCATCTCGTACTCGGTGTCTGTGTTCCATGCGCCGTCGATTGCGTCGACTTGATAGGACACTTTGTTCATGGACACCTGAAAGCGCACATCGTCAAAGACGAAGAATTCAGCTTCCGGGCCAAAGTAGGCTGTATCGCCGATACCGGAGGATTTCAGGTACTCTTCGGCTTTCACTGCTGTGCCGCGTGGATCGCGGTCATAAGGTTCCATTGTGTCGGGTTCGACGATGTTACAGTTAATGCAGATTGTCTTTTCCGCATAGAACGGATCGACATAGGCGCTTTCGGCCTGTGGCATCAATTTCATGTCGGACTGATCGATGGATTTCCAACCGGCAATGGATGAACCGTCGAACATGAAGCCTTCTTCGAGGAAGTCTTCGTCAACGAGATCGGCCACAACAGTGACGTGTTGCAGTTTGCCGCGTGGATCAGTGAAGCGGATGTCGACGTAGTCGGCTTCCTCGTCTTTGATCAGTTTTAGAACAGCCTTGTTGTCCATCTATGATGTCCTTTTTTGTAGCGTCGTTACTGGTTAGAGTGCATCGTCGCCGGCTTCGCCGGTGCGGATGCGGATGGCTTGCTCGACTGACGATACAAAGATCTTGCCGTCGCCAATCTTGTCGGTTTTCGCGGCACCAATAATGGCTTCAATGGCCGCATCGACCTGGTCGTCCGCCAAGACGACCTCGATTTTCACTTTGGGTAGAAAGTCGACCACGTATTCCGCACCGCGGTAAAGTTCGGTGTGCCCTTTCTGGCGGCCGAACCCTTTGACTTCGACGACAGACAGGCCTTGGACACCCACCTCTTGCAAGGCTTCCTTCACTTCATCGAGCTTGAATGGCTTAATGATCGCTTCGATTTTTTTCATCGCTCGCGACTCCCCCTTGTGTGTTTCGTCAGTGGTGAGACCATTTCTCTTGCATAGGGACAATTCGTCGTGGAACCTCAAGGCAAGCTGGTCGGGGGAAACTATGCGTAATGCTTAAAATTTGTGCAACTAGACTTATTGATGGGCGATTTGTAAACTTTTGGTGCTGAAACCATGACCGAACTACTCACCGCTGCCCAAATGCGCGCCATCGAAGCGGCCGCGATCGCCTCGGGCGAGGTGACCGGGCTGGAACTGATGGAGCGCGCGGGGCGGGGCGTCGTCGCGGCTATTTTTGAGGAATGGCCGGAGTTGGCGCCATCTTGGGGGCCAGCCCCCAAACCCCCGGAGTATTTCCTGCAAAATGATGAGCAGGGACTGCATCGCGCGGTGGTTCTGTGTGGGCCGGGCAATAATGGCGGTGATGGGTTTGTTGTCGCGCGGCTGCTCAGAGAGGCGGGGTGGCACGTTGAGGTCTTTCTGTATGGGGATGCGGAGAAGTTGCCGCCGGATGCGCGGGTGAATTATGAGCGTTGGGGGGGGATGGGGGAGGTCTACGAACTTTGCAATGATAGTCCACCAGAATTTGCACACAGGCACCTCGTCGTCGATGCCTTGTTTGGAACGGGCCTTACACGTCCTCTTGGCGACTTATGCTTTGTCCTACGTGATATCTGCGATTGCGTGGACGCGGGAGGTATTCAAAGTTTGGATGATCGCTTGCCGTATTGGCCGCCCGTCGTTGCGATTGATATGCCATCGGGGATTTGCGCCGATAGCGGGCGCGTATTGGCTGACAGGGATTTCACCACAAATGGCGGTTCTCGTGCCGCTTGCGCCGCGGCTGATTTGACAGTTACGTTTCACGCCAAGAAAGTCGGACAAATGCAATCTGTTGGCGCTCTCTGGTGCGGCAAGATTAAATTGGTTGATATTGGTATTCGCCCGCCGGCCTCAAGAAAGATAACATTTGCTGAAAAGGTGAAACTGACCTCTGGCGGCGGCTCGGCCTACCGGCGACAAGGCCACAAGTATTCCCACGGTCATGCCCTCATTCTCTCTGGCGGTATTGGCCAAGGCGGCGCTGCGCGCCTTGCGGCGCGTGGTGCGTTGCGGGTCGGGGCAGGGGCTGTGACCCTTGGTTGTCCGCCTGCTGCTCTGATTGAGAATGCGGCGCAACTGAATGCGGTGATGCTGTGCAAGATCAAGAGTGCCACTGCGCTCAGTGTGGCTTTGGAAGACCCCCGCATCAACACCCTATGTCTGGGGCCTGGAATGGGGGTTAGCGATGAAAGCCGTGACTTCGTAGAGGCAGGCTTGAAGAGCGGGCGGACGATTGTGCTGGATGCGGATGCCCTGACGCTCATCGGGCGCGATGCGCCTCTCTTCGCGATGTTACATGACAGGTGTGTTTTGACGCCCCATGCGGGCGAGTTTGCACGGTTGTTTCCGGATATTGCGGAAAAGCTGGCGGCACCTGCGATCAAGGGCCCGGCCTATTCCAAGGTCGATGCCACGCGGGATGCGGCAAGGCGGGCAGGGTGTGTCGTCTTGTTCAAAGGGCCCGATACCGTCATCGCTGATCCGTCAGGGCGCTGCAGCATCAACGCATCCGTCTATGAACGCAGCGCGCCTTGGCTGGCGACCGCGGGATCGGGCGATGTTTTGGCAGGCTTTATCACGGGTCTGTTGGCGCGCGGTTTCGACCCGATGCAGGCCGCCGAATCCGGTGCCTGGCTGCACACCGAATGCGCGCTCTCCTTCGGTCCGGGCCTGATTGCCGAGGACCTTCCCGAAGAACTGCCCAAAGTCTTTCGTGCATTGGGTCTTTAACGCGATTTTTCCTCTCGCATCCCCCCGTTTCCTTTGCTAGACAGCGCGCAAACCGGGGCTGGCGCAATCCAGCCCCTTTTGATCATGCGGGTGTGGCGGAATTGGTAGACGCACCAGATTTAGGTTCTGGCGCCGCAAGGCGTGGGGGTTCGAGTCCCTTCACCCGCACCAAGTTTGAAAAAAGAAGGACAGCACATGAAGGTCACCGAGACCCTGAACGAAGGCCTCAAGCGCGAGTATGCGATCACCGTCACGGCGGCTGAACTGGACGCCAAGGTTGAAGAGAAGCTGAAAGAAGCACAGCCTTCGGTCGAAATGAAAGGTTTCCGCAAAGGCAAAGTGCCGATGGCATTGCTGCGCAAGCAATTCGGCCAGCGCCTGATGGGCGAGAGCATGCAAGAGGCGATCGACGGCGCGCTGTCATCGCATCTGGAAGAAACCGGTGATCGTCCTGCGGCACAGCCCGAGATGAAAATGACCAACGAAGACTGGAAAGAAGGCGACGACGTCGAGATTTCCGTCTCTTACGAGAAGCTGCCAGAGATCGAGGACGTTGACTTCAGCAAGGTCAAGCTTGAGCGCCTGATCGTGAAGGCGGATGAGGCCTCTGTCAAAGAAGCGCTCGAGAACCTTGCCGAGAGCCCGCAGGCCGTGACCTATGAGGCGAAAAAGACGCAAGCCAAGGACGGCGATCAGGTTGTTCTGGATTTCGTCGGCAAGATCGACGGCGAGCCCTTTGATGGTGGTGCAGCCGAGGATTACCCGCTTGTGCTGGGGTCAAACTCGTTCATCCCGGGCTTTGAAGACGGCCTGTTGAAAGTGAAAGCGGGCGACGAGAAAGACGTCGAGGTTACCTTCCCTGAGGATTATCAGGCAGAAAACCTTGCTGGCAAGAAAGCTGTCTTCTCATGCACAATCAAAGAAGTCCGCGGCCCAAAGAAGCCAAAGTTGGATGATGACCTGGCCAAAAAGTTCGGTGCCGAGGATCTTGAAGCGCTGAAAGGTCAGATCACAGAGCGTCTGGAAGCGGAATACTCCGGCGCGTCCCGTGCGATTGCAAAGCGTGGTTTGCTGGATGCGCTCGACAAGAAGGTCAAATTTGATCTGCCAGCGTTGCTGGTCGAGGCGGAAGCCAACCAGATTGCGCATCAGTTGTGGCATGAAGAAAACCCCGAGGTCGAAGGCCATGATCATCCCGAGATCAAGCCAACCGACGAGCACATCAAGCTGGCCGAGCGCCGCGTAAAGCTGGGTCTGTTGCTGGCAGACATCGGCCAGAAGGCCGAAGTGAAGGTGACCGATCAGGAGATGACACAGGCGATCATGAACCAGGCGCGTCAGTACCCGGGTCAAGAGCGTCAGTTCTTCGAGTTTGTTCAGCAGAACGCGCAGTTCCGCCAGCAGTTGCAGGCGCCGATGTTCGAAGACAAGGTTGTTGACCACATCCTCGCGCAGGCGGCCGTGACAGACAAAGAGGTCAGCAAAGAAGACCTTGAGAAGGCTGTCGAGAAGCTCGAAGAAGAATAGGTTTTCAGCAATATCGAATAAGAGAGGGCGCCCGTTGCGGCGCCCTTTTTCATGAGATGATTGCAGCCCGATCCTTACTTGCCCCAGACTGCCTTTAAATGCAGGTACTTTTTCAGTTTTCCGACTTTATGCTTGCGGCATCAAGTGAAGGAGCCAGATAATGGGAAAACTAACCGTATTGTCCGTTTGTGCGATTGTAGGAATGGCGGGGAGTGCCGCGGCGTGCCCGAATTTCAATGTCGCGCCACAAGCCTCTTATCAGGCGACCGGTCAGCAACTTTATACGCCGCGGTCTTTCGATGTTGTTGCCGGAGGGGATAATTATATCTGGGATTGTCCAAATGTGCGTCCCGGGACCGACACGGGGGCAGGATATTTTCCGACCGCGCCGGACTTTTCCTTTCAGTTGAGCAATATGAACCCCTATCGGCTTGAACTGCGGGTGGTCAGTGAATGTGATGCGGCACTTTTGATCAACACAGCCTCTGCCAATTGGTATTACGACGATGACGACAATGGTAATCTTGACCCCAAGATCACCCTGACGCGCCCTGCCGATGGACGGGTCGATATCTGGATCGGGACCTATGATGGCGCGTATTGCAACGCGCGGCTGGAGCTGGAGACATTTGACCGCTAGGGTGCCCGCTTGCGGTGCATCCTGTGCCTTCGGTCAGATGCGCAATTCCGTTTACATCAAGGATGTCAGATTGATCCCGATTGTCATTGCGCCAATCGGCTGACCGGTGTCGTGATCTGTCATGGTCATCGACACCTGTCCCTGAACCTGCTGCGTTGAATCGTCGAGTTCAACGTCCCCGAAATGCACGGCCGTTGGCCCAACCTGATAGGTTTCCTGAAACTTAGCCTCGTCACCTTGCCAGTAGTCGGAAGTCACAGATGATGCCGCAACGTTCAGGCCGCGCGCGTCCATGATGAAGATTTCGGTAATGGCGCCGCCTGACTTGCTTACCTGTGTGCGCAGAAAGTCGGCGGCCGCGTTCTGAAGGACTTTATTTATAAGGTCGCCATCGCCGCTTGCCGCGTAACCGCGCCAAAGCTGATCAAGCATATCAATCTCTGCTTGATCGTAGCTGGATGTCGTCGTGTTTTGCGCCTCAATCGCAGCAATCAAGACGGGGTCTGAGGCCCAAGGCATGATTTGGGCGGTCATGAACGCCTCCATCGCCTGCTGTGTTCCGTCTGCGTAAAGTGGTTGTGTCGCGGTGATCATGACCGCGAGGCCAAGTGATAGCGTTTTCATTCCTGCTCCTTTCTCATTGTGTCACGTGTTATCGCCACAGCGCACTAAGATTTCGTGAATGAGAGAATCGCGAAACGAAAAAGGCCGCCCCGAATGGAGCGGCCTTTGAATTTGTCAGATGAAAAGAAATTACTTCTCTTCGTTTGCGTCATCCGCATTTGCGTCGACACCGGCAGTTTCTGCCAGATCATCGTCGTCAGATGCTGCAGCACCGATATCGTCAAACAGTTCCTGAATTTCGAATTCAGCTGCTGCTTCTTCTTCTGCTGCAAGCTCGGCAATGGATTTGCCGGCTTCCTGAAGTTCAGCTTCTTCCACGGAACGTGCGACGTTCAGTGTGATGGTGGCTGTGACTTCGGGGTGCAGGTTGATCGAAACATCGTGCAGGCCCAGTTCTTTGATCGCGCCAAGCAGAACAACTTGCTTTTTGTCGACCGAGTAACCGGCTGCAGTAGCGGCTTCTGCGGCGTCACGTGTTGTGACCGAACCATAAAGCGAACCTGCGTCGGAGGCAGAGCGGATCACGATGAATTTCTCACCGTCCAGCTTTGCAGCCAGCGCTTCGGCTTCTTTTTTGGTTTCAAGGTTGCGTGCTTCCATCTGGGCTTTTTCGGCCTCGAAACGGGCAAGGTTTGCTGCGTTTACGCGCAGGGCTTTGCCCTGTGGCAGCAGGAAGTTGCGTGCGTAGCCTTCTTTGACAGAGACGACTTCGCCCATCTGACCCAGCTTTGCAACGCGCTCAAGGAGGATGATATCCATGGGATGATTTCCTTATTTTACGGCGTATGGCAGCAGGGCAAGGAAACGGGCACGCTTGATCGCACGGGCGAGAGCGCGCTGGTTTTTTGCACCAACAGCAGTGATACGGGCGGGAACGATTTTGCCGCGCTCAGAGATGTAGCGCTGCAAAAGGCGAGTGTCTTTGTAGTCGATCTTCGGGGCGTTTTCGCCTTCAAACGGATCGGACTTACGACGACGGAAAAATGGTTTGGTTGCCATGATTGATGTCCTTTCTCAGATCAACGATTAGCGACGCTCGCGGCGTTCGCCACGGTCACCGCGCTCTTCGCGCTTTTGCATTTGCACGGAAGGGCCTTCTTCGTGTGCGTCGACCTTGATGGTGAGCACGCGCATGACGTCTTCGTGCAGACGCATCAGGCGTTCCATTTCCTGAATAGCAGGAGCAGGCGCATCTGTGCGCAGCAGGGCATAGTGGCCCTTGCGGTTCTTGTTGATCTTGTAGGCCATCGTTTTGACGCCCCAGTATTCGTTATCCAGCAGCTTGCCGCCGTTGTCGGCAAGGACGGTTCCGAAATGTTCGATGAGGCCTTCAGCTTGCGTGTTGGACAAGTCCTGACGCGCAATCATGACATGCTCGTATAGCGGCATGTGAACTCCAGTTCATTTATCAGCGCATTTCAAAGGATGGGCGGTTCCCCTTGCATGCGTCCCATCCACGAGAGCCTGCGCAGTTCATACGTTTTGCAGCAAGGATGGCGTCTTATACAGGTGAATTCCCGTGGCGCAAGCCATGAATGCCCCAGAAAAGCAGCCTTTTCGCAACAATCGGGGATTTCTTAACCTCGCCTTGTGCTTGCCGCTTTATTGCCCGGATTGCAGGGCATCATGTCATCAATAAGTTTGGAGTGGGCAGAATGACAGATATGAACATCACCGCCGGCGGCTTTGTTAATCACGTTGCGCGTGCGGCCCCGTTTGCGACCGAAGATCAGTTTTGGGGCTATAAGGTTCGCTCATCCGACGCCGCGCCTGTTTCGGTGATGCTGGGGCAGGCGATCAGTTTCTTTTTTGGTGTTTGTCTGGTGACGGCAACTTTGGGCGTTCTGGTTCTGCCGACCCTCTTCTTCGATGGTAATTTCGGCTTTATGCGCATCGGTGCTGCCGTGTTGATGGGGGCGATCGGGTTGTATCTTTTGTGGTTTGCCAGCCGTGGCACGATTGCGGATGTCCATATCGACACCAAAGCGCGCGAAATCCGCGAGGTTGTGAACAACCGTTTCGGCAGTCCGACAACCGTGGGGCTTTATACATTCGACGAAATCAGTGGCATCTATCTGGAGCTGGATGAAAGCACCGGTCAGTCACAGCTTTTGCTGGGCTACAACGATTCCGCCCATGCGATCAGCGTTGCAAGAGGAACAGAGGCACAATTGCTCCCGTTGCGGGACCGGTTGGCAAGTGACTTGTTGTAAGAACGCACTGTCGCCAATGACATGGGCCGTCCGAAAGGGGCGGCCTTTTTTGTTTCGGCGAATGCGTGCGTCGTGATCCTGCGTATCCGTGAACAGACTCTGTTCGTTTTTGAAGCTAGGAACCAAAATCAGATTGGCTATCTGAAGCACACGAAACATTTTTCAGCTTGGAGAAGCCTCATGAAAACCCTTTTGACCTCCGCGGCACTTGCTGCTGCGACCCTGACAACACCCGCATTTGCAACAACACAAAACTACGTGCTGGACGCGAGCCACAGCCAGATTGTCTTCAGCTACGACCACCTTGGATATTCGACAACCTACGGCATGTTCTCCGGATTTGAAGGCGAGATCGCATTCAACCAGGAAGATCCCGCTGCATCTTCCGTCAACGTTTCTTTCCCTGTGCGCACCATGCTGACAGGTTGGGAAGAGCGTTTTCAGCACTTTATGAGCGGTGATTTCTTCGACGCTGCCGAAGACGAGATGGTGACATTCACATCCACAGGGATTGAGGTGACGGGCGAAGACACAGCGTTGATCACGGGTGATCTGACACTGAACGGCATCACGAAAGCTGTTGTCCTGGATGCCAAGCTGAACCAGGTTGGCATGCACCCGATGGCCGAAATGCCGTGGGCAGGTTTTGACGCGACAACAACACTGCTGCGGTCCGATTTCGAAGTCGGCGCATTCGCACCATTCGTCAGCGATGAAGTGGAAGTCATGATTTCCATCGAGGCGATGCAAGCAGCTGAATAAGCTCACCGTCTGACGGAACAATCAGGCCGCGCTCCAGATCGGAGCGCGGCCTTTTTCGTTTAGCGGGTTGCGGTGAGGGCGATATCAACCTGCACAGGGAAGGCGAGGTTGCTTTCGTCGCTCATGCTCTGGCCGATTTGAAACGTCCGCCGGTCAATGGTGATGGACCCATTCATCGTGGCCGTGTCGTCTTCAAGTGTCAGCGCGAACGGCAAGGCAAGCGGTGCTGTGATGTCTTTTATCGTCAGCGTGCCATCAGCGACATAGGCGTCACCATCGGCCAGAATGTCGGCGGTGAAGACGGCGGTGGGGAAGGTGGCTGCGTTGAAGAAATCTGCGTCCAGCGCCTGACCCGTGACAGAACCCAGCGACAGGGACCCAATGGAAATGGTTGTTTCAACCGATCCCATGACGCCGCTTGCGGTCTCATCAAAGCTGATGGCAGAGGTCCAGTCCGCGAAGCTGCCGCTGACAGCGCTGCCGAATTGCGTGATTGTGAGGTTGATGGAGCCTTCGGTGACAGTCCAGTCCGAGGATACTTCGGCAAGTTCAATCCGTTCAGCAGTTGAAGGTGCAGCGTAGAGGCCGGCTGCCGCGCCTGCACTTGTCAAGGCAACATAAAGTGCGACCGCTGCAACAGGTGCTGTCCATGTGCCAACGTGACGACCAAGGCCAGCAGCGTCGCTTTTGCCGAACCACATGCGGCGCAGGGTGGCGTCTTTGTCGATGAACACGTGTTTGAGCGCGCCTGCGATATGCAGCAGAATTGAACCAACCATGATCTTGCTCCACAGCCAGTGCAGACCACCAAAGAGTTTTGCAACGGCTTCGTCATTGGGCACAAAGGGCAGGTCCTGGCTGATGGGCAGCAGGATCGGCGCAAAGCCTTCGGTCGCGGCGTGGTGGATCCAACCGGTCAGCGGCACAGCCACCAGCGAGATGTAAAGAAGCCAGTGTACCGTCTCGGCAAGCCAGGTTTCGGATTTGCGGTCAGGGTGCAGCGGGGCCGGTTTGGTTTGGGTCAACGCCCAGACAATGCGCGCCAGGGCCACGGCAAAGACGATCACCCCCAGTGTCTTGTGATATGAAAACAGCTGTGCCTTCAGGGCCAGCTGCTCGTTTGTTTCGTAGGGCAGGTTATAGGCAACCACCCCAAGCGGCACGATGGTGATGATCAATAGTGCCGTGAGCCAATGAAAGGTTTTCGTAACTGTACCGTAGGTTTGCGTGCCTGACATAACAATCTCCAAAAAAGTTTCAGGATAGGTAACATGTCTGGTGATCATGCAAAGGGCGCGTTCTGTGCGCCTGTGCTCTTGGTGCTGTGCAGTTTCGTGTTTGCTTGTGCAGACGGGCGCGGCGCGGTAAGCGTCATGGCAATAAAAGGCAATGATTGGGGGACGCTTCATGCGCGCATTTGTATTTCCGGGGCAGGGTGCACAGACAATCGGGATGGGTAAGGCCCTTGCTGATGCTTATCCGGCGGCCAAGGCCGTCTTTGATGAGGTGGATGAGGCGCTGGGGGAGGATCTTTCTGGTCTGATCTGGGGGGGTGAACTGGACGCGCTGACACTGACAGCGAATGCTCAGCCTGCGTTGATGGCGACCTCGATAGCCGTGATGCGTGCGCTTGAGGCAGAGGGTGTCACGGTGGATGCCGCATCATTTGTGGCAGGTCATTCACTTGGGGAATACTCTGCGCTTGCGGCGGCAGGTGCGTTCACTGTCGCAGATGCGGCCCGTTTGCTGCGCGCACGCGGCATCGCGATGCAAGAGGCGGTGCCTGTGGGCGTCGGGGCGATGGCCGCGATTTTGGGGCTGGATTTTGCGGCTGTGAAAGCGGTCGCCGAAGAGGCCGCGCAGGGCGACGTGTGTCAGGCCGCTAATGACAATGATCCCGCGCAGGTGGTTGTGTCGGGTCACAAGGCGGCTGTTGAACGGGCCGTCGAGATTGCCAAGGCAAAAGGGGCCAAGCGCGCGTTGCTTTTGCCAGTCAGCGCGCCTTTCCATTGCAGCCTGATGCAACCCGCCGCCGATGCGATGGCGCTTGCGCTGGATGCGGTCGAGATCGCGCAGCCCAAGGTGCCTGTGGTGTCCAATGTGCTGGCCGAAGCGGTCAGTGACCCGGCAATGATCCGCCGCTTGCTGGTAGAGCAGGTCACCGGCTCGGTACGCTGGCGTGAAAGCGTGATGTATATGGCCGCCCAAGGCGTGACAGAGGTCTATGAGATCGGTGCAGGCAAAGCCCTGTCCGGCATGGTCAAGCGGATTGATCGGGGGATCAACGCGGTGGCGGTGAGCTCGCCCGAAGATGTTGTAGCAGCGGTTGCTGCCATCAAAGCATAAGTTGAAGAAGGACGTATAAATGTTTGACCTGAATGGAAAGAATGCGCTTGTAACAGGTGCATCCGGTGGCATCGGTGGCGCGATTGCCAAGGCGCTCTATGATGCGGGCGCAACGGTTGCCTTGTCGGGCACCCGGGTGGCGCCGCTGGAAGAGCTGGCCGCGTCCTTGGGGGAGCGCGCGCATGTTTTGCCGTGTAACCTGAGCGATGCCGAAGCGGTGACGGCGCTGCCCAAACAGGCCGCTGACCTGATGGGATCGGTTGATATTCTGGTCAACAATGCGGGCATCACGCGCGACAACATCTTCATGCGGATGTCCGATGAGGAATGGTCGTCTGTGCTGGAGGTCAACCTGACCTCGACGATGCGTCTGTGTAAGGGCGTGATCCGTGGGATGATGAAAGCGCGTTGGGGACGGATCGTGAATATCTCTTCCGTTGTCGGTGCAACAGGCAATCCGGGGCAGGCCAACTATGCGGCCTCGAAGGCCGGTATGGTGGGGATGTCAAAATCCATCGCTTACGAAGTGGCAAGCCGTGGCATTACGGTCAACTGCGTTGCCCCCGGTTTCATCACGACGGCGATGACAGACAAGCTTACCGATGACCAGAAATCCGGCATCCTGACGCAGGTTCCTGCCGGGCGGATGGGCGAGGCCGAGGAAATCGCGGCGGCCGTGCTTTATCTTGCCAGTCCCGAGGCTGCCTATACGACAGGGACCACCTTGCATGTGAATGGCGGGATGGCCATGATCTAGAAGATCATCACTTTCGGTGATTGAAAGCGTTTGCCAAGCGGGTATTCTCTGCTATAGGCCACGCAGATTTGCTGAACGGTGCATGTGACGCCACGTCAATTGTTGTGCAGGGCAGATAAGGCTGCGACCCGTCACGGGCGCATAAAGTTAGGCACAAGCCTAGGGAACAACGGGCGAGAGCCCACAGAAACGTAAGGATTTAATATGAGCGACGTTGCAGACCGCGTACGCAAGATTGTTGTAGAGCATCTTGGTGTTGAAGAAGACAAAGTGACGGAAGCTGCGTCCTTTATTGATGATCTGGGCGCAGACAGCCTCGACACTGTTGAGCTGGTTATGGCTTTCGAAGAAGAGTTCGGGATCGAGATTCCTGACGATGCTGCAGAAACCATCCAGACATTCGGTGATGCGGTTAAGTTCATCGACGGCGCAAGCTAAGCGTCAGGTTCGGTTTTGTGAAACGGCGTCCCTCGGGGCGCCGTTTTGCTTTTGTGGGGTCGTCTGTCATTCGCGGGTCGGCGGTATGCGCGGCAGTGGAATCAGTCTCTGGCGCATTTTTCATCAAAGAGCGAACAGGACGCTTTCTGCAATTGGTGCAATCCTTGCCGATCAAGATTGCTGCACTTGCCCCTTGGCCCTTGGCTGGGCTATCAGTGTCGGCAAATACGCCAAGAGGTGAGGGCAAAATATGCGTCGTGTTGTTGTGACAGGTCTGGGGTTGGTCACGCCCCTTGCAGATGGTGTGGAAAAGTCTTGGGAGCGCATTCTTGACGGCCAGTCCGGCGCCGGCAAGATCACCGGCTTTGATCCCAGCCGTCTGACCACACAGTATGCCTGTGAAGTGCCTTTGGGCGACGGGACCGACGGCACGTTTAACGCCGACAAATACCTTGATCCCAAAGAGCAGCGCAAAGTTGATACCTTCATCATCTTCGGTATGGCGGCGGCGCAACAGGCGATTGAGGATTCCGGCTGGGCCCCCGAGGATCGTGAGGATCTGGAACGCACGGGCGTGATGATCGGATCGGGGATTGGTGGCCTGAATTCGATTGCCAATACCGCCGTGATGATGGCCGAGAAAGGCCCGCGCCGCGTATCGCCGTTCTTTGTGCCGGGTGCGCTGATCAACCTGATTTCCGGTCAGGTGTCGATCAAATACGGGTTCCGTGGCCCGAACCATGCGGTGGTGACCGCCTGTTCGACAGGGGCCCATGCGATTGGCGATGCGTCGCGTCTGATCCAGCATGGTGATGCGGATGTCATGATTGCCGGTGGCGCCGAGGCTGCGATCTGCGAACTGGGGATTGCCGGATTTAACGCCTGTAAGGCGTTGAGCACGAAGCATAATGATGATCCGACCAAAGCCAGCCGCCCGTGGGATGCCGACCGCGACGGATTTGTCATGGGCGAAGGTGCCGGGATTGTGGTGCTGGAAGAATATGAACACGCCAAAGCGCGTGGTGCCAAGATTTATGCAGAAGTGCTTGGCTATGGTTTGAGTGGTGACGCCTACCACATCACCGCGCCGCCACCCGATCACGAAGGGGCGGAACGTGCCATGCGCGCGGCCTGCCGCAACGCGGGGATTGATCCAAGCCAGATCAATTATGTGAACGCGCATGGCACGTCGACGATGGCAGACACGATTGAACTGGGTGCTGTCGAGCGCCTAGTGGGTGATGCCGCTTCATCGTTGAAGATGTCCTCGACGAAATCGGCCACCGGCCACCTTTTGGGGGCTGCGGGTGCGATTGAGGCGATTTTCTCGATCTTGGCGATCCGTGATCAGGTCGCGCCGCCGACCATTAACCTTGATAATGTGGATTGCGAGACGGTTGTCGATCTTTGCGCCAACGAAAAGAAGCCAGCCAAGATTGATATCGCTCTGTCGAACTCGTTTGGCTTTGGTGGCACGAATGCCAGCGTTGTCTTCGGGAAAGTGGATTAATGTGGCGTCATATCGCGTCGAATGCGCTGACGTTCCTGATTGTCGGGCTGTTCCTGCTTGCGGGCGTGATTGCCTGGGGTGGCCGTGAATACCGCACGGCAGGCCCGCTGGACGCCGCCATTTGTCTTGAGGTGCCGCGCGGGGGCAGCATGAAGGCGCTAAGTTCTGATCTGGTGGATCAGGGCGCGATTTCGTCGGCCTTTATCTTTGAGGTTGGCGCGGATTACACCGAAAAATCCGGTGATTTGAAATTTGGCCGCTTCCGTGTGCCAGCAGCGGCGTCGATGGAAGAGATTGTTGATATCGTCACCCGTGGTGGCCGCAATACGTGCGGTGCCGAGGTGATCTATCGCGTCGGGATCAACCAGACGCTTGTCGATGTGCGCGAACTTGATCCTGCGACTAATGAATTCATCGAAGTTGCGGATTTTGTGGTGGGCGAGACCGAACCGCCAGCGAGCTATGAGGCCATCAAGGCCGATGGCAGTGCCACGTTCAGGCTCGTTATTGCCGAGGGTGCAACAAGCTGGCAGATCGCGAACGCGCTTGGACAGATTGACAGTCTGGTCGCGGATGTGACCGAGGCACCGGCCGAAGGCAGCCTTGCGCCGCGTGACTATGAATTCACGCCAGGGGATACGGTATCGTCGATCCTGAACCGGATGCAGGACACGCAGGCGGCGATTTTGGCCGAGGCTTGGGAGAACCGTGTGGACGGGCTGCCATTGGAGACCCCTGAAGAGGCGCTGATCCTTGCCAGTATCATCGAGAAAGAGACCAGTGTGCCCGATGAGCGCCGTCAGGTGTCGAGCGTCTTTGTGAACCGTTTGAACCTTGGCATGCGCCTGCAAACAGACCCCACGGTGATTTACGGCATCACGCGCGGTGAAGGTGTCTTGGGCCGTGGTTTGCGCCAGAGTGAACTGCGCGGCGAAACGCCGTGGAACACCTATGTGATCACTGGTCTGCCGCCAACCCCCATTGCAAACCCCGGACAGGCGGCTATTGAAGCGGCGCTCGATCCTGATACCACAGAGTATATTTTCTTTGTGGCTGATGGCACCGGAGGGCATGCTTTTGCGACCAATCTGGATGACCATAACCGCAATGTGGCCCGCTGGCGCGAGATCGAGGCGCAGCGCGCGAACGACGGGTAACGTTCTATATTTGTTAACAAATTCTTAATGGCGCGTCCTCTGGAGGCGCCATTTTTGTTGACTTATCGTAGTGTCAGGCGTAGTTTACACAGGCTAGAAGACGGGGATCAACGAACGTAATCCCCGTCGCTCGACCGTAACGGAAGTTTCCTTCCCAAGGTCAGTTCAAAATGAATACACCAGATAAAACAGGGCCGGATGGCCTCGAGTCGGCATCCGACAGGGTCGTCGAGATAGATGCCGTGTCGCGGTACGTCCGCGAGAGGCTGCGCGAAATGGCTGATGACCTGAAAAAGGTTACCTACGGCAATCTGAATGAAATCAACAAACAGCTTGATCTTTTACATGCGTCGCACCTGCGGGTGGTGATCGCTGAGGATAAATTCCATGACAAAATCGGAACCGACCCTGATGCAGACGCTATCGACTATGACGCGATCAGGGATGACATCGGGCGCCAACTTGATCGCCTCCGCGACGCCCTCATCGCAGAGGGCGTTCTTGGGGATGCTGACGGATGAGCAGCTGCGCGCATTGCCATATCTGTTTGATTTCTGGGCCATGCCGCATCAGATCGCACCAGAAGGTGATTGGCGCACTTGGGTGATTTTGGGCGGTCGCGGCGCGGGGAAAACCCGCGCCGGTGCGGAATGGGTGCGCAGAATGGTCGAAGGGCCGACGCCCCATGCGCGAGGCACTGCGCGCCGTGTGGCTTTGGTAGGCGAGACGATGGATCAGGCCCGCGAGGTGATGGTCTTTGGTGATAGCGGGATACTTTCGGTCTGCCCTGATGACCGCCGCCCGTTGTGGATTGCGGGGCGGCGGCTGTTGGTCTGGCCCAACGGGGCCGAGGCCCAGCTCTTTTCCGCCCACGATCCCGATAGCCTGCGCGGGCCGCAGTTTGATGCGGTCTGGGCGGATGAACTGGCGAAATGGCGCAAGGGGGACGCGGCGTGGGATATGCTGCAGTTTGCGCTGCGGTTGGGGGACAGCCCGCGGGCCTGTGTAACCACAACGCCGCGCAAGTCGCAGCTACTGCGCGATCTGCTGGAGATGGACACGACCGTTGTCACCCACGCCCCTACACAGGCCAACCGCGCAAATCTGGCCGCGAGTTTCCTGCGCGAGATCGAGGGGCGCTATGGCGGCACCTCGCTGGGGCGGCAGGAGATGGAAGGCCTGATGCTGACCGAGGTCGAGGGGGCGTTGTGGTCATCGGATGATCTGGCGCGTTGTCAGGTGGCCGAGGTGCAAAGGCCTGACCGCATTGTCGTGGCAATCGACCCGCCGGGTACATCGCATGCGGGATCGGACGCCTGCGGGATTGTGGTGGCGGGGGCCTATATGAAAGGGCCGCCGCATCAATGGACCGCTGTTGTGTTAGAGGATGCCAGTGTGAAAGCGGCACGCCCCACGGTCTGGGCCGAAGCCGCAATTGCGGCGATGCGCAGGCACGGGGCCGACCGTCTGGTCGCCGAGGTCAATCAGGGCGGTGATATGGTTGAGGCGGTCTTGCGCGGTGTGGATGGCATGGTGCCCTACCGTTCCGTTCACGCGTCCAAAGGCAAAGTTGCGCGCGCGGAACCTGTGGCGGCACTCTATGAGCAGGGTCGTGTGGCGCATGTGCTGGGTCTCTTTGCGCTGGAAGACCAGATGGGGCAGATGACCGGCGCAGGATATGAGGGCAAAGGATCGCCCGACCGTGTCGATGCACTTGTCTGGGCGCTTTATGATCTGATGATCGAACCCGCTGCAAAGTGGCGCAACCCCAGCATTCGTACGCTGTAAGGGCGTTGCGCGCCGGTGCGTGCGCTGCTGTGTCAATTTCCTAATCCCGCTGAGGCAAATTGTTTTTCGTGAACTGCAGATGGTCACCACCGACCGGCACCAGGAGTTTTGAATGTTTGATTTTTTAAACCGTACCAAGCCAGACGCGGCCCCTGTCGAGGTGAAAGCCTCGGCGACGGGGCGTGTGATGGCGATGTCCGGTGCCGGTCGCGTTGCTTGGTCGCCGCGTGATGTGGTGTCACTGACGCGGGCGGGTTTCACCGGCAATCCCATCGGCTTTCGGGCAGTGAAGATGATTGCGGAGGCGGCGGCGGCCCTGCCAGTTGTCGTACAGGACGCTACGCGCCGCTATGATACCCATCCAGTCCAGTCGCTGTTGGCGCGCCCCAATGCAGGGCAGGGGCGGGCGGAGTTGCTGGAGGCGCTCTTCGGGCAGGTGTTGCTGACCGGCAATGGCTATCTGGAGGCTGTGGCCGATGAGGGGCTGCCTGTCGAGATGCATGTGCTTCGGTCGGATCGTATGTCTGTGGTGCCGGGTGCGGATGGTTGGCCTGTGGGCTATGAATATCTGGTCAACGGACGCAAACACCGCTTTGCAGTGGCCGAAGGGCTGAGTCCGATTTGCCATATCAAGAGTTTCCATCCGCAGGATGATCATTACGGGTTTTCACCGCTACAGGCGGCGGCCTCGGCGATTGATGTGCATAATGCAGCGTCGCGGTGGTCAAAGGCCTTGCTGGACAATGCCGCACGCCCCTCGGGTGCGCTGGTCTATCGCGGGGCGGACGGGCAATCATCGCTGACGGCGGATCAATATGACCGGTTGCTGGGCGAGATGGAGACCCAGCACCAAGGGGCGCGCAATGCGGGCAGGCCGATGTTGCTGGAAGGCGGGCTCGATTGGAAACCGATGGGGTTTTCGCCCTCGGATATGGAATTCCAGAAAACCAAAGAGGCAGCCGCGCGCGAAATCGCGATTGCCTACGGTGTGCCGCCGATGCTCCTCGGGATTCCGGGAGATGCGACCTATGCCAATTACCAAGAGGCCAACCGCGCCTTTTACCGCCTGACGGTGCTGCCACTGGCCACCCGTGTGCTGAGCGCAATTGCGGTCTGGCTGTCTGATCACGGCGGCGAAGAGGTGGCGTTGCGCCCTGATCTGGACCAGATTTCGGCGCTCTCATCCGAGCGTGATGCCCAGTGGCGGCGTGTGAGTGAGGCTGATTTCCTGACAGCGGCGGAAAAGCGCAATCTGTTGGGCTTGCCGGCAGTGGAGGTGGGTGATGGATCGTAAGGTTGTTGAACTGGACGGCACACCGCGCCGCGACGCACCGCCGCCGGTCACAGATTTCTGGTTTGCGCAGGTTGATGTGCGCCTGAGCCAGATTGAATTCATCGTTGCACGGCTGGAATGGCAAATCTGGCTGATCGTTTGCGGCTGCGCGGGATTATTGATTTTTGAAATCGTCAAAGCACTGAGCGGGGTTCGGACATGAATTTGGAACATAAGTTTAGCGCCTTGGGCACGGAAGTGACCGTCACTGACGGGACCACGATCAGTGGCTATGCCTCGGTCTTTGGGCTGTCGGATCAAGGTGGCGACACCGTTGAAAAGGGCGCTTATGGGGCCTCGCTGGCCAAAGGGCGTGGCGTCAAGATGTTGTGGCAACACGACCCTGCCCAGCCGATTGGGGTGTGGGACGAGGTGCGTGAGGATGCCAAGGGGCTTTGGGTCAAGGGACGTTTGCTGACAGATGTGGCCAAGGGCCGCGAGGCCGCGTCGCTGATTGCGGCGGGCGCGATTGATGGTTTGTCCATCGGATATCGCACCGTGAAGGCCCGCAAAGACGACAAAGGCGGACGCCTGTTGTCTGAGTTGGAACTTTGGGAGGTGTCTTTGGTCACCTTTCCGATGCTTCCGGATGCGCGTGTGGGGGCCAAGGGGGAGGACCCTGCGGAGACCGCATTGCGTGAGATGGCTGCGGCATTCGAGGGTGCGCGCCGCATGATGGCGCGGGACTAACCCCGCCCAAAGGACAGATCAAAGGACTGATTATGACAGCAACTGAGAGCAATTCTCGGGACGGGGAAGATGTGTCTCCTGCCCAGGCTCTGAACACGGCGATTGCCGGATTTATGAGCGACTTCAAAGACTTTTCCCACGGCGTGAATGCCAAACTTCAAAAACAGGATGACCGGATGAACAAGCTGGACCGAAAGACAATGATGACGACCCGCACGGCACTGGCCCATGCGGCATCACAGGATGCGCCGCACCAGAAGGCCTTTGCCGCCTATCTGCGCTCTGGCGATGATGATGGCTTGCGTGGCCTTGAGCTGGAAGGCAAGGCGCTGGGAACGACGATTGCCGCTGACGGGGGCTATCTGGTCGATCCGCAAACTGCCGAAACGATCCAGAACACGCTGTCTTCGACCGCGTCGATCCGGTCGATTGCCAGTGTCGTGAACGTTGATGCGACGTCTTATGACGTGTTGGTCGATCACTCGGAAATGGGTGCGGGTTGGGCCACAGAGAGCAGTGCGGTCACGGAAACCGACACACCGCGCATTGAGCGGATTTCCATTCCGTTGCATGAGCTGTCTGCCCTTCCCAAGGCATCGCAGCGTTTGCTGGATGACAGCGCGTTTGACATCGAGGGCTGGTTGGCTGGCCGCATAGCGGACAAGTTTGCCCGTGCTGAAGCGCAGGCATTCATTGAAGGTGACGGCGTGGATAAGCCGACGGGCATGCTGACCTATGGCACAGTGGACAATGACAGCTGGACCTGGGGCAATCTTGGCTATGTGCCCTCCGAGACGGCGGGCGGCATTACCCGTGCGGATCCGATCATTGATCTGGTCTATGCGCTGGGGGCGGAATACCGCGCAAATGCGACCTTTGTGATGAACTCCAAGACCGCAGGTCATATCCGCAAGCTCAAGGATAATGACGGCCGTTTCGTATGGGTCGATGGTCTGGCGATGGGCGAGCCTGCGCGTCTGTTGGGCTACCGCGTGCTGATCGCCGAGGACATGCCCGATATTGCCGATAACGCGATGGCCGTGGCCTTTGGTGATTTCCGTGCCGGTTACACCGTGGCCGAACGCCCTGATCTGCGCGTGTTGCGCGATCCGTTCTCGGCCAAGCCGCATGTGCTTTTCTATGCCACCAAGCGCGTGGGCGGTGCAGTCAGTGATTTCGCCGCGATCAAGCTGCTGAAGTTCGCAGTCAGCTAGGGCTGAGCTGTGGAACGGGTGCCGCCGAAATGCGGCGCCCAACCCCCGGGCGCACATCAAGACAATCCTCGCATTGTCTAGCAGTTCCCTTCCGTCCGAGCAATGCGGGGGGCGGGTGCGTCCGGGGCCCTGAGGGCCGATAGGTGGCCAGAATTTGCGGAGTAATTCCATGATGTTAGTCGAAGAGACCACCGTGCCGCTTTCGGCGCTTCCGGTCGCTGAATTCAAAGACCATTTGCGCCTGGGATCGGGGTTTTCCGATGATGGAGTTCAAGACGCGGTGCTGGAAAGCTATCTGCGTGCGGCGCTGGCCGCGATTGAGGCGCGCACCGGCAAGATCCTGATCGAGCGCGAATTCAGCTGGCGCCTGACCGCCTGGCGCGATGCGCGCCGCCAGCCGCTCCCTGTTGCGCCTGTCAGCGCGATCAGCGCAGTGACGCTGGTGAATGCGCGCGGAGACGAGAGCGTCGTTGACGGTGCCCTCTGGTCTCTGGATCCCGACATGCAGCGCCCCGGTTTGCGGCCTGTTGGTACGTTTTTGCCAAACCTTCCGCATGGCGGGTCTGTGCGGATCGGGATGCTGGCGGGCTTTGGCCCCGAATGGCGCGATCTGCCCGCCGATCTTGCGCAGGCTGTGATGCTGCTGGCCGCGCATTTTTACGAATATCGCCATGATGTGTCACGCAATGCCCCGACCATGCCGATGGGCGTGCAGGCGCTGATCGAACGCTACCGGACCGTGCGTCTGTTCATGGGGGGCAGCCAATGAGCGCGCCGCAATTGAACCGTGCGCTGGTCCTTGAGGCGCCCATGAAGATTGCGGATGGCGCGGGGGGGTATGCGCGCCAGTGGGAGCCTTTGGGGGTGCTTTGGGCCGAACTGAAGGCAGGTGCCGGGCGTGAAAAGGCCGAGACAGCCGCAACCCTGTCGCGCGTGCCCTACCGGATCACTGTCCGCGCGGCCCCATTTGGCGCGCCCTCGCGGCCCGTGGCGGGCCAGCGCCTGCGTGATGGCGCGCGGATATTCAATATTCACGCGGTCGCCGAGCGTGACACAGGCGGGGCCTATCTGACCTGCCACGCCGAAGAAGAGGTATCGCCATGACCTATAGCGTTTCTGGTGCCCTTCAGACGGCGATATTTCAGCGGTTGAGCACGGATACCGCGCTGGCGGTTCTGGTGGGTGCGGATATCTATGATGCGCTGCCTGCGGGCCCGTTGCCGCCGCTTTATGTGGTGTTGGGGGCCGAGGACGTGCGTGATGCCTCTGACAAGACAGGCAACGGGGCGTGGCATGATCTGGTGATTTCGGTCGTGACGCAAAGCGCGGGTTTTGCCAGTGCCAAGGCGGCAGCGGCGGCTGTCTGTGATGCCTTGGTCGATGCCCCGCTCACTCTGGAACGCGGCAGCCTTGTTGCGCTGAATTTCCACAAAGCCAAAGCGGCCCGTGTCGGCACCGGTGCAGTGCGCCAGATCAACCTGAATTTTCGTGCCCGCGTGGCGGATGACACGTAACCCAACCGAATTTCGAAAGGAGTACACCTGATGGCTGCACAAAATGGTAAGGACCTGCTGGTCAAGATTGATATGACCGGCGGGGGGATGTTCGAAACGGCCGCAGGGCTGCGGGCAACCCGCATCAGCCTGAATGCCGAAACAGTTGATGTCACCAGTCTTGAAAGCGAAGGCGGCTGGCGTGAACTGCTGGGCGGGGCAGGCGTGAAAACCGCCGCGATTTCAGGCTCAGGTGTGTTCAAGGATGATGCCACGGACGAACGCGCGCGCCAGATCTTCTTTGATGGCGAGACGCCTGATTTTCAGGTCATCGTGCCGGGTTTTGGCACATTGGAAGGCCCGTTCCAGATCACCGCGATCGAATATGCGGGGTCCTACAACGGTGAGGCCACCTATGAGCTGTCGCTTGCCTCTGCCGGTGCGCTGAATTTTGTGGCGCTGATCTGATGGCAAACCCCTGGGCCGGTGAGGTGAGCATTATGATCGACGGTGTACCGCATACCTGCAAGTTGACACTGGGCGCCTTGGCCGAGCTGGAGGCGACGCTGGGAACAGGCACTTTGGTTGACCTGATCCGCCGGTTCGAGGGGGCTGCCTTTTCCGGTGCCGATGTGATGGCGGTGGTTGTTGCAGGGCTGCGTGGCGGCGGATGGACCGGCACAATGGCCGATCTGCTGACCGCTGATATCGCAGGGGGGCCTGTCGGTGCTGCCAAACTCGCCGCCACGCTCTTGGCGCGCGCTTTTGCTGTGCCGGAGTAGGGCATGGACTGGCCGGGTCTAATGTGGGCGGGACTGCATCATCTGCGCCTGCATCCTGCCCAATTCTGGGCGCTTACCCCTGCGGAATTGCAAATCATGCTGGGGGCGGATGCGGCGAAGGCCCCTCTGGGCCGATTGCAGCTTGATGCGCTGCTGCGTGATTTCCCTGACGACGTGAAGGACGAAAGACATGGATGAGTTCGACAAGATTGACGCGCTAGAGGGCGGCGTCGGGACCCTGGAAGAAAGTCTGGGTGATGCAGCGGTGATGACAGCGGCTTTTGACGACCAGCTGCGCCAGATGCAAGGCGCGTTGGTACAGACCAGCCGTGATCTGGGCAATCTGGAGCGTGGCTTTTCCACCGGCCTGCGGCAGGCCTTTGACGGGCTGGTGCTGGATGGGCGAACCCTGTCGGATGTGCTGAGTGGATTGGCCGACAAGATGTCCAAGACAGTCTACGCCGCGGCGGTGAACCCTGTCACCGACCACTTTGGCGGGTTGATGGCTGACGGGGTGAATGCAGTGGTTTCGGGCCTGATGCCTTTTGCGCAGGGAGGATCGTTTTCCCAAGGCCGCGTGATGCCTTTTGCCAAAGGCGGTGTTGTTGCGCAGGCGACCAGCTTTCCGATGCGAGGTGGCATGGGCCTGATGGGCGAGGCGGGGCCCGAGGCGATCATGCCGCTGGCCCGTGGCCCTGACGGCACCTTGGGGGTGCGTGGCGGCGGGGGCGGCGCGGTCACGGTCAATATGAACATCACAACCCCTGATGTGCAGGGGTTTCAGCGCAGCCGAGGCCAGATCGCAGCGCAGATGAGCCGCGCTTTGGGCCGCAGTGACCGTCACCGTTAGGAGCCGATATGACTTTCCATGATGTGAGATTTCCCGCCTCGTTAAGCTTTGGCGCTTTGGGCGGGCCCGAGCGGCGCACCGAGATCGTGACGCTGGCCAATGGCTATGAGGAACGCAATACGCCCTGGGCGCATGCGCGCAGGCGGTATGACGCAGGTCTGGGGCTGCGGTCTTTGGACGATGTTGAAACGCTGATTGCGTTTTTCGAGGCGCGACAGGGGCAGTTGATCGGCTTTCGCTGGAAGGACTGGAGCGATTATCTTTCGTGCCGTCCTTCGGCGGCGGTCACGTCATCGGATCAGCTGATCGGCGTCGGCGATGCAACCACGTGCCTGTTTCAGCTGCAAAAAGCCTATCGGTCGGGTGAGACCGTTTATCGCCGCCCGATTACCAAACCCGTGGCAGGCTCGGTGCGCGTCCAGGTTGGCGGTGATCCGGTGACACAGGGTGTGGATTACGAAATAGACCACAACACCGGCATGCTGACCTTTGCGAGCGCCCCTGACCACACGGCCGAGGTGCGCGCCGGCTTTGAATTCGATGTACCGGTGCGGTTTGACACCGATGCGATCATGACCTCGATGTCCAGCTTTCAGGCGGGCCAAGTGCCAAATGTCCCCGTGATCGAGGTGCGTCTATGAGCAGTGAAGCACTCATCGCCCATCTGCAATCGGGCACCACCCATACCTGCCACTGCTGGCTGATCGTGCGGCGGGATGGCCGGATGTTCGGCTTTACCGACCATGACCGGACCTTACGGTTTGGCGGTGTGGACTACACCCCGCAGAACGGGCTGAGCGCGCGTGCGATTGCCAGTACTACGGGGTTATCGGTGAACAACACCGAAGCCTTCGGCGTTCTGTCTGACGACGCTATCTCCGAGGCCGATATTCTGGCGGGCCGTTTTGACGGGGCGGCGGTACAGGTCTGGCTGGTGTGCTGGGATGATGTGGCGCTGCGGAAAATGCTGTTTCGCGGCACCTTAGGAGAAATCACGCGCGCTGCGGGCGGGTTTGAGGCCGAATTGCACGGGCTGACCGAGGCGTTGAACCGGATGCAGGGCCGGTCCTACCTCAAGACCTGTAGCGCTGTACTGGGGGACGGGCATTGTAAGTTCGTGACAGATCACAGTTCATACCGGCTTGAATTTAGGTTGTCTGTGCCCAGTGACGGCCAAGTGTTTGATGTGGCTGGCGGCGCGTCCTTCAATGCGGGCTGGTTCGAGAATGGCACTTTGCGGGTGCTGAGCGGCGCGGGCGCAGGACTACAAGGCGTGATCAAGCGTGACAGCGGAACCGAGACACGCGTGCTCACGCTCTGGTCCCCGTTGCAGGCGGTGATCCGCGCGGGGGATCTGATCCGCATCACTGCAGGCTGTGATAAACGCCCTGTGACATGCCGTGAGAAATTCAACAATTTTCTGAACTTTCAGGGGTTCCCCGATATTCCCGGCGATGACTGGCTTGTCAGCGTGCCGCGCGCGGATCGTCCCAACACGGGCGGGAGCCTGAGCCGATGAACGATCGCGTCGTCACGATTGCCCGCACATGGTTGGGCACGCCCTATGGGCATCAGGCTTCGGTGCAGGGGGTCAGCTGCGATTGTCTGGGCCTGTTGCGCGGTATCTGGCGCGAGGTCTACGGCCAAGAGCCCGAAGCAATCCCCGCCTATACGCGCGACTGGTCCGAGCCACAGGGGGTGGAACGCTTGCTCTGTGCCGCCAAGCGCCATTTCCATGATGTGAGCGACACCCCTTTGGCCGCCGGCCAGGTGGTGCTGTTCCGCATGCGTCAGGGTGCCGTGGCCAAACACCTTGGGCTGGTGTCACAGACTGGGGCCTTGCCGCAGTTCATTCACGCCTATCAGGGCCACGGCGTCGTCGAGAGCCCACTATCTGCGCCGTGGCGAAAACGGATCGCCGCACGCTTTGAATTCATCGAGAGGGACACCTGATGGCAACGATTGCACTTTCTGCTGTGGGCATGGCGCTGGGCGGCTCAATTGGCGGGTCTGTTGTGGGTCTGTCGATGGCGACGATCGGGCGGGCGGCCGGTGCTGTGATTGGCCAGCGTATCGACCAGCAGATTTTGGGCTCTGGCAGTGGCAGTGTCGAGACCGGCCGCATTGACCGTTTCCGTGTCACAGGTGCGGCCGAAGGCGTGGATATCCAGCAAATCTATGGCCGGATGCGTATTGCGGGGCAGGTCATCTGGGCCTCGCAGTTTCAGGAAAGCTCTTCGACATCCGGCGGCGGCAAAGGGGCGCCATCCGCGCCCAAGACGACAACCTATTCCTATTCTGTCAGCCTCGCCGTCGCCTTGTGCGAAGGGCAGATCAGCAGCTTGGGCCGTATCTGGGCCGACGGGGCCGAGATTTCGCCGGATACCCTGAACATGCGGGTCTATGTGGGCACCGAGGACCAACTGCCCGATCCCAAGATTTCCGCCATCGAGGGGGCGCAAAACACGCCTGCCTATCGCGGCACCGCCTACGTTGTGCTCGAAGACCTCGCGCTGGGCCAATTCGGGAACCGGATCCCGCAACTGACGTTTGAGGTGATGCGGGCGGGCCAGGGGGTGCGGGATGACGCGTTGCAAACCGCGCAGGCCGTCACACTGATGCCCGGAGCAGGGGAATACGCGTTAGCCACGTCGCAACTCACGGCCTCAGCAAGCTACGGGGCGCAACAGGCGGTCAATACCAACTCGCCCATGGGGGGCAGCGATTTCACCGTCTCGATGAACGCAATGCAGGCTGCCTTGCCGCAATGCGGTGCGGTCCTCTTGCCGGTCACGTGGTTTGGCGATGATCTGCGCTGCGGGTCATGCGCTATTGAGCCAAAGGTCGTGCAGGGGCAGACTGACGTAGGCGCGATGCCTTGGCGCGTTTCCGGCAAGACCCGCAGTGCTGCGGCTACGGTCACCGAAGTCGATGGAATTCCGGTTGCTGGGGGCACGCCGGCGGATGCGGCTGTGATAGAGGCGATCACAGACCTCAACGCGCGCGGGCTTGACGTGGTTTTCAGCCCCGTTGTGATGATGGATGTGATCGCGGGGAATGGCTTGCCTGACCCTTACGGCACGACCGAACAGGGTGCTTTGCCGTGGGTTGGCGATATCTCCCTGACGGTGGCGCCCGGTATGGCGGGATCGCCAGATGGAACTGCTGCCGCCGATGCGCAGGTCGCGGATTTCATGGGGCAGGCGGGACCTTCCGATTTCAACATCTCAGGCACGCAAGTGACGTATACGGGTGCCGCCGAGAACAGCTACCGGCGCTTCGTGCTGCACTATGCGCATCTTTGTACGGCTGCCGGTGGTGTGTCTGCCTTTTGTATCGGCACAGAGCTTGCGGGCCTGACGAAGGTACGTGGGGCCAGCGGTTTTCCCATGGTCGCGGCCTTGCGTGCCCTTGCCGCCGATGTCCGCCAGATCCTTGGGGGGGCATGCAAGATCAGCTATGCCGCCGACTGGTTCGAATATCACGGGATGCAGCCTGCGGGGACCGATGACAAGATTTTCCACCTTGATCCTCTCTGGGCCGATCCAAATATCGATTTCATCGGTGTGTCGGCGGCGCTACCCTTGGCAGACTGGCGTGAAGGCAGCGATCACCGCGATGCAGATGTCGGGACCATCTATGATCTGGATTATCTGCAAGGCAATGTCGCGGGTGGTGAACACTATGACTGGTCCTATCCCACGCCCGAGGCCCGTGCAGCACAGCGCCGTGTACCCATTACCGATGCAGATGGCGAGCCTTGGGTCTGGCGCGCCAAGGACTTTCACGGCTGGTGGGCGCACCGGCACCATGACCGGATCGGCGGCATCAGACAGAGCGTCGCCACAGATTGGGAACCGCAGAGTAAGCCGTTCTGGTTCACCGCGATCGGTTGTCCCGCCATCGACAAGGGCGCCAATGCGCCGGGCCGTTTCCTTGCGCAGGCAGCGCTGCCGCTGGCCTCGAACGGGAACCGTGACGACCTGATGCAGATGCAATACCTGCAGGCCATGACACGCCATTTCTCTGACCCTGCAAAGAACCCGCTGTCTGACATCTATGGCGGGCGGATGGTGGATATGGCGCATCTGCATGTCACAGGCTGGGATCCGCGCCCTTATCCCTATTGGCCGGGCAACCGTGCGGTCTGGTCCGACGGTGACCGCTACGCCACCGGCACCTGGCTGAACGGGCGCGCCTCGGATCGGTCGCTGGCCTCGGTGGTGGCAGAGATCTGCGCGCGCTCGGGCGTGCACGACTATGATGTGCGCGGGCTTTTCGGTGTCGTGCGCGGCTATACCGTGTCGGATGTCAGTACGGGGCGCGCAGCACTCCAGCCGCTGATGCTGGCCTACGGGTTTGATGCGGTCGAACGGGATGGCGTACTGGTCTTCCGGAGCCGTCATGGGCAGGTCAATCATCACCTCACCGATGCCCATATCGCATTGGATCCTGACAGTGATAGCGGTCTGTCGCATACGCGCACGGCCGAGGCAGATATCGCAGGGCGCGTGCAATTCGCCCATATCACCGCTGATGGCAATTATGAGGCTGTCGCCGCAGAGGTGACCCTGCCGGATGATGACACTTTGACCACAACACGCAGCGAAGCGCCTTTGGTTCTGACCCGTGGCGAGGGGCAGGATCTCGTCTCCCGCTGGCTGCAAGAGGCACGTGTCGGGCGCGAGACCGTCCGCTTTGCGCTGCCGCCCTCGCAACAGAACGTGGGTGCGGGCGATACGATTGATCTGCGCGCGGGTGGTCATGCGGGAACGTACCGGATCGACCGGATCGAAGAGGCGGGCGCGCGCCTGATCGAGGCCACGCGGATCGAACCCTCTGTCTACGCGCGGGGCGCACGCCCCGAGGACAGCGTGCAATTGCAGCCCTACATCGGCCCGATCCCCGCGGAACTGCTGTTCCTCGACATCGGCATGCTGACCGGTGACGAGCTGCCCCATGCGCCTTATGTTGCGGCGGCCGGTAACCCGTGGCCTGGGAACATCGCGCTTTATGGGGCACCGCAGGACAGTGATTATGCCTTGCAAAGCATCCTGAACGAACCGGCCACGGTCGGTGTCACCCAAACGGCGCTGTCACGGGGTCCTGTGGGCATATGGGACCGTCAGGCGGGTGTCGAAGTGACCTTTGTCAACGGCAGCGCCAGTGCGGCCCTGCAAGAGGCGGTGCTGGCAGGGGCCAACACCATCGCGATCGGCGACGGGACAAAGGACAATTGGGAAATCCTGCAGTTCCAGGAGGCGACTCCGCTCGCTGCCAGCGTTTACCGCCTGTCGGGTCTGTTGCGCGGGCAGGCGGGCAGTCGCGGGTTGATGCCGCAAACATGGCATCCGGGATCACGGGTCGTGCTGATGAACGGGGTGCCGGGGCAAATTACACTGCCGACTGCGGCGCGCGGCACCGCGCGGCACTATCGCTTTGGTCCCGCAGCGCAACCCATGTCCGACGCCAGCTTTCGCTATGAGACCCACGCCTTTGCGGGGAACGGGCTGCGGCCCTATCCGGTGGCACATTTGCGCGCCTCGTCGAACGGTGGGGATGTTGTGATCTCATGGATCAGATGCAGCCGCATTGACGGGGATATCTGGGCCGATGGCGAGATCCCGCTGGGCGAGGATAGCGAGGCCTACCGCCTGCGCATCTACAAGTCGGGCCAGCTGCGCCGCGAGCAGATCGTTGCAACAGCGCAGTGGACCTACGCGGCTGCCGATCTCGGCAACGATATCGGCTCCGGCTTTTACACAATAGAGGTCGCGCAACTCTCTGACCGTTTTGGCGCTGGGCTGACAGCGCAAATCGAGCGTTACCTGTGAGGCCGCTTCATCTGGCCGACATCGAAACCGCCGCGCGTGCCTTGGCGCTGATTGCCCCAGAAGAACGCGCGGCGGTCATGCGAGACATGATCGCAAAGGCCGCGCTTGCCGACAAATACCGCCTTGCACATGGCCGCCCGCACCCGCTTTTCGGGACCGGCACGCTCATGTCCTGTGCCCTGCGCAGGGCGGTTGCACCGCGTCCTGCGGCGCTGGGGCCGGATGCTCTGCACACGTTCGTCATCGCCGCAAAGGAACTGCGCGAATATTTCATGCATCAAATTCAGTGACACACACCATCACAGCTTTGTTCTTGGCTTGAAGGCCCTATCTGCTTTAGACAGATGACCAACAAGCAGCGAGGTAAGTGCCATGGCGCGTCCAAACCCCAGTGTCACCGAGTTTGATCCGGTCTGGCAACGCATCTGCCAAGAGGCAGAGGCGGCCATTGATGCAGAGCCGCTTATGGGCGGGCTGATCTATTCGGGTATCCTGCATCATAAATCCTTTGAAGGCGCGCTGGCCTACCGCATTTCGATGAAGCTCGCGTCGCGCGAAATGTCCGAGCAGATTCTGCGTGAAATCGCAGACCAGGCCTATGTCGTATCGCCCGATCTGGTTGCAGCGGCGCGCGCCGATCTTGTGGCGACCTATGACCGTGATCCGGCCTGCCACCGCTTTATGAAACCCTTGCTGTTTTTCAAAGGGTATCAAGCGGTACAGTGCTATCGTCTGGCACATTGGCTTTATCAGCATAACCGCAAGGATCTGGCCTATTTCATCCAGATGCGCACAAGCGAGATGTTCGGCGTCGATATTCACCCCGCCGCGAGGATCGGGCAGGGGATCATGATCGACCACGCTCATTCTATCGTTGTCGGCGAAACCGCTGTTGTGGGCGATAACGTGTCGATGCTGCATTCCGTCACCTTGGGCGGCACCGGCAAAGAGGACGATGACCGCCACCCCAAGATCGGCGACGGCGTGCTGATCGGGGCCGGGGCGAAAGTGCTTGGCAACATCAAAGTCGGCCATTGCAGCCGGATCGCCGCAGGGTCTGTGGTGCTCGAAGAAGTGCCGCCGATGAAAACGGTGGCAGGTGTGCCCGCCAAGATCGTGGGCGAGGCAGGCTGTTCCCAGCCGGCGCTCAGCATGGACCAGATTTTGAAGACGGTGAAATAAAAAAGGGCGGCCCAATAAGTGGGCCGCCCTTTTTCTATCTTTATATCAGCACTTTATGCCAGCATCGTCATAGGGTTTTCAAGGTTGTCCTTGATCGCATTCAGCAGGTTTGCACCCAAGGCACCGTCAATCACACGGTGATCAACCGACAGTGTCGTCGACATGACTGTGCCCACGGTCAATTCGCCGTCAGCCCCGACAATCGGCTTTTTCACACCCGCACCCACCGCGAGAATTGCCGCGTGTGGCGGGTTGATGATCGCATCAAAGTTGTCGATGCCGAACATGCCAAGGTTAGAGATTGCAAAGCTGCCGCCTGCGTATTCATGCGGTGCCAGTTTGCGGTCGCGGGCACGTGTGGCGAGGTCTTTCATCTCGGCTGAAAGGGCAGAGAGCGACTTCATCTCGGCATCTTTCAGCACAGGAGTAAAGAGCCCGCCTTCGATGGCGACAGCGACCGCCACGTCGGATTTCTCGAACTTCAGCGTCCGGTCACCGGCCCAAACCGCATTCGCATCGGGCACCTGCTGCAAGGCAAGTGCGCAGGCCTTGATGATGAAGTCATTGACCGACAGCTTCACGCCACGCGGTTCAAGCTGTTTGTTCAACTGGGCGCGGAATTTCATCAGCGCGTCCAGCTGGATATCGCGGCGCAGATAGAAATGCGGCACGGATTGCTTGGCCTCGGTCAGACGGGCGGCAATCGTCTTGCGCATCCCGTCAAGCTTGACCTCTTCGAACGGACGATCCGCATAGGTCTTCAGCACAGCATCGGTTGAAGGACCAGCGGCCATTGCTGCACCGGCAGAAGCTGCGGGCGCAGGCGCATCGGCCTTGGCCGCAGGTGCCGCAGCCTTGGGTGTGGCAGTCGCGTTCTCCACATCGGCCTTGACGATCCGGCCATGGGGGCCAGAACCACTGATCTGTGTCAGATCAAGGCCCTTATCGGCAGCAATCCGGCGCGCCAGCGGCGTTGCAAAGATCCGCTCGCCGTCCTTTTTCGGCGCGGCAGGGGCCGCCGCAGGCTTCTCGGCCGCTGGTGCGGCACTCGGCGCGGGTTCAGGTGAAGACGGTGCTTCAGCGGCGGATGAACCGGACGAAACGTCGCCGATATCATCCGCACTTTCGCCATCTTCCAGCAGAATGGCGATCACATCGTTGACCTTCACGCCTTCGGTGCCTTCGGCGATCAGGATCTTGCCCATCACACCTTCGTCCACCGCCTCGAACTCCATCGTGGCTTTGTCGGTCTCGATTTCGGCCATAATGTCACCGGAGGACACTTTGTCCCCCTCTTTGACGTGCCATTTGGCCAGCGTGCCTTCCTCCATCGTGGGGGACAGGGCAGGCATCAGGATTTCTGTTGGCATTGCGCGGTCTCCTTAACGGTAGGTTACTTTTTTACAGGCTTCCACGACCTCATCAGCGGTCACCAAAGCATGTTTTTCGAGGTTGGCAGCATAGGGCATCGGCACGTCTTTACCGGTGCAGGTAATAACGGGCGCATCGAGGTAATCGAACGCCTCTTGCATGATCACACTGCTGATATAGCCGCCGACGCTGCCTTGCGGCCAGCCTTCTTCAACGGTGACACAGCGGTTGGTCTTGCGCACGGAATTCAGGATTGTCGCCGTGTCCATCGGACGGAGGGTGCGTAGGTTGATCACCTCGGCGTTGATGCCCTCTTCGGCCAGCTTTTCAGCAGCCGCCAGCGCATAGGTCATACCGATCCCGAAGGACACGATGGTCACATCATCGCCTGCGCGCTCGATCTTGGCCTTGCCAAAGGGAATGGTGAAGTCATCCATGACCGGCACATCGAATGATTTGCCGTAAAGGATTTCGTTCTCAAGGAAGATCACAGGGTTGGGGTCACGGATTGCGGTCTTCATCAGACCTTTTGCATCCGCAGCCGAGTAGGGCATGACGACCTTCAGACCGGGGATCTGCATATACCATGCCGCATAGTCCTGAGAGTGCTGCGCACCTACGCGGGCAGCGGCACCGTTCGGTCCGCGGAATACCATGGGGGCACCCATCTGACCGCCCGACATATAGAGCGTCTTGGCGGCAGAGTTGATAATGTGATCAATGGCTTGCATGGCGAAGTTGAACGTCATGAATTCCACAATCGGCTTCAGTCCGCCAAAGGCGGCACCCACACCAATACCTGCAAAACCGTGTTCGGTAATAGGCGTGTCGATCACGCGCTTGGCGCCGAATTCATCCAGCAGACCCTGGGAGATCTTATAAGCGCCCTGATACTCGGCAACTTCCTCACCCATTAGGAACACGTCGGGATCACGGCGCATTTCTTCGGCCATCGCATCGCGCAGGGCTTCACGCACGGTGGTTTGCTTGACCTCGACATCTGCATCCCAGTCAGGCGTCGCATCCGCAACTGGTGCCGCAGGTGCAGCAACAGCAGGGGCTTTGGTTGGGACAGGTGCCGCTTCTTCTTTGGCCTCGGCAGCAGGGGCCGCACCAGCGGCGGGCACGTCTTCGCCTTCTTCCACAAGGATCGCGATGGGTGTGTTCACTTTCACCCCTTCTGTGCCTTCGGCGATCAGGATCTTGCCAACCACGCCTTCGTCAACGGCCTCGAATTCCATCGTGGCTTTGTCGGTTTCAATCTCGGCCATGATGTCGCCCGAGGAGACAGTGTCGCCCTCTTTGACAAGCCATTTGGCCAATGTGCCTTCTTCCATCGTGGGCGAGAGGGCGGGCATAAGAATTTCGGTTGCCATTCCTTAAGCCTCCTGCGGAATTTCGGTTGCGTAGATATCTGTCCAAAGCTCGTCCAAGGCAGGCTCGGGGCTTTCTTTCGAAAACTCTGCGGCCTCGTTGACAATGGCTTTGATTTCCTTGTCGATGGCCTTGAGGTCATCGTCCGTCGCATGTTTGCCGGTCAAGAGCATATCGCGGATCTGCTCGATCGGGTCACGCTCGTCGCGCATTTTCTGCACTTCCTCGCGGGTGCGGTACTTTGCAGGGTCCGACATGGAGTGGCCGCGATAACGGTATGTTTTGACTTCCAGAATATAGGGGCCCTTGCCCGCGCGGCAGTGGGCAACAGCGCGCTCGCCTGCTTCTTTCACGGCCAGAACGTTCATGCCGTCCACTTCCTCGCCGGGGATGCCGTAAGCCGCACCGCGTTCCCAAAGCGACGGAGACTTGGTCGAACGCTGGACCGAGGTGCCCATGGCATACTGGTTGTTCTCGATCACGAAAACGACCGGAAGGTCCCAAAGTTCGGCCATGTTGTATGTTTCATAAACCTGGCCCTGGTTCGCAGCGCCATCACCGAAATAGGTGAATGTCACGCGTCCGTTGCCTTTGTATTTATCCGCAAAGGCCAGACCGGCGCCGAGTGGCACCTGCGCCGCCACAATCCCGTGGCCGCCATAGAAATGCTTCTCTTTCGAGAACATGTGCATGGAGCCGCCTTTGCCTTTGGAAAAACCACCCTCGCGGCCCGTTAGTTCGGCCATAATCCCCTTGGGGTCCATGCCACAGGCCAGCATATGGCCGTGGTCGCGATAGGATGTGACGCGCTTGTCGCCTTCCTCGGCTGCAGCCTCAAGGCCCACAACAACCGCTTCCTGCCCGATATAGAGGTGGCAGAAACCGCCGATCAGGCCCATGCCGTACAACTGGCCCGCCTTTTCCTCAAATCGCCGGATCAACAGCATTTCACGGTAATGTCCCAGCAGTTCCTCGGCTGAGACGTTGGGTTTCGCGGCGGCCTTCTTGGGCGGCATGTGCTATCCTCCAGCGGTTTCGTATTTAGTTTAGTATTAAACTATCTACTAAAGCATGCCCCGAACAAATGCGAGAGTCAAAGTGACCCTTCGTCAAGCGTGAGTGGAATAGCTGTGTTGCGCCGTTCGAATGTCAGGATTGATTAGCGAATGACGATTTCATCGGCGCGGATCATGCCCAAAACATCGCGCGCCTGTTGATCGAGAAGATCCAGATCAAGAAAATCGTCAGACAGGCGCATGGTCAGGTTTTCCATCCGTGCAACCTCGTCTTCAAGCGCTGCCAGCTCAACGCTCAGCGCATCACCCTCGGCACGCACTTCGATCCGCTTGAAGAGACCGTAGTCGCCCTGCACGGCGGCAAATGTGAAATACAGCCCCAGCATGATCATGCCGAGGAAGTAAAACAATGCACCAAGTTGTGTGCGGCCGCGTCGGATCATAGGTCTGCCTCAAACGTCACCTCTGGCGGATGACTAGAAGCAGAATCGCATATCTGATTCGCAAAGGGAATCCCTTAAATGCAACAAACCTGTTAATTTCTTGCGTTTTTTGAACCCGGGCGGGTGTTATGTGCTCAGGCGATCAATCTCGTGCTTCACCTGCTCACAGAGTGCCGCCGTCTGGTTGAGGATTTCCTTCGCCTTCAACAAATCCAGCGCGCGATAGCTATCAACGGGCGGGCGCAGCAAGACTGTTTGGGGGTATTGCATTGCCGTGTTCTGAACGATCGACATCTGCATCATCTGGTTGGACCCATAGACCGCGTCGATCTTGCTCGGGCGCTCTTTGGGATCGCCGCTTGTGCCGCCTGATACGTCAATGGCGATCACATGATCCGCGTCACCTTGCACAAGATCCAGCGGGCAGGGGTTCGTCGCGCTGCCATCAATGTGGTAGCGGCCGTTGCGCGAGACAGGCAGGAACACCGCAGGCATGGCAGCCGAAGCAGCCATCGCAAAGAGCAGCGGCCCGTCAGCGAACACTGCGGTGCGCTGGCCATAGAAATCCGTCGCGGCGATTTTCAAAGGGGTTGCCAGTTCCGCGAAGGTTTCGGGAATCGCATCCGGCAACACAACGTCAAGAATGCGTTCAAGGTTCAACTCGCCGATACGCGGTCCGCCTTCCTCGAAAAACCGCTTCAGGCTGGTTGCGCGGGTCTTGAAGGCATCATTGATCAGCGAAAGGGGATTGCTGATCTTGCTAAAGACATGGTCGGTGATCGCGTCAGCACGCATACCCGCGCAGGCGGCTGCCCCGATGATCGACCCCATCGAGGTACCTGCGATTGCCTTTGGCTTGACGCCCAACTCATCAAACGCACGGACCGCGTGAATATGCGCCAGTCCGCGCGCGCCGCCCGCCCCCAGCGCAAGTGCAATAGAATGCATGATGTTTGTCCTTGTCTCAGCCACAGAATTTATCTGCACAGGTCATAAGGCAATCAACAGCGCAGGGAAACGGGCGTGTGGCCTAGTCCTTGCCGCGATAAATCTCGACCAGTTTGTTCAGCATCGCCAGCGCGTCTGCGCGGTCCCGCTGGAACGAATTCCGACCGATGATGGACCCGTTGCCACCGCCATCACGGATCGCACGCGCATCATCGTAAACCGCATCGGCACCTTTGGCTGCACCGCCCGAAAAGACCATCAAACGGCGCCCGTCAAAGGCGCTTTGCACACAATGGCGCACGCGGGCCGTTTGGGTCGCAACATCAATACCTTGCGCTTCGTAAACCTTCTTGGCCTCGCCAAGGCTCAGATGATCGGTCGAGAGTTTGATCTTGATGATATGCGCGCCAAGAAGGGCCGCGATCTGGGCCGCATAGGCGCCAATATCAATGGCGGTCTCGCCGTCCTTGTCCAGCGCTTCACCGCGGGGGTAGGACCAGATGACGGTCGCAATGCCCTTGGCCGCCGCTTCGCGGCGCATCTCCGCGATATCGCCGAACATATCAAGTGCTGCAGATGAGCCGGGGTAGACAGTAAAGCCGATGGCAGAACAGCCAAGCCGCAGCGCATCATCGACAGACGCGGTAATCGCTTGGGTCTTGGGCGCTGCATCGGGGATCAACGAATTGGCCGAGTTGACCTTCAGAATTGTCGGGATTTGCCCTGCAAAGGTATCGGCACCGGCCTCGATCATGCCGAGGGGAGCTGCATAGGCGTTCAGGCCCGCGTCAATCGCCAGCTGATAGTGATAATGCGGGTCATAGGCGGCAGGGTTAGGGGCGAATGAGCGGGCAGGGCCGTGCTCGAACCCCTGATCGACGGGAAGGATAATCATCTTGCCCGTGCCACCCAGTTTGCCGTTCATCAGAATGCGCGCCAGATTGGCCTTCACACCGGGTGTTTCCCCTTCGTAGTTGGCAAGGATTTTCTGAACGGTACGGGTGGTTTTCATGATGGGCCCCTTGTGGCTGAACAGCGTTACCTGACCGATAGGGGGCTGCGTGCCCGGTTGCAAATGTGTTAGCGCAACCGGGCAAGATGTTATCGCAAACAGTTAGCCAAGTGCGGCCACGCCGGGCAATTCCTTGCCTTCCATCCATTCCAGAAAGGCACCACCGGCGGTGGAAATATAGGTGAAATCATCCGCAGCCCCCGCCTGATTCAGTGCCGCCACGGTATCACCACCACCGGCCACCGAGATCAGCTTGCCTGCCTTGGAGAGTTCCGCCGCCTTCGCCGCCGCTGCGTTGGTTGCCGCATCGAAGGGCGCTATCTCGAACGCCCCCAAAGGGCCGTTCCAGACGAGGGTTTTCGCCTTTTCCAGCACCTCGGAAATATAGGCGACGGTTGCAGGGCCCGCGTCAAGGATCATCGCGTCTGCCGGACAGGCATCAGGGGCCACCGTTTCATTGGCGGCACCCGCTTTGAATTCGCGCGCCACCACAATGTCACGCGGCAGGATAATCTCGCAGCCCGCTGCCTCTGCCTTGGCCCGAATATCGCGCGCGGTGTCGGCCAGATCATGTTCGCAAAGCGACTTGCCCACATTGATCCCTTGCGCGGCAAGAAATGTATTCGCCATCCCTCCACCGATCACCAGATGATCCACCTTGCCTACGAGGTTGCCAAGCAGATCAAGCTTTGTCGACACTTTCGCGCCGCCGACAACCGCCACCACAGGGCGTTCGGGTGTGCCAAGCGCCTTTTCCAACGCGCCCAGTTCTTCGGCCATCAAACGGCCCGCGCAAGACGGCAAGAGCCGTGCAATCGCTTCGGTGCTGGCATGGGCGCGGTGGGCGGCAGAGAAGGCATCGTTGACGTAGATATCACCAAGGCTTGCCAGACGTTTGGCAAAGCCTGTGTCGTTCTTTTCCTCACCGGGGTTGAAGCGCAGGTTTTCCAAGAGCAAAACCTCATCATCCTCCATCTCGGCCACGGCATCTGCATAGTCCGAATTGACCCATGTCACCGGCAGGCCCAGAACATCAGCGACCGCAGGGGCGATGTGTTCCAACGACATCTCGGACACGACCTGACCTTTCGGGCGGCCGAAATGGGCCATCAGGATGACCTTGCCGCCTTTTTCTTGAATATCATCAACTGTGGGAATGATCCGCTCAATGCGGGTCGTGTCGGTCACGACGCCATTCTCGACCGGCACGTTGATATCCACACGCACCAAGGCGCGTTTGCCCGCAAAATCCATGTCGTCAAGTGTCTTCCAAGCCATCTTCATGCTCCTGTGCGTCAGAGGTTTTACAATGGTGTTGCGGCAATCTCGCGCCCGCGTCAACCAGACCCGCTTGGCAATCGTCGCAAGGGGTCATATGTCAGGGGCGAACCAGAGAATGAAGGAGTGCCCCATGGCCGAGATCAAAGACCCCGAAAACACCATCATCATGACGTTGAAAGGCGGCGATGTGATTATCCAATTGCTGCCAGAAGTGGCCCCGGCCCACACCGCCCGCATGAAAGAACTGGCGCGGGCCGGCAAATATGACAACGTTTGTTTTCACCGGGTGATCGACGGGTTCATGGCGCAGACAGGCGACGTGGCCAATGGCAATATGGAAGACAATTTCAACATCGGCCGCGCAGGCACTGGTGGCTCCGACCTGCCTGACCTGCCTGCCGAATTTTCCAAGATCCCGCATGCGCGCGGATCGCTGGGTGCGGCGCGTTCTGCGAACCCGAACTCGGCCAACAGCCAGTTCTTCATCAACTTCAAGGACAACGACTTCCTGAACGGCCAGTATACCGTTTACGGGCAGGTCATTTCCGGCATGGAGCACGTCGATGCCATCGTGCGCGGCGAGCCGCCGATGAACCCTGACCGCATGATCAGCGTCAAGGTCGCCGCCGATGTTTAAATACGCTGCTGCATTTGCTGTGTTGGCCACCCCTGCGCTCAGCGCGGGCTTGGAAATCGACATTGCGGGCGAAGCCAATGGCACGATTGTTATCGATCTCTTCGAAGAGACAGCGCCGCTGCATGTCGCCCAGATTACCGCCATTGCCGAAGCGGGCAGCTATGATGGCGTGGTCTTTCACCGCGTGATCGACGGGTTCATGGCGCAAACGGGTGACGTGGAAAACGGCGTGATGGGCATGGACCTGTCGCGTGCGGGGACTGGCGGTTCTGAGTTTGCGGATATTCCTGCCGAATTCTCGGACATTCCCTTTGAACGCGGGGTCGTGGGCATGGCCCGCGCGCAAAGCCCCAACTCGGCCAACAGCCAGTTCTTCATCATGTTCGAGCCGGGCTATTTCCTGAATGGGCAATATACCGTTGTGGGCGAAGTCACCGAAGGCATGGAGCTCGTTGACCAGATCAAGCGCGGTACAGGTGCCAATGGCGCCGTGATCGGCCAGCCTGACATGATGGCCGCGGTGCGCGTGACCGAGTAAACAAATCCGTCTGGCCCCCTCACAACTCCGCGAGGGGGCTAGGCGCAAACCACACAATCGGACACCCTGTGCGCAACTGCCAGGAGAGACCGATGCGCATTTTCCCTACGTTTCTAGCATTCTGCACTGCTGCGACCATGTCTGCGGCAAGCCCGGAATTCTGGGCCTTTGAATGGCCGAACACCGATTTTGAAACGACAAGCGTCGAAAGCTGGGTCGAGGTTATCTCGGGCGGTCCGCCGAAAGACGGTATTCCGGCACTCGACAATCCTTCGTTCGTGACTGTCGCCGACAAAGCGGGTTTGACACCACGCGAACCGGTCATCACTCTTGAGATTGAAGGCGAGACGCCGCGCGCCTATCCGATCCGCTATCTGACATGGCACGAGATCGTCAACGACGTGGTCGGCGACATGCCTGTCGCTGTCACCTTTTGTCCCTTGTGTAATTCCGGCATCACCTTTGACCGGCGCACCGCAGACCGAACGCTCAGCTTCGGCGTGTCGGGCAAGCTGCGGAATTCCGATATGATCATGTATGACCGCGAAACCGAAAGCTGGTGGCAACAGGCCACAGGCGAGGCGATTGTAGGTGAACTGTCAGGGGCAGACCTGACCAGCCTGCCCAGCTGGATGGAAAGCTGGGAGAGCTTTGCAAGCCGCAATCCCGAAGGCTTGGTGATGGAAGAGCCTGCGTTCAACCGCAACTACGGGGCCAACCCCTATGTGCGCTATGACAGCTCCCGTCGCCCGTTCCTTTATTCCGGTGAAATGCCCCCCCATGACATCCCCGCCTTGGCGCGTGTCGTGCGCGTCGGTGATCGGGCGTGGCCACTGACCCGGCTGGCAGAGGCCGGCACCCTGAGTGAAGCGGGGGTGACCCTGTCATGGACCGCAGGGCAGGCCTCGGCGCTGGACAGTGCCGCCATCAGCGCAGGCAGGGACGTGGGCAATGTGCGGGTGCGCGACGACGCGGGTCATGATCTGCCGCATGATGTGCTGTTTGCTTTTGCGTTCCACGCCTTCTGGCCCGAGGGGATGTGGATGATTGGCAATTAGCCTTGTGCCGGTCTGCGCGGTTGCTGCCTCCGGCGGAAGTTTGAAGGGACATGGAAAGTCATAGGGTTTCGCTTGACATGGGGGCGATGCGTGCATGATCTGCGCGGATGGAAAAGAAATCCCAGATTGATCTGTTCGGTGCTGTGGCACTCACAAGTTTTGCGCTTTTGCTGGCCTTCAATCAGGTGGTGATCAAAGTCACAAACGGCGGGTTGCAGCCTGTGTTCTTTGCAGGGCTTCGCTCGGCAGGGGCTGTTGTCTGTATCTGGCTCTGGTTGCGCTGGCGCGGCATTCCATTGCGTTTTGAAAAGGGCACGCGGGCTGCGGGCTTTGCTGTCGGTTGCGTCTTTGCGTTTGAGTTTCTGTGTCTCTTTGTGGCCCTTGATCTGACGGCCGTCAGTCGCGCTTCCGTGATTTTCTACTCCATGCCGGTCTGGCTTGCGATCATTGCGCATTTCATCATGCCTGACGACAAGATCACGCCGGTCAAAGCCGTTGGCCTTGGGCTTGCTCTTGTGGGGGTCGCGATTGCCATCCTGACCCGGGACGACGGCGTGGGCAGTTTCTGGGGCGATCTGGCGGCCTTGGGGGCTGCAATCGGTTGGGCCGTCACAGCGATGATCGCCAAAGCCTCGTCGCTGTCGCGGGTGCGTCCTGAAATCCAGTTGATGTGGCAGGTTGGCGTCTCGGCGCCGCTATTGTTGTTTGCCGCACTCTTCTTCGGTCCCTTTATCCGCGACATCGCGCCCATCCATATCGCGGGGCTGGCGTTTCAGATTGTTGTGGTGGTCAGCGCGGGCTTTATCTTCTGGCTTTGGCTTTTGTCGATCTATCCCGCCTCCGGTGTCGCCTCGTTCAGCTTTCTGTCACCGGTGCTGACGGTGGCGCTTGGCTGGCTGTTGCTGGGCGAAGAAGTTGGACCCAATCTGATCCTAGCTCTGATCCTCGTCGCCATCGGGATCCTGATGGTGAACCGGCCTAAGTCCCGCAGAAGGTCCGCGTAACCATTTCGTCCTTGCTGGGCGCGCGCGCAAACTTGGCGGTGGTGTCGGTCAGGGGCGCGTAGGGCGCTGTCACTGCCGCCAGAAGCGCGTGGAACGGCGCATAGTCGCCAGTGCGGCCTGCCTGAATGACCTCTTCCACGCGGTGGTTGCGCGGGATGATCTGCGGATTGGCCTGCGCCATGATTTGCGCGGCACCGGCTGATTTGCGGGTTTGCCACCGCGCGGCCCATGCATCAAAGGCATCACGGTCGATGAATTGATCGCGCGCATGGGCTGCGTCCAGATTGGCGAATGTGTTGGTAAAATCCGCTCCATCTTTGGCCATCAAATCCAGCAGATCATTGATCAGCGGGCGGTCATCTGCCTGAGGATCAGCGATCCCCAGTTTTGCGCCAAAGACAGACAGCCACGCGTCTTCATAGAGCGCAGGCATACGGTGGACGGCGGCTGTAAAGTCTTCAATCGCCGCTTCACGGTCCGGCATCAGCGGAATGAGCGCCGTTGCAAACTGCGCCATGTTCCACGCGCCGATCCCGGGCTGGTTGGAATAGGCGTAGCGCCCGTACTGGTCGATTGCACTGAACACGCTGTCGGGGTGGAACCCGTCCATGAAGGCGCAAGGCCCGTAGTCAATTGTCTCGCCCGCGATCGAAACATTATCAGTGTTCATCACCCCGTGAATGAACCCCAGCCCCATCCATTGCGCGATCAGCTTGGCATAGCGGGCGATCACCAGATCAAGCAGGTCCGCAGGGCCGGTCGCGTCGGGGTAGTGCCGCGCGATGACGTGGTCGGTCAGCGCTTGTAGGGCCTGCATATCGCCACGGCTGGCGAAGAACTGGAATGTGCCGACACGGATATGGCTTTGGGCGACGCGGGCGATCACGCCACCGGGCAGGCGTTCTTCGCGGTAGACGTCTTCGCCGGTGGTTACGGCGGCCAGCGCGCGGGTTGTAGGCACACCCATTGCATGCATCGCTTCGGAGACGAGATATTCGCGCATCACAGGCCCCAGCCACGCGCGCCCGTCGCCGCTGCGTGAATAGGGTGTGGGGCCAGCGCCCTTGAGCTGGATATCGCGGCGGATGCCGTCTGTGCCCACAACCTCACCCAAGAGCACCGCGCGCCCGTCGCCCAGCTGCGGGTTCCAGTTGCCGAATTGGTGACCGGCATAGACCTGCGCAAGCGGGGCGGCCCCGTCGGGGATATGGTTGCCTGCAAAGACCTGTGCGGCATCCGGTGCGGCCAGATCAGCAGGATCAATCCCGAGGATCGTGGCAAGTGCCGCATTTGTTGCAATCACCTGCGGGGCCTTCACCGGTGTCGGCAGTTGCGCCGTGTACATCTGCTGCGGCAGTTTGGCATATGAATTGTCGAAAGGGATTTGCATTTACAGACGCGCCAGTCTTGCCGCCAGCAATGCGTAAAAGCCCGAGGCGTCAATATCCTTCATAAACAGCGCATTGGCGGGGCGGTCGGTGACGCGCCACCAGTCGGCCACGGTCATGCCAAGGGTCAGTTCGGCCTCGGTTTCGATTTCCACATTGATATGACGCCCTGCAAAAAGCTGCGGTTCGATCAGATAGGCGATGGTGCAGGGGTCATGCAGCGGCGCGCCTTCGGACCCGTATTTCTCCATATCGAAGCGTTCAAAGAAATCGGTCCAGGCCGCAACCATATCGCCGACCTTTGTGTGCATGGACCGGAAGGCGTCGATGCGGTTATGCGTGGTTAGCGCCTTATGCGTCACATCCAGCGGCATCACGACCAGCGGCACACCTGCACCAAAAACGATCTTGGCGGCCTCGGGATCAACATAGATGTTGAACTCGGCGGTGGGTGTGATGTTGCCAACCTCGAAATAGGCACCGCCCATCAGGACGATCTCCTGCACGCGTTCGATAATATCGGGTGCGCGTTCAAAGGCGGTTGCGATATTTGTCAGCGGGCCGATGGGGCACAGGGTGACAGTGCCGCTGGGTTCGCGGCGCAGGGTCTCGATGATGAAATCCACCGCGTGCTGCTCTTGCAAGGGCATCGTGGGGTCGTCCATCTGCGGGCCGTCAAGGCCGGTCTTGCCGTGGACATGCTCGGCCGTGACCAGCTTGCGCTTCATGGGCGCATCGCAGCCCGCAAAGACCTTGGTCTCGGGCTTGCCTGCCAGTTCGCAAACAATCCGCGCGTTCTTTTCGGTCAGGGGCAGGGGTACGTTGCCCGCCACTGCCGTGATCCCCAGCACCTCGATGTCCTCGGGCGAGGCCAAGGCCAGCAGGATCGCCACCGCGTCGTCTTGTCCGGGGTCTGTGTCGATAATGATTTTGCGCGGTGCCATGTATTTGTCCTGTCTTGCTTACCCCTAAACTGGGGTGAAGGGCGGGCAGGGGCAAGGGGTTAGACGCGCCCTTGCGCCTTCAGACGGCGATAAAGCCGCTCTGCGGCGGGATCACCTTTTTCAAGCGCGTAGATATAGGCGTGGGTCAGGTAGAAACAGGCGGTGTCCAGATCAGGGGCCGCATCCGCCGCCTCGGTATAAAGGCCAACCAGCGCTGCGCGGTCATCGCGGGCGTGTGAGTCAAGCAGGCGGTCTTGGAGTGGCGTCATGGGGTCGCTAGATGCGCCGCGACTTTTTCCGCCACCCAATCGTGGAAGCAATGGGTGGGGCCGTCCATCGCGGGGCTGAAGCGGCCACCGTCAAAATCAGGCGCGTAACGGCCCTTTTGCATGCCTTCGACCACGAAGATATCTTCTTCAAAGACCACCTTCCATTGCGCCGCGTTCTTGGCGCGCAAGGCGTCGTCGGTTTTCGGTGCAGCATAGTAAAGGTGGATATGCTCGCGCGTTTGCGCGTGGCTCACAGGTTCCAGCACGATCACAAAGGCATGGTCGCGCTGCACGCCCAGCAGGACGTTGGGAAAGACGGTCAGATATTCGCCACCTTCGGTCCATTGCGCGTCAAGTCCCGTAAAATCTGGGAATACTGCGCCATCGTCACCCGTCAGCTGCCGGTAAACCAGCGTGCCTTGGCCCGAGAATTTGCCTTTCTCGTTGATGTTGTAGTGATCCTCCAGCCGCGAATAGCTGTTCAGGCCGGGGTGGACCCACGGCAGGTGATAGCTCTCGCAATAATTCTCGACCGCCAGTTTCCAGTTGGTTTTGACATCAAGGGAAAAGGTGCTGTCCTCGCCACCGTGATACATCGGCTGGTCAAAGGCGGACCAGCGGGCGATCAGATCGGCGTGGACCTCCTCAAAGGGGGCGGCGGTGCCGTCGATGTTGATAAAGACAGTGTCGAACCAGATATGGCTGCGCACCTCGATCAGCCCCAGCAGGGATTTGTCGATTGCCTCATGGGTGTTGTGGCCAGGGCCGCCCACATGGGGGGTCGACACCAGTTTGCCTTCGGTGGAATAACACCACGAATGATAGGGGCAGCGGATGGCGCCTTCGATCTTGCGCGGTTCGGCCACAAGGATCATCCCGCGATGGCGGCAGATATTCTGGAACACGCGGACCTGACCCGCACGGTCGCGGACCAGCAATAGCGGCATACCCAGAAATTCCATCGGTTTCGCATCGCCCGGCTCTGGCACGTCTGAGGCAACGGCAAGGCCGGCCCAGTTGGCACAAAGCACGGCCTGTTTTTCGATCTCGAAGACGGCAGGGTCGATATAGTGCGCGTTGGGCAAACCATTGGCTGTCTCGATCGGCTGGCGTACCGCGTCGAGTGCCTGGGGGGAAATGTCTTTTGCCATGGGTCACATCCTCATTGTGACAAAACCCTAGCACAGGGACCGGTCAAAGATTCGGTCTGACCGCGACGGCGGATTTTCCCCCAGCGACATTGCTGGCCATCATGCGCCAAAGATTGCCATTTCGCGCAGAGTGCTTAGGTGGTCTGTTGCCGGTGGGTTTGGCGTGCGGGATTGTCAGCGTGCTTTAGCGCATCACCGACGCAGAATTTGGCGCAACGGCGCTGGAATACTGTCTTTTCCGCCGTGCCTATGGAATGGTTGCGCAAGGACGACCAATTGTGACGGCGAAGGCAGCAAAGCCTTCTTCATGTCCTTATAGGAGAACGAAAAATGACACGTACACTTAAGCTGATTGCACCAATTGCCGTACTTACTGCGCTGGCTGTTCCCGGCTTTGCCCAAAGCGCCGATATCGATATCAACGGCGATGGCATGTACAGCTATCCGGAAGTTCAGGCGGTGATGCCTGAAATGTCCGAAGATGATTTCGCGGCACTCGATACATCGGGTGACGGCCTGCTGGACGCGGACGAGATTGCCGCAGCGACAGAAGCGGGCCTTCTGCCAGCCTAAAGTCTGTTCGCGCCGGTCCTGCCTCTGGTCCGGCGCAACAACGCGTCCCTCGCGTCATGCCCCAATCGGGCGCGGGGGATTGCGCTTAGGCGACGGAGCCGCGCGCGAGTGCTGCCACGCCGGTGCGTGCGATTTCTGTCAGCCCCAAAGGCTGCATCAATTCGGCGAAGGCGTCGATCTTTTCAGATGTGCCGGTGATCTCGAAAACGAATGATTCCAATGTGCTATCCACCACACTTGCGCGGAAGATATCGGCAAGACGAATGGCCTCGATCCGATGTTCGCCGGTGCCCTGCACCTTGAAGAGCGCCAGTTCGCGTTCAACAGACGGGCCCTCAACCGTCAGGTCGTTGACCTTGTGCACATCCACGATCCGGCCCAACTGCGCCTTGATCTGCACGATGATTTGCGGCGTGCCGCTGGTCACGATCGTAATGCGTGAACGGTGACCCAGATGGTCCACCTCGGCCACGGTCAGGCTGTCGATGTTATAGCCGCGGCCCGCAAAAAGCCCGATGACGCGCGATAGAACCCCCGGTTCGTTTTCAACAAGAACCGCCAGCGTGTGCCGCTCTTCCTTATCGGAAAAGGTGGGCCGTAGGTCATAGGCGGAGTGGCTGGTCGAGCCTTTTTTGATTTTTAGCGGTGACATGTGTTTGTCCCTTTAGTCGTTATTTTTCCGGTAAACAGGGCGTACACACCCTGTACACAATGCGTGCAGACAGATGTGCTTACACCATCACCGCGCCGTCAGATTTGATTGCGTTGGCTGTATCGGCGTTTTCGCCCAAGAGCATCTCGTTATGGGGTTTGCCTGACGGGATCATCGGGAAGCAATTTTCGTGCTTTTCCACCAGACAGTCGAACAGGACCGGCCCGTCATGGTTCAGCATCTCCATGATCGCATCATCCAGATCATCGGGGTCGGAGCAGATGATACCTTTGGCGCCAAATGCCTCGGCCAGTTTCACGAAATCAGGCAGCGATTCTGACCAGCTGGAGGAATACCGCTCGCCATGCAGCAACTCCTGCCACTGGCGCACCATGCCCAGACGTTCGTTGTTCAGGATGAACTGTTTGACGGGCAGTTTATACTGCATCGCCGTGCCGAGTTCCTGCATGTTCATCAGCCATGAGGCCTCACCGGCCACGTTGATCACCAGCGCATCAGGGTGGCCCATCTGCACACCGATGGACGCAGGGAAACCGTAACCCATCGTGCCCAGACCACCAGATGTCATCCAGCGGTTCGGATCCTCGAAATCAAGGTATTGCGCGGCCCACATCTGGTGCTGTCCCACTTCGGTGCAAATGTAACGGTCGTGGTTCTTTGTCAGCTCTTGCAGGCGCGACAGGGCGTATTGCGGTTTAATGACCTTGCCCTTTTGTTCGAACTTCAGACAGTCCACCTTGCGCCATTCGTTGATCTGACCCCACCATTTCTGGACCGCCTCTTTGTTGGTCTTGCGACCGCGGGATTTCCAGACATTCAGCAGATCTTCCAGCACATGCGCCACATCACCCAAAATCGGGATATCGACCTTGATCACCTTGTTGATTGACGAGGCGTCGATGTCGATATGCGCCTTGGTTGAGCCGGGGCTGAAGGCATCGAGCCGTCCGGTGATCCGGTCGTCAAAACGTGCGCCGATGTTGATCATCAGGTCGCAGTCGTGCATCGCCATGTTGGCCTCATAAAGCCCGTGCATGCCCAGCATGCCCAGCCAGTTATCACCGGATGCGGGATAACAGCCCAGACCCATCAGCGTGGATGTGATCGGGAAACCGGTTTCCGCCACCAGTTCGCGCAGCAGTTGGCTGGCCGCAGGGCCCGAGTTGATGACACCGCCGCCGGTATAGAACACAGGGCGTTTGGCGGTTTCCATCGCCTCGGCCAGTTCGGTGATCATTTCCATGTCACCTTTGACCTGCGGGTTGTAATGGGTCTCGACCTGACGGGCCTCGGTGTATTTGCCGGTGGCGAACTGCACATCCTTGGGAATGTCGATGACAACAGGGCCGGGGCGGCCGGACGTGGCGATGTGGAACGCCTCGTGCAGGACGGACGACAGTTTGTCGGTCTCTTTGACCAGCCAGTTGTGTTTTGTGCAGGGGCGGGTGATGCCGACGGTGTCGCATTCCTGAAACGCATCAGAGCCGATCATGAAGGTCGGCACCTGACCTGTCAGCACGATGATCGGAATGCTGTCCATCAACGCATCGGTCAGACCTGTCACAGCGTTTGTAGCACCGGGGCCGGACGTGACCAGCGCCACACCGGGTTTGCCGGTGGAACGGGCGTAGCCTTCGGCCGCGTGCACCGCACCCTGTTCATGGCGCACCAGCACGTGTTTGATGCTGTTTTGCTGAAAAATCTCGTCATAGATCGGTAGGACGGCACCACCGGGGTATCCAAAGACTGTGTCCACGCCCTGATCAATCAGTGCTTGAACAACCATTTTTGCGCCCGTCATGGTCTTTGTCATCTGTCTCGCGTCCTTCGCGTATCTGGTTTCTTTAGTCACAAAAAAACCCCCGAGTGTGTCGGGGGCGCATGGGATCGTTATGGATTTACCGTTACCGGCCCATGCGCGTGTTTCTCACAATTAGTACGACGTGTGTCATCGGGGTTCCTTTTGCTTGGGCGGACATTAGTGCGCGGGAAAAGGGGGGTCAACCGCCGGAATGGAGAAAATGTCGTTTCAGGGCGGTTTTTTGCAACTTTCTTTCAAAAGGTGTTTTTGCCTGTCAGAGATTGGCTGTCGACAACAGATATGCTGTGTAAGCGAGAAGCATGAGTGTTCCGGTGATCCGCCCCAGTCTGCCGGTTAGCCACAATAGCCCGACGGTGACGGCGGTCAGGCCCAGCAGGAACGGCATATCAACGGCAACAAAGCGCGCAGCGACAGGGATTGGCGTGACCAATGCCGTTACACCCAGAATGCCCAATATATTGAAAATATTGGACCCGATCACATTGCCGATCGCGATATCACGTTGTCCGCGGATCACGGCGGTGACGGTGGTTGCCAGTTCGGGCAAAGAGGTGCCGATGGCCACGATGCTCAACCCGATCATCGCCTCTGACACGCCGAAATCGCGGGCGATGATGGTGGCACTTTGCACGAGGTAATGGGCGCCGACCATGAGTGTGACAAGCCCGCCCAGTGTAAAAACCACACCGCGCCCCAAGGAACCTGCGGGGGTGATTTCATCAGGGATATGTCCGCCGGATTGCAGACTGGTGACCAGGAACACCGCAAGACCTGCGACCAATACCAACCCTTCAATCCGTCCTATTTCGCCGGACCACAGCACAAGCGGTAGCGCAAGCGTGGCTGCAATCATCCAGCCCAGATCGCGCCGGAGGGTTTTGAAATTGACAACGATAGGGGCCAGTATGGCGGCCAGCCCGAGGATCAGCAGGGTATTGGCGATGTTGGAGCCTACGACATTCCCGATCGCGATACCGGATTGCCCGCCAAGGGCTGCGTTCAACGACACAAGCAGTTCAGGCGCAGAGGTGCCAAAGCCCACCACGGTCAGCCCGATCACCATGGGCGAGAGCCCGAACCGCAAGGCAAGGCCACTGGCCCCTTTGACCAGCATATCGCCGCCAAAAAAGAGGGCTGCGAGCCCGAAAACCAGAATAAGATATGTCAGCATCACGCGCCCCCTGCTTTTGTGTAGAGAAGCCGCCGCGCGGGCGTTTACAAGTGGAGGCCGAAAATAATTATCCCGCAGGTTTCACTTTTGGCGGGCGGGCACATACCCGAAACCAAGACCCTGTGCAGGTCTTGCTTCGGGCAAGTGTGAAAGCCTTTGCCAATCAACTTTCCTCGGTCCCGATCTTGTCCCACGTTTGCGTCTCGAAATCGCCTGCATCATGGCGTTCGCGCAACTGCTCGGCCGGATCACCCCATGCGCGGTTCACCATCTTGCCGCGCAAATAGGCGGGACGGTTCATCACCGCATCTGCCCAGCGGTTGACGTGTTCATAGGAGGCCACATCAAGGAATTCAGCCGCATCATAGACAAGGCCTTTGACCAGCGCGCCATACCAGGGTGCTGTGGCGATGTCGGCAATCGAATAGCTGTCGCCCCCCAGATATTCGCAGTCTTCAAGCCGCTGGTTCAGCACATCCAGCTGGCGCTTGGCCTCCATCGCGAAGCGGTTGATGGGATATTCGAATTTCTCCGGAGCATAGGCGTAGAAATGGCCGAATCCGCCGCCAAGATAGGGCGCCGAGCCTTGCAGCCAGAACAGCCAGTTGAGCGTTTCCGTGCGTTCCGCCACGTCTTTGGGAAGGAACGCCCCGTATTTCTCGGCCAGATAGAGCAGGATCGCGCCGCTCTCGAACACACGCACGCCAGTTTCCTTGTCGAACAGGGCAGGGATCTTGGAGTTGGGGTTCACATCCACAAACCCGCTGCTGAATTGGTCGCCTTCCTGGATGTTGATCAGCCAGGCGTCATATTCGGCGGCGTGGCCCGCGGCCAGCAGCTCTTCGAGCATGACGGTCACTTTGACCCCGTTCGGCGTGGCAAGCGAGTGCAGTTGCAGCGGGTGCTTGCCGACGGGCAGGTCTTTGTCATGTGTTGGCCCTGCGATCGGGCGGTTGATATTGGCAAACTGACCGCCGCTTTCGGCGTCCCAAGTCCAGACTTTCGGCGGGGTGTAGGCGGTGGTCTCTGACATGTCTTCTCCGTTCAGGGGTATTTGATGTTCATTTCAATGTGGGTCGCATTGCTGGCGCTGCAAGGCTTTGCGTGCTGCAGATGCAAAACAGCCGCCCGAGATTACTCTGTTCAACCATCGTATGACAAAAAATTGGGATGCCGCAAAATCAGCCATATTTCCGCCGCATGAAGAAAATGAGCCGGGGTTTCACCGTTTCTTTTTTCACTACAGTAGCGCGGTTTCGGTCCTGTTAGATCTCAAACCGGGGTTAAACACTGCATCTTGGTTGTACGAAAGTTAACAGAAAGAAACTTTGTATTGGTCCCGATTTGGTCAACATTTTGCCTTTTTCTGCAGGATAGTGGGCCGCAAGGAAACCGAAATCGGTGACGACGGTTCATTCAACGTAAGCATTTTGCGCTGCGGCGCTCCTATTGGGAAAGGAAACACAATGTATAAGGCTTCCACGAGTATGGCTTTGGCTGTTGCAGCAGCGGCAGGGTTCACAACAATCACCGCAGGGCAGGCGCAAGCGCAAGAGGCGTGCTCGACATATACTGTTGTGCGTGGTGACACATTGAGCCGTATTGCATCCGAGGCAGATGTGCGCGGCGGCTTCCGCGTTCTGTTTGATGCCAACACCAACGTTCTCGAAAGCCCGAACCTGCTTGAAGTCGGGCAGGTCCTGACGATTCCCTGCGCCGACGGATCATTGCCAACAGGTGCTGCGCCCGTTGTCGCGGCCTCCACAGCGCCTGCACCCGTGACATCTGCGCCTGCGCGGCCGTTGCGCATTGCCACAGGCTCTGATTACGCGCCCTTTACCGATGAAGACTTGCCAGGTGGCGGGATGATCACGCGGATGGTCGACCGGTCCATGCAACTGGGCAATCCGGATCAGGAATATGATATTGTGTTCGTGAACGACTGGGGCTCACATCTTGAGACGCTGCTGCCAATCGGTGCCATCGATATGGCCTTCCCTTGGTTCCGTCCCGATTGTAGCCGCGTTGAAAACCTTGGGCCGGCGAGCGCCAGCCGGTGTACGGAATTCAACCACTCTGACCCGTTCTATGAAATTATCGTAGATTTCTATACGCTGAATGGCAGTGAATATGCCAATGCACAAAGCACCGACGATCTGTTCGGGGCGCGTATTTGCCGGCCCGAAGCGTGGTTCATGTTTGATCTCGAGGCAGCGCAGCTTGTCGAGCCGAACATCACTTACGTGACAACAGTGGCACAGAACGGCTGCTTCCAGCTGTTGAAGGACGGTGAGGTCGATGTTGTGACATATGACGCGCTGCCAGCCGAAGAGGACATTCGTTCTGCCGGTATGGAAGACGCCGTAGCCACACTGGAACCGCTGCGCGGAACCGTGTCGTCACACATCTTCGTTTCAAAGAACAACGCTTTCGCCAACGAAGCCCTGCCGATCATCAATGCAGGTCTGGAACAGCTGCGCCTGTCGGGCGAGTGGTTTAACATTGTGCGTGAAAGCATCCAAGAGACCGTCGAGAACTAAATCAAGTTCCCTCCTCCCAGGATGGAAGCGTCCGTTGCTTGATTGCAGCGGGCGTTTTCATTTGTCAGGGGCAGGTGTGACGCGCAGGCCGGTAGTTTGCCTGAACGTGCATGTGATATTGTTGCGATCTGTGCTGCTTGCGCGCAATAAACACCCTGTCTCTACCCGTTTTGCGTGTTCCGGCGGGGCCGTAAGTCGGATTTGCGTAAAGATTGGTCAAAAAAAATAACAATTTTTGCCATTTGCACGAATGTAATGCTTTAACTTTCAATCTGCGGCGCTAGGATGCGGGAACCTAATACAGGTTCGTGCTCTGGGAGGAGCCGGACAGAGTTACAACTGGGAGAAAACTATATGGATCGTCGTTCCTTTCTAAAGAATACCGCTATTGGTGGTTCGGCTGTTGCCGCATCGGCACTGGCAGCACCAGCAATCGCGCAGGGTGGACGCACATTGACGATGGTAACATCGGTGCCTGACGGCTTTGCCGTCTTTGATGATGCCGCAGTCAAGTTTGTTGACCTTGTCAACAGCATGTCCGACGGTCAGATCACAATCGAAAAGCGCGCAGCAGGCCAGCTGGTCGGTGCATTCGAAGTGTTTGACGCTGTGTCTTCGGGCCAGGCAGACGTCTACCACTCGGCTGACTACTACTTCGGCGGTCAGCACCCAGGTTACTACTACTTCACTGCTGTGCCTTTCGGTGCAACAGGCGGCGAGATGATCAGCTGGTACCAGCATGGCGGCGGTAAGGAGCTGCACGACGAGCTGGGCGAAATCTTTAACCTCAAGTCGTTCATGTGCGGCAACACAGGTCACCAGCCAGGTGGTTGGTTCAACAAAGAGATCAACTCTGCCGCTGACCTGCAGGGTCTGCGTTTCCGCATGCCAGGCATCGGTGGTCTGGCGCTGGGTCGCACAGGCGCATCCGTTCAGAACATTCCAGGCGGCGAAATCTATCAGGCGCTGTCTTCGGGTGCCATCGACGGTGCCGAGTGGATCGGTCCTTTCGCGGACGAGCGTCTTGGCTTCCAGGAAGTCTGTGAATTCTACTACACAGGTGGTTTCCACGAGCCAGGTTCAGTTCTGACATGTGCGTTCAACCGCGATGTGTGGAACGAGCTGACACCAGCCCAGCAGGCGATCTGTGAAACAGCCGCCGCTGCAACACACCACTGGAGCCTGTCACAGTCCAACTACAACAACGGTGCCGCATTGCTGCGTTTGCAGCAGCAGGGCACCAAGATCATGCAATTCCCTGACGATGTCTGGGATGCATTCGGTCGTGCATCAAAAGAAGCACTGGACGAGTTCATGGGTGACGAGCTCTTCGCGCGTATCCGTGCAAGCCAGGAAGAAGCGGCTGCTGCGACTTATGCTTGGACGTCCATCTCGGACAACGTGTTCCAGCAACAGCGCGCACGTTTCAACGCACTCTAAGGCGTTTGTTTCGGCCGCATAGCGGCTGAAAATCAGCCATCGTATAGGGCCCTGCCAGTGGCGGGGCCCTATCCGCAAAACAAGACGATCATCAATGCGGGGGAGTGACCATGGGACTGGTCGAAGCATGGGGCGGTAATGCGATCGGGTGGTTTTTTGCCAACCTGATTGAGGCGTTCTACAACTTCTTTTATGCGATCTTTCATCCGGGCCAGTGGTTGTCTTGGGTGCCCACCATCAACGGGGCAATGGAGACCGAGCAGAAAGAAGCGCTGATGCGCTTCATCTACTACGGGGCCTCCGTCGAGTTCTTCTTTGTCGCATTGGCAGCGTTTCTCGTTTTCACAGCGGTCGGTCTTTATAACAACCGGATCATGTGGGGCTATGTGCGCGGGCTTGAGGGCTTTGCGAACATCGTCGGCCGCGTTGCGGCATGGGCGGGTTTGCTTATGGTGCTGCAGCAGATCGTCATTATCTTCATGCAGCGGGTCTTTGCTGTGGCCGAAATCAGCGTCGGCTTCGGGGCCAGTTTCACCAAAGATGTCAGCTGGTGGTCCGAAGAACTGAAATTCTACAATGCCATGATTGTATGCCTTTGCGCCGCCTACACATTTGTGCAGGGCGGCCATGTGCGCGTCGATCTGGTCTATTCCGCCGTCAGCTATCGCACCAAGCGCGTCATCGACATGTTCGGGTCCATTGTGTTCATGCTGCCCGGAGCGATTATTATCTGGCTTTACGGCTGGTTCTTCTTGTGGCGTCACCTTGTGGTGCCGAACCCGTCGGCCTCGGATACGCTTGACCGTTTGCTGACCAAAGCCCGCGCGCTGCGGTGGAATATCGAAACCATCGGTTTCTCGCCCAACGGCTTTAATGCGTACTTCCTCTTCAAGGTTTTGCTGGTGACCTTCGCGCTGATGGTCATGTTGCAGGCTGTTGCTTTCTTCTACCGCTCGTATCTTGAGTGGAAAGAGGGTCCTGAAAGCGAAGGCAAATACCTTGATAAAGACGAACTCGGCGATCCGACTGCCGAACTCGTCGCAGACATCCACTAAGAACAGGGCGGTAAAGACATGCTTTTCGGATTAGATGGCATCGAAATCGGTATCATTATCGTATTTCTGACGCTCTTTGCGGGGATCCTTTCGGGCTTCCCTGTGGCCTTTGCAATCATGGGCTCTGCGGTGATTTCGTTCGCGATTATCGCGGGGCTGGATAGTGCGGGTCTCTTGATTCACGCGGCGGTCGACTCAAGCTCGGCCGAGTTCCGCGCCTTGGTCAACGAGGGGGTACGACAGGAAACGATCTCGGTCTTCAGTCACCCCGAACTGCCACGCTACGAGGGGCCGTTGTTCCCGCAAGGCTGGGAAGTGGCGCTGGACCGCAACATCGGCTTTATGGTCAACCGCATGAACGAGCGTGTGCTTGCGGGCCAGTCGATTGAAACGCTGCTCGCGGTTCTGATGTTCGTGATGATGGGCATCGTGCTCGAGCGGTCGCGGATTGCGGATGAATTGCTGACCTCGATGGCAAAGGTCTTTGGCCCGCTGCCAGGTGGTTTGGCTGTGTCCATCGTGATCGTGGGTGCTTTCCTTGCTGCGTCCACAGGCATCGTAGGTGCAACTGTTGTGACCATGGGTCTGCTGGCGCTGCCGACCATGCTCAAGAACGGCTACTCGCCCGAACTCTCGACCGGCGTCATCGCCGCATCGGGCACCTTGGGGCAGATCATTCCACCGTCCATCGTGATCGTTCTCTTGGGGACGCTGGCCGGTGATATCTATTCGGCGGCGCAGGAAAACCGCGCGCAACTGGCGGGCTGTACCGATGCCTTGACCTATCTCGGCTCACCTGCCGTGTTGTCAGTCGGGACATTGTTCCAGGCGGCGCTGTTGCCCGGTGTTCTTCTGGCAACGCTCTATGCGGGCTATGCGTTCATCTTTGCGTTGATCAACCCGAGCAAGGCACCGGCGGTACAGTTTGCCGATAGTGCAGGCCGTGAAGTGATTACGCGCAACGAAGGCCTGACATGGCTGTTGGCTGTACCTGCGGGTATCATCGCCCTGACCATCGGCATGGGGCAGGTGAACCTTGTGGGTTCGCAATCCGTCCTTGTGGACAGCTTTACAGACGCCAGTGAAAACGCATCACTGCGCACGCGCGTCGGTGAGGAATGTCAGGCATCCATGATCGAACTGCACGGGATCGAGGCATGGGAAACCGCTGTCGCCCAGCAGGCGGCGATTGAAGCATCGGGTGGTGCGACGGCATCGCGCGAACTGACACCGGAAGAGCGCGCAGCGGCTGTCGTACAGGCCGCCGAAGATGCAGCCCCGATTGGGACAGGTATTGCGGTTCTTGCCGTTCTGCTGGGCCTTCTGCTCGCACTGGCACGTGGTGTGGCACCAAGTGCCGATCATCGCCCGCTTTGGCTGGGGGCGGCAGGTGTTGGCCTGATCCTGCTGGCCGATATCGTCTTGATCACGCCGCTGACGTCGCCCGGAGTGACGACGATGATCTTGGTGATCCCGCTTTTCGTGACCTATCTGGGTATGCGGCATGCGGTCAGATATCTGGCCGGAAACGAGATCATGCGTGTGGTCTTCCCGCCGCTCGTCCTGATCGTTGCAGTGCTCGGATCCATCCTTGGCGGTATCACCAACCCGACACCTGCTGCGGCCTTGGGTGCGGGCGGTGCGATCCTGCTGGCGGCCTACCGCAAGCGGAAGGATCAGGGGCTTTCTGGGCGGATCGTACTCCTGACCGCTGGCGCGATTGTTGTCATGCTCGTGATTGGCGGCAACTTCGATTTGCGCCTTGGACAGGAAGTGGTGCTGTTTGAGAACCGTCTGGCCTATCTGGTGGCTTTTGCCGCGTTCCTTTACGCGATGTTCGGCTTGCTCTGGTCTTGCTGGGTTCTGATCGCGGGCGGTGTATTGGCACCGGTTGTGCGCGAGACGGCCAAAGTGACCTCAATGGTCTTCACCATCCTGATCGGTTCGCAGCTTTTGAACCTCGTGCTGATCTCATTTGGTGGCGAACATTACATCCAGCAGTTCCTGCGCTCATTCGACAACGAATGGACCGTGTTCCTGCTGGTGATGCTGGTGCTCTTTGTGCTGGGCTTCGTGCTCGACTTCCTCGAGATCATCTACATCGTTATCCCGATTGTGGGGCCTGTCATCTACGGCGGCACCTTCGATCCCAAATGGGTGACAATCATGATCGCGGTGAACCTGCAGACATCCTTCCTGACACCGCCCTTTGGCTTTGCGCTGTTCTATCTGCGCGGGGTTGCGCCCAAGTCGATCACGACGGGCCAGATCTATAAGGGTGTGATGCCGTTCATCGGTATTCAGGTTGTTGCACTGCTGCTTTTGGCCTTCGTGCCGGGTGTGGTGACGATCATCCCGAACCTGTTGAACTAAGCCGGAGCATAACAAGAAAAGGGCGGTGCCGATGGCGCCGCCCTTTTTCATTTGCATGTGAAATCGGTGCTCAGCTCCGCCCGTCCGGCAGGTCGATCCGCGCCACCTGTTCCGCAATCGGATCGGTCGAGAGCGGGTGCAGGTCGGCGCGATATTCCGACGGGTCAGTGACGGGCGTCCACTCACCGCCGCGGTACACTTCAAGGCCCTTATACTTGGCTTTATAGTCCATCTTGGGGCTGCCAGGCACCCAATAGCCCAGATACACGTAAGGCAGGCCCAATTCACGGGCGATGGCGATATGATCCAGAATAACGTAGGTTCCGAGCGAGAGTTTCTCATTGGCGGGATCGAAAAAGGAATAGACCATCGACAGCCCGTCATCGAGGATATCGGTGAGACAAACCGCTGTCAGATCCTGTTCGGTCGTGTATTCGATCAGGCGGGACCGGATCGGCGTTTCTTCGACCATCGCCGCGAATTCGAACATATCCATGTCAGCCATGCCGCCTGTGGCGTGCCGCCCGTCAAGGTATTCGCGAAAGAGGTCATATTGCTCTTCCGTCGCCCATGGGGATGTGGCGCGGCGGTTCAGATGCGCGGCCCGCTTGGCGACACGGCGCTGACTGCGGCTGGGGGTGAATTTCGACACATCAATCCGCGCCGACATACAGGCCGAGCATTCCGCGCAAGAGGGGCGGTAGAGCACGTTCTGCGACCTGCGAAAGCCCTGCTTTGACAAAGAGTCGTTCAGCTTGGTGGCCATATCGCCCTGTAGCGCCGTAAAGAGCTTACGCTCCATCCGCCCTTCCAAATAAGGGCATGGCTGTGGGGCAGTTACATAAAACTGCGGGGCAATGGGAAGCGTGTGGCGCATGCGAGGTCCGGTTGATTTCCACAAAGCTTAACAATCTGTTTACCCTGCGCCAAGCCCCCCGTGTGCGACATAGTTAATGGTAGATATTCACGGCTTCGGTCCCCAGGACCAGATCGGTCAGGCCCTGGCCTCGTTGGGTGACCAGCATCAGGATAATCGAGATAAGTTGCAGAGGGGCCACCGTGATACTGATGCTATATCCAAGCGTATGGGCAAGCGCCAAACCGGACGAGAGCGGCGCGCCGCGATGGTCGCGGAACCGGATGCCCATCAGGCGCATCCCCCATGTCGATGACCCGTTTGCCAGCGTGAACCAGCGATAGATGAAGCCCACAACCAGCATCAGGAAGGGAAAGAAGAAGATGCCGGTAAAGGCCGTAAACGGCAGCACCAATGCACAAAGCATGGCGATCATGACAACGTCGAACACCCAGGCAATACCGCGTTTGAGTGTCACGCCCTCATAGCGTTCGGGGTCATAATCAAGATGGGGGGCGTATGCGTAAGACGTGGTCATGGTGAACTCATGCATCAAAGGGGCAGGGAAGGGCGACCTGCCGGGGAAAGCGGGCCGCCCTTGGGGGTGCTGCGCTTAGACAGCGGCAGGACCGGTGTTTTCGTCGTCAGCGTCCGTCATCTTCTTGGCGCGGTCGTCCATGAACTGGTCGAACTCTGCCTTGTCCTTGGCGTCACGCAGGCGCTTGAGGAAGGCCTCGAACTTGTCCTGCTCTTCTTCCAGACGCTGCAGCGTTTCGGCCTTATAAGCGTCAAAGGCGCTGTTGCCCGAGGATTGACCCATGTGGCGTGTGCGGCTGCGGGTTTTGGACGAACAGGAAGAATTGAACATGCGTTTGCTCCAGATCATATAGGCAAGAAGGGCAAGGCCGATGGGCCAGAAGACGATAAAGCTGACAACCATGGCGGCGATCCAGGCACCTTTGCCACGCTCATCAAGCCAAGCCTCGACACGGGCAAAAAAACCGGGACGGTTGTGCATTGCCATTGGGGAATGGGATGTGGCGGTGTTCATGGTTGGGCTCCTTAGCTATCTGTGTGTGTCTATGTGAATGATTTTCACATCACCGATATTGGAGGTTTGACACCCTGCTTCAAGTCCTGATGTAAATGTTTTTTACATTTACTTTTATTATAACGTAAATTCAGATACTTGCGCGCTGGAAATTTTCAAAAGATCCGCTGGCGCTATGGGGAAAATATGCCTTGGCGTGCCTGCGGCGGCGTAGATCAGCGGAAAATCCAGGAGTCTCGGATCGAAAAACGCGGTGATCGGGGCAAGGTGGCCCACGGGTGCAACCCCGCCAATCGCAAACCCCGTTTGGGCGCGGATCAGGGCGGCGTCAGCCTTGCCCAACGGCTCGTCCGCTACGGCACTGGCTTTGGCCGGATCAACGCGGTTGCCACCTGCGGTGATGAAAAGGATCGCGCGCCCGCTGGTCTGCCCTGCAAAAATCACCGATTTCGCGATCTGGTCGAGCGCGCATCCCGCAGCATCGGCGGCCTGCTGTGCCGTGCGCGTTTCGGGGCCAAGCTCCAGTGGCGCAATTTCGTGGCCGGCTTCCGACAACGCTGCCACCACCCGTTTGAGACTTTTGCTCATGATCGTCATGTCCTTTTTGGGGCCAGTTTACCCCTGCGAGACGGATTGACCAGAGCGCAACTGCGCCGCAGTGTGGGGCCATGTCATTTGCTGCACGCATCACCCGTTCGCCTAATCCTTTCGATGTTGATCGGGGGCAGGATGCCCTTGCAGGGTTTGCGTCACTGGCACCTGAACTGCGCAGTCTGATTGCCGGAACGGCGGGGTGCAGCCCGTTTCTGGCCGATCTGCTGCGTCGCGAGGGGGCGTGGATCGAAGCGGCCTTTGATGATCCCGAAGCGGCGGTTGCCGATCTTTTGGCGGATATTCCCGAAGTGGCACTGTCCGATCTGCCGCTTGCCTTGCGACAGGCCAAGCGGCGTATCGCGCTGCTCACAGGTCTTGCCGATCTGGGCGGTGTCTGGCCGCTGGAGACGGTGACGCAAATTCTCACAGATTTTGCCGATGCGGCAGTACAGGCGGCAGTCAGCCAGCTGGTTGCGGCCGAGGTCGCGCGCGGCAAACTGCCTGATGGTGGAGACCCTGCCGATGCAGGCGGCATGGTGGTGCTGGCCATGGGCAAGATGGGCGCGGGAGAGCTGAATTATTCCTCCGACATTGACCTGATCTGCCTCTTTGACGAAACGCGTTTTGATCCTGACGATTATCACGAAGTGCGCAGTGCCTTCATTCGCGTCACCCGCAAGATGACCGCAATCCTGTCGGACCTGCGCGAGGGCGGTTATGTCTTCCGGACAGACCTGCGTTTGCGTCCTGATGCCTCTGTCACGCCGGTCTGCCTGTCGATGGAAACCGCCGAGCGCTATTACGAAAGCGTGGGCCGCACGTGGGAAAGGGCGGCCTTTATCAAGGCGCGGGTCTGCGCGGGCGATCAGGCGGCGGGGGCACGTTTTCTTGAAACCCTGCGCCCCTTCGTGTGGCGCAAGCATCTGGATTTCGCAGCCATTCAGGACGCACATGACATGCGCCTGAAAATCCGCGACCACAAGGGGCTGCACGGCCCGCTTGTGCTCGAAGGCCATAATATGAAACTGGGGCGCGGGGGTATCCGCGAGATCGAGTTCTTCACCCAGACCCGCCAGTTGATTGCGGGCGGGCGGGACCCGTCCCTGCGCGCCCGCCAGACCCGCGAAGGTCTGCTGGCGCTGGCCGCGGCAGACTGGATACCATTGCAGACCGCCGAGCAACTTTACGACCACTACCGCCATCACCGCGAGGTCGAACACCGCTTGCAGATGATCAATGATGCACAAACCCAGACCTTGCCGCAGGATGCCGCCGGATTTGACCGGCTGGCGGCCTTTATGGGGCTGGACACAGCGGCATTGCGCACGGATCTGCGCGACAGGTTGGAAGATGTCCACGCATTGACCGAGGGGTTCTTCAGCCCCGATGCGCCATCTGGTGACCCTGAAACGCTTGAATGGGGGCAGGACATTGTCGCGCGCTGGCACAGCTATCCGGCCTTGCGATCGTCCCGCGCGACCGAGATTTTTGCCCGCATCACGCCCAAGATCATGGACCGTTTGCAGGAGGCTGCGAAGCCGGATGAGGCTTTGGCCCAGTTTGACGGATTTCTTGCGGGGCTGCCTGCGGGGGTGCAGCTGTTTTCGCTTTTTGAGGCCAACCCGCATCTGACGCAGTTGATCGTCGATATTTGTGCAACGGCACCGGCTCTGGCGCAGTATCTGTCGCGCAATTCGGGTGTGCTGGACGCGGTTCTAGGCGGGGCGTTCTTTGCAGAATGGCCCGGCAAGGCGGCACTTGTAGATGAATTGAACGGGGTCATGGCGGCCTCCGACGACTATGAGACCCAGTTGCTGGCTGCCCGTCGCTGGGCCAAGGAGTGGCATTTCCGGATCGGCGTGCATTTCCTGCGTGACTTGACCGATGCCGCCCAGGCCGGCGCGCAATATGCCGATCTTGCCGAGGCTGTCGTTGTGGGCCTCTGGCCTGCCGTGGTGGCTGATTTTGCCCGCAAACACGGGCCCATGCCGGGGCGTGGTGGTGCGGTGATTGCGATGGGTTCGCTGGGGGCTGCTCGGTTGACGGCCACCTCTGATCTCGATCTGATCATGGTTTATGATGCGCAAGGGGTGGAAACGTCGGACGGCCGCAGGCCGCTGCCCACCCGCACCTATTTTGCCCGTCTCACGCAGGCATTGATCACGGCACTGAGCGCGCAAATGGCCGAGGGACGGCTTTATGAAGTGGATATGCGTTTGCGCCCCTCGGGGCGGCAGGGCCCTGTGGCGACATCGCTGGCCTCATTCGAGGACTACCAGAAAAACGAAGCCTGGACATGGGAGCATCTGGCGCTGACCCGTGCGCGTGCGATCGCGGGTGATGACAGTCTTTGCGCAGAGATCGAGGCGTTTCGCCGGGCGCTTTTGCAGGCCAAATCGGGGGGTGCAAATATTTTGGCTGATGTGGCTGACATGCGCGCGCGGATCGCGACGGAAAAGGGGCAGGGTGCCGGATGGGACACCAAGATCGGCCCCGGGCGCTTGCAGGACATCGAGCTTTTTGCGCAGACCGTTGCGTTGAAAACCGCTGACAGTGCTGCGGATACCTTGCAGCAGCTACTGGCCGGTGTTGCAGATGGCTGGCTGACAGCAGGTGATGCGGAAACACTGGGTGCTGCCTTTGATCTTTTCTGGCAGTTGCAGACGGCGCTGCGGTTTCTGGCCGGTGAAGAAGGCGAGTTAAGTGATCTCTCCGAGGGTGCAAGACGCTTGATCCTGCGCGAAACAGGCGCGAAAGATGTCGAGACGCTTCTGGCTGCGTTGCTTGTCACGCAAGAACAGGCCGCCGCAATCATTCAACGATACCTGGAGGCCGCATGACGGACGAGGCACTTTTTGATCCCAAGGGGCTGATACGCGAATCCTTTGCGATTGAAGGCATAGGCGCACCGGAATGCCGGAGCATTTTTCTGGATTGGGCGCTCGGCCTGCCTGCAGGCTATGATGTGCGGATCGAGGCAAGCAAGCTCATCACGCATTATCGTGATCACGCACCGCAGGCGCATCCAATGCTGGAGACTTTGCGCGCCGCGCTCCAAGAGCCACCGAAACCAAGACGCAAAGGGGGACGGAGCGGGCGCATCTAGCACAGTGAGCTATTCCTGCACTGCCGCCCTGATCTGTTCTGCTCAGAAGTCCTCCCACGCCGGTTGCGCCGCTATACGTGCTGTATTGTGCGGCCTACCTGTCGTGGGCAGATGTGTGTTTGCAATCGCATCACGCAGGGCGTTTCCGGCGTCGTAGGGTACGGCGGGTTTCGCGCGCTCTGATGTCGTTTTGAACTTGCCTATCAGGGCTTTGAGTTGGCTTGTTTCCGTCGCCAATGCATCCCCGCGTGTGATCGAGTCCTGCACCATTGCGGCGTTTTGCTGGGTGACTTGATCCAGTTGGTTCACGCCAACATTGATCTCCGACAGACCAATCGCCTGTTCCTCTGCGCTGGTCGCGATCTGGGATGTCATGGACGCGATGTCGTTCACCTGTGTGATAATCGCTGACAAAGCATCCCCCGCATGTCCGACCAGTTGCGTGCCTTGGGACACATGGCGTGAACTGTTTTCGATCAAGCCGGCGATCTCCTTGGCGGCATCGGCCGACCGTTGGGCCAGTGCGCGCACTTCAGAGGCGACGACGGCAAAGCCCCTGCCGGATTCACCCGCACGTGCGGCCTCGACCCCCGCGTTCAGCGCCAGAAGGTTGGTCTGGAACGCAATATCGTCGATGACGCCGATGACCTGTGTGATCTGCTGTGAGGAATGTGCGATCGCGTCCATGGCGCTGACGGCCTGTGTGACGATTTCCCCGTTTTTCGCCGCCTCTGCACGTGCTTTCGTCACCGAGATGTCGACCGATTTTGCGTGTTCGGCCGCCGAGCGGACGCTTGCGGTCAACTGATCCAGCGCAGCGGCCGTTTCTTCAAGGGTCGCGGCCTGATTTTCGGTGCGTTGGGAAAGATCTGCCGTGGCGATATTTGAGTTTGTTGCGTTCTGACCAATCAGCGCTGATGTTTCAATGACACGCAGTATGGCGCTGTGAAGTCCCTGAATGGCGGCGTTGAAGTTGACCCGCAGCTCTTCATATTCCGGTGCGAAGGGTTCCTTGATTTCCACAGTAAGATTGCCTTGTGCAAGTGCCGCAAGCTGGCGTTTCATCGTGCTGACCACCGCGTCCTGTTGGGTGCGCAGTTTTGCCTGCTCGGCCGCGCCTGCGATCCGTTCGACCTGCGTGTCGCGGAATATCAGGAGTGCCCGCGCCATGCGCCCCAATTCATGCGGGTGCTCGGTGCCGGAAATGGTGACTTCGTTGTCGCCCGAGGCCAGCCTGTCTGTGACGTCTGCCAGCCTTGCGATGGCGCCGCTGATCCAGCGCCCGATGACATAGGCGGCAGCGAGCGCAAAGAGCGTTGCAACACTGCCCACAACCGGGATGACAGCGCGTATCTGAGTGACGATCGTGCTGCCTTCGGCGCCAAGATCGCTTTGGCGGTCGACGATCGCTGCGGCGACATCGTCCAACCGCTGCTGCATTTCCGGACCTATCCGGTCGAGTACCCCTGTTTGGATGGTCTGCGCATCGGCATTTGTAACAGTAAAGGCATTAAGCAGTTCAGGATAGCCGTTCATCAGGTCTTTGATCCGGTTGACGACCTCAGTGATGTTGTCCTGGCGGTTCAGTGCCTCCAAGCGGTTCAGTGCGTTGCCAAAGGCGGTATACTCTGTGGTGAACTCGTCAAGGTCAGCGGTGTCACCTGATGCCAGATAGCGCTTTCCGGCCAGAATGGCCGTGTACAGGGTTTGCAGGCACCGTCCCACTGCTGATGTGAGTGCCGGATTGGCCGACTGCAGGGCGAGGTTGAAGGCCGTTCCCGTTTCCCTTTGAAGCTGGTCCGAGCGCGCAGAGAAATCGCGTTCCGCCGCATCGGCAGCTTCGATTGCGTTGGCCATAAGGGTGAACTGTGCCTGATATATGCGCGCTGCGTCAAAGATGGTTTCGACTGCGGCCAGTCTGTCAGGCGCATTTGCGAATGAGTCCAGAAAGCCGGTGCCATCCAACACCTCATCAATATTGCTGCTGACCTGTTGACGGAATACCGGTTCCGGCGTGATCCGGTACTGCAAGGCCGCCTGTTGCGCCTCGAAGATATCTTCCACAAAGGCCGAGATGGCGATGTTCTGGCGCGCGATCTGCCGGTATTCATCATACACGTTGCCAAGCGCGCCGACCGTACGGTGCGCAAACACGGCCAGGCCAACCAGCATCAGCGTCACGATGAGAAAGCCGGTGTTCACGCGTCGCGATATCGGCCATGAGTCAAGCATTGGCGGTTCCTCAAATCATTTGAGAAACCCCTAAAGCCAATTTCCTAACATGGCGTGAAAGCCGCCACGCAGCCTGCGTTTATGACAGAGCAGCAGCCTCGGCGGCCAAAGCAGTGATGCCGGCCCAATCCTGCACATCGACCAGATTCTTGGGTGCGACCCAAGAACCACCGACGCAGAGTGTATTGCTTAAACCCAAGTAATCGGGCGCATTTTTCAGCGTAACACCACCTGTCGGGCAGAATTTCACCTGCGGGATCGGCGCGCCGATGGCCTTGAGTGCAGGGGCGCCGCCGTTGGCTTCGGCGGGGAAGAATTTTTGCACGGTATAGCCGCGTTCCAGAAGGCGCATCGCCTCGGAGGCTGTCGCGGCACCGGGCAGGAGCGGCAGGTCATTGGCTTCACAGGCGTCCAGCAAACGATCCGTGGCGCCGGGCGATACGCCGAAGGTCGCACCGGCGGCTTTGGCGTCTTCGACGTCTTTGGGGGTCAAAAGCGTGCCTGCGCCAACTACACCGCCCGGCACCGTCGCCATTTCGCGGATCACATCCAAGGCAGCGGGGGTGCGCAGTGTCACTTCCAGTGCGGGCAAGCCACCGGCGACAAGCGCCTGTGCCAATGCGGCTGCGATACCGGCATCATCAACGACGAGGACCGGCACGACAGGGGCCATGAGGCAGACTTTGGCGGCGGCGGCAGAGGCTTCTTGTGGGGTCATTTCAGGATCCTAGCGTAGGGTGTGCGGGGCATGTGTCGGAGCCTCCGGCGGAAGTTTGATTGGACATGGAAAGGGCAGCTCAGACAACGACACCTGCGCCTTCCGCAGCGAGACCGACAGTCTGGCGGAACACCTCGAAGAGTTCGCGGCCGACGCCGGTGCCGTTGCCGCTCAGGTCAGCGGTGGCGGGGGTGCGGGTGGAAAGATCGACACCTTTGACTTCGATCGTACCGGTTGTCGCGTCAAGACGGATGATATCGCCGTCGCGGATCAGGGCGATGGGGCCGTGATCGGCGGCTTCGGGGCAGACGTGGATGGCGGAGGGGACTTTGCCCGAAGCGCCCGACATCCGCCCGTCAGTGACGAGCGCGACCTTCAGGCCACGGTCCTGTAGAACAGCCAATGTCGGTGTCAGACCATGCAGTTCGGGCATCCCGTTGGATTTGGGGCCTTGAAAACGGACGACGATGATCGTGTCTTGCGTGAACTCGCCTGCTTTGAAGGCGTCTTTGACGGCCTCTTGGGTGTGGAACACACGGGCAGGTGCCTCGACCACGTGACGCTCGGTGGCCACGGCAGAGGTTTTGATCACGCCGCGCCCGAGATTGCCGGACAATTGCACCAAGCCGCCCTGCGGTTGGAAGGGATCCGTGACGGGGCGCAGAATTTTTTCGTTCAGCGATGTGGTTGTACCTGCGGCGTATTCCACGCGGCCATCCACCAGTTTGGGTTCCTGCGAATAGCGTTCCAGACCTTGCCCCGCGACGGTCTTGGTATCGTCATGCAGCAGGCCAGCGTTCAGCAGTTCGCCGATCATATAGCCCAGCCCGCCTGCGGCGTGGAAGTGGTTCACATCGGCCAGACCGTTTGGATAGACTTTGGCCATCAGCGGTGTGACGGCGGAGAGATCGCTGAAATCCTCCAGATCGAGGATCACGCCAGCCGCTTTGGCCATGGCGGGCAGGTGGATCACAAGGTTGGTGGACCCGCCCGTCGCCATCAGACCAACGATGCCGTTCACAAAGGCCTTTTCATCAAGGATGTCGCAGACAGGCGTGTAGTCATTGCCAAGCGCCGTAATTTCCAGCGCGCGTTCTGTGGCGGCCGTGGTCAGCGCGTCGCGCAGCGGTGTGCCGGGATTGACGAAAGAGGCACCCGGCAGGTGCAGGCCCATGAACTCCATCAGCATCTGGTTGGAGTTGGCGGTGCCATAGAAGGTGCAGGTGCCGGGGCCGTGGTAGGAGGCCATTTCGGCGGCCATCAGCTCTTCGCGCCCCACGTTGCCTTTGGCGAATTCCTGACGCACGCGGGCCTTTTCGTCATTGGGCAGGCCGGACACCATGGGGCCTGCGGGCATGAAGATGCCTGGAATATAGCCGAAAGTGGCAGCGGCCATCACAAGGCCTGGGACGATTTTATCGCAGACACCCAAGTAAACCGCGCTGTCAAAGACGTTGTGCGATAGGCCCACACCTGCGGCCAGCGCGATCACATCGCGCGAGAAGAGTGATAGTTCCATCCCCGTTTGCCCTTGGGTCACGCCGTCGCACATCGCAGGCACGCCGCCTGCGACCTGCGCGGTACCACCGGCCGCACGGGCGGCGGCGCGGATCAGATCGGGGTAGGTTTCAAACGGCTGATGCGCCGAGAGCATATCATTGTAGGCGGTAATAATGCCGATATTGGGGGTCCGGCCAGCCGTCAGCGCGTCTTTGTCACCGCCCATTGCGGCATAGGCATGGGCCTGGTTGCCGCAGGTCAGATGCGACCGGCGCGGGCCTTCGGCAGCCGCGCGGGCCATCGTGTCCATATACTTCCGGCGCGGCCCTTCCGAGCGGGCGCGGATCCGGTCGGTAACTTCGGCAATTTTGGGGTGCAGTGACATGACATCCTCCCTCGATCTGTTTACGGATGCCTTAACACGACCCGTTAGCGCTAACAAGGGGGCGAGAGGACGCATGGAAGAGATTGCAGCGGCGCGCCGACCATGTCTTAATGTTGTCAGAATTCCATGGTGAATGAATAAAAACACGTCATTGGGCAGGCTTATGCATCGTAGAACTTTTCTTGTTTCGTTTTCTCTTCTGGGGCTTATGGGCTGTGGCGCGGCCACGGGTATGAAAAGCGACCCGCGCCCGCAGATGGACCGCTCCTATGCGCTGCAAGGATTTAATTTCAATGTGCTTGAGGGTCTGACCGTCTCGGAAGACGAATCCTTTTATCCGACGGCAGATGTGGTGTGGCGCGGCGATCCGCTAGGTCCGCGCATTCCGCAGATTGCGGCGATGTTCGAAGAGGCCGCTGCGCGCAACCGGCGGGTGGTGAATGGCGCGTTGCCTGTCACCGTGGATGTGACACTGGTGCGGTTTCACGGGGTGACCAACCGGACCCGCTATACCGTGGGCGGCGTTTATAATGTCGTCTTTGATATGACTGTGCGCAATGCGACCACAGGCGACGTGATCGAACCGACGCGGCGCGTTGTCGGCAATCTCGAAGCGCCGGGCGGGACACGTGCAACCGTGCTGGAAAGCGAAGGCCAGACGCAGAAAGTGCGGGTGACGGATTTTCTGACCAGCCTGCTGCGGGCGCAATTGGTCTAATTTGTCATCGCACGGCTTCCCAGCCGCCCCAAAGGCGGATAGGAGGCGGGTATGACAGAACATACATCCTCCGCCATGCCGGTTGTCCGGCTGATCCCCAAAGCCGAAGCCCGTGCAATCCGCCACGGGTTTCCTTGGGTTTACGCCAATGAACTGGTCACAGACCGCCGCACCCGCAATCTGACCCCCGGGACCATTGCGCAACTGGAAGACGCCAATCGCACGCCCATGGGCGTTGTGACGGTGAACCCCGCATCCAAGATCATCTGCCGCATGCTGGATCAGGATCCGGCTGCGGTCATTGATCAGGCGTGGTTTGTGGGCAAGCTCCAGCGCGCTTTGGCCCATCGTGCGCGGCTTTATGAGGCGCCGTTCTACCGTCTGGTCCATGCCGAGGCTGACGGGTTGCCGGGTGTTATCATCGACCGGTTTGGCGATCTGGCAGTGATCCAGCCCAATGCCGCTTGGGCCGATTTGCTGATCACACCGCTGGTTGCGGCGTTGCAAGAGGTGACCGGCGTCACCACAGTGATTATGAACGGGACAGGGCGTGCGCGTACGCTCGAAGGGCTTGAAGAAAAAACCGACGTTCTTGTGGGTACCGCCCCCGATGCGCCTGTGCAGGTGCCGATGAACGGTGCGATTTATATGGCCGACGTGATGGGCGGGCAGAAAACCGGCCTGTTTTTTGATCAACGCCTGAACCATGCCTTTGTGGCCGGACTGTCCAAAGCTGCGCGCGTGCTGGATGTGTTCAGCCATGTCGGCGGGTTCGGATTGGCGGCATTGGCGGGGGGTGCGGCTTCAGTACTGGCGGTTGACGGCTCTGCGCCCGCGCTGGAGCTGGCCGAACAGGGTGCGGCCGCCATGGGTGTGTCGGACCGGTTCGAAACACGCAAAGGCGATGCCTTTGATGTGCTGACCGCGCTGGCCGAAGAAGGTGCGACATTTGATGTGGTGATCTGTGATCCACCGGCCTTCGCCCCGTCCAAATCCGCGCTGGAGGCGGGCCTGCGGGCCTATGAACGGATCGCCCGACTGGCGGCACCACTGGTCGCGGATGGGGGTTATCTGACGCTCTGTTCCTGTTCCCATGCGGCAGATCTGACGAAGTTCCGCAATGCCTCGGCCCGCGGGATCGGGCGCGGGGGGCGGCGCGGGCAGATCATCCAGACCGGATTTGCGGGGCCGGATCATCCGCTGCTGCCGCATCTGGCCGAAAGCGGCTATCTGAAAGCGCTGACCTTCCGCCTATGAGGGTGATGCTCGACGCTTGCGTTCTCTATCCCACCGTGATGCGCGAGGTGCTTCTGGGTTGCGCTGCGGCAGGGCTGTTCGAGGCGCGGTGGTCGGCGCGTATTCTGGAAGAATGGGCGCGGGCGACGGCAAAGCTTGGGCTGGAGCAAGAGGTCTGGGCGCGCGGCGAGATTGCAGCGCTGGCGGCGCAATTCCCGGATGCAACGGTACGCTATGATCCGGCGCAGGAGCGGGCATTCTGGTTGCCTGATCCGGCGGATATCCATGTGCTGACGGCGGCGGTCATCGGTTCCTGTGACGGCATTCTGACGATGAATACCAAGGATTTTCCCAAGGATATTCTGGGGGATGCCGCGCTCTTGCGGTGGGATCCTGACGGTTTTGCGCTTATGTTGCTGGCAGAGGCCCCGGATCAGGTCCGGGGCGTGGCGGCGCGTGTGTTGGACGTGGCCAACAGGCTGTCACCGGAGCCTTGGACGATGCGGGCGCTGATGAAAAAGGCGCGGATGCCACGGTTCGGCAAGGCGCTGGAGGCGTGATGCCCCTTCCGGACCGCCTGCGTGGATTGCGCGGGCAGGTGCCTCCGGCGGGAGTATTTCGGGCAAGATGATAAGCGGTGCCGCGCGTTTAACCGGCGTTCCACTTGGCTTCATTCGCCTCGATTGCTGCGATGCGCAGCGGCGTTTTGGGGTGGCTCATCATCCACGCAGGCGTTGCGGCCCCACGCGCACCCGTCAGCGTTTCCAGTTTCCTGAACAGTGATTTTTGCGGTTCTGTGCCGATCCCTGCCTTGACCAGCAGGGCCGAGGCATAGGCATCAGCCTCGAATTCGTCACTGCGCGACAGGCGGGCGGCCAGCAGGCTCATCAACGCGCTGGCGATCCACGGGCCGATAAAGGGCACAAAGCGCCCCAGAATCATCGCAAGTGCTGTGCGCATCGCGTTCTGGCCCGAGAAATCAATCATCCGGCGGCGTGAATGGCCCAAGGCCACGTGGCCCATTTCATGGGCAATCACACTGGCCATTTCTTCGGAGGTGACCTCGCCTGCGCGGTATTTGTTATAGAACCCGCGGGTGATGAAAATGCGCCCGTCAGGGGCGGCAAGCCCGTTCACGGGTTCGATCTCATAGATATGCACCTTGATCCGGTCGATATCGAGGGCCTTGGCCATGCGGTCCATCAGCACTTTGAGGATCGGATCGGCAAGCTCGGTGGATCGAGCGTCAAGCTCGCGCTTGGTCCGCCACATCGAGAAGCGGTACATCGCAAGCCCGTAGAGCACGGCAAGAAGGATCGGCGTGAACTTGATCATGAGTGTAATATGGGCGTTTGCGGCAGTTTCTCAAGCCTGACGGGGGTTTTCATCTGCGACATTTGGCGCCGTGTCGTCCGCCCTGCGCCGTGCCCGCGCCTTGCTGGATTTGACCAGCCACAGGCCAAGGCCCGTGGCCACGACACCCGCAGCAAGAAAGCCCGAAAGGTTGCCCGAGATGCTGGCGATTGCTGTCATATTATCCGCAAAGACATAGCCCAGCCCGACATAGAGTGCGACCCAGACAAGCTCGCCACTCATGGACCAGAGCGCAAAGCGCGGCCAGTGAAAACGCGCAAGCCCGCTGACGTAGTTGATATGTGGACCCAGCGGGGACACCAGCCAGCGCGAGAAAAACACAGCAGACCCGCCCCATCTGTCCATGAACTGCGCGGATTTGCTGCGCAGTGCCGCCCGTTTGGGTTTCGCCATAAGCCAGCGATCCATGCGCGCACCCAACCGGCGCGCCACCCAATACCCCGTATTGTCGCCCAAAACCGCCCCGCAAAACGCGGCTGCGGTCACGGCTGTCAATGACAGATCACCCGCTGCCGCAAAACCGCCCGAGGCCAGCATCAACAGTGATGACGGGACCGGCAGGGCCAGACAGCTGAGGAATGTCACAATAAAGAGCAGGGGAACGCCATAGTCCGCCGCGAGCCCGAGGATCAGATCATTCATCGGTTTGACCTGCGTGATAGGCCAATGCCGCGGCCGCAACCCGCTGTTGCATCTCTTCCAGCGTGAGCCCCAGTTCCTGCGCGATCGTGTCAAGCGAGGCGCGCCGCAATGCGCTGTCGGGGTTCAGGTTCCACGCCGCTTTGATCACTTCGGGGGGCAGGTTATACGATTTGGCCACATAGCGCGGGGTCATCCATCCGGCCAAGGTCTGGTTCTGTTTTACCGGATCGGACCAGTAGATGTATTGCGTGACGGCACGCACACCGAAAACGCCGGTCAGCGCAAAAACCACCAGAAAGGCAAGAAAGGCTGGGCGATTGTGGGTCCAAAAGTCTTTGAGATGGTGCCACATCGCCTTTGTCTCCTAGCGTCCCAAGGTCCGCATGCCCGCGTCGATCCCTGCGAGTGTCATCGGCACCATACGGTCGGGGCCAAAGATATCGCGGATCATCTGGATCGACTGTGTGTAAGGCCAGTAGCGTTCGTCAAGCGGATTGATCCAGAGATGATTGGGCCATTGATCGCGCGCCCGTTCCAGCCATGTCTGGCCTGCCTCTTCGTTCCAGTGTTCATTTGCGCCACCCTTGAAGGCGATTTCATAGGGCGACATGCTGGCGTCACCCACAAAGATGCATTTGTAATCAGAGCCGTAGGTGCGCAGCACATCCCATGTCGGCGTTTGCGCGTTCCAGCGGCGGCGGTTGTCCTTCCACACGCCCTCATAGAGGCAGTTGTGGAAGTAGAAATATTCGAAATGCTTGAATTCGGATTTGGCGGCGCTGAAGAGTTCCTCGACCACTTTGATATGCGGGTCCATCGACCCCCCGATATCGAGAAAGAGCAGCACTTTGACCGCATTGCGCCTTTCGGGCCGCGTCTGCACATCCAGATAACCGTGTTCGGCAGTGGCGCGGATGGTGCCGTTGAGGTCCAGTTCCTCATGTGCCCCGTCACGCGCCCAGCGGCGCAAACGTTTCAGAGCGACCTTGATATTGCGTGTGCCCAGTTCGACGGTATCGTCAAGGTTCCTGAATTCGCGCTTGTCCCAGACTTTCACCGCGCGCTGGTGGCGGCTTTCTTTCTGGCCGATCCGCACGCCTTCGGGGTTATAGCCGTAGGCCCCGAAAGGCGAGGTACCCGCAGTGCCGACCCATTTGGACCCGCCCTGATGACGGCCTTTTTGTTCTTCGAGCCGTTTCTTGAGCGTTTCCATGAGCTTGTCGAAACCGCCCATAGCCTCGATTTCGGCTTTCTCTGCGTCGCTCAGGTGCTTTTCAGCCAGCTTTTCCAGCCAGTCGGCAGGAATATCCACGGCATTCAGCACGGCCTCATCAGGGATTGCGTCAAGGCCCTCGAAACTCGCGGCAAAGGCGCGGTCGAATTTATCGAGGTGGCGCTCGTCCTTGACCATGGTGGCGCGGGCCAGAAAGTAGAAAGCCTCGACATCATAGGTGGCAAGGCCAGCCTTCATCCCTTCCAGAAATGACAAGAATTCGCGCAAAGACACAGGAACCCCGTGCCGGCGTAAGTTGTCAAAGAAGGGCAGAAACATGGATCACAGGCTGCGTTGCAGGAAGATCAGCACAAACAGACCGACAAGGCCGAAGATGATCGCAAACACCGCGCCCCATTGCAGCATATCCTTGCGCTGTCCGCCCTTTGATTTCGCGCGCAACGCGCCGAGAACTGCACCGAAAACCATACCTGAGAGCGGGAATATCATCGAAAAGGGCCTTTGTTAGGTTGGGGGCGGAGGCGGGGCCAGAGACGCAATTTCATTGAGCCTCAAGATGACCTCATCCCTGTCGCCCAAGCCATAAAGCGCCCACCCCAGACTGTCCAGACGCAGGGCCATGCCTGCCTCCGTCTCGCCTTTGAGATCAAGCGCCTCGGCTTTGAACATCATCAGCAGCGCCATCAGAGCCGCGTTTTCATGGCGGCGGGCGACCTCAATGGCAGGTGTCGTCAGTGTGATGGTGGCGTCTGCATCGCGCGAGATCAGCGTAAAGGCGGCCAGTTGCAGCGCGATGTGGGCTGCGTGGATATTGGTGGCGGGCGTTTGCGCATAGGCGCGGCCGGCGGCGTTGAAGGCGCCCAAAGAGAGGGTCGCGTCATTGCCGATCTGCAAGCGACCGTAGGCGTAGTTGGCAAAGCCTTCGCGCGGGCCGGTCCATCCCAGTGATTTCCCGATCGCGACGGCGCGCGCCGCGGCCTGCCTGCGCCGCGGTTCAGAGGCGTTATTGCCGAGTGCGGTTGTGATTTCGTTGATCCAGGCGCGTGATGTTTCGGAAGGGATCTGCCCGCCGGGACGTTGCCCGCTCGGGTTGATCCGCGCAAGGATAGCGGGCAGGCGCTCGGCCACCTGCCGTTCGGACATACCGCTGCGCAATTCGGGGGCATAATAGGCCCTCAGGATCAGCATATCGAAACCGGTCAGCACGGCGTGCATGTTGTCATCATTGAAGACAGAATCAGGCAACCGGTAGAGATCGTTCAGCGGGCCAAGCGCCTGCGCGAGTTCCTCATGCAGGCAATCGCGCACTTCCTGGGCTGTCACATCCGATGGCAGGAAGATGGCCGCCTTGTCGCGCCGCTCCAGCGTCGCCCAGTCGAGCAGGGGCGTATCGCGGGCCGCACGCAGCTCGGTCCAGCTTTGGACGCGTGGAACCACGAAGCACGCGGCATTGGGGGCAACGCGCTGGAGGGTACGGTTGGGCAGGCTCTCGATCACGATATTGGCGTCGGTGGCATTGGTCAGCCGGATGTCAATACGGGCCTCGTTGCGCAGACGGCGCAACAGCGCCTCAAGATCCTGCCGGTTTTCGGGGCGCAGCTGTCCGACGACCCGCACAGTGATAGGCCCTTCAAAGCGGGTCAGGACAGGCAAAGGCCGTCCGCTTTCCATCCGGAACGCCAGATCCGCAAAATCCAGCGCAATCTCCGCGTTCGGACGTGTGGACGGCCCGGGGCTTTCACCTGCAAAACGCGCCATTTCGGGGAATGTCAGGCGCACGGGATCCGGCCCCGCAGGCATCTGGGCGCAGCCCGCAACAAAGGCGAGGGCAAGGGCGGCAAGATACTTCATGCGGGTCTGGCGTATTTGATAAAGTCGGTTTTCTGGCCCACGCGATCATAAAGCTGGCGGCCCACCGCGTTATCTTCTTGCGTCAGCCAGTAAACCGCCGGTGCGCCCGCCTTATCGGCTGCCTGATAGACCGCTTCGATCAACTTGCGCCCGATCCCCGTGCCGCGCACCGCCGGGTCGGCATAGAGGTCTTGCAGATAGCAGACATTCTCGATCCGCCAGCAATGGCGATGAAAAAGATAATGCACCAGCCCCACGATGGTGCCGTCCTGTTCGGCGACCATGCCATGAAAATCTTGCGCGTCATCCCCCAGAAGGCGCGCAAAAGTACTGGCATAGACCGCCTCGGGGACGCTGGATTTGTAGAAATCGAGATAACCCGACCACAGGACACGCCAACGGGCTTCATCTTTGGCCGCAAGTGGACGGATTGTGACGATGGGGGATGTTGCCATGGGGTGTTCTCGTTTTTGTCTTTGACTGACAATAGAGGTGTTTATGCGCAGGGCCAGTCAATTCCCTGTGGGGGGCGGGGCTGCGCACGTTTTGTCTCGGGAATGGCCGCTTTGCGCCTTCCGGATTGATGAAACGCAATTTGCGATACGGCATTGGCGTTAGGGAAGGGAGGGATTGATACAAGAGGAAAGAAGATGACCACTCAAAAGGCCAAGGAAAAGACCATCGTAATCGAAATACCCGAAGCGGTCGGCGTCTTTGACAGCTTTGCAGACCTGCAGGCCGCAATCTATGACCTGCGCATGTCGGGCTTTTCGCGCCGTGATATCAGCCTTCTGGGGGATGAGGCCGCCTTGCAGGACAAGCTGGGATCGGCCTTTTGGCGCGCGAAGGACCTTGAAGACGACCCTCATGCGCCCCGTGCGGCCTTTGTGTCAGAGGAAGCCATCGGAGAGTTGGAGGGCGCTATCGCAGGCGGGTTCTTCTTTCTGGGATCGGCCATCGCCATGACCGCGATGCTGACACCGCTCAGCACGCTTGCGGCCTCAATCGCGGCGGTGGCGATCGGTGGCACCCCCGGCGCGATTCTGGGTACGTTGCTAGCGCGGCGCGTCGGGCAGCATCACAAGGATTACTACGCCCACCAAATCGAGAACGGCGGCATCCTGTTGTGGGTACGCACCGAAAACAAGGACAAAGAGGCGCTCGCGACAAAGATCCTCAAAGGTCATTCAGGCAAGGATGTCCACGTCCACGGCTGGACGAAATAGCGCGCTAGCGCTGTCCGCGTGCCATAAAGGCCAGCCGTTCAAACAAATGCACGTCCTGCTCGTTCTTGAGCAGGGCGCCATGGAGTTTCGGCAGCGCATTCGCCCCGTCACGTTTAAGGTCCTCGGCACTCAGATCCTCGGCCAGCAGCAACTTGAGCCAATCCAGCACTTCGGAGGTGGACGGCTTTTTCTTCAGGCCTGCCGTTTCGCGCAACTCGTAGAATTGGGTGAGTGCGGTCGTCAGTAACTGTTCCTTGATGCCCGGATGATGGACCGCGACAATTCTGCGCATCGTGTCGATGTCTGGAAAGCGGATGTAGTGGAAAAAGCAGCGGCGCAGAAAGGCGTCGGGCAGTTCTTTTTCGTTGTTGGAAGTAATGATCACGACAGGGCGGTGGATGGCCTTCACGGTCTCGCCGGTCTCGCAGACGTGGAACTCCATCCGGTCCAGTTCCTGCAAAAGGTCGTTGGGGAATTCGATATCGGCCTTGTCGATCTCGTCGATCAGCAACACGACCTTGCCGTCCGCGCCGAAGGCCTGCCAGAGCTTGCCCTTTTTGATGTAGTTGGCCACGTCATGCACCCGCGCATCACCCAGCTGGCTGTCGCGCAAACGGCTGACGGCATCATATTCATAAAGCCCCTGTTGCGCCTTGGTGGTTGATTTGACGTGCCATTCGATCATGGGCAGGCCAAGGGCCGCGCTGACCTGCCGCGCAAGCTCGGTCTTGCCGGTGCCGGGCTCGCCCTTGACCAATAGCGGGCGTTCCAGCGTGACGGCTGCATTCACCGCCATCGTCAGATCATCTGTGGCGATATAGGTTTCGGTTCCGGTGAATTGCATCTGCTTGCCCTTTGATTTGCAAAAACAACCTAGCAGGTCGTTCGGGATCATCAACACCCTGCGAGGCCTGTCAAAATGGGGGGTGACAGCGCGTCGGGAACCAAGTAAACCCCGACAAAATTGGGGTTGGGGTGAGCGCAACGTGTCAGCGCGCATCAAAGCAAGAGGGTATGAATATGAAGGCAGAAGTGTTTCTTGGAGACGACTATCGCCCCGCAGATGACGAACCATTCATGAACGAGCGGCAGACCGAATATTTCCGTCGCAAACTGATCGCATGGAAGGCCGAGCTCCTCGAAGACAGCCGCGACACTGTCGCCGGCATGAAAGACCAGACACGCAATATTCCTGATGTGGCTGATCGCGCTTCTGAAGAAACCGACCGTTCACTTGAGTTGCGCACACGTGACCGCCAGCGCAAGCTGGTCACCAAGATCGACGCGGCATTGCGCCGGATCGAACAGGGCGAATACGGCTACTGCGAAATCACCGGCGAGCCTATTTCGCTCAAGCGTCTGGATGCACGCCCTATCGCCACCATGAGCCTTGAGGCGCAAGAGCGTCACGAACGCCGCGAAAAGGTGCATCGGGACGACTAGGATGACCCACAACCAAAGCCGCGACATCGCTGTAATCGGCGGCGGCATTGGTGGGTTGACGGCCGCATTGGCCTTTGCGCGCAGTGGCGCGAACGTCACGGTCTATGAACAGGCACCCGCGCTGACCGAGGTTGGCGCCGGTTTGCAGATTACCCCCAACGGTGCGCGTGCCTTGAACGCGCTTGGTATCGACCGCGCGCTTGCCGCCTCCGGTGTGCAGGCACAGGCCGTGGTGCCGATGGATGCGATGACAGGGCGCGAGATTGCGCGCTTTGATCTTTCCGCGCAGACACCTCCTTATGTTTTTTATCACCGCGCGGCCTTGATCGACATTCTCGCGCGTGGGTGTGATGCCGCGGGTGTCACGGTCAGGCTGGGTGCTAAGATCACGCAGATCAGTGCCGATGGCAGTTTCAGTTTAGATGGCAAGACACACCGTCCTGCGCTGACTGTCGGTGCCGACGGGTTGCATTCCGTCGTGCGCGGCCTGATCAACCGGCCTGCACAGCCGTTCTTTACGGGGCAGGTGGCTTGGCGTGCCATGATCAAGACCGATAAGTCGGACCCTGTGGCGCGTATCTGGATGGCCCCGGGACGGCATATGGTCACCTATCCATTGCCTGGCGGTCGGCTGAACATTGTTGCGGTGCAGGAACGCAGCCAATGGGCCAAGGAGGGCTGGCATCACAGCGATGATCCCGGCAACCTGCGGATGGCCTTTGCCGATTGCGGCTGGGAGGCCAAGAGCATCTTGTCGGCGGTCGAAGAGGTGCGGCTTTGGGGGCTGTTCCGGCATCCAGTGGCGGCAAAATGGCATCTGGGCACAGTGGCGATTTTGGGGGACGCGGCACATCCGACGCTGCCGTTTCTTGCGCAGGGGGCGAACCTCGCGATCGAGGATGCCTATACCTTGGCGCGCTGCTGCAATGAAGAGGCCACGATTGAGGCAGGCTTGCGCCGCTATCAGGACAAACGCCGCGCGCGTGTCGTGCGGGCGATTGAGGCGGCAAACAGGAATGCGCGCAATTATCATCTCGGCGGTGTGCAGCGCATGGTGGCCCATGCTGGGCTGCGGACCTTGGGGAAAGTCGCGCCAGCGGCGTTTCTCAACCGGCTTGGTTGGCTTTATGATTACGATGTGACCGCCTAACCGTGCACAGGATTCCTTCGGGCAGGATAAAGCAGGAACGCTTTTTCAGGTTATGTCGCGATTGCGGCAACAATGCCCCTGAATACCTTGATTGTTTCCGGTTTTTGCCCCGCTTTCGGCAAATTGCATGTGTAGACATCCATCATGTTGCCTATCGACTTTCATAAGTATGCCCAAACCTCCACGGTGCAGCCTGCTTCGGGTTCCGTGTCCGGCGCAGATATGTTTCTGGCAATCTCGATCCGGCGCACGACATTGTCCTTTGCGTGCAAACACCGCACGACAGAAAACAGTGACCTGAGGGCGGTGTCGCGGGATTTACTGGTATCAGACGCTTAGTGGCCGTTCGGCGTCTCAAACGCCTGAAGCCCAACCGCACTGATCACCAATTTCTGCTGGCCTGATCCGTGACTCGCTCCAGTACTTCATGGCTGCGCCAATCGACGCGGTAGATCTCGTCCTCGATCCGGAAATAGACCCAGCCGTCGCTGACGGTTGGCAGGCCATAGTAGCGGGCATTCATGATCATGGAATACTGTCCGCGTTCGAGTATCTCACCAATCTCGACAGGGCCGGGTTGTGGCGTCAAGGGCTGGGGGATGGCGACGCAAGCGGTGCCTGCGACGGCGATGCGGCACTGTGCCTGACCGATTGTCGGCAATGTGACAGCGACGACTGCGATACTGATTAACTTGCGAAGCATGTGTCTGTGCTCCTGAAATGCGACCTGAAAAGGCGATACTAGCCGATCGACGGCCTAGGCGGCAAGGTCTACCCAGACCGGCACGTGGTCCGAGGGCTTTTCGCGACCGCGCACTTCGCTTTCGATCCAGCAGTTGTTCAAAAGGTCCGCGCATTGCGGTGTCAGCAGGAAATGGTCGATGCGGATGCCGTCGTTCTTGTCCCATGCACCCGCCTGATAATCCCAGAAGGAATAATGGCCCGCACCCGCCTCGCGGGCGCGGAAAGCCTCGGTGTAGCCAAGGTTCAGGATCCGGCGGAACGCCTCACGGCTTTCAAGACGAAAGAGCGCGTCGTCGCGCCACGCATCAGGGCGCGCGGCATCCTCGGCTTGCGGAATAATGTTGTAATCCCCGCAGATTAGCGTGACTTCTTCATGTTCCAACAGCTCTTTGGCACGGGCCTGAAGCCGTTCCATCCAGCGCAGTTTATAGTCATATTTCGGCCCCGGTGCGGGGTTGCCGTTGGGCAGGTAAAGCCCGCAAATCCGCACCGCTTTGTCGCCCACAACGGTGGCCTCGATATAGCGGGCCTCTTCGTCGTCCACACCGTCGCGTCCCGCGCCTGCAGCACCGGGCAGGCCGCGCGTGACGTCCTCAAGCGGGAATTTCGACAGGAGTGCGACCCCGTTAAAGCCCTTTTGGCCGTGGGTTTCGACGTTATAGCCCTTGTCCTCGAATATCTCGCGCGGGAAGCCTTCGTCGACTGATTTGATCTCTTGCAGCACAGCCACATCGGGCTGAGAGTCGTCAATCCATGCGGTCAGCGCGTCAATACGGGCTTTGACACCGTTGATGTTGAATGTCGCGATTTTCATGGAGGCACCCCGTCACTTTGTAAATCTGGTTTTGGTGGAGGCGGGGGCAAAAGGCAAGCTTGCCTTGTCCGTAATCTATTCGTCGTCGCTCAGACCTGCTGCGGCATTGGCAATCGACGCATGTCCGGCCGCGTCCATCACCAGCATTCCTTCGATTAACGTCAATGCATGCGGCGCACCTTGCGCGCCAGCAGGGTGACGCTTGGCGATCCAATCCAGAAAAACCCGAATGATCTGATGCGCGGCCTCACGATGGGCGGCCCCGCCTTGGGCCGCCGCGGCGATGATATCTAGCCAGACACGGTTGTAAGGTTGAAAGGCATCTGATCGCATGAGCTGCAAGACTTTGCGCAACAACTCTTCTTCCGTAGCAAGTCGGACCGGGGGCATTGCCCCATCAAGCCCTGCTGCCATCCGAGCGGCGAGATATTCAAGTAACGCCGCGATCAACTGATCCTTACTGCCAAAGTGGTAGATGAGCATCCTGTCAGATGTGCCTGCTGCTGCTGCCAGCGGACGCAGGCTGGCCGTGTTAAGGCCATGCGCCAGTACATGATCAGCGAGGTCGGATAGAAGCGCGTCTTTATTTGGCTTGGTTCGGGCCATATTTTTCCTTGAAGCAGTTGCTACATAAAGCTATTATGTAGCAACTGCTACGCTGTCTGATATTCACTTTCTTAGAAAGAACACTTCAATGACCATGTTTCAAGTACTGCCCATCCTTGGCTACGCAGGATGTATCGGCGTAATCCTGATGATTGCCGTCGGGCGGTCAACCACTGCCGTATTGCAATGGCTGATCCCTGCAGCCGTCGGCGCGACATTTTTTGTCTTTACACTCGTGACCTTGGCGCAGGACGGATTGATCCAGTTCTGGGTAAACCACACAACTGATTTCGCAGGCAATCAGGTCTGGTTCGATCTGATCATCGCGGTGACGATTGGCTTTTACCTGATTGCACCTCGGGCAAAGGCAGTTGGTATGCCGCTGCTCCCGTGGTCCGTTGCGGTGTTCGCTACAGCCTGCATCGCATTGTTGCCTATGCTGGCAAGAGTATTGTGGCTGGAGCAGAAGAGCGCGCAATAGCGCCCAAGTGGTGCGATTTACATCGAAAACGACGTCCCGCAGCCGCAAGACGAGGTCGCGTTCGGATTGTTGATCACGAACCGCGCGCCGATCAGCTCTTCGGTGAAATCAATCACCGCGTCCGCCAGAAACGGCAGGGAAACAGAATCGATGACCACTGTTTCGCCCTTGTCAGACAGCACTAGATCATCCTCTTTCGCTTCATCAAGGTCGATCTCGTACTGAAAGCCGGAACAGCCGCCACCCTCGACCGCGACACGCAGGGCCTTGCCTTGCGCACTCGCGCCAATCTCGGCGAGGCGTTCAAATGCGCGGGTGGTAACTTTGGGAGGGACGGTGAACATCACGGGGGCCTATCGGTTTGGGTGTACCTGTAATATAGGGATGACAGGCAAAAGCGACAAGACAGGCAATTCAAATGGCAGCGCCCTATGCGACAGACCCCGCCAATGCGCGCGGGCGGCTTTATCCTGAGGAAGAAAGTGCGTTCCGTTCGCCGTTTCAACGGGACCGTGACCGGATCATCCATTCCAGCGCCTTTCGGCGGCTCAAGCATAAAACCCAGGTCTTTATTGAACATGAAGGCGATTATTTCCGTACCCGTCTGACCCATTCGATCGAGGTGGCGCAGGTGGCGCGCACCGTGGCCGCAGCCCTTGATCTGAACGTGGAGCTGACCGAGGCGGTCGCATTGGCTCATGATCTGGGCCACACGCCGTTCGGTCATACCGGTGAAGAGGCGCTCGATGCGCTGATGCAGCCCTATGGTGGGTTCGATCACAACGCGCAGGCGCTGCACATCGTGACCTCCCTCGAACGGCATTATGCGGAATGGGACGGGTTGAACCTGACGTGGGAAACGCTGGAAGGGATTGCCAAACACAACGGGCCGGTTGTGGGGCAGGTGCCTTTTGCGCTGGCGGCCTATAACGCGCGGCACGATCTGGAATTGCACACCCATGCCAGTGCCGAGGCGCAGGCGGCAGCTTTGGCCGATGACATCGCCTATAATAACCACGATCTGCACGACGGGTTGCGGGCGGAATTGTTCAGCACCGACGAACTGGCCGAATTGCCGATCCTGCGCGACTGCTTTGCGCGGGTGGATGCGAAATACCCGGACCTCAATTACTATCGCCGCCGGCATGAAGCGCTGCGGCGGTTCTTTGGTGTGCTGGTCGAGGACGTCATTGCGGTCAGCCGCCACAACCTGACGGAACTGGCGCCCAAATCCGTGCATGATATCCGCCACGCAGGGCGGATGATGGTGCAGTTTTCGCCAGCGCTTTGGGAAGATTTGAAGGTGATCCGCGCCTTCCTGTTCACACGTATGTACCGCGCCCCTGCGGTGGTGGAGATGCGGGTGGTGGTGACGCAGATGATCAACGACCTGTTCCCGTTTTTCATGGAGAACACCGATGAGTTGCCGAAGCAATGGCGCAAGGATGTCGCTGATGCGCCCGATACGACCGCGCTGGCGCGGATTGTCGCGGATTACATTGCCGGGATGACAGACCGTTTTGCCATTCAGGAGCATAAGCGGCTGATCGGTGGCGAGGATATTCCGCCGGGTGTGATCGACGGAAATTAGAGGGGCCAAATCCTTTGAAGGATTTGGAGGCAGACTTTTGACAAAAGTCTGCTTGCCCTGCGCTATCGGGGTGGTAAACCCCAGTCAAACAAAGCTGTTGGATGACCCATGAACCTTTTTGCTGATATTCGCACCCGTGTGCTGACCTGCCTTGACCAACTGGTCGCAGAAGGCACGCTGCCCGATGGCCTCTCGACCGCTGCTGTCTCGGTCGAGCCGCCGCGCGATGCGGCCCATGGTGATATGGCAACGAATGCGGCGATGGTCTTGGCAAAACCTGCCAAAATGAACCCCCGTGTGATCGCGGATGCGCTGGCGGCAAAGCTGCTGGACGATCCGCAAATCGCGGTGGCGGAAGTGGCGGGGCCCGGGTTCCTGAATATGCGGCTTGTGCCTGACGTGTGGCAAGGTGTGATCAAGACCGTGCTGAGCGATCCGTCCTACGGGCAATCCACGCTGGGCCAAGGCCAGAAAATGATGGTGGAATACGTCTCCGCCAACCCCACCGGGCCTTTGCATGTCGGCCACACGCGGGGGGCTGTCTTTGGTGACGCGCTGGCGCGTCTGCTGGATTATGCGGGCTATGATGTCACCAAAGAATATTACATCAACGATGGTGGCGCGCAGGTCGATGTGCTCGCGCGGTCTGTCTATCTTCGGTATCTTGAGGCGCACGGAAAAGAAGTGGCGTTCGAGGATGGCACCTATCCGGGCGATTATCTGATCCCTGTCGGCCAAGCGCTGAAAGAAAAGGCAGGCGACACCTATGTCGGTCAGCCTGAAGAGGTCTGGCTTGAAGAGATCCGTGAATTCGCCACCGAAGCGATGATGGAGCTGATCCGCGAGGATCTGGCCCAGCTTGGTGTGGTCATGGATAACTTCTTTTCGGAAAAATCGCTCTATGGCACTGGTCTGATTGAAAAAGCGATTGCGGAACTCGATGCAAAGGGCCTGATTTATCGGGGCACATTGGAACCCCCGAAAGGCAAGATGCCCGAGGATTGGGAGCCGCGGGAGCAAACGCTCTTTAAATCCACCGCCCACGGCGACGATGTGGACCGGCCTGTGCAGAAATCGGACGGGTCGTGGACCTACTTCGCACCCGATATCGCCTATCACTATGACAAGGTGCAGCGCGGTTATGACCAGTTGATCGACGTCTTTGGTGCCGACCATGGCGGCTACGTCAAGCGGATGAAGGCGGCTGTCTCGGCGCTGTCTGACGGGAAGGTGCCACTTGATGTGAAGCTGACGCAGCTTGTTAAGCTGTATAAAAACGGCGAACCCTTCAAAATGTCCAAGCGGGCAGGGACCTTTGTGACCCTGCGCGATGTGGTCGATCAAGTCGGCCCTAATGTGACACGGTTCCATATGCTGACGCGCAAGAATGACGCGCCGCTGGATTTCGATTTCGACAAGGTGCTGGAGCAGTCCAAGGACAATCCGGTGTTCTACGTCAACTATGCCTATGCGCGGGTGAATTCCGCCGTGGCCAAGGCGGGGGCGTTCACGGATGTCTCAGATGCCGCATTGGCAGGGGTCGATCTCTCCGGTCTGACCCATGAGGCGGAGCTCACTCTGATCAAGAAACTGGCCGAATGGCCGCGTCTGGTGGAAATCGCGGCGCGCGGGCATGAGCCGCACCGGATCGCCTTTTACCTCTATGATCTGGCGTCGGATTTCCACGCGCTTTACCACCAAGGGAACGCGGACGAGAGCCTGCGCTTTGTCCAAGAGGGTGACTCAGATACCACACAAGCGAAAATTGCCCTCATTCGGGCCGTAGCGATTGTTATTTTGCACGGTTTGGGTATTCTTGGCGTCACTCCGGCGGAAGAGATGCGTTAACGCACAGACTGCCGGATCGAGCTGAAAATATTGACCCCGAAAAAACCACAAGGTCTGGGGCGCAGTGAGGCAGAGATGGCAGTATACGATGACGGGTTCGCCCGGGCGGCGCGTGAGCCGCGCTCAACCAATCTAGTCAACTTCGCAGGTGCGGCGTTTTCGCTGGCGCTGATCCTTGGCGTAAGCTTTTGGGGATACAAGCTGATCGTGCGTGATGTCAGCGGGATCCCCGTGGTGCGCGCCATGGAAGGCGATATGCGGGTTCTGCCCGACAACCCCGGTGGTGGCGTTGCCGCGCATACGGGGCTTTCGGTGAATGAAGTCGCCGCGATGGGCGAAGCGGGCGGTCCCGAGGATCGTTTGGTCCTGGCCCCGCGCACGGCGGGATTGTCACCCGAAGACCTTGACGTGCGACCAACACCGGAGGTTCTTTCAACCGTCTCGGCGGCGGTTGAAGAGGTCCCCACAGCGTTTGAGAACGAGAGTGTCGCGGATGAGGCCGTTGCCGCCGTTGCCCCGCTGGATGACGCCACAGCGCTTGCCGCGCAATTGGCAGCCCTGAGCACCGAACCACCGATGATGCCTTCAGAAGAGGCACAAGACCCAAATGTGATCCCGGCAAGCGTGCCCGGTGTCGCCATCTCGGTGCGTCCTGTGATCCGGCCTGCAAATATGCGTATTCCGGCACCGGTGGCTGCGGCAACACCTGTGCCTGCCAGTAGCGAAGTGGCCGTCACGACCGCAACCTTTCCTGCCGGTACCAACCTTGTGCAGCTTGGCGCCTTTCCCAACCCCAGCCTTGCCGCAGCCGAATGGGACCGTCTGCAATCACGCTTTGGCCAGTTGATGGGCGGGCGCGAGCGCGTCATACAGGTCAGCAATCAAAGCAGTGCCACGTGGTACCGTTTGCGGGCCAGCGGGTTTGAAGACCGCGCCGAAGCCCGCCGCCTGTGTGCGGCCTTGCAGGCCGAAGGCGCGGAATGCATTGCCGTGGTGGTCAACTAAGTGACGATGAATGCGACGATTTTCGGCCCTGAGGGGCTGGAGATCACGGATTGGGAACGCGGCTTTTTCCGCGAAGTCCAGCCGCTTGGCTTTATCCTTTTTGCGCGCAATATCGACAACCCTGACCAGCTGCGCCGCCTGACGCATAGCCTGCGCGAAGCGGTCCAGCGCGACGCGATGATCCTGATTGATCAAGAGGGCGGGCGCGTCCAGCGGATGCGCAGCCCGCATTGGCGCGAATACCTGCCTGCCTTGGACCAGATGTCGCGTGCTGCTGATCCGCTGCGGGCCCATTGGGTCCGCAACCGTTTGATCGCCGCAGAGCTGCATGACGTCGGGATTGATGCCAATTGCGCCCCCTTGGCCGATATCGCCGAAGAGGCAACGCATCCGGTTCTGAAGAACCGCCTTTACGGGTATGATGTGCAGACGGTCGTTGATGCCTGCCGCGTCTGTGCCGATGCGCATCTTGCCGGTGGGGTGCTACCGGTGCTGAAACATATCCCCGGATACGGGCGGGCGGCGGTGGATAGCCACAAGGACCTGCCGCGTGTGGATGCGCCGCGGCCGGAATTGGACGCATGGGATTTCGCGCCATTTGCGGCGCTGTCCGATCTGCCGATGGGGATGACGGCGCATATTGTGTTCTCGGATATTGATCCCGCCAATCCCGCCACAACATCCGCTAGAATGATGAAAGTGATCCGCAAGGACATCGGTTTCGATGGTCTTTTGATGACCGATGATCTGTCGATGGAGGCGCTCTCGGGGACGGTCGCGCAGCGTGCAGCGGCGAGTATCGCGGCGGGCTGTGATATTATCCTGCATTGCAACGGCAAGGCGGATGAAATGGCGGCGGTGGCACAGGCGTCGGGCGTGATGACGGACGCGGCCATAACCCGCGCAAATCGTGCTTTGGCATTGCGAAAAACACCTGAAAATATTGACATCGGGGCGCTGGAAGCGGAACTTGGCCGTCACTTAGGCTGAGGGCAGATGCAGGGCGAAGATTTCCAGGAAGACACGATCAGTGTCAGCGAGCGTGTCGCCGCTGAGGCCTTGATCGTTGATGTGGGCGCATTCGAGGGCCCGCTCGATCTGTTGTTGACGCTGTCGCGCACACAGAAGGTGGACCTGCGCCAGATTTCCATTCTGGCCTTGGCCCAACAATATCTGGCCTTTGTGGAACAGGCCAAACGCCTGCGGCTGGAGCTGGCTGCGGATTATCTGGTGATGGCGGCCTGGCTTGCCTTCCTCAAATCGCGGCTCTTGTTGCCGCCTGACCCCTCGGAGGAGGGGCCGTCGGGCGAGGAACTGGCGGCACATCTTGCGTTCCAGCTTGAACGGCTTGAAGCGATGCGTAATGCCGCCGCCCAACTGATGGCGCGCGACCAGCTGGGCCGCGATTTCTTTGCCCGTGGGATCACCGAAGACGTGCAGCGCGTGCGCCGCGTGACCTATACCGCCACACTGCTGGACCTGATGCAGGGGTACGCCCGGATCCGCACCCGCGATGATTTCCGCCCCTTTGTGATGGACCGTCAGCATGTGATGACGATGGAACAGGCGCTTGAACGCATGCGGTCGCTGATCGGCTTTGCGGGCAACTGGACCGATATTGTCAGTTACCTGCCAGACGGCTGGGATGCCGACCCGCAACGCCGCCGGTCGACGACGGCGGCAACTTTTGCAGCCTCGCTCGAACTGGCCAAGGAAGGCAAAATAGAAATCCGGCAGGGCGAGATGTTTGCCCCGATCGAAATCCGCAAGAAAGACCCGCGTGATGGCTAAGACAGAGACCCCCCGCAACGAAAGCCTCTTTGAAGCGCCGCCCATGGGCGAACAGGAGCGCATGGTCGAGGCGATCCTGTTTGCGACCGCTGATCCGGTGACGATCACGGAACTGACGGGCCGGATGCCGCATGGCTGTGACCCCGCCGAGGCGATTGCGCATCTGCGCAAACGCTATGAGGGACGCGGGGTGAATGTGGTGAAGGTGGGTGATGCCTGGGCCATCCGCACAGCGGGTGATCTGGGCTTTCTGATGCAGAAAGAAACGGTCGAGACCCGCAAGCTGAGCCGTGCCGCGATCGAGACCTTGGCGATTGTGGCCTATCATCAGCCTGTGACGCGCGCCGAGATTGAAGAAATCCGTGGTGTCAGCGTCAGTCGTGGTACGATTGACCAGTTGATCGAACTGGAATGGATCCGCTTTGGCCGCCGAAAGATGACACCGGGGCGGCCTGTGACGTTTGTTGTCACGCAGGGATTTCTGGATCACTTCGGTCTGGAAAACGCCCGTGACCTGCCAGGTTTGAAAGAACTGCGCTCTGCGGGCCTTCTGGAAAACCGTCCGCCACCGGGTGCACAGATATTGGGCGAGACAGAAGACGCCGATGACGACGACAACCAGTCCGAATTGTTTGAAGATTAATCCGCAGGCCTTACATGGCGTAGAGCAGATAGGGAGACACAGATGAATGTGAACCAGTTGATCAACATGGGCATGCGGATTTTGATGCGCAAAGGCATGAGCAAGGGCGTGGCGCTGATGGCGAACAAGGGCAAGCGGCCCGAGGATATGACGCCAGAAGAACGCGCGCAGGCCAAGAACGCACAGCAGACCGCGCAAAAGGCGCAACGCGGGCTCAATGCCGCACGGCGGTTTATGCGCTAGCACGAGGTCCCGGATCAGGTCCGGGACTGCGTATTACTTTGATTGAAAGTGCTTGGACAGTTTCAGGCCCTGTCCCTGATAGTTCGATTTGATGTCGCGCCCGTAAAGCGCGGCTGGCAGGGCAGACATGTTCTCGTAAACCAGCCGGCCCACGACCTGCCCGTGTTCCAGTACAAAGGGCGCTTCGTGACAGCGCACTTCCAGCACACCGCGTGATCCTGCGCCGCCCGCTTCGGCATAGCCGAAACCGGGATCAAAGAAGCCTGCGTAATGCACGCGGAACTCGCCTACCATTGCCAGATAGGGGGCCATTTCGGCGGCCTGCATCGGCGGGATCACAATCGCTTCGCGGCTGACCAGAATATAGAAGGCACCCGGATCAAGGATGATCCAGCCGTCCTTGGTATGGACCTCCTCCCAGAATTCGGTCGGGTCGTAGTGGTTCAGTTTCGCCAGATCCACGACACCCGTATGCGGTTTGGCGCGGTAGCCGACCAAGGTGCCGCTCTCGGGCCGCAGGTCGACCGAAAAGCCCAAGCCATCCGAGATGACAGGATCGCCCGAAACGATGGGTGTTTGCGCGTGAAGGGCGCGCAGATCAGCGTCTGACATCAGGGTTTTGCCCTGCCGGAAGATGATCTGGTTCAGCATCTGTCCGGGCTGGGCCACGACCGAAAAGGACCGTGGGCAAATTTCCACGTAAAGCGGGCCGTCATAGCCCTCGGGTACACGGTCGAATTCGACACCGTGATCGGTAATGATGCGGGTCAGCAGGTCCAGCCGCCCGATCGAGGATTTTGCACTGGCCGCAGCAGTCATGCCTTTGGGCAGGCGCAGGCGCTCCATCAGCGGGACGACGTAGACGCAACCTTTCTCAAGTACGGCACCGCCTGTCAGGTCCACAGTGTGCATTTGAAAATCGGCCAGACGGTCTTTGACTGTGCGCTGGCGCCCTGCCAGAAAGGATGCGCGCACACGGTAGGCTGTGCTGCCCAGACGCAGATCAAGCGAGGCGGGCTGGATCTGGCCGGGCTCAATCGGGGTGTCGGCCGTGATGCCACCGGATGCGATCATATCGCGGATTTGATGGTCGGCGAGGACACCAGCGTTTGTCATATCGTCTTCCCTCTTGATACCAAAACGCCCGCCGTGCTTGCGCACAGGCGGGCGGTTATGATTGGTCGGGCTAGCAGGACTCGAACCTGCGACCTTCCGTCCCCCAGACGGACGCGCTACCAGGCTGCGCTATAGCCCGACTGAGGGCGTTCATACCCCAAACTCGTCCAAGGGCAAGCCCGAAAAACATCTCTCAGCCATGCATCCGCGCACGAATCTCTTCCAGCCGCGCGAGCAGCGGGGTGATCTGTGCGGCACGGGCCCGCATGGCATGTGAATTGGCAGGTGCGCGTCCGATCAACCGCGGCTTTGCAGCAGGCAGCGTCGTTGGGGGTAGAGGCAGGTCGATGGCAAACGCAGGTGCCGTTGGTGCGAAGGGCAGGGCCTCTTGCGCTGGCGCTGGTGTCGGCTCTGCCGGTGTTGGCGCTGCTGCTGGTTCCGGCGTTGGCGCGGCGTCGATTTGCGCCCGTTCATGGACAGGTTCGGCCTGTGCCGTCATCGACGGCCCGAGGCTGGCAACATATTTGACGCCTTTTTCGCGTAGCAGCTTTTGTGTGCCTTTGATCGTCAGGCCATCAACATGGAGAAGCTGTTTGATCCCGCCGAGCAGTTCCATATCCGCAGGGCGGTAATACCGCCGGCCACCGGCCCCTTTGACGGGTTTTATCTGGCTGAATTTGCTTTCCCAGAAACGCAGCACATGGGTGGGCGTGTCCAGCCACTCAGCGACTTCACTGATCGTGCGGAAAGCGTCTTTGGCTTTGGCCATGACCTAGCGCTTGTTCCCGTCTGCGACGCGATCTTTCATCAGATGCGAAGGGCGGAATGTCAGAACACGGCGGGGGTGGATCGGCACCTCTTCGCCCGTTTTCGGATTGCGACCAACGCGGGCCGCTTTATCGCGGACCGAGAATGTCCCGAATGAGGAAATCTTGACTGTTTCACCGTTAACGAGGCTGTCGGAAACATGTGTCAGGACGCTTTCAACCAGATCGGCGCTGTCGTTCCGGGAAAGTCCGACCTGACTGTGCACTGCATCTGCCAAATCCATCCGCGTCAAAGTCTTGTCAGCCATAGTCGGAACCCCTCACAGTTTCACAGAGCATAGGCGCAGCGTAATTTCAGAGTCAATAACAACGGCTTGGCAAGCACAGTGAACAGCGTGTTTCCGGCCCTTACCAGCGGATGACGACCGCACCCCAGGTCAATCCGCCACCGATTGCCTCGGTCACAAGCAGATCACCCTGTTTGATTTGCCCGTTCTGTACCCCAACCGAAAGCGCGAGGGGAATCGATGCAGCCGAGGTATTGCCGTGGTCCTGCACAGTCACGATCACCCGGTCCATCCCGATTCCCAGCTTCTTGGCTGTGGACTGGATAATACGGATATTGGCCTGATGCGGTACGACCCAGTCGATATCATCCGCGCCAAGGCCGACCTTTTCCAGTGCGGTGTCGGCAGTTTTCGCGAGCTTCTCGACCGCATGTCTGAAAAGCTCACTGCCTTTCATGCGCAGCATACCCGAGTTCTGGGTTGAGACGCCACCGTCGACATAGAGCAGGTCCTTGTAACGCCCGTCAGAATTCAGATCGACCGACAGGATCCCGCGATCGGAGGTTTCACCGGTTCCTTCCTCTGCCTCAAGGATCAGCGCACCCGCACCATCCCCGAAAAGCACGCAGGTCGCGCGGTCCGTCCAGTCCATGATCCTGCTGAAGGTTTCGGCCCCGATCACAAGGACACGGTCGGCCTGACCCGAGACAATCAGCGCATTGGCATTGGAAAGTGCATAAACAAATCCGGCACAAACCGCTTGGACATCAAAGGCATAGCCCCTTGTGTTGCCGATGGCGTTTTGCACCATTGTGGCGGCCGAGGGAAATGTCAGATCGGCGGTTGAAGTGGCCAGAACGATGGCGTCGATATCGTTCCCGTCCATATCCGCCATGGCAAGGGCCGCTTTGGCGGCTTTGATCGCAAGGTCGGATGTGGTTTCACCTTCGGCGGCGAAATGGCGACGTTCGATGCCGGAACGGGTCTTGATCCATTCGTCCGAGGTATCGAGTGTTGCTTCGAATTCAGCGTTCAAAACCACACGTTCGGGAAGGTAATGACCAACCCCTTTGACCACTGCGCGACGCACCATGTTATTTGCCCGTTTTTATTTTGGAACCGTCGGTTCCGCTTGCCGTGCTTGCATCTTGGGCAAGCGAGGCAGCGGACGCAACCCTTGCTGCGAGTTTATCTGAAAAACCGCTTTGGGCGAGCCGGTAGGCCAGATGCAGCGCGGCTGCGACACCGGTTTCGTCGGCAGAGCCGTGGCTCTTGATCACCGTCTGGTTCAGCCCCAGGAACACCCCGCCATTCACGCGGCGCGGATCAATCCGTTTGCGCAAGCTGCGCAAAGAACCACCCGCAAGCAGTGCGCCCAGCATAGACCACGGGTTCTTCATCAAGGCACCGCGCAGCAACTCGCTGATCAGCGTGGCGGTGCCTTCACCGGTCTTCAACGCGACGTTGCCGGTGAAACCGTCGGTGACGATCACATCGACTTTGTTGGAAGGCAGATCGCCGCCTTCAACAAAACCGACATATTCAAAGTCACCGATTATCGCAGCGTTTCCAATAAGTTCATGGGCGACCTTCAACTCAGCACGGCCTTTGTGCTCTTCTGTGCCGACATTCAGAAGCCCCACACGAGGGCGCGCGATATCAAGGCCGTTGCGCGCGTAGGAGGCCCCCATGAGCGCATAGGTCAGCAGGTCATCCTGATCGGCGCGGATGTCGGCGCCTGCATCCAGCATCACGTTGAACCCTGACGGATTGCGCGACGGCCACAGGCAGGCGATGGCGGGGCGGTTGACGCCCTCGGCCTTGCGCAGGCGCAGCATGGACATCGCCATCAGACCGCCTGTGTTGCCGCAACTGACAGCGACGGCGGCCTCGCGGTTGCGTACCGCCTCAATTGCCGACCACATGGAGGTGTTCTTACCATGGCGCAGCACATGGCTGGGCTTGTCGGTCATCATCACCACGTCAGTGGCATCATGGATCGTTACGCGTTCTGCGATGCCGTGCTTGTCGACAAGTGGGATAAGTTCTTGCTTGGGGCCGTGCAAAATAGCAGAGGCGGCAGATTGCTTGCCCAGAAACTTGGCAAGGCCCGCAACAACCGTTGCAGGCCCTTTGTCGCCGCCCATGGCGTCGACGGAAAGCACGTGGCTCGCAGCATGCCCCTGTGTCGGAGCGGTGTCCGTCTGGGGTGTTGTCATGCCACTTTGCCTTTATGCGACGTTAAGCAGCGTCGTCGTCGAGATCGATTTCTGTGGTGTCTGCGATCACTTCACGTGTCGCATAGTGGCCACAGGAAGGGCACACGTGATGTGGGCGCTTCAGCTCACCACAGTTGTCACACTCGTTCGGGTTCGCCGCTACGAGTGAATCGTGTGCACGCCGGTTGTTGCGGCGGGATTTGGATACTTTATTCTGCTGGACAGCCATGTCTCAACCCTATGGTTTAAAGGGCCGCGGCCCTGATTTCTGTGCGTCTGCGCGGGGTCCTACGCCATTGTGGCAGCCCTGTCGAGACACGATGTCAAAGAGGCCGCGAACATACTGCGATTCCTCTATAGTGCAACCCTTTTTCGCCAAGGGCCGTGGTGCTATTTTTCTTCTTTCTTTTCAAGACTTTCCCGTAAAGCGCCTAGGCCCGCAAAGGGCTTGGCATCATCGTCCGTCATCGGGGTTTCGCCCGGTTTGGTGAAAACCGCATCTGTGAGCGCGGCGTCCTCTTTGCGCGGATAAAGCGGCAAAGCCAGCGCCAGCGCCTCGATCATCACCTGCGCAAGGTCAAGCGTTTCGGGCAATGCCTCAACGGTGTCGTCCACAGGCATTTCGATCTCGGTGGCTTCAATCTCGGGCAGTTCGGCGATGTAGTGCCGCACAAGCGGCTCGTCTATGCGGGTGGTGACCGGATCAAGCGTGACGACGCAGGATTGCACCACCGTGGCACCCAGTTCGCCGTTCAGGACCCAGTCCTTGCGGTCTTGCGGTGTCAGTGTCCCCGCAAAGCGCAGTTTCTTGATCCCGACAATGCCGAGTTCCTCTGCAATCGCCGTGCGTTCCTGTGGCGTCGGCACCAGTTCAAAGGGTGTTGGTTTGCGCGTTGCCAGATCTGCCAAACGCAGATGTGACGTGGGTATGTTGGTCATAACTGCTTTCGATTCTTGAACAGGGGCGGGGTGTACTGTATCGGGGATAAAAGGCGCGCGGCGCCAAGGCAAGAGGCGACGGGTATGAGTGCGATGACAGTAAAGCTGCGCAAAACAATCAAGGCCGCAGGAATCGTGTCCGTGTTTGCAATCGTGGCCGGCTGTAGCCCGATGGACCGCTACCACGGCTTTATCCCGCCCGCAGAAGAGCTGGCGGCAGTGAATGTCGGCAGCACAACCAAGGACGAGGTGATCGCCCTTTTCGGCCCGCCTGTGTCTGACCGCGCCTTGCAGAACAACACGATCTACTATGCCTCCAGCCAGTTTGAAATTTTCGGACCCTTCGCACCGGAAGAGGTGGACCGACAGGTTCTGGCGATTGATTTTGACGCAGGCGACCGGGTGCGCAATATCTCGCGCTACACGCTCGAAGATGGCCGCGTGGTGGTGCTTGACCGTCGGGTGACAGAGGACGGTATCAACGACATTACCTTCCTCAGCCAGCTGTTGGGATCGTTCGGCCGCATTGATGCCGGGCAGTTCCTGGGTGACGAGCCGTAAGGCGCACTTAGGCAATTACAATCACTTGTCATGCCCGCTGGTTTGGTCACGAGGCTGCTGCCAGAGACGCCTGCACCTTGAAGTGACAGATCAGGCTGCCCATATTTCTACCTGAAGTAGAGTAGGGGGATCGATGCAGAATTCACTTTGTCTAGGTGGTGTTGTGAGCGCGTTTTTCATCGCGGCACCTGTTGCCAGCGATGCGGACACAATTGCACCAGATATTCCAAATGGATTATTTGCTCCGCTCACGATCATTGAAGATCACCCTCAATGCAATGGTCCCGGGCAAACCGCGTTTAAAATGGAATTCGAGACTGGCGAAGTGTCCTATACGGCGCAGCATGTGCAGTCTTTGCGGGAGGCTAGCATATCATCGGATGGTGTCATCCTAGAGGAAGAAGCAAGATGCTTCGTAGGTCACAGGTCTGGCACTGAGCTCAGACAGGTCGAAGTCAGCTGCAACGGCGGCGAATTGCAGCGTTCGCCTTTCGATGCACGTAATCTTTCTCAGACGGCCATCTCGGTCTCTGGAACATTTACTGCGTGTCACTCACCTTTCGCATTCGAGATCATGGACAGTAGTTGGCGTGCGCAAATCAACGAACCGAATGGGCCGTCTGAAGTGACGGGCACTGTCTTTCAAAACCCCGTCGAGGGCTGCCAGAATGCTGTGCAGGTCCTTGAGCCACGCTTGTATCTGAGATACGTGCAGCCGACGATGACGGGCATACCCTTTGGTTTTGAGCACAGGTTTCCGTATGATAATGTGGATGTTGTTTCGCCTGCTTCGCCTACGTTTTTCAGGCTGATTTTCAATGATATTCCCGTACTTCTGAATGATAGTAACGTCCCGTTTGCCACTGTCGACACTCAGGTTTTTCTGTTTCCAACCGATCAGGGCGTGGCGCGTTGTCCGGGTGGCCTGTGTACACTCCCGCGGTTTGTAACGAACATGTCGAATGTGTCGCGGCATGCGCGCAAATGCCCATAGCGACGCATAGTGACTATTCTTCGGGTTCAAATTCCAGCGCGACCCCGTTGATACAGTAGCGCAAACCGGTTGGCTGTGGTCCGTCGGGGAACACATGGCCCAGATGCGCGTCGCAGCGGTTACAATGCACCTCTGTGCGCTTCATGAAAAAGCTGCGGTCGACACTTTCGCCAACCATTTCGGAATCGATGGGTTGATAGAACGAAGGCCAGCCTGTGCCGCTTTCGAATTTGGCCGCCTGCTCAAAGAGTGGCGCGCCACAGCAAACACACATGTAAGTGCCCGGACCTTTCGGGAAATCCTCATGCGTGCCGGCCCGTTCCGTGCCATGCTTGCGCGTGACCTTATAGGCCATATCCGAGAGCTGCGCGCGCCATTCGGCATCAGATTTGACAACTTTATCCATGGTTTCCCCATTCCTTTCATAACTTTTCTAGCGTTAACTTAGGTCTGTAACGGTAGTTCGCCAAGGCAGGCCCAGATGACAATTTCGTTTCAGGACGGACGCTATGCGGCACGGTTGGCCAGAACCGATGATGATCTTGTTGCCTGTCAACGCCTGCGGCATCAGTGCTTTTTTGGCGGCAAGGGGCAGGACCGCGATGCCTATGATCCGATCTGTGCCCATGTGATGGTCGAGGATCAAGCGGGCCGGCTGGTCGCGACGGCACGGTTGCTCGAAATCGCGTCAGGGGCCGAGATCGGCAAATGCTATGCGGCGGGGTATTATGATCTGTCCGGCCTTGCAACCTGCGACGCCCCGATGATCGAGGTGGGCCGCTTTTGTATTGCCGCTGATGCGCGTGATGCGGATGTTTTGCGCGTAGCGTGGGGGGCGTTGACCGGGCTGGTGGATGCGCGCGGTATCGCGGTCCTGTTCGGCTGTACCAGTTTTGCAGGCACCGATCCCGCGCCATACGGGCAGGCCTTCAAACGGCTTGCCGCGCGTCATCTGGGGCCTGAAACCTTGCGCCCCGGCCCGAAAGCCGCAGAGGTCGTGCGCTTTGTCGATATCCCGTGCCATGGCACCGTGCCGATGCCGCCGCTTTTGCGCACGTATCTGGCCATGGGCGGCTGGGTCTGTGACCACGCGGTGATCGACCGCACCATGCAAACCTTGCATGTTTTCACCTGTCTTGAGGTCGCATCGGTGCCGCCTGCGCGTGCCGCTGCACTGAGGGCCCTTGCGCAGACAGCATCTCTGCCATAGCAGGCGGATATGGCTAGAGCACCCTTACTCCAACTCTCTGAAATCGCGCTGACCTTCGGCGGCGATCCTGTATTCGAAGACCTGTCCCTGGTCGTCCAACCCGGTGACCGTGTGGCGCTGGTGGGGCGCAACGGATCGGGCAAATCCACCTTGATGAAGGTGATGGCGGGGCTGGTCCTGCCCGACAGTGGCGCGCGCACCGCCGCCCCCGGTGTGCGGGTGGGCTATATGGAGCAGGACCCGACAATGGCGGGTTTTGCCACCTTGGGGGATTATGCTGCCAGCGGGCTGGATATTGATGAGGCCTATAAGGTCGATATGGTCGCCGAAGGCCTGAAATTTGATCCCGCAGGTGATGTGAACACGGCCTCGGGCGGGGAGCGCAGACGCGCCGCACTGGCCAAGTTGATGGCCGAAGCGCCCGAATTGATGCTGCTGGACGAGCCGACAAACCATCTCGATATCGAGGCGATTGCCTGGCTTGAGAACGAACTCAAGACCACCCGTGCGGCCTTTGTGCTGATCAGCCACGACCGTGCATTTTTGCGCGCGCTGACCCGGGCCACCCTTTGGATTGATCGCGGGCAGGTACGGCGCGCCGAAGAAGGATTCGAGAACTTCGAGGCGTGGCGCGACAAGATCTGGGAAGAAGAAGACCAGCAGCGTCATAAGCTGAACCGCAAGATCAAGGCCGAGGCGCGTTGGGCGGTGGAAGGCATTTCTGCCCGCCGCAAGCGCAATCAGGGCCGCGTGCGGGCCTTGCAGGAATTGCGCGCTGAACGTGCCGCGCAGATCACACGGCAGGGCACAGCGGCGATGGCCTTTGACGGTGGGTCAACCTCTGGCAAAAAAGTGGTTGAGGCCTTCGGGCTGAGCAAAGCTTTTGACGGCAAAAACATCGTGCGCAATTTCGATCTGACGGTGCAGCGCGGCGACCGGATTGCCTTTGTGGGGCCGAATGGTGTGGGCAAAACCACGCTGATCAAGATGCTTCTGGGGCAGGTGGAGCCGGACGCAGGATCGGTGAAACTCGGCACCAACCTTGAGATTGCCGTGTTTGACCAGACGCGCGCGGCGCTGAACGAAGACATGACGCTGTGGGAAAATCTGGCCAATGATCCCGAACTGGGTGTTTCGGGCAAATCCGACCAGATCATGGTGCGCGGCACGCCGAAACATGTGGTTGGCTATCTGAAGGAATTTTTGTTCAACGAGGCGCAAGCACGTGCGCCCGTGCGTTCGCTTTCGGGCGGTGAAAAAGCGCGGCTCTTGCTGGCGCGGCTGATGGCGCGGGAAAGCAATCTGCTGATTCTCGACGAACCGACCAATGATCTGGATATCGAAACGCTGGATCTGTTGCAGGATATCTTGGGCGATTACGAGGGCACGGTGCTTCTCGTCAGTCACGACCGTGACTTTCTCGACCGTGTCGCGACCACGACGATTGCCATGGAAGGCAATGGTGAGGCGGTTGTTTATGCAGGCGGCTGGACTGATTACCGCGCGCAACGCGGTGGTGATTTTACCGAAGCCAAGCAGGCCAGCAAGCCTTTGGCCAAGAAGGAAAAAGAAGCTCCGAGGAAGGCCAGTGCGGGGCTGTCGTTCACCGAAAAGCACCGTCTTGAAGAACTGCCCGGCGTCATCGACAAGCTGACCGCCGAGATTGCGAAGCTTGAGGAGTTGTTGGCCGATCCCGAGTTGTTCACCAAGCAGCCTGTGAAGTTTCAAAAAGCCACTGACGCATTGGTTGCGCGACAGTCTGCGTTGCAGGATGCCGAAGAGGAATGGTTGATGCTGGAAGAGAAGGCGGGCTAGGTTTTCGCCAGTTTCTCGGCTGCTTTGACTTGATCCCAAAGCGCATCCATTTCGGCGAGATCGCTGTCGGCGGGGGTTTTGCCCATTGCTTTCAGCGCATCTTCCACCGCCTCAAACCGCCGCGTGAATTTGGCGTTGGTGGCGCGCAGGGCCGTTTCGGGGTCGATATCAAGATGACGGGCAAGGTTGGCGACCACGAACAGCAGATCGCCGAATTCTTCTTCGACCTCTGCGCGGCTGAGCGTATCACGCGCCTCGACCAGTTCACCTGCTTCCTCGATAATCTTGTCGATCACATGGGAGGTATCGGGCCAGTCAAAGCCCACACGGGCTGCACGTTTTTGCAGTTTCACGGCGCGGGTTAGCGCGGGCAGGCCGGTGGCCACACCGTCCAGCGTGCGGGTCTGCGCTTTGTCTGCGCGCTCGGCTGCTTTGATCTCTTCCCAGTCGGCGGTCTGTTGTTCGGCGGATTTATCGCGGGATTCGTCGCCGAAAACATGCGGGTGCCGCGCGACCATTTTGTCGGCAATCGCTTTGACGACGCTGTCAAAGGTGAAATGCCCCGCCTCGGCCCCCATCTGCGTGTGATAGACGGTTTGCAGCAGCAGATCGCCCAATTCGCCCTCAAGCTCGTCCCAATCGGCGCGGGCGATGGCGTCGGCGACCTCATAGGCCTCTTCGATGGTGTAGGGGGCGATGCTGGTGAAATCCTGTTCGATATCCCAAGGGCAGCCGGTGTCGGGATCACGCAGGCGCCGCATGATTTCCAGCAGGCGCGGCATTCCGCCGTTCGGATCATGGATCAGGGTGTCATCAGGCATTGCACGGGGCCTCTTGTTGGGGTCAAGTGGCACCGTAAGAGCAGATTTGCCGGAGCACCAGACATGCCAGTGATTAACCGTATCGCCGATTTTGCGGAGGATATGACCGCGTGGCGCAGGCATCTGCACCAGTATCCCGAGTTGGGATTTGAATGCCATGAAACGGCGTCCTTTGTGGTTGAAAAGCTGCGCAGCTTCGGGGTGGACGAGATCCACGAGGGGATCGCGACGACTGGTGTGGTGGCGATTATCAACGGCAAGGCTGCGGGGCCAACGATTGGTTTGCGCGCCGACATGGATGCGCTGCCGATGCAGGAGGAAACGGGGTTGGCCTATGCCTCGAAGGTGGCGGGCAGGATGCATGCCTGCGGCCATGACGGGCATACCACCATGCTGTTGGGGGCTGCGCGGTATCTGGCGGAAACGCGCAATTTCGCAGGGCGCGTGGCGCTGATCTTCCAGCCTGCCGAAGAGAATGGCGGCGGCGGCGAGGTCATGGTCAAGGAAGGTATTCTCGAGCGGTTTGATATCACCGAGGTCTATGCCCTGCACAGCGGACCGGGCGATGCGGTGGGAGCCTTCTACACCACGCCGGGGCCGATTATGGCCGCTGTCGATAGCTTTCACATTCATATCACAGGGATTGGCGGGCACGGGGCCTACCCTTACGAAACCGCCGATCCGGTAGTTGCGGCTGTGGGGATGGTCAATGCGATCCAGACGATTGTGAGCCGCAACCATGTGCCTTTCGAGGATCTGGTCGTCTCGGTCACGCAAATTCATACGGGATCAGCCGATAATATCGTACCGGAGAAGGCCTATATCAACGGCACAGTCCGCACGATGGCAAAATCGGTGCAGGAAATGGTGGAAAAGCGGCTGACCGAGATCGTAGCGGGTCATGCGGCGGCTTACGGTGTGCAGGCCGAGGTGATTTACGAACGCGGCTATCCGGCGACGATCAATGATGCTGAAAAGACCGCCTTTGCCGCGGCTGTCGCGCGGGAAATCTCGCCGGATGTGGATGATGCCCGCCAGTATGACATGGGGGCAGAGGATTTTTCGTATTTTCTCGAAAAACGCCCGGGTGCCTATGTTTATGTCGGTAATGGCGACAGTGCGGGGTTGCATCACCCCAAATATGATTTCGCCGATGGGGCGGCCCCTGCGGGGGCGTCCTATTTTGCGCGGTTGGTCGAGCGGGCTTTGCCCGCGGCCTGAGGCGCGCGGTGCGGGGGCAGGAGCCTCCGGCGGAAGTTTGATTGGACATGGAAAATGAGGTGGTGTGGTGACACTTGATAAAGCGAAAGAGGCGGTCGATGGTGCGTTTACGGCCACTGACCGGCGCGGATTGGCCTATGAGAACGCTTTTGGCGGGGCTACGTCGTTCTTGCGGCGCAAGTATACCAAGGATTTGACCGGCTTTGATCTGGCGGTCACGGGTGTGCCGTTTGATCAGGCTGTCACCCACCGCCCGGGTACCCGTTTCGGGCCGCGCGCGATCCGCGAGGCATCGAGCCTGCAACCCTTTGATCCGCCTTACGGGTGGAACGGGTTTGATCCGCTGGGGGAGTTTGCCATCGCGGACTATGGCGATATGGCCTTTGATTATGCCAACGTGGCCAGTGTGCCAGCCTTGGTGGAGGCCCATATCGCGGGGATATTGGGGGAGGGCTGCGGAGCGGTGACCTTGGGTGGTGATCATTTCATCACCCTGCCGATCCTGCGCGCTTATGCCGAAAAATACGGGCCAATGTCAGTGGTGCAGTTTGATGCCCATTCCGATTTGTGGCCTGACGATGACATGGCCCGCATTGATCATGGCACAATGATGTATAAGGCCGTGAAGCTGGGTTTGGTGGATGTGACGCGCTCTGTCCAGATCGGCATTCGGACGGAATGCGCAGACTATCTGGGGATGCCCTACATTGACGCCCGCACGTCCCACGAAAGGGGCAGCGCGTGGGTGGCCGAAGAGATCAGGGCGCGGGTGGGTGACCATCCGACCTATGTGACCTTTGATATCGACGCGCTTGATCCCGCTTTTGCGCCGGGCACCGGCACGCCTGTCTGGGGTGGTCTGGCGTCCTGGCAGGCGGCGGCGATCCTGCGGGATATTGCCGGGATCAATATGGTGGGGGGCGATATTGTCGAGGTGTCGCCGCCCTATGACACGACAGGGGTCACCGCGATTGCGGGGGCGCATGTCGCGATGGAGCTTTGCTGTCTTGCGCTCTGGAATAAAAGGAAAAAGTGATGCCGAACCAACCGATATCGGGAAATGATCTGGCGCGGTTTTCAGGGCCGCAGACCTTCATGCGCCTGCCAGAAGTCACCAGTGCGGAAGGCCTTGATGTGGGATTTATCGGTATCCCGATGGATATTGGCACATCATGGCGGTCCGGTACGCGGATGGGCCCCAAGCAGGTCCGCGAACAGTCGGCGATGATCCGCCCCTATAACATACAGACGGGTGCTGCGCCTTTTGATGCACTGCAATGTGCGGACCTAGGGGATGTGGCGATCAACACCTTTTCGCTCAGCGAGAGTATCCGCATTATCACAGAGACTTACGTGGCACACCTCAAGCACGATTTCATCCCGATGACATTGGGTGGTGATCATACGCTGACCCTGCCTGTGCTGCGCGCGGTGGCGGCCAAGCATGGGCCGGTCGCGCTCGTGCATGTGGATGCCCATGCCGATGTGAACGACGAGATGTTCGGCGAGCGCGAGACCCACGGTACGGTGTTTCGCCGCGCCTATGAGGAAGGATTGATTACCGCCAACAAGGTGTTCCAGATCGGGCTGCGGGGTACGGGTTACACCGCGGATGACTTTACAGAGGCGGCGGGCTGGGGGTTCAACCAGTATCTGGCGCCGCAGTTGTGGCACAAATCGCTGACGCCCCTCTCGGCCGAGATCAAGGCCACCATCGGCGACCAGCCTTGTTACATCACCTATGATATCGACAGTCTGGACCCCGCATATGCGCCGGGCACCGGCACACCCGAGATTGGCGGGCTGACCACACCGCAGGCGATGGAGCTGATCCGTGGATTGCGGGGCCTGAATATCGTGGGGTGTGACCTTGTCGAGGTGTCGCCGCCCTATGATCCGTCGGGCAATACTGCACTGACGGGGGCGAATTTGATGTTTGAAATGCTGTCGATCTTGCCGGGTGTGCCGTACCGCTAGGCTTCACAAGTGGCCAGCGGCGCATTAGGTGCATTTTAAATCAATTATGAGGGGCCCTATGCGCATTCTTTATCTGATCATTCTCATTGTTGCCGGTCTTATGGCCTATGTGCGGTTTGCGCCGACGGACGTAGCGCGCTGGCATCAAGTGCCCGAAGTGACTGCGCCGGGCGATACGGAGGGGCCGGGGTCGTTCCTTGCCGTGCGCCGCATCAATGCCCCTGCTGCCGACGTGCTGGCGATGGCTGAACAGCGGGCCTTGGCGACACCACGGACACGGTTGCTGGCGGGCAGTGTGGCGGAGGGTATGATGACTTTTCAGACACGGTCGCTTTTGTGGGGCTTTCCCGATCATACAACTGTTGCCGTGCAGGACGATCTGCTTGTGATTTATGGCAGATTGCGGTTCGGCCAGTCCGATATGGGTGTGAACAAGGCGCGCGTTGAAAGCTGGCTTGAAACGCTTGCCCCCTTGACCGAGCCGCTTTGATCCGCCAATCGGTGATCCATGATCGCATCTGATAAAATCGAACAGCTGATTGACCGTTTCCAGTTTCTGGAGGCGAAAATGTCGAGTGGTGCCGCGGGCAACGATATTGCCAAATTGGGCAAGGAATACGCCGATTTGCGCCCCGTCGTGGAAACCGTGACCGCCTACAAGGACCTGCTCGCGCAGATCGCTGATGCCGAGGCGATGCTGGCCGATCCGGAGATGAAGGAACTGGCCGAGGCGGAATTGCCTGATCTAAAAGCGGCGCTGGAAGCGTCCGAACATGACGTGCAGCTGGCGCTTTTGCCCAAAGATGCCGCTGACGGCCGCCCTGCATTGCTGGAAATCCGGCCCGGCACTGGCGGTGATGAAGCGGGGCTTTTCGCGGCAGATTTGCTGCGGATGTATCAGCGTTATGCCGAGAAGCAGGGCTGGAAATTCGAAATCCTCGAAGAAAGCCTGAGCGAACTTGGCGGCGTGAAAGAGGTTGTTGCACGGGTTGTCGGTGATGGTGTCTTCGCAAGGCTGAAATACGAAAGCGGCGTGCACCGCGTGCAGCGCGTGCCTGAAACCGAGAGTGGCGGGCGTATTCATACCTCTGCTGCGACGGTGGCCGTGCTGCCCGAGGCGGAAGACGTCGATATCGAGATCAACGCGAATGATCTCCGCATTGATACGATGCGTGCCTCCGGATCGGGGGGACAGCACGTCAATACCACGGACAGTGCGGTGCGGATCCTGCATATTCCCACCGGCATCATTGTTGTCAGTTCCGAGAAATCCCAGCACCGCAACCGCGAGATTGCGATGCAAGTGCTGAAGACGCGCCTGTTTGATATGGAGCGCCAGCGCGTGGACAGTGAACGCTCGGCGGATCGGAAAAGCCAGGTCGGGTCGGGGGACCGCTCGGAGCGGATCAGGACCTACAACTTCCCCCAAGGGCGCCTGACGGATCATCGGATCAACCTCACGCTCTATTCCTTGGGGCAGGTGATGCAGGGCGATCTGGATGAGATCATCGATGCCCTGCAGTCTGACGCACAAGCCACGATGCTGGCCGAGATGGGCGCGTGAGTGACGCCAGGTCCGGCAGTCAGGTTCTGGCGGCGGCTGTGCAGCAACTCACCAAAGCCGGGGTGCCCGATGCCGCGCGGGATGCGCGCAAGCTTTTTGCCTATGCCTCCGGCGTGGATGCAGGGCGGCTGACGCTGATCTTGCCAGAGCCTGTGTCGGCAGAGGTCATGACGCGGTTTGACCACCTGATCGCCCGCCGCGCGCGGTTCGAGCCCGTGTCGCATCTGATCGGATCACGCGCGTTCTACGGGCGCGATTTCGAGGTGACAAAGGATGTCCTTGATCCGCGTCCTGAAACCGAGACGCTGATTGATGTGGCCTTGCGTGATCCCTTTGCGCGTGTGCTGGATCTCGGGACGGGGTCAGGTTGTATTCTGGTGACGCTGCTGGCGGAAAATACGCAGGCGGTTGGTGTGGGGGCCGATGTGTCGCCCAAGGCGCTTGCCGTGGCCTTGCGCAACGCACAGCGACACCACGTGGATGACAGGGCAACCTTTGTGCAAAGCGACTGGTTGGCGGGTATCAGGCGGCCCTTTGATCTGATCGTGGCGAATCCGCCCTATATTGCCGCCGATGAAATGGCGGGCCTGTCACGCGATGTACGCGAATGGGAGCCGCGTTTGGCGCTGACCGATGAGGCTGATGGGCTGTCCGCCTACCGCACCATCATTTCACAGGCGCAAGATGTGCTGGAACCGGACGGCCGGTTGATCTTCGAGATCGGATCGACACAAGGCAAAGCGGTGGCTGAACTGATGCTGCAAGGCGGTCTGACCCATGTTTTCGTGATTCCCGACCTTGATGGTCGCGACCGGGTCGTGATCGGCAAAACCAGGCGTTCTTGACCCGCCAGCGCCACATTAACCGGCAAAAACACGCCTTTTTCTCACTTTGGTCTTGTCTTGCGTCCCCCCACATGCTTATTCAATCCCATCGGATGGGACGAGGCTCGCCACTGACCTCCCCCCGATCAGTCGCCAAACATCGCAAGGCTACACATTTGAGACGCGCTATTAGCGCGACATTGGCCCAGCAACGACAGCCAAAGGCTTGAAAGCAACTTATGAGATCATCTAAGTCACGGTCGCGGAATAAAAATCGCAACAACCGTCCCACGGGCGGTAACATCATCAATCGGGTTTTTGACAGCTCGGGCCCTGATGGCAAAGTGCGCGGTACGCCGCAGCAAATTATTGAAAAGTACAACCAGCTTCACCGCGATGCTGTTCTTTCGGGCGACCGTGTGGATGCGGAAAACTTTGCCCAGCACGCAGAACACTACACGCGTCTTCTGGCCGAAGCGCAGCGCGAAGTGGATGCCAAGCGCGAAGAGCAGGAAGAACAGAACCGTCAGCGTCAGGCCGAGCGTGACCGCGAGCGTCAGGAGCGCTTGAGCGCGCAGGAGGAGGCCGCGAACGCACCTCTGGAGATGGATCAGCCGGATCATGCGCACGAAGGTGACAGCGGTTTGGTAGAAACACCCGAGGCCAAGCCCAAGCGCCCGCGTCAGCCGCGCAAACCGCGCAAGGCCCCCGATGAGGGGCCAAAGAGCGACAACGCCCCAGAGGCTGCTGAATAAAGACAGGCCCTCCGATTTCGGGGGGCTTTTTGTTTGGCGGGGGCAGGATTGCCTCCGGCGGAAGTTTGAAAGGACATGGAAAGCCCGGGGACCGGGGCCCTAGGACGCGTCGAGGCTTCTTGCCAAGGCGCAGAAGGCTTCCAGTCCGACCTGTTCTGCGCGTTCTGTGGGTTTGATGCCGACAGCATTCAGATGGTCTTCGATATCCGGGCTGACGGATTTGAGTGCCGAGCGCAGCATCTTGCGGCGTTGATTGAACGCGGCGGCCACCACTTTGTTGAGCGTGGCAGGATCCGCAGGATAGCGCGGTGCGGGCAGGGCGGTCAGGTGGACCACGGCGGAGTTTACTTTGGGTGGGGGGCTGAAGGCCTCGGGGGGCAGTTCCAGCACGATTTTGGCATCCGTGCGCCACTGCGCCAGGAGCGCCAGCCGCCCGTAGGCTTTGCTGCCCGGTTTAGCGACGATCCTTTGCGCCACTTCGCGTTGGAACATCAGTGTCAGGCTTTCCCAGAAGGGGGGCCACTCCGGTGGTGTCAGCCAGCGCACCAGAAGTTCCGTGCCGACGTTATAGGGCAGGTTGGCCGCGATCTTTATCGGTTGGGTCAGGTGTTCGAGCGGGTTGACGTTAAGCGCATCGCCGTTGATGGTCTGTAACCTGCCGGGGTAGGCCGCGGCAATTTCGGCCAAGGCGGGCATGCAGCGGGGGTCTTTTTCAATCGCCAGCACGCGGCGCGCACCCTCGGCCAAGAGACCCCGCGTGAGGCCACCCGGACCGGGGCCGATTTCGAGCACGTCAGCGCCGGTGAGATCACCCGCCAGCCGCGCGATCTTGGCTGTCAGGTTCAGATCGAGCAGAAAGTTCTGGCCGAGCGATTTTTTCGCGGCCAGCTCATGCGTGGCGATCACCTCGCGCAGGGGGGGCAGGTTATCAATCACGGGCATCGGCCATTGTTGCGGCCATACGGATGGCCGCGATCATCGAGGTGGCGTCGGCGATCCCTTTGCCTGCGATATCAAAGGCGGTGCCGTGGTCGGGCGACGTGCGGATGAAAGGCAGGCCCAGTGTCACGTTCACGCCGCCGGAAAAATCCAGCGTCTTGATGGGGATCAGGGCCTGATCATGGTACATGCAGACCGCCACGTCATAGCGCGCACGCGCGCCTGCGTGAAACATCGTGTCGGCCGACATCGGCCCGCTGACATCCATGCCTTGGGCGCGCAGGGCATTCAGGACAGGGATGATAATTTCCTGCTCTTCATGGCCCATTTTACCGTCTTCGCCCGCATGCGGGTTCAAACCCGCCACGGCGATGCGCGGCTTGGTGATGCCGAAATCGCGGCGCAGTGCGGCATGGGTAATCAGTAGGGTATCGGTCAGAAGGCTGGCGGTCAGTGCGGTATGCACATCCGACAGCGGGATATGAATGGTGGTCGGCACGACGCGCAGGGCATCACAGGCCAGCATCATCACCACCTGATCGGTCCCTGCGAGGGCCGCCAGATATTCGGTATGACCGGGGTAGGCGAAACCGGCACCGTCGATCAGCGCGGCCTTATGGATGGGTGCGGTACAGAGCGCGCGGGCAGCACCGGCCTGAACCAGCGCTACCGCATCAGCGATGGCTGCAATCACACCGCTGGCATGGCGCGGGTCTGGTTTGCCGGGGGTGGCGGGGCTGCCGAAATCACGCGCCAGCACCGTCATTTTGAAGGGGTGGATATCACCCGGATCGGTGGCGCGGTGCACATCGGTGCCTGCAGGCAGATGCGCCGGATCACCGATCCACAACAGCGGCACTTCGTTTCGGAGCGCCTGCCACGCCTCAACCGCGATCTCGGGGCCGATCCCTGCCGGTTCGCCGCAACTGATGGCGATCGGTTGCATCAGGGGCGGATAACGGCAGAGGCCCGCAGGTCTTCCAACAGGGCATCGGCCAGTGCTGTCAGACGCTGGCTCAGGATTTGCTGGCGCACGACGGCGGGATCAAGTGTGTCGGCGCCTGCGGCGTTGCGTGCACAAAGCATCAGGAACACGAGCGTTTCACCATTGTCGCGCGTCAGGTTGTAAGACACTTCGCCGGGATCAAGGCGGGCCAGTTCGAGCGCGATCTCGTCGGGGATCGCGGCGGGCGCAACTGTCAACCGGTCAAGCACCTCGGCAGGTTGGTTGCGCGCCACACCATAAAGATCATCGCAGGTGTCCACCTGATCGCTGACGGCTGCCGCCTGACGCAGGCCGGCATCGGATTTGCCACCGGGAATATAATAGGCGGCATATTCAAGGCTGACGGGGGCCTGTGCGGGGCGCAGGGCCTCGCGCGTGCCGCGGAGTTGAAATAGCGCGATACCATTGGGGATCTCGATTGGTTCAGTGACTTCGCCCGGTTCCAACTCAAGGATAATCGCGCGGATTTGCGGTGGATAGTTGTCAATGGGCAGCCAGCCCAGCCGTCCGCCATCTTCACGTGACGGCAAAGCAGAAACCTGGCGCGCAGCGGCTTCAAACTCTGCAAAAGAGCGCATCCGCGAAATCTGATCGGCCGCTTGCTGTGCCCGTGCGGCACGATCGGGTGGGGCTGCGATGATGATTTCCGAAAGCAGCACTTCAAGTTGCGAGCGGGCATTGCCGCGCTGCGCAATGGCGCGTTCCACGTCGCTATCGGTGATTGTCACCTGACGGCTGAAGCGCGCGCGCACATAGTCGCGCCAAAGCACGCCGATTTCGACAAAGTCGCGCAACGTGTTGAAATCGACACCGTTCTGCGCAAGGACCTGTGTGAATTGTGGCAGCGTCAGATTGGCGCGTTCGGCAAAGGCTTCCAGTTCCTGCTGCAGGACGTCCTCGGAAATTGTCACATCGAAACGTGCCATTTCCTGCTGTTTCAGGCGATCCTCGATAAGCGCATTGCGTGCAGCCTCATTGAGGTCACCCGGTGTGCGGAATAGTTCAAGCAGACGGATGCGCTGGGTCAGTTCGTATTGGGTGACCACACGGTCATCAACTGTGATAACTGCGGATAGCTGTCCTTGCGCGATGGCGCTTGGTCCAACACATGTGCCGATAAGTGCGGCAGCCACTGCCGCCATAACCCGACCTTTTAGCATCTCAAAACCCGTCATTCGTTTCCGCATCCTGTCGCGCGTCCTGTGGAAAAGCTGCCGATAGAGCCGCTTATCCCGAAAGTTGTTGTGGGTTCAACCGTACTGGAAGACGTAAAGCGGCGCGAGGCCGAAACGTCGACGGTCACACATTCGTTTCTCCATTGCAGTACCGCGCCTGCGCGGACGGGACGCTCGGCGGCGAGATCATAGCGTGCATCCACGTCAAACGACCATGCATCATTGATGACGAAGCCCGCATCGACCGTCCATTCCGAACTGGTTTCCAAGCGGTCTTCCTCTGGGTCCGGCCCCAGCCAGACATAGTTAGCACCCAGTGATATGCGGTCATTCTGCCACGCGATGCGGCTGTCGATCACTGTCAGGTCCTGCACGCCATTCCACAGGCTGCGCGTGTCAAAGAGGAAACCGCCGGGCGCTGTGAACTGGCCTGCAAGCAGCCAGTCGGAATTGCGGCCGTCCAGGCCGGATGTCTTGGTAAAGCCGTCCTGCTCTTCCTGACGGAACATGCGCCCAAAGCTGAGGACCGAGTTGAACCCCCGCCCGCCCAGTCGCGTCCACGTCACTCCGGCGGCACCTTGCAGGCCTGTTTCGATGCGGTCATCGCCCGCGTAGCGTGACAGGGCAAAAAGGTTGGCACGGTCCAGTTCGGTACGCAGGCTGTCTTCGTTGGGGGGCGTGCCGCCATAGGTTTCGGCCCAGCCAAGACTGACGACGGGTTCCAGAAGATGCGTGGCATCCGCAGTCCCAACGCGCCCCAGGGGCCATCGCAATGTTGCGCCGACACTTGGCGCGACGCGCAGATCTTCGTTTTCGAAGGCGATATCATCGCTGACGAAATAGACATCCGCGCGCAATGCGGTCTGCATGTCTGCTACAAAACCATAAGGCAGGACCCAACTGTCCGACCATGCGCCTGTCGCCCCGATGCGGCCGACATCGCGTCCGGCGTCCCCGTCGATTGTGCTATATCTGTAGGCCACATCAAGGCTGGCACCATAGCGCAACACCCCGCCAAAGGCGGGTTCATAGCGCGTTTCATAACTCAGATCCGCGATGATCGGGGGGAGGGATGCGTCTTCTTCGTCATCACGGAGCAATTCGTAATTCGTCAAACGTGCATTGAACAGCGTATCGTCCATCACGCGCAGCAGTTGCACCGCGCTTTCAAGGCGGTCGATATCCGAATAGCCGTAATCCAGAAGATAGGCGGGGTCACTGGACGTTTCGATATCAAAGTTGAGTTGATAGTCATCGCCAAGATCGAACCCGCCTTCGGCAAAGAGATAAGACCGCGCCTCCGGCAGCAATGTATCGTCGCTGATCGCACCCTCTACGGTGAGGTTGCCATTGGCAAACGCCTGACGATAGCGCAGCTCGAGCGTGGTTGTTTCCGGCGATACATAGGGTGTCAGTGTCAGGTCGCGATGATCACCAAGCGTGATGAAATAGGGCAGCTTGATCCCGAAACCCAGTTGTGTGGTATTGCGCTGTTCGGGAACCAGCAGCCCGTTGGCCCGCTCGAGCGACGGATCAGGCAGGCGCATACGCGGCAACCATAGAACCGGTATGCCGCGCACGCGCAATGTGGCGTTGCGGAAGTAGAGTTGCCGTTCTTCTGCATCGTGGATCACCCGTTCAGCGCGGATTTCCCACAACGGGGTCTGCGTGCCACAGACGCGGCAAGAGGTGGCGGTGGTCTTGTACAGTTGCGAATAGCGTCCATCGCGGCGGTCGATCTGGTTTGATGCGACCTGCAATTGTTGATCAAGCACGATGCGCGCACCCTGCAAGATACCGTTCTCAAGGCGGGGGTCGAGTGTGGCGCGGTCTGCCGTAAAGATGGTACCGTCCGCCGCCTGAACGACGATCGGTCCGATAATCTGCAACGTGTCACTGGCGCGATCAAATACGATCTCGCTGGCAGTCAGCCGGCTTCCGTCAAAGAGCACTTCAACATTGCCCGTCGCAATCAGCTGTTCGTCTTGGGTCAGCACAACACTGTCCGCCACGAGTGTGGCAGCGCCTTGGGCATGCAGCGAAAGAGGCAGGCACAGCATCAAGAGGATCAGGAAAACGCGCATCAGCCGTCCTCGTTGTGCAACAGGAAACCCATGGATATTCCAATCGCGACAAAGGGCGGGGCCCATGCCGCCAGCAGCACGGGCAACTGGCCGTTTTCGCCAAGCACCTCTGCAAAGTTACGGATGAAATAGATTACGAACGCCAGCAGGATCGCGAACATGACCATCAGGCCGGTGCGCCCGCCGCGTTGATGCCGCAAGGTAAAGCTCGCGCCGATCATGACCATTGCGACCAGAAACAAAGGTTGCGCCAGCTCTTTGTGGAACCACATCAGATGGCGCTGTGCCGAAAAACCGGCTGTTTGCAGCCGCGTTATGAACGCGGGCAGGTCCCAGATCGCAATCGAAGAGGGCGTACCAAAGCTGTCACGGATCTGATCAGGGGTGAGCGTGGAAGGCAGGCTGAGTTCTGGCAAGAGCCGGGCTGTCGCCTCGGGTGTCGTGTCTTCGGACAAAGCCCATGACTTGACGTCTTGCAGAACCCATGCACCCGCCATCAATTCGGCGGTTTCCGCGCTGATCCGCTGGAATGGCGCCCCGTCGGGCGTAAATGTCAGAAAGGTGACATCGCTCAATCGCGTTCCGTCAAGATTGGCACTGAGGGCACGGATGACGGTTTGTCCGGCTTCATCGCCCTGACGCAGCCACAGACCCGACGAACCGATGGACAGCACGGAGCTTGTACCGCGCAAGGCGTCGCTGCGCACTTCATATGCCTTCGATGTACCGGCGACGATCGGGTTCAAAACGGCCACTGCCAACACACCCGCCAGAAAGGCAACGGTTAGCGGGGCCAGCAATGCTTTCAGTGCCGAACGTCCTGCGGCCCGTGTCACGACCATTTCCGAGGAGCGTGCAAGGCTGAGGAAAAGCGCCACAGTCGCGAGAATGACGATCAATGGCAGTATGGCATAAAGCGCTTCGGGGATATTGAGCAGGCTCAGGATCACCATATCGGTGAAAGTGGCGTCGGCGCTGCCGAAACGGCGCAACTGCTCGACCAGTTCGGAAAAGAACATGATCATGAAAAACACCCCGCCGACACCCAGCAGTGTGACCAGAAAGCGGCGTGCGAAATAGCGGTGCAGGATCATGGCGCGCTGCCCCCCTGGATCCGGCGTTTGAAGAGATAGGGCCTGCTCGCCCAAAAGAGCAGGCACCAGATCATCACAAACCCCACAATGCACTGCAGGTAGGCAACAAACCAGAATTGTGGATCGCTGCGCGCGGTGCGCATGCCTGATGTTTCGATTGCCTTGACGATGATGATCAGGACGATTGCGAAAATAATCTGCTTCCAAACCCCGAACCGGCTATATCCGCCGACCATCAGCGCCGAAAATCCCAAAAGCGCTGCAACGATTCCTAGAATGGATTGGCTGAACCTGTCGTGTGCGGTCGCCAGCAGTGCCGCGGCCGACCGGTTCGTTTCATCTTGTAGGGCTTGTGTCGGACGAAGCAGTTCCCACGTCGGGACAACATTTTCGCGCCGGCCGCTTGTGCGCGGTTCACTCATCAGATTGCTGATGTTGAAGGCGAAATCGTCAAATGAGGTGCGGAACAGGCGTTGATCGGCTGTTCTGAGAATCTGGATCATGCCGTCGATCATGACCAACTGTGTCACGCCGTCCTGCCGGACCAGAAACGCCTTGGCGGCAGTGTATGTTATCTGTTCGTCTGCGTCCCGGGTGTCCGAGAGAAAGACATCGCGTAGTTCCCCCTCCGGCGTGATGTCGCGGATATAGAAGGTGACGCCGTTTACCGGTTCGAGAAAGCGGCCTTCGGTCAGAAACCGTGCCGAGATGTTTTGCGCGATTTCGACCTCGCGTTCGGCCAAGCGCGCACTGCTGAGGGGGACCAGAAAATGCATCAGGACCGACATCATCACCGCGACAATCAGCCCGAAATACATCACGGGCCGCGCAAGCCGGAAAGGCGAGTATCCGGTCGCCTGCACCACAGTCAGCTCGGATTCAGTCGACATGCGGTTGGTCACATAGACTGCCGCTGCAAAGGCTGCCAAAGGCAAGGCCAGCCGCATCACCGAAGGAAGTGACAGCGCGGTGAATTCAAGGAAGACCGCCGCAGACTGCCCGTCCGCGATCAATTGGTCAAAGAGGGACACCGCACGGTTGATCCAGTAGATCAACACCAGCACAAGGCTGAAAAAGCCGAACAGCACCATCAGTTGCGACAACATATATCTGTCGAATTGCCCCAATGCTGTGTCCTTTTTGATGCCTGTCGTTTTGTTGGGGCCAAACTAGCCCAAGCGCGCACGGGTTTGAACAGCTATCTGGTCAAAGGGGTGGTCGCGGGCTACCTATTGCCACCAAGACATGCACACAGATCGGAGAGACCATGACCACACCCGCTGAAATCCAATTCAAAGACGTTGACCTTGAGGCTGTCGCCGGTGCCGCGGGGAAGGTTGTTGTTTTTGTCGCGGAGGATGGCAAGCTGGATGCGGGTGCGCGCAAGGTGAACACGCTGACCCGCAAGGCGCTGACACGGTTTGTTGAAAGCGCAGCCTTTGAAAAGATGGCCGCGGGCGATGCAGCACCGCTTGGATATCCGGCGGGCATGGCGGCGGTGGCTGTGGTCGTGGTGAAACTGGGGCGCAAGCCAAGCTGTGTGGATGCACGCAAGGCCGGGGCGCAACTGGCCAAGATCCAGAACGGTGATGACCTGCTGATCCTCGCGGGTTCCATCGCACGCGCCGAGGAGATTTCCTTGGGCCTCGCGCTGCGGGGATACACGTTCGAGACCCACAAGACCGCGCCGGCCAAGACGGCTGGAACGGTGACCTTCATGGTCTCCAAACCCGAAGCGGTTGCGAAAGCGGCCGCACCTTTGGCGGCAGTGGCCGAAGGCGTGTTTTTCACCCGCGATCTGACGAATGAACCCGCCAATGTGCTGACCACGGATGATTTCGCAGCACGGCTTGCGGCGATGCAGGAACTGGGGCTCGAGGTGGAAATCCTCGAAGAAGAAGACCTTGCCAAGCTGGGGATGCGCACGTTGTTGAGCGTCGGCCAAGGATCGGACAGCCCTAGCAAAGTGGTTGTGATGTCCTGGAACGGTGGCGGTAAGGAAGCGCCTTTTGCTTTTGTGGGCAAAGGCGTGGTCTTTGACACCGGCGGCATCAGCCTCAAACAGCCCGGTGGTATGGAAGAGATGACCATGGACATGGGCGGTGCGGGCGTTGTGGCCGGTGTCATGCGCACGCTGGCGCTGCGCAAGGCCAAGGCCAATGTCGTTGGGATTGTGGGGTTGGTGGAGAACATGCCCTCGGGCAATGCCACGCGGCCCGGTGACGTGGTCAAATCCATGAAGGGCGACACGATCGAGATCATCAATACCGACGCCGAGGGGCGTTTGGTGCTGGCCGATGTGTTGTGGTACGCGCAAGAGCGGTTCAAGCCTGTGGGCATGATCAATCTGGCCACTTTGACAGGGGCGATCATGGTGGCCTTGGGCCATGAAAATGCAGGCATGTTCTCGAACTCGGATGATCTGAGTGCCGCTTTTGCGAAAGCCGCCGCTGCGGAAGGTGAAGGTGTCTGGCGGATGCCACTGGGTGCGGGTTATGACGCCGAACTGAAATCACGGATTGCGGATATGAAGAACGTTGGCGGACGCATGGGTGGTGCGGTGATTGCCGCGCAATTCCTGCAGCGGTTTGTCAAACCCGACGTGTCTTGGGCGCATCTGGATATCGCGGGTACCGCCAGCGTGAAGAAAGAAACCACGCTGGCCCCTGCGGGTGCGACGGGCTGGGGTGTCATGGCGCTGAACCGGTTGATTGCCGACAATTACGAGAAGGGTTGATGGGGGCTGCGTTTTTCTACCACCTGACCGACAGCCCGCTGGAGGCAACCTTGCCCATGTTGATTGGCAAGGCGCGCGGCGCGGGCTGGCGGGTGTTGGTGCGTGGGCATGACGCGGCACTTTTGAAGCGGTTGGACGAGGTGCTGTGGCAGGGCCCCGAGGACGGCTTTCTGCCCCACGGCCTTGCGGGCGGGCCCTATGACGCAGACCAACCTGTTCTGTTGGGCGATGTGCCCAGTGACGGGTTTGCCTGCGTCATGAGCGTGGGCGGGGCGGCCGTAAGCGCCGAGGAAGTCGGCGCCGCCGAGCGGACCTGTATCCTGTTTGATGGCCATGATGGTGCCGCACTTGATGTGGCGCGCGGCCAGTGGAAGGCGCTGACCGACGCAGGCTGTGCTGCGCAATACTGGGCGCAAGAGGCGGGGCGCTGGACGAAGAAAGCTGAAAAGGAGGGTGGATCCTGATCCACCTTACATGATGCGATGATCCGCTAGAACGTGAATGTCGGGTCAAACCCTTCGGGCAGCTCGGCGGGCGCGGGCGTGCAGGCAGCCAGAAGAAGCAGGATCGCGAAAGCTCTGATCATCGGTTCAACACCAGTTCGCCGTTGGAAATCTCGATCCGGTTGTAAAGCCCCAGATAGGTCATGCCCAGTAGCGAATTATCCATATCGCCGCCGTTGACGACCGCGGGCACATTGCGGTCGGTGATATCGCCCAAGCGCACCTGATCCAGCACCACTGGGGCTGTCCGCACGACGCCATTGGCGGTGCTGGCTGCACCCGAGTAATTCAGGCTGTTGGCATCAATCCCGATCCGTGCCGCATCGCGTTGGGACAACACGACCTGGCTGGCACCGGTATCGATGACAAAATCAACCGCCGTGCCGTTGACATCAAGGGTCAGGTGATAGTGCCCGTCATTGCTGCGCGGTACGGCGATGGCGCTTTCGCTGAGGATGGTCTGGCGCGGATTTACATCGTTGCTGATATCTTCCCACAGCCCGTAAGCCCCGATCACGCCAATAAAGATCAGCGCCCAGATTGCGGCCTGCTGCGCCATTTTGCCCATATTCTTGCGCCCGACCACGATAGCAGAGCCGCCGATGGCGGCCCCCAGAAGGACCAGATAGGTCAGTTGCATGATTTGGTCAGTGGTCATGGCACAGATATAGGCACTAGGCGCCGATCCCGAAACCCCGCAGACCATCAAGCACGAATTGCACGGCCAGAGCCGCCAGCAACATGCCCAAAAGACGGGTGACGATGTTCAGCCCGGTTTTGCCCAGTGCACGTTCGATTGCAGGCGCGGCAAGGAAGGCCAGAAGGACGATCAGCAGCACCGCAAAGATGACGCCCGCGATGGCGCCCATATCGGCGGCACCCTGTGCCTCGCCTGCCAGCAGGATCACCGTGGTGATGGCACCGGGGCCGACAATCAGGGGCAGCGCCAGCGGAAAGACCGACGGGTCATCCTGGTGTTCGGCCTGTCCTTCGGCGGCCTCACCGGCGCGCCGCGCCTGCCGGCGCTGGAAAAGCATGTCCAGCGCGGTCAGGAAAAGCAGTATCCCGCCCGCGATGCGGAAGGCATCCATCGAGATGCCGATGAAGCCCAATACGGCCTCGCCCAGCACCAGAAACACCATCATCAGGCCGACGGCGACCAGAAAGGCGCGCAGGGCAATGGCGCGGCGTTGCTGCGCGGTCATCCCTTGGGTCAGCGCAATGAACACTGGCGCAAGACCGGGAGGGTCGATGATGATGAACAGCGTGGTGAAGGCTGCGATGAGGGCTGGTATTTCGGTCATGCTCTTGTCTCTGCCAGATGGGACCGCGCGGTGGCAAGGGCAGGATTGCCTCCGGCGGAAGTTTGAGGGGACGCAGAAAGTCTGGGATCAGCTTTTCTCGGCTTTTTCGAGTTTCTCGAGCGATGCCATCCACATGGTTTCGGCGCGGTCCAGACCGTCCATCACTTCCGCGTATTTCTTGTTCCATGTGGCAAGCTCGCCCGCCTTGCCATCCTCGTAGAGGACCGGATCGGCCAGTTTCTTGGCGAGTTTGTCACGCATGTCGTTGATTTTCTTGACCCTCTCTTCGTTGTTGCGCACCTCTTTGCGCAACGCGGCAATCGCTTCGCGCGAGGGTTTCGGCGCTTTGACGGGGGCGGGTTTTTCCTTTTCACGGGGCTTTTCCGGCGTCAGCAGCATTTTGCGATAGGCGTTCAGGTCGTCATCGTAAGTTGTGACATGACCGTCTTTCACAAGCCACAGACGGTCGGCCACCATGGACAAAAGGTGCATGTCGTGGCTGACAAGGATCACCGCACCGGAATAGGCGGTCAGAGCCTCAACCAGCGCTTCGCGGCTTTCGATATCAAGGTGGTTGGTGGGCTCGTCGAGGATCAGAAGGTGTGGTGCGGGCAGGGTGGCCAGCAAAAGCGACAGACGTGCCTTTTGCCCACCGGACAGACGGCCCACTGCGGTATCGGCCTGATCGGCGCCCAGTCCGAATCCGGCAAGGCGGGCGCGCAGCTTGGCCTGGCCTTCATTGGGGCGTTCGCGGAAGAGGTGGTCGAGCGGGGTTTCCTCGATCCGCAGCTCATCCACCTGATGCTGGGCGAAAAAGCCGATGCGCAATTTGTTCGAGGTCACCATTTTCCCGCGTGCCAGCGGCAGGCGGTCCGAGAGCATTTTCGACAGGGTTGATTTACCTTCACCGTTGCGCCCCAGAAGGGCGATCCGGTCGTCCTGATCAATCCGCAGGTTCAGGTCATGCAGCACGATGTGGTTGCCATAGCCCACAGCCGCCCCTTCGGTGGCAATGATCGGTGGCGAGAGTTCTTCCGGCTCGGGGAAGGTAAAGACCGTGCGTGCCGCATCTTCGGGCGCGCGGATCGTTTCCATCTTTTCGAGCATCTTCACGCGCGATTGTGCCTGTTTGGCCTTTGAGGCTTTTGCCTTGAAACGGTCAACAAAGGCCTGCAAATGCGCGCGTTGCGCGTCCTGCTTTTTCGCAGCCGCAGCCTGCACCGCGCGGTTGGCGGCGCGTTGGCGCGCGAAGGTGTCATAGGGGCCGGTATAATAGATCAGCCCCTTGTCTTCGAGGTGCAGGATGCCGCCGACCGACCGGTTCAGGAGTTCACGGTCGTGGCTGACGATCAGCACGGTGTGGGGGTATTTGACAAGATAGGCTTCGAGCCAGAGCGCGCCTTCAAGGTCGAGATAGTTTGTCGGCTCGTCGAGCAGCAACAGATCGGGTTCGGAAAACAGCACTGCGGCCAATGCCACACGCATCCGCCACCCGCCCGAAAAAGCGGAACAGGGCATCTGTTGCTCTTCATGGGTAAAGCCCAGACCACGCAGGATGGTGGCGGCGCGCGCCTCGGCGGACCATGCCTCGATATCTGCCAGACGTGTCTGCACTTCGGCAATACGCGCGGGGTCTGTGGCGGTCTCGGCCTCGGCCAAAAGCGCCTCGCGTTCGGTATCGGCGCGCAAGACGGTGTTGATCAACGACACCTCGTTGCCGGGCACTTCCTGGCTGACGCCGCCGATCTTCCAGCCTTTGGGGATACTGACACTGCCGGTATCAAGCACCATTTCGCCGCGGATCACCCGAAACAGCGTGGTCTTGCCCGAGCCATTGCGCCCCACAAGCCCGACCTTATGGCCGGCAGGGATGGTGACGGTTGCGTGTTCGACCAGCGTGCGGCCTTCGACGGAATAAGTGATATCTGAAATCTTGAGCATATGCGCGCTATGATTGATCGTCTGGGCGGGGTCAATCACCCGTTTTCTGTAGCCCTGCGATTGTTGTGGCTGGTGCCATGAGGGGCAGGTTGCTAAGCGGTGGGTATGGATACGCCGCGCACGATCTTTCTGGCCAGTCTCACCATTGTGGGTTTCGGCATGCTTTGGGGGTTTTACTGGCTGCCGTTACGCCAGATTGATGCGCTGGGGCTGACGGGGCCTTGGGGTACTGTGGCGATCATGGTCGTGGCTGTGATGGTCATGGCCCCTTGGGGGTGGCGCGGGCGCCATCGGCTTATGGGTTCGCACCCCATGGCTGTTGCCTCGCTGGTCTTGGGCGGCTGTTCGCTGATGTTTTACTCGCTGGGCCTGCTCTACGGGCGCGTGGCGATTATTGTGATCCTGTTCTATCTCACCCCGATCTGGAGCACGCTCATCGGGCGATACCTGATGGGTTGGCCGATCACGGGGCCCCGGATTGCCGCGCTTCTGGCAGGCATTGCAGGGCTTGTGTTAATGTTGGGCGGGGATGGTGAGCTGCCGGTGCCCCGCGGGCTTGGCGAATGGCTTGGCCTGACAAGCGGATTTTTATGGGCCGTGGCCTCGATCGGGATCAAGGTGAAGGCCACGGCGGGACCTGCGGAAAGCACGTTCCTGTTTGCCGTGGGGGCTTTGGGAGGCGGGCTGATTCTGGCGCCGCTCGTGGCCCCTTTGCCGGATATCGCGGCATTGCCACAGCCGGGCGCCGTTGCCTTTTGGGTGGTATTCTCTGCAACCTTGTGGTGGGCGCTGTCAATTGTGGGCCTGCTCTGGGCCACGACGAAGCTGGAACCGGCGCGCGTGGGGATTTTGATGATCTCGGAGGTGCTGGTCAGTGTGGCCTCGGCCTCGGTGATTGCCGGTGAAGTGTTGTCGCCAGCCGAATGGATCGGCGGCAGTTTGGTCTTGATTGCAGGTGTGCTGGAGTTTCTGCCCGAACGGAAAAGGAAGCCTGCCTAGCCCTGTGTTGGCCATGCGTGGTGTTCGTCGTCAATCACCAAAGCATGGGCGTGCCTGTGACCGCCGCCTGCAAGATGGGGGTGATTGTCGGGCAGGTCGTCATGGCTGTGGGTGACGATCACCGGATCGCCCACGGGCCAAAGGCGCAGGGCAGCGGTCAGCCCGATGGCTCCGACGACGGCCAGAATACCCAAGGTCGGCCCCATCCCCCAGGCTGTCATCGCGTTCCCCGCCAGCGGATAGGTAAAGAGCCAGCACACATGCGACAGCGCGAATTGCGCGGTAAACATTGCCTGGCGGTCCTCGGCATGGGCCGAGCGGCGCAAGAGTTTGCCCTGGGGCGTGAGCGTGGCGGAATACCCGAGGCCGAGAAGCGCCCAGAGTGCGAGGAACACGGGCCAGGTGACGGTGATGAAGGCCTGGAGTGCCATAAGCACCGTGAGAAGAGCGGCGCCGGTCAGCATGACAGGACGATCACTGAGGCGTTTGAGCATGGCTGGCAGCGCCAGCGCCGCGATCATGGAGCCGCCGCCAAAGGCCGCCAGCGCAATCGCCACATCGCCGTCGGTCCCGCCAAAGCCGCTGCGCACGACGACCACGGTATTCACAATCACAAAGGCGCTTGCGGCAGCGGCGGTCAGCGTAAGCGCCAGCAAGCCGCGCAGGCGGGGGGTGGCCAGATAAATCCGCACGCCGCGCGTCAGGCGCGCACGGAAGGGGCGGTCTTTGGCCCGTTGACGGGCAGGAAGCAGCGTGCCCCAGATCAGGAAGGCCGAAAAGGCAAAACCGATCACGGTGCCGCCAAAAAGCCAGTGATAGCTGATCATCAGCAAGAGGAGACCTGCCAAAGCGGGGCTGATCAGGTTTTCCAGATCGTATGCCAGCCGTGAGAGCGAGAGCGCGCGGGCATAGTCGTCCTCATCCTCCAAAACATCAGGGATTGTCGCCTGATACGCGGGCGTGAACGTCGCCGATGCGGTTTGCAGCAGGAAAATGGCGAGATAAATCTGCCAGACCTCGCTGATAAAGGGCAGGGAAAGGGCAACCGCGGCACGCACAAGATCTGCCATGATCAACACAGGCTTGCGCGGCAGGTTTGCGACCAGAGCGCCGGCAACCGGGGACAGGCCCACATAGGCCACCATCTTGATCGCATAGGCCGTGCCCAGCACAGCACCTGCGGCGGCCCCCGCGAGATCAAACGCCAACAGACCAAGGGCCACCGTCAAAAGCCCCGTGCCCAACAATGCGACCACCTGCGCCCCGAAGAGCCGGCCAAAGACGGGGTGTTTCATGAGGGTCCACATGCATCCACGCTAGCGGGTCGCGGGGGGTGGCGCAATTCACGCCTTTTCATGGTCGGACGCGCATGGTAGGGCGCAGCCATCATTTCACCGCGGCATCCGCCGCGTAAATCATCAAGAGGCTCACATGGCTATCCAGCGTACTTTTTCCATCATCAAACCTGACGCCACCAAGCGTAACCTGACCGGTGCAATCACCGCAAAATTCGAAGAAGCAGGCCTGCGCGTTGTCGCATCCAAGCGCATCCAGCTGACACTGGCACAGGCGCAGCAGTTCTACGGTGTGCACTCCGAGCGTCCGTTCTTTGGCGAGCTGTGCGAATTCATGATCTCCGAGCCGATCGTTGTACAAGTTCTCGAAGGCGAAGACGCGATTGCAAAGAACCGCGAAGTCATGGGTGCCACAAACCCCGCAGACGCAGCACCCGGCACGATCCGCAAGGAATTCGCGCTGTCCATCGGCGAAAACTCGGTCCACGGTTCAGACGCGCCTGAGACAGCGGCAGAAGAAATCGCGTTCTTCTTCTCCGGTCTCGAACTGGTCGGTTAAGTCTGGGCAGGCCCCGACCTACGGGTCAAGCAACAGAACCGTCCGCTCCTGATTGGTGCGGGCGGTTTTTTCTTTGCGCACGGCGCAGTGCCAGCGTGGCCTCGATGATCGCGAGCATGGCCGTGAGGATCAACAGTGCGGTGGTCCCGACCTCGACGATCATCCAGCCTGCGATCAGGGGAAAGCCGAAAATCCCGATAAAATAGGTCAGTGCGAATAGTTGCAGCGTCTGCGCGCCAAGACCGTCATCAGCATCCTGTGCGGCCATGCTGACCAGCAGCGGATAGGACATGCCGTAGCCGACCCCGAAAAGGAAAGCGACGAGCAGATAGGCGGGCAGGCTGGCCCCGCTGAAGATGAACAGCACCACGCTGGCACCCATGATATATTGCAGCACCGCGATGGTGCGATACGTGTTCTCGCCCCCCTTATAGCGCGCAAGGATCATCCGCCCCAAAACCACCGTTGTGGTGTAGGTCAGGAAGAATTGCGCGTAATCAAGCCCGCGCGCATCGGCGAAAACGGTCTGGAAATTGGCCATACCTGCAAAGACGCTCGCCCCCAGACAGACCATCGCCACCGGCAAGAGAGCAGATGAGCGCGCCACACCGCGCAGGGCCGCCAAGGTGATGCGCGAGGGGACCTCGGCAATGGGCGTGACCGCATGGGTTTTGACGGCCCCGTTGAGGCCAAAGAACAGGGCCGTGCTGACAAGGCAGGCAATGGCAGTGAGGGTGAAGGCATCTCGCACGGAATAGCCTGCGCCCTCAAGTGCGGCGGCAAGAACAGGTGCAAGGCCGAAACCGGCCATCACGAAAAGCGACAGCAGTGTAAAGAAGCGGGTCCGCTCATTTGCCACCACCAGCCTTGTGAGAACGATGGGGCCGAGCGAGTAGGTCAGCCCCCACCCAAAGCCCAGGAGCAGGCTTGCGCTGATCAGGCCGATGCCGACCGTGTCAATGATGGCATACAGATAGAGCGAGAGCGCAATCGCGAGACAGGCTCCGCCCAAGGTGCGCAAGCGCCCGAAGAGATCGGACAGATGCCCCGAGAAATAGACCGTGACGATGGTAGAAATCGCCGTCAGCGCCAGCATCGCGCCGACGACCTTTTCATTGGCCCCGAAACTGTCAAAGAGGCGCGGCAACATAAAGGTTAGCCCGTAAGCCCCTGCTTGCAGGAAGATAGCCGAAAAATAGAGAGCGAAGACCACGACCCGCGACATTTCCGGCCTCTGACATATTGAGTTATCGTGGCACAGTAACAGGAAGGCCGGAACGCGCGAGGGGAAAGTAGGGGGATCCCGGATGTTATTCCTTGGCCACGGCCACCACGCCAATCTGGTTCAGAAACCGTTCCAGTTCCGAGCGGTCTTCATCAAAGCTGCCCGCTTTGATCTGGTCAAACTGCTTACGCAGCGCCTTTTTCTCTTCGCCCTTGCAGTCATTCCAGGGCCGTCCTTGCAGCGCCATATGCAGCACGTAATAGCCGATGAAATGGGGGCGGGATCCGCCTTCCAGCATCTTTGTGTAGGCTGCATCTGCGCCAAGCGCACGCAATTCTTCTGCTGTGGTGATCCCCACAGCTTTCAAAGACGCCGCAAACGCAGGTCCGATATTCCTGATAGAAGTCAGCTCTGCCATGTCGCGATCTTAGCCATACCACGAAAAAAGGGCCAGTGAGGTTCCAGACGGCTGATCGGGGAGGGCGATCGGTCTGGTCGTGGCCTCACCGGCCATTGGCGCACGTGAACGGCTAGATACTCGCGTAATCGGTATAGACGGGCGCTGTCGGTTTGCCCTGTTGCTGCGGTGCCATCGGTGCTGGTTTTGGCGCCGGCGCGGGCGAAGTTGTCTTTGGTGTTGCTGTGGCCATTTTGCTGGTCCTTTAGCTTGCTCGTGGGATTTATGATAAGGAATGGTGTTGTCATTGGACTAGTCTGCTGTGCCCACAAGATGGGGTTGGCGTGACATAAATGTGACCAATTGTGCGGGTTTTAGGATTTCCCGCGCCGAGGTGCGGCACCGCCGCCTTTGCCTAAGCCCTTGCGCGGCTTGGCTTTTCCGCCCGGCGGGACAAAGCGTTTGGATGTATCCTTGGCATTGCCCGCGGGTTTGCCTGTAGGCTTGCCTGCGCCCGGTTTGCGCGGTTTGCTGTCTGCGTTGTATGGCGGTTTGCCTTTACCGGTCGGTTTTTTGCCGTCCGATTTGCCCTTGTAGGGTGGTTTGCTGCGCTTCTCGGTCAGTGCCTCACCGTGGTCACGGCGCTCGGGTTTATGGCGCGGTTTGCGCGCTTTGTGGTCGTCGGCGGCGCCGGGGACCGGTTGGATTGCAGGCACGTGATCTTGCTGCGAGGGTGGCGGGGCCGCCTGATCGCGCGGGGCGTGGCGCTTGGGTTTATCGCCTTGGTCGCGCTTGGGCTTGTCGCCAAAATCGCGCTTGGGTGCGCGTTTCGGGCCGTCGTCATAGTCACGCTTGGTTTTGCGCGGACCGCGTTCGCCCAGTTGCGGGGCACCATCCAAGGCGGTCAGCGTGGCCTGGTTTTCCAGCTTCATATCGCTGCCGACGCTGTCCAGAAGACCGGGCACCGCGGGGGCTGAGATCTCGACAAAGGTCTCGTTGGGCTGGATGCGGATCGCGCCGATTTCGTTTTTGGTGATCCCGCCGGCCTTGCAGATCATCGGCAAGAGCCAGCGCGCCTCGGCCTTGCCTTCGCGCCCGATATCAACGCTGAACCATTTGGAAGGGCCAAAGGATTTCACCTCGCGCGGAGCGCGTTCCTTGGCGGCGGGGCCGTCTTTGTATTCGGAAATGAATTCCGGCGCCGATTGCTTGCCCGCATAAAGGCGCAGGTAGGCCGCGGCGATTTTTTCGGGCGCATGCTGTTCCAGCAGACGTGCGGCGAATGTGATTTCTTCTTCGGTGAAACCCTCGGACCAGACCGGATCGGTCAGTAGACGCTCTTCGTCTTTGGCCGCAACCTCTTCGGCGGAGGGCGGCAGCGCCCAAGTTGCGGTCAGTTTGCCCCATTTCAGCAGGTTTTCACCGCGCCGTTTCATCTTGGCAGGCACGATCAGCGCAGAGATGCCTTTGCGGCCCGCGCGGCCTGTCCGGCCCGAGCGGTGCAGTAGCGTTTCGGCGTTTGTTGGCAGTTCGGCGTGGATCACCAGTTCGAGGTTAGGCAGGTCAATGCCGCGTGCGGCCACATCAGTGGCCACACAGACTTTGGCACGCCCGTCACGCATGGCTTGCAGCGCGTTGGAGCGTTCGGATTGCGTGAGTTCACCGGAGAGGGCCACTACAGAGAAGCCACGGTTCGACAGGCGCGTGGTCAGGCGTGTGACCATCGCGCGTGTGTTGCAGAAGACGATGGAATTGGGCGCATCGTAGTAGCGCAGCACGTTGACGATGGCGGCGTCGATGTCGTGGTTGGCAACGGTCAATGCGCGGTATTCGATATCGGCGTGCTGGCTTTCCTTGCTGGTCGTCGCAATCCGGACGGCATCACGCTGATAGGATTTGGCCAGTGTCGCAATCATCGGCGGGACGGTGGCAGAAAACATCAGGGTGCGGCGGGTGTTCGGGGCTTGTTCGAGGATAAATTCGAGGTCTTCACGGAACCCCAGATCAAGCATCTCGTCCGCTTCATCCAGCACGACGGCCTTGATCTCGGACAGGTCAATCGTGCCGCGCATGATATGGTCACGCAGACGGCCGGGGGTTGCGACGACGATATGCGCGCCGCGCTCAAGGTGGCGGCGTTCGTCGCGGAAATCCATGCCACCGACACAAGAGGCCAGCGTTGCACCGGCACCAGCGTAAAGCCACTGCAATTCGCGTTTGACCTGCAACGCCAATTCGCGCGTGGGCGCGATGATCAGCGCCACTGGCGCACTCATCGGGCCGAACTGGCCCTCTTCGTTCAGGATGGTCGGGCCAATGGCAAGCCCGAAGCCGACTGTTTTACCGGACCCCGTTTGCGCCGATACAAGAAGGTCCTGACCGACGAGTGCGTCATCGGTCACGGCCTCCTGGACGGGGGTGAGGTCGGTATAGCCCTGTTTGGCAAGGGCGTCGGCGAGGGTCGTGATCATATAAAAAGTGCTTTCATGGGCGTTAGACCTGCGCCCTACGCCTGTGTTGGTTGTTTGTATAGGGGGAAATCGGCGACTGCGGCGTCTGTGCATCAGCCTGTGTGTTGGGCAAACCACGCATCAATGCGCGTTCTGAGGGCAGACCAGATCGCCGGTGCGCCGCGTTCAACCTTGACGCCGACGCGGGATTGCAGTTGCGCGGCGGTGACGTTGTATGCGGGCCATGTGCCGCCACCTGTCTCCAGATTGGAGATCACCGGCTGCACACGGTCGATGGATTTGGCAAAGATGGCATCGTCGGTTTCGGCCGCTTCGAATTCGTCCCAAAGCGCACGGAGGCTTTGGGCCTGATCTGCAGGCAGCAGGCCAAAGATGCGGTCGGCAGCGGCCTTTTCGATGATGTCTTGCTCCGCCGGATCATGATCGCCGTGAATGGGATTATCGCCAGCATCAATTTCCACAATATCGTGGATCAGCAGCATCTTGATCACGCGGTCGATATTCACAGGACGATTGGCGTGTTCGGCCATCACCAGCGCGTAAAGTGCAATATGCCAGCTGTGTTCGCCTGAATTTTCACGGCGCGCACCATCGCAGAGTGTCGTGCCCCGCAGGACGGTCTTGAGTTTGTCGGCTTCGATCAAAAAGGCCAGCTGTGCATCAATGCGCGACATGGCCGGATCTAGCCGCGCGAGGGGCGCGAAGGCTGAATGCCCGGTTGCGGGGCGTCAGTATCGGTGTCGTCTGATTGAAGGAATTCATCAAGCGAGCTCAGGACATCCGCAAATGCAGCATCTTCTTCTGACTCTGTAGCCGCCGGTGTTTCTTCCGCAGGGGCCTGCGTTGTGGCGCCGCCCATTGCGATCGACTCTGATGATGAACGGGGTTTGTCGTCATCCGCCAAAAGCCGCGATTTCACCCGCGTGGGTTTGCCCGCACGTTCCGCCAGAAGCTTGCGCGCACGTGCTTCGGCGCGCCGGACGCGCACTGCGGTCAGAAAAGCCTCTTGCAAGGTTTGCGAAGACGAGCCGAGGATTTCACCGATAACATCAACGATGTTTTCATCCCCGTTGGTCCTTGCATCTTCGAGAGCAAGATCGGCGATTTCACCGGCAACGCGTTCAAGATAGCTATCGGCCATGGCTAGCGTGTGTTCTCTGTCAGACGGCGGCGCACATAAGAGCGCACAGTGTCGATCATCGGGTCCATGTGAGGGTCTTCAAAGAAGTGCCCTGCACCTTCCATCACGTCGTGGGTGACCGTGATGCCCTTTTGCTCGTGCAATTTGTTTACAAGGTTCACCGTATCGGCAGGCGGGGCCACACGGTCGTTCGAGCCGTTGATGATCAGGCCGGAAGACGGGCAGGGGGCGAGGAAGCTGAAGTCATACATATTTGCAGGCGGGCTCACCGAGATGAAACCCGTGATCTCGGGGCGGCGCATCAAAAGCTGCATGCCGATCCATGCCCCGAAAGAGAAACCTGCCACCCAGCAATGTTTGGCGTTGTTGTTCATGGACTGCAGATAATCCAGCGCGGAGGCCGCATCAGAGAGTTCACCCACGCCTTGATCGTATTCGCCCTGAGAGCGCCCGACGCCGCGGAAGTTAAACCGCAGGACCGTAAAGCCCATGTTGTAGAACGCATAGTGCAGGTTATAGACGACGCGGTTGTTCATCGTTCCGCCAAACTGCGGATGCGGGTGAAGAACGATCGCGATGGGTGCGTCCCGGTCTTTTTGCGGGTGATAGCGCCCCTCAAGGCGACCTTCTGGACCAGGAAAAATGACTTCGGGCATGGTATTTCCGTTGCTGCTGTCGGTGCCTTCACATTCTTGACGAAAATGCTCAGACACCTTAGAAAGATTCTAAACTCGGGCGCGGGCCCATGTTGTCGTGGTCAAAGTGACCTAATGACGCGAGCCTGCGTCGTCAATGTAATTGCGCCTGTTTATCTGGGGAAAGCCAATGAAATTAAGCACGAAGGGCCGCTATGCGATGGTTGCTTTGGCGGATTTGGCGTTGCAGCCCGAAAATGCCCTGGTCAATCTGACCGAGATTTCCAAACGTCAGGACATTTCACTGCCCTATCTGGAGCAGCTTTTTGTCAAGTTGCGCCGCGCAGGACTGGTTGATTCTGTGCGTGGACCGGGGGGCGGGTACCGCCTTGCGCGGCCTGCGTCGGATATTCGCGTGGTCGAAATTCTGGGTGCGGTGGATGAAACCGTGTCCGCAATGCACAAAGGGGCGGGAGCCTCTGGCGGGGCGTCTGGATCGCGGGCGCAATCCATGACGAACCGCTTGTGGGAGGGGCTGAGCGCGCATGTCTATGTGTTCCTGCACCAGGCCCGCCTGTCCGATGTGGTCAGCAACGAGCTTGCCCCTTGTCCTGCTGTACCGGCGTTGTTCGAAGTTGTTGATGAAGAGACTTAAGGGGGCTCCGCCCCCACGCGTTCCGCGCTCCCCCGGAGTATTTTAGGCAAGATGATGAGATGAGAACCTATCTGGATCACAATGCGACAACCCCGTTGCGGGCCGAGGCGCGGACCGCGATGCTGGCGGCCATGGATGTGGTTGGCAATCCGTCGTCTGTCCATGCCGAAGGGCGCGCAGCCAAAGGGGTTGTTGAAACCGCACGGCAGCAGATTGCCGAAGCTGTGGGTGCATCGGGTGCGGATGTGGTCTTTACATCGGGCGCGACGGAAGCTGCGGCACTGGCATTGGCGGGGCGCGGATTGAAGGCCGCCCCCATTGAACATGACGCGGTGCATGCCTGGGTTGATCCTTGTCTGGCCGTTGTGGATGGCGCTGTGCAGGTGGATGATCCGGCCGGATCGACCGTGCAACTGGCGAATTCGGAAACCGGTATTGTGCAGGATTTGCCGCAAGGATTGGCTGTGAGTGACATTACCCAAGGGTTTGGCAAAGTGCCTTTCGCTTTTTCGTGGTCCGGTGTGCAGATGGTCTTCCTGTCGGCGCATAAATTTGGTGGCCCCAAAGGCGTTGGTGCGTTGATCTTCCCGCAAGGCACAGATATCGCAGCACAAATCAAGGGTGGCGGGCAGGAAATGGGCCGCCGGTCCGGCACCGAGAACGTCGTGGCGATTGCCGGAATGGGTGCTGCTGCGGTGGCGGCACAGGCCGATCTGGCGGCTGGAAAATGGGAGCGGGTTGCCAAACTTAGAAATATTCTAGAAACAGCCATTGAGGCATCTGAAAAGAGCACTATTTTTGTCGGGAAAGGGTCGCAGCGCTTGCCGAACACAAGCTGTTTTGCCTCTCCTGGCTGGAAGGGTGAAACGCAGGTGATGGCGATGGATCTGGCAGGATTTGCTGTCTCGGCGGGCTCGGCCTGTTCGAGTGGCAAGGTCAAGACGAGCCGGGTGCTGCAGGCGCTGGGACTGGACGATGAGGTGGCATCAAGCGCAATCCGCGTGTCACTGGGCATCGAGACAACTGAGGATGAGGTTTTGCGCTTTGCGCAGGCCTGGAACGAAAAACGGGCGCGGCGCAGGGCCGCTTGAGAGGATGAAAAGATGACAGCTTTGGATACCGTAGAGGTCAAAGAAGGCGTTGATCAGGAGACCGTGGATGCGGTCAAGGAACTCTCTGGCAACTACAAATACGGCTGGAACACCGAGATCGAGATGGATTACGCCCCTAAAGGCGTAAACCCCGATATCGTGCGCCTGATCTCAAGCAAGAACAAAGAGCCCGAGTGGATGACCGAGTGGCGTCTGTCCGCGTTCGCCCGTTGGGAAAAGATGGACGAGCCGACGTGGGCGATGGTGAACTATCCTGACATCGATTTTCAGGATATCTATTACTATGCGCGCCCTAAAAGCATGGAAGAGAAGCCGAAATCGCTGGATGATGTCGATCCCAAGCTGTTGGCCACTTACGAAAAGCTGGGTATTCCGCTGAAAGAACAGATGATCCTTGCCGGTGTTGAAGGAGCGGAAGATGCGCCTGCCGAAGGCCGCAAAGTGGCTGTGGATGCGGTTTTTGATTCCGTGTCCGTCGGCACGACCTTCCAAAAGGAACTGGAAAAGGCGGGGGTGATCTTCTGCTCGATCTCCGAGGCGATTGAAAAGCACCCTGAGCTTGTGAAGAAATACCTTGGCACCGTGGTGCCGCCGTCGGACAACTTTTACGCCACGCTGAATTCCGCTGTGTTTTCAGATGGTTCCTTTGTGTACATCCCACCTGGTGTGCGCTGCCCAATGGAGCTTTCGACCTATTTCCGTATCAATGCTGAAAACACCGGCCAGTTCGAGCGCACCTTGATCATCGCAGATAAAGGCTCTTACGTGTCCTATCTTGAGGGCTGTACTGCGCCCAAGCGTGATGTGGCCCAGCTTCACGCGGCAGTGGTGGAAATTATCGTCGAAGAAGATGCCGAGGTGAAATATTCCACCGTACAGAACTGGTACCCCGGTGATGAGAACGGTGTTGGCGGCATCTATAACTTTGTGACCAAGCGCGCCGATTGCCGCGGCGACCGATCCAAGGTCATGTGGACGCAGGTCGAAACGGGCTCTGCCGTCACATGGAAGTATCCAAGCTGCATTCTGCGTGGCGATGACAGCCAGGGTGAGTTCTATTCCATCGCGATTGCCAACAACATGCAGCAGGCCGATACCGGCACCAAGATGATCCACTTGGGCAAAAATACCAAGTCGCGCATCGTGTCCAAAGGCATCAGTGCGGGCAAGGCACAGAACACCTATCGTGGTCTGGTGTCGATGCACCCCAAGGCCACGAAATCGCGCAACTATACCCAGTGCGACAGCCTTTTGATTGGCGATAAATGCGGGGCGCATACTGTCCCTTATATCGAGGTCAAGAATAACTCGTCCCGGGTCGAGCATGAGGCCACCACATCCAAGGTGGATGATGACCAGCTGTTCTATTGCCGTTCGCGCGGAATGGACGAGGAAGAGGCGGTCGCGCTCGTCGTGAACGGGTTCTGTAAGGAAGTGCTGCAAGCGCTGCCCATGGAATTCGCGATGGAGGCGCAGGCACTTGTGGCGATCTCGCTGGAAGGGTCTGTCGGCTGAATATGCTTCGCCTGCGTCAACATAACTGTCGTGACCTTGTCACGCTGCGGCCAATTTCTTGCCCCAGTTCAATGCCATTAGGGATTGAGCAATATTTTGGTGGGGCAGCGGCCTATGGCGACGCGGAAGTACGATATCAACGATTTCAATGCGCGGGTGAAGAAGATCAAGAACCCGCGCAACAAGTCGTACTACGACCCCGACCTGGGGATGCACATCCCCAAGCGCGTTACACGCGAAAAGATCGCGAAGCCGCAGGAACCATCCTTCTTGGGCAAGTTTATCGTCTCGATGATCATCGGGGCGCTGGCGTTGCTCTTCGCGCAAGTGCTGCGGATCCGCTATTTTGGCCTGCTCGAGCAAAGCGATGTGGTGTTCTATCTGGAACTGTTCATCGCGTTCTGGGCGATGGTGCTGTTTTCGGCAATTCTGGACCGGCGCAAGGTGGTGGAGCGGTTCGCGCAGGTCGCGGGTATCGCAGTGATGCTGACCGCAGGGCACAACCTGATCTGGCGCTGGCCCGAACCCATGGCGATGATCTATACCGCAGAATACGTGGATCAGATCATGGAAGTCACAACACAACATTCCGTTGTGTATCGCGGGACCGTTTTCGGCCTGTAAACCCACTCTATCGCAATGCGAAAACCCTGCGCGGCTTGGTCCGGCGCGGGGCCATGCGCGTTGGCGTAACACAATCATCTTCAGGAGAATAAAATGCTGGAAATCAAAGGCCTAGAGGTCAAACTGGAAGAAGAAGACAAGCAGATCCTGAAAGGCGTGGACCTGTCGATCGCACCGGGAACCGTGCATGCGATCATGGGCCCGAACGGGTCCGGCAAATCGACCCTGTCCTATGTGCTCTCGGGCAAGGACGGCTATGAGGTCACCGGTGGATCCGCCACGTTGGACGGCGAAGACCTGCTGGATATGGAACCTGAAGAGCGCGCGGCCTTGGGCCTGTTCCTTGCGTTCCAGTACCCAGTGGAAATTCCGGGTGTCGGCAATATGACCTTCCTGCGCACGGCTGTGAACGCACAGCGCAAAGCGCGCGGCGAGGACGAGTTGAGCGCCGCAGATTTCCTCAAAGAGGTCCGCGAAAAGGCCAAGAGCCTGAAGATCGACGCAGAGATGCTGAAGCGTCCGGTCAATGTCGGCTTCTCCGGTGGTGAGAAAAAGCGCAATGAAATCCTGCAAATGGCCATGCTTGAGCCCAAGATGTGCATTCTGGATGAGACAGATTCCGGTCTTGACGTTGATGCTATGAAGCTGGTTGCCGATGGCGTGAATGCACTGCGGTCCGAGGGGCGGTCGTTCCTTGTGATCACCCACTACCAGCGTCTGCTGGATCATATCCAGCCGGATATCGTGCACATCATGGCAAATGGCCGGATCATCAAATCCGGTGGCCCCGAGCTTGCGCTCGAGGTTGAAAACAACGGTTACGCCGACATTCTGTCCGAGGTGGCCTAATGGCACTGGCACAGTTGAAAATTGATACAACAGAGGCCCGATTGGCCGATGTCGACCTGCCGCAGGGGGCTGCCTGGGCAAATGCCGCGCGGGCCGATGCCTTGGCGCGCGTGCGCCAGATGGGTCTGCCGACCAAGCGTGACGAATACTGGAAATATACCGATCCGACATCCTTGACCGCGGTAGATGCGCCAGAGGCCGCGCTCTTCGCAAGCGATGAGGCGCCGCTTTTTGACACGGTTGACCGCGTAAAGATCGTTTTTGTGGACGGTGTGTTCGATGCGGATGCGTCTGACGATCTGGAGGCGACAGGCCTTGAGATCGAACGGCTGTCTGCTGCCATGGCGACAGACATCCACTGGGCCAAAGACATTTACGGTGTTCTCGAAGCGCGCGGTCAGAAACCTGTGGCGCGGCCCTTGGCGGCGCTGAACACGGCCCTTGCCACCGATGGCGTTGTGATCCGTGTGACAGGAAAGGCGACGAAACCCGTCAACTTTATCTACCTTCATGGTGATACCACCTCTGACGCGATCCTGCACAATGTGGTGAAGGTCGAGGCGGGGGCCGAGATGACCTTGCTGGAAACCGGCCCTGCAGCGGCGCGGTTCTCCAAGCTGCTGGAAGTGGAAGTGGCCGAGGGCGGCAAGTTCAACCATGTCCGCGCACAAGGCCGCGATCATGAACGTCGTGCCGTAACGCATTGTTTTGCAAGGATTGCTGCGGATTCTGTGTTTAAGTCCTTCACACTCACCTTCAACGGTGTGCTGACGCGCAACGAATGTGTGCTTGAGCTTGTCGGCGATGATGCTGTCGCCCATGTGGCGGGTGTCTGTGTCGGTGACGGCAAGGATTTCCATCACGATGACACCGTCTTCATCACCCATGACGCGTTGAACGGTGAAAGCCGTCAGGTGTTCAAAAAGGTGCTGCGCAACGGTGCGACGGGCGTCTTTCAGGGTAAGATTCTGGTCAAGGAAGGCGCGCAAAAGACCGATGGCTACCAGATCAGCCAGTCGCTTCTGCTCGATGATGACAGCCAGTTCCTCGCCAAGCCGGAGCTTGAGATATACGCCGATGATGTGGCCTGTTCGCATGGCTCCACCTCGGGGGCGATTGATGAAACGGCCCTGTTTTATCTCCGCTCGCGCGGTGTGCCCCATGACGAGGCACGCAATCTGCTGACCCTGTCGTTTCTGGCCGAGGCACTGGAAGAAATCGAGGACGAGACCCTGGCAGAAGACTTGCGCGACCGGCTTGAAGGCTGGCTGGCGCGGCACCGGTAATGCCTGTCACAAACGACATCATGCGGACGTGGCGCAGGCCGCGCGCCGTGATGCGCGAGTTGCTGGATCAAGGGCGGCGCGAAGACAGGGTCATCATGTATCTGATGGTCAGTTGCTTTCTGATCTTTGTGGCGCAGTGGCCCCGTTTGCGTCGGGTGGCGGAAGGGTTTGAACCCTCACCGTTTCCGCCTGACATGAACTTTGAGGGGATGATGACCTATACTTTCTTCGGGTCGGTCATCATCCTGCCTTTGATGATGTACGGGATCGCGGCGCTGTCGCATCTTGTGGCGAAGGTGCTGGGCGGGAAGGGGTCTTGGTTCGGGGCGCGCTTAGCTCTGTTCTGGACCATGCTGGCGACAACGCCGATGTTTTTGTTTTACGGTCTGGTGCGCGGCCTGATTGGGCATGGCACACAGGAGGTTCTTGTCGGTGCAATCGGGGCAATTGCCTTTGTTTTCATCTGGATACAATCCTTGCGCGAGGCGGAAAGCCATTCATGACCGTTGATTTTCAAACCTGGATGCGTGCCGTCTGGACCAGCATCATGGAGCCGTCAGAGAGCGCGCGCAAAGCGCTTGCGATGGACATACCTGTACAAGCTCTTTGGACAGGGCTGGCCCTTGTCGCGGTACTGAACGTGATCCTCGTGGCGTTGTTGCAGTTGATATCGCCCATGCCGCAGGCGATGCAGGATCAAGGTTTTGCACTGTCGCCCTTCGGGTTTTTCGCGATCATCGGCATCTTTTTCGTCCTGTTTGTTTACGGCATTTTCTATGCCGGCCGGATGATCGGCGGCCAAGGCACCTTGCAGGCCACCTTGACGATTGTGGTGTGGTTTCAGGCGGTCAGTCTGACGCTTGAGGCAATCCAGTTCGCACTGGTTCTGATTAGCCCCGCGATCGGGTCGATCTTCGGGCTGCTCACACTCGGCGCTTTGATCTGGTGTTTTATGAATTTTATCAACGTCTTGCACGGCTTCAACAATCTGGGCAAAGCCCTGGGTGCGATCGTTCTTGCCCTGATCGGGACCGCCCTGATCTCGGGCATCATTTTGGCTGTTCTGGGCGTAGGTCCGACAGGAGGTATGGCATGAGCTATGACATCAATAAAATCCGGTCCGATTTTCCGATCCTGTCGCGTGAGGTGAACAACAAGCCTCTGGTCTATCTCGACAACGGTGCATCGGCCCAGAAACCGCAGGTGGTGATTGACGCGGTCACCCGCGGCTATGCCGAGGAATACGCCAATGTGCACCGCGGTTTGCATTACCTCAGCAACCTGTCGACCGAGCGCTATGAGGGCGTGCGCGGGATCATCGCGCGCTTTCTCAATGCACCCGCCGAAGATGATATCATCATCAACTCCGGCACGACCGAGGGCATCAATATGGTGGCCTATGGCTGGGCCATGCCGCATCTGCAGGCGGGTGATGAAATCGTGCTTTCGATCATGGAGCACCACGCCAATATTGTGCCGTGGCATTTCCTGCGCGAACGGCAGGGCGTGGTAATCAAATGGGTCGATGTGGACGCCAATGGCGATCTGGACCCCCAGAAGGTGATTGATGCGATCGGCCCCAAGACCAAGCTGGTGGCGATCACCCATATGTCCAATGTTCTGGGCACCGTCGTTGACGTCAAAACCATCACCGCCGGTGCCCATGCCAAAGGCGTGCCTGTGCTGGTAGACGGCAGTCAGGCCGCCGTGCATATGCCGGTGGATGTGTCGGATATCGGGTGCGATTTCTATGCGGTGACGGGCCATAAACTCTACGGTCCGTCCGGGTCTGGTGCGATCTATGTGCGCAAGGAACGGATGGCTGAAATGCGCCCCTTCATGGGCGGTGGCGACATGATCCGCGATGTGACCCGCGATACTGTCACATGGAACGACCCGCCGATGAAGTTTGAAGCAGGCACGCCGGGGATTGTGCAGACAATCGCGCTTGGTGTGGCGCTGGAATACATGATGGAAATCGGCATGGACGCGATTGCCGCCCATGAACGTGGTTTGCGCGACTATGCCCGCGACCGGTTGGGCGGTTTGAACTGGCTCAGCGTGCAGGGGCAATCCGCGACCAAAGGCGCTATTTTCTCGTTCACGCTGGAAGGCGCGGCGCATGCGCATGACATCTCGACCGTGTTGGACAAAAAGGGTGTCGCTGTGCGTGCCGGTACCCATTGTGCGATGCCATTGATGGAACACATGGGCGTGGGCGCGACCTGCCGCGCGTCGTTTGGGATGTATAACACTACCGACGAAGTCGATGTTCTGATCGACGCGCTGGAACTTTGCCACGATCTTTTCGCGTAAGGTGGATCTTGATCCACCTTACCTGACTTTGCCGTTGCGACCCACAATCGGCGTCGTTATAGAACCCCTAGGCACCCGTAGCTCAGCTGGATAGAGCGCTGCCCTCCGAAGGCAGAGGCCAGAGGTTCGAATCCTCTCGGGTGCGCCAATTTCTATAGACCAAGAGCCTGAAGTTTTACGGCCTGCCGCGCGGCTAAGGCATCGACTTCGGCTTTCGTCTCCGCTGTCAGAACACCGCCCGGTTTGCGCAGTGTGTCATGTGCAATGACCCCGCGCTGCGCCAGCGTATATTTCCGGATTGCCAGCCCCAAACCCGGTTGCGCCTCATAACGCACCATCGGCATATAGGCGTCAAAGATATCGCGTGCGCGGTCGATATCCCCCGCGCTATGGGCGGCAATCACCTGCGCCATCATTTCGGGATAGGCAAAGCCAGTCATGGCCCCGTCCGCCCCGCGCAGCATCTCTTCCAGCAGGTAGAGCCCGCCATTGCCGCACAGGATCGATATCCGCCGCGCGCCTGCGTCCGAAGCGCGGCGCAGGGCGCTGATCTTTTCCAGCCCCGGCCAGTCCTCGTGTTTCAGCATCACGCAGGTCGGACAGTCCGCAACCACCTGCAGGATGACTTTGGTGGGGATCACGACATTGGTGACCAGCGGGAAGTCCTGCAAGACGAAAGGTGCATCTCCCAAGGTCTCGGCCGTGTTGTGGTAATAGGTCAGGATCTGGTCGTCGGTCTTAAGATTGCCGGGGGGGGCCACCATCACGCCCGCGGCGCCAAGGTCCATCGCCGCATCGGAGAGTGTTTTCATAGCGGCAAATCCCGGTGCCGAAACGCCAACGACAATGGGCACAGTGCTGCGCGCTGTGACACGTTTGACCACGGCAATTGATTCCTCGGCCGAGAGTTTTCCCGCCTCGCCCATCATGCCCAGAATGGTCAGCCCCGTCGCACCTTGTGCGATGTAGAAATCAACCATCCGGTCGACACTGTCCCAATCCAATGCGCCATCCGGCTTGAAGGGGGTCACGGCAATGGTGAAGACACCTTTGGCGGTTTCATCAAGCATCCCGATTTCCTTTGTGGCTAAGTATCAGGGCGATCTGGCCCAGCACCATTGCGGCGGCGGCCTGACAGGGTTCGACCACGGGCAGGCCGGTTTCATGTTCAAGGGTTGCGCGGTATTGCGCCATGCCCGCGCAGCCCATGATCAGCACATTCGCCCCGTCCTCATCGCGCAGCCGTTTGCCGGTGGCGATCATGGCCGCAAGGCTCTTGTTCGGATCAGCGAGGTCGGCCACCCCGAGGCCAAGGGCGCGGTCGCCGGCCAGCCGGTCCAGCACACCCATCGCGCCAAAGGCGCGCAAGTGGCGCGGGATCGAGGCAGGAAGGATGGCGATGACGCCAAAGCGCTGCCCGAGGGTCAGCGCGGTCATGACGGCCGCCTCCTGAATACCCGCGACGGGCAGGGCGGTTTGATCGCGCAGGGCATGCAGCCCCGGGTCTCCGAAACAGGCGATGACATAGCCTGCCGCATCGGTTTGTGCTGCCGCAAGTGCCAGCATGGGCGCGATGGTCAGATCGGCCTGCCGTTGGTTTTCGATGCCGGGGGGGCCGTCGGCGAGTGTCAGACAACGGATCGGGGTTCCGAATTTGCGCAGCGGATCAAGTGCGCGTTTGATCCCGTCCGTGACGGTCTGGGACGAATTGGGATTGATCACAATCAAGGTTTTACTGGTCATGCACTCTCACGCGTGGCGGACTGGATTTCGATTTGATAGCCTTCAGGGTCGTTGAAAACAAAAGCGCGGATTCCCAAGGCATCATTGACAAAGAGGTCGGACAGGTTGGCAAGATCTTCCTCTTGCGCGTAGGCATACCATGCATCCACATCGGGCACACGGATGCAAAGCTGCACGGGTTTGACCGCCTGCCATTTGTTCATGCCACGGCTTTCATCGACCAGCCCCACATGCGCGCCCGCGCAGATCCGGTAGATTTTGCACCATCCCTGATCAATGGCGAGCGGCAGCCCGAGAATATCTTCGTAGAACGCCATCGCGGTGGGCAGGTCGCGGTAATAGAGAAAGGTGATGGCAAGCGTGTTCGGGGCGTCGGGGCGGGGCATGCGTGATCCTCAGCTTTGGGGGGCTGTTGGCGTGACAGCAAGCGCGGGGCGGTCAATCTTGCGCCCCATGCCGGGCGTTGTTGTCAGGGCACCGTCTGTCACAATCCGCGCCCCCCGCAGCCAGACATCCGTGGGCCAGCCGGTGACCGTGCGGCCCACCCACGGATTGTAGCCCACGTTGTCATGCAGGTCGTTCGCGCCGTAGGTGACCGTCTTTTCAGGGTCCCAGAGGGTAATATCGGCGTGCATGCCGACAGCCAAAGCGCCCTTTTGGGGCAGGCCATAGATTTCGGCAGCGGCGGTGGCGGTAAGGCGGGCAAAAGCCGCGGGTCCGCCACGGCCCTGGCTGACCATCGCGTCGAACATCAGTGGCAGGCGGGTTTCCAGCCCGGGAAGCCCATTTGCGATCTCGTGGAACCCTGCGTCAGGTCCGGCCGAGAGTTTGCCGCTTGCGTCAAAACGGTAAGGCGCGTGGTCGGAAGAGACGATTTGTAGATCACCCTCTAGAAGAGCGGACCAGAGCGCCTCTTGATCCGCGACTTGTCGCTGCGGGGGAGAGCACATCCATTTTCCGCCCTCCAATCCGGGTTGGCGCAGGATGTCCTCGTTCATGAACAGGTAATGGGGGCAGGTTTCGGCCCAGACCGGCGTACCGCGTGCGCGGGCGCTGCTGACGGCGGCGGCACCCTCTGTGGTGGAGATGTGAAAGAGCATCACCGGCTGCCCCAGATATTCGGCAAAGCGGCAGATCCGTTCCACCGCCTCGATCTCGGCCATGCGCGGATGTGAGGCTGCGTGGAAATGCGGGGCGGTCTTGCCTGCGACAATGAGTTCGGATTTCGCCTGTGCGATGATGGCATCGGTTTCGGCGTGAACACAGACCAATGCACCATGGGCGCGGGCCTGGGACATCACGGACAGGATTTGCGCGTCCGACAGTTGGATGTTGTAGGTGGTAAAAACCTTGATGGAGCGGTTGCCCGCGCCGATCAGCGCGGCCAGATCATCCGCGAAAGCGGGCACGCTGGTATCAGTGACCGTCATATGAAACGCATAGTCGATCATCGCTCCGCGATCAGCGCGGGCGCTGTAATCGGCGACGGTCTGGGCCAGCCGCTCGCCTTTCGCCTGCGCCGCGAAAGAGATCACGCTTGTGGTGCCGCCAAGGGCTGCGGATCTTGTGGCGGTCTCGAAAGTGTCGGCATTCATCACACCCATGCCGGACATTTGCTCGATATGCGCATGCGGGTCGATGCCCCCGGGCATGACGAATTTTCCCGCCGCGTCGATGATCGTTTTTGCAGGACCGAGCTGTGTACCGACCGCCGCGATGTTTTCCCCGCGCACGGCAAGATCACCAGTCACCACACCGGCCGGTGTCACGATCCGGCCGCCTGTGATCAGTAAATCGAACGGGTCGGACATGGGGCGGCTCCTTGCGGCGTGTTGGGTGCATGTTGCCCTTCACACGACAGTATCCGCAAGTCCCTTCGTCGCTCTAGACCTTGTCGTGTTTATCCTTGAGATCCCGCACTGAGGCGCGCCCGATCATATGCGCACCGATGGGTGAGGTAAGCATCAGAAAGATGATCGTCGCGATGACGCGTGCGGTGACTTCGGTCTGGGCCAGATAGAACGCACCGCCGATCAGGATCAGACTACTGCCCAGCACACCTGCTTTGGTCGAAGCATGCATACGGGTCAGCACATCGGGCAGACGCAGTACGCCAATTGCAGCGACGAGGGCAAAGAAACCGCCCAACAGAAGGAAAATACCGATGATGACATTAATCATTGGCGTTCTCCTCTTGGCGGGCATCGCGGCGTTCGGCGAAACGGGCAAGTGCGACGGTGGCAAGGAAGCCAACCAGCGCGAGCACGAGGGCCACGTCAAGCAATGCAGGCTCTCCGGTTCCGACGACAACCACACCACAGACGGCGATGATCGACACGGTCATCATATCAAGCGCCACCACGCGGTCGGCGAGCGTGGGACCTTTGGCCAGACGGATAAAGGCGATAGCGAGCGACAGCATCACCATCAAGAAACTTGCGTAGATCGCGAGATCCAGAAATGCGGCGGAAGTCATGCTTCGAATACCTCTTTGACCATGCGTTCCATGCCGTTTTTCAGACTTGCGATCACCGCATCAGGGTCATCAGCAAACATTGCATGGACAATCAGTGTTTTGCGGTCAGGTGTCACATCAAGCGACAGCGTGCCGGGGGTGAGCGAAATCAGGTTGGTGACCAGCAGGATCTCGATGTCGGACTTCACATCCAGTGGCATCTCGAGAATTTTGGGGTTGCTGTAATCGGTGGGCGTCAGCACGTCATAGGCGACACGGATACTCGAGACGCAGAGATCATAGAGGAAATAGAGCACCAGCCGCACGATGCGGTAGGCGCGCAGGTAATATCCGCTTGGCCCGCCGAAAAGCGGCTGCGCGATCCACAGCGTCACAAAGCCCACGATAAAACCTGCGACCAGCTGGAACGAGGTCAGGCTGCCCCAAAGTGACGCCCAGATGACCGCCAGCAGCAGGTTGAGAAGAAACAGGTTCATCGCACTTCTCCCAACACGGTGGTGATATAGGCGGTCGGATCAAGCAGTTGCGCGGTTGTGCGCTCGGCAAACTGGACGAAGGGTTCGGGGTTGAGCCCGATAAAGACCGTCAGTGCGGCAAGGCCTGCGACGGGCAAAAGCTGCGCCCATTTGTGCTCAAGATTCTTCAGCTCGGGTTGGATTCCATCGGGATGGTTCTTCCAAAAGGCCTCGGCCCATATTTTTGTCATCGAATAGATCGTCATCAGACCCACAGCCAGCGCGATGAAGGCAACAAACCACATTTCGATATCAAGTGTTGCCTTGACGATGATGTATTTCGCCCAGAACCCTGACAGCGGCGGAAAGCCAGCCAGTGAAAAGGCAGGGATCAGGAACAGGATCGCAAGGAGTGGCGCTGACTTATAGAGGCCGCCAATCTGGTAAACCTCGGTGCCGCCGGTCAGGCGTTTGGCGATGCCCGCGATCAGGAACAGGTTCGCTTTCACGATGATGTGGTGCACGAGATAGAAGACCGCACCGACCAGTGCCAGCGGTGTCATCAGCGCGAGGCCCAACACCATATAGCCGATCTGGCTGATAATGTGGAACGACAGGATTTTGCGGAAATCCGACTGCGCCGCCGCACCCAGAACGCCGATCACCATGGTCAGACAGGCGACCCACAACAGCACCGTATGCGTAAAGCCGATGTCGTGGTCAAAGACCAGCGTGAACATCCGGATCAGCGCATAGACCCCGACCTTGGTCAGCAGGCCCGCAAAGACTGCCGAGACCGAAAAGCTGGGAGTGTGATAGGCGGCAGGCAGCCAGAAGAAGAGCGGAAAGACCGCCGCTTTGACCCCGAAGGCGACCATGAACATCATCGCGACAACGGTCAGCAGGCCCTGATTTTCAACGCCTTCGACCTTCAGCGCAAGATCGGCAAAGTTCAATGTGCCGGTCATGCCATAGAGCAGCCCGATGCCAGTCAGGAACAGGATCGTCGAAATCAGGTTCAAGGCCACGTATTTCACGCCGCCGTCGATCTGCTCTTTGCCGCCGTTCAGGATCAGCAGGCCGAAAGAGGCAATCAACATCACCTCGAACCAGACATAAAGGTTGAACAGATCGCCTGTCATAAATGCGCCCGTCACGCCCGCGAGCAGCAATTGAAACAGCGCATGATAACCCAGTTTCGCCTGGCGCTCTGTAATGTCACCCAAGGCATAGATCGCGACGGCAAAGCCGGTGATGGCGGTGATCAGGACCATGACAGCAGACAGCAAGTCCGCCACCAGTGTGATCCCGAAAGGCGCGGGCCAATTGCCCATCTGCCCCGCAACGACGCCCGCGTCGAGCACGACAACCATCAGCGCGATCGAGGCCAAGAGCCCAAGCCCCGATCCGACGATCGACACCCATGCGCCAACGGGGTTGGCCCGCAGCAGATAGGCAATAATCGCCGTCAGGAACGGAATGGCGAGGGGAAGTGTCAGATACCAACTCATGAATGGGGTTCTTTTGGTTCGGCGACGCGCATCTCGTCGGTATTCAGGGTGCCAAGGCTTTGATAAGCGCGGAAGGCAAGGATGAGGGCAAAGGCGAAAAGGCCAAAGCCGATGACAATCGCAGTCAGCACAAGCGCCTGGGGCAGGGCGTTGGCCACCACACCTGCAGGCGCATCCAGCCCGTCAGGCACCAGCGGCGGCGCACCCGGTGTCAGACGGCCTGCGACAAAGATCGTCAGGTTGGCCGCGTTGGACAACAAGATCAGCCCGAAGAGAAACCGCAGCAGGTTCCGCGCAAGCATCAGATAAACCGCCGCCGCGACCAGAATGCCGATCAGGATCGAGAGAAGCTGTTCCATCAGACCGCCTCCTCCAATGCAAAGGTGATCGACAGGATCGCCCCCAAGACCACCAGATAAACCCCGATATCAAACACCAGCACGGTGGACAGTGGCAGGCCCTTCTCGGTCTCGGTCGCGCCGATAAAGAGCCATTGTCCGGTAAAGAGCGCGTCACCCCAGAGCACGGCCATCAGACCCGCGACCAGCGCGATCCCAAGACCCGCACCCGCGATACTGCCCGGATCAAAACGCAGTGCCTTGCGGGCATCTGCCGTGCCACATGCGATGGCATAAACGACAAAACCCGTGGCGGCGATCAGCCCGCCGATAAACCCGCCACCCGGTGCGTTGTGCCCGCGCAGCAGCATGTACGCGGAAAACACCAAGAGCAGGACAACCTGTAGCCGCGCACCTGCGCGCAGAATAACGGAGTTCATGGCTTATCCTCCTCGGGCTTACTCTTGAGCAGGGCAAAGATGCTGATCGCAGCGATCAGAACGACCGCGATTTCGCCGAATGTATCCAAGGCGCGGAAATCCACGAGGATGACGTTGACGATGTTTTGCCCGAACGCCTGCGGATAGCTGGCGGTTTCAAAGAAAGTGGTCAATTCGCGGTCAATCGGGCCGGTCGTGACCTTGAGCAGGATCACGGTTGTCACAACGCCCAGGCCAACCGAAATGATCGCATCAAGCCAGCGTTTGCGCAGCGGTTCGGGCGTCAGGCTTGGCAATTTCAGCGCGGCCGCAGCAAAAAGCACCACAACAAGGGTTTCGACCAGAAGCTGGGTAATCGCCACGTCCGGCGCGCTATAAAGAATAAAGATCATCGCCATGCCGATACCGACAACGCCAAGCCCTGCAATTGCAGTGATCCGCGAATTCGTGACCAGCACGAGGATCGACCCCAGAAGGACAAGCAAAAAGACCAGCCAGTCCCAAAGCTGAACTTGCGGGACACCCAAGGCAGGGATGCCTGTGCTGCGGAAAAACAGCGTCACAGCGAGCACGGCAAGGGCGGTGCCGAAAGTCGCAACCATATAATGATAAAGTACACCGGTCTGGATCACACGGGTCAGGGCCTTGGACCCCGCCGCAATTCCCGCCATCAGCTTGTCCCAGCCGTTGTCAAACTTCGGGCTGCGCTCGGTCAGATCAATCAGGATCGCGCGCAGCTTGAGTTTGTAGGCATAAATCGCAAAGCCCAGAACGAAGGTCGCGATACTGAGGAAGAGGGGCAGGTTGACGCCGGCCCAGAGTTTCAGTTCTTTTGCGGGCTCTGCACTGCCGACAATCGACGCGACGGTCGGGTTCACCAGCATGGTGGCCAATGTGTCCGGGAAGATGCCAAAGAAGGCACCAAGGAGGGCCAGCACGACGGGGCCGACCAGCATGGGCCACGGTGCCTCTTTTACGCCTGCAATCGGCGCGCCGGATTTGCTCCAGAAGGGCCGGAAAGACACGATACCTGCAATCGCCACCATCAAAGCGCTGGCGATCAGAAAGGCACCCGCGACAAGGTACGGCTCGGATGCCACGGCGATGGCACCGGCATATTTTAACTCTTTCCCGATGAAGCCAAGGAAGGGCGGGAAGCCCGCCATCGAAAGTGCTGCCACGGCGGCAGCGGCGGCTGTGACGGGCATGGCGCGCGCCATCCCGAACAGTTTACCCGCCTCGCGCGTGCCGGTTTGCGCATCCAGAATACCGACCACAAGGAAGAGCGCCGCCTTGTAAAGCGAGTGGACGATCAGGAATGTGGCTGCGGCGGTGATCGTATAGCCGCTTTCATTGCCCAAAAGCAGCGTCAGCGCACCAAGAGCCATGAGCGTGGTATAGGCCAGCGCCAGTTTCAGATCGGTTTGCCGCAGCGCCATGACAGAGGCAAACACCATGGTGATGGCGCCCGCGATGGTCAGGGTCCAAAGCCAGAAATCGGTGCCGGCAAGCGACGGATGCGTGCGCGCCATCAGATAGACGCCCGCTTTCACCATCGTGGCCGAGTGCAGATAGGCGCTCACAGGGGTCGGGGCGGCCATCGCGTTGGGAAGCCAGAAATGGAAGGGCATCTGTGCAGATTTGGTAAAAGCACCGGCCAGAACCAAAAGAGTAATCGGCAGATACATGACACTTCCGGTCAACACGCCGGGCATGGCGTTGATCTCGGACATCTCAAAGGTCCCTGCGGTGGTGCCGATGAGGATGATCCCCGCCAGAAGCGCCAGACCGCCGACACCTGTCATCATCAGGGCCTGCAGGGCCGAACGGCGCGCCTTGACCGTGTCATGGCTAAAACCGATCAGCAGATAGGACGTGATCGTCGTCAATTCCCAAAAGACGAACAACGCCAAAAGGTTGTCCGAAATCACCAGACCGATCATCGCCAACATGAAACTGGTCAGGTAAAGCGAAAAACGCGCCTGATGCACATGACCCGCCAGATAGCGCGCAGAATAGAGCATCACCAGCGCACCAATGCCGGTAATCAGCAGTGCGAATGTCAGGCTGAGCCCGTCTATATAGAAGCTGACATTGACGCCCAGGCTTGGCACCCATTCCCAAACGAAGCGCAACGTGTCGCCGGCCGCGATCACGGGCAACATTCCTGCGAACCAGATAAAAAGGCTGCCAGCGATGACGACGGGGAGGAGACCAGCGAGCGTCATCCAGCGGGTGGGCGTTGATGTATCCAATGTTTTTATCCGGTCAGAATGTATTCACTGCGTGTTGAGATGTAGCTTTTCAAGCGGCAGAGGCAACAAGTTTGGTGAAGGATGCCGGCCCGCCAATGCGGCAATCGCTGCGCGCCTGGTGCCGGATGCGTCTGGTCTGAAATCGCTGCATTCTGTTTTTGGCCCGCAACACATTGCAACTTGTGCAAGTCCTTGCAGGCGCGTCCCTTTTTGTCCCCAACTGCGACTGGATGTAGCAGCAAATATAATATAGTGAAGTCAATGGGACGTTAAGTTTTGATAGGAATTTCCTATCGGATGGGGGACAGATGACCAAATTGCCCAGTATGCTCCAGATGCGCTATCTGGTGGCGCTTTCCGAGACGCGGCACTTTCGCAAAGCGGCCGAGGCAATGGGGATCAGCCAGCCCTCGCTGAGCTTGCAAATAGGCAATCTCGAAGAGCTTCTGGGCCTGCGTCTTGTGGAACGGGGGCGCGGGCCTGTGACGCTGACGCCCGAGGGGCGCGAGGTCGTGGCGCGGGCCTCGCGGATCCTGCACGAGGTGCGCGGGATCATGGATTTGACAGCGGCGCTGCAGACAGGGTTGACCGGTACCATCCGGCTGGGCACGACGCCGACAATCGGGCCCTATCTGATGCCGTTCGTGGTGGAACGGTTGCACGCGAAATACCCCGACCTACGACTTTATATCCGCGAGGTTGCGCCGCGCGATCTGCGCGGTGAGCTTCTGGCGGGCAGCCTTGATGTCATTCTCACACAATTGCCCGAGGGCGGCGCGGACCTGACCACACAGCGCCTGTTTCGCGAACCCCTGCTTTTGGCGCTGCCGGATGACCACGCTTTGGCAGCAAAATCAGAAGTGACCGAAGCGGACTTGCTGGATCTGAATGTGCTCTCGCTGGGGCCGGACTATGCCATGCATGCCCAGATTGCAGCCTTGTGCCAGCAGCATGGGGGCATCATCGCGCGCGACTATGAAGGCACGAGCCTTGATGCCATTCGTCAGATGGTCGGGATGGGGATGGGCGTAGCACTTTTGCCGCGGCTATATGCGTGGTCCGAAATTGATAGCCGGTCCAGCAATGTCACAGTGCGTCCGTTCCGGCGCAGTTCGGTGACGCGGTCTATTGGTCTGGTGTGGCGGCGGGCTGCAAATGCAGGGATGTTCGAGCGCCTATCGGATGTGATCCGAAATGCGGCACGCGCAAACCTTCAGACGGGGCAATCGCCGATTATTCTGGATTAGGGGGTCGCGGGTGGCCTAGCCGCGCCAGCTCCGTATCGGGCCGCAATCCATATGGACAAAGTTTGACCCGTTGTAGCGGCCCACACCGCCCGCACGACAGGCAATCGCCGCGTTGGCCATTTGCGCTGTTGTCCGGCTGGTCAAGCGCAGATCGGCGGCCTGGCCGCGCATGTGCAAAGAATTGCGTGCAACACCGCGGCTGCTGGAACGGAGCATCTGGTTTGTCTGGGGGGAGCGGTAGCCGGAAAGAAGAAGGTAGGGTTCGCTGGTTTCCATCAGGTTCAGCGCGGCCGACATGATATCGATTGTGCGCAGATCCATCTGTACTGCTTCGCCTGTGCGCCAGTCGCGCATGTGCATATTAATTTCGCGGACTGCTTCGGCGATATACTCACCCTCGATCCAGTAGATCGTGTCCAGGCGTTCGCCGGTGCGGCCGGAATGCATTGCGATCCGGCGCACATCGCCAGCACCACGCAAAAAACCCGCCGCGTTGGAATATGTTGGTGCTGCTGCAACGGCTGTTGCTGCAAATGCGCCCAGTAATCCGCGCCGGGTGAACCCAGAGGAGTTTGTTTTTTTCATGTGTTTCGCGCCTGTCCCGTCGCTCGACTTAATTGGCCAATTTTTCAGTGGCTTGTCCCGACATCTCCCCAGATGTGCAGGTGGTATTACATATTTCGAATCGTTGACCAAGACCTGTTTAGGCAATTGTGCTTAACAAGTGGGAAATTGGCGAATTTTCGCGCATTTGTGGCTTTGAGGATTCAATGTCACACCGCGGGGCTGCAACGGTGCAACACTTTACAACCGCGTGAATGGCTCGCGCTTTTGTCAATAGACACAAATTCGGGTAGGGATATGCATACTTTTGATCACACTGTCCGAAGTGTATTGTAAGTCATTGTTTATTAAGGGACCGAAACGCGATGTCTGCTGCCATTTTGCCCCGGAACCGTTTGCGCGCTGTGTTGCCAACGATTTTTGCCGCCTTGATTTTTCTCTTCTCCGCCCCGCAAGCGCAGGCCCAAGTCACCGAATTCCGGCAGGCTGTCGCAGAGGCGGCATCAAGTGATCCCGACCTGCTCAGCTTTTACCGCGAGCGCGGATTTGATGGTATCTGGAGCGCGCGGGATGACCGCAATCGCCGTAACGCTTTGCTTGCGGCGTTCAACAGTGCGGGCGACCATGGTCTGCCAACGAACCGTTATGATGCGGCAGGTCTGATTGCCCAGCTGGAGGCTGCGTCGACGCCGCAACAGCAGGGCCGTCTGGAAGTTGAACTGTCGCGCCAGTTTCTGGACTATGCGCGTGATATCCAGACAGGGTTGCTGACACCGTCAAGCATAGATGCCTCGATCGTGCGGCAGGTGCCCTTGCGGTCGCGCTTGAGCACGATGCGTGCCTTTGCGCAATCCAATCCGGCTGCGTTTCTGCGCGCGCTGCCGCCCAGCGCCCCGGAATACACACGCCTGATGTCCGAAAAGATGCGGATGGAACGTTTGTTGGCCGATGGCGGCTGGGGGCCTACGGTTCCGGGCCAGAAATACGAGCGTGGTGATAGCGGCGCGGGTGTTGTCGCGCTGCGTAACCGTCTGATTGCGATGGGCTATCTGCAGCGGACGACGACCCAAACCTACGACGATGCAATTTTCGGCGCGATTACCCGCTTTCAGGAGGCCCATGGCCTTGCCATTGATGGCACCGCAGGTCCGGGCACACTTGCCGAGATCAACAAGCAGCCCGAAGAACGCCTGCGCTCCATCATCGTTGCGATGGAACGCGAACGCTGGATCAACCGCCCGCGTGGCGAGCGTTATATCTGGGTGAACATCACGGATTTCACCGCCAAGATATTCGACAACGGCGTCGAGACTTTCTCGACCCGTTCGGTCGTGGGCGCGCGTGACCGCGACCGCGTCACGCCCGAGTTTTCGGATGTGATGGAATTTATGGTCATCAATCCAAGCTGGTACGTCCCGCGTTCCATCATCACCAAGGAATATCTGCCGCAGTTGCGGGCAAACCCCAATGCAGTGCGCAATCTGGTGATCACAGATCGCAATGGCCGTGTGGTTGACCGTAGCAGTGCTGATTTCAGCGGTTACACCGAGACAAACTTTCCCTATTCCATGCGCGAACCCCCAAGTCAGGGCAATGCCTTGGGGCTTGTGAAGTTCATGTTCCCGAACCGCTACAACATCTATCTGCACGACACCCCCTCCAAGAGCCTCTTTGGCCGCGAGGTGCGCGCCTATAGCCACGGGTGTGTGCGTCTGGCCGATCCGTTCGATTTTGCCTATGCCTTGCTTGCAAGGCAGGTGGGCAACCCCGAAGAGGTGTTTCAGGCGCATCTGCGCTCTGGTCGGGAACGGCGCGTTGATCTTGAGGCACCGGTGCCGGTGCACATTATCTACCGGACGGCCTTTGTGCCTGCGGACGGGCGTGTGCAATTCCGCCGCGATGTTTATGGCCGTGACGGACGGATCTGGAACGCGCTTGCGCGGGAAGGGGTGGCTCTTCGCGCCGTTCGCGGGTAAATCTGACCCCGGAATAATACGCCCGGGGGCAGAATGGCACATCGTGTAAAAGATATCGCTGCGGCGCTGGGGGCAGAAGCCTTTGGCGCCGTTGAGCTTTTGGTCAATGGTGCGTCTGAACCCGCAAGCGCGGGCCCCGACGATCTGGCGCTGGCCATGAGCCCCGCCTATGGCGCAGCTTTAGGGCAAGGGCAGGCACGCGTTGCTGTAGTCTGGCCCGGCGCCGATTGGCAGGGTCTGGGGCTTGAGGCCGCGATCATCGCACCGCGCGCACGGCTGGCCATGGCGCATCTGACGCAGATGCTGGATGCAGACCTGCCGCGCACAGGGATTAGCCCGCAGGCGGCGATTGATCCGTCGGCACAGATCGGGGCCAATGTGACAATCGGGGCGTTTTGCGTGATCGGTGCGGATGTCGTCATCGGCGCGGGAACCTGGATTGCCGATCAGGTCAGCATCGCGGCAGGCGTGCAGATTGGTGCGGCGTGCCAAATTCACGCGGGTGTGCGCCTGCAACGTGGCGTGCACCTTGGTGCGCGCGTAATCCTGCACCCCAATGTCGTGATTGGCGGCGACGGATTTTCCTTTGTGACGGCGGAACCTTCGAACGTTGAGAAGGCGCGCGAGACGTTGGGCGAGGTTGCGATGCACGCGCCTGACGATCCCACATGGCACCGGATCCATTCACTGGGGGGGGTGGTTGTCGGCGATGATGTGGAAGTGGGGGCGAATTCCTGCATTGATGCAGGCACAATCCGCCCCACACGGGTGGGCAATGGCACCAAGATCGACAGCCTTGTGCAGGTTGGCCACAATGTGATTGTGGGCGCGCATTGTCTGCTATGTGCGCAGGCCGGTGTCGCCGGGTCCACGGTGATTGGCGACCGTGTGGTTGTGGGTGGCAAAGCCGGGATCGCGGATAATCTAAAAGTCGGCGACGATGTGGTCTTGGGGGGCGGCAGTGTCGTGCTGTCCAATGTGCCTGCGGGGCGCGTGATGATGGGCTATCCGGCCACCAAAATGCAGGTCCATATCGACAGCTACAAAGCCCTGCGCCGTTTGCCCCGTATCCTGCGCGATTTGGCGCAGCGTTAATTGCCTGTTTCAAATTGCTGATAGAATGACTACATCCCCGCCAAGCAACATGGGTGTGATAAGATGAGCATCAAAGATCAGGTGATTGCAATTATAGCCGAACAGGCCATGCTGGAGCCATCCGATATCCAGATGGAGAATACGCTGGAGGATATCGGCATCGACAGCCTCGGCCTTGTCGAGAGCATTTTTGCGATCGAAGAAACCTTTGATATTTCTGTTCCCTTCAACGCCAATGACCCGACAGCCGGTGATTTTGATATCTCGTCTGTCGCGGCAATTGTGGCCGCGGTTGAAAAGCTGAAGTCCGAGCAGGCCGCCTGAATGCGGCGTGTGGTCATCACCGGGGCGGGGACGATCAATCCGCTGGGGCCCGATATGCCCAGCACACTCCTGGCGATGCAGGACGGGCGCTGTGGCATTGGCCCGCTCGAGATCGCGGACGTCGACCGCCTTGCGATCCAGATCGGGGGGCAGATCAAAGGCTATGATGAAGGCGCGCATTTCAACCGCCAGCAAATCGCGCTTTATGACCGCTTTACGCAATTCGCGCTTCTGGCCGCGCGCGAGGCGATTGGCCAGTCCGGTCTCACATTTTCAGGTGAGTTGGCAGATCAATCCGGTGTGATCTTTGGCACATCGGGTGGCGGGCTGAACACGCAGGACGAAAACTACCGCGCTGTCTATGAGGCGGGCAAGAACCGCGTGCATCCCTTCATTGTGCCGCGCCTCATGAATAACGCCGCCGCCAGCCACGTGTCGATCGAATGGAACCTGCGCGGCCCGACCTTTACGGTCGCCACAGCCTGTGCGTCCTCGAACCATGCGATGGGGCAGGCATTCAACATGGTGCGTTCCGGCATGGCCAAAGTCATGGTGACAGGCGGGTCCGAGGCGATGCTGTGCTTTGGCGGGATCAAGGCGTGGGAAGGGTTGCGCGTGATGTCGCGCGACGCCTGCCGCCCGTTTTCGGCCACACGCAGTGGCATGGTACAGGGCGAGGGTGCGGCGGTTTTCGTATTCGAAGACTATGAACATGCCCGCGCCCGTGGCGCAGAGATTCTTTGCGAAGTGGCGGGTTTTGCGATGTCGTCGGATGCCTGCGATATTGTGACACCGTCCAAACAGGGCGCCGCCCGTGCCATAGGTGGCGCGCTGAAGGATGCGAAACTTCCCAAAGACTCTGTTGGCTATATCAACGCCCATGGCACGGGCACTGCGGCGAATGACAAAACCGAATGTGCCGCTGTTGCGGATGTCTTTGGCGCGCATGCGGATCAGTTGATGATGTCGTCGACCAAATCCATGCACGGGCATTTGATCGGGGGCACTGGTGCGGTCGAGCTGATCGCCTGCATCATGGCGCTGCGCGACGGGATCATTGCGCCGACGATTGGCTATGAAGAAGCTGATCCGGAATGCGCGCTGGATGTGGTGCCGAATGTGGCACGCGAGGCGCAGGTGGATGTCGCCTTGTCCAATGCTTTCGCTTTTGGCGGTCTCAATGCGGTGATTGCGCTGCGCAAGCATTGAGCGGCTGATGGGCCGCACAATGCAAAAAGGGCATCACATCCGGCTGGATCAGTCGGGGCTGGTTTGTGACGACGATGTGAAGCCGGCGGTAAAGCCCCGCAGTGATACATCCAATACAACCTCTGCGTCCGGTGCTGCCGCAGGAACAAGGCGGACGGTCGCGACCGAGCCGCGCTTGAACTGGTCGACTTCAGCTTGTGTAAAGCCGATCCGTGCCACACAGCCCGCGCGATTGCAGAAAGTGAACGGATAAATGCGTGCGTTCTGCCCATCGACTGCGATTGTCAGCTGTTCGGTCAAAAGTGTTTCGAGCGGCACAACCACAGTGGCCCCCGCTGCAGCGCGCTGGCCTTCGGGAAGCGGGAAAAGATTGAACTCTGCAACAGCAACACCGTCTTCATTGGTCAGCAGTTGATAGAGATTGCAGGGATCCCGCTCGCCTTCCTCGGCCTTGATGCAGCGCAGGGCCCAGTCACCGAAAACCTCACGCTCATAAGGTTCGCCGACCTGTGGACCAAGAGGCTCACCCAATGCCAGCCCGTCTTCGGCGGTTGTTTCCGGCTGCTCTGATGTCTCTTGTGCCAGAACCATGCCGGCGTGACCCAGCAGGGCGGCCAAGAGGGCGGATTTCAATAGACTGCGCATAGATTTGTTCCTCATTCGCTTTTTGGCGGCTTAACACGGGGCGGGCAGGGTGTCAGGGGCAAAAACCCGGGACTGCGCTGGCTTCCGCTCACAATTTCGGGGGCCAGAAAAGAAGAAGGGCCCCCGAAAGGACCCTGCTTCATGTTCTCCCTGTCGGACTTGGCCGACTAATTGGAAAGAAGCTACGAAAACAAAAAGTGACCGTCAACAGCAAAAATTTGACGACTTGGTGAAGACCGTTGTTTCTCCGTGTCACAGAAAAAAGCCGTGCCCGAAGGCACGGCCAGTCAAACAGGGAGGACGTATGCAGTAATGTCAATCTCTGACACGATCGCGCGCTTTAAGGTGGCACGATTTGGTTAACAATGTATTTTGCCTGATAAATTTATGCAGGGAACGCTGATATGGCTGAAAGTATCTTTATTGGTGGCGGCGGTGAGGGCTATGGCGCACCCCAAACGCTTTTGTTGGACAAGGCCAACCGGCACGGTCTGATCGCAGGGGCGACGGGCACCGGTAAGACAGTGACTTTGCAGATCATGGCCGAAGGATTTTCAGCGGCAGGGGTGCCGGTGTTTCTGTCGGATGTGAAAGGTGATCTGTCCGGTCTGGCGCTCAGCGGCTCAGCGGATTTCAAACTGCACGCCCCCTTCATGTCGCGTGCTGAAACCATCGGCCTAGACCTGCAATACGATAGCTATCCTGTGACGTTCTGGGATCTTTTCGGCGAAAAAGGCCACCCGATCCGCGCCACCGTCGCAGAAATGGGGCCTTTGCTGCTCTCACGCCTGATGGACCTGACCGATGTGCAGGAAGGCGTGCTGAACGTCGCCTTCCGTGTCGCGGACGAAGAGGGTCTGCCATTGCTGGACCTCAAGGATCTGCAGGCGCTTTTGGTCTGGGTCGGGCAGAATGCGCAGGCGCTCTCGCTGCGCTATGGTAATGTAGCGGCGTCCTCTGTGGGGGCGATTCAGCGGCAATTGCTGGTGCTGGAAAATCAGGGAGGCACTGCGCTTTTCGGGGAACCCGCACTTGATCTGGCCGATATGATGCGCACCCGCGATGACGGGCGGGGCGAGATCAACATTCTGGCCGCCGATCAACTGATGGGCAGCCCGCGTTTGTACGCGACATTCCTGCTCTGGCTGCTGTCGGAACTGTTTGAGGAACTGCCCGAGGTCGGCAACCCCGACAAACCCAAACTGGTGTTCTTCTTTGATGAAGCGCACCTGCTCTTTGACGACGCACCCAAAGCCTTGGTCGATAAGGTCGAGCAGGTCGCGCGTCTGATCCGCTCCAAAGGGGTGGGCGTCTATTTCGTCACGCAAAACCCTGGCGATATTCCTGATGATGTGCTGGGCCAGTTGGGGAACCGCGTACAACATGCGCTGCGCGCGTTCACGGCCAAGGACCGTAAAGAGCTCAAGACCGCTGCCGAAACCTATCGTGACAATCCGGCGTTCGATACGGCGCAGGCCATCCAAGAGGTGGGCACCGGTGAGGCCGTGACGTCCTTCCTTGACCGCAAAGGTATCCCACAGGTGGTTGAGCGAACCCTGATCAGGCCGCCGTCATCACAGCTTGGGCCGATTGATGAACCGACCCGCAAGGCGATCATGAGCGTGTCGGACATGGCGGGCAAATACGACAAGACAATGGACCGCGAGAGTGCGTTTGAAATCCTGAGCAAGCGGGCCGACGCAGCCGCGAAAGCCGCCGAAGAGTCCGAAGCCGAAGAGGCGCGCCTTGAAGAGAAAGAGCGCGAATTCAAAGCGGCGCGGCGCTATGACGGGGGCAGCACCCGCAAATCGTCATCCCGCAAGTCCTCCGATGAGGGTTTCGGCGGCGCCTTGGCGTCTGTGGTGGTCAAAGAGCTCAAGGGCACAACAGGCCGCCGGATCGTGCGCGGGATTCTGGGCGGTCTGTTCAAGGGGCGGTAGCGGACCACCGCTACTGCAACTGCAGGCCCAGAAACAACACGGCCAAGGGCACCGGTGAAACGGCGATCGCGATCGTCAGAAAGGCAAGAAGCGGCGAGAATATCCCGCTCAGACCCGCGATCATCATGATCCCGCCGCCGCCGCCGATGATTGAATTTCCCGGCGTATTCACCGCAATAGCAAGGGCGATATAGCGATAGCGCAGCCCCACACGGACCGCACGTTTGGACTGACCGTCCAACAGCATAGCAAGCCTGTCGTCGCCGGATAGCGGTGTGGCGCGGGCGACGAGGGCCGCGGCGCGTTGCATGTGCAGCAAATTTAAAAAACGTTCCAGCGCGCTTATCGGAAGAAACCGCCCAATCATATAAGCCAACATCATGGATGCGACCGTCGCCATATAAATCAGAGGTGCGATCCCGGGACCAAAGGCAGCCAGCATCGCAATGCCAATTTCGGCACCCGGCACAAAGGGCAGGGCCAGCAGCCCGATATAGGCCACCCCACCCAGCATAATGGCACGATGGACCATCGCCTCATTGCCGGGTTTGATTTCGAGGTTCAGTGCCTCTTTGACCATATGCGCGCCCCAAGTGGCGAGCACAAGAAAAGCGATCAGGATCAAAAACCGCACTACGAATTTCGTAGTGCTCGTGCGTGAAGGGTTCACAGGTGCGGCCTTATCCGGTGACGTTCGGATCAAGGGGCGGCGTTGTGGATCCTTCAGCCGAGAACCTGATTTGATGGTTCCAGTACCATCGCCTTGTGGTCCATGTGCCAGCAAGCTGCATCTGGCCTTCGGTCACAGTCCCGTACCAGACGACCGTATGGGGTGCATCCGGACATTGCGTCGTGGCCGTGAAGTGGATCACATCATCCAGTACTTTCGTCCGGTAGTTGCTCCATCCGAAATCGCAGTAGGTCTGGCAATTCACGGATTGAAAAGTTCCGTCGCGAAAAACGAGCTCATCCAGCAAGACCGTGCCACTGTCGAGATCAACACCTTCAATAAAGTAGGATTGACCATCCAATATCTCACCCGTGGACCAATCACCCTCAGGCACGGCAAGGTCTGCAATCTCGGGCTTCATGACCGTCATCGTTGCGGCACCGGTCCCCACCGTAGCCATGGCGATCGCTGCAACTTGTAAAATCTAACTCATAACGATCTCCGGTAAACACCTTGTGTCGCGCGTCGATAAGTGCGGTTCACTTGTTAGGATGATAATGGCAGGACCGCTCAGAACAAAGTAAATTCTAACGCTCATTATGCGCGTCGCGTATCCGACACCGACCTTGTACGCAAAACAAGCGTCATGCCCGTTTGTTGCGCAACACGAGATTTGAGGGTGCTAGCGGGCTGCGCCTGTCACAGCTTCCTGATCTTCAGCGTCGCCAGCCGGTTCTCATCTTTGGCCAGTACTTCAAAACGGAAGCCGTGGAACGAGAACACCTGACCCTCGACAGGGATCATCTGGGCCTCGTGGATGACCAGTCCGGCGACGGTGTTGGCCTCGTCATCGGGCAGGTTCCAGTCGTGCGCGCGGTTGAGATCGCGGATCGTCATGCCGCCATCCACGATATAGGCCCCGTCCGAGGTGGCCTCGATCTGGTCTTCTTCGTGGTCGTCGAATTCATCGGCGATTTCGCCCACGATTTCCTCAAGGATATCTTCCAGCGTGATCAGCCCTTGCAGCGCGCCGTATTCATCCACCACCAGCGCAAAATGCGTTTTGCGTTTGAGGAAGTTGCGCATCTGGTCATCAAGCGTTGTGGTGTCAGGCACGAAATAGGGCGGCATCGCCACTTTCATCACGTCAAACGCGGCCAGCCCCGCTGCGTCATTCCCGCCGCGTAGCAGTTTGTGCATCGCGCGCAGCAGGTCTTTGGCGTGGATCACGCCGACAATGTTTTCCTGCTCGCCCCGATAGAGCGGCAGGCGGGTATAGGGGCTTTCAAGGATCTGCGCGAGGATATCCTGCGGCGGCAGGTCTGCATCGACCATCTCGATCTGCGAGCGGTGGAGCATGATCTCCTCGACTGCGCGTTCGTTCAGATCAAGCGCGCCCAGAATACGGTCGCGGTCCTCTTTCTGTACGATCCCTTCGGAATGGCCCAGCGACAGCGCGCCTGCGATCTCTTCGCGCACGGCAAGGATGTTGCTGTCAGGGTCCGTGCGGACACCGAACATGAACAGAACACCGCGCACCAGATAACGCACGGCAGCCACGATGGGCGAAAAGACAAAGACGATCACCGAAATCGGGCGCGCCACGCCGGAGGCCACGGTTTCAGGGTTGGTGATGGCAAAGGTCTTGGGCAGCACCTCGGCAAAGATCAGCACCAGGAGCGTCATGATCAAGGTCGCGGCTGCTACACCGTTCTGGCCGAAAAGTTTGGTCAGGACGGCTGTCGCCAGCGATGTCGCCAGAATATTCACAACGTTATTGCCCAAAAGGACCGACCCGATCAGGCGTTCGTTGTCTTCGGTAATCTTGAGCGCGCGTTCGGCCCCCTTTGAGCCTTTGTCAGCGGCGGAACGCAGTTTGCCCCGAGAGGCGGCGGTCAGCGCCGTTTCCGAGCCGGAAAAGAAGGCGGACATCACCAGAAGTACAAGAATAGCGCCAGCGGTTAACCAAAAGGCGGCGTCGTAAGAAGCGGTTTCCATCAGAGGCTTTCAAGCAAGAACATCGTTGTTATGGGGGGTCTGGGCGTCAGCTTCAAGACTTTGACGCTTTTGCAAGGGGATGGTGGTCCAATACAAGCGATTTCAGGCGTTCATCGAGCACATGTGTGTAAATCTCGGTCGTTGCGACATCGGCATGGCCAAGCATCGTCTGGATGGACCGCAGATCGGCCCCGCCCGCCAGCAGATGGGTCGCAAAGGCGTGGCGCAGCGTATGCGGTGTGACCTTGGCAGGCGAGACACCACCGGCAACCGCGAATTCCTTGATCAGCCCGAAAAACCGGTGCCGTGTCAAATGCCCCGCCTTGCCGCGTGAGGGAAAGAGGAATTTCGAGGGCGGTATCCCTTTCTTGCGCGCGTCCTCTTCGGCCACATCGCGTTCTTTGAGATAGAGCGCCAAAGCATCGCGCGCCGAAGGCGACAGTGGCACAAGACGTTCCTTGTCGCCTTTGCCGCGCACCAACAGCATGCGCGGATCACCCCGTGCAGCCGAAACCGGCAAGCTGACCAACTCGGTCACCCGCATGCCTGTGGCATAGAGCAGTTCCATCAGGCAGGTGTTGCGCAAGGCTTCGCGCGGCGTATTTCGCGCCGCGTCCAGCAGCCTGTCCACCTCGGCAATGGAGAGCGTTTTGGGAAGACGTTGCGTGCGGCCAGGGCCTTTGATCTGGATGGCGGGGTTGTCGTCGCGCCACCCTTCCTCGAACGCAAAGCGGTAGAGTTGCTTGATCGCCGAAAGCCTGCGTGCCCGCGTGCTGTTTGCCAGTCCCTCATGTTCGCAATCAATCAGGTAGCTTTCGACGTTATCGCGGGTCGCGTCCGCGAAATGCAGCTTTTTGTGTGCAAGCCATCCAGCGAAATCCTGAAGATCGCGGGCATAGGCTAATTGCGTGTTTGTGGCCGCATCCAGTTCTGCCGCCTGCGCCTCCAGAAAGATCTGCACCCAACGGGCCATCGGTTGATCGGTCGCGGTCATGCCCTGCGGTCCAACAACATCAATTGCAACGCAGAACGGCGCGCGACATCTTCCAGACCCACTGCACGGAACAGCAAGAGCGCGTCTGTCACAGAACGCAAATCACCCTCTGCGCCCTCCGCGAAAAGAGCAAGGGCGCGCAACAGGGCCTCGCCCAGTTGCCCTTGGTCCACCTTGCTTTCCAATGCGGCAGGGGGCGGCACGTTCTCAAAACCCTCCTGAATGGCGCGTGCCTGCGGTGAAGTGGCGCGCACCTCTTGCGGAAGGCCCTGTGCGATCCCGATCAGGAACGGATCGAAACCGGTGCCCGCGGCGGCATTGGCCACGGCCTCATAGCTGGGCGATAACAATCCCACCTCAAATGCGATCACGGCGGCTTCGCCGGACAAAGGTACATCCTGCAGCGCCGCGCCGTAGAGTTTGGCGAATTGCACTTCGACACGCGCCTGCTGCATCGCGGCCCATGCATCGGGCAGGGTGCGTGCCACGCGGGCGGGGTCATTCGCGGCCATCGCCGCATCAAAGCGCTGGATCGCGGCGGCGCGATCCCAGATCCCGCCAGAGGCCGCGGGGGTGCGGGCGGTGTATTGCTTGAGCAGGACATTCTCGGAAATGGCCCCCAAGCGGGCAAGGCGCTCAGCCGCCTCAAGCTGTGCTTTCCAAGCAGTCGTCGGTTGCAGATCCGCATGGGAGAAGGCCAGGGGCAGGGTGGCAGTGATCAACGGCTCGCCAATTGCGGCATGCATGCGGAATGTCAGTGGGCTGATGCGGGCAGGGGGCGTCAGCGGTGGTTCACCCTCGTAAAGCTCGGGGTCCAGAAAGCGTGACAAAAGCGCCTCTTCCTGCGGGTTGATGTCGCCCAACACGCGGTGTGTGTTCAATGACAGGGCCGCAGCGGGCCAGTCACCTGTGCGGGCAAGACAGAAGATACGTGCCGAAAAAGTGGGTGCGATCGCGGGCGTGCTGCGCATGGCGTCGCAGGCGTAATCCTCGGTCCCCGTGAGCAACGCTACATCGAACCAGCGCCGGAACAGCGGCGCGGTATCGGGATCGGCCTGTTCAATCAGCGCCTGCGCAGGTTCCAGCGCGCCCATGTCGAGAAGTTTGTCGACACGCGCGAGAAACAGTGCCCCTTCGCCGTCCGCGCCACGTGGCGGATCAGCCTCGGCCAGCATCAGCACTTTGAGAAAATCCTGCAAGGCGGGCACCGTATCAACACGCTCGGCGCGGACAAGATCGACCAGCACAGCCTCATCGCTGGCGGCCCAGAGTGTCGGGGGCAGGCCGGTTACGTCGGAAGACAACAGACCGATGGGGTCTTTCGAGGGGCGGTCCAACGGTGTGACCTGCACATCAGGCGAGGTGGCATCATCCACAGCAGGGGGTTCGTAAAGCGGGGTCGGCTCGACGCTGCGTGACAGCCATTCAATGGCGGACAGCGGTTCGTTTTGCCCGTCGCCTTGCGCGGACACTGAAGTTGCCGTCAGGCAAAATGCCAAACCAAATGCCTTAGTTTGTTTCCAGCGTAACAGGATAACTTACCTCTTCTGAGGGGGCTGCGAAATCGGTCGGAAAAAAGAGTGGACCGATATAGGCATAGGCCACGAGACCCAGACCCGCGATAATAATCAAAAATAAAACTGCCTTGATGAGCCGCCACATTGTCTGCCCCAATTCTTATGTTGCCTCAATATGCGGGTTCTTCCCCGCTTATTGAAGGGATTATATATGGCCTTTCGTGCAAGATCACGGCATTCATGCATTAAATTTTGCGTTCGGCATAGGTTGGCCGACAAGAAAGGCAGTATCGCGATGGCCGAAGGGCAGACCTATCACCTCAAACGGACCGTTGTTCTGGTCGGTATGATGGGGTCTGGCAAGACCGCGATCGGGCGTGCCCTCGCGGCCGCACTTGATGTGCCGTTTGTGGACAGTGATGCGGCCATCGAAGAGGCGGCGGCGTCAACGATTGCCGAAATCTTCGCCCGTGATGGCGAAGCCTTTTTCCGTAAACGCGAGGCAGAGGTGCTCAAGAGGCTTTTGTCAGGTCCACCGGGGATTGTCTCAACCGGTGGCGGGGCCTTTCTGGCCGAAGAGAACCGCAAGGCTATCGCTCAGATGGGTGTGGCGGTCTGGCTGGATGCGGACCTCAAGATTTTATGGGAACGTGTGCGCCATAAAGATACGCGGCCTTTGCTGCGCACAGCCGACCCCCAAGCCACCTTGGCGGCGATCCATGCTGAACGGACGCCGATTTATGCGCTTGCAGGGTTGAAGATCGACGTCAAGGAAAACGCCAGTATCGACGAGACGATGCGTTCCGTGCGCGATGTATTGGCCAGCCGCCCCGATATTCTGGAGAGCACCTGAATGACCGCTACCGTCCACGTCGATTTGCCCGGCCGCGCCTATGACATTCTGATTGGCCCCGGTGTGCTGTCGCAGGCAGGGACGCGTATCGCCGCAATGGGTGGGCGGCGGCATGTCTGTATTCTGACGGATGAGAATGTCGCTGGGTTGCATCTGGCGCAGTTGCAAAGGTCGTTGGCGGACGCGGGGCTGACGAGCGATGCGCTTGCCTTGCCGCCGGGCGAGGCGACCAAATGCTGGGCGCAACTGGAACGATCTGTCGAATGGTTGCTGGCCCAGAAGGTCGAGCGCGGCGATATCGTGGTGGCCTTTGGCGGCGGTGTGATCGGTGATCTGGCGGGCTTTGCCGCGGCAATCCTGCGGCGGGGCGTGCGCTTTGTGCAGATCCCAACCTCACTTCTGGCGCAGGTGGATAGCTCTGTCGGGGGCAAGACCGGCATCAACTCCCCCAGCGGCAAGAACCTGATTGGGGCCTTTCATCAACCCAGCCTCGTGCTAGCCGATACCGCTTTGCTGGGCACGCTAACATCGCGCGATTTTCTGGCGGGCTATGGTGAGGTCGTCAAATACGGGCTTTTGGGCGATGCGGCGTTCTTTGACTGGCTTGAGGCGGAAGGGCCGGCACTGGCTGCGGGCGATATGGATGCGCGTGTGCGTGCGGTCACGCGGTCGTGCGAGATGAAGGCCGATATTGTGCAACGTGATGAGACAGAGCAGGGCGACCGTGCGCTTTTGAACCTTGGCCATACGTTCTGTCATGCTCTGGAGGCGGCGACAGGCTATTCCGACCGACTGTTACACGGTGAAGGGGTGGCGATTGGCTGTGCGCTGGCGTTTGAACTCTCTGCGCGCATGGGGCTTTGCAGTCAGGAAGACCCCAGCCGTGTGCGCGCGCACCTGCGCGACATGGGCATGAAGGTGGATATCCGCGATATTCCGGGCGATTTGCCTGATGCAGCGGGCCTGCTGGCGCTGATGGGGCAGGACAAGAAAGTGCTGGATGGCAAGCTGCGGTTTATTCTGGCGCGCGGGATCGGCGATGCCTTTATCACGTCCGATGTGCCGCGCGAAGCTGTTTTGAGTGTCTTGGAAGACGCGCTTGGCGCAGCGTCGCGGGGTTGATCTCGGCGTAGGTTTCACGGCAACACGAGGTCCCGGATCACGTCCGGGACTGCGTTGTGCCTAATCGTCGTCGTCGCGGCCATCCAATCGGATGCCGTGTTTCTTTGCAAAGTTCAGAAACAGCGGGATTTCGAGAAGTGCAAAGCAGACAATCGTGAAGATCGCCCAGTTTGTCTCGTAGAAAACCAGCGTAAAGGTCACGCCTGTGCCCCAGAACCATGCACCGGCCACAATCAGGGCCAGTACATTCAGGGCCAGATCAATCCCCATCAGCTTATTGATGGTTTTCTCTTCAAGCGTGGGGAATATCCCCAGATAGGCAACCGCCAGAATAATGCCGATCAGGATCAGGATCTGTGCTTCGGGTGCAAGAACCATGGGCTTTAGAAGGGGATTTCGTCGTCCATGTCGCTGCCGCCGCCGGATGGTGCGCCACCACCGCCGCCGCCATAGCCACCATCGTTGCCGCCGTAGCCACCGCCGGATGCGCCACCCCCATAGCCGCCACCGCCGCCATAGTTGCCGCCACCGCCACCTTCGTTGCGGCTGTCGAGCATGGTCAGCGTGCCGTCATAGCCGTTCAGCACGACTTCTGTCGAATAGCGGTCCTGACCGGACTGGTCCTGCCATTTGCGGGTCTGCAACTTCCCTTCGATGTAAACCTTGGACCCTTTTTTGAGGTACTGTTCCGCGATGCGCACCAGCCCTTCCTGAAAAATCGCCACAGTATGCCATTCGGTCTTTTCGCGGCGCTCGCCGGTGTTTTTGTCTTTCCATGTCTCGGATGTCGCAATCCGCAGGTTTGCGACTTTGCCACCGTTCTGGAACGTCCGCACTTCAGGGTCAGCACCCAGATTACCGATGAGAATAACTTTGTTGACTGATCCGGCCATGATGGCACCTCCGACGATTCTGCTTTGCGCTTTTGTGACAGACACGGGATGGCGCAACAAGGTTAACGAGTGGTTCACGTGCAAGAGCATTGGCGTGGGCAGTCAAAAGGACTAGGTATCTCTCATGCGAAACCGACGAGAGCGCCCGTGATGTCCCGACTGCCAATGATTGCCTGCCTTTTTGTCGCTTGGGCCGCCACACCCGTCGTCGCACAAGAGCAGGTGTCCACCATGTCGCGCTCAGGGCTACTGAAAAGCCAGACATCGGTTTTGGACGGGCGTGCCGCCGAGCAATACGAGAATTCTGTCCGCCTTCAGCCGCCCCGCGCGGAAGCGTTCACGATCACCCCCGCCTATACAGGCACCTACAACGGCCCGCATCTGCGCCTCGCGCAGGCGGCGGCGACGCGCCACGGTGTTCCGGTCGGGCTTTTTCTGCGTCTTGTCGCACAGGAAAGTGGTTGGAACCCGACGGCGCGGTCTGTGAAAGGGGCCTTGGGATTGGCGCAGCTGATGCCCGAAACCGCAAGTGCGTTGGGGGTTGATCCGCTGGATCCGGCACAAAACCTTGAGGGTGGCGCACGCTATCTGCGTGCGCAATATGAGGCCTTCGGGTCATGGCCACTGGCGCTGGCGGCCTATAACGCAGGCCCTGGCTCAGTTGAGCGGTATCGTGGCATTCCGCCATTTGCGGAAACACAAAACTATGTCCGGGTGATCTGGGGCGACTAGCGTGCCTTTTCAGGCCCGTGCAGGTGCTGTCCCTGTCCTGCGGAAATCCGTGGGGGCCTGACCCGATTTTTCCTGAAAGCTGCGGGTGAAATAGGCGGGCGAGCTGAAGCCCAGACGCTTGGCGATCTCTTGCACGGGGATCGTTGTGTCGCGCAGCAATGTGCAGGCCTCATAGTGGATGCGGTCATTGAGCAGCGACAGGGCAGAGCGGCCGCAAGTCTGCCGGCAACTGCGGGCCAGATGCGTCGGTGTCACACCGAGGGCTGCGGCATAGCTCGCGACACTGCGATCCGAGCGGAAATCCTGCGCAATCAAGGTGGTATATTGCGCGACAAGTTTGGCCGCAGCCGTCGCGCGTCGTGCGTCGCGTGTTGCTGGGTTCTGGTTCATCAGTTGACGTTCCACGAAAATCCCCAGCAGGCCGAAGTGACAAAGCGCTGCCCGCTGATCACCCGTCGGCTTGAGTTCGCGTTCAATCGCCTCGATCAGCGAGACCAGTTCCTTTTGCGGCACCACATCCAAGAGCCGCAGATGAAACGGCGTCTCCGGCCATCCGTTCGTGTCAGGCAAGGTGAGGATCTGGCCGAACACTGTCGGGCCAACCTCGATGCCGTACATCGTATGGGGAGGAATATAGATCAGGTTATTGGGGCCGTAGCCGTTGGTCAGACCGGCCACAGTGATACGGCCTTGACCCTTGGTGATGTGGATCAGTCGGGCCGTGCTGTGGCTCCGCATTGCCTCGGTGCGCCAGCGGGACGCAGGACCGCCATGGGTGAGTGTCGCCAGCGCAAGGGCTGCGTGATCGGTGCTCATCATATTCATCAACTTGCCTCATTGTTGATTTTTGGCAAGTCTTTGCAGATTTCGCTTTGGATTCAATCCTCTGCCGTATCAGCGAATCGGAGTGTTGCAGATAAGTCAGGGTTGTCTGCCGCGATGTGGTGCCAGTCCTTATGCCGCGCGCGGAACCACGTGCGCTGGCGCTTGGCATATTGCCGTGACGCAATGATCGCGGCCTCGCGTGCGTCGGGCAGGCTCAGGGTGCCTTGCAGATAGGCGATCAGTTCGGGCGCGCCGATGGCTTTTGATGACAGGTGGTCAGGGTTCCAACGGGACAGCATGGCGCGCGCCTCATCCAGGGCGCCCTGGTCAAGCATCTGATCAAAGCGCCGCGCGATCCGGTCGTTCAGCCAGTCTTTGGGCGCATCCAGCGTAATGCAGGTTGCCGCTGTCGCGGGAAGCAGCGGCGGTGGTGTGTTGTCTTGCCAATCGGCAAGGCTCTGGCCGGTGGCTTGCAGCACTTCCCACGCACGTTGCACGCGCATCCGGTTCCGCGTGTCGATGCGACCTTTGGTTTCTGCATCAAGTGCGGCAAGCAACGCGGGCAGGGGCAGGGCGTTACCGGCCTCTCTGACCTCGGGCGGCGTTTGGGGGATTTCGGCCAACCCTTGTGTCAAGGCGTGAAAGTTCAAACCGGTGCCACCCACGATGATCGGCCGCAGGGGGCCGTTCACAAATGGCGCAACGTCGCGCAGCCAATGCCCGACGGAATAATCCGCATCGAAGGGCACATGCCCGTAAAGCGCGTGTTCGGCCAAAGCCTGATCACGGTCATCGGGACGTGCCGTCAGAATGCGCCAGCCGTCAAAGACCTGCAGCGCATCGGCATTCACGATGACACCCCCTTGGGTCTGCGCGATATGCAGCGCCAGCGCAGATTTACCCGAGGCGGTCGGCCCCGCGATCAGTATGGGCCGATCCGGCAGGATCAGCGGACTATCTGCCTGTGTTGACACGTCGTTGCGCGATTTCAGGGACCGGAACTTAATCCGATGCGGCGAAAATTCCGGTTTCGAAATCGGGGCCCGTGGCTCCAAAGTCGAATTCTGCGATCCCTGCTATACTGTCGACAGCGGAGCCAGGAACATCACCTTCAGCCAGGAAATAGCCTGTCAGCGCGATGTTGGCGTCATAGGCCTCGCCATTTGGTCCTGAAAGCGCTCCGGTCAGGTTCATGCCTGTGAAGTGGGGCGAGAAGTCTTCTGCACCCGGCGTCGACTCAACGGAGTCGCGCACGAAACCGCCATTTCCGATCAGGGTCCCATTCAGGGCTTCATCATCTTCATAAATGAAATTGCCCGCATAGCCGGTGATTGTGTCGGTGCTGAAAGCAACATCCAGCTGCAACTGGCCGACCAGCAAACGGCTGGCTTCATCATCGGAAGGTACCGTCTCTGTCAGGATTGCGCCTGTATAGCTGGTTGTGCCGGTCCCTGCGGTGGCGAAATTGTCGGGCTGTGCGATGTCATCTGTGGTGATAATCTCGCCTCCCTCATCTATGAGGACATCTTCAAAGGTCAGGATCGGATCATAGTCTGCGAAAGTGTCGAATGTCGTCGCAAACTCAAAGGGCTCGCTCGCGCCGTCACAGCCGGCAAGGCCAAGTGCACCGATAAGAAGAAGACTTGTCTTGGTCACAGTATGCATCGGGTGTTCCTCTGGTCAGGTTGCGGGCGCGGACCCAACTGAATTTGTCTCGCGGAATGAATATGTTGCGACCATAGGGCGCAGGGTTCGCTCCGGTCAACGTCTGGCAATGCCTTTTGTGGTGATTGTGGCATTGAAACTACCGCCATTTTCCGACATTTTGCCGCTCAATCAATCAGACATAGGGGCGCGCCATGAGCGGTACTGAGAAAACAGCATATAAACGTGTGATGCTTAAGATCTCGGGTGAGGCGCTGATGGGCGACACATCCTTTGGTCTACATCCGCCAACGGTGCAACGCGTCGCGCGCGAGGTGCAGTCGGTCCACGACATGGGTGTCGAGATTTGCATGGTGATCGGCGGCGGCAATATCTTTCGCGGGTTGCAAGGCTCGGCCCAAGGCATGGAGCGCACGACAGCCGATTATATGGGCATGTTGGCCACGGTCATGAACGCGCTGGCGATGCAATCGGCATTGGAAGAACTGGGCATCCACACGCGCGTGATCTCGGCGATTACCATGAACGAGGTGGCCGAGCCCTATATCCGCCGCCGCGCCGTGCGCCACCTTGAGAAAAAGCGCGTTTGCATCTTTGCCGCAGGTACGGGCAACCCGTATTTTACCACAGATACCGCTGCAACATTGCGCGCCAGCGAGATGAATTGCGAGGCGATCTTCAAAGGGACCAAGGTGGACGGTGTTTATGACAAGGACCCCGCCAAACATGATGATGCGGTCCGCTATGACAATGTGTCCTACGACGAGGTACTGCAAAAGCATCTGGGTGTGATGGACGCCAGTGCCATTGCCCTGGCGCGTGACAATGATCTGCCGATTATCGTGTTCTCTTTGGATGAACCGGGCGGATTCAAGGGTATTCTGGCCGGTGAAGGCACCTATACGATTGTGAAAGACTAGGGCGCGCTGGTGCGCCTCCTCTTGAACAACATTTGTGATTTGCCAGCATAAAAAGGGCAGTTGCACGAAAACTGCACAATAGCGCCAGATTTGCCTGACTATACAAGGCTGTCCCTTTGGCCTAAAACGATCAAAAGCGGGCTGCGCCCGATGAGGAAGAGCAAGTAGAACATGTCTGACGATTTTGAACTCGATACCGATGATCTGACCCGCCGCATGGAGGGTGCAATCGCGAACCTGCGTGTTGAACTGGCGTCATTGCGCACCGGCCGCGCATCCGGTTCGATGCTGGAACCTGTGATGGTGGATGCCTACGGGTCGATGACACCGATCAATCAGGTGGGCACTGTGAACGTGCCTGAACCACGGATGGTAACCATCAACGTCTGGGACAAGGCGCTGGTGGGGAAAGTTGAAAAAGCCATTCGTGAGAGTGGCTTGGGGATCAATCCTCAACTGAACGGCACGATTATTATGCTGCCGATCCCCGAGTTGAACGAGGAACGCCGCCGTGAGTTGACCAAGGTCGCCGGCCAGTATGCCGAAAGCGCGCGTGTTGCGATCCGCAACCTGCGCCGCGACGGCATGGACCAGATCAAGAAAGCCAAAAGCGATGGCCTGTCCGAGGATGACCAGAAATTCTGGGAAGCGACGGTACAAGAAGTGACCGACCTGCATATTAAGCTGGTCGATGAGACGGTCGAGACGAAACAAGCTGAAATTATGCAGGTCTGACCCGCAAGGTTTTTACCAGAAGGGGGCCATATGCCCAAGGACGCAGACGCCAAATCATCGCCCGCTCATGTCGCGATCATCATGGATGGCAACGGGCGTTGGGCACAAAAACGCGGGCGTCCGCGTCTGTTTGGTCACCATGCGGGTGCGCGCAAGGTGCGTGAAATCCTCGAGGCCTGTCCTGATCTTGGGGTTAAGTACCTGACAATATTTGCGTTTTCGACCGAGAACTGGAAGCGCACCCAGACAGAGGTCGCGGGATTGATGAGCCTGTTCCGTCGCTATCTCGAGCGTGAGGCGCAGGAGCTTTTTGATAGCGGCGTTTGTGTCCGTTTTATCGGGGATCGCGTGCGGCTAGATGATAAACTTGTCTCATTGATGGATGATCTGGAACTGCGTACTGCGGGCAATGATCGCGTGCATCTGACTGTCGCGCTGAACTACGGTAGCCGCGATGAGGTGACCCGAGCCGCCAAGCGGCTTGCCTATGAGATCGAGCAGGGCCGCTTGACCCATGAAGATGTGGACGCCGAAACGCTTGCGCGGTTCCTGGATACGCATGTTCTGCCCGACCCCGATCTGGTGATCCGCACCAGTGGCGAAGCGCGGATTTCGAATTTCCTGCTGTGGCAGTCGGCCTATGCCGAATATGAATTTGTCGACACGCTCTGGCCCGATTTCACGGCCGAGGAGTTCGCCCGCGTCCTGCGTGATTATGGCAAGCGGGACAGACGTTTCGGGGCTGTCCGAGCCTGAGAATGACCAATGCCGCGCCTCCGCCCGCAAAATGGGATGATCTGACCGTTCGCCTCACTTCAAGTGCTGCAATGGTCGTGATCGGCGCCTTTGGTGTGATACTGGGCGGTCTCTGGTTCCAGATGCTCGTTGTTTTTGTCACAGCGGTCATGGTGTGGGAACTGTGGATGATGATCCGCCCCGGCGAACCGACCAAAGGCATGTTGATGGCGGCTCTGGTTGCCTCGGTCATGTCGGGCCAGTTGGCGGAAGGATCGGCGTGGGGGATGCTGCTGTTTCTGGTGGTTCCACTGATCGGAGTCACGCAGCTCAAGACCGAGATCAAGACGTTCTTCTTTTTTGCTTTGGGGATTCAGCTTGCGGGCTGGGGCCTTGTGCATTTCCGTACGGACTTCGGGTTTACGTGGCTCTTGTGGCTAATGTCGGTTGTCATCGTCACCGATATTTTTGGTTATTTTGCAGGTAAATCGCTGGGGGGGCCCAAGTTCTGGCCCCGGATCAGCCCCAAGAAGACTTGGAGCGGGACAGTTGCAGGCTGGCTGGGCGCTGGTCTGGTGGGCTTTGTCTTTTCGCTTTTCACCGATGCGGGGATTATGATTGTCCTGTTTTCAATGCTGCTGAGTTTTGCGGGACAGATGGGTGATATCGCGGAAAGTGCGCTGAAACGCCGGATGGGGGTGAAAGACAGCTCGACACTGATCCCCGGCCATGGCGGGTTGTTTGATCGCTTCGATGCGCTCTTGGGGGCGTCGCTGTTCCTGCTTGTCCTTGCGGATGTCTTCGGTGTGCCAGGGGTTGTCTGGTGAGGCGGATTTCGGTTTTCGGGGCGACAGGATCAATCGGGCAGAATGCGCTTGATCTGGTGGCGCGTGATGCGGATGCCTATGATGTTGTGGCCCTGACAGGCGGGCGTAATGTGGCGCAGCTTGCAGCGGATGCACGGCGGTTACGCGCTGAACTGGCCGTGACCTGCTATCCAGAATGCTATAATGAATTGAGAGACTTGCTGGCCGATACGGATGTAGAGGTTGCGGCGGGACCGGATGCCATTGCCCAAGCGGCGGCACGGCCTGTAGACTGGGCGCTTTCGGCGATTGTGGGTGCGGCGGGGCTGGTGCCAGGGTTAGAGGCCTTGGCCCATGGCACGACACTTGCGCTTGCAAACAAGGAATCTCTCGTCACCGCAGGGCCGCTTTTGCTGGGCCGTGCCAAGGCGCATGGCGCGACCGTGCTGCCTGTGGACAGTGAACATTCAGCTGTTTTTCAGGCGCTGGTCGGTGAACATATGGCGGCTGTCGAGCGGGTCATTATTACCGCAAGCGGCGGCGCGTTCCGTGACTGGCCGATCGCGAAACTCGCCACTGCGACACTGGCTGAGGCCTCAAGCCATCCCAACTGGGACATGGGGCAGCGCATCACCATCGACAGTGCGTCGATGTTCAACAAGGCAATGGAACTGATTGAAACCAAAGAGTTTTTCAACGTCACGCCTGATATGATCGAAGTGCTCGTGCACCGTGAAAGCCTGATCCATGCGCTGGTGGGCTTTAACGACGGGGCGCTGATGGCCCATGTGGGCCCGCCCGATATGCGCCATGCCATCGGCTATGCGCTGCATTGGCCGGAACGGCGCGCGCTGCCAGTCGAACGGCTTGATCTGGCCAAGATCGGCAGTCTGACATTCGAAGCACCCGATCCGGCGCGTTATCCCGCATTGGCCATCGCCACGCGCGTCATGGAACAGGGGGGGCTGTCCGGTGCGGTCTTTAATGCGGCCAAAGAGCGCGCGCTGGACGGATTTATTGCAGGCGACATAGGTTTTCTGGATATGTCAGCGGTGGTTTCGCGCACGCTCGACAAAATGTCATCGGATGGTGGGCTGCAAAATGCGGCAATTACCCTAGATAACGTGCTAGAGACCGACCGACTGGCGCGGATTTATGCCGCCGAAACCTTTAGCCGACTGGGATAAGACCTTTGGACCTGATGCAGTTTGTGCCGATGTTCGGCAACTTCGCCTTCATGATTGTGGCTTTCATTGTGGCGCTGTCGGTGATCGTGGCGATCCATGAATATGGCCATTATATCGTCGGGCGCTGGTGCGGCATCCATGCCGAGGTGTTTTCACTCGGGTTTGGTCCGGTAATCTACCGCCGCGTCGATAAACGCGGCACGACATGGCAGATTGCAGCGCTGCCTTTGGGCGGTTTTGTCAAATTTCTCGGTGATGCGAATGCGGCCAGCGTGGGTAGCGACGGGCAGGTGTCCGAGGCTGATCTGCGCCGCACCATGCTGGGTGCGCCACTTTGGGCGCGCACGGCAACAGTGGCGGCAGGGCCTGTGTTCAACTTTGTGCTGGCGATTGCGATTTTCGCGGGCTCGATCATGTTTCAGGGCCGCTCGACCGATCCGTTGACCTTTGGCGAAATGCGCCCGTTGCCTGCTAGCTATGCCTCTGATCTGCGCGAGGGTGATCAGGTGATTGCTGTCGAAGGCGTTGTATTCAATGACCCCGAGCGGACAGTGGATATGTCCGATCTTGTGCCCCTGCGCGAGCGGCTTGAATATACAGTTCTGCGCGATGGTGATCAAATAACAGTAGAAGGCCCGTATTTCTTCCCCACAGCGGTGTCGAGTGTCAGCCCAAGGTCGGCGGCGGATGATGCCGACATCAAGGTGGATGACGTTGTCACCGCCATCAACGGAGAGCCGGTTTTCGCATTTGCGCAGGTCCAGGAGATCGTTCTTGAGGCGGATGGCGCGCCACTGGTCTTCACGATTTGGCGGGATGGGGAAACGCTGGAAAAAACCATCGCGCCGCGTCGCGTTGATTTGCCGAATCCCGAGGGCGGGTTCGAGACGCGCTGGTTGATTGGCATCAGCGGCACGATTTTCTTTGAAGAAAAAACCGAAAGCGTGGGGCTGTTCACAGCCATCAGTCTTGGCGCGCAGGGGCTGTGGAACACGACGACAACATCACTTTCGGCGATGCAGCATATTCTTTTCGGCCAGATTTCGACCTGTAATTTGTCCGGTCCTGTGGGTATTGCCGAAACCAGCGGGTCAATGGCAGAGCAGGGCCCCCAGAGCTTTATCTGGTTTATTGGCGCGCTGTCCGCCGCAGTGGGCCTGATCAACCTTTTCCCGATCCCTGTGCTGGATGGCGGGCACCTTGTATTTTATGCCTATGAAGCCGTCACACGGCGTAAACCCAGTGACCGTGCGGTCCAAGTCTTTATGTTTGTTGGATTGTCTCTGATCCTGTCGCTGATGATGTTCACGATTCTCAACGACACGATCCTTTGTCCGTAATTCTGCACGGGCTTTTCATGTAAAACAGACGCGCTGGCGTTTTGACAACCGCGTATATTGTCGCTACTCAATTCTGTAAGAATAATCTGGGTACGGGCGGTCGTTATGAAGACAAGTGTAGGGCGCTTTCTGGCGCAGGGTTTTGCGAAAGTGCGGTCATTCTGGATGGCGCTTTGTATCGTGGTTTTGGCGACCGGTGCCGCAAACGCACAAAGCTTCGCCTTCAGCAGCTTCGAGATCGAAGGCAATCTGCGGGTGGCAGACGGCACAATCCTGACATTCGGCGGACTGGCGCCCGGTGCTGCACTTTCGACTGCGGAGCTGAACACAGCAGGGCAGAATATTCGCGCCTCCGGCCTTTTCGAGAGTGTCGAACTGATCCCGCAAGGCAACCGGTTGCTCATCCGTGTGGTCGAATATCCGACGATCAATCGTATCAATATCGAGGGAAACAACCGCCTGCGTGACGAGGAACTTCTGGCACTTGTGCAATCCCAACCACGGCGTGTCTTTACGCCTGCGCAGGCCGAAGCCGATACCGCCGCAATCACCGAGGCCTATGCGCGCCGCGGGCGGATCAACGCAACCGTCACACCGCGGATCATTCCACAATCCGACAACCGCGTTGATCTGGTCTTCGAGGTGGTGGAATCTGCCGTGACCGAGATCGAGCGCATCTCGTTTGTCGGCAACAGGACGTATTCAGAAGGGCGTTTGCGCCGCGTGCTGGAAACCAAACAGGCAGGTATTTTCCGCATTCTGGTTGGACGTGATACCTACTCGCCCGAGCGTGTGGCGCAAGACCGCGAAGCGCTCACTGATTTTTACCGCTCGCGTGGCTATATCGACTTCGTTTTGCAGAACATCGACGTGTCGCTGACGCGTGAGCGCGACGCCTATCTGGTGACGTACAATATTCGCGAGGGGCAACAGTTCAGCTTTGGCAACACGTCTATTTCGAGTGAAATCAATGGCGTGAATGCTGCTGATTTTGCCGATTTAATTGGTGTGCGGTCAGGCGCGACTTACTCGCCGGTGCCGATCGATTCAGATATCAGCCGGATCGAGCGGGAAGCTGCAGCGCGGGGGCTACGCTTTGTCGAGGTCGAACCGCGCCTGTCACGCAATCCGCGCGATCTGACGATTGATGTGAATTATGTGCTGGTATCGGGTGAGCGCGTCTTTATCGAACGCATCGACATTGAAGGGAACGGGACAACACTGGACCGCGTGATCCGCAACCAGTTCCGTTCGGTTGAGGGCGACCCGCTGAACAGCCGCGAAATTCAGGAAAGTGCGCGGCGTATCCGTGCCCTCGGCTTTTTTCAGGGTGTCAATGTTGACACGCGCCCCGGTTCATCCCCGAGCCAGCGCATCGTTGATGTGAACGTGACAGAAGGGCCCACCGGAACGCTGTCGTTCGGTGCCAACTTCAATACCGACAACGGGATCAGCTTGCTGGCCTCTTACCGTCAAAGCAACTTCCAAGGTCGCGGGCAGCGTTTGAATTTTGACTTTTCGACCGCCGAAACCAATCGCCGATTTGGCTTTGGTTTTACCGAGCCACAGCTTTTGGGACGTGATCTGCGAGGGTCATTCGACCTGAACTACGGAACAACAAACAACGAGAACGCGCTCTATGATACCGAAACACTGCGGATGTCGCCTGCGGTCAGTTTCCCGATCAGTGAAACCGGACGTTTGTCTTTGTTCTACGCGCTTGAATACACCGATTTGACCGATGTGTCAGCCGATGCCAGCACCATCATCCAGAACGAAGGTCTTGTCGGCGGTGTCTGGACGAATGCGATCGGTTATAACTACAGCTATGACAGCCGCCGGACAGGCGTGAACCCGACGACCGGCTATGTGTTGCGCTTTGGCCAGGAGTTCGGCGTCGGTGACTCGCAGTTCATCAAGACAACAGCTTTTGCGGGTGCCGAAACGGCGATTCTGAACGAGGAGGTCACCGTGCGCGCCTCTTTGCAGGGAGGCTTGCTGAACTATCTGGATGGCAACAGCCGTGTGACCGACCGCTTCTTCCTTGGCAGCCGCCTGATGCGCGGTTTTGAGGCCGGTGGGATCGGTCCGCGCGATGAGGATACCGATGATGCTTTGGGCGGGAACGCTTTCTCTGTTCTGACGCTTGAGACTGAATTCCCGCTTGGCCTGCCAAGCGAATACGGGATCACGGGCGGCGCCTTTATCGACTACGGTTCGGTGTGGGATGTGGGTGTAGCGGACGATTCTTCTATTCTGTCGAATGACCCAATCGCGCGCTCTGTTGCCGGTCTGTCAATCTTCTGGACCACCCCGATCGGCCCGCTGCGGTTCAACTTTACAGAGCCGCTGGATGTTCAGGACTTCGACAAGACACGGAACTTTGATGTGACCATTTCAACAAACTTCTGATGGCTATGCTGCGCGCAATCATTGTCTGGCTGATACTGGTGTTGCCCGCATCAGCCCAGCAATCCTCACCTCCGGTGCTGATTGTGGACAGTGATCGTTTGTTTATCGAAACACTCTACGGCCAGCGTCTTGCCGCAGAGCTGGCCGAACAGGCGGCCGCACTGCAAGCCGAGAATGACCGCATTGTTGAATCGCTGACGCTTGAAGAGCGCAGCCTGACGATCCGCCGCCCCGACATGACACCAGAGGACTTTCGCGCCGAGGCCGAGGCCTTTGACCGCAAGGTGCAGGATGTGCGCCGCGTGCGTGATGCCAAGAACGTCGAATTGCAGGTTGCCACCGCCGAAGCGCGCGCACGGTTCGAGCAACGTGTGCAGGGGATCGTGGCCAATTTGATGCTTGAACGAGGAGCTGTTCTGGTGTTGGAGCAGCGCAACGTAGTCCTGTCTGTGCGCGCAGCGAATATCACCGATGATGCCATCGTGCGGATTGATGCGGAATTGGGCAACGGTGAAGAGTAGCCGATGCTTGCCGCGCTTCTCGCGGCTTGGTAGTCATGTCCAAACGGCGGCCATGGCGCGCCACAAGCAATAAGAGGAGCCGCCCCGCATGAGCGAAGCTGTCACCACCGCCGATATCCAGCTGATCCAGAAAATCCTGCCGCATCGCTATCCGTTTCTGCTGGTGGACAAGGTGCATAGTATCAATGGCACCACATCTGCCGTAGGCATCAAGAACGTCACCATGAACGAGCCGCATTTTCAGGGCCATTTCCCCGGAAACCCGATTATGCCAGGCGTGACGATTGTCGAGGCAATGGCGCAAACAACGGCCGTGATGGTGGGTGCATCTCTGGGACTGACCGATGGCAATCTGCTGGTCTACTTCATGGCAATTGACGGCTGCAAGTTCCGCCGCAAGGTCGTGCCCGGCGATGTGCTTGAAATGCATGTGGAAACCACACGGGGCAAACCGGGTGGCAAGGTCTGGCGCTTCCGTGGTGTGGCAACTGTCGATGGCGAAATGGCCGCCGAGGCCGAGTTTACCGCAATGATGGATATGCAAGCTTGATGGCAGGCATTCACCCCTCTGCTGTGATCGCTGACGGCGCGCAAATTGGCGCGGATTGCGTGATCGGCCCGTTTTGCGTGATCGGGAAGGACGTGGTGCTGGGCGATCGCGTGACGCTCAAAAGCCATGTTGTTGTCGACGGGGATACCCATATCGGCGATGACACGACGGTCTTTCCTTTTGCGGTGATCGGAGAAATCCCGCAGGATCTGAAATTTGACGGCGAGAAGACCCGTCTGCGCATTGGTGCCCGCAACCGCATCCGTGAACATGTGACGATGAACACCGGCACCGCGAACGGCGGGGGTGAGACGCGGGTGGGTGATGACGGGCTGTTTATGGCCGGCTGCCATATCGCCCATGACGCGCAGATCGGTGATCGTGTGATCGTGGTAAATTCATCCGCCGTCGCAGGGCACTGCATTATCGAGGATGATGTGATCATCGGCGGTCTTTGCGGGGTGCATCAGCATGTGCGCATTGGGCAGGGTGCGATTATTGGCGCGGTGACGATGGTGACCAAAGACGTGGTGCCGCATGGTCTGGTGCAGGGGCCGCGCGGCGTTCTGGACGGGCTGAACCTTGTGGGGTTGAAGCGCAAGGGCGTCAGCCGCGGCGATATCACGGCACTGCGTGCAGCCTTTCAGATGCTGCGGGACGGTGAAGGCACCTTTCAGGATCGCGCCAACCGTCTGGCAGATGAAAGCGACAGCGCCTATGTGCAGCAAATGGTGGCGTTCATTCTGGGCGACACCGATCGCAATTTTCTGACGCCGGGCTGATGCTTGCGTTGATTGCCGGAACAGGGGATTTGCCGCCCGCGCTTGTGGCGCGCCTGCCAGAGCGGCCCTTGATTTGTGCGCTTGACGGGTTTCGCCCCGCGCTGACACCCGAGATCACGTTTCGCATTGAACAACTGGGTAGTTTTCTGAACGCATTGGTAGACCGCGGCGTGACCGAGGTTTGCCTTGCAGGGGCCATCAAGCGTCCGGCTATTGATCCTGCGGCCATTGATGCCGCCACCCAACCCTTGGTTCCGCGTATCTTGCAGGCCATTGCACAGGGGGATGACGGGGCCCTGCGCGTCGTCATCGCGTTATTCGAAGAAGCGGGGCTGGTCGTGCGCGCCGCACATGAAATCGCGCCCGATTTGCTCCCGCCTGCAGGCGTGCTGAGCCGCATGCCCGTGACAATTGATCAAAGACAGGACGCAGTGACCGCAGAACAGACCATCGCCGAGATGGGGCGCGCGGATGTGGGCCAGGCCTGCGTGGTGCGCAATGGCCGTGTTCTGGCGCGCGAAGGGCAGGCCGGCACAGATGCGATGCTCGCCCGGTTCGCCCCCAGCGATGATCCGTTATGGGGTGTGGTTGACGGTCTGGGGGCGGTTCTGGGTGGTGCGGCTGAATGGCTGAGTGGTGCAGATGGTGAGCCGACCGATGCGCGGGGTGCGGTATTGTTCAAAGCGCCCAAGCCCGATCAGGACCGCCGCGCGGATTTGCCCGTCATCGGGCCGCACACGGCCAAGGGTGCGGTTGCAGCAGGCCTGAGTGGGATTGTGATCGAACAGGGCGGCGTCATGGTTCTGGAACTGGATGATGTCGTGGGCACGCTTGATGCGGCAGGGTTGTTCTTCTGGGTGCGGCCCAAGGGGGGCGCATGAGGGTTTTTGTAATCGCAGGCGAAGCCTCTGGTGACAAACTGGGCGCGGCCCTCATGGTGGGGTTCAAGACGCTGCGCTCTGAGGTGACATTTGACGGTGTCGGTGGGCCCCTGATGCAGGCCGAGGGGCTGGAAAGCCGCTTTCCCATGGAAGAGCTCAGCGTCATGGGGCTTGCCGAAATCCTGCCGAAATATCGCGCACTCAAGGCGCGGATCCGGCAGATGGCCGAGGCGATAATCGCGACGAAACCTGACGTACTGATTACCATCGACAGCCCTGATTTCTGCCTGCGCGTCGCGCGTCTGGTGAAGGCGGGCAGCGATATTCGCACCGTGCACTATGTCGCCCCGACGGTCTGGGCATGGCGGCCGAAGCGTGCGGAAAAGATGGCGCGGCACATTGATCATGTCTTGGCCCTGTTTCCTTTTGAGCCGCCTTTGATGCAGGCCGCAGGCATGGATTGCGATTTTGTAGGGCATCCTGTGGTCGCAGAACCTGTGGCCAGCGATGCAGAGGCGGCGGCATTGGGTTCAGGCACCGTCGTGCTGGTGCTGCCGGGCAGTCGCAAAGGCGAGGTCGGGCGGCTTGCCACGCGTTTTGGTGTGGCGGTTGCCAAAATCGCAGCGTCCGTGCCTGATGCGCAATTCGTGATCCCGACAACGCGCGGTGTACACGATCTTGTGCAGGCGCAGGTCAAACACTGGGCTACGCCCGTGACGGTCCTGCCGCCGGGATCGCCGGACAAGGCCGCGTGGTTCAAGCGGGCAGATGTGGCACTTGCGGCCTCTGGCACAGTGTCATTGGAACTGGCGGCAAGCGGCACGCCGATGGTGATTGCCTATGATATGGCGTGGCTCAGCCGGATCATCATCAGCCGGATGTTGTTGGTGGATACGGTGACCTTGGTGAATTTGGTCAGCGACACCCGCGTTGTGCCGGAATTTATCGGCGATGCCTGCCAGCCCGGTCCGATTGCCGATGCGGTGCTGGCGGTGCTGGCCGACCCGCAGGCGCAGCAGGCCGCGATGGCGCTGACCATGGAGCGGCTGGGGCAGGGTGGTGAGGCACCCGGCCTACGCGCGGCGAAGGCGGTGTTGGAGCGGCTTGACCAGGCGGCCATCAAGGATCAGTAGCCCCAGCGCCAGGGTCGCAAAGCCGATATAGGCGCGCATTGGCAAAGCCTCACCCAGCACGATTGCGCCCAAAACGATCGCGACAGGGGCGACCAGCAGCGTGACCAGCATCGCGTTCCCACTGCCTGCAAGCGCCAGCACGCGGTAGTAGAGGATGTAAGCGATGGCTGTCGCGACCACGGCGTAATAGCTGATGGCGGCCCATGTTTGTGGCGCGAGAGACAGGGTGATGGGGCCTTCCATGATCCATGCGGCAGGGAGCGTGATGATACTTGCACCGGTCAACATGCCGGCCGCGGCAACCTGCGGTTTAAGGTGCCCCAGCGTTTTGCGTGCCCAGACAGCCGCCAGCGCATAGCTGATCGTCCCGCCGATCACGGCCAGTTGGCCGAGCGACCGGATGTCAAAGTCCTTGAATGCGTTCAGGCCAATCGCGGTCGAGACCCCCAGAAATCCGATGCCCACGCCGATCGCCTTGCGTGCTGTCAGGCGTTCGTCTGCAAGGAAAAGCGCCGCGGCGCTCACACCGAAAATCGCAGTTGCGGCGTTGAGGATCGAGGTCAGGCCGGTTTCGATGTGCAACTGCCCCCATGCCATCAAGCTGAAGGGGATGGCGTTGTTCAACAGCCCCATCACCAGAAACGCACCCCACACGCGCCGGTCTGTTGGCATGGGCAAACGGCGGATCAGGACATAGGCCCACAGGATCACCATCGCCCATCCGGTGCGATGTGCAACCGAGGTAAGCGGCCCGATTTCTTCCAAGGCCACATGGACCGATAGAAAAGACCCGCCCCAAATGAAAGCCAGCATCAATAGCCCTGCCCAGGCCTGCGGCGAGATGGTTTTTTGTACTGGTGTCATGAGGGCGACATGCGCCCTTTGGCACGGTCTGTGCAACCCGTATCCTGCGCAAGCCAATGAAAAAGCCCCGCCGGTGAGGGCGGGGCTCTTGTTGCTTAAACCTGCGGTATGGGATCAGAAACTGAAGCCGATGTTAATACCAAAGCCAAGGGCTGTGTTATCTTCAAAGGTTGTACCGCTTCCGTCAGTCGCGTCGCCCAGCATAGCATATTCAATGCCGCCCGAGATTTCGGTGTTGTCGATTGTATAGCTTCCGCCGAAACCATAGCTCGTCGTGCCGTCTGTAGGTGCAAGCCGCGATGCTTCGTCACCCGTTGATTCCTCATAGGTGACACGAGCGAAAACAGAGAGCTCTTCGTTGATTCTGCGACCTACGCCGATGCGGTAAGTGAAGACATCATTGTCGATCCCGGTCACACGGTCACCCACCTCGGCCTCGTAGAGTGCAGGTCGGACTTCCCAAACGGACCACTCCGCCCAGCGCACTGAACCAAAAACGAGCGTGTCAGCGGCGACGCCGGTTTGGAAGTCGAGTGCCAGCGATTGTGGCAATTCGATCTCTGTAGTGCTGGATTCGGCAGGTAGAGTGGCAAACTCTTCGTCGGTGTCAAACTCATGAGTGACACCGCTTTCATATGTCAAAGAGACGCGCAATGCGATTTCAGGCATCTCGTATGCGGCACCCAAAACATAGCCGATCTGTACGTCAGAATTTGCGGTGGCGGCATACGGCGATACGATAGCGCCACCGGACGCACCAGCGACGAGTGCAGTTGGTACAGCAATTGTCGCTTCTGACTGGATAGCGCGCAAGCCGCCAAAGACGGAAACAGCGTCATTCAGTTGGTACTTGCCCAGCACAGCAAGCTGCAGGCTTTTCCACTCTGCCGCCAATCCAGTGTAGGCGCCCGCAGTGTAGTTAGCATTCGCACCGTAAGGTTGGTTCAGAAAAACAGCCAGATCAATGTCTTCATTGATGCCATACTTCAAAGCGACGCCTGCGCTGGTATAGCCTTCCGCCATATTGTCTGTCGAGCCGCCGCCTAGTCCTGCTGGTGGCGCACCTGGTGGGTAGTCCCCGGAGACGTCAGGATTTACTGTCGAAAAAGACAGTTGTGCATAGTTGCCGTCCTCGAAGAGCACGGAATATGCGTTTCCGGACCGGTCAATTCCCCCCGCCGAAACAATACTCGTTGAAAGCAGCAGCGCCGCTCCTGCTGTCATTACGTTTCTCATGTCCTCATCCCTGTCATGAATAAAATGTGTGCAGATCACCCTAGGGAGTGCCTAAGCTTTACGTCAATTATTGACGCCACGTCATTCATTGCGACGCGCCGTAGCGTCACATATCTGTGACAATCGGCTTGAGCCCAGGCTTTCGGAAGGGTGCGCGCCTAGGCCTTAGCAGGCCGCATCGCGCTGGTAATGTTGAGATAATTTGCCCCGAAAATGAGCGCGGCACCGACAAACACCCACACCTCCAGCGGTTCACTGTAAAGCACCATCCCGACGATCGCGATGGTGGGCAGGCGCACGAAATCAATTGGCATCACAATGCTTGCTGGCGCGATGCTCAGCGCTTTGGTCAGGCAGAAATGCGCCAAGAGCCCGGCACAACCGATCAGCACCACCCAAGGCAGTGCTGCCAGTGATGGCAGCGCGATATCGCCGTCATATCCCGCGCAGATCAGGCCAAAGACGGCCTGCATGGTTGTCAGATAGAAAAGGATTGTCGTAATCGTTTCGGTCTGGGTTAATTTACGGGTGAAGATCGCGGTCAGCGCAAAGAAGACGGCGCAACTGGCGGCGGCCATCAGTCCCCAGCTAAGGTTGGCGGGATCGGGGCGGGCGACGATCAGGATGCCAATGAATCCTATCAAGGCGCTCAGCAGGCCGATTGCAGTGACCCTTTCGCGCAAGATCAGCGGAGACAGAAGGATCACCCAGATCGGCGTGGTGAATTCCAGCGCAAAGACCTGTGCCAGCGGAATCACGGTGATGGCATAGAACCACAGGTTCTGGCCGGTAAAATGGAACAGGTTCCGTGTGGCATGCAGGCCAAGCCGGTTGCGCCCGATTTGTGATATGGTCCCTGTCGCAATGGCGACGCTGACAACAATCGCGATCCCTGTCAGGCTGCGGAACAGCATGATCTCGAACGTATCAAGCTCTGTGCTGACGGTACGTCCAGCGACAGCCATCAGAGTAAAGGATGATATGGCGCCAATCATCCAGAAGGCTGCTTTTGCGACGGTGTTCATGCCAGCAGTTGTGCCTTTGTTTTGTGATTTGGCAAGCCCTGTCGGATCGTGTTTGGTTGAGAACAGCAATAACGGGATTTGAAATGGTGAAATGGATCATTGCGGCGGTGTTTCTGGGGCAGGCGGCAGGTGCAGACCCTGTGGCGCAGGTCGAAGCCGCTGCAAATGCCGCGTTTGATCGCATGCCGGTGGTGCAGCAGGTTGATCAGATCGCTGGCCTTTGTGGTGCCGACGAGAGCGTCAATGCGGTTGTCGCCTATTGCACGTCGACAAATCGGATACTGCTGGCGCGTGATGCGATGGCCGCGCCCCAGACACCTTATATGCTGGCCCATGTCTATGGTCATGCGGTGCAGGTGCAGCACGGTGTTGCTGACTTTGCGCTGCGCCAGATCCGCCAACGCCGCACGGAAGAGGCGATGCTGCGCGGGTTGGTTACGCGGCAGGTGGAATGTATCGCGGGTTTTCTGCTGGCGCGGGCCGGTGTGCCGCCGTTTGACCTAGCGGTGGCGTTCGCGGAAGAGCCGTTCACTGACAGCCATTGGGGGCGTGATCCGTTGCGCGTTGGCCCCGAGGTGAGTATTGGCATGGCTGCACGCGCGGAATGGCTGGCGATTGGACAGCAGGGGGATCTGGCGGCCTGCGGGCCGGGCGAGTTTACTGCCGAATTGCTGCTTGACGCGCTCAACCTCTAGGCGCGGGTCGCAAAAACATTTCCATCCATATCTGCGGCATCGCTGATCCTGCGGCCATCCGGATGCCAAAGCGAAAAGCCGTGATCCACAAGGATATCGAAGATCTCATCATGGTTGCGCTGCACTTCGATCATCAGGCTGCGCACATGCTGCAGCACCTTTGCCGCCCCGACCAAGACAGCCAGTTCCGCACCCTCGGCGTCGATCTTGAGCACATCGGGCCAGACGTTGTGGGTTGCGGCATAGGCATCAAGTGTCGTCGTATTCACGCGCCTTTTGCGGAGTTTCAGATCGCCATGCTGTGCCGTGGCATTGCCGGTTTCCTTGGCGAATTGAGGATCAAGCGAATTCATAAAGCCGCCAAGGTTCTCTTCATAAAACAGCGCCTTCCCGATCTTGTCGCTGACCGCGACATTCACATGAACACATTGCGTGCAGCGTGCAATGTTGCGGCGCAGGAAATGCTGGTTCTGCTCACCCGGTTCGAACACATGGACCTGACCGCGGTGGCCGACCTTTTTGGCAAAAAACTGGGCAAAATAGCCGATATGCCCGCCAACCTCGAACACGATATCCCCGCGCTGGGTAAGTGCCGCCAGCCGCTGCATGGTGTCGCGTTCACGGTGACGACCGTAAAACCAATAGCCTTTGTGGGCATAGCTGCGCAGGTGGAATGGCAGACCGGAGAACGGATTTGTCATGGTCATCGCCCGGTCGCATTTGCGCAGTAGGGGCAACGCGAGCGATCGCAAAAGCCGGTTTGCAGCAATTCCTTCGCGGAATGGGCGGAAGGTCGGTCGGGTCAGAATGGGTTGCACGGGTCTAGCTCATCAAGTTGCGGTCGGGATGAGCTTTGTGCGGAAGACTTAATAGTTGGTTAATTGCAGGTAAGATACTCGCGCTGCACGATATGCATACAGAATTTTACCTGTGAGGAATGCATTTTAAGTAGCTGGTTTTATTATGATAAATGCAAAATCTTCAAGCTTTTGCCACGTTGTCCAGTTGCGCAAAAATAACGAAACAATCTTCACATTTAAATCCTACTGTTTCCACGTGAACCTACGTGCCTTTTCGCATCAGCGCCCGTGAGGGTGTTACTCCCACTCAATCGTCCCGGGAGGTTTGCTGGTGATGTCATAGGTCACGCGGTTGATCCCCTGCACCTCATTGATGATCCGCGTGGCGGTCTCACCAAGAAATTCGTGGCTGAACGGGTAATAATCCGCCGTCATGCCATCCACAGATGTCACCGCACGCAGCGCACAGGCAAAGTCATAGGTGCGCCCGTCGCCCATCACGCCCACTGTGCGGACCGGCAGGATCGCAACAAAGGCTTGCCAGATGTCATCATAAAGGCCGTGGCGGCGGATCTGGTCGATATAGACCGCATCGGCCTTGCGCAAAATCTCAAGCTTCTCGCGGGTGATTTCGCCGGGACAGCGGATGGCAAGGCCCGGGCCGGGGAAGGGGTGGCGTCCAATGAAGGATTTGGGCAGGCCCAGTTCGACACCCAGTGCGCGCACCTCGTCCTTGAACAGTTCGCGCAGCGGCTCGACCAGTTTCAGACCCATCTTTTCGGGCAGGCCGCCGACATTGTGGTGCGATTTGATCGTGACCGAGGGGCCGCCGGAAAAGCTCACGCTTTCAATGACATCGGGGTAGAGCGTGCCTTGGGCAAGGAACGCCGCGCCCTCAATGCCGTTGGCGTATTTCTGGAACACGTCGATGAACAGCCGCCCGATAATCTTGCGCTTGGTTTCTGGGTCGCTCACGCCGTCAAGTTCGCCCAGGAACAATTCGGATTCGTCGGCGTGAATAACATTAAGATTCATGTGATCGCGGAACATGCCCACGACCTCTTCGGCCTCGTTCAGGCGCAGAAGGCCGTGATCAACGAAAACACAGGTCAGCTGATCGCCGATGGCTTCGTGCAGCAGGGCGGCGGCAACCGAAGAATCAACACCGCCAGACAGCGCGCAGATCACATGGGCGTCGCCCACCTGCTCCTTGATGGCTTCGATGGCCTGTTCGCGGTAGGCGCCCATTGTCCAGTCACCGCTGAAGCCCGCGATGCGCACGAAGTTTTCATAGAGCTTCGCGCCGTTCGGTGTGTGGTGCACCTCGGGGTGGAATTGCACCGCATAGAAATTCCGCGCGACATCTGCTGTGATCGCAAAGGGCGCATTGGGCGAGGTGCCGTAAACCGAAAATCCGGGTGCAATTTCAGAGACATGATCGCCATGGCTCATCCAGACCTGTTCCTTGTCTGTCAGGAACCAGCCTTCAAGCAATGCCAGCTTGCCTTCCGGTTTGACATAGGCGCGGCCGAACTCGGCGGTGCCATGCCCGCTGGTCACTTTGCCGCCCAGTTGCGTCATCATCGTTTGCTGGCCGTAGCAGATGCCCAGCACAGGGACACCCATCGTGAACACCGATTGCGGGGCGCGGGGCGATCCTTCGCGCGTGACGCTATCTGGACCGCCTGAAAGGATCACCGCTTTGGGCGCGAACGCGGCCAAAAACGCGTCGGTGACGTTCTGATAGGGGTGAATTTCGCAATAGACGTTCAATTCACGCAGGCGACGCGCAATCAGCTGCGTGACCTGGCTGCCGAAATCAATGATGAGAAGGCGTTCGTGGGTGCTGTTTTCCATGGCGCTTCGGTAATGGCAGGGCCGGATTTGTGCAAGGGGTGCTGATGATTTTCGCGCGCCGCAAATGCCCGAAAATATGCTACGCTCTCCCCATTATTTTGAGGAGTTTGAAAGATGCAGATATTTGAGCACACATTGGCGCGTGTTGCCGTCTGGAACCTTGCGGGCTTTGGCGGCATAGATCAGGCGCGCATGAAACGGCAGGCCGAGGGGCTGGCTTTGCTGGATGCCGAGCTTGTGACCCTCGTTGAGGTCAATCCTGTCAGCTACATCAATGACCTCGCCGCCGAGATTGGCACCTATGGTTTGCACTACGATACCACGATCCTGCCGCAACCGGGGGGGCTGCATATTGGTTTTCTGCACAAAAAGGGCGTCGCGGTCAAAAATCCCCGACTGGTGCCAGGATCGGAAGGGGCCTACGCCAATGGCCGTCGCGCAATTGCGGTTGATGTCAAGATGGGCAAGTTTTCTGCGCATCTGCTTGGCGTGCATCTGAAATCGGGCCGCGACAGGCCGGAACAACAGCTGCGCGACACGCAATGTGTGGCGATTGGCGACTACCTGACGACCCTGCGCAATACCCCGGGTTATAAACGTAAAACGTTGTTGCTAATGGGTGATTTCAACATGATCCCCGGTCAGGACGTCAGCAATTTCCACCATTTGGGCGGTGACGACCTGATGGATTTCGTCTCAAGCTGGGATTTGCAGGATCGGTTCAGCCATATTCTGGATAAGGGCCGCGCGAACCTGCTGGATGGATTTGCCGTGTCGCGGACCTTTGCAGCAGATTATGTGCGCGGATCGTTGCGTTTGTTTCCAATGCATTGGACGATGGATATGGGGCGTGAGCGGTTCAAGGACGAAGTGTCGGACCACCTGCCGTTTGTGGCCAGTTTTCGGGTCTACTGATGACGCATGTCGTTTTCGCGCCTCAGGGGCCGCAAATTTGGTAAGTGCATTCCCCGCTGCGTTGTATGAAGCACCAACATCACAGCGACACCACGGGGAATGATCATGTCGGACGCACCAGCAACAGCAGGCAGACGCGCACGGGGCGGAGGCGGGGCTGCCCGTCGCGCCGAGCGGACGGCTGTGAGCATCGAAACGGCGAAATATATCGAACGTAACATCCCCAATTATGAGGTTCTGACCGAAGAGGCGCTGGACGTCATCGAAGCCAACGCCGAAACCGTTCTGGCGGAAATCGGGATAAACTTCGTGGACAACCCTGAAGGTCTGGCGCGCTGGAAAGCGGCTGGTGCCCAAGTCGACGGCGAACGCGTCCGCATTCCGCGTGGTCTGGCGCGCAAGCTTTGCGCGACGGCCCCGTCGGAATACACCCAGCACGCCCGCAACCCCGCACGTAATGTTGTGGTTGGCGGCAAGAACCTTGTGCTTGCACCGGTTTATGGTCCGCCATTCGTGCGCGATGTCGATGGCGGACGGCGTTATGCGACGATGGCGGACTTCGAGAAATTCGTGAAGCTGGCCTATATGTCGAAATGGCTACACCATTCCGGTGGGACCGTTTGTGAACCGACCGATGTGCCGGTGAACAAACGCCACCTCGATATGCTGCTGGCCCACATGATTTATAGCGACAAACCTTTCATGGGGTCGGTGACCGAACCCAGCCGCGCGCAAGACAGTATCGAAATGTGCGAGATTCTTTTTGGCAAAGAGTTTGTCCAAGAGAACACGGTCATGACGTCGCTGATCAACATCAACTCGCCCCTGACCTTCGACAGCATCATGATGGGCGCGCTCGAGGTCTTTGCCGCCAACAACCAAGCCTCGATCATCAGCCCGTTTATCGTTGGTGGCGCGATGGCACCTGTGTCCGTCGCAGGCACACTGACACAAGTCTTGGCCGAGGTCATGGCAGGGGTGGCCTATAGCCAGATCATCCGCCCCGGATCGCCGGTGATCATGGGGACATTTGTGACCTCGATCGACATGAACTCGGGCGCGCCGACATTCGGCACACCGGAGGCCAGCCATATCACCTATGGCGCGGGGCAACTGGCGCGGCGTCTGGGCCTGCCTTACCGCTCTGCAGGTGCCTTCTGCGGATCGAAGCTGCCAGATGCGCAGGCGGCCTATGAGAGCGCCAACAGCCTGAACATGGGCCTGCTGTCAGGCGTGAATTTCATGCTGCACAGCTGTGGTTGGCTCGAGGGCGGGCTTGTGGCCTCGTTCGAGAAATTCGTGATGGATGCGGATCAACTGGGCGTGTTGCACCATTTCGCGCGCGGCGTGGACATGTCCGAAAACGGGCAGGCCATGGGCGCGATTGCGGAAGTGGGGCCGGGCGGGCACTACCTTGGCTGCGAACACACGCAGGCCAATTTCAAATCAGCGTTCTGGCGGTCGGACCTGTTTGATTACAAGCCCTTCGAAACATGGGACGAAGAAGGCGCGCGCGATACACAAATTCTTGCCAAGGCGCGGGTTGCGAAGCTGCTGGATACCTATCAGCAGCCCCCCCTCGATCCCGAGATCGAAGCACGTCTGCGGGCCTATGTGGCCGAAAAGAAGGCCAGCATGCCGGATGCATTTACTTGAGATTAAGCCTTTTTAATTCAATAGCTTGGGGCGCAAAGCAGGGGTGATACGTTCACTCTTGCGCCCCAAACCCTGATTTTGAAGACAATCACACTGGTGCCCCTTCTTCGGGCGCGTTTCACCCTACTGCGGGACAGCAAACGTCAGGTTTGCCCAGAGCGTTTCCCAGACCGCACCGGATTGTTCCGCAAGGCGTTCACTGGGTGCGCGCAGCACAACTGCGTCAACCATGTAACTGTAGCCCGGGCGCACGGGGAAAGTGGCAATCCCGTTCTCATCGGTTTGGTAAAGCGAGATTGAAACCCGTGAATCAGCGGCTTTCTCAAAGACCTCTACCTGCGTGTTGGCGCGCAGGTCATTGCGGTAATAGACCTGCACCTGAAATCCCTCGCTCAGATCATCTGTGTAAGGATTTGTCAGGGCCACGATCTCGGTCTCCAGCCCAACGCGGCGATCCGCACCTTCGCTATTGCCGACCCCGAAAAGGGTCTTGGCATGACGGGAATAGACCTCCGTGAAATTCTCGAGCGGCAGGCCACGCGCCTCATGCTGGGACAGCACATCGCCAAAGTCCTTGTGATCCACGAAACGCTGGAATTTTTCCCAGTTCTCATAGTCCACAGTTGCATTGTTGGCCTGATAGGCCGCGATGTTCAGCCCCTCTGCCACAGGATCCTGCTGCAAGGCGGGAGTGTCACCGGTACGACCGCTCACGCGGGCAGAGCTGTCTGCGGCAAAAAGAACAAAATTAACAAAGCGCTGTGGAAGATAGGCCAGTTTAACGCCTGCAAACTCTTCCCCATTGACAATATTTGCCTCAAGACTACCGTCGGCCTCCACTTGATAGTCGGTTGGTTCAATCCAGAACTCGTGGGCCGCTGCAGGTACTGCAAATACAATGAAAGCGAAGGCAAGAATGCGCATGGATATTTCCCCTTTTACTCGCGTGAGGGTGGCCTTTCTGCGGTTGTTGTCAAGCGCTGTCCTCATTTGGTTCACGACACTGTCAACTGCGCAGGCCCATGAGGTGATCCCTGCGATCGCCGATATGCGCGCAGTCGATGGCGAGTTGCGTTTCGAAATCCGCGCGAACATCGAAAGCTTCATCGCCGGTGTAAACCTGTCCGAAACAGAGGACATAAATGAAAGCGACCGCGCCGAGATTTATGATAACTTGCGCGCGCTTCCGGCAGCCGAGCTTGCCGCGCAGTTCGAGGCCTTCTGGCCGCAGATGGCCCAAGGGATCACCCTGACGGCAGATGGCACGCCCTTGGTGCCGACCTTCAGATCAGTCGCGGTGGAACCGGTGGGCAATGTCGAGGTCGTGCGCTTTTCCGTCTTTGAATTCAGTGCCGCCCTGCCGGAAGGGGCGGAAACCGTGCAAATGGGGTGGGCGCCCGAATTTGGCGTACTGGTTTTGCGCCAAATGGATGTGCCTCTGCCTTACGACGGCTATTTGGCCGGTGGTGCGCTGTCGGATCAGATCTCGCTTGCGGGTGGCGGACAGACAACATGGTGGGTCACCTTTGCCAATTATATCCCTGTCGGGTTCGACCATATCGTTCCCAAGGGTCTTGATCACATCCTCTTTGTATTGGGCCTGTTCTTTCTGGCCGCACGGTTCCGACCGCTTTTGTTGCAGGTGTCGCTCTTTACGCTTGCGCACACGATCACACTGGCGGCGGCGGCCCTTGGCTATACAGATTTTGTTGATGATTTCACCCAGGGCACATTCGGTATTGCCTTTATTGATATCGTCGAGCCGCTGATTGCGCTGTCTATCGCCTATGTCGCCATTGAGAACATTTTCACCAAGGGCATTAGCCCATGGCGGCCTTTCGTGATCTTCATTTTCGGACTGTTGCACGGGCTTGGCTTTGCATCGGTGCTTGCCGAATTCGGTCTGCCCGAGGAAACCTTTGTTGCGGCCTTGATCGGCTTTAACGTGGGCGTCGAAGTGGGACAGCTTGCCGTGATCGCGGCGATGTTCTTTTTTGTCTGGCAGGCATTGCGCATTGATCGTGGCGCGAATGAAATCGGTCGCGGATTGGCGCTTTACGGCTTTCTTGCCGTGATCGGCGTACTTCTGATCGTCTTCGACAGTGCGCAGGTTCCTGCGGTGCTGGCATCTCCGCTTCTGATCCTCGATACGCCTGCGCTGCTTTTCGCTGTTACATTTGTCGCAATGGCGGTGCTTTGCAGTATCTCGATTGTGCTGCGTGACCGGATCGACGCCTACCGCCTTTTCGTCGCTGTTCCGGCCTCGGTCGTGATCGCCGCGATTGGCCTTTACTGGTTCATTGCGCGATCATACGGCACGCTCACGGGCATATAATGCGGGTCTGAATCGCATCTTGCCCTTAAAAACGCCCGCCGGAGGCATCCTAAGGCTTGCGCAGCGCATCTACCCCCGCTATAGCGCGCTCACTTAATCCCGCAGGCGGGGGCGGGTCCCATGGGGAGACATCCCAAAGGATCCACCGGTTGGCACAACGCTGATCCCCCGCTGAGGCTTGAAACCGGAAAAGGAAAACGACATGGCTCTTCCCGAGTTCTCCATGCGTCAGCTGCTTGAAGCAGGCGTACACTTTGGTCACCAGACCGCCCGCTGGAACCCTAAGATGGATCAGTATATCTACGGTTCGCGTAACGGCATCCACATCATGGACCTGACACAGACTGTTCCAATGCTGGACCAGGCGCTGCAAGTCATCCGTGACACTGTCGCCAAAGGCGGCCGCGTTCTGTTCGTTGGCACCAAGCGTCAGGCAGCCAAGCCGATCATGGAAGCCGCCGAGAAATCTGCGCAGTTCTACATGAACCACCGCTGGTTGGGTGGCACGTTGACAAACTGGCAGACAGTTTCGCAGTCCATCAACCGTCTAAAAGCGATCGACGAAGCTTCCGCAAACGGCTTTGCCGGTCTGACCAAGAAAGAGCGTCTTGGCATGGAGCGTGAGCAGGGCAAACTGCAGGCGTCGCTGGGCGGTATCCGCGAAATGGGCGGGGTGCCTGACCTTCTTTTCGTCATCGACGTGAACAAAGAAGATCTGGCCATCGCAGAAGCCAACAAGCTGGGCATCCCTGTTGTTGCTGTCGTTGACACCAACTGTTCGCCTGCTGGCGTTGACTATGTCATCCCCGGCAACGACGACGCGGCACGCGCCATCGCACTCTACACCGATCTGGCTGCCCGCGCGGCACTTGACGGTATGACCGCACAGATGGGCGCCGCAGGCGTTGATATGGGCGAGCTGGAAGAGCTGGTTGAGGAAGTGGTTGCTGAAGACGCAGCCGCCGAAGCCGCGACAGCCGAGTAAGCGTCATAAAACTGTAGGGCAGGGGCCTTATGTCCCGCCCGACCCCCTGAAATACCTCCAAAGGAGAAGAAACATGGCAATCACCGCTGCAATGGTGAAAGACCTGCGCGACAGCACAGGCGCAGGCATGATGGACGCCAAGAAGGCGCTGACCGAAACTGATGGCGACATGGAAGCCGCCGTCGATTGGCTGCGCACCAAAGGCCTTGCAAAAGCCGCCAAGAAATCCAGCCGTACCGCAGCAGAGGGCCTCGTGGCTGTTGCTGTATCCGGTGGCAAGGGTGTGGCTGTTGAAGTCAACTCCGAGACCGACTTTGTCGCGAAAAACGCTGACTTCCAGAAAATGGTTGCGGGCATCGCCGATGTGGCTCTTGGCACTTCTGACATTGACGCCCTGAAAGCGGCCGACATGGGCGGCAAGACTGTCGAGCAGACCGTGACAGACGCTGTTGCCGTGATCGGTGAAAATATGTCCGTGCGTCGTATGGCGACGCTGGAAGGTGGCTCCGTGGTCAACTATGTCCACAATGCAGCCGCACCCGGCATGGGCAGCATTGGCGTTCTGGTTGCTATGTCCGGCGACAACGAGACCTTTGGCCGTCAGGTTGCGATGCACATCGCCGCCGCAAACCCTGCGTCCCTGTCCGAAGCTGATCTTGATCCGGCAGTCGTCGAGAAAGAAAAGCAGGTCCAGATGGACATCGCCCGTGAAAGCGGCAAGCCTGAAGCGGTGATCGAAAAGATGATCGTGGGCCGGATGCAGAAATACATGGCCGAGGTCACATTGCTGAACCAGCAGTTTGTTGTGAACCCCGACCTGACCGTTGGTCAGGCCGCCAAAGAGGCCGGTGTGGACATCACAGGTTACATCCGTCTCGCCGTGGGTGAAGGCATCGAGAAAGCCGAAGAAGATTTCGCGGCCGAAGTTGCAAAGCTGAACGGCTGATCAAAGCGTCTTGCAAAACGAACACGGCCCGCGTTGGTATTCGCGGGCCGTTTCCCGTTGCGGGGATAAAAGCGCGACACCACGCTCGGAAGAAAGCAGGTGCCGCAACGAGAATACTCAGTTCAGTTTCGGGACGAAAAACTGAGTGCAATCGTTAAAGCGCTGACGCAAACAGGCAAACCTGCCACGCCAGCATCCGGTTACCCGGAACAAGGACGCAGAGCCATGCAATCACATGGTGATACGTCCTCATGTTCCCAGGCCTAAGGCCACCACTCACGGAACTTCGACACCTTGCCAGCTTACGTGAGGTCACGAAAGTAAGGTAAACCTGACTTCACAAAAAGTTTATAGCACAGTTGCACATCAGATTTTTGTCGTGTCTTCAGGCGATTTCGGGCTCCATCAGAAACATCTGATTGTAGAAAGCGGCCTTCAAGACAGCCTGAGCGGTGGTTTCGACGCCCAGCGTATCGCGTGCCAGTCGCAAATGTTTTTCAACAGTCGCAGGTGTCAGTTTCAGTAACTCTGCAATGTCTTGTGTGGTTTTGCCGTCGCCCACCCATTGCAACACCTCGCGCTGCCGCTTGGTCAGGTTGCGATCGCCAGAGTAAGGCAGGGTCAGCAGTTTAAGGTGCATGACGTTGTTCATGACGACAATCTCGTCACCGTGTTCGCCCCAAACCTGCTCAACTGCGTCCTGGTTCATGCCCGGCTTGGCAGTGAGCGCAATGGCACCCTTGGTGCGTTCAGAGACCGAACGAAAGCTGATCGTGTAACCGGCCGTCACGTTCATTGATTTGTTGAATTCCACCACCCGCAATTCACTCGGGGTGAGGTGATCAACACGCTCCATATCCAGCATCCAGCGCCAGCTGCAGGCGCCATTGTTCTCCAACGCCCACCGCAACATCGGGGCGTGGGCATAAAGCCCCTCGTGAATGAATACATCCATGTATTCTTCGCTTTGGGTTGAAAGCAGGACCCAGTCCTGCGGATCACCGAGACCTGTTGATGTCCGGTAACGGGTGAATCCATACATCAGCCTGTCGAAACCATAGGTGGCCATCTGGCGGGTGTGAATATCCCACAATTCCTCGACCGAGTGGGCATTCGTCAGCTTTGCGAGCTGCGCTACCAGTGCTGTCATTGGACCCGCCCGATGTAGGAGACAAGCGCATCCATCGCCAAAGGATAGCCGGCTGCGCCAAACCCGCAAATCTGCCCTACTGCAACGGGTGCGATATAGGATTTCTGGCGAAATGCCTCGCGGGCGTGGATGTTTGACAGGTGCAGTTCAACCACGGGCAACATGATGCTTGAAATCGCATCCATCAAAGCGACCGAGGTATGCGTGTAGGCGCCAGCATTCAGGATCACACCCGCATGAACACCGCGCGCGCCATGCAGCATATCAATCATTTCACCTTCATGGTTGGATTGCGCAAAAACAATCTGAACCCCTAGCGCCTTAGCCTTTTCGAGGCAAAGGGCTTCGATATCGGCAAGCGTCGTTGGCCCGTAGACTTCGGGCTGGCGCGTGCCAAGCAGGTTCAGGTTCGGTCCGTTTAGGATCAGAATAGAATGTGTCATCCGGTTTCATTACCAGCTTTAACTATTTGGCCCAACGGATTTTTCACCATAAGTTTTTTGCAGTTTCCGACAACACCCGAATATGCCATTCACAGTGGCGTGTTTCAGCCGCAAATTAAGGCCCAAGTGCGGTAGGTGCTCGCAAATGCTAGGCCCATGGCCCACGGAATGCTGAAAGGGAAGTTGTTGATACGTGAATTTCTGGAGCAGGTTTGCACCCCTTGTTCTTTTGTCTTGCAGGTCTTGCGGGAAGGAGCCCCGTTGTGACTGCAAATAGCCCCGCGCGCAGAGCTTTGCCTGAAGCATCTGTCGTCGATGACTTTCTGCGGCCCTACGCCACGGACACACCATTAATCCGGGTGGGTGAATTTGGTGACGGCGGCTATCTGGTACCGGACGATTTTCGCGGCATTGCTGCCTGTTATTCGCCGGGTGTGTCACAACAGGCTAGCTTTGAGATGGATGTCGCCAAACGTGGTATACCGTCGTTCATGGCGGATGCCTCGGTTGAAAACCCGCCGCTACAGGTGCCCGGCGCGCAGTTCGTTCCGAAATTTCTAGGTGACAAGGACGCGGGGGAGTTTATGACGCTCGCATCTTGGATTGCCGAGACCGACCCAGACCGGGCGGCTGATCTGCTTTTGCAGATGGATATTGAGGGCGCAGAATACGAGACACTCGGGGCCGCCCCCCGTGATCTGCTGCGCCGCTTTCGGATCATCGTGATCGAGCTTCACCATTTGCCCTCAATACTGACCAAACCGAAATTTCTGAAACGGGCGCTGTCAGCGATCAATAAGTTGCACGACGACTTTGTGACTGTTCATCTTCACCCCAACAACGTTTCGGGAACCGTGGAGATTGAGGGCGAAATGATCCCGCGCGTGGTCGAGGTGACGCTGCTCCGGCGTGATCGCGCACAGGGGTTACGGCCGGTAGTCTCCTTGCCGCATCCGTTGGATGTCCGTCACAACCTGCGCAAACCTGCTTTGGTCTTGCCTGATCGGTGGATCGGTTTCCCAAAAGCAACGCAAGAAATTTAAGGTATTTGAGGATGCAACGGCCAGAACTCACTTTTTCCCCAGAGGTCAGCGACTGGGTGCGTGAAACATATCACGCGTCAGATGTCATCTTGGAATACGGCAGCGGCGGATCGACTGTTCTTGCCTCTGAAATGTCGGGAAAAACCATCTTCTCCGTCGAGAATGACAAAGAATGGGCGGATCAGCTCCGCAGTTATCTTGATCAGGCGAATGGTGCGTCCAAAGTGCATTTGCATCATGTGTTTACAGGCAAAGTCGGGAAATGGGGCCGCCCTGTTGGTACCGAAGGGCACCGCTACTATCACGATTATCCGCTTGGCATATGGGGACATCCTGATTTCAAGGCACCCGACTGCGTGCTGATCGACGGACGCTTTCGTGAGGCATGTTTTTATGCGGTCATGCTAAGCTGTACCAAAAAGACCGTTGTACTCTTCGATGATTATACTGACCGCGTGCGCTATCATCGCGTAGAGCATTTCTTTCAACCTGTAGAAATACGGGGCCGCATGGCAAAATTTGTGCTCGATGAGACGGCTTTGCCGCGCAAGGATATGGCGCGCATCATTGGCGCCTTTGCTAACCCGTTCTGAGCGGTCTGGAGGGCCGGTCCCGATCGTCGCCTTACACTGTCAAAGCATCAGATCAGAATAGCGTCCGGATCATTCTCAAGTCCGTGCTTGAGAATGAGGCGACCGACAAAGCTGTCGCGCCGGATTTGATAGTTCCGCCGTGCAAGGTTCGTCCGGAAAACCGACGAAAAGAAATGGATCGAGGTCTTGGATTGCCAGTCATGGACGTCAAGCTGCCCCTTATCCTCGGCAAACCATTGCAGACGTGTCGAAAACGGCAGCGCATAATATTCAGGTTCCGGCAAGGTCAGGTCGATTTCCCCGCTTTGTGTCAGGAAGTAATGCGCCGCAAGTGGCCCGATCACGCCCAGAGGTAGCGTCGAAAATGTTGCTCTGCTGCCATAGAGCTTGGTGTATTGGGTCTTCAACTGGGGATCCCACCATGGCGGGACGCATGGCGTCTCGCGGACGAAAGCAAGCCAATTCAGCAAAGCAGGGCTGTCTTTGGGCAGGCTGATAACGCCATTGCGCAGCCTCCCGCGTCCATTGCGGCGTCCGCACAGAAGATACCCGTCCTTCGCGCGGAAGGGTTTGACCGCATAGGCATCACAGTCCACCCAGATTTCGTCAGTTTGATGCAACAGGTTCAGGCGGAATACGTCGGCATGGACTGCGGGAGAATGATTGACCGGATCACGGTAAATGCGGCCCGTGCTATCCAACGGCATGATCATCGCTGCATCGCGCCATTCGATATAGTCGGGCGTTTCGTCCAATGGCTCATAGGTATATAGAATGGGGGTCTGACCCACGTCCGCAAACGACTTAAGGCAGAGCTTCTCAAGAATGGACAGCCGCTTGCCTATCCATAAACTCGCTACACGGTCCGGCACGGTTTCAACGGCGGGCGTCATGCCAAGCCTGCCTTCCTGATTGCGTCGCTTCCACGATCTGATCCCCCGCACGCAGACCGGCGGGGCAGTTCAGTTTCACACATTTGATATGACCTTCTGACGTCGCGATGTAAGCACTCGCAGCCTTCCCGTTTCACACATCGCACCTTCATTGTAACGTCTCTCCGGGTGTCAGTGCGGCCATCAGTTCGCTGAAGTCCGGTCGCGTTTGCAATTCCCTGATCAAGGCACGGTGATTTTCACAACATGCATCATGCAGGGTGCGCAGTTCGCTATCCGCAAGCAGCTCTTTATAGATCGCGGCTTTGCGCGGGCGGATTGCGTCGATTGTGCGATCCTCGATCCGGTTGTGGTTCATCATTTGCCAGTATTCGAGGCCCATCGCCTCACCACTGTGATGGGCGCGGCCGCGGGCCTTTTTGACCAGATAGGATTCGCATGACTTCACGGCATAATGGTTGATTTGTACCAGATCATAGCCGAGTGAATCCGGGCCCGACCGCCAACTGCCTTGCATGTATCTCTCCGGCATGGGCTGGCCCGACCCGTTGTACCATTGTGTTTCGGCAAAACGCGCGACCGCGGGGCGTTTGGGGCGATGCACCCCGATATGCCCCCAGAGACTTTGCTGGAACATGGTTTTGAACCCCCATGCCTGCGGCGGTCGCGGTGTATGATCGGCGGCGGCAGAGCGGAATTGATCTGTCAGGAACTTGTCTTTGTAATTGACCACGCCCGCATTGCCGAAAAGGCGCCATGTCATCGAGAGGGTGCGCGCATCGGGGACAGCACGGGTCAGGGCCTGCAGTGTATGATCGCCTGTTTTGATGTTGATATATTCGTCCGCATCAATCGGGATCACCCAGTCTTCGGGGCCCGCAAGCTCCATCTTCATAAAGCGTCGGAAGGCGCGCCGCTGGGGCGCGGGTTTGCCACCGCGCGTATTGTCGAAATGGCGCACCTTGCCCATTGCATCAAGCCGGTCGAGCAGCGCATCAGAGCCGTCAGAGCAATCATTTGAAAAAACGGCAATTTCATCGACACCTATCGCCAGATTATGCGCAACCCATTCAACGATAAATGGCCCTTCATTCTTCATCGGGGTCGCGATGACAAAGCGTGTCATGTCTGTGTCCTTATCCAAAACGGCACGCGTGACACTGTGCCGTTCGTCCTCACCGCGGTTGGCGTCACCGCACCATGCGTTCAATAATCTGTTTGTTCAACGGCGGCCGTGGTTTCAATCCGGTTCTCATAGAGCCAGTCATAAAAAGCGTCCCAACCGGGACGGTCTTTCAGTTCGACAATCTTCGCGCGGTGCCATGCGCAGGCCTTGTCATGGAGAGGACCCAAGACCGGATCAGCCTTCAGCGCCGCAAGCAAAGGCCGCGCGCGATCCGCATGTGGGGCCATCGTGTGATCCTCCGCGCGGTTGACGTTCATATCCGACCAGTAATGTTCGGTCTGTTCGCGGGCGATATGGTTCGTGCGGCCACGATCACGCTTGACCAGAAAACTCTCGAGCGAGCGTACGGAATAATGGTTCAGCCGCGCGTATTTGTGGCTGAAGCCTTCCCATGCGCGCCACCCGATCTCGTCCATCGGTTTCAGGTTCCCGCCGCAATCGGACCACCGCACCTCGGCCTCTCGCCCGTTTGGAACGTTCTTGGGCCGATGAGGATTGAAGCGCCGGAACAACCCGTTGTTGCGAAACAGTGTTTTGAACCCGGTGGCGCGTCCGTTGGCAGGGTCATCTTCGATATCGGCCAGTGTAAACTGCTCCATGACAGGGCGGTCCTCATAAGGGCCGATGCCGCCACAGCCAAACAGTTTCCAGACAAATGAGACCGCATCGCAATCCCCGATCTTTGCCATCATCTGGTCAAGTGTCGTCAGCCCCTCACGCAGATTGATGAATTCATCCACATCAAGACACATCAACCAGTCTGCGTCGGTCACCCAAGGGTGGGTTGTGGCGCGCCGCAGCGCCTTGTGCTGCGGGGGTGATCCGTCTGAAACGTCATTGGGCCGGTGACTGCAATAGCCAAGCTCTTCCAGCCGTTGCAGCATCAGATCCGTGCCATCCTCGCAATCATTGGTGAAGACCACAAAACCTGTGAACCCGATCGCCAGATTATGGGCAATCCATTCAAGCAGGAACGGCCCCTCGTTTTTCATCGTGGACATGATGACATGGCTGCCGCCAAGGGCAGGGGGTGGCAGGGCCGCGGTATCTGTCATTCTGCGCGTTCTCTTTTGAGTTTGCGAAAGGCAGGCGTGACGCGTGCCGCGAGTTGGTCGTGCCCACGTGCTTGCAGGTTTGCAATCAACGCCTTGCGATACCACGGCAAAGCGCGTCGCGCGCGGATCATGTCGTAAAAGACCGCAGGTGTCAGCGTATCGTCAAAGGCGTGCTGCATCAGCGGCTTCAGCAAACCTGCGCGCCGCAAAAACACAGGCGAATAATGTCCTGAGCACCATGTCTTGAGAAGGATCAACCTGTCGCTCTCAAGCCGTTCGACATGCCGCCGGTCGGGGGTAAAGAATGGGTCATAGATGACATAAGCCTTCTTTACGTCGTCGATTTCAAAGGCGCAGTCGCTGTGGGGCAGGGACCAGTCACGTGCACGCCCCACGGCAAAGCGTTCCTCCCATGGCACCAGGGCCTCTTCAAGCGTGGTTTGCGGATTAAAGCTGATGACGGTTGCACCAGGCGACAATGACGCAAAGGCAAGCGCTGCAAAGCCGCCCATGGAAGTGCCTGTCAGAATCACCTTGTCGAAACCCGCGAAGAACCCGTCAGAGGACAGCTTTTGGAGATAGGTAATCAACTGTGGATCGCGGAACCAGTCCTTGCGGCGTGCCATGACGGACAGGTGCGAAAAACCGTTGTCATGGACGAATTTATAGGCCCATGGCTCGCGCTCGGCTGACATGTCATTGACGCTGGAAAGATTGTCGAATGTCACAACAAGACGGGCGGGATCTCGTTCAACGAATGACACCGCATGATTTTTCAGGCGGGTGTAGAACCCCTGCTTGTCGCCACTGGTATGGATTTCGGCAAACCAGCGGGGCAGCTTTGCTCCGCCCTCGGGTCGTGGGTCATCGTCTGCGATGCTGGTCTCATCGGTTTCGATAATCGGCTTGGACGGCTCCATTGTCTTGGCTGGGGCCTCACCATTCAGGGCCGCGATGACGGCCTGGAAATCAGGCGATGTGTTGCGCAGGTTTTCGCGGGTGGTGGTCTCCGCGTCGCACAATGCGGCCTGTGCCGCTGCCACGTCAGGTAAGGCCAACAGTGCAGATACTTCCGCGCTTGTTGCATCCGGGCGCATGTCCACTGTCCAGCGTCCGCCGGTGGACGCGGCCAAGGCTTCCAGCCGTGCTGTGTGAACCGCGACACTTGGGTGTTGCTTGGCGGGCAGGGCTTGCTGGTGGACGAGATAGGTCTCCACCGATGGCGCGGGAATTTTCAGAATTGATGCCTTGCTGCCGGCCTGGGCGGGACCGGTCGCGCCGGCAAGGCTTTGGGGGGCAGGGATCACACTGCCGTCACCATTAACCCAAACTGAGTCTGCGTCACCTTGCACCGGTCCGACGGGCCGTTCCGGTGTGCGTGATGCAAACAGGCCAAGCCGAGTTACACTGCGCTGTGTCCCCGTACCCGCAAGCGATATCGCGTGTTGCAGAAGTCCGCCCGGAATATGGGGCCGTTTCGGCGCAATCCCTGCAAGATGAACGGGCGCGCAGAGCACATCAGCATCACCGCAGGACTGCATCAGCGCAGGCAGGCTCTGTGACGGATCACTGATGCAGAAATACTCATCCGGTGCGAGGTAGAGCCCGTAACCGCCTGTCTCTGCCGCCTCTATGCAGGCCGCGCGGATGGCCGAATTGTGGATTTCTTCCTTGATGTCGGAATCAACGGACACAGGAACAATGTCGATCACGCCTGCCGCGGCAAGCGCATCCAGCAGAGGTTCTTTTCCATCCTGTCTGCGATCAACGTAAATTACCGTCTGTGTCACACCAAGAGTGCGGTGATAAGCAAGCCATTCCAGGAAGGCTGACGTGGGTTTCCACATGAAGGCGCTGAGCAACAGCCGCGGACCTACCCTCATGATATTGCGCCTCCTTCTTCCACTGCCCGGCGGTGGGAGTGCTTGTGAATATCGGCGTGAATGTATAGGCTTTGCGGTGGTTAGAAAAGGTTGATTTACGATGCCGCGGACAGGCCAAAGTCGGGGTTTCTTTATTGGCCTGAGGCGGGATCAATTGGGCGCGCGCCTTTTGATGGTGCTGAACAGCATGCGCCTTGCGGAAGACTATGAAACCGATTTTCGCATTAACTGGTTTCCGCGCGGTGCTGCGGCCCCCAAGCTGGACACGCCGCTTGATCTGTTCGATCCCGCGTTTATCGACCGGCACTTTATTGCGAATGATGATTTCGAAAAACTGTCCGCAATCACCAAGCCGATTGAGAGCTTCCGGCGCGATCCCGATCCGGGCAGATTGAACGCCCATCTTTCGAGTGGTGGTCACGTTCTGCTTGATGAAGGGTTCGAGATCGAAAGACTGCCTTTCGAGCAGGGAGAAGACCATCAGGACCGGTTTCGCGCCTTTATTGCGCGTATCGGGTTCAACGACACCGTCAAAGCCCATATGGCCGAGATCGAAAGTGCCATGGCCGCATTGCCCGGCCCGGTGTTTGCCTTTCACATCAGGCGCGGCGATATCCTGAACGAAGCCCCTTGGAAGCACAAGGAATGGCCCTCCAAGATTGAGCCTGACGAGCTTTATTCAGCTTATATCAAAAAGAATCCCGGTGCTGCCGCATTGGTGTTTTCCGATCAGGCCGAGAGCATTGCAGGGCTGATGGCCGCGCACCCGCAACTGCGTAGCATGGCCGATCTGGTGGACCTGTCACATTGCAAACCGGTGCAGCGCGATTTTCTCGAACTCTATGCGATGTCGCTTGCATCGCAGATTATCGCGCCACCCGTGAGTGCCTTCAGCCGCGCAGCGGCCCGTTTGAGTGGCCAAGAGCGTAAATGCTTTCACGAAGTGATGGATATCGCGGAAAGGGATGTCGCCTATGACAGCACGATTGACCGTTTCCACAAGGGCGTTTCCGCTTTCATCACGCCCAGCGAGGCGGCTCATATCTATGTAAAAGTGGCCCGCAGGTTGCAGGTGGCAGGGCGGGAAGAAGACGCATGGGAATTTGCGGACAAGATCCTGACGGCGGGTGCTGACAATGCATTTCTACCCCTGCTACAGGCAGCCAATTGCATCTACCTTAACAAGTGGGACGAGGCACTCGCACATGTGCAGACTGCCATTGAGGACCCCAATCAATGGCAGGAAAACTATGTCTCTGCCCTTGCCATCCGCGCGCATATTCTTGGTGCGCTTGGCAAGGCCGTGCAGGCGCGCAATTCCTTCCTGAAGGGCTTTTGGCAGAAACCGTCCCTGCCGGATGTTACAGTCATTGGCACGTTCATGATCCGCAGGCAGCGCTTGCGCCCCGGTGAGGCGCTGCCCTTTGACCGTGAAACTGTGATGGCGCTCCAGCTTGGCTATCAGCTTCACAACATTGTCTTGCAACAAAACAAGATCATTCGTGCGCGTGCGCTGGACCTGTCATCGATCGCGGTCGAATGGCCGTGGTTTGCGATTGATGGCAAAACGCAGAAAATGCTGAAGGCCAAACACGCGCTCAAGGCAATGCGCACAAAGCTTTTGGAAGGCGATCACGCTGTGCCGGGGGCGGGGCCCTTCAGTTTCTGTGCCTTGCTGGATGCGCGGATGGGCAAACTGGACCGCGCGCTGGAACGGAACACACAGGCGCTGGAACACGCGCCCGAGGATCAGCTTGTGCGCAAGCGGCAAGCGGAAATCCTGTTACTCAAAGCGGATTATGACGGCGCGCTGGCCCAGATGGAGAAGTGCATGGCATCGGGCCCAGACCATGCATTCTGGCATTTTCTGACCGGCGTCATCCACGAAGGGGCAGGGGATAGCGCCAGTGCGGGCCTGGCATTTGATCGGGCCACAGCTATGGATGAGACGACCGCGGAGCTTCACGCCTATGTCGCCGAATTCCATCGCAAGAACAACCATGAGACCGCTGCAATCGCAGCGCTTGATCGCGCGGCACGGATTGCGCCCAATCAAAAGCGCTACCAGAACCGGCGTGCACGCATTCTGCGGAAATCGCAGTGAACCGTCTGGAAGATCTGTGCATCGGGCCAATGTCGGGCCAAGGCCTAGTGCTCATTGAAAAATATTGATAGTGGGGTCCGCATGACACATTGCAGGATCTGCTAACAGTAAACCGATCGATTGAAGGACAGGTCATGCTTTGGATCCATATCGGGATGCCCAAGACAGGCTCAACCGCCTTGCAAGGCTATCTCCATAGCAATGCTGCTTTTCTGGCAACGCATAATATCCGGTATATGGCGACCGGCCGTGACCGGGGGACAGGCCGTGCGCGTCTGATTTGCCAAAACACGATGGCGATCGCAATGTCACGTGGCTGGGCCGAAGCACCAGCGGCCGAGGCTTTTGTCGAGGAATACCAGACACATGCGGAGCAGCACTGCATCCTCTCGAGCGAGATGTTTTTCGGGCGCGATCTCTCGCCTCTTTATGAGAGATACCTCAAGACGATCCCGACACCTGTCAAATTTGTCGTCTACATCAGGCGTTTCGATGAATTTATCGAGGCTGACTACAAACAGCGCGCAAAGAACGGTATGAGAACGGGCGGTGTAGACGCTTTTGTCGCCAACCGTCTGACCCAAATCCGGAACGATCCGGAGTACATGGATTTTTCCGTCATTTTTGACCGCATCCGCGCACAGGTGCCGGGGGCCGAGATTGTCCCGCGTTTGTATCTGCGCGACGAAATGACGGGCAATGATGTGATCTCGGACTTCGTGGGATTAATGGGTGTTCCGGTCGATGACGTGGTCTTGCCAGAGGGGGCCGCGAACAAATCACTCTCCCGTGTCGCAAGCGAGGCCCTGGGCCGTTTTGAGCGCGGCAATCCAGGTTTTGACAAAAAGGCGCGTCGGCAACTCGGGCGGTTGCTCCAGATAAGTGGTGATCCGCGCGTTTTTGGGCGCGATGACGTGCTGAATCCGGACGAGCGTGCATTGATCAATGACATGCTCGAAGCCCGAAACACCGCATTGCGCACGGCATTCTTTCCCGATCGCGACCGACTTTTTGGACCGGATACAAACGCCAACCTGGCCTTTCAGCGTGGCGATCCCGGTGAACAAGACGCGTATGATTATGCTGTCAGAAAACTGCATGAACTTGCCGAAAAGAAAGGCTGATTTCTGGATATGCAGCAGTACTTGCAAGGTGGCGCCACGACACCCACACTCCGGCGCGCAGAGCCGAGAACGGAGCCTTAGATGAAGCTTTATGACGTTGCCAGTCTTTGGGTTGGTCCCGAACTTACCTGGATGGAGCAGATGTGCCTTCTTTCTTTTGTGGAGAAAGGTCATCGCACAATTCTTTACGTCTATGACGAGGTGAAATCTGTCCCTGATGGTGTCGAAGTCCGCGATGCCAACGAAATCATGCCGTCGGATAAGATCATCTATCATGTCCATACCGGAAGTCCGGCGTTTCATTCCGACGTCTTCCGGCTCCGCATGCTTGAGCAAACCGACTTTTTGTGGATCGACACAGATGCGTATTGCTGGAAGCCCTTCGTCCGGCCCGACCACGGCTTCTTTTACGGCTGGGGGAGCGATACGCAGCGCAAGCTCTATTCGGGCGTCCTGGGATTGCCAAAAGGCTCGCAGACACTAAAGGCTATGCTCGCACTGACGAAGGATGAATATCCTGTTCCGCCATGGCTTGGGCCACGCGAACAAAACAGGCTCCAAGGCCTGAAAGATGCGGGCGAGGGCGTGCATATGTCAGAGATGCGTTGGGGTGTTTGCGGACCGGATGCTTTGCACCACTTTGCCAACGCCACCGGCGAAGTCGCACATGCTTTTGAGGGTGACGTGCTTTATCCCGTGCCATTTGCGTCCACGCGTTCGTTTCATCGGAGGCGGTTGCGAAAGGATGTCTACAGCCGGATCACCGAACAGACGTTATCGGTGCATTTCTACGGTCGTCGGTTTCGGAATATCTTTGCATTCACCCAAGGCATCCCACCTGAGGGGTCTTTTGCTGACGAGCTGTGCAAGAAGCACGGTTTGGATCCAACGCTGACGGGGCATCTATTCGTGCGGAAATCCAAGAATAGCAGTTAGCGCGGGATTGCGGCGATCTCACCATCCCGTAGGTATTTATATTACATAATACTGATTATGCGATTATTGGATAAAGCTGAAATCCCGCAATATCAACGCCCTATCCCTTGAGGTTCCGCAAGACCGTGCGTGTAGCCGCCATCACGGGATCATGGGTTTCTTTCAGGATCGCGATCCGGTCAAAGCGATCAGGGTCCTTGTTCACCGCTTCACGCAGCGCGGCACCGAAGGCCATACGCAATTCTGTGCCAATGTTGAATTTGCAGATATTTGTCGTCCGCGCCAAATGCCTGCGCTGGTCAACTGGCACGCCTGATCCGCCATGGATTACCAAAGGCACCGGTGTGACCGCCTGAATGGCTGCTATCCGCGCTTCATCGAGGCCCGCGTCTGTTTCCTGCTGAAGATGCACATTCCCGACCGAAATCGCCATCGCGTCGATGCCGGTCTCTGCTGCAAAAAGCGCGGCCTCGCTGGGGTCTGTTCCCGCTGAACTCTCACCGCCCGCATAGCCGACAAAGCCGATCTCGCCCTCGCAGGAAATTCCGGATTGCTGTGCAAGTTCAACGATTTGACGGGTTTCCTTGATGTTGTCTTTCAGCGGTTTTCGCGATCCGTCAAACATCAGCGACGTAAAGCCAGCATCCAATGCGGCGGAACAATCATCATATGTGTAACCATGATCGAGATGCGCTACGACCGGCACGCTGGCATTTTCGGCCAAATGACGGAACATCCTGCCCAGAACAGGCAAAGGCGTATGCGCCCGACACCCCGGCCCCGCCTGCAGGATGACCGCGCAATTCTCGGCCTCTGCTGCGGCAACAAAAGCGCACATGTCCTCCCAACCCAGACACACCAGACCGCCGACGGCATAGCCACCCCGCAACGCAGGCTGGAGCACATCTTTGAGCGTCGCAAGGGTCACTTGAATTTGGCAATCATGTCTTTGATGCCGGGGATCGTCTCGATCTGATCGGCATGGGAGGGTTGGAAATACTGGATCAGGCTGCGCTGTGACAGCCCGCCCAGAATGGTGAAGTAATACATCTGATAGCCTGGCAGAACTGCACAAGGATGATAGCCGCTATCAAGACAGATCGTCGATCCATCCACGATATGATAGGCATCGCCCGCCTTGCCGTCCTCGCGCTGGAGCATCTGTACGCCAGAGCCGTGGTTGGGCTTGAAACGGAAGTTGTAGGTCTCGTCGTGCCGTGTCTCAAGCGGCAGGCGGTCGGTGTCATGCTTGTGGGATGGAAAGCCCGACCAGCCGCCCTCGCCCACGGTGAAAAGCTCGGACACCAGCAAACGCCCGACCTTGTCATGGTACTTCGTGCCAAGGATGTGTTTGATTTTACGGTGCGTTTTGGTGTCGTCTGATCCGTATTGCACCAGATCGAGATCGTCCGCACGCACGGCAAAAGCATCCAGCACCTTGTCATAGCGTGCGCCGCACACGAAAACCTCGGCCGCGTCCGAGGTGCAGACCATTTGCGCCTTGGCGGCGGTGGGCACATAAACGCCCTCAGGCTCGCCATCCCAGACATCCTCGCCCCGATTGCCGATGCCGTCAGCCTTGAACCCTTCGATATCAATATCCACAGTTCCGGTCGCGGGCACGATGCAGGTCTCATACCCGGGCACGGCATATTCGAACGCCTGCCCCTTGGTCAGTTTCACGATGTTGAAATAGTTCAGCGGAACGGTCGGGTCATCCACATCAACGATCGGTTTGTTCTGGTTGTCATATGGCGGAATATGCATCGGCTTGTCCTTTATGCGTCGGTCGGACCGGGGTGTTCGGCCATGAACTTGGTTAATGTCGCTGTGTCCGGCATCGCAGGCGCGCAGCCCGGGCGGGAGACGGTGACAGAGGCACAGGCCGATCCACGCAGGAGCGCGCAGCGCAAATCCTGCCCCTCGGCCAGACCCGTGACCAGACCTGCCATAAAGCTATCCCCTGCCCCTGTGGGTTTCAGCGCCTCAACAGGCCAGATACCAGTGCGGATCTCATCGCCTGCGGCAAAGGTGATCGCGCCCTTTTCGCCCATCTTGTAGACCACAATCGTGGCGGTGCTAGCGGCCAGCGCGCGCGCTTTGGCAAGACCCTGGTTAATCCCGCCCGCCATAAAGCCGAATTCCTCATCATTGCCGACAATCATATCCGATTGGGCCGCAGCACGGCTGAGAACCTCTTCAGCGACCTGCGGTGACGGCCACGAATACGGGCGGTAGTCCACATCAAAGATGATCGGCAAGCCCGCAGCCTTGGCGCGCGCAAAGGCATCAAACGTCGCGCTGCGCGATGGTTCGGCGGCAAACACCGTACCGGCCGTAATCAGCGCACCGAATTTGGCATAATCCACGACGGCCACATCATCTGCATCCATCTGGAAATCGGCCGCACCATTGCGGTAGATGACATTGCGATGCCCCGCGACGCGGCTTTCGTAGAAGGCCAGAGAATTGCGGTATTCACCGCCCACGGGCGTCACATATTCGGTGCCAACGCCATAGCGTTTCAACTGCCCGATACAGTAACTGCCGATGCTGTCGTCGGAGACACGGGTGACAAGTGCGGCCTGCCCGCCCAGCTTGCAAATGCCAGCCGCGATATTGGCGGATGATCCGCCCAGCCCCACAGTGACGGTTTCCGCATCTTCGGTCGCCACGCCCGCATCGGTGAAAAGATCGATACCCGCGCGCCCGACGACGACGAAGTTATTGGCGCCTATGCCCTCAATCAGCCCCGCCATCACACACCGTTCCGTTGCTTGTGACGTGTCGCTTCCTGATCGAGATGGGCTTTGCGCACCTTGTCCGAGGTCGTCACATGCGGTGTGCCGACTTCCCACCATGTATGGCCTTGCGTCGTCCAGCCCTCATACGGGTCGACCTTCATCACGATCACATAGGTGTTTTTGGCCGCCTGCGCGCGCCCGAAGGCCGCCTCTAGTTCTGCGGGCGAACTGACGGTTTCGGCATCAGCCCCCATGGCCTTGGCATGGGCTTCGAAATCCACACCCACCTGCGCGGTCGCCGTCGGCGTATCCGCGATCAGGTTGTTGAAACTCTCGTTGCCCGTGTTGTTCTGCAGCTTGTTGATGACCGCAAAGCCACCGTTGTCCAGCACCATGACGATCAGCTTTTTCTCTGTCAGAACAGAGGAATAGATGTCGGAATTCATCAAAAGATAAGATCCATCACCGGTAAAGACGATGGTATCGCGCTCCGGCTCATTCTGGGATTGCGCAATCCGCGCGCCCCAACCGCCTGCGATTTCATAGCCCATGCAGGAGAACCCGAATTCCACATCAACCGTGCCGATATCCAGTGTTTTCCAGTTGGCCGTGACCTCGGCCGGCAAACCACCCGCCGCGGCAACAATGCGGTCGCGCGGATGACACAGGCGGTTCACCTCACCAATGGCCTGCGCGTAGGACGCAGGGCCGTTCCCTACCCGCGTATTCTCGGCCACATAGTCATTCCATTTCGCCCGCTCGGCCTGCGCGCGCTGCGTCCAGCTTTCAGGCGTGCGGTATGATGAGAGCGCCTGTTGCAGCGCCACCAAGCCCAGTCTCGCGTCACCCACAACCGTCGCCGACAAATGTTTGGCCGCGTCATGACGGGCGGCATTGAGGCCGATCAGTTTCGCATCATGCGCAAAGGCCGTCCATGATCCGGTTGTGAAATCCTGCAGGCGCGTACCGACGGCCAGGATCACATCCGCCTCTTCCGCGATTGTATTGGCGCTGTCCGATCCGGTCACCCCGATCGGCCCGATATTGAGCGGATGATCATGCACCAGATTGGCGCGCCCTGCGATGGTTTCCACGACCGGTATCCCCGTGGCCTCGGCAAAAGCGGTCAGTTCCGCCACTGCGCCGGAATACTGCACACCGCCCCCTGCAATGATCATCGGACGCTTGGCTGATTTCAGGAGGGCAACGGCATCAGCCACCTCTGCACTGTCAGGCATCTGGCGGCGTATACGGTGCACACGTTTGTCAAAGAAGCTGCGCGGATAATCATAGATCCAGCCCTGCACATCCTGCGGCAGGCCAAGAAACGCAGGCCCGCAATCCGCAGGGTCCAGCATGGTGGCGAGCGCCGCAGGCAGCGACTGGATCACCTGTGCGGGATGCGTGATCCTGTCCCAGTAACGGGTCACGGCCTTGAAAGCATCATTCACACCGAAGGTCGGATCGCCGAAATGCTCAAGCTGCTGCAAGACAGGGTCCGGCAGGCGGGTGATGAAGGTGTCGCCACAGAACATCAGCATGGGCAAACGGTTCGAGTGGGCAAGCGCGGCAGCGGTTAACAGGTTTGCCGTTCCGGGACCGGCGGATGCCGTGCAAAACATGAACCGGCGGCGCAAATTGGCCTTGGCATAGGCCGCAGCGGCAAAGCCCATCCCCTGCTCATTCTGCCCGCGATAGAGAGGCAGCGCGTCTTGTTCATTGTAAAGCGCCTCGCCCAGACAGGTGACGTTACCATGGCCGAAAATGCCTAAACCACCGCCGCAAATCCGGGTCTCGACCCCGTCGATGTCGATCCACTGATTGGCCAGATAACGCACAATGGCCTGCGCCGTTGTCAGCGTGACTGTTTCGGCGATGTGCCCCATGATCGTCCCCCTATCGGCGCATAAATCCTGCGTCGGTCGCGATTGTTTATTGACCAACCACCTGAAAGAACGTTACGCATTTTGCAACCGGTTGCAACCGGTTTCTGGGTAGGGGAGCGGACATGACAGAGATCGGTATCGGGATCATCGGCGGCGGCTACATGGGCAAGGCGCATGCGGCTGCCTACGCATCCGTTGGCGCAATTTTCGATACTGCCTTGCGGCCGCGTCTGGAAATGGTCTGCGCATCATCCGATGCCTCGGCTGACAGGTATCAAAAGGCCTTCGGCTTTGCGCGCGGCACAGCGGATTGGCGGGAGTTGGTGCATGATCCAAAGGTTGAAGCTGTCGTCATCGCCTCTCCGCAGGACACCCACCGCGACATTGCGCTTGCAGCTTTTGCCTTGGGCAAGCCCGTTTTCTGCGAAAAGCCGCTTGGGGCAACGCTGGCCGATTCTATCGCAATGACGGAAGCGGCCGATCAGGCAGGTGCCATCAACATGGTCGGGTTCAACTATATCCGCACCCCTGCGGCCCAATACGCGCGTCAACTGGTGGCGGATGGCCGCATCGGGGAAATCACATGGTTCCGCGGCGAACACACCGAGGATTTTTTCGCCGACCCCGCCCTGCCCGCCACGTGGCGTTGTCAGGGCATGGGCAACGGAACGATGGGCGATCTTGCCCCCCATATGATCAACGGCGCACGCGCGCTTATCGGGCCGATTACGGCCCTCTGCGCGCAGGTCGAAACCGTCCATGCCCAACGCGGCAACACAGCCGTCACCAACGATGATCAGGCACAGTTCATGTGCCGTTTTGAAAACGGCGCGCAGGGGCATCTGTTTTTCAGCCGCGTCGCGACGGGCCGCAAGATGGGCTATGCCTATGAGATCCACGGCACCAAGGGAGCGATCCGTTTTGATCAGGAAGACCAGAACGCCCTGCATCTTTACACCATGGAAGGTCCCGAGGCCGAACGGGGGTTTCGCAAGATCCTGACCGGCCCTGCCCATCCCGATTATCTGCCCTTTTGCCAAGGGCCCGGCCATGGCACCGGTTATCAGGACCAGATCATTATCGAGGCCAAGGATTTCCTGACAGCCATCGCCACCAAAACCAATATCTGGCCCACTTTTGCCGAAGGGCTTGAGGTCAATCGCGTCGTCACCGCCGCGATTGATTCAAGCGAAAGGCAAACCTGGGTCAACGTTTCAGACTATTAACCGAAAGACCTATGATATGATCAATATCGGCAATGCACCCTGTTCGTGGGGGATCGAATTCGCGTCCGATCCTTCCTATCCCACGTGGCAATCCGTGCTGCACCAATGCGCCAGTGCGGGCTATAAGGGGATCGAGCTCGGCCCCATCGGGTATATGCCCGAGGACCCAGCTCTGCTGCGCGAAGAGCTGGACAAGAACGACCTCAGCATCATTGGCGGTGTCGTTTTCCGCGCTTTCCACGATCCTGCGAAATGGGATGATGTGATGGACGCCTCTGTGCGGACCTGCAAGGCGCTGGTGGCCCACGGCGCGCAGCATCTGGTGTTGATCGACAGCATCTCGCCGCGTCGCGCACCCACAGCTGGTCGCGCCACCGAGGCCGAGCAGATGGACAAGGCCGAATGGACCGCCTTTCGCGACCGCCTGGCGACGATTGCGAGAATGGGCACCGAGGAGTACGGGCTAACGGTTGGTATTCACGCCCATGCGGCAGGTTTCATGGATTTCGAGCCAGAGCTGGAGCGGCTCTTGGATGAGGTCGATGAAAGCATCCTCAAAATCTGCTTTGATACAGGCCACCATTCCTATGCGGGTTTTGATCCGGTCGCCTTTATGAAGCGGCACATCGACCGCATCAGCTATATGCATTTCAAGGATATTGATCCGGTGGTGAAAGCGGATGTGGTCGCCAAGCGGACGGATTTCTACACGGCCTGCGGTCAGGGCATTTTCTGCAACCTCGGCCAGGGCGACGTGGACTTTCCTGCCGTGCGTCAGATCCTTCTGGATGCAGGATTTGAAGGCTGGTGCACCGTCGAGCAGGACTGCGACCCTGCCCTGCCCGGCACGCCGCTCGAGGATGCCGAAAGCAACCGCAAATATCTGGAATCCATTGGTTTCTAAACCTATCAGACGAAAGTTGACGACGATGACAAAACTCAAATGGGGCATGATCGGCGGCGGTGAAGGCAGCCAGATCGGACCGGCACACAGGTTGGGTGCAGGGCTGGACGGGCTTTTTGAATTCAGCGCGGGCGCGCTGGATCACCGGCCGGAATATGGCATTGATTACGGTCAGCGCCTTGGGCTTGGCGACCGCGCCTATGGCGGTTGGGAAGACATGCTGGAGGGTGAGCTGAAACGCGACGACCGCGTTGATCTGGTTACGGTTGCCACCCCCAATTCCACGCATTTCGCGATTACCAAGGCGTTCCTCGAAAACGGCTTTCATGTGCTGTGCGAAAAGCCCATGACGATGACCGTGGAAGAAGGCGAAGAGATCGTCGAGATCGCCAAGAAAACCGGCAATATCTGTGCTGTGAACTATGGCTACACGGGCTATTCGCTGGTGCGCCATATGCGGGCGATGATTGCGCGCGGTGACATCGGCAAGGTCCGTCTGGTCAACGCCGAATTTGCCCATGGCCACCACGCAGATGCGAGCGATGCGGATAACCCGCGCGTGCGTTGGCGCTATGATCCGGCACAGGCAGGTGTCTCGGCACAATTCGCAGATTGCGGTATCCACGCGTTGCATATGGCCAGTTTTGTGACCGGTCAGGAAGTGACGAAGCTCTCGGCGGACACAGTATCCTGCATTGATGTCCGCACGCTCGAAGACGACGCGATGGTGAATTTCCGCATGGATGGCGGCGCTGTGGGGCGGCTTTGGACCAGTTCCATTGCGATTGGCCGCCAGCACGGATTGGGGATTCAGGTTTTCGGTGAAACCGGCGGCCTGCGCTGGAGCCAGGAACAGCCCAACCAGCTTTATTACATGCCGCTGGGACAGCGCCTGCAGGTGATCGAACGGGGCGAGGCGAACCTGTCGCCCGAGGCCGACCGCACCAGTCGCGTGACCATCGGCCATGCCGAAGGGATGCCGCTGGCCTTTGCCAATATCTATGCTGATCTGGCCGAGGCGATCCGTGCGCGCAAGGAAGGCCGCATGATGGATCCGGCGGCGAACCTCTATCCGCGCGCGGAGGATGGATTGCGGTCGATGGCGGCGGTTTATGCTGTGGCCGAGTCCGGCAAAGCGGAGGGCGCTTGGCTGGATGCGCGACCACCGATGTTCCGGTAAGGTGGATTGAAATCCACCTTACGACAAGGGGCGCAGAGTGCCCCGCTCGACGATGGAACAGTCAAACAGCCGCGCCTCGGGGGCGCGGCTGTTGTCGTTCAAACTGGCCGCGATCACATCAATCGAGGCCGCAATAATCTGTGCAAAGGGGTTGTGGATCGTGGTGAGGTTGATGTTGGCCCACCCTGCCATTTCCATATCATTGAGCCCGATCACCCCGATATCCTCAGGTACCCGCAGTCCAGAAGACTGAATGGCGGAAAGCGCCCCGATTGACAGCACATCATCGCCACAGAAATAGGCCTCCGCCGGTGCGCCTGCCGCCAACAGCCGCAGCATTTCCGCGCGCCCTGCATCAAAGGAATAATTGCTGGCATAGCTGAACGAGAGATCAAGTCCGGAGGCCCTGATCACCTCTGCAAACCCTGCAAAACGGTCCTGTGTCGAGGTCGCCGTCGCAGGCCCGCCCAGAAATGCTATCCGCCGATAGCCGCGCTCAATCAGCGTCTTTGCCGCCAATCGCCCTGCGGCGATATTGTCGATCCCCAGCACGTTCACCTGCGGGTTCGCTATATGGCGCCCAAAGGAATGGACCACGGGCACACCCGCATCATGGAACCCTTCCGCAAAGCTGGCAGGCAGCGTCGATGAGGCAACGATCACCCCGTCCACCGAATAGGCCCGCAGCATGCGGATTGATGTCTCGGGGCGCACCTCATCGGTGAGATTGACCAGCAAAGGACGCAGGCCCCGCGCTTGCAGGCCTTTGGTGAACAGATCAAAGACTTCGAGAAAGACCGGATTGTGGAAGTTGTTCGACACTAGCCCGATCATCTTGGTTCGGCCCGTTGTGAGCGAAGACGCCAGCGCATTGGGGCTATAGCCCAAAGTTGCCGCGGCCTTTTCGACCTTGGCGCGTGTCTTGGCCGACACCGAGGCCCCAGCGGTAAAGGTGCGCGACACAGCGGACCGCGACACGCCCGCAAGCAACGCGACTTCCTTGAGCGTGATTGCCCCTCTAGCGGTCTCGCGTGGCATCTTTCTCCGCCTCTGCGGCCACAGCCGCCCAATCCGTCGTCGCGAATTTCCAGATGGCGATACCGCCAAGTGCCACAAACAACAGCGCCCAGAGCGGCGCGCCATTGGCGTATTCAACCATGGCCCACAGCAAGGGCAGAACGACGGTCACAACCCTGCGCCATACCGGCAAAAAGAACGGCACCCCGAGATCGAAGAACCCCGGTTTGGGTTGATCAGACCGCATGTGCGGGCATCCTTGCGAATTTCACAGAAAGCTCTTTCCGCACAGCGCGAACGTCCTGCGGTGTCATGACTTGTATGTTGAAACTCAGGTACATGCGTTGGGTCTTTTCTCCAGACTGTCCGGTACTTTATCTCCATACCCCTGAAATGCAACCGGTTGCATAGTGATCGACCGAGCATCGCGCGCGAATTTCTGATTGTGCAGCCATACCGCTGTGCACCATAAGATATGCATGCATTTGACACGCCCTCGTATCTTTGGCCTGATCGCAGTGATCGCCACGCTTATGGTGATTGCAGGTGCGATGTCGTTCCCTGCCCTTGAGCGCCATTATATGCGCCAACAAGCAGAGAAAGACGCAGTGCCGCTGAAACTGGCCGTCGAGGGCCTGCGTGCCGCAATTGACAGATATGCCCCCCTGCCTGCGTTGATCGCCGAACGCAGCACATTGATTGACTTGCTGAACAGCCCCGAGAACCCCGCCCTTGTTGCGGCGGTAAATGAAGATCTGCGCCAAACGGCAGCCACTGTGCGGGCAAGCGATGTGTATCTGATGGATATTTCGGGTCTGACCATCGCCGCCGCAAGCTATCGTGAACCCGGCAGCTTTCTGGGGCGTAATTTCAGCTACCAGACCTATTTCACCCAAGCGCTGAACGGCGCTTTGTCCAGCTTTTCCGTCTATGGCACCACCACAGGTGAACGCGGCTATTTCTACGCAGCCCCCGTCGAGGACGGTGAACGGATCGTCGGGGTTCTGGCGGTCAAATTCAATGTATCGGCCTTTGAGAGCATCTGGCGCGGGGCCAACAGTGAATTCATGGTCGCGGACCGCAATGACTTTGTTTTCATGTCCTCACGCCCTGACTGGCATTTCCGTGCAATGCGCCCGCTGAGTGACGCCACCTTGCGACTGATCGCGCAGAACCTGCAGTACCCGATCGACCGGATCGAGCTTTTGCCGATCACAGTGCGGCCGCTTGATGCGGATGCGCGGTTGGTCACAATCGAAGGCACGACGCGCGAAACCTACATTTTGACCTCGCAGCGTCTGGCGGATCTTGACTGGACGATGTCTTCGCTTTCACCTCTCGGACCTGCGACGCTGAGCGCTTTGCGGACAATGCTGATTGCTGGCCTCACGGAGCTTTTGCTGCTTGGCGCGCTGCTTGCCTATCTTCTGAAACAGGCGCGCCAGACCGAGGCCCTTGCCCGTGAAAAAGAGGCGAAACGCCTGCTGGAAGCCGCTGTTGCCGAACGCACGACGGATCTAGAAGCCGCATTGGGTAATCTTCGGCAAACCCAGACCGATCTTATTCAGGCGGGCAAGCTTTCGGCGCTGGGGCAGATGTCGGCTGCGCTCAGTCATGAATTCAATCAGCCGCTCGCGGCGGTGAAATCCTATGCCGACAACGCGGGCGCATTCCTTGCACGCGGTCAGGTGGCCGAGGCTAAAGACAATATCACGCGCATCTCGAAAATGGCGGACCGGATGGCCACGATCTCGGCGCATTTGCGCAATTTCGCCCGCCGTCCCCAGCAGGCAACCGGTCCCTTGCTCTTGAATGCGGTCGTACAGGATGCGCTGGCGGTGATCGAGATGCGGCTGGCGTCAGAGGGTGGCGAAATCGCCTATACGCCGCCGAAATCGGAAATCTGGGTCACCGGCGGGCACGTGCGCCTACAACAGGTCATCGTCAATCTGATCAATAACGCGCTTGACGCGATGGAGGGGCAGCCCAAACGTGTCGTCCAGTTGAACATCGACGATACGCGCCTTCAGGTCCGCGACACCGGCCCCGGAATTGAGCATGACGCGATTGCCAGTATCTTCGATCCTTTCTTTACAACCAAAGCGCCCGGCAAGGGGCTCGGGCTCGGGCTGTCGATCTCTTTTAATATCATCAGCGATTTTGGCGGCACGCTCTCTGCTGCAAACCATCCTGACGGGGGCGCGGTCTTTACAGTCACATTGCAACCGGCAACCCCTATTGAAGTGGCCGCGCAATGAAGCAGACAGTCATATTCGTCGACGACGAAGAGGAGTTGCGCCACGCAACCAGCCAGACGCTCATGTTGGCCGACATTCCCGCAGTGGTTCTTGATAAGGCGGAACTGGCACTGGCGCAGATCAGCCGCGGGTTTGAAGGGGTCTTGGTCACGGATATCCGTATGCCGGATCAGGACGGGCTGTGGCTCATGCGCAAGGTGCTTGAGCTTGATCCCGAATTTCCGGTGATCCTTGTGACCGGCCACGGCGATGTGAACCTTGCGGTGCAGTCGATGCGCGAAGGGGCCTATGATTTCATCGAAAAGCCCTTCGCCCCCTCGCGGCTGGTCTCGACGATACAGCGCGCGCTTGAGAAAAGGCGCCTGACCATCGAGAACCGTGCGCTCAAACGCGAGGTTGGCGGGCGGGACAAGCTGGAGGCCCGTTTGATCGGGCGTTCGGATGCGATGGTGGCTTTGCGCAAACAGATCCGCACGATTGCCGCCACCGACGCCGATGTGCTGATCACAGGGGCCACAGGTGTGGGCAAGGATATGACGGCCCATGCGTTGCATGATCTCTCTGCACGTGGTCCCCACCCTTTCGTGCAAATCAACTGCGCCGCCCTGCCCGTCGATCTGGTGGAAAGCGAACTTTTCGGGCATGAGGCCGGAGCCTTTCCCGGGGCGATGCGCGCCCGCTTCGGGAAATTCGAGTTTGCCCGCAAAGGTACGGTGTTCCTCGATGAGATCGACAGCCTGCCTGTCGGCGTACAGGCGAAACTGCTCCATGCCATTCAGGCACGCCAAATCACGCGACTGGGGGCGAATGATCCGGTTGATCTTGACATCCGCATCGTTGCCGCCGCGAAAACGGACCTGTCCGAGGCCGTCGCAGCCGGCAATTTCCGCGCGGATCTGCTTTACCGGCTCAATGTTGTCACGCTGCATGTGCCAACGCTTGATCAGCGCCGTGATGATATCCCGTCGCTCTTTCTCAATCTCACGGCCCAGGCCGCTGCGCGCTATTCCAAACCGGCCCCCGATGTGCCTGCGGATGTTCTGGCGCGCATGGCCACGCAAGACTGGCCCGGTAATGTGCGCGAGCTGCGCAATGCGGCGGATCGTTTTGTGCTGGGGCTGGATCCGACCATGACGGTGGGGACAGAAACAGAAGCCCGGTCACTTGCCCAGAAGATGGCAGATCACGAGCGCGCGCTGATCATGGCAACGCTGACCGCACAAGGCGGCAGTCTCAAACAGACCTATGAGGCGCTGGGTCTCTCGCGCAAAGCCCTCTACGAGAAGATGCAGAAATATGGGTTATCCAAGGCGGACGCAGATCAAAGCGGCTGAAATGCACCCGTTTCGACACATGTAATTGACCTTTTGTCCCCTTGGCGACCCATCCACTCTGACAATTATGAACTGTTATCGCAAACATCACTGCTGAAACCTTGTAACGGCCACGCCAGACAGTGGAAGTGCTCGCCATGCGGTCTACTTGCACGCAACGTGCATGAGATCACGGCCTGATCTTGGAGAGGTCAGGATTAATTTGTGGAGGAAGAACTTATGAAACTAGCAGCGCTTATCGCGACAACTGCTTTGACAGCAACGACAGCTTTTGCCGCCGGTCACGAGGACCGTACAGGTTGGCCAGAGAGCTTCACCGTTGGGACAGCATCCCAAGGCGGCACCTTCTTTGCCTATGGTTCCGGCTGGGCAAACCTGGTTGCCGAAGAACTGGGCATCACAGGCGGTGGCGAAGTCACCGGCGGCCCAATGCAGAACATGGCGCTTGTGCACACAGGCGACGCACAGTTCGGCATGACAACAATGGGTCCGGCAGCTGAGTCCATCGCCGGTACAAACCCGATTGCACCCGGTCTGCAAATGACCAACGCCTGTGCGATGTTCCCGATGTACCAGACACCGTTCTCGGTTACGACACTTGCCTCTTCTGGCATCACATCCATCGCGGATATCCCTGATGGCGCACGTATCGGTTTCGGCCCTGCTGGTTCGACATCCGACACATACTTCCCGCGCATGATGGAAGAGCTGGGTGTGAACTTCGAGCGCCGTAACGGCGGTTGGGGCGACCTTGGTGGCCAGTTGCAGGACGGTCTGCTGGACGTGATCGCGTTCGCTGCGGGTGTGCCTGTGCCGGCTGTTTCCCAGCTTGAAGTGCAAACTGATGTGAACATCATCGAGTTCACCGAAGAAGAGCAGGCAGCAATCATGGCCGCCTTCCCTGTGTCGGCATTTGAAATCGGCGCTGACACATACACCACACTGGAAGCACCGGCCCGTTCGGTATCCATGTGGAACTTTGCGATTGCCAACTGTGAACTGCCTGCTTCCTTCGTGAAAGCAGCGGTCGATGTGGTGATGTCCGACAACGAGCGTATGGTGAACATCCACCGTGCCGCCCGTTCCACACTGCCAGAGAACTGGGATAAGAACGCTGGCGTTCTGCCTTGGCACCCAGGTGCAGCCGAGTGGTTCATCGAGAACGCCGGTGCAGATATCCCTGCCGATCAGATCTTCGGCAACTAAGCCGTGATCACAGCGGGGCTGCTTTTCCCAAGCAGCCCCGCGACACGCAATTCATTCGATAAATTGATGCAGGCTCAATGTCCGTCAGGGCATTCTTTCAGCATGCGAGGACCACACCATGACGACCGACCAAACACTTGACGATCAAACGGACGGCCCCATTCTGGCCGAAGGGGTCGACGAAGAACCGGTTGAGCATAACCGGCGGATCTTCACCGGCCGGACCTATCTGGTTATTGCCGGTATCTCGGCATTTTACGCGCTTTTTCATATGGCCGCTCTGAATGGCTGGTCGATCAGCGCATGGACCGGAATTGATATTCCGCTCCTGCCGGTTTTTCCCATGGAAACCTGGAATTTTCGCATCGTCCACGTGGCAGGCGCGCTGATCCTCGGCTTCACGCTCTATTCAGCGCGGGCCTTTCCTGATGAGGACGCTGATACACACAGCCCGCTGGACTATCTTGCGTATGCAGCTTTGCTTCCTGCCCTCTATGCCTGCTGGACCGCGCTTGGGTTCGCGGCAGACATCCAAGGGGGTGTCATGTGGAACGGCATGGATGAAGGTATCCGCAATGCGGAAATCTATCATTATGGTTATCCGCTGATCGCAGCGACAATCGCAGGGATTGTGCTTGGCTGGGTGCGTCCTCGCGTGCGCGGCACAATCGCCCCTGCCGATCTGGTACTGAGTGTCTGCGGCATCGCGGTTGCAATGTATCTGATCACGATCTTCGGCACATTGATGCGCAACGCAACCGGTACGCCCTTTGCGCCGATCGGCATGAGCATTGCCGCAGTCGCAGGGACTGCGCTGATCATGGAACTGACCCGCCGTGTGGCTGGCATGGCATTGATCATCATCGCCGGGGTCTTTCTCGTTTATGTCTTTGTCGGTGACCTGCTGCCAGGCTTCCTGAACGCGCCCGATATCACGTGGCAGCGCTTCTTCAGCCAGGTCTACACTGATGCCGGTATCCTTGGGCCAACAACGGCCGTGTCCTCGACCTATATCATCCTGTTCATCATCTTTGCCGCATTCCTGCAGGCCTCGAAAGTGGGCGATTATTTTGTGAACTTCGCCTTTGCTGTGGCTGGTCGCGCACGCGGTGGCCCAGCGAAAGTAGCGATCTTTGCCTCTGGCCTCATGGGGATGATCAACGGCACCTCCGCGGGGAACGTTGTGGCGACAGGCTCGCTCACAATCCCTTTGATGAAAAAGGTGGGCTACAAACCAACAACGGCAGGCGCAGTTGAAGCCGCCGCCTCGACCGGCGGCCAGATCATGCCGCCGATCATGGGGGCCGGTGCCTTCATCATGGCCGAAATCACAGGTATTCCCTATACCGATATCGCAATCGCCGCGATCATTCCTGCGATCCTGTACTTCGTATCGATCTACTTCATGGTTGATTTTGAAGCCGCAAAGCTGGGCATGCGCGGAATGCGCGAGGACGAGCTTCCAAAGCTCAGGGCCATGGTGCGCCGCGTCTTTTTGTTCCTGCCGATCATCATTCTGATTGCCGCGCTCTTCATGGGCTACTCTGTGATCCGCGCAGGAACCTTGGCAACTGCCTCTGCTGCCGTCGTCAGCTGGTTCACGCCGTACCGGATGGGTCTGCGCTCGGTCACCAAAGCGTTTGAACTCGCTGGCATCATGTCGATCCAGATCATTGCGGTCTGTGCCTGTGCCGGTATCATCGTGGGTGTGATCTCGCTCACCGGTGTTGGCGCGCGCTTCTCGTCCGTGCTGCTGAACATCGCCGAAGCCAACCAGTTGCTCGCGCTCTTCTTTGCCATGTGCATCGCGATCCTGCTGGGAATGGGGATGCCGACAACTGCGGCCTACGCCGTGGCGGCCTCTGTCGTCGCACCGGGTCTGGTGCAACTGGGTATCCCGATGCTGACCGCGCACTTCTTTGTGTTCTACTTTGCGGTTGTCTCTGCCATCACGCCACCTGTGGCCTTGGCCAGTTATGCGGCGGCAGGGATATCGGGGGCGAACCCGATGGCCACATCGGTTGCATCGTTCAAGATCGGCATCTCAGCCTTCATCGTGCCTTTCATGTTCTTCTACAACGGCGCGATCCTGATGGACGGCACATGGCTCGAGGTGATCCGCGCAGGTGCAACGGCAGTCTTCGGGGTGTTCCTGCTGTCGTCGGGTGTCCAAGGCTGGTGGGTCGGCAACCGTGCCGCGCTGCCGATCCGGCTTGGCCTGATGGTTGCTGCACTTTGCATGATTGCAGGCGGCTGGCTGACCGACCTGATCGGCCTCGGTGGCGCAGTTGGCCTTTATTTCATGGCCAAAGTCTCGCAGCCAAGGGTCGTTGCATAAGCGAAGAAGACCTTTGAGAAAAACAGAAGGGAGCGGTGTGGATGCCTCGCTCCCTTTTATATTTCCACATCAAACCTTTAATCCTGTTTTTCAAAGTCTACATGCATACGAACAAACAAGATCGCGAGGGGGCCATGTTGGGCAGAAGACACCAAAGCACTAATTCCGGGCTCCGATCCGGCAATGACCATTACACTTGCGCTGGAAATCAGTTATCTGGCCCGCACTGCGTAAAGAATTGACCACCAATCTGGAAGTCCGCTTTGATTGAACTCAGCACTTATGAGCTTTTCGTTCTCGCCACTGGAGCTATGGCGTTTGGCATTTATCTCTTGATCAAAGGTGGTGATTGGACAGTAGATGCCGCCGTTTTTGTCGCCGAACGCACAGGCCTGTCGCCGCTCTTTATCGGGGCGACGATCATCTCATTTGGCACCTCGGTGCCGGAACTTTTCACCTCGGTCACGGCTAACCTACAGGGCTACCCCGGCATAGCGCTCGGCAATGTCCTCGGCTCGAATGTCGCAAATATCCTGTTGGTCCTGGGGGCGACGGCTTTTGTGTTTCAGGTGACGGCACGCCCCAAGGATCTGCTCAAGGACCTTTGCATGATGCTCTTGGCCACGGGCATCATGGCCTTTGGTATGTTGACTGGCGGCTTCAACCAGATCCTCGGCCTGATCATGTTCGCCATTCTCGTGTCCTTTGTGTTCTACCAGTACAAAACGGACAGCATCCCGCTGGAAGAAGATGACGAAGATGACGACACCCCCACCATTACGACGATGAACGGGGCCATTGTTATTCTTCTGGCAGGCCTTGCTGCCCTCGGGGTCGGGTCCGAACTGCTTGTCAAAGGCGCCGTCCAGACCGGTTCTGCCATCGGTGTCCCTGAAGCAATTATCGGTCTGACTGTCGTTGCTTTCGGCACCTCCCTGCCCGAGCTGTCAACCTGTATCGCCGCCGCGCGCAAGCAATCGGTGGGCCTCATCCTTGGCAATATCATCGGCTCCAACACCTTTAACATCCTGTCCATCATCGGTCTGACCGCCGTGATCGCGCCTTTGGATGTTGATCCGGTTCTCCTCGGCGCGGACCTCTGGATCACTGTGGCGGTTGCTGTTCTCTTCACGCTGTGGATGCTGACAATCGGCCGTTTGAACCGCACCACCGGTATCATCATGATGGCCGCCTATGTGATCTTTGTCGCGGCACAATATCTGACGCCATAACCAAGAAGGCCCCATACCATGAGCAACGCAGAAATCGGTCTGATCGGCCTTGGCACCATGGGTGCGGCCCTTGCATTGAATATTGCCGACAAAGGGTTTGACATCGCCGTCTGGAACCGGACCACCGAAACCACCCGCGAATTTCACGATCAGGCCGGTGAACTGGCAGACCGCATCACGCCGACCGAAAAGCTGGAAGATCTCGTCCGCGCGCTCAAATCACCGCGCGCGATCATCCTGATGGTGCCTGCCGGTGCGCCGGTCGATGACCAGATCAAGGCGCTGCGGCCCCTGCTTGATGACGACGATATGATCATCGACGCTGGCAACGCGAATTTCCACGATACCAACCGCCGGATGCAGGACGCGGGCGAACTGCCGTTCCTTGGCATCGGGGTGTCAGGCGGCGAGGAAGGGGCGCGTTTCGGTCCTTCCATCATGGGCGGCGGCAAGCGGGAACATTGGGACCGCGTCGCACATATCCTGGAAGCGATTTCTGCCAAACATAAGGGCACACCCTGTGCCACATGGATGGGCGAGGCAGGTGCCGGACATTTCGTCAAAGCCGTTCACAACGGGATCGAATACGCCGACATGCAGATGATCGCCGAGGTTTACGGCATCATGCGTGACGGGTTGGGCATGGATAACGCAGCCATCGCAGACACCTTTGCCAAATGGGACAAAGGCCCACTGCGCAGTTACCTAATTGAAATTTCAGGGAAAGTCGCCGCTGCGGCGGACCCCGAAACTGGCAAACCCATGCTGGATGTGATCGTCGATGCGGCAGGCCAAAAGGGCACCGGCCGCTGGACTGCGATCGAGGCCCAGCATCTGGCGGCCGCGATCCCCGCAATTGAGGCGGCCGTTGTGGCGCGGAACCTGTCCTCTCAACGCGACGAACGCGCGGCTGGCGAGGCGCTTTTTGGTGCGGCTCCGCACCATATTGCCCATGATGTGCTATCATTGGACGCGCTGGAAGAGGCGCTGATTGCGGGCAAGATCCTGTGCTATGCGCAGGGGTTCGGCATGATAGAGAAGGCATCAGACAAGTATGGCTGGGCGCTCCCCCTGCCCGCGATCGCCGAAGTCTGGCGCGAGGGCTGCATCATCCGCTCTGATATGCTGGATGATATGGCGACTGCGCTGCGCGAAAACCCTGAACGCAATCTGATGATGGCCTCCGGTTTCGCAAACCGGCTCAAGCACACGCACAACGCGCTGCGCAATGTGGTGGCACAAGCGGCGCTGCACGGTCTGGCTGTTCCTGCGCTGTCATCGGGTCTGGCGTATTTTGATGCCATGCGCACCGCACGCGGCACGGCAAACATGATCCAGGGCCAGCGTGACTTTTTTGGCGCCCACGGCTTTGCACGTGTCGACGGCGGTGAAGGTCACCACGGCCCTTGGGGAAATTAACCCAGGGCGTAGCCTGCCCCGCGCACCGTGCGCACGGGATCAGCGCCGCCATTTTGCGTCAGTACCTTGCGCAATCGGCCCACATGCACATCAACCGTCCGGGTATCGACATAGATATCGCGGCCCCAGACCCGATCGAGCAGCAGATCGCGTGACCACACGCGCCCGGGCTTTTCCATGAACGTCGACAGCAGGCGAAACTCGGTTGGCCCAAGCTTGAGTGCCACATCATTGCGGGTCACACGGTGGGTTTCCGCATCCAGCACAATGTCATCATAGGTCAGAACTTGCCCGACAGTTGCGGGACGCACACGGCGCAACTGCGCGCGCACACGCGCCATAAGCTCGGACACGGAATAGGGTTTGACGACGTAGTCATCAGCGCCCGTTTCCAGCCCACGGACTTTATCCACCTCTTCGGCACGCGCCGACAGCATGATGATCGGGATAGCGCGCGTCTCTGGACTGATCTTCAGTCGCCGACACACCTCGATCCCTGACAGATTGGGCATCATCCAATCCAGAACGATGACATCCGGCGCATCTTCGGCGACACAAAGCAGACCTTCTTCACCGTTCTCGGCGCGGGTCACGCGAAACCCTTCTGCTTCCAGATTATAGCCCAAGACCTCGCGCTGAGCGGCTTCGTCTTCGACAACCAAAACATGGGGATGTTGGGTCATTGGTTTAGCCCGGATCTGTCACATATGCTGTTTTGTCACTTTTCGGCCGCGCCTCTTCCGGCATTTCGCCGGTCACCAGATAGATGACCTGTTCGGCCATATTCGTGGTCAGATCGCCCATACGCTCGATATTTTTTGCCATGAAATGCAGGTGCATGCAGGGCGTGATATTGCGCGGGTCTTCCATCATGAAGGTCAGGAACTCGCGGAACAGCGCGTTATACATCTGGTCCACTTCCTGATCACGCTGGCGCACGTCCTCGGCCAGTTCCGCATCCCCGCGCAAATAGGCATCCAGCGTGTCCTTGAGCATCTGCTCAACCTCGCGCGCCATGCGCCGCAGGGCCGCGTCAGACCCGTTGACCGAGTTCATTTCGACCAACACGCTCGTGCGTTTGGCGATATTCTTGGCGTAGTCGCCGATCCGCTCAAGCGATGCCGCAAGGCGAAGCACTGTAAGAACAGAGCGTAAGTCCTTGGAAACAGGGGCGCGCAGGGCAATGGTGCGTGCAGCTTCATCATTGATCTGGATTTCCAGCGCATCAATGCTCTTGTCGCCTTCGCGCACTTCTTCAGCCAACTCGGTGTCACGGTCCGAAAGGGATTTGACCGCCTTGAGAATTGCCTCTTCAACCTGACCACCCATCTGCATGATCAGCGTGGTTATCCCTTCGAGATCACGGTCATAGGCCGACGAAATATGATCGTTCATAGCGGTGTCTCCTTACCCGATCCGGCCGGAAATATAGCTTTCCGTCCGCGGGTCTTGCGGGTTGGTAAAAATCTTGTCGGTGTCATCGTATTCGACCAGGTTACCAAGGTGGAAAAACGCGGTTTTCTGGCTGACACGGGCGGCCTGTTGCATCGAGTGGGTGACAATCACCACCGAGTAGCTCTGGCGCAGCTCGTCGATCAGCTCCTCGACCTGTGCCGTGGCAATCGGGTCGAGCGCAGAACATGGCTCATCCATCAACAGAACTTCAGGCGCTGTGGCGATGGCCCGCGCAATGCAAAGGCGCTGCTGTTGACCGCCGGACAGGCCCGTGCCGGGCTTATCAAGACGATCCTTGGCCTCTTCCCAAAGGGCGGCCTTGCGCAGGGATTTTTCGACAATCTCGTCCAGATCGGCCTTGTTGCGGGCCAGACCGTGGATTTTGGGGCCGTAAGCCACGTTATCATAGATCGACTTCGGGAACGGGTTCGGCTTTTGAAACACCATGCCGACCTTGGCGCGCAGCTGTACGGGATCAACGCGCGGGTCATAGATGTCTTCGCCATCAATCAGGATATCGCCCATAACGCGCGCGGTATCGATCGTGTCGTTCATCCGGTTGATACAGCGCAGGAACGTGGATTTACCGCAACCTGACGGACCGATAAATGCGGTGACAGTATTGTCGGCGATCTCGACACTGACATCTTTGATGGCATGTGTTTCGCCGTAATAGACTTGTACGCCGCGGGCGCTGATCTTGGAATCTTGCATCGTGCTCATCTTTCGGTCCACTGGTATCATATCTTTCATATCTGGGCTCCTACCAACGGCGCTCGAATTTGCGGCGCAGGATGATTGCGATGATGTTCATGGTCAGCAGGAAGATCATCAAGATGATAATCCCACCCCATGCCTTTTCAAAGAAGGCTTCGTCCGACCGCGCAGCCCAGGTGTAAATCTGCGCGGGCATCGCCGAGTTCGGATCAAGCAGGCCCGAGGCAATACCATCAGGATATTCGCGGGCCACATAGCCCACCATCCCGATGAGCAGAAGCGGCGCGGTTTCACCCAAAGCTTGCGCAAGACCAATAATCGTGCCTGTCAGGATACCGGGCATGGCCAGCGGCAGCACATGGTGAAAGACCGATTGCATCTTGGATGCCCCTACCCCGAGTGCCGCATCGCGGATGGATGGTGGCACAGACTTCAACGAGGCGCGTGTAGAGATCACGATTGTCGGCAACGTCATCAGCGTCAGCACAAGGCCACCAACCAGTGGCGCGGACTGCGGCAGATGCGCAAACTGGATAAACACAGCAAGGCCAAGGATACCGAAGACGATGGACGGGACTGCCGCAAGGTTCGAGATATTCACCTCGATCAAATCGGTCCACCGGTTCTTGGGCGCGAATTCTTCCAGATAGATCGATGCGGCCACCCCGATGGGCAGTGACAGTAGCAGCACGATCAGCATCATGAAGAATGACCCGATGACCGATGCGCCGATCCCTGCGCCGCCGGGGTTATCAACACCGGTGTCCGTACCGGTAATGAAATTCCAGTCAAATGCGCTTCCGATGATGCCCGCTTCTGCCAGTGCATCAACCAGATCAAGGTCGGCAACTTCAAGAAAGCGCCCGTCAACAACCATGTCCCGCGTCAGCTGACCCTGCAAATAGCGGTCAACACGGCTGGCCGCCGACAGTTCAAAATCAACAGCTTGCCCGATCTGGTCGGGGTTTTCGCGGTAAAATGTGCGCAGGTCACCGCCAACCTTACCCATAACTCGCTCGATCGTATCGCCGTCAAAGGCCACGTCCAGCCCGCGCTGCTGCAACAATTCAGTGATATAATTGACAAAAATCTCTGTGTAGGCCGCAGTCTTGAGCATCTTGCTCTCGGCCTCATCGAACTGTTCCTGTGTCAGCGTAAATTCAACATTCACAACCGTTTGCGTGAAGGCCGGAATGCCGTTGCGCAGGATCGAGAACGTCAGAAAGATCAGGAACGCCAGACCAAAGGTGATGGCCACAACGCCATACATCTTGAAACGCGCCTCAGCCGCGTTCCGTTTCTTCATCAAAGGGCTTTCTGACAGCAGTGAGCCGTGCCCCGTCTGCGCAGGTGCTTTCTCGGGCATATCTGTGGCGGCGTCGGTCATTCGTACTGCTCCCGGTACTTGCGGACGATGTAGAGGGCAAAAATATTCAAGCCGAGGGTGACGACAAACAGGCTGATCCCGAGGGCAAAGGCCACCAAAGCCACTGGCGAGGAAAAGTCACTATCGCCCGTCAACTGGCTCACGATCTTGGCGGTCACCGTCGTCATTGCGTCAAACGGGTTCAGCGACAGCCGTGCCGCAGCACCCGCGCCCAGAACCACAATCATTGTCTCGCCAATCGCACGCGAGGCCGCCAGCAGGATCGCACCCACAATACCAGGCAAGGCGGCAGGCAGGATCACCTTGCGCACTGTTTCGGAATGGGTGGCACCAAGGCCCAGCGATCCGTCACGCATCGCTTGTGGCACAGCATTGATGATGTCGTCTGACAACGAACTCACAAACGGGATCAGCATCATGCCCATGACCAAACCAGCGGTCATCACGGCGGTGCCGCCTGACATCCACGTCACGCCAAGCGCACCGCCTTCACCAAAGACCCCGACAAGAAGCGGCCCGACCGTCAAAAGCGCGAAGAGACCGTAAACAATCGTCGGGATGCCGGCGAGCACTTCAAGCATCGGCTTGGCGATCGCGCGCACCGACTTGGACGCATATTCGGACAGGTAGATGGCAGAGAACAGCCCGATCGGCACTGCAACCAGCAAAGCAATAAACGAGATATAGAGCGTACCCCAGAGCAATGGCAGAATACCCAGTTGCGACGACTGGCCGCGCCCCGAGAAACTGGGCGACCAGTTCAGACCAAAGAAAAAGTCGGCGGCCGGATAGAGCTTGAAGAACTCATAGGTGTTGAAGATCAGCGAAAAGACGATGCCGACTGTTGTCAGGATCGCGATAGATGCGGCCAAAATCAGGACGCTCAGGACACCTTTTTCCACAACATTACGCGCACGGTAGTCCCGCGTGATCAGCCGCCATGTCAGGGCAAGCCCACCGATGGATATCGCGATCACCACAAGGGTCTTGAGCCAGTTTCCCGTCCACGCCATTTCGCGGTAGCGCTGTGCGGCCTGCAGCGTTTCGGATGTCACACCGGAACCAAGTGCAACGCCGACTTCGGCAAGCCGCTCGCGCACATCGGTGAATTCGGTTCGCATATCTGCCGCAGTCTCTTCGGTCATGGCCCCTTCGGCCACAGCCACATCAAGCCCTTCGGCCACGCGGCGCACATCCGACATGATCAGACCGAGCGAGCTGCCCTCGGCGATTGCCTCTTGGTCAATCATTCCGGAAACTGTGTTGTTGATTACGAATGGCTGGACAATCAGCCAAACCGCCAGAGCAATACCGGCAGGCACAATCGCGTTCAGGGCTGTGTTGGCCCCATAGTAGTTCGGCAGAGAGTGCAGATTACGGCGGTCACCGCCAGCGGCGGCCATGGCACGTACACGGCCTGCAAAGAAACCAAGCACGCCTATGACAAGAACAATCAGCAGGATCAGTGTGTTTGACATCAAGTGTCCCCTTGCGCCTTTTGCCGGTCAGCCTGTGTCAGGCTCTGATCACCGCATAAATGCAACGATAGATTATTAAAAGTGGTCGATCGGTCCCGACAGAGTGTCGGAACCGATCTGAGCCGGATGGCTCTTAGTTCATTGTCACGTTGTTCATGACAGCCTGTTGTGTCTCGGCCAGTTCCGGGTCGGACACCAGACCGTAAGCGGCCAATGGACCGTCTGGACCGGCAACTTCGTCAGAGATGAAGAAGCTTGCGAACTCCTGCAGGCCGGGGATCACACCGATGTGTGCCGCCTTGATGTAGAAGTACAGCGGGCGCGAAACAGGGTAGACGCCTGCAGCGATTGTTTCGGTTGTTGGCTCAACACCGGACATTGTCGCTACTTTCAGCTTGTCTGTGTTGTTTTCATAGAATGCCAGACCGAACACGCCGATACCGTTTGTGTTGGCGTCGATACGTGCGAGTGTTTCGGTGTAGTCACCGTCGATGTCGACAGAACGACCGTCTGTACGGACAGCAAGACATGCATCTTCTGCGTCATCTTCGGACATGCCGCCAGCGATCATCGCTTCCATCGCACCTGTAGCTTCACAGCCAGCAGCGATCACTTTTTCTTCAAACACTTCGCGTGTGCCGTGCTTGGTGCCCGGGATAAACGCCAGAATGTCTGCATCTGGCAGATCAGCGTTGAAGTCGGACCATTTTGTGTGCGGGTTCTCAACCAGCGCACCGTCAACCATGACCATCGGGGCCAGAGCGTTGAAGATGTCGGAAGGCTCGAATGCAGTGAATGCAGGGCCGTCGATCTGCGATGCAAAGACGATGCCGTCATAACCGATGCGGACTTCGATGATGTCTGTCACACCGGCTTCGGCGCAGGCAGCGATCTCGGAGTCACGAATTGCGCGCGATGCGTTTGCAATGTCGATTGTGTTTTCGCCAACACCTTCGCAGAAGCGCTTCAGGCCTGCGGAAGAACCACCGGATTCAACAACCGGTGCAGGGAAATCAAAGTTGTCGCCGAATGCTTCGGCAACGATCGAGGCGTAGGGCAGCACTGTGGAAGAACCGGCAACCTGCACGTTGTCACGTGCAAAAGATGTGGTGGCAGTAAGGGCAATCACCGCGGTTGTCGCGGTCAGCTTCATGAGAGACATAAAAACACTCCTGTCTGTCAGGTTTCGGTGAAGCGCGAGCCGCCTCACCATCGCGGCCCGTCTATGCCGCCTTCCCGAAGCTTTTGTGACACTTATGTAAAAGTTTTATGACAGTCGGGCCGTTGGCAGAAAAACTGATACGGTGGTCCCCTCTCCCAGCTGGCTTTCGATCGTCAAGCGCCCGCGATGCCGGTTGATAATGTGTTTCACAATCGCAAGCCCGAGACCGGTTCCACCGACTTCGCGCGATCTGTGATTATCGACGCGGTAGAATCGTTCGGTCAAGCGCGCCAGATGATGTTCAGCAATGCCCTCGCCCTTGTCAGTCACAGTGATCTGCACCGCCTCGGCGCGCAGGCGCTGGTGCATCGTGCGCGGCATCAGCGATACTTTTACCTCTTTTCCGGTCGCCCCGTACTTAATCGCGTTCTCCACCAGATTGGTAAACACCTGCACCAGCTGCCCGGCATCACCCGGCACAGTTTCCTCGCTTGCGACCAGGTCCAAGGCAACTGTGACGCCCGCCCCTGCTGCTTGCGGTTCCAACCCTTTGATGACCGAGGCCAGCAGCGTGCCCAGTTCAACCTCTTCGCGCGGGCGCACGCGTTCGTCCTCCTCCACACGTGTCAGAGACATCAGATCATCCACCAGCCTGCGCATCCGGTTTGCTTCATGTGCCATGATGTCCAGAAACCGCGTCCGTGCGACCGGATCATCCTTTGCAGCGCCATTCAGTGTTTCAATAAAGCCCAGCAAGGCTGTCAGCGGTGTCCGCAGCTCATGGCTGACGTTGGCGACAAAATCGCGGCGCATTTGGCCCGCCTCCTCCGAGGCCGTCTGATCCTCGAATGTCAGAACAATATCGGTCTGTGCCGCCGCAACACTTACCCTGTAAATCACATCTTTCGACCCTGACCGTCCGGTATAGCGGACGAATGCGCCCACCCCGGTCCGCCGTGTCTCGGCGATAGCGGCAAGGATCGCTGGTTGGCGCAGCGCGGTGATATAGTGCTTGTCCAAAAGATCAGGCCCGAGGATCGAATCGACAGTGGCATTTGACGCGCGCACACGTTCATCGTGGCCAATAACCAGTACCGGCATTGGAAAGGCTTGGATTATGGAAACAATCTGGTCTTGCGTCATGACACGTTCCTGCGCTCTTTCACGATATTCTGAAAGCATGGGGCAAAATGCCTCATAAGATCGCGATACTCCATTTCAATCCGTAGTTGAAACGCAAAAGATATTTTGGGTAACTGAGGCATAGTCTCACACACTAGTATTACTGATTTTTCGATGAAGATTTCCAAGCGTCAGCCTGCGGCTGCGTATTCAGAGGCCAGAATCAAGCTTGCAGATCGCACGCTGGTGATCGGCAATTTGGCACGGTGGAGTGCCGAGGGGCGCATGGTTGTTCCGTTTGAGGATGTGCATTTTATCGATCTGTGCAATCTGACAGAGGAACTGCTAGAGGCATTTGATCCCGATTTGATCCTTTCGCCACTTTTTGCAGGGGGATTTGATGTGCTTGATGTGGCACAGCGGCTGGTGGCATTGGGCTATCAAGGCCGGTATCGTGCCATTAGCGACAATATGCCGGATGTCGCCATGATCCTCAAAGAAGTCCGCACGCAAGTTAAGGGGCTCGACTTCGACCTGTTGTCGCTGCCGCCACCCTGTCAGAAATAATCAGGACAGTTGCTTGAGGTCACGCCGGAATCGCGCGGCGTTTTCCTGATAATGCAGGGCCGATAACCGCAGTCCGGCAATCGCCTCGGCGTCCAGTTCCCGCACCACTTTGCCCGGGGCACCCATCACAAGGCTGCCATCGGGGATCACCTTGTTTTCGGTAATCAACGCACCTGCACCGATCAGGCAGTTGCGGCCGATGACGGCCCCGTTCAGGATCGTGGCACCCATACCGATCAGGGTGTTTTCCCCGATCACACAGCCGTGCAGCATGACCTTATGGCCGATGGTACAGCCCGGCCCAATCATAAGCGGGGATCCCATATCGGTGTGCATCACTGTATTTTCCTGCACATTCGTCCCTGCACCCACCGTGATCCGCTCGTTGTCACCGCGCAGGGTGCTGCCGAACCAGACAGACGTCTTTTCTTCCAGCACAATGTCGCCAATCAAGTGACAACCCGGCGCCACCCAGGCATCATCCGCGATCTGTGGGGCGATTTCACCCAAAGCGTAAAGGCTCATGATCTTTCTCCAAATTCGCTCTGCAAGCTGCGGACGTGATCCACCAATTGCGGTTGCTGCGAGCGGCGCAGACGCTCGGCGCTGATGATCGTCTTGAGCTGCTCTTCGGTCTTGTCCAGATCATCATTCACAAGCACATAGTCATAGCCGTCCCAATGGCTGATCTCGTCCCAGCTTTTCTGCATCCGGCCTTCGATCACCTCGGGTGTATCCTGACCACGGCTGACAAGACGGCGGTGAAGCTCTGTGATGGACGGCGGCAGGATAAAGATCGACAGGACATGTTCCTGCAACGACGAGTTGCTGATCTGCTGTGCGCCTTGCCAGTCGATGTCAAACAACACATCGCGCCCGCTTTCGATGGCTGCCTGCACAGGGGCCTTGGGCGATCCGTAGTAATTCCCGAAAACCCGCGCATGTTCGAGCATCTCTTGGGCGGCAACCTGTGCCTGGAACTCGGGCACCGAGACAAAGAAGTAATCCTTGCCGTTCTCTTCACCCTCACGCGGCGCGCGTGTTGTGGCCGACACCGAAAACCGCAGTGTGTCATCCCACGCCCGCAGCCGTCCGGCCAGTGTGGATTTCCCTGCCCCCGAGGGCGACGAAAGGATAATCAGAAGGCCGCGTCGGGTCATGTCTTACTCCACATTCTGTATCTGCTCGCGCATCTGGTCGATCACTGCCTTTAGATCAAGGCCGATGGCCGTCAGCGGTGCCGCCTGCGCTTTGGCGCAAAGTGTGTTGGCTTCACGGTTGAATTCCTGTGCCAGAAAATCAAGCTTCCGGCCGGCAGGTTTGCGTTCATCCAGCAGCGCCCGCGCCGCTGCAACATGCGCTTTCAGGCGGTCGATTTCCTCGGTCACATCCGATTTCACGGCCAGCAATGCCAATTCTTGGGCGACGCGCCCCGGTTCAACCTCGGCCACGTCTTCAAGCACACGGCGCAGTGCTGCAGTCAGATTGGCCTTTACCTGCGGCGCGCGGGCCTCGGCGGCCACGGCCGCGGCATCGGTCAATGCCGCAATCTGGTCCAGTTGGTCACGGATCACCGCCGCGAGCGCGCTACCTTCGCGGGCCCGCATGTCAACGAAATCCGCAACGAGCGGGGCCACATCCGCGATCAATGCGGCCGCCAAGGCTGCTGCATCATCATCGGCCTTTGCAGGCATCAACACGCCGCGCTGTGTCAGCACATCCGCCGCCGTCGGCTGGCCCAGCGTGACACCCATGGCAAAAGCACGTTCCTGCACCAAGTCCAGCGCCTTGAGCACCTCATCAAGATAGGCTTCATCCACGGCCAGCGCGCCCGCGACATCGTCGCGCTGCAAACGCAGGTTTACGGTGACATTGCCGCGGGACAGCGTCTTGCCCAATGCGGCACGCAGTGCAGGTTCCAACCCCTCGATCCCCTCGGGCATCCGCAACCGTATGTCCAGCCCCCGCGCGTTCACCCCGCGCATTTCCCACGCCCAAGAGGCCGCACCCAATGCGCCTGTCCGGCTTGCGAAAGCTGTCATGGATTGTGTCATGCGATGCACCGACCTGTCATTGTTTGCCTGCACCTAATGCCAATCGGCAAGGCGGAGCAAGGGGTGCATTGCCAGAGAGGCATTAACCACTTTACACTTTCTTAAATGATTTGAGCCCAGAACTTTGATAGAAAAGCTTTGTGAACGAGTGCTCCGGTGTTTGGAGAAGAAAGAGTAACTATGAGTAAAGATATTTCCGACGAAATGACGGAACGCCGTCGCCGCGATATGTGCGGGCAGCGTGATCCGATATTGAAGAACCTCGAGCAGTACTGGCAAACCTTGCGGCACGCCCAACGGCTTCCGGCGCGCAACGATGTAGCACCAAGTCAGATCGACAATGCCCTACCCCATGCCTTCATCCTTCAGCGCGTGGCCCCCGGTATTGCACGGTTCCGGGTTGCCGGCCAAAGGCTCCATCATCTGTTGAAAATGGATGCGCGCGGCATGCCGTTCAGCACAATTTTTTTGCCGGAGGCGCAGGATCAAGTGCAGACCTTGCTGGAATCCGCCTTTAGTTCGCCTGCAATCGTCAGCATTCCACTGATCTCACCCGCCACCATTCTGCGGCCAGCGCTGCATGGAACGGTCCTGTTGCTGCCTTTGCGCGACAGCGATGACAACACCACACGTATGCTCGGCGCTTTGGTCACTGAGCCGGACAATGGGAGTCGCCCACGGCGCTTCACCATCAATAAAGCGGCGCGCATTCGGCATGACCACATTGGTTTGCGGCTTGCGCCCACACCGATGTTTCCAAAGCCACCAAGCGAAAGGCCGGACGCGGTACGTCCGGCCCTCAGACTTGTCGTCAATAACGGCTAATTAGCCCGCTTTTGCCTGTGCCATTGCCGTGCGGCGCGAAGACAATTCTTCGGCCACAAGGAACGCAAGCTCGAGCGACTGGGATGCATTCAGACGCGGATCACAGGCGGTGTGGTAACGGCTGGAAAGATCTTCGTCTGTCACAGCGCGGACACCGCCGGTGCATTCTGTCACGTCCTTGCCGGTCATTTCGAAATGCACACCGCCGGGGACAGTGCCTTCGGCGTTGTGGATCGCGAAGAATTCCTTCACTTCGCGCAGAACACTCTCAAACGGACGTGTCTTGTAACCGCTGGAGGATTTGATCGTGTTGCCGTGCATCGCGTCACAGGTCCAAACGACGTTGGCACCCTCTTCCTCGACGGCCTTGATCAGACGCGGCAGGTGCTCGCCCACCGACCCTGCGCCAAAGCGCGCGATCAGGGTCAAACGGCCCGCTTCGTTCTTGGGGTTCAGCGCGGCCATCAGCGCCTTGAGGTGACCGGTCGTCATCGACGGGCCGCACTTGAGGCCGATCGGGTTCAGCACACCTTTGCAGAATTCCACATGGGCCCCGTCAGGCTGACGTGTGCGGTCACCGATCCAGATCATGTGACCCGAGCCTGCCAGCCATTTGCCTGAGGTCGAATCCAGACGGCACAGCGCCTCTTCATATTCGAGCAACAATGCTTCGTGGCTGGTGTAGAAATCCACGGTCTGCAATTCATGGTTCGTCTCGGTCGTCAAACCGGCGGCTTCCATGAAGTCCAGCGTGTCGCTGATACGGGACGCCATATCGCTATACTTCTTCACTTCATTGCTGTCGGTAAAGCCAAGTGTCCACTTGTGGACTTCATGCACATTGGCAAAACCACCGGTGGAGAAGGCGCGCAGCAGGTTCAGCGTGGCCGCTGCCTGCAAATAGGCCTGCAACATACGCTCCGGGTCGGGGATGCGGCTTTCGGGTGTGAAATCGAAACCGTTGATGATGTCACCACGGTAGCTAGGCAATTCGACGCCATCGACTGTTTCGGTCGGCGCAGAGCGTGGCTTGGCCATCTGGCCGGCCATGCGGCCCACCTTTACCACAGGCACTTTCGCGCCATAGGTCAGGACCATCGCCATTTGCAGCATCACCTTGAAGGTGTCGCGGATGCTATCCGCGCCGAATTCCGCAAAGCTTTCGGCGCAATCACCGCCTTGCAGCAAAAACGCCTCGCCACGGCTGACCGCGGCCAGCTCGTTGCGCAGATTGCGGGCCTCGCCTGCAAAAACCAGTGGTGGATAGCTTGCAAGACGACGTTCAACAGCGTTCAGCGCGGTTTCGTCGGTATACTCAGGCATCTGGACCCGGGGCTTTTTGCGCCAGTCAGATTTTTGCCAGTCAGTCATCGTCTTGCTCCATATAGGGTCGGTTAGCGTTATCAGCCCGAAGCGTATAGCGCGTGCATACCAGCAGGCCAATGGCAAAATGCACCAGGTGAACCGGCCTTCCCGAGACGACTTTTCCCTTGTCCACCGGCGCCAAACCTGTTGATGTCTGCACCTGAATACACGACCCAGAAAGAAAACGATGCTCACCGACCCTCAGATCGTCGATGTTGACCATATTGGCAAACCGCGCCGGTTTGTCTTCGCGCTGATGGCCGATTTTACCATGCTCAGCTTTGCGGCGGCAATCGAAAGCCTGCGCATTGCGAACAGAACCGCGGGAAAAGAGCTTTATTCGTGGATCATTGTCAGTGAGGACGGCAACGAGATCAGCTGTTCCAACGGCTGCGTCTTTCGCGTCAACCACGGGCTGGACGAGCTTGAGCGGGACGATACGATCATGCTCTGCGGTGGCATTGACGTGCAGAAGGCGACCACCAAGCGGCTGCTGAACTGGTTACGCCGCGAGGCGCGGCGCGGTGTGACGGTCGCAGGGCTTTGCACGGCGGGTTATTCGCTGGCCAAGGCGGGGTTGCTTGACGGCAAGAAGGCCACGATCCACTGGGAAAATCAGGACAGCTTCGCCGAAGAGTTCGAAGAAGTGCAGCTCACCAAATCGATCTTTGTGGTCGATGGCAACCGGATCACCACCGCAGGTGGCACGGCCTCGATTGATCTGATGATCAAACTGATCGCCGATGATCATGGTGAGGAACTGGCCAATGCGGTGGCGGACCTGCAGATCTATTCCGCGATCCGGACCGATCAGGACACACAGCGCCTGTCGATCCCGACGCGCATCGGCGTGCGGCACCCGAAACTCAGCCGCGTGATCCAAATGATGGAACAAAACATCGAAGACCCGATCAGTCCAGCGATCCTTGCCAGAGATGTCGGCATGTCCACCCGCCAGCTTGAGCGCCTGTTCCGCCGCTACCTCGCGCGCAGCCCTAAGCGGTATTACATGGAGCTGCGCCTGCAGAAGGCGCGCAACCTGTTGATGCAGACCGATATGACAGTGATTAATGTGGCGCTGGCCTGTGGGTTTGCGTCGCCTTCGCATTTTTCCAAATGCTACAGATCACATTACGACACTACGCCCTACCGTGAGCGTGGCAGTCATGCATCGCGGCTGCCCGGTTGATCCGATGCGATGGTCCTGAAGCTTCTCAAGATACTGCTGCTTATCCTTGGGATCGCCACGCTTGGCCTGACGATTTATGCTCATCTCCGGAATGATGCCTATTTGCGTTCAACCGCACTCAGCCTCTTGTCGGTTGTCTTGGCTGCGGCTTATGCCTTTGGGGTGTTCCGGCGCAAACCAGCTGTCAAGGTACCGGCAGCGCCCCTCACCCGCCAAGTGCCAAAAGACAATAGTGCCCCGCAGCAGCGGCGCCCGAACCCTCCGCCGCGCCCTGCCCCGACGGTCACCGTTGAAGAAAACGAAGACCTGAAGGATGACGAGCTCTACATCGTTTTCGCGCGTCTGGCGGGGCATAAAACCGGTGATGCTTTCCGCGCCCATGTCCATGAGATCATCCAGAAGAACGCCCTGCCTGAACTGACCCCCGACGAAATAGACCGGATTGCCGCTGACATTGACCGCCGTGATCTGCGCGGCAAGACCTTCAAGCGCACGCCCGGGATCGCACTGGTGCGCATGCAACGCGCCGATCTTGATGTGGATTACGGCGGGACCAGTTGGCTGGGGGGGCTGCCGACCTTGGGGGATACGCCCTGGCCACGGGATGAATTCGGACGTGCGATGCATCATCTGGCACAAATCGACCTCGATACAGTCCCCGATCCGCTCTTACCGACTGGTATGCCACAAAAGGGCGCGCTGTCTTTTTTTATGAATACGGCAACGGACGGGCCGCGTCAGGGCAAGGTGATCTATTCGCCAACGATCGGAAATACCGCCACCGAACCGCCCGCGGATCTGGTGCCGATCTATCACGGGCCGGACTGGGGCTATTACGTCAAAGGCCATGCCCGCGAAACAGCCCCCGACACCTTTCCCCGCTGGCCTGTCGAATTCGTGCTTTTGCCGATGACAAACCAGAACAGGGATGATGACGCCCACGAACTCATGGGCGATCTGTTGCCATTTCAGGCCGCCGGAGAGCTTTCACCGCAGAACTACCGTACCACCCTGCCGGATTTCGCGCGGCCCTGGTTCTGGGACACGGCCTACCGTTTTACAATGTCGGTGCGTCTGGCGCGCGATGATATTCAGGATACGTTGCAGAAGGCCAAAAAACGGGTCCAGCGATACGGGCCGAGCTATCAGGCCGCCGTCGATACCATCCGGCGCGATCAGGATGCTTTTTCGGCCTTTGTCGATGAGGTCAGCATCTGGGCCGTGTCACATGAACCTTGGGACAGGATGAGCCCCGAGGATGCCGCACAGTTGGAAATCTATTTCGCCCAAGTGCGCGACAATGGCGCAGAGCCGGGACGCTTCAAGCCGTTTTATCAATTCACACAAGGTGAATTGATCAGCGTTCAGGAGGCAGCAACAGCAACCCTTGTGGCCGCAGCAAATGCACCGCCCGAGGTTTATGCCACGCTGCCTTTCGAGGTGCGCGACGATATCGACACGCGCTACAGGATCGCAAACATCGGCCGTTGGCACCAGATGTTCGGGCTTGGTTTCAAGATCGGTTCGGCTGCGTCAATGCACACACACCATCATTTACTGCTGCAACTGCACTCGGACCAGCTTGTAAACTGGATGTGGGGCGACCGTGGTGTCGTGCAGTATTGGATCAGCGAAGAAGACCTATTGGCGCAAAACTGGGACGCGGTCGAGATGACGCTGGAAAGCCATTAATGCAGTGAGGGCCAAGAAACGCCTCATCCTGCGCCGAAACAGTGAATTTGACTTCCAAATACCTATTGATAGGGACAATATCCTGTTGTTCCGGCTTTCCTTTTGGAAAGCGGCTGATAAATTAACTCAGGATAAAAAATCCAACTTGGGAGAATAGTAATGAAAAAACTTATGTTGGCGACCTCTGCTGTCGCCATGATCGCTGGTGGTGCCTATGCCGCTGGTCACGCTGAAGAAGTAAAGATCGGCGTGATCCTTGGCTTCACCGGGCCGCTTGAATTGATCACACCCGCGATGGGTGCTGGTGCCGAAATGGCGATGGCCGAAGTCACTGCAGCCGGCACATTGCTTGGTGGTGCGACCGTCACATCCGTACGTGGTGACAGCACATGTATCGACGCCGGTGCCGCGACTGCTGCGGCCGAGCGTCTGGTCACATCCGACGCGGTTGATGCAATCATGGGTGCAGACTGTTCCGGTGTCACCGGCGCGATCCTGCAAAACGTTGCACGCCCCAACGGCGTTGTGATGATTTCGCCATCAGCAACATCGCCTGGCCTGTCCACAGCCGAAGATGACGGTCTGTTCTTCCGCACAGCCCCATCCGATGCACGTCAAGGTGTCATCATCACCGAGATCCTTCAGGATCGTGGTGTGAGCGAAGTGGCCCTGACATATACAAACAACGACTATGGCAAAGGTCTTGCCGATGCGTTCCAGGCCGCTTTTGAAGCAGCCGGCGGCACAGTCACCATCTCTGCCGCGCACGAAGACGGCAAAGCCGACTACTCGGCCGAAGTGGGTGCGCTGGCATCCGCCGGTGGTGAGGTGCTGGTTGTTGCAGGCTATGTTGACCAAGGTGGTTCCGGCATCATCCGCTCCTCCCTCGACAGCGGCGCGTTTGACACATTCTACCTGCCAGACGGCATGGTTGGTGCGGTGCTGAACGACAACTTCGGTGCGGAACTGAACGGGTCTTTCGGCGCCTACCCCGGCACCGATAACGCAGGCGCAGGCATCTTTGTCGAACTGGCCGCAGAAGCAGGCTTTGACGGGACAGGCGCATTTGCCCCTGAATCATACGATGCTGCGGCACTTATCATGCTGGCGATGCAGGCGGCTGGTTCGAAAGATCCGGCTGACTACAAAGAGCACATCTTTGATGTGGCCAACGCACCCGGCATCGAGATCCTGCCTGGCGAACTGGCCCGTGGTCTGGAGCTGATCGCAGCTGGCGAAGACATCGACTATGTTGGTGCATCCGCAGTTGAACTGATCGGCCCCGGTGAATCCGCCGGTTCCTATCAGGAAATCGAATTTGCTGACGGCGTATATTCGACAATCAACTACCGTTAATCGGTTGATTTGACACAGAAACGGCGCGGGGCTTACCCCCCCGCGCCGTTTTGCAAAACAAGACACGGAAAAACCCGTGCGCAAGGGGATGTGCGATGATTGTTGTTGAAGATGTGGTCAAGACCTTCGGGGGCTTTCGTGCCGTTGATGGCGCAACACTGACAATCGAAAAAGGTACGATCACAGGGCTGATTGGCCCCAATGGTGCGGGAAAAACAACGCTTTTCAATGTGATCGCGGGTGTTCTTAAACCAACCTCGGGCCGCATCACCATGAATGGCGAGGACATCACAGGTCTGCCGCCACACGAACTTTTCCACAAGGGCTTGCTGCGCACCTTCCAGATTGCACATGAATTTTCCTCGATGACCGTCCGCGAGAACCTGATGATGGTTCCGGGCGACCAATCGGGCGAAAAACTCTGGAACACATGGTTTGGCCGCAAGCGGATCGCCAATGAAGAGCGCGCTTTGCAGGCCAAGGCCGATGAAGTCATCGAGTTTCTGACGATTGATCACCTGAAAGAAGAAAAAGCCGGTAACCTCTCTGGCGGCCAGAAAAAGCTGCTTGAACTGGGCCGCACCATGATGGTCGACGCCAAGATCGTCTTTCTCGATGAGGTCGGCGCAGGTGTGAACCGCACCCTGCTGAACACAATTGGCGACGCCATCATCCGCCTGAATCAGGAACGCAACTACACATTCGTCGTCATTGAACACGACATGGATTTCATCGGTCGCCTTTGCGATCCAGTGATCTGTATGGCGGAAGGCCACGTCCTGGCCGAAGGGACCTTGGAAGAAATCAAGGCCAATGAGCAGGTGATCGAGGCCTATCTCGGCACCGGGTTGAAAAACAAAGACAAGGTAAGTGCGACATGAAATTCCTACTGACCGTTCTTCTGGGGGCCATTCTGGGCTCTGCTGCGACCTTCTATTACATCTATGTCAACCATGCGGATGGGACCGAGCAGGCGCTGATGCGCGACACGCTTTTGACCTATGCGCCCTTCCTTGAAGAGTACATCACCCCGTGAGCGATAATCCCTACCAGAACGCCCGTGGCAACAAGGACCGGTCGATCGCCAATCCCAATGGCGGCACAATGACGCCGGGCAAGAACGCCGCACGCAACAGCCAATCCAATCCGGGTGAACCGTTTCTGATCGGTGATGCGATGACAGGGGGCTACGGAAAAGGCCCCGATATCCTGCATTCCTGCACGATTGCCGCCGAAAAAGGCGAAATTGCCGTGATTGTCGGCCCGAATGGTGCCGGAAAGTCCACGGCGATGAAAGCGGTGTTCGGCATGTTGAACGTCAATCAGGGTGCCGTGCGCCTTGATGGCGAGGATATCACCCACCTCTCCCCGCAACAGCGTGTTGTGAAGGGCATGGGGTTCGTGCCGCAGACCTCGAACATCTTTACGTCGATGACGGTGGAAGAGAACCTTGAGATGGGCGCCTTCATCCGGCGGGATGATTTCCGCGATACGATGACACAGGTCTATGACCTTTTCCCGATCCTCAAGGAAAAGCGCAATCAGGCCGCTGGTGAATTGTCAGGCGGTCAACGCCAGCAGGTTGCCGTGGGCCGCGCGCTGATGACACAGCCCAAAGTGCTGATGCTGGATGAACCGACCGCCGGTGTGTCGCCCATCGTGATGGATGAGCTTTTTGACCGGATCATCGAGGTCGCACGGACGGGTATCCCTATTCTGATGGTGGAACAGAACGCCCGCCAAGCACTTGAAATTGCGGATAAAGCCTATGTTCTGGTACAGGGCCGCAATGCTCACACTGGCACTGGCAAAGAACTGCTCGCGGACGAACAGGTCCGGCGCAGTTTCCTGGGTGGATGAGGATGGCAGCCGTTCTTTGCGCCACGATTGCCGGGCCTGCCTGTGCGGATACCGTCAGATGCGACTTTTCCGGTGTGGCGGTCGCTTTTGCGATTGATGCGTCACAGTTTGCGCCCGCGCAGGATCCATCCGACCCGCCCCGCCGCCAGCTTACCACCGTGCAGATGGGTGACGCCGCGTTTTCCGCAGAGCCGTTCATCATCGGCGATACCCGCGGGTTCTGGACCACACAGGATGACGGTGCCGAGGTTGTGCTTGTAATGCAGCCTGATGGTAGCGCCGTCTACTCCGATACACGCAACGTCACGCCGATGACGGGCACATGCGAGGTGCTGCAATGACCTTTATTCTGAATACCGAGGATCGTTTCTTATGGATTTTCTGAACGCGATTGTCGCATTCGCGAACTTCGTTTTTGTGCCGGGCCTTGCCTACGGGGCGCAGCTTGCTATCGGCGCGCTGGGTGTCACGCTGATATATGGCATCCTGCGGTTCTCGAATTTTGCTCATGGTGACACGATGGCCTTTGGCACAGCGATCACCATTCTGATCACGGGCCTGTTGACGACGGCAGGGATCACCTTTGGACCCCTGCCAACCGCCCTGCTTGCCCTGCCCGTCGGCATTGGTGCGACGATCCTGCTTTTGCTGGGGATTGATCGCGGCGTGTACAAATTCTACCGCGATCAAAAGGCCTCGCCGGTGATCCTTGTGATCGTGTCGATGGGCGTGATGTTCGTAATGAACGGCATCGTGCGTTTCATTATCGGCGTGCGCGACATCAACTTTGCCGATGGCGAGCGGTTCATTATCACCGCCCGTGAATTCCGCGACATGACCGGCCTTCAGGAAGGTCTGGCGATCAAAACGACCCAGGCGATCACGGTCGTTGTGGCCTTTATCGTCATGGCGCTGTTGTTCTGGTTCCTCAATAAAACCCGCACCGGCAAATCCATGCGCGCCTTTTCGGATAACGAAGACCTTGCCCTTCTGTCGGGCATCAACCCTGATTGGGTGGTCAAGGTTACTTGGATGATCGTCGCGGCCCTCGCCACCACCGCCGGTGTGCTTTACGGGCTGGATAAGTCTTTCAAAGCCTTCACCTATTTCCAACTTCTGCTGCCGATCTTTGCCGCAGCGATTGTGGGTGGTCTGGGCAATCCGCTGGGGGCGATTGCGGGTGGTTTCGTGATTGCCTTCAGCGAGGTCACCATTACCTATGCGTGGAAAAAGGTCCTGACCTATCTGTTGCCCGAAAGCCTCGAACCTGATGGGTTGGTGCAGCTTTTGTCCACCGATTACAAATTCGCCGTCAGCTTCGCGATCCTGATTATCGTGCTGCTGTTCAAACCGACGGGCCTCTTCAAGGGACAATCCGTATGAGCACTACAGTCAAAGATACCGCCCTCTTCGGCCTTGTCGCCATCCTGTTGATCGGGACCGGCCTGATCCAAGGCTGGAACTCGGCCCTTCTGATCCTGAACATGGGGCTGATCTCGGCCATCATGGCGCTGGGTGTGAACCTGCAATGGGGCTTTGCGGGGCTGTTCAACATCGGTGTCATGGGTTTTGTGGCCCTTGGCGGTCTTGCCGCTGTGCTGGTCTCGACCGAGCCTGTGCCCGAGGCATGGCAGGCCGGCGGTCTGCGGATTTTTGCAGGTCTGGCCTTGGGTGCCCTGACCGTGGTTGCCGCCGTCATGGCGCAAAAGCGGCTTGAGGGGCGCATGAAAACCATTGTCACGCTCGTGATCCTGGTCGGCGGCTTCTTTCTCTACCGTGCTGTGTTCGATCCCGCGAAAGAAGCGATCGAGGCTGTGAACCCCGCCTCGACCGGCAACCTTGGCGGTCTGAACCTGCCAATCCTGTTGTCTTGGCCTGTGGGTGGTCTGTTGGCGGCCGGGGCGGCTTGGATTATCGGAAAGACAGCACTCGGGCTGCGCTCTGATTACCTTGCGATCGCGACACTTGGCATCGCGGAAATCATCATCGCGGTGATGAAGAACGAAGACTGGCTCGCGCGCGGTGTGAAAAACGTCATCGGCCTTGATCGTCCGGTGCCGTTTGAAATCGACCTGCAACAGGACCCTGTTTTCATTGAACGCGCTGCAAGCGTCGGGCTTGATCCGGTCCTTGCCTCAACGCTTTACACGAAAATGGCCTATGCCGTGCTTTTTACCATCGTCCTGCTGATCCTGCTCTGGCTGGCGCAGAAGGCACTCAAAAGCCCATGGGGCCGCATGATGCGCGCGATCCGTGACAACGAGACCGCCGCCGAGGCGATGGGCAAGGACGTGACCAAGCGGCATTTGCAGATCTTTATCCTCGGCTCTGCGATTTGCGGAATTGCGGGTGCGATGATGACCACGCTGGATGGTCAGCTGACACCGGGCACCTATCAGCCGCTCCGCTTTACCTTCCTTGTCTGGGTCATGGTGATTGTTGGCGGGTCCGGTAACAACTTTGGTGCGGTGCTGGGCGGTATGCTCATCTGGTGGCTCTGGGTGCAGGTGGAACCGCTCGGTCTGGGGCTGATGAATATCCTCAGCAGCGGACTTGAAGACGGCAGCACGCTCAAAGAGCGGATGATCGAATCCGCTGCGCACATGCGTTTGCTGACCATGGGTCTGGTGCTGCTTCTGGTGCTGCGGTTCAGCCCGCGCGGGTTGATCCCCGAACGCTAACTTGTCCTTGCTGTCTGCCCTGCTACAACGGGGCAGACACAACACCCCGAGGACCTAATGGCGTTTGTTTTTCGCTGGCTCATCCGGCTTGCCACTGCCCTGATCATTCTAGGCGTCGCTGCAATCGCGCTCGTTTATTATTTTGCGTCACGCTCGCTGCCCGAATACAACGCCAACCGCGAGGTTGCGGGGATCGCGGCACCTGTCGAAATCGTCCGCGATAACGCCAATGTCCCGCATATTTTCGGCGAAACCGACAGTGACGTCTATTTCGCGCTGGGATATGCCCACGCGCAGGACCGTCTATGGCAGATGACAATGCTGCGGCGCACAGCCCAAGGGCGGTTGTCCGAGCTCTTCGGTGAACGCACACTAGGCATTGATGAGGTGTTGCGGCGCTTTGATCTCTATACGACGGCCGTGGCATCGGTGAATGTGCAGACCGCAGAAACCAACGCTGCTTTGGTGGCCTATGCGCGCGGCGTGAATGCGTGGCTGGCCGAGGTGAACAAAGGGGCGCTGGGGCGTGGCGCACCCGAAATGTGGCTCTTCAATCATGCGATTGCACCTTGGCAGCCTGCCGATTCCATTGCGATCCTGAAACTGATGGCGCTGGACCTGACGTCGAACCTCGAAGATGAGGTCCTGCGCGCCCGCACCTCGCTCTTGCTTGAGAACGACCGCTTGCGCGATATCCTGCCCGACGATCCCACCAGCGCCACTGCGGCCCTGCCCGAATACGCAAGTCTGATCCCCGGTGTACCGTCTTACACGCCCAACATGCGGCTGGCCTACGATCCGCTCTCGCCGCTGAAACCCGCACCGCTGTCAGGGGCCTCCAATGCATGGGCGGCCAGCGCATCACGCTCGGCCACAGGCTCGACACTGCTGGCCAATGATCCGCATCTGGGCCTGACCGCGCCATCCATCTGGTATCTGGCACGGCTCGAGCTTGAAACAGGTGGCATCATCGGCGGCACCATTCCCGGCATGCCACTTGTCCTGAGCGGGCGGAGCGACGCGCTCGGATGGGGCCTGACAAGCGCCTATGTCGATGATCAGGACGTGATGGTCGAAGAGGTCAACCCCGAAAACTCCGAAGAATACCGCACCCCGACAGGCTGGGCGCCGTTTCGGACCCGCGATAGTATCATCAACATCAAGGATGCCCCTGCCGTCACGCTCCGCCTGCGCTGGACGGCGAATGGCCCTGTGATGCCGCGTGGCCAGTATGATCTTGGCACCATCACCCCGCCGGGGCATGTGACGGCGATCTCATGGACCGCGCTGTCGGATCGCGACACCTCTATGTCTGCCGCCTTTGCCATCAACCATGCGCGCACCGTGGAAGAGGCCATCACCGCTGGTGCGGATTTCATCGCGCCCGCTATGAACCTGACACTGGCGGATCGTAACCGGATCGCCATGAAAACGATCGGCGCCATCCCCGCCCGTGATGCAGCGAATCAAAGCCAGGGCCGCCTGCCTGCCTTTGGCTATCTGCCTGAGAACCGCTGGCAAGGACGGTTTCCCTATGGCGACAACCCCGAATTTCTTGACCCGCCGGGCGGGATCTTGGGGAACACCAATAACAAGACCGTCGACCGGCCCTTTCCGTTCCACGTCGCGCACACATGGGGTGACACCCAACGGATCAACCGCTGGCGGCGTCTGATGCAGGCGCGCGAGGTGCATACCCGCGACAGTTTTATTGAAACCCAGCTTGATACTGTCAGTTTTGCCGCGCGGACGCTGTCGACCCTGATGGGTGCAGATCTGTGGTTCACCGGCGATGCCGCCGCCGAAGGCACCCCCGAACGCCGCCGCCAGATCGCGCTGGACCTTTTGTCAGCATGGAACGGCGAGATGAACGAACACCTGCCGGAGCCGCTGATCTATGCGGCCTGGACCCGCGCATTCCAGCAACGCCTGATCCGCGACGAATTGGGGCCATTGGCCGAAGAGTTCACCCATGTCGAGCCGGTGTTTATCGAACGCGTGTTCCGCGATATCGACGGGGCCAGTGTGTGGTGCGATGTGATCCAGTCCGCGCCGGTGGAAACCTGCACCGATATCGCACGGCAATCGCTGGATGATGCACTGGTCTGGATCACCGAGAATTATGGCGAAGCGATCGAGGCCGTGCGCTGGGGTGACGCCCATGTGGCGACCCACGACCACCCCGTACTGGGCAACACCCCGATCCTTGAATGGATCGTGAATATCCGCCAGTCCACCAGCGGCGGCGATCACACCCTGCAACGGGCCAAGACATCGGGCATGGACCCGCATCCGTTCCACAACGTCCACGCGGCAGGCTATCGCGGCGTCTATGATTTCGCCGATCCCGACAGTTCGGTCTTTATCAACTCCACAGGGCAATCCGGTCACCCGCTGTCACGGCACTACGACAATCTGGGCGAGCTGTGGCGGCGCGGCGAATACATCCCGATGTCACTTGATCCCGATCTGGCGCGCGCGGCAGCGGTTGGGGTGACGGTGTTGCGGCCTATGGAGTAGGATCGCACAGAGTTGCAGTGAAAGTCGGCTTAGAGCCCAAACTGTCGGATGCTGCACGCTGTACGAATGTCGGCTATGATTGGTCGTGCAGTTTTGCCGTAGGAGGTCTCTCTAACCCTGGCAAAAGTAGCATTTCAAAATATTCTGGATCTGCAAAAGAGTCCCAATATCGTTCACCTATGCAAGCTTCCAAGAACTTTCGGATAACTCCGGAGCCACGCACGGTAACGCCGAAGAACCCAGAGCGCATTAGGTCTTCATAGTTCTCGAAGTAGCTGGAAATCGTTGGCGCGGGCTGATTGCCTACAATGTTCCATTTACCTCTTTCAAGGAGGTCCCGTGTCGTAAACTGCACAGTAATAAAATCGGCGGGTCCAATCTCAATCCGACCTTCTGCGTACTCAACCAAAGTATAAGCACACAGGGCGGATTTCATGGTATCGAGCCCTTTACCAATCACCTGTGCGAGAAAACGCCGTCCACCCTCCGTTTCCACAAGAAACACATCGCCAACGTTCCACTCTATTGCCCGTCTCGCCATCAAAAACCGCCCAGAAGCCAATTACTCTCAGTGTGGCAATATCAGTATGCCGCGACCAAAAGTCTAAAAGCCGGTTTAAATAGGAAATTCAACAAAACCGGAAGTGAAAAGCCTATTGAAACCGCTTTGCGTGCCGTTTGCCAAAAAACCTAACGATCACTCGTAGAGCCCCGAAGGAAAGCGGCCATTGGCCCCTGGGCAGCGAAAAACCGCTCCGTCCCGCACAGCCGACTTTGCAAAATGTGTGACCCGCGACTACCGCGCGGAAAGACGACTGATATAGGATGATAGCGTTTCCCAATAGGCGATTCTGTCGCCCGCCTGAACGTGGAGTCCCAGAATATCGAGTTGGGTCTGACTAAGCGGCATTGAGCTGTTCCCTTCAAAGGTTTTCTGAGGTCGCACAGGTTAAAAACTGCGCAACATTCTGATAGATGATGTTCCAATTTGATAGTTCTGTACGGCGGAAGCTGATGCCCACGTCCATTTCTGAGAGGCGGGTAGTGTGATAACAGCGCTCGTTTTGAGTATGATTCAAACCCCGCACGCTGCAGAGCATCCATCCGGCCAAATTCTGTTCGTCGTCATAGTGAACAAAGAGATCTTCTCCTCCCAAACGGTCAGGGGCGACCACGCTGGTCAAGCCATGTGGGCCAGTCAGATTGGGAAAATCACGAAAATCTGGAACAGAACGAGGCTTTCCGATGTCGTCTACGGAGATGGGCAATGCAAGTCGCAACCCTAGGGTGTGATCCAATGGTAGCTGATCTTTGATAATGAAATTCATCCAGTTCCACGGAAGCCCCGCCGCGTTGCGTCGACCAGTTTCCCGGCGGGTGATTGGCTCAAAAGTTGGGACTTCTATCCGGAATAGCTGCGCCCCATGCACCGCGCCCTCTTCGTGATCGAAGCGGTCTTCCAGATAGCGTTTCGGAACGCGTATCGGTACCAGTCGTTCCTCGTGCTCCATACCGATAAAGAAGTCTATCATTTCCTCTTCTAGCGTGAAGTAACGGCAGGGATGTAGATCGGGGTCGATCACGCTAGGTGCTTGCTCCTTTCTGTCGGGATCCGCCGCAGGTACCTCTGCTCGTCCCGAAGTAGAGAAAAACGCAGCAAAACAAGCAAAAGTTAGAAGCAAACGTTTCAAAGTTTAAGACACTCCCGACACCATAGGTTGTGTTTATGCCACTATACTATTTTGGAAAGCTGAAAAGCGCCAAGGCCATGAAGTGTCTGGTGGATTGACGGGCGGCTACGGCCACCGAGCTTCCCCGTCCGCATATTTTCCAACAGATTGTCTAAATGATTGGTACTTTTCCCTTTCCCCAGTGCAGGGTGCACCAAATCTAAACCGTTTAGTGTCTGCCCTGACTCGCTTGTTGGCTAGTTGGGAGTTTCTATCTCCAAGAGGATACCTGCAGTATGGTCGAACAAGTCATAACTGGTGCATTGCAGCTTCATCGACGCTTAATTGATCCCACAAGGTCAAGTAGATAGAATTCACCCCCCGCATCAACCATCATGATGCACTAGAAATTATAAAGGCGGCCATTGGAGCAGCCGCAGCGAATGTCCACTAGGTCCGCAAAGCTGCCGTTCCCCTACAACCGCACAAACCGTTCTTTCTGCAAAGCTGTCCAAAACACCGTCAGGTCATAACCGGTTTCGGTCTGCACTTCATCCGTGACGATCCCCGCATCAAAGAGCCATGCGCGTTTGCGCCCTTCGGCGAAGGTCAGCGTCAGCTTTTCCTCGCTGCGCGGGTCTTTGAGCTTGTCGGGGATCGCCGCCAAGAGCCTGTCCAACCCCTCGCCCGTGACCGCGGAAATCGCGTAAAGATCGTCCATGCGCGCTGCCTGTGTCAGCACCGCATCGCGCGCGTCACCTTCCAGCAGGTCGACCTTGTTCCAGACCTCGATGATCGGGGCCTCTTCGGCCACGCCAAGGCTTTGGAGGATGGCGCGTACGTCCTGTGCCTGTTCTTCGGTCTGTTCATGGCTGATGTCGCGGACGTGCACGATCAGGTCCGCGTCAAGCACCTCTTCCAATGTCGCACGGAAGGCCGCAACCAGTTCGGTCGGCAGATCAGAGATGAAACCCACCGTGTCGGACATGATGATTTCGTCACCTGTCGGCAGCACGATCTTGCGCATGGTCGGATCAAGTGTCGCGAAGAGCATGTCCTTGGCAAAGACCTCGGCCCCTGTCAGACGATTGAACAGCGTGGATTTGCCCGCGTTGGTATAGCCCACCAAAGCGACAATCGGGAACGGCACCTTGGCGCGGGATGCGCGATGCAATTCGCGGGTTTTCACGACTTTCGCCAATTGCTTGCGCAGGCGGTTAAGCTGTTCGTCAATAGCGCGACGGTCGGCCTCGATCTGGGTTTCACCCGGGCCGCCGACAAAGCCCAAACCACCGCGTTGCCGTTCAAGGTGGGTCCATGCCCGCACGAGACGCGTGCGCTGGTAAGACAGTGCGGCCATTTCCACCTGCAACACGCCCTCGGAGGTGCGCGCGCGGTCGCTGAAGATTTCAAGAATAAGACCGGTGCGATCAAGCAGTTTGACGCCCCATTCCTTTTCCAGATTGCGCTGCTGCACAGGGGTCACGGGGCCGTCGATCAGGACAAGCTCGATTTCGGCGTCGTGAAACACCTGTTTCAACTCTGCGATCTTGCCTTTGCCAAAGAGTTTACCGGGCTGGATTTTCGGCAGGCGAACGATGGTGCCGCCAATCACATCCAGATCAGGCAAGGCAGCGGCCAAAGCCAATCCTTCCGCCAAAGCAGGCTCAGCCGCGCGGCGGTTCTGGTCGTTCTTTAGTTCGGGATGCAGTACCCAAGCCCGTGTCACGGGGCGATCATGTTCGAGCAAAGTTACTCTTCACCTTCATAAAGGCTGATCGGTTGCGCCGGCATGATCGTGGAAATCGCGCTTTTGTAAACAAGCTGCGATTGTCCGTCACGACGCAGAAGGACGCAAAAGCTGTCGAACCAGGTGATCACGCCTTGGAGTTTCACACCGTTCACGAGGAAAATCGTGACGGGTACTTTTGTTTTGCGCACATGATTAAGGAATGCGTCTTGCAGATTTGCTTTGTCGGCAGCCATCGCCAAACCCTTTTTTCTTTTTCTTTTTCTTGCGGCCGCGGACCGGCCCCCCAGTGTAGTCAGGCTCAGTATGTCGCGCCTGATCTGGAGTTTCCACCCCCTATTTACACATTAAAAGAAGCGCTTAGCGCTGCCAGATTTCAGGATTGAAGAGCGCGATGATCGCCAGCGTTTCCAAGCGTCCCAGGACCATGGCAAAGGCCAGAATGACCTTGGCGGCATCGGGAATTCCCGAGTAGGCAATCGGCGTTTCTGCAGCAACCGAGGCCAATGGCCCTGTTGTCGACAGTGCCGAGACCGCCAGCACCATTGACGTTTCAAACTGTACCCCTGTCAGCGACAGAGCCAGCATCACCGCAGCAATGCTGATCGCAAACAGCATGAAGAATACCCATGAGATATAGGCGCCCTGTTTGCGGATACGTCGCGCGTCCTTGCCGCCGCCACCAATAGAGGACGGATGCAAAAGGCGCTCCTGTTCCCTTTCGCCATGACGGTAAAGCGCGTAAATCCGCAAGAGTTTGACCCCGCCTGCCGTTGTCGCCACACCGCCCCCGATGAGGGCAAGTCCGATCAGGAACAGCCCCGGTGTGTTCAGGCCTGACCAGTCCGTTGCGCCGCCCCAGAAATGCGATTCAAATCCGGTTGTCGTCAAGAAAGAGGTCACTGTGAACAAACCGCCCCAAAGCGCTGATGCCACTTCCTGCAAACCGGCAGGGTCTGCGCGTTCGGCGGCACCAATGAAATGGCGCATGAACAAAAGCGTCGTGACCGTGCCGATCAGGACCAGTGCTGTCAGAAACTCGGGATCGCGCCGCAACCCGCGCTCCCGCTCGCCGATCAGGCCACGGCTGAAGGTCAGGCGGGACAGGGCGAAAATGAAGAAACAGAAGATCAACAGCTCGCCCCAGAACCGCGAGGCGGCAAAATAGAGCCCGCCAATAGGCGAAATACCCGAGGTCGAGAGCGTCGACATGGCGTGAATCAGTGCGATGTAGGGAAATTCCCCCGCAATCACGAGCCCGATCCAGAGTATCGCTGTCAGGCCGATATAAATCGGCGTCAGGGCCAGCGTATAGCGCACAAGCCGTTCAGACGGATCGGCAATATGCGCAATCTGCGTAAATCCGCCACTGGTGCCCCTGCCCGCGTTGCCCGTCGCGCGCACCTCGAACCCGCCAAGGTTCATGGGTGCGAAAATTGACACAGCGGTCACCCAGACCAGCAGACCACCCATCCAGCCCACCAGACCGCGCCAGAGATGCTGCGACGGTGTCAACCGCCCTGCAGTGTCATAAACCGTGGCACCGGTGGTGGTGAAGCTCGACACCATTTCAAACCATGCGTCCAGGAATGTCGTGTTGCCGACAGCCACATAGAAGGGGATCGCAAACATAATCGGCAGGGCCGAAAAGGCCGCAAAAAGGCCGACCAGCTGGCTGCGGGCCACACTGCGGGGCGCATAGCCCGCGGTGGCCAGACCGATCATCAGCGTGATGATCGAAAACAGGATAAACCCGTAAAAGAATACGCGCATCGTGTCGAAGTCTTCCATGACCGCGCCATGGGCCGCAGGAACGATCATCGACGCCGCACCCAGACCCATCAGGATCACGAAAAATGGAAGCCGGACAATCCAAGCCATCAGAAGAAGTCTATCGAGACCTGCAAGAGGCGTTCAACTTCGGGCACGTCATCGGACATCGCGAAAATCGCAATCACGTTGCCTTCTTCGATGCGCGTCTCGCCAGTCGGGCGCACGATTTTGCCTTGCTGCATGACCGCGCCGATCAATGTGCCTTCGGGAAAGTCGATATCCTTCACCTTCTGGCCCGCAATCGGTGATGTTCCCAGCACTTGCGCCTCGATCACTTCCGCCTCGGCATCCCCGATCGAGTAGACACCGCGCACGCGCCCGTGGCGGATGTGACGCAGGATCGAACTTACAGTCACCGCACGGGGGTTGATGTAGGCATCAATATCCAATGGGCCCATCAGCGGCACCAAGGTCGGATCGTTCACCAAAGAGATCGACATTTTACAGCCCATCTCTTTGGCGCGGACAGCGGCAAGCAGGTTTGTCTTGTCATCATCCGTCACAGCCAGCACAGCGTCAGCCGAAGAAATATTCGCCTCTTCGAGCAAACCGCTGTCCAGCCCGTCGCCATGCAAAACGATCGTCCGGTCCAGCGCATCCGCCGCGCGTTCGGCATTCTCGCGGTTCTTCTCGATCACCTTGACACGCACACGTTCGGTGCGCGCTTCGAGCGCCTGAGCCACTCCAAGCCCGACATTGCCGCCGCCAATGATGACGATACGTTCTTGTTTTGACTGGGTTTTACCAAAGATTTCCAGCGTCCGCGTCATATCTTCGGTGTCGGTGAAGATATAGCATTCATCATCGGGGAAAATCTGGTCACCGGGGGATGGCACAAAAAGCGTTCCTTCGCGCCGGATGCCCACCACGACGGCGCGGAGCGTGGAGAAAAGATCGGTCAGCTGGCGCAGGGGTGTGTTGATGACAGGGCAATCGTCATCAATCATGATCCCGAGCAGTTGCGCGCGCCCTTCCAGAAAGCTTTCGGTGTCAAAGGCCGCGGGTGCCGCCAAGCGCTGCAAGGCCGCCTCTGCGACCTCGCGCTCGGGCGAAATGACCACGTCGATGGGCAGGTGATTGCGGCGGTAAAGATCGGCATAGGCCGGATCAAGATAGTTCTGGGCACGCAGGCGCGCGATTTTGCGCTGCACCGAAAATACCGAATGGGCCACCTGACAGGTGACCATATTCACCTCATCGGAATGGGTCGCCGCAATGACCATATCGGCATCTGCGGCACCCGCGCGGTCCAGCACATCAGGGTAGCTTGCAAAGCCCGCGATGCCCTGCACATCCAACGTATCTGTCGCACGACGCACCAGTTCGGGGTTGCTGTCCACGACTGTGACATCGTTGTTTTCGCCGGACAAATGACGGGCAATTTGCCAGCCAACCTGACCTGCACCGCAGATGATGACTTTCATTCGTCTTCGCCTTCAATATAGGCCACGCGGCCACCCGCCTTGTTCGTTGTCACAACGCCTAGCGATTTCAGCTTCCGGTGCAAGGCCGAACGTTCCATGCCCACAAATGCCGCTGTACGGCTGATATTGCCACCGAACCGGTTGATCTGGGTCAGCAGGTACTCGCGTTCAAAAAGCTCGCGGGCCTCGCGCAAGGGCAGCGTCGCAAGACCACCAGCCAGCACGATCCGGCCTTCCTCACCGCCGCCATCTTCACTGTTCGGCAGCTCTTTGGCGGTGATCTCGCCCGTGTTTTCCCCAAGAATAAGAACGCGTTCAACCACGTTCTTCAACTGCCGCACGTTTCCCGGCCAGAGCATGGTTTGCAAGAGCGCGCGCGCGTCCTCTGCCAATTTGCGCAGTGGCAGACCTTGCAACTTGTTGCAGGTTTCAATGAAATGCTCGGCCAGAAGCGGAATATCCTCGCGGCGTTCCTCCAGTGACGGCACAGCAATCGGCACAACATTCAAACGGTGATAGAGTTCTTCGCGGAACATGCCCGCAGCGATGGCTGCGGAAAGGTCGCGGTTGGTGCTGGAAATCACCCGCAAATCCACCTGAACCTTGTCGTTGCCGCCCACGCGCTGAAAGCGCTGCTCGACCAATACGCGCAGGATCTTCGATTGCGTTCCCAAGGGCATATCCGCAATTTCATCGAAATAAACGACACCGCCATTGGCTTCTTCCAGCAAACCATGCTCGATGCCGCGCCCTGCGTCTTCACGGCCGAACAAGACTTCCTCCATACGCTCGGGTTCGATCGAGGCCGAGTTCACCACCACAAAGGGTGCCGAGGCACGGTTGGAATTGGCGTGGATATAGCGTGCCGCGATTTCCTTGCCCGCCCCCGCAGGCCCCGTCAGCATCACACGGCCGTTGGATTTGGTCACCTTGTCCAGTTGCGATTTGAGTGTCCGGAAGGCCGCGCTGTCGCCCAGCATCTCGGCACTCTGGCTCTCGCCGCGCCGCAGTTGCACGTTTTCGCGGCGCAGGCGCGAGGTTTCCATCGCGCGGCGGATCACCACCAACAACTGGTCAATGTTGAAGGGCTTTTCGATAAAGTCATAGGCGCCCTGTTTAATTGCCGCGACCGCGATCTCAATATTGCCGTGGCCCGAAATAATAACGATCGGTATCTCGGGATGGTCGCGTTTGACGGTCTTGAGAATATCAATCCCGTCCATATTGCTGTCTTTCAGCCAGATATCGAGAATCATCAGAGCGGGCTGCTCGGCTGCAATCTGGGCCATACATTCGTCCGAGGTTCCGGCCAGCCGCGTGGTGTAGCCTTCGTCGATCAGAATTTCCGAAATGAGTTCGCGAATGTCGCGCTCATCATCCGTAATCAGAATATCGCCCATAATTTACCTCATGCTGGAATTTTTGGGGCACGCGCGGCTTGCACCGATGCGGGCAGTTGAATAATGGCGCAGGCGCCTGCGTGAGTGGAACCTGCAAAAACCTCGGCATCTGTCAGTGTCAGCGTACCGCCGTGTTCCTCGATGATCTTCTTGACGATGGGCAGGCCAAGACCCGTCCCCTCGCCACGCGTCGTCACGTAAGGCTCGAACAGGCGCGCGCGATCTTCCGGCAGGCCGATCCCGTTGTCCGAGATTTTAATCGTTACTGTATCCTTGTCCTTGGACATACGGAGCTGGATTTCAGGGCGATAGCCCTCTGCCCCGTGGCGGCTGATATAGGTTTCCGTCGCCTCTCCTGCATTCTTCAAAATGTTCGTCAGCGCCTGCCCGATCATGGTGTCATCCATATCGACCAAGACCTGTTCCTCGGGAATTTCAGCAGCAAAATGCACATCGGGCTGGCCTGCGATCTGCAGGGACAGCGCGTCATGCACCAGTTGCGTCATGTCATTGATATGCAGTTCCGGTTCCGGCATGCGCGCAAATTTGGAAAACTCGTCCACGATGCGCCGCAGATCGTTGGTCTGGCGCACAATCACGTCCGTCATCTGTTCCAGCTTGTCCGCGTCATGGCCGACCTGACTATGGAACTTGCGCTTAATCCGTTCCGCCGACAGTTGAATGGGCGTCAGCGGGTTCTTGATCTCATGCGCAATCCGGCGCGCCACGTCGCCCCAAGCGGCCATACGCTGGGCGCTGACCAGATCGGTGACATCGTCAAAGGCCACAACATAGCCCTCCAATGTCCCGTCTACATTGCGGCGTTGCGCCATCCGCACCAGCAGGCTTTCCTGTTGACCTTTGCGGATCAGGTTCACCTGGCCCTGCACGCTCTCACGGTCGGTTTCGCAGACCTGCGCAAAGAGATCTGCAAACTCGGGAACGGCAACCGTGAGCGCCGTTTCTTCGGGGTGATCACCCACGGACAACAACCGGCTGGCCGAGGGGTTCACAAACGTCACGCGGCCATAGGCATCAAGCCCGACAACCCCGGAGGTGACAGACCGCAACACCGAGTCAAACAAACGCCCCCGCCGTTCTGTCCGCTGGTTTGTCTCGATCAGCTGGTCGCGCTGCCCTTTCAGGCGGCTCGTCATCTGGTTGAAGTAATGACCCAGTTCGGAAATCTCGTCATCGCCGTCATCCTCGATCACGCGCACATCAAGATCACCCGAGCCCACCCGTTGCGACGCAGACACCAAGCGCCCAACAGGCGTTGACAGGCGCTCGGCAAAGACCAGACCGCCCCAGATCGCGCCAAGGATCAGGATAAATCCGAATCCCAGATAGAGCAGGCCGAACTGGAACAACAATTGCCCGCGCTCGTTCTGCAGTTCCTCATATTGCGCCACCGTTTCGGTCGTATCATCAAGCAAGGTCAATACATTCCCGTCCACAGGGCGCGTGACGTAGAGATACCTGTCGCGGAAGGCCAAAAGCGGGATCAGGGCGCGGAATTCGTTGTTGGCAAAGTCTTGAATGATCGCAAGGCCGGTGTCATCGGCGCGCGTGAAATCCTCGGCTGAGGGGCGTTCATAGCCAAATTCATAGGACCGCGCGCCGCGGGCCGCGATTGTGCCCAAGCCGTCGATCACAAAAGCCTCGCTCAGGCCCCGCTCCACCTGCGCCTGCACGTCACCCAAGGCGCGCCGCACCTCGCCATCGTCCATAAAGAGATTCGCTTGCCGTTCGCGGTTCAGATAGGCCGCCAAATCAAGCCCATCGCGCGTCAACTCCTGGCGGTGCTCTTCTTCATAGGCCTGTGCTGTTGTCAAAGACGTCCGCAACACATTGCCCACAGGTTCCGAAAACAGCCCGTCGAGGGCAATCGAAATCAGGGTGACAGAAAAGACCGCCACCAGCACGATGGGGACCAGCGCCGACAGCGCAAAGACCCCGGTCAGACGCAGACTGAGCCGTGAGCCTGCCGATTTGGCGCGCCGCGCCGAGACCATGCGCGCCACCTGCCGCATGACCAAGGCCGCCACGACCAGCACATAGATGAAATCCAGAAGCAGAACCAAACGCAGAGACGTGGACGACGCCCCGCGATCCAGCGGTCCGACGACAATATAGGTCAGCACCGCCAGCAGTGGCCCCGCCACCACAAGGCCGATCGTAAACGCCGTTTGCACATGGCGCTGGCGGAACCAGCGGCCAAGTCGCGTCATATTCAGGCCCAGTAGGGAACGCCGCACGCGCAATGCCCTGTTATTGTGGTGAGGTCGCCCCCACGGTACCGCCATTCGCTGTGGTCTTTCTGCTACGCTGACGTAGGAGTGCCACGGTTCTGTTGCGGTTTTACATCAATTTGCGGCGGCGTGTCACGCGTATATCGAGATCGGTGATCTTCTTGCGGAGTGTATTGCGGTTTATGCCCAGCAAATCTGCGCATTTGGCCTGATTTCCGCCCGTTGCATCCAGTGCAATCTCGATCAGTGGGCCCTCAACCTCTTTCAGGATTCGGTTATAGAGCCCCGGCGGCGGCAGAACCCCGCCATGCAGATCGAAATAGCGGCGCAGATGCTTGTTCACGCTCGCACTCAGCTTGTCGCCCTCGCCGCCTGATCGCAGCGGTTCGATTGCGGGCTGGTTACCGAGGACCAGTTCGACCTCGGCGCGGGTGATCTCATCCTCCGATGCGGTAAACACCAGCCGGCGCACGGCGTTTTCCAACTGCCGCACGTTGCCGGGCCAGCTATAGGCGCGGACAAGATCAAGGGCCGCATCGCCGAAGCGGCGTAAAGGCGCGCCATCACGTTCGGCGCGGGCCAGAAAATGCTCGGCCAGCAGCGGAATATCATCCACACGCTCGCGCAGTGACGGGACATCAACGGTGACACCGCCCAGCCGGTAGAACAGATCCTCGCGGAATAGCCCGTCCTCCATACGTCCCATCAGGTCGGTTTGCGAGGTGGCCATGATCCGCGGCGCATTGTCGCCCAGCGTATCCAGCATCCGCACGATCCGGCCCTGCGCCTCCTCGGACAGATCACTGACCTCGTCAAAGAGGATCGACCCGCCTTTGGCACGGCTCAGCACCGTTGAGGGGCCATCCATCCCTTCCAGATCAGAGGCTGACACCACAACAAACGGCAGGCTGCGCCGGTCTGAGAAATCATGGACAGCGCGTGCGATCAGCGATTTGCCCGTACCGCTTTCGCCAGTGATCAGCACCGGCAGTTGCGTGTTCATGACCCGCGCGACAAGCCGGTAAAGGCCCTGCATCACCGGCGTGCGCCCCACCAGCGGCAGATCACCGCCCTGTTCGGTCGCATTCACATCCGGCGCGCGTGTCGTGGGCGCACGGCGTTTGACCTCCAATGCGCGCGCGGCGCGTTTCATCAGATCGGGCAGATCGAAAGGTTTCGGCAGGTAATCGTAAGCGTCCGCCTCAGCGGCCTGAATGGCGGTCATGATGGTGTTCTGCGCAGAGATCACGATCACAGGCAGACCGGGGCGTGCCTCTGCAATCTTTGGCAACTGCTCGAGGCCGTTACCATCAGGCATGATCACGTCGGAAATCACCAAATCGCCTTTGCCCTCATCAACCCAGCGCATCAGCGTGACAATCGAGGATGTCGCATGCACCTTGCAGCCCGCCCGCGTCAAAGCCTGGGTCAATACCGTTCTGATCGTCCGGTCGTCATCGGCAACAAGTACTGTCCCGTCCATTGCTATTCTCCTGCTTCATAGTCTTTGGGCACCACCGGCAGCGAAATCCGGAATACCGTGCGCCCGGGCACACTATCCACCGAAATCCATCCACCGGCGTCACCGATCAGTTTTGACACCAACGCCAACCCGAGCCCGGTTCCGTTTTCCTTGCCCGATACGAAAGGTTCAAAAATATCTTCCGCAATCTCGCGCGGCAGGCCGGGGCCATCGTCAATAATCTCTACCTGCAACGGCAGGCGGGCATGGGTGCCATCCGACCGATGCACGCGTAACGAGGTATCATAGAAGGTATGCAGGGTGATGGTTCCCGCTTCCTTGCAGGCCTCCGAGGCATTTTTCAGCAAGTTCAGGAACACCTGCAAAAGCTGGTCCCCATCTGCCAGCGTTTGCGGCAGGGAGGGGTCATAGGCTTCGACGAAAAGCATATGGGCGCCAAAACCCACCGCCGCCGATTGGCGGGCGCGGTCCAGAATATCGTGGATATTGATCGGCTTGAGCACCGGTTTGCGCAGGTTTCCGAATTGTTCGACCTGTTCGAGCAGTTTCACGATCCGGCGGCTTTCCTCAACGATGAGATCGGTCATTTCCTGATCTTCCGATGACAACCCCATGGACAAAAGCTGCGCCGCACCGGTGATCCCCGCCAGCGGGTTCTTGATCTCATGGGCCAGCATTTCCGCCATCCCAATCGCAGATTTGGCTGCTTTACCGGACGAATGGTTCTGGTTGATCCGGCTGGCAATCTCGCGCGGGCTGATCATCACGATCATCTGGTCATCGCTGCCTTGCAGGGGTGCAAATTGCAGATTGCACAGCATCGGCGGGCGCTCGCCGCTGCCGACATCCACATCGTTTACGAAAAGCGATGTGCGGTTTTCTCTTGCACGGCGATAGGGCGCCTCAAGCGGCGCATCGATCATGACCTTTTCCCAGATCCTTTCACCCACCAGAGATTTGGACGACAGGTTGAGAAAACTTTCCGCCGCAGGGTTGCTCATGATGATGACGTCATCGCCGTCAAGCATCAAAGACGGCACCGGCAGGGATGACCAAAGGGCTTGTCCTAAAATCATGCCGCCACCTTTAAATCGAACGCCTCGGGAAGATCACGCAGGACATCTGCTGGTGCTGCGTGGGTCAGGATTGCCTTACGCAACGCGGGCGGCGTGCCCGCATCGTCCATGTACCAGCCCAAATGCTTGCGCGCGACCTTGCGCCCCAATTCGGGGCCATAGAAGGCAAGCATCGCCTCATAATGACCGCAGACCATATCAATCAGATCATGGCCCTGCGGCACAACAGGATCCGCCAGACCGTGCAGCGCAGCCGAAATTTGCGCGAGGACCCAAGGCCGTCCCTGCGCCCCGCGTCCGATCATCACGCCGTCCGCACCAGACAGCCGCAAGGCCGCGCGCGCGGTGTCCGCATCCACTATATCGCCATTCGCAATCACCGGGATCGTCACCGCGTCCTTGATCTGCCGGATCGCGGCCCAGTCGGCAGCGCCTTTGTAAAACTGGCAGCGTGTCCGCCCGTGGATCGTGACCAGCTTGATCCCCGCCTCTTGGGCCCTGCGCGCCACATCGGCTGCATTCAGGCTGTCGTGATCCCATCCAAGACGCGTTTTCAGCGTTACGGGGACATCAACGGCATTGACGACGGCCTCGATCAGGCTGAGCGCATGATCGGGCGTGCGCAAAAGCGCCGACCCCGAATAGCCGTTTGTCACCTTTTTGGCCGGACAGCCCATGTTGATGTCAATGATCGCGGCACCGTTGCCTGCCGCCATGCGCGCCGCCTCGGCCATCCAATAGGCCTCGCGTCCGGCAATCTGGACGGCCGTGCCTTCCTGATCATAGCCCAGTTCGGCGCGTTCGCGCACGCCGGGTTTGGCCTGCACCATTTCCTGGCTTGCCACCATTTCGCTGACAACCCAGCCAGCCCCAAAAGACGCGACCAGTTGACGAAACGGCAGATCGGTGACTCCCGCCAAAGGCGCAAGCGCCACAGGCGGCGTCAAAGCCACATCGTCCAAGACCAATTGTTCGGTTACTGCCACAGAGATAATCATTCGCTTACAGGTTAGGCGTCGCGGTACATCTACGTAGATTTGGCGCCTCCTTCAACGAAACTCGGCCCATTAATCCCGAATAAATGGCGTTTGCTTAATTTTTGTGCATTTCGCTTGCCAAACTGACGAATTGCACCGGCGCGGTCCGGGGCCTAAACCTGAGGCAAGGATAAGGACAGATCACAGATGACAGTAGCGGCAATTATCGTAGCGGCAGGGCGCGGCACCCGTGCGGGTGGCGACGTCCCGAAACAGTGGCAACGGATCGGTGACCGCACTGTCGCCGCCTATGCCATGGCGCGTTTCGCCAATCACCCGGCAATCACACAGTTGATCCTTGTATTGCATCCCGATGACGTTGACACAGCCCTCTGGCCGCGCGAGCCTTTGGCGACGGTCGTCACGGGTGGTGCCACCCGTGCTGCATCGGTACAGGCGGGTTTGGCGGCAGCAGAGCCCGGGATCGAGACTGTGCTCATACACGACGCGGCCAGACCACTGGTGACTGATGCCGTGATTGATCGTGTGCTCGACGCTCTTGCAACCCATGTCGGTGCAGCCCCTGCAATTGCGGTGACGGATACGCTCTGGCATGGCACAGAGGGCACAGTCGCAGGTGTGCAGGACCGCACGGGCCTCTACCGTGCGCAGACGCCTCAAGGTTTTCACCTTGCACCGTTGCGGGACGCACATGCCGCGGGCACCGGGCAGGAAACCGATGATGTGGCGGTTGCCCGCGCGGCGGGGCTGGACGTTGCGATCGTGGCAGGCGATGAAGCGAACATAAAGATCACCACGCCCGAGGACTTCGACCGGGCCGCAGAGCTGATGAGGCGCAACCCGATGACTTCCACCCCCGATATCCGCTGTGGCAACGGCTATGACGTGCACCGCTTTGGCGAGGGCGATCATGTCTGGCTTTGTGGCGTGCAAATTCCCCATACCCGCAGCCTTCAGGGCCATTCCGATGCGGATGTGGGCATGCATGCTGTCACAGACGCGATCTATGGCGCATTGGGCAAAGGTGATATCGGCCAGCACTTCCCGCCCTCGGACCCGCAATGGAAAGGGGCCGCCAGCCATATATTTCTCGAACATGCGGTGGCGCTTGCCGCGTCGCTGGGGTTTCGCATCGGCAATGCCGATTGCACGCTGGTCTGCGAATACCCCAAGATCGGACCGCATCATGACGCGATGAAGGCCGTGATGTCCGCCTATATGGGCATCGAGAGCGACCGCATCAGCGTTAAGGCGACAACATCGGAAAAACTGGGCTTTACGGGGCGCGAGGAAGGCATTGCCGCCATCGCCACCGTGACGTTGATCAAGCCATGACACATCTGATTGCCACCTTCTTTTATGTGGGCCACATCCGCCCTGCCCCCGGCACATGGGGATCGCTTGCCGCCTTGCCCGCAGGTTGGGCGATCTATGCGCTCTTCGGCCCTTGGGGCCTTATCGCGGGGATCGTGCTGTCTTACGTTCTTGGCGTCTGGGCCACGGGTGTCGAGACCAAAGGCAAGGTCAACCACGACCCCTCCGAGATCGTGATCGACGAGGTTTGCGGCCAATGGATCGCCCTTCTGCCGCTGGCCTTCGGCGCGGCTCGTCAGGACGTTGATATCCTTCTGCTCTGGCCCGGTTGGGTTGCCGCATTCGCGCTGTTCCGGCTTTTCGACATCACGAAATGGGGCCCGATTGGTTGGGCCGACCGGATCCATGGGCCAACCGGCGTGATGCTGGATGACGTGATTGCAGGCATCTTTGCCGCGATCGGCGTTGCCGCACTTGCCGCGCTTTACCATATCGTTCTGATATGAGTGCGCAGGCTCTTCTGGACGCCGCCAAGGCAAAAGGTGTGATGCTGGCCACGGCCGAAAGCTGCACCGGTGGGATGGTCAGTGCCGCCATAACCGATATTGCAGGCAGCTCGGCGGTGTTCGACCGCGCATTCATTACCTACACAAATGCCGCGAAAACCCAGATGCTGGGGGTGCTGCCTGTCACGCTGGACGCCTTCGGCGCGGTCTCGGAAGAGGTCGCACGCGAGATGGCAGAGGGCGCGCTGCGCAACTCTGACGCTGATATCACGGTGGCGATTACCGGTATCGCGGGCCCGGGCGGATCAGACCACAAGCCCGAAGGCCGCGTGTGTTTCGGGGTTGCCTCCGAAGCCGGCGTGCGCACCGAAACGGTAGAGTTTGGCGCGCAGGGCCGCGCAAATGTGCGCACCGCTGCGCGCGATCATGCGCTCGCGCTCTTGTTGGGTGCGGTTGAAGCCTAGCGATAAAGCTCCACCGCGCGCCGCTCGAACGACCGCACGACCCGCTGCATCGCCTCGTTGAAGAACATGCCGGCGGCACCCTGCAAAAGGCGGCTTTTGAATTCGAAATCCACCGCGAAGGAGACTTCACAGCCACCCTCGACGTCCTTGAAAGACCACTGGCTTTCAAGATACCGGATCGGCCCATCAAGGTATTCTGTATCGATTTTCATCTGTTCGGGCCAAAGCAGAACACGGCTTCCGAATTTTTCGCGGAACACTTTGAACGAAATCACCAGATCGGCCAGCATTTCCTGATGGTCGCCCTTGTCGGTCACACTGCGCACCCGCGCCGCAGCCGTCCACGGCAGAAATTTCGGGTAATTTCCCACGTCGGCGACAAGGTCATACATCTGCTGCGCAGTATAGGGCAGAAACTTGGTTTCAGAATGACGGGGCATAACGGCCTTTCGCGGGTGACTTCGCTGACGGATGTCGTAAACTTGGGCCAGAAAATCAACCTATTTCCCAGTATTGAGGCCTGAATGACGCACCCCACCTATGTGATCGACGAAATGATCAGCGCCAAAGCGATCGCGGCACGGATCGAAGATCTCGCACGCGAGATCCGCACCGAGTTTGCGGATACCAACAAGCTGGTGGTCGTGGGCCTGCTGCGCGGGTCTTTCGTGTTCATCGCCGATCTGGTGCGCGAACTGGATCTGCCTGTCGAAGTCGATTTTCTTGAGGCTTCGTCCTATGGCGACGGTATGGAAAGCACACGGGAAGTCCGTATTCTGAAAGACCTGCGCGGCCAGATCGAAGGGCGTGATGTGCTGATCGTCGAGGATATCGTCGATACCGGACATACGCTGGCCCATGTGACCAAGTTTTTGTGGTCGCGCAAACCCGCGCGCATGAAAACCATCGCGTTGCTCGACAAACCCGCCCGCCGCGAGGTTGATCTCAAGGCGGACTGGATCGGATTTGAAATTCCGGACGAATTTGTCGTGGGTTATGGAATCGATTTTGCCCAACGCAACCGTAACCTCGGCTTTATCGGCAAAGTGCGGTTCCTCGAAGAGACATGAACCCCCGCTGGCTCTTGAAGGCCAAACGCTGGGCGCAGAACCCGCCCTCGCCCGCCAGGATCAAATTCATTGTCGGAATCATTGTGTTCTGCCTGATCCTGTTTGGCTTCGAGCAGTTGTTTGGCTGGCCGGATTGGCTCACCCCGACCGATTTACGCCGAATGCGATAATCACGAAAACGTTATGAGGCGTTTTGTCGCACAGAGGGGTACGCTTTCGGTATTATTTTTTTGATTTCGTAGGAGAACCCCATGTCAAAAAAACTGAACCGTGTTGTCGCAACTGCTGTTGCTTTCTGTATCGCGGGGGCCGCATTCGCTGCAGGACACCTGACCGAAGACCAGCAGCGCGCCATGGATGCGCGGCAGTCTCATATGGGCCTCTATTCTTTTAACCTTGGCCCGATTGGCGCAATGGCGCAGGACCGCATTCCTTACGATGCCGCAATCGCCACCGCAGCCGCATCAAACCTTGCAGCGCTCGCCAGCATGGACCAGGCCGCCTATTGGGTCGAAGGGACTGACGCCAGTATCGAAGGGTCACGCGCCAAGGCAGAAATCTGGACCGACGCCGCCGGATATATGGCCGAGAAAGAGAAACTTGCCGCAGCGACCGCTGCTTTGGCTGCAGTCGCAGGCGACGGGCTTGATGCCATGAAGGCGGCTTTCGGTCCTGTGGGCCAATCCTGCGGGTCTTGCCACGAAGCCTATCGCGCGCCGCGCACCTAAGATCACATGGCAAAATGGCGGATCATCGGGGTCCTGGCCCTTCTTGTGGTCGGTGCCGGCTGGTACATCACCAAACCGGCGCCGTTGCCATCTGATGCGCTTGATGGTCTCACCGGTGATCCCGCCCGTGGCAAAATCGTCTTTGCCGCAGCAGGCTGTGCCTCGTGTCATACCAGTGAAGACGGCCCGCCCACGCTTTTAAGCGGCGGCAAGACATTTGCGTCGGATTTCGGGACCTTCGTCGCTCCCAACATCTCATCCGATCCGGAGCATGGTGTGGGCGCGTGGTCCGATCTGGCGCTTGCCAGCGCGATCATACGCGGGGTCGGTGAAAATGGCGCGCATCTCTATCCCGCTTTCCCCTACACAAGCTATAACAAGGCAGAGCTCAGCGATATCGTCGATCTGATCGCCCATCTCCGCACCCTGCCCGCGTCGGACCAACCGAACGCGCCCCATGATCTGGCGTTTCCGTTCAACCAGCGGATCGCGCTGGGGCCGTGGAAATTCCTTTTCGCCAACTCTGACTGGGTTTTGCAGGATGCAGCGAGCCCCGAACTGATCCGCGGGCGTTATCTTGTCGAGGCCTTGGGCCACTGCGCCGAATGTCATACGCCCCGCAACGCATTGGGCGGGTTGGACACAGCGCGCTGGATGGGTGGTGCGCCGCATCCGTCCGACGAAGGGCGTATTCCGAACATCACAACCGCAGCCCTGTCGTGGTCCGAGCGTGATATTGCAGAGTATCTGAAAAGCGGGTTCACACCCGATTTTGACAGTGCGGGCGGCGAGATGGCAGAAGTCGTCAAGAACACCGGCCAGTTGACCGATGACGACCGCGCCGCCATCGCCGCATACCTCAAGGCGATCCCGCCTGTGGCCGAGTGATCAGGCCAGCCCGAGCTTTTTCTGACGCGCTTCGCGCAGACGCGCGAAATCATCGCCCGCATGATAGGATGACCGTGTCAGCGGTGTCGCAGAAACCATCAGGAAGCCTTTGTTATAGGCGGCTTTTTCATAGGTCTTGAATTCTTCCGGCGTCACGAACCGGTCCACCCTATGGTGCTTCGGCGTTGGCTGGAGGTACTGACCGATCGTCAGAAAATCGATGTCGGCGGCGCGCATGTCTTCCATGACCTGCATCACGGCCTGCTTGTCTTCGCCAAGCCCGACCATAATGCCTGATTTTGTGAACATCGTCGGATCAAGCTCCTTCACACGCTGCAAAAGGCGCAGGGAATGAAAGTAGCGGGCACCGGGCCGCACTTCCGGATAGAGGCCGGGGACCGTTTCAAGGTTGTGGTTGAATACATCGGGGCGCGCTTCAACAACGACCTCCAAGACCTTGGGATCGCAGCGGATAAAGTCAGGCGTCAGGATTTCGATCGTTGTACCGGGCGACTGGCGGCGTACCGCACGGATTGTCTGGGCAAAATGTTCAGCACCGCCATCCTCGACATCGTCTCGGTCCACCGAGGTGATCACGACGTGATTCAACCCCAGCTTTTTGACCGCATCGGCCACGCGGCCCGGTTCAAACACGTCCAGCGCCTCGGGTGGTTTGCCTGTGGCGATATTGCAGAATGTGCAGGCCCGCGTGCAGACCTCGCCCATGATCATCATCGTGGCGTGGCCTTGGGACCAGCATTCGCCAACATTGGGACAGCCCGCCTCTTCGCAGACCGTTACCAGCTTATTGTCGCGCATGATATCGCGGGTCTTTTTATAGCCTTCCGATGTGGGTGCCTTGACCCTGATCCAGTCGGGCTTTTTGGGTTGCGGCGAATCCGGGCGGCGCTGTTTCTCAGGGTGGCGCTGCGCAGGAATCTTCAAATCGCGTGTGGGCATATTGGGCTCCAGTGATGTTACCCAATACCTAGCCTCGCCCTTGGCATTTGTCCAACCATCACGCGCATCTGCATGTCGGGCCTGTGCGGCGTGCATGGCCCGATGCGGTTATCCGATCATTGGTCCATAGCGCCCTTGGGTTTGCTCATAATGACGCTTCAGGCGCTGCAAGGCGATCCGCAGGACGATCTTACCGGAACGCGCTGACCACCCCATCTTTTTCTCGGTCTGCTCCAGACCTTCCAGAAAACAACAACACCGTAAAACCACATCCCCAAGGCCCGGACCCAGTTCGGTCAGCGCATCCTTGATCCGGCCATGGGCGGCCAGCGCACCCTTGGGGCCTTCGGTAGCCTCCGCCAGTGCTTCGCCGTTCACGAAGCTTTCCCAGCTTGCACTGCCGCCAAGACCCACTTCTACCAACTCGTAGTCTTCGCGCAGCCGTTCACCCACCGCGACCAGCTCGCGCGGCAGAAACGGTTTGCCGTCGCGATCTTTGCGGCGCGCCAGACCCACAAGCGGACTTTCGGTTGCATAGGCCCGCGATGGCGGACGGTGCGTGCCTTCGATACTGGCAATATCCCACCCCGCATCACCATCGGGATCGGCGCTGCGTTCGGCGAAACCGCTGGCCCGGTTTTCATCCTCTGCTGTCAGCCGCCGCAAGGCCGCGCGCCCGGTATTGGTAATAAAATATCGGGCAATCCGCCCCTCGGGATCAGGACAGGTAATCCAGTCTTTCAGGGCCATAGCCTGCGCGATCTCGCGTTCAACGACAGCCGTGCGCACCTGTTCGCCTTCGGGCGTCATGCGGACGACGACGGATGTCTCCATCTCGCGGGCCACCGCAAGCACGGCCCCCTGTTCACACAGACGCCGCAAGATGCGCTTGGCTTCTTGATCAATCCGCGCCTGTGTAAGGCCGACCGGCTGATGCGGGTCACTCTTCAAACACTCCATTTTCATCGCTTTCAACTTCCCCTCTTTCAAGATGTCACGCGCAGAAACCTGCGCAGAGAGCGACCGCAACGCTGCATCGATCAGCGGGTCATCGCGGCGGCCTTCCAGGCGACGTACCTGTCGCAGAACCGTTGACGGGTGACAGTCACTGGCCCGCGCAAGCGCGCGGATAGACAGCCCAGTTTCCGTGTGAACAAGATAGTGACGGGCTGCATCAGGAACCCAACGTGGAAGATCAGACGTGGTTCTGCGCCCTTGTGGTGCTGTCATGATCATGCATCCTTTTGCCGAAACTACCGACGCAACAGACAGAGCCACATGCAATGGGGCATGATGGCATACCACCTGAGCGTGCATGGTTACGTATTTGTTAACGCCGCCAATTGCCCGTCAACTATTCTTTCCAAAAGATAAACAAACCTAACCGCAGCGTTCTTAGCTCATGGTGTTTCCGCAACACCCGCTTAGGTTGTGTCATGTTGGGCAAACTCTTACGCTGTAACAGGAAGTTGACAGATGCTTGATCTTCACACTCGAATTGCCACGCTCAAACGCCCCGCGCTCTTGGCGCGCGCCGCCCGCTTCGGCGTCGATGACTACCGCCGTGAGGTGCATCTGCGCCGTATTCTGGGGCGCGACAGCCTGCCCCGCTCGGGCCCCGCTCTGATGCAGTTGCTGGATGTGGAGGCTGTCATGGACATGCAGCGCAAGGACAATGCCGCAAGCTATCGGCCCGCGCGCCATGTCGAGGTGCTCATCGCGATACTGGGCGAAGCGCATCTGTTGCGCTCAACCACCCCGCATGTCGTCGGGGGTAAAACCCCTTAAGTGTGGGGCCTCAATAGCGAAATCACACTAATGATGACCGTTCTGAAGACGGGTCCTGTCCATAGGGCTTGCTCTGGGCGCGGCTCTCGGTCAGAAGACCGGTATGACCAAGACACCTGATATTTTATGCATAGGGTCCGTCCTGTGGGACGTGATCGGGCGCGCTGCCAGCCACATGCGCGTGGGCTCTGATGTGCCGGGCCGGATCACCCGCCTGCCCGGCGGCGTGGCCATGAATATCGCCATGACCCTGCGCCGCTTTGGCATGACGCCTGCCCTGCTGACCACCGTTGGCCGCGATGCGGAGGGCGAGGAACTCATGGGCGAAGCGCTCCGCATGGGGATGATCTGCGATTATGTCTACCGTTCCGATGACCTGCCCACCGATGTCTATATGGCAATCGAGGGGGCCAATGGGCTGGTCGCGGCCATTGCCGACGCGCATTCGCTCGAAGCCGCTGGCGAAAAAATCCTGCGACCGATGGCCGATGGCCGCTTGGGGTCGGCTGAAACCCCTTTCGCGGGGATTGTTGCCCTTGATGGCAACCTGACCGAAGAGTTGTTGCAGATCATTGCAATCTCACCGCTTTTTATCGCCTCTGATTTGCGTGTCGCGCCTGCATCCCCCGGCAAGGCCGAGCGGCTTTTGGCGCTTGTCGGGCACCCCTCCGCCACACTTTATGTGAACCTTGAAGAGGCCGGGCTGCTCTGCCAGACCATATTTGACACATCTGCCGATGCCGCCGCAGCCTTGATCAAGCGAGGCGCCCACCGTGTGCTGGTGACCGATGGTGGCAAATCTGCATCCGAAGGCACCGCAGGCGATATCATCACGCAAACTCCGCCCGCTGTGATGGTGACGCGGGTAACCGGTGCAGGCGATACTTTCATGGCCGCGCATATCGCGTCAGAGGCACAAGGCATGGACCGTGCAGCCTCCCTCACCCGCGCCTTGAACGCCGCCGCCACATATGTTTCCGGAGAAACACCCCTATGATCCCGATCCACTACAGCACCGAAGTCGCCGCGGCCCGCACCGCCGGCACAGCCATTGTGGCCTTGGAAAGCACCATCATCACCCACGGCATGCCTTTCCCGCAAAATGTGGAAACCGCACGGCTGGTTGAAGACGACGTGCGCGCCGCAGGTGCGGTACCGGCGACAATCGCCGTGCTGGATGGCAAGCTGCACGTGGGGCTGGAACCCGAGACGCTTGAGGCATTGGGTCAGGCCCGCGATGTCGCCAAACTGTCGCGTGCCGACATGGCGGCCTGCATCGCAACGGGTGGGACAGGAGCAACGACAGTTGCCGCAACCATGATTGCCGCACATCTGGCAGGTATCCATGTCTTTGCGACAGGCGGGATTGGCGGCGTGCATCGCGGGGCGGAACTGAGTTTTGATATCTCTGCTGATCTGCACGAATTGGCACAAACCCCTGTCACGGTTGTCGGTGCGGGCGCCAAGGCCATTCTTGACCTGCCGAAAACCTTTGAAGTGCTGGAAACACTGGGTGTGCCTGTGATTGCCTACGGGCAAGACCGCCTGCCCGCTTTCTGGTCTGCCAGCTCTGATCTGCCTGCACCTTTGCGGATGGATACGCCCGAAGACATCGCCAAGTCCCAGCAAACCCGCACCGCAATGGGCCTGCAGGGTGGACAGCTGGTGGCCAATCCGATCCCGAAAGCTGATGAAATTCCCGCCGAGGTCCTGCACCCGATCATCACCCAGGCCCTGCAAGAGGCCGAGGCACAAGGGATCACCGCCAAAGCCGTCACACCCTTCCTGCTGGGACGTATCTTTGAATTGACCGAAGGCCGCTCTTTGACTGCAAATATTGCACTTGTGCGGAACAATGCGCGGTTAGCTGCACAAATTGCCATCGCAATGACGAAATAGCGCCAGCACGGTCCGATGACTGCTTGCTGCAAGGCCGCGCAACACCTAAGTGTTCGGCAAGAGAGTCCGAGACCATCAAAATGATCGACCCACAATCAGACGACAAGCGGCGCCACAAGCCGGGCATCATTGCCAGATTGCGCAGTAATTTTCTGGCGGGTCTGATCATTGTGGCCCCCATCGGGTTGACCATCTGGCTGATCTGGACGGCTGTCGGCTGGGTCGATAGCTGGGTCTGGCCCTTTATCCCGCAAGCCTATCAGCCCACTGCGCTTTTGAATGGCCTCTTGGGGCTGGAAGGCGAAGACCAGATCGAGGTCAACGTCCGCGGTGTTGGCGTTGTGATCTTCCTGATCTTTACCATCATCGTCGGTTGGGTCGGCAAGGGACTGATCGGGCGTTCGTTTCTTGGCATCGGGGAACGGTTTGTCGACCGGATGCCGGTTGTCCGGTCCATCTACAACGCGGTCAAACAGATTGCGGAAACGGTCTTTTCGCAGCGCGAGACATCATTCGACAAGGCCTGTCTCGTCGAATATCCGCGCAAGGGCATCTGGGCGATTGCCTTTATCTCGATCAATGCCAAGGGCGAGATTGATACCAAACTGAACGACGGTGAGCCTTTCGTTACTGTCTTCCTGCCGACCACACCGAACCCCACGTCAGGGTTCCTGCTGTTCCTGCCCAAGCGCGACATCAAAGAGCTGGATATGACGGTCGAGGATGCAGCCAAGCTCGTGATTTCGGCTGGACTTGTTTACCCAAACGACAAAACCGCTCTGCCCGTCACGAACCCAGCTGCGTAACACATGATCGCGGCTGCGCTGACCGGTTTTGCGACGGCATTTGCCTTGATCCTTGCGATCGGGGCGCAGAACGCCTTTGTCTTGCGGCAGGGCCTGTTGCGGGCGTATGTCTTCTGGCTTTGCCTGCTTTGCGCGGCCTCTGATGCGATCCTGATTACGGCAGGTGTGCTTGGTTTCGGGTATATCGTCACGCTTTATCCGATGCTGCCACAGTTCATGGCCTGGGGTGGTGCCGCGTTTCTTGCGGTTTACGGGGCGTTGCGCCTGTGGGCGGCGTGGCAAGGCGCATATACGTTGCAACTGGCCGGCAAAAGCGCGGGTCTTTGGGCCACACTGGCAACTGGTGCTGCCTTTACGTGGCTGAACCCGCATGTCTATCTTGATACGCTTGGTCTTGTGGGGGCGATATCCACGCAGTTTATTGATCCGATCGAAAAGACAGCTTTCGGGATCGGGGCGGTCACATCGTCGTTCGTTTTCTTCTTCAGCCTTGGCTATGGCGCGCGCCTATTGGCCCCTGTCATGCAATCAGCCCGCGCATGGAGGATACTTGATATCCTGATCGGGGTTGTGATGTGGGCGCTGGCGGTCAAACTTCTCAGTTGAACATCTCGGTCAGATTGACCGAACTGCGTTTGCCGATGTCCTGCTTGTGCTGCGCAAGGAATGCATCCGCCGCCGCTTCGCCCGCTTCTTTCAGGCGCGCTAGGATCACGGGTGTCGGGATGGTTTTGGTGGCGACATTCAGCCCGTTCATCAGCGCGTCATCCGCGATCATATGCACCAGCACATCCTTCATTGTCCCACGTTTGATCGACCCATCGGCCAGCAGGCGTTTGACGAAATCAATGGCGCGTAATTCCCGCAACAAAGAGCTGTTGAAGCTGATTTCATTGACGCGGTTTTCGATGGACTGGCTGTCCATCGGCAGCTCTTCGCGATACAGAGGATTGATATTCACGATCAGAATATCGTCTGGCAAGTCATTGGCAAACAATGGAAAAAGTGCGGGATTGCCTGTATAGCCGCCATCCCAGAATGCCTCGACCGTGCCGGTCTGCGGGTCTTCGAATTCCACGGCCTGAAACAGGCTGGGCAAACAGGCAGAGGCCATGATGACTTCGGGCATGATTTCGTCACCTGTGAACACGCGGATCTTGCCCGACCGCACGTTCGTGGCACAGATGTGCAATGCGGGGCCGGTGCCGGCGCAGACCGCATCGTAGTGGAATTTCTTCACGATCTTGGCTAGAGGGTTCTGCATGGCGGGGCCATAGACATAAGGTGAAAACATCCGCGTGGTCATGTCAAAAGCGGTATAGGCAGGCGAATACTTGAGTGCCTTGGCCCAGAGTTCGGCAGTGGGCGATGCAGCCCCGATCCACGGGGTAAATTGCGGATCAGTGACCGCGCCGATCTGTTTCCAAAGCCAATCGAGGTTCTCTAGTGCGCCCGCGCGCCCGTTCTCGACCCAGCCGGATTTGAGCGCCGCTGCATTCAGCGCCCCGGCCGATGTGCCGGAAATGGCGGCAATTTCAATATCTTCGTCCTGCAACAACCGGTTGAGAACACCCCAGGTGAACGCGCCATGCGCGCCCCCGCCCTGGAGTGCTAGATTGATCCGCTTCACAGGGCTGTCCAACCGCCATCCACGCTAATGGTGGTGCCGGTGATCTGGGCTGCCGCATCCGAGCACAAGAAAACGGCTGTGCCGCCCAACTGTTCGGTGGTCGCGAATTCCTTAGACGGCTGACGTTCCAGCATGACGTTCTTGATCACGTCCTCGCGGGACATGTTGTATTCCTTCATAGTGTCGGGGATTTGTGCCTCGACCAATGGTGTCAGCACATAGCCCGGACAGATCGCGTTGCAGGTGATCGGATCGCGCGCCGTTTCCAGACCAATCGTCTTGGTAAAGCCGACGATGCCGTGTTTGGCGGCGACATAGGCCGATTTATAGGGCGATGCCGTCAAACCATGCGCCGAGGCGATGTTGATGATCCGGCCATAGCCGCGTTCGCGCATCCCCGTCACAGCGGCGGCAGTGGTGTGAAAGGCCGATGTCAGGTTGATCGCAATAATCGCATCCCATTTGGCGGTGGGAAAATCCTGCACCGGTGCGACGTGCTGGATACCGGCATTGTTGACCAGAATATCGCATCCGCCAGCCGCCACGATCAGGCGGCGGCAATCCTCGCCTTTGGACATGTCGGCCTGCACATATTTGGCCTCAACCCCTGTCACGTCCGCGATTTCAGCGGCAAGCGCGTGATCCTCTTCGGTGTCAGTGAAAGAGTTCAACACGACATTCGCCCCCGCCTTGGCCAATTCGCGCGCGATTCCAAGGCCGATGCCCGAGTTCGATCCGGTAATAACGGCGGTTTTTCCTGACAGGGACATAGTTTGGCTCCGATTCTGCTGCGTTGCGACTCACCTTATATGCTGCAACTGCGAAAGCCACGATACGGTTGCGTGAGCCATAAAAAAAACGCCCGCACAAGGCGGGCGTAAAGTTATTGAGGCAGGTTTCATACAGGCAAGAAACCTATCGAGCAGTGCCCTCTTTATAAGCAATCCCTTGCCCGCCTCCAAGCTAAAAGTTTGAAAAGGTTGGTAACCCTCTCTACGATCCGGTGATAAGAGCAAATGAGGCCGCAGGGAGCACACCAAAATGAGACGACTTTCGCGCAGCGCGATCCGCAGCACCGCCATCGCATTGGTGCTGGGACTGGCAGGGCAATCAGCCTTTGCCGAACCCCGCCATGGCATAGCTATGTATGGCGATCCTGCCCTACCACCGGATTTTGTGTCCCTCCCCTACGCCAACCCCGACGCGCCCAAAGGCGGGCAGATCGTTACGGCAGAGGTCGGCAGCTTTGACAGCCTCAACCCGTTTATCCGCAAAGGATCGACTCCATGGCAGTTGCGGTTCTTCTTGGGCGAGAGCTTTATGGGCCGGTCTTTGGACGAACCCTTCTCGCTTTACGGTGTTCTGGCCGAATTGGTTGAGACCGGACCGAACCGCGAATGGGTGGAATTCACCCTGCGCGAAGGGGCGGAATTCTCGGACGGGAGCCCCGTGACCATCGAAGACGTAATGTGGTCCTATGAAACCTTGGGCACCGTGGGCCACCCCCGCTATCTGGGGTTCTGGGCAAAGGTCGCCAGTATGGCACAAACCGGCGAACGGTCCGTGCGGTTTACCTTCACCGAAGAAGACCGCGAACTGGCCTTGCTGGCAGGCCTGCGCCCGATCCTGAAAAAGGCGCAGTGGGACGGCATCGACTTTGCCGAAAGCACAACCGAGGTCGTGCCGATCACATCCGCCCCCTATGTGATTGCCGAATATGATCCGGGTCGTTTCGTCTCGCTGCGCCGCAATCCCGATTATTGGGGTGCGGATGTGCCGTTCCGTGTTGGCACCAACAACATTGATGAGGTCCGGCTGGAGTTTTTCGGCGATGAAACCGCCGCATTCGAGGCTTTCAAGGTGGGCGAGGTCAATTCCAACCGCGAATTCAACGTGGCCCGTTGGGAAAGCCAATACAATTTCCCCGCCGTGCAGGACGGTGATGTGGTTTTGTCAATTCTGCCGCATGAACGCCCATCGGGGATGACAGGGTTTGTCATGAACACCCGCCGCGACCAGTTTGCCGATTGGCGTGTGCGCGATGCGATGATCCATGCCTTCAATTTTGAATTCATCAACGAGGCGATGACAGGATCGGCCCAGCCACGCATCACCTCCTATTGGTCCAACTCGCCCCTCGGCATGTCACATGGCCCCGCAGAAGGGCGCGTTGCAGAGTTTCTGGCACCATTCGCCGCCGATCTGACACCCGGCACGCTTGAGGGCTATGCCCTGCCCGTCAGCGATGGATCCGAGCGCAACCGTGCCGGCACCGCTGCGGCCCTTGCGCAGATGGAGGCCGCGGGCTGGACGGTGCAGAACGGCGTGATGGCCAATGCCGCAGGTGAGCCTTTTACCTTTGAAATCCTGCTCCCGCAGGGTGGTTCGGAAAATCAGGCGATCATCGACATGTATACGGAATTGCTCGCACGGATCGGAGTTTCTCCCACCGTTGCAGTGGTCGATAGCGCGCAATTCGCCGAACGGACCGATGCCTTTGATTTTGACATGACCTACTACCGGCGCGGTGTGTCGCTGTCGCCCGGCAACGAACAATATGTCTATTACGGCTCAGAGGCCGCCGACACGCCCGGTGGCAGCAACCTGATGGGCGTCAAATCCCCTGCGGTGGATGCGCTGATCGGCCGTTTGCTGACCTCGGAAAGTCAGGATGATTTTGTCGCAGCCGTCAAAGCACTCGACCGGACCCTGACCGCTGGCCGCTATGTGATTCCCATCTATCAGTGGAACATCAGCCGGCTTGCTCATGCCAAAGAACTGAAATTCCCCGAAAAACTGCCGATCTTTGGCGACTGGCCGGGCTGGCAGCCCGATGTCTGGTGGTACGAAGAATAGAAACGGGATAACTGCCGGAGACCTGCGCGCTGCGCGCGACTTTCAGGCCTCCGGCGGGGATATTTCCGGGCCAATAATGACGGCGCTAGCTGAGGGAAGTGACCCAGAGGATCGTTGCATCCTCGGCGCTGATCGAAACAACATTGTGCCCCATGGCAGCGTCATAATAGGCGCTGTCGCCGCGCTTGAGCTCAATGGGCTCATAAAACTCGGTGTAGAGCCGGATGTGGCCGGTGAGCACATAGAGAAACTCTTCGCCGTCATGGCGCACCCAGCCGTCAAAATCCTCGATCTTGCGCGCGCGGATACGGGCACGATAGGGCAGCATCTTTTTGGTGGTCAGCGCCTCGGCCAGCATCGCGTGTTCATATGTGGTCGTGACCTTGGCGGTTTCCTCGCCGTTGCGTGTGACCGCCATACGCCCGTTCACCTGCCCCTTGGAGGGCGGCGTGAACAGTTGAGGCACCGAAATCTCCAGCCCGACGGCCAGTTTTTTCAGCGCGTCATAGGTGGGTGACATCTGGCCGTTCTCGATCTTGGACAGGGTCGAGCGTGCAAGCCCCGCCTGCTGTGCCGCTTGTTCCAGCGTCCAGTCGCGGGCTTTGCGCAGTTCACGCACACGCGCGCCAAGGTCAAGCGGTTGTGCGACGCTTGCTTCGCCGCTTTCCCGCGCGACGCGGATCATATCTTTGGGGCCGTTGTCTGTCATGCGCTTTCTATTAAGCAGACCGCATGCATCTTGCAACAGGACCGAGGTGTGGGTAGCGGTGAGACATGCTGTCGCTTGTGCAATCAGATAGGTATCCCCCCGCCCCGCGCCGGTTCAACATGGCCGCCCATGTGCTGGGCCATGCGGATCGTCTGGGCGACAAAACTGCGCTGCGCATTATCGGCATGCAGGGCAGCGACAGCTTTGACCACCGTTTCCTGAAACGCGCGGTTCTCGGGACCGCCACCGGATTGCGCGCTTTGGTGCAACCGGGGCAGAGGATAATCCTCCAGCTTGGCAATACGCCGGAATTCCCAATTGCTTTTTTGGGTGCGATTGCGGCCGGCATTGTTCCGGTGTCTTTGTCGCGCGCCCTGTCCGGGCATGAATACAGCAATGTGGTCAAGACGATCCGGCCCGCTTTGGAAATCCGCGCGGCCAGCGCACCGCAAACACCGCGCAGCGCGCTCCCATTCGCAGCGCTGCGCCGTTTCTGGACGTTGCCGCAAGCGGGTTTTGCCTTTGGTGATCCGAACCGCCCTGCCTATATCATCTATACCTCCGGCACGAGCGGCCGCCCTACCCCTGTGGTGCACGCGCACCGCGCAATCTGGGCGCGCCGGATGATGTGGGATGGCTGGTACGGGCTGCGCGAAGATGACCGGATGCTGCACGCGGGTGCTTTCAACTGGACCTATACTTTGGGCACCGGATTGCTCGATCCTTGGTCAGTCGGGGCGACGGCACTGATCCCCGAAAGCAGCGTCACCCCCGATCAATTGCCGATGCTGATGAAACGCTTCGATGCAACGCTCTTTGCCGCAGCGCCAGGCATTTATCGCAGGCTCTTGCGGGCGGACATACCGCCGCTTCCCGCGCTGCGCCACGGGCTCTCTGCGGGTGAAAAACTCTCGGCGCGGGACCGTGCCGATTGGCAGGATAAAACCGGCACGCAAATACATGAGGCCTTCGGAATGTCCGAATGTTCCACCTTCATCTCATCCGCTCCGGACAGGCCCGCCCCGGCAGGGGCTGCGGGGTTTGTCCAGCCAGGCCGCAGCGTGGCGCTGATTGGCCCTGACGGGCCGGTCCCGCGTGACACAGTTGGCACAATCGCGGTCCACAAGGACGATCCTGGCCTGATGCTGGGCTACCTTGACCGCCCCGAAGAAACAGCCGCGCGCTATCAGGGCGACTGGTTTGTCACCGGTGATCTGGCCACGATGGACGAAAGCGGAGCGATCACCTACGCGGGCCGCGCCGATGATATGATGAACGCAGGCGGCCACCGCGTCAGTCCGATTGAGGTGGAAGACGCCTTGACCGCGCATCCGCTGATATCAGAGGCCGCTGCTTGCGCTGTGCAGGTGCGCACAGGGGTTCATGTGATTGCGGGGTTTTACGTCGCGACAGACGTGATAGAGGAAAAGGAACTCCGCGATTTCGCAGCTGCGCGTCTGGCCGCTTACAAGATGCCCCGCCTGTTGATCGCCCGAGACAGACTTCCCCGCGGGGCCAACAACAAACTTTTGCGCCGCGTGCTGCGCGACGAATGGGAGACCACCTATGGTCAAGCTTGATATCATATCCGATCCGATCTGCCCTTGGTGCTATATCGGGAAAACGAACTTGGATAAGGCACTGGTGCAATTCCCCGACCATCCGTTCACAATCGAATGGCACCCGTTCCAGCTGAACCCTGACATGCCCGCAGAAGGCATGGACCGCCGCGCCTATCTGGAGGGCAAATTCGGCGGCAAGGAAGGCGCTGTCAAAGCCTACGCCCCTGTCGTTGCACATGCCGAAAAATCCGGCGCGCATATCAACTTTGAAGCCATCCACCGCACCCCCAACACGATCGACGCCCACCGCCTGATCCATTGGGCCGGTATCGAACAGCGCCAGTCCTTTGTCGTGGACCTGCTTTTCAAAGCCTATTTCGTCGATGGCCGCGATATCAGCGATCATGAAGTGCTGGCTGATATTGCCGACACTGCCGAAATGGACGCAGCAATGGTGACAAAACTGCTCAGCTCTGATGCTGACACCGCCGACATCCGCGCCCGTGACAAGCACAGCCGTGATATGGGTGTGAATTCGGTACCGACCTTTATTGTCGCACATCAGCACGCGGTGCCCGGCGCGCAGCCGCCCGAAATCTGGGTGAATGTCATCAAGGACATCATGGAACAGATCGCTGCCGACGAATGAGCCAGCCAGCCAAAGCCCGCGCACTGCCACAAGGCGAGTTCATCGCGTTGATGGCGATGGTCTCGGCGACAGTCGCGTTCTCGATTGATGCGATGCTGCCAGCGCTGCCGGAAATGGCGGCGGCGCTTTCACCGGATGACTTCAACCGCGCGCAGCTCATCGTCACAAGCTTTATTCTGGGGTTGGGCGTGGGCACTTTCTTTACCGGCCCCCTGTCCGATGCCTTCGGCCGCAAGCCGGTCATGATCGGGGGCACAATCATCTACATGCTCGGCAGTGCAGCCGCATGGCAGGCCCAAACGCTTGAGGTGATGCTGGCGGCCCGTGTCCTGCAAGGGCTGGGTGCCGCCGGGCCGCGGGTGGTTGCGATGGCGTTGATCCGCGACCTTTACGCAGGCCCGCAAATGGCGCGTATCCTGTCATTCGTGATGATCATCTTCACGCTGGTCCCTGCCATCGCACCCACAATGGGGCATTACATTGTTGCAGCCTTCGATTGGCACGCGATCTTTGTGGCTTGCATCCTGTTTTCCTTCATCACGACAACCTGGTTGCTGATCCGCCAACCGGAAACCCTCAGCCCTGAAAACCGCCGCCCGCTCAGCGTCACTGCCCTCTGGCGCGCGCTGATCGAGATGTTCACCCACCCGACTGCGCGCCTCTCAATCCTGATCCAGACGCTCACATTCGCGATGCTTTACAGCATCCTGTCCTCGACGCAGCCGATCTTTGATCTGACCTACGGGCAAGGCGACAACTTTCACTTGTGGTTTGGCGGCATTGCGGTGGTGGCTTCCTCATCAGGCTTTCTGAACGCGCGCCTTGTTGTCAGGCTGGGGATGCGGGCGATCATCAAAGCGATGTACACAGCGCAAATTTTCATGACGCTTCTGCTGATTGCTGTACTTGTGGCAGGGACACCCGACCACATCGCCTTTCCGGTCTACGTGGTTTGGGTACTGTCGAACTTCTTTCAGGCTGGCCTGAGTATCGGCAACCTCAACGCGCTCGGCATGGAAGAAATGGGACATATGGCCGGGCTTGCCGCCTCTGTCCTGACCTCGGTCGCCACGGTTGGCGGTGTGCTGATCGCTGTACCCATCGCGCTGCTTTTCGACGGCACACCCCTGCCCGCCGCGACCGGTTCATTGGTGCTGGCCTCAATCGCCCTTTGGCTGACGACGCAAATCAAACGCCCCGGCGAAACCTAGGGTCTATTACTGGCCCGTAAATATCCCCGCCGGAGGCATAAAATCTCTTAGGTGCTGGCCTTGGTTTTCTTCTCATCCGCCAGTTTTTGCGCCAGATCGCGGGCGATATTGAACGCGCCCTGGATCTTGTCGCGTTCCTTGTCCCAATCGCGGCGCACCACGATCTTGTTGTCCTTGATCTTTGCGGTTCCGTTTTGTGCATGGACGAAATCAACCAGACCTTTGGGCGAGGCAAATTTGTCATTGTGGAACTGGATCGTGGCCCCTTTGGGCCCTGCATCCAGCTTGGCAATGCCTGCGCGTTTGCACATCGCCTTGATCCGCACGACCAGCATCAGTGTGTTCACCTCGCGCGGCAGCTTGCCGAACCGGTCAATCAGCTCCGCAGCAAAGCCTTCCAGTTCAACCTTGGTGGCAAGCTCTGACAGGCGCCGGTACAGCCCCAGACGCACGTCCAGATCAGGCACATAATCCTCGGGGATCAGCACAGGCACGCCCAGATTGATCTGTGGTGCCCACTGGCCATCGTCGATAATGCCTTCGGCCGCACCCGACCGGATTGCGGCGATCTGGTCTTCAAGCATTTGCTGATAAAGCTCGTAACCCACTTCGCGCATCTGGCCTGATTGTTCTTCACCCAAAAGGTTTCCCGCACCACGAATATCCAGATCCTGTGATGCCAGCGTAAAGCCTGCCCCCAGCGTATCAATCGACCCCAACACGCGCAGGCGTTTCTGTGCGGTATCGGTCAGTTTCTGGCGCGGTTTGGTTGTCAGGTACGCATAAGCGCGGGTTTTCGAGCGCCCGACACGACCCCGGATCTGGTAAAGCTGGCTGAGACCGAACATATCCGCGCGCCAGACGATCATCGTGTTTGCAGTCGGAATATCCAGACCGCTTTCCACAATCGTCGTGGCCAGCAGCACGTCATACTTGCCGTCATAGAACGCATTCATGCGGTCATCGAGTTCACCTGCCGCCATCTGCCCCGTGGCGGAGATGAAGGTGACTTCCGGCACCTCGCGTTTGAGGAATTCTTCCATCTCTGCCATATCGGTAATGCGCGGCACCACGAGAAAGGACTGTCCGCCGCGATAGTGTTCGCGCAACAGCGCTTCACGCACGGTGATGGTGTCGAATTCGCTGACATAGGTCCGGATCGCCAACCGGTCGATGGGCGGTGTCCCGATGATTGACAGATCGCGGACGCCCGAGAGCGACAGCTGAAGGGTCCGCGGAATGGGTGTCGCAGTTAGGGTCAGCACATGCACATCGGTGCGCAACTGTTTCAGGCGCTCTTTATGCTGCACCCCGAATTTTTGTTCCTCATCAATGACGAGCAAGGCAAGGTTCTTGAACTTCACCCCTTTGGCCAACAGCGCATGGGTCCCGACCACAATATCAACGGTCCCGTTCGCAAGACCTTCGCGGGTCAGGTTCGCGTCCTTTGCCGACACAAAACGCGACAAAGGCCGCACGTTCACAGGAAACCCGCGGAAACGTTCGGCGAAACTCTGGTAGTGCTGGCGCGCCAGCAGGGTCGTGGGCGCAATGATCGCCACCTGCACGCCTGACAGTGCGGCGACAAAGGCCGCGCGGATCGCGACCTCGGTCTTGCCAAAGCCCACATCGCCACAGATCAGACGGTCCATCGGCTTGCCCGACCCAAGATCTTCGAGCACATCGGCAATCGCAGCCAGTTGATCGTCGGTTTCGACATAGGGAAAGCGCGCAAGGAACTGGTCCCATAACCCGTCAGGCGGGTCCAGCGCGGGTGCGGTGCGCAATTCGCGCTCTGCCGCCACACGGATCAAACGTTCGGCAATCTGGCGGATGCGTTCCTTTAGCTTGGCTTTCTTGGCCTGCCACGCTCCACCACCCAGTTTGTCCAAGAGCCCTGTCTCATGGCCGTATTTCGACAGCAGTTCGATGTTTTCAACAGGCAGGTAAAGCTTTGAGTCTTCTGCGTATTCCAACAGAAGACACTCATGGGCCGCACCCAAAGCGGTGACCACTTCCATCCCCATATAGCGCCCGACACCGTGGTCGACGTGCACCACCAGATCACCGGGCGACAGGCTATTGGCCTCGGACAGGAAATTCTCGGCGCGGCGTTTGCGTTTGGTCTGCCGGATCAGCCGGTCGCCCAGCACATCCTGCTCGGAAATCACGGTCAGGCCGGGGGCCTCGAACCCGTGATCCAGCGGCCAAACCGCCAGATGCACACCCCGTTTCCCGACACGGCTGAAATCAGAGACCGTGATCGTCTCACCGATCCCTTCATCCTCGATCAGCCCTTCCAAACGCTCGCGCGCGCCCTCGGAATATGACGCAATCACGACAGGACCGTCGCTCAGTTTTACTTTAATATGATCCGCCAAGACACTGAAAAGGCTGATCTGTTCTTGTTGACGCTCCGGTAAAAAGTTCCGCCCGATCCGCCCGCCTGCATCAATCACGCCAAGACCTGTGGCCTGCTTAAGCGGTGAAAACTGCATCACGCGGCGGTTGGTCACTGCCTTGTCCCACGCGGCCTCATCGAGGTAGAGCAGTTGCGGCGGCGCCGGTTTATAGACGCTGTCCATGCGCCCCTTTTGGCTCAGCGCATGCATGCGCGTGCCGTATTGGTCGGCGATACTGTCCCAGCGCGCCAGACGCATCGGGGTCATCTGGTCATCAAGTGTGATAGTTGCCTGATGCAGGTAATCGAACAGCGTTTCCAGATCGTCCTGAAAGAACCCCAGCCAGTGTTCGACGCCTGCGTGTTTGCGTCCTGCCGAAACCGCCTCATAAAGCGGATCGTCCGTACCGGCGGCCCCGAATTCAAGCCGGTAGTTCTGGCGGAAACGGGTGATCGCGGCCTCGTCGAGGATCACCTCGGACACCGGCGCGAGTTCGACCTCGGTCAACTTTTCCGTGGTGCGTTGCGTCGCCGGATCAAAGCGACGCGCGCCATCAAGCACATCGCCAAACAGGTCAAGGCGCACAGGCCCCGATTGACCGGGTGGATAGATGTCGATGATCCCGCCGCGAATGGCATAATCCCCCGGTTCCATCACAGTCGGGCTTTGGGTGAACCCCATACGGACAAGGAAATGGCGCAGCGCCTCTTCGTCCATACGGCTCCCGACAGTGGCCTTGAACGCCGCCTCGCGCAGCAGGCTGCGCGCCGGTACCCGCTGCATCGCCGCCGAAAGCGTTGTCAGGATGATGAATTGCTGCGGCATCCCGTGCACCAGTGCCGCCAACGTTGCCATGCGCGCCGCGGAAATATCGGTGTTGGGCGAGACGCGGTCGTAAGGCAGACAATCCCATGCAGGAAAGACGAAAACGGGCATATCGGGCGCGAAAAACGCCAAAGCGGCCTGCATCGCCGCGAGCCGTTTATCATCGCGCGCGACATGCAGAACGGGCGCACCTTTGCCAAGTTCGGCAAGGATCAATTGGGCATCATACCCTTCGGGCGCGCCACTGACGGTAATATGATTGGGATCAGACATGCCGCTGACCTACCCCGCGCGCCTGCAGTGTCAACTGCTTAGAAGAAATGCTGCGCGGAAATTACCGCATACATGCCGTACATGGCCGTAAAGAACAGCGCGATCATACTGACCACCTGTGTCCAGAGCCGCACGCGAAACAGCCTTTGCACCAGGTCACGCCCGTGCAGTGGTGCTGCGTTCAACTGATGTGCCAGACGCATGTTCATCACCATGATCAACGTCAGCGGCGCGGCCAGTGCCAAAAGCCCCTGCGCAAGTTCCATACGGTAGAAGATGCTCAGGACCACAAGAACACTCAGGCTGAAGGCGACCATCATCGTAATGGCGACGCCAAGATATGCGTTTAGCTCAACAATCCGCCGGACGTTCACATACACAAGCGCTTCAAGATCGGCCAGATGCGGGGCGTCCAGTTTGCGCGCCCGGAAAAGCACATCAAAAGGTACGCCAAGTAACCAATTGCTGGCCACGGCAAACGTGACCATCACAGCCATCCAGTACCAGAGGCTGCCGAACGTCTGAAAATCAAGTAACCGGAGCAGCGCAATCGTCGATTCCAAGCGTCTTATCCATTTGTCTCTGCGTATTTGGCCGGAACCTAGCGCCCGGGGCCGCACTTGCCCAGCCTTGTGATGGCGCAAAATCCGTGGCACCAAGAAATTCACGTCATTTGAGGCCACAGACCATGAAACCGATCGTTGCACCTTTCCCTGCCACACGTCTGCGCCGGATGCGCCAGAGCCCTGCCTTGCGCGCCCTGTCCCGCCAGAACACGCTGACGGTGGATGATCTGATCTGGCCGGTCTTTGTGATGGACGGCAAGGATGAAGAAACGCCGGTAGCATCTATGCCCGGCGTTGTGAGGCGCACGGTTGACCGCGTCGCGCTAGCCGCAAAAGAGGCGCAAGCCCTTGGCATTCCGGCGATTTGTATTTTCCCCTATACAGGCATGGAGGCGCGAACCGAGGACTGTGCCATGGCATGGGACCCCGACAACCTGACCAATCAGGCAATCCGCGCGATCAAGGATGCAGCCCCTGATATCGCGGTCATGACCGATATCGCGCTTGATCCCTACAACATCAACGGCCACGACGGTTTCGTCGAGAACGGCGAAATCGTGAATGACCGGACCGTTGAGGCTCTGGTCAAAATGGCGCTCGCACAGGCCGCTTCAGGTGCGGATATTCTGGGCCCGTCCGATATGATGGACGGACGGATCGCAGCAATCCGCACGGCTTTGGAAGCCGAAGGGCACCAGAATGTGACGATCCTGAGCTATACCGCCAAATATGCCTCGGCCTTTTATGGCCCTTTCCGTGATGCGGTGGGCGCGTCTTCTGCGCTCACGGGCGACAAGAAAACCTATCAGATGGACCCCGGCAACAGTGACGAGGCCTTGCGCCTTGTGGCCCGTGATCTGGCCGAAGGGGCCGATATGGTCATGGTCAAGCCGGGGATGCCGTATCTGGATATCTGCCGCCGTGTGAAGGACAATTTCGGCGTGCCGACCTATGCCTATCAGGTCAGCGGTGAATACGCGATGTTGCAGGCTGCGGCCCAGAACGGATGGCTTGATGGTGAGAAGGTGATGATGGAAAGCCTTTTGGCCTTCAAACGTGCCGGATGTGACGGGATCCTGACCTATTTCGCACCTGCAGCGGCAAAAGTCCTGAATGGTTAATCATATTTTTGCGCCCGCGCGTTCTGTCCCGCACCATTTGAAGGGCGAACTTTGGCGCGCAGGGCACCTTGAAGGGTGACACCGCTGTGATCCTGCCCTATAAAAATGTGCATAAGGGTCGAAAAACGGCCCCATCACAGGCAATAGGCGGATATATCATGAGTAATTTGACAAGGCGCAGCTTTGCGCTGGGAACTTTGGCAGCGTCAACGCTGGCAGCATGCAGCAATGGCATCGGCAGCCCCGGTGGTGCGACAATTGACGCGCGCGTCGACAGCACGCTGAACGGTATGTTCCAACAGTATCCGGGCACACGTGATCTTGCGGCGCGGGCTTCGGGGCTCTTGGTGATGCCCTTGGTGACCGAAGTCGGCCTCGGTGTAGGCGGTTCATTCGGCCGTGGCGCATTGCGCGTCGGCGGGTCGACGGTTGACTATTATTCGGCCACATCCGGCAGTGCGGGTTTCCAGATTGGTGCACAACAGTTCAGCCATGTGCTGTTCTTTATGACGCCAGAGGCGCTGATGGAATTCCGCCAAGGCCCCGGTTGGGCCGCTGGCGCGGACATGGAATACGCGTTCCGCGATCAAAGCGAGATGATCCGCGCCGAGACGACAACCTCCTTGGCTCCGGTCATTGCCGTGGTTTTTGCGCAGACAGGTTTGCGCGTCGGCGCGACACTGGAAGGCACCAAATACACGCGCATCATTCCTTAAGCGCGCAACCGCTTTCCGGCGGGGTCAAACGGTGGCTCCGCCAGAACGACACCGCGGTGTGGTTTGCCAAGGATCATGACGTCAACAGCGGTGCCTGCGGGCACGTTTTTGAGATAGCCCAAGGCAAGTGATTTCCCGACGCTATAGCCGTAGGTGCCAGAGGTGACACGCCCGACCGGCGTGCCGTCCGGCAAGAAAATCGGCTCACCGCCCGATGCATCCGCATCGGTGACCTCAGTCACCTCAATGACCTGCAAAAGTTCGCGCGGCGCATTGTCTTTGATCTTCAAATAACGGCTTTTGTTGAGAAAATCCTTCCCAAGCTTGATCAGGCGATCCAGCCCCACCTCTTGCGGCCAGTATTCCGGCGAATACTCGCGGCCCCAACTGCCATAGCCCTTTTCGATCCGGAGCGACATCAGTGCCCGCGATCCCACCGGCCCTGCGCCCAGATCGCGCCCTGCCACGAGCAGCGCCTTATAGAGCTGCAACTGATCCGCTTGCGCACAATGCAGCTCCCAGCCCAGATCACCGGAAAAGGACACCCGCAGCGCGACGACATCGACGCCAGCGACCGTGATCTGTTGCGAGCGCATGAAGGGGAATGCGTCATTACTGAGGTCCGCGTCGGTCAGTTTGGCCAGCAAAGCGCGTGATAGTGGCCCCGCCACGTTGAAGCCGCACATCGTATCGGTGCGGCTCTCGAATGTTGTGCCTGCCGGCAATGGCACCGCACTCCAGAACCGCTGGTGATAGCGCTCTGCCGCGCCACTGCCGATGATCATGAAGGCATCCTCGGCCAGCCGCGTGACCGTGAAATCCCCTGCGATGCCGCCGTTTACGCCAATGAGCGGCGTCAGGCACGACCGTCCGACCGCTTTGGGCATATGATTGGCAAAGACGGCGTTCAACCAATCCGCGGCGCCGGGGCCTTTGACGAAGTATTTGGCGAAGTTTGATATATCAATAATCCCGGCGGTTTGGCGCAGCATCCGCGCCTCACGGCCCACAGGTGCGAACCAGTTCTGGCGGGTGAACCCATTTGTCTCGCGCACATCAGGCGCATCGGCGAACCAGAGCGGATGTTCCCAGCCGTAGTTCAGGCCAAAGACCGCGCCCATAGCCTTTTGCATCTCATAGACAGGCCGTGTGCGCACAGGCCTTCCTGCGCTGCGCTCCTCATTGGGAAAGTGGATCGCAAAACGTTTGGCGTATTGGTCGCCGACGCGGGCTTTGGTGAATTTCGCATCCGCCCAAGGACCGAAACGCGCCACATCCCACGCGAACATGTCATAATCGCTTTCGCCGTTGATGATCCACTGTGCTGCCATCAGGCCCATGCCGCCCGATTGGCTGAATCCCGGGATAATGCCGTTGCAGCAGAAGTAATTGCGCAAATCAGGATGCGGACCGTAAAGGACGTTGCTGTCAGGTGACCAGATCATCGGCCCGTTGATGACGCGCTTGATCCCCGCCTCGCCCACTGCCGGTACGCGGGCGATGGCGCGCATCATATTGTCTTCGATCCGTTCCAGATCATCGGCAAACAATTCATGGCCAAAGCCCTGCGGTGTGCCGTCTTCGGCCCAGAAGCGCACGTCTTTTTCATAGGCCCCCACCAAAAGGCCCTGCCCTTCCTGACGCAGGTAATATTCCCCGTCACGGTCCGCGACCGAAGGCAAGCGTCGGTCCAGTGCGGCGATCTGGGGGATCGTTTCGGTGACAAAATACTGATGCTCGGTCGGCAAAAGCGGCAAGGTGATGCCTGCCAGTTGCGCCACTTCGCGCCCCCAAAGCCCAGCGGCGTTGATGACCCATTCGGTGTGGATATTGCCTTTGGGCGTCTCGACAATCCATGTTCCATCCGGCTGCGGGACAGTCGCCGTCACCGGCGTAAAGCGGTGAATCTCGGCACCGCGCTGGCGCGCGCCGATGGCATAGGCGTTGGTCACACCCGAAGGATCGACATTGCCGCCGTCGGGTTCGAACATGATGCAGCGAATGCCATCAAAATCGACCAGCGGGTGCAGGCGTTCAGCCTCGGCGCGGTCAACTTCGTGAAAATTCATCCCGTAGAATCTGGCCTTGGCAGCCTGCAATCGCAGTTGGTGTTCGCGCGCTTCGGTTTGCGCCAGATAGAGCGATCCGGGCTGGAAGACGCCGCAAGACTGGCCCGTTTCCTCTTCCAGCGCCTTATAGAGGTTCATCGTATAATGCTGGATGCGGCTGATATTGGTGCTGTCATGCAACCCGTGGATATTCGCCGCCGCATGCCATGTAGAACCGGATGTCAGTTCATCGCGTTCCAGAAGAACAACATCGGTCCAGCCAAGTTTGGCGAGATGGTAGAGAATAGAACAACCGATCACACCGCCTCCGATTACAACAGCTTGGGCATGGGTGCGCATCGACAGAACCTTTCGTTTGATGACATGTCCACCGTCTGCAATGGTAAGAACAAGCGATAGCTGCCGACCGACACCTTTTGTCGTTTTCCGAACCGTCAGCGGTTTTTTCAGCGCGAGACATACGACGCCGCAATGAGGAGTGCCCGAGATGGCCATCATCCCGATCCTGATCCTTGCAGCAGGCCGGTCCCGCCGGATGCGCGGGCGTGACAAGCTGTTGGAAGATGTCGATGGCCTGCCGCTTCTGCACCGCCAGATTGCAAAGGCAGAGGCCACAGGTCAGCCGGTTTTTGTGGCCGTCCCCCCCGATGCTATCGCCCGCCGGGCGATCATTGAAGAAAGCAAGGCAACAGCTTTGATCGTCGCGGATGCAGATGAAGGCTTGTCCGCAAGTCTGCGCAGTGGCGTGGCGCAATTGCCAGATGCACCGGCCTTTTTGGTCATGCTGGGCGATCTGGTGGCCCTTGAGACCGCAGATCTTCTGGCGGTTCTAGGTGCCCGCAACGCGGCCCCTGATGCCTTGATCTGGCGGGGCACGTCCGCTGACGGAAAACCGGGGCATCCTATCCTGTTCGATGCATCATTGCGGCCCGATTTTGCAGGTCTTGCGGGCGATAAAGGCGCGGATGCGCTCGTGAAAAAACACACAGGTGCCACGCATCTTGTCGCGCTGCCGGATGCACGCGCGCGGTTCGATCTTGATACGCCGGAAGACTGGGACGCCTGGCGATTGACTAGGACGTGAACAAAAGGGCCGCTTCACGCTTGCCCAAAGTCCGGCGTGCTGCGCGATAGGCGGCAAGCCCCTCTTCAGTTGCCAACTCGGGGAACAGTGTAAAGAGTTCTTCGCGCTGATCCTCGTCAAAGCCCTTGAGTGTGTGGTCGCCGGGCTGGAAGCTCTCGCTCCATGCCCCGTCAGCAAGTACGATCTCGTGATTTTCGCACATCATGTGGATATAGGTCACATAGGGCTGATCCGAGACTGATACCCCGTCAATTGCCAGCATATATTTGGCGGGCACGAGAATTTCGGACTGGCCAAAATAGAGTTCGGCCTTGTGCGACGTGATCAGGACACGGTGGGTCGGCGACACCATCATATCCCGTTCCGGCATTCCGTCGCCAAGCGCGCCGGCAGCGATGAGAATAGGCCGCAGTTGTGGCGCTTTTTTCAACTCCATGAAATCGAGCCGCTTTTGACCAACCCAGTTGATGGTTTGAATACCGTTGTCGCGGGTCAGAATACGGTCGCCTGCTTTCAGCGTTTCGACCGCGACCTCGCCCCGTGGCGTCGCAATCATCGTCCCGGGGGTAAAGCAAGGCACCACGCGCTCAATTTCGGGAGAGGTGTTGACGAAATCAGCGCCTGCACCTGCATCCGTGTTGTCGCTATCAATGTCGGTTGACAGCACGTTTTGCGTATCTCTCGTCATTTCAAACCAGCCTCAATATCCGCAGGCATCTGACCACTCTTCTCAACATCGCGGCGAAACCCCACGTCGGGCCCGCGCAAATTCAACTCTTGAACCAAGCCCAACAACAGGCCGCTACGAACACGTCGGCACGAGACCAACAATCCGGATTTTCTATCGCGCCGTTTGTCTATACCGACGCGCGTCACAGTCTCAATTTGATGGGTATCCCGACGGCTAAAATACTATCTAAGCAAAAAGACATAGATGCACCGTTAAAGGAAAGACCCTCTGTGCTCAAACATGACAAATTTGGCTAAATTATGCTCATGTTGTGTCTTTCCTGTAGAAAGTCACAACCGCTGGTAGATAGGTGCGGACTGGTCATACAAGCAGGACCAGTGGTGCCGATGGAGAGACTCGAACTCTCACGATATTGCTATCGGGGGATTTTAAATCCCCTGCGTCTACCATTCCGCCACATCGGCAACAGCGCATCTCCTAATATGCAAGCCAGGGCGCGTCAATCGCGATTTACGACAAACGGTTGGTAGTAAACGGATCGCAATCCGCGAGGTTTCCGCCATCCAGTCCGCGCTGGAGCCACGGTTGCCGTGCCATGCGTCATGGTATGAGGTTCCACACGCTGACCTGCGTCGCGGAGTGTCATCGCGCACTTCGCGGGTCGTTTTCACATTGGTGGCGCATGCAGCCATTCGCCCCTGCCCGCCACGATAATACAGAGGGACAATATGCCAACGCGCATAACACAAGCTTGACGATAGGGGCACTTCATGGCCTAAGGCAGAAAACCACCGGGCAGACGATGTTACGCAGGCTTTACAACTGGACCATATCAAGCGCGCAATCGCCCTACGCCCTTTGGGTGTTGGCGTTTGTGTCCTTTATTGAATCCTCGTTTTTTCCTATCCCGCCCGATGTGCTGATGATCCCGATGATTATTGCACGGCCTTCGCGTGCCTTCCTGATTGCGGCCGTCGCCACCATTGCATCTGTCGCGGGTGGCCTGTTCGGCTATTACATTGGCGCTGTCTTGATGGAGACGATCGGCCAGCCGATACTTGAGCTTTATGGCAAGGGTGACAGCTTTGCCGAGATGTCGGCGGTCTTCAATGAATATGGCGCATGGGCCGTGGTGGTGGCAGGTGTCACCTTCCTGCCGTTCAAGGTGATCACGATCGCCTCTGGTGTCACCGGTCTGCCCTTGTCCGTCTTTATCGTGTCGTCCATTTTTGCACGTGCGCTGAGGTTCTTCCTTGTTGCTGCACTTTTGTGGAAGTTCGGCGCTCCCATTCGCGACTTTATCGAACGTCGGCTGGGGTTGGTGTTCATCGTCTTTTGCGTGCTCCTGATCGGAGGATTCGCTATGATCGGGCTGTTATGACCAGAAACCTGATGATCCTGTTGTCTGCGGGTGGATCTGCCGCATTGCTGGCCGGCGCCTTCCTGTTTCAGGCGCTTGGATATCCGCCCTGCGCGATGTGTCTGTGGCAACGCTGGCCCCATGCGGCAGCAATCCTGATCGGTATGCTGGCCTTGCGGTTTCCGGGCCGTTTTCTGCCTTTGCTTGGGGCATTGGCCGCCGCGACAACCGCAGCGATTGGCGTGTTTCACACCGGCGTAGAACGTGACTGGTGGGAAGGCCCCAGCAGCTGTACCGGCGGAAGTAGCCTCGAAGGGTTGACCGGCGCGGACCTTCTAAGCGTCGCAGGCCCGCGCGTTGTCATGTGTGATCAGGTCAGCTGGGAGCTGTTTTCGCTCTCCATGGCCAGTTGGAACGCGATCTTGTCGCTTGTGCTGATGATCGGCTGGATCATCGCGTTCCGGCTTAGCGCCGCGTCGACAACAAAAGATTCGTCTCGGATCGCGTAACGCCGTCCAGACGCCGGATCGCAAAGAGCGCCTGATCGAACTTTTCCAGCGTGTCGGTCCCGATCTCGGCGATCAGATCCCATGTACCATTTGTGGAATGGACGGCCTGCACCTCGGTCATCCGCTGCAGTTGCTTCATCACCTTTTCGGCCCCGCGTCCGGCGATTTCCAGCATCATCAGACCGCGCACAGGGTCAGGCCGCACGTCTGACCGTGTGAGCACTGTAAACCCCGCGATCTCGCCCCCCTGGACCAGCCGGTCAAGCCGCACGCGCACCGTGCTGCGGGTGACACCAAGCTGCGCGGCAAGCTCTGACAGCGATGCGCGCCCGTTGCGTTTCAGCGCCGCGATCAAGTGAGCATCCAGTTCGTCCATTCCTATTATCCATTTTGGCTAATCCATTTACATTTTGCACAATTTGCTGGCTTAACCCACCCCCTGTTTTGGGCAACACTCCGGCCATGACACAAAAACACTGCATATTGATTGGCGCCCCTGTGGACTGTGGCAAACGCCGCCAGGGCTGCCTGATGGGCCCCGACGCCTACCGCACCGCCGGCATTGCCGAGGCAATCACGAAACTTGGCCATACGGTTGAGGATGTGGGCAATCTGGCACCAGCCGATGTGACTGTCGCTGCCCCGAAGAACCCGCTGGTGCATAAACTGGCGGAAAACGTCGGTTGGACCCAGACCTTGATGGCCGCCGCACAAGAGGCCGCCCCGCGCGGGATGCCCATTTTCCTTGGTGGTGATCACGCTTTGGCCGCTGGCACCGTGGCGGGCATGGCCGCACATGCGCAAAAGCTGGGCCGCCCTTTCTTTGCGCTTTGGCTTGATGCCCATAGCGATATTCACACGCCCGACACCTCTGACAGCGGTAATCTGCACGGCACGCCCGTGGGTTACGTGACTGGGCGCGACGGGTTCGATGCCTTCCCGCCCCTGCCCGCGAAGGTTGAGACGCAGAACATCTGCATGATCGGTCTGCGTTCGGTCGATGAGGCAGAACATGCGGTTCTTGCGGGCGGTGATGTTGAACTGGTCGATATGCGCCGGATCGACGAGGAAGGCATCAGCACCCCTCTGAAAGCATTTCTGGAGCGTGTCGCGGCTGTCGATGGCATGCTGCACGTATCGCTGGACGTCGATTTCCTTGATCCCTCTGTCGCCCCTGCCGTCGGCACCACTGTGCCCGGCGGTGCGACCGTGCGCGAAGGGCATCTAGTAATGGAAATCCTATCGGACAGTGAACTCGTCACCTCGCTCGATCTGGTTGAGCTGAACCCCTTCCTTGATGACCGCGGCACCACTGCAAACCTGATGGTCGATCTGACCGCCTCACTCCTCGGCCGTCGCGTCTTTGACCGCCCAACACGAGACAAAAAATGAGTTTGAAAGCATCGCAGCGGGCCATGGTGCCTTTCGTCAGCGTCGATAACATGATGCGTCTGGTGCATCACATCGGGATCGAGGCGTTTCTGGCCGATCTTGCCGCCGAGATCGTAGCGGATTTCGCCCGCTGGGAACTCTTTGATAAAACACCGCGTGTCGGTAGCCATTCGGACGTGGGTGTTATCGAGTTGATGCCAACGTCTGATGGTGAATTCTACGGCTTCAAATACGTCAACGGCCACCCCAAGAACATGAAAGAAGGCCTGCAAACGGTCACCGCTTTTGGCGTGTTATCCGATGTCTATAGCGGCTATCCGGTGCTATTTTCCGAAATGACGATCCTGACGGCATTGCGCACCGGTGCGATGTCGGCCGTGGCAACAAAGCACCTTGCATCCAAAGACGCCAAGACGATGGCGATGATCGGCAATGGCGCGCAGTCGGAATTCCAGTGCCTCGCAATCAAGGCGGTTTGCGGGATCGACACTATCCGCCTCTATGACATCGACAGTGCCGCGACAGAGAAATGTGCCAAGAACCTTGCCGGTCTTGGCTTTCACATCACCCCCTGCACAACGCCGGAAGAGGCGATTGAAGGTGCCGAAGTGATCACTGTGGCCACTGCCGACAAAGACATGCAAACCATCCTGACCGACAATATGGTCGGTGCGGGCGTGCATATTAATGCCATTGGCGGCGACTGCCCGGGTAAGACCGAACTGCACCGCGATATCGTCGCGCGGTCCTCGGTCTTCGTCGAATACCCGCCCCAAACGCGGATTGAAGGTGAAATCCAGCAGATGCCCGCCGATCACCCCGTGACCGAGCTTTGGCAGGTGATCACTGGCGCGCAGACTGGGCGCAAATCGGCGAGTGAAGTCACGCTTTTTGACGGTGTCGGCTTTGCCATCGAGGATTTCAGCGCACTGCGCTATGTGCACCGCAAAATCCAGGATACGCCTTTCTATATTGATCTGGACCTGATCGCAGATCCTGATGATCCGCGTGATCTTTTCGGGATGATCAAACGCGCGGGATAGGCGGAATTTTGTGAATTTTGATTATCTATCTTTTCGAAAGAATTTGCTGCGATTACTTTGGGCAAAGAACGAAGAAGGTATTCTTGAATGCATAAACGCGCCCTTGTTTTGACCGCACTGATTGGCCTCCTCGCACTGGCGGCATGCAGTGCGCCTGCCCGTGATATTCCGCTTGTGCCACAACCGACGCCGGGACAATTCTAACGCTTAATGATAGGTAAATTCGCCTGTCACATGGCGCCATTCACCTGGGCTGATCATCTTGCGGTGGACAAAACGGACTGAATGGAGCGGCCCTTCCAGCTCTTTGCGCCAAAAGCTGATGAAATTCAGAAGCTTGTCGTGGTCGGGTGCCAGATCATAATCCTGCCAGACAAAGGTGTTCAGGACATGCGGATAGTCTGGCATGTGATAGAACATCTCGGCTGTGGTGAGCCCGTAGCCCTTCAACATCAATTCGGTTTCGGATGGCATGTTTTTTCCTCTGCTCTGGTGAACCTCAGCCTGATGATTCCACGGGATAAATTTATGTCAACAAAAACAAAATGTTAGCAGCACGTGCCGGTGGCTGCTAATGCCGGATAGCATCCATCATTGCACCCCACATCAAGTGTCTGATAGAGTAGGCGCAACCAGATGTAGCAGTCCAAAAACCAACAGGCGGATCACGTGAACGATACCCCAGAAACACCTGAAAACGATGAAGAAAACCCGCCCATGCGCCCTGCGTATGAGGGGCCTTCTGTCACGATCGAGCATGAGCTGAAGACCAGCTATCTGGATTACGCCATGAGCGTCATCGTGTCGCGCGCGATTCCGGATTTGCGGGACGGTCTGAAACCGGTGCACCGTCGTATCCTCTATGCGATGCACGGCACGGGCAACACGCCGGACAAACCCTACCGGAAATCTTCGCGACCTGTGGCCGAGACAATGGGTAAATATCACCCCCACGGTGACAGTGCGATCTATGACGCGCTGGTGCGGATGGCGCAGGATTTCTCGATGTCGCTGGTGCTTTTGGACGGTCAGGGTAACTTTGGTTCCATGGATGGCGACCGCGCGGCGGCTTATCGCTATACCGAGGTGCGGATGGACCAGCCGGCTGTCTATCTGCTGGCGGATATCGACAAGGACACTGTCGATTTTCAGGACAACTACGACGGTAAAGATCGTGAACCGACGGTTTTGCCTGCACGTTATCCCAATATGCTGGTCAATGGCGCGGGTGGTATTGCCGTGGGTATGGCCACGAATATTCCGCCCCATAACCTTGGCGAGGTTGTCGATGCCACGCTTGCGCTGATCGACAACCCCGATATGTCGTCCGAGGAACTGATCGAATATATCCCTGCCCCCGATTTTCCGACCGGCGGGATCATTCTCGGCCGCGCGGGTGCGCGCAAAGCCTATCTGGAAGGCCGCGGGTCCGTGATCGTGCGCGCGAAAACCGTGGTCGAGGAAATTCGCAAAGACCGCTATGCCATTGTGATCAATGAGATTCCCTATCAGGTGAACAAGGCTGCGATGATCGACAAGATCGCCGAGGCCGCCCGCGACAAGAAGATTGAGGGCATCGCCCATGTGCAGGACGAATCCGACCGCAATGGCGTGCGCGTTGTGGTCGAACTCAAGCGCGATGCCACAGCCGAAGTGGTACTAAACCAGCTCTTTCGGTTTACGCCGATGCAAACCTACTTTGGCTGTAACATGCTGGCGCTGAATGGCGGCAAGCCTGAACAGTTGACCCTGCGCGCCTTCCTGACCGCTTTCGTGGATTTCCGCGAAGATGTGGTGGCACGCCGCACTGCGTTTGAATTGCGCAAGGCGCGTGAACGCTCGCACCTGCTCTGCGGTCTGGCCGTGGCTGTCACCAATATTGATGAGGTTGTGGCGACCATCCGGTCTTCTGCCGACGCCGCAACCGCACGCGAAAAGCTGATGACACGCCGTTGGCCCGCCGAGGCGATCCTTGAATATATCAAGCTGATTGATGACCCGACCCACCCCGCAAACGAGGATGGTACCTATAACCTCTCCGAGGCGCAGGCGCGCGCGATCCTTGAGTTGCGCCTCCAGCGCCTGACACAGATCGGTGTCAAAGAAGTCACCGACGAGCTGCAGGAACTGGCTGGCAAGATCCGCGAATACCTTGAGATTCTGGGCTCACGCGAACGCATCATGCAGATCATCCGTGATGAGCTGACCGAGGTGCGCGATCTTTTCGCCGTGCCGCGCCGCACCGAGATCGTCGACTGGTCGGGCGATATGGAAGACGAGGACCTGATCGAAAAAGAGGACATGGTCGTCACCGTCACCTCGGGCGGCTATATCAAACGCACCGCCTTGGCCGATTTCCGTGCGCAGCGGCGTGGCGGTAAAGGCCTGTCGTCCATGGCCACCAAAGAAGAAGACGTGGTGACCACCCTCTTCGTCGCCAATACGCATACGCAGCTGTTGTTCTTCACGACCGACGGCATGGTTTACAAGCTGAAAACATGGCGTCTGCCACTTGGCAGCCGCACCGCCAAGGGCAAGGCAATCGTAAACATCCTGCCGATCCCGCCGGGTGTTTCCATTGCTGCGATCATGCCTGTGGACCGCCCCGAGGAAGAATGGGACGATCTGCAAGTGGTCTTTGCGACTTCGGCAGGTACTGTGCGCCGCAATAAGCTGTCGGATTTCACCAATGTCATGCGCAACGGCAAGATTGCGATGAAGTTCGAGGATGAACACGCCGACACCACGCTGATCAACGCGCGCATAGCGTCGAACGATGATGATGTGATGCTGGTCACCGACAGTGGCCGCGCGATCCGCTTCCCCGCGACCGACGTGCGCATTTTCAACTCGCGCAGTTCGGTGGGTGTACGCGGGATCCGTCTGCAAGGCGACGACAAGGTCGTGTCCATGTCGATCATCCGCCACTTCGAGGCCGAGGCCGAAGAGCGCGCCGCCTATCTGAAAATGCGCCGCGCAATGGCTGGTCTGGCCGATGATGCGGAGGTCGATGACGAGGAAGAGGCCGTGGCCGGTGCGATCAGCCCCGAACGCTATGCAGAGATGTCTGCAGCCGAAAACCTGATCCTGACGATCACGGCAAAAGGGTCCGGCAAGCTGTCTTCCAGCCACGACTACCCTGTGCGCGGACGTGGCGGCATGGGTGTGGCAGCGATGGACAAGGCGATGCGCGGCGGGCCGTTGGTCACATCCTTCCCTGTGGAAATGTCCGATCAGATCATGCTGGTCACCTCGACCGGCCAGTCGATCCGTGTGCCGGTTGAGGGGATTTCCTTCCGCTCACGCGGGGCTGGTGGCGTCAAAGTGTTCGACACCGGCAAGGGCGAAACGGTTGTCAGCGTGGCCTGGATTGCCGACCAGGGCGAGGATGAGGAAAACCCCGTCACAGAATAACGCAAAAGGCCCGCAGATTGTCGCGGGCCTTTTCTTTTGCGGGGCTGCGGATTAGATCACGCCTATGGATAAAACACTCAATATCATCGGCGGCGGCATGGCCGGATCAGAGGCAGCATGGCAGGCGGCGAACGCGGGCCTGAAAGTTGTCATTCACGAAATGCGCCCCAAGGTGGAAACCTTTGCACATCGCACAGGCAACCTTGGCGAAATGGTCTGTTCCAATTCGTTCCGCTCGGATGATCATGAACAAAACGCTGTCGGATTGCTGCACTGGGAAATGATGCAGGCCGATGGGCTGATCATGCACACCGCCCACAAACACCGCCTGCCTGCCGGTGGTGCACTGGCGGTGGACCGTGATCCGTTCGCGGAAAGCGTGACAGCGGCGCTCAAGGCCCATCCCAATATTTCTGTGTCTTATGAAGAGATTACGGCACTTCCTGAAAGCGGAAACTGGATCATTGCCACGGGTCCGCTGACCTCGGGCGCCTTGGCCGAGGCCATTCAGGCCGAGACAAGTGCCGAGGCGCTTGCCTTCTTCGATGCGATTGCGCCAATTGTTTATCACGAGAGCATCAACATGGATGTGGCGTGGATGCAGTCGCGCTATGACAAGGGCGAAACCGAGGCGGAACGCACCGCATACCTGAATTGCCCGATGACCAAAGCCCAGTATGAAGCGTTTATTGATGCGCTCTTGGATGCCGAAAAGACCGAATTCAAGGAAGGCGAAACCGCTGGCTACTTTGACGGCTGTCTGCCGATCGAGGTGATGGCCGAACGCGGGCGCGAAACCCTGCGCTTTGGGCCGATGAAACCCGTCGGCCTGACCAACGCCCATGATCCGCAAAACAAGCCCTATGCAGTGGTACAATTGCGCCGCGATAACGCATTGGGCACGCTCTATAACATCGTGGGCTTTCAGACCAAGATGAAGTACGGCGCGCAAAAGGCTGTTTTCAAAATGATTCCCGGCCTTGAGGATGCGGAATTCGCGCGGCTGGGTGGGATCCACCGCAACACATTCATCAACTCACCCACCTTGCTGGACGATCAAATGCGCCTGCGCAGCCGCCCCAATATCCGCTTTGCGGGGCAAATCAACGGCGTTGAAGGCTATGTCGAAAGTGCTGCCATGGGCCTTTTGGCGGGGCGGATGGCGGTGGCGGAAATGACGGGGCGCAGCCTTGCACCGGTCCCGAACACGACAGCCATGGGCGCCTTAGTGACCCACATCACCGGCGGCGCAGAGGCCAAGACCTTTCAGCCGATGAACGTGAATTTCGGGCTGTTCCCGCCACTTGATGGTGTGAAAAGCGGGCGGCGTGGCCGCAAAGAGCGCTACAAAGCCTATACCGACCGCGCCAAAACTGACTGGCAGGCGTGGCTGGGCCAGACGATGCTAGACGCCGCCGAATAGCGTGCTGACGCGGTTTGCCCCATCGCCCACCGGCCCTTTGCATCTTGGACACGCCTATTCGGCGTTGACCGTCTGGCAGGTTGCCCGCGATCTGGGTGGCACCGCCCTCTTACGGATCGAGGATACCGACAGCACGCGGGTGCGGCCTGCACATGAGGCCGGTATATATGAAGATCTCGCGTGGCTTGGCCTGACATGGCCGACACCGGTGCGCTGCCAGTCCGACCATTACGCGGAATATGACGCGGTTCTTGATCAGCTCGGCAAAGAAGGCCTGATTTATCCCTGTAGCTGTACGCGCCGCCAGATTGCAGATGCAGGCGCCAAACCGGGTGCGGACGGGTTGGTTTACCCCGGCACGTGTTGTCACCGCAGTATGGCGGATGCACAACCCGGTGACGGGCTGCGTCTGGATATCGCCAAGGCCTTGGCGCGGATCGACAGGCCGTTAGGATATGATGAGACGGGCGCAACCACGTCCAAAAACATCACCAATGACTTGCTGCTGGGGACCATCGGCGATCCGATCTTGCGGCGCAAGGATACGGGCGATCCGGCCTATCATCTGGCCTGCGTCGTGGATGATGCGCTGCAGGGCATTACACATGTGGTGCGCGGCATGGATCTGCGTGATTTGACGCTGCTGCATGTGCTGATGCAGGCGCTCTTGGACTATCCAACGCCAGTCTATCATCACCACGCACTGATTACGGACGCGGATGGCAAGCGGCTTGCAAAGATTGATCACGCCAAGGCGCTGGCTAAATACCGTGCCGAAGGTCTGAGCGTGCAGGACATCAAGGACATGATCGGCTGGCGCGATTAATCAGTGATCTCGTTACCATCGCGCACGGCAGTGAAAAAGCAGCTGCGCGCGCCAGTGTGACAGGCAGGCCCCGTCTGGTTGACCCGCACCAAGAGGCAATCACGGTCACAATCCACGCGGAAATCCACCAGTTCCTGCGTATGGCCGCTGGTTTCACCTTTGATCCAGAAGGCCTGACGTGAACGCGACCAATAGGTGACGCGCCCCGTTTCAAGCGTCTGCGCCACCGCATCGGCGTTCATCCACGCCATCATCAGCACCTCACCGGTTGCAGCATCTTGTGCAATCGCGGGGATCAGGCCTGCGTCGTTATAAAGCAGGGTCACGGGATCGAAGGGCATATCAAAAACCTTTGCAAGCGGGGCGGCCCGCACTATCTAATGGGGTGTAAGAAAAAGGGCAACTCGATGTCGGCGGAAAACGATCTGATCAAACTCTACTCGGGGCGTATTCTGGCGCTGGCTGCGGATATGCCGCGCACCACGCGTCTGGACCATCCGACAGCGACCGCGAAAAAGCGGGCCCCTTTGTGTGGCTCGACCGTGACCGTTGATCTGGAACTGACCGATGGTGTGATTACGGGCTACGGGCAGGACGTGAAAGCCTGCGCTTTGGGTCAGGCAGCGGCCGCTGTGGTTGGCGCGAACATCGTCGGGCTGACCCTTGATCAGGTACAAGCCGGTCGTGATGCGCTCTATGCGATGCTGAAGCACGACGGTCCTGTCCCTGCCGCCCCCTTTGGCGATCTTGAGGTTCTTCAACCCGCCAAGGACTATAAGAACCGTCACGCGTCGATCATGCTGGCCTTTGATGCCACTTTGGACGCCCTGCACAGCCAACAGGCCAGCGCATAAAAAAACCGCCGCACATCCGGGCAGATGGCGGCGGCAGGTTTGAAAACGATCACGACCCGATCCAGTATTCCATGGGGAGAGGCAAAACCCCCGCTCTGGATATCAGACAGGCAGGTCATCAAGCATTGCATTCTTGGGACAGGGCAATGTGACAGACCGGGCCGTGATCGTCTCGGCAGGTCAGATCAGCCCGGGCAAGGCCAACCCAACAATCAACATGACCATGAGGGCGGCAACGCCCAACGCATCGGCGACAATCGTGTCGCGTGAACGTGCGATAACGGATTTGATCTCTTCAGCCATTGGTATGTTCTCCTCATGTTCTGTTGCCACTTTGTTCTCACATCATTAACCACCTGTAAAGAACTTTTATAGAACATTTGAGAACATTTTGTGATTTTTAAGGTTAACCCACTGATATTAAACGGATCGCTTTGTCCTGCTCCATCAGCCAAAGGAGCGTTCTGGCGGCCTTGCCACGGGGCGATTCCAGTTTCGGGTCGTCATTGAGCAGTTTGCGTGCGTCGGTTTGGGCTACCGCCATCTGTCCTGTCTGCCGTTCAAGATCGGCAATTCTGAACCGTGGAATACCGGATTGTGCCGTGCCAATCACATCGCCCGCACCGCGCATGGCCAGGTCTTCTTCGGAAATACGAAAACCGTCTTCGGTTTCGCGCAGGATTTCCAGCCGCCGGCGGCCGCTTTCGCTCAACGGGGTTTGATAGATCAACAAACAGGTCGATGCCGCAGCGCCCCGCCCGACCCTGCCCCGCAGCTGATGCAATTGCGCCAGACCAAAGCGGTCTGCATGTTCTATCATCATGATCGAGGCGTTGGGCACGTTGACGCCCACCTCGATCACTGTAGTTGCAACAAGCACCTTGGTGTCGCCAGCCACAAACCGCGCCATAGCCGCATCTTTTTCCGATGGTGGCATCTGGCCATGCACCAGCCCCACAACACCCTCGCCCAAAGCGGCGCGCAATCGCTTGAACCGCTCTTCGGCGGCGGTCATATCAACGACTTCGCTTTCCTCGACCAAGGGACACACCCAATAGGCCTGCCGTCCCTGTGCAACCGCATGGCGCAGCTTTTCCACCACCTCGTCCATCCGCGCAGCCGAGACCAATGCCGTCTGCACAGGTGTCCGGCCGGGCGGTTTTTCATCAAGCACGGAGACATCCATATCCCCGTATTGCGCGAGCGCGAGCGAACGCGGAATGGGCGTGGCTGTCATCACCAGCACATCAACGGCCTGCCCCTTGGCGCCCAACTGCATCCGCTGCGCGACCCCGAAACGGTGCTGTTCGTCAATGACGGCAAGACGCAAGTCCTTGAAGGAGATGTCTTTTTGAAACACCGCGTGGGTCCCGACAAGGATATCGATTTCTCCCTTTGCAAGGGCGTCAAGCTTGGCCGCACGCGCGCCCCCCTTGTCGCGCCCTGTCAGGATGTCCAAGCGCACACCTGCGGATTCCGCCAAAGGCCGCAACCCGTCCAGATGCTGGCGGGCCAGAATCTCGGTAGGCGCCATCATCACGCCCTGCCCGCCTGCCTCGACCACAGCCAGCAATGCCATCAACGCAACAAGCGTTTTGCCTGACCCGACATCGCCCTGAAGCAGCCGGTTCATCCGCAAAGGCGTGGCCAGATCCGCGACGATTTCAGCGATGGCATGGCTCTGTGCACCGGTTGGTTTGTAGGGCAAAGCCTCGAGAACCTTTGTGCTCAGCACACCTGTTGCCTGCGACGCGCGCCCTTTGGCCCGCCGTGTGGCCGCCCGCGCCAAGGCCAGCGTCAACTGGTGCGCAAAAAGCTCGTCATAGGCCAGTCGTTCCCGCGCCAGCGCATGAGGCGACAGATCGGACGTCGATTGCGGGTTATGTGCGGCCTGCATCGCCGCCGCCCAATCCGGCCAGTTCTCGCGTGCCTTCAAAGCCGGATCAATCCATTCCGCCAGCTCCGGCAGCAAAGACAGCGCCGAGCGCGTGGCCTTCCACATCGCCTTTTGCGTGATACCGGCATGCAGCGGATAGACCGGTTCGAATGCCGGAATATCGGCCGCCTCGGCCACGGGCAGTACGTGATCAGGATGGACGATCTGCGCGATCCCGTCGAAAATCTCGACCTTGCCAGACACAACCCGCCTTTGGCCCGTCGGCAGAAGCCGCTGCAGATAGTCACCGCGCGCATGAAAAAAGACCAGTTGAAACGAGGTTTCCGCATCTTCAACGTGCACACGGTAAGGCCGCCCCCGCGTGCGCGGCGGATGGTGCTCGCCCACCGTCACTTCGACAGTGGCGACAGAGGGCGGCACAATCTCACGGATGCTGGCCCGTCTGTGCCGGTCCACGCCTGAGGCGGGCAATGTCATCAGGATATCAAGCGGCTTGGCGATGCCCACAGCCTCAAGGATTTGCGCCGATTTGGGGCCGATCCCGTCAAGCTTCGTCAGTTCTGCGAACAGCGGAAAAAGGATTTCGGGGCGCCCGCTCATGCGTCGCCGATCAGGGCAAGCCAGGCGTCTTCGTCCATTGTCTCGACGCCAAGATCAGCCGCTTTCTTGGCCTTTGACCCGGCACCGGGCCCCGCGATCAGGATGTCGGTTTTTGCGCTGACCGAGCCGGACACCTTGGCGCCAAGGCTTTCGGCGCGCGCTTTTGCCTCGGCCCGCGTCATGCGTTCGAGTGTGCCCGTAAAGACCACAGTCTTGCCCGCAACCGGGCTATCGGTGGCCCGCGCCTCTGCATCCTGCACGGAAAGCTCTGCGATCAGACGGTTAATTGACGCGCGCTCGGCCTCTTGTTGCATGGTCGTCACCAGCGATGTGGCCATCACAGTGCCTACACCGTCGATCCCGATCAGGTCTTCCCAGGCAGCGCCCGCGCCGATTTCCGCAGTGGTCATGGCCTGCTCGAACGCATCCCAAGACGTGTAGTGGTTGGCCAAAAGGGCCGCGCTGTTTTCGCCCACATGCCGGATGCCGAGCGAGAAAATCACGCGCGCGAGCGAAATTTCACGTTTCTCGTCAATGGCATCAAAGAGATTGCTGGCGCTTTTTTCACCCCAGCCCTCGCGGTTTTTGAGTTGCTGCACCCCTGTGCCATAGCGCGCACGCAGGGTGAAAATATCGGCAGGCGTGGTGATCCAGCCGTCCGCGTAGAACTGCTCGACCTGCTTGGCACCAAGCCCCTCGATGTCAAAGGCAGCGCGCGAGACGAAATGCTTCAGCTTTTCAACGGCTTGCGCAGGGCAGATGATGCCGCCGGTGCAACGGCGCACGGCGTCGCCCTCTTCGCGGATCGCATCCGACCCACATTCCGGACAGGTTTTCGGCATCACATAGGCTACCGCATCTTCAGGGCGGCGCGCCAGATCCACGTCACTGATTTTCGGGATCACATCACCGGCGCGATACACCTGAACCCAGTCACCCACACGGATATCACGGCCCTCGCGGATCGGTGCGCCGTTCCCGTCACGCCCCGCGATATAGTCTTCATTATGCAGCGTGGCGTTCGACACCACCACGCCGCCAACGGTGACGGGTTGCAGTCGTGCGACGGGTGACAACGCGCCGGTGCGGCCCACCTGGATGTCGATGGCTTCCAGTCTTGTCCAGGCCAGTTCGGCGGGGAATTTATGCGCAATCGCCCAACGGGGGGTCGTTGAGCGGAATCCCAGGCGTTTTTGCAGCGCGAGGTCATCGACCTTATAGACCACGCCGTCGATGTCATAGCCGAGCGTTGCGCGTTGCGCCTCGATCGTTTTGTAGTGTTGCAACAACTCGTCGGGGCTGTCGCAGGTGCGCGTCAAAGGGTTCGTGACGAAACCGAAAGACGCCAGTTGCGCGATTGCATCAGATTGCGTGTCACCCAAAGGCGCCGAGAGTTCACCCCATGCGTAGGCAAAGAAACGCAACGGCCGAGATTTTGTGATTTCGGCGTCCAGTTGCCGCAATGATCCGGCGGCAGCGTTGCGCGGATTTGCGAATTTCTTACCGCCACTCTCTGACTGACGTGCGTTGAGTGCGGCAAAGTCATCGTGGCTCATGTAGACTTCACCGCGCACCTCGAGCACGGCGGGCGCGTCGGTGATCTTGCTCGGAATATCGGCAATTGTGCGGGCGTTGGCGGTCACGTTTTCACCCGTTTCGCCATCACCACGTGTTGCGGCCTGCATCAACACGCCGTTTTCATAGCGCAACGAAAGTGACAGACCGTCGATCTTTGGCTCGGCCGTGTAGCGCAATGCAGTGTCCGCATCCAAACCGAGGTATTTGCGAATGCGCGTATCGAATTCGTGCACATCTTCATCCGCAAAGGCATTGCCAAGGGACAACATCCGCACTGCGTGGCGGACTTTCCCGAAACCTTCGGCGACTTCGGCACCAACAACATCACTGGGGCTGTCGGCGCGTTTGAGTGACGGGAAATGCGCTTCAATCGCGGCGTTTCTTTGTTTTAACGCATCATAATCTGCATCACTGATCTCGGGCGCATCATCGCGGTGATAGGCCGTATTTGCCGCCGCGATCTGTTCGGCCAGCCAAGCCAATTCTGCGCGCGCCTGTGCTGTGGTGAGCTGCGCAACGGGTGTGTCGCCTGTTTCCGGATGTTGCGCTGTCTCTTGAACCATGCCGGCCCCCCACCCAATGACGCCCCGTGACGGGGGATGTGCGTCATAATTAGGCGGGCTGCACAGCGGCGTCCAGTGCTGGATGAGCGGGGACGGAGCGCAGAGAACAGACCGGACCCTACGCCCCGATTGCTATCGGTGCATGGGACGCAACAGGGTCCGGATCACGCAGGACGTAACCCCGCCCCCAGACCGTTTCGATATAATTGTCACCGTTGGTGGCTTCACTGAGCTTTTTGCGCAGTTTGCAGATGAACACATCAATGATCTTCAGTTCGGGTTCATCCATCCCGCCGTATAGATGGTTCAAAAACATCTCTTTCGTCAGGGTTGTACCCTTGCGCAGGCTCAGAAGTTCGAGCATCTGGTATTCCTTGCCCGTCAGATGCACGGTGCTGCCTTCGACCTCAACCGTTTTGGCATCCAGGTTCACCGCAATCTGACCGGTTTTGATGATGGATTGCGCGTGTCCCTTGGACCGCCGGATAATTGCATGAATACGCGCCACGAGTTCTTCGCGGTGGAAGGGTTTTGTCAGATAGTCATCTGCACCAAAACCGAAGCCTTTTAGCTTGCTTTCTGTCCCATCGTCCCCTGAAAGGATCAATATAGGCGTATCAATGCGGCTTAACCGAAGCTGGCGCAAAACCTCATGCCCGTTCATATCTGGCAGATTGATGTCCAGAAGAATCAGGTCATAATCATAGAGCTTTGCCAGATCGATCCCTTCCTCCCCCATGTCTGTTGCGTACACATTCAGATTGGCGTGGGTCAGCATCAATTCGATGCTTTTGGACGTTGTGTGGTCGTCTTCAACCAGCAAGACTCGCATGGCAGTTCTCCGCTATGAGTTCGGTAGCCTTCAATTAAACCAATAAAGGTTAATTAGCCGTTACCCCCACCGTACCTTTACTAAAAACAACCTATAGTTGTCTATAGCGCTGTAATGCCGTGGCCTTCAACGCCGCCTCTCCGTGCTGGTCCACGGCTGTCTCCCACTCAGAAAACTCGTCTTCTGAAAGCGCGTAGGTTTCCAATGCTTCTTTGCGTGTGATCAGCCCCGCACCCACAGCCCGCACCACCGCGGCTTTGCGTGACGCAACCCAGCGCCTTGTTTTATGACTGGGCAGGTCCGCCCGCGTCATCACTGTTCCATCAGGCAAGGTTACCGATCTTGGTCCTTCGATTTTACGAATGTACATATTTGCACCCCTTTGTGTCACTCCGGGGGTAAATATCCGGTGAAGTGTTTAATGAGTGGTATAGGGGGGCCTTGAGAGTGTATCGCATTTTCCTATATTTATCTCTGTAAACGAAGCTTCCGGAACACCCTATGTCACTTGATTCGCCGCTTAATTCGCTCGGCTTTGCTAAGCCGCCCGCACAGACGCGCGTCGTTGTTGCCATGTCCGGCGGCGTCGACAGCTCTGTCGTGGCCGCCAAACTGGCCGAAGAGGGCTATGATGTGGTGGGTGTGACCCTGCAACTTTATGACCATGGCGCGGCTTTGGCCAAAAAGGGTGCCTGCTGCGCGGGCCGCGATATCCATGACGCACGCCGTGTGGCCGAAGAAATGGGTTTCCCGCATTACGTGCTTGATTACGAGAATACCTTCCGCGAAGCGGTGATGGACGAATTCGCCGACAGCTATCTGGGCGGTGCCACCCCCGTGCCCTGCATCCGCTGCAACGAACGGGTGAAATTCAAGGACCTGCTGGAAACCGCCAAGGACCTTGACGCCGACTGCATGGCAACCGGCCATTATATCCAGCGCAAAATGGGCGCTGAAGGGGCCGAACTGCATGCCGCCGCGGATCCGACCAAGGACCAGAGCTATTTTCTGTTCTCGACGACGCAGGAACAGCTGGATTACCTGCGCTTCCCGCTGGGACATCATGCGTCCAAGGAAGAAACACGCGCGCTTGCCGGCAAATACGGGCTGAGCGTGGCGGATAAACCCGACAGTCAGGATATCTGCTTTGTGCCCAATGGTGACTATGCGGCAGTGATCGAGAAGCTGCGCCCGGGTGCCGCGGCACCGGGTGACATTGTGGATACTGAAGGCAATGTACTGGGCACCCATAAGGGCGTGATCCACTACACCATCGGACAACGGCGTGGTCTGGGGATCGGCGGGCTTGCCGATCCGCTTTATGTGGTCAAACTGGATGTCGACAAAAAGCAGGTTGTCGTGGGCCCCAAAGACCTGCTGGCCACCCGCCGCGTGCCGATCCGTGAAATCAACTGGATCGGTGGCGGGAACCTGATGGATATAGGAGAACGCCAGATCGCGGTGCGCGTGCGCTCTACCCGTCCGCCAACGGATGCGGTGTTGCGCCCGGTCTCCGAGACAGAAGCCGAGGTGGAACTGCTGGTGGCCGAACAAGGCGTCTCGCCCGGACAGGCCTGCGTGTTTTATGACCCCGACAGCACACGCGTGCTGGGTGGCGGCTGGATCTGGCGCGGCGCCTAAGACGCCCACATTACACATCGCGCATTTTGCAACGAAAGGTCACATGTCTGTGTGCCCCCTAGCTTTTGCGCGGCGACATGCCCCTATTGGGATTGGAAATGCCAGTTCAGCATGAGGATACCCGCAATGACGATCACACGACGCCACCTTTTGACGGCAGCCATCGCTGCCCCCGCATTCGCCGCCTTTGCCCCCCGCGCCATGGCGGCCACCCCCGAGGTTTATGCCGAGAACGGCATTGCCGTGGATGGCTCTGATGTTGTCGGGTACTTCACCCAAGGCGCCCCCGTTGCGGGCAATCCCGAGATCACGTTTGATTATATGGGTGCGACATGGCTCTTCGCATCAGCCGAGAACCGCGATGCATTTGCCGCTGATCCTGCCCGTTATGCGCCGCAATACGGCGGTTATTGCGCCTATGCGGTCAGCCAAGGCTATACGGCACCGACTGTGCCCGAGGCATGGTCGATCGTGGACGACAAGCTTTACCTGAATTTCTCAACCAGCGTGCGCCGCCGTTGGGAACGCGATATTCCCGGCCATATCGCGGCGGCAGATGCCAACTGGCCCGGCGTTCTGGCGTAACGGCTTTGGGCGGACCAAATGGTCCGCCCGCACCTGATAAGTCTAGAGTTTGCGGTAAGCGCCCAAGCCGCCTGCGATGAACTTGGCGTTGCGATAACCCATGTTTTTCAGCGTTGCCGCCGAGAGCGCACCACGGTTATAGGCGTTGCAATAGCACAGGATGGTGGTGTCGAGGTCACTGATTTCGCCTTCGACATTCATCTCCAGCTTCCCGCGGCTGATATTGATCGAACCGGGGATGTGATAGGCGTCATGCTCTTCCTTGTCCCGAATATCGAGCGCCACCGCACCTGCCGCGATCAGCGCATCCACATCTTCGGGTTTGACTTCTTCGACCTGCGCGCGGGCGGCATCAGCCATCGCCTGAAATTTCTCGGTATATGCCATGGGGTTCATCCTGTGTTTGAAAACCGTCGGGGCCTGACTACCGCGCTTATTGGCCCGCATCAGTGATGAAGTCACCAACCGTGGATAAAAAGATGCCAATGAAAAAATCACTGGCGGATTTTTGTCTACACCGTTACCCAAAGCGCCATGATTTACACATCCGCATCCGAGTGGCGTAACGCCCCCCAAAAACGTGTTCTGCTGTTTGCCATGTCCGGTCTGGGCAAGACCTATCTGTCGAACATGCTGCGCAGCACAGGTGACTGGTTTCACTACTCGATCGATTACCGGATCGGGACCCGGTACATGGGCGAGCTGATTGCGGATAACGCCAAGCGCGAAGCCATGAAGGTGCCCTTCCTGCGCGATCTCCTGCGCTCGGACAGCATCTATATCGGCTCGAATATCTCATTCAACGATCTGCGGCCGATGTCATCCTATCTGGGCAAACCGGGTGACCCTGATTTGGGTGGCCTGCCTTGGGATGAGTACACCCGCCGTCAGGACCAGTTTCAGCAGGCTGAAATCGCCGCACTGCATGACACGGGCCATTTCATCGAACGCTCCAGCAGGCTTTATCAATACCCGCACTTTGTCTGCGACACGGGCGGATCCATCTGTGAATGGGTCGATGTGAACGATCCCGATGATCCGATCATGACCGATCTGGCCGCAAAGACGCTGATGGTCTGGATTAAGGGCACCGACGAGCATACCGCTGAACTGATCCGGCGCTTTGATCGCGAACCCAAGCCGATGTCCTATGATCCGGCCTTCCTGTTGGAGACATGGAACGCCTATCTGATCGAATTCAACGTGGCCCCTGACAAGGTGAACCCCGATGATTTCATCCGTTGGGCCTTTGCCAAGGCACTGGCGCACCGCCAGCCGCGCTATCAGGCGATGGCGGACAAATGGGGCATCACCGTCCCGCAACATGCCGTTGAGAAGGTCAAGGATACGGAGGGCTTTGTCAGCATGATCGCTGACGCTCTTGAGATGCGCGGCTAAGCCGCCTATCTCTGCCATCTTATCTTGGATGTGAACAATGCCTATTAAACTGCCCAGTGCCCTGCCCGCCTATAACGTTCTGTCGAACGAAGGCGTTATGGTGCTTGATGAAGACACTGCCTCCCGTCAGGACATCCGCCCGCTGCGGATTGCATTGCTGAACCTGATGCCGAAAAAGATCCAGACCGAGAACCAGTTCGCGCGTCTGATCGGGGCAACACCTTTGCAGATTGAATTGTCACTTGTGCGGATGTCCGAGCACCAGACCAAGAACACCGCCGCCGAGCATATGGAAGAATTCTATCGCCCGTTTTCAGAGGTAAAGGACGAGAAATTCGACGGGCTGATCATCACAGGCGCCCCGATCGAGCACCTGCCGTTCCATGATGTGACCTATTGGGACGAACTGACACAAGTGTTCGACTGGACCCAGAGCAATGTGCATTCCACCTTCGGCGTTTGCTGGGGCGGGATGGCGATGATCAATTATTTCCACGGTGTGCAGAAACATCTCTTGGATCACAAAGCCTTTGGCTGTTTTCGTCACCATGTCACCGATCCTGCCTCACCTTATTTGCGCGGGTTCTCGGATGATTGCGTGATCCCTGTCAGCCGCTGGACAGAGATGCGTCAGGATGAAATCGACGCCGCGGGCGGCCTGAAGACGCTGATTACCAGCGATGACGCGGGTCCTGCCCTTGTCGAGGACCCGGCACATCGCGCGCTCTATATTTTCAATCATTTTGAATATGATAGCGGCACGCTCAAGCAGGAATATGACCGCGATATCAGCAATGGCACGCCGATCAATGTGCCTATGAATTACTATCCGGGTGATGACCCTACGAAACAACCTCAAAATAGGTGGAGAAGTCACGCGCATCTCCTATATGGAAACTGGATAAACGAAATTTACCAGACCACCCATTTTGAGTTGGATAAAATTGGCAGTTAAAACCCTTTCCGTCATTCTCGGTGTAACAGCGCTCGCAACCGCCGTGATCTCGCAATACCGCGCCGCGCAGGCAACCACGCAATACCCGCCGCTGGGTCAGTTCGTCGATGTCACCGGCGGACAGGTGCATTACGTCCAGGACGGCAGCGGGCCGCATCTGGTGCTGTTGCATGGTGCGGGTGGTAACCTGCGCGAATGGACCTTTGATCTGATGAACCGGCTGACAGACCGTTATACGGTCACAGCCTTTGATCGCCCCGGATTGGGATATACCGACAGGGTGCCCGGCATTGCCACTGGTCTGACCGCGACCGAGGGCGACAGCCCGCAGGCGCAAGCGGCCATGCTGCGTGAAGCCGCGGAAAAACTCGGGATCACAGATCCGATTGTGGCAGGGCACAGCTTTGGCGGGATCGTGACCTATGCCTGGGCCGTTGCTGGTTTGGATCAAGATAGCCCAGCGAATGCTTCGGCAATCGTGTCCTTTGCCGGCGTCACCATGCCCTGGCCAGGCGGGTTGGACAGATACTATACCGTCAATGGCAGCGCCTTTGGCGGTGTCATCACAATCCCGGCAATCTCGGCCTTTGTGCCGCCTTCGGTGGTGGATAGCAGCATTGAAGCGACCTTTGCCCCGCAGAGCGCGCCTGCAGGCTATGCAGACTACATCGGCGCCGGGCTGACGCTGCGGCAATCCAGCATGCGCGCCAATACGCGGCAGGTGAACACATCGCGCCCGCATGTGGTGCAACTCTCCCAGCGGTATCGGGAGCTGACGCTGCCGATTGAGATATTGCATGGCGAGGAAGACACAACCGTGCCGATCCACATTCATGCCGAAGAGATCGCGAAAATCGTCCCGCAAGTGAACACAACCCGCCTGCCCGGCGTGGGTCATATGCCACACCATGCGCACCCGCTTGCCGCGATCAGCGCAATTGACCGCGCAGCACTGCGCGCGGGTATCCAGCCCTAGCCGGCACTATGCGCAGAAAGCCGAATTGCGCTTCTGGACACAAACCCCCATATATGGCGTGCGAGGTTCGGGAGAGTTTTCATGGATTTACCTTTTGATGGCGGGATCAGCCGCTATTTTACTGAAGATGCCCCTGCGGACGTGCGTGACGCGGTTGTAGCCGCCGACAAGGATGACATCATCAACCCTGCCTTTCCCTATCAGGACCGCTGGAAGCGCAGCGAATACGAGGCCGAACTGGCAGCCCTGCAAATCGAACTGGTCCGGATGCAGGCATGGGCGCGCGAAACGGGACGCCGGATCGCGGTGGTTTTTGAAGGGCGTGACGCAGCCGGAAAAGGTGGCACAATCAAACGCTTGCGCGAGAACCTTAATCCGCGTGGCGCGAAACTGGTCGCACTCTCCAAGCCAACTGACGTGGAAGCCGCGCAATGGTATTTCCAACGCTACATCGCCCATCTGCCCGCGAAAGGTGAAATCACGATCTTTGACCGCAGCTGGTACAATCGCGGCGTCGTTGAACATGTTTTCGGCTTTTGCACACCGGAACAGCGTGAACGCTGGTTCGCGCAGGTCCCCGAGTTTGAAGACATGCTGGTCCATGAAGGGATCACACTGGTCAAAATCTGGCTCAATGTCGGGCGTGCCACACAGCTCAAACGCTTTCTTGACCGCGAGAAAGACCCGCTGAAACAATGGAAGCTCAGCTGGATCGACGTCGAAGGCCTCAGCAAATGGGACGCCTACACCGCCGCGATCGCGGAGACGCTTGAGCGCACCCATACCGCGCATGCACCCTGGACGATTGTCCGCTCAGACGACAAGCGCCGCGCACGCGTGCAGGTGATCCGGCATCTGTTGGGCCAGCTTGATTACCCGATGAAGGACGAGACAGCCGTCACCCCCACAGACGACAAGATCCTGGGGGGGCCTGACCTCTGGCATGGCTAAACGCGGGTATCATCACGGCAATCTGCGCGAGGCGCTGATCGACGGCTGTCTGACGCTGATCGAAAAGCGCGGCCCGACGGGGTTTACCCTGTCCGAGGCGGCGCGCGAGGCCGGTGTGACCCCTGCTGCCGTCTACCGCCATTTTGAGGGCCGCGAGGATCTGATCGCGGCGGCCGCGCTGCAAGGCTACGAGATGTTCGGCGATCTGATGGAATACGCCTATGGCGATGGCCAACCCTCGGCGCTGAAGGCGTTCGAGGCCACGGGACGGGCCTATCTGGCCTTTGCGCGCAAATATCCCGGCCACTACATCGCGATGTTCGAGAGTGGCATTTCGATAAACCGCTCATCCGAACTGCATGCCGTCGCCACCCGCGCGATGGGCGTTCTGGAAAAAGCGGCAGAACAATTGTCGCAACATATTCCGGCCGAAAAGCGCCCGCCGCCCCAGATGTTCAGCGCCCATATCTGGGCCCTGTCACATGGCGTAGTCGAGCTTTTTGCGCGTGCCAGCCCCGGCACCAAAAGCCCCTTTCCCCCCGAAGACCTGCTTGAAACAGGAATCGGCATCTACCTGCGCGGGCTCGGCCTGATCGCACCCGACAGTGAGGACCCAAATGGCTGATAGTACGTTTGCCTGGATTTTTATCATCGTAAGCGCAACCGACACCTACCTGAACGATTGCCCGACAGATTGCTTTCAGCAAAGCGAGGAGCCGGCACGTATCAACCTGCAATACGGTGATACCTATTTTCAGGAAGAGGTGATCGGCGACGAGGTGTTCATCAGCTACGATCTTCCCAAGCGCATTGGCGCGTTCCAACCGACGGTGGGTGCCAGCCTCACCAGTGACAACGATCTATGGTTCGGTGCCGGTGCCAAATGGTCCAGCGAACGCATCAGCGACAGCCCGATCTATATCGAGGCCTCCGTGATGCCCGGAATTTACCTGCAAAGTGACGGCCCCGACCTTGGCTTTCCGCTCCAATGGCGCGGATCGGTTGGCGCTGGTGTCAAATTCGGTGATGTCGGCAGTCTCTCGGTCTTTCTAGACCACCGCTCGAACGCCAATCTGTCCGAGGTGAACCCGGGGTTAGAGACCGTGGGGGTAAGGCTGACCTATCAGTTCGAATAACGATGATGAACGCATACGCATGCGCGACGCTCATTGCGACGGCTGCTTGAGGCCAGTCCGGCTGATAATGCACTCAGCTCGAATGGTGGCAATGCGCAAGAAGCTGGCTTTGCAGAGGCGCGAACTTTGGGCCACTATTCGGTCACTTCGGCCCTTAGCAACATTTCCCATGCCTTCAACGCTGCACTGTAGCTTCATGAAAGAAGACCCGATGTGAGTTTTGGAACATTTCTGAGGGTTCGATTACTTCTCAAAGGGACGACGGTCCGGTTCGCTAACCTATCTTGAAGCCCTGACCCAGACTCGACGCAACAACCTTGTTGGCAAATCAGTCTTTGTGGATCAGGCGAGAAAGAGTTCTTGGTCGAAAAAGCCCGCACTTGCACTGTTCGTCTATGGAGTTACACTTTCGACATACTCAGTTCCCGCCACAAGCGTTTCTTCGTCCAAGTCACTGGGCAGGAAAATCTGGTTCTGGCGGTCAACGACGAGTGCCCTAAAAGCACAGGAGAGTGGATATGCGGCGAGTCATTCAGAGCCTCACTTTTTTCTTTTGTTTCTTCATGCCGATCAACTTCGCATATGCCCAGACGACCATTGAAGTCGAAGTCTCATATCGGGAGCGCATCGCGCTTCCCCCTCTTGCTGAGCTTCATTTAGAATTGTTTGATGTTTCACGCGCTGATGCAGCAGGGAAAACGCTTGCATCGCAGCGATACCGGATGACTGGCGTACCTATGCAAATGATGCTGCACTATGATGCGGACCTAATTGACCCGGAGGGCGTGTATTCTTTGGCAGCATCAATCTGGTCTGGCGATGTCCAGATTTTCCGGAGCACTGAAAGGTATGATCCTTTGTCGGCTTCCCAGGACGCACCATTGCAGATGATCCTCTCCGCGATTGATGAAGCTGAAGCAGCCTCTCCTACCCGGCAGCGTATCTCAGGGGTTGAATGGGCGGTCACCGAAGTTGCAGGTGAGCCGTGGTCGAACGATGACCCTGCAACCCTTATCATTGACGATGAAATGAACTTTGCGCTTTTCGGTGGCTGCAATCGTTTCGTGGGGCGATTACTGCGACTTGATCGCGAGATTTCATTTCCGGCAAATTTTGCAGGAACGATGATGGCTTGCCCTGACGCGGTTGAGACGCTTGAAAGAAGTGTCTTGGAGGCTTTACCGCGCGTGGCCAGCTATGTGCGATACCGGACAGGGCTCGTCTTTATGGATGCAGGTGGCACTGCCATAATGCACTTCACGCAGCGGCCGGAGTAGTTTGCGTTTTTGGTCGGACAATTGCTTTGAAACGCCACTAGCGCAGATCATTCGAGCATCCGGACTGAAATCCAACGTCGCAATGCGCTTTCAGCCGTCTGGTATCGCTATCGGTCCATCCCTCTGGGTTTGTCACCTGTATCCACGGGGCAATGTAGTCCTGCGCGTAATAGGCGTGCCCGTGTCCCGGGGGTGACCCGAACGACAAGGCCATATCAAGCGCAAGCTGAAACTGCGAAACGACGGGCATGAAGAAGAAATGCTCGGACATATCTTCGGCTGGCGGGTCGCGCATCCAAGGTGGCGCACGCCAGATTGAAGCAGGATCGTAGAAGACCACCGGATCACTGGAGTACTGCAGGAAGACAATCCGCATATCCCCCCACTCTGCCACCGCTTCAGATGCATCCGCCGTATGCGAGGCATAGCGTATCAATGATCCATCGCCGATTTTGGGCAAAACCCACGGGCTTCCAGTGGCGCGTTGGTTCTGTACATAGTTCCAGAAATTTGAGGGGAATGGCGGCCCCGCCCAGAAGGCTCCGTCGATTGGGTCATCCAGCAAGCGGAACAGGTTCGTTGCATGCATGGACGACCACGCACCAAGGCTGAGTCCGTGCGCATAGATACGGGGACGTGAGTTCTTCGGCAGTGTCTTCCAATAGCCGTGAACCACATCCTGCAAGGCGGTAGCCTGTTCCAGGCCGGTATTGGTTTCAAGAACCAGTGCCAGTGGCGATTGAAGGTATGAATACTGTGCTGCAACCGTGGCGATGTCGCCATTATGCATATATTCAACAGGATCGTGCGAGCCAGGGTCCATCCAACCGGTGCCTGTAGGGCTCGCAATAATCAGAACACTTCGTTCAAAAGCGCCTTGCCGCTTGAGTTCTGCAAGTGCAAGCTCGGCACGCTCCAGAGGTGTTTCGCCGTTCGCCCGGCCGACATAGACACGGATCGGGTCAAGCGCTGGTCGCCCTGTAAACGCCGAAATCGCATCTGCGTCCGGTCCGGAGGTGATGAAGTCGCGCCCCGGCGAGCCGATCTCCGACCATTCGATCAGCGAGGCATCGCTACCGGTTTTCCATGCGTCGGTTGGCGCGGGTGGTGCGTCTTCAAACAGGGCTTGTGCGGTCTCATAGCTGGTATCAAGTCCTGCAATCACACGATCAAGAATCCCGTCCCGCGTGACCACGACCAAAACCACAGCAACCACAATCAACCCGACGACATTTGCCCGCCGTGGCGGCATCACGCGATAGAGCCTTGCGCGCACAAGCCGGAAGAAGGATGCAACGATCCGTCCCATGGCAAAGACCAAGGCGAACGTCAGCGCCGCAAAAACAAGAATTCTGACGAGGTTCAGCGCATCAGCGGGTGCCATTCCCATTTTTTCGCGCAGGTCGTTTTGCCAAATCAGGCTTGAACTGAGCACCCAAAGGAAGAAAACGACAATCAAAACTGCGGCAAGCAAGGTCACGCCCCGCGCCAGACGCTTCGGCAATCCCGGCATGTCCAAGGCGCGCCACACGAGTGCAATGAATTGCCCCAATAGATAGCCCAAGGCTGTAACCAGTCCGCCCAAAATGCCCTGCACTTCAGGATTCCGCGGAATGAGCGATGGTGTCAGGGAGGCCGCAAAAAACAAAACGCCGATCAAAAAACACGGAATTGAAAAGGGGCCGATCGCCCGCGCAACGAGGTTCATAGTGACGATCTCCCCATAGATATGCCAGCGTTACGGGAATATTGGCCTACTGTACTGCAAATGAACATCTTTAACGACACCAGTATGCGCACAGAGCACATATCATTCCTTCAATCCCCCGGTCCCTGAGAGGTAACATGGCGCAAACAACCCGTCAGGCCTGGGCGAAGCGGGCAACGATGTATCGCTTCACATTGGTGCCGCGTTGTTTGATTGGCGCGCTGCAAAAGGTTCAGAGCTGGTTGCGGCTGGTACTTATCCTTGGGTGCAATACATCCCGAAAGCGTCTTTCTATGAATGACCGTCAAAGTTGGCTTTCAATCGGCAAGAGGCCCGCGACGGTCGCTATCAATGTTTGCCAAAAGCTTGCCAGCGGTTCACGTGTGAAGACCTCTTGCTGTCGTGTACCGTCATACCGCCAGATCGCGGCGCCGTTTGAATCTGTCTCATAGCGAAAGGCATAGTCCTTGGCGATCTCGTCAACCCGTTCACGGATACTCAAGGCCAGATCAGGGCTGTCGATCACCATTCCGACCTCGGCATTCTGGCGGATAGATCTGGGATCAAAGTTCGGCGACCCGACAAAAAGATACCGGTCATCCACGATCACAAGCTTGGTGTGCATGGTAAGCGGCGCATCGGCAGAGCCGGTCAGAATTGCAGCATCGGCGCGGGCCTCGATAAATTCAACGCCTGCTGCTGACAACCTGTCACGGTACCGCGCATATGCGCCGTGAACATAGGCATGATTGGTTGAGGCAAGCGAATTCGTCGCAATACGCACACGAACCCCACGCGCCACAAGGTCTTCAAAAAACAACGCGCCGTATTCCTCGGGTACGAAATAGGGTGTCATCACAAGAACATCTTGCTGCGCCAGATTGATGGTTTGCAAAAGGGCGTTGCCAACCGCAAAGGGACCAACCCCGGGAGGTGCGCGAAGTTTGTCCGGATCATCGACGACAACGCGCGCCCTGCCTTCAAAAAGTGGCACGCGTCCCGCCCTTAGATCCGCAAGATAGCCAGATGCGATTGCGCGTTGGTAAATTTTGGCTTCATCCGTGTCTGCCCTTTCCCTAAAGGCCTGCAAAGCTTGCGCCGCTGGGAAATCGTTTGACGATGCGAACGACGAAAGCGACACAGTCCACGGATCGTTCCAATAGAGATCAAAAGCGGAAGAGAGTTCGCGCACGGGTTCCCCTGCCACGAAAAGATCAAAATCCGCGAATTCATGATCTATGCCAATCTGGAAATATTCGTCCGCGTAGTTCCGGCCGCCAATAATCGCGAATGACCCGTCAGTGATAAATGCCTTGTTGTGCATCCGCCGGTTCACGCGTCCGAAATCCAGCAGAAAGTTCACTGCTAAAACGCTGTTCCGCGACAAAGGGTTGAAGACGCGGATTTCAACATTGGGATGCGCGTCAAGCGTTGCGATCTGCTCGTCTCTGGCGCTGGTAAAGACATCATCAAAAAGCAGCCGAATACGCACGCCACGCTCTGCTGCCTCATAGAGTTTAAGCCAGACCAATGTGCCTGCGATGTCAGGCTTGATCAGGAAAGTCTTGATATCTATCGAGCGTTCGGCGCTCTCTATCATGCCAAGTCGCGCGCCAAGTGCGTCGTTTCCATCGGCCAGAGGCGCAAGAATGACATCCTCCTCACCACCACCCGTCAATCGCGTGGCTGTGAGGGCCGCACGCGTGCCTTCGGGCGAGATTGCGCTAGAAACTTCGCGCTGCACATCAAACGGCACATAGGTGCATGCGATCAGTTGTAGCGCCATTGCCGCATAGAGGAATGAGCGCAACGACTTCAATGGATTACCAATTTCAGAACAGCGAGAGCCAAGCCCGCCGACCCTGCAAAGACGCCACCCAGAACCGCTGGCATGACGCGTCCGTCGATGACCCAGCCAACCCGCAATCCAAGGATCATCAGCAGCGCCACGCAAAGGCCTTGTGACAGGAAGACAGCAGTCTGCGCACTCAGCCACCCCACAGAAGCCGCAAGAAAGAACAACGTAGGCACATTCGCTACGGCCAGCGTGGGACTGCTATGATGCCAAGCTGCATGCCACGCAATTCGCGTTACGCGCTCTTTGGTTTGAAGCGCATTTGCCATCAGTTCGGCAAAGGCTTTTGCCAGCGTGATTGCCAGAACAGACCCGAAAAGGACGACTGCTGTCTTTATCGGCGTATCTGGATGATCACCGGCCGCCAACAGGATACTCAGAACCATGATCGCGCCGTAGATGAGGCCGAATGCCGCTTTGTCCAATCGCTGCAATCCCGATCCTTGTTGTGAAGTATCTACAGTCATCTCCACCTCCTCGACATAAATCTGCGGCCCTGTCTGGGGACACTCTCCTCCGGCCCGGATGGTGTGCGGCAGAAAATCTTGTGACGACACGCCACCATGTCTTGCGGCGGAACCGGTGATCCCTGTTCGGTTTCATCCATGATCGCATCCGGCGGGCGGTTCACGGCGACGTGCCGGCACGACATTTCTGTTGTCGTGGCGCGCGGTGGTAAAAGCCTGCGATGAAGAACATCTGCGTTGGTCGCTTGGGCCGTTCGCGCGATCGCAACGCTGAAACGCCACCAAACGGTGATTGGCCTGATAACTGCGCGCAGGCGAAATGGGCCCGCGCGCTTTTTGGCAATGGTTAACAAGCTGCCATGACTTTCGGCAACTGGCGCCATTACTCCTGCGACATCAAGAATTCGGCGACAGCTTGGTAGGCCGGCAGCGAGGTCGGGTCGATCAGCCCATTCGGCGCTTGCGGGAAAGAGGACAAACGCACCAGCACCATCTCTGCAGTCGGGTCAACATAGATCGTCTGACCGTGCACACCGCGTGCGGCATAGGCACCATGGTCATTATGAAACACCCACCACTGGCTGGTATAGCTGCCCGCACCAAAAGTCGGGAAGCCTGTGCCAAACTTGGAGCGGTCGCCACCGGCGCTGATGTTTTGCGCGACTTCAGCAGGGAACAGCCGTTCTCCGTTTAGCTCACCCTCATTCAGCATCAACTGGCCGAGCCGGCCAAGATCCCGCAGACCTGCGGAAATTCCGCCGCCAGCAAAGGGTACGCCCTTGCCGTCGACCAGCTGATACGCGTCCTGTTCAACACCCATCCGGCGCCACAGCCGTTCAGACGCAAGCTCGGTCACGGATTTTCCCGACACGCGGCTGATGATCCAACCGAGCATGTCGGAATTGATTGTCTTGTAGTGGAACTCATCGCCATGGTTTCCCTCGGGTTCAACCTGCTGCAGGTATTCCCAATATCCATTGGGCCCTTCATAATCTGCTGGCTTGGGCAGCGGGCTAGCGGCGGCGGAATAGACCCAGATATCAGCATTTGGATCGGAATAGTTCTCGGAATACTTCACGCCTGTGGTCATATCCATGACCTGACGAACCGTGGCCGACGCAAAAGCACTGTCTCCAATCTCGGGAATGACGTCGCTGACCAATGCGGTGTCATCAAGCGTGCCTTCAACTACCATGATCTCAGCCAAAAGACCGGTAAATGACTTGGTCATCGACATGATCGCGTGCTTGCCGTCCTCTTCGAGGCATCCGAAGTAGCGCTCGTAAACGACCTCACCTTTGTGCAGGATCAACATACCGTCGGTGTAGTTGGCGTAGAGCGACTCTTCCCAGGTCATTTCGGTGTCGCTGTTCTGCGGCATGAATGTCAGCGCATCAATCTGCGCGCGCATATCGGCAAAATCGGATGGCGACGGATAGGTCAGCGGCACAGGCGCGCCAATACCGCGGCTGATTTCCTCAGAGGGCAGGAATTCGCGCAAGTGGCAGACCGACCAGCGCAGCCTTGGGAAACTGAAGTAGACACTGTCAGGTTGCGTAATCATCTTGTCGTCAGGCGGCGGGAAGCCTTGCATCCAGCCCATCACGTTTGGATCAGATTCTTGCGCACTCAGGGGTGTGCTTTGCGCAAATGCACCCGTTGAAGACATTGTAGCCATTGCTACCCCCGCTGCCAATCCAATGAGTTTAGTAGTTGAAGACAACATTGATGAATACTCCTGTCCAAGTTGGTGCGTCATTGCCGGCCACATTCTTAATACCTTCGCCCGGGAAAGAGGCCGAAATTCCCGACGTTAGAAAAGTATTGGGATTGATGATGCGGCTGTATTCAAGGAAGACATCATCCGCGAGGTGTGCGTCTGTGACGCCAACGACGACACTCCCAGTTTCATCAACCCGGGTTGCCTGACCAAACTGGACGGGGCTGTTGAGTTCATTGGCGCGAATATGGGCATAGCGCAGTGTCAGCGTATCCATCGGACTGGGCTGGACCCGCAACGTGAGCGCGTGCGCATTTACGTTGGAGTTGATGAACGTGGATGCAGACTTTGATCCCGTAGCCCATGCACTCGGGCTCCCCTGATAGAACAATGGATCAAACCGCTCAAGCTCTGGTGTCTCCGGATCATCACCCGAGAAGGTCTGATAGCTGTACGTCAGTGAGGGCGACCACGGCAATTCTTGCCATGCATATCCCGCGGTGACGCGGCCCGCCCATGCTTCGAGATCAATTGCGTCATTGCGTTCGATGGCTACATCGCCGGTAAATGTCCAGTTCTCCAACACACCTGAAAATGGATCTGTCTTGCCATATATATTTAAGGCAGTCGTGCCTTCGCGCGCGCCATCGATCACACTCGGTGGGGCCGAGCCAGGGTTTGCTTGCGGATAGGGTGACTTTGAATTCAGTACTTCGACAAACGTCGCGCCGAGGTATCCGCCCTGTGGACCTGCATATCGCAGATCAATACCAGCGATCTCGTTGTTTGCGTCTTTCGACGGCATCTCGTTGGGGTCCAGATAAAAGGCCGTTCCCGTAAGGCTTCCTTGGGACAGCCGCGCGATCGCCGCACTTTCCCAAGCCTTGCGCGGGCCAAATTTCAGTGCCCCCCGTTCGAACCCGCTGGTCGCGCCGTTTGCAACCAGCATTCCCGTGCCCAAAACCAATTCACGCGGACCCAAAGAAACGTCATAGGACATCCCGTTCGCCAGATCACCACGCAAGGCCAGATAGGCCTCTTCGAGCGTTGTGGCCCCTGTATCGCCCGTGTCAAACGCATCAGTGCCCAGCGTATATGACGCAACCGCTGACAATTTTCCGTAGAGCGTTGCACCTGTCTCGAGCGCATATTCAAAACTCACGCCGGGTTTGATATAGGCCTCCAGCCATTCGGTATTTGGTTCAAACGGGGCGGTCGGCGCTGTTACGCCAGCAAGGTCCCAAAACAGCTCTTTTTCCACCACAGCATTCAGTCCGAACTGAAAATGAGTGCGAACTTCCAGTCCGTCGGCGCTGTGCAAGAGCATGGGATCACTGTCATCTGCTCGCGTTGCAGTCGCGGCGAGCGTTGCCATAACAGCCACTGTCGCTGTCAAATTTGCCGATGAAGAGTTGTGAGAGCTTCTGGCACGCAAACGCCCGACCGGTCCCGAAACCCAAAATGATATTGAGCCGCTATCAATGATACGAAAGAACATCATGTCTGCCGTCCCCCTCCCCCCGAAGCACCGCATATTCCAAATGATAAGCGGCCCCGCTTGACATGCAACAGAGTTCGCGCCCAAAATGAGCGTCCGCGCGCATATACAAACGAGGCGATTAATAATTGGGCAATAGTCAGTTTATCCGAAACAATTTCGACAAGATTTGGCCTGTGCACCTTGCCGGCTTTACCAAGCTGCTCATCCAGCTACGTGAGCGCTTCGATGGTGATCTGGACCTGATGCTAGTGCTTGCCGTGATCGGAGGCCGGACTCGGCCGGAAACATGGAAGCCTCAGTTGGTGTCGGCTGAGGAAATGACCAGCAGTGACAGTAGACATTCCAGCCAATATCCAATCAACATCCAGTCAGTTGCTGAGTTTTCAGGAATTCCCCGTGAGACCGTCCGTCGAAAAGTTGGCATTCTGCAAGACAAAGGTTGGCTGATACGCGATAGAGATGGGCGACTTTCGGTAACCGACACTGCCGCAATGGGACTTGCCTCCGAAACAGACTCGACAATTGCCTATCTCGCCGCTCTACGGACCGTCTTCGATGGCAAGGACGATATCAAATAGTCGCCATAACGGCGAAAGTGCCGTCTTCGCGACTTCCATGCAGGCAAATTGACCCAGTGTCGCGCAACAACAGCCTACAAGCGGTGTCCAGCTTTTGCGCCGGAACCTTTGGACTGTCACATCTAGTGCTGGAAATCCGTAATGACCGCAGTTCCCGGAGACGTTGGACCTGTCATTGCGCGCAACTCATCGGTCGCGCCGGACAGAGAAATCTCTCTAGCAACCATCGGGCTTATGTCCACATCCCCACGCTCAATCATGCCCAAAAGATCCGGGTATTTCCAAGACGGCATCCCGCGTGTCCCGAAAAACGCAAGTTGCTTTGAATAGATGGCACGCATGTTCACTTCCATAAAACCGCTGCCAGACGGCATGCCAATCTGAACGTGCCGCCCAAGGGTGCCAAGACATTCCACTGACGCGTTCGTGGTCGCCGCGATCCCGAGCGCTTCCAGTGAGACCTGCGCGCCGCCACCAGTAATGTCATGGATTGCTGTCGCGGCATCAACCTTCGCTGCATTCACGGTAGCATCCGCGCCATGTTGCATGGCGTGATCCAATTTTTCGTCAACAATATCGACGACCACGACCCGCGCCCCTAGCATCTTGGCCAAGAGCAATGCCGAAAGGCCGATCCCGCCTGTTCCGTGAATGGCCACCCATTCTCCTGCCCTTACATTTGCCCGATCCGTGAGGGCGTGCCATGCGGTTGTCACGCGACAGCCAAGACCAGCCGCAAGTGCGGGTGATATTGTCTCGGGAAGATGAACGAGGTTGTGGTCGAACGGTACGGCTACATACTCGGCATAAGCGCCAGGTGTGCCAAACCCGGGAACAATTTGGTGGGCGCAGGTGTTTGACACGCCGGTATAGCAGGCAGCACAGCTACCGCAGCCGAGAATAAAGGGCGCGATCAGGCGGTCGCCGATTTTATGCCGTGCATTTGGTCCTGCCTCGACAACTGTCCCGCAGTATTCGTGCCCGAGGATTGAACCGTTCTGGACCTTGGGGTGCGTACCTGTCCACCCGTGATAATCAGAGCGACAGACGCCGCAAGCAGCAACCTCGAGCACAACACCATTATCTGGGCATACCGGATCATCGACCTTTTCAATTGAGAGATCATCGTTGAAGTCTCTTACCACTGCCGCGCGCATCATGTTGTCCTTGCTACTTGTGGATTGTCTGCCTGACCGTAAGTCCGGCGATCCCTATCTGGGCCGGTCACCCTTGACGGTGACGCGGCGTCCCTTTCGTTCCGCCGGCCAATAGTCCCAAATCGCGCGGTGCATGCAACACCGATTATCCCAGAACGCCATGTCGTTCAGTGTCCAGCGAAAGCGGATCTGATAATTTATATGCTCTGCATGCTCAAACAGCAGGGCAAGCAAGGCTTCGCTCTCACGATCCGACAACCCCAGGATCTTTGTTGTGAAAGTACGGTTCACAAACAACGACTTCCTGCCCGTATCGGGATGGGTCCGGACGATCGGGTGCACGGCCTGCGGGCAGTCGATGTCAGTGTCTTGCCTACCGCGATCACTATACCTGCCCTTGTAGATATGCTCAGAGCTATGCAGTGCAGACAGGCCCTCTAGCATTGATTTGATCGGCTCTGACAGGTCGTCGTAGGCGGCGTACATATCGCTGAACATCGTGTCGCCGCCACACGGCGGTGCGATATGGATTTGAAGCATCGTTCCAAGCGGCGGAGTTTCGTCGCACGAAACGTCAGAGTGCCAGAATTCGCCATTCGCAATTTTGGAGTCTTTCGTTGCATGGATCTCGAAAATCTCTGGATGGCCAACCATGGTGGGTGCTGCCGGGTGTGCATGCAATGGACCAAATCGCTTGCCAAACTTCACGTGTTGCTCCGGTGGAATTTCCTTCTGGTCTTTGAAAAACAGGACCTGATATTTCAGGAAAGCGTCCTGGATTTCAGCGAACTGATCGTCTGGGACGTCCTGACTGAGATCAACACCATAAATCTCTGCACCAAGGTTTGGGCAAAAAGGTTTTGCAACGATCAGTTTGTAGTCATTTGTTTTCGGGGCAACCATAACAACTCCAGTTTTCTCGGTCGGAAATTATTGAATTGCGCCCAGCATAGACATGAACATTATTTGATAAAAACGATAACATTTTGACTCATACTTAAGAAATATTTTACTATTATTATAGTATGTCGTTGTCAGGAAGGCGCACAGACATGAGCATGCGCGCACTCCGCACGCTTATCTCAATTCACCGGCATGGTAGTTTTCGTGCCGCTGCCGAGGCTGAAAACCTGACTGCGGCAGCCGTCAGTCAACAGATGCGCAATCTAGAGGCGTCATGGCAACTCGCGCTGTTTGAAAGGTCCCATAGATCGCCAAAGTTCACGCCAACCGGCCTCGCCTTGGTTGAAGAGGCCGAAGCCATCGTCGCGGTCTATGACGGCCTCGCTGACAAGGTTCGCTCTGGTGCTGAAGTTGCTGGTGAACTGATCTTGGGCGCAGTCCCAACCACCTTAACTGGTCTGGTACCGCTTGCTCTGACCCAACTCAAGATGTCGCACCCCGGCATTCGGGTCCGGGTTGTGCCTGGCCTGTCCAATCAACTCTTGTTGCAAATTGAACGCGGACAGATTCATGCCGCCGTCATTTCCAAGCCGGATCTGCTACCAAGATCTTTACGCTTTTCCAAAATTGCTGCCGAAGATCTGGTCCTGCTAGTGACCGAAAGCACGGAAAAATTGCCCGTGCTTGAATTACTGCAATCCCAACCATTCATTCGCTTTAATCGGGATGCGGTTGTGGGACGGCAAATTGAAGGTTGGCTGCAGGCGAACGGGATAGCCGTGAATGATGTGATGGAACTGGAAGGGCTTGAAGCCATTTCCAGCATGGTCGCAGCCGGACTCGGCATTTCCATCGTGCCAAATAGATGCATCATCGAAAGCGACCATCTTCCCTTGGCAAGGCTACATTTGGGGGATGATGTTCCAAGCCGGTTGCTTGGACTTGTCAGTCGCGCAGACTCGCCCAAGGCCATGGTCATTCAAGCAGCAGAGACTGCACTGCTAAAGGCCGTTTCGATTGGAGAATTCCATCTTGGATCATAAGCCTGAGCAGATAGGGTATATGATGAGAAAGGGACGCTTTGAAAGACCGCGCTTAGTTCTGGCAACCTTTCACCAGTCGCTTCAAACGGACGGGGTATTTTGAGGAATACTATCAATTCTTTCAAACTGGCAATTGAAAGAACACAGTGCTGTTTTGCCTGAAGCGGATACTCGACTGGTTGAAGTTCCATAAACTTCGGCTTTCCAACAAATGAAACCTTTGGCGAGAACGGATCATAAACTTTGCATCTGCGGCGAATGTCGGCGTTCAGCCTTGGGCTGCGAGCAGTCATTTGACCATCAGAAACGAACGGCAGCTGGCTCGCAAAGCGGACCTAGTTCCAAATCGCAGCTCAGATGCAAAAAGGGCGGCCCCAAGGACCGCCCTTTCGTATCTCTGCCGTCCAGCGATTAACGCTTGGAGAACTGGAAGCTCTTACGGGCTTTCGCTTTACCGTACTTCTTACGCTCGACCACACGGCTGTCGCGTGTCAGGAAGCCAGCGGCCTTGAGTGCGGCGCGCAGTGTCGGATCATAAAGCTGAAGGGCTTTGGACACACCGTGCTTGACCGCACCGGCCTGACCGGACAGACCGCCACCGGCAACAGTTGCCATCACGTCGAACTGGTCAACAACACCGGCAACCTGAAATGGCTGGCGCAGGATCATCTGCAGAACGGGACGCGCGAAATAGGCGTCCATGGCTTTGCCGTTGACTGTGACCTTGCCGGAACCCGGCTTGATCCAGACGCGGGCAACCGCATCTTTGCGCTTGCCTGTCGCATAGGAACGTCCCAGATGGTCGCGGACGGGCTCACGTGTAACAGTTGCTTCGACCGCTGCAGCTGGTGCCTCGGCACCTGTTGCAACTTGGCCCAGCTCTTCGAGCGAGTTTACTTGATCGGCCATTATGCAGTCCTCGTGTTCTTTTTGTTCATGGACTTCACGTCCAGAACTTCGGGCTTCTGGGCTTCCATACCGTGCTCAGCGCCTGCGAAAACGCGCAGGTGTGTCATCTGCTGACGGGACAGTTTGCCACCGGGCAGCATGCGCTGGACGGCCTTCATGATGACGCGCTCGGGGTGCGCACCTTCAAGGATTTCTGCCTTTGTCTTGGACTTGATGCCGCCGGGGTGACCGGTGTGCCAGTAGTACTTCTCATCACGCTTGTTACCAGTCATCTGGATTTTCTCGGCGTTGATGACAATCACGTTGTCGCCCATATCCATGTGCGGTGTGAAAGAAGGCTTGTGCTTGCCGCGCAAGCGCATTGCGATGATCGAGGCAAGACGACCCAAAACAACGCCCTCAGCGTCGATCAGGATCCATTTCTTGTCGATATCCGCAGGAGTTGCGGTAAAGGTTTTCATATTCCACCAAAAGTTTGGAGTGGCTCACGCCACGTGTCATTCGATTGGGGCGTTATAGACGGACCTCCAACGCAGTCAAGCACGTTGGAGGAGGAAATATAATGTATTATCAATGCCTTATAATTTAGGTATTACTATACCCCAAACTACTTCAGATCTTTGGCGGTGCAAATGCTCGCCCAGACACAGATCGCGGCAACAACGGCGCCAACACCCTTTGCAATCGTTGCACCCAGCGACGTGATAAACGTCAAGGCCGCTTGCGCGGAACACCCGACCAGTTGGGCCAGACCGACAACGCATGATGACCCTGTGGTCAAGCCCCCCAATGCTGCGGCACCAACGGCGACGATTGCCCCGGCGACCACAAAACACGTCACTTGGCAGGCGCCGCACTTTAGGCTTGGCCAGGTATCCAGGCCTTTGTCCATCGCGGCCTTCGCCATCGCAAGATCAGGCGCGATCGTGATGGCAAACATTTCGTTGAATTCAGTTTCGTATTCCGCAGGTACCTCAAAACCCGCAGCGCGGGTCGCCGCAGCGGGGTTGGCCTGCGCGCCCATAAGTATGTTTTCGTCCGAAATGTTGCCCAAAAGGAATGCTTCGGCTTCGGCCAGTCTTGCGTGGAATTCGGGTGATGTTTCGACCATTTATTTGCCTCTCAAAGGTAGTTTTGAAAAAAGTGGTCAAACGATACATCGCAAGTTGTGTTGGACAAAGATATTTTTAATCAGCCTTTGGGCGGTATCGCATAGGTCAGACTGGCCCTTGCCACGGGACCCGCCTGCCCGGCGCTATAAATCATCGCATCACCGACTGCCAAAACCCGGCCCACCTTGTGCATGTGCGCAACACAGGTCAGATCTGCCCCTGCCGCCGGTTTACGCATGAAATCAATGCTGCAATTCGTGGTTACCGCCAGCGCCACCGGCCCGATCCGCGACAGGATCGCAAGATAAACGGCCACATCCGCCAGCATGAACATCGTTGGCCCCGACACCGTGCCACCCGGGCGCAAATGCCGGTCCTGCACCGCCAGCCGCACGGTCAGCCCGTCTTCTGCAAGATCGGTCACCTCAATTTCGCCGGCAACCTGCGGAAAGGCTTCAACCAGAAAGGATTGAAGTCCGGGAATATCCATCTTGTGTTCCATATCGCCTTCCGCTGCATTACGCTCCGCCCAAGCAACACCGAAAGGAACAAAATGACAATCCTGCTTCGCGAAGACACAGGCCATATCGCCACCCTGACGATGAACGCGCCCGAGCGTCTGAATGCCCTTTCGGATGCGATGCTGGCCGCCCTGCACGGGGCGTTTGATCAGATCGCAGAGGACAGCAGCATTCACGCCGTGATCCTGCGGGGGTCCGGCAAAGCGTTCTGCGCGGGCCATGACCTCAAGGAAATGCAGGCCGGACGGCAATCGCCCGATGGGGGTGCGGCCTATTTCAAGGACCTCTTCGATCGCTGTGCCGCGATGATGCAGCGGATTCATTCCATGCCCCAGCCTGTCATCGCTCAGGTCCACGGCATCGCCACGGCGGCCGGTTGCCAGCTTGTGGCAACCTGCGATCTGGCTGTGGCCTCTGACGATACGCGTTTTGGTGTCAATGGCGTGAATATCGGCCTGTTCTGCTCCACCCCCATGGTGGCCCTGACCCGCAATATCCACCGCAAGGCTGCTTTTGAAATGCTGACAACGGGCCGCTTTATCAACACCCGCGAGGCACAGGACCTCGGCCTGATCAACCGCGCTGTCCACACCGATGCATTGGAGCGCGATGCCCAAGAGCTTGCCCAAGCCATCGCCAAGAAACTGCCCTCGGCGGTCAAGATCGGCAAACAGGCCTTTTATGCGCAGGCCCAGATGACAACGGCAGAGGCCTACGCCTATACCGGCGATGTCATGGTCCAGAATATGCTGGTCGACGACACCAACGAAGGCATCAACGCCTTTCTGGAAAAGCGCGATCCGAACTGGTCCTAACCTGCGTTATTACTGGCCCGAAAATATCCCCGCCGGAGGCTCCGACACCTACAGCCGGTAGATCGCGCTGAATTTCTCTTCCAGATAGTCCAGCAAAGGTGCCTCGCTGGGCGCTGTACCGGTTGCAAGGGTGATCGTCGCAACCGGCGTGCGTAGCCCGCCATACTGTTGCAGGTTTGCGCGCAGCCAGCCCGTTGCTTTCGATGTATCACCCCGCGCAAGATCTGCATCCAGATCAGGCACCGCATCACGCAACGCCACATGCAAACAGCCTGCATAGACATTGCCCAACGTGTATGTCGGGAAATAGCCGAACAACCCCTCGGACCAGTGCACATCCTGCAAGACACCGTTCGAGGGTTTATCGACCGCATAGCCGAAATCGGCCTGAAAGCGGTCGTTCCATGCCGCTTCCAGATCATTCACCGCCAGATCCCCCGCAATCAGCGCGCGTTCCAGATCAAAGCGCAGCAGCACATGCAGATTATACTGCACTTCATCGGCTTCGGTGCGGATAAACCCGTCATGGACGCGGTTGACCGTGGCATAAAAGGTGTCTTCGTCGGCCACTCCGAAATCACCGAATGCATCGCGCATTTGCCCGTAAAGCCAGCCCGTATAGGCGCGGCTGCGGCCAAGCTGGTTCTCGTAAATCCGGCTCTGGCTTTCATGCACGCCCATCGACACACCACGCCCCAAAGGGGTCAGCAGATGCGCGTCATCAATTCCCTGCTCATAGGCGGCATGGCCGACCTCGTGGATCGTGGAATAAAAACAGTTGAACGGATCCGTCGGATTGGTCCGCGTCGTGATCCGCACATCAAGGCCGGACCCTGATGAGAACGGATGCACCGCCTTGTCAATCCGTCCGTTTGCAAGACCGTAGCCAAAGCTGAGGGCCAGCTTCTCCGACAGCGCCAATTGTGCGGCTTCATCAAAGTGTGTGCTCAACGGCGCAGGCACCGGTTTGTCCAAAATCGCCGCACGCAGCGCGACAAGACGCGGGCGCAAGGCCGCAAACATCGCACTCAGACGCGCGCCCGTTGCACCCGGTTCGTAATCGTCAAGCAGCGCATCATAGGCGTCGGTATTGCCTGCAACGGCAGCCGCTTCCTCGCGGCGCAGATCAACGACTTTCTGCAACATCGGCAAGAATGCGGCCACGTCTTCCTCGGCGCGCGCACGCGCCCAAATGCGGTGCGCAAGCGACGTGGTTTTCGCAAGCTCCGCTGCAAGACGTGCGGGCACTTTGGCGGTGCGCTCATAATCTCGCTTGATGTGGCGCAGGTTGGCCGCGGCGACATCATCGGTGGCTTGCGCTGTCTCCAGCCATTCCCCAATCCGCGGATCAATCCTGCGGGCATGCAGGATGTTGGCCATCGCTGCATGTTCTTCGGCACGCTGGGGGGTGGCACCATCAGGCATCATGGTTTCCTGATCCCACCCAAGGCGGCCCGCGATCTGTGACAGCGCCTCGGTCTCGCGCTGGAATGCCATAAGGTCGGTATATGCACCCATGGTATCAGGCCCCTTTGATGGTTTGTGGTACAGGATACTGCGCCACAAAACGGCCCCGCAAGATCAGCGCCCAGAGGATCACCGCCACCAGTTGATGCACAATCGCGATCTGCCACGGGGCGGAATACATCACCGTCACAATGCCGATCACGACCTGAAGTGTCATCACCGCCATGATCGCGTTGAAGGTAAAGCGCGTGGTGTCATTGGCCGAACGGCGTGCGCGGGTCCAGACGAAGATCGTATAGGCAAAGAGCGCATAGCCCACCATCCGGTGCATGAATTGCACAAGTCCCGCGTCCTCAAAGAAATTGCGCCAGACCGGGGTGAGTGACAAAGGCTCGGGCGGCAGGAACCCGCCCGCCATCAGGGGCCAGTCAGGGAAGGCGCGGCCCGCGTCAATCCCCGCGACCAAAGCGCCGAGGATGATTTGCAGGAACGCAAACCCGACAAGGATCGTGCTCAATCGCGCAAGGCCTGCATTCCCGCTGCGCCGCGCTTGCAGCAGATCGGCTTGGCTGCGGCCCAGCTGATAGACGTACCACGCGATAAAGCCGAAGATCACGAACGCCAACCCAAGATGTGTGGCAAGCCGGTAGGAGGCCACGTCCAACATCCCCTCTTCAAGGCCTGACGACACCATCCACCAGCCGATAAACCCCTGCAAGCCACCCAAAGCGCCAATAAACAACAGTTTCGGCGTCCAGCCTGCGGGGACCTTACGGGAGGCAGCAAAGGCGACAAAGCCCACAGCCCAGACCAGCCCGATAAAGCGGCCCAACTGGCGGTGGCCCCATTCCCACCAGTAGATCACCTTGAACTCGGCCATGGTCATGCCACGGTTCTGCAACTGGTATTCGGGGATCGCACGGTATTTGTCGAATTCAGCCTCCCAGGCGGCCTCTGACATCGGCGGCATGGCCCCTGTCACGGGCTTCCATTCGGTGATCGACAGGCCACTATCGGTCAGGCGGGTCAAACCGCCCACGACGATCATCACCACAACCAGACCGAAGAGCGCCATCAACCATGCGCGGATCGCGCGCCGCGCACCCTGCCCTGCACGGTTAATCCCGCCGGGGGCGGCTGTCTGTTTGGGGGTGTCACCGACATCTTCGAATATTGTGCGCTTGGTTGCCATCATCGGTCTCCGCTTGGTGTTACCGTTTAACTAGAACCCGCGTGCGGCGACCGCAAGCGTCAGGGTGCCACATGTAAGGTGGATTTCAATCCACCTTACCCCCGCTCTTTCCAGCGAACCATCTGGCGCATCATGCCATGCAGCATCTGCACATCCGCCCGCGTCATGGGCATGCGCGACCACATATTGCGCAGGTTCATCTTCATGTTCTCGGCCTTGTGTTCGGGATAAAAGAACCCGGCATCTTCCAACCGCTCTTCGTAATGCGCGGCAAGCTTTTCAATCTCGATCTGCTCGGCCCAGTCACCCACAGCATCCACGCGGGCGGGATCAACCGCAACCGCCTCGCGCCGCCATTCATAGCCTGTCAGCAACACACATTGCGCCAGATTGAGCGACGGAAAGTCAGGGTTCACAGGCACCGAGATAATCGCATTCGCGCGTGCAATATCATCGTTTTCCATGCCCGCGCGTTCGGGGCCGAACATCACCGCCACTTTCTGCCCCTGCCCGATCCGCGCGCGCGCATCCTGCATCGCAGCCTCGGGTGTCAGCACCAGTTTCGTCAGCCCACGTGGCCGCGCCGTGGTGGCATAGACATAATCACAATCAGCAATGGCAGCAGCGGTATCAGGATAGATCTGCGCCTCATCCAGCAGTCGCCCTGCCCCGCTGGCCATCGCCACAGCCTTCTGGTTTGGCCAGCCATCGCGCGGATCAATGATCCGCATGCGGTCCAGTCCAAAATTCCACATGCCACGGGCCGCCGCACCGATATTCTCACCCATCTGGGGGCGGATCAGGACGAACGCAGGCTGAGGCTGGGCGCTGGGCATAAGACTTCCTTTGATAAGATCGCCGCCTGATACGCCGCGCGCCTGTGCAAGGCAAGAACCGCATCAGCACGCCCCCCATAGCCAAGCCCGATTTTCCCCGCTAAAAGCCCCTGAAACATCAAATAAATCGGAACGCCCCCATGTCGGACGCCCAGGACCACCCGCAAATCTACCTCATCAGCCCGTCAGAATTCGATCTTTCGACTTATCCGGCCGAATTGGCCGCCTGTCTGGACAGCACCGAGGTGGCCTGCGTCCGCCTTGCGCTGGGCACCACCGATGAGGCGCGGATCGCCAAAGCCGCCGACGCCCTGCGTGAAGTCACCCATGCGCGCGATGTGGCGCTGGTGATTGATACGCATATCCAGCTTGTCGAACGCCTTGGTCTCGACGGCGTGCACCTGCAAGACGGCGCACGGTCGGTCCGTCAGGTCCGCAAGGACCTTGGTGATGATGCCATCGTGGGCTGTTACTGCACCAATTCCCGCCATGACGGCATGACCGCCGGTGAGTTGGGCGCAGATTACGTCAGCTTTGGTCCCGTGGGCCAGACGGCCCTTGGTGACGGACGTCAGGCGGAGCTGGAACTTTTCGAGTGGTGGTCCCTGATGATCGAAGTGCCGGTTGTCGCAGAAGGTGCGCTGGATGAGGGTTTGATCCGCGCGCTGTCCCCACACACAGATTTCTTCGGGATCGGCGATGAGGTCTGGAACACAGATAACCCCGCAGGAACCCTTGGCACCCTCAGACGTGCGATGCTGGGCTAGGAGCCTGCCGCGAGACCTGCACGCACCTGATCCTCCATTGCTTTTGCCAAAGCTTTGCGGTCCGCATAATCTGCGACCTTGACGGGCGCGTGGTAAATCACATGCACACTGCCTTGCTTGCCGGCGGCCAGTGTTGCCAGCAGATGCGGCCCGAAGTCCATATCACCCCACCAGCCATAAAACCGCGGGTCGGCCCCGGCGGGTGCGTGATACTGCAACGTCACCGCCTGCATGTGAAGCGTCTGACGCAAGGATGGATCGAAGAAGGCGGCAAAAAGGGCTGGTTTGAAAGGCAGAACCTGCAGGCCATCGGTTGAGGTGCCTTCGGGAAAAAACAACAGCTTATGACCCCCTGCAAGCCTTTCGCGGAACACCGCGATCTGCCCTTGCACTTCGCTGCGGTCGCGCTGGATGAACACTGTCCCTGTCGCGCGCGCCAGCCATCCGATGCCGGGCCAGCCCGCAACCTCGGCTTTCGACACAAAATAGATGCGTTTGCGGGCGTTCAGCGCGAAGATATCCAGCCAGGAGGTATGGTTTGCCACCACGGCCCCCGCACCCGCCATTGGCGCACCTTCCGAGGTATATCTGATCCCCAGAACCACAAAGGACATCCGGCACACAAACTGTGTGATATAGGGCGTCACCGGCCGGCCCAGCCCGCAAAGCGGCCGCTCCACTAGGCGGACAGCAAGCAAGATCAGCAATCCACCAAAGACGAGAACACCCAACGGGATCGCGCGCAGAACGACCCTGAGCCAGCCCAGACCACTCAAACGGCAGTCCGGCGGCGCGCTTTTGCTCTGCCAAGTCTCAGCCATTTGCCCCGCCTTTGGCCAGAATGGCCCGCTGCAATCCATCAATCGCATCTTTCTCAAGGATCAGGCAGATATCAACCGTGTTAAAGGCATGATCCACAAAGGCATCAGGTGCCACTTTCCCGCCCAAGCGCAAATAGGCTTTGATCAAAGCAGGTATTTCACGCACGGCAGAGATCCGGTCGATCGTGTCGAGGGGCTGGATATTCATCGGCACGGCTGTCGGACCTTTTGCCGTGACGCGCAGACCCGCAGGTGCCAGATGTTTGTGGTACAAGAGACTAAGCGGGGAAGATAGCGCCTGTACGTCAGTCCCATGAAATGAGGCCACCCCGAAAAGCACCGCGATCTGGTGGGTTTCCACATAACCCGCAAGCGCCTGCCAAAGATGCAGCATGCCTGCCCCCCCACGATAGTCACGATGCAGGCAAGAACGCCCCAGTTCCAAGAGGCGTTGCCCGCTTTGGCAGAGCGGCGTCAGATCATACTCGGTTTCGCAGTAAAAGCCGCCTGCCGCCTGCGCCATTTCAGCCGTCATCACACGGTAAACACCAACGATCTGATCGTCTCTCGGGCGCGTCTTATCCAGCAACAGGATGTGGTCGGCATGGGCATCGAATTGATCACACTCCAAGCGGGCAACGTGATCGACCATCGGACCAGCCCCACCCAACTCTGCGATGAAAACCTCATAGCGCAGGCGCTGTGCGGCGCGGATGTCCTGAGACGCGCGGCTCACACGGGTTTCAAATGCAGGCGATTGCACCAGCGTCATTTTTTTCGGAAAGCCTTCATTTTTGTGGAATTCCCGGCAGCCGTTAACTTTTTAGCAACCATAATGCGACACGTTGACAGGATATATGAACCTGACTTGCGCAACTCTCCTTTAGGTTGTACTTTAATCATTAACGAGTTCAAGTAAGACGCGCCGACTATCAATGACAATTTTGCCCATCTCCCTGAAGTTAACAGTTATCCGGTCGCCAATGTTGGACTGCACCTGCCCGACGCCCCACTCCGGCTGGTCGGGATGGCGCACGAGCACGCCAGGCTCAAAGATTGCATTTATATCTGACATCTACTCTCTCTTACAACGGAGGCTGCATGATGCAACCTGATCTCGCAGCATTGGTCGGATCACGGATTTGCCATGATCTTATCAGCCCAATTGGTGCAATCGGCAATGGTGTCGAGCTTTTGGCACTGACCGATGGCGATACCGGTGCCGAAATGGACCTGATCAGCGAAAGCGTACAGAACGCGAGTGCACGGATCCGGTATTTCCGGATCGCCTACGGTGCGGCCAGCGAAGAGCAATCCGTCAGCCGTGCCGAGATTCTTTCGATCCTTGCGGCAACGGCAAGCGGTGGCAGGATCAATTATATCTGGAAGATCGCGGGTGATCAGCCGCGCCGTCTGGTACGGGCCGCGCTCTTGATGTTGCAGGCGCTTGAATCCGCCATGCCACTGGGCGGTGACATCCAGATCACGCAGGACGGCGATATGTGGGTCATGCGCGCCGAAGGGCCGCGGCTGGCCGTGGATCAGGAGTTGTGGGATAACATCACCGCACCACAAATGGGCTTCAGATACACAGCGGCGCATGTGCAATTTGCACTTCTACCCGATGTGCTGGCGCAAGCGCAGCGTCGTTTGCAGTTCCGCCACATGAGTGACCACCTGATCGCGCGGTTCTAGCGGCGCACCGCGCCGTTTCCTGTCACAAGGTATTTGAAGCTGGTCAATTGCGTCGCCCCGACCGGCCCACGTGCATGCAATTTGCCTGTCGCAATCCCTATCTCGGCGCCCATGCCGAATTCCGCACCGTCGGCAAACTGGGTCGAGGCGTTGCGCATCAGGATCGCACTATCCAGCTCTTTGAAGAAATGTGCCGCGGCCTGATCATCGGCCGTAATGATGGCATCTGTGTGGTTTGAGCCGTAAGTGCGGATATGCGCAATCGCTTCGTCGACACCATCGACAAGCTTGGCCGCGCAAATCATATCCAGAAACTCCTGTCCGAAATCATCGGGTTGCGCGGGTGTTGTGCCCGCAATCTTGGCCAGTTCACCATCAGCGCGCACATCAACGCCGGCCTTCAGCAGGGCATCAACCAGCAGTGAGCCGTGTTGCGTATAAAAACGCCAGTCGATCAACAGGCATTCCATGGACCCGCAGATGCCGGTGCGCCGGGTTTTGGCATTGAGAACGATCTCGACCGCCATTGCAGGATCAGCCGTCGCGCCCACGTAGATATGGCAAATGCCTTCAAGATGGGCAAAGACAGGTACGCAGGCTTCGCGCTGAACCAACCCGACAAGCCCCTTGCCGCCGCGTGGCACAATCACGTCGATATGGTCTGTCGCGGTCAGCATCGCCGAAACCGCCGCGCGGTCGCGGGTCGGTACAAGCTGGATCGCCGTTGCAGGGAGCCCTGCCTGTTTCAAGCCGATTTGCAGGCAGTCGTGGATCGCTGTGGAGGAATGAAAGCTCTCGGACCCGCCGCGCAGAATGACCGCATTACCCGACTGCAGGCAAAGCGCGCCTGCGTCCGCCGTCACATTGGGGCGGCTTTCATAGATGACGCCGATTACACCCAGAGGCGTGCGCACACGCTGGATGTGCAGACCGCTGGGCATATCCCATTCGGTCATCACCTCGCCCACCGGATCGGATTGGGCGGCCACATTGCGCAGCCCCTCGGCCATAGCGCGGATGCGGGGCTCATCCAGCATCAAACGGTCCATCATGGCCGGGCTGAGCCCCTTTTCTTCGCCATAGACCTGATCTTCGGCATTGGCGTCCATGATCGCCATGCGGTTTTCCCAGATCGCGTCAGCCGCACCAATGAGGGCCGCGTATTTGCGCTCTGATCCAGCGGTGGCCAGCACGGTCGACGCGGCACGTGCATCCGCACCGATCTTGGCCATCATCGTGCCTATGTCTTGATCACCCATGCTCTTTTCCTCTTACAGCACCATGTCGTCGCGGTGCACCAGCGCCGCGCGGCCGTCATAGCCCAAAATTTCCACAATCTCGGCCGAACGGCGCCCCATGATCTGGCGTGCTTCGGCGCTGGTATACCGGATCAGGCCCTGGCCCAGAGTCGCACCGGTAGAGTCCACGATTGTCACGACCTCGCCGCGGCCGAAACTGCCGCTGATCTGCGTGACACCGGCGGGCAACAGGCTCTTGCCATGGTGCAACGCATCTTGTGCGCCCGCATCCACCGTCACAGTGCCACGCGGTTTCATTGCCGAAATCCAGCGTTTGCGTGCCGCCTGCGGATCGGTTTGTGCAGCAAACCAAGTGGCCCTTGCCCCGTCTTCCAGCTTGGCAAGCGGGTTCAATGCGGTGCCCAAGGCAATGGCCATGGCACAGCCCGCCTCGGTCGCGATGCGCGCGGCAATCAGTTTGGTGATCATGCCGCCTTTGGACAGGCCCGACCCCACATCACCGGCCATCGCTTCGATCTCTGGCGTCAATTTGTCAACAGTTTCAATATGTTTTGCGGCGCTATCAATCCTCGGGTTGGCGGTATAAAGCCCGTCGACATCCGACAAAAGCACCAGTTGATCGGCCCCGACTGTCACCGCGACCTGCGCCGCTAACCGGTCGTTATCGCCATAGCGGATTTCGTCGGTTGCGATTGTGTCGTTTTCATTCACGATCGGCGTGACGCCCAGACCTAGCATCGTTTCCATCGTTGCGCGACTGTTGAGATACCGCCTGCGGTCCTGTGAATCTTCAAGCGTAACAAGGACTTGTCCGGTGATAATGCCATGTGGCGTTAAGGCCTCCTCATAGGCACGCGCCAGTCGGATCTGGCCGACAGCGGCAGCCGCCTGCGATTGTTCCAGCGCAAGCGACGTCAGCGGCAGGCCCAGAATGCCCCGCCCCAAGGCGATAGACCCCGACGACACAATGATTACATCGGTGCCGCGTGCACGTACGCGTGCCACATCGTCAGCCAGTGAAGTGAGCCAGTCCTGGCGAAGCGCGCCGGTGGCCGCATCAACCAGCAACGCCGAGCCGATCTTGACCACAAGGCGCTTGGACGCGGTCAGGGTTGCCATGGCGCATCCCCGCCTTCGTCCTGCTCCTCCGCTTTGCGGTGGCGCAGGCGGTTGTCGTCAATCTCGGCCCGCAAGGCGCGCAGCACTTCGGGAATACCCTCGCCGGTCACACCCGACATCATCATGACAGGGCCCTTGGCGACAGCCGCGATCTCATCGCGCAGGAAGATCCGCTCTTCTTCATCAAGCGCGTCGATTTTGTTCAGCACCGTGATGCGCGGCTTCTCGGCAAGCGCACCGCCATAGGCCTCAAGCTCTTTGATGATCGTCGTCAGGTCGCCCGCCGGATCACCCGAGGTGCCGTCAATCAGGTGTAGCAGCACTGCACAGCGTTCAACGTGGCCAAGGAACATATCACCAAGGCCGCGCCCCTCGCTTGCGCCTTCAATGAGGCCAGGAATATCGGCCACGACAAATTCGACCTCATCAATGCCGACAACGCCCAGATTGGGGATCAGCGTTGTGAAGGGATAGTCGGCAACTTTGGGCCGCGCGTTAGATGTAGCGGCAAGGAAAGTCGATTTGCCGGCATTCGGCATCCCCAGCAAACCCACATCCGCGATCAGTTTCAGGCGTAGCCAGATCGTGCGCTCAATCGCCTCTTGGCCCGGATTGGCGCGACGGGGCGCCTGGTTTGTCGCGGTTTTGAAGCGCAAGTTGCCCCAGCCACCATTGCCGCCTTTGGCAATCACGATCTTCCGGCCTACTTCGGTGAGGTCAGCGATCACCGTTTCCTCATCTTCATCAATGATCTCGGTGCCGACCGGCACACGCAGGACCTTGGTTTCACCGTCTTTCCCGGTCCGCTGGCTGCCCATACCGTGCTGGCCGTTCGTCGCAAAAAAGTGCTGCTGGTAGCGGAAATCAATCAGGGTGTTCAGGCCCTCAACCGCCTCAACCACCACATCGCCCCCGCGGCCGCCATCGCCCCCGTCAGGGCCGCCATACTCCATGAATTTCTCGCGCCGGAACGAGATGCAGCCCGCACCACCGGCGCCAGAGCGGATATAGACCTTTGCAAGATCGAGAAACTTCATGTGTTTGGCCTTCCGAGGCTGTTCAGGAGCGCGATAAACTACTGCGCGGCAGTTCTCAAGCGGTCCCATGTGTCGCGGGACAAACGGTAGCTGTGTGTCAGGGTCGGCAGGCGCGACGGGCTTTGGTCATAGTAGGTTTGCCAAAGGGTGAAGCCGCATTTGCGCAAGACAGCAGCAGAGCCCGCGTTGTCTACCCAAACCGTGGCTTTCAGCGCTGCAAAATTGTAGTCTTCAAATGCATGTGCGATCGCGTCGCGGGCGGCCTTGGTTGCGATCCCGCGCCCCTGCACATCAGGCGCGAACATATAGCCAAGCTCGCCGCCGGTGACAGCCATCGTACCGATCAGACGCCCGTCCAGGCAGACGGCCCAGACAAATCCGTCACCCGCATAGGGTTTACACCTGCTGCGGGTGAATGCCTCTTGTGCGGGCCACGGCCAGCGGCCCAACTGGCGGACGATCGACCAGTCGGACGCCATGGCATGGAGTGCTGCGAAATCGTCGGCTCCGAGTGCACGATAGGTCAAATCAGGGGTCATAAGAGGCCTAGCTGGTGTCATGCGATGGCAGGATACTGCATCCAGATATCTGGTTTGCAAAGCGTCAGACGATCATGACCCCAGTTTGAGCGTATAAGTCCAAGTGGGCACAGTGGCCTTGCGCGACACGGAAAACGCTTCGGCATCGCCCAGATAATCAAAGCCGCAGTTGGTCAGCACGCGGGCAGAGCCGGGGTTGTCCTGAAACACCTCGGCGAAAATCCGGTCGGACTGATGCGGGTTGGCCGCAATCAGGGTGCGCACGGCCTCGGTCGCGAAGCCCGTGTTCCAGAAAGCCGGTGCAATCCAGTAGAAAATCTCGGATTGCGCGCGGTCCATGCGCGCAAGGCTGATCAGCCCGAGTGCCTCGGCATGTCCATAGGCAGACCCGTCAATGACCCAGACATCTTCGTCGCGGTCAGGCTGGCTTGCGCGTTCAATCATCGCCTCAACCGATCCGGGGGGCAGCGGATGGGGCATGGCACGGGTACCGCGCGCGACACGGTCGTCACTCGCATACATCGCGATCAGACCCGCGTCAGACTTGCGGCACGGGCGCAGCACGAACCGTGCGGCTTCTATGGTTTCCTGAACGGTAATCTCTTCATGTCTCATTGTTTCCCTCCCCGAAAACAACTGCATCTGCGCCATCGTCTAAAATTATTTGATGGCAGAAATATGAACAAAAAAAGGGACCGGTTTTCACCGATCCCTCCAATTGTATCTTTTGGAAATTTCGGCTTACTCAGCGGCCTCCGCCACTGGAAGAACCGAAATAAAGGTGCGGCCCTTGAGGCCTTTGTGGAACTTCACAGCGCCATCAACGGTTGCAAAGATCGTGTGATCCTTGCCCATGCCAACGCCCATGCCTGGCCACATCTTTGTGCCACGCTGACGCATGATGATGTTGCCGGGAACGACAGTCTCGCCACCGTATTTCTTTACACCAAGACGACGACCAGCTGAGTCGCGTCCGTTACGGGATGAACCGCCTGCTTTTTTATGTGCCATTTGGTCTCTCCTTAGCCTTTTGCCAGCTCAACCGCTTGCGCGATCCAGCCCTCACGTTCGATGCGGCCCTTGAACGACAGTTTCTCGTCCATAGCAGCCACATCAGCTTCCGTCCATGCTGCGATCTGGGCGAATGTTGTCACGCCAGCTTCATGCAGCTTTTTCTCAAGTGCCGGACCAACGCCAGACAGCTTTTTCAGGTCATCCGCGCCAGCAACCGCTTTTGGCTCAGCTTTTGCTTTCGGAGCTGCCTTCGGCTTGTCAGCCTTGGGTGTTGATGCACGCGCAGCAGCCGCAGCCGCTTTTTTGGATGTTGGTGCGCCATTTGCGCCTGTCACATGCGCGATGCCCGCGCCGGAAACAGCCGCCATGACGCCGGACTTGTCGGCACCTTTTTCAAGGATTTCGGCGATGCGGACCAGTGTCAGTTGCTGACGGTGGCCTTTGGTGCGCTGGCTGCCGTGCTTACGACGGCGCTTGACGAAGTTGATCGTCTTTTCGCCTTTGATCTGGTCGATGACTTCGGCTTGTACGCCAGCACCCTCAACAGTGGGTGTACCCACTGTGGATCCGACCATCAGAATCTCGTTGAATTGAACTTTGTCGCCTGCTTTCGCTGCAAGCTTTTCGACACGAAGTACGTCGCCAGAGGCCACTTTGTACTGCTTGCCGCCGGTTTTGAGAACCGCAAACATATGTATTTCCTTTATCTTTCGCGTCGCTGAGGCCCCGGGTCGATCCGGTGTTTGGTACCTGTGGACAGCGCGCCCGTGGGCGAGTTTTCGCATATCACCCCGCAATACCCTTGCAGAGTTCGCACTATATCTGACCAATGCCCCCATAAGTCAACATAAAAAGAAGGATAAATCCCCATGCGCTGGCTCGTTCTCGCGACTGTCCTGACGTCGGCCTGCACACAGGACGGCGGGCACATCGGCAATCCGTTGATGTTACCGGTGACCGGCGCCAGCACCCTTTTTGACAATGCCGCCTATACGCAGCGCCGCGGGACTGTCGAAGTCATCGTAAAATCCAGCTTTGACGCGATCATCTCTGACATCGCCAGTGGCGGCGGCCCTACCCTGACGGAAGCAATGGAGGCCGCAGGCATTCCGCCACGCGACCGGCCGACCCGTATCATTCAGCTTCAATCCAATTTGGGGCTGTATCAGGCCAATCCGGGCGCACTGGTCACTGCGCTGATGGTCTATGGCAGCTAGAAATCCGCCAACAGGCTGTCCCGCTTGGCGACCAGATCCCAGAACGCCTTGGATTTCGCGATATCACCGGCCAGATCGGCAGGAATGCCGCGTGCGACCATGCGATCAAAAAGCGTTTGCGGATAGCCCGGGGTTACAGGCGGTACGCTGACCATCGGATTGATATCGGCCGGAATGCCCGCCGCTTCCGCAGGACAGCCCCGTGTGGGGTTGCCATTGACCGCGCGCCCTTCTGCTTCCAGTTTTACCACGGCCGCAAAATAGATTGTACATTCCGCCGCGAGCAGTTCTGCCTGACGCGGATCATCCGCCGGCAAATCCGGCTGCGGGGCAATTGCAGCGGTCTGATCGCAGGCGGCCAGCAGGAAAAGAGCAAAAAACGCGGGTTTGAAAGCAGGCAAGACGGGCTCCTCTGTTCGATATTGCCGGCCCAGCATAACCTGCCAATCAGCGATTCCAAGAGGCAGGGATCACAGTTCTTGGGTCAGCATAAAGCGCGACGAAGCCAGACCGAGCGCACGTGAAATATCGTCGAACATCCCGTTGAACGCCTCAAAGAGCGCGTCCGTCATATCCTGCCCTGCGTCACTGCGTGAAAAGGCAAGATAGGCCTCCAACTCGTCATCCGAGAGCGGCTGATAGGCCATAAGCAGGAACGAATAGAGCCACTCGGTTGTGTCAGCCCGCACGGTTGGTTCCTGCGCCCAGACGTCCTGCAGCGCGGTTTCAAGCGTCACGCCAGCAGGCAGAGCACCGCCGTCAATCAGCCCCGAGTAAAACGCGTAGGTGGAATTCAGCGATCCGATGACATTGGCCTCTATTAAATCGTTGGCATCAATAAAATCCTGCACCATCTGAAAACGGGGCGTCTCATCCATCACGGCAAGTGCGGCGTTCTCTTTACTGGCCTCTTCGACCGCATCATCGAGCAAAGCACGGCGGGCGCTGACCTCGAGCCCGACAATACGCGCGCCCTGCTCAGAGGTGAAAAACGCCAGCATGGCATCGACATCGTCGCCTTCAAGCGCCTCGCCCAGCACACCGCGGACCTCCTCGGTCATCATCTCGAGATCATAAATCGCAGAGACCGCCATAGACCATTCCGCAGAAGTCCCGCCGGGCAGCATATCGCTGGCCAGCGTCTCGCCATATGCCAGCCCCTCTTCACGCATGATCTCGATCATCTCGGGCATGCCAAGCGCATCAAACAGCTGATCGACTGCATCGGCATCTTTTTCTTGCGCCCAAAGCGGTGCGACGGTGAGGGTCGCGGCGAAAGCGAAGGGGGCTGCGAAGCGGAACATGCACATATCCTATCAATACAAAACCTGCAGGGAAAGTTATGCACCCTGACCGCTCTTTGCCAAGGCCCCCCACGGAAATGTCAGATATCCGTGCTTTGGGTCTTGCACGGGCGCGCGCGCCACAGTAACACCCCGCCCTGACCCCCGCGGAGAGGTGCCGGAGTGGTCGAACGGGGCGGTCTCGAAAACCGTTGTGGGTGCAAGCCTACCCAGGGTTCGAATCCCTGTCTCTCCGCCATCCGGTTGCTTGATTAATCGGGCAGGACCTGCTCAATCACAATCGGCGCACCCGAAGCCTTGGGCGCTCAGCGTTACGAGGTAGCATTGTCAGCCGGATACAGGCAAAGACTATCACCACAACGCAAGACACAAGCCGCTTGCTGCACTCACAGGTCTTTCGCGAAATAATGTAAATGCGGGCGCAGCATGGGCTGGTCCTTATAGGTCGTGGTCTCGATAGGTTCATCCAATTCCACAAACCCAAGCTTGGGATAAAGACTGCGCATCTCGACATTGGGTGTGAGCGTATCTGCCACCAGACGCTTTAACCCCATGTTGCGCGCCGCTTGTTCCCGCGCCACGATCAATGCTCTGCCGGTGCCGGTTCCCCGCGCATCCCGGGTGACAAAAACCCGTTTCAACTCGCCTGTGTCATGATCGAGGCGCTTCATCATGCCACAGCCAACGATCTGTCCATCACCTTTACGCGCAACCACAAGACAGCCGTTCGGAGGCAAATAATCGTCCGCATGCGCCCAGAACTCGGCAAGCGCACTCTTTGGCGCAGCGGGATCAATCTCAAACCCCATCTCCCGCATCCGGACCACGATGAGCGCATAGTACTGGGACAAAATATCATCGAGTTCGTCCTTGGGCGGCAGGCTCTCGCATAGTGCGATCGTGATATCGTGCATTGCAGTGCTCCATATTCAGCCGAACACGTTTGGCGGCGCTGGCTGTCCCTGCAATGTGATCCAACGCAGGGATTCCAGCAAGGCTGTTGCACAAACCTGCCCAAAAGCGCCGGCGCACCATCCGTTGGCTGCCGGCGCTTTACGGCTAGGTGATCCTGATGCCGCCCCTACTCTGCCGCTTCCAGATAGTCTGTCATCGGCGGGCAGGTGCAGGTCAGGTTGCGGTCGCCCCAGACATTGTCGACGCGGTTGACCGGTGGCCAGTATTTGTCGATCCGGAAGGCACCGGGCGGAAAGCACCCCACTTCGCGTGAATAGGGCCGGTCCCAGTCCAGCACGAGGTCTTCCATTGTGTGCGGGGCGTTCTTGAGCGGGTTGTTGACCGCGTCGATCTGCCCGTTCTCGATCTGGGCAATCTCGGCGCGGATCGCCAGCATCGCATCACAAAACCGGTCAAGCTCGGCCTTGGTTTCGGATTCCGTGGGTTCCACCATCAGCGTTCCGGCCACAGGCCAGCTCATCGTGGGGGCGTGAAAACCGTTGTCGATCAGGCGCTTGGCGATATCATCTACTGTCACACCTGCGCTATCCGCAAAGGGGCGTGTGTCGATGATACATTCATGCGCCACGCGGCCGGTTGGCCCTTTGTAGAGCACATCAAACGCCCCTTCGAGCCGCTTGGCGATGTAATTGGCGTTCAGGATCGCAACGCGCGTCGCCTGCGTCAGCCCTTCACCGCCCATCATCAGGCAATAGGCCCAAGAGATCGGCAAAAGCGAGGGCGAGCCGTAGGCCGCCGCCGACACCGCCCCTGTCCCGCCATTGGGATCACCGGGCAGATGCGGGATCAGGTGGGTTTTCACGCCGATCGGTCCCATACCGGGGCCACCGCCGCCATGGGGAATGCAGAAGGTTTTGTGCAGGTTCAGGTGGCTGACATCACCCCCAAGATCACCAGGGCGCGACAGGCCGACCATAGCGTTCATATTGGCCCCGTCGATATAGACCTGACCACCATGGTCATGGGTAATCTTGCAAACCTCGGTCACGGTTTCCTCGAACACGCCATGGGTCGAGGGATAGGTGATCATGCATCCAGCGAGGTTGTCGGCGTGCTGTGCGGCTTTGGCGCGGAAATCGTCCAGATCAATATCACCGTTCGCAGCTGATTTGATCGGCACCACAGTCCAGCCCACCATCTGCGCCGAGGCAGGGTTCGTGCCATGCGCGGACATCGGGATCAGGCAGATATTGCGGTGCCCCTGCCCCTGCTCAGCGTGATAGCGCGCAATCGTCAAGAGCCCCGCATATTCGCCCTGCGCGCCGGAATTGGGCTGCATCGAGATCGCGTCATAGCCGGTCACATCACAGAGTTTCGCGGACAGATCGTCGATCATTTCGTGATAGCCTTCGGCCTGATCGCGGGGCGCATAGGGGTGCAGCAGCGCGAATTCGTCCCAGGAGACCGGCATCATCTCGGCGGCGGAATTCAGCTTCATCGTGCACGACCCCAGCGGGATCATCGCACGGTCCAGCGCCAAATCACGATCCGCAAGGCGGCGCATATAGCGCATCATTTCCGTCTCGGCACGGTTCATGTGGAACACAGGATGCGTCAGATAGTCGGACGTGCGGATCAGCTTTTCGGGCATGTGATAATGCGGCGTATAATCCTTGTCCGCCCGCGTGATGCCAAACGCGCGCCAGACGGCCTCGATTGTCTCGGACCGTGTGCGTTCATCCAGCGTGATCCCCACCTGGGTTTTGCCCACCGCGCGCAGGTTGATCCCTTCGTTCACCGCCGCGGCCATGACGGCCGCCTGCAAGGGCCCCACATCGACCGTCACCGTGTCAAAGAAAGTGGCAGGACGCACGTCAAAGCCCGCGTCTTTCAGCCCCTCAACCAGCCGCGCGGTTTTGCGGTGAATGCGTTGGGCAATGGCTTTCAACCCCTCGGGGCCATGGAAAACGGCATAGAACCCTGCCATCACCGCCAAAAGCGCCTGTGCGGTACACACGTTGGACGTCGCCTTTTCGCGGCGGATGTGCTGTTCGCGGGTCTGCAAGGACAGCCGGTAGGCGCGGTTGCCGTGACTGTCGATCGACACACCCACAATGCGGCCCGGCATAGACCGTGCATAGGCCTTTTTCGTCGCCATATAGGCCGCATGCGGGCCGCCAGAGCCAATGGGCACGCCAAACCGCTGGGTACTGCCGACGGCGATATCGGCGCCCATCGCACCCGGTTCTTTGAATAGGGTCAGTGACAGCGGATCAGCCGCAATCACACCAATGGCGTTTTCGGCATGCAGGGCCGCAATCTGATCGGTGAAATCACGCAAATGCCCGTGGGTGCCGGGAAACTGGAAGATCCCGCCAAAGACCGCCGCGGCATCCAGTGTGTCCGGATCACCCACGATCACCGCGATCCCCAAAGGTGCGGCGCGGGTCTGGATGACGGCGATGTTTTGCGGATGGCAGTTTTCGTCGACAAAGAACGCCTTGGCTTTGCTCTTGGCGAGACGCTGCGCCATGGTCATCGCCTCGGCGCAGGCGGTTGCCTCGTCCAGCAGGGACGCATTGGCAATCTCAAGGCCTGTCAGATCAGACACCATCGTCTGGAAGTTCAACAATGCCTCAAGCCGGCCCTGTGAAATCTCGGGCTGGTAGGGCGTATAGGCGGTGTACCACGCAGGGTTTTCGAAAATATTGCGCTGGATTGCGGGGGGCGTGACCGTGCCATGATACCCCTGCCCGATCAAAGACGTCAGCACCTTGTTCTTTTGCGCCGTCTTTTTCATACGGCGCAGCAACTCTGCCTCGGACAGCGGCTTGCCGAAGTCCAGCGGGTCTTTCTGCCGGATTGCGGCAGGCAATGTGTCATCAATCAGCGCATCAAGGTCTTTTGCCCCGACCACTTGCAGCATCTGCGCCATTTCGGCCTGCGAGGGTCCGATATGGCGGCGATTGGCAAAGTCATAGGGCAGATAATCGGTCGGGGTAAAAGGCATGTCAGGCTCCGCGCGTGTTCAGGCGATCATTGCGTTATAGGCTGCTTCGTCCATGTACTCGTCCATCTGTGACGGGTCGGACGGCTTGATCTTGAAGAACCAGCCATCCCCGATGGCATCCTCGTTTGCGAGGGCGGGATTGTCAGCAAGGGCTGTGTTGACCTCGACAATTTCACCGTCCAGTGGCGCAAGGATATCAGAGGCGGCCTTGACGCTTTCGATCACCACGATCTCGTCGTCCTTAGTCACGGTCGCGCCTACTTCGGGCAATTCGACAAAGACGATATCGCCCAGTTGGGTTGTGGCGTGCTCGGTGATACCCACGACAATCAGGTCGTCTTCAGGGCGCAGCCATTCATGTTCTTCGGTGTATTTCATCGGGGCTCTCCAGTGTTAGCGTTTGAAATTGGCAGGGGTGAAGGGCAGTGCAGCGACGGTCAGCGGCAGCCGTTTGCCGCGCAATTCGCCCCAGACGGTGGTGCCGGTTGCAGACAGGTCCGTGGGCAGATAGCCCATAGCGACAGGTGCGCCGACGGTCGGGCCGAAACCGCCCGATGTGATCGTGCCAACCGGAGTGGCAGCGTCCTCGCTGGCAAAAAGCGGCACACCTTCGCGCATCGGCGCGCGACCTTGCGGGAGCAGGCCCACACGTTTGCGCGCAACACCCTCTGAAAGGGCGGGCAAAACGACTTCCGCGCCGACAAACCCGCCAGCGCGTGCGCCGCCTGCGCAGCGGACCTTCTGGATCGCCCACCCAAGGGCGGCCTCGGCAGGGTTTGTTCCTGCGTCGATATCATGTCCGTAAAGGCAAAGACCCGCTTCAAGGCGTAGACTGTCGCGCGCGCCCAACCCGATGGGGGCCACATCGTCATGCGCCAATAGCGCCTCTGCCAAGGCCACCGCATGATCCGCAGGAACCGAGATTTCATAGCCATCCTCGCCGGTATAGCCCGACCGCGAGACCCAGCATTCCGCACCTGCGAGTGTGAGCGTCGCGACATCCATAAAGCGCATATCAGCGGCACGCGGATCGAGGGTGGACAGCACAGCCTCTGCCGCCGGACCTTGCAGCGCCAAAAGCGCGCGGTCGGTGATTTCGGTCACGGACACATCGGTCAGTTCGGCTTGCATATAGGCAATATCGTCTGCTTTGCAGGCGGCGTTCACAACGATGAAAACATGATCGCCACGGTTCGCCAGCATCAGATCATCACGGATGCCGCCCTCAGCATTGGTGAAAAACCCATAGCGCTGACGGTTTTCAGCCAGACCCAGAATATCCACGGGGATCAGCCGCTCCAGTGCCGCAGCCGCACTGGCGTAATCGGCACCCGTCACGCGCACCTGCCCCATGTGGCTGACGTCAAACAGGCCTGCCTTTGCCCGCGTGTGCAGATGTTCCTGCAGCACGCCCATCGGATATTGGACAGGCATGTCGTAGCCTGCAAAAGGCACCATTTTTGCCCCCAGCGAAAGGTGCAGCGCATGTAGCGGGGTTTGGTGCAGATCAGACATTGCCAAGCCGTTCCTTCTTTCCGGCCGACACGATCTTGCGATCAAACGGCACCACGTTGGCACGGCAGCGGATGCCGACGTGCGTGATGCCCCCTCTGTCCTGATGCCTGAGATTGCTATCCCTTCGGCGGGCAGCAACCTGCCACTCTCCAGAGTCTTCTTACCTACGTCGGTCCTGTGGCCTGAGAGTTTCCGGGGCGGTTGCTCCTTCGGCACCAACTGGGTTGGTTCTCCCGACGTCGATTGCGACGCAACTTGCCCCGTTCCCGACCTGCGCGCAAGAGATTCGATGCATGCGAAACCTCTAAATGATCGGCAGTTCCGGCGCGGCGCGGGTCGTCAGCAAACGCCCCCCTGCGGGTGTCACCACGATGTTCTCTTCATGCACCATCATCAGCCCGTCACCGTAAGACACAGAGGGTTCCAATGTGATGACCATATTCTCTTGCAAGACCGTCGTGTCAAAGCCCGCGAGCGAGGGTTGCTCGGTCAGTTGCAGTCCTAATCCGTGCCCCAAACGACCGATGTCACCCCCGCTGTCCTGTATCTCGGCGATCACTGCGTTCATTGCGGCACAAAGGGCCTGACAGGTGGTTCCGGGGCGCGCAGCGGCAATCCCTGCTTGGGTCGCACGCCACAGCACGTCATAGGCGCGTTTGGCCATGTCATCGGCCCGCCCGATTGCCCAGTTGCGATCAAAATCGCAATAGTAGCCGTCACAGACCATGCCACTGTCCAGCATCAGGATATCGCCCTTTGCCAGCGGTATGCCGTCCGGCGGCGAGATCACATCCGCGTAGCCCCCCTGTGCCGCTGCCCCCACCACATAGGGCGCACCATCGGCCCCCTGCGCCAATGCGGCGCGCCGAAACTCGCGGAACACAGCATCGAGCGGCGTGCCTTCTTGCGCAAACGCGGGCACCTGCGCAAAAGTCGCAGACCCGATCGCGCAGATCTGGGCAAGTTTCGCAATCTCAGCGTCGGATTTCACCATCCGCAGGCCTTGCACCAGCGGCCCCGCGTCGGTGACCTGAAGGCCCGGCAATGCCGCCATCAACCTGTTCCAATCTGCCAAAGGCATGCGCAGGTGTGTCTCGTGGCCCAGCATGACCCCGATCTTTGTGCAAGGCGCCAAAAGCTCAGTCAGCAAGCTGATCCCGTCATCCGCAGGACAAGGCGCGCACCATGTGCGGATGTCATCCACCCATGTCTGACGCATAAGAGCCGCACCGATTTCCGGGATGATCGTAACGGGCTTGCCTGCTTGCGGCACAAAAACAAACCATGGCCGTGTCGGACTTTGCCAGAACAGGGTTTGAAAGCCGGTGAAATAAGTGACCTCTGCTTCGGTCATCAGCAACAGGCCCTCAAGTCCCTGCTCCGCCATCTTTTCCTGTGCGCGGGTTGTACGCGTGCGATATTCCGCCTCCGGAAACCCGCGTGTCGATGGCGCCGTCATCCGGGCAACGTGCCTGATATCGCGCGTCCGCTGTGTTTGAAAATCTGCCCGAACCCCTGCAGTTCATCCATGATCCCTGCCCTGCGCAAACACGACCAGAACTGCGCCTGATTTGAGGTAATGACCGGCTTACCTACGATCTGTTCGATCTCGTCGACGACCTCAAGCGCGCGGATGCCGCTGCAGGACAGAAAAATCGCATCTGCATCCGGGCGGTCGAGGTCCAGCGCAAACTGCTTCCAGTAGCCGGGGGTGACGCGCCCGAATTCAACGCCGGTTGCCAGTTGCAAACCCTGAATATCCAGCACGTCAAAACCCGCTTGCGCCAGATAAGCGGCCTCGGCGGTGTTGATCTCGTCCAGATAGGGCGTGCCGACAACGATCTTTTGCGCGCCCACTTCACGCAACGCATCCATCACACCGGTGACGATGCACATAGGCTGGGCCCATGGCGCACCTTTGCGGATTTCGCGAAAGACGCTTTCCTCGCCGCAGATAATCGAGCCGGAGGTGCAACAATAGCTGATCACCTCGGGGCGCATATCGGGCTGCAGGCGCGAGGCGGCATCGGCCATATCGTCAATGTGTCGCGCCAGCGTTTCATTGGTGGTGTGATCATCCGTTTTCAAACGGGTGAAATGGACGGCCACACCATCGGGGGCCATATCCATGCAATCGGCCTCACAGGCCAGATCGGTGGACATCAGGATAAACCCCAGCCGCGCGCGATGGTGGCGGCCTGCGTCCATTTCGGGTGTACGGGGTTTGGACAGGATCATGCCCAAGTGTTAGGTCGCCACGCGCAGATTCCAAAACGAAATCTGCGCGCCTGCTATAATCAATCGCCGTCGGCGACACCTTCCGCCCGCTTGCGCGCACGGCGTGCACGGAAACTGGGCAAAAGCACCAGCAGAAGGGCCAAAACCAGCAGGCCCAAGGTCATCGGACGCTCAAGGATAAAGCCAAGCCCCTGATAAAGCTGCATGGAGCGCGCAAAGTTGTCTTCCAGCATCGTGCCAAGGATGAACCCGATCAGGAGCGGTGCCAGCGGATAATCCGCAAACCGCAGGATCGTGGCGACCACACCAAAGCCGACAAGGATCAAGAGCTCGGTCGCATTATTCTGCCCGATATAGGCCCCCATCAGCGTAAAAAACAGAATGAAGGGGATCAGGTAGTTGCGCGGGATCGACAGGATCTTGGCGATATAGGGGATCAGCGGCAGGTTCAGCACCAAGAGCACCAGATTGCCGATGAACATCGAGATAATGACAGCCCAGAAAATCTCGGGCGTGTCCGTCATCAGACGCGGCCCGGGGGTGACATTCAATGCAATCAGCGCGCCCAGCAGGATCGCTGTGGTCCCCGACCCCGGAATACCCAAGGTCAACAGCGGCACAAATGATCCGGTACAGGCCGCGTTATTGGCCGTTTCCGGTGCAGCGAGACCTTTGATGGACCCTTTGCCGAATTCGGCCTGCTCTTCGCCTTTGGCAAGGTTGCGTTCCACAGCATAGCCGAGGAAAGACGCGATCGTGGCCCCCGCACCGGGCAGAACACCGATGAAAAAGCCCTGAATAGACTGACGCCCGATCACCGGCAGCATCGCCCGCCCCTCGGCGCGTGAAAAGCGCAGATTGGTGATCTTGCTGCTACCGCCTTCGGCATTGCTGGCCCCGCGGGCGGGGTTCAGCACGAGAAAAAGCGCCTCTGGCAGGGCAAACATGGCCATGGCCAGTGTGATAAAGCTGATGCCGGACTGCAGGTCCATCATGCCCATGGTAAAGCGCGGCATGCTGAACAACGCGCCCTCGCCCACGGTGGCAAGGATCAAACCCAGCAGGGTCATCATCAGTGCCTTGCCGACCTGACCCGTGCCCGCAAAGGCCGCGATGGCAGAAAGACCCACAACCATGAGTGCAAAGTACTCAGCCGAGTGGAACAAGAGCGCGACGGATGAAAGCGCAGGCGCAAAGATCATCAAAAGGATCGCCCCGATCGTACCGCCCGCAAAACTACTGACGGCGGCGATGGTCAGCGCCTTGCCAGCCTGCCCTTTGCGCGCCATCGGATAGCCGTCAAAGCTGGTGGCGACGGTCCCTGCCACGCCGGGCGCATTCAGCAGGATCGACGAGGTCGAGCCGCCAAAGATCGCACCGTAATAGACACCGGCCAGCAGGATCAGCGCCGCGGCCGGATCACCCAAGGTAATCGCCACTGGGATCATGATGGCGATAATCGACATCGGCCCCAGCCCCGGCAACATGCCGATGAATGTCCCGATCAGACAACCGAACACCACCATCAGGATGTTCTGGACAGAAAAGGCCGCTTCAAGGCCAATCAAAATTCCTTCAAGCATTGCCTACATCCCCATAAAAAACGGAAAGGGCCGCAAGAAGATGCCAAGCACCTCTTGGACCAGATACCACACAAAACCCGTGGCGAAGACCGCAACAGGGATCATGATGTGAAACTTGCGCTCACCCAGGATCGCGCTGCCGGCCACCAGAAAGACGGTGGTCGAGATCAGAAAACCCGCAGGCCGCAGCATCAGCGCGTAAAGCACCATCAGCGCCAGCAGCATCAGCGCCTGACCGAGTTTGTATTCATGCAAACGGCGATAGTTGATTTCAGTGGCCGAGGGGCCCGCGTCGCTGTCGTCGGTCTTTTCCAGACCCAGAAGCACAACCAGACCAACGATAATCCCGAGAACGGCCAGCACCTTTGGAAAGGTCGAGGGCCACACAGGGTTACGTTGCATAAAGGGGGGAAGAAGCTGATCCATCGTAAAGAATGCGGCATAGCCATAAACGCAGCAAAATAAGACAAAGATCAGCGCGATCCAACGATCCAGCGCCATGAATTCCCCTCCCTGAAAATTCGTATAGTGAAACCGTCCCGCACGATTGCGGGACGGTTAGGTATTGCGGCTTAGTTCTTAGAGAAAGCCGAGTGTCCGCATCAGGTCACCGATTTCCTGCTCTTGGTTGTCCAGGAATGTACGGAAATCATCACCGTTGTTGTAGATGTTGACCCAGCCGTTACGCGCGCGGACTTCTTCCCACTCGGGTGTGTCGTACATCGCAGCAATGGCGGCCTGCATTTTCGCAACCTGTTCGTCCGCCAAACCGGGTGCAGCAAAGAAACCGCGCCAGTTGACGAATGTGGTATCAAGCCCCTGCTCGATCATTGTGGGCGCGCTGTCATAGGCCGGCACCCGTTCGGGGGATGTCACGCCAAGAATGCGGACTTCGCCCTGGTCGGCCAGTGCAATCGCCTCGGAAAAGCCGGTTGAGAGCGCCTGGATTTCACCAGACAGCAAACCTGCCATGGCAGCGCCACCCGCGTCATATGGAATGTAGTTGAACGCTGTGGGGTCTTCGCCAGCGGCCTGCATCACAGATGCCGCTACAAGGTGGTCAAGCCCGCCGGGCACCGACCCACCGCCAATGGCAAAGCCCATGCCATCTTCGCGGTACGCTGCCAGCAGATCATCCATTGACTGGATCGCACTGTCAGTGCTGACAACAATTGCCGCATAGTCACCGATCGTGCCCGCGACGAGCGTCAGATCACGATAGCTTTGTGGAAACACGCCTGTGAGCGAGCGGATAATGATCGGTGTGGAATTCACCATCATGGTGTTCTGCAGTGATTCCGCATTTTCGATAAGGTGGGCAATCGCAACACCGCCCCCGCCACCGGACATGTTCTCGTAAGATGCGGTGCCGACAAGGCCAGAAGCAGTCAACGCCTCACCAGTGCCACGGGCAGTGCCATCCCAACCACCACCAGCACCGCCGGGGATCAGGAAATTAATCTCGTCCATCACCTGATGGCCACCAGCGGTTGCTGGGTTTGTAAAAGCGAGTGTAACGGCCGCAGCGGCCATCACGACCCGGCGGGTCATGTTCATTGTCATCTGTATTCCTCCCATTTGACAGGCGTGGTTTCCCCGCCCATGCTAAATAACCGCATGCGAAGCTGACACGAGCCTGACACCAGATGAATTAATTCACGCACGTCCCGATTTGGGGCTGTGCGGACCGAGGAGAAACCGATCAATGCGCTTTTTGCTCGTTGAGGATAACGAAGAACTGGGAGAGGCCGTGATCGCGCGCTTGTCGCTTGACGGGCATGCTGTGGATCATGCCATGACATTGGCCGAGGCCGAGGAATGGCTGGCCATTGCGGACTATGACCTGATGCTGCTTGATGTGATGCTGCCCGATGGTGACGGTCGTGAATTTTTGCGCAAAACACGGACAGTCGAGCGACTTCCGGTGATTGTGCTTACCGCGCGCAGCCAAGTGTCCGACCGCGTGGATACGCTTGATATGGGCGCTGATGACTATATCACAAAACCATTTGATTTCGGAGAGTTAGAAGCCAGATGTCGTGCAGTTTTGCGCCGTCGCGGCACGCCGACACCCGCACTTATTCCACTTGGCACGGCGCTCTTTGACCCGTCAGGTGGGACGCTGCAGCAAAACGGCGACACAAAGCCCCTGCGCAACCGCGAACTGCGCCTGCTCGAAGTCTTTGCGCGCAACAAGGGGCAAATCCTGTCCAAGACCCAACTGCTTGACCGCCTGTTCTCGCAGGATGCCGAAGTGAGCGAAAACGCAATCGAGGTTTATGTCGGCCGCCTGCGCAAGCGGCTTCAAGAGGCCGGGGTCGAGATCGAAACAGTGCGCGGTATCGGATACCGGATGACATGGCCATGAGTACCACCAATTCGCTGCCGTTCTGGTGGCGCTCCATCGGCCAACGCCTGACGATCCTGCTTGCGGGTGTCGCCGCTGTGCTGGCTATCCTGTCATGGTGGACCGTTACGACCTTCGCACGCGAAGCGGCCGAACAGACCCAAGACAACGTGCTTGTCGCCTCGGCCACCACGATCGCCGAGGCGTTGCGCAGTGAACAGGGCACGATTCTGCTGGAACTGCCCTATTCAGCCTTTGCGATGCTGGATGCGATCGGTCAGGACCGCGTGTTCTACCGCGTGTCTGCCGAGGGTGTGACGCTGACCGGCTATGATGATCTGGCCGAACCCGTTAATCCGGTCGGCCGGCCCGGCGCTGCGACTGTCCGCACGATGAATTATCGCGATGACACGGTCCGTGCGGTCACCGTCCAACGCACGGTTCTGGCAGGCCAACAGCCGGTCCCCGTTCTGGTCACTGTCGCGCAGACGCGCACAGGAGTAGAAGCGATCGGCTCGGAACTTTCACAAACGGCCGCAGGGCTTTCCGTGGCGCTCTTTGTGCTTGCCGTGGGGCTTGGGGCCGTTGCTGCAGGCAACGCACTCAAGCCGCTCAACAGCTTTGCACAAGCTGTGTCGCGGCGCGGCCCGGCCGATTTGCGGCCCTTGCGCCGCCAGGTTCCCGCGGAACTGTCACCGCTTTTGATTGCTCTCAACCGTCTCATGGAGCGGTTGGGACAATCCATCCGGCGGTCCGAGGAGTTTATTGCCGAAGCTGCGCACCGCGTCCGCACGCCCTTGGCAACGGTACGGGTGCAGGCAGAACTGGCGCTGCATACAGTTGAAAAAGAAGAAGAAAAACAAATGTTGCGACGGATCATCCGTGCAGTCGATGAAAGCTCACGTTCCGCCAGCCAGCTTCTGGATCATGCCACGGTCAGCTTTCGTGCCGATGCGCTGGCGCAGGACCACGTTGATCTGGCGGAACTGGCAGCGCGTGTGTCGGACGGGCTTGCCCCGACCGCCGACATGAAAGACATCGCGATCATCCTGAATTGCCGCGGCCCCGCTGATGTGCGCGGTGATGCGATTTTGCTGGAAAGCGCGCTGCGCAATGTCCTGGACAACTCTGTCAAATATTCGCCGGCGGAAACCGACATCAATGTCACCCTTGACCGCATGGACGACAAATTCTGGCGCCTGACGGTGCGCGATCATGGGCGCGGGTTTTCGGCGCCCTCTTTACCGGATCTGACCGCGCGCTTTCAGCGCGGCACCAACGTCGATCAGGTGGTCGGATCCGGCCTTGGGCTCACCATCGCAAAAGAAGTGCTTGATGCCCATGGTGGCCGTATCGAACTGACAATTCCCGAAGATGGAGCAGGCGCATGCGTTTCCCTGATCTTGCCCGCAGCCTGATTGCGGCAGCACTCTTGCACTGTCTGGGCGGGCCGCTGGCCGCCTTGGAACTTGAAGACCAGAAATTCTACCCCGGCACCGGTGAGGTTGTCATCAAAGTGATCTCGACCGGTGACCTGGAGGTTTTCGAGCCCTTTATTCTGGCATTTCAGGCCGAAAACCCCACGATCGGTATCGACTATTCGGTGACCTCAAGCGCCGAGTTGCATCGCGCCCTCACGCAGGGTGCGGTATTTGATGTCGCCATTTCATCGGCGATGGACCTGCAATTCCAACTGGCCAATGATGGTGCGGCACAGGCCTATACATCCCCCGTCACGCAGGCCCTGCCCGTCTGGGCACAATGGCGCAATCAGGTCTTTGCCTTCACCGCAGAACCCGCCGTTGCGGTCATCTCGCGCGAGACTTTCGCAGGCATCGAACGCCCGACAACCCGCCAAGACCTGATCGCGCTACTGCGCCAGAACCCCGAGATTTTTCAGGATGCGATTGGAACCTATGATGTCCGCAGTAGCGGTCTGGGGTATCTTTTCGCGACCCAAGAGGCCCGCAATTCCGATACCTACTGGCGGCTGTCCGAACTGATGGGTTTGCGGGGTGCAGCACTTTATTGCTGTTCGGCGCAGATGATCGATGATGTGGCCGCAGGCCGGTTGTCATTGGCCTATAATGTTCTGGGGTCCTATGCAGCCGAACGGATCGCACGCGATGACCGGTTGGAAATTCTGGACCTTCAGGATTATGCCACGGTCATGCTCCGTACAGCACTCATCCCGGCAACGGCGACGGAGACGGCCAGCGCGGGGCTCTTTATAGACCGCCTTTTGCAGGAAGGTATGCGCGACGAGTCGCGCGTTTGGGCCTTGCCGCCTTTGGGCGCCGCTGAGACACCCGAAGCCCGCGCCTATGGCCCGATCCGGCTTGGACCCGCACTCTTGGTTTATCTTGATCGGCTGAACAGAAACGCGTTTCTGAGCGCGTGGAGCGATGCCATGCTGCAGGACGCTGCGGACAATCCCTAGCGCGCCAGAACCAACTCGGCCTTTAACCCGCCGAGCCTTTCGCTCACCCCAAGGCGCAGGACCCCCCCATGGGTGCGCGCGATATCGGCAACGATCGACAGACCAAGGCCGACACCGCTGCCCTTGTCCTGATTGCGCGCCGGATCAAGGCGGACGAAAGGGCTTAGCGCCTCGTCATAGCGCTCTGGCGGAATGCCGGGACCGTCATCCTCGACCCAGAACCGGACCGCGCGATCCGTCACACTGACCCCGATTTCGGCCCGTGTACCATAGCGCAGCGCATTGCCCACCAGATTGTCCATTGCACGGCGGATGGCCAATGGGCGAAGACTGACTTCTTCCTCCGCGCCCTCAATCGCCCCCAGCGTCACATTCTGCTGCATCCGCGTTGCATCAGCCAAGACATCCGCAATGATACGGCCCGGGATCGTTGGTTCAAGACTGTCGCCGGCATCGGTGCGGGCAAAATCCAGAAATGCGTCCAAGAGCCGCTCCATATCATCCACGTCATGCGTGAGCGGCGCTGCATCCTCGGGGTCCAGCATCGAAAGCCCCAACCGCAGGCGGGTCAGCGGTGTGCGCAAATCATGGCTCACCCCCGACAGCATCATTGTGCGGCTTTGGGTCTGGCGCTCAAGGCGGTTGCGCATATCAAGAAACGCCATTCCCGCAGCACGGACCTCAATTGCGCCGGTTGGTGTGAACGGGGTGATCCGTCCCTTGCCGTAATCCGTTGCAGCACGGGCCATGCGTTTGATCGGACGGAGCTGGTTGCGCAAAAAGACATAGGCAATCGCCGTCATGATACCGCCCAATACAACCATGATCACCAGCAGTTGATGCGGATTTGAAGCAGACACGCGCGCGCGCCGCAAATCCATGCGCAAGGGCCCGTGCCGGGTATCCACCCAAACCACCACCCTGCTACGCTGTTCCAGCGAGACAGCCAGAATACCACTCACACCCGCGCGCAGCGTTTCAATGACAGTGCCGCCGGTGAGGTCGACAAAGGGAAGAATATCCTGCGTGATCAGATCGTCTGCCGGCAAAACGGTGTCTATTTCCAACGGCCCATCAATCCGCGCGAGGGCTGTGCGTGCGCCTGCCACTGTCGTCTCGCTATTTGCCGTATCCACCAAAAAACGCAGTTCAATGTTGACGGCACTTGTCATCAGCCGGGTGACACCTTCAAAGTGGCGCTGGATAAAGACAACAGAGACAAGCAATTGCAGCAGCAGAATTGGCAGAACCAAAATCAGCGCCGCGCGCGCGTAAATGCCTCTCGGCATGTATTTTTTGAGCCAACCAAAGAACATTTTGCCACGCTAGCGTGCCATGGACGAAACGGAAAGCGGTTGTGATGGGAGAATTTTCTCCCGTTGCAGGCAAGCCGCTGGATCTGTCCGACGACCTGCAACTGGTGCTGGCACCAAACCCTTCGCCCATGACCTATCTGGGAACCAACACATATATCCTGGGACGGCAGACGCTTGCCATCATTGATCCGGGGCCTGACGATCCGGCACATTTGGCGGCGCTGGAAGCGGCTATTGCGGGGCGTCCGGTGTCACATATCCTGCTCACGCACAGCCATCTGGACCATTCTCCACTTGCCGCAACTTTGCGTGAGAAACTGGGCGCGCCGACCTATGCGTTTGGCGACAGTCGCGCAGGGCGCAGTGCCGTGATGCAACAACTGGCCGCAGAAGGGCTTGCCGGTGGCGGCGAAGGCATTGACCGTGCGTTTTCGCCTGACCGTACACTCAAGGACGGCGAAATGCTGTCTAGTGCCTGGGGCGACATCACCGCCCTGCACACGCCAGGGCATATCGGGAACCACCTCTGTTTTGTCTGGAATGACGCGATCTTTACCGGCGATCACGTCATGGGCTGGGCCAGTTCGCTGGTCTCTCCACCCGATGGGGACCTGAGCGATTTTATGTCCTCCTGCGCAAAGCTCCAGAGCCACGACGCGCGTGTCTATTATCCCGGGCATGGTGCGCCGGTCACGCAACCGGCGGCGCGGCTCGCGTGGTTGATCGCGCACCGCAAAATGCGTGAGGCGCAAATCCTTGCAACACTCGCCAACACACCTGCAACCCCCGCCATGATCACGTCAGCCATCTATGAGAACCTTACAGCTGGCCTGGCAACAGCGGCAGAGCGTAACGTCTTTGCGCATTTGGTCGACCTTTACAAACGCGGCAAAGTCAGTGCCGCACCGCAGCTCGCAACAGGTGCAATATTCACCCTGCGCGCCTAGGGTCAGGACCCGTTCATGCCAGAGCGACAGTCTGTCGGATTTCGCGCTGACACGGTGCAAGATCGCAGCAAGATCAGGGAAAGGACCTCACTGTTTCCACGCTTTGCAAAACAATCCGAGACCCGTCTGCGCCAAGCCCGTATGCCGTGATTTGCATATGATTCCAGCAACTTTAGCCGCTGTGACATAAAGCGACTATCGCAATCACTCCCCAAGCCATGGATGTTTTTTCAAAATCGCGCTGACGCCGTGTTTTAATGGGTCAAAACGCGCGCAACGGATGCATTTGAAAAGTTTCGCAAAAACACCACAAAACCCTCTGGACGTCTCGGAATCGCATTGCTATATGGGCCCGAGTGTTCCGACGTAGCTCAGCGGTAGAGCAGTTGACTGTTAATCAATTGGTCGTAGGTTCGATCCCTACCGTCGGAGCCAATTCCCCATATAAATGAAGATTTGTAGGTTTGTATTGGCCTTAACACGCGTGACGACACGCGGATGCCGCGCGTCGCATTGCAACGCGCGGATATACTATTTCATCAAACGCGTTCAGGGCAAATCAGAAGTCCTGCCAGATATCGTCACGGGGACTGCCCCCGCCACTGACCTTGGCCGCTGCGGGCCTTGCATCGTGATAGGAAGGCAAGTCGGGGGCATGCTGTGCCGGTTGCGGGACAAATTGCATGATATTGTCCTGTACCGCGGCACCACCGATGGCGGTTTCATCCAGACGGAAATGCGTGACCAGTTCCTCAAGTTGCGCGGCGTCGCCATTCAACGCGTGGCTGCTAGCAGTTGCTTCTTCCACCATTGCCGCATTTTGCTGTGTCACCTTGTCAAGTTGGGTCACACCGATGTTGATCTCGCCAAGACCAATTGATTGTTCTTCCGCACCTGATGCAATTTCGGCGACAAGATCAGAGATATGATTGATATGACTTGCAATTTTCGTCAGCACCTCACCGGCTTGCCCGACAAGCGTGACACCGCGCTCGACCTGACCGGAGCTTTCACTGATCAGTGACTTGATCTGTTTGGCTGCATCCGAGGAACGCTGCGCAAGCGCACGCACCTCCGATGCGACAACGGCAAAACCACGTCCCGCCTCGCCAGCGCGCGCCGCTTCAACGCCCGCATTCAGCGCCAGCAGATTCGTCTGGAACGCAATGTCGTCAATGACACCGATAATCTGTGATATTTCCTGTGATGACCCTTCAATTTCCGTCATGGCATGCACGGCATCTTTCACCACCGGCGCGCTCTTATCGGCGTCATCACGTGCGCTGCCCACAACCTCTTTGACCTGACGTGCACCATCGGCCGCAGATTTGACGCTGGCGGTCATCTGGTCCAGTGCCGCGGCTGTCTCTTCCAGTGTCGCGGCCTGATTCTCTGTGCGGCGCGACAAATCATCCGAGGCGCGGCTCATCCCGTCCGAACGCTGTCGGATCGCCCCAGAGCGGATGACAACAGACCCGATTGTCTTGTTCAGATTAAGTACGGTGCGGTTATAGTCCTGGCGCAACTGATCATAGTCGCCATCAAATGGCGTTTCGATCCTATGTTGCAGATCACCATCGGCAAGTTTGGTGAGTGCGATACTCAGCCGGTTGACGACCTCTGCCTGTTTCACCTGCAGTGCCTCGCGTTCTTCCTCTGCCAGGTCGGACGCGCGCAATTTTTCACGAAAATTGTCCAGACTATTGAAAAGACTGCCGATTTCATCACCACGTTTTTGATCCGACAGATCAACATCATAGTCTTTTTCAGAAACACGGCCCATCGCCTCACCAAGACGCGCCAGCGGCCGCACGACCGAGCGCGCAGTGAGCCAGCCCAAGAACGCAGAAATACCGGCAACGAACACAGTCACGAGAATCATCTTGTTTCGCGCCGCAATGACAGGAGCCTGGACTTCATCAGAGGCAATCTCACCGATAATCGCCCACGTCTGTCCGAAGACGTCAATCAAAGCGCCTTTGGAGAGCATATCATCACCACTAATCCCGGTAGTCAGACCTTGAAACGTATCGCCACCGTTGAATATCGCATTGACTTGGGCAGCGTCCGACACATCCGAAAGACGGCCGACCCCGGTCTCAAAGCGCGGCGCATTCCGTGTCCGCCTGTCAGGACCGATGGCATATATGCGTCCGGTCTCATCCAGTCCGAGAGGATCATTGAATATTTCATCAATTTGACCTGTTGGCACCTGAACAGCCACAACCCCAAGCAGCTGATTGCTTTGATCGAAAACCGGTGTCGCCAGAAATGCTGCGGCATTGCCGGCGTCCGGCTCATATCCCGCAAAGTCAGCAAAATATATCTGGCCCTGCTCGCCGTCCCGCGCCGCAGTGAATGCCGATGCAAGGCCGCTATCGGCGTGGGGCCCGTCAGCGAAGTTTGTCGCATAATCCCCGTTTTTCTCGACCGAGTACATCAGATCGCCACGGCGATTGAACAAAAAGAAATCATAGTAGCCAGAGGTCTTCGCAATATCGCGGAAATACGGATGAAAACGCCCGTGCTGGAAGTGGTAAGGAACAGATTCAGGCGCCTGATCAAACTGGTCACGCTCGCCGGCCGGATTGGGGTTATTCGTGATATAGGCATCACGCAAACCGGCGCTATCAATCATCAGATCATAAGAGCTGCCAAACGAGCCCAAGGCCGCGACGACCGTCGGGTCATTTGCATAGCCTGCAACATTCCGTCCCATGTTTTCAAACCATGCAACCAAGCTGTTGCCACGGCTTTCCGTCAGGATACGGAAATTTTTGCGCGCATCCTGAAACACAGCCTGTCGAAAATCCAGATAGCCAACAACGGCGATACTGACACTGGCAACCACGCAAAGCGCAGCGATGATTGACGGTAGTTTTCGCGATAGTGCGATTGAAGTCGAGAATCCCATTAGCCCCTCACAGAATATGCAATGCTTGGCAGCGTTATGAACGATGGGGTTTAAGAACAGCTTAAGCCGCCTTTGACGCCTCCCAAGCGCCTGGGGCATGACCAATCAAGGCATCGCAATCATACGATACCGTTTGAAATCCATGCGCCATTATCAAATTTATCCGATAAGCCTTGTCTGACGATAGCGGGTGGTGTCTGATGCCTTGCAGCCCCATATTTCTATGCAATTACAACCGACAGGAGCCGATATGTCAGGCAAATATTACGCCCCTACCGGGGGACATCCAAGCCAGGACCAGCTCCTGACAGATCGCGCGATCTTTACAGATGCCTATGCCGTCATACCGAAAGGGACGATGCGCGATATCGTGACCAGCTATCTACCCTTTTGGGAAAATACCCGCCTTTGGGTCATCGCGCGTCCCCTCAGCGGTTTTGCCGAGACTTTTTCGCAATACATCATGGAGGTCGGGCCAGGCGGTGGTTCGGATCAGCCGGAGGCAGATGCCGGTGCCGAAGGCGTGCTCTTTATCGTCGAAGGCACCGCAACCCTGACTGTCGGAGGGCAAACATATCAAATGGTGCCGGGTGGATACGCCTATCTTCCGCCTGCTTCGGGATGGACCTTGCACAACACGACCGACGGGATGTTGCGGTTTCACTGGATCCGCAAGGCCTATGAACCGGTCCCCGGGCTTGATCTGCCGGACGTCATCGTCACCAACGATCGTGATGTGCCCCCCACCGTGATGCCGGGGACTGACGGGAAATGGGCAACGACGCGTTTTGTCGATCCCGCGGACCTGCGCCATGACATGCATGTGACCGTCGTCACATTTGAACCGGGTGCGGTTATTCCGTTTTTGGAAACCCATGTGATGGAGCATGGCCTTTATGTGCTTGAAGGCAAGGCTGTCTACCGGCTGAACAACGACTGGGTCGAGGTCGAGGCGGGTGATTACATGTGGCTGCGCGCCTTTTGCCCGCAGGCCTGTTATGCCGGTGGACCGGGCAAGTTCCGCTATCTGCTTTATAAGGATGTGAACCGGCACATGAACCTGCGCATCGGAGGTGCGCGATAGGCGTCGCAGCGCAAAAACTGCGTAGGAAGTTGGTCTGGCACAGGCCTCATTGCCTATTTTTTGAGCAGCTATCTAAAGATCGTGCACTAAAAAGGTTTTAACACCTGTGATCCCTGTATTGCGTCGGCAGCCTTTGGTATTCCTTTGAAGGTTAACAATTTCACGGGACACGCCAATGATTTTCGACAAAAAGATGCTTGCGCTTGCTGCAAGCCTGCTCGCCTCACCCGCCATCGCGCAAACCGATATGCCTTTTGCGCTGGACTGGAAATTCGAAGGGCCAGCGGCACCTTATTTCCATGCTCTTGATGCGGGCTATTTCGCGGATGCGGGCCTGACCGTCACCATCAGCGAAGGTGCGGGCTCACTCGACGCCATTCCAAAAGTGGCAACAGGGGCGTTTCCTGTAGGTTTCGCCGATATCAACTCGCTCATGCGGTTCCTTGACCAGAACCCCGATGCACCCGTGACCGCCGTTATGATGGTCTATGACAAACCGCCGTTCGCCGTGGTTGGGCGCAAATCCCTGGGTGTTGAGGCTCCCTCTGATCTGGAAGGCAAAGTTCTGGGCGCACCGCCACCTGACGGCGCATGGGCGCAGTTCCCGATCTTTGCCGCAGAGACCGGATTGGACGTCGATGCAATCACCGTCGAGCCGGTGGGCTTCCCGACCCGCGAACCGATGTTGGCCGAAGGCAATGTGGCCGCGATCACCGGCTTTTCATTCTCTTCCACACTGAACCTCAAGCGTCTGGGCATTCCCGAGGATGATATTTCGGTGCTGTTGATGGCCGATTATGGTGTGGACCTCTACGGCAATGCGATCATCGTGAACACCGACTTTGCCGAGGCAAACCCCGAGCTTGTGACCGGTTTTCTGACCGCCATCGCAAAGGGTTGGAAAGACGCGATTGCCATGCCGGATGCAGCGATTGCCGCCCTGATTGAACGCAACCCTGCTGCGGATGCCGCCCTTGAAACCGAACGCCTGCAAATGGCGATCGATGCCAATGTGCTGACCGACTATGTTATGGCCAACGGCATGGGCGGGATTGATGACGCGCGCATGGCAAACGCGATCGAGCAGACCAAATCGGTCTATGAGTTCGTGAACGCGCCCGATGCGTCGCTCTATTTTGATGGAAGCTATCTGCCCACAGCGGATATGTTGATGTTGCAATAAACAAACGGGCCGCTGTACATTGCAGCGGCCCTTTTCCATCAAGGCTGAAGACCATCGAAAATCTCATAGAAATCAAGGGCGTCAAGCACGCCTATAAGACCGTCCATGGCCCGCTTGAGGTTCTGGACGGTCTGGATGTCACCGTGCCTGAAGGTACATTCGCCGCCGTCGTCGGCCCCTCGGGTTGCGGGAAATCCACGCTGACGCGGCTTGTTGCGGGCCTTATGACCCCTGATGAGGGCGAGGTCTGGCTTCACGGCGAACGCGTCAAAGGCCCGCGCAACACCGTGGGCATGGCGTTTCAGAACCCTGTCCTGCTGGAATGGCGCACGATCCTTGATAACGTCATTCTGCCGCTCGAAATCGTGGCCCCGCGCATGCCGCGCAAGGACCGCGAGGCGCGGGCGATGGAACTGCTTGAAATGGTGGGGCTGGTCGGGTTTGAAAACAAACGCCCCTCGGAACTCTCGGGGGGCATGCGTCAGCGGGCCTCGCTCTGCCGGTCGCTGGTGCATAAGCCTGACGTTCTGATCATGGACGAACCCTTTGGCGCGCTTGATGCATTCACGCGCGAGGACCTTTGGCAAACCATGCGTGATCTGCGCGCCGCAGAACCTTTCACGGCCGTTCTGATCACCCATGATCTGCGCGAAAGCGTGTTTCTGGGCGATCAGGTTATTGTGCTGTCTGGGCGCCCTGCCCGCACGCAATATGTGATGGACGTGGACCTGCCCGCCGACCGCACGCTGGATGTGCTTTTCACCCCCAAGGCCGCCGATATGCTGCATATCCTGCGCGACCAGATCAAGATCGCCCAAGGCCGCGAGGTTGACCACTGATGTTCAGTAAAATCGCCACCCCGATCATCGCGATCATTGTCTTTCTGGGGCTGTGGGAGCTTCTTGTCTGGGCCAATGGCTGGCCGAATTTCAAAATGGCCTCGCCGTCCGACCTGCCGCCTGCGTTCTGGAAGTACAAAGAGCTGTTTCTAGAGATGGGCTGGCAGACGCTCTGGCGCACGGTGGTGGGTCTGTTCCTTGCTGTGATCGTGGGCACCGCCATTGGCATGATTATCGGCTTTTCACGGATCGCGCGCGATGCGCTTTATCCGCTGCTGATCGGCTTTAACGCAATCCCCAAAGCAACCTTAGTCCCTGTCATTTCGCTGCTCTTCATCGGGCAGCATGATTTCAACACGGTGCTGATGGCCTTTATGATCTCGTTCTTTCCGATTGCCGTATCCGTCGGGATCGGGCTGTCCACGCTCGAGCCCGAATACCGCGATATCCTGCGCGCACTTGGCGCATCGAAAGCCACGATTTTCTGGAAAATCGCCCTGCCCAAGACACTGCCGGAATTCTTTGGCGCGCTCAAGGTCTCGGCCACTTTGGCCTTTATCGGCACCAACCTTGTGGAGATCGTCAGCCCGCACGGGCGCGGCCTTGGCGCGTTGTTCAAATCCGGCGAAACCAACGGAGATTATCCGTTGATGTTTGCCGTGCTCATCGCGCTCGCCTTCCTCGGTATCGTTCTTTACTACGCGGTGATCTTTCTCGAACGGATCTTTGCAGGCTGGGCTGACCGCGAAGCCAACTAATAAAAAAAGCCCGGTCAACCGACCGGGCTTTTTTTGCTTTCTGCCATGCGCTCTTACGACTTTGGCAACGACCCGTGGCCATGTCCTGTCATACCGCCCGAGACTTCTTCGGTCGCCTCGTCCGACAATTGCTCAGGCAGGATCAGGTTCAGCACGATGGCGATCACTGCCGCAGGCAACAGACCGGATGTCATCAAAATGCGCAGCGTATCGGGCAAATATTGCACCGCGAGTGGATCAAGTTGCAGCCCCAGACCAATTGACAGGGCAATCGCAAAGATCACCATGTTCCGGCGGTTCCAATTGACGTCGGAAAGCATCGAGATACCCGCTGCAACCACCATGCCGAACATCACGATGACACCGCCACCCAAGACCTCAATCGGGACCGTGTTGATCACAGCGCCCACCTTGGGGATCAGGCCACAGATGATCAGGAAGATCGCGCCGATGGTCACCACATGGCGGCTCATCACGCCGGTCATGGCGATCAGGCCCACGTTCTGGCTAAAGGATGTATTCGGAAAACCGCCGAACACGCCAGCGACGGCTGTGCCGAAACCGTCGGCATAGGTCGCGCCGGTAATTTCCTTATCGGTGGCTTCGCGCCCTGCACCGCCTTTGGTGATCCCCGACACATCGCCCACGGTTTCCACCGCCGAGACGAAGGCCATCAGGCAGAACCCGATAATCGCGGCAAAGCTGAGTTCGAACCCGTATTTGAAGGGGCTGGGGAATGCGATAGATGCAGCGCGGTTCCAGCTTGCGGCGATCCCTTCAACGGTGACCATCCCCATAAGCATCGCATAGACATAGCCCACAAGAATACCGATCACGACAGCCGAAACAGCCAGCATGCCCTTGGCATAGAACTTGAGCCCGAGGGTCACAAAGATCACAACCAAAGCCGCAGACCAGTTCAGGAGCGAGCCATATTCAGGCGCATTGATCGCAGGCACGCCACCGGCGGCGTACTGGATGCCGACCTTGACCAGTGCCAGACCGATCATGGTGACGACCAGACCGGTGACCAGCGGCGGGAGCGCAAAGCGGATTTTGCCGATGAAGGTGGCAATGAGCATGTGAAACAGGCCACCGATCATCACACCGCCGAAAAGCGCAGGCAGTGCATCAACGCCTTTGCCAGCGACAAGCGGGATCATGATGGGAATAAAGGCAAAACTGGTGCCCTGCACGATGGGCAGACGCGCACCAACGGGACCAAAGCCGATGGTCTGGAACAATGTCGCGATGCCGGCAAACAGCATCGACATCTGGATGAGATAGGTCATGTCGGGGAACCCTTGGGCACCCGCATCTGAACCAAACCCGAAACCCGCCGCCCCTGCGATGATGATCGCAGGCGTAACGTTGGACACAAACATCGCCAGCACATGCTGGATACCGAGCGGAATGGCCCGATGAAGTGCCGGTGTGTAGTTCGGATCGCGGAGCTGCTCCGGGGTTCCGATTGTGTTGTCAGCCATAGTATTGTCCCTCCCTTTGGACGATTTCGCCAGTCTTCCCGCTGGCAAATCCTTGCTCACCCCAGAATGGTGAATGGTGTGTCGAACCAATGCTCTTGCAGGTTCGGACCCTCCCCGATCCGGTCTACAACAGCGAATAGTCCAGGCGCATGGATGGGCGTCAAAACCCCGTGCCATGTGCCGCGTGAAAAATTGATGCCCTGTCCGGCGCTTGTCAGAAACGCGCGCGGCTGGCCTGGTGTGCCGCCCGCATCGGGCGCGACGACAACAACGAAAGGATCAAAACTCATCGGCAAAAAGGCCTGGCTGCCCTGCGGGTGGCGTTCCATCATATCGAGCGTGATCGGAAACTGCCGCGCCTCAGCCTTGAAAAGGCTGATCCCTGCGCGCCCATCGACAATGTCGATATTTGCGCGGTCGTGATAGCGCCCACAAAGCCCCTGATTAATGATCTTGTCCGGGTCACCCGCCACAGCCAACACATCACCGAACGGTGCGAACGCCTCTTTCGTCAACGGTTCAAGATGCAATTCCGTGCTCATGCGCCCAGCTTTTCGATCAGGCGCAACTGCGCGATGCGTTCAACCTGACGGCAGGCTTCGGCGAATTCCGTGTCGCGATCGTTTTCTATCCGGCGGTGAAATGCGGCAAGGATCGAGGCCTTGTCGTGATCCTTCACCGCGATGATGAAAGGGAAACCATGCCGCGCGACGTATTGCGCGTTGAGCGACTGAAACGCCGCGCGTTCGTCGTCGGTCAGCAGGTCAAGCCCTGCCCCCGCCTGCTCGGCCGTGCTTTCCGCCGTCAGCTTGCCCGCCGCCGCCAGTTTGCCTGCCAGATCCGGGTGCGCCTTGAGCACATTCAGCCGTTGCTCTTCGGATGCAGAACGGAACACCCGCGCCAGCGCGCTGTGCACGCCGGCGGCGGTGTCATGGGTCGGCCCCAATTCAAGCGCATGGGCGCCTTCGGCAATCCACGGGCTGTGTTCGAAGATACCGCCAAAGGCCGCAACGAAAGTGTCGCGGTCCATTTCAGAAGGGCGCACATCGTTTGGCGCAGGATGCTGCGCCGCCCAATGATCCGCAATCTGTGCGCGGGTGGCGAACCAGACATCATCGTGCGACTTGAAGTAATTAATCACCCGCGCCAATGCCGCGGCACGGCCCGGACGCCCCATCAGACGGCAATGCAAACCAATCGACAGCATTTTGGGCGCACCTGCGGCACCTTCAGCGTAGAGCATATCGAAACTGTCGCGCAGATAGCTTTCAAACTGGTCGCCATTGGTGAACCCTGCTTGAATGCCAAAGCGCATATCGTTGCAGTCCATTGTATAGGGCACGATCAACTGGTCAGTGCGGCCAAAGCGTGACCAATACGGCAGATCATCGGCGTAGCTGTCGGCGACATAGGCGAACTGGCCGGTTTCCGCGACCAGACGCACCGTGTTGTTGGAACAACGGCCCGTGTACCAACCGCGTGGGGCTGCACCTGTGACTTCGGTGTGCAGGCGGATCGCTTCGGCGATCTGCGCGCGCTCCACATCCTCGGGCATGTCTTTATGTTCGACCCATTTCAAGCCGTGGCTGGCAATTTCCCAGTTTGCGGCCTGCATCGCGGCCACCTGTTCCGGCGCACGGGCCAAGGCGGTGGCGACGCCATAAATGGTAATCGGCAGATCGCGCAGAAGACGGTGCAGACGCCAGAATCCGGCGCGTGACCCGTATTCATAGATTGATTCCATGTTCCAGTGCCGCTGGCCGGGCCAAGGTGATGCACCGGTTATCTCGGACAGGAATGCCTCGGATGCAGCATCGCCGTGCAAGATATTGTTTTCGCCGCCTTCTTCGTAATTCAGCACGATCTGCACAGCGATTTTTGCCCCGTTCGGCCAGTTGGCAGCGGGCGGGTTCGGTCCATATCCGGTCATGTCGCGGGGGTAGCGGGTCAAGCCATGTTCCTCTTCAAAGTTAATTTCCTATAAAGCAAAGCAATGATTTTCTTTTTCAAAAAAAATGCGAAAGAGCCTCTTGTTTGCGTCGCTTTGCGCTTCATCTGCCTTTCTGGCACTAAGTGGAACAGCATCAAAGGAGCAGCGCAATGAGCGGTTATCTGACAACACATGTTCTGGACACGGCGCGCGGTTGTCCGGCGCAAGGCCTCAAAATTGAGCTTTTTGCGATTGCGGGCGAGACGCGCACCCTGCTCAAGACCTTGGTCACGAATGATGACGGGCGCACGGATGAACAAATCCTGCCTGCGGATCAATTCGTAACCGGTACATATGAGTTGGTATTCCACGCAGGGGCCTATCTTGATGCCATCGGCACCCCGCCCGAAGACCCGCGTTTTCTGGACATCATCCCGATCCGCTTTGGCATGTCGGAAGCATCGCATTATCACGTGCCGCTGCTGCTGTCGCCCTTCGGCTATAGCACTTACCGCGGGTCCTGATCGCCGCGCACAACGGCGCTGATCCGGTCGATCACGAAATCCATAAACAGACGCGTTTTTGGGTCTTGCCGCCGCCTATGCGTGAACAGACACGCCATCTGGATCGGCACGGGCGGTGTTTGCGTTGCCACAGGCACCAAACGGCCCGCCTTGATATGCTCGGCCACTTCGAAGACAGGTTTCATCGCGATCCCGTTCCCCGATAGCGCCCAATCGGTCAGCACATCGCCATCATCGGATTCGTAGCGGCCTTGGACCCGAAACTTCTTTGGTCCCTCTTGCGTCAACAGACGCCATTGAAATTCCGACGCACCAGGAAAGCGCAGGTTCAGGCATTCATGGCGGTCCGCGATCAGATCGTCGCCCGAGGCAGGGGTTCCGCGCTTGGCAATATAGGCCGGTGCGGCACACAAGATCCGCTGCACGTCAGCGATCTTGCGGATGCGCAGGTTGCTATCTTCCGGCTCACCCAGAAAGAACGCGAGGTCCAGACCTTCCGTCGTCAGGTCCACTTTGCGATCGGTCAGACGCAGTCGCAGGGTGATTTCGGGATAAAGCGCCAGAAAGTCCGGCACATGTGGCGCAATCAAACGCCTGCCAACCCCTAACGGGGCCGCAACATAAAGCGCGCCCTTGGGGTTTTCAGTGATATTGACCACTTGGGTTTCGGCATTGGCGACACTTTCCAGAATCTCGCAAGCGCCACCATAGAACGCCCTGCCCTGTTCGGTCGGCGTCAGGCTCCGTGTGGTGCGCTGGAACAGACGCACGCTCAGATGCCCCTCAAGCTGGGAAATCCGCGCAGACGTGACCGCAGGCGAAATCCGCAGATCGCGCGCGGCGGCGGACATGCTGCCAAGCTCATAGACACGGACGAATGTGCGGATATTGTCGAGATAAGACATTTGATTGTTTTTTTTGATGCTGTTTGGCCTCTGCAAGGAATAGCAGAACAATCCGCGCTCGCATAGGATGGGCTGACGCCAACGCCAAAACGGGGACACGCCATGTATGATCTTGCTATTTTCTGGGACTGGATCGCTTTTTCGGTCCGCTGGCTGCATGTCATTACCGCCATGGCGTGGATCGGCGCGTCGTTCTATTTCATCGCGCTTGATCTGATGCTGAAGCCCGCGCCAAACATGCCCGAGGGTGTGTCCGGCGAGGAATGGGAAGTCCACGGCGGCGGGTTTTACCACACGCAAAAATACATGGTCGCACCGCCACAGATGCCCGAACATCTGACGTGGCATAAATGGCAAAGCTACTCCACTTGGCTATCCGGTGCGGCGCTTTTGATGATTGTTTACTGGGTCGGGGGTGAGCTTTACCTGCTGGATCCCACCAAGGCCGATCTCGCACTTTGGCAAGGTATCCTGATCTCGGGTGGATCGCTGACAATCGGCTGGCTGGCCTATGACGCGATGTGTAAATCGAAACTGAGCGAGCAGCCGACCCTGCTGATGTTGCTGCTGTTCGTCATCCTTGTGGCCATGTCATGGGGCTACAACCAGGTCTTCACAGGGCGCGCAGCATTGCTGCATCTGGGCGCTTTCACCGCCACCATCATGACCGCCAATGTGTTCTTCCAGATCATGCCGAACCAGCGCATTGTCGTGGCTGACCTTAAGGCGGGCCGCACGCCCGATGCCAAATACGGCAAGATCGCCAAGGTGCGGTCTACCCACAACAACTATCTGACCTTGCCGGTCGTGTTCTTGATGCTGTCGAACCACTATCCGCTGGCCTTTGGCACAGAGTATTCCTGGATCATCGCAAGCCTGATCTTTCTGACTGGTGTGACAATTCGCCATTACTTCAACACGATGCACAAGACCGGCAAAGGGCCGCATTGGACATGGGCGGTGACCGTGTTGCTGATGATCATCATCGCATGGCTGTCGACAGTGCGCACGGGCGATACATGGCAAGAGGCCGAGGCGCGCCCGCTGACCGCTTATGAGGAATGGTTCGCATCTGCCGAAGGGTTTGATGCGGCCTACAACACGGTCATCGGCAATTGTTCGATGTGCCACGCACGCGAACCCGTCTGGGGCAATATGCAATGGGCGCCCAAAGGCGTCTATCTGGAAACCCCCAGCGATGTGGCGCGCCATGCCAGCCAGATTTACCTGCAAGCAGGTGTCAGCCATGCCATGCCCCCGCCCAACGCCGTCCAGATGGACGCCGAGGCGCGCGCAACACTTGTTGCCTGGGTGCGTGAGGTACGCAACGGCAGCTAGGTTCATGCAGCAACGCAAAAGTATATGAAAATCAATGTCCTTGTCGTATGGTCCGGACAGACAGTGCCGGACGAAAGGGCAGACATGCGAAGGACAGTCTTTTGTCTCTCCCCGAGAATGTTTTGGGCCTGCGTGCTGGTGCCATTCCTCTGGTTCACGGCCGCATTCGCCCAAGCACCTGACAACGCCCCTGAAGATCAGTTCTGGGTGACGGATCAGGCCGGCATTTTGAGCATCTCGGCCATCAAGAGCCTGACCGACACGGCCAAAGCCTTCGAGGCGCAAACAACCGACCAGGTTGTGGTCGTGACCGTCAACACGCTTGCGGGCTGGACAGTTGAACGCTACGGGCGCTGGCTCGGGAATACATGGGGCATCGGGCAGGCAAATGCGGACAATGGTGTGTTGCTCCTGGTGGCCCCCAATGATCGCAGGGTGCGGATCGAGGTCGGGCGCGGACTGGAAGACAGGCTGCCGGACCGGATTGCCCAAAGCATCATCGACAACGAAATCCTGCCGCGCTTCCGTGATGATGACCTTGAGGGCGGGATCGTCGCGGGACATCAGGCAATTATTGCGGCATTGGGTGGAGAATACCGCGAACCGACAAACTGGGAATCGTTTCTCTTCCTGTTGTTCCTGCCCTTCTTTGCCATCGGCCGTTTCTTCGGATTTGGCGGCGGTTTTTTGGGTGGTGGCGGCCTCTTTGGCGGCGGCGGCGCCTCGGGCAGTTGGTGAGGACAAGATATGCTCAAGATTGATGCTGCCACCAAAACCCTGATCCAGAACCGGATCGCCGAGGTCGAAAAGATCTGTGACAGCGAACTGGTCTGCGTCGTGACCAAGCGGTCTGCGCGCTATGTGCTCTATCCCCTTTTGACAGCAGCAATTCTTGCGTTGATGCTGCCACTGGCGCAAGGGGTTGCGCAGCTCTTTGGGTTCTACGGATTTACTCTACAGTTTCAGCATCAGGCGGTCGTCTTTGCGATCCTCGCCGTCGCGTTTGCAGCGACGCCGCTCCGGCATCGGGTGACACCCAAATGGCTCCAACAGCAAAACTGCGCGCGTTACAGCACGGAACAATTCTTCCGCCAGAACCTGCATGAAACCCCTGCCCGCAACGCAATCATGATCTTTGTCTCGTGGGAGGAACGGTTTGTCACGATCATTGCCGACAGGGGTATCAATGAACGGGTCCAGCAATCAGATTGGGACGATCTGATCGCAGGTTTTGTAACGGCAATCAAAGCCGACAACATGGAAAACGGGTTCTTGTCCATTATCGGCGGTGCGGGCGATTTGCTGATCAAACACTTTCCGCTCGATCGCCCGAAAACCAACGATTTACCCAATCACCTAATTGAACTGGACGACGCACCATACGTCAGCTGAACATCGGCAAATAAAGTAATCACGCAAATGGTGGGGGGAAGTGGCGGACAGACAGGGATTCGAACCCTGGAGACGGTCTCCCGCCTACACACTTTCCAGGCGTGCGCCTTCGACCACTCGGCCACCTGTCCGTGGAGCGCGGTTTAGCCCTAACCCCACCCCTTTTGCAAGACCCTATACATATGTTTGTGATCCCCCTTTACCGCAGCCCTCCCCGACCCCTACAAATGAGAGGTTCGCGATAAGAGGCCACCCGACGTATGCTGCATGATCCGCCCAAAACCGGCAAATCCGAACGGCCCAGCGAGACCGCACGTCTGCAAACGGGTGCTTTGCTGATAATCGCCTTCGCTGTCGTGCTTTTCTTGCTGGTGCAAGCGCGGTTTGTCCTGATCTCGCTGGCCACGGCGATCATTCTTTTCAGCCTGACAAGCGATGTCATCAATTTCATCGCCCGCCAGCGGATCGGCCCGTTCCGCGTGCCAAACACCCTCGCAAGCATCGCTGCCATGGTCTTGATTGCAGCAGCCCTGCTGACGCTGACCTCGATCCTGCTGGCGCAGATCAACACGGTGCTGGTCACAACGCTGTCTTATGCAGAACGCGCCCCATCCGCTGTCGCGTCACTTTTTGCATGGCTTGGTGAAGACAGTGAACTTGCGATCTTGAACGCCCTGCGATCCGTCGATATTTCAAACTACCTACGCGGCGCCGCCAGTCAGGCAAGCGGCGTCACCCAAGCCACTGTTCTGATCATTCTCTTCGTCGGTTTTCTTTTTGCCGAACGGATCTGGTTCGAAACCAAACTCCTGAGTCTTGTGGGCGACAAGGCGCAGGCCGAACGCGTGGGCAAAATCATTCAGTCCATCATCCACCGTGTGAACTATTACCTGCTGGTCAAGACCGTTATCAGCGCCATCACCGGTGCGATGATCTTTGTTCTCGCACAGGCCTTCGGTCTGGAGCTGGCGACCTCACTCGGGATCATCACCTTTGTGCTCAACTTCATCCCCAACATCGGGTCAATCGTGGCCACAGCGCTGATCGCGCTGGTCGCCCATGTCGAGATCGGAGACGCCACCACAACGCTTGCAGTCTTCAGTATTGCAGGTGTGATCCAGTTCGTGAACGGCAGCATCATCGACCCCATGCTGATGGGCCGCGCGCTGCGGCTGTCATCCTTCGGGATCATCCTGTCTCTGGCATTTTGGGGGGCTGTCTGGGGCATCCCCGGCATGTTCCTGTCAGTGCCGATCATGGTGATGCTATTGGTGGTCTGCAGCCATGTTCCCAAGCTGCGGCCATTCGCGGTACTTTTGTCACGTGAGGGGTTGCCGGAGTCCGAGAAAATGCTGGATCAGCCGATCGAGCGCGATCTTTTCGGACAGGACATCAAGCGCGGCTAGCGGTCAGAACGCATCGCAGGCGGCGGTTTGTCCCCGATCGGCTGACGCGCGTAATAGGTCACATCCTCGGTGAAATACTGATAGCTATCCGCATTCTCGATCGCGCGGCGCGCATCCCTCTGCGCCATCCGCGAACATTCGGTGCGCGAATAGCAATGGTCCTCGGTGTCTGCGACATGCAGGAAATGCGACACCTCATGCACGATCGTCCCCTCGCGCGTGCCGTTATTTGAGCGGCGATCGCCCGGCCGCAGGGCAGTCAGGGGCGGGAGTGTGAAAAATGACGGGCAAAGGTGCATCAGGTAGGGTTGGTTGGCAAAGACCCAGGCGTATTCGCCCGCCCTGCATCCGTCATCCGTGGCCGCGTCACATTGTGCCGTCACAGCACCACCACGCAACGCTGTGACCACTGATTTGAGGCTGGCACGGACGCGCTCGGCGTTGGCCTGCGAATACGTGCCGAACCAGCGTTGATAATCAGACGTGTCGCCCACCGCCACTGCGGCCTTGAGCGTGAGATCCTTGGCGGTCGCAATGGCGGCATCAACGACTTTGGCCTGTTCCATCGTGCAGCCCGGATGGCGCGTTTCGGCCGCCGCTGGAAGGCCCGCGCAGAGCATCACGATCAAGAGGGGTATCACACGCAGCAAAGGCCTACTCCAGATGCAGATAGACACGCCGGTTCTGGCGGCCCTTCTTTTCGATCTTGCCGATCCGCACGCGCCCGATCTCTTCGGTGTTGGCGACATGGGTGCCACCGCAAGGCTGCAAATCGGCGGTTTCTTCGCCCACGCCGATCCGCACAAGGCGGATCTGTCCGCTGCCGCGCGGTGGCTGAACAGACATAGTTTTCACCAGATCCGGCTGTGCATCAAGTTCCGCGTCGGTGATCCACTCTTCGGTCACATCCATATTGCAGGCGATCAGGCGATTCAGGTCTGCCTCGAGCGCCTCTTTGTCCTCTGGTGCCTCGGGCATATCGAAATCCAGACGGCCTTTATCCGTCCCGATAGACCCGCCCGAAACCGGCAGCGGGATCACGACAGAGAGCAGATGCAGCGCGGTATGCACGCGCATGTGACGCAGACGGCGGTCCCAGTTCAGGACCTGCGTCACCTCCTGGCCGATCCCGGGCATACCGGCAGGTTCCGCGGGGATGAGCACAACTTCATCACCGTCACCTTTGACAGTGGTGGCGATCTCAATCTCGCCGCCTTTCCAGCGCAGTGCCCCGCTATCCCCCGGCTGCCCCCCCGAGGTGGGGTAAAAGAGTGTCCCATCCAGCACGATACCGCCTTCCGTCGTGATGGCTTTGACCGTGCCAATCGCTTCGCGGGCATAGGCATCTTTACGGAACAGCAGTTCGGTCATGTTGTCTTGGTCTCCTTCAAAACTTCGGGGTTCCGCAGCCATATATCACGCTGGGCAAAGGGAATTTCGATGCCTTCTTCGGCAAAGGCCTTGGCAATCGCGTGGTTCATTTCAGATTTGACGACCACGACATAGTTTACGTCACGCAGGATCGCACGGATCTCGAAATCAAGGGAATCCGCACCAAACCCGATGAACAATACCGCAGGCGGCGGTGTCATAATGACCTGTGGATGCGCCTCTGCGATGCCGCGCAGGATGTCCGACACCTTGTCGGTATCCGTGCCGTAGGCCACGCCAACAGGCACAATCACGCGCCCCACCAGATTGCCACGGGTCCAGTTCGTCACCTGCCCGCTGACCAGATCCGCATTGGGAATAATCACATCGGTCCGGTCGAATGTCTCGATCCGCGTCGACCGCACAGAAATCGACCGTACGTACCCCATTTGATTGCCGACTTCGATCCAGTCACCTTCGCTGACAGGACGTTCAATCAGCAAAATGATCCCCGATACAAAATTCGACACGATGTTCTGCAAGCCAAAGCCGATACCGACCGACAAGGCACCGGCCACAATCGCAAAATTCGACAGATCAATCCCCGCTGTAGAGATCGCCACAAGCGCCGCCAGCATGATACCAACATACCCAAAACCAGCGACAATGGCGTTCTGCCCGCCGAGATCAAGCCGCGTGCGCGGCAATACCGTGCGCCGTAAAGTGCCTTGAATAAAGCGCGTCAACAGATAGCCCACCGCAAAAACAATCGCGAAGGTCAGGAAATCGGTTGGCGAAATGCGGGTCTCGCCAATCGCGAAACCTTCACGGAAACGGGCCCAGATTTCGGTCAGGTCATCGACCCGCGCGCCCCAGATCAGCGCAAAAACAGGCAGGCTGAGCATATAGAGAACGAAACTCACCATGACCGGGATCAGCGCGTGAAGGCCACGCACATCTTCACCGTTATCGGGGGGTTGCGTCAGATCGCTGACGATCTGTTGCAACAGAAACAGCAAGGAGACGAGTGCGACCGAGACGATCGAGGGTCCAAGAATAGCAATCGCGGCAGAAATGTACCCGAACCCCGCAATCACAGGAGCGACAATCGCGACGATGGTTGCAAAGCGCCCCAGCAAATTGCGCATGCGCCCCGCTGACGCGACGGTATCCTCCCTTTGTTCAGGTTTGGTCCGGATGACACGACCAAGCCGCCAGAAAAGAAGGCCCAGAACTACAAGCACGGGCCATGCGAAAGCGGCCGTCGCGCCCTGAGACATATCCAACGTCCGAAACCCGGCTTGCGCCAATGTCCCGAAAGCCATCACCCATGCAAGGGCGCTACTGGCCCGCCGTCCTGCGGCACGGGTTTGCGCATCATAGCCAAGATACCCCGGGTGTTCGCCCAAAGGGAAAACAAGGCGCGACAGCCACCAGCCAAAAATCACATAGAACCCGGCCTCCGGGATAGCTTCCAGAATATCTCCTCCGCGCAAGCCAAAGATATCAAGCGCCTGCAACGCTTCGGTCATTGCCAAAAGCCCCAGCATGGGCACCGCAATCTGGATCAGTGACGCCACAAATAGCGTTAGGGGACGCCAACGTCCCTGTCGTGTCGTCAAAGACATGCGCCAGCGCGTCACGATACCCCGCCCGACACTCAGCAACGCAACCCCAATAACCAGAAGCAGCACCACACGCGGCAAATCGCGGGCTAGCTCGCCGCTTTCACGCCGGACGTTAAAACCGGCCACAATCTCGATCCCGACGACATCCACAAGCTGCCAGAGGGCTGTAACAGCCTCAGCAATATTTGAGGGATTGAGCGGAGATGGCCCCCGCACCGACAATTCAGCAGTCTGCTGCTGCAAGGACATCGCGTCGAATTCACCGATCAGGCCATTCGCGCGGGCAAAAACTCCTGCGCGAGCAAACGGGGTGCCTCGAGCGCGTTGCGCTGGGCGACCAATGCGGCGCGGCGGGCGGCAACGGCAGGGGCTTCCTCGCCGCTTTCGGGCACAACGCCGAGCGCTGCAATCTGTGCGTCAACCGTGGCGATCCGCCCGGAATTGACGTTGCTTTGTTCTAAGAAACGATCACGCCAGACGACAAGTTCAGCGCGCAACCTACTGATACCAAACATAGAAACATCATCACGACCGGCAAGCTCTTCTGCGCGCTGCGCCAGTCTTTCAAAACTGGCCATGTCTTCTGAAACTACATCGACCGGACTATCGACAGGCAAGGGAGACTGCGCAACAGGTGCCGTCTCGACCGGTGGAACATCGCTTTCGGTTTCAGCCGGCGCATCGGCCTGCGACGTCTCCTGCGCAATGGCAGTTGCTGGCTGCAAGACAGCAAAGAGCCCGATCAGAAAGAATGCCGCGAGGACCCGTGTCATACAGCTTCAAAAACCTCGGGCACATTTACCTCCTGCTCCATCCATGCCGGAAACGGAAGGCCCTTGCCACGCAGGAAGCTGGGGTTGAAAATCTTGGACTGATAGCGCGTGCCATAGTCACACAGGATCGTCACGATCGTATGCCCCGGCCCCATTTCGCGCGCGAGCCGGATCGCACCCGCGATATTGATACCGGTGGAACCACCCATGCACAGCCCTTCGTGCTGCAAGAGATCAAAAACAATCGGCAGCGCCTCAGAGTCAGGGATTTTATACGCAAAATCAGGGGTAAATCCCTCGAGGTTTGCGGTGATCCGCCCCTGCCCGATGCCTTCAGTGATGGAATCGCCCGCCGGTGGAACCTCACCTGTGTAAAGCTTGTAGAGCCCGGATCCATCTGGGTCAGACAGGCCGACCTTGACCCCTTTGGCCTGCAACACCTGCCCGACACCCGCCAATGTGCCGCCAGACCCGCAGGCGCAGGTAAACCCGTCAACCTTGCCGTCGGTCTGGGCCCAGATTTCGGGCGCAGTCGTTTCGACATGGGCCTGCCGGTTGGCAGTATTATCAAACTGGTTGGCCCAAACCGCGCCATTGGGTTCGGTTTCATTCAACGCGGCAGCCAGACGGGCCGAATATTTCACATAGTTGTTGGGGTTCGCATAAGGCACCGCCGGCACTTCGACCAATTGCGCGCCGGCCACGCGGATCATGTCCTTCTTTTCCTGACTCTGGGTTTCAGGAATAACAATCACGGTCTTGAACCCCATCGAAGCACCCACAAGCGCAAGGCCTATGCCTGTATTTCCTGCGGTTCCCTCGACAATCGTGCCACCGGGTTTCAGATCACCGCGTGCAATCGCATCCTTGATCATGAAAAGGGCCGCGCGGTCTTTGACCGATTGGCCGGGGTTCAGAAATTCGGCCTTGCCCAGAATGGTGCACCCCGTCGCCTCGGATGCGGCCCGGAGTTTGATCAGGGGCGTGTTCCCTACGGCATCTGCGAGATCGGTCTTAATTGTCATTCCACGGCCCTTTCATCTGTTCCTCTCTGTGTAGGCCTGCAAGGGCCTAACATCAAGCAAACTCAAGGTCAGGCAGTGCCCCGCAGGCGCGCTTTGTGGCGCAATATCCAGTAGAGCAGAAAGAGCGCCGGACCTGTCGCGATTTCCCCGCTGTCAGCAAGGGCCAGCGCATCTTCAAGAGCCAACGGATGCAGCCTGAGGTCCTCCGCCTCATCGTCCAACCCGCCCAGATAAGCCTTTGTTTGCGGCAGATCGCACAGCCCGACATAGGTATAGAAATAATCTGTGCTGGCCCCGGGTGAGACATAAAACGCCCCCGCCTCTTCCAGCCTCGTGACGACCACACCCGCCTCTTCCTCGCATTCACGCAACGCGGCCGCCTGCGGCGTCTCGCGCGCATCGACGATGCCCGCAACAGGTTCTAACATCCACGGGTTCGCGTCTTGCCGCAAACGCGGGCCCAGACGGGCCTGCTCGACCAACAGTACCTTGTCACGAACCGGATCGTAAGGCAGGACAACAGCGGCATCTGTCCCGATAAACCCCTCGCGCACCAACACGTCCGATTGTCCGCCTATAAATTTGCGATGCCTGACATCGACGCTTTCGAAGCGAAAAAACCGGCCCTGCGGCGCGCGCGCACCCGTAATCTGGAAATCCGCAGGTTCAGGCAGGAAACGACGCGTGGCAGGGGCCGCTTTGGCGCGGTATTTGGACCACGCCCGCGCCTCGATCATCGGCCACATCCCGCGTGCCGCCGCAAACGACGGCAGCGGGTCGTAGGAAAACAGCTCTGTTGCGGCAAGCACGGCAGGTGCGAGGTGATCCGCCTCCCACACGTCCAGCGACCAAGCGCCGACACCGGGTGCGGCCTCATCGGGTGGCAGATAGCATTGGACGGCACGCGGCCCCGCCGCTGTGGCCACGTCAACCGTTGCGACACGATAGCCGAACGCACCCTCATAAAGATCAAGACGCGCTATTTGCTGATCGTCGAGATCTTCGTAGACCAGCCCCTGCGCCGTCGCACCAAACTGCGGCGCGATAAAAGGCACCACATTCCCGTCCACAGGAAAGACGCCATACCCCGAAAGCTCTGCCGGCACAGCGCGACGCACTGTACCACCGGCGACAGCCGCCATTAACTTCTGGGACCGCAATGTCCCGTAAACAAAAAGATCCATGTGCTAGGGAAAACGCTGACCGAAGAATTCGGTAATCCATGCACAAACGACGCCGCCGATCAGAACCGTGGCAATCAGGGTCACATCAGTGAACATAATTGCGTATGCGATCATCTGGTTGAAGATATCAATGACCGCTTCCATCGTTCCGTCGTTATATCGGTTGCGCAGCGCATTCGAGATCATCTTATTGAACGAAAGAGCGAAAATCGCGCAAAAAGCGATCGTCGCACCACAGGTAAGCCCGATGCCTACCGCTGGGTTATAGCCGTGTCCGGCGCGGCTTCCGCAGACCCGCCATCCCACGACAAGTCCGATAAAACTGACCACCGGAAGCCAGAACGTGGGCGCGTTCGCCTCGGGAAAGAACGGGATCGTCAGGCCCGCAAGGTACCAACCAAACAAAGCAAAAATGACTGCACCGGCAAGACGTCCAGCAGTTGGCATGTCATGCGTCCTCTCTCTTGACGCGCACGACCCTGCGTTAGCCTGGCCGCGTCACGGTAATCTGCGTTACGTCGCAGTTTCTGCTATCAAATGTCGCGGCACAAGAGGTCAGATAAAAATCCCACATCCGTTTGAAACGCGCGTCAAACCCCAAAGCGGCAACCTGATCCCACTTTTCATTGAATGTCTCGTGCCAGCGGCGCAGGGTCAGCGCGTAGCTCTTGCCGAATTCAATCGAGCCTTTGACATTTAATCCAGCTTTTTCAACCTCTTGGCGCAAAACAGTCGGGCTTGGCAGCATACCTCCGGGGAAGATGTACTTCTGGATAAAGTCAACGCCCTTGCGGTAACTCTCCCAGCGCTCGTCTTTGACGGTGATGATCTGAAGTGTTGCGTGTTTGCCCGGTTTGAGACGTTCACGCACCGTTTCAAAGTACTTGGGCCAGTATTGTTCACCCACGGCTTCGAACATTTCGATGCTGGCGATCCCGTCGTAAAGACCTGTTTCGTCGCGGTAATCCTGCATTTTGATCTCGACCATGTCGGACAGACCCGCCTTGGCCATCCGCGCCACCGCATAGTCATGCTGTTCCTGACTGATCGTCAGGCCGGTCACCTTGATCCCGCGTTCCTTGGCGGCATATTCGGCAAATCCGCCCCAGCCACATCCGATCTCAAGCACATGATCGCCCGCCTTGGCCCCCATCTGGTCGACCATGCTGGCGTATTTGGCAATCTGGGCGGCTTCCGTGCTTTCCTGACCTGTCTCGAAGATCGCCGAGGAATAGGTCATCGTATCGTCAAGCCAGAGTCCGTAAAAATCATTGCCCAGATCGTAATGATAGCTGATGTTCTTGCGTGCCTGTGTTTTCGAGTTGCGCTGCATCCAGAAGCGGACACGCTCATAAAAGCGGATCAGTCTTTGTGCGGGGAACCCATCGTAAATATGATCGGCTTCATCATGCATGAAATCCATCACCGCCATCAGATCGGGCGTGGTCCACCAGCCATCCATATAGGCCTCGGAGAACCCCATATCGCCTTCGCGTACCGTCCGCGCGAAAAGGTCGGGATTGTGCACATGCACCTCGGCCACATAACCGGGTTTCGCACCCTCGGCACGGAAATGGCGCCCATCGGGCAAAATGATATCAACGCGGCCTTTCTGGAGGTCTTTGACCTGATCAAATACCCGCGCAAAATAGCGGGGCAGACCGGTTTGGCCGTCTGTACTCGTTAAGATCATATTTTCTTCCTGTCGTCGTCTTTGGCACTCGGGCAGTTTGCGCGGCCTGTCTGCACCCAAATTAACCTTTGATACGGTGAAGTCACGGAGAACGTTCAAAAAAGTTTCAACTGACCTCGGGGCAATCAGAAGCCGCGGCTCTGATAGGCATCAAGCGCACGCTTTCGACCCACATCTGCCGGAACAATCGGATCAGGGTAGCGGTCCTGCGCTGTCATGCCCCAACTGAGAGGTATCATATCATAATAGGACAAAGCTGTCGCGCTCGGGCTTTTGGTACCCTCGGCAATCCATTTCTTGACGTATGCGCGATCCTTGTCGAATTTATCCAGCTGCGTCACCGGATTGAAGACGCGGAAATAGGGCGTGGCATCGGGCCCCGACCCTGCTGACCACTGCCAGCCCATTGCATTGCTGCACGGGTCCCAGTCGATCAGGCAATCGGCAAACCAATCCAGCCCGATCTTCCAGTGACACAAAAGGTGCTTGGTCAGATAGGATGCTACAATCATCCGGCCACGGTTGTGCATCCGCCCGGTCACATACATCTCGCGCATGGCGGCGTCGACAAAACGAATACCCGTGCGCCCTTGCTTCCAGGCCTTAACCTCCGCCAGCCGTTCGTCTGTGTTCCATGGAAAGCTGTCCCAGTCTTCTTTCCAATTGCCCGATATGATCCGCGGCGTGTGATAGGCCAGATGATAGGCGAACTCGCGCCAGACCAGTTCTTTCAGGAATGTCTCGGCATCGCCCTTGCCGTCATGCAGCGCGCGCCAGCCCGCGTGCCAGCATTTGCGCGGGCTGATTTCGCCGTAGGTCAGGTTTTCCGACAGCCCCGAGGTGCCGTCCACAGCAGGCAGATCACGGTTCTTGACGTAAGTATCGACATGATGGGCAATAAAGGCGCCCAAACGATGCGAGGCTGCGGTTTCCCCCACGGTGCAATGCGAGGTTAGAATATCTGCACCACGCTGCATGGCAGCGCCCATGCGCCAGTCTGCCAGATCATCAGAGGCGGGCCAGCTGTCAGGTGCGGGGATCGTGGCGGGGGTTGGCAGCGCGTCGGGCACTTCATTGTCGCGCACGGATTTCCACATCGGCGTATAGACTTTGTAGAACCCGCCGGTTTTCGTCTCGACCGTCCAGGGCTCGAACAGCACATGACCTTTGAAGCTCTGCGCCTCGACTCCGTCTTCTTTGAGTGCCGCTTTCACAGCGGTATCGCGCGCGCGGTGCTCCGGATCATACATCCGCGACCAGTAGACAGCCCCTGCACCTGTCTCGGCAATCAGATCGCGCAACACCGTCAGCGCCTCGCCACGGCGCAAAATCAAACGGCTGCCTTTTTCCTGCAACGATTTCGCCAGATCACCCACCGACAGACCCAAGCGCATCTTTGGTGCGGCCCCCAGAGTTTCGCTGATTTCGTCATAGATAAAGACGGGAATAACCGGACGACCGGCTTTACAAGCCGCGGTCAGCGCCTCGTGATCACCAAGACGCAGATCGCGTCGGAACCACATCAGAATAGGGGATTTGCTCATCAGATCTCCGCGCAGGACGGCTTGCCTGCTTTATAGCACCTGATCTAGCGCCCCCATCAGCGCGTCAACCTCGTCTTTGGTGGTGTAATGCACGAAACTGACGCGCAACACGCCGTTCGCAGGGTCCACACCGACTGCGGACAACGGACGCTGCGCGTAGAAATCGCCGCCACCGGCCATAATCCCATGCGGCGCTAGTTTCGCTGCTGTCTCTTCAGCATCCGCTTCCAGTGACAGCGCAACGGTGGGTGCGCGGCGCAGAGCGTCCGCAGGACCGATAAGCCGTACCGAGTTTTTCGCCGAGACGTAATCCAGCAAGGGCTGCAACAAAGCCACCTCTTGCGCGCGCATCAGATCATGGGATTTGCGCGCAGCCGCTGCCCCTGTGCCGCCACCATGATGCACGGACATCGCCTCGAAATAATCGGCCATCCCTGCACTGGCCGCGACCTGCGCATGGTCAGGACCCGCAGGCGTGAACCGCTTGTAAAGGCTGTCACCGTTGAAATGGTGCCCCTGATTGGGCAGCTCCATGCCCCAGTCCTCACGGATCACCATAATGCCTTGATGGGGTCCGTAGGTCTTGTAGGCGCTGAACAGATAGACATCACAGCCCAACGCGCCGACATCAGCAAAGCCATGCGGCGCATAGGATACGCCATCCACACAGGTCCGCGCGCCCGCGGATTTTGCCAGGGCGCAGATGCCGGCCACATCATTGATCGCACCCACAACATTCGAGCAATGCGGGAACACCAAAAGCGCCACATCCTGCTCCAAGAGCTTGGCAAGGTCCTCCGGGTGCAACTCGCCCGTCTCGGGATCAATCTGCCACTCAAGGATATTGACGCCATCCTTAACCAACCTCCGCCAGGGGCCGCTATTGGCCTCGTGATCCTGATTGGTCACGACAATGCTCTGGCCCGGCTTGATCCATTTGCGCACCGCTTGTGCCAGCACATAGGTATTCTGCGTGGTCGAGGGCCCAAAAGACACTTCATGCGTGGCAACCCCTAGCATTTCGGCCAAGCGCCTGCGCGCTTCGTCCATCTCCTCGCCACCCACGCGCGACGCCGCATAGGGCGCATAGGGCTGCACTTTGCGTTCGGTGTAGAAGCGGTACAGGCGGTCTATGACCTGACGGCAGGTATAAGACCCGCCAGCGTTTTCAAAAAAGGCCTGCCCCTGCAATGAAGGCTGGTCAAAGGCGGGAAATTGGGCGCGCACCCATGCGATATCTAGTGTCATGCGCATATGGATACGAAAAAGGCCCCGATGCGCAAGCATCGGAGCCAATCATTTTCACATTTGGCCGCGTTAGGCCTTCAGTTCACTTTGCAAGCCACGGAAGATGGCAAAACACATCAAAAGAAGGACAATCGTAAACGGCAGTCCCGTTGAAATGACCATCGCCTGCAGCGACCCAAGGCCACCCCCGATCAACAGCGCAATCGCCACCAGTCCCTCAAAGGTACACCAGAACACACGCTGCGGCACAGGCGCGTCGATCTTGCCCCCTGCCGTGATCGTGTCGATCACAAGACTGCCGCTGTCAGAGGACGTCACAAAGAACACGATGACCAAGACAATCCCAAGGGTCGATGTAATCGATGCCAAGGGCAGGCTCTCCAGCATCGCAAAGAGCGACAGTTCCGGACTATAGCTGTCAATCACATTGGCCTTTACCGCGCTGACATCCACATTAGCGATCATATCGTTGATCGCCGTGCCACCAAAGACAGTCATCCAGAAGATGCACACCAGTGACGGGATGATCAAAACGCAGGTCAGGAATTCACGCACGGTGCGTCCGCGGGACACACGTGCGATGAACATGCCGACAAATGGTGACCAGCTGATCCACCACGCCCAGTAGAATGCTGTCCAGCCTTCACGATATCCGTCATCAGACCGCCCGATCGGATTGGAGAGCGGCAGGATTTCCTGACCATAGGCCATAAGCGTCGCGAAGAAGTCGGTAAAGATACCCACCGCACCGGCGGTGAACAGCACAAAGAGCAACAGCCCGATGGCTAGCATCATATTGATCTCAGACAGAACCTTCACTCCGCCGTCAAGACCGCGGATCACCGAAATCAGCGCCAGAAGCGTAATCAAAACGATCAGAACAACCTGCGCCGTGACGCTGCTGGGTATACCATAAACGAACTCAAGACCGGCATTCGCCTGCTGCGCACCCAAGCCAAGCGATGTCGCAAGACCAAAGAGCGTGGCAAAAACGGCAACGATGTCGATCACATGGCCCCACCAGCCCCAGACACGCTCGCCAAGGATCGGATAGAAGGCCGAACGGATCGAAAGCGGCAGGCCCTTGTTATAGCTGAACAGCGCTAGTGCGAGGGCAACAACTGCGTAGATCGCCCAAGGATGCAGCGCCCAGTGATAGGACGTCGCCGCCAGCGCCATGCGCTTGGCCTCGTCCACATTGGCGGCAATCAGGGTGCCATCCTCTGCAAAAGGACGTACCGCGCCCAAAGGTTCGTCGCCCCAGGGCGTGCCAAAGTAATAGGCAGGCTCAAGCACGCCAAAGAACATCAGGCCAATGCCCATGCCTGCCGCAAAAAGCATCGCAAACCAACCCAGATAGCCGTAGTCGGGCGTGGCGTCTGCACCGCCCAGACGGACCGATCCGTAAGGCGACACGATGAGCAGCAGACAGAAGATCACAAAGATATTCGCCGCCGTCAGGAAAAACCCGTCAAACGTCGAAGTCAAAGCAGGCCGCAGCCAGCCAAAGAACTCTGCGGCTTGGTTCGGTGCAATCAGCGCGTAAAGCACAAAGATCACCACCGAGAGCCCCGAAATCAGAAAGACGGGGTTGTGAATATCAAGCCCGAATGGCCCGATCTGCGTTTCAATATTGTCCTGACCGATCGTGTAATCGGTCTCAATCATATCCGAGGCGCCTTCCGGTAACGGAATGCCCATATCGGTTTCGTCTTGTGTGGCCATAACTTGGCTTCCTTTTTATTGTTCCGTCTGATTGTTGCGGGCGCCGGCCTATGCAGGCGCGCGGACAAGGCAAACCGATGCCTTGGTGCGGCGGGCCAGATTGCCGCCGTTCGAAGCCCAGATCCGGTCGCCGATGTGCGGCACATGCGTCGCCATCACAACCAGATCGGCATCCATTTCATCCACAGCCTTCACCAGATCGTCGTCCAGCGTGGCGGTCGGGTCATGGGACAGGATCATGTGGGTCGTGACATCCTGGCCATGCGCCTGCGCCTCGTTCAGCGCAAAAGCCGCGAGCTTCTCTTTGTATTCCTCTGGGGAATGCGCAACCGACGACGGCGTTGGTGTTGTCGCCCCCAGATAACACACGGTTGCACCGTAAAGCTTCGCCAGATCAGCCGCCATGGTGATCGCGCCTTCCATCCGGTCCGCATGTGCCAAATCAATCGGCACAACGATTTTTCTATACATCGTCCCCTCCTTTTCCGGGCGTTGACACACGCACCATCACGCAGGCAAACGGCCAGAATATTCATCTTCAAAGACAGGGTTTAAGCCCCTGTTCTTACACCATGCCTAACAAACAGGCTCCCTGTGAAACAACCACGTGGGCCGGATTTCACTCTAATTTGGCTGTCATCATTCGGAAAAAGCCGCCTTAAGCCCCTGCCATGGAACACAAAAAAGCCGCCGAAGTTTTTTTTCGGCGGCCTTGCAGATTTCAGGTTTTTCAGGACGGATCAGGCGTTCACATCAACCACAACACGGCCTTTGACCTGCCCTTGCAAGATGCCCGCCCCAAGTGCAGGCAGGTCTGACAGCGTCGCGGGCTGGATCATCGCCTCGAGCTTGTCCATCGGCAAATCCTTGGCAATGCGCGCCCAGGCGCGGACGCGGTTCTCATAGGGTTGCATCACGCTGTCGATCCCCAAAAGATTCACACCGCGCAACAGGAACGGGATGACAGATGCAGGCAATCCGGCCCCGCCCGCCAAACCCACAGCAGAGACAGAGGCACCATATTTCATCTGCCCCAAGACACGCGCCAGCATCTCGCCACCCACCGCGTCAACACAACCGCCCCATGTCTCGGCCTCCAGTGGCCGACGGGTGATTGCATTGATCTCTTCGCGGGGCACGATCTGTGTCGCACCAAGGGATTTGAGGTAATCGGCCGTCTCGGGCCGTCCTGTTACCGCCGCCACCTCATGGCCCAGATTGGCCAGGATCGCTGTCGCAACGGACCCAACACCACCTGCCGCACCTGTGACGAGGACCGGACCATCCTTGATCCCGTGATCCTCAAGCGCCGTCACCGCCAGCATCGCCGTAAAGCCCGCTGTGCCCACCGCCATCGCCTGACGTGTATCAAGACCTTCTGGCAGTGGTACCAGCCAATCGGCTTTCACCCGCGCCTTCTGGGAATACCCGCCCCAATAGGCCTCGCCCACGCGCCATCCGGTCAGCACAACCTTGTCTCCGGGCTGATAGCGCGGATCATCCGACGCCTCGACAGTGCCCGCCATATCAATGCCCGGCACATGGGGATAATTGCGCACTAATCCACCGCCCGGCCCGATGCAAAGCCCGTCCTTGTAGTTCACGGTCGAATATTCCACTGCAACCGTCACATCACCTTCTGGCAACTGCTCCAGCGACAGCTCTTGCACAGATGCGCTGGTTTTCCCTTCTGCATCTTTCTCGACCATCAAAGCTTTAAACATCGTCATTCCTTTCATTTCGGGGCCTCTCATTTCGGTGGCTGAGGCCCCCACTTTCCATGTCTCTTCAAACTTCCGCCGGAGGCTCCGACGCTGCAGCCGGACCTAGATCCAGAATTTCTCGTGCACGGTGGCCACGCGCGGGCCATCCTGCGTCTGCACCTCAAGCTGCGTGCCTTCGTCCCAATGGGTCATCCGCACCATGCCAATGGCAACATTGGTCCCGTAATCCGGCGATGCCGCAGCCGATGTGATCTGGCCCACCCGTTTGCCCTTGGCGATCAATGGCCAAACCTGGTTGCACACCGGAATGTCACCCTCAATCGCGATCGCGCGGATCTGCTGCGTGGGCCCCTCTTTGGCCACCCGCAAAAGCGCATCGCGCCCCACGCAGCCAATCGCGGTCTGGGTCGAACAGAACCGGCCAAGCCCGCATTCATGCGGCGTGTTCTCGCGGGTCATATCATTGCCATAGGACAAAAGCCCACCTTCGATACGCTCGATCAGATTGGGGCAACCTGCGTGTACATCAAGGTCCTTACCCGCCTCGAAAAGTGCATTCCACAACGGCATCCCGTTCTTTGTACCGTCAACGTAGATCTCGAACCCGCCCTGCTTGGAATAGCCCGAGCGTGCTACCGCCATGCTAACCCCGTTAAAATCAAACCAGCCAAAGCGGAAAAACTTGATCGCGCGCACCGCATCCCCAAAGACCCGCGCCATCAGATCATCGGCCAGCGGGCCCTGCACCGCCAGAGGCGAAATATCCGGCTCATCCACCAAAACATCCAGGCGATAGCCATAGGCCAGGGCCTTGACCCAAAACAGCAGATCACTGTCGGCAATCGAAATCCACCAGCGGTCCTCGGTCAGTTTCAGTGCGACCGGATCATTGAGCATCCCGCCGGTTTCATCCACGATCGGCACATAGAAACACTGCCCCGGCAACATGCCGCGCAAATCGCGTGGCGTCAGCATCTGCATCAGGCGTGCGGCATCCGGGCCGCGCAATTCCACCTGCCGCTCACAGGCCACATCCCATACCTGCACGGCAGCCTTCAGGTGGTGATAATCCTCCACCACGCTGCGAAACACCGTGGGCAGCAGCATATGGTTATAGACGGTATATCCCTTGACCCCGGCGGCTTCGACGCCATCGCTAAAGGGGGTGCGCCGGACACGGCGCGAAGGTGCAATCACAGCCATCAGAAATCCTCTGGGATAAAGGGAAGATCGGTGTCGGGCAGTGTGTGCCCTGCCGCGGTCATCATCGCATGAACCTGCCCGCGATGATGGGTTTGATGGTTGAACATTTGCATGACACAGAGCGCAACCGGCTTGGACATCTGTCTGCCCAACGCGCCAGAGTACCAGTCCAGATTGCCCACCAAATCAATCGCTTGGACGCTTTGCGCCCAAAGCGCGATCCGCGCATCCATCCGGAACCGATCCGCAGCCCAGACAGCGGGCGTCACCGCCATTTCCACGCTTTCCTTCAGCGTCACATCCGTGCCGGCCCCGCCGTCAAAACGACTGATCCACAAGGTATCGCCCCACAGCAGATGATTGAGCGTGCCCATGATCGAGCCAAAGAACGCCCCGCGATCCTTGCGCAGCTCGGCTTTGTCCATCGTCAAGACAATCTCGCGCAAAGCAGAATTCTGCCACGCATTATAGCGCGCCATCGTCCGGCAATACTCTGGCGTGATCAAGGCTTGGGACCTTTCCAGTCAATCGGGCAAATCTCGGCGGATTTGCCGCCAAAATCCCAGACACGGCCATAGTCGCGCACCTTGGATTTCGTGCCTGTGGCGGCGATGATATCAGGCCCCATCCAGTATTTGGAATTGCTGACCATCACCGGATGGTCAGGGCTCTTGCCCGCCATCATTTCGATCTCGCCCTGTATTTTGCGGCCAATATAGATGCCACGCTTGGTTCCTTCGCGGACGATCTCGACCTTTTCGCGCTCAGCCCCGATAATCTCGGACACCAGCATGGTGAACAGACCCGTGGTGCCCCCGGCCTGCCCGCTGAAAATCTTCAGAATGCCATTGTAGGCTTTCTGTGTTGACCGCTCATCCACATAGGCGGCCACTTTCCAGTTGCCTTCGGCCATCCGGCCCGGAATATCGACGAGCAGACCAACATTCAGACCTGATAGGTCCTCGCCCTCGAAGTGCCCCTCATCAATGGCAATGGCCATCCATGCGTGGCAGTGCCCTTCAGTGGGTGGGTGTGCGCCAAGGCTGACCACGCAAGGGCAGAACACGGTGCAAGAACAGTTCAGAAACAACTCACCCTTGATCGCCCATTCTGTCGGTTTCATCTTGCGGCGCAGCGGATTGCTTTCCATCCGTTGATCGATGCGCTGCGAAATCGGCAGTCGATCTGCGGGGGCCCGTGTCTTGTCAGCCATATCTCGTCCCTCTTCTAAAAAATTGCTAAGCCAAGGCCGGCAGCAATCAAGACCACGCCGACAGGCTTGATCACACGATGCCCGATTTCGGGCAGTTTTTCAAAAACCATCAGCAGCGTTGCCAAACCCATCCAAGCAAGGCTCATCACGCCGCCCACAAACCCCAGCGCCATATAGCCCCAGCAACAGACCACACAAAATGCGCCGAGCCCGATCCCCATACGCAAACCGCCGGAGAAACCGGTTTTCCAGTGCCCCAGAAAATAGGTCATCGGGGCATGACACACGCCGTGGCAGACCTCTTTGATGCGGGTAAACTGGAATGCCCCCACGATGATCAGCAAGGCGGCGGAAAACCAGACCGGCGCAATCCCCAACATATTGATCACGCCGCCAAAAAGCAGTGCCAACTGAAGTCCGGCGATCACGGCAGCAAAGCCCACCCAGACGACGAAGTAGCCCAGCAAAAGACCGACCCACCCTGCCCGTGTGCCATCGGCGCTGACCATCAGTTTTTCATAAGTTGTCAGCGTCGGCACCAAGGTGGGCAACATCATCGCGGCCATCATGACAGCCCACATCGCAAACAGCGGGCCGAAACGCGCCATGGGCATATCCATCGGCATGCGCGGGTCCATCTCGGCCATCACCTGCCCCATCGGCCCCGGACGGCCCAGCAGATCAAGGTCCATATCGACCGCCATCATGTAGAGCATCAGCCAAGACAACAGGATCGTGCCGAAAAAGAGCAGCCAAAGCGATGATCTGATCAAATGCGACAAGTGGCTCTCCCGACGACCAGTTTGCGACTCAAGACTTGCACAATCATATGTCAGACGTTTAATTGTCTGACAAATGAAAATTGACCCGCACAACCCCGCAGACCTCTCTGCCCAGATCGCCAAGGCTATCCGCGACGCGATCATCTCTGGCGCTTTGCCGGTGGACGAACGTTTGCCGTCAGAGGCGGAGATGGCCGAACAGTTCGATGTTTCCCGACCCACCGTGCGCGAGGCGCTGAAACGGCTCGCTGCACAATCGCTGATCCGCACACAGCGCGGCGCAACAGGCGGGGCCTTTGTGAACCGGCTACGGTTCGAAGACGCATACGGTCAACAGATCACCACATCGACCTTGCTGCTCTCAATGAATGACGTCAGCTTTGCCACCGCCTGCGAGGCGCGCTATGCGCTGGAGCGCGCCTGCGCGCCGCTTTCGGCATCACGGCGCAGCGCCGACCACCTTGCCACTATGCGGGCCGAAGCACACCGCCAATTGCAGCCCGGTCTGACGGATGAGGCCTTTTGCGCCTCGGATGTCGCCTTTCATCGCGCCCTGGTGGATGCAGCGGGCAATCCTGTTTTATCCTACCAATTGGCCGGCGCGGTCGAGGCGATGCAGCCATTGATGAATATGATCACCTTCAGCGCGCGGTCGCGTGAAAAGATCGTGGCCCTGCATACATCCATCGCCGATGCGATCGAAACGCAGGATGCGCAAGCCGCAGACGCCCATCTGGCTGCCTTGGCAACCTATACCCAAGAGTTGGCACAGAATGTGATTGCCGAAAGGCAGTCAAAGCGTGGTTAAGGTAAGGTGGATCTTGATCCACCTTACGCCGCCGATCACACCGTTTTTTGATCATCTCTTGTGCGATCCGTGGCTGTCCATCCAAGACAAACACAGGTAAGGATCGCACCAAAGCACGAAAGCCCGTCATCATCGGAGGATTTGATGAAAGCTGCGATCTTCGGAACCGTCACACTGGCCGCCGCCGCCGCACTTGGTGTCTATACGTGGCAGAGCCAGAACACACCGGCGCCATGCGGCGACACAGCCGTCGCCGGCAGCGCCATTGGCGGGCCGTTCGAACTGGTGTCCGAAACCGGCGAAACCGTGACGGATGCCGATGTGATCACCAAACCGACACTGGTCTATTTCGGCTACACATTCTGCCCCGATGTTTGCCCGCTGGATTCCGCGCGGAATGCACAGGCCGCCTATATCCTGGAAGAGCAAGGGCTTGATCTGGGAACCATCTTTATCTCGGTTGACCCACAGCGCGACACGGTCGAGGTCGTGCGCGATTTCACCGACAACTTTCATGAGGACATGATCGGGCTGACCGGATCACCTGAACAGGTCAAGGCGGCCAGCCAGGCCTACAAGACCTACTACCGCGCGGTTGAGGGTGACCCCGAATACTATCTCGTCGACCACTCGACGCAGACCTATCTGATGTTCCCCGAAACAGGGTTCGCAACCTTCTTCCGCCGTGACACGCCCGCAGAAGCGGTCGCAGAAATCTCGGCCTGTTTCATGGCGCAAAACAGCTAGAAAAAACGCGCCACTTGATCTGGCGCAACAAAACCCGACGGGCGATGGGCGAAAAGAGCTGTATGACACATCTCGATACCCTCCGCCGCATGGGCCTGTTTGATGCCCGCGTGCCCCGCTACACCAGCTATCCGCCGGCGACAGCGTTCACCCCTGCGCAAGGGGCTGACTTTCAGGTCAGTTGCCTGCAATCGCTTGATCCTGCAACGCCTGTCTCGGTCTATATCCATATCCCGTTTTGCGAACGGCTTTGCTGGTTTTGCGCCTGCCGGACCCAAGGCACAAGCACGCTCAAACCCGTGGCGCATTACCTTGAGGTTGTGAAGGACGAGCTTGCTTTGCTGCGCGCGACCCTGCCTGCGGGCGTGACTATGGGCCAGATGCACTGGGGTGGTGGCACGCCCACGATCCTGCCGCCCGAGATGATCCGCGACCTCGCGCAGGCAGTCAAAGACGTGATCCCCCCTGCGCCCGATTTCAGTTTCTCTGTCGAGATTGACCCCACGTTGGTGGACGACGCCAAAATCGCAGCGCTGGCCGAGATGGGCATGACCCGCGCAAGCATCGGCATTCAGGATTTCGCCCGTGACGTCCAGGAGGCGATCGGACGCAAGCAAAGCTTTGCCCAGACCCGCGCCTGCGTGGACAGCCTGCGCGCAGCAGGGATCACATCGCTGAATGCGGACCTCGTGTATGGGCTGCCGTTTCAGACTGCAGCCAAGCTCGCCGCGACCATCGCAAAGGTGCGCGCGCTTGATCCTGATCGCATTGCACTCTTCGGCTATGCCCATGTGCCCAGCTTTTCCAAGCGCCAGAAACTGATCCCTGACGCAGCCCTGCCCGGCGAGGAAGACCGCTATCATCTGGCGCGCCAGGCCGCAGCCGCCTTTACCGGCAGTGGCTATGAGCCCATCGGGATCGACCATTTCGCCAAACCCGCAGACAGCCTTGCCATTGCGGCAAAGACAGGCCACCTGCGCCGCAACTTCCAGGGCTACACAGACGACACCTGCCCCACCCTGATCGGGATCGGGGCCTCGTCGATTTCGCAATTCGCGCAAGGCTATGTGCAGAACGCCTCGGCCACCGCCGCCTATATCGAACGTGTTGCGGCAGGCCAGCTTGCAGGGCATCGCGGCTATGAGATGACAGCAGCGGACCGTCTGCGCGCCACCGCGATCAACATGCTGATGTGCGACTTCGCAATTGATCTGGAGCGGCTTGCGCAGCACGCAGGTGCAGCAGAACTCGCCCCGATCCATGACACCATTTTGCAGGATTTCGCGGGAATGGTTGTCAAAGATGCAGGGCACATCCGCATTACACCCGCAGGGCGCGCACTGACCCGCATTATTGCCCAACGCTATGACGGTTTTGCGGGGATCGCAGCGCAGTATTCGCAGGCCTCCTAGCTTTTGCGGTTGAAGTTGCGGTCCACTGCGCCACTTTGAAACAGAATTGAACTGAAAGCAGCGCCATGGACATCCTCAATATCATCTTTGCCATCCTCAGCATCGGTCTGGGCTGCTTTGGCTGGCTGGCCCCGCGCTATACGATGGGCGCGCTGGACCTCAAGGGGGGCGCGACCACGATGGGCATGTCCGAGGTGCGCGCCTCGGCCGGTGCGCTCTTTGTGGGCATGGGGGTGGGTGCGCTGTGGCTCGGCACGCCCGAGGCCTATCTGATGCTTGGCTTTTGCTGGACAGGGGCAGCCATGGGGCGGTTGACGTCACTGGTGCTGGACGGCGCGACACGGCAGAAATGGACGTATTTCGCAGTGGAAGCTGTGGTGGGTGTGGGTGCGATTGGTTTGAATTTGGGATAGAGGGTGTGGGGGGGCGGGAATTTGCCTTGTAGCCACCGCATTCGAACCATCTGCATCAATCATTTCAGGCCCATGATAAGTCGGATGTGACAGACCGCGACAAAGATGTTTCAGTACTTGAAACGGGCGTGGTCGCTCCAAATCAGAACCTTCAAAAAGAATTACCGCGTCATCAAAGCGATGACGCGGTATCAATGCTCCGCTCTCTTCTACGTGTGTCCAAGATGCTCTCACCGTGTTTACAGCAATCCCACACCAGAGCGGATCGGCGAGCTATGCTCAGTCCACAGCGTAGTAAAGACCGCCAAAGGTATCGAGGGGCGCGTCCGTTCCGATGGTTGCATCAGAGTCAAGCCGGCCTTCAAAGCTGCCAATGGTTTCACCACCCTGCGCAAACACACCCTGAAGGTCCGCACTGATATCAAAGGTCTGGCTGGGGTCTGCGCCATATTCAACAGTAATGTCTCCGCTCAGACCGCCAGAGTAATAGCCGGCTTCTACAGCTCCAAGAACTGTGTCTCCCCTGAATTCACCCGAAATCCCTGTCGGATCGTTCGGGCCGCCAGTCACTGCGGTTGGCACGAACACAGCTTCAACACTCGTCGAAGCGCCGTTTACGGTAAGCGTAGAATCACCAGTAATCAGAGCACCTGCATCATCCAGTTGGAAACCGAATGTACCGCTATAGATAGAGTCTCCTGTGGGCGCCGCGTCTACCAACCCGGTCTCATTCACGCGTTCAAGATTGTTGAAAGTCTCAAGAAAAGGTGTTCCTGCCAACTGCTCCGCGATGTCTGCCGGATACTCAAGTTGCAAAAGGCCGTCCGATACAATCAGGTCCTCGCCGCCATTGTCGCCCCCGCCGCCACACGCCGCGAGCATTAATATACAAACGCCTGCGATCGGCTTTACCATCATTCTCATTCTCATTGGTCTCCATAGCATTTTCTATTCTGCAGATGCTTGAGAGCCCCTTTCGCCACCTTCTGTGGTCGCGCAAAATTCATTGCCTTGCCTGGATTCTCCAAGCATTGATCATATTTAGGGCGAAGAGCTATCAACCACACAAACACCTAAAAGGCGGCGGCTGGTTTCGATCAATCTATCGAAAGCGATAGGTGTGCTGGAGTTACGCTGAAATGAGGTTCCGAACCAAAGCAAGCGCAATGGCCTGAGCGCGTGTTGTCGCACCCATGCGCTTACGCGCATTCGTCGTATGCATCCGCACGGTTACTTCCGAAATACCCATATGATGCGCGATCTGCGCATTGTTCATACCCTTGGCAAGGCAGGTGAGGATATCCTTCTCCCGAGGTGTCAGAAAGTCGTAGAGTAATGGGACCTTGCCGACCGATTGGTTCGGCGTTGGCGGACCGTTATAGACCGCAAACAGGTTCGCGATAACGGCCAGCAGATCAATTCCCGCCTTAAACTCTTCTGCGACAGTAGCTGTACATGCGAACACGACAAGCACCTCTGCGCCGTCATCAAGATTGTCGTTCAGACGAAATGTAATGTAGTCTGACTGTCCATACTTGAGAAGGTGCTCATAGCATTCACGTGTTTTCTCTGACAGTTCCAATTCTTCCATCTGCTGAAGCAGCGAGATGTGGTCGACATCTTTCATGGTGCCTTCTGCCCAGCTGACCAAAATGGGATCAACGCTCATGTAGTCGTTGGCGATATATTCTTCCATCCCGCCGCGCTCATGTGTCGAGACACGAAACCAAACCGGCATAGGGTTACCCGCTTGGTACCTGATGACATTCAGCGCATCTGCACCTATGTCCCTCGCGATCTTGACGCTGGTTTGCCAAACATCGTTCTGGTTTTCACCCGCTGCAAGTTGGTTCAGGATATCAACGAGAATTTCCGGTTTGCTGATCCGAGTTGTGACTTTTTCCATCTTTGCTCCCTTTGCAATCATCACGCTCTAGTTTGCTCAAAAAAGGAGGAATTTGTCTATAATGTGATAGGGTTGGCTGCTACGCCTGCGCGCGGCGATGGCGGCATCGTTCATCATATGAAGGTCGGCTGTTTGCTTTGTAGCGCGACCTTTTGACAGGCGGAAAGAACGTCCGCCCTCACCGCCCCCTAAACCGCCCCCTCCACGACCTCCAGCCCGTCATCCGCGAAGGGCCGTTGCAGTTTCAGCGCGGCCTCCACGGGGGCGTCCAGCCAGTGGGCAATGGCCTCGGGGCTGCGCAGGATCACAGGCATGGCTTTGGGGTGGATGGGCGCGACAACAGCATTCGGTTCTACCGTGAGAAAGGCGAAGAGGTTATTCGTCGTCTCGCCTTCCTTCAACGTCCGGACCGAAGTCCATTCCGTCCAGATGCCCGCAAAGAACAGCGTTTTTTGCGGACCTGTGGGCGCAAACCAGACGGTTTTGGGCTTTTCGCCTTTCACGGTCTGGTATTCCGAAAAGCTGGTGAACGGCACAACGCAGCGGTGCGCAGGGCCCAGCCAGCGGCGCCAATGGGGTGAGGCGGTGTTGCGCACATTGGTCACGCCCTTGTCAGTTTTCTTGCCTTTCAGGACGAACGCGGGCGACGGCATCCCCCAGCGCATCATCTGCATCACACGGCCTTCGGGCGTCTGCGTGATCACGGGTGCGGGATAGTCTGGGTAAATGCCTGTCAGCGGGGGTAAATTGCCTGTGTCATCGCGCCACAAATTGACCAGATCCGCGATCGCGGATTGCGCAGTGGTGAGAGAATAAAGGTTACACATGCGCCGATCTTACGGTGCAAATCCGGACGGGCGCAATGCATCACCCCCTTGCAGGACGGGTGTCTGAGGCCTATGTGTAGGACGTCCTTCTGGACTATGGACATAAACGCGCTCGTAATAAGCGGATCGGACCCGGGGGCGGTACCCGGCGTCTCCACCAAAACCTGCTCATTTGGCAGCAATGGGGACGAAATAGGATCGACGAACGTCTAAAGGGGTTTTGCTTTGTCCCGGTGAGTTACCACCGTTATCGGTACAACAAAGCTAGTTGCAAATGACAACAAAGCACCGATGGCACTCGCAGCGTAAGCTGTGCGTAATATCGAAACCTTAAGCCCTATGGTTTTGCGACCATAGGCGGGGTCCGCAGGTACCTGGCAACAGAAACCTGCACCTTCCCCCCTTTTTGAGGCCGCTGCGCGATCTTGTCACTTGCATTGACCGGTGGCTCTGCGCACGATCCCCCCTATGATCCGGTTTGTCTTCGCGTCCCTTATCTCCACCCTGCCCGTCACAGCACAGGCTTGCGATACGGCGCTGATCCTGACCATGGATGTCTCGAATTCAATCGACAGCGCCGAATACCGGCTGCAAACCGACGGCTTGGCCGACGCCCTGCGCGACCCCGAGATTGTGGAAACGATGGTGGCCGGGGAAAATTATCTCACAGTCGTGCAATGGTCCGGTGTTGACCGGCAAGCGGTCTCAATCCCATGGACCCAGATGCGCACCGCCCTGGATGTCGAGAGTTTCGCCCAGAAGGCGCGGGCAATGGAACGCGCCTTTATCCTGTCCGATACCGCGCCAGCCGAAGCAGTTTTCTTTTCCCTGCGGCTTTTCGATCAGGTGCCGAATTGCGCCCGCAAGGTCATTGATATTTCTGGGGACGGCACGCCGAACGGCGGCTCGGATGTGCGCGCCGCGCGCACCGCGGCCGAACGTGCCGGTGTGACGATCAACGGCATAGCCATCGAATCCATGGGTCTTGCGATCACCAATTTTTTTCGCGGTGCCGTGATTACCCGCGACGGCTTTGTCATGACCGCACGCACCCACCGCGAATATCCCGCAACGATCCGCGCGAAGATCCTGCGCGAGATCAGCCGCATTTTTGGCTAGGGGTGGACCTGCGCGCATGACCTCTGAGCTCGCCACAGTCTTCGGGCGCATCGGCCTGCTGTCCTTTGGTGGGCCTGCCGCACAGATTGCCCTGATGCACAAAGAACTTGTCGAGAAACGCGACTGGCTGAGCGAAGAGCAATTCCTGCGCGCGCTGTCGTTCTGCATGTTGTTGCCGGGCCCCGAGGCGATGCAGCTGGCCACCTATGCCGGATGGAAGCGGCAGGGAATGATCGGCGGGCTGATCGGGGGCGGGCTTTTTGTGTTGCCGGGCGCGCTTGTGATCATGGTGCTGGCCTTGGCCTATGGCGCTTACGGCAACCTGCCCGTCGTGCAGGCGCTGTTTCTGGGCGTCAAGGCGACCGTTGTGATCATCGTTATAGAAGCGCTGTTGAAGATCGCGCGGCGGGCGCTGGTTAAGCGGGCGCATCTCTTTCTTGCCGTTGCGGCCTTTGTCGCACTGTTCTTCTTTGCCCTCCCCTTTCCCTTGGTCATCGCCCTTGCCGCATTGATCGGCGCGTTGGGCCAGACTGGTGCCGTCACAACACCGACCATCCGTTCTGGCAGCTTACGCACCAGCCTATCGGTCTTGCTCATTGGCGGTTTGATCTGGGCGGCACCCTTTGGCCTGATCGCCCTCTCAGGCAACGCGTTTCTGCTGGATGTCGGCATCTTCTTTTCGACCCTTGCGGTGGTCACCTTCGGCGGGGCCTATGCGGTGCTTGCCTATATGACCCAAGAGGTCGTGGTCTCCTTTGGCTGGCTCAGCACTGCCCAGATGATGGATGCTTTGGGACTGGCAGAAACAACGCCGGGTCCGCTGATCCTTGTCACCCAGTTTGTGGGGATGATCGCGGGCATGGCCGAAGGCGGCGCGGCGATGGCGTTACTGGCTGGCGCACTCACACTTTGGGTCACCTTTGTGCCCTGCTTTATCTGGATCTTCGCAGGCGCGCCCCTGATCGACTGGCTGGACGGGCGGCCACGGCTGCGTGGCGCCCTGGCTGCAATTACAGCGGCGGTTGTCGGGGTCATCGCCAATCTGTCGCTCTGGTTCGCCCTGCATGTTTTTTTCAGTCAGGTTGATACAGTCTTTTTTGGCCCTTTGCAGTTCATCTGGCCTGCCCCCAACACGCTGCAACCGCTGGCCCTTGGCCTTGCCGCGATCACAGGGCTGCTTTTGCTCTGGCGTCATTGGCCGCTGCCGCTTGTCTTGCTCATTTCGGCAGCACTTAGCCTTGCAGCGGCAGCTATCAGCGGCACGATCTGACAGCCCCCCTTTCAACCCGCATCGAATCCCGTATGCTAGTGATCAGACCGCAAGGAGAGCACAGCCGTGACGACGACGATCGACTATGGAAATCTGATGCACCGCGCCATGCGCGGGTTGATCCAAGAGGTCCTGACAGACGTGCAGAAAAAAGGGCTCCCTGGTGAGCACCATTTCTTCATCACCTTTGACACGATGCACCCTGACGTGGAAATCGCCGACTGGCTGTCTGACCGCTATCCCGGCGAAATGACCGTGGTAATCCAGCACTGGTTTGACAATCTGGACGTCACTGACGAAGGCTTTACGATCACGCTGAACTTCGGGGATAACCCCGAGACGCTTTATATCCCCTATGACGCGATCAAGACTTTCGTGGACCCGTCCGTCGAATTCGGCCTGCGGTTCGAGACGCAAAACGAAGATGACACCACTGATGAGGTGGCCGAGGCGCCGATGGACGAAATGGTCGAACCAGAAGATGACAAAGCGCCCAAGGAGGCAGAAGTCGTCAGCCTTGATCAATTTCGCAAGTAATCACCTGCCCCTGGCGGTGATGCGATATTGCGCAAGCGCCCCCTGCTGCCTATAGGTCAGATGCGAAAAGCCTAAGGGGAACATCATGACCGATACACGTACAGAAACCGACAGTTTTGGCCCGCTGGAGGTTCCCAGCGACCGCTATTGGGGCGCACAAACGCAGCGCTCGATCATGAATTTCCCAATCGGCTGGGAAAAGCAGCCGGTTGCCATCGTGCGCGGTTTGGGTGTGATCAAACAGGCCTGTGCCATGGCCAACAAAGAGCGTGGCAAACTGGACCCCGCACTGGCCGATGCGATTATCGCGGCCGCCGCCGAAGTAGTGGCAGGCAAGCTCGATGATCATTTTCCTCTGGTGGTCTGGCAGACGGGATCAGGCACGCAATCGAACATGAATGCCAACGAGGTGGTATCAAACCGCGCGATTGAAATGCTCGGCGGTGTGATCGGATCGAAAGACCCGGTGCACCCAAACGATCACTGCAATATGGGCCAGTCGTCCAACGATACCTTCCCCACCGCAATGCATATCGCCGTGGCGATGACAGCCCGTGACGTGCTGCTGCCGGGGCTCGAGAAGCTCCACGCCGCTCTGGCGGCAAAACAGGCGGAATTTGATGATATCATCAAGATCGGCCGCACACATACGATGGATGCCACGCCACTGACATTGGGTCAGGAATTCTCGGGCTACACCCATCAGGTCGCCATGGGCATCCGCCGGATCAAGGCCGCCCTGCCCGCGATTTATGAGCTGGCACAAGGTGGCACCGCTGTGGGCACCGGCCTGAATACACCAAAAGGCTGGGGTGAAACCGTCGCCGCCCATATGGCCGAGATCACCGGCCTGCCTTTCGTGACAGCCCCCAACAAATTTGAGGCGCTGGCCGCGCATGACGCGCTTGTCGAAATGTCGGGTGCGCTGAAGACCGTCGCCGTCAGCCTTTACAAAATCGCCGCCGATATCCGCATGCTGGGCTCTGGCCCGCGCTGTGGTCTGGGCGAGTTGATGTTGCCAGAGAATGAGCCCGGCTCATCCATCATGCCGGGCAAGGTGAACCCCACACAGGTTGAAGCGCTGACGCAGGTCTGCGCGCATGTCATGGGCAATGATGCCGCCGTCGGTTTTGCAGGCTCGCAGGGGCACTTTGAGCTGAACGTGATGAAGCCAATGATGGCCTATAACGTGTTGCAATCCATGCAGCTTTTGGGTGACGCCTCGGTCACATTCACCGACAACTGTGTTGTCGGCATCCGTGCCGACCGGACACGGATCGAAAAACTGATGCGGGAATCGTTGATGCTGGTCACGGCTTTGGCCCCCACCATCGGCTATGACAACGCCACGACGGTCGCCAAAACCGCGCATAAGAACGGCACGACGCTCAAAGAAGAAGCGATCAAGCTGGGCTTTGTGGATGAAGCGACCTTTGACAAGGTCGTGCGCCCCGAGGACATGATCGGGCCAAAATGAAGCCTGTGAACCTCAATCAGGTGCGCAAGGCGAAAACGCGGGCCGAGGCAAAGGCCACAGCGGACGAAAATGCCGTCCGCTTTGGTCGCACGAAGGCCGAAAAAGTGCTGGACGCCACCCGAGCTCAGCACGCCAGTAAGCGCCTCGACCAACTCAAGTTCGAAGACGAGTGATGGATCACCGGCGCCCTGTCAAACGGTCTTTGACCCTGCGCGGGCACCGCACCAGCGTATCCCTTGAAGATATCTTCTGGGATGCGTTCCGCCGCTATGCGGAACAGGATGGCGATACAATCAATGGGCTGGCTGCTAAAATAGATGAAGCCCGAGGTGATCTCGGGCTTGCCTCTGCGATACGGATTTTTGTGCTGGAGCGCGCGCTCGCGAACGACTAGTTCTTCGAGTAAAGCGCGCCACGCAGGCTGGATAGTTGTTCACTTGCACTCAACTCGCCTTCGCTCAGCTTCGCTGGCTTGACCGGCTTTGCCGTCCGGGCCTGCTTATCAAACAGCTTCGCGATTTGCGTACCATCGAGCTGCTTCTTAGCAGTCGGACGCTTTGCAGCAGTTTCAGTGCTGCGCTTGAACAGGCCTGTGAGACCTTTTCTAGACGAACCTGGCAGCGAAATAGTCATGACATCGATCCCCCTAAATAATCCACACTCTTTATTTATCCGAGGATGGCACAATGTAGGCAACACGGCAAATGTCCGTTGCAATGCCATATTTAGATAACATCATTTAAAGCATTGTTTTTAAATGCGTATTACAAAAATGGGCGCTTAACCTTCAGATAATTTTGCCATAATCTCTGCACCTCTTGCCGACAAAACCGCCCAAATTGCCCAATTTGTAAGCAAAATCGCAACAATGCATCCCTAGCGCGATCTGATTCGCAGCCAAATACCTGCCGTCGAACGCACCGTCAGATGCGCGACGGGAACAGGTATACGTCCTTCAACCGTCGTAAACTCATAGGCCTTTAGCAAACGCGCCAGAACCACGACCCCTTCGATCAGTGCAAACCCCGCACCCGAACAGATGCGCGGCCCAGCCGAAAACGGGACATAGGCATCACGCGCGCAGGATTTGCCGTTCTCGGTCTCCCAACGCGCAGGATCAAATCCATCCGGATTGTCCCAAAGCCGCGTGTGCCGGTGCAGATGCCAAGGTGACAGGACAATCTGCGCACCGCGTTTGATTGTGCGGCCGCGAAACGCTTGCGCCTCGGATGCTTCCCGCACCATCATGGGCACCGCCGGATAAAGACGCAGAGTTTCGCGGAACACATCACGGGTGTGTTTCAGCTTTGACAGATCGGCGAACGCACCGTCAAAACCGTCCGCCTCAGCACGCAGCCTGTCTTGCCATTCAGGATACAGCGCCAAAAGATAGAGCGCCCAAGCGATGACCGCCGCACTGGTTTCATGCCCTGCCAGAAAGAAGATCGCCACCTGATCAATCATCTCGTCTCGTGAAAACACATCGCCCGTCACGGGGTCCTTGGTCGTGAGGATCTTTGTCGCCAGATCATCCGGCGCTTTGCCTGCCGCAATCAGGTCAAGACGGTCTTCGGTCAGCTTTGTAATCAGTGCGCGAATGTGGCGTGCGTTACGCCGCGTTTCAGAGCGGAAAAACCGCGGCATCCACGCGGGACCACGCACAAAGGCGGCAAGGTTCAGGATCGGCTGCGTCCGTTGATAGGCCCGAAACGCATGAAACACCTCTTGCGCGGTCTCGTCCTCGATCGGAATCGAAAACAGGGTGCGAAAGATCACGTCGGCCGCAATATGGCTGGTGATCGCCTCGATCTCTTGCGGCACATCAGGCGGCAGGCCTGCAAGCCGCGCCACGCCCGCATCGGCAGCATCACATATGCCCGGATAGGTATCGCGCAACCGCCCCCCCTCGAACGCAGGATCGATGATGCGACGCTGGCGTTTCCACGTGTCCCCATTCGTCAGAAAGACACTGTCACCCAGCAAAGGGCGTAGCCCCGCACCGATACGGTCGGATTTGGGAAAGGCATCAGGATTGCGCACCAACACCTCTTTCACCAGCTCCGGATCATTGACCAGATAGCTGCGAAAGAACGGCGTGCGGAATTCGGCCATCCATGCGCGGTAAAGCTTGGCCGGCTGTGCCGACAGAATATCCTTGCGGAACAGGCGCATGTACCGCCACAGCGACACTTTCTCAGGCCGCGACGGAGGTTTGGGCGGCAGCTGCATCAGGGCACCTGCGACGTGTATTTGGACACAGGGATATCAATGCGCGATCCGGAGGGTTTCCGCCCGGCATAGCGCGCAGCAAGCGTCAAGGGACCCGCCGTAATCTGGAAATAGTCGTAATCCTTGGGCCGGTCAAAGGCGCAAAGATACTGAAAATGCAGTCGAAAGAACCGCCACCGCAGGGCTTTCCATCGTGCAGGCGTCAGGCTTTGGGTGAAGGCCGCCGATATGACCAAAGGCCAGCGTTTGTTGTCAGGGGCGACGCCAGACACCGCCACCGGATCGCACAGGGCAAAGCAGCATCCGTCACCGGGGGCCGACACATCGACCCATGTCAGCTTATCGCTCGTGGACAAGACCGCCAGATCGCGCCTGAGCTCACGGGCGCGTGGCAGGAACGACACCATCGGCACCACCTGCCCCAGTGACAGAAACGCCAGGGCAGGCCCACCCTCGGGCACCCGCCCCGAACGCAGCAAATCGGCAAGGATCGACACCGCCAAATGTGCCCCCGATGAATGTCCGACGACAAGCACTTCATCCACGTCCTCTTTCAAGGCGGCCGCGATAAGCGTCTGGAATTCGCGCATGCGTGCAGCCAATGCGGGCGGCGTTTGCCCCCGCAACTGCGCCGAATAGGCGTAGTCATGCATGAGGTAATAGGCAAAAAGCTTGTTATCACGCGCTTTGAACCAGCGCAGGATCGCCACCACAACCACGATCATCACAAGCCAACCCAAGGCCCAGAGGCCCCATATACGGCCTGTGAAAACCGCGCCTTCGGGAAAGCCGATCCAGGCAAGACCGCCCTGCCCGACAGATTCTGCAAACCCGCCAAGCCAAGATCCGATTCCGATCGCCAGCGCCAGTTGTGACAGCAGCATCACCACCGGATAAAGGGCTGCGATCACCGGCCCTTTGCGCATCCACATCAGACGGCGCAGCGTGCCGGTGCTGATATAGGTCCATGCGGTTTGCACCAGTTGCAGGTAGGTTGCCGGAATGGATTGCGCCATGCTGTCCCGCACGATGTCGGACCAGACCAAGACATCGATTTGAGACATGACAGGCTGCCCTGCGATCCGTGCACCCACGGTCCAGCGGAACGAGGTCTCGGATGTACCTGCTTTCACACCGATTTCATAGCCACTGATCTTGGCCTGTGCGGCCCCCTCAGTCCGGTAAAGCTCGCGGTAGCGGCGTGGATGAAATGGGTCATAGCCGGGGATATGGAATACCCGCCGTTTCCTGACCTGTCCTGCCTGCGCGTTCATCCCTGCCCCTCTTGGCTTATCGACCGCAGGTTAGCGGGTTCTGCAAGAAAGGATAAGAGCCAAGGGCAGGACCTAGCCAATCAAAGCCAGTGCCGGGAACCGCTCAAGCAGCCAATAGCTGAAGGCCGCGAATTGACCAGTCATCATCATCAGGCCCACGGTCCACAACAACAGGCCCGAGATCTTTTCGATCCGGTCCATATGGCGCTTCATCCAGCCCATCACCCCTTTGAGGCGCGGAAAGAACGCCGCAACAAGTAAGAACGGAATGCCCAGCCCGAAGGCATAGACCGCCAGTAAGACAGTCCCGCGTGCGACATCCGCTTCAGAGGCGGCAAGGCTGAGGATCGCGCCAAGGATCGGCCCAAGGCAGGGTGTCCAGCCAAAGGCAAAGGCAAGGCCCAAGAGATAGGCGCCGAAAGCCGATCCGCCCTTGTCACCCGCATCAACGCGCAATTCCCTGTCAAGAAACCCGATCCGAAACACGCCAATGAAATGCGCGCCAAGGACCATGATCATCGCGCCTGCGACGATGATAAACCAATCCTGCACCTGCAAAAGCATCCGGCCCATTGTCGAAAACGCGAGGCCCAAAAGCAGGAAGATCGTTGACAGCCCCAGCACAAAGAAAACAGCCGAGAGAAAGACGCGCTTGCGCGCTGCGCGTGTCTCTTCCATTTCGCTGACAGATACACCGCCCATATAGGCAAGATAGGGCGGCACGACTGGCAGGACACAGGGGCTAAGGAACGACAGGATGCCCGCCAGCATGGCGATCAACATCGCAGGCAGCAAAGCCGCGTCAAAAATCAGAGCAGTGTCGAGCATTTCATTTCCTTTGCCCCTGCTTAAGCGAGCTTTCGTACAAGGTCACGGTCCAAGTTGTCACAAGTTGGTGGACAAATTGAAACATCGCGCCTACCTCCACGCTATGACATACGATGCTGATCTTGATGCCAAAGGGCTGTTGTGCCCGCTGCCCGTGCTGAAAGCACGTAAACGCTTGCAAGCTCTGGCATCTGGTCAGGTGCTGCGTATGCTGGCCGATGATCCGGCGGCGATCGTAGACGTCCCGCACTTTTGCGCCGAGGCAGGCCATGCCTTGGTTGCGACAGAAGACACGACCGACGGGCAGCTTTATTTCATCAAAAAGGCCTGATTTGGGATTGCGGTAAGGCCGTAGCCAGAAGCCTGAGCCACGTGCCGACGTTGGCGATCATGCGTTGATCAGGTTTCAGTTCAGTCAGATCAACGGCGGCATCCCCTGCCGCGCACGCCAAGACCACTCTATCGGCGATTTCAAGGGCTGCGTACATGTGACCGACGGCAGCGCACGGATGTGCCGGCCGGTCTGATATACTGGTCCATGACGCAAAAAGGCGCTGCCCATCAGACAGCGCCAATCTACTTTTCGCGTTCTGCCGTCCAAATGCCGCATCCAAAAAACCGAAGTGTTCTGCGATGACGACACTTGCGGACATCAGCCGCCGAGCGACCACCACCCCTTGCGCTTGGGCTTTGCCTTCTCCGGCGTCACCTCTTCCGCTGTTGCAGGAACAGGTTCCGGTTTGGCTTCCGGCGCGGGTTGTTCAGCTTCCTGCGCAGACGCAGGCTCCGGAGCGGGCGCAGGTGCGGGCTCAACCGCCGGTTCTTGCGCCGCAGGTTTCGCCGTTTCTGTTGGCTTTGGTTTCGGCTTGGCGCGGCTCCGACTTTTGGGTTTTTCCGCGACCGCTACGGCCTCACCCTCTGGCGCCGCATCAGTAGAAGATGCTTCTGAATCCACATCCGCCTTCTTGCGGGACGTCGTCCGTTTTTTCGGTGCAGGCTTCTCCTTGGCAGCGCCCTTGGCAGATTTGTCCTCAACCGGTGCCGCTTCGGCCTCAGCTGCAGTCTCCAAAGGCTTCTTGCTCCAACTCCGCGTGCGCTTGGGCTTCGCCTCCGGCGCAGGTGTGTCTTCGGTTGGCGCGGCATCTGCCTCCTGCTGTGAAGCATCGGCAGTGTTGTCTTCGTTTTCCTCATCGCCGTTCTGATGATCACCATTCTGGTTCTCACCATTGTTGCCACTGCCACTGCGACGACGCCGACGCCTGCGGCGCTTGCGCTTGGGCTTGTCTTCACCATCGCCTGTATACGTGCCCGTATCGCCTTCTTCGTCACTGTCGATGATGATATTTGCATCGGCGACGACATCGTCATCATCCATCATGACCGCTGATGCGACGATCGGCGCAGCATCGGGGACGACACGTGTGGCTGTCTTGAACTTCTCTATCGCAAAATCAGGCGACACGAGCGTCGGATCACATTCGATACGGACAGACATGCCGTAGCGCGCTTCGATATCAGCGATATGTTCGCGTTTGCTGTTCATCAGGAAGTTGGCAATCGAAATCGGCGCCTTGATCAGCACCTCTTTGGACCGTCCGCGCACGCCCTCTTCTTCAAGTGCGCGCAGGATGGAAAGTGCCACGTTGTCGTCCGAACGCAGCAGGCCGGTCCCATGACAATGCGGACACATCTGGGTTGTGGCCTCAAGCATACCGGGGCGCAGACGCTGGCGGGACATTTCCATCAGTCCAAAGCCAGAAATCCGGCCCACCTGAATGCGCGCACGGTCGGTCTTGAGCTTGTCTTTGAAACGCTTTTCAACAGCGGCGTTGTTACGACGTTCGTCCATGTCGATAAAGTCGATCACGATCAGACCGGCCAAGTCACGCAGGCGCAACTGGCGCGCAACCTCATCGGCGGCCTCAAGGTTGGTCTTGAGCGCGGTCTGTTCAATCGAGCCTTCTTTGGTCGCGCGACCAGAGTTGACGTCGATGGCCACCAGCGCCTCGGTGATCCCGATCACGATATAGCCGCCAGACGGCAGTTGGACCGTCGGGTTGAACATGCCATTGAGGTATCCCTCAACCTGATACCGCGCATAAAGCGGCATCTGTTCGGCATAGTATTTCACGTTCTTTGCGTGGGACGGCATGATCATTTTCATGAAGTCCTTGGCCGTGCGGTACCCCGCCTCGCCCGCAACGATCACTTCGTCGATCTCTTTGGAATACAGATCGCGGATCGACCGTTTGATCAGATCGCCCTCTTCGTAGATCTTTGCAGGGGCCGTGGATTTCAGAGTGAGTTCACGGATCTGTTCCCACATCCGTTGCAGATATTCGTAATCGCGCTTGATCTCAGCCTTGGTGCGTTGCGAACCAGCCGTACGAATGATCAGACCTGCGCCTTCAGGCACGGTCATGTCGTTGGCGATTTCTTTCAGCTTCTTGCGGTCAGCAGCATTGGTGATCTTGCGGCTGATACCGCCACCGCGCGCGGTGTTGGGCATCAGGACACAATAGCGGCCAGCCAGCGAAAGGTAGGTGGTCAGCGCCGCACCCTTATTGCCGCGCTCTTCTTTCACGACCTGAATCAAAAGGATCTGGCGAACCTTGATAACCTCTTGAATTTTATAGCGCTTCGGACGCGGCTTGCGCACAGGGCGCACCTCGTCCGTGTCGTCCTCTTCCGCTACGCTCTCGATGGTGTCGTCTTTGCTCTCTGCGTCTGCGCTGTCACCATCCTCGTCATCATCGAGGTCTTCGTCAGCGGCAGGCGTATCGACAGGCGTTTCGCCGACCAGCTCCATAGGTGAGCTGCCCTCTTCGCTGTCTCCGAGATCAATGGTTTCCATGCCCGCGATATCGCCGGATGTCTCTTCCTCGTCGGTTTCCACCTCGGATGTGATGACCGCGTCATCGCTGGCTGTTTTAGCGGCGGCCGATCTGCTGCGGCGGCGGCGCGTTGGTTTTGGCTTTTCGTCCTCTGCCTCTGCTTCGGCTTTCAGGCTTTCGGCATAGGCTTTTTCTTCGGCGATCAGTGCCTCGCGGTCCGCAATCGGGATCTGGTAGTAATCGGGATGGATCTCCGAGAACGCAAGAAAACCATGGCGATTACCGCCATAGTCTACAAACGCTGCCTGCAGCGATGGTTCAACCCGTGTTACCTTTGCGAGGTAGATGTTGCCGGCAAGCTGGCGCTTGAACTGGCTTTCAAAATCAAATTCTTCGACTTTGTTTCCGTCGACCACAACAACGCGGGTTTCTTCCGCGTGTGTGGCATCTATTAGCATTTTCTTTGGCATTTTGTCCGTTCGCACATAACCGCGGTGGCGCCCCTGGGGGTGCCGGGCTCCGTGTTATATGTCTGATTATGGCGATCTGCGCGCGGGCTGTGCCAGCGCCCCTTGGGGCGGCTGCATCTTGCCTGCATGTTTGCGCGCTTTGCATCGCGTTTCTTCTCCGACCCCGCATAAGCGCGGCCCGTTCATGGCCCAGTCGGCGTTGTCGCACGATCCGTGGCGTTCTCCTGACCCCGGGGGATCAAATCAGCTGTCTTGTTTTGATGTGTGGTCAAAAAACAAAAACAGAGAATCTCTATCGGCTGTCACCGCGCAACTGTCGCGCGAGCATCCGTACCCAATACATAAGGGAGGAACGGCCCCCAACACAAGTGCCTGTGTGCAGGGTGCCGAAAATCATCGTGGATTTATCGCAGCTTGGCCCTAGAGATAGTCAGACCGCTGTAGCCCGTACTTCGCCATCTTCTCGTTCAGCGTCCGGCGTGGCAGGCAAAGCTCGTCCATCACCGCCACGATCGACCCCTTGTGCCGCCGCATGGTGTTGTCGATCAGCATCCGCTCGAACGCTTCGACAAACTCCTTGAGCGGTTTGCCTTCAGTGGTCATCGCGGGTTTGGTCTCATCCGTGTCCGCCATCAAAAGCGACGCAATCGAGCCCGAGCCACGGCGGTTCTGGAGCACTGCGCGCTCGGCGACGTTGATCAGCTGGCGCACATTGCCTGGCCACGGGGCCTGCAAAAGCTGTGCTGCTTCCTGCGCGCTGACCTCGGGCGCGTCGCAGCCGTATTCATCGGCGAACTGCTCACCCAGACGGGTAAAGAGCGTCAGGATATCCTCGCCGCGCTGGCGCAGGGGCGGCACTGTGATGCGCAAGGCGGCAAGGCGGTAAAAGAGGTCGGGCCGCAGCACGCTTTCGCAGGTCTGGTCCTGTTCCTGCAGGTTACAGATCGCGACGATGCGGGTTTCGGCAGGTGTGCCCTGATTGTTGATCGCGGTCAGCAAACGCGCCTGCAATGAATGGCTCAGCGCCTCGATGTCTTCGAGCACCAGCGTGCCACCGCGCGCTTCTTCCATCGCCGGGATCGGTTCGTCATCATTGGCAGGGCCAAAGATAATCCGGCCCAGCGTCTCTTCGTCATAGGCCGAACAGCTGAGCAGCACGAACTTCTTGTTGGCCCGTGCTCCCACTGCATGCAGCGCATGGGCGACAAGCGTTTTGCCGGTCCCCGTCTCGCCCTCGACCAGCACATGCCCGTCCGCCTGCCCCAGATCGAGGATATCCTCTTTCAGCCGTTCCATAGGGGCCGACTGGCCGATCAGTTTCTTGATCAGCGCGGAGCCATCGGACAGTTCGCGGCGCAGCGCACGGTTATCAAGGGTCAAACGCCGTGCAGTCGTGGCCTTTTTCGCAAGTTCGGTCATGCGATCGGGGTTGAAGGGCTTTTCAAGAAAATCGAATGCGCCAACGCGCATCGCCTCAACCGCCATGGGTACATCACCGTGGCCTGTGATCATGATAACAGGTAACGCGCTATCGACGCCTTTGAGCTTTTTGAGAAACTGCATGCCGTCCATCCCCGGCATCTTGATGTCGCTGACAACGATACCTGGATAATCACTGCCAAGACCGCGCAGCGCCTCTTCTGCGGACGCGAATGTTTCGGTGTCAAAACCAGACAGTGCCAACCACTGTGAAATCGACTGCCGCATATCTTTCTCGTCATCGACAATCGCAATCTTCATGACTTTGCTCATGGTATTTTCCTTACTCTGCCGCGGCGACATCCTGCCTTAACGTCGGCAGTTGCACCTCGAATATAGCCCCGCCATCAACTGCATTGCGAGCAGTCAGGCGCCCGCCCAAGTCGTTGACGATCCCGGAGGAGATGGCAAGCCCGAGACCCACCCCATCACCAGGTTGTTTGGTCGTGTAGAATGGCTCGAATAATTCGTCGAGATTGTCGATCCCCGCGCCGTTGTCACGGATTTGCAGGCTGACCGTATCACCGGCCGCAAGCAGGATTTCGATGGTCGGATTGGCCGATAGCTTGGTGGCATCCAGCGCGTTGCGCAGCAGGTTGATAATCACCTGTTCCAGCCGCAGACGATCGCCCAAAATCATGACCGGTTCGTTGGGCAATGTGCGGATGATATTGACCGCCCGCGTTTTGAGTTGCGGCTCCATCAAGGACAGCGCCGTCGACACTGCAGCCCTTGTATCTACTGGCTCAAACGCCTCCGCGCCCTTACGGGCGTAAGACTTCAACTGACGCGTAATCGCCCCCATCCGTTCCAGCAGATCGTCGATGCGCTGGAACGATGACAACGCCTCTTCGGGGCGGTCGCGCTGCAGCAAGAGACGCGCGCCGGCGAGGTAGGTTTTCATCGCCGCCAAGGGCTGGTTCAACTCATGGCTCACGGCCGCCGACATCTCGCCCAAGGCCGCCAGTTTGGACGACTGCGCGATGGTCTGTTCGGCCACTTGCAATGTCTTTTCGACCTTCTCGCGCTCGGCGATTTCCCGCTGCAAGCGACGGTTCAATGCGCGAAGCTCTGCTGACTCGCGCTGGAAGAAAACCAGACGTGACGCCGTGCGCCGTGAACTGCCCCAGAACAAGAGCGCCAGAAGGATCGCGAATCCCATAACCTCGAGCGCGAGAATCCCGTTCACCCGCTCGCGCACCGAAGCATAGGTCGTATAGCTGACCATCCGCCAACCCTGATGCGGCACCCGCATTTCGCGCCGCAAGACCGCCTCGCCGCGCAAATACGCATCAGCCGGCAAGGCACCCCAGCCTTGGGTTGCGCGGATGGCACGCTCGATAGCCGAGGGCGCGGATTGGCGCGCCAGGGCCTCTTCTTCATTCAAACCACGCCAGCGCGGTTCGGTGGCCATGATGATCGTGCCTGCGCTGTCCATCACCAGCACTGCGTCAGACACCCCTGCCCAACCGGTTTCAAGCCGTTGGCCGTTGACCTCGACCATAATCACACCCAGCAGCGTACCCGCCAATTCAACACGCCGAGAGTAAATATAGGCAAAACCGCCTTCATCACGCTGGAATGTGGTGTAAACGGTCTGGTTGCTGCGCAAGGCATCTACAAAATAGGGGTTTTGCCGATGGTCTGTCCCGATCCGGTTGCGGTCGGTTGCGGCCACTGCGCGCCCGTCGCGATCCAAAAGCGTCAAAGATGCCGCACCGATTTCATCTACGAAAGACAAAAGCCGTGCCGTCGAGAGCGAGTAATCCTTGTCCTCCAGCGCCTTGATCAGATCAGGGTCACGCGACAAAAGCTGCGGCACAACCGAATTGCGCTGCAACTCGTTCATCAGGTTGGTCACATAGAGCGCCAGCCGCACATCAGAGCGGTTGCTGATTGTCTCGGTGAAACGCTGTGTCAGAAGCTGGTTGGAGACATAGATCACGATCACGCCAAACAGGCAAACGACCAGCACAGCCAGCCGCAAGTACCATTTGCCGCGGCGTCGGCCGCTGCCGAGATCAGTCATACGCAACATGTACCGAGTTTAGAGCCACAGCCCCAACGCGGCAAGCGAGCAGATCACGCTTGGGCAAATTGCCCCACCAACCCGCGGAAAAGCGCCTGCCCGTCGGTGCCGCCGTGGCCCGCATCCACTGCGCGTTCCGGGTGTGGCATCATGCCAAGCACACGGCGGTTTGCAGAAAGCACGCCTGCGATGTTGTTGATCGACCCGTTGGGGTTGTCAGCGTAGGTGAACGCGATGCGATCCTCGGCGACAAGCGCGGCCAGCCCCTCGGGATCGACAGTGTAATTGCCGTCATGGTGTGCCACGGGGAATGCCACGCTGTCACCGGCGTTGTAGCCCTCGGTGAAGGCCGAGTTTGATGTTTCCACTTTCAAACCAACGGTTTTGCAGATGAACTTCAGGTTCGCGTTGCGCATCAGCGCACCCGGCAAAAGCCCTGTTTCTGTCAAAACCTGAAACCCGTTGCACACGCCCAGCACATACCCGCCGCGGTCGGCATGGGCGACAACGGCCTTACAGATCGGGGATTGCGCCGCAATCGCACCGCAACGCAGGTAGTCGCCAAAGGAAAAACCGCCGGGGATGGCAACAAGATCGACATTGTCAGGCAGGTTCGCGTCCTTGTGCCAGACCATGCTGACATCCCCACCAGCCGCCTTCAGCGCAACCGCCATGTCGCGATCGCAATTGGACCCGGGAAAAACGATGACCGCTGCGCGCATCAGACCACCTCGACGCTGTAGCTTTCGATCACGGTGTTCGCGAGCAGCTTTTCGCACATCTCGTTGATCGTGGCCTCTGATGTGCCATCGGCCAGATCAAGCTCGATGACCTTACCTTGGCGCACACCGTTGACCCCCTCAAAGCCGAGTGTTCCAAGCGCGTGGCGGACTGCCTCGCCTTGTGGGTCCAGCACACCGTTTTTGAGCATGACATGTACGCGGGCTTTCATGGGCAGGTCCTTTGTTCGCTAGGGTCGCAAGATTAGTTGATCAATGTGGGTTTATTGGGCGTGTGGGTGACGTTTGACGGCATCACGCCAAGGCGCTTTGCAACTTCGGTATAGGCGTCGGTCAGACTTCCGAGGTCACGGCGGAAGACGTCCTTGTCAAGTTTCTGGCCTGTTTCGATATCCCAAAGACGGCAGCTGTCGGGGCTAATCTCATCTGCCAGAATAAGGCGTTGGAATTCATTGTCCCAGACACGGCCGATCTCGATCTTGAAATCAATCAGCTTGATGCCGACGCCGTACATCACGCCCGACATCCAATCGTTCACGCGCAAGGCAAGGCTGACGATATCGTCCATTTCCTGCTGCGAGGCCCAGCCGAACGCGATGATGTATTCCTCGGGCACAAGCGGGTCACCCAGCTTGTCGTCCTTGTAGGAGAACTCGACAATCGGGCGCGGCAGCGGCGTGCCCTCTTCCATGCCCATACGCTTGGCCATCGACCCCGCAGCAAAGTTACGCACGATCACTTCAAGCGGGATAATCTCGGCCTGACGGATCAACTGCTCGCGCATATTGAGACGTTTGATGAAATGTGTGGGGATCCCGATCTGGCCCAGTCCGGTCATGAAATACTCGGACAGGCGGTTGTTCAACACGCCCTTCCCTTCGATCACGGCCTTCTTCTCTGCATTGAAGGCAGTGGCATCGTCCTTGAAATACTGCACAAAAGTGCCTGGCTCGGGGCCCTCATAAAGAACCTTTGCCTTGCCTTCATAAATCTTTTTACGACGTGACATGCTGACCCCTTGCCCCATTCCGGCCCGGCATGGACCGCATCATCTGCGCGTCATAGTGCAAGCCCCCCTTGCGGGCAAGCACCGTGAGAGGCATATCATAAGCAACATCTTCCAAATCAAGAGGCCAAATCCATGACAACCTTCGATGATCGCGAGAATGCGTTTGAAAACAAGTTCGCCCATGATGCCGAAATGCAATTCAAAGCCGAAGCGCGCGGCAACAAATTGCTTGGTCTCTGGGCCGCAGAACTGCTGGGAAAAACGGGTGAGGAAGCCGCTGAATATGCCAAAGAGGTCGTCAAGTCCGACTTCGAGGAAGCAGGGCACGAAGATGTTTATCGCAAGGTGTCCGGTGATCTGGGCGACAAGGCCGATGAGGCCACCATCCGCACGAAGATGGTCGAATTTCTGGCCGAGGCCAAAGCGCAATTGATGAAAGAAGTGTAGGCCGGACTGCGGCCATGCCAAACGTCCCCTGACCGCGCCATCAACTGGCGCGGTTTTATCATTTCTTGCATAATGACCATGCATTCTTTGAATTTGCATCTGATGCACAGACATGACACCGCACAGCAATCCCCTCGCGACAGCCGGAGCCCCCTATGACCAATGCCCTCTCAAAGCTTCTTGAAACCAACGACTGGCTGATGGCCGACGGGGCGACAGGGACAAATCTGTTCAACATGGGTCTAATGTCGGGCGATGCGCCCGAGATGTGGAATATCGACGAAACCGCCAAGATCACAGCCCTTTACAAAGGTGCGGCGGATGCGGGCAGCGATATTTTCCTGACCAACAGCTTCGGAGGCAATGCATCACGTCTGAAACTGCATGCTGCCGAGGGCCGCGTGCGCGAGTTGAACAAAGCTGCCGCCGAACTGGGCCGTGAGGTCGCTGATGCATCAGGCCGGACCATCGTTGTTGCAGGCTCGGTCGGCCCTACGGGCGAGATTATGGCCCCGATGGGCAGCCTGACCCATGAAATCGCAGTCGAGATGTTCCACGAGCAGGCCGAGGGTCTGAAAGAAGGCGGCGCGGATGTGCTCTGGGTCGAGACGATCAGCGCCCCCGAAGAATACGCCGCAGCGGCCGAGGCCTTTGCGCTGGCCGGTATGCCTTGGTGCGGCACGATGAGTTTCGACACCGCAGGGCGTACAATGATGGGTCTGACATCGGCCGATATGGTCAAGAAGGTCGGCAAGCTCGCGCATCAGCCGCTGGCCTTTGGCGCGAACTGCGGTGTTGGTGCGTCAGACCTGTTGCGGACGGTGCTGGGGTTTACCGCAGCCCACCCGACGCTGCCCATTATCGCCAAGGGCAATGCCGGTATTCCAAAGTACCACGACGGGCACATCCATTATGATGGCACGCCTGAATTGATGGCCGATTATGCTGTCCTCGCCCGCGACTGTGGCGCCACAATTATTGGCGGCTGTTGTGGCACGACACCAGAACACCTGCGCGCGATGCGCGCCGCACTTGAGACGCGACCGAAGGGTGATCTGCCAACACTGGAAGATATCACCGCGGCCTTGGGCGGGTTTTCTTCGGAATCCGATGGTACAGACGGCGCCGGTCCGGAAGCATCGCCACGGCGCGGACGGCGGCGGCGCAGCTAGGGGCGCTGCCGCCGGCCACCTGCGGTGGCTTCCCCCGGGATATTTTCGGGCCAGTAATAACGGGATTTGCATCAGAAAAGCGAAAGCTGGTCGCCACTTTGTGCGGGGCGGGCGAAGAGATCGGTCCGCAAAGGTGGCAGGCTGCGGTCGAGGTTCAGTTTGCGGGTGGCGAGCTTGAAACGTTGCTGCATCATCTTGGCCCACGGGCCCTGCCCGACCATGCGTTTGCCAAATTCAGGGTCATAGTCCTTGCCACCATGCAATTCCCGCACGCGTCCCATGATGCGCGCTGCACGGTCCGGATAATGGGCGGCCAGCCAATCGCGAAACAGCGTGGCCACTTCGCGTGGCAGGCGTAGAACGATGGAAGAGGCCGCAACGGCGCCCGCGTCTTTGGCGGCTTTCAGGATCGCCTCAAGTTCGTGATCGGTCAGCGCGGGGATAACCGGCGACACCATCACGCGCACGGGAATGCCTGCGTCGGTCAATTGGCGGATCGTCCCCAGTCTGGCCGCCGGCGCAGGCACGCGCGGTTCCAATGCGCGGGATGTTTTGGGATCAAGCGTCGTGATCGAAATGCCCACCCTGACAAGCCCCTTGGCCGCCATACGTGCCAGAATATCGCTATCGCGTGTGATCAGGGTGCCTTTCGTGACAATCGCAACGGGATGGTTGAACGCGTCCAGCACTTCCAAGATCTGGCGCATGATTTCACGGGATTTTTCAACCGGTTGATAGGGGTCTGTGTTGGTGCCGATCGCAATGGTTTTCGGTGTATAGCGCGGGTTTGAAAGTTCTTTATGCAACTGCGCGGCCGCATTAGGGCGTGCGACAAGTCTGGTTTCAAAATCCAACCCCGGCGACATGCCGAGAAACGCATGGCTGGGGCGTGCAAAGCAATAGATGCAGCCATGCTCGCAGCCGCGATAGGGATTGATCGAACGGTCGAAGGACAGATCAGGCGATGTATTGCGCGTGATCACCGTGCGCGCCACCTCATCGTTGATTTCCGTGCGCAAAACCGGAAGGTCCTGCTCTGGCGCCCAGCCGTCATCAACCGCCTCGGCGTGCAACCTGTCATACCGGTTGTCCGGATTAGAAAGTGCTGCACGACCAGGCGTCAGGTGTGATTTCTGAACTGGCAAATCTTCCATAATCTTTATTAGAACAATTCACGAACATCAGCAACACAAGGTCGGTCATGTTCTTGGACATGTCGGAAAACAACCGCTAGAATTTTCCAATCCGGCGCAATACTGCGGTGTAAACTCATACAAAGGCTTGGCCATGTCCGACGAAGAAGATGACATCATCCTGTCCGAACTCAATGACGAAGATCTCGTCGCGCAGATGTTCGATGACCTTTACGATGGAATGAAGGAAGAGATCGAGGAAGGGGTGAATATCCTTATCGAACGTGGCTGGGAGCCTTACCGCGTTCTGACCGAGGCGCTCGTGGGCGGCATGACCATTGTCGGCAACGACTTCCGCGATGGTATTCTGTTTGTGCCTGAAGTGCTGCTGGCGGCCAATGCTATGAAGGGCGGGATGTTTATCCTTAAACCTCTGCTTGCCGAAACTGGCGCGCCGCGTGTGGGCAAGATGGTGATCGGAACCGTCAAGGGCGACATCCATGATATCGGCAAGAACCTTGTGTCCATGATGATGGAAGGTGCCGGTTTCGAGGTTGTCGATCTGGGGATCAACAATGCGGTCGAATCCTATCTGGATGCTTTGGAAAGCGAAAAACCCGATATCCTTGGCATGTCCGCCCTGCTGACCACCACGATGCCCTATATGAAGGTCGTGATCGACACGATGGTCGAAAAGGGTATGCGCGACGATTATGTCGTGCTCGTCGGTGGCGCGCCGCTGAACGAAGAGTTTGGCAAGGCCATTGGTGCAGATGCTTACTGCCGTGATGCGGCGGTCGCGGTGGAAACGGCCAAGACCTTTATGGCGCGCAAGCATAATCAGGCTGCTGCGGCGGTCTGACCTTTCAAAGCGGGTATGTCGTTCTTATCTGCGAAGTGTAGGAGAACGACATGCCCGTTGAACGACTGATCTTTATACTTGTGTTTGTCATGGCTGCGGCTGCAGCCACCATTGCTGTCGCGTTTGCTGCATTGGACGGCCTGCAAGCAGCCCCTGTGACGGGTTTGGCCATTCTTAGCCTGATTGCACTCTGCGCGGCGTATCTGTGGCGCAGATACAGTGACCGAAATGACAACTGATGCCATCCTGACCACCCAAGGAATCGCACCCAAAGGACAGGGGCGCGTGCTTTTGATCGCCTGCGGTGCATTGGCACGCGAGATACTGGCAATCAAAGCGGCAAACGGCCTTGATCACCTTGATCTCCAATGCCTGCCAGCGATCCTGCACAACCATCCTGAAAAAATCGTTCCTGCGGTCCGCGAAACCGTGGCGAAATATCGCGATGCTTACGAGACGTTTTTCGTCGTTTACGCAGATTGCGGCACCGGCGGCCAATTACAGGCCGCGTGCGCCGAGTTGGGGATCGGCATGGTTGCGGGGCCACATTGCTATTCGTTTTTCGAGGGCAATGAGGTGTTTGCAGGTCATGACGAGATCACCGCGTTCTACCTGACCGATTTTCTGGTGCGCCAGTTCGATGCTTTTGTATGGGAGCCCCTTGGGCTTGACCGCCACCCTGAACTGCGTGACATGTATTTCGGGAATTACGAAAAACTGGTCTATCAGGCGCAGACGGATGATCCGGAATTAACCGCAAAAGCAGAGGCTTGCGCGGCAAAGCTCGGGCTGCAATTCGAGCGGCGCTTTACCGGCTATGGCGATCTAACGCCAACGCTGACGGCAATCGCCTAGGCTTCGGCCGCAGCGGTTTCACGAATACGCTCGACCATGGCACGCAGCCCGTTCGAGCGTTGCGCGGACAAATGATCGTTCAGGCCCAGACGGCCCAACTCGGCCGCTGCATTAATTTTCAACACGTCACTGACGGGTTGTTCGTTGTAAAGCGCTGAAAGCACCGCAATCAGGCCGCGCACGATCATCGCGTCGCTTTCACCTCGGAAGGTGAAGACGTTGTCCGCGATCTTGGGGACCAGCCAGACCTGACTGGCGCAACCGTCCACTTTGGTGGCAGGCACTTTCAGCGCGTCTTCGAGCGGCGGCATCGCCTTGCCCATGTCGATCACGTGGCGATAGCGGTCTTCCCAGTCGTCAAGGAATTCAAAGGTCTCGACAAGGTCTTCAAAGGCAGGGTTCGCCATGGTTTTCCCTTTGGTTCGGTTCTGGGGCAGATGTAGGTCCGCGCCCCTGTCTCGTCCAGATCAGAGTGCGACGGTGATGACCTTCTGACCTTTCACAGCCAATCCGACGCGGCCTTCGCATAGCTCCAGCGCGTCATTGCCAAACACCTCGCGCCGCCAACCGCGCAGGGCTGCAACATCACGCTCGCCTGCAGCCAGCGCATCAAGATCGGCAGAAGTTGCAATCAGCTTTGTGGCAACTTCGGCATCGTCGGTTTTGGCCTTCAACAGCACGCGCAGCATATCCGCCAAGGCGGGGTTCACCTGCAGTTTCGCACGCGCGCCATCAACCTTGGGCATGTCCTTGGGTGCAACGGCCATACCCGCCTTGATTGCGGCCAAGATGCCATTGGCGATGTCGCCCTTGCGGGCCTCACGCAACAATAAACGGGACCGGCCCAGATCGTTCTCGGACAGTGGTTTTGTTGACGCGAGTTCAACCAGCGCGTCATCCTTGAACACACGGTTGCGCGGAATGTCCCGGCTTTGCGCGTATACTTCACGGAAGCGTGCCAGTTCCCGCACGATCGCCAGAAACTTGCCTGATTGTGTGCGCGTCTTTACGCGCTTCCATGCGTCTTCGGGGTCTGATTGGTAGGTGGCGGGGTCTTTCAGAACTGCCATTTCTTCGGCAACCCATTTGCTGCGGCCTGATTTGGCCAGACGCGCCGACAGATACTCATAAATGTCACGTAGGTGCGTCACATCAGCCAGCGCATATGTTGCCTGCGCATCCGTCAGCGGACGGCGCGACCAATCCGTAAAGCGCGAGGATTTATCCAGATCGGCTTTCGCAATTTTGCGCACCAGCGTCTCATAGCCGACCTGTTCACCAAAACCGCAGACCATGGCCGCGACCTGCGTGTCGAACAGCGGCTCTGGGATCACGCCCGCATCAACATAGAAAATTTCAAGATCCTGTCGCGCCGCGTGAAACACTTTCACACAGCCCTGGTCGCGAAAAAGCGCATAGAGCGGCTCAAGCGACAGCCCCTCGACAAGTGGGTCAACAAGTGCGGCATCCGCGCCCTTCTCATCCTGATAAGCCAACTGGATGAGGCAGAGCTTGGAATAATAGGTGCGTTCGCGCAGAAACTCGGTGTCGACGGTTACATAAGGGCGTTTTGCAGCCTCTTGGCAGAACGCCGCCAAGTCCTCGGTCGTTGTGATTGTCTTCATCTCTGCCCGCAAACCGCACTTTCAATTATCGTTCGTTCACTGATAAGCGAAAGCCTGCGCGATGAAAAGTGCAGCTTCACCCGTCCAGATTGATAGGGGTCCGGTCACCAGCTGCGAAGCGACGCAAGACAGCAACGTAAAGCGCGTGTTCCAGCGGGAGCAGACGGGTCGCCAGCGTCTCAGGCGTATCGCCCGCATGGACAGCGATCCGCGCCTGTCCCAGGATCGGGCCATCATCCAGCGCGGCGGTCACCTCATGCACCGAACATCCATGTTCGCTATCTCCAGCCTCAAGCGCGCGCGCGTGGGTGTGCAGCCCTTTATATTTGGGCAAGAGCGACGGGTGGATGTTCAGCATCCGCCCTTCCCATTTCGCGGTAAATTCCGGCGTCAGGATGCGCATGAACCCGGCAAGGCAGATGATTTCAGGCTTGGCCGTCTCAAGAGCCTTTTGCAAAGCCGCTTCAAACGCGGCACGGTCCTTGCCATAGGGTTTGTGATCAATCGCCAAAGTCGGGATGTTCATCGCCCGCGCTTTGGCAAGACCACCGGCCTGCGGATCATTGGACATCACCAAGACGGGCCGCGCGGGGTGATCCCCGTGCATGGATTGCGCGAGCGCGACCATATTTGACCCGCCCCCCGAAATCAGTATCGCAACCCTTTTGGTCACAAAAGCGCGCCTGTGTAGCGCACGCCCTCACCCGCCGTGACTGTGCCCAGTTGATGGACGGTCTCGCCCGCGTCGGTCAAAACTGTGGTGATTTTCGAAACCTCGTTTGCATCAACCGCCAGCACCATGCCGATGCCTGCATTGAAGGTCTTCAACATCTCGGCCTCGGCCATACCGCCCTTTTGCGCCAGCCACTGAAACACCGGTGGCAATTCCCATGCGTTCAGATCAATGTCAGCGCCCGTGCCCTCGGGTAGCACGCGTGGCAGGTTCTCGGTCAGGCCACCGCCGGTGATATGGGCCAGCGCATGCACGCCCCCTGCCCGCACCGCCGCCAGCGCCTGTTTGACGTAAAGCCGCGTCGGTGCCAGCAGCGCTGCACCGAGCGTGTCATCCGCGAATGGCGCGGGGTCGTCCCACCCCAGACCGGACACTTCTACGATGCGGCGTACCAGCGAATAGCCGTTGGAATGCACCCCGTTCGAGGCAAGACCCAGCAGAACATCACCCTCTTGCACACCTGCAGGCAATTCCGCGCCGCGTTCCATCGCACCCACGGCAAAACCGGCCAGATCAAAATCCCCCGCATGATACATGCCCGGCATTTCTGCAGTTTCGCCACCAATCAGCGCGCAACCGGTAGCTTCGCAGCCAGCAGCGATGCCTTCGATGATACGTGTCGCTTGATCGAGTTCGAGTTTGCCGGTGGCAAAATAATCAAGGAAAAACAGAGGCTCGGCCCCTTGGCAGACCAGATCGTTGACGCACATCGCCACCAGATCAATGCCGATCGTGTCCACATTGCCGGTATCAATCGCGATCCGCAGCTTGGTTCCAACCCCGTCGGTCGCAGCCACCAGAACCGGATCGGTGTAGCCCGCAGCCTTGAGATCAAAGAGCGCGCCAAAGCCGCCCAGCCCCGCCATCACGCCGGACCGTGCGGTGCGTTTGGCGGCGGGTTTGATCCGCTCGACCAACGTGTTTCCGGCGTCAATATCGACCCCTGCATCAGCATAGGTCAGGCCATTCTTCTTGGTCATAGCAGGGCTCCTGTCGTGTTTGGCGTTCGTTACCGCATCATTTCGGCAAATGGAACAACAATTGGCGCGCGGACCGGCGGTGGCCCTGTGGCGCGGAATTTTCAATCCCTGCCGCTTGACCCACCCGTCCAGTCTGCTACTCCAATCTTCACAAGGGGGCCTGTAGCTCAATTGGTTAGAGCAGAGCGCTCATAACGCTTTGGTTGCGGGTTCAAGTCCTGCCGGGCCTACCATCTCCCCAAACAGTATACGAATGCATACCGGGGCTTCCCGTGTGACGCGTGATACGCTATGGCTGCAGCAGATTAACCGCGCCACGGAGACACATTATGTCAAAGATCAAGGTAGAAAACCCCATCGTCGAACTCGACGGTGACGAGATGACCCGCATCATGTGGGACTTTATCAAGCAAAAGCTGATCCTGCCCTATCTGGATATCGACCTGCTCTACTACGATCTTGCGATGGAGGTCCGCGACGAGACCAACGACCAGATCACGATTGATGCCGCCGAAAAGATCAAGGAAATCGGCGTTGGCGTGAAATGTGCAACCATCACGCCCGATGAAGACCGTGTTGAGGAATTCGGCCTCAAGAAAATGTGGCGCTCACCCAACGGGACGATCCGCAACATTCTGGGCGGTGTGGTCTTCCGCGCGCCAATCATCTGCAAGAACGTGCCGCGTCTTGTGCCGGGCTGGACCGACCCGATTGTGATCGGGCGCCATGCCTTTGGCGATCAGTATAAAGCCACCGATTTCCTGATGCCCGGCCCCGGCAAGCTGACCATGAAATTCGTGGGCGACGATGGCACCGTGATTGAAAAAGAGGTGTTTGACAGCCCCGGCGCAGGTGTGGCGATGGGCATGTACAATCTCGACGATTCGATTATCGATTTCGCCCGTGCCTCATTCAACTATGGTCTGAACCTTGGCTGGCCGGTCTATCTTTCGACCAAGAACACGATCCTGAAGGCCTATGACGGACGTTTCAAGGACCTCTTCCAAGAGGTGTTTGACGCAGAGTTCAAAGACAAGTTCGCGCAAGCCGGTATCGAATACCAGCACCGCCTGATTGACGATATGGTCGCCTCGGCGATGAAGTGGTCAGGCAAATTCGTCTGGGCCTGCAAGAACTATGACGGCGATGTGCAGTCCGACACCGTGGCGCAAGGGTTCGGGTCATTGGGCCTGATGACCAGCCAGTTGATGACCCCCGATGGCAAGATCGTCGAGGCCGAGGCCGCCCACGGCACTGTTACGCGCCACTACCGCCAGCATCAGGCAGGGCAAGCGACCTCGACCAATTCGATTGCGTCGATTTTTGCCTGGACCGGCGGGCTCAAGCACCGCGCGAAACTGGATGACAATGCGCAACTGATGAACTTTGCCGAGACACTGGAAAAGGTTGTCGTTGACACTGTGGAAAGCGGTTTCATGACCAAGGATCTGGCGCTGCTGGTCGGCCCCGATCAGGGCTGGCTGACAACCATGGGGTTCCTTGAAAAGATCGACGAGAACCTGAACAAGGCGCTGTAGCAAAGAGACATGGGCGGCAAATGCCGCCCATGCCAAAAGAACAAAAGTCAGATGGTCATTATGTACTAAAGAGGCCTTTACTCAAGATCATCTGGAGTTGCGACATAAGCACCTGCTCCAACCAGCCTGAGGTCCTCTTCGCCTTGCGTGTCGGTAAAGTCGATACCTGCGAGACCAGCCAACTCTTCAGCACCCAGCCCAAAGAATGCGCCACCTATTTGTGTGCTGGAGCTGCAGGTTTCACACCCTGCCACTGTCGTTGCCGTGGTTGAAAAACCATTTCCTGCGATTGATGTAGGGTCCATGATGAATGTCGTGCCGCCTAGTGTATCAGTGTTTATGTCCAATTCACCACTTACACCCCCATCAGAAAAGCTTACATCGACCAGAATAGTCCCATCAATAAACTCCTCCTGCGCAAAAACAGCGCCATCTGAATCTATGATGTTTCCATACCCGGCAAAAGCGCCGGTGTATCTGGTAATACCCAAGTCTCCAGGCAAATCATCAGGATTGGTTTCAAAACCAAGAATGAAAGAGCCCTCGCTATCGAAACCAATCTCATCTTCAACATAGGTATAGAAACTAATGGCGGTCGCGAAATCGCCCTCAAGATTCACAAAGCCAAAAAGTGTCTGACCATTGCTTAAATCGCCCTCATTGCCATCGCCATTATCAACAAGGGTGATGGTTTCGCCCTTGTAAGTGATCGTACCTGAAAAGTCTTCTGTGCCGGGGGGAACTGTCAACACTTCATCAGAAATTATGATTTGCGTCACGCCAGTCTGATAATCAGTTTCGAACCGGACCAGACGAACTGTAACACTTCCCGAAATTTCATCTGTTTCAGGATCAAAATCTACAGCAAATGGAAGGCCAGTGGCCGTCTCTGTCGTGCTTTCTGTTCCGATATTCAGCGCATCAGGTCCAGTGATTACACGCGAGACTTGATCAGGGCTTGAAGATCCTCCACATGCGCCCATCGCAATCAGCAGCCCGACAGTTGTTGTTATTTTCAAAGTTTTCGACATTGCTACGCTCCAAAATAAATAAAGTAACGTGACCCTATCCCTTTTGTGATCGTGGAGTCTCCTCGAGAAACCAGAATTCAGCAAAACGAGCCAGAAAGCCTAAATCTCAACATATTGTAGTCGAGCAAAAGGCTTAATTCATTAAAAGGCTGTCGGTATTGTAGACTTATACGATTATTTTAAATATTTTAATCATCTTATAATTGTATTCAGTTTAAAACTGTAATCTTGAAGCGAATCGCGATCTCGCTGCGCAGCAAACGCGCGCGATTGTCTAAGATATTTTACTGTTGAATTTATTCTTGCCCTAACGTCAATGATCGGTAATCCTGAGTTCCATTTTAGTCGGTTTTGGGGTTGCTGATGAATGTGTACACAAGTGGGCCGCTTATTGTGGCGGCGTTTGGGTTGTCTGCCTGTTTGGGCGGCGGAGGTGGCGACGGCAGTCCACAACCAGTTAGTCGTACACTCGCGGGTAATGCGGCACTGAACGCAGGCTCGGTTGCGGGTAGCGGGTCAGAGAATGGCCTGCCCTTTGCAGGCGGCCCTGACGAAATCACAGATGAGATTACATTGCGTTTCGCACATCTGGTGATCGATGATACCGGCCAGGCAAGCGTTGAGATCACTGAAAACAGCGTCATCCTTATCGAGAACAGGCAGTACTTGCGCCTCAACGGCGAGGTGCTCGAGTTCACACCAACTGGTGATTTCTTCCGCGCAACTGCCGCTGATGGCACAGTCTACAACATCAGTACAAGTGAACTGCTCGACGAAAATGTGCAAACTATCAACATTGATATTCTCGAAACCTTGGCCGATCCCGCATTCACCGCCAGTTCTTCGCGCAGTATCATCGGTCAACAAACAGACCCAGAGTTGCAGGACATCATTCTGCCTGAGACCGGTTCAACCCTTTACGCCGGAGTTATGGAAATGACCTACACGGTCGCCGATCTTGACGGCACCAATGCCGCTGCGACTGACGATGCAGGTATGGTTTTGACGGTCAATGTGCGTAGCGACGGCACGATCAGCGGCGCCATGCGTTCGCTGGAAGGCGGAGAGTTCCAAGTCAATAATGAAGATTTCAACCTAGAAATGTCGTTGACACAAACAACACTCGTGGGGAATGGATTTGGCACAAGCGTCAACCAACTTGAGTGCGTAGGCATTTGTTCGGGCAACAGCCAGATAGGTGGCGTGTTCTATGGCGAAAACGCTGAGAACCTTGCCGGTGTCTTTCTTCTCGATGAAACGCTTGAAAGCGAAAATGCACGCCTGATGGGGGTAGGCAACTACAACTTCCTTAGCCGCGAGAGGTTCAATCCCGACTAATGTCAGAACTAGCGCAGGCTATATGGCAACCGTCGTCTTGGTGCGGAGCGCAACCTATCTTTAGCTCCTTGCAGTCTAGAGCGAGCCATCGCAGCACAGCCGCGCGCAAGAGCGGTTGTCTTGTATTGATCATAGTCTCTCGGGTCTATTCCGCCGGCAAGACGAACGTCCCCACCCCGTCATAGGCCCCGACACCAGTCACCGTTATATCTATGGCAAGCACACCGCCCAGTTCATCCGCGTTGGGGCCATAGAAGGTTGCGTCAATCTCTGATCCGTTGTTCACACAGCCCGTGGTGCATGTCAGCCCGCCTGCAAAGCCGTTTCCGGCCAAGCCGAGCGAGCCGCCCATGTCGACATTTCCTGCGCCATTCACCTGGCCATCCAGTGCGACACTGGCATTGCCTGTGCCTGTAAAGTCGACCGCGACAGTCATGCCGCCTGCATATTCCGTGTCGGAATTTGGCGCGCCCGCCAGAGATCCAAAAGACTGAAAATCGCCGGTATAGGTCACTGTTCCGCCGCTGCGCGCCGCAATCGTCGCAGGATCGGTTTCAAAACCGAAAACATAGGCAGCTTCTCCGTTAATGTCGTTCAAGCTACCAACGGACGCTTCGATTGCGGCTGCATAGGCGCCTGTGCGGTTTGGTTCATAGGTGAGTGTCACGGTCTCGCCGCTTGCCAGAACGCCCTGACCGTTCGTGATGGTGATTGGCGCTGAGTTACCAAAAATCGTGATTGTCCCATCAAGATTGGGCGTGTCGCCCTGAAAGAACCCTGCATCAACCGTGATCCTCGCATTTTCAATAGTCGGCGCACCGCCTGACTGAAAGCTTGCGCTGCGCATGGTTATCGCCTGATCCACGGCGTCATCTGGCAGCGTCTGCCCAACCGCACCAAATGGCAGGCCGTTCGACCCTGGCGTTGGGTCAACGCCCCCACCACCTCCGCCGGAGCCACCACCGCTATCATCACCACCGCCGCCACCGCCGCCACAGGCGGACAATGTTAAAAATGTGACGAAAGACAGAGGTTTCACGAGATGAGAAATCATATAGTCATTCCTAAAGTCTACTTGCGCCCAAACAGGCCTGAAACACATTTCTTTTCGGCATCTTAAATAACTATGTGGCCAAATCTTGGCGGCCCGCCCATCCTTATTTCAGTGCAGGCAATTTTTCGCAATACTGCAGATTTCCAGTGCGGCTTGCGACGGCTTTGACGGCCCATATGCCACGAAAACGGAACATCGCGGCCGGCGAAAAGAGGATTGCGACAATAAGGGGTAGCTTTTGCTGCAATTGCACGGTATCCGCGCGGCAACTTCCGCACAAAGGCAGACCAATGGACATTCGCAATATCGCGATCATCGCGCACGTTGACCACGGCAAGACGACCCTCGTTGACGAACTACTGAAACAGTCGGGGATTTACCGCGAAAACGAGGCGACGCAAGAGCGCGCGATGGATAGCAACGATATCGAGCGCGAACGCGGTATCACTATTCTGGCGAAGTGTACTTCGGTCGAGTGGAAAGGCACCCGCATCAATATCGTCGACACCCCCGGTCACGCCGATTTCGGCGGCGAGGTCGAGCGTATCCTGTCGATGGTGGACGGTGTTGTTCTGCTGGTTGATGCCGCTGAAGGCCCGATGCCACAGACCAAATTCGTGACGTCCAAAGCGCTGGCCCTTGGTCTGCGCCCGATCGTGGTCGTCAACAAGGTCGACAAACCTGACGGTGAACCTGATCGCGCCGTGGATGATGTCTTTGACCTGTTCGCAGCCCTTGAGGCATCCGACGAACAGCTTGATTTCCCAACCATGTTCGCCTCGGGCCGTTCGGGTTGGTGTGACGAAGAACTCGACGGACCGCGTGAAAATCTTGATGCGCTCTTTGACAAGATTGTCGAACACGTGCCGACCCCTGCGCAAATCACCCGCAAGGATGAACCCTTCCAGATGCTCGCGACCACCCTTTCAGCGGACCCGTTCATCGGCCGTATTCTGACGGGCCGTGTCGAGGCAGGCACTCTGAAAGCAGGTGATACAATCAAGGCGCTATCGCGTACAGGCGACAAAATCGAACAGTTCCGCGTGTCCAAGATCCTCGCCTTCCGTGGTCTGTCCCAGCAGCCCATCGATGTGGCCGAGGCCGGTGACATCGTGACCATCGCTGGCATGACCAAGGCCACCGTGGCCGACACGCTCTGTGATGTCAGCATCGATGTGCCGATCCCTGCGCAACCGATTGACCCGCCCACCATCACCGTGACCTTCGGCATCAACGACAGCCCGCTGGCTGGTCGCGACGGCAAAAAGGTGCAGTCCCGCGTCATCCGCGAACGTCTGATGAAGGAAAGCGAAGTCAACGTCGCAATCAAGATCGCAGACACCCCTGGTGGCGACGCCTTCGAGGTCTCGGGCCGTGGCGAATTGCAGATGGGCGTTCTGATCGAAAACATGCGCCGCGAAGGTTTCGAGCTCTCCATCTCGCGCCCGCAGGTCATCTTTTCCGAGCAAGACGGGCAACGCATGGAACCCGTCGAGGAAGTGACCATCGACGTGGATGACGAATATACCGGCGTCGTGGTCGAGAAGCTCACTGGCCCGCGCAAGGGCGATCTGGTCGAGATGAAACCGGCCGGCGCCGGCAAGACCCGCATCATCGCGCATGTGCCGTCACGTGGCCTGATCGGGTATCACGGTGAATTCCTGACCGACACACGCGGCTCCGGCGTTCTGAACCGCCTGTTCCACGGCATGACCCCCTACAAAGGCAAGATTGATGGCCGCCGTCAGGGTGTTCTGATCTCGATGGAGAACGGCACTTCGGTCGCCTTTGCCCTGTGGAACCTCGAGGACCGCGGCAAGATGTTCATCGGCGCGCAGGAACCCGTCTACACCGGCATGATCATCGGCGAGCACAGCCGCGAGAACGATCTTGAGGTGAACCCGCTGAAGGGCAAAAAGCTGACCAACGTGCGGGCCTCTGGCACCGACGAAGCGGTCCGCCTGACCACACCTGTGACCATGTCGCTGGAACAGGCGATTGCCTATATCGACGACGATGAACTGGTCGAAGTTACGCCAAATGCAATCCGGCTGCGCAAGCGCTACCTTGATCCGCACGAGCGCAAGCGCCAGTCACGCGCAGGCTAACTGACTTAAGGTGACGCGGGTTCCACCGCGTCACCGACCTGCAAAACACCGCACTGCACGACGCTGGCGTACCAACCGCCATGGCCGCGCATTGCGTTATATCCGCCCGGTCCCAACGCTTTTTCCATGCGTGAACAAGGCGGACACGGCCCCTCGATTTCCAAGATCACATCACCGACGCGCAGCAGCCCCTTGCGCAGCGCAAGCAGGTTGAGCCCCGAAACAAGCAAATTGCGCCGTAGCACCTCTGGCTGGATCTCTGACAGGTTCGAAAAGGCGGCGATGACCGGCAGATGCTCTGCCTGTATCAGTGTCACCGCCCGCTTGCCTCCGCGTCCGTGATCACCCAGCAGACCGGCCATGGTGACTTCAGCACTTTGCACAACTTCCACCGGATCGTAGCGCGCGTTGCGCAGCCCGATCCACTTCAGACGGCCCACCCGCGCGTGGCGGGCCATCATGTCGCCAAGCTGGCCTTTCAAGCGATCTCTTCGACGATGCTTAATTCACGCTGGCTGGCACCTTTGGCAAAGCTCAGCGCCTCTTGGTAAGCATCGGAGTAATAGCAGTCATGGGCGGCCTGCAGGCTGGGAAAGCGGGCAACCACGTTGCGTGGGCGATCCGGGCCTTCCAACTGCTCATAAGCACCGCCACGGGCCAGAAATACGCCGCCGTGCGCGGCAATCGCACCTGTCGCGCGCTTGGCGTATTCACCATAAGCGGCCTCGTCCGTGACCTTCACATGGGCAATCCAGAGTGCACTCATTACAATCCCTCCAAAACAGTCTTTGCCGCCGCAATCGCGGCATCAGCATTTTCAACCGAAGCACCACCGCCCTGCGCCATATCAGGACGCCCACCGCCGCCTTTACCGCCCAGTTCGGGTGTGACAGCCCGCAGGATATCCACCGCCGAGACACGGTCGGTCAGATCCGCTGTGACACCAACCGCAACAGCAGCCTTGCCACCCGCATCGGCGATCAACACGACTGCACCGCTCTCCATTGATGCCTTCATCTCGTCGATCAACGCAGGCAGGTCCTTGCCGGTCACACCGCTGAGAACCTGTGCCTGAAACGCGATACCATTGATCACCTCGGCGGGTGCTGCCTCTTTCGCGCCGCCCCCCATGGCGACTTCGCGGCGCAGTTGTGCCACTTCGTTGGCCAGCGCCTTGCGTTCATCCATCAACGCCTTGATCCGGTCAGCCACCTCCGACGCCGGTGCTTTCAACACGGCCGCCGCCTGGTTCAGGCGAGCGTCCTGCGCGCGCAGATAATCCAGTGCCGCCTGCCCTGTCAGCGCTTCGATCCGGCGGACACCGGCACTTGATGCGCTATCCCCCAAGGTCACAAAGGCCCCGATCTCGCCCAGTTGCTTCACATGCGTCCCGCCGCAAAGTTCCAGCGAATAGGTATTTCCGTCAGCGCCCTTGCCCGAGCCCACCTGCCGGCCCATCGACACAACACGCACCTCGTCGCCATACTTCTCGCCAAAGAGCGCCTGCGCACCCATGGCGCGGGCATCATCCGGTGCCATGATACGGGTCTCGACAGGGGTGTTCTGACGGATGATCGCATTCACATCATGTTCGACCTGCGCCAGTTCTTCGGCGCTCAAAGCTTTGGTATGACTGAAATCAAACCGCAGGCGATCGGGTGCGTTCAATGACCCGCGCTGTGCGATATGATCACCCAGAACCTCGCGCAGTGCCTCATTCAGCAGGTGCGTCGCCGAGTGGTTGGCGCGGATTTTACCCCGATTGATATGATCGACTTCGAGGCGGACAGGCTCGCCCACAGAGAGTTCACCGTGATCAACCGTCAGATAATGGGCAAAGACACCGCCCGGCATCTTCTTGACGTCAGAGACATGGCCTGAAAACTGTGGCGCCCGCGCGTCCGGGTCACCAACGAGTGCACGCACATAGCCCTGATCGCCCACCTGACCGCCGCTTTCCGCGTAGAAAGGTGTCTGGTTCACGACGACCCAGCCCGCAGAACCTTTCGCGTTCAGCGCATCAATGCTCTTGCCTGCTTCATCGACAATTGCCACGACCTGCCCTTCGGCAGTCTCGGTCTCATACCCCAGAAAATCGGTCGCGCCATGCGCATCCGCGATATCGAACCAGATTGCACTATCAGCGGCTTCACCCGTGCCGGACCATGCGGCGCGCGCCTTGGCTTTCTGCTCTGCCATAGCGGCATCGAACCCGGCTGTATCAACCGCGCGTCCCTTTTCGCGCAGGGCGTCCTGCGTCAGATCAAGCGGGAAACCGTAGGTGTCATAAAGCTTGAACGCCGCAGCACCGGGCAAGGCCGCACCTTCGGCCAGACCGCTGATTTCGTCGTCAAGCAGTTTCAACCCCCGATCCAGCGTTTGTTTAAAACGCACTTCCTCGCTCAGCAGCGTTTCCTCAATCAATCGCTGGCCGATCCCCAGTTCAGGATAGGCCCCGCCCATCTGCTGGATCAGCGCCGGGACAAGTTTATGCATCACGGGGTCTTTGCCGCCCAGTTGATGGGCATGGCGCATCGCGCGCCGCATGATCCGGCGCAGCACGTAACCACGCCCCTCATTCGATGGCAGCACGCCTTCGGCAATCAGGAAGGACGTGGACCGCAGGTGGTCGGCGATCACGCGGTGGTGCGTGTTGCCGGGACCATCCGGGTCGGTCGAGGTCACATGTGCAGAGGCCTCGATCAGTGCGCGCATCAGATCGGTATCGTAGTTGTCATGTTTGCATTGCAGCAAAGCGCCAATACGCTCCAGCCCCATGCCCGTATCGATTGACTGCATTTCAAGCGGTTTGAGCGTGCCGTCCTCGAACTGTTCGTTCTGCATGAACACGATGTTCCAGATCTCGATGAACCGGTCGCCGTCCTCTTCCGGTGATCCCGGAGGGCCACCCCAGATATGATCACCGTGATCGTAAAAAATCTCGGTGCAGGGGCCGCAGGGGCCGGTCGGGCCCATGCGCCAGAAGTTGTCGTCAGTCGGGATACGAATGATCTTGTCATCCGAGAAACCGGCCACTTTCTTCCAGATCGCAGCGGCCTCGTCATCGGTGTGATAGACGGTGACCAACAGGCGGTCCTTGTCGATGCCGAATTCACGCGTCAGCAATTCCCAGGCATAGGGGATCGCCTCTTCCTTGAAATAATCACCGAAACTGAAATTGCCCAGCATCTCGAAAAACGTATGGTGGCGCGCTGTGTAGCCCACATTATCAAGATCGTTGTGCTTGCCGCCGGCACGCACACATTTCTGGCTGGTGGTGGCACGCGTATAATCGCGGGTCTCGACACCCGTGAACAGGTTCTTGAACTGCACCATACCCGAGTTCGCGAACATCAAGGTCGGGTCATTGCGCGGCACCAACGGGCTTGAGGCCACGATCTCATGATCCTGAGAACCAAAGTAATTCAGAAAGGTCGAACGGATGTCGGCAAGACTGGTCATAGCGCACTTTCAAGCAAATATGTCTGTTAGCCCGCAGAAATAGCCCCGCCTCTTGGCACTGTCCACCAACAAACGGGGGTGATACTTTCCATGTCCAATCAAACTTCCGCTGGAGGCAGCCATCAAAAAAGGGCACCGCTGCTGCGGCACCCTTTCTTTGCGTCAATCACCTGTGGCGCTTAGACTTCGACAAGGTCATCATCGCCGTCGCCATCAATCCCGTCGGCCATATCGAACTCAAGCCCGTGCGCCGCGCGGATCTTATCCTCGATCTCGAGCGCGATCGCCGGATTTTCTTTCAGGAAAATCTTCGAGTTCTCACGCCCCTGCCCGATCCGCTCATCACCATAGCTGAACCAGGCACCGGATTTCTCAACAATCCCCGCCTTCACACCGAGATCAAGCAATTCGCCTGTCTTGGAAATGCCTTCACCGTACATGATGTCGAATTCCACCTGTTTGAACGGTGGCGCCACCTTGTTCTTCACCACTTTGACGCGGGTCGCGTTGCCCACGACTTCATCACGGTCCTTGATCGCGCCGATGCGGCGGATATCCAGACGGACAGAAGCATAGAATTTCAACGCGTTACCACCGGTCGTGGTTTCGGGCGAGCCGAACATCACACCGATCTTCATGCGAATCTGGTTGATAAAGATCACCATACAGCCGGACCGGTTGATCGACCCCGTCAGCTTGCGCATCGCCTGAGACATCAAACGCGCGTGCACACCGACCGAGCTATCGCCCATATCGCCTTCGAGTTCGGATTTCGGTGTCAGCGCCGCCACAGAGTCCACAACAACAAGGCTCACCGCACCCGAGCGGACCAGCGTATCCACAATCTCGAGTGCCTGTTCGCCCGTATCGGGCTGTGAAATCAGCAATTCATCAAGGTTCACGCCAAGCTTCTTGGCATATTGCGGATCAAGCGCGTGCTCTGCGTCGACGAAAGCGCAAACACCGCCCTTTTTCTGCTCTTCCGCGATGGAATGCAGGGTCAGCGTCGTTTTGCCCGATGATTCAGGGCCATAAATTTCAATCACACGGCCTTTGGGCAAACCGCCAATCCCCAATGCGATATCCAGCCCCAGCGAACCGGTCGATGTCGCCTCGATATCAGCCATCTGGTTCTGGCCGCCCAGCTTCATGATCGAGCCTTTGCCGAACTGTCGTTCGATCTGTGCCAGCGCGCTTTCGAGTGCTTTTTCTTTGTCTGCTGTTTTCTTGTCAGTCATTTTGAGGAGTTCTGCCGTTGCCATCTGTCCTGTCCTTATTTCACGCCGTCCCAAGGGCGGCAATCACTGCTTTTGTTCTCATTGTGTTCTCTTTGTTAATGAGATCAAAAGCAGAACATTGCAACACAAATTTTCATAGTTCACATTCAACGAATGGTGGTTAAGGAATGGTTTATGGCCTAGCATTGTTTCGGATATAGACGAAAGACAGCGATCAAATGCTTGTTTTCTGGAAAGAAAATCTGGTGCTGCTGGCAGTTCCAAAGACCGGATCAACTGCGCTTGAGGGCGCTTTGGCACCGCGCGCATCCTTGGTGCTGCGTGATCCGCCGCATCTGAAGCATGCGCCGTGCTATCGCTACAAACAATTCTTGAAGCCTTTCTTCAAACAGGCTGGCGGGCAGGACCCTGAATTAATGGCGGTGGTGCGCAATCCCATCGACTGGCTGGGCAGCTGGTATCGCTACCGGACGCGGCCTGATCTGATCGGACACGAAAACAGCACAGCGCACATCAGTTTCGACGATTTTGTGCTGGAATACTGCAAAGGTGATCCGGCGCCTTTTGCCAATGTCGGCTCGCAAAACAAGTTCCTGCGCATCAATGACGGCGAGATCGGCGCGGATCACCTTTTCCAATACGAGCAATGGGATAAGGTGATTGCATATCTTGAAGAGCGGCTCGATATGACGATCAAGCTGAAACAAAAGAACGTCTCGCCTGTGATGGCGCTGACCCTCTCGCCCGACACCGAAGCAAAGCTGCGCGACAAACGCGCCGAAGAATTCGCAGTCTGGGAATTGGCCCGGCGTTCGGATTAGCCCTGCGTCAAAGTCCGCCGCACCGCATCCTGCCAGCCTGCATAGCGGCGTTCGCGCGTGGCTTCATCCATCTGCGGCGCGAACCGCTGGTCCAGCATCCAGTTCGCCGCAAAACCTGCCTGATCGGGATAAACACCGGCGCGCATACCTGCCAGCCACGCGACACCCAGCGCTGTGGTCTCCAGCACCGTGGGCCGATCCACCGGCGCGCCGATGATGTCCGACAGAAACTGCATCGACCAATCGGATGCGCTCATACCACCATCAACGCGCAAAACACCATCCGTATCAGAGGCTTGCCAGTCACTCTTCATTGCCTCAAGCAGGTCACGGGTCTGAAAGCCAACGCTTTCAAGGGCCGCGCGCGCAAACTCGGCGGGCCCAGAATTGCGGGTCAAACCGTAAATCGCCCCCCGCGCCTCGGCGTCCCAATACGGCGCGCCAAGGCCGGTAAAGGCGGGCACCATATAAAGTTCCTGTCCCTGATCGGCTGTTTCTGCCAGCGGCTGTGTTTCTTTCGCCTCGCGGATGATTTTCAGACCGTCACGGAGCCATTGCACCACCGCCCCTGCGATAAAGATCGACCCTTCCAGCGCATAGGTCGGATTGCCGTCAAACTGATAAGCAATCGTTCCCAACAGGCGTTTCTGGCTCTCAACCAATGTGTCGCCAGTGTTGAGCAAAGCAAAACACCCTGTCCCATAAGTCGATTTCAGCATACCCGGTTCAAAACAGGCCTGCCCGATGGTTGCGGCCTGCTGGTCGCCTGCCACGCCCAGAATTGGCAGTTCTTTGCCAAAGAGATCGGCGCGCGTCGTGCCGAAATCGGCGGCGCAATCCAATACCTCAGGCAGCATCGCGGCAGGAATACCGAAGCGGTCACAGATCGTGGTGCTCCACCGGCCTTTGCGAATATCGTAAAGCATGGTTCGCGCGGCATTTGTGGCGTCTGTGACATGCCGCTTGCCGCCTGTCAGCTTCCAGATCAGGTAGCTGTCGACAGTGCCGAAAAGCAGCTCACCCGCCGCGGCGCGATCTTTCGCGCCTTCCACTGTTTCCAGAATATACCGCAGCTTGGTGCCCGAAAAATAGGGATCAGCCAGAAGGCCCGTTTTCTGCGTGATCGTTGCTTCAAAACCTTCGCGGCGCAGTTCCTCGCAAAAGGCGGCTGTCCGGCGGTCCTGCCAGACAATGGCATTATGTATCGGCTCGCCTGTCTTCTTATCCCAGACCAGCGTGGTCTCACGCTGGTTGGTAATGCCGATTGCGGCAACATCAGCGGCAGTGATCCCCGCCTTTTCGATCGCACCACGGCAGGTCGAGGCGACAGAGGACCAGATATCGGACGGGTCATGTTCAACCCAACCCGATTTGGGGAAATGCTGGGTGAATTCCTCTTGCGCGGTCGCTTTGATCCGCATCTCTGCATCAAAAATGATCGCGCGGCTGGATGTCGTGCCTTGGTCGATGGCCAGAATATAAGTCATGGTTTCCCCCCGTTTGTCTTTTTGTTTCAAGCCGCCATGAATGCGTCAAGTCCTGCGACCTGATCGGGCGTCAGGCGCAGGCCCAGTTTCGAGCGCCGCCAGACAACATCTTCGGCAGTGCGCGCATATTCACGGGTCATCAGCCATTTCACCTCGGCCTCGGTCAAGGTCGCACCGAAATCCTGCCCAAGGTCCTTTGCTGCCGATGCCTCGCCCAAAATGGCGCGCGCTTCGGTGCCGTACGCCTTGATAAGGCGCAGCGCCCAGCGGTCGGTCAGGAACGGATAATCCGACATAAGATCAGCAACCAGCTTGTCACGGTCTTTGACCTTGAAATCCCCCCCGGGCAAAGCCGCATCGGCCGTCCAGGGATCGCCGCCACCAATCAGCGGGATCAGCTTCTTGAGCGCATTCTCGGCCAATTTGCGGTAGGTCGTGATCTTGCCGCCAAAGATATTCAGCAGCGGCGCACCGTTTTCATCCAGTGACAACACATAATCGCGGGTGGCCGCCGTCGCAGATTTTGCCCCGTCATCGTAGAGCGGGCGGACGCCCGAATAGGTCCAGACCACATCATCGCGGGTGACGGGTTGTTCGAAATATTGTGACGCGAAGGCGCAAAGGTAGTCCTGCTCTTCCTCTGTCGCATAGGGCTTTTCCGACAGGTTCTCATGCTCGGCATCAGTCGTGCCAATCAGCGTGAAATCCATCTCATAGGGGATCGCAAAGATGATCCGCCCGTCTTCGCCCTGGAAAAAATAGCTCTTGTCGTGATCAAACAGTTTTTTGGTCACGATATGGCTGCCGCGCACAAGTCGCACGCCTTCCGATGTGTTGAGCCGCGCGACATCGCGCACAATGTTTTCAACCCATGGCCCACCCGCATTGACCAAGGCACGCGCCGTATGAGTTTGCTGGATGCCGTCCTGTTCGGTCACGATCTCCCATTGCCCATCAACACGCGCGGCGCTGATCACTTTGGTGCGCGTCATGATCGTGGCACCGCGATTTTCCGCATCACGCGCGTTCAATACGACAAGGCGCGCATCTTCGACCCAGCAATCGGAATATTCATAGGCCCTTTGAAACTTGCCCTTCAGCGGTTTGCCTGTGTCAGCAGTTGTCAGATCAACCGTTTTGGTGCCCGGCAAGATTTTGCGGCCACCCAAATTGTCATAAAGAAACAGCCCCAGCCGGATCAGCCATGCAGGCCGTCTGCCCTTCATCCATGGCATGACCGCCGAGAGTAGTTTGGACGTCGGCGTGTCATTCTCGAACCGCATGTCTTTGTGGTAAGGCAGCACAAAGCGCATGGGCCAGCTGATATGGGGCATGTTTTTCAGCAGGACCTCGCGTTCGACCAGCGCCTTGCGCACCAAGCCGAACTCAAAGAACTCCAGATAGCGCAGGCCCCCGTGAAACAGCTTGGTCGAGGCCGATGATGTGGCCGAACCAAGGTCGTTCATCTCGGCCAGACCCACTTTCAGCCCGCGCCCCGCCGCATCGCGTGCGATCCCGCAGCCATTGATGCCACCACCGATGATAAATACGTCGAAATCTGCGCTCATAATCTGTCTCTTTGCAATTTTTCCTGCGTTTGACGTGACAGCCGCAAGGGTGCAAGGCTCAACGCCGCAAGTGTTCGCCGAATGACACACGAAAACGACACGAAAGTGACTTACGCTTTATAAATTATGGTTTTCTTGTTTCTGCTGTTCGCTTTATATCCTAAACGAACATATGGACACAGATACCCGCCTCTCCCGTATTCGCGCCCTCGCCCAAACCGAGGGCAAGGTCATGGCCACTGCGCTGGCCCACGACCTTGGCGTCGCGGTACAAACCATCCGCCGCGACCTGCGTCAGCTTTGCGCGGCAGGTCTGCTTGAGCGGATTCACGGCGGGGCGGTTCTGCCCTCGGGTGTCAGCAACATCGGCTATGGTGACAGGCGCGCGCTGAACCGTGATATCAAGATCAGGATCGCCCGCAGGGCGGCACAGCTTATTCCTGACAACGCCTCGCTGTTCCTTAACATCGGCACCACGACCGAGGCAGTGGCACACGCACTTCATGCCCACCGCAATCTGATGGTGGTGACCAATAACCTCAACGTGGCCAACATCCTTGCCAGCAACGCCAGTTGCAATGTGGTGGTGGCGGGCGGCAGCCTGCGGCGGTCAGACGGCGGGCTGGTGGGCGACCTTGCAGCGCTGGCCATTGACCGGTTCAAGGTCGATTTCGCCGTGATCGGCGCGTCGGCCATCGACCTGAGCGGCGACCTCTTGGACTTTGACCCCGAAGAGGTGCGGGTGAGCCAACAGGTGATCAAGGCCGCGCGGGCGACGATCCTTGTGGCCGACAGCACGAAATTCACACGCAAAGCCCCTGTGAAAATCGCATCACTGGCGCAGGTGGACCATTTCGTGACGGATCGGGTGCCCTCGGAGGCGTTGATCAACCGGTGTGCGGATTGGGTGACCAAGGTGGCTTTGGTGTAAAGCGCCTGCAATGGAACCACAAATATGAGCCCAATGAACCGTCAGCAAACGTCATGGTCTTGTTGATGCGGTATCAGATGATCTTTGGTGCTTGTGATAGCCCTCTGCGTCCCCGTATTCCAAAAACTCGGGATAGTAGCGATGTACGCCTGCCATCCGTCTCGCGTGTTTGATCGGACACCAGTATTTTTCGGTGCGACCAGCAACCTCCGCAGAATAGGCCAACAAACCATTGCCGTAAGAGCAGTACATGCAGTTCAGTTTTTCCAGCCCGTTCAGATAGGAAAGATGCCTACGATCGAAGGTTATGAAATCGGCGCGACGCACCTTTTCGATCCGATAAACCGGAAAACATATCGCCTGATAAAGTGTGACGAACAGATCCAGCAAAACAAAGGGGATGATGACGGAATAGATGACAGGTGCGGTCACTATGACAAGAGGGCGTGCACCGGCCACATATGACAACAGTTTTCGCTTGAGCATCTGATGCCGTTGCCGCACTTCGCGCTCGAATATGACCCGTCCCCTTTCGATATGGTAGCGAAACTCGCGACGACGGCGCTCAAGCTTTTGTTCAAGCTCTTCTTCCATGCTGCGGATACGGTCCACCAATTCGCTGATGCTATCAGTCATTTTTCGCTCCCGGGGTTCAAAGAATTCATAGCTTAAGGATGTCGGCCAATTATGACCATGACTATTGGAAACAGGCCGACGGCAGGTCAGATGGGTTTCATACGAAGACTGGCAGTTGCTTTACAAAGGCCTGCCCGGTGCCGCAACGCAGCCAACCTAGGCGTCGCTGCCCTTGAACCCTGTTGCCACCACGAATTTCTCTGAACTGTCCGACCGTGACGCAGGCGGTTTGACGTTCGCAACCTTGGTGAACCGCGCTTTCAGCAGCTTCTGCAAATCGCCCTCGGCCCCGCCTGCCAGAACCTTGGCCACAAAGGTCCCGCCCTCTTCCAGCACGTCGAATGCGAAATAGGCTGCCGCCTCGCAGAGCGCGATAATGCGGTTGTGGTCGGTCTGTTTGTGCCCCGAGGCCGAGGCCGCCATGTCGGACATCACCACATTGGCCTTGCCGCCCAGCCATTCCTTGACCTTCACGTCGGCGTCGTCTTCCATGAAATCGAGCTGGTGAATTTCGGCCCCTGCAATCGGTTCGACCTCTTGCAGGTCCACACCCAGAACAAAGCCCTGCGCCTTGCTGGTGCGTTCACCCAGCGTATTGGCGCGTTTGACCGCCACCTGCAGCCAACCACCTGGCGCACAGCCCAGATCAACGATGCGCGCACCCGGAACGAGGAAACGGTATTTATCGTCCAGTTCAAGGATTTTATAAGCCGCCCGCCCGCGATAGCCTTCGGCCTGGGCGCGCTTCACGTAAGGATCATTCAACTGCCGCTGCAACCATTGGGTCGAGCTGAGCTTGCGCCCGCGGGCGGTCTTTACCTTCACGTGCAAATCGCGTTGCCCGCGACCGGAGGTATTCTTTTTTGTCGGACGTTTCACCATGACAGCGCCTTAACCCTAAAACGGGGTGTCTTCCAAGACCCCATGCGCCGACATCTGGGCATAAAGCAGCCCTTCCCGCAGGCCGCGGTCCGCCACAGACAGCCGGTCGGTTGGCCAAAGCCGCATCAGCGCCTGCAAAATCGCCGAGCCCGACATGATCAGGGCTTGCCTGTCCTTGCCGATGCGCGGGTCATTGCGGCGTCCTGCGGGCCCCAGCAAGAGGTAATCACGGATCACCGCGTCAATCTGGTCTGTCGTCATGCGCAAACCGTCGACCTTGGTGCGGTCATAGCGTTTCAGGCCCAGATGGCTCGCGGCGACTGTTGTCACCGTGCCGCTGGTGCCGATGATCTGAAATCCTTCGCGCGCCTGAGCGGCTGCATAGGGCGAAAATTCTTCAAGGTTCTCTTCAAAAAACCAACTCATCAGCGCGAAACGTGCGGCGTCGTCTTCGACATCCTGGAACTGGTCGCGCAGCGTGGCGACACCCAAAGGCACAGAAATCCAGTCCACGACCTTGGCCGCAGCGAAAGGCCCGGGATCGGATTTGAACCCCGCATGCAACCGCATGATCGCGCGCGGGCGTTCGCGCTTGGGCACATTGGTCAGATCAATCCAGACCAGTTCGGTCGACCCGCCGCCAATATCCACCACCAAAAGCTGTTCGGTGTTGACGCTGACCAGAGGCGCGCAAGAGATCACCGCAAGACGCGCTTCTTCCTCGGGTTTGATGATTTCCAGATTGAGGCCGGTCTCGCGCCGCACCTGCGCTACAAAACTGTCGCCGTTCAGCGCACGCCGGCATGCCTCTGTGGCGACAAGACGCATATGTTCAACGCCGTGACGTTTGAGTTTCTCGCGGCAGATGCGCATCGCCGAAATCGTGCGGTTCATCGACGCGCGCGACAACCTGCCGGTGCTTTCCAGACCATGGCCCAACTGCACCGACTTTGAAAAACTGTCGACCACATGGAATTGACTGCCCTTGGGTTGGGCAATCAACATCCGGCAACTATTTGTGCCCAAATCCAGCGCCGCATAAAGCTGCGATGGATCAGGCGAATTCGGCGCGGGGCTATCGACCGCTTTCGGGAACGCGCCCGCACCATCGGGACGCTTGGGCGCCATTGTCTACGCCCTCCATTTTCGAGTTACCCTCAAGCTAGGCGGGGAAAGGACTTTGCACAAGTCTTGTCGTGCATTCCCGCGCGCGGCTCACAACGATTATGCAAAATTTGAAGATGCCTGCCGATAGCCGTCCCGCTGCGGATCGGATAGCAAACGCGTCGTCGCTCACTGCACAATGGAGGTCGAAAACCGACATTGAAGGGGGCAAGGCGATGATAGAACGAGAGCAAGAGAAACGAGAGGAATCACATATGGCCGACGTCACGATCGTCTATTGGCGCGACATGCCAGCGCAGGTCATTGTGGGCCGTGGACGGCGCGGGGTGAAGCTGCCCCTGCCGGAACGGTTTGAACAGGCGATTGACCGCGCTGCGATGAAATCAGGTGCGGCTGTGTCTGATGATTACATGGCCGGTTTCCGCAAGGCCGATCCCATTCCTGTCGATGGCACCGATCAAGAGGCAGCAGAAGCCACTGTCGCCAGGATCGATGCTGAATATGACCTGGAGCGCATCAAGACGCTCATTGCCAATGATGGTTGGGCTTGAAGACCCCGCCCCCTTTCCCCACGCGCCTATCGGAGGTCGTTATGTCACTGCTCTCATTCCGCAAATCCAAAGAGGTCGCCACGCCGACCGTCAATGCCCAGATGGAAGCCTTCCTGAAGGATTATTCCATCGAAGTGATGCCACGCACCGCCGAAAAGGTGGACGACTTCCGCGAACTGCTACCCGCTGGCACGCGGGTCTATATCGCCCATATCGAGGGCACGCCGATTGAAGACATGGTCGCAACGGCTAAACGGCTGGCCACGGACGGCTATAAGGTGATGCCGCACTTCCCCGCGCGCATCATCAAGGATGAAGCAACACTGGCCGACTGGATTGCGCGCTATCAGGGCGAGGCGGGCGTCGATCAGGCGCTGTTGCTGGCCGGTGGCGTGGCAACACCGCATGGCGACTATCATTCCTCCATGCAACTGCTGGAAAGCGGACTGTTCGACAAGGCTGGCTTCAAGCGCCTGCATGTCGCAGGTCACCCCGAAGGCAACCGCGACATCGACAAGGACGGGTCAGACAAGAACGTCATGGACGCGCTCCGCTGGAAACAAAGATTCTCTGAAACAACCGACGCCGAAATGGCGCTGGCCACACAGTTCGCCTTTGAGGCAGGCCCCATTATCGCTTGGGCTGACGCCCTGAAAGACGCTGGCATCACGATTCCCGTTCACATCGGCATTGCCGGTCCGGCCAAGCTGCAAACACTGATCAAATTCGCGATTGCCTGCGGCGTCGGGCCTTCTTTGAAGGTGCTGCAAAAGCGTGCGATGGATGTGACCAAGCTGCTGCTGCCCTATGAGCCAACCGAGGTCCTGACGGAACTGGCAGCGCATAAGGCGGCCAATCCGGACTTCAATATCACCAACGTCCACTTCTTCCCCCTTGGCGGCATCAAGACGAACGCCAACTGGGCCATCGAAAATGGCGGCGCTTCTGCCGTTCCCGCATCTCAATCCTAAGGACCGCTCATAATGACACGCACGATTGTTGAATCCAAAACCAAGACTGCCATTATCGGGTTCGACCAGCCCTTTTGCGTGATTGGTGAACGGATCAACCCCACGGGCCGCAAAATTCTGGCCGAAGAACTCGAACGCGGCGACTTCTCCCGCGTCGAGGCGGACGCCATCGCACAGGTCGCGGCAGGCGCGAATATCCTTGATATCAACTCGGGTGCGGTTTTTTCCAACAAGATGGCCGAAGACCCGCGCTATGCGGACAACAACTTTGTCGAACCGCCTTTGATGAAGGAAATGATCGAACGTGTGCAGGCGATTGTGGATGTGCCGCTCTGCATCGACAGTTCGGTTCCCGGCGCTTTGGAAAACGGTCTGGCTGCGGCCGAAGGGCGGCCCCTGCTGAACTCTGTCACCGGCGAGGAAGAGCGGCTGGAACTGGTGCTGCCGCTGGTGAAGAAATACAACGTGCCGGTGGTGGCGATTTCAAACGATGACACAGGTATTTCCGAAGACCCTGACGTGCGCTTTGCGGTGGCCAAGAAGATCGTAGAACGCGCCGCGGATTTTGGCATTCCCGCCCATGATATCGTGGTCGACCCGCTGGTCATGCCGATTGGCGCGATGGGAACAGCCGGTTTGCAGGTCTTTACGCTGGTGCGGCGCTTGCGCGAAGAACTGGGCGTGAACACGACCTGTGGCGCGTCCAACATCAGCTTTGGCCTGCCCAACCGTCACGGCATCAATAACGCGTTCCTGCCGATGGCAATGACTGCTGGCATGACCTCGGCCATTATGAACCCTGTGGCACTGCCGGTCGGGCCCAAGAAGATCGCGGAAAAGAAAGCAGAGATTCTGGCTGCGGGGATCATCCTGCCGGAAGACATTGACGACGAGACATTCGTGACGCTTTTTGGCCTTGGCTCGACCAAACCACGTGCGGGCAAAGAGATGGAAGCGATCCGTGCTGCCAACTTCCTGACGGACAATGACCCTTCAGGGTCCGAATGGATCAAGTTCAACCGCGTGGCCCCCAAAGAGGGCGAAGGACGCGCAAGGACAGGGCGCCGTCGCCGCGGTTAAGAACAGACTTTCACGAAAGTCTGTGACAAATCCTCTTTGAGGATTTGGCGGCAATTTCTGTGTCAGAAATTGGCTAGCGCCCCACCCGCCCTGCAAGTCCGCGCAGGGCGGTGTTGAGCACCGCCATGTCCCCACCAACACCCAGGAATGTCACGCCTTTTTCAGCGTATTCGGCAAAACGGCTTTCATCAAAGGTGATGATCCCTGCTATCTTGCCGGCAGCGACTGTGCGTGCAATCAGGTGGTCTATGGCCTTTTCCACTTCCGGATGATCAGGCTGGCCCGGATAGCCCATATCCGCCGACAAATCCGCAGGCCCCACAAACACACCATCCACACCATCAGTCGCGGCAATTGCGTCAATATTCTCAACGGCCGCAGCACTTTCGGCCTGCACCATCAGGCAAACCTGCGCATTGGCGCTATGCGGATAGTCCGGCACCGCACCCCAGCCTGTCGCGCGCGCCAGAACCGCCCCCAGCCCGCGATTACCCTCGGGCGGATAGCGCATCGCACGGGCCATCTTTTGCGCCGTCTGCGCATCATCGACCATTGGGACCAGCACAGTCTGGCACCCCAGATCAAGCACCTGCTTGACCATCCACGCCTCGGCATTCGCGATCCGCACGACGGCGGGTGTGCCGCTGATGGCCAGCGCCTGCAATTGCGGTAGCATTTCGCTCACCGTATTGGGCCCGTGTTCGCCATCAATCAGGCACCAGTCAAAGCCTGCGTTCCCCGCGAGCTCGGCCAGGACAGCTGTGCCGGATGTCAGCCAGATACCGTGCTGGATCTGACCGGATTGAAGCGAGGCTTTCAGTCGGTTGACGGGTGTTTGCATGGTGGAACCTCAATGATTAATTGCGCCGATGCGATCACATCGGCGCAATACAAGCAACTCGTTACGCTCGGGAGGAACCCTTATCTGTAATAGAGCGACTGTCCGTTGTGGAATATCTGCACCTTCTCAGGTGTCGCAGCCATACGGACGGATTTTCCGCGCAGATCAGCGTGAATACCGGGCAGCTTGCCAATGACGGCGTCATTGTCACCGACCTTGTCAAAATAGAGCAAAGTAACCTCACCCAGTGCTTCGGTGATGTTGACCTTGCCTTCAAAGGCATAATCGTCCCCCGACGATTCAACCATATCCTCGGGGCGAATACCGACGTTCACCTGCAAACCCTTGTCCGATGCCTGCGTCGGCACGGCCGATTTCACCAGACCACCCCCGGCAAGTTTGACAACGGTTTGCGCGCCGGTTTCCACGATTTCACCGGCCAGTAGGTTCATGGCTGGCGAGCCGATAAACTGCGCCACAAATTCATTCTCGGGGCGTTCATAAAGCTCGAGCGGGGTGCCGACCTGGGCGATCCCCTTGTTGGCCAGCACCACAATGCGGGTGGCCAGTGTCATCGCCTCGACCTGATCGTGGGTCACGTAGATCATCGTGCTGTCGGGCATCGACTCCTTGAGTTGGGCAATCTCGATCCGTGTGGCCACACGCAAGGCGGCGTCAAGGTTCGAAAGCGGCTCGTCAAAGAGATAGACCTTGGGGTCACGCACGATCGAGCGGCCAATCGCGACACGCTGGCGCTGACCACCAGACAGTGCCTTGGGCAAACGATCCAGATAATCATCCAGCTGCAGGATCTTTGCGGCACGGTTTACCGCCTCATCGATCTCGGCCTGCGATTTCTTGGCAAGCTTGAGCGCGAACGACATGTTATCGCGCACGGTCATATGCGGATAGAGCGCGTAGGACTGGAACACCATGGCAATCCCGCGTTGCGCAGGGGGCACGTCATTGACGACCTGACCGTCAATCTGCAACTCGCCGCCCGTGATCTTTTCCAGACCCGCAATCATCCGCAACAAAGTGGATTTGCCGCAACCGGACGGACCAACAAAGACGATCAATTCCCCTTTCTTAATATCCAGATTGATGTGCTTGAGCACATCCACCGTACCGCCATAGGTCTTGGCAACGTCCGTCAGTATCAGATCAGCCATATCTCACTCCCCTTATAATTATGTCTTGAGCGCGAGGCAGACCTGCCACGGCCCAAGGTGCAGTCTTCCGTCTGCAGATGTATGTGCACTGCCCAACTCGGCACCTATCGGTGTCCAGTTCCCCTCGGGCAGATCGAAATCGGATGGTGTTTCACTGACGTTGAAAGCGCAGAATATCGTCTGCGCACCGGCAGTCCGCGTGAAATAGACGACATCACCCTTTGACTGCATGCGGTCATGTTCACCGATGCTGAGTGCCGGATGCGAATGCCGGAAAGCGATGGCCTTGCGGTAGTGGTGCAACAGGGCGCCGGGCTCGTCCTCTTGTGCCTTGACCGACAGATGCAGGTGCTCGGAGGCCACAGGCAACCACGGCCGCGCGTCCGAGAACCCGCCATTCTGGTTGTCACTGTCCCAGACCATGGGCGTACGACAGCCGTCACGGCCTTTGAACTCCGGCCAGAACTCGATGCCATAGGGGTCTTGAAGGTCTTCAAAGGCGACATCGGCCTCTGGGAGGCCAAGCTCTTCACCCTGATAGATACAGACCGACCCGCGCAGACACATGATCAGCGTCGCGAACATGCGCTGCGCCGCTGGCGGCAAATGCCAGCGGGTCGCATGGCGCACCACATCGTGATTGGAAAAGGCCCAGCAGGCCCAGCCGTCAGCGGCCTTTTCATCCACCTGCCCCATCACATCCACGATGCGTGCAGCGGTTGGTTGATCGGCGGCCAGAAACTCGAAGGCATAGCACATCTGCATCAGATCATCGCCAGCGGTGTACTGGCCCATGATCTCAAGCCCGCGCTGCGCATCGCCCACTTCACCCACGGCGGCGGCGCCATAGGGCTCCATCACGGCCCGCAATTTGCGTAGAAAATCAATGTTCTCAGGCTGATTCTTGGAGTAGAGATGTTCCTGGTGGTTATAGGGGTTCACCGAAGGCGCGATATTGGCGTTGCGTTTTTCCTTGGGCAAAGGTGGATTGTCGCGCAGCTGCGCGTCGTGCATGTAGAAATTGATGGTATCCAGACGGAAGCCATCACAGCCGCGGTTCAACCAGAACCGCGCGACATCCAGCAACGCCTCTTGCACCTGCGGTTCATGGAAGTTCAGGTCCGGCTGGGACACAAGGAAATTGTGCAGATAGTATTGCTCGCGCCGGGCGTCCCACTGCCATGCCGAGCCGCCAAAGATCGACAGCCAGTTGTTCGGCGGCGTGCCATCCGGCTTGGGGTCGGCCCAAACATACCAGTTGGATTTGTCATTCGTCCGGTCCTTTCGGCTCTCGGCGAACCAGGGGTGCTGGTCGCTCGTGTGGCTGAGGACCAGATCAATCATCACGCGGATGCCCAAACGGTGTGCGGTATCGACAACCGCATCAAAATCCGCAATCGAGCCAAACATCGGGTCAACGTCGCAATAGTCGCTAACGTCATAGCCGAAGTCTTTCATCGGAGACATAAAGAAGGGCGAAATCCAGATCGCATCAACACCCAGCGACGCGATGTAAGGCAGGCGCTGCACGATCCCCAAAAGATCGCCAATGCCGTCGCCGTTGCTGTCCTGATAGCTGCGCGGGTAAATCTGATAGATCACCGCCCCCCGCCACCAATCGTGGTCCACAGCCATTTCGGTATTATTGGCCAGCGCCGTCGTCATAATGTGTCGTTCCTATTCCATGCCCCTGCCCGGGTGTTGATCCGGGATATCTCAGGGGGCGTAAGTGTTGCCCCGGGACTGGCCCGGGGCGCGTGATTTTATTTGACTGACCCTGCCAGAAGACCACGGACAAGGTATTTTTGCATCGCAAAGAAGACGGCGAGCGGCACAGCGATCGACACAAAGGCCGAGGTCGCAAGGATTTCCCAGTCGCCGCCACGGGTGCCCAGCAATTCCACGATCTGCTTGGTCATGACCGTCGTTTCACCTGTCGCGTCAATCAGGAACACCAAGGCCACCAGAAGGTCGTTCCATGTCCAGAGAAATTGGAAGATCGCAAAGGAGGCGAGTGCCGGAAAACTGAGTGGCAGGATAATCTTGGTAAAGATCTGGAAATCCGTCGCACCATCCACTTTGGCATTCTCGATGATATCGCGCGGCAGGCCGACCATGTAGTTGCGCAACAGATAGATCGCCAAAGGCAGGCCGAAACCGGTATGCGCAAGCCATGTGCCCAAATACCCTTTGCCGATGCCAATCGCGTTGTGCAGCGACAGGAGCGGAATAAGCGCGAGTTGCAGCGGCACAACCAAGAGCCCTACGATGATCGCAATCAGCAAGGCGCGCCCCGGGAAATCCATCCAGGCCAGTGCATAGGCCGCAAAGGCCGCAATCAGGATCGGGATGATCGTGGCAGGGATGACGACCGTCAGCGTGTTCATAAACGCCTTGGCCATGCCTTCCGAGTTATCTTCATCAAAGAGCACGAAGCTGTAGTTATCCAGCGTGAAATCCGGCGGTGTTGTGACATCAAGGAACACACGCTGTGCACGGCCACTGATCTGGTCATCATTGCCTTCCCAGACATAAGCGCCGTCCGCCTGCACTGTCAGGGTCTCACCGTCGCCCAGATCGTTTACTTCACCGGGCTGGAAGGCGCCCAGATCGCGGCTGGATGTGGCCCAAGACCGCAGCTCACCCTCGAAATTTTCACCCTCAAAGATGTTGCCTTCGACCATGAAACGGCCGTTGCCCAGATCGACACGGGCCTCATCAGGGTCCGCGACGCGCAGTTGGATCGTCTGCTCGGCTGGCAAAAATGACGACCACCAGCCCGATGCCGTGATCTGGTCACCCGTCCGGAACGACGACACCAAGAGCCCCAAAGTCGGGAACAACCACAGCGCCACAAGCGCCACAACCGAGATGTTCAGCGCCCATACGACGGCGGGCTTACGTCCTGCAATCGCATCCATTACTGCATCTCCTTGCGTGCGTTATAGACGTTCCAGACAAGGATCGGCGTTACCATCAGCATGATAATCATCGCCGAAGCCGAGCCCATGCCCCAATCGTTGGCGCGGAACAGCTTGTCATACATGTAATTGGCCAGAACCTGCGTTTCCCACTGGCCGTTGGTCATCGCGAAGACGATGTCAAAGACCTTGAGCGTGGCAATCGTGATCGTCGTCCAGACCACCACGATGGTGGACATAATCTGCGGCACCTTGATCTTGAAGAAAATCTGGAAAGGGTTGGCACCGTCGATGACCGCGGCCTCGATCGTTTCCTCTGGAATACCGCGCAGGGCGGCAGAGAGGATCACCATGGCAAAACCGGTCTGGATCCAGATCAGAACGGCCATCAGGAAGAAATTGTTCCAGAATGGCACCTGCAACCATTGCACCGGCGCGTCGCCGCCAAAGGTCAGGTAAAGATGGTTCAAGATACCGATCTGGGCCACGTCTTCAGGACGGGCCTCATAGACCAGTTTAAAGATCACGGCCGCACCGACAAAGGAGATCGCCATCGGCATAAACACGATGGATTTCGCGATATTGCCCCATTTCAGGCGGTCGGTCAGCTGTGCAGCCAGCAAACCAAAGGCAGTCGCGGCGGCAGGCACAACGACCAGCCAGAGGACGTTGTTCAGCATCGCCTCCATGAACTTCGGCTCGGCGAACATCTTGCTGTAATTCTCAAAACCGACAAAAGCATATTCGTTGCCGGGCAAACGCTCTAGGAAGCTGAGGCGGAGTGTCGCGAAGACGGGATAGGCAAGATAAAGACCCAGGGCCAGCAAGGCGGGCATCAGAAACACCCAAGGCCGGATCATATTGGCGCGGTTGATATTGCGGCCCGCATTGGGACCTTCTGCTTTGAAAAGCACCTTATCAAGAAAGAGGTTCGCGCCGTAGAAGTAACCTACGCAGCCCCCGACCCCGATAATGATGGTGATCAATCCCTGTAATGCCGGATTCATAGCGCCCTCCCCTTCGCTGTATCTTTCATGCGGCCGCCTGTTGCGCCGCTAAAAGGTCCGGACAGTTGCCCGCCCGAACCCTATGTCGTGTCAGCTTGGGCTGATTACTTCAGCGCGTCCCAGCTCTGCTGGATCGCATCGCCCACTTCCTGCGCGGATGCACCGCCCACATAGTCGACCATACCCGTCCAGAATGTACCAGCACCAATGGCGCCAGGCATCAGGTCAGACCCGTCAAAACGGAATGTGGTGGAGTTCAGCAGGATTTCACCCTGACCACGCAGCGTTGCATCTGCATATGTGTCGAGGTTCACGCCAGAGTGAGGTGTGAGGAAGCCTGTCTGCGCCATCATCACTTCGTGTGCGATCGGCTGCTGGAGGAACTCCATGAAGGCCATTGTCGCATCAGACGCATCTGTCACAGCCATCAAGGTACCGCCGCCCAGAACCGGGTTACCCAGATCTTTGCTTGCGAAGGATGGGAAGTAGAAGAAGTCTGCGTCTTCACCGATCACAACGTCTTCGGGCATGAATGCCGGAATGAACGACGCCTGCTTGTGCATGTAGCACTGAGGCGGTGACGAGAACAGACCTGCCGGGCTGTCGCGGAAGTCAGTTGAACCGACCGCAGCGGAACCGCCTGCAACCATTGCGTCATTCTTGGCAAACATGCCGAATGTTTCAATGGCTTCGATCACCTTTGGATCATTGAACGGCAGCTCATTTGCGACCCACGCATCATAATCCTCGGGGGATTGTGTGCGCAGCATGATGTCCTCAACCCAGTCAGTCGCGGGCCAACCTGTTGCAGGACCCGAACCCAGACCGATGCACCAAGGTGTGCCACCGTCCGCGATGATCTGCTCTGACAGGGCGATCAGGTCTTCCATGGTTTCCGGAATATCATAACCTGCATCTTCAAAGTTCTCTGGCACATACCAGACAAGCGACTTGACGTTCACGTTGTAGAAGAACCCGTAGAACTGGTCGTCGCCATTGGCGTCGGCATAGGTGCCCAGATCAACCCAGGACTGACCGGCGGCGTAGTTGTCGGCAACCCAGGAGGCCATGTCCGGACCGAGCGGGTCCAACAGTCCTTGGGCCGCCATGTTCGCTGCGAGACCAGGCTGCGGGAATACCGCGATATTCGGCGGGCTGCCTGCTTCTGCGTCAATCACGATCTGCTGCTCAAAGCCGTCAGAACCTGTGTATGTCACATTTGCGCCTGTTGCTTCTGTGAAGTAGGCAATCATCGAACGGAAAATGTCGTCCTCTGGTGACAGCCATGGACCAAAGACGGTCACGTTCTGGCCGGTCAGATCTGGCGCATTCGCCGCCCACTCATTGTACGCGTCCCAGCTGAAGTCACCTTCACCCGGTGTAAACGCGAGATGGCCTGCCGCAGTTGCTGCACTCGCAGTCAAGGCGACCGCTGCCACGCTGGCATACAGTTTCGTAATCATAGAATTTCCTCCCAATCGCGCCAAGCTGGACGCGTCCTTTAGTGCACTTTCGTGCGATCATTCCCTTCCGCGTCAAGGAATCAAAATTCCAAAGCGCTTTGGATTTGCTCACAGTCGGCCAAGTTTAAGCGTCTGTCAATACAGCACTGTTAGCGCTAAAATTTGCCTTGGATTTCCAAGAAATCATGCTACTCAAAAGGCAAGTCGCGTGACCTGCCTTGATCGCGCATACGTCAACCTGATGCTTGAAAGCGCTTTGGATCACCGCCTGACCCCATGAATTTAAAAGAACTTTCTCAAAATCTGGGGCTTAGCCAAACAACCGTGAGCCGGGCTTTGAACGGCTACCCGGAGGTCAGCACCGCGACACGCCGCAGGGTTGAAGAAGCTGCCCGCACCTTCAACTATAGCCCGTCCACACGCGCCAAAGGTCTGGCGACCGGCAAGGCGCTGGCCATTGGTCATGTGATCCCTTTGTCCAGCAAACATGAGATGGTGAACCCTGTCTTTGGTGACTTCATTGCTGGTGCCGGCGAGACCTACTCGCGCAATGGATATGAAATGATTTTGTCGATTGTCCCCGACGAAGACGAGCGGCGGATTTATCAGGGGCTCAAATCCCGGCGCGCGGTTGATGGCGTGATAGTGCATGGTCCCGTGATGGATGACCCGCGCATTCCCCTGCTGCATAAACTTGGCCTGCCCTTTGCTGTGCATGGCCGTGCATCTGTGAACGAAACGCCTTACGCGTGGCTCGATATGAACAACCGTAATGCGTTCAAACGCGCCACAGATTTTCTGTTCGATCTCGGGCATCAGCGGATCGGTTTGGTGAACGGTCTAGAGTTCATGGATTTCGCCCACCGCAGGCGCAACGGCTATACTGCCTCTCTGTCCGACCACGGTGTGACACCCGATCCTGCCTTGATGCGGTCTGGTGAAATGACCGAGGATTTCGGCTATGTCAGTGCACGCCAGATGCTTGCGCTTGATGACGCGCCAACTGCAATCATGTGTTCCTCGATGATCAGCGCCCTTGGCGTGCGCCGCGCAATCGAGGAAAAAGGGCTGGTCATGGGCAAGGATGTCTCCGTCATCAGCCATGACGACGTGTTGTCGTATCTGAAGAACGGCGGCGATACCCCGATCTTTACCGCGACAAGGTCTTCGGTGCGCGAGGCAGGCCGCCAGTTGGCCCAGATGCTGCTTGACGCCATCGAGAACCCCGCGCGCCCACCACAAACCAAATTGCTAGAAGCGGAACTGGTTGTCGGATATTCCACCGGCCCTGCCCCGCGAAAGGACTAACATGGACTTCAAACGCTCAGATTTCCCCCAAGGTTTCGTCTTTGGGGCTGCCACGGCGGCTTACCAGATCGAGGGTCATAAATTCGGCGGTGCAGGCCCGACCCATTGGGATACTTTTGCGGCCGGCCCCGGCAATGTGGTGCGCGCCGAAGATGGCGCCTTGGCCTGCGACCACTATCACCGTTTTGCCGAAGACCTTGATCTGCTGAAAGACGCCGGCATGGATGCCTACCGCTTTTCCACGTCATGGGCGCGGGTTATGCCCGATGGTCGCACACCCAACCCCGCGGGTCTCGATTTCTATGACCGCTTGGTGGACGCCATGCTGGAACGCGGCTTGCAGCCGTTTCAGACGCTCTATCACTGGGAACTGCCCAGTGCTCTGGCCGATCAGGGGGGGTGGATGAACCGTGACACCTGCAAGTATTTCGGTGATTTCACAGATGTGATTACAGACCGGATCGGCGACCGGATCCACGCGATCGCCACGATCAACGAGCCGTGGTGCATCTCTTATCTGTCGCATTTTCTGGGCCACCATGCGCCGGGCCTCAAGGATATCCGCGCAGCAGCACGCGCGATGCACCACATCAATCTGGCCCATGGCGAGGCGATGGCGCGCCTGCGCGGCAAGGGTATGAAAAACTGCGGGATCGTGCTCAATTTCGATCACACCGATCCCAAGGACAGCACGCCCGAGGCCGCACAGGCCGCCGCCACGATGGACGCGATCAACAACCGCTGGTTCATCGAAGCCGTCACCAAAGGCACCTACCCCGAAGAGGCGCTGGCGGGTCTCGCTCCGCATATGCCGGCAGGCTGGCAGGACGATATGGCGCAGATCAGCCAGCCGATCGATTTTCTTGGCGTCAACTACTACACCCGTCACAAAGTCACCCATGATGCCAGCGTGGTTTGGCCAAATGTGGCATCCGAGGAGGGCCCTGGTGCCAAGACCCAGATGGGATGGGAGATTTATCCGGACGGTCTGCAATCTTTCCTGACGCGCCTATCGCAGGACTATGTCGGCGATTTGCCCATCTTTGTGACAGAGAACGGCATGGCATGGGATGACCATCTTGAAAACGGCGCCGTGTCCGATCCCGAACGCACGCAATTCATCAATGACCACGTCATGGCGACAAAGCGCGCCATTGATGCAGGCGCGAATGTGCAGGGCTTCTTTTACTGGTCACTGCTGGACAATTATGAATGGGCCTTCGGCTACGAAAAGCGGTTCGGCATTATTCACGTGGATTTTGGGACCTTGAAGCGCACACCAAAAGCATCCTATCACGCACTCAAATCCGCGATTGCGCGATAAGGAACACCATGGCACATCCCGCAGATACCTATTCACTGGTTGCCGATATCGGCGGCACCAACACGCGTGTGGCCTTGGCCGAAGGGCGCAAGATCATCGACAGCACGATCCGGCGCTATCGCAACAGTGAATTTCCCGGGCTTGAGAGTGTGCTGCGCCGCTACATCGACGACGAAGGCGGGGTTGATCCGATTGCTGCCTGTGTTGCCGTAGCAGGCCCCGTGCGCGATGGGCGCGCCACGATGACAAACCTTGACTGGACAATCGACAAGGACACGCTGGCGCGCGCCACCAAGGCGGAAACCGTTGCGATCCTGAATGATTTGCAGGCACAGGGCCACGCCTTGGGGCATATTGATCCGGCAAATATTCGCACGATTCTGCCGGGCCCTGACAGCAGCCAGAATGCGGCGAAACTTGTGATCGGTGTGGGCACCGGCTTTAACGCGGCCCCGGTCTATGACCTTGAACACGGACGCATTGTTACGCCGTCTGAAAGCGGCCATGCGAACCTGCCGATCCGCAACGAGATGGAATTGCGTCTGTGCCAGTTTGTGTCCACAGCACACGGGTTTCCTGCGGTTGAAGATGTCCTTTCCGGTCGCGGGCTTGAGCGTGTGTATGCATTCCTCGGGCGTGAAGCGGATGATCCGCGGGAACGCAGCGCACAAGAGATCATGACTGCCTGTGCCGACGGGTCAGACACCCGCGCCGTGGAGGCGGCCCAGCTCTTCACGCGTATCCTTGGCACGGTTTGTGGCAACCTGTCGCTGATCCAGCTGCCCTTTGGCGGCGTTTATCTGGCCGGCGGCGTCGCGCGGGCTTTTGCGCCGCATCTTACACAATTCGGCTTTGGTGACGCGTTTCGCGACAAGGGCCGCTTTGCAGGCTTCATGAGCAATTTTGCGGTCCATGTGATCGAAGATGACTATGCCGCCCTGACCGGATCTGCCGCGCATCTGGTCGCGCTCGGGCGATAGATGGCGTGATGCCAAGCATCAGACAGTCTCAAGCGCGGGTAACCCCTGAAGCTGTTCCTGCACGGTGTCGGTCAAAGCCTTGAGCGAGAACGGCTTGGGCAGGAATGCGGCACCAAGCACCTCTGGCTGGCCATCATCAAAGGCGTCTTCGGGATAGCCGGACACGAAAACAACCCTTGTTTGCGGGCGTTGCAGCAGCGCTTTACGCACCCATGTCGGGCCATCCTGACCGGGCATGATCACGTCGGTCACAAAGATGTCGATGTGCAGTTCCTCGTTTTCCAAGAGCTCCAAAGCGGCCTCGGCGCAATCCGCCTCCAGAACAGTGTAGCCGCGCAGACGCAGGGCGCGGGCAGCAAAGGCGCGCACAGGCGCTTCGTCCTCGACCAAAAGCACGACGCCATCCGCGCTGGTTCTGATGGGCTGGGTTGCAACAGGGGCTGCAGGCACGGCCGCGTCCTTTCTTGGCGTATAGCTCGGGAACAGCAATGAAAACGTGGCCCCGACACCAACCTCGCTATCGACAAAAATATAGCCGCCGGACTGTTTGACAATCCCGTAGGCTGTGGACAACCCCAGCCCTGTTCCCTCGCCGACCCGTTTGGTCGTAACAAAGGGTTCAAAGATTTTTTCCAGCTTATCGCTTGGAATACCATGTCCCTCGTCGATCACCTTGACCAAGACGTAGTCACCTGCCGGAACTGTCGCACGGTCGCGGTGCAATGGGTTTTTGAGGTGCATATTTTTCGTCACGACACGGATTTCACCGGCCCCCTGCATCGCATCGCGCGCATTCACAACGAGGTTCATCAAAACCTGCTCCAGCTGACGTTTGTCTGCCTTGATCCGTGCCAATTGATGGTCGTGGTCCAGCTTGAGCGACACTTTCTCACCCACAAGACGGTTCAACAGATGCGTCAGGTCGGACAGCGTATCGCGCAGATCAAGCGCCTCGGGTTGCAAGGTTTGTTTGCGCGAGAACGCCAGCAGTTGCCCGACAAGGCTCGCGGCGCGGTTGGTATTCTGGTGGATCTGGATCAAATCGCTGTAGTCACGGTCATGTTCATCGTGGTTGCAGAGCAAGAGTTCACAATGTCCCGAAATCGCGGTCAGCAGATTGTTGAAGTCATGGGCCACGCCACCCGCGAGCTGACCAATCGCCTGCATTTTCTGGCTTTGGACAAATTGTGCCTCAAGTGACTTCAGCTCTGTGATATCGTTCAACACGGCAATGACATGCAAGTCATCGGGGCAACCAGCCGTATTCAGCGTGACCTGCACAAAGGTATCCTGTTTGTCGCCGCGCCCGTGGAGAAACTGTGACACATGCCCCGCCTGTCCTGCCAGTGCTTCGGCGAGCCAGTCGTTGATCGGCCGCCCCGGCCCGTCAAGCACATCGGCCAACTGACGACCACCCGTCGCCCCGATGTTCAAAAGCTGTCGCGCCTCACGGTTCGAGGCCAAAAGCACACCATCCGGTGCAATTTTCAAAAGTGGCACAGGCAGGTTTTCAATCGCCTCCCAGCCTGGCTCGAACATTGGCGGTGTCGCTGCGGCCGGTGCGCCGGGAAGAATATAGATATCACGTGTTTCATCGCTGCCTTCCGTGATTGCCAGCACTACATCCATCCGTCCCTGCAATCCGCGCAGACCATAGGAATGACCGGACCGCAGCGGAAGTTCGTCAAACACGTCTTCAAGGGTCCGAAAAGACGGCCCCACCAATTTGCGAAAGCCATCGTTCATCTGGATCATTTGACCACTTGGTCCCACCGTCAGCATCGGAAAACTTGTGGGGTTCCGCAGTGCGCGCCTGGCCCGTCCGGAAACGCTCAGATCATCCAGCCACCAGATCTGGCAAGCTTCACCCATCATCAGAACACGCAAGCGGAAATGCCCACCGCGGGTCACAATATCTTCTGTTTTCGCGCCAGTCGGACCTGCCTGCGCAATAATCTGCGTCAGAACATTGACCGGATTTGCCAGCATTGAACCCAGCACCTGTGCCAGTCTGGTTCCTTCGGTGGCACCAAAACGGTCGATTGCGCCAGCGTTCGCATAGCGGATAAGCCCGGTCCCGTCTGTCACAAAACCTACGCCCGTATCATGTGTGATGATCGCTTGCGCCATCGCTCGTAGCCGGTGCGCTGCCCGACGATCAAGTTTGCGCGCGAACCCCACAAAACCCGCCGTGACGATCAGAATGCCGCCGCATATTGCGAAACCCGGGTAAAGCGCAGGAACAGGCATGGTAACGGCCACGGCAAAGCACAAACACCCTGCCACAAGAAGATGCAGCATAGGTGGCAAACCTGCAGGCACCTTGGGCCGCTCCGCTGCAAACGACTGATCAAAAGGCAATACACACACCTCACTACGCGATAAGGCACATTAAACGCAGAACGCTTAAGTTAACCTTAATGCAAGATAGCACAGGATTGATTGCAATTCTAGGTTGTATTAGCCTCTGCGCAGAGCGCAGGTATAAAAGCCGTCGCCGTTTGCATCAGGAAGGTCCTGATGCTCTTCAATGATATGCCAGTCAGGATTACGCTGGCAAAAGGCTTGAACCCTGTGGCTGTTTTCATCTGACAGGATCGAGCAGGTTGCATAAACCAGCAGGCCAGCATCCGCGACAAGCGGGGCTGAAGCGTTAAGCACTTCATCCTGTGATTGCATCACATGCGCCAGATCTTCAGGCCCCAAGCGCCATTTTGCATCCGGCGTGCGCCGCCAAGTCCCGCTTCCGGTGCAAGGTGCGTCGCAAAACACGACATCAAATTTCCCCGCCTTGGCAAGCGCATCACTCGGGAGAGTCGTAATCGTCACACCGGCGCGTGCCGCACGGGCGGGCAGATCGCGCATCCGCTGCGGGGCAATATCATGGGCAAAAACCGTTGCCTCATAAAGATCGGCAAAGGCCAGCGCCTTGCCCCCGCCACCGGCGCAATAATCCAGCACACGCGCACCATCCGGCACATCAATACGGCGCACAGCCCGTTGCGATGCCGCATCCTGCAATTCGACCAGCCCTGACAGATAGGCCGCCGCGGTTTTGACACGGCGCGGATTGCCGGTGACACGCAAACAGCCTGCAACATCGGGATGTGCCGCGACGGTCACACCGTCTTTGGCAAGCGCATCCATGGCCGCAGTCACCGATCCTCTGCGCATATTCACACGCAAGAAGACGTCGGCACGGCCCTGCTGCACCATTGCGACCGCTTTGGCGCGTTCACCCAGGCTTTCCTGCCACAGCGGCCAGAGCCAATCCGGCAAATCGCAGCGGGCCGGGACAGAAAGCGTCAGCGGCGCATCAAGCACCGCCATTTCTTCAGCCGTGAGCGGGTCGGGCGCGTGGCCATCGCCGGAAAACAGCTCGGTCATGGGCCAGCTTTCACGCTGGGCAAGACGCTGCATCAATTCGCGACCTGCGCCATCACCGAGCGAGCGTTTCGCACGCAGCACGTCAAAAACATGATCGCGCACCGCAGAGCGGTCCTTGGAGCCTGCAAAGCGGCTGCCCCGCGCCCAGGCTGTCAGCGCCTGCTCTGCGACAGCCCCCGCCTGTATCTGGTCCAGCACCGCAATTGCGGCGGCCACACGTGCGCCGGGGGTCATGCCCTAGCCGATCCGGTAATTCGGGCTTTCACGGGTGATCTGCACGTCATGAACATGGCTTTCCTTCAGGCCCGCACCGGTGATTTTCACGAAGGTACAATTCTTGCGCATCTCGTCGATCGTCGCACAGCCGGTATAGCCCATCGCCGCGCGCAGACCGCCGACAAGTTGGTGCACAACAGCATGGGCCGAACCTTTGTAAGGCACCTGCCCCTCGATCCCCTCGGGCACGAGTTTGTCACTCGCAGCCTCTTTCTGGAAATACCGGTCGGCTGATCCGCTGGCCATCGCCCCGAGACTGCCCATCCCGCGATAGGATTTGAACGACCGCCCTTGATAGAGGATCACTTCGCCGGGGCTTTCGTCTGTGCCTGCGATCATTGAGCCGACCATGGCGCAGGACGCACCCGCCGCAATCGCCTTGGCAAAATCGCCCGAGAATTTGATGCCGCCGTCGGCAATGACAGGCACATCGCCTGCACCAGCCGCGCAATCCATGATCGCGGTCAGTTGCGGCACACCGACACCCGCCACCATGCGCGTTGTGCAAATCGAGCCCGGCCCGATACCGACTTTCACTGCATCCGCACCCGAGCCGATCAGCGCCTTCGCCGCCTCGGCCGTTGCGATATTACCGGCCACGATCTGCACCTCGTTGGACAGCATCTTGGCGCGCTCAACAGCCTTGGCGACACCCTCGGAATGGCCATGGGCGGTATCAATCACGATCATATCAACGCCTGCATCCACCAGCGCCTGGGTCCGCTCATAACCGGCATCGCCCACACCAGAGGCCGCAGCGACGCGCAAACGGCCCAACCCGTCCTTGCAGGCCATCGGGTTCAGCACCGCCTGCTCGCTGTCCTTGAGCGTCAGCAGACCGGTCAGCTTGCCCTTGTCATCGGTGATCAACAGCTTTTCAATCCGGCGCGATTGCATCAACGAGCGCGCCTCGTCCAGATCGGCCGGTTCACGCAGAATGGCCAGATTATCCGTCGTCATCATCACACTGACAGGTGTGTTGTCATCTTGAGCAAAGCGCATGTCACGGTTGGTGACGATGCCGACAACCTTGCCGCCTTCGCCGACAACGGGAAAACCTGTGATCCGGTAACGCTCCATCAGGGCTTTGGCATCGGCCAGCGTTTGATCGGGGCGCAGGGTGACGGGGTTGTAGACTGTGCCTGAGACAAAGCGTTTGACCCTGCGGATTTCCTTGGCCTGCTCCTCGATGTTGAGGTTCTTGTGGACCACGCCAATCCCACCCGCCTGCGCCATGGCAATCGCCATACGACTTTCGGTCACGGTATCCATTGCACTGGACAAAAGCGGGATATTCATGCTGATGGATTGGGTCACGCGGGTGCGTGTATCTGCCGTGGATGGCAGCACACTGGACGCCCCCGGCACCAACAGAACATCATCAAAGGTGAGTGCCTCGCGAATCTCCATCAACCAGTCTCCTTTGTCGTGGTATCGTTGGCACGTCCCTATTGCATGGATAATGAAGAACCGAAAGACCTAACTGGGTGAAAAGCAAGCTTGTGACTGGCCACGAATGTGACCACTGTCATGCTTATGGCAGAAAGTGGCGCGACAATCGGAACAGCGGCCAAACGGTTCGCGCGCATGGCATCCAAGCTGCTGGTGGTTTTTGTGCTCGTTTATCTTGCAAAAACGGGCATTGATTTCCTGATGGCGAAAATCGCGCTGTTCGAAACCGACGAAGCCGCGCGTATGATGACCGGGCTGCTGATCACCGTGATGGTTGGATACGCGATCCTTCTCGCTATTCCCTTTGTGCCGGGGGTCGAGATTGGCATCGCCATTCTGCTGCTCGAAGGCGCGCAGGCGGCACCGTTCGTGTATTTCGCGACGATCTGCGGCTTGGCGCTGGCCTTCTGCATCGGACAATACGTACCGATGGCGCGGCTTGTAAGGTGGTGCGAGGACTTCTATCTGGCGCGGCCTGCACGTTTGCTGCAACGAATCCACGAAACACCGCGCGACGACCGGCTGCAAGCGATGCAAGACCGTTTGCCCAAGTGGCTTGCCCCGATCTTTTGCAACTATCGCTACGTCACGCTCGGGCTTGCGATCAACCTGCCGGGCAATGTGGCACTTGGTGGCGGTGGCGGGATCATGCTGGCAGGCGGGCTCAGCCGGTTGTTCGAGACCCGGTACGCAATAATGACGATAATCGTCGCGACATTGCCTGTGCCTTTGTCCGTCTGGCTGCTGGGCACTGATGTCCTGCAATAGGATGCCGCTGCTCATAGTCATTATGACGGATACGGGCCTTCTCTTTATGCGGACAGACGCTACATTCGCGACAAGAACAAACAGGCGCATATCATGTCCAAAGATCCTCTCGTCATTTTCACCCCCTCAGGCAAACGGGGCAATTTCCCTGTCGGCACCCCGGTCCTGACAGCGGCGCGCCAGCTTGGTGTTGATCTTGATAGCGTCTGTGGCGGGCGCGGCATCTGTTCGAAATGCCAGATCACGCCGTCCTATGGCGAATTTTCCAAACATGGTGTGACCGTTGCCGATAACGCGCTTTCGGAATGGAACAGCGTCGAGCAACGCTATGACGACAAACGGGGCCTGAAGAAAGGGCGGCGTCTGGGCTGTCAGGCAACGATCCAAAGCGATGTCGTGATCGATGTGCCCGCCGAAAGCCAAGTGCATAAACAGGTCGTACGCAAACGGGCCGAAGCGCGTGAAATCATCATGAACCCTTCGACCAAACTCTACTACGTCGAAGTGGCCGAACCGGACATGCACGACCCTTCGGGCGATCTGGAACGGCTGGTGGCCGCGCTGCGCCGCGAATGGAACCTGCCTGCGCTGGAAGCCGATCTCGGCGTGCTGAGAACCCTGCAAAAAGCGCTGCGCAAAGGGGAATGGAAAGTCACCGTGGCCGTGCATCTGGGCGATGCGGTCTTCAGCCCGCGGATCATCCAGATCTGGCCGGGCTTTTATGAAGGCACGCTCTACGGGCTGGCGGTTGATCTTGGGTCCACGACCATCGCCGCCCACCTGTGTGATCTGCAATCCGGCGAGGTTGTCGCCTCATCCGGCATTATGAACCCGCAAATCCGTTTCGGCGAAGACCTGATGAGCCGCGTGAGTTACGGGATGATGAACCCCACCGGTTCCGACGAAATGACCAAGGCGGTGCGCGAAGGCATGAACGCGCTCTTTGTGCAAATCGCGTCCGAGGCAGGCATTGACCGCAATCTGATCATGGACGCGGTTTTTGTCTGTAACCCTGTGATGCATCACCTCTTTTTGGGGATCGACGCCTACGAATTGGGCCAAGCACCCTTCGCGCTGGCCACGTCCGAATCCATCTCTTTGCGCGCGACCGAGCTTGATCTGAACCTGCACCCTGCCGCGCGGGTCTATATCCTGCCCTGTATCGCAGGCCACGTCGGCGCAGATGCGGCAGCGGTCGCCCTGTCCGAGGCACCGGATAAATCCGATGACCTTGTGCTGGTGGTTGACGTGGGCACCAATGCGGAAATCCTGCTGGGCAACAAGGAAAAGGTCCTCGCCTGTTCCTCGCCCACGGGTCCCGCCTTTGAGGGTGCGCAGATCAGTTCCGGCCAGCGCGCAGCCCCGGGTGCGATTGAACATGTCGCAATTGATCCGGTCACGAAACTGCCGCGTTTTCAAGTGATCGGAAGCGATATCTGGTCTGATGAAGACGGGTTCGAAGCCGCCATTGCGCAAACGGGCATTACCGGTATCTGCGGGTCAGGTATCATCGAGGTGATCGCCGAAATGCGCATGGCGGGTATCGTCGATGGACCGGGCCTGATCGGTTCGGCCGAGCAAACCGGATCGCCCAATTGTTTTCAGGACGGGCGCACGAATTCCTACCTGCTTTATGATGGCACCGAAAATGGCGGTCCCAAAATCACTGTCACCAACACGGACATCCGCCAAATCCAGATGGCTAAGGCAGCGCTTTATTCGGGCGCGCGCCTGCTGATGGATAAATTTGGCGTCGACAAGGTGGACCGGGTGGTGCTCGCAGGGGCATTCGGCGCGCATATCAGCCCCAAACACGCGATGGTGCTGGGGATGATACCCGATGCGCCGCTGGAAAAGGTGACAAGTGCGGGAAATGCCGCAGGTACCGGCGCGCGGATTGCGCTCTTGAATACCGATGCACGCCACGAAATCGAAGAGACCGTGCACAACATCCACAAGATCGAAACCGCGATTGAACCGCGCTTCCAAGAGCATTTTGTGAATGCCTCAAACATCCCCAACGCGGTCGAGCCCTTTCCGATCCTCAACAGCATCGTGGCGATCCCGCAGGTCAATCATAACACGGGTGGCGGCGGTGACGCCGGCCGCAGACGGCGCCGGCCGCGCTAGACGACGATATCGACCGTCGTTTCCGGCCCGTCCGGGCCTGCGGTGAAAATCATGGTCACCTGCGCTTTTTGCGCGTCTGACATGCGGTTGAACAATCGGTCGCGCGCATTTTCGGGGTGATCCGCCAGATAGAATTGTGTGGTCAGTAATTCGGATGATCCATCCAGCACTTTGGCATGGATATGCGGCGTGCGGCCCGGGTATACCGTGGGCCTGATCGTGCGAAACCGAAACTCCCCTTGGGCATCGGTGATGTCATGGCCAAAGCCTTGAAAGCCTGCATCATAGGCCACATCACGACTGTCGCCGTCGTGCAGGTATTTCCCATTCATGTCGCATTGCCAAATTTCGACACGCACCCCCGCGCGCGGCTGCCCATCTGTATCAAGCACCCGCCCGTTGAGGATGATCACCTCGCCGCCCGCCTCTTGCACCAGCCCCGTCACCTTGACCAGATCGTTGTCCACATCCGCCATACGCATGGACGGAGTCGGATAGAACGGCCCTTCCATCGCGGCGGGTGTGCGCGTGGCCGCGCGGGCCTGCGTGCCAAAACCCAAGGCGCCAACAAAGGCGGTTATCTGGGCCAGCACGGTGCGGCGGGTCTTTGACATGGTGGGATTCCTCTGTGTTGTGCCACGCTGTGTTAGGCCTGCGCGCCCATGGGCGCAAATCACGGATCGGCGAGCGCAAAGCGGATCCCCGCCGATGTGAAGAGCCATTGACGCGCATCGCAGTGCGGCTTATGCAAACGGCTGCGCGGGTATGGTGAAAAGGTATCACGAAAGCTTCCCAAGCTTCAGTTACGGGTTCGATTCCCGTTACCCGCTCCAGACAAATCAGACAGACAGTGTCAGCCAAAGTATCTGATGCGCGGCCAGCGTCACACCGGTGCGCACGTGAAAGGATTCTCCCGCGATCAGATCCGTCATACGGGGGGGCATATCAAGAAACTGATCGGCAGCCACTTCCTGGGCATCATCTGCGAAATTCGCCAGCACGCAAATCTCCTGACCGCCGCCGCTGCGCACGTATCCCAGCACATGGGGGTTATCCGTCGGGAACGGTCTGATCGCGTTGCCCGCCAGCCCCGGTGCGGCACGGCGCGCATCAATCAGCTGTTTCATGCGCGCAAATATCTTGCCTGCATCAGTGTCTTGATCAAACCGCTGCGCATAGAGCGCATCAGGCCGCAGGGGCCGTCCGACCCAGCGCTGATCCTTGGCCTGTCCGGGGTTCTGCTTGTAGGCGTCGTCATTCAGTTGGCCGACCTCATCCCCCAGGGACAACAACGGAATACCCCCTGCCGAGAACGCAATGCCATAAAGCAGGATCATCCGGTCGATACCGCCGGCGTCCCCCGCCTCAACCCCCGCCAGTGAGGCGGTCGTACCGCACACACGGCAATCACCGGTCTTGGGGTTGTACTGGAACGGCACACCGCGCGCGAAGCTGCCTTCGAACTGGTTCGTGTAAAAACTGTTCAGGAAGCGCCGGTGATCGAAGCCCAGAATATCCAGCTCGGCGGCGTCCTCATCGGCAAATGTCCAGCCGATGTCGTCATGGCTGCGCACATAGTTCACCCATGCGCAGTCTGCGTTGATCGGCTGGCGGCGGGTGATGGCCTGATCAATCAGTTCCACTTTGCGTGTGGCCAAAGCCTCCCAGCTCAGCGCCATAAGCAGCGGATTATAGGAAATCGGGCATTCCGCGGGGTCGATATAGGACACCACCTCGTCTGGGTGCACGATCGCCTCGGATTTGAACAAGAGCGACGGTGCCGCGATGCGGCACACTGCGTTGAAGGCGCGCAAGAGCAAATGCGCCTCGGGCTGGCTCTCGCAGGTGGTGCCCAGCCGTTTCCAGATGAAGGCCACAGCGTCCATGCGGATCAGGTCAACACCCTGATTAGCCAAAGCCAGCATTTCCCCCGCCATGGCGCAGAAGACGGCGGGATTGGAATAGTTCAGGTCCCACTGGAAGGAATGGAAGGTGGACCAGATCCAGCGGCCATCTTCCATCTGGATAAAGGCCCCGGGGTGGTCGTCCGGAAAGACCTCGCGCACGGTGCGCTCAAAGGCGTCGGGCATCCGGCGGTCGTTGAAAATCCAGTAGTAATCGGAATATTCCGGATCACCCGCAGCCGCCTTTTGCGCCCATTCATGTTCGTTCGAGGTGTGGTTGAAAACAAAGTCCACAACCAGCGATATCCCCGCTTCGCGCAGGTCCTTGGCCAGCCTGCGCAGGTCGGCCATTGTCCCCAGATCGGCGCGCACCTCACGGTAGCTCGACACAGCATAGCCACCGTCAGAGTTCTCCTTGGGGCAATCAAAGAGCGGCATCAGGTGCAGATATGTGATCCCCAGTTCCTGGAAATAGGGAACATGCTCTTTCAGACCGGCCAGATTGCCTGCGTAACGGTCGACATAGCAAAATGCGCCTAGCATCCGGTTTGACTGGAACCAGTCAGGGGTCGTCTCGCGCGCGGTGTCCAGTGCCTTGAGATCATCCGCGCGGTCCCGCCATGATGTCTGCGCCAGCACGATCAGTTGTGCCAACTGATCGAGGCAGCTTTCATGGGCGCCATAGAGCGTGGCGAAAAGGTCAAAAAGCTGCGGGAAATGCGCCTCGAAACGGGCGTGAAAGGCACGCCCGTCGTCATCGTCGCGGGACAGGCCTGCGTCTTCCAAAGCGGCCAGAACATAGCTTTTTGCAGCTTTGCGTTGTTGCGTCGTCGAGAGCATTCTAGCACACCAAAAATTTAGGTCGGAATGGACCGACTGTCACGGGAACACCGCGCGATATCAAGGGCTTTTCAGCGCGCGCGAACGAGACCCTAGAGGAGAAACATCCCTGAAAGTCCCGCCACGCCGATCGAAAAACTCAGCGGAAGAACAGCATTTGCCATCAGGTGCCATTTGCTGTTTTCAGAACCGAAAATCTTGCGCAACTGGACAAAGAAGAAGGTGCTGACAAAGAAAACCACTAAGAAGATCAGCGCCGCGTAGCCCGCTTTCGACACCGGCACAAAGAGCGCGACACCTGTCATCAGCTTCACTGCGCCCGCCCCTGATCCACCGATGGCGAACATGACAATCCCGAAAAGAAACACACCTGCCGCCAGTGCCACCTGCCAGTAGAGTGGCGTGCGGTCCTCGGCCACAACCAGAAGCACCGCAAACAGAACAAACGGCAGCGCCGTCAGCCAGTTCGGGATACGTCCCGTTCTGATTTCCAGCAACATCGCAACAACGATGATGGCCGCGACAGCGAAGGGGATCATTTCAACGATCATGTGGTGGTCCTTTGTGAGGTGTCGCGCTGCTTATGACAAAGCCCGCAGCCTAAGACATCCCATGCATCTGAAGAAAGTCAACAAGTGCGGCAGTTGAGCCATCCTTGCCCGCCGCACTCTCTTTCCCTTCCACGACAGGTTGCAGGGCTGTGGCAAGTTCCTTGCCCAGTTCCACACCCCATTGATCGTAGGAATTGATGCCAAGCACGACGCCCTCGACAAAGACGCGGTGTTCATAAAGCGCCACGATCTGGCCCAGCACCTCGGGTGTCAGTTGCGGATAGGCGATGGTGACTGAGGGGCGGTTGCCCTTGAACACGCGGTGGCGGGCCTGGCGCTCCAGCTCTGCACCCTCGAATTTATCCGCCACCTTTGCACGCGCCTCGTCCAATGAGCGCCCGCGCATCAGCGCCTCTGATTGGGCCAGACAATTGGCCACCAGAAGTTGGTGTTGGTGGTGCAGATCATCCTCATGTCCGCGCGCCGCCACGAGGAATTCACAAGGAATCACGCGGGTGCCCTGGTGGATCAGCTGGTAGAAAGCGTGCTGGCCATTCGTGCCTGGCTCACCCCAGACCACGGGGCCACTGTCGACGGACAGATCGGCCCCGTCCATGCTGACGCCCTTGCCGTTACTTTCCATCTCGAGCTGCTGTAAATAGGCGGGCAGACGCGCCAGAAGGTTATCGTAGGGCAGTACAGCGCGCGTGGCATGGCCGCAGATCTGGTTGTGCCAAATACCGACCAGAGCGAGCATTGCGGGCAGGTTTTCCTGCCAGGGCGCTGCCTGGAAATGGCGGTCCATGGATTGCGCGCCGCGCAGGAAGGCACGGAATGCGTCAGGGCCAACAGCGATCATCAAGGACAGGCCAATCGGCCCCCACATAGAATAACGGCCACCGACCCAGTCGGCGAAGCCAAAGACGCGCGCGGGATCAATGCCAAAGGCTGCCGTCTTGTCAGCGGCCGTCGAAAGGGCCGCAAACTGTGCGCCTGTATCTGAAACGGTTTGGCCCATCCACGCTTGTGCCGTGCGCGCATTGGTCATGGTTTCAATCGTGGTAAAGGTCTTGGAGGCCACAATTACCAAGGTTGTCGCCGGATCACAGCCGCGCAACACGCCTGCAATATCCGCAGGGTCCACGTTGCTGACAAAATGGCAGCGCGGACCGTCGTGATAAGGGGCCAGCGCCTGTGCCGCCATCGCAGGCCCCAGATCGGACCCGCCAATGCCGATGTTGATTACATCGGTGATCTTGCCGCCCTGCCCTTTGAAACGGCCGCTCCGCACATCATTGGCAAAGCTTTCCATGCGCGCCAACGTGTCCAGAACCTCTGGCATGACATCCTGACCGTCCACCATCACAGGCCCGCCATCAAGGTTGCGCAAAGCGGTGTGCAGCACGGCACGGCCTTCAGTTTCATTGATCGGCGCGCCCGCAAACATCGCGTCACGCTTTTCTGCGACGCCCGCTTCGTCCAGCAGCGCAATCAGCAAGGCGCGGCCTTCGGCGTCGATATTCGTTTTGGCGTAGTCCAGCCGCATATCACCCGTTTGCGCCACAAAATCAGCAGCGCGTGCAGCATCCAGCATGGTTTCGATCCGGCGGCTTGCAACAGCCTCGTGGTGGTCTTTCAGTTTGCGCCACATCTTTTATGCCTCCGCCCAGTGTACCGTTGCACCGTTCAAGACGGCCGCCACAGGCGCCTCTTCCGGTGACAGATGCCGCGCTTTTTCCAGCGCGGCGCGTTTCTCCGCCCCAACAATCACAATGTGCCGGCTCATTGCAGCGTTCAGGACCGCCGCAGACAATGTAATGCGCGGCTCTGGCGCACCGGGCGCGCGCATGGCGACCAAGCGATCACTGCCGTGCAATGCCAGATCAAGCTGGTCGGCACCGGGAAAAATGGACGCCGTGTGCATATCCGCCCCCATCCCCAAGAGTGCCACCGAGAGTGGCAAAGCGGGGCTAAGATTAGCCGCAAGTTCAGGGAGTTTTTCCTCAGGTGTCGCCGCATCGGCGTAGAGCGGCAGATAGGTCGCCGCAGCGGCGCGATCGGTCAGCAACCTTTCGCGCAATAACCGCGTATTCGACCGCTCTGAGGTTTCCGGCACCCAACGTTCATCGGTTAACATCACATGCACACGCGCCCAATCCAGATCAACGGCACACAGGCTGTCAAAGATTGGGCCCGGCGTTGTCCCGCCCGGCACAGCGAGCGATGCGGAGTCATTCGCGCGCAAGGCTGCTGACAGCTCACTGGCCAGTTTATCAGCCAGATCCATCATCATCATTTCCGCGTCCGGATATTCAACGAGCTTCATAGGACCAATCCTCTTCTTCGGTCAGGTCAATTCAAACATGCCGCGTGCCCGAATGGCTTAGCCCTTGATTTCACGCCATTTCCGGCCATCACGGTGCAACAACATCATCGCATCCTCCGGCCCCGCTGAGCCTGCATCGTAATGCTTGGGCACGTCATTTCGTGCTTCCCAGCTATTGATCAGCGGATCGGTCCAGGCCCAGGCCGCCTCAACCTCGTCACCGCGCATAAAGAGCGTCTGGTTGCCACGGATCACATCCATGATCAGGCGCTCATAGGCGTCCGTCACATCCTCGGCCCCGTCGCCCAAGGCATCCGCAAAGGTCATGTCCAGCGGCACATCAATCAGGCGCATGCCCCCCGGACCTGGTTCCTTGATCGTCACCTGCAAATCAATACCTTCGTTGGGTTGCAAGCGGATCGCCAGAATATTGCGGTGGCGGGCCTCATCACCCTCAAAGATCGTATGCCCGAGGTCTTTGAACACCACAGCAATTTCCGAAGACCGCGCCTTCATCCGCTTACCTGTGCGCAAGTAGAACGGCACACCCGCCCACCGCCAGTTGGCGATATGGCAACGCATGGCAATAAAGCTTTCGGTAAAGCTGCGGGGGTTTTCGGCGTCTTCGCGATAGCTGGGTCCATCGGGGCCTGCATCGTACTGGCCACGTACGATATGATGATGATCTATGGATTGTAGCGCCCTGATAACCTTCAGCTTTTCGTCACGCACTGCATCGGCTTCAAACTGGCCCGGAGGTTCCATCGCGATCAGGCACAAAAGTTGCATCAGGTGGTTCTGCACCATATCCCGCATTGCGCCGGATTTGTCGTAATAGGCCCCACGCCCGCCAACACCGACGGTTTCGGCCACGGTGATCTGAATGTGATCGACGTAGTGGTTGTTCCAAAGCGGCTCGAACAGAACGTTGCCAAAGCGCACGGCCATCAGGTTCTGTACCGTTTCTTTGCCCAGATAGTGGTCGATCCGGTAAATCTGGCTTTCGTCGAAATGCGCAGCCAGCGTCTGGTTCAATTCGCGCGCTGTCTCAAGATCGCGGCCAAAGGGCTTTTCCACCACGATGCGGCTTTGCGCATTGGCAATCTTGTTGGTGTGCAGCCGTTCCGCCAGATCACCAAACAAGGACGGTGCAACCGAAAAGTAGAACGCCTGCACCACGTCCTGGCGGACAATCGCTGCTAGATCGGACCAACCGCCCTCACCGCGCGCGTCAATCGCAACATATTCAAGCTGCTTAAGAAAGGCCTCCAAGCCTTTCTTATTTCTGGATTCTTCGCCGCCAAATTCAGCCACCGCATCCGCGATCATCTGGCGATAGCCGTCGCCCTCCAATTCAGACCGCGCAGCCCCGATAATCCGTGACCCGGCAGGCATTTGCCCCGAGAGAAAGCGCCGGAACAGACCGGGCAGGATCTTGCGCCGGGCCAGATCGCCGGTGCCGCCAAAAATCACGAGATCGAATTCATCGACAGGAATGACGCGAGAGACCAAAATAAACCCCCATAGGATGCTGCGTTAGCGCTAACGCGGCCTACCTAACCCGATGCGTGGCCCAAGTCTAGCACTGCTGCGCAGTTACGCTTCGAGTTCTGCATCCCAATAGAGAAAATCAAGCCAGCTTTCGTGCAGATGATTGGGCGGAAATTTGCGCCCGACGTTATGCAACTGTTCAGCAACAGGCCGGCGTGGCGGTTTTTGCAGGCTCATACCGCATTGCTTGAGCGACCGCGCCCCTTTGCGCAGGTTGCAGGGCGAACAGGCCGCCACCACATTTTCCCAACTGGTGATTCCGCCACTGGCGCGCGGGACAACATGGTCAAACGTCAGATCACCACGTGCGCCGCAATACTGGCAGCAAAACTCATCCCGCAAGAACAGGTTGAAACGGGTAAACGCCACCTGCTTTTGCGGCTTGATATAGTCCTTGAGCACCACAACCGACGGGATTCTGATGATGGTCGATGGGCTGCGCACCACCTCGTCATATTCGCTTACGATATCGACGCGGTCGAGCCAGGCCGCCTTTACCGCCTCCTGCCATGGCCAGAGCGAGAGCGGATAATATGACAGGGGCCGATAATCTGCGTTCAGAACCAACGCCGGATAGTGTTTCAGAGCACCCGGTTCGCGCACAAAATCAGTTCTGAAGTCCGTCTGCGTCATAAGCCACACCCCAACAAGGCTGTGCGAGACCAAACAAAGCGGCAGTCCCGCAGTCTTCTTGAAAATGACTATATATCGCGTCAGAAATGTGACAAGTCCCAGAATGTGCGACAAATGCCGCAACTTTTGGCAGACTTTGCACAGGCTGCAATCCCCCCTGGTACGGTGGCTAGAGCACCGCGCCTGCGTGTGGCGCGTCTGAGAGGCACCACACGTCTACTTGACCGCTGCTTTACGCTGTTTGCGATAGGTCGCATTGAAGGCGATCGTGACCCGCTCTTCGGGCGCTTCATTGGGATAGACCCAATGAACGAGATAGGACGGAAACAGGATCATCTCTCCGGGCATGGGCCGGATTGCCTTTTTCGCATTGAAGGCGGGTGCTTTGAGCAAACGCCAGCTCGGCAAATCGCTGCGGGGATCAAGAAACTCGATCTTGCCGGATGAACCCTCGTCGACTTCGGGCTGAGCCACATAATAGACGCCTGACCAATGCGCCCCCGGATGGGTATGAGGGGCGTTGAAGCCACCGGGCGGATTGGCGTTCATCCACGCAAAGAGCTTCACATCAAGCGCATCCAGATCAGCCTTGGCGCCGATTTTCCTTGACGCAGTGGCAACGGCTATCAACGCCTCGGACTTCAAACGCTGGATGCAAGCAGCCTCATTTTCAAAAAGATTACCTGCGGAATGCCAACCGCCGCGATTGGACTTGTCAACGCCTTCGGATGTGCTGCGCAGGCGGGCGCCCTCGGCGAGCAAGTCTCTGTTCAGCGCTGCTGAATCCGCAAGATTGAAACGGAACACCGGCGTGGAAAACAGTTTTTCGAATTTGGTGATGGCAAGCGTGTCCATGGTAATCGCCCTATTATCGTAAGTTTTTTGGCAAGATCGCGGCAGCCACAGCAATGTGGCTGCCGCAGTCCGGCGTTTTCAGAACCGACCTTAAAGATCAGTCATCGTCGGACTCGTCGCTTTCATCAGACTCGTCGTTCTCGTCATCGTCTTCGTCATCGTCTTCGTCATCGTCGTCCGACTCGTCGCTCTCGTCAGACTCATCGCTCTCGTCTGATTCATCGCTTTCGTCGGACTCGTCGCTTTCGTCGGACTCGTCGCTCTCGTCGCTCTCGTCGGATTCGTCGCTCTCATCCGACTCGTCGCTTTCGTCGGACTCGTCGCTCTCATCCGACTCATCGCTCTCGTCATCGTCGGATTCGTCGTCTTGTGACAGCCGGACCTCGCCGATGCTGACGCTGCCATCATTGTCGCGGTCGTTCTGCCGCAGGTACAGATCTGCGCCTGCCGCACCAAAGGCTGTTTCCAGCTCACTTCGTGACAGCGTGTTGTCGCCATTGGTATCAACATCAGCGAATGCACGCGTTTGTGCGAATGCAGGGGCTGCCGATACAACGGCACAAAGCGAGGTGGTCATCAAAAGCTGGGAAAGTTTCATATGTCTTCTCCTGTGAAGGCCCTTGCCGGGCGGTGATGTCACGAAGATGGCCGCAAATCGCGCCCGCGACATCGGTCCAGGGTCGAAGAATGACACGCATTGGTCCGATCAATCATCGGACCATGGTCTGAAATATTAACATCATCCCGGCCAAAGACCGGTCTTATGACATACCCAGACGATCCCGCATGAAGGCCAGCGCCACGGAAAGCCCGTCAGGTGCAATGCCATGTCCCGTGCCCTTCATGATATGGGCATAGACCTCGGTCCAGCCAGCTTCTTGCAGCGCCTCTGCCGCCTGCGGCAGCGATTGGGGCGGCACAACATCATCGGCATCACCGTGGATCAACAGGACCGGTGGTCGGCTTTGCACCTCATCGGCAAGTGCCTCGGGTTCCAGCAGACGCCCCGAAAAGGCAACGACCCCCGCAATGGCATCTTCACGGCGCGGCACCACATGCAACGCCATCATCGTACCCTGCGAAAAGCCAAGCACAATGACCTGCTCGGGCAGCAAGTCCTCATCCACCATCACCCCATCAAGGAAAGCATCCAGATCAGCCGCCGCATTTTCCATACCGGCGCGGCTTTCTTCCTCGCTTGAGCCGTCAATCCACGGGATCGGGAACCACTGCAGCCCCATCGGGGCTGCGATACAGGCCTCCGGCGCGTCAGGCGCAATGAAAAGCGTATCCGGCATATGCTCGGCCAGCGGATCGGCCAACCCGATCAAATCCGCCGCATTGGCGCCATAGCCATGCAGAAAAACCACACAAGATCGGGTCTCGCCCGAGACCGGTTCGCGCCGCTGTGCTTCCAAAGCCCGTGTCATCTGATGCCTTCTCTTTGTTTGCTGTGTTTGTAGTAGGCCCACAAGATGCGGGCTGCAACCGATCGCCACGGCGACCATGCCTCAGACATCGCCCGCAGCTCCCTTTCTTTGGGGCGCGCGGGCAGATCAAAGATCAAACGTGCTGCCTCCTGCAACGCAAGATCACCCGGCGCAAAGACATCGGCCCGACCCAGCGAGAACATCACGTATATCTCAGCTGTCCAAGCACCGATGCCGGGGACAGCGGTGAGGGTCTTGATCACATCACGCGCTTTCATTTGGCGCAGGCCGTCATAATCGATCCCGGCACTGGCCAAAGCATGGGCATAGCGCGCCTTTTGCTGGCTCAGGCCCAGCGCGCGCAGTTCATCCGTGCGGGCGGCGGCCACCGGATGCGGTTCTGTCATCCCTGCCCCCTGCAACCTTGCCCAGATCGCATTGGCCGAAGCGACGCTGACCTGCTGGCTGACAATCGCACTGAGGAGTTCCGCGAAGCCATCCGGTTTCAGGCGCAGCGGCAAAGGTGGCAACCCGTCCATGGCGCGCGCAAACCGCGGCTCGTTGCGGCCAAGCCAGTCCGCCCCCTCTGCGATGCAGGCATCCCCGATGATCACACGTTCTTTCACAAGGCCTTCACCCAAGCGCGTGCGGCCTCCACTGTCGCGACCACAGGCCAATCGCCTTGCGGTGGGCGCGCGATCATGAGCACAGGAATACCCAGTTGCCGCGCAGCCGTCAGCTTGGTGCCGCTGGCTGCACCGCCCGCGTTCTTGACCACCAGATACTGCACGCCCAGCGCGTTAAAGAGCGCCTCTTCATCAGCGACCGAGAACGGTGGCCGCCCGACCAGAAACCGCCCGCCCGCAAACGGAAACGGCTTGTCGGGCGGATCGATCTGGCGACAGATCACCTCGCGCCCGGTCAGATTGGCAAAACGGTCCAGCGTCTGACGCCCCGTGCCAAGGAACACAACCGAGCCTTCTGGAATATGGGCCGCAGCCTCTGTTTCCGAAGTAATCTCGATCCAGTTGTCCCCCGTCTCGGGCGTCCATGGGGGGCGCAGGAACTGCACGTAAGGCAGGCCTAGTGACTGGCAAATGGATGCAGTTCGCTTTGTGATGCGATGGGCAAAAGGATGCGTCGCATCGAGAACGGCCGTGATGCCCGCCTCTTGCAGGTATCCGCGAAACCCGTTCGCCCCGCCAAAGCCGCCGATCCGTGTCGGCAAAGACTGCGCCGCCGGCGCCCGTGTTGCACCGGCCAGCGAGATCACCGCATCATACCCCTGCAAGTGCTCTGCGATCTGCCGCGCCTCTCCCGTGCCGCCAAGGATCAACAGGGTCATGCGCCAGCCCTTGCGATAATCGTGCCTTTGCGGTCGATAATGATGATATCATAGGCAATCCCCGCCGCGCCGAACCGCGCCTGCACCTGCGCCAGTGCCTGATCAGCAACCTTTTGCGCCATCATAGGCCCTGCAATCTCATAGGCCTCAAGCGCAGTGTTCGCCTCTGCGACGCGCGGATCACCCACCATCGCCGCAAGCCCTGCAAAATCCACCTGACTGCGCGCAGAGTGCAAATCCACCGCCCCTTGCGCCAGTTTCGTGATCTTGCCGATACCGCCTCCAATCGTGACGCGCCCGATAGGGTGTTTGACCAGATACTTCAGCATCCCCCCCGCGAAATCGCCCATATCCAGCATCGCGTGATCGGGCAGCGCATAAAGCGCCTGCACAGTTGCCTCCGATGTGGCCCCCGTGCATCCGGCCACATGGGTCAGACCCGCCGCACGTGCCACATCTATTCCGCGATGGATCGAGGCGATCCAGGCCGCACAACTGAAGGGCCGCACAACACCTGTCGTCCCAAGGATCGACAGCCCCCCCGTAATGCCCAGTCGCGGGTTCCATGTCTTGAGCGCAATCTCTGCACCTCTCGGCACAGAGACCTCGATTACCACATCAGGGCGCTGCCCGTAGTGCGCTGCCATTTCTTCAACAACATCCGTCATCATCTGACGGGGCACCGGATTGATCGCAGGCTCGCCCACGCCAATCGGCAGTCCGGGTTTGGTGACGGTCCCCACTCCTTCGCCTGCCTGAAAAACAATACCCCCGTCAGACGGGCGTACCGACACGACAATCAGCGCCCCATGCGTGACATCAGGATCGTCGCCCGCATCTTTGGTAATCCCCACACGCGCCCAGCCCGCGCCCGCCTCCGCCAAAGCCAGCGGAAAGACCGGCGTTTCGCCCTTGGGCAGCACGATCCCCACCTCGCGCACAAAGGCACCGCCCCAAAGACGCATCAAAGCCGCCTTGGTCGCCGCCGTGGCACAGGCTCCCGTGGTCCATCCACGGCGCAATCGGGGTGTGGTGTCATCACTCATTGCGCGCGACGATAGGCAGGGCGGGCGGTGACGGCAATCACCAATACGAGGTCGTTTGCCACCTTTCCAAGCCCCGCAATCGGCGGCATAAAGGGGACATGAGCATTGATATCCCCCTTCCCTCCCATACATGGCCCACGCTGGAACGCGGCTGGGTCTGGCTTTGTGGCGCGGGTCCGGGTGACCCGGGGCTGTTGACGCTCCATGCGGTCAACGCACTCCGTCAGGCGGATGTGGTGATCTATGATGCGCTGGTACAGGAACAAATCCTGTCATGGGCCCCGCAGGCCGAACATATCTATGCGGGCAAACGCGGCGGCAAACCCTCTGCCAAACAGCGCGACATCTCTCTGCGGCTGGTTGATCTTGCGCGCGCGGGCAAACGCGTCCTGCGTCTGAAAGGCGGCGATCCTTTTGTCTTCGGGCGCGGCGGCGAAGAGGCCCAGACACTCGTCCAGCATAATATTCCGATCCGTATCATTCCGGGCATCTCTGCAGGGATCGGCGGGCTGGCCTACGCGGGTATCCCCGTCACCCACCGTGATGTGAACCAGTCGGTGACCTTTGTGACCGGCCATGACCAGTCTGGCAATACGCCGAGTTCGCTTGACTGGGCCAGCATCTCCAAAGGCAGTCAGGTCATCGTCATCTATATGGGCATGAAACACATCGCCCAGATCGCCGAGCAACTGATCACTGCAGGACGCAGCCTGCATGAACCTGTTGCTGTGGTTACAACTGCCACGACCGAAGACCAACAGGTGCTCGAAACCACACTCGGAACCATCGTCGAAGACATCGCTGCCGCCGCACTGGCGCCGCCCGCGATTATCTGCATCGGGCAATCGGTGCTGATGCGGCAGGTGCTCGACTGGCAGGGCATGGCCGCAGGGAACGCACCGCGCAATCTTGACCCCTTGGGCCGTGGCCGCCCAGCTGAATCTGCCTGAGGCACAGATGCCGCCGCACTTTCCATGTCCGATCAAACTTCCGCCGGAGGCATCCCCGCGCCTCGTTGCGCGATGAGCTTCATTGTCGCAGCCCCTGCTTCCGGCAGCGGCAAAACAACCGTCACCTTGGGCATCCTGCGTGCGCTCACGAACCGCGGCATCGCAGTGCGGGGCGCAAAATCAGGTCCGGATTACATTGATCCGCGCTTTCACGAAGCCGCCTGCGGACAGCCCTGCCTGAACCTTGACGCATGGGCCATGACCGCCGCGCGCATCACGTCACTTGCCGCCGGTCCCCTGCCACTCGTTATCGAAGGGGCGATGGGGCTGTTTGACGGGGCTCCCCCCGACGGAAAAGGTGCCACTGCCGATCTTGCGCGTATCCTGGGCCTGCCTGTGATCCTGATCGTGGATGCCGGCAAAATGGCAGGGTCGGTCGCGCCCTTGGTCCAAGGGTTCATCGCCCATGACGCGGATGTGCATATTGTGGGCGTGATCCTCAACAACGTGGGGTCGCCCCGACACGAAGCCATGCTCCGGCGCGCGCTTGCAAATGTACCTATCCTCGGCGTTATTCCCCGCACAGCGGCCCTGAGCCAGCCGTCACGGCATCTCGGTCTGGTGCAGGCGCAGGAAAGGCCTGACCTTGAAGCCTATCTGGACGCAGCCGCCGCCTTGATCACGCATCACTGCGACATGGATACAGTCCAGACGATGCTACGCGCCACAGCATACGCATCCGGCCCGTCCCACAAAGCCGTTCCTCCAGCCCAACGCATTGCAATCGCCCAGGATGCGGCCTTTGCCTTTAGCTATCCGCACCTGCTGCAAGACTGGCGCGACGCAGGGGCGGACTTGCAGTTCTTCTCGCCCCTCGCAGATGAGGACGCACCGGATACAGACCTTATCTATCTGCCCGGCGGCTACCCGGAGCTCTACGCCGGACACCTTGCGGCGAACGCCCGCTTTCTGGGATCGTTGCGCAGATCAAACGCCCAGATCTACGGCGAATGCGGGGGATATATGACCTTGGGTGAGGTGCTGATTGACGCAGACGGCACGGCCCATCCCATGGCTGGGCTTCTCGCCTTGGAAACGTCCTTTGAAAAGCGCGCCTTGCATCTGGGCTATCGCGACCTGCAGGCGCTGGCGGGGCCCTTTGCGGGGACATGGAAGGGGCATGAATTCCACTATGCCAAGACCCTCAAGGCCAGCGGCATGCCGCTTTTTACAGCCGCCGATGCCGAAGGCGCCTCCTTGCCCGCAATGGGGTTGATCCAAAACAATGTCAGCGGCAGCTTCGCCCATATTATTGACGCAGCATAATCAGGGCCTTGCCCTGCCTCTGGCGCAGGCGTAACGATATCCAAATGATAATAGCTGATGACACGCGGGCCAAACGCAATGTGGCCGTTCTGGTGCTCGCCCAAGCCATTCTGGGTGCGCAACTTCCAATGATCTTTGTTGTGGGCGGACTTGTGGGCGGGCAATTGGCCTCGAACCCATGCCTTGCCACACTGCCGATCTCGGTCATTGTCTTTGGGTCCATGACCACAGCGCCCTGGATCAGCCCCTTGATGCAGCGTAACGGACGCCGCTTTGGCTTTTTTATCGGGGCCTTTGCGGGTGCAATGGGGGCAGCTGTCTCGGCTTACGGTCTCTACACCGGCTCATTCCTTATTCTGCTGGCTGGCTCATATCTCACCGGCATCTATATGTCCGCACAGGGCTTTTACCGCTTTGCCGCAACCGATACCGCCTCGGAGGCGTTCCGCCCGAAGGCGATCTCTTATGTCATGGCCGGCGGGCTTCTCTCGGCGGTGATCGGACCGCAACTCAACAAGCTGGTGCAGGACGCCTATGTGGTGCCCTTCCTTGGGACCTATATGGCCATCATTTTGCTGAACCTCGTGGGGATGCTCCTGTTTCTCTGGCTCGACCTGCCCAAGGGGACCAGACGCGAGCCAGAAACCACAGCGGTGGTCGGGCGTTCGCGGCTTGAACTGCTGCGCGACCCGCGGGTACTTGTCGCGATCATCTGCGCGATGGTCTCCTATTCCTTGATGAACCTTGTCATGACCTCGACGCCTTTGGCGGTGGTGGGCTGTGGCTTTACCACAGATAACGCCAATGACATCGTCTCGGCCCATGTCTTGGCGATGTTCGCCCCCTCCTTCTTTACCGGCCACCTGATTGCGCGTTTCGGTGTCGAGCGGATCGTCTCGCTCGGGCTGGTCATTCTTGCTTTCGCCGGGATCGTGGCATTGTCCGGTGTCGCGCTGACCAATTTCTACATTGCGCTGATCCTCTTGGGGCTTGGCTGGAACTTTGGCTTTATCGGGGCCACCACAATGCTGGCAGGCGCGCACCGCCCCGAAGAACGCGGCGCAGTGCAAGGCATGAACGACATGATCGTCTTTGGCATGGTGACTGTGGCTTCGCTGGCCTCGGGCGGTTTGATGAACTGCTCGGGCGGCACCGCTGTTGAGGGCTGGAATGCGGTGAACCTTGCGATGGTTCCGTTCCTCGTGCTGGCTGGCGGGTCACTGATCTGGCTGGTGCGGCAACCCAGAATGGCGGTCTAGAGACCAAGATTTTTCGTCGAAAAATCTTGGGGATGCCAACAATTTTCGACGAAAATTGTTCAGTGCCACCACCCGCGCAAGGTGACGTTGAGGAACCGCAGACTGTCGCGCGCAGGGTTCACGTCAAGCGCATCCGCCACAACACGTGCCGGTTCACGCTGAACCCGTTGCAGCACAGGCCGCGCATGATAGCCTGCAATCAACGCAGCCCCTGCCGCCTTTGATACAGACCGGCGGCTTTTGCGCGCCTTATCCAGACGCGCCTGACCAGAGGCGGCCAACTCCGCAATAGCGGCGTCGCTTGTATCGCCCAAAGGCTTGCGGCCCTGACCATTGAGCGCGGGATAGGCCTGAAGAATATTCGCAACCCCGACGCCATATCCAAAATCACGCACGAACCCTTCATCCGCGGGCCCCAAGAGACGCGCGGCGGTCCACATCAGATGCGCCGAAGTTGCATTGATATATTCATCAAAATGCGCGCGGTCCTCGAAAGGTTCGCTGTAGATATCCCAGCGCCGCGCGGCGACCAAACCGTCCAGACAGCGCGCGCCTTCTGCATCCAGACACCCTGCCAGCGCATCCACCACCTCATGGCGGCGTGGTGTCTTGCCCTCGGCTATTTCTTCCAGCGCATCGCGCCACCATTGCAGGCGCATTTCGGCGATCATCGTCTCTTGTGTCACCCAAGGGGCACGCGCGACCTCGATGTTGAAAGCATAGAGCGGAAACAGGATCTTGCGCGCTGACACGGGTGCTGCCATGGCCGCGCGAAAACGCAGCGGATCGGCCTTTTCAACCAGTGCAGCGCAGGCCTCAAAGCTCATGCATCTGCCTTTGCGCCGTCACGGATCAGTTTCCAGTTGATCGCATCAATCAGCGCATCAAAAGAGGCATCCACGATGTTCGCACTCACCCCCACAGTCGACCACGACCTGCCCTTGCCGTCCTCGCTGTCGATGATGACACGGGTCACAGCCTCAGTGCCGCCATTGGTAATACGCACTTTAAAATCAACAAGTTGCATATCGTCGATGATGTCCTGATAAGGGCCGAGGTCTTTGGACAAAGCACGTGACAGCGCGTTTACGGGGCCTTGATCCGACCCATCGGGACCTTGGCTTTCACTGACGTTCAGCATTTTCTGCCCGCGCACCTTGGTGACAACAACCGCCTCGGAGATTGACACCATCTGGTTGCGCTTGTTCTTGCGCCGCTCGACGGTAACACGGTAGCGTTTAACCTCGAAGAAACGCGGCAAAGTCCCCAATTCTTCACGCGCGAGCAACTCGAAACTGGCCTGTGCGGTGTCGTAGGAATAGCCCTGCGCCTCGCGTTCCTTGACCCGTTCGACAATCCGCGCCAAGGCGGGATCATCGGCCGCGACCTCCAGCCCTGCCTCTAGCAGACGCGCGCGCAGGTTGGACTGCCCCGCCTGGTTCGACATGGGCACGATCCGCGTGTTGCCGACCAGCGCGGGGTCGACGTGTTCATAGGTGCTGGGATCCTTGGCAATGGCCGAGGCATGCAGCCCCGATTTATGCGCAAAGGCCGAGGCCCCCACGTAGGGCGCCTGTTTGGCAGGCACACGGTTCAGAATATCATCCAGCAGGCGCGACGCACGGCGCAAACCTTTGAGCGCCGCGGGCGTGACACCGGTTTCAAACTGGCTGGCGTAGGGTTCTTTCAACAACAGCGTCGGAATCAGCGTTGTCAGGTTGGCATTGCCACAGCGTTCGCCCAGCCCGTTCAGCGTCCCTTGCACCTGCCGCACGCCCGCCAGCACTGCCGCCAGTGAATTGGCCACCGCGTTTTCGGTGTCGTTGTGTGTATGGATCGCCAGATGATCGCCCGGAATTCCGCTGGCAATCACCTCCGTGACGATCTGCGACACTTCATGCGGCAGCACACCGCCATTGGTATCGCAGAGCACAATCCAGCGCGCGCCAGCCTTGTAGGCTGCATGCACGACCTGCAAGGCATAGTCAGGGTTGGCCTTATAGCCATCAAAGAAGTGTTCGGCATCAAACAACCCTTCACGCCCCTGCCCGTTGATATGGGCAAAACTGGCGGCCACGTTTTCGATGTTGTCTTCAAGGCTGATGCCCAATGCGGTCGTCACATGGAAATCATGCGCCTTGCCCACCAGACAGACTGCAGGCGTGCCCGCATTCATCACAGCCGCCAGCACGTCGTCATTTTCAGCCGAGCGTCCGTTACGCTTGGTCATACCAAAAGCGGTGAAGGTCGCTTTGGTTTGCGGCGGATTGGCGAAAAAATCCGTATCGGTCGGGTTCGCCCCGGGCCAGCCACCTTCGATATAGTCGATCCCCAGACCGTCCAGCACAGCGGCGATCTGGTGCTTTTCACCAGCTGAAAACTGCACCCCCTGGGTCTGCGCCCCGTCGCGCAGCGTTGTGTCGAAGAGGTAGAGGCGTTCTTTGGCCATCACATCCCCTCCAGCTTGGCTGCGTCGAAATCAGGACCCGGCGCCCATGTCGCCTGCCCGCCCACGTCCGTGACCTGCACACCTGCGGCATTGAGGATATCGCGCACTTGATCGGCACGCCCCCAATCCTTGGCAGCCCGCGCTGCGGCGCGTTCGGCCAGCAAAGCATCAACGCGCGCGGCAATCGCTGGGGCGACACCATCACCGGCCTCGCCGCCGTCGAATTGCGGGATGTGGGCCCAGTCGTTCACCAGCCCCAGCATTTGAAGGCCGTAAGCAAAACCTGCCAGCGCAACCGGCGTTTTCCCCTTGGACAACACATGCAGCCGTGCCAATGCGCCCGAGGTATTCAGGTCATTGGCCAAAACACCAAGAAATTCGGCATCAGGCTGCCATTTGTCTTCAGCGCGCAGGGCGGCAATAAGTTCGGGGCCAAAACCATGCCCGTGTAAAATCCCGTACCATTTGCGCAAGGTGCCTTCGGCCTCGGCGCGGCGGGCCTCGGTCCAGTCCATCGTCTTGCTGTAATGCGTACCCAGCATCACAAGGCGGATCACCTCGCCCGGGATACCCTGATCCAGCAGGTCGCGGATTGTAAAGAAATTGCCCAAGGACTTGGACATCTTCTTGCCCTCGACCTGCAGCATCTCGTTATGAATCCAATAGCGGGCAAATTCACCCTGCGGATGGGCGCAGGCGGACTGCGCGATCTCGTTTTCGTGGTGCGGGAATTGCAAATCGTTGCCACCGCCGTGAATGTCAAAGCTTTCGCCCAGCAATTCATGGCTCATGGCTGAGCATTCGATATGCCAGCCCGGGCGGCCATAGCCCCAAGGGCTGTCCCACCCCGGCACACCGTCACCCGAGGGTTTCCACAGGACGAAATCCATCGGATTGCGTTTGTAGGGGGCCACCTCGACCCGTGCACCTGCGATCATATCGTCAATGGAGCGGCCGGAAAGCGCGCCATAAGCCTCATAGCTTTCCACCGCAAAGAGCACATGCCCCTCGGCTTCATAGGCGTGATCCTTGGTGATCAAGTCCTCAATCATCGCGATCATCTGCGGGATGTGGTCGGTCGCGCGCGGCTCATGTGTGGGGCGTTGCAGACCCACGGCATCGAGATCATCGTGATACCACTGGATCGTTTCTGCTGTGATATCGCCAATGGCACGGCCCGTTTCGGCGGCACGCGCGTTGATCTTGTCATCCACATCCGTGAAATTGCGCACATAGGTGACGTGATCCGCGCCATAGACCTCTTTGAGAAGGCGGAACAGCACATCAAACACCAGCGAGGGCCGCAAGTTCCCGATATGCGCGCGGTCATAGACCGTCGGCCCGCAGAGGTACAAACGCACGTTTTGCGGATCAATCGGGACAAAGTCCTCGCGGCGGCGGGTCTTTGTATTGTTCAAGCGGATCGTCGTCATAGGTGCCTCGCACGTGCGTTACGCCGCGGGCTTACCAAGTTCAGTTTTGTTTTGAAACGTGAAAGAGCAACCCGCGACAGATGTCAGCAGATAATAATGCAGCAGGTAATGATGCAGTTACTCTTCATGGAGACGGGATAGCAGGTCATAACAACTGCGTCCACATGAACTTGGATTGAGTGGGGAAGTCAGGTTTGAGCCCAGATGAACCGCACGTGCAAGGCAACGCAAAACGCCTTCCGGTCAAAGTCGGAAGGACCGCGAAACCGTCGTCCAGAATGACCGTTAATTCAGCGTTCATGCAGTTTTTGCTAAAATTATATACGTCCAGCGTTTCTTGGGCGCGTTTGATAGTGCAAAGGGAAGCAAGATGAATATTCTTAAAACTACGATGCTCAGCACGTTTACCGTCATATCCTTGGGATTGGCCTCAGCCAGCTTCGCAGATGGTTGCCCCGACGGTTGCCCTCCACCGCCACCGCCGCCGGAGGAACCGGAAGGCAGTAACCCCGGCAATGCTAAGCCTGTCGGCAACAGTCCTTGGGACGGCATTACGGGCAATAGCGGCAACAACGATCCGGGACCGCGTGCTGCTCCTATGGATGGTCAGCGGACGGACAATCCATTCCCGCAACCGGGCGGCAAGGGTGACGGCCCGAGTACTGCAAACAAATGATCAGCCGATGAGCCGTGCTTTGTGCGGCCAATCATTGCCAGACAAAGTGCGGACTTGAAGACGTCCCCCGTTATCCCGCTCGTCCAAGTGGGGTAACGGATCGTAGGAATTTTAACATTTAAGAACACGAACCTAGCACTTCCAAACATGCTGTCAGCTTGAGTAGGCATGGTTTCTGTCCTTGGTGTCGGCGCGGGCTTTCAAGCCAATCGTATTTCGCTTGCAGTGAAACGCGCAAAAAGTGCCGCAAAGGACCCTTCCAAACCGCCCACATCTCGGGCATCCTCGCGCCATGTCACGCGCCCTCGTCAACCAAATCTGCACAGTCCTGCCCGGTGCCACCGCCGCCGACCCCGCAACCGAGCTTGATAGCTGGAAGGTGGGCGGCAAGATGTTTGCCTGTTTCGGTGACCGGATTGACGGTGTCTGCGTCAAGACCGATAGCGTAGACACCGCCGCCATGCTGATTGATGCAGGCGCTGCAACCAAAGCCCCCTATTTCCACAAAAGCTGGGTGCTTGTCAGTTTTGCCAGCGCTGAAGATGAATTGCGCCATCGGATTGCCGTGTCATATGACATCATCTTCAAAGCGCTGCCAAAAAAGACCCGCGATGCGATTGCTCAGGCGTAGCTGACGACCTCGATCTCGATCCCGTCACTGTCGTGAAAATAGAACCGGCGACCGGGTTCATAGTCGGCGTGGCTGTGCGGTGTGAAACCCCGGGCCTTCACCTTCGCCTCAACCACATCCAGATCATCCACAACGACACCCAGATGGTTCAACCCGCCGCGTGTCTGATAGCTTGCATCCGTTTTCGGCACTGTCTGATCGGGTTGTGATCCCGCATAGACGGCCACATAGCTGTCGTCTGTCCCGACGTGGACGGTATATCCCGCTCCGTTCATGGCAGACCCTTCCCAGCGGATGCGCCAGCCGAAAAGGTCCACCAGCATGGCCGCTGTCCGCTTCGGGTCCGACACGGTGACGTTGACATGTTCAAGCTGTGCCATCTTCAGGTCCTCCTTTTGAACGCCGCAATGACGCGGGCAAATGGGCCGGGTGCCGTACTGCGGGCAACAGCAAGGAAACAGCCACATTCAAGGTCATGCCCCCAGCCCAAGCCATCACGTTTCATGGCCGAAAGCGCCTCGGGGTCTGCGCAATAGCGCGTTGTGCGGTGGTTTGGCATCAGTTCTCTCCTCTGTTCAATTGAGTGCGAATCTGTTTTCATTCCTCAAGTTAACTTGAGATCAAGGATTAATTTTCATGCCCCAGGGATTGACCATCGGAGACCTAGCCGCGCGGACCGGATTGGCGGTGTCCGCCATCCGGTTCTATGAGACCCACGACATCGTCAAACCCCTGCGCAACAAGGGCGGTCATCGCCGCTACGGGCGGTCTGACATCCGGCGTTTGTCCTTTGTCATGGCCGCGCAAAAGCTGGGGTTCAGCCTGTCTGAAATCGCACCCCATCTGCGTCGCCTCCCCGACCACAAAGCACCGTCCAAAGCCGACTGGACACGGATCAGTGCCGCCTTCCGAAAGGATATCGACGCGCGCATCGCTGCGTTAGAGGACCTGCGTGACAAGCTGGACGGCTGTATCGGTTGCGGCTGTCTGAGCCTGAAATCCTGTGCGCTCTATAACCCTGCCGATGTGAAAGCGGCCGAAGGTGTCGGGCCGCGCAATCTCATCGCCACAACCACTTGACTCTCCCCGTGGCAGGCGGTTCCTCTGCGCCCCATGAAACTCTCGCATCGCATCACAAATATCACCGGCGGCGGCTCTGACGGCTGGGACGTCTTTTACAAAGCGCGGCGCATGATCGCCGAGGGCATTTCTGTCACGGAACTGACCATTGGCGAACATGATATCCGCACCAGCCCTGCCATTCTGGAGGCGATGAACAGGTCGGCCACGGGCGGCCATACGGGCTATGCCATGGTTCCGGGCACACTTGCTTTGCGCAAATCGGTTGCCGCAAGAATTGCCGCGCGCACCGGCGTGCCCACAACTGCGGAAAACATCCTGATCACACCAGGCGGACAGGCCGCACTCTTTGCAGCCCATATGGCTGTCTGCGATCCCGGGGACATCGCGGTTTATATCGACCCCTACTATGCCACCTACCCGGGCACGATCCGCGGTGCAGGTGCTGTGCCCAAGGCGATCGTGACAACACCGGACACCGCCTTTCAACCGACCGCTGCGGCGCTACAAGAGGCGACGAAAGGCGCGGCCTCTTTGCTGGTCAACACCCCCAACAACCCCACAGGTGTTGTCTACGGGCAAGAGACCCTCGCAGCCATTGCAGGGGCCTCCATCGCTAATGATCTGTGGCTGATCTCGGATGAGGTCTATGACACGCAGGTCTGGGAAGGCCACCATGTCAGCCCCCGCAGCCTGCCCGGCATGGAAGAGCGCACGCTTGTCGTGGGATCCATGTCCAAAAGCCATGCCATGACCGGCAGTCGCGTGGGCTGGATCTGTGGCCCGACCGAGACGATCAGCCAGATTATCAACCTTGCCACACACACGACATATGGCGTGGCTGGCTTCATTCAGGACGCCGCAGATTTCGCACTGAATCAGGGTGATGCGGTGGAGGAAGAGGTCGCAGCCCCCTTCCGCCGCAGACGTGCGCTCACAATGCAGGCGCTGGAAGGCCAGAACGTGGTGCGCGCGGTGCCTGCACAGGGTGCGATGTATGTGATGCTTGACCTGCGCGCGACCGGCATGAGCGGTGAAGACTTCGCAAATGCGCTGCTTGATGCCGAACATATCGCGGTGATGCCCGGCGAAAGCTTTGGTGCGGCGGCGGCAGGCCATGTGCGGGTCGCGATGACGATTGCGGATGATCAATATGTAGATGCGCTCAATCGCCTGATCCGTTTCGCCAGCGGCCTGGCTGCGCAATAGGCGCCCGATTTCAGGCGGCACAGCGGTATAGAATCGGCTAGCGTCGGGTCATGATGTTTGACCTGCCTGATGATGACACGCTCTATGATGCGCTTTTGGCGCGCGATCCCGACTATGACGGGCGGGCATTTGTCGGCGTGTCCTCGACAGGTATCTTTTGCAGGCTGACATGTCCCGCGCGCAAACCGAAGCGCGAAAATTGTCATTTTTACAATGATGTAGCGGCCTGCCTTCAGGCAGGTTTTCGCCCTTGCAAACGCTGCCACCCGCTGTCACCTGCGGCGCAGGGCGATCCGGCGGTCACGACACTGCTTGCAGCGCTTGAGACACAACCGGAGCAACGCTGGTCCGAGGCAGATGTCACCCGCATGGGGTTTGATCCGTCAACCGTGCGCCGCGCCTTCAAACGGCACTTTGGGCTGACATTCCTTGAAATGGCACGCAGCAGGCGGTTGGCATTGGGGTTCACAGCCCTGAGCAGCGGATCGGTCATCGCCGCACAGCTGGATGCGGGCTTTGAAAGCCCCTCCGCTTTTCGCGCGGCCTTTGGCAAATTGATGGGGGTGGCCCCCGGCAGCCTTGCCAAGGATGCGCTTTTGCGCGCCGACCACATCAAAACACCGCTGGGCGATATGATTGCGGTTTGCGACAACCGCGCGCTGCACTTGCTGGAATTCGCAGACCGCAGGGCCCTTCCTGCGGAAATGCAACGGCTGCGCAAGGCGGCAAAGGGCAGCATCGGGATCGGGCGCTTTGCAACACATGACCAGATCGAAGCGGAACTTGAGGCATTTTTTGCCAAGACCTCGGATCAGTTTGCCACGCCGCTTGCCCTGCATGGAACCGCCTTCACCCGCAACGTCTGGGCCACCCTACGCACCATTCCGGCGGGTGAAACGCGCAGTTACAGCGCGATTGCCGCCGCCATCGGTGCGCCGCTTGCCACCCGCGCTGTGGCCCGCGCAAATGGCGCCAACCAGATCGCAATCGTCATCCCGTGCCACCGCGTGATTGGCGCGGATGGATCGCTGACAGGCTATGGCGGCGGGCTTTGGCGCAAGCAATATCTGATCGACCTTGAAAAACACTATGCTGACAGGAGACAGCCATGACCGATATTGGTGCTACATTTCGCGCACTGCACATCAAAGGTGATCCGCTTTTGATGGTGAACGTCTGGGATGGCGGGTCGGCCAAGATGATGGCGAACATGGGGGCCAAGGCCCTTGCGACATCGTCGGCGGCCCATGCCTTTACGCTCGGCCGGCCCGATGGCGGCACCCTCACTCGGGACGAGGCACTGGCGCATGCGCAGGATATTGTCAGCGCCACACCGCTGCCTGTGCAAGGTGATTTCGAGAACGGGTTCGGCGATGATCCCGAGACTTGCGCCGAGACCGTGCGTATGGCCGCCGAGATAGGTTTGGCTGGCATCTGCATCGAAGATACCGCCCTTCCCGATCAGACGGCCTATGATTTCGAACTCGCCGTCGAACGGATTGCGGCGGCTGCGGCGGCTGCGCGTGGTTTAGCGCATGATTTTGTGCTGACAGCTCGCGCCGACGGCATTCTGACTGGCGCTTATGACACGGATGAAGCAATCCGCCGTTTGCGGGCGTTTGAGGCTGCGGGGGCAGATTGCCTTTACGCCCCGTTGCCACCGGATATGGCCGCGCTGGCACGGATTTGTGAAGCTACAACAGCACCGGTCAATGCGCTGGTTGCAGGGCCTTTCAACCGCCACACCCAGACTGAATTCGCAAACATCGGGGTGGCGCGCTTGTCGCTTGGCTCTGCGCTTTCACGGATCACCCACCGCGCGATCTATGATGCCGCGACCGCCATGTTCGGATCAGGTGATTTTTCCGCGCTTCAGAAAGGCATCAGCAGCGATATCATTGACGATCTGCTGACATAGACAGGCCCAAGCCAAAATAAATGGGGCCTGTCAGAATTCTGACAGGCCCCATAAAAGCATCCAATGCAATTGTTTTTTGGGGAAGGGACAGTGCGGTTGGATACCTTTTGGTCAGTTCTTAGAACTTGAACGATGCACGCAGCGTCAGCGTTGTCGCATCGACGTCGAGGCCGTCGTTGTCCGCAACATCTTCAAACTGGTGCTGCAGAACTTCACCACCCAACACGATGGAGTCGCTCATCATGTAGGACAGGCCGAGACCGGCAAATGTGCCGTCGGTGTCGCCGTCAAGATCATCAGATGTTTGCGCCTGTGCGTAGCCTGCGGTGATGTATGGCATGAATGCGCCTGCGTCATAGCCAAGTTTGGCTTTTGCGCGTGCAACGCCATCCAGATCAGAGTTTGGCGTATCGAACGAGATATCTGTCAGGTCATAATCAACCTCACCACCCAGGACGATGGAGCCGAAATCATAGTTGTAGCCAGCATGGACACCGTAGATCACGCCGTCAGGCTCGGATGGCGTTGTTGCCGCGTTAGGATCCAGTTGACCATAACCAAGCTGACCACCGACATAAAAGCCGGTCCAGTCATTGCCCATCATCACAGGGGCAGGCGCAACAGCAACAGGTGCGGGTGCAGGTGCTGCAACTGGCTCGGACAGTCCGCCAGCAGTTGCCATACCGGCGACGATCGCCAAAGGTGCAGCCAACATGCTCGTGCGGGCGATTTTTGAAGTCATAAACATTGTAGTCTCCGTTTTTCGGTTGTTGTACGAGCCACAGATGACACTTCCTTTGCCGTATTCAACCAGGCTCACGCGGCTGTGACTGCCATCGGCCAAAACTGGCGGAGCGCGGCGCTTTGCGTCGGCCAAAACTGGCCGATTTTCTAAGAAAAACAGGTAAGTACCCGTCTTTTGCCTTAGATCAATCGCACGATTTCGTGATCGTTTATACTTGTCGGCTTTGCCTAAGTGCTCAGCCGCCCACCCGTCAGCGGGGTCGGCACAGCGGTCGTTTGCGGGCTTGATAACGGATACCCTCGCACGGCCCTGACCGCCAGATAGGCAAAGGCCTGTGCTTCGAGCATATCGCCGTCCAGACCCACGGATTTAACCGAGGTCACTGCGCAGGACAGCGCCCGCGCCAAACCGGCCATGACGGTCTTGTTGTGCCGCCCGCCGCCGGTGACCAAAAGCTGTGCGGGCATGGTGGGGCAAAGGGCCAGGGCCGCGACCACAGATTGCACCACGGCTGCGGCAAGTGTGGCCAGTGCATCGGTGTCAGGTAAATCCGCAACGGCCCGGACCAACCCGTCAAAGGCGTCGCGGTCGAGCGATTTGGGGGCGGATTTGGTGAAATACGGATGGGCCATGAAGGCCGCAAGGATACCGGCATCCGCCTGCCCCTGCGCCGCCAGTACGCCGTCCGCGTCATAACCCACCCCGTGGCGCAGGCGCATCAGGTCATTCATCGGCGCATTTGCAGGGCCGGTATCAAAGGCCAGCAGGGCCGCGGGGTCTTCGGGCGCGGCGCAGGCAGGATTGACCCATGTGATATTGCCGACGCCGCCAAGGTTCAGAAAGGCGACCGGTGCTTGCGCTTTGATCCACTTGGCCAATGCAAAGTGATAGAAAGGCGCCAGCGGCGCCCCCTGCCCGCCAGCCGCCACATCGGCGGTGCGAAAATCCCACACCACAGGATACCCCAAGGCCGCCGCCAGCCGCGCCCCGTCGCCGCATTGATGGGTACCGCGCCCACCGGGATCATGGGCAAGGGTCTGCCCATGAAACCCCGCAAGCTGGATATCCGCGAAAGGTGCCATCACAGCGATATGGGCGTCTTCGACAATCTGTGCCGCCTTGCTGCAATCCGCGTCCTGCCAGCGGCCCAAATGCGCCTTGAGGACCGCTTGTTCTGCGGCACTGTAGGGCCGGTAGGCACTGGGCCCGAAACCCGCAATCTGCCTGCCATCGGTATGCAAAACCGCCGCATCCACCCCGTCAAGCGAGGTGCCCGACATGGTGCCAAGCACCGTGATCACGCCATCTTGCAACATGTACTTTCCCTATGCCTTCGTCCTCACTATAGAGTGCACCGAGACAATGCCGGGAACAAGCCAATGACCTACCATCCGAAATCCGAATTCATGAACGTCATGATGCAGCGCGGCTTTCTGGCCGACTGCACGGATTATCAGGGCCTTGACGAGGCGCTGAGCAAAGGGGTCGTGCCTGCCTATATCGGCTATGACGCCACCGCCAAATCGCTGCATGTCGGGCACCTGATGAACATCATGGTGCTGCGCTGGTTGCAAAAATGCGGACACAAGCCGATCACCCTGATGGGCGGCGGCACCACCAAGGTGGGCGATCCGTCGTTCCGTGCGGATGAACGCCCCTTGCTGGACGATGCGGCGATTGCCGACAACATTGCAGGCATGCAGAAAGTCTTTGCGCAATACCTGACCTATGGCGACGGTCCGAAAGACGCGATCATGCTCAACAATGCCGAATGGCTTGACGGGTTGAACTACCTCTCTTTCCTGCGGGATATCGGGCGGCATTTTTCCGTGAACCGGATGCTGTCTTTCGAAAGCGTGAAATCACGGCTGGACCGCGAACAGTCACTTTCGTTCCTCGAATTCAACTACATGATCCTGCAAGCCTATGATTTTCTTGAACTGAACCGCCGCTATGGCTGCCTTTTGCAAATGGGCGGCTCGGACCAGTGGGGCAATATCGTCAACGGGATCGACCTCACGCGGCGCGTGCTGGATCAGGAAATCTACGGCATGACCACACCGCTGCTGACCACATCGGACGGGCGCAAAATGGGCAAGTCCCAAGGCGGTGCGATCTGGCTGAACGGCGATATGCTGTCGCCTTACGAATTCTGGCAGTTCTGGCGCAATACAACTGATGCCGACACAGGCAAGTTCTTGAAATTATTTACCGAACTGCCTGTTGAGGAATGTGAACGCCTCGGCGCGCTGGAAGGCTCCGAGATCAACGCGGCCAAGATTATTCTGGCCAATGAGGTCACAACCCTATTGCACGGCGCCGAGGCTGCCCAGGCAGCGGAAGCGACCGCGCGCGAAGTCTTCGAGAAGGGCGGCGTCGGTGATGATCTGCCGACGCTCACGTTAACAGGCGATGAGTTGGGCGGTGGTATGTCTATCGTGCAGTTGATTGTGAAATCGGGCCTTGCCAAAAGCGGGAAAGAGGCCAAACGCCTTATCGCCGAAAACGGTGCGCGGTTGAATGATGAACCGCTGACCGATGCGGGCCTGATGGTGGATGCAAGCCAGCTTGCCACACCGATCAAGCTGAGCGCGGGTAAGAAACGTCACGCTTTGGTGCAACTGGGCTAGCGGAAGGCAGAGGTAAAGCAATGACGGATTATCTGGTCTACGACGTCTTTACCGACACGGCTTTTGGCGGCAATCAGCTCGCGGTTTTTCCTGATGCGCGGGGGCTGCCCGAGGCAAATCTGCAAAAGATCGCGCGCGAATTCAACTTCTCGGAAGTGACCTTTGTGTATCCGCCAAAGGATCCCGCACATACTGCAAAGGTGCGCATCTTCACCCCGACAATGGAGATCCCTTTCGCGGGTCATCCCACCATCGGCACGGCAATCGCGCTGCGCGATGCAGGCCACGAAGGCCCGCTGACCCTTGAACTGGGCATTGGCCCGATCATCTGTGAGTTTGCAGGCGATAGCGCCGCGTTCACAATCAACGCACCGCTCACGCGGCTTGCGACCCCCGATCCGGCATTAGTCGCACAGGCGCTTGGGCTGGAGAAATCGGCGATTGATCTGACCACACATGCCCCTTTGCAAGCCACAATCGGGCTGCCTTTCGTGCTGGTTGCTCTGCGCAGCAAAGACGATCTGGATGCCTGCGCGCCTTCGGTTGACCATATCCGGCAAGGGGCCAAGACCTACCCTGCCAGCATAGATTTCGCTCTTTATGCCTATGTCCGCGACGGCAACCACGTTGACGCACGCATGTTCGCACCGCTTGACAATATCCCCGAAGACCCCGCCACAGGAAGTGCGGCAGCCACGCTGGCAGCATTGCTGACCGAGGAACTGGGCCAAGACCTGACGCTTGAGATCCTGCAGGGCGAAAAGATGGGCCGCCCGTCCAATATTTCCGCCACCACACGCCATGGCAATCCTGTTGCCGTCACGATCGCGGGCAAAGCTGTACGGACGATGCAAGGCACGCTTGTGGTCTAATCTTCTGGAAACCGGCGGCTTGCCCCGTTATCAGAACATCAGGACAAAAAGAGGCCGGTATGACGACGACCATTCTTGAGCGCTGCGAAGCCAACGGGCTGCGGATGACAGACCAGAGGCGCACGATTGCTGCGGTATTGCAGGAAGCGGAGGATCATCCGGACGTCGAAGAGCTTTACAACCGTGCCTCAGCGGTCGATGCGCGGATTTCACTGGCAACGGTTTACCGCACAGTCAAACTGTTTGAAGAGACCGGTATCCTTGAAAAGCATGAATTCGGCGACGGCCGTGCGCGCTATGAGGCCGCGGACCGCGAACACCATGACCACCTGATTGATGTGCATTCGGGCGAGGTGATCGAATTTGTAGACCCTGAAATCGAAGAGCTTCAGGAACGGATCGCGGCGAAACTGGGGTACCGTTTGATGGGACACCGGCTCGAGCTCTACGCGGTTCCCCTCACAGATAAGGACGACTAAGCGTGGACAATATCCGCGGCGCAGGCTTCATGGTCTTTGCGATGCTCTGCTTTGCCGTCGAGGACGGCATGATCAAGCTGTTGGCGGCGGATATGCCCGTGGGACAGATCATTTCCATTGCCTGTTTTGGCGGGTTGATCGGTTTTCTGGTCTGGTCTGCGATCAAGGGTGATGCGCTATGGCAGCCGGACTATCTCAATCGCAAAGTCCTGCTGCGCAGTGCCTCCGACACCGCAGGCTCAATCCTTTTCGCCACCTCGCTGGCGCTTGTGCCGCTCACAACGGCTTCAGCGGTCATTCAAGCCACACCACTGGTGGTCACCCTTGGGGCCGCGCTCTTTCTTGGACAAGCGGTCGGCTGGCGGCGGTGGGTCGCGATTGTGATCGGGTTCATTGGCGTGCTGATCATCATCCGCCCCGGCATGGAAGGCTTTACCCCCGCCACCCTGCTGGCGGTCGCGGGGATGCTGGGGCTTGCGGCGCGTGATCTTATTACCCGCAGCCTGACCGTGAAACTGAATGGCCCGCAACTTGCAACCCACACCTTTGCCCTGATCGTGCCAGCAGGTTTGCTGGTCACAGTCTTGCGCGGGCAAAGCTTTGTCATGCCGGATGCGTATCAATCGCTGATCCTTTTCGGCACCATCGTGGTGGGCATGATTGCTTATCTCGCGATCCTCGCGGCAACCCGTGGCGGCAATGCAGGCATTATTTCGTCATTCCGTTACAGCCGTATGATCTTTGCACTGATTGTCGGCTATCTGATGTTCCGCGAAGTTCCCGATATGCCCACGGTCATCGGGGCGGCGATCATCATGGCCACCGGCATCTATACCTTGTGGCGCGAGGCCCGCCTGCACCGCGCTTCCCTTCAACCCGGACCCGCGCTATAGAAGCGCTGATAACGCTAACACCCGCCCTCAGGAGCATCCCCATGAGCACGATCATCGACATCCACGCCCGCGAAATTCTGGACAGCCGGGGCAACCCGACCGTCGAGGTTGACGTGATTTTGGAAGACGGCACCATGGGCCGCGCCGCTGTCCCTTCGGGCGCATCAACAGGCGCGCATGAAGCGGTCGAAAAGCGCGATGGCGACAAGTCCCGCTACATGGGCAAAGGCGTGCTTGAGGCCGTGGCGGCCGTGAACGGCGAAATCGCCCAAGCGATCCTTGGCTTTGATGCGACCGAGCAGGTCGCCATCGACATGGCGATGATCGAACTGGACGGCACACCGAACAAAGCCCGCCTTGGCGCAAATGCGATCCTTGGCGTGTCCATGGCGGTGGCGAAAGCTGCGGCAGATTTTACCGCACAGCCGCTGTTCCGCTACATCGGCGGCACCTCTGCCCGCACCCTGCCCGTGCCCATGATGAACATCATCAATGGCGGCGAACATGCTGATAACCCTATTGATATTCAGGAATTCATGATCATGCCGGTCGCTGCGGAAAACATCCGCGAAGCCGTGCGCATGGGGTCCGAGGTGTTCCATACGCTGAAAAAGGAACTCTCTGCCGCGGGTCACAACACAGGCATCGGCGATGAGGGTGGCTTTGCGCCGAACCTTGCCAGCACCCGTGTGGCACTTGATTTCATCATGACGTCGATCAAAAAGGCAGGCTATGAGCCGGGCAAGGATATCTACCTCGCGCTCGATTGCGCCGCGACTGAGTACTACAAAGACGGCAAATACGAGATGGTCGGCGAAGGCGTGTCCCTGACATCCGCCGAAAACGCGGCCTATCTTGCCAAACTGGTCGAAGATTACCCCATCATCAGCATTGAAGACGGGATGTCCGAAGATGACTGGGACGGCTGGAAGACGCTGACCGATATGATTGGCGACAAGGTGCAGCTTGTGGGCGACGACCTTTTTGTCACCAACCCTGCCCGTCTGGCCGACGGTATCGCCAAAGGCTCTGCCAATTCCATGCTGGTCAAGGTCAACCAGATCGGCACGCTGACCGAGACATTGCAGGCCGTCGATATGGCGCACCGTGCAAAGTTCACCAACGTGATGTCGCACCGGTCGGGTGAGACCGAGGATGCGACCATTGCCGACCTTGCGGTTGCTACCAACTGCGGCCAGATCAAGACTGGCTCGCTGTCTCGTTCCGACCGTCTGGCAAAGTATAACCAGTTGATGCGCATCGAAGAAATGCTGGGCGAAACGGCTGTCTATGCTGGCCGGAGCATCCTGAAAGGATGATCACCGAAGGGATGCACCCTATCCCGCAAGGACACGTCGCGGCGGTTGTCACCTATCTGCAGATGACAGCCCCCGCGATGACGCCAAAGCCCTTTCCCGATGGGGTGACCGCCACGCGCGAGCGGATGGACAACGACAGCTACCGCGCACTGTTTCGCGCGGTCGGTGAGCCTTGGCTTTGGACCCTGCGCCTCGTCATGGATGATGCTGCATTGGCGGCGATCCTGAGCGACGACAGGACCGAGACATGGGTGGTCCGCAAGAACGGCGCGGCTATTGGCCTTGCCGAGCTTGATTTCCGCCCGGAGAATGAATGTGAGCTGGCCTATTTTGGTATCGTGAAAGAGGCGACAGGCCAAGGGCTTGGCGGCCCGATGATGGCACTGGCGCAAGCCCGCGCCTTTGCCCGCAAGATCCGCCGATTCTTCGTGCATACCTGCAACTGGGACGATCCGCGTGCTTTGGGTTTTTACCAGAAAGCAGGGTTTGTCCCCTATCAGACCGCAGTCGAGGTGTTCCCCGATCCGCGCCTGCACGGCCATCATTCTCCAGACACAGCACCCCACGTACCATGCCTGACATGACCGCTGACGAGATCATCGCCCAGCTCGACCTCGCCCCGCATCCTGAAGGCGGGTATTACCGCCAAACCTGGGTCGCGGAGAATGAGGGGCGCGCCACGGGCACTTGCATCTATTTCCTGCTGAAGGCCGGACAGGCCAGCCATTGGCACGCGGTCGATGCGGTGGAGATCTGGCACTACTACGCAGGCGCGCCGCTGGTTTTGTCATTGGCCCCCACCCTTGACGGGCCAGCCACTGACCACATGCTGGGACCGGACCTTGCCGCAGGACAGCTGCCGCAAGCCATCGTGCCCGAAGGTCACTGGCAGATGGCGGCCACGACAGGAGACTGGACACTCGTCGGCTGCACCGTTTCACCCGGGTTTGAATTCGCAGGCTTCACGCTCGCCGCACCCGGCGTGGATATCCCGCGCTAGTCTCCAGAATAAAAAAGGGGGAGCGCATGCTCCCCCCGAGTTTCGCTGATCAGGCTCACTCATTATACCGCTCGGTTTGTTTGCCTGCGGCCCAATCCGCGCCGGAGCGAGCGCACCCGCTCCGAAGCTCTTCATCAGCGAAGGAATTTCGCCGAAATTCCTTCTGCGCGCATAAGATTTTTCGTCGAAAAATCTTAGCTACAGCCGCTTGTCCCGCCGCATGTGTTGCACTTCATGCAGGTGCCGTTGCGCACCAGCGTGTAGTTGCCGCACTCGCCGCAAGGATCGCCCTCATAGCCCTGCATCTTGGCCTTGTCGCGGGCCGAGATTGTTGCTGTGGCGGTCGTTGATGTCACGCTTTCGCTGACGATGGTTTGCAGGGTCGCAACAGGGTCAATGCTGCTGTCCACCGGCGCCAGACGAACGCCGCCTTGCAAGGCGACCAGATCCTGCGGCATCCGCTTGCGCAGGTAACCTGTGGACGAGATCTGCTTGAGCACCTCGAGCGAGCGTGAAGCCGCACTTTCGGTCGGTGTTTTCACGTTGGACACGCCCTCTTCCTCGCCACGGCCGATATCGTCAAACGATGCGCCCTCCGGCTTGACGTGCGCCAGATCGGTGCGGTCGAGGTAGGACACAGCCAGTTCGCGGAAGATGTAGTCAAGGATCGACGTTGCATTCTTGATGCTGTCGTTGCCCTGAACCATGCCTGCGGGCTCGAACTTGGTAAATGTGAAGGCATCCACGAATTCCTCAAGGGGCACACCGTACTGAAGACCAACCGATACCGCGATGGCAAAGTTGTTCATCATGGCGCGGAAACCGGCACCTTCCTTGTGCATGTCGATGAAGATTTCACCAAGCTGGCCATCCTCATACTCACCGGTGCGCAGGTACACCTTGTGCCCGCCGACAATCGCCTTTTGGGTATAGCCCTTGCGGCGCTGGGGCATCTTTTCGCGCTCACGGTTGCGCACCTCTTGCACGATGATCTTCTCGACGATCTTTTCGGCCAGAACGGCGGCTTTCTCGTGGTGGTTGCCGCTTTCCAGGATCTCTTGCGCGTCCTCATCGTCCTCGACCAGTGCTGCCGCCAGAGGCTGGGACAGTTTGGAGCCATCACGGTAGAGCGCATTCGCCTTCACACCCAATGACCACGACAATTCATAGGCCTTCTGGCAGTCCTCGATTGTCGCATCGTTCGGCATGTTGATCGTCTTGGAAATCGCACCCGAGATGAACGACTGGGCCGCAGCCATCATGTAGATGTGGCTATCAACGCTCAGATAACGTTTGCCTTTCTTCCCGCATGGGTTGGCGCAATCGAATACAGAATAGTGCTCTTCTTTCAGGAACGGGGCACCTTCCAGCGTCATGGTTCCGCAGACGTGATCGTTGGCGGCCTCGATATCCTGCTTGGAATAGCCGAGGTGGCGCAGCAGATCGAAGGTCGGATCGTTCAGCTTTTCGGTCGGGATACCCAGCGTCTTGGTGCAGAACTCTTCGCCAAGCGTCCACTGGTTAAAGACAAAGCGGATGTCGAATGCCGAGGCCAGCGCGCCTTCGACCTTATCCAGTTCCGCCTGACCAAAGCCGTGTCCGATCAGCGAGGTGTGGTTGATCGCTGGCGCCTGCCCGATCGAACCGTGACCGACCGCATAGGCAATGATCTCTTCAATCTGCGCAGATCCATAGCCCAGTTTCTCAAGGGCGGCTGGCACCGACTGGTTAATGATCTTGAAGTAACCGCCACCGGCCAGTTTCTTGAACTTCACCAGCGCAAAGTCCGGCTCGATCCCTGTGGTGTCGCAGTCCATGACCAGACCGATGGTGCCTGTAGGCGCGATAACGGACACTTGCGCATTGCGGTAGCCGTGCTTTTTGCCCAGCTTCAGCGCCTCGTCCCAGCTGCCAACCGCCAGTTCGATCAAACGCTGATCAGGGCAATTTGCATGGTCCAGCGGCACAGGCTTCACTTCCAGTGCATCATAGCCGTCTTTCTTGCCCAAGGCCGCCTGACGGTGGTTTTTGATGACGCGCAGCATATGCTTGCTGTTCTTGGCATAACCCGGGAAGGCGCCCAGCTCGCCTGCCATTTCGGCAGAGGTGGCATAGGAGACACCCGAAAGGATCGCGGTCAGGGCAGCACCCATCGCGCGGCCTTCGTCGCTGTCATAGCCAAGGCCCATGTTCATCAAAAGGCCACCGATGTTGGCGTAACCCAGACCAAGCGTTCTGAAGTCATAGGACCGCTGCGCGATTTCCTTGGAGGGGAACTGCGCCATCATCACGCTGATTTCCAATGTTACGGTCCACAGACGTGTGGCGTGCATATAGTCTTCGGCTTGGAACTTCCCGTCCGAATAGAATGTCAGTAGGTTCATCGACGCAAGGTTACAGGCCGTGTCATCGAGGAACATGTATTCGGAACAAGGGTTTGAGCCGCGAATCTCACCATCTTCGGGGCATGTGTGCCAAGCGTTGACCGTGTCGTGGTACTGGATACCCGGATCGGCACAGGCCCATGCGGCATGGCCCACCTGCTCCCACAATTCACGGGCTTTGATGATCTTGGCGACCTCGCCGTTCTTGCGGTTGATCAGTTTCCAGTCGGCGTCGTCCTCAACGGCCTTAAGGAAGGCATCGGTTACGCGGATCGAGTTGTTGGAGTTCTGACCGGAAACCGAAGAATACGCTTCCGAATCCCAGTCGGTGTCATAGGTCGGGAATTCGATGCTGGTGTAGCCCTGCTTGGCGTAATCCAACACGCGCTTGATGTAAGTCTCGGGGATCGCAGAGCGTTTCGCGTCTTTGACAGCGGCGGCCAGCGTCTCGTTTGTCTTGGGATCATAGGCCGCAACTTCCTGCCCGTCCCATGATTTGATCGCCGCGAAGATCGCGTTCAGGTAACGGGCGTGCATTTTAGAGCCCGCAACGATGGACGCCACTTTCTGCTCTTCAATGACCTTCCAGTTGATGAATTCCTGGATATCGGGGTGGTCGGCATCGACGATCACCATCTTGGCCGCACGACGTGTTGTGCCGCCCGATTTGATCGCACCGGCGGCGCGGTCACCGATTTTGAGAAAACCCATCAGGCCGGATGATTTGCCACCGCCAGACAGTGCCTCGCCCTCGCCGCGCAGCGACGAGAAGTTGGTGCCTGTGCCGGAGCCGTATTTGAACAGACGCGCTTCGCGGACCCAAAGGTCCATGATGCCGCCTTCGTTCACCAGATCATCGTCAACAGACTGAATAAAGCAAGCGTGCGGCTGCGGGTGCTCATAGCTGGATGCGGATTTTGTCAGCTCGCCAGTCTGGTAATCGACGTAGTAGTGCCCCTGTGCCGGGCCGTCGATGCCGTAAGCCCAGTGTAGGCCGGTGTTGAACCACTGCGGACTGTTGGGGGCGGCACGCTGTGTCGCCAGCATATAACGCATTTCGTCGAAGTAGGCGCGCGCGTCATCCTCGGATGTGAAATAGCCGCCCTTCCAGCCCCAATATGTCCATGCACCGGCCAAACGGTCGAACACCTGCTTGGCGGATGTTTCACCACCAAATGTTGCGTCCTTTGCTGGAACCGAGCGCCACAGGAACTCAGGCACGCCCTTTTCCTTCACGCGCTTCACTTCGGAGGGCACACCCGCCTTGCGGAAATACTTCTGCGCGATGACGTCAGAGGCAACCTGGCTCCAACCGGCCGGAATTTCACAATTGTCGAGTTTGAAAACAACTGTGCCGTCGGGATTGCGAATCTCCGACGTCGTCGTCTTGAACTCGAGCTCGCCATAGGCGCCTGTTTTCGCTTTCGTGAAATTACGGTCAATTTTCATTGGTCTGCCCCATTCTAGTCTGCGCCGTCGTTGCGGCTAAATTCTCAACAAGGCCGCCTGCGCGACCAATCCGGAAAAGAACGTGTCAGCTGTCGACGCCACACTGCCTACGATCCAAGATCGAGCGCACGTCTCTGGGCGCTGAATAGCTACGCCCGCCTGTTGAACTGTCCCCGTGCCGCTACCACATCTTGTGTCGTGTTCGTCGGCCTGCACAACCTGACGCATCTAGCCCTCGTGGGTCAACGGCTTTTTAACACAAAATGTGGATTAAATTGATTGACCTGTCGGTCCTCACATGCCCGCCCTTTTGGGCAGGTGATTCACTCACAAACTTGTCCACAGATCTGTGCATTCAGCCGCGTTACGAGAAACTGTTTGACTTCGCAAACTTAGCCATGCCGCTTCAAGCAACCTGTCAACTCTCACGGCGCAGGCATGATATGAATCGGCTCTGCGGAATGCACCCCAGACGGGCCGTTGCAGGATAGTCACGCTGCGAAAGGTTCCGTTTCGCCGTATGACCTATTGGCTCTCATCGGGCATGCAGTTGCGCGCAACCCCCGACAGAAAAACGTGGTCAAATCAACACAGGCTGTCACAGCTTGTACGATCAGCCAGCGATAACAATTGACTAGGCCTTGGGTGTGTAGTTTGCCGGTTTGCAGCGACTTTGTGCGCTTTACGTGCAAGATGTCGAAGAAACTCGATTGATTAGGAGAAAATCAATGAACAAATTCTGGATCATTCTGGGCGCGCTGCTTGTTGCTGGCGTATCCGCATACGCAGGCGGTCTGGCCGATGCGATTACCGAAACTGCACCGATGGTCGAGCCCGTCGCAGCAGAATCAAGCGTGCCTAGCTGGCTCATCCCGGCGGCAATCGCTTTGGTGCTGATCGGCGTTGCTGTGTCCGGCGGTGACGACGAAGAAGATGGCAGCGACCCTTACTCTGACCTGCGCTAACCTTGCTCGCATTGCGCGCGAACGAATCTGGTAAGAACGAAAAGGCCGCGAGAATATCCTCGCGGCCTTTTGTTGCTGTCGGGATTTGCACGTTCCAGCGCACTGAACCGTTGATTGAGTTGCTTGAATCAATCGGCGCCCAGACAGGCCAAATTGATGCCGACGTTGTCATTCTCATCGTCGACAACAATCCAACACCTTCAGTTCCACAAGATCGTGTCCGGAAGAGCACCCCTTACAATGTCAGGATCGTTCACGAACCGCGCACAGGCCTTGTTCATGCCCGCAACCGGCTTTTTGAGCTGGCTGAAGAAACCGGCGCCGATTGGCTGATCGGCGTTGATGATGATGCCACGGTAGCCAAAGACTGGTTGGCTCAGTGGATGCAGGGAACATCCAAGATGGAGGCCAAGATATTGCTCAGCGATATCCAGTTGATGTTCTCTGACGCGGTCAGTCCGTTCATCCCTCAGCGCCAATTTGCGCAGCCAGCGGAAGGGAAACCGCCACGGGTACTTGCAACTGGGAACTATGCCATTTCGCGCGAAGTCTTTGCACGTAACGGCGGATTGGGTTTACGTTTTCATCCCGATTTCAATCATATCGGTGGAGAGGACGCAGAGTTCTTTCTCAGGGCTAAGCGTCAGCACGGAATCGTCCTGTCCGGTTGGCCAAACGCCCGTGTTTATGAAAAACAACGCGGACATCGGTTAACACTGCGCTACCATTTAAACCGGACCCTTTGCACGCAAATGTGCGGCTATTACATTGCCGCGCTGCATAGGAAAGACCACATACTGAAAAAACCGCGCCCCATGGCTATCATGCTCACGCGTCGCACAATAAGAAGCATCGGGAAGGGACTGGCCGCCCTCACGTCGGGCGCCTTGACACTCCCCTTCGATCGTTCCCTTGGTAAAAAGACAATCGGGATCGGGCTTGAACATATGACGCGCGCATACGCTGTTGTACCCTATTTGTTCGGCAAAGCATCTCGACGCTACGGTGTTGTATCTTCCACGAGCACCGAACCCCCTCAGGCAGGGTAGAGTAAACCGCACAAACGGGTTGTAGCTTCCCGCGTTCTATCCAAGACGATCATTTTCCTGAAAATGGTCGGGGCGGAGAGATTCGAACTCCCGACCCTCTGTTCCCAAAACAGATGCGCTACCAGGCTGCGCTACGCCCCGAACCATGGCGTGTCTTTAGCCCCCCGAAACTGATTTGAAAAGCCCTAATTGCCCTCGTTTTTCGCACAAGGCAAAATAGCGTCTGTCCCAAAGCTGGGGTGCTGCATCACGTCGCCAGCAGCGATGCCCAAACGGGAAGAAAGACCGCCATTGATCTCCAAAACCATCTGCACACCCTCGCCTCCCGAGATCGACGTCGTGTCTCCGGGAATCGCGTTTTCATGGATATGCAGGATTTCACCTGTCGGGCTGGCGAACAACATATCGAGGGGAATCAGCGTGTTCTTCATCCAGAAGCTCACGCTTTGGGGCTGCTCATAGATAAAGAGCATCCCCGAGAGCAAAGGCAGCTCTTCCACAAACATCAGCCCCTGTGCGCGTTCGCGCGCATCATCGGCCACATCAATGGTAAAGGTCGCCTGACCAAATTCGCCCCTGATCGTGATCCGGTCATCGGCACATGTGGCCCAAAGTGGCGCAGCGGCCACCATGAGCACCCCCACAAAACTGGCTAGCTTCACTTGGCTGCAGCCTCCCAGCCGATGACTTCAATGGCCATGCGGCCACGTTCGCCATCTACCATGCGCAATCCAACTGCCTCGCCTGATTGCAGATCGGACAAGCCAGAACGCCGCAACACTTCGACGTGCACAAAAACATCTTCGCTATTGCCAAAGACATTCGCAAAACCAAAGCCCTTGCCCTTGTCAAACCACTTCACCCGAGCGGGCTCGATCGGCCGACTGGCAATATCTTCGGCCGTAAACTCGACCATATCGCGCAGCGGGAGCGCTTCTTCGCTGGCCGGCGGTGTGATTGAAAGCACTTCCGTTGCCTGCAATCCACGCTGGGTATCCTGCACCATTATCGTGATCTCAGACCCGTCCACAACGGACCCCTGACCGAAATTGCGCAACACATTCGCATGCAGCAAAATATCGGGTCCGCCCTCCTCGGAGATAACAAACCCAAATCCCTTGGTGGGATCGAACCATTTCACCTGGCCCAGTACCTTACGCGGCGTACCGGTATCCTGCGTTTCCATCATGTCTTCCTTTTGAACAGCGGCAATTTACTTGCCGCTATCCGTATTTGTCTATCGCCCCAACCAAGACGTCGAGTTAACCAAACTAGCCCATAAGCCTTCACATAAGACATTACGGTGACAGTCGGGTAATCTCCCACTCCTGGCCAACTTCACTGCGCGACCACCGAAACCGGTCGTGCAAACGAAATGCGCCATCAGACCAAAACTCGATTTCCAGAGGCACAATCCGGAAACCGCCCCAAAAAGGTGGCCGTTCCGGGTCCGCACCTTTTTGTATCGTTACTTTTGCAACCTCAGCCATCAGCGACGCACGCGACGCCAAAGGACGAGACTGTTGTGATGCCCATGCTCCAATTCGGCTCTTAAGAGAACGCGACTTGTAATAGTCATCAGCGATTGGGCCATCCTCTTTCGAGACAAGCCCCCGCACCCGTATCTGCCTTGCGAGTGATTTCCAATGCAAAACGAATGCAGCCTTCCCAGATTGCGCGATTTCTTGCGCCTTCTGGCTTTCATAATTAGTGTAAAAAACGAAGGCGTCTACTTCGATATCCTTCAAAAGCACCATGCGCACGTTCGGCATGCCGTTCTGATCAACCGAGGAAAGAGCGATCGCATTCGGATCACTGGGTTCCGTTTCAGCCGCCGCGTCAAGCCATTCCTGCGCAATAACAAACGGATCTGTACCCGCAAAAATGCCGCCACGGTCAGACATAGCTGATCCCCAAACAAAACCCCCACCGCCACGCTATGGGGAAATAGGAACAGTGGCAAGCATTTTGCATCATTGTTCAGATACTTGCTGGCCCGCGCGCAATCGCCTAAACGAAGTATGAGCCAGAGGCAAACAACAAAGGAATTTGCGCAATGACATCGGAACTGATGAAGGGCAAACGTGGCCTGATCATGGGCCTCGCCAACGACAAATCTATTGCCTGGGGCATTGCCAAAGCCTGTGCGGATGCCGGCGCGGAACTTGCGTTTTCTTATCAGGGCGAAGCGCTGAAAAAGCGTGTCGACCCGCTTGCTGCTTCGGTTGGCTCTGACATTGTCCTGCCTTGTGACGTGGGTGATGAAGGCTCGATTGACGCACTTTTTGCGGCATTGGAAGAGCGTTGGGGCAAGTTGGACTTCATCGTACATGCAATTGGTTTTTCAGATAAAAACGAATTGCGCGGCCGTTATGTCGATACCACCCGCGGCAACTTTCTGACATCCATGGATATCTCGGTTTATTCCTTTACGGCCGTTGTGCAGCGCGCCGAAAAGATGATGACAGATGGTGGTTCCTGCCTGACGCTGACCTATTATGGCGCCGAGAAAGTCATGCCACATTACAACGTCATGGGCGTGGCCAAAGCCGCGCTTGAGGCCTCGGTCCGGTATCTGGCCGAGGATCTGGGTAAGGATAAGATTCGCGTCAACGCCATCAGCGCAGGCACGATCAAGACACTGGCAGCTTCGGGCATCGGTGATTTCCGTCTCATCATGAAGTGGAACGAGTATAACTCGCCCCTGCGCCGCACCGTCACGCAAGAAGAAGTGGGCAATTCCGCGCTTTATTTGTTGTCAGATTTGGGCAGCGCTGTAACTGGCGAAGTCCTGCACGTGGATGCAGGGTATCATGTCGTCGGCATGAAGGCCGTAGACGCCCCCGATATCACCAAAGAATAGGACTGCGCGCTATGACCGACCGTTTGCCACATGAAAAAGGGTTCCATATCAGTTGGGACCAGATCCATCGTGACAGCCGTGCCTTGGCATGGCGCCTTGACGGCAAAGGCCCCGACAATGGCGCATGGCGCGCCGTTGTCGCAATCACACGGGGCGGCATGGCCCCCGCGATGATTGCCGCGCGCGAACTGGATATCCGCACCGTCGATACCATCAGCGTCAAAAGCTACGACCATCAGGACCAATCGGAGGCCAGCGTGCTGAAGGCCCCTGATGCCGAACTCATGGGTGATGGCACCGGGATTCTGATCATTGATGATCTGGTAGATAGCGGCAAAACCCTTGAACTGGTGCGCGAAATGTACCCCAAAGCGCATTTCGCAACGGTCTATGCAAAACCCAAGGGCCGCCCGCAGGTTGACACATTCATTACCGAAGTCAGCCAGGACACATGGATCTTCTTTCCTTGGGACATGGCATTGCAATACGTCGAACCCTACCGCGGCAAAGACTGAACAGCACTTCGGGAACACATTATGACAGGCACACGCACCAGCGCCACTTTCCCTCCGCCTGTCATGGAGGCGCGGCGCTGGCTTGCGGGTGTCACCCATCCGGCTGACCGCCCGCTTTTGAACGTCAGTCAGGCGGCCCCTGTCGATCCGCCCCCCGCACCTTTGCGCGAAGCGATGGCAGACATCGTCCTGAACGACGCCGATGCGCATCTCTACGGCCCTGTCCTCGGCCTGCCCGCTCTGCGGGCGGAAGTCGCCGCACAGTGGAGCACCAGCTATGGCGGAAATATCGCCGCAGATCAGGTTGCAATCACGTCAGGCTGCAATCAGGCCTTTGCAGCCGCGATCGCAACACTCTGCACCGAGGGTGACGAGGTGATTGTCCCCGTCCCGTACTACTTCAACCACCGCATGTGGCTGGATATGTCGGGCGTCAAAACAGTTCCTTTGCTGGCAGGCGACGGCATGATCCCGCAAGTAGATCATGCGGCGAAACTGATCACTGCCAAAACCCGCGCCATTGCCTTGGTCAGCCCCAACAACCCTTGCGGTGTGGAATACCCCGCTGCCGTCCTGCACGCCTTCCGTGATCTGGCCCGCGCGCATGGCATTGCCCTGATCGTCGATGAAACTTACCGCGACTTCGACAGCCGCACGGGCGCACCACATGATTTGTTCGCCGATCCCGCCTGGGACGACACGCTGATCCAGCTCTATTCCTTTTCAAAGGCCTACCGCCTGACCGGTCACCGCATTGGAGCCGTTGTCGCCAGCCCTGCCCGCTTGGCCGAAATCGAAAAATTTCTTGATACCGTCACGATCTGCCCCAACCAACTGGGCCAACGTGCCGCCCTTTGGGGGATGCAGAACCTCGGCGCGTGGCTGGCCGGCGAGCGCATCGAAATCCTCGACCGGCGCGCGGCGATTGAAGAGAATTTCCATCTGCTCGCGGACAAAGGCTGGGAACTTTTGGGCTGTGGCGCATATTTTGCCTATGTGAAGCACCCGTTTGCCATGTCTTCCGCTGATCTCGCACCGATTCTGGTCAAGGAGGCCGGCGTTCTGCTGCTGCCCGGCACCATGTTCATGCCCGATGATATCGCAGGCGGCGACAGCCAGTTGCGGATCGCTTTTGCCAACATCGACCGCGCGGGTGTCGAAACGCTCTTCAACAGGCTGTCACTGCTGGAACTCTAGCCCTTGCACCGCCGCGTCCGGCCCCTTATTCAGACGCAAACCAGCGGGTGGAGCGGCAACAAATGGCTAAAAAAGACAAACCTCGTTATGGCGCATGGATCATTGTCGGCGTTATTCTTGTAGGCCTTGCAGGCTTTGGCTCGGGCGGCCTGAGCGGGAACATCCGCAACATCGGGACAGTGGGTGAGAAAGAGGTGAGCGTCGCCTCTTACCAGCGCGCCCTGAACGATCAAATTCGCGCGGTATCGGCCCAGTTTGGCCAACAGATTACTTTCCAGCAGGCGCAGGCCTTCGGCATTGACCAGCTTGCGCTTAGTCAGGTTGTCTTGCTGCGCACCCTTGATAACGAAGCGGACCAGTTGGGTATTTCTGTCGGCGACGAACGCGTTTTTGAACGCCTGCGGGCGATCCCGTCTTTTCAGGGTGCCGGAGGCTTTAACCGCGAGACCTATCGCCTTGCCTTGCAGCAATCAGGCCAGTCCGCAGCCGAGTTCGAAGCCGGCATCCGCGAAGAAACCGCCCGCACCCTGCTGCAGGGCGCTGTTGTCAGCGGCGTGCCGGCACCGCAGGCCTATGCAGATGCCATGGTGCAATACATTAGCGAAAGCCGTGATATCACTTGGGCCGTCGTGGACGCCGAAGACCTGACCGCGCCAGTGCCGGGTGCGACGGAAGCCGCACAGCAGGCCTATTATGACGCAAACCCCGCCGAATTCACCCTGCCCGAAGCCCGCAATATTACCTATGCGTGGCTGACGCCCACGATGATTCTGGACGAGATGGTCGTTCCTGATGAAGCGGTAGAGCGTCTGTACAATGAACGGATTGCCGAATTCGTCCAGCCCGAGCGCCGTCTGGTCGAGCGTCTGGTCTATCTGGATGCAGACCGTGCCGAAGAAGCAATGGCACGGCTCAACGCAGGCGAAGCCACCTTTGAGGAACTGGTCGCAGAGCGTGGCCTGTCGCTCACCGACGTCGACCTTGGTGATGTAAGCAAGGAAGATCTGCGCGCCGCAGGTGACGGCGTCTTTGCCGCCGATACCGGTGAGGTCGTGGGGCCGTTCAACTCGAACCTGGGCCCTGCCCTGTTCCGCATGAATGCTGTGCTGTCCGAGCAAGTGACGACGCTGGAAGAGGCGACACCGGACCTGCGCGAGGAATTGGCGGCAGATGCCGCACGTGACTATATCAATGACCGCACCGATGCGATCATCGACCTGTTGGCGGGCGGCGCGTCCATGGCCGATCTGGCCGAACGCACGGAAATGGAACTTGGCACCGTGAACTGGACACCAGACACGATTGACGGGATTGCCGCCTATGACGCCTTCCGCGATGCCGCGGCCACCGTGCAGGAAGGTGCTTTCCCCGAAATCATCGACCTTGCGGATGGCGGTATTTTCGCGCTGACACTGGACGGCATCACCCCGCCGACACTGCAACCGCTTGAGGATGTACGCGAAGCGGTCGCGCAAGCGTGGGAGGCCCAGGCCCGCCAGGAGGCAATCCTTGCAAGAGCCGAGGAGATTGCCGCTGATATCCTGCCCCTGACGGGCTTTGACACGCTGGGCCTTGACCCTGTGATCGAGCAAGGTCTGACACGCCGGAGCTTTGTGGAAGGCACACCGCCTAACTTCAATGATGTGCTGTTCGACATGTCGATTGGCGAGGTTCGCGTCGTGGACGCCTTTGATCGCGCCCTGATTGTCCGTCTGGACAATATCGCAGCCCCTGACCTGACTGATCCGTCAGTCATCGCACAGCGCGATGCGCTGGCCGAAAACGCGCGTGCCGGGATCGCACAGGATATCTTTGACGCTTATGCAACATCAGTGCAGCAACGCACCGAGACATTGCTGAACCAGCAAACCATCAACGCGGTCAACGCGCAATTCTAAGGCGGCCCTATGGCACTCTTGCCCGATTACAACAGTTTCGCCGCACACTATGACGCGGGCGCTAGTCAAGTGGTTTACACACGGATCGCAGCCGATCTGGACACGCCTGTCTCTTTGATGCTGAAACTGTCCGGCGCGGGCAAAAACGCCTTCATGCTCGAAAGCGTGACGGGCGGCGAAGTCCGCGGGCGCTATTCCATCGTTGGTATGAACCCCGATCTGGTCTGGGAATGTCGCGGCACCACATCGCGGGTCAACCGCTCTGCCCGCTTTGATGACGATGCATTCGAAGACATGGCCGATGACCCGCTGACTGCCCTGCGGGCATTGATCGCCGAATTGCGCATTGATCTGCCTGACGGCCTGCCTGCGGCATCTGCGGGGCTTTTCGGGTATTTGGGCTATGACATGATCCGTCTGGTCGAGCATCTTCCCGATATGAACCCTGACCCCCTTGGCCTGCCGGATGCGATGATGCTGCGCCCTTCGGTTGTTGCAGTGCTGGACGGGGTCAAAGGCGATGTAATCCTTGTGGCGCCCGCCTATGTGACGCCGGGCGTGTCCGCCCGCGCGGCCTATGCGCAAGCAGCAGAGCGTGTGATGGACGCACAGCGCGCCCTTGAGCGCCCGATGCCCAGCGAAGCACGTGATCTGGCCGAACCTGCACAGGTCGCACCGCCTGTATCGAATTTCGCGCATGAGGCCTATCTGGCCGCTGTTGAGAAGGCCAAAGAATACATCCGCGCCGGTGACATCTTTCAGGTGGTCCCGTCCCAGCGCTGGACGCAGGACTTTGTGGAGCCCCCTTTCGCGCTTTACCGGTCACTGCGGCGCACAAACCCGTCGCCTTTCATGTTCTTTTTTAATTTCGGTGGCTTTCAGGTGATCGGGGCCAGCCCTGAAATTCTTGTCCGTGTCTTCGGCAAAGAGGTCACGATCCGCCCTATCGCAGGCACCCGCCCACGCGGTGCGACCCCCGAAGAAGACAACGCGAACGAAGCCGATCTGATGGCCGACCAGAAAGAACTGGCCGAGCATCTGATGCTGCTTGATCTGGGCCGCAACGACACCGGCAAGGTCAGCAAAATCGGCACCGTCCGCCCGACCGAGCAATTCATCGTCGAGCGTTACAGCCACGTCATGCACATCGTGTCCAACGTGGTGGGTGAATTGGCCGATGATCAGGATGCGCTGAGCGCCTTCTTTGCAGGCATGCCTGCCGGCACGGTCTCGGGCGCACCCAAGGTCCGCGCGATGGAGATCATCGATGAGCTGGAACCCGAAAAGCGCGGCGTCTACGGCGGCGGGTGCGGATACTTCAGCGCCAACGGCGATATGGATATGTGTATCGCGCTGCGCACCGCCGTGTTGCAGGACGAAAAGCTATATATTCAGGCCGGTGGCGGTGTGGTCTACGACAGCGACCCCGAGGCGGAATATCAGGAAACGGTTCACAAATCGAACGCCATCCGCAAGGCCGCCGCCGACGCCACGATGTTTCGCGGCAGCGGTAACTAGCGCATTACCGGCTGAAACTCCGGCGTTGGCTCTTATTCGTCCTGTGAAAGCAGGATCGCAGAGACGGGCGCTATCGCAAGCGTGGACTGGTCAAGCCCGGCCGCCCAGTCGCGCAGCGCTGCGAGTGTGTCCGGCGTCATCCGCCCCATGATCACAACGTCACTGGTCTGGCGCGCACGGAACGCGGCCTGATCCAACGCGCGCGCAATGGCACCGCTGTCTTCATCCGCGCCATCAAGATCACGCAGGATCGTCGCGGCAGGCACACCGGCCTGTTCCGCCGCGCGTGTCGCATCGCTCAGCCCACGCTGGACGGTGACAAAGCCAAGGCCGTCAGCCGCCAATATCTGCATCACCTGCGCAGTGACGGCGCGGTCCTGGATCGCGCCTGCGCCCAATGAAAACAGCATCGCGGCTTCGGGCAAGAGCTGGAACGCCGCCTCGAAGGCCACTTCCACATCCGCAGGGCGCGCACCCGAGGGAAGATCAGCCTGAAGTGCCACCTCAAGCCCCGCCGCGCGATAGGCCGCCATCTTCTCGCCTGCCCCGTCGGCCAGCGCGTTGATCGCAACTGTCGGCGCAAAACCGAGGCCCGCGAGTGCAGGAGCCGCATCCACCATCGCATCGGTATCGACCAGCACAACGGCGATCTTCGGCAGGCCTTCTGTCGCTTCAAACGGTGCCGCAAAGCGCAACAAGGCAGGGGCATCATCTGGCAATACGTCGGCCTCGGCGGGTGTCGGTGCGACGGTCTCGGTCTCTTCCGGCTCTGCCCCCGGACGGTTGATCCGCACCCCGCCTGATGCTTGTGGCAAGGCTTGCGCCACGATCACCTGCTGGTCTGACGCGGCGGGTGCTTGCTCTGGCACCGTCGCTTCGTCCTCTGGGGCAGTGTTTTCTTGCTCGGGCACAGGTGTTTCTTCCGGCGTTACCATGACGGTCTCGGCTGCGACAGGAGCCTGCGCGGTCTCAACTGCAGCTTCGCTCACAGGCTCATCACTTGCTGTAACTTCCATCGGCGTGTCCTGCGGAACCTCGGCAACTTCGTTTTGCGAGGTGTCCTCTGCTGCCGGTGCCGCCTCTTGCGGTTCAGGCGCGGGCTCTGCCGCTGGCGCGGTCGCTGTAGTTTCAGCATCCGCAGCAACCGCTTCGGCTTGATCCTCGACAACAATCACAGGCGGCGCAACAGCGGCTGGTGTATCATCCTGTGCGGCGGTCACAGGCGGGGCCACGTCGAGTGCCTCAACGGCATCATCCGCCAAGACAGGTGCTGTGGCCGTCGTTGCCGCTTGCGGCGCTGGCTCTTCCACGGCCGTTACGACGGGCAATTCGGCGGTTTCCGTCGACACCTCCGGTGGGGTCTCGCTATCCGGCGTCGCAACGCTCAGCGGGACAGAGTCTGCAAAATTCGGCACATCTTCAGGGCTGCTGGGGAGCGGCACGGGCAGTTGCGTTGTCGTCACAGCAGGGACCATGTCAGGCGATGCCAACTGCGGTTCGGCAGGGCCGGTTGCAAAATCCGGCTGTTCATTGGCAAGCGAGACGATACCCAAACCAACGCAGCCGCAAATCAGCCCCCAGAGACTGCCCTTTACATAGCCCTTCATCTGCCCACACCTTTTTCTTCGACCTTGACGTGCCCTTGCGTCCCGGCCCATGTATGGCGGGCTTATACCGTTCACTTCACCGGAAACGGTAGCCCTTTTTGTCACATGCGCGGGTTTTTACTATGCTGCTTCTGATCGATAACTATGACAGCTTTACCTATAATCTGGTCCACTATCTGGGCGAGCTGGGTGCGGAAGTCGTGGTCAAACGCAATGACGCGCTTGATGTACAAGAAGCGATGGCCATGCGCCCCGAAGCAATCATGCTGTCGCCCGGCCCTTGTGATCCGGCCCAAGCGGGGATTTGTCTCGCGCTCGTGCATGCCGCAGCTGAGGTGAAGATGCCGCTGATGGGTGTCTGCCTTGGGCATCAGGCAATCGGCGAGGCCTTCGGCGGCAATGTCGTGCGGTGCCATGAGATCGTTCACGGCAAAATGGGTGCGATGCATCATACCGGCAAAGGGCTGTTTGCCGGATTGCCAAGCCCGTTTGAGGCCACGCGCTATCATTCGCTGGTGGTGGACCGCGCCACCCTGCCCGACTGCCTTGAGATCACGGCAGAGCTGGAAGACGGCACCATCATGGGCCTGCAACACCGCGACCTGCCGATCCACGGCGTGCAATTCCACCCCGAAAGCATCCGGTCCGAACACGGCCATCAGCTTCTCCAGAACTTTCTTGCCAACACGAAGGTGCCCGCATGAGTGACGCAATGAAGCCGCTGATTTTCGCAGCCTCCGAAGGCCCGCTGTCGCGGTCGCAGGCGGAAGAGGCCTTCGGCTATCTCTTTGAAGGGGCCGCGACCCCTGCGCAAATTGGCGGGTTTCTGATGGCGCTGCGTGCGCGCGGCGAATTTGTCTCCGAATACGCCGCAGCCGCCGCAGTGATGCGCGCGCATTGCATCCCCGTCAAAGCCCCCGAAGGTGCGATGGATATCGTCGGCACCGGTGGTGATGGCAAACACACGTTGAATATCTCGACCGCGACCGCCTTTGTTGTGGCTGGTGCCGGCGTACCCGTGGCCAAACACGGCAACCGCAACCTGTCCTCGAAATCGGGCACCGCAGACGTACAGGGTGCGCTCGGCATCAATGTCATGGTTGGCCCTGAGGTGGTAGAGAAAGCGATCGCAGAAGCAGGCATTGGTTTTATGATGGCGCCGATACACCATCCGGCGATGAAACATGTGGGACCCATCCGCGTCGAATTAGGGTCAAAAACGATCTTTAACATACTGGGACCATTGACTAACCCCGCAGGCGTGAAGCGCCAGCTAACCGGCGCTTTCGCTCCTGACCTGATCTTTCCCATGGCCGAAACCCTGCAACAGCTTGGCACCGAAAAAGCGTGGCTCGTGCACGGGAGCGACGGCACCGACGAGATCACGATCTGCGGCCCCACGGCTGTTGCGGCCCTTGAGGACGGCAAGATCAGGTCCCGCGAAATCCACCCCGAGGATGCGGGCCTTCCGGTCCATAGTTTCCGCGATATCATCGGGGGCACGCCCGAAGAAAATGCCGCGACCCTTTCTGCTTTACTCGATGGCGAGACAGGCGCGTACCGTGACGCCGTGCTTTTGAACGCCGCAGCCGCCTTGGTCGTGGCCGACAAAGCAGGCGATCTCAAAGAAGGGGTTGCAATCGCCCGCGACAGCATCGACAGCGGCAAAGCCAAAAAGGCGCTCGCAACACTGGCACGGATTACCTCTGCCGCGTGATGTTTGATCTGACCGATCTTGGCGCGTGGGATGATCTGCCGTTTTTTACACAGGACCTGCCGGAGATAGCCGCCCGGATTGAGGGGGATGTGCTGCCGCCCCCCGCGCTGACCTTTGCCGCCCTCAAACGCACCCAACCCGATGAGACCCGTGTCGTGATCCTCGGCCAGGACCCCTATCATACCCCCGGCAAAGCCGATGGACTGGCGTTCTCTATTCCAGATGACTTTGGCGGACGCCTTGACAGCCTGGGCAATATTTTCAAAGAAATTCAAAGCGATACAGGCCATGTCCGCACGAAGACTAGCCTTCAGGATTGGGCAGATCAGGGCGTTTTGCTGCTCAATACCGCGCTGACGGTGCCTCCGGGCCAGCCCAAAGCCCACGCCCGACTGGGCTGGTCAACGCTGGTCACCCAAGCGCTGAAACGTCTCGACGATCACCCCCGCGCCTTTATCCTGTGGGGCGCACCTGCACAGGCCTATGCCAAACACCTTGGCCCCGATCACCTGATCCTGCGCGCGCCGCACCCGTCCCCGCTTTCCGTACATCGCGGGTTTTTCGGGTCGCGCCCATTTTCAAAGGTGAACCAGTGGCTTATTGAACAAGGCCAAGAGCCAATCAACTGGGCGGACCCATGAGCGATATTCTCGAAAAGATCAAAACCTACAAACTCGCCGATGTGGCCGCGCGCAAAGCAGCGGTTCCTCTGACCGAGGTCGAAGCCCGCGCCAAAGAAGCCCCGCCGACACGCGGTTTCGCCGATGCGCTGGCAGGCGCCATACGTGAAGGTTATGGCCTGATCGCAGAAATCAAGAAAGCCAGCCCTTCAAAGGGCTTGATCCGTGCCGATTTCGACCCGCCCGCGCTCGCCAAGGCTTATGCCGACGGGGGTGCCACCTGCCTGTCCGTCCTCACCGACGGCCCCTCTTTCCAAGGCGACGACAGCTATCTGACCGCGGCCCGCAGCGCCGTCGATCTACCCGCCCTGCGCAAGGATTTCATGTATGACACCTATCAGGTCGCCGAGGCCCGCGCCCTGCACGCCGACTGCATCCTGATCATCATGGCCAGCGTGAGCGACGCCCAGGCGCAAGAGTTGGAAGAGGCCGCCTTTGCATGGGATATGGATGTGCTGATCGAAGTGCATGACGCGGCAGAACTGGAACGCGCGACGCTGTTGAAGTCTCCGCTGATGGGGATCAACAACCGCAACCTCAAAACCTTTGAAACCACGCTTGATACCACCCGCACCCTGTCAAAACTGGTGCCCGCAGACCGCATGATCGTCTGCGAAAGCGGCCTGAACACACCCGAGGAACTGGCTGATATGGCCCGCTACGGCGCGCGTGCGTTCCTGATCGGTGAAAGCCTGATGCGGCAGGATGATGTGGCCACAGCCACCCGCACCCTGCTTGCCAATCCCGCCACAGGGCGCCTGTGATGTCAGGGCTTTCGCATTTCGATTCCGACGGCAAAGCGCATATGGTTGATGTCTCGGACAAACCCGTGACCGCGCGCACGGCGATTGCGGAAGGCTATATCAGGATGACGCCCGCGACGCTCGCTCTGATCACCGAAGGCCGCGCCGACAAAGGTGATGTGCTGGGCATCGCGCGGATCGCAGGAATCATGGGCGCCAAGAAAACCGCCGATCTGATCCCGCTCTGCCACCCTTTGCCGATCACAAAGGTCGCGCTTGATCTGACCCCGGACACCACCCTGCCCGGCATCCGGATTACCGCTACCGTCAAAACCGGCGGTCAAACCGGTGTCGAGATGGAGGCGCTGACAGCCGTCAACATCGCAGCCCTGACCGTTTACGACATGGTCAAAGCCGTACAAAAAGATATGGAAATCGGCGGTGTGCGGCTCACCTTCAAGGACGGCGGCAAATCGGGACGGTTCGAAAACCCATGATTTCGGTCGACGAGGCCCTTTCCCATCTCTTCGCGCTCACCTCACCGCTGGACGCCGAAGACGTCCCGCTGATCAAGGCGCATGGCCGCGTGCTTGCAAAAGACGTATATGCCACACGCAACCAGCCTCCTTTCGCCGCCTCCGCAATGGATGGTTATGCGGTCGACGCCACATCGATCAGAACCGGCCAGACCTATGAAGTCATCGGCGAGGCTGCCGCTGGCCATGCATGGCAAGGTCAGGTTGGTCCGGCGCAGGCCGTGCGTATCTTTACCGGCGCCCCTTTGCCCGACGGGACAGATCACGTCATTATCCAGGAAAATGTCACCCGTAAGGGCGATACAATCACCCTTGATGACAGCGCCATTGACACCCCCTTCGTGCGGCCTGCCGGTGCCGATTTCAAGGCGGGTGATGCCATCCGCGCGCCGCGTGTGCTCACCCCGTCCGATATCGCCCTGCTCGCGTCGATGAACATCGCGACCTTGTCTGTCACCCGCAGGCCATCGGTCGCCATTATCGCAACGGGCGATGAACTCGTCCAACCGGGCGAGACACCGGGGCCCGATCAGATCATCGCCTCGAACAGCTACGGGCTCGCAGCGCTCATCCGCCAGCTTGGCGCTGACCCGCGCCTGCTCCCGATTGCGCGCGACACCCGCGCGTTGCTCGCGCTAGCCTTTGATCTGGCCGCGGATGCAGACCTCATTGTCACAATCGGGGGTGCCTCCGTCGGTGATCATGATCTGGTGGGCGAAGTCGCCGCCGACAAAGGTATGGACCGCGCCTTTTACAAAGTCGCGATGCGCCCGGGCAAACCGCTGATGGCAGGGCGCATGGGCCGCACCACAATGATCGGCCTGCCCGGCAACCCTGTCTCTGCCATGGTCTGCGGGCATGTGTTTCTCGCCCCCGTGATCCGCAAAATGCTGGGGCTGGGCGCGTACCCTGCCCTGCGCGAAACCCACCCTCTCGCCAAACCCGCCCCCGCCAACGGGCCCCGCGAACACTATATGCGCGCGCATCTCGGCCCTGAGGGTGTCACGATTTTTGACCGTCAGGACAGCGCGCTGCTCACCGTGCTGGCCGAGGCCAATTGCCTTGCCGTGCGCCCGATCAACGATTCCGCCCGCGACACTGGCGACCAGATCGAAATCATCCGCCTCTGAACCTGGACTTTCCATGTCCCATCAAACTTCCGCCGGAAGCATCCCGGACTATCCGCACGGAACAGCCATCAGTTGACACAAAACAAGAACATGCATAGAACATATGCAAAACGTGGCAACGGAGCAGTCATATGTTGACGAAAAAACAGCTCGATCTTCTGGAGTTCATTCACAAGCGTGTCCAGCGCGATGGTGTCCCGCCCAGTTTCGATGAAATGAAAGAAGCGCTCGATCTGCGCTCCAAGTCCGGTATCCACCGTCTGATTACCGCACTGGAAGAACGTGGTTTCATCCGGCGTTTGGCGCACCGCGCCCGTGCGCTTGAGATCGTGAAACTGCCGGATGCGATGCAGGGCAAGACCGGTTTCCAGCCGCGCGTCATTGACGGGGACAAACCCGACAGCACCCCCGCTGACGCGATGGCCGTTGAATCCGGTGCGATCGAATTGCCGATGATGGGCCGCATTGCTGCAGGTGTCCCGATCGAGGCAATCAGCGAAGCCTCGCACAACGTCTCTGTGCCGCAGTCCATGCTGGGCAGCGGTGATCACTACGCGCTTGAAGTCAAAGGCGATTCGATGATCGAGGCAGGCATCAACGACGGCGATGTCGTCGTGATCCGTGAAACTTCCGTTGCCGATAACGGTGATATCGTCGTGGCCCTTGTTGAAGGCCATGAAGCCACGCTGAAACGGTTCCGCCGCAACGGCTCTGCTATCGCACTTGAGGCTGCGAACCCTGCCTATGAAACACGGGTGTTCCGTGATGATCAGGTCAAGGTCCAAGGCCGATTGGTCGGCCTGATCCGCACCTACTAGGGGCGCTCCAATTCATCTCGGAAGGGTCGCTTCGGCGGCCCTTTTTTGTTGTGCATAAGGGAGCGTGACGGGCGCAGGCCATGGTCCTTGCCAACTGTTCCATGGGCGCTGCCCTGTGATTTGATGTGCCGTCGTGATCCGCAAGTCACCATTCCCCGCCACATCCAGTGCCAAAGCGCCCGTGTTGCGCAACCGCGCCACATCATAGACCGCGCAGGGACGCGTCCCTGCGTCAATCTCGTTGCTGATCAGCACATCGGCCCCATCACAGTCCCGCAATTCCGCGAGAGCTGTTTTGCCGGATACCTGCAAAACCTGCCATCCACCCAGATCGGCCCGCGTGACACGCCCCTCGGTCAAGAGCCCGTCACGCGCGGCGGCCACCTCTTGGGCCACGGGCGCGCCATCATTCTCAAGCCAGATATCCGCCACAAAACCATTGCCAGTGGGCTTGGACAGCGCCCGCCCTTCCGCTCCATTCAGCCCAATCAGCGCACCGCTATCGGCGACAAGCAGCGCGGCGCGCGATGTCTGTTGCCAAAACGCAGCGGCCAGCAAAACGACGGCAACCCCGATCAACCGCCCGCGTCCCACGATCAGCACACACGCCAGAAGCCCAATGGCCAAGAGCGGCAAGACATACCAATCCGGCGCCACAACATGCCCCAACGCCCCCTCTTGTGCGGATACGGTCCGCGCCACCCACAGGATCCAGCGCAGGCCGAGGTCCATCAACCCAAGCCCGATCCACCACAGCCCCAAGGGCGCAAGGCAGACCGCCAGCACCGCCGCAGGCATCACCAGAACGCCCATCAACGGCACGCTCAGAACATTGGCGATCAATCCGTAATGGGCAATCTGGTTGAAATGTGCCGCAGCGAAAGGTGCTGTCGCAATCCCCGCAATAAAGGATGACAGGATCACGGACAGGACCGCTCGCGCCCATCGCGGCAGGCGGCGCAAATCAACCTTTCGCAGCGCCCCGAACGCCACGACAAGCGCCGTAGTGGCCGCAAATGACATCTGGAAACCCGGCCCGATCAGGGCCTCGGGTTGCCACAACAGCACGAGAATTGCCGCAATCGCAACTGCGCGCAGTGTCAGCGCCTTGCGCCCCAGCAAGACCGCAACCAGCATAACCGCAACCATGATATAGGCGCGCTCTGTGGAAACGCTGCCCCCCGAGAGGGCCAGATAGAACGCCCCCACGGCCAGCGCACAGACTGCGGCGATCTTCTTGGTGGGCCAGCGCAAGGCGATGCCGGGGATCAATGCCAAACCATACCGGACGACCGCAAAGATAAAGCCCGTCAAAAGCCCCATATGCAGGCCGGAAATGGCCAAAAGATGCGCAAGATTGGAGGTCCGCAAATCACGCAACGTCTCTTGCCCCATACCGGAGCGATCACCGGTCATTATGGCGGCGGCAAAGGCCCCCGCCTCGCCCGGGATGGAAGCTTGCACCGCGCGCGATAGAGCCATGCGCAGCGCAAAAAGGCGTGCGGCAAGCGTGGTGTTATCCGCCGCTACCCGACGCAGGACCGGGGTGCGCGTATAGCCCACAGCACCCAGTTGCATGAACCACGCATGGCGTTGAAAATCAAAGCCGCCCGGCTCCGCGGGCCCTGCGGGCGGTGAGAGATGCCCCGTCAGGATGATGACATCACCGGGGGTAAACACCGCAAGCGGTTGTTGCCCGTGGACCGACACACGCACATGGTGCGGTGTGCGGTCAGGCGACATGCGTTCAAGAACCACCCGGTCCAGCGTCAGCCGCACCGCATCGCTGGCCGAGCGATCAATATTCACGATCCGGCCCTCGATTGCCCCATAATAGCGAAAGGTCAGGATCGGCGCCTCGACCGCCGCAACACGCAGCTTGGCAACGCCCGCGCCTGCAACCACCAGAACAAGGGCCATGAGCAAAGGCGCAAAAGCCGTGGGCACCAGACGTAAAGCAAGCAACGAACCGGCCGCAGCAATGGTGAAACCGGCCATAAGCAAGACACCAGGTTCAAATGACAGTGCAAAATAGGTGCCAATACCAACGCCGAGACACACAGGCACCCAGCCGATCAATTGCCCGCGTTGCGCCAGAAGCGCGTCTTCGATCCGCGCACGCACTTGTCCTTCACCCCGCAGTCTTCTATCCCACGTCCAAGCCGGGATCTTACCGGAAAGCTGGTTAGCGAAAGGTTAATATACCCATGTCTGTTGTCACACGCTTCGCCCCGTCCCCCACCGGTGCCCTGCACATCGGGGGTGCGCGCACGGCCTTGTTTAACTGGCTTTATGCCCGCGGACACGGTGGCACATTCCTGCTGCGGATCGAGGATACAGACAAAGCGCGTTCCACAGACGAAAACCGCCAGGCGATCCTTGATGGTCTGACATGGCTAGGCCTTGACTGGGATGGCGAACCAACCAGCCAGGCCGCTAATGCCGACCGTCACGCCGCTGTTGCCCACGAACTGCTGGCCAAAGGCGCGGCCTATAAGTGCTTCAGCACCCAAGATGAAATCGAAGCTTTCCGTGAAAAGGCCCGCGAAGAGAAAACATCCACCCTCTTCCGCTCGCCTTGGCGCGATCTGGCCGCAGCAGACCATCCTGATGCACCCTACGTGATCCGCATCAAGGCCCCGCGAGAGGGACAAACAACGCTGCACGATGAGGTGCAAGGCAATGTCACATTCGCCAATGACCAGTTGGACGACATGATCCTGCTGCGCTCGGACGGCACACCGGTTTATATGCTGGCAGTGGTGGTGGACGATCATGACATGGGTGTGACCCATGTGATCCGTGGCGACGACCACCTTGCCAACGCCTTCCGCCAGAACATGATCTACGAGGCGATGGGCTGGGCGAAACCGGTGCTGGCCCATATCCCGCTGATCTTTGGCCCTGACGGCAAGAAATTGTCAAAACGCCACGGGGCGACGGGCGCTGCCGAATATCAGGCGCTGGGGTATCCTGCGGCCGGAATGCGCAACTATCTGGCGCGTCTGGGGTGGAGCCACGGGGATGATGAATTCTTCACCGACGCACAGGCCAAGGAATGGTTCGATCTGGACGGAATCGGCAAATCACCCGCACGGTTTGATTTCAAAAAGCTCGAAAATATCTGTGGTCAGCATATTGCGGTCGCGGACGATGCTGCACTGCTGCAAGAAATGCACGGTTACCTTGCGGCAACAGCGGCTGAACCGCTGACCGAGACACAAAAAGATGGCATGCTGAAAGCGATGTACTGCCTTAAAGAACGGGCCAAGACCTTTCCGGAACTGATTGAAAAGGCTCACTTTGTTCTGACGTCCCGCCCGATCGTGCCGGACGAGAAGGCTGCGGCCCATCTGACGGATGTATTCCGTGGTATACTGGGAGAATTGACGCCGCAGTTGCAAAATGCTAGCTGGTCTCGTGACATCCTGGAAGGGATCGTCGCATCCACTGCCGAAGCTCATGACATGAAACTAGGCAAGCTGGCCGGACCTTTACGGGCGGCTCTCGCTGGACGCGCGGTCTCACCGAGTGTGTTCGACATGATGTTGGTCCTCGGGCAAGATGAAACCATCGCCCGCCTGCAGGATGCCAGCCGCTAATATCTGCGTCATACACGCGTGATTATCCGCTGGTAACCAATGTTGATTGATGCTGCTGCTGCGACTGAATTGGTCGCAGGACCGAAAGGGAATGAAATATGGCTGAAACTACCGATACCGCGAAGCTGACGCTCAAAGGCAAGACTTACGAATTGCCCGTCTACTCCCCCACAGGCGGACCAGACGTGATTGATATCCGCAAGCTTTACGCCCAAGCCGACGTGTTCACCTACGACCCTGGCTTTACGTCCACAGCAGCCTGCGACAGCACCATTACCTTTATCGACGGCGAAGAGGGTATCCTGCTGCACCGTGGCTATCCGATCGACCAGCTGGCATCCCAGTCGCACTACCTCGAAGTCTGCTATCTGCTGCTTTATGGTGAGCTGCCTTCTTCCACTGAGTTGGAAAAGTTCGAATCCCTTGTGACCAATCACACGATGATCCACGAACAGATGCACAACTTCTTCCGTGGTTTCCGCCGTGATGCGCACCCGATGGCCACGATGGTGGGTGTCGTCGGCGCGATGTCTGCATTCTATCACGACAGCACCGATATCAATGACCCGCACCAGCGCGAGGTCGCCACGATCCGTCTGATCGCCAAGATGCCAACCGTTGCGGCGATGGCCTATAAGTACTCCATCGGCCAGCCGTTTGTGTATCCACGCAACGATCTGGATTATGCCGCGAACTTCCTGCACATGTGCTTTGCTGTGCCCGCGCAGGAATACCACGTTGATCCGATCCTTGCCCGCGCGATGGACCGTATTTTCACGCTGCACGCCGATCACGAGCAAAACGCATCGACCTCGACCGTGCGTCTGGCCTCTTCCTCTGGCGCCAACCCGTTTGCCTGCATCGCGGCTGGTATCGCCTGTCTTTGGGGCCCTGCGCACGGTGGTGCAAACCAGGCCTGTCTTGAGATGCTCAAGGAAATCGGCACCGTCGACCGTATTCCTGAGTTTATTGCACGCGCCAAGGACAAGAACGACCCATACCGTCTGATGGGCTTTGGCCACCGTGTATATAAAAACTTTGACCCACGCGCGACTGTGATGAAGCAAAGTGCCGATGAGGTGCTGGAGCTTCTGGGTGTCGAAAACAACCCCGTGCTGCAAGTCGCCAAAGAGCTTGAGAGACAAGCGCTGGCCGATCCGTATTTTGCCGAAAAGAAGCTGTTCCCGAACGTCGACTTCTATTCCGGCATCATCCTTGAGGCGATGGGTTTCCCGACTTCGATGTTTACCCCGATCTTTGCCGTTGCCCGTACCGTGGGCTGGATTTCGCAATGGGCCGAACAGCTTGCCGATCCACAGTTGAAGATCGGCCGTCCGCGCCAGCTTTATCTGGGCGAGATGGAACGCAAATATGTCGATATCGAAAAACGCTAAGACTTTGGGGCTGCCTTCGGGCGGCCCTTTTCAATCATGCCCCTTGTGACCAAACGCTTGGCCCTACGCGCCGCGGGGCAAGGCGACCTGATGGACCTCTATGTGATCTTCAGTGATCCGCGCGCCATGCGCTATTGGTCAACACCACCCCATGACAGCCCCGCACGCACGCAGAAAAACCTTGACCGTTTGATCGCCCATGCCGACGGGTTGCTGACCTACTTCGTGATTGAAAAGGACGGGCGCGTGATCGGGACCGCAGGCATGCATCAAGCCGATGAGGTGGGCTTTATCCTGCATCCGGATTATTGGCGGCAAGGCATCATATCCGAGGCCATGGGCGCGATTATTCCGCACCTCTTTGCCATCACGGATCACGCGCAACTCACCGCTGAAGTAGACCCCAGAAATGCAGCTTCTGTTGGTATCCTCAAATCACTGGGGTTCAAGGAAACCCACAGGGCAGAGCGGACATACTGGATAAACGGGGAATGGTCAGACAGCGTGTATTTCGCGCTTCAGCGGCCTTCATAGACCGCTTTCCGCTTTTCCAGGAACGCGACAACACCTTCCTGAAAATCACGCGTCTTGCCGCAGCGCCCTTGCAGTTTTGCCTCCAGCGCCAGTTGCTCGTCCAATGAGTTCTCGAACGACCCGCGAATGGCCTTTTTCAACTGCCGGTAAGCCACCGTCGGACCCTGTGCCAGATGGGCGGCGCGCCCGGCCACATGGTCTTTGAATGTCGCGGCGGGGGCGGTTTCATAGATCATTCCCCACTGCTCCGCCTGTTGCGCGCTGATCTTGTCGGCAAAAAGGGCGGCCCCCATCGCCTTGGCAGCACCCATCTGGCGCGGTAACCAATAGGTGCCGCCGGCATCAGGGATCAGGCCGATGCGGGTGAAGGCCTGAATGAAATACGCATCCTCGGATGCAATGACCACATCCGCCGCCAGTGCGAGGTTCGCTCCGGCCCCGGCTGCGGGACCGTTCACCGCCGCGATTGTCGGGACACGGCAATCGAAGATCGCCTTCAGCATCGGCACATATTCGTCACGCAGGGTGCGTTCCAGATCAAGCGTCGCCGCGCTCCCGCCATCGCCAAGATCCTGACCGGAACAGAACGCCCTGCCCGCCCCAGTCAGGACAACCACCCGCGCATCTTTTTCAGCGGCTTTGAAGGCGTGGGTGATCTCGGCGCGCATCTGTGTGTTGAGCGCATTCATCATGTCGGGGCGGTTCAGCGTAATCTCTGCGATAGAATTGCGAATGGCGAAGTGAATGGCCTGATAGTCCATGAGCGGGATCCCTTAACAGTTTCCCGACACTCTAGTGAACTGATCCGTTTAGGAAAGCACTACGGCACGTCACGACCGCAGTATTTTCTCCAGTTCCGCTTGTTCGCTCTCGGATAAGGCTGGCGCTGTTTCGCGTTTGGCGCGAATGGTGGACCACCCGACGCCCAGTGCGATCAGCAGCAGCACAGGTGCCGCAAGCCACAGCAGGATATTGGCACCCTCGGTCGTCGGCCGCAGCAAAACAAACTCACCATAGCGCGCAACCAGAAAATCAACCGCTTCTTCGTCTGTATCACCGGCAACCAGTCGTTCACGCAGCACGATCCGCAGTTCTTTGGCCAGGGCCGCGTTGCTGGCATCAATATTCTCGTTGCGGCAAACCGGACAACGCAGGCCTTGCGATAGATCCCGCGCGCGCTCTTCCAGAACAGGATCGTCAAGGATTTCACTGGGCTCGACGGACCAGACAGGCCCACCGAGCAGAAGAAGAATGAGCAAAAGACGCTTCATTCCGCAGGCACCGCCCCGACAGGGGTTTTCTTGGCAGAAGCCGCGCCCACCCGCAAACGCCGGTCAGAGAGCGAGAAGCAGCCGCCAAGCGCCATCAGGATCGCGCCGCCCCAAATCCAGTTCGCAAAGGGTTTGAGGTACACGCGCACCGCCCAGCCGCCATTTGCCTGCGGATCACCTACGACAACATAGATATCGCGTACAAAACCGTTCAAAATCGCGGCTTCGGTCGTGGGCATGTTCGCGACAGGATAGAACCGCTTTTCAGGGTGCAGATCGCCGACCTGCCTATCGCCGCGCCAGACCGACATATCGGCCATCGTGGTCATATAGTTCGGCCCTTGTAGTTGGTTGACGTCATCAAGACGGAACTCGAACTGGCCAACGGTCCATGCGTCGCCGATCTGGGCCACGCGGATATCTTCCTTTTGCCACGCCAGCATCGCGGCGATGCCAAAGATCGTCACACCCATCCCGATATGCGCCGTCGCCTTGCCCCAATCCGCGCGCGGCAAGCGCGCGATGCGGCGCAGGCGCGACATCAAACCGTCACGGCCACTGCGCAACCACAGATCAAGAAGTGCGCCACCGACGACCCAAACACCAAGCGCCACACCAACCGGCCCCAAGGCCGAGTTGCCGCTCTGTACAGCGTAGACGAGTGCCGCAATGGCGACAGATAGCACAAGCCAACCCACCAGTGACTTTGACGCCCGCGCCAGATTTCCGCGCTTCCATGCCAGAAGCGACCCGAGCGGCAAGACAATCGCCAGCGCCACCATGAAGGGTGTAAAGGCCGCGTCAAAGAACGGTGGTCCCACGGAAAGCGTCCGGTCAAAGAGCATCTCGGCCACCAGTGGCCAGATCGTCCCGATGAACACTACAAAGCAGCTTACTGACAACAGAATGTTGTTCAGGATCAGCGCGCTTTCACGGCTGACGGTCGAGAAGACGCCTTTTGATTCCATCGCGCCTGCACGGAAGGCAAAGAGTGTCAGCGCACCCCCAAGAAATACCGCGAGAATGATCAGGATCAGCATGCCCCGCTCCGGGTCGTTTGCAAAAGCATGCACCGAGGTCAGCACGCCCGAGCGTACAATGAACGCACCAAGCAGCGAGAAGCCAAAGGCCATGATCGCCAGCAGAATTGTCCAGCTTTTCAGCGCCTCGCGTTTCTCCACCACAATGGCCGAGTGCAGCAACGCGGCTGCGATCAGCCAAGGCATGAAAGAAGCGTTCTCGACCGGATCCCAGAACCAGAAACCACCCCAACCCAGCTCATAATAGGCCCACCAGGAGCCGAGCGCGATGCCAACGGTCAGGAACATCCAGGCCGCCAAGGTCCACGGACGGACCCAGCGGCCCCAGGCGGCGTCGACGCGCCCCTCGATCAGTGCGGCGATCGCGAAAGAGAAAGACATGCTCAGGCCGACGTAGCCGAGGTACAGGAACGGCGGGTGAAAGGCCAAACCTGGGTCCTGCAAAAGCGGGTTCAGGTCGCGCCCGTTCAGGGGTGGAACTTCCAACCGCAGGAACGGGTTCGAGGTGAACAAAACAAAAGCGAAAAACGCGACACCTATTGCCGCCTGCACCGACAGCACCCTTGCGCGCAATCGCGCCGGCAAACCGTCACCAAACCAAGCGGCGCACGCGCCAAAGAGCGTCAGGATCACCATCCAGAGCAGCATCGAGCCCTCATGGTTACCCCAGACACCCGTGATCTTGTAGATCATCGGTTTGTCGGTGTGGGAGTTCAGATAGACCAGCTGCAACGAAAAGTCGGATGTCACAAAGGCCCATGTCAGCACCGCAAAGGAAAATGCGGTGAGCAGGAATTGTACGGTGGCCGCGGGTTCGGCCATAGCCATCCAGCTTGCGTTGCCACGGTGCGCGCCGATCATCGGCACGATCATCTGGAAAATGGCAATGCCAAAAGCCAGAATCAGAGCGAAGTGTCCAAGTTCTATCAACATGAACTATAGATAACGCATTTATCTGGCAGGCAACATACCCGAGCGGTCACATATGCGGTACATTTTGGCGCAGGCCTATAGCGCCAGACCACCGCCCACAGCATAGGTCAGCCCGGCCATCAACAGCCCGCCAACCACCAGCCGTACCAACCATTTGAGCGTGTCTTCAATCGCCCCAAGACGGCGGGCCACATTGGCCCTGTGCACCTCATCCACCGCATTACGCATCTCAAGCGCGACGATACGGCGCTCGAGCTGGCTGGCCCAGTTATTCTCCATTTTTGGCCTGCCATTCCGACAGTGCCGGATTATCGGCGGGCCGTGCAGACGGAGCCTGCAGCGCCTTTGACACACTCAGGCTTTGCACCACAGAGCGTTGAAATTCCTGCGATTTCACCTGATGGCGTGCGCCAAAATAAAAACTTACAATCGCCCCCATCAGCCACCAGAGTGGTTCCGGCACCAGCGCAAGGCCCTCCATCCCCTTTGCAAACTGCGTGGGGTTTTGCAACGCCATCGCAAAGAGCCAGATTGTCCCCAACGCAAGCGCAGGACGCGGCAGACGGTTCAGCCCGTCAACGATCCGGTCAAAGAGCCCGCGCTGCGGACGCGCAAACTCGGCGGCAAGCTGTGTCAGGCTGTCTGTGCGTGCCGACGCATCCCGCACCGCCCCGTTTTCCGCGTTTTCACGGAATATCTGTGCCGTCTCGACGATCACATTGCGATTATCACCAAAGAGAAACGACATCACGGTTGGAATCAGACCCATTGTGCAACCCTCGCTTTATGTTGTGCTTCTGTCAGGTGATAGCGGGCGGCGATGAACTCCTCGGCCCGCTTGATCCAACCGCCTTTGCCCCCGTCACGGCGCATCGCATATTTGCGGCTGGCCGGACGCCTGTCGGCCAGATCATAGTAATAGTTGCGCCGCGCAATCCCGTAGGCATCAACCAGATGATCGGGGGCAGCGTCCATCGCCTGACGGGCCGCCGCTATCGTTTTAGGCCCGATGATCCCGTCAACGGTCACCTCAATCCGCATATCACGCAGCAAGCGTTGCAGGATTTTCACCGCATTGGCCCCTGCGTTCACATACATGTCGAAAACACTGGCATGAAGCGGCACAGGCAGACGGTCAATCCGTGGCCCCCGAAAATAATGTTCCACAAAAATCGACACCGCATGGGCGCGTGTCAGCACGCGCACATCGCTGCTGTCAATCTGGCCGTCCTTCGTCAGATCAAGCCCCAAACGGCGCATGGTATGTACTGTTACGCCAAAATTGGTCGGCCCGCCGGGATCATCGGGGTCGTTTACATAGCCGCCTTCGCGGTCCACGATATCTGTGGCAATTTCGGTGACTGTCGGCATATTCGCCCCTTCCGTATGGATGGGGCAAAGCCTGCTCTCAATTCGTTAATTCGTGACGATAGCACCGTCCGGATCAACATAGAGACCCTGTTCCTTCAGCGCATCGAGCACCTCGGAAGGCATGTAGGTCTCATCATGTTTTGCAAGAATTTCAACGGCTTCAAAGCGACCGTTGATGTAGTTCCCTTGCGCAACCATGCCCTGACCCTCTTCAAACAGATCAGGCAGGATGCCGGTGTAGACCACAGGCACCACAGCGCCACCATCCGTCACTGAAAAGCTGACCTGCTCGCCCTGACCGCGCACGAGCGAGCCTTCAGCAACCAACCCGCCAATGCGGAACCGCTCATTGGGTGGCGGCGGTGCTTCGGTGACTTCGGAAGGCGAGCGGAAGAACTGGAAGCTGTCATCAGGCAGGAACCAGAGAAGCGCGAGAACGAGCGCAACACTCACCCCCGCCATCGACATGACCTGAACGCGGCGGCGCTTCTTGAGGCTCTTGAGACCACCCGTCATGGGAACACCGGCGCCATCATCAGGCCCTCTGTTTCAGGCAAGCCCAGCATCAGGTTGGCGTTCTGGATCGCCTGCCCCGAAGAACCCTTGGTCAGGTTATCAAGGGCTGCAATCACGATCGCGCGTCCCGGAATACGGTCGGCCACGACACCGATATGACAGAAATTCGATGCCCGGATATGTTTGATCGACGGATGTTGTCCCATCGGTAGTACCTCAATAAACGGCTCATCCGCATAAGCGGCTTTCAACGTATTATATATAACGTCAGGATCGCCTTGCACATAGGTGGTGGCCAAAATGCCGCGGTTGGCGGGAATCAGATGCGGCGTGAACTGGATCTTCACAGGCCGACCGGCAATGGCCGAGAATTCCTGATCGAACTCACCAAGGTGCCGGTGTGTCCCCCCGACCGCATAGGCATGCGCCCCTTCTGACAATTCTGCGTGCAACAGGTTTTCCTTCAGACTACGCCCTGCGCCCGATACTGCCGCTTTTAGATCAAGGATGATCTGATCCAGATCAATCACGCCCGCCTCGATCAACGGGCGCAGCACATATTGGCCTGTGGCCGCGTTACAGCCCGTGCCCGCAACCAGCCGCGCCGCTTTGATGTCTTCACGGTAAAACTCGGTCAGGCCATAAACCGCTTCTTTTTGCATTTCGGTCGCCGCATGGGCTTTGCCGTACCACTTTTCATAATCGGCAGGGTCGCGCAGCCGGAAATCTGCGGACAGATCAACGATTTTGAGCGTTTTGGGCAGTTCCGCAATCACGGCCTGCGATGTGGCATGTGGCAAAGCACAGAACACCAGATCGACTCCGTCGAAATCCATGTCCTCAATGGTGGTCAGTACAGGCAGATCAAGATGGCGCAGGTGCGGGAATACATCGGCCATGGCCATGCCCGCTTTGGAATTGCCCGACAGGCCCACGATTTGCAGGCCGGGGTGTGTTGCGATGAGGCGGACAAGTTCGGCACCGGTATAGCCGGAAGCGCCCAGAATGGCGACGTTATAGGTCATTTGGTTATCCCTCAGGATGAAAAGGTCTTGAAATCGGTTATGCGGCGGTAAAGGTGATTTTCCGTCGCAGAAACTGGGTCGCCCGATTGGACACGCGGTCCGGATCACCCGTTGTCAGAAAGGCAGAGTCCATCCCCGGGCCGACCATCTCGGGCCGGCGCTGCAGGTAATCGGCAAGGCTCTCTGCGACCAGATTGGCCTGACTGAAGACTTTAACATGCGGGCCTAGGGCGGCCTGAAATGCCTCTTCCATCAGGGGGTAATGGGTACAGCCCAGTACCGCCGCATCAGGTTCCGGCATCTTGCGCTTGAGCGCATCCACATGGCTGCGCACCAACGCCTCGGCAAGGATCATATCGCCATCTTCGATGGCATCGACAACACCGCCACAGGCCTGCGCCTCGACATCCACGCCGATCGCGCGGAAGGCCAGTTCACGCTGGAATGCGCGGCTTGAGACCGTGGCAGGTGTGGCAAACAATGCGACATGCTTCACATCGACTTCGCGTGGTGGCGAGTTGTCGCCCCATTGCCGTTCGGTCAAGGCCTCGATCAGCGGCACAAACACGCCCAAAACGCGCTTGCCTTCGGGTACCCAGCCCTCTTGCATCCGGCGCAAAGCGGCGGCCGAGGCCGTGTTGCAGGCCAAAATCACCAGATCACAGCCCGCATCAAACAGGCGCTGCGTGGATTTGGTGGTCAGGTTGTAAATATCATCCGGCGTGCGCACACCGTAAGGCGCATGCGCACTGTCACCCATGTAGACAAGCGGAAGATCAGGCAGGCGTTTGGCCACAGCGTCCAGCACCGTAAGCCCGCCAAGACCACTATCGAATATGCCCACTGCCATTGCTGCGTACCTTGTATTTCGCTTCGAACTCATGCCCCAGGTGGGTCGGGTCCACCGGGCTTGTGCTCAACTCATACGTGGCTTTACGCAGAAAATCCATGCATCCTTTGGGGTCTTTTTTGAAACGCTCCAAGGTCGCTTGCGGGATCGGTTCACCGATGACTACGCGGACGGGTTTGTTGATCTTGGCCTTGAATTCACGGATGAACATGCCCGTGCGCAGGGTGCTGTGCAGGTGGCTGGCCAGTTGGAACAGGCGGCTGTTGTGCCCTTCGAAAAACACCGGAACCACTGTTGCCCCGGATTTCGCCACCATCTTGGCGGTAAAGGTGCGCCAGCTGGGGTCCATCGGCTTGGAAAAGGGCGTGGCCGAAGTGGACACCGTCCCGCCCGGGAAAATGCCGATCGCGCCGCCCTCTTGCAGGTAGGCAATTGCTTTCATGCGGGTTTCAAGGTTCAGCTTGGCGGCTTCTTTGGTCTCATCAAAGGAAATCGGCAAGATAATCCGTTCAAGATCGGCCGCCCGCCGGAAAATCCGGTGCGCAAGCACACGAAAATCGCCCTGCCTGCGCTCGCAAAGGATACGACCCATCATCAGCCCATCAAGTATCCCGTAGGGATGGTTGGACACCACAATCAGCGGCCCCGTGCGCGGGATATTCTCAAGCGACCCGCCAATCACATCCAGTTCGACACCATAGCGGGTGCACATGACCTCCCAGAAATCCGCCCCCGCCGCGACCTCGGCGCCATAGCCTTTCGCCTTCCGGATCAGCCGCAAGCGCCCCGTTGCGTTCTCCATGACACGGATGACCGCACGCCCGGAACGGCGCTTGGCGGACGAGGCATAGGTAATATCACGGGCGGCATCACGGTCGGTTGCAGGCATGGCAGGGTTATCCAAGAAACGATTCCGGGTCGTTTACCTGCCAAATACGAAAATACCATGACAAAGTGACTATTCCGCCGCCTGCTGCATCGGGGCCGCCCGCAAGACCGCCAAAAGCTCTTCGCGGCGCTTGGCAGCCTTGCGCGCATTCGTCTCTTTTACCGGACCAAAGCCACGAATTTCACGGGGCAAGGCCGCCAGGGCCATCGCCGCATCCCGCGTGTCAGGCCGCATGATTTGCAGGACTTCGGCCATGTCCGCCTCGTATTCCTTGATCAATGCGCGCTCCATCCGGCGCTCGGCTGTGCGCCCGAACGGATCAAAGGGCGTACCACGGAGAAATTTCAGCTTCGCAAGCTTCGGAAACGCCCATGCCATGCGCTGGCCGAATTCCTTTTTGGCAGGCCGCCCGTCTGGGCCTGTCTTGGTCAGCATGGGCGGGGCAAGGTGATAGGTCAGCTTCAGATCGCCATCAAACTCGGCTTTTGCCTTTTCTTCGGTCTGCGTCAGCAGGCGTGCCACCTCGTATTCATCCTTGTACGCCAAGAGCTTGTGATAGCCTGTTGCGACCGCAGCGCGCATCCCGTCATCCATGAAACGGTCCACCATCTTACGATACCGCTTGGCCAACCGCTTGCCCTGATAGGCCACCAGATGCGCCTCGCGGAAGGCGATCTTCTCGGCCGTGGATTTGGGCAATGCTACAACATTCGGCGTCAGCAAAGCCTGCGCATCCGCCGGATGCAGATAGGCCCAGCGGCCCAATTCGAAGGCACGGATATTGCGCTCCACAGCAGCACCATTCAGCTTAATCGCTTGCAAGATCGCATCGTAACCCACTGGAATTGCGCCCAATTGCCATGCCGCCCCAAAGACCATCATGTTTGAATAGATGCTGTCGCCCAAAAGCGCCTTGGCCAGATCGGAGGCATCAAACATCGCCAAACCATCCGACAAACGCGCCCCGAGCGAGACCTTCAATTCATCACTTGGCAGCCGGAATTCGGTATTACGGGTGAAATCGCCAGTGATGATCTCATGGCTGTTTACCACACCTTTGGTGCGCCCCGTTTTCATCAACCCCAGCGTTTTGGCACCCGCAGAGACAACCAGATCACCGCCAATCAGCGCGTCACACTCACCTGTTGCGACACGGATCGCGTTGATATCGCTCGGCTTCTCGCCGATCCGGCAATGGATATGCACAGCACCACCCTTTTGGGCCAGCCCCGCCATCTCCATCATGCCCGCCCCTTTGCCGTCGATATGCGCGGCCATCGCCAGCACAGCGCCGATGGTCACAACGCCGGTGCCACCAACACCCGTAATCACGACATTATGGGTGCCATTGATCGCAGGCAGCACAGGGTCCGGCATGTCGGGCAGATCAACATCCGCTGTCGCCTCCTTGCGGATTTGCGCGCCTTCGATCGTCACAAAGGACGGGCAGAACCCTTTGACACACGAGAAATCCTTGTTGCACGACGACTGGTCAATCGCGCGCTTGCGGCCGAGTTCCGTTTCAACAGGCACGATGGACACACAGTTGGATTGCACCCCGCAATCGCCGCAGCCCTCGCAAATGTCGGTATTGATAAAGACCCGCTTGTCAGGATCAGGAAACTGCCCGCGCTTGCGGCGGCGGCGTTTCTCGGCAGCGCAAGTCTGGACATAAACTATGGCAGACACACCCTTGTATTTGCTGAACTTCTCTTGGACGATTGGCATCTCTGCCCGCTCATGCACATCCAATCCCTTGGGAAAGCGTGCAAGGTCGATATCTTCTTTCTCATCATAGACAAGGGCCACGTTGCGCACCCCCATCGCCTGAATTTCACGGCAAATCTGATCGGCCGTCAGCCCGCCATCATTGCCCTGACCGCCAGTCATGGCCACCGCGTCATTATAGAGGATCTTGTAGGTGATATTGGTTCCCGCCATCAGCGCGAACCGAATGGCCTGCACGCCTGAATGGTTATAGGTACCGTCGCCCAAGTTCTGGAACACATGGTCGCGGGTCGAGAACGGCGCCTCGCCGACCCAGTTCGCGCCCTCGCCCCCCATCTGCGTGAAGCCCACGGTTTCGCGGTCCATCCACTGCACCATGTAGTGACAGCCAATACCTGCGTAAGCGCGCGATCCTTCGGGCACTTTGGTTGATGAGTTATGCGGGCAGCCCGAACAGAAATAGGGCAACCGCTGCGCAATCTCGGGCGCGTTGTCGGCGCGGCGCGCCTCGGCCAGTTGCGCAAGGCCTGCCTCAACACCCGCCGACCCACAGCCCTCTTCCACCAAGATGCCGCCCAGTTTTTCGGCGATCACGATGGGGTTCAAGTCCGCCTTGGTCTGGAACACCTCTTCGCGGCGCCCAGCGGAATGTTCATCGCCCTTGTGCCAGCCGTAAACGCGCCGCCCGTTGCGGTCGTCAAACAGCGCCTCTTTGACCTGCACTTCGATCAGCTTGCGTTTTTCCTCGATCACCACAATCAGGTCGAGCCCTTCGGCCCATTCATGGAACGACGCCATATCCAGCGGCCAGACCTGACCTACCTTATAGGTGGTGATGCCCAGCCGTTCGGCCTCAGCCTCATCAATATTCAGCAATGCCAGCGCGTGCTGCAAATCCAGCCAGTTCTTGCCAGCCGCAACAAAGCCGATTTTTGCACCGGGCTTGCCCCATTTGCGCTGGTCCATCTTGTTGGCCCTGCTGAACGCTTCGGCGGCAAAGCGTTTGTGGTCAATCATCCGCGCCTCTTGCAGCTGCGGCGTATCGACAAGGCGGATATTCAAACCACCTTCGGGCAAATCCAGCTCGGGGCGCACAAAGGACATCCGGTCGGGATCACCGTCTACCACGGACGTGACCTCGATTGTGTCTTTCATCGTCTTCAGGCCCACCCAGACACCGGCAAAGCGTGACAGCTCCCACGCATAAAGCCCGTAATCGAGAATTTCCTGCACACCTGCAGGCGACACAATCGGCATATAGGCATCAATCATCGCCCAGTCCGATTGATGCAGCGTGGTCGAGCTTTCACCGGTATGGTCATCGCCCATCGCCATGATCACGCCGCCATGTGGCGACGTGCCTGCCATATTGGCATGGCGCATCACGTCACCCGAACGGTCCACACCCGGCCCTTTACCGTACCACAGGCCGAAGACACCGTCGTATTTGCCTTCACCCCGAAGCTCTGCCTGCTGGCTGCCCCAAAGGGCGGTCGCAGCAAGATCTTCGTTCAATCCGGGCTGGAATGTAACCTGCGCGGGTTCCAGCACATCACGTGCGCGGGTCATCTGCATATCAACGGCACCCAGCGGCGATCCGCGGTAGCCGGTCACATAGCCTGCAGTATTCAACCCCGCCTTTTCGTCCCGCGCGCGCTGCATCAGCATCAGACGTACAAGCGCCTGCGTGCCGTTCAGCAAAATCTGGTGTTTATCCAAATCATAACGATCATTGAGCGATACATTCTGATGGGTCATCCCGCACCTCCCCGCGCGTCGAATACCCCTCAACTATAGGTCAAAATTACTGACCTACAAAGCACAAAATAAATCAGATCGTGGTTTGCATAAAAACATCCGTTTCGGGTAATGTCTGTAAATCAAATACAAGAAATTATTTTTAAAAAGGCCGTTATGGACTGGGATAAACTAAGAATCTTTCACGCCGTCGCGGATGCGGGATCGCTGACGCACGCCGGAGATACACTGCACCTGTCGCAATCGGCGGTCAGCAGACAAATTCGTGCGCTGGAAGAATCACTCAACACAACACTGTTTCACCGCCATGCGCGCGGCCTGATCCTGACGGAACAGGGCGAATTGTTGTTTGACGCCACCAAAAGCATGAACAAACGGCTCGAGGCCGCCTCAGCACGCATCCGTGACAGCGAAGAAGAAGTATTTGGCGAATTGCGCGTCACCACGACCACCGGCTTTGGCACGCTCTGGCTCGCCCCGCGCCTACCCAAGCTCTACGAACTCTACCCTGATCTGAAAATCGACCTGATGCTGGAAGAACGCGTCCTTGACCTGCCCATGCGCGAGGCTGACGTGGCGATCCGCATGAAAGAGCCATCACAGGCAGACCTGATCCGCAAGCGGCTGATGTCGGTCAGGATGCGCCTCTATGCGTCGAAAACTTATCTGGAAACCAACAAAGCGCCAGTCGAGATATCGGATATCTCTGACCACAGGCTGATCTGTCAAAGCCTCAATTCCATTCAGGTCGCTGCGGGGGCAACACTGCTGCAACACCTGATGACCTATGACATTCCCAATACCTTTACGGTAAACAACTATTTCGGGGTGCTACAGGGCGTCATCAACAATATCGGCATCGGCGTCCTTCCTGACTACCTGACCGAGGATTTCCCTGATCTTGTCCGCGTCCTGCCGGATCTGGAAAGCGGCGAAGTGCCCGTTTTCCTCGCATATCCCGAAGAATTGCGGCAATCCAAACGCATCGCGGCCTTTCGCGACTTCGTGCAGGACGAGATTTTCACGCATCGGCGGAAAATGCGCGTAGCGGTCGAAATCTAGCCCGAGACAACCCTAAGGAGAATTTGGCTTCAAAAACAACGCCAAAGCCCCTCACGAATGTAAACCGAGCCGCAAGCTATGCATTGAGGACATATCGGCATTGCGAAAATTTGACCCATTTTTTCTTGATTGGTCAAAAAACGCACCCTATTTGATCTCTCGAAGGCGACGATGCGATAGCGCTCATCACCTTCACCTCCCTGTTGGACTTCGCCGGGCCTTGTGCCCGGCATTTTTTTGGGGCCGTGCGGTCCGTGCCGGCATTCCAGAAATACTGCATCTTCATGTTTCTAAAGCGCACAAATCAACAGCTCTCTTTCCCTCCTACGCGCAACCCCGTAAAACACGCGCGACTCAAGCGCGGGGGACCAAGATGCAAGAGCCAGCAATCACCGAAGACCTGATCGCAGCCCATGGGCTTTCGCCTGATGAATATCAGCGCATCCTTGAGATCATAGACCGCGAACCCACCTTTACAGAACTCGGCATTTTTTCGGCAATGTGGAACGAGCATTGCTCTTACAAGTCGTCGAAGAAATGGCTGCGGACCCTGCCAACGACAGGCCCCCAAGTGATCTGTGGCCCCGGAGAAAACGCAGGTGTCGTTGATATCGGTGACGGGCAAGCAGTGGTTTTCAAAATGGAAAGCCACAACCACCCCAGCTACATTGAACCTTATCAGGGGGCAGCCACAGGCGTCGGCGGCATCCTGCGTGATGTCTTCACCATGGGCGCCCGCCCGATTGCGGCGATGAACTCGCTCTCCTTCGGCGAGCCGGCACATCCCAAAACTCGGCAGCTGGTCAACGGCGTGGTCGCCGGTGTCGGCGGCTATGGCAACTGCTTTGGCGTGCCCACCGTGGGCGGCGAAGTGCGCTTTGATCCCGCCTATAACGGCAACTGCCTTGTGAATGCCTTCGCCGCAGGCCTCGCGGATGCGGACAAGATTTTCTACTCCGCCGCCTCCGGCATTGGCATGCCTGTGGTTTATTTGGGCGCCAAGACGGGCCGCGACGGTGTCGGCGGTGCGACAATGGCCAGCGCCGAATTCGACGACACCATCGAGGAAAAACGCCCCACCGTGCAGGTCGGCGATCCCTTCACCGAAAAACGCCTGATGGAGGCCACGCTGGAGCTGATGGCCACCGGCGCCGTGATCTCGATCCAGGATATGGGCGCCGCTGGTCTGACTTGCTCTGCCGTGGAAATGGGCGACAAGGGCGGTTTGGGTGTGAAACTCAACCTGAATGCCGTTCCCCAGCGTGAAGAGAATATGACCGCATATGAGATGATGCTGTCCGAAAGCCAGGAGCGCATGTTGATGGTGCTCAAGCCCGAGCTTGAGGCCGAGGCGCGCGCCGTGTTCGTCAAATGGGACCTCGACTTTGCCATCGTCGGCGAAACAATCGCAGAAGATCGTTTCATCATCGAGCACAATGGCAAGATCATGGCCGATCTGCCCTTGGCCACCCTCTCCGGCTCTGCCCCCGAATACGACCGCCCGTGGGAACCCACACCCCCTGCGGCCCCATTGGGCGAGGTGCCGGGTGTGCATCCCATCGACGGGCTGAAGGCGCTGATCAACAGCCCCAACTATGCAGGCAAACAATGGGTTTATGAGCAATATGACCAGCAGGTCATGGGCGACACCGCGCGCACACCCGGTGCCGGTTCGGGCATCGTGCGGGTCCATGGCACCGAGAAATCGCTTGCCTTCACCAGCGACGTAACCCCCCGCTATGTCAAAGCCAACCCCGTTGAAGGCGGCAAACAGGCGGTGGCCGAAGCCTACCGCAACCTGACCGCCGTGGGTGCGACCCCCTTGGCAACGACCGATAACATGAACTTCGGCAACCCCGAAAAGCCCCAGATCATGGGGCAATTCGTGGGCGCGATCCAAGGTATCGGCGAGGCTGTCAAAGCGCTCGACATGCCGATCGTATCGGGCAACGTGTCACTTTATAATGAAACCGACGGCAAGGGCATTCTGCCCACGCCTACCATCGGCGCCGTCGGTATCATCCACCACCCCGATCACATGATCACCGGCGATATCCGCGAAGGCCATGTGCTGCTGGTGCTTGGCGAAACCGCAGGCCACCTCGGGCAATCCGCGCTGCTTGCGGAAGTTTACGGTCGCGCCGAAGGCGATGCGCCTCCCGTCGATCTTGCCGCAGAGAAAGCGCATGGTGATTTCATCCGCGCCAACCACGCCTATATCAAGGCTTGCACCGACCTCAGCGACGGCGGTCTGGCCCTTGCGGCCTTCGAGTTGGCCGAGGCGGCAGGGGTCGGGATCACGCTGGATGCCGAAGACACACCAACCCTCTTTGGCGAGGATCAGGCGCGCTACCTGATTGCCTGCAACTTCGATCAGGCCGAAGCACTGATGATCGCGGCCAGTCAGGCAGGCGTTCCACTGGCGACAGTGGGCAAAGTGGGCGGCGACCAGATCACCTTTGGCAGCCAGAGCGCACCGCTCTCAGAACTCAGCCGGATGTTCCGCACCTCATTTGAAAACGCGGTCGCCTGATTATCATCTTGCCCAAAATACTCCCGCCGGAGGCATCCCCACTTGTCCCCCGGCGCAAGCGGCCCTAATTTAGAACCAACCGACCAAAAGGACCGCAAATGCCTATCACCGCCTTCGAGATCGAGACCCTCCTGCGCGAAACCTTCCCTGACGCCACAATCAACGTGCAGGGTGACGACGGGTCCCATTTTGCTGCCGAAGTCATCGACGAAAGCTTTCGCGGCAAAAACCGCGTTCAACAGCAACGGGCCGTCTATGCCGCGCTCAAAGGCAAGATGGATGGCAGCAATGGCGAGTTACACGCGCTCGCTTTGACAACCAAAGCGCCCAACTAGCCCAAATTTTTCAAAAATTTGGCCCAAAGTCTTCAAAGACTTTGACGCCGAGCAAGAGGACCGAAGAACATGACAGCCCAAGACAAGATCAAAAACACCGTCACAACCAACGATGTGGTTCTTTTCATGAAAGGCACCAAAAGCATGCCGCAGTGCGGGTTCTCGTCCCGTGTCGCAGGCGTTCTGAATTTCATGGGGGTCGAATATGCCGATGTGAACGTGCTGGCCGATGACGACATCCGTCAGGGGATCAAGGACTACTCTGACTGGCCGACCATCCCGCAGCTTTACGTCAAAGGCGAATTCGTCGGCGGCTGCGACATTATCACGGAAATGACGCTTTCGGGCGAACTCGACACGCTGTTTTCAGAAAGCGGTGTCGCCTTCGATAAAGACGCGGCCGAAAAGATCCGCGAAGCAAACAGCTAACAAAGAAAGAGGCGGGCGCCCTGCCCGCCTTTTGTCTATCGCGCCTCGACCTGATCCGCCAAAGCTTCGGCCCGCGCCGCGATCTCTGCCAAAGCATCCGTCACAGCCGCAGGCACCACAGGCACCTCGACACGCAGGGGCGCAGGTGCCGGTTGGCTTTGCAGGTTTTCCATCTGCGCGCGCATATTGGCCGCTTCTGTTTCCAGCTGCCGCACCTTGTCTTCAAGTGATGCGGTCTTATCCGCCAGCATCAGACCGGCCATCAAAAGCATGCGCCCCTCGGGCATCCGGCCAATCTGATCCGCCAGATGGCTGGCTTCCGCATCCAGCATCGCCGCAGCGGAATGCAGGAAATGCTCTTCACCGTCCTGACAGGCGACCTCAAAGGTCCGCCCCCCGATAGCAATCTCAACCTGCGGCATGGGATGTCTCCTCGATCAGGGGCTTCAATTCGTCCAGAATGGCATCAATCTCGGCCGCATCGGCAGAACGCTGTGCGCTCAGAGCCTCGATTTCGGCATTGATCGCCGCATCATGCAATTCCGGCGCAAGGCCTGTGGTCACAGCCTCGCGCAGCTTTGCATTCATCTCGCGCAACTGCACATTCGACGCGCGCAATTGCTGCAACTCCTCGTCCAGCTTCATCAGATGCTTGCTTTGTGTCTCTGCACGCAGGGTCAGGCTGGCTACCTGCGTATCCTGCCGCTCTTTCAGGACACGCACACGTTCAACCAGTTCGGCATTTTGCGCGCGCTCCTGATCAAGCGCCGCTTGCAACGCGGGATCGGCGGCAGTCTGCCCACCGGCGGCATCAAGGCCCTGCCTGATCCGGTCTAGCGCTGCGGTGATGCGGCTTTCCAATGTACTGATATCACTCATCCGCCCGTCCTTTCATGGCGCAACAGGCGTGCCCGTCTTTGCCATCGTCTTTGCAACTAGTTGTTTTTCGGCCCGACTGCCCCGGCCGAGAGAGCCGAATTGTGCCTGTTGAGAACAAGCGTATGCCAACAATGGCCCTGCCGCAAACCACAGCGTGCCAAGAATATGAGTAACTTAGCCGTCACGCTTGATCTTGGGTTCGGTCCTGATATGACGCTGCCAACGCCTGACGTTCACCATTCGTAAATAGGACCTGATCACTTGGATATTGCAGCCCTGCGCACCGCACACCCCGACCACTGGATGAAAGCCACCGCCATCCGTACCCTCACGCTGGATGCGGTCGCCGCAGCGAACTCCGGCCACTCCGGCATGCCGATGGGCATGGCCGACGTGGCAACTGTGCTATTTGAAAAACACCTCAAGTTCGATCCCAAAGCACCACACTGGCCAGATCGGGACCGCTTTATCCTGTCCGCAGGCCACGGCTCGATGCTGCTCTATTCCCTGATGTATCTGACCGGATACGAGGATATGCCGCTTGAGCAGATCAAGGACTTCCGCCAATGGGGTGCCCGCACCGCAGGCCACCCTGAATTCGGCCATGCGCGCGGGATTGAGACAACGACGGGTCCACTTGGCCAGGGGATCGCCAATTCGGTCGGTTTCGCCATCGCAGAGGAAATCCAGCGCGCCACATGGGGCAAAAAGATCATTGATCACCACACCTACGTCATGGCCGGCGACGGCTGCCTGATGGAGGGCGTGAGCCAGGAAGCGATTGCGCTGGCCGGTATGCAGAAACTCTCGCATCTGATCGTGTTCTGGGACAACAACAACATCACCATCGACGGCACCGTCGATATCGCCGACATCACCAACCAGCCGATGCGGTTCGAGGCCTCGGGCTGGCACGTCCAGTCCATCGACGGTCATGATCCAGAGGCCATCGACGCGGCCATCACCGCGGCCAAGAACGACCCCCGCCCGTCGATAATCGCCTGCAAGACCCATATCGCATTGGGCCATGCGGCACAGGACACCTCCAAAGGCCACGGCGCCCTGACCAACGCCGACCAGTTGAAAGCCGCGAAAGAAGCCTATGGCGCGCCGATGGGTGATTTCGAAGTCGCCGCTGACGCGCTCAAGCAATGGGCCGAAATCGGCGCACGCGGGGCCAAGGCCCATAAAGAATGGCACGACCGTTTCAACGCGCTCTCGGCCAACAAACAGGCCGAGTTCAAGCGCATCTATGCAGGCGAGGCACCCAAGCGCCTGTCAGCCACGATCCGCGCGCTGAAAAAGCAGATCAGCGAAGGCGCCCCTTCGGTCGCAACCCGCAAGTCAAGCGAAATGACTCTCGAAGTCATCAACCCGATCATGCAGGAAACCATCGGTGGTTCGGCGGACCTGACAGGATCGAACAACACGCTGACCAAAGACATGGGCACCTTCCACCCGGATACCCGCAAAGGCCGTTACATCTATTACGGTGTGCGCGAACACGGGATGGCAGCGGCCATGAACGGTATGGCGCTGCACGGCGGTGCGCGCGCCTACGGCGGGACGTTCATGTGCTTCACAGATTATGCACGCGGCGCGATGCGTTTGTCCGCGCTGATGGGCGTGCCGACGACTTATGTCATGACACATGACAGCATCGGTCTTGGCGAAGACGGGCCCACACACCAGCCTGTCGAACACCTCGCCATGCTACGGGCCACGCCAAACATGAACGTCTTCCGCCCTGCCGATACGGTGGAAACCGCAGAGGCATGGGAAATCGCGCTCACATCGCAGAAAACGCCCAGCGTGCTGGCCCTGACCCGTCAGAACCTGCCAACAGTGCGCACCGAGCATAAGAACAAGAACATGGTCGCCCAGGGCGCCTATGTGCTGGCCGATGCCGAGGGCAAGCGCCAAGCAATCCTGCTGGCCACAGGCTCTGAGGTCAGCATCGCGCTGGCCGCGCGTGATCTGTTGCAGGCTGAAGGGATCGGCACCCGCGTTGTGTCAATGCCGTGCTGGGAACTCTTCGAAGAGCAGGAAGAGAGCTACCGCAAGCGTGTCCTGCCTGGTGGCCCTGTGCGCGTCGCGATCGAGGCGGGCATCCGCTTTGGCTGGGACCGCTGGTTGTTCGGCGAGCGCGGCAAGCGCGAAAAATCCGGCTTTGTCGGCATGCACGGCTTTGGCGCATCTGCCCCGGCCGAGCGTCTGTACAAGGAATTCGGGATCACCGCCGAGGATACGGCCGCCAAGGTCAAGTCTTTGATCAAATAAGCAATGAACGCCACTGCGATGACATGGATAAAAGTCGGCACCGCAGTGGCGACAATGGGGCTAGTAGCGCTTGTCAGCTGCACGCCCGACACACCGCCCATTGTTGCATCAACCGACGACGTTGACGTTTTTGCAAGAACGGTGCTGAACAGCGTGCAGGCGCGGTCGATTGCGCAGAGCCGCGAATATTGCGGCTATATCTTTCTCACGACGGATGGCGGGATGGCCGCAACCGCGCCAAGGGCCGGTCAGGAAGACTATTGCGATCTGCCCGCCCCCGCAGCAAACGTCATTGCCTCTTACCACACGCATGGCGGCTATTCGGACGTCTATGACAACGAGGTGCCTTCGCTTGATGACATGCGGGGCGATATCGAAACGGGGATCGACGGTTATATCAGTACCCCCGGCGGACGACTGTGGCTGATCGACCACGAGCTGCGCATCGCACGCCAGCTGTGCCGCGCGCCCTGCGTCATCACGGACCCGAATGACAATCCGGACGACGCAGGTTACGTGCCGCGCAGCTTTACGCTGGAAGCACTCGAAGCACGGTTCGACTAATCGCGGCTGAACAGCACAGGAAACCAGTCTTCGCGCAGCTTTTGCCCAGGCACCATGTCATGCCCCGGAAACGGTGGCGATGTAGGACCCGGACGCGCGACATAGCGCGCATCATCACCCAGCAGACGCAAGGAAAAAGCCCGGCGACGCGCCTTGGCCTCATTGCCGCGTGCCCCATGCAGTATGCGGTAGTGAAACGCCACCGCATCGCCCGGTTCCATCGCGAATTCAACAATCTCCATCCCTTCCGCATCGGGATCGGGTACCGGCATGAAATCCTTGTCATCGGGATAAAAATCCGTCTCTGACAGCCACCGCGTCGGCAAGACCTCTTTGGGCCATTTGTGCGATCCTGCGACACAGCGCAGCGAGGCTTCGCGCACAGGATCAAGCGGCGACCAGAAGCTCACGGTCTGCTGACCTTCCACAAAATAATAGGGGCTGTCCTGATGCCACGGCGTCGGCTTCGAGGTGCCGGGCTCTTTGACCAGCACATGATCATGGAAGAGCTGGCAGGTCTGCGACCCCATCAAATCTGCGGCCACCTCGGCGGCAGGCGAATGGCGGGCAGCATCTTCAAACGGGGAAATCCGGTTCCAGTTGCAGTAATCGTCGAAAAAACGCCCTGCTTCACCGTCATGCAGGTTTTCGGCGGCGTAGGGCCCGGGCTCTGCCATATTGGTGGCAATGCCTTCACGCAGCGGCTCTACCCAATCGGCAAACAGGCCCTTGATCAGGACAACCCCGTCGCGCTGGTAGGTCTCGATATGGTCTTGCGTAATGAGCGGATGCATCTGGTGTCCTTTCAGCTGCCCCTTCTTACGCAATCAAACCATGATTCGACAGCCGCCCTGATTGTTTGCGTTAACATCCCTTTGGTCCGCAATCGCGTTATCGCTAACACCAATTGTTATCGTTAACATATTGATGAATAAAACGTTTTTCGTTCCCCTCGGACGTACACCTGCGTATACCACTTGCAACGACGACAGAGCGGCAAGGAACTTCAGCTATGACAGTGACCATCGGGATTAACGGGTTCGGGCGTATCGGACGCTGCACTTTGGCCCATATCACCGAGGCCGCGCGCAACGATGTGCAGGTCGTCAAAATCAACGCCACCGGCCCGATTGAAACCAACGCACATCTGCTGAAATACGACAGTGTGCACGGCCGCTTTGGCAGCCCGATCACTGTGAAGGGCAACACAATGGATCTGGGCCGCGGCCCGATTGATGTGATGTCGACCTACGATCCCGAAGAGCTTGATTGGGATGGCGTCGATGTGGTGCTGGAATGTACCGGCAAATTCAACGATGGTCTGAAATCCAACATCCACCTGACGCGCGGTGCGAAAAAGGTTCTGATCTCGGCCCCCGCCAAGAACGTGGACCGCACCGTCGTTTACGGCGTGAACCACCGCGAACTGATCGCAACCGAAAACATGGTGTCGAACGGGTCCTGCACGACCAACTGTCTGGCGCCGCTGGCCAAAGTCCTGAATGATGCCATCGGCATTGAACGCGGCATCATGACAACGATCCACAGCTATACCGGCGACCAGCCGACACTGGACCGCCGCCATAACGATCTTTACCGCGCGCGTGCCGCCGCAATGGCGATGATCCCCACCTCTACCGGTGCGGCCAAGGCACTGGGCGAGGTGCTGCCGGAACTCGCAGGCAAGCTCGACGGCACGGCAATGCGCGTCCCTACCCCCAATGTCAGCGCCGTAGACCTGACGTTCGAGGCCGGCAAGTCCGTCACCGTCGACGAGGTCAACGCCATTGTCGCCGAAGCGGCCTCTGGCTATATGGGCATGGTGATGTCCTACGACGACGAGGCAAAGGTCAGCATCGACTTCAACCACACCACCGAAAGTTCGATCTTTGCACCGGATCAAACCAAGGTCGTGGGCGGCCGCACCGTGCGGGTGCTGGCATGGTATGACAACGAATGGGGCTTTTCGGCACGTATGGCCGATGTTGCGGCCACCATGGGGCGCTTGCATTAAACACAACCTGCAAGGCACAAAACGCTGCAAGCCCGCTCACGCGGGCTTTGCCATTTGTGGCATCTGGGCTAAACCTCGGCCCATGACAAATACCATTGCTGTTCTTCTTGGTCTGTTCTTGGTCGCCTTGCTTGGTTTTGACTACCTGCAGTACGACGGGGCGTATGCGCTGTTTCTCTCGCGCAAATTTGTCGAACTTATCGAGTGGCTCGCGTTTTGGCGCTAAAGGCGATCAACGGTTGACCTTTCCGTATAAATCGCAATGTTAGCGCCAACATTGACCCTGAGGAGAGTACCATGGCCGTCAAAGTAGCAATTAACGGATTTGGCCGCATCGGCCGCAACGTCCTGCGGGCAATCGTCGAAAGCGGGCGCACCGATATCGAGGTTGTCGCGATCAACGATCTGGGACCGGTCGAAACCAACGCACACCTGCTTCGCTTTGACAGCGTGCACGGGCGCTTCCCCGCCACGGTGACGACAACCGAAACCACCATCGACGTGGGCCGCGGACCGATTGAGGTGACTGCCATCCGCAATCCCGCAGACTTGCCTTGGTCGAACGTGGATGTTGTGATGGAATGCACCGGCATCTTCACCAGCAAAGAGGCCTGCCAGGCGCATCTTGATAACGGATCAAGCCGTGTTCTGATCTCGGCCCCCGGCAAGGATGCCGACAAAACAATCGTTTACGGCGTGAATGACGGGATGCTGACGGCTGACGATATCATCGTCTCGAACGCATCCTGCACCACGAATTGTCTGTCGCCCGTGGCCAAAGTGCTGAACGATGCGATCGGCATCACCAAAGGTTTCATGACTACAATTCACAGCTACACCGGCGACCAGCCGACGCTGGATACGATGCACAAAGACCTTTACCGCGCCCGTGCCGCCGCCCTGTCGATGATCCCCACCTCGACCGGTGCGGCCAAAGCCGTGGGCCTTGTGCTGCCGGAACTGAACGGCAAACTTGACGGTGTGGCGATCCGTGTGCCAACACCCAATGTGTCGGTCGTGGACCTGACATTCGAGGCCAGCCGCGCCACGACCGTCGAAGAGGTGAACGCCGCCATCATCGCCGCCGCCGATGGCCCGTTGAAGGGAATCCTCGGCTATACCGACCTGCCGATGGTCAGCTCGGACTTCAACCACGACCCCCATTCCTCGATTTTCCATCTGGATCAAACCAAAGTGCTGGACGGTAACATGGTGCGGATCCTGACGTGGTACGACAACGAATGGGGCTTCTCGAACCGCATGTCGGATACAGCCGTTGCGATGGGCAAGCTGATCTAATCCAGCCACCTTAGACGTGAAAAAGCCGGTCCCCTGGATCGGCTTTTTTTTGTGCAACTTGCAAAAACCGCCATGCAAAAGATGCATAACCGCTAGCGCTAACTGTCAGTTGTTCTGCGCTGCAGCATTGCTATCTGTAGTGCACGGAATGAAGCAAAACGCACACAAAGGAGCACGCATATGACCGTATTGAACATAGTTCGCACCGCCGTCCAGAAACGCGTGGCCTATAGCCGCCTAAAGCATGAACTGGCCTCAATGCCACTGGAAACAGCCATCGACCTTGGCATGTTCCGTGAGGACGCCGCGAAAATCGCAGCCAAACGCATCTACGGCTAAACGCTTACGATCACGGACAGAAGACCGGCCGCGCCTTCGGGTGCGGCTTTAGTTTTTGGGCAGCCCGTTCAGGAAAGCATTGATCCTGTCCCGATACCCCGCCTGTCCGGCCAGATTGTTATGGGTGGCACCTGCGACCTCATGGAAGGTGACAGACAGGCCCGCCACATCCATCGCGTTCGCCAGTTGCGCACCATAGCCGATGGGGATCAGTTGATCGGCCGTGCCGTGCTGGATCAGAACCGGTGCATTCAGAGCAGGCACATCGTCCAGCGACCGCCACTTCTGCACGAAAGGCAGAAAGCAGGCTGGCAGATAGGACCCTTTGGTCATCAATGTACAAAGCGTGGGATAGGGCGCATCAAGCAACACCGCCGCCACATCCCGTCGTGCCGCCACATGAATGGCTAGCCCGGTGCCCAGCGAAAACCCGTGCACCGCAATCGGCCCGTCGTGCTGTGCGGCGAGCCAATCATAGGCGGCCAGCGCATCGGCCTTGAGGCCCTGCTCGGACGGGCGCCCCGCGATACCGGCCCCGCCCCTGTATTCCAGCGCCGCAACGGTCCTGCCCGCATCCTGATGTGCATCCAGCGAATAGGTGAAATAAGCCAGCGACCCGCCGTTCCCCATAAAGAACAACACCGCCATGTCATCTTGGCCCTCAGAGATCGCGACAGAAACATCACGGTCTGATACCGTCTCTTGACGAAACGCAGGGTTCTCAAAGGCGTCAGCACCAAAAGGATAGATGATGCGGGGATGGGCAACCACCATCACGGCAGCATAAAGCAGATAGGTGCCAACCAGCATCCAGAGCCAGCTCAACCGCCGAACCGCTCTTTCAACGCGGTGTTGACGGCGGGTGTCACGAATTTAGACACATCCCCCCCAAGACGCGCGATCTCTTTCACCAGCTTGGACGCAATCGCCTGATGCTGGGCCTCGGCCATCAGAAACACGGTCTCGATTGAATTATCCAGCACACGGTTCATACCAACCATCTGATATTCATACTCAAAATCCGCCACCGCACGCAAACCGCGAATAATCATCGAGGCCCCCACGTCGCGGGCACAGTCAATCAGCAGGTTTTCAAACGGATGGGCCACGATTTCACATCCGCTCTTTGCAGAAAGCAGCTTCACCTCGGCCTCGATCATCTCGACCCGTTCCTCCAAGGTGAACAACGGGCCTTTGTCTCGGTTGATCGCCACACCGATGACAAGCCGATCCACCAGCGTGGCAGCACGGCGGATGATATCAAGATGTCCATGCGTGACCGGATCAAAGGTACCGGGATAAAGTCCTACGCGCATGGCAAACCTCTTGGTGTTCTGAATTTTTGCCAAGCAACATTATTGCGCAGCAGAATGCAAGGCGGGCCTTAGTGGCCCATGATCATGCCTTCGAGCGACTCTTTTTCCATCGCGAGTTGCGACAAGCGGCCCTTTACAGCGTCCCCGATAGAAATCAGGCCCACCATACGGCCCCCATCCATGACCGGCAGGTGGCGGAACCGCCCGGCGGTCATCATTTCCAGCACCTCCAGCGCCGAATCCGTCGGGGTACAGGTGGTCAGCTTTGCCGTCATCAGCGCACTGACAGGATCACTCAAACAGGCCGCCCCCCGTTTGCCCAATTCACGCACAATGTCACGTTCGGACAGGATGCCATCCAGAGCCGCACCATCAGAAGACACGACAACGGTACCGATACGGTGCTCTGACAAGAGCTTGGCCGCATCAGCCACAGATGATGAGGGCGTCACCGAAATCACACCAACCTCAGGTTTCGACTTCAACATTTGGGAAACTAACATGGGTGGAACTCCTTGGTTCTCCTCCGGAATTTCAGCGTGTCAAACGGGGGGGCTAGCTGTCAAGCGTGCTGTGCGTTCGAGCCGCACAACTTCGTCCTGTATTCCCGCCCGCAGCGCCTGCGCAAACCGCGTCAAACGGTCAAGCCGCCGGTCCGAGGTATGCCGCACCAGATAGAATGACCGCGTCAGCGCCACTTGGTCAGGCAACACCATCTGCACCTCGGGCGCAAAGGGCAGCGCGAAATCATGCACGATCCCGACACCCGCCTGCCGGATCATCTGTAACTGCACCGCCACGGAATTCGACGCCATCTGCACGCCAGCCACATCAATCGCGCTGAGGTAATCCAGCTCTTTGTCGAAAATCATATCCGGAATATAACCCACGATCCGCCGCCCCTTCAGATCGGCCAGACTCTGCAAAGGGGGCGCATCCGAACGCATCGCAAGATGCAGCTGATAGTCCGTGATCTTCTGCACTGTCAGCCGCCCTGCGGCGGGCGGGCTGACGGTAATCGCCATATCTGCCTCGCGCCGTGACAGGTTGACGACACGAGGCAGCGCCAGAATTTGCACCTCAAGATCAGGGTTCCTTGCCTGAATAGCCGCGCAAACCTGCGGCAAAAGGTAATTCGCCGCCCCGTCCGGCGCCCCGATCCGGATTTGCCCCGTCAGCCCCGCACGTTCGCCCTGCCCCTCATCGGCAATCCGTGCAAGATGCACCTCGGCCTCGGCCGCGCGTTCCTTCATCCGTTCACCCAGATCGGTCAACGCATAACCCTGCGGAGATTTCACAAAAAGCGCGGCACCCAGATTGCGCTCAAGCCGCGCAATCCGGCGGCCCAAGGTCGAGGGGTCCATTTTCAGCACAGGTGCGGCCGCCGACAGGCCCTCGGCCCGCGCGACGGCCAGAAACACCCGCATATCATCCCAGTTTTCCATAGCACCCTTGCATTTTTGCAAAATGATTTTGGAATATTGGTTCTTTTACGCGGAAAAACGCAAGGATATAATCGCACCAAACCAACATTTGGAGGATCCCATGCAAGAGTTGACCCACTACATCAACGGCGAACACGTCAAAGGGACGTCCGGCCGTTTTGCCGACGTCTTCAACCCCGCCACCGGCGAAGTGCAGGCCAAAGTGCCGCTCGCAAACGCCGCCGAAATGGCGAAAGCCGTTGAAATCGCGGCGAAAGCCCAACCGGCATGGGCCAAAGTGAACCCCCAGCGCCGCGCCCGCGTGATGATGGCCTTTGTGGGTCTTCTGAACCGCGATATGGACAAACTGGCCGAGGCACTCAGCCGCGAGCACGGCAAAACCCTGCCAGACGCCAAAGGCGACGTGATCCGTGGGCTTGAGGTCGTGGAATACTGCATCGGTGCGCCACAGCTTCTGAAAGGTGAATTCACCGACAGCGCAGGCCCCGGCATCGACATGTATTCGATGAAACAGCCTTTGGGTGTCACCGCCGGCATCACGCCCTTCAACTTCCCCGCCATGATCCCGATGTGGATGTTCGCCCCCGCCATCGCCTGCGGCAACGCCTTTATCCTCAAACCCTCCGAGCGTGACCCGTCCGTGCCGCTGATGCTGGCCGAACTGATGGAAGAAGCAGGGCTGCCAAAAGGCATCCTGCAGGTCGTCAACGGCGACAAGGAAGCGGTCGACGCGATCCTTTACGACGACACGATCCAGTCGGTCGGTTTCGTGGGTTCAACGCCGATTGCGGAATACATCTACGGGACAGGCTGTGCGCAGGGCAAACGCGTGCAGTGCTTTGGTGGTGCCAAGAACCACATGATCATTATGCCCGACGCCGACATGGATCAGGCCGCCGATGCGCTGGTCGGCGCAGGCTACGGTGCTGCTGGCGAACGCTGCATGGCGATTTCGGTGGCTGTGGCCGTGGGTGATGAGACCGCTGACCGTCTGCTCGAGAAGCTCGTCCCCAAAGTCGAGGCGCTGAAGGTCGGCCCCTATACTGCAGGCAATGACGTGGACTATGGCCCCGTTGTCACTGCTGCCGCCAAGGCCAACATCGAACGTCTGGTGCAAACCGGCATCGACCAAGGCGCGAAACTGGTCGTTGATGGCCGTAACTTCAAACTGCAAGGATACGAGGACGGCTTCTTTGTCGGCCCGCACCTCTTTGACAACGTCACCAAGGACATGGACATCTACAAGACCGAAATCTTCGGCCCCGTCCTGTCGACCATCCGCGCCAAAACCTATGAAGAGGCCATCGGCCTTGCCATGGACCACGAATATGGCAACGGCACCGCGATCTTCACCCGCGACGGTGACACCGCCCGCGATTTCGCCAACCGCATCAACATTGGCATGGTCGGTGTGAACGTACCGATCCCCGTACCGCTGGCCTACCACACCTTCGGCGGCTGGAAGAAATCCATGTTCGGCGACCTCAACCAGCACGGCCCCGATGCTTTCAAGTTCTACACACGGACCAAGACGATCACATCGCGCTGGCCATCGGGCATAAAAGAAGGCGGCGAGTTCTCGATCCCCTTGATGGACTAAAACATCAAAGGCCCACCGGAAACGGTGGGCCTTTTTGGTTGCTGCCGGCTGCTTTGCCCGGCCAGCGCCAGGTGCAGGCGTTTTGCGCATAGACAGACGCTGCCCGCACTACAGCGGCGCGCAACAACGCAGCACTTGGTCAGGCCGATTGCCCTTTCAAATGCCGCTCCGGCAGTTCCTTCTCGCATTAGCCCTTGCGGATCTCGACCTTCGCGGCTTCCCGTTGCTTCGGGGCCGTCTTCGGAATGGTGATGGTCAACACACCGTCCTTGAGCTGGGCATCCACATCTTCGCCGCGGGCGTCAGGGGGCAGACGAAACGAACGACTGAAGGCGCCATAGTGCCGCTCCGAAAAGTACCATGTATCCCCCTTGTCTTCGCGCTCGGTGCGCTTTTCGCCCTTCAGCAGAACGACACCGTCCTCGACACTGAGGTTGATGTCCTTTTCTTCCACGCCGGGCAGCTCGACAGCAATGCGGTACGCATCATCATCTCCTGAAGCTTCGGACGCGGGCGCCAGCCATTCCGAGACACGTTCACCCAGTTGGCGAAATGGATCGTAGAGTGATGGCCAAAAGCCGCTGGTGTGGGATTTCTCAACCATATCCGTACTCCTCTTTGATAGGTGTATCTTGCGAAAGGAACTACTTCACCCGGCATCAACGGGTTTTGATCTTTCTCAAACGCGGACTCGCAACAGGGTCCGGGGTCTCGAAGCTGTCAACATGGTGAAGACTTTGGCGCGTGGCGATGCCCCCGAGCAGCTTGAACGGGATGGCGCTTGCGACGTTCGGGTTCTTCAGTGAAGGCTTTTCGGGTAGGTCAACCGGCGCAGACGGATGACGTCATTATCTGCACGCCTTCAAGCCGTCCGCCTCAGCTAGGACTTGCCAACTACATCTGTTCCGCGCAAGATATGAACAAGCGTTCAATTCCTTGACGGGAGGCAAAGATGGATTTCGCTCTGACCGAAGAACAGTCTGCCATTTTCGACATGGCCCGCGATTTCGGTGCCGAACATATCGCGCCCCATGCCCGCACATGGGAGGCCGAAGGCACCATCCCCAAAGCACTCTGGCCCAAGCTTGCGGAACTCGGTTTCGGCGGGCTCTATGTGTCCGAAGAGCGCGGCGGCACCGGTCTGTCGCGGCTTGATGCGACATTGGTCTTCGAGGCGCTGTCGCAGTCCTGCGCCTCTGTCGCGGCCTTCCTGTCGATCCACAACATGTGCGCGCGCATGATTGACGCCTATGGCACCGACGCGCTAAAGGACCGCATGCTGCCAAAGGCGCTCAGCATGGAAACGATCCTGTCCTACTGCCTCACTGAACCCGGGTCAGGCTCGGACGCGGCGGCACTCAAGACCAAAGCAGCACGCGACAATTCCGGCTATCTTCTGACCGGCACCAAAGCGTTCATCTCGGGTGGCGGCTATTCCGACGCTTATATCGTGATGGCGCGCACAAGCGATGATGGCCCCAAAGGGATCAGCGCCATCGTGGTCGAGGATGGTGCGGCTGGTCTGTCTTTCGGCGGGCTTGAGGATAAAATGGGCTGGCGTTCGCAACCCACGCGGCAGGTGCAGATGGACAGCTGCCCTGCCCCTGCCGAGAACCTGCTGGGCGAAGAAGGCCAAGGCTTCAAATACGCCATGGCCGGCCTTGATGGCGGGCGTCTGAATATCGCGGCTTGTTCGATCGGTGCCGCCCAAGCCGCCCTTGATCAAACCGTGGCCTACATGGCCGAACGCCGCGCCTTCGGCAAATCCATCGACCAGTTTCAGGGGCTACAATTCCGGCTTGCCGATATGGAAATCGCCCTGCAATCGGCCCGCACTTTCCTGCGCCAAGCGGCATGGAAGCTTGACACAGGCGCACCGGACGCCACGAAATTCTGCGCCATGGCCAAGAAGCTCTGCACCGAAACAGGTAGCAATGTGGCCGACCAGTGCCTGCAATTGCATGGCGGCTACGGCTATCTGGCTGACTACGGGGTCGAAAAGATCGTGCGTGATCTGCGCGTGCATCAGATTTTGGAAGGCACCAACGAAATCATGCGCCTGATCACCGCGCGCCATATGATCCAGTAACTCACGCCGTCCCGGACCCCGATCCGGAACCTCACAAGGGCCCACCGAAGTGACTGACATCATCATCCGCAAATCCGGCAAAGCAGGCCTCATCACGCTGAACCGTCCCAAAGCACTGAATGCGCTGACATGGGATATGTGTCTGGCAATCGAGGCAGCACTGGATGCATGGCGGTCCGATCCCGAGGTCGCCCTGATCCTCATCGACGGCGCAGGCGACCGCGCCTTTTGTTCCGGCGGCGACATTGCGGAAATGTACGCCTCTGGCCAAAAGGGCGATCTCGACTATGGCCGCCGCTTTTGGCGTGACGAATATCGCCTCAATGCCAAGATCCGACGCTATCCCAAGCCCGTCGTCAGCTTCCTGCACGGCTTTACCATGGGCGGCGGGGTTGGTGTCGGCTGTCATGCGTCCCACCGTATCGTCTGCGAAAACAGCCAGATCGCCATGCCCGAGTGCAGCATCGGTCTTGTCCCCGATGTGGGCGGCTCACTCCTCCTCGCACAAGCACCCGGGCATTGCGGTGAATTCCTCGGGCTCAGCGGGGACCGTATGGACACCGGCGATGCGCTCTACGCCGGTTTCGCCGACCAGTTTATCCCGCAAGAGGGTTGGGCGGACCTGAAAGAGACGCTGATCAGCACGGGCGACGCGTCCTTGGTCGAAGCCGCATCAGCACCCACGCCGCCCGCACGGCTGGCCACATGGCAAGCCGAAATCGACAGCTGCTTTGGCGGTGCTGCACTTTCCGACATCTACCGAGCCATGGCGGCCACGCCGGACGGCCCTGCCATCACCCACGCGCGCAAGCTGATGGACCGGAACGCCCCGTTGGGCATGGCTGTCGCGGTCAGGATCATACAGGCCGCCCGCCGCACCCCCGGCATCGAAGAGGCTTTGGAGCGCGAATTCCGCTACACTTATCGCTGTGTGGCACAGGGGGACTTTATCGAAGGCATCCGCGCGGCCATCATTGACCGTGACCGCAGCCCGAAATGGCAGCACGCCAGTTGGGAGGCTGTAAAAGATGAAGACGTCGCCGCAATGACCCAAGACCTCGGGCCAAACGCCTTGCAATGGAAGGAAACAACATGAAAATCGGTTTCATCGGACTGGGCAACATGGGCGCGCCCATGGCTGCAAACCTCGCCAAATCGCATGAGGTGGTGGGCTTTGATACCATCGCTGCACCCGCCGGCCTGACCCTTGCGCAAAGCGCCGCAGCGGCTGCAAAAGACGCCGACGTCGTCATCACCATGCTGCCCAACGGCGATATCCTGCGTGCAGTCGCAGCCGAAATTCACCCCGCCATGAAGGCAGGGGCTATCCACCTTGACTGCTCGACCGTCGATGTTGAAAGCGCGCGCGCCGTAGCCGCAGAGGCCGAGGCCGCAGGCCTTTCTGCCATCGACGCTCCCGTGTCAGGCGGCATCGGCGGGGCCGTCAACGGCACGCTCACCTTCATGGCGGGCGGCCCTGCCGCAGCCTTCGCCACTGTCGAACCGCTCTTTGCGATCATGGGGCAGAAGGCGGTGCACTGCGGGCCGTCAGGAAACGGCCAGGCGGCCAAGATCTGCAACAACATGATCCTTGGCGTCACGATGATCGCCACCTGCGAAGCTTTCGCGCTGGCCGACAAACTGGGGCTGGACCGGCAGGCAATGTTCGATGTGGTCAGCACGTCATCCGGAGCATCATGGAGCGTGAATGCCTATTGCCCCGCCCCGGGGATTGGCCCGCAGAGCCCCGCAGACAACGGATACAAACCGGGCTTTGCTGCCGAACTGATGCTCAAAGATCTGAACCTGAGCCAGATGGCAGCCGAGGCCGTCGATGCCGATACACCAATGGGGCTGGCCGCACGCGATCTCTATGCACATTTTGTGGATGATGAGGACGGGCGGGGCAAGGACTTCTCCGCCATGCTGCCGCGATTTGAAACGCGCAAGCGCAGCTAGGGTCGGCTGTGACCGCATAGCCGACAAACACCGTGATAGGCGGGAATCCGCTAGTCAGCGGCGCAGTGCCACTGACAAAAAAGTGAGTCATCTTGAAAATGATCTGGGCGCCTCCGATTTCCGACACATTCAGTCAGGAAAAAGGAGATTACCGTGCAAGACAACAAGATAACCACCCTTAACGCTTCGTCAGTGTCCCACTGGTTGAAGAAAGACATCACCGTCAGCGCACCCGGTTGGGTATTTGCCCTTGCCGCTGCGGTGGCAGTTATTCTGCTTGGCGTGGCACTGGATTAAGCCATGAAAACAAAAGCTATTGTTACCGCCCTTCTGCTGGCATCGCCCTCATTTGCGCTTGCCGAACTGACAATTGCAGACCTGCAGCCTGACACGCAAGTGACGATCACCGGCGTGGTCGACCGTATCGCGGACGAGGACACCTTCATCCTGCGCGACCCAAGCGGCGAGATCGAGGTTTATCTTGGACCTAACCTCGTTCCGGTTTCCGTAGGTGCTGAAGTCACTGTTGCAGGGCTTGTCGATGACGGCCCCGTGCCAGAGATCTATGCCCGCACAGTCACCACCAGCGACGGTGAGGTCTTTACCTTCAGTTACAATTACGACTGATCACTCAGCAGCAACTTTACGGGCCGAGAGCATCTCTTTGAGATATCGGCCCGTATGACTTTCGGGCACCTCTGCCACTTCCTCGGGCGTTCCCGTGGCAACAACCTGACCACCGCCATCACCACCCTCGGGTCCGATGTCGATGATATGGTCAGCGGTTTTCACCACATCGAGGTTGTGTTCGATCACAATCACCGAGTTGCCCTGATCGACCAATTCGTGCAGCACTTCCAACAGCTTGCGCACATCTTCGAAATGCAGACCAGTTGTCGGTTCGTCCAGAATATAGAGCGTGCGCCCCGTCGACCGCCGCGCCAGTTCCTTGGACAGCTTCACGCGCTGCGCTTCCCCGCCTGACAGCGTCGTCGCTTGCTGGCCCACCTTGATGTAGCCCAGCCCCACACGCATCAGCGCATCCATCTTTTCACGGATCGACGGCACGGCGGTAAAGAAGGTCTGCGCATCCTCAACGGTCATATCCAGCACATCGGCAATCGACATGCCCTTGAACTTGATCTCCAGCGTCTCGCGGTTATAGCGCGCGCCCTTGCAGGTTTCGCAGGTCACATAGACATCCGGCAGGAAGTGCATCTCGATCTTGATAACACCGTCACCCTGACAGGCCTCACAGCGCCCGCCTTTGACGTTGAAACTGAACCGCCCCGGTTTGTACCCCCGCGCCTTCGCTTCGGGCATACCGGCGAACCATTCCCTGATAGGCGTAAAGGCCCCCGTATAGGTGGCAGGGTTCGAGCGTGGCGTGCGCCCGATGGGGCGCTGGTCAATGTCGATCACCTTGTCCAGATGCTCGAACCCTTTGATCGTCTCGCACGGGCCCGGCGTCTGGCGCGCACCGTTCAACTTCATCGACGCATTCTTGAACAGCGTCTCGATTGTCAGGGTCGACTTCCCCCCGCCCGAGACACCGGTGACACAGACGAACTGCCCCAGCGGGAAATCCACGGTCACATTCTGCAGGTTGTTGCCGGTGGCCTTGACCACCGTCAGCTTCTTGCCCTTGCCCTTCCGGCGTTTGGCAGGGACCGCAATTTCACGCGCCCCGATCAGGTACTGACCGGTCACAGACGCCTCATTCGCCATAATCTCGGCGGGCGTCCCTTGGGCCACGACCTGACCGCCATGCACCCCTGCCCCGGGGCCAATATCAAAGACGTAATCCGCCTCGCGGATCGCCTCTTCGTCATGTTCCACAACGATCACGGTATTGCCCTGATCGCGCAGGTTCTTCAACGTCGTCAGCAAACGGTCGTTGTCGCGCTGGTGCAGGCCGATTGACGGCTCATCCAGCACGTAAAGCACACCTTGCAGGCCCGAGCCGATCTGGCTGGCCAGCCTGATGCGCTGGCTTTCACCACCCGACAACGTGCCGGAATTGCGCGACAGGGTCAGATATTCAAGACCAACGTTATTCAAGAAACCCAAACGCTCGCGGATTTCCTTCAGGATCGCAGCGGCAATTTCGTTTTTCTGCTTGCTGAGTGACGACGGCACATCCTGACACCAGTCATAGGCCTCTTTGATCGACATCTTCACGACCTGCCCCACGTGCAAGCCGCCAATCTTGACCGCCAAGGCCTCTTCGCGCAGACGGTAGCCGCCACAAGTGCCGCAATTGCGGTTGTTCTGGAAATTCTCGAACTCTTCGCGGATCCAGTTGCTGTCCGTCTCGCGATAGCGGCGTTCCATATTCGGGATCACGCCCTCGAACGCGCGTTCAACCTGATAGACGCGACCGCCTTCATCGTAACGGAACTTGATCTCTTCCTTGCCGGAACCGTACAGGAACACCTGCTGTATCTTCGGGTCGAGATCTTTCCAGCGGGCGTTTTTGTTAAAGCCGTAGTGTTTGGCGATCAACTCGATAGTTTGCAGGAAATACGGGCTCTTGCCCTTGCGCCACGGGGCCAGAGCGCCATCAGCAATTTTCAGGGTCACATCGGGCACAACAAGTTGTTCATCGAAAAACAGCTCAACGCCCAGACCGTCACAAGAAGGGCAAGCCCCGAAGGGCGCATTGAACGAAAACAGCCGTGGCTCGATTTCTGGGATGGTGAAGCCGGACACAGGACAGGCAAAATTCTCCGAAAAGGTCAGACGCTCGGGTTCACCCTCTTTGGGCGCGGTTTCGAGAATTGCGATTCCATCCGCCAGATCCAGTGCTGTGCGGAAACTGTCGGCCAATCGTGTCTCAAGCCCTTCGCGCACAACAATCCGGTCAACAACCACATCAATATCGTGGCGGAATTTCTTATCCAGCGTCGGCGGTTCATCCAGCTCGTAGAACTGCCCATCCACTTTGACGCGCTGAAAGCCCTGCTTGCGCAGATCCAGGAACTCCTTGCGATACTCGCCCTTGCGGTCCCGAATGATCGGCGCGAGCAGATAGCCACGCGTCCCTTCTTCCAGCGCCATGACGCGGTCGACCATATCCTGCACCTGTTGTGCTTCGATCGGCAGGCCGGTGGCGGGGCTGTAAGGGGTGCCGGCACGGGCAAAAAGCAGGCGCAGGTAGTCGTAAATCTCGGTAATGGTGCCGACGGTCGAGCGCGGGTTCTTTGATGTTGTCTTCTGCTCGATCGAAATCGCGGGGGACAGGCCGCTGATGTGATCGACATCCGGCTTTTCCATCATATCCAGAAACTGGCGCGCATAGGCCGAAAGCGACTCAACATAGCGCCGCTGCCCTTCGGCATAGATCGTGTCGAACGCCAAAGACGATTTGCCAGACCCCGACAGGCCCGTGATCACGACCAACTGGTCGCGCGGAATATCCACGTCGATGTTCTTCAGGTTATGCTCACGCGCACCGCGCACTTCGATATTCTTCAGTTCAGCCATCTCGACCCCCAGAGCCTACAGACATCAGATAGCAGTCCCGAAGCGAACCGCCAGCCCGTCTTGGGAACATTCGTGAAACATTTTGCAGAAATCTTCGCCAAAGGACAGACCAGCCTTCACGCAGCTTGGCAAAAAACAGCCACGCCATCAGGCACAAACAGCGAGGATACACGCAAGCGCGAAGCCGATAGTTTCACTTTCACAATAAAGTTTAATCTATTTACTTTCAATGAGTTAGATTGGATTCCTTATGTCAAGTCAGGCCCAGCAGCCGACGCAAACCGAAAGGAAAACGACCATGAAAAAGACACTGATTTCCGCAGCAGCTCTCACAATCCTCGCTGCCCCCGCATTTGCCGCAGGCCACGCAAGCCCTGCCTCGGGCTATGGCCTGACGAACGACGGCCGCACGCTTGTGATGTTTCCCGGCCTTGTCGAGGCAGGCGCATCTGTTGATCTCTCCACCCCTGTCGACGCTATCGCCTACCGCCCTGTTACCGGAGATGTGATCGGAATCACCCGTGACGGCATGGTCTACGGGATCGACACCGTCACCGGCGCAGTCACGGCCATGGAGAACACTGTCGCCCCCGAGGTGATGATCGGTGCAGATGCGGCGATGGGCTTTGATTTTAACAACCAGATCGACGCGGTGCGCGCCGTCACGACCGATGGGGTGAACCTTGTCTATTTCCCCATGGGCTTTGGTGACATGGACGCGCGCGCAAACTCGGTCCTGCGTTTTACCGATCTGGCCTATGCCGCCGGTGATGCCAACGAAGGCAGTGCAGCCATGATCTTTGCCAACGCCTACACCAACGCCATCAACGGCATGACAGCATCAGAAACCGCGCAATACGCGCTGGATGCCGAAACCAATGCGTTGGTCACACTTGCCAATAACGCGGGTACTCTGACCACGGTCGCTCCGATCACGATTGACGGTGCAGTTGCCGATCTGTCGATCATGGGCGGTTTTGAAATTGTCTCGCCTGCCGAAGGCGAAAACATGGCCTATGCCATTCTGATGCTCGAAGGTGCGGATACATCCGGTCTTTACAGCATCGACCTGACCACCGGTGAGGCAACCATGATGGCCGATGCAGGCATGCGCGCCTACACAGGTTTCGCTGCGATGCTGCCGAACTAGGCTTTCTACTGGCACCAAAAAACCCGCCCTTTTCAGCAAGGGGCGGGTTTTGCATGGCGTAAGGTGGATCTCGATCCACCTTACATGTGGATCACACGGTCATAGGCATCCAGCACGCTTTCATGCATCATCTCCGATAGCGTCGGATGCGGGAAGACGGTGTTCATCAGGTCTTCCTCGGTCGTCTCGAGCTGACGCCCCACAACATAGCCCTGAATCAGCTCGGTCACTTCGGCACCCACCATATGCGCGCCCAACAACTCACCTGTTTTGGCATCAAACACTGTCTTGATCATGCCCTCCGGCTCACCAAGGGCAATCGCCTTGCCGTTGCCGATGAACGGGAACCGCCCGACCTTGATGTCATAGCCCAGTTCTTTGGCCTTCGCCTCGGTATAGCCGACTGACGCAACCTGCGGATGGCAATAGGTACAGCCCGCGATGCTTTCCGGCTTGACCGGATGCGCGTGTTTACCCGCAATCAGGTCGGCCACCATCACCCCTTCGTGGCTGGCCTTATGCGCCAGCCATGGCGCGCCCGCGATATCACCAATCGCATAAAGCCCTTCAACACCGGTGCGGCAGAACTCATCGGTGATCACATGGGTGCGGTCAATCTTCACGCCCAGTTCTTCCAGCCCCAGACCTTCCACATTGCCCACAATCCCCACAGCGGAAATGACCGTATCGAATTCCATTTTCTCGGTCTTGCCACCTGTCTCGATATGGGCAGTGACTTTGCCTTTGCCACGATCAAGTTGCTTGACCGTTGATTTCTCCATGATCTTCATGCCCTGCTTGACGAATTGCTTCTTGGCAAAGGCCGAGATCTCGGCGTCTTCCACAGGCAGCACGCGGTCCATGACTTCGACCACAGTCGTGTCAGCGCCCAGCGTGTTGTAGAAGCTGGCAAATTCAATCCCGATCGCGCCCGAGCCGATCACCAGAAGCTTCTTTGGCATCTTTTTGGGCTGGAGCGCATGGCGGTAGGTCCAGACCAGATCACCATCGGCCTCGAGGCCTGGCAACTCGCGTGCCCGTGCGCCTGTCGCCAGCACGATGTTCTTGGCTGTCAGCTCATCCGTGCCCTTTTCGCCCTTCACGGTGACTTTGCCTTTGGCTGGGATCGTGGCCTCACCCATGAAGACGGTCACTTTGTTCTTCTTCATCAGATGACCGATCCCGCCCGACAACTGCCCCGCAACCGCGCGGCTGCGCTTGACCACCGCATCCAGATCATAATCAACGCCGGTCGCCTTGAGGCCGAATTCTTTGGCACGGTGCATCAGGTGAAAGACTTCCGATGACCGGAGCATCGCCTTGGTGGGAATACAGCCCCAGTTCAGACAAATCCCGCCAAGGTTCTCGCGCTCGACAATGGCAACCTTCATGCCAAGCTGCGAGGCACGGATTGCCGCCACATAGCCGCCCGGTCCGGCACCAATTACAATCAGGTCAAAGTTCTGTGCAGCCATGGGTGGCCCTCCAATTCGAAATTTAGTTGAACACTAAACTATTTTCCGGACGACCTCCAGTGACCTTAGGTCATAACAGCCAACCGGTTGGCGCAACGGCGCTATTTTGCAGCTTCCTGCTGCGCGCGATAGGCCGCACCATAGCCGCCTTCATCCAGAAACGCCTGTTCGGCCGGCGTTGTTTTGCGCCCCAGGGCATCATTGCGATAGGGAAACCGGCCAAAATCGCGGATCACAGCGCGGTGCGCGCAGGCATGATCACGATTGCCCGCTCCATGCTCCGGCATCCGCGTGTGAATCAGGCGGACGGCACGATCCTGATCCGACAGATTCTCCGAATGCATAAGGGGCAGATAGAAAAACTGGCGTGCAGGCTCGTCAATCTTCAGATCCCAGTCGCGATCAATCGCCATCTTGGCAGCCGCACGCGCAATTCCGTCCGTGGCAAAGGCCTCGCCTTTCCCGCGGAACATATTGCGCGGAAACTGATCGGTCAGAATGATATAGGCCAGGACGCCCGATGGATATGTGAGCCAAAGACCGTAAGCGCCTTCGGTCGCTTCCTGCCACGCCACCCCAAACCTGTCCCGGATCAATGCGTCAAACGCAGGATCACTCTTATACCAGTCGGCAGGCGTACATTCGTCCAGCCAAAACGCCAACACCTCTTGGGGGGTTACCACGGCACCGCTCCTTGATGATCCTCACTCCTGTCCCATTGCAAACAGACTAATTGGTGCCTGACAAGTGTTTAGAAGGTCACATCATCTTGCGAAATGACATGAGAGGTCGGCTTGGTGCCGCAAGATCACGTTTGTGTCGCCTCTTCTTCGAGTTCAACCTCTTCGATATACATCTCTTGCGCCAGTTCGGCCGCAACAGGTGTGGAAGCCGCGGAGACCGGCGCATAGGGGACAGTCACGCTCTCGGTCTCAAGATGTTCGCGGCTCCGCTGTGTTGCGCGGTAGATGCCATAAAATCCGACAGACGCCATCAGGACGGCTGTAAACAGCCAGAACCCGTTGTCACCGATGCTATCCATAATGAAGCCCACAGTCAGCGGGCCCGCAATGGCCCCCACCCCGTTAATGAACAACAACCCGCCCGAGGCCGCCGCCATATCCTCTTTCTCGAGATAGTCGTTGGCATAGGCGATCAGCAGCGCATAGAGCGGGTTCGACATGCCGCCCACAATGGCCCCGCTTATCACGATCAGCACATAGTGGCCGGGCACAAGGAAGGCGATCATTGATCCCGCCGCACCGAACAGGGAAATCCACACGATCAGGGCCCGCCGGTCCATGCGGTCAGACAGCCACCCGATCGGGTACTGCAAGACAAGTGCTGCAATATAAATGGCCGAAATAAACAACGAGATTTCGGACACTGTCAGCCCCACGCGGCTGCCGTACACCGCCGACATGCCGAACTGCGCCGAAAACACGCCGCCCAGCATGAACATCCCGAAACAGGCCAGCGGCGAGGCGTTGATCAAATCACGCAGCTTCATCGGTTTGGTGGATGCAAAGGCAGGCATCGGGCGCACCGACAAAAGCACAGGCGCAAAGGCCAGAGACACCAGAATGGACGGGATGATGAACAGGACATAGCCCGAAACATCCCCCTGGCTGACAATCCACTGGGCAAACACGATCCCCGCCATCTGCGTGATCATGTAGAGCGACAGGGATTTGCCACGGTTTTCATTGCTGGACGCATCATTCAGCCAGCTTTCAGCGGTGATATACACGCCACAAAAGCAGAACCCGATGATCACGCGGCCAATGGTCCATGCCCAAGGCTCGATCAGCACCGGATAGGCCACAAGCACCGCCGAAATCATCGACCCGAGGGCTGCGAACACCCGCACGTGTCCGACACGGCGGATCAGCTCGGGCGTGTAGCGCGAACTGAACAAGAACCCCAAGAAATAGGCCGACATGACGATCGAGAGTTCGAAGGTGCTGAACCCCTCTGCCTCGCCGCGCAGACCCAGAAGCGTGCCTTGCAGACCATTGCCCACCATCAACATGAACATGCCGACGAACAAAGCCCAAGAGCCGGTAAATACCTGAAACATGACACGCCCTTTCAGCACAGCAAGAACCGTGCAATGTCACGATTCTCCTAAGAATTCATCACAGAAGCGACAGGGCCTCAACCATTCACGCCCTCTTGCGCGGGCAAGAGAAGCGAGCTGTCACCATAGGAAAAGAAGCGGTATTTTTCCGCAATCGCATGGTCATAAATCGCACGAATGTTATCCGTGCCCATCAGTGCCGACACCAGCATCATCAGCGTTGATTTCGGCAAATGGAAATTTGTCATCAACCCGTCCGCCATCTGGAACCGGAAGCCCGGGGTGATGAAAATATCGGTAGGTCCCGTCCAGGGCTTCATCTTTCCGTCTTTCACTGCGCTCTCGATCAGGCGCAGCGCCGTTGTACCGACAGGGATCACGCGGTGGCCTGCGGCCTTCGTCGCGTTCATCTCTGCCGCTGCTTGCTGCGTGACCTCGCCCCATTCGGCGTGCATCTTGTGATCGCGCACATCGTCCACCTTCACCGGCAAAAACGTCCCCGCCCCCACATGCAATGTGACATGGGTGAATTCCACACCCCGCGCCGCCAGCGCCGCGAGCAAGGGGCCATCAAAGTGCAGTGACGCTGTCGGTGCCGCCACCGCCCCGCTATGACGCGCCCAATAGGTCTGGTAATCCTGCTTGTCCGCCTCGTCCGCTGGCCGTTTACCTGCGATATAGGGCGGCAAAGGCATCGCCCCCACCGCATTCAGCGCCGCATCGAAATCATCACCCTTGAGGTTGAATTGCAGATACCCCTGCCCGTCACCGCGCCCGACAACTTCGGCGCTTAATTCATCCGAGAAGACAATCACCTCGCCATCGCGCACCTTTTTCAGCGGTTTGATCAGCGCAGACCACGCGCCATCCGCCCGCGGTTCCAGCAAGGTGACATCCATTTTCGCAGCAGTCTCGCCCGCCTCGCCACTGCGATGACGGACGCCGAACAGACGCGCAGGGATCACTTTGGTATCGTTCAGGATCAACCGGTCGCCAGGCTGTAAAATGTCTGGGAGTTGATTGACAATCCGGTCCTCGATGGCCGTCCCCTGCGCCAGCAAGAGCCGTGCTGACGAGCGCGGGCGCGCTGGCCGTGTGGCAATCAATTCTTCAGGCAGGTCAAAGTCAAAGTCGCTCAGTTTCATTGGGAAAGTTCCGGTGCTGGCCTGCGAAAGATCTCGCGGAACATCCCCGGTGTCAGCGCCGACAACGGGTTCACAGCCACCTGCGGCGCGTCAGACGTGCCGCCAATGTTGAAGTTGAACCCGATCAATCCCTCACCCCTGCGGGTCAGGAAAGAACCGATACTGTTGACCAGATAAAATGGTGACACGACGCCCTGCAGATCAATCTGTTTATTGGCCAGCGTGTAGAGGCCGTCCACCGAAATGCCAAGCCCCGGACCGACCGCACTTGCCTGCGACACGATCACCTGTTGGGGCGTCAAACGGAACCGCGCATCCATTTCGTCAAAGGCCAGCCCCTGCCCGTCCAGCTGCTGCAACAGCCCGACGACGCTGATCGCATCCAGCAAGGCCGCAATTGCAGGCGCATCGCGCACACGGATGTCGCGTACCCGCAGGGTTCCGTCAAAGGTCCCCGGCCCGATCGCGGGCAGAAGCGTCAACTCAGCCGTGCCACCCACCGCGTTGCGCATCAACCCTGCCGCGCGCAGAACACCGCCCGCATCATCGCTGCGCAACTGCACCGCAGAGCGCCCGTCGCGCGGCGCGACCGTGCCTGCAATTGCGGTTTCACCGTTGATCTGCCCGCTAAACTCGCCCCGAAATCCGCCCTGACCGCGAAAATCGCCGCGGAAGTTCGTCAGGGCCACCCCTTCGGTCACCTGCAAGCGATCCAGCGCAATCTCCACAGGCCCGCCATTCTGCTGCCCGCCGCCGAAAGCTGCGTTGCGCAGATCAAGCGTGCCGCCGGTAATCTCGACGCCCAGCGGTTGGCCCGCACCGCGTCCGCGCAGCGTCAGCGGCGCATTGAACCAATCGCCGACGCGGAACTGGGTGAACTGTGCGGTCTGCAGCGCCCCTGAAGGATCCAGCGTAATGCGCCCCGCCGCCTGCAGGCCGCCGCCAGCAATCTCGAGCGTGTCGATAGAAGGCACCGCGCCCAGAGTTCCCGCAATCAGCAGGTTCCCGGACGTTCCGGGCCCTTTGGACCACCCGACCGCAGGGATCGCCACCGTCAGACCCTGCAAATCGGAGCGTAAACTGAAGGCGGGGGGGCGCCCACGCTGCAAATCAATCGCAAGCGCACCTGTACCATTGCCCCGGATCGTGCCGGGCGGCAGTGTGATGTTGAACTCATCCAGAAATGCCTGCGATAGTGCCACATTCGCCGTCACACGGCTGCCAGGACGGTCAGGATCGCCAAACCGCTGGTCCCATTCGCCAACGCCGGTCACATCGCCAACACGCACGGGACCCGCGATATTCACGCCGCGCCTGCTGGCCGTCACGGTCAGACGGGGGGCCGCAAAACTGCGACCCGCAATCAGCACATCGCTGCGCACGTTGCGCAACTGCGATGTCATCTCGAAAAGAACGGTTCCCGGTGCGGGGCGCGGTTGCAAAGGCCACGTGATCTGACCCTCTGTTAGGGCCCGCCCGTCGCCGAGGGTCACCGGCAGATTGGCTTTGTCCATGTAGGCAAAAGGCTCTTGATTGAGCACAGACAGAGCGGCGGTCAGAGAGCTGTCAACCTTCAGGTTCAGGATTGCAGGCGACGGGTTCAGCCGCATATCCACAATGGTGAAATCCGATCCGGCCAATTGCATCGGCCCGCCCTGTGGCGCATTCACGACACCATCATCCAATCCGACAACCAACTGGCTGTCCGCGATACTGGCAGAACCGCGCGCACCGGTGACGGGTGGGATGTTGCGCAAAAACTTGATCGAGGTGCCTTCGAATTCAAAATCCACCGCGAATTGTGCCGCACGCTCGGGCGCGATCCGCAGCCCCATATCCACGTCAAACAACCGCCCGTCTGTCAGGTTGTTGGACACCCATTGCCGTGATCCGGGTTTCATGTTTACCGGCCAGAAGGACACAAGCCGCTCGGGCGTGATTGCTGCAACCTGCGCATCCAGCGCCAATTGCCAGCCCGCGTCAGTTGCCGCCAAGGCGCCACTTGCATCCAGCCGCACATCGCCATCCGTCATTACCGCCTGCCCGATTTCGACCGAGAACGGCTCGAACCGCAGCCGCATATCAATCGACGCTTCTGTAATCTCAGGTGGTGCGTCAAAGAAACCCGGCGGGTTCAGCGCCACATCGCGAAAACGGAATTGCGCCAATGAGGCCCGCGGCAAGCCATCGCGGAATTCGCGCAAGTATGCGTCACCTTCGGCACGCAAACTGCCCCAAGCGGTTTCCAGCGACACCTCGCTGAAGGCGATCAGATCGCGCACCGGATCATAGGTGAAATAGGCCTTGGCATCATCAAAGGCGATAGGCTCGGTCGCGGGGTTCGGCTGCAAAACACCGGTACCGATTTCAAGGAAAGCATTGAGCGGCCCAAGGGCGCCGTCTTCATCAAGCTCGGTGCGCAAAGCGGCGGTGATCGGGGCCTCGACGCCTTGCAACCACCGCAGCGCAGGGGATTGCGCTGCAATATCGCTCGCCTCGGCATTGGTCAGGTTAATGCCCACCTGCGCAGCACGGCTGCCGCGCGGGCTGAGATAGGACAGGGCCACCCCTGTCACATCAGCGCGGCCCGACAACAACGAAAAACTGCCATTGATCGCCGTCTCGCCTCCGCGCAAATCAAGCGCCACACTGCCGCCATCAACAACCCAGCTCCGCCCCGCCCGCGCATCATCAAAATTCACGATCAACCCGTCCGCCCGCACGGTTTCAAGCGCCTCAAGTGCGGGGCGTTCGAAAACGCGGTCAAACTGTTCAAGCAATTCAGGCAAAGACCGCGCCTGCCCCAGATCCCCGCCCCCAGCCGTCAGCGCAAAAGACACCGAGCCGTCGCGCGCACGACGCAAATTCACCTGCGCACCGATCAGGCGCACGTTCTGCATCAGGACCTCCTGTTGCAGAATCAATCCGCGCGGCGAAATCCCGCCCTCAACCAGCGGCACCCGCGTGAGCGTTAACCCGCCGGCATCCACCAGCCGCGTGTCCACAAGGCGCACGGTCGGGTGCAGGTCACGGCCGATCCGCACGGTCATCGCCCCGAACTCAAGACTTCCACCCTCCAAGAGCGCATCAGCCCGCGCCTCGATCCGATCCGTGATCCAGCTGGGTGCGGTAATATCGCGGTCAATGACCATGACGGCGGCTGCGGCCAGAAAAACAAGGGGCATCATGCAGACCACAAACACCGCACGCAGCCAGAACACCCAAGGGCGCATTCCCTTGGGCCGTGCGGGCTTGGTCGGTTTCGGATCGGTCTCTTCGGTCATTATGGCCTTATCTTGCGCAGCACGGCGCGCGCTTTGCTCTTTATCTTTGCCTGTCATGACCTAAAACAAAACCAGGAAAGTGAAACGCAAATAAGGACGCCCCCATGACACAGCCCGCAATCGGTGACACCGCCCCCGACTTCAGCCTGCCCCGCGACGGTGGTGAGATCGTGAACCTTTCCGATTTCAAAGGCAAAAAGGTCGTACTCTATTTCTACCCCAAAGACGACACCCCCGGCTGCACGAAAGAGGCCATCGGCTTTACCGACATGGTTGAGGCATTTGCAGCCGAAGACACCATCGTGCTCGGCGTGTCCAAAGACAGCGTCAAAAAGCACGATAAATTCGTGGCCAAACATGACCTGAAAATCGCGCTTTTGTCGGATGAGGACGGCGACGTGTGCGAGCGTTATGGCACCTGGGTGGAAAAGAGCATGTATGGCAAGACCTACATGGGCATCGAGCGGGCAACCTATCTGATCGGTGCGGATGGCAAGATTGCCCAAGCGTGGCGAAAGGTCAAAGTCCCCGGCCACGTCGAAGCCGTACTCGAAGCGGTCCGCGCGGCGTGACCCTCACAGAGATGGCCGTCGCGGTACTGACTACCGCCGACGGCCGCGCCAAGACCGCCCTGTCGCGCCAATACGCCGCGCGTTGGCAAGCGGCACGCGCCGCAGGTGAAGTCATCGAAATCGGGACAGCGACGCCGCCCTTGCGCCCTGCGCGGCCAGACCAGCCGGAACTCCTTGATCCACGCGACGTCCCCCACCGCAAACCGGGCACCGAGGCGGGGCGCATCGCGCTCCTGCACGCCGTCGCGCATATCGAACTCAATGCTGTCGATCTGCACTGGGATATCATCGCGCGGTTCTCGGACACAAAGCTGCCCTTGGGCTATTATGATGATTGGGTCAAAGCGGCAGATGAGGAATCCAAACACTTCAACCTGATGTGCGACTGCCTTGAAGAGCTTGGCAGCCACTATGGTGCCCTGCCCGCCCACGCCGGCATGTGGCGCGCGGCAGAAGATACCGTGGACGATCTGATGGGCCGGCTTGCGGTCGTGCCCATGGTGCTTGAGGCGCGCGGGCTGGATGTGACGCCCGGGATGATCAAGATCTTCAAACAGGCCAAGCTCAGCTCTGCAGTTGCAGCGCTTGAAACGATCTACGCCGAAGAGGTTCACCACGTGGCCTACGGGTCCAAATGGTTCCACTTCCTGTGTGGCCGCCATGACCTTGACCCGACCGGCGTGTTCCACGATCTGGTCCGCAAGTATTTCCACGGCAATCTCAAACCGCCCTTCAACGAAGAAAAGCGCGCAGAGGCCGGAATCCCCCCCGATTTCTACTGGCCGCTCGCCGGAACGGGCGCTGTTTCGGCGGGTTCTTCCTGACATCGGCAAAACCCCGCCCAGCCACGATTAAGCGCGGGATCTTGGCATAAAAATCCCGCAAATTTCTTGCAGCCCGCGGCAGAGGCACTTAAACGGGAACGGATCACTGCTGGCGAGGCACCGGCGCAAGCTAACAGGACAGGACAGGCACCAACGTGAGATCACGCATAACAGCACGCATTCATGGCGTTTTGGAACGGTTTTTCCCTGAAAGACGTTTGTTCCTGCGCTCCGACAGTGAGACGCGCTTTATCCGTCTGACATCCGAAACACAGCTGGTGGCATGGACCGGCAGCATCATCGTCGTCGCCTGGACAATCATCGCCACTGCTATTTTATTGATGGACAGTATCGGTGCCGGAAATTTCCGTGCACAGGCGCAGCGCGACCAGCTCACTTACGAACAACGCCTGAACGCGCTTTCCGCCGAACGTGACGCCCGCGCGATGGAGGCACTCGCCGCACAGGAACGCTTTACCTCCGCGCTGCAACAGATCTCGATCATGCAGTCGGAATTGCTTGCCACCGAAGAAAAACGCCGCGAACTTGAAACCGGCCTTGAAGTTGTTCAGGCCACGTTGCGCGACACAATGCGCGCCCGCGAAGAAGCCCGCCGCGAGGTTGCGACCCTGTCGTCCGAAAACCAGAATGAAGGGTCCGCCTCGATCAGCGATGACGCGGCAGGCACCGTCGGGCTGTTGGCTTCGGCCCTTGCGGATACCGCGTCAGAGCGCGACCAGATCGCCGCCGATGCGGAATTCGCCATCGCGCAGGCCGAAGAAATGCAGCTTGAACTGCGGCTCCTGCAGGAACGCAACGACCAGATCTTCCGCCAGTTGGAAGAGGCGATGCTGGTCTCTGTCGAACCGCTAGACGACATGTTCCGCGCAGCAGGCATGAACCCGGACAATCTGATCGAACAGGTGCGCCGTGGCTATTCCGGCATGGGAGGTCCGCTCACCCCGATCCAGTTCTCGACGCGCGGCGGTGATCCTGACCCCGATGCACTGCGCGCCAATGCGATCCTGACGGCCATGGACCGCATCAACCTTTACCGGATCGCCGCTGAAAAGGCGCCCTTCTCGATCCCCGTAAAGTCGAACTTTCGCTATACCTCCGGTTTTGGGCCACGCTGGGGGCGGTTACATGCAGGTACTGATTTTGCCGGTCCGATCGGCACACCAATCTACGCCACCGCCGATGGTGTGATCACCCATGCGGGTTGGTCGTCCGGATACGGGCGTTTGATCAAGATCCAACATGACTTTGGCATCGAGACGCGTTATGCCCATCTTAACGCAATGGATGTACGCGTCGGCCAAAGGGTCTCGCGCGGCGAGCGAATTGGTGCTATGGGGAATTCTGGTCGCTCGACCGGACCCCACCTTCACTACGAGGTCCGTGTGAACGGCAACCCCGTCAACCCCATGACTTATATAAGAGCTGGACAAGATGTTTTCTAAATCCAAAATCAACGAACCCGGACCAGCAGCGTCCGAAACTGACACCTCCAAAGGGACGGACACAGCCAAGCCCGCAGGTTCTGATTTCAAGGCATCTGCAACGCCAAAGGCAAAGCCGGCTCCGTCTGTGCTGAGCTCTGATCTGCTGATCACCGGCAACCTGAAGACAACCGGTGACATTCAGGTTGAAGGTCAGGTTGAGGGCGACATTCGCGCCCACCTGCTGACCGTCGGCGAAGGTGCCACCGTCAAAGGCGAAGTGGTTGCAGACGATGTTGTCGTCAACGGCCGTGTTGTTGGCCGTGTGCGCGGCCTCAAGGTCCGCCTGACATCAACCGCACGGGTCGAGGGTGATATCATCCACAAGACCATCGCGATTGAGAGCGGTGCGCACTTCGAAGGGTCCGTGCAGCGTCAGGACGATCCATTGTCCACTGGGTCCAAGAAGATGCCGACAACGGCCGCGACCGACACCAAGTCGTAAGACACAAGATACTCTATTTCAGGGCGTCCTTCGGGGCGCCCTTTTCGTTTCAGGCAACGACTTTGCGATAAAGATGCCACGTCGCATGGCCCAGAATGGGCAGCACCACCATCAGCCCCAGAAACCACGGCAAAAGCGCAAGCAATGACAGCACGGCGATGATCATCGCCCAGACCAGCATCACAAACAGGTTCTCGCGCACGGCCTTTATACTGGTCAGCATCGCCGTGACGAAATCGACCTCGCGGTCCAGCACCAATGGCAGGCTCACCACTGTCATGGAAAACAGCAAGAACGCCAGCACTGCCCCCACCCCCAACTCCACTGCGATCATCATCAAGCCGCTTGGCGTCAGAAACACTTCCAGACTTTCGCTGATATTGGTCATCGTCGACAGCCCCATGAACAGGGCAAAGATCATATGGGCCAGAAAGGTCCAGAACAGAAAGTAAATCACGATGATCGCGCCCAGCCACGGCAGTTGTCTTGTGCGCTCGTTCCAGACGATCCCCAAGATTGCGCGCCATTCCAGCGGTTGGCCCGCCTCCATCCGGCGGCTGACTTCGTAAAGCCCTGCCGCCGCAAACGGTGCAACCAGCGGAAAGCCAAGTGATGTGGCCAAGGTCCAGCTCACATGCCCTGCCCCGACCCAGATCAGCAGAAATCCACCCACCACATAGACGGCGCTAAAAAACAGACCGAACTGCGGCGCACGGCGGAAATCGCGCACACCCGCCCGCAAGACCGCCGTTATGTCCGACAGTGTCAACTGTCTCAGAACGACCGCCGGCTCTGCTTCTATGATGTCACTCTGTGCCATGCTTCCCCCAATTGTAGCACACCAAGGTCGTCACCGCGACGCCCAGCAATCTGCAAACCCATCGGCCGTGCCCCCGCCATGGGCACCGCCACGCAAGGCAGCCCGATCAGGCTGACCGGAATGACCACCTCCATCCAGCGGTGATAGGTATCCATCTGCAAGCCACCAATCTGCTTGGGCCAGTCCCAGTCCACCGGAAACGGCCAACACTGCGCCGTAGGCAGCACAAAGGCGTCATAACGGTCAAACAACCCCTGCGCAGCGCGGTACCAATCCGACCGTAGGGTGCTTGCCTGTTGAATTGCTGTACCCGTCAGGGCACGGCCCTTCTCAACCTCCCACACGGCTTCGGGCTTAAGCAGATCCCGGCGTTGCGTATCGTCATAGATCGCGCCGAATTTCGCCGCCTGATACCACGCCCGCAGCACCGTCCATGCCTCCCAGAGTGCCGCTGCATCAAAGGGGGGCGCGATTGCCTCGACGGTACAGCCCAACTCCTCAAACCGTGCGACACCGGCCTGCGCCGCAGCCAACACACCCTCTTCCATCGGATAGGCGCCGCCCCAATCGGCCAGCCATGCGATTTTGCGGCCTGCGACATCGCCATCAAGCGCGTCCGTATAATCCGCCTTCGGCAAGCCAAAGGCCACGCGCGGATCAGGCCCCGACTGCACGCCAAGCAAAAGCGCCAGGTCGCGCGGGGTCCGTGCCATCGGCCCATTGGTCGCGAGCTGATGCATGAACAAATCGCCCGCTGGTGCCCCAGGCAAACGCCCCCACGTGGGGCGCATTCCATACACACCGTTCCAACCCGCCGGATTGCGCAAACTGCCCATCGCGTCAGACCCGTCCGCCAGACAGATCATATGCCGCGCCAGTGCCACAGCCGCGCCGCCAGATGACCCCCCTGCCGAACAGCCCGGCAAAAGTGCGTTCTGGGTCGCGCCGAAGACCGGGTTATATGTATGGCTGCCCAATCCGAATTCAGGCGTATTGGTCTTGCCGATCACAATGGCGCCCGCATCCTGCATCCGCTGCACCATGATCTCGCTTTCGGGGGCAATTTGGCCTGCAAAAAGGGGCGAGCCCTGCGATGTCGGCATCCCGCCCACATCGGCCAGATCCTTGACCGCCACGGGCACACCATGCAGCGGCCCTTTGCTATCGGCCTGATCGGCTGCGCGGGCCTCTTGCAAGAGCACCTCCGGGTCGCGCAACGACACAATGGCGTTGTAATGCGGATTCTCCGCGTCAATCCGCGCGAGCGTCGCCTGCATCACATCGGCCGCACTCAGCCCGCCACCCCGTAAGGCGGCGATCAGGTCATGCGCAGTCCATTCTAGAAAATCTCCCATGCGCTATCCAAGCGCGCAGGCGCGACTTTGGCAAGCACCAAGCTTATTCGGCGTTCGCTTCCGCGCGGCTCTTGCCCGATACAGCCATCGCCAGAGTGGCCGCCATGAACCCGTCCAGATCACCGTCCAGCACACCTTTGGTGTCGGAAGTTTCATAGTTCGTGCGCAGATCTTTCACCATCTGATAGGGCTGCAGGACATAAGACCGGATCTGGTTGCCCCAGCCCGCATCACCGGCGTTCTCATGTGCCTCGTTCACGAGGGCCGAACGCTTGTCCAACTCGATCTGATAAAGGCGCGACTTTAATGCCTTCATCGCGATATCGCGGTTCTGGTGCTGCGATTTCTCGGAGCTTGTCACGACGATCCCTGTGGGCATGTGCGTGATCCGCACGGCCGAGTCGGTGGTGTTCACGTGCTGACCACCTGCACCGGAGGACCGGTAGGTATCAATGCGGATATCCGAGGGGCTCACCTCGATCTCGATGTTGTCATCGACAACCGGATAGACCTTGACCGAGGTAAAAGACGTATGGCGCTTGGCGGCGCTGTCAAAAGGCGAAATCCGCACCAGACGGTGCACACCGCTTTCAGACTTCAACCAGCCATAGGCATTGTGCCCGCTGATCTTATAGGCGGCCGATTTGATCCCCGCCTCGTCGCCGGGCTGTTCGGACTGCAGTTCAACCTTATAGCCCTTCTTTTCGGCCCACCGCACATACATCCGCGCCAGCATATTGGCCCAGTCACAGCTTTCGGTGCCACCGGCCCCGGCGTTGATTTCAAGGAAGGTGTCATTGCCGTCAGCCTCGCCATCCAGCAGGGCCTCCAACTCTTTCTTGGCGGCCTTTTCAGCCAGCGCGGTCAGAGCGGCTTCGGCCTCGGCGACGATCTCGGCGTCGTCCTCCATTTCGCCCATCTCGATCAATTCGATGTTGTCGGACAATTCGGTCTGGATGCTGTCATAGCCGGTCATAGCGTCCAGCAACAACTGACGTTCGCGCATCAGCTTTTGTGCGCCTTCGGGATCATCCCAAAGGGTCGGGTCCTCAACGCGCGCGTTGAATTCTTCCAGGCGGTGGGGCGCTGTTTCGCGGTCCATCCGCTGCGCTAGCAAGGCAAGCGACTTTTGAATGGCCGCAATAGTATTTTGCATTTCCGCGCGCATGGGGCACCTGTTGTTCGTCAATGATATTTGGTGATGCGGTCTTAGCGCGCCCTTAGGAGCGCGACAAGCACATGGTCAGTAAAGACCACCCGAAGACAGCGTCCCGAAGGTCGCCTTATCACCCACAGTCGCGGTTTCACCCGTTGATGTGGTCACCTGACGCTGTGCGGCCTGGGCTTCATCAAAGAGCGGCAAATCGGCCGCCATGGCAAAACCGCCATCAAACATGATGCCAAACAAAGGCTCCTCGCCGGGGCGGAAACATTCGCGTACGACATTATCGCCCGCAGCATCATCAGGCAGGCGTGCGCCGCTGAAACGGTCGATATTGATGAACTGGCAATTGGCAGGCACACGGAAGGACCCCGAGCCGTATTTCTCGATCGCTTCTTGCATGAACCGGTTGAAAACCGGCCCACAGAACCCGCCACCCGAGGCACCACGGCCCAAGGTGCGCGGCGTATCATAGCCGATGTAGCACCCTGCGACGATATTGGACGAAAAGCCGACGAACCACACATCTTTGGCGTCATTGGTCGTACCGGTCTTGCCCGCAATCGGCACAGGCAGGTTTACAGTGCCGCTCGCGGTGCCGCGCTGCACAACACCCTGCATCATCGAGGTCAGCTGATAGGCGGTGATTTCATTCATCACACGGTCGCGGTTCGACATGATCCGCGGCCCGTCACCGTTAGGCAGATTGGCCTGATCGCAATCAAGACAGGTGCGCTGGTCATGGCGGTAAACCGTGTGGCCGTAACGGTCCTGCACGCGGTCCACCAGCGTCGGCTCGACCCGTTCACCACCATTGGCGAACATCGCATAAGCGGCAACCATCTTGAACAAAGTGGTCTCATCGGACCCGAGCGAGGCCGCAAGTACGCGGTTCATATCCTCGTAGACGCCAAAGCGTTCCGCATAGCGCCCGACCGTATCAATCCCGATCTCTTGGGCCAGACGGATCGTCATCAGGTTCCGCGACCGCTCGATCCCCGTCCGCATTGGTGTGGGGCCATAGAACTGGTTGGATGAATTGCGCGGACGCCATGTGCCCTGCGGTGTGTTGATCGTGATCGGTGCGTCTACAATGATCGTGGCTGGCGAATAGCCGCTGTCCAAAGCCGCCGCATAGACAAACGGCTTGAACGATGATCCGGGCTGGCGCTGCGCCTGTGTGGCGCGGTTGAATACAGAGCTTTCATAGCTGAAGCCGCCCTGCATCGCGATCACACGGCCGGTGTTGACGTCCATCGCCATAAACCCGCCCTGCACCTCGGGCACCTGTCGCAAGGACCAGCGTTCAAAATTGCCGTCGCCGTCCAGCAAACGACGCACGTGAACCACGTCACCGGGCGTGAAATTGTCAAAGAAATCACCCACCAGCCAACGGATATCGACACGCGGCACCACAAAGGGTTCGGCCTCTGTCTCTTCCACACCTTCAATGCCGATCGTGAGCGTGTTCTCGGCCACCTCGCGGATCACCGCCGGATACCACTGACCGTCCAGATCAATGCTGCGGGGCACGTTCAGACCGGCAAGGGCTGCGCGCCAGTCCTCTTCGTTGGCCAAAGCTTCTTGCGGAATCGTCAGTTCGGTGCCGCGCCAAGCGCCCTGCGCGCGGTCATACTCCTCCAGTGCGCGCTGCAGGGAATGGGCCGCAGTCACCTGCAACTCGGGATCGATGGTCGCACGGATCGACAAACCGCCCGAGAAGAATTCCTCTTCCCCGAAGTTCTGGCTCAGTTGGCGGCGGATTTCATCAGTGAAATAATCCCGCTCGGGCAATGTCTCGCGGAAATCCTCATAATCTCCGCCCTGCACAGACAGAAGCGGGGCTGCGCGCTCGGTCTCATAGGTCTCTTCGTCGATATAGCCGTTCTCGAACATCTCGCGCAGGGTGTTGTTGCGCCAAAAGACAGCGGCGTCACGGTCGCGCACAGGGTGACGGTTGCTCGGCGCCTTCGGCAAAGACGCAAGATAAGCCGCCTCGCCCGGGGTCAGTTCGGTCAGAGGCTTGTTGAAATAGGTCAGCGCGGCAGCGGTTACGCCAAAACTGTTCTGGCCCAGAAAAATCTCGTTCAGATAGAGTTCCAGAATACGCTCTTTGGGCATTGCCCCCTCAATGCGTACCGCCAGAATGATCTCTTTGATCTTGCGCTCGACCGAACGTGACCCATCCAGAAGGAAGTTCTTCATCACCTGCTGGGTGATCGTGGACGCCCCGCGCAGGTTTTCGCCGCGCGATTCCACCGCATCCACAAAGGCCGACACCATACCCATGGCGTCATAACCGCCATGTTCATAGAAATTCTTGTCCTCGGCAGAAATGAAGGCCTGCTTGACGATATCGGGAATTTCCTCGGCGGGGGTGAACAGACGACGCTCGACCGCAAATTCGTCGATAATCTGCCCCTCACCAGAATAAATCCGGCTGATTGTCTTGGGCGTGTACTGCGACAGGGTCTCATAACTCGGCAGGTCGCGGCCATACATATAGAGCACAGCACCAATCGCCAGCGCCCCCATAAAGGCCCCGAGCGTCAGCAGTGTGAACAAGCCGCCGAAGAAAGAAAGAATAAAGCGCAACACGAAAGGGAACCCAGTCCTGATAGTTTCAGGCGCCGTTATACGCGCTCCACCCCCTAGGGTCAAAAGGCCAAATGCCACGTTCGGCCAGAAGATGCCTGCAATTCGGTCACTTTTTGAGCAGCAGGCCGCTGGTCTTTACCGCGCCAAAAGCACCACGGTGTCGCGGATCGCGCGGGCAATCCGTGCCCGTCCTTCGGGGGTTGCCAGAAACGCGCGGTCCTGCGCATTCGACAAGAACCCCGCCTCGATCAGCACACTGGGAAAATCCGCCGCCGTCAGCACCACAAACTGCCCTTCGCGGCGCGGACGGGTATTCATCGGAACGCCCTGCGCCTGCATCGCCGCCGCAAGTGCGTCGGCAATCCGCACCCCCTCTGGTCCCGTGCGGGCGCGCGCCAAATCCATCAGCGCGGTCGCCACGCGGTCCTCGGCGTCGTTCAGATCAACACCCGCCAAAAGATCACCGCGTTCATGGCGTTCGACGATCCGCTGGGCCGCAGCATCGCCACCATCGGATGAAAGCGTGTAGACCGAGGCCCCCCGCACGTCTTCTTCGCCCAAGGCATCCGCATGCAGCGACAAAAAGAGGTCCGCGCCCACCTGCCGCGCAAATGTCATCCGCGCCGAGAGTGGGACAAAGACGTCATCCTTGCGGGTCAGCACCGCCAGCACGCCCTCTTGCGCGTTCAACATGACCGCAAGCTCGGCCGCAAGGATCAGCATCAGATCGGCCTCTTTGATGCCGCCCTGAAAGGCACCGGGGTCAATGCCGCCATGTCCGGGATCAATCACCACGATGAAATCCTCACTCGCAGCAAGGGCTGCGGCGGCATCGGGATCAAACCCTGTCACAACATCCCAGCCCGGATCGGGTGGCGCGCCTGCGGCGGCGGCAAATTCATCGGCGCTCGCACGCTCCAGCACGATTTTCAGATCAGCGCCCGCATCGGTGCGCGCCATGCCCGCCTCGGCAATGACAAGGGGTTCAGCCAGATCAACCACCATCCGCGACCACCCGGGGCGCAGCGGGCCAAAGCGCACATCTGTTGCCCGATCGCCCGACAATACCGCAGCGGCATCAAGCCCCGCAAACGAGGCCCCTTCCACATCCAGAACCAGACGGCGCGGATCATCCAGCGTGAACACGCGGTAAGGCGTGATCCGGTCCAGCCCCATGGCAACCTTAAGCGTCCACCAGCCGTCGCTGACGCTGGTGCGCTCAGGGTCGACCGTGACCTGAGCGGTGGCCAGATTGGCGATAAAGAGGAAAGACAGCAGCCAGCGGATCATGCCCGCCGCCCCTGCATAAACCGCGCCAGCCGGTCCAGCCCTTCGGTGATATCCGCCGTGGAGCGCGCATAGGAAAACCGCAACCAGTGGTGGCCGCGTGCGGCATCAAAATCAAGTCCCGGCGTGACGGCAACGCCTGCCTTTTCCAAAATCTCGGCAGCAAATGCCAAGGCATCATCTGTGTATTCCGACACATCCACATAGACATAAAACGCCCCGTCAGGCGGCGCAAAACGGGTCAGGCCAGCGGCCTGCAACCCTTCAATCATCAGTGCCCGATTGGCGCGGTACACAGCCTTGTTCGCTTCAAGCTCCACCGTGCAATCCATCGCATGCAAAGCCAGCCGCTGGGCGGCATGGGGCGCACAGATGAACATATTCTGCGCCAGACGCTCGACCTGCCGGATGTGATCCTCGGGCACAATCATCCAGCCCACACGCCAACCGGTCATCGAGAAATACTTGGAGAAGGAATTCACGACATAGACGTCATCGGTGACCTGCAACGCCGAGACAGGGGCCACATCATAATCAATCCCGTGATAGATCTCGTCTGAAATGAACGCAGCACCCTGTGCTGCACAGGCCGCCGCCAATTCGGCCAAACCGTCACGCTCCAGCATCGTCCCCGTCGGGTTCGCGGGCGAGGCGACGATCAGCCCGTCCAGATCATGCGCTGCCACATCGGCAGGTGCCGGCTGAAAACGCTGCGCAAATGTCGTGGGAATATCAATCGGGGTCAGGCCCACGGCCCGTAAAATCTGGCGATAGGACGGATAGCACGGCGTGCCCAGCCCGACCCGCGCGTCATTGTCAAACAACGCCGAAAACGCGAGCAGGAACGCACCCGAAGCCCCGCTGGTGATCACCACGCGCGCCGGATCAAGCGTCACCCCGTACCAATCGGCATAATGCTGGGCCACGCGCGCTTTCAATTCCGGCAAACCCAGCGCCACCGTGTACCCCAAGGGGTCTGCCAGATCCTGAACCAATCGCGCTTTCGCTGCCTCCGGCGCACCGGTGCCCGGCTGGCCCACTTCCATATGAATAATATGCCGTCCTGCCGCCTCGGCCTGACGCGCGGCCTCCATCACGTCCATCACGATGAAAGGATCGACATTACCTCTGTCTGAGCGTCGCATAGCCTGCCTCTTATGTTTAGGTGCCTGTTTGCCCCTGTCAGGCGGTCAAGGTCAATGGCCCGCTAGAAGGCCGCCGAAAGTGGCACCAGAAAATCATGTATCTGCCGCGCCTTTTGCGACACTTGCGTGCCGATCGCTGCGGGATCGGCCACGTCACTGGCCCATGTCGCATTGACGGCCAAAGTTGCATTGATCGCCATCACTGGCATCCGGCACAGCCCCGCGTCACAATAGGCCACGACAGGCGCCTGATTTGGAAAAGGCGGCTGCACCTGACAGCTGACCGCGCCGGTTGGCGCCAGTGCACAGAGGTAATCCTCTCCGCGCGTCACCGTCATATTGGGATTATAGACCGCCGCCAGATGTGCCGTTGCCGCCTCTTGCGCTTCGGCAAGGGCATCAGGCCAGAGCGCAACGCGCAAATCGCGCAGTGCAATCCCAGCCGCCGCAGGATCATAGGCAACCGAACTGACCACAGGGATCGGATTGCCGCGCCCGTCCACCGCCAGATCACGTACATCACGGCAAAGGGTCTGCGCGGTCAGCAGCAAGGGCGCACCACCAAACCCTTCGGCGCGCAGCACGATGCCGCCGCGATAGGTCACGCCATCGCCGCCTGTCAGGCCAAAATCTACAAAACGGTAAAAATCAGGGCAGGTTTGCGCAGATGCGGCAGAACTGCCAAGCAGCAAAACCAGCAAGACAGGCAGGCCGCGCAACCTGCGCCTACTCCGCCGCTGCGGCTTGCGCTTCCAGTTCAGCGGCCTTTTTCTCGACCTGTTCGACGATATGATCGACCATATCCTCGTTGGACTGCTTGTGGCTCTGCTTGCCTGCAAGATAGACCATGCCGGACCCTGCCCCGCCGCCCGTAAAGCCCACATCGGTCATCAGCGCCTCTCCGGGGCCGTTCACGACACAGCCAATAATCGACAGCGACATCGGCGTTTTGATGTGCTCAAGACGCTTTTCAAGCGCCTCGACCGTCTTGATCACATCAAATCCCTGCCGCGCACAGGACGGACAAGAGATAATGTTCACACCGCGGTGGCGCAGACCCAGAGATTTCAGGATCTCGTAACCGACCTTCACCTCTTCGACCGGATCGGCAGAAAGGCTGACACGGATCGTATCACCGATCCCCATCCAGAGCAGATTTCCCAGCCCAATCGCCGATTTGATGGTGCCAGAGGTCAGACCGCCCGCCTCGGTGATCCCCAAATGGATCGGCGCGTCGGTGGCATCGGCCAATTGCTGATAGGCCGCGGCGGCCATGAAGACATCAGAGGCTTTGCACGAAATCTTGAATTCGTGGAAATCGTTATCCTGCAGGATCTTGATGTGATCCAGCCCGCTTTCCACCATCGCATCGGGACAAGGCTCGCCGTATTTATCCAGTAAGTGCTTTTCCAGCGACCCCGCGTTAACGCCAATCCGGATGGAACAATTATGGTCCCGCGCGGCCTTGATCACCTCTTTGACGCGCTTTTCATCCCCGATATTGCCAGGATTAATGCGCAGGCACGCAGCCCCCGCCTCTGCGGCCTCGATGCCGCGCTTATAATGGAAATGAATATCGGCCACGATCGGCACGGACACTTCGCGCACAATCTCTTTCAAGGCAGCGCTTGACGCCTCATCCGGCACAGAAATACGCACGATATCGGCACCGGCATCGGCGGCGGCCTGCACCTGCGCGATGGTTGCTTTGACATCCGTGGTCAGCGTGTTCGTCATGGTTTGCACGGTAATCGGCGCATCCCCCCCGACGGGGACATTACCCACCATGATCTGGCGCGACTTGCGGCGGTAGATATTGCGCCACGGACGGATATGGTTCAGGGACATGTCAGATCGACTTTCAGATGCGTTAGCGTTGCGCCCAACCTATGTCGGCAGGCGCACATCATCAAGCGACAGTCGCGCTATTCCTCTGCGACAACCTCGGCCACATTCACGATTTCGGCCAGATCTTCATCTGCGCTCAAATCCGCTACGGCATAGGTTTGCGTCAGGTTGTCGGTGCTCAGCGCCACATTGGACGTCACCACGCCCGATGGGCCGACAGGGCCGTAGTGCACACCGTTGACCGCAAAGTACAAAGCACCACTTTCACCAACACGCAGCGTTGCGGGCTCTTCGGTCGCAGGCACAACAAAGTTTTGCCCCGGCTCCATCACGCCTTCATAAATAATTGTGCCATCGGCGGCGCGGATACGCACCCATGCGGGACGCACAGCAACAAGTTGCAGTTCCGGTACGTCAGGCTCGACCACTTGCACCGGTGGCAAGGTTTCGGTGGTCACCGTTTCTGCCAACTGCAAATCAGGTGACAAGGCGCGGTCTTCCTGCGGCAGGATTGCGCCAATGCTGTCACGCCGCAAACTGGAAATCGGCGCATCACGCGCAACCAGCACAGGCACATCCAACGCCTGAGGGCGATAAAGACGATCCAGAGACTGCGCGGAAGGCGCTTCAAATCCGGCCAAGGCATCGCTCGGCTCGATCGCATTTGTGGCACCGGCCAGCGGATCAAGATCCGAAACAACAACGGGTGTCTGCTCTACAGGTGCGAATTGCACCTTCTGGACTTCCTGCAGCACTGTCCATCCGCCAAAGCCCAGACCGCCAATCAACGCAACCAGCACCAGAACAGAGCCAATGGCGCGCGGTTCGATACCGGCCAGCATTGCATCGCCTGCCGGTATAAAAGGCGTGGCGGAAGCAGAGAAAATATCCTTGCCCAGCGGTACACCTGCAGGATCATAGGTCTTGCCCTTCAGAGAAGAGGCCTCAGCCGACATCCCGTGCGCGGTGGCAAACCCGCTTTCAGCACAAAAGCCTGCAAACGCCTGTTCGGGGTCCATGCCAAGGTAGCGTGCATAAGAGCGCACATAACCCGCAATAAAACCGGGCGTGTCAAAAGCAGAAGGGTCTGCATTCTCGATGGCTGCGATATAGGCTGCTTTGATTTTCAGCTCGCGCTGCACATCCAGAAGGCTTTTGCCCAATGTCGCACGCTCGCCACGCATCACGTCACCCAAGCGCAGGTCATAGGCGTCAAAGCCTCTTGCCTCTGCGTCCTCCGACGCGTCCGCACGCTTGAAGGTCTTCCCGATCATCGACTGTCCCGTCGCTTAATGCCCCTAAGCGCGTACCGTTCAACGAATCGAAACAAAGCCTGCGCCTATCAAGACGTTAGCACGTCACAAAGAGTTATGCACAGGTGTATATAGTGTTAACCGGCCAACTCAGCACGATTCAGCGCACAATGTGACCACAATCCATCCAAAGCGCCTACCAATGCATCCATTTCGCGCGGACCATGCACCGGCGACGGGGTGAAGCGCAAACGCTCGGTGCCACGCGGGACGGTCGGGAAATTGATCGGCTGCACGTAGATGCCAAAGTCGGACAAGAGCATATCGGACAGCTTCTTCGTATGGACCGGATCCCCGACAATCAGCGGCACGATATGGCTGCCGTGATCAATAATCGGCAGGCCCATTCCCTTCAGACGCAGCTTGAGGATTTTCGCCTGGGTCTGGTGCTGGACGCGCAGCGCCTGATCTGTCTTCAGATGGGCGACGGATGCCGCAGCACCCGCTGCAACAGCAGGCGGCAGCGATGTCGTAAAGATGAACCCCGGCGCGTAAGAGCGGATGGCGTCACACATTTTCGCGCTGGCGGCGATGTAGCCACCCATCACACCATATGCCTTGGCTAAAGTGCCGTTGATGATATCAATCCGGCCCATCAGACCATCACGCTCGGCAACGCCTGCCCCGCGCGGTCCGTACATGCCTACTGCATGCACCTCGTCGATATAGGTCAGCGCACCGAATTCATCGGCCAGATCGCAGATGTCCCTGATCGGTCCGAAATCACCATCCATCGAATAAATTGATTCAAAAGCAATCAGCTTTGGCGCATCAGGATCATCAGCCGCAAGCAGTTCGCGCAGGTGCGCTACGTCATTATGGCGGAAAATCCGCTTGGCGCCCCCGTTGCGGCGCACACCTTCGATCATCGACGCATGGTTCAAAGCGTCGGAATAGATAATCAGACCCGGAAACAACTTTGGCAAAGTGCTCAGCGTCGCATCATTCGCGATATAAGCCGAGGTAAACAGCAGCGCCGCCTCCTTGTGGTGCAGGTCGGCCAGCTCGGCCTCAAGACGCTTGTGATAAACCGTTGTGCCAGAAATATTACGTGTACCGCCCGACCCCGCGCCAGTGGCCTCGATTGCCTCGTGCATAGCGGCCAGAACGACAGGATGCTGCCCCATACCCAGATAATCATTCCCGCACCACACGGTAACTGGCGCCTCTGATCCGTCAGGCTTACGCCACGTCGCATGGGGGAATTGACCGCGTTTGCGCTCGATATCAATGAAGGTCCGGTAGCGACCCTCGGTGTGCAACCGTTCGATCGCAGTGTCCAACTTGGCGTTATAATCCACGTCTTTCGTCCTCTTTGTCGGACCAAAAGCCACTTTTTGCAGCGGTTTTTGAATCGTTCTAAGCGTCATATAGGGCACAACCGCACGGGACAAGCCGTTACAAAGTGTCACCCCCCTTTCCGTCCCTTTTTGAAGGGCACCCCCGGCGGGTTCATTGATCTGCATCAACAACTTTCCATGTCTCCTCAAACTTCGGGGTGAGCGCCAAAGGCGCGAGGGGCAGCGCCCCTTTCAGCGCCCCCATTGACGTTGCGCCGGTTTCCGACAACCCTGCGCCAAAATCCTAAATATGAGGCCCAATATGACCCTAGACCCCGTCCTTGCACGGATCGACGCAGATCTCCCCCAAGCCACAGAGCGCCTGTTTGAACTGCTGCGCATCCCCTCGATCTCGACCGACCCTGCCTTCAAGGCAGACTGTGACAGGGCCGCTGACTGGCTTGTGGCGGATCTGAAATCCATCGGTTTTGACGCCTCCAAGCGGCCGACACCCGGCCATCCGATGGTCGTCGGCCACTCCAGCGGGGACGCGCCGCACTTACTGTTCTACGGACACTATGACGTGCAACCCGTTGATCCACTTGAGCTTTGGGACAACGACCCTTTTGATCCCCGCATCGAGGAAACGCCAAAGGGCAAGGTTATCCGCGGTCGTGGTGCCGCGGACGACAAAGGCCAGCTGATGACCTTTGTCGAGGCCTGCCGTGCATGGAAAGCCGTACATGGCACCCTGCCCGCCAATATTTCGATGTTCTTTGAAGGCGAAGAAGAATCTGGCTCGCCCTCATTGACCCCTTTCATGGAAGAAAACCGCGCCGAGCTGACCGCCGATATCGCGCTGATCTCGGACACCTCGCTCTTCGACGAAAACACACCCGCGATCATGACGCAACTGCGCGGTCTCTTGGGCGAAGAGCTGACCATCACAGGCCCAAGCCGCGACCTGCATTCAGGCATGTACGGCGGGGTCGCTATGAACCCTGCCCGCGTGCTGGCGCGCATCATCGCGGCACTCCACGACGATGAGGGCCGGATCACCGTGCCCGGTTTCTATGAAGGCGTGCCCGAGCTTTCGAACGAACTCGCGGCCGCTTGGGACGACCTGAAATTCGATCACGAGAGCTTTCTGGGCGAAGTCGGTCTCTCCGAGCCTGCAGGCGAGAAAGGCCGCCGCCCGCTGGAAATGATCTGGTCACGTCCCACCTGCGAGGTGAACGGGATCTGGTCGGGCTATACCGGCGATGGCTTCAAAACCGTGCTGCCGTCCAAGGCCTCCGCAAAGATCAGCTTCCGGCTTGTCGGCACACAGGATCCCCACGAAATCCGTAAAGCCTTCCGGAAAATGGTGCAGGATATGCTGCCCGCCGATTGCAGCGTCAGCTTCAAAGACCACGGCGCGAGCAAGGCCTCGGTGATGACCACCACGCATCCGGCCTTTGCACAGGCCCGCAAGGCGCTCTCGGATGAATGGCCGAACGCGGCGGCCTTTACCGGCGGCGGCGGGTCGATCCCAATTGCGGGGCACTTCAAGGAAATCCTCGACATGGACACGATGTTGATCGGCTTTGGCAAAGACGATGACGGGCTGCATTCCCCGAACGAGAAATTCGATCTGTCGTCCTTTCACAAAGGCATCCGCAGCTGGGCACGTATCCTGCACGCGATGACAAGCTAAGACAGCGCGGGGGCATGATCCGTTTGACATGCCCCCGCATTCGCCCATGTTAGGCGCATGAGTAATACATCACGCCCCCCGTATATGAGCACATCCCCCTACCACCCGGCCGCTGACCGCTATGACAAAATGGTCTACCGCCGCTGTGGCAATTCGGGTGTGCAACTCCCCGCCATCAGCCTTGGCCTGTGGCACAACTTCGGCGAGGACACACCGCACGCCACCAAGCGCGCCATGTGCCAGACGGCGTTTGATCTGGGGATCACACATTTCGATCTGGCCAATAACTACGGCCCACCCGCAGGGTCGGCAGAAGAGGCCTTTGGCGACATCCTCAAGACCGACTTCAACGGCCACCGCGACGAACTGATCATTTCAAGCAAAGCAGGCTACGACATGTGGCCCGGCCCTTACGGCGAATGGGGATCACGCAAATACCTGATCGCATCCTGTGACCAATCGCTGCAACGGATGGGGCTGGATTACGTCGACATCTTCTACTCGCACCGCTTCGATCCCGATACTCCGCTGGAAGAGACTATGGGCGCGCTTGATCATATCGTGCGTTCAGGCCGCGCGCTTTATGCGGGCATCTCGAGCTACAATTCCCAACGCACACGCGAGGCAGTGGCGATCCTCAAAGACCTCGGCACGCCCTGCCTGATCCACCAGCCGTCCTACAACCTGCTGAACCGCTGGGTCGAGCATGACGGGCTCTTGGATACGCTGGATGATCTGGGCGTTGGCTCCATCGCCTTCACACCATTGGCACAAGGCATCCTGACGTCAAAATATCTGGGCGGCATTCCCGAAGGCAGCCGTGCGACACAAGGCAAATCGCTTCTCGACGGCATGATCAACGAAAGCTCGCTCGCGAGCGTGCGCGCGCTCAATGACATGGCACAGGCACGGGGGCAAACCCTTGCGCAAATGGCCATCGCATGGGTCCTGCGCGGCGGTCGCGTGACCACAGCACTGATCGGTGCGTCACGGCCCGAACAAATCATTGATTGCGCAGGTGCCATCGACAACCTCGACTTTACCGAGGCAGAGTTGAAACAGATCGACGAGATCAGTTCCGAGGAAGCGATCAACCTCTGGGCCCGCTCGTCGGAACTGGAATAAGCGCGCGTCAAAAAGAAGGTGGGCCATGACCCACCTTTTAAGCAGCAACTTGGGAAAATGGCGCGGTTGACGGGGCTCGAACCCGCGACCCCCGGCGTGACAGGCCGGTACTCTAACCAACTGAGCTACAACCGCGCGTAGGGGGCGGAATAGTCGCGGATGCGCGGGGCGTCAACGCCGAATCTTCATCGCAGTGTGGTTTTTCCGAAATGGTCCGACAGAATTTACATCTTGGTCAGAATTCACCGCGCGCGGTGCGTTAACCTGCACGGATGTCCGCCTTTGTGTGTACAGGTTGTGTACGGATGCTGCACGGCTTGTGTACCTGATTTTTGCCAGGAAAAAAGGTAAACGCAGTCCAAGGCCACGGTGCCGCCAAGGGCGTTGCGTCATCTTCTGATCAGTGGGGGAAAGGCAGTGGCGCGGTTGACGGGGCTCGAACCCGCGACCCCCGGCGTGACAGGCCGGTACTCTAACCAACTGAGCTACAACCGCGCATCTGCTTGTCCAGCAAGCGCTGAACGTGCGCTGCTTCTAAGTGCGCAAACCCGCCCCGTCAAGCGCCCTTAACGCTCAGGCAGCGGAATAAATTCCGTGTCATCACCGGGGGGCAATTGAAAGCGGCCATTCTGCCAATCTCCCTTGCGCCAGGCCTCTTTGGCCTCCTCAATGCGTTCCTTGCTCGACGCCACAAAGTTCCACCAGATATAACGGTCGCCTTCCATGGTCGCCCCACCAAGCAACATCACACGGGCCCCCCAAGGCCCCGCTTTCATGCTGATCCGGTCACCAGGCCGGAAGGTGACCATCTTGCCCTGATCAAACACCTGACCCGCGATTTCCACTTCTCCTTCAAGCACATAGGCCCCACGGTCTTCGTGGTTGTCCGGCAGCGGCATAGCCGCAAAAGGTTCCAGCACTGCATCGAGGTAGAACATTTCAGACGGCGTCTCGACAGGCGCGCGTTCGCCATAAGCCTCGCCCATAATCAGGCGCACCTGCTTGCCCTCACCTTCCATGAAGGGCAATTCCTCCTTGGGCGCATGGATGAAACCCGCTTCGCGATCCTCGGCCCCTTTGGGCAGCGCGATCCATGACTGGATGCCAAACATCCGCTGCGGCTTCATCCGCTGGATTCCATCAATGCGTTCCGAATGGGTGATCCCGTGACCCGCCACCATCAGGTTCACATCGCCTGCTTCGATCCACTGGTCCGTCCCCAGACTATCGCGGTGATGTATCGTCCCGCTATGCAGATAGGTGACGGTCGCCAAACCGATATGCGGATGCGGGCGCACATCAATGCCCTCGCCCGTCAGAAACTCGGCCGGACCCATCTGGTCAAAGAAAATAAAGGGCCCAACCATTTGCCGGCGAGGTGCGGGCAAAGCGCGGCGCACTTCAAACCCACCCAGATCACGGGCACGGGAGACGATGACGGTGTCGATCGCATCAATCGCGTCACCGGTCGGGTTGTGCGTATTCAAACTCGGATTCCAGCTCATCTCTGTGCTCCATTATTTATGTCTTAGCCAATTTAACATGTGCGCTGAAATATACTACGCCACTCATTTTATACGATATGTGCAAAATTGCGCAGAACTGGCCCCAACACGCTTAAAAGGGGGTGCCTAAGGGCAGGTGAAAGGCAGCTGTCAAACCCGAGCGGGAGAGACCGGCATCATATCTTAATCGCCTCTTGCTGCTCTCAGGGGTAACAGAATCCAAACTTATGCGCTGCTAGCATGTCTTGGTCATGCGTATCGCGCCTTTCCCGACAAGAGCAAATAATCCTGACTAACAACTTTAATCTGTTTACCTCGCCACCAACTCAACGCATTTTGCACATATGACCACAGATGTGACCAAGCCATTCTTGTTGCGCGTACGCGACGCCTTGCCGGAACTGCATCCGAGCGAACACAAGCTTGCTGAACTTGTGCTGGATTTCCCGGGCGAGATGGCGGGCTATACCGCAACCGAAATTGCCGAGCTTGCGAATGTATCCAACGCCACCGTGTCGCGCTTTGTACGGCGGATCGGCTATGGGTCGTTTGACGAAGCGCGCCGCGCGGTCAGGGATGAACAGCGCGCAGGAACGGCTTTGCTGCGCTTTTCGTCTGAAACCCCGCAACGCGGTGGCGCGGTTGCTGCGCATTTCGAAACAAGCCAGCAGAACCTTGAACTGACCTATGGTGCGATAGATGATGCGTTGATCGACGATCTTGCAGAGGCGCTTATCGCCGCGCCGCGGGTCTGGTTTGTCGGGTTTCGTGCGGGCCAGCCCTTTGCGCAATATCTGGGCTGGCAGACATCGCAGGTCTTGGCAAATGTCAGCGTGATGCCCAGAGCGGGGGAAACGCTGGCGGAAAGCCTTGCATCCTTGTCGCCGCAGGACGTTGTCGTGCTTATCGCCTTGCGCCGCAAACCAAAGCTCCTTGCCGCAGTGGCGGATGCGGTCGTGCACGCTGGAGCCGCCCTTGCGGTGATCGAAGACCGACCCAGCCCTGAAACCGTTGGCGCGCGGTGGCAGATGACATGCGTAACCTCTGCCGACGGTCCATTGATGAACCACGTCAGTACCATGGCCGTGTGTAATCTTGTTGCTGCGCGCACAATCGCGCTGTCCGGCGCATCAGGCCGAAGCCGGATGGCAGCCATCGAAGACGGCCACAGACGGTTTGACGAACTATAAGCCAGCGCGCCCCAGACCCTGCAGGGCGTCGCGGAACTTGTACAAAACCTGATCATTTCCAGAGAAAAGCGCAAAAACGCTGCCGCAAAATGAGGCAGCGCATGAAAACTTAGGGCAAATACAAGAAAAATTGTTTTCTTGTATGCGTTACTAAGAAAATCTTTTTCCAGACGTAATCCTCGATTCTCTTCGATCCCAACCCGTTGCAAAGGAAAAAAGCATGACTTTCTCCCGTACCCAATTATTCGCCGTGGCAAGCGCCGCATTTCTACCAGCCGTTGCCAGCGCAGAAGCTGTGATGCAGATCAATTCATCATTGCCCGAAGGCTCTTTCGCGCATGTCTTCCTGCTGGAATACGAGCAGCGACTTGAGGCCGCTGCACCCGGCGAAATCGACGTCCAGATTTTCATGTCCAACACGTTGGGCAAGGAAGAAGACGTTCTTCAAGGCCTCGGTTTCGGCACGCATCAGGCCTCTTTGTCGGCATCTGCTGTCGCGCAAATCAATACACGCACATCAATTTTTGATCTGCCCTATCTGTTCGAGGACCGCGCAGCAGTGCAAACCTTCATCGACAGCCCTGCGGGCGAGATGTTGGCTGACGGGTTCAATGGTACCGGAATGGTATTGGCCGCAATGTGGGACAACGGCTTTCGCCAGATCACCAATAACGTGCGCCCGATTGTAACGCCGGCCGACCTTGACGGTCTCAAAATCCGCACACCCACCAACCGCCAGCGCGTTGAAATGTTTAATACATTGGGTGCCAACGCCACACCACTTTCGTTTGGAGAGGTCTATTCCGCTCTGGATCAGGGCACAATTGACGGGCAGGAAAACCCCGCAAACGTTGTTGATACGGCCAAGCTCTTCGAAGTGCAGGACTATATGTCGCTGTCCAACCACGTCTATCTGCCCACGTTTCTGATGATCGGCGAACCCTTCCTTGCATCACTGGACGACGAGCTGCGCGCAACCGTGATTTCCGTAGCCCAAGAGGTAGCACCGTGGTCGTTTGCATGGGGCGAGACAACCGACGCTGAAACCATCGCAGCCCTCTCTGACCGGATCGCGATTAACGAGATTGACTTTGCCGCGTTCCAAAGTGCTGCCGCACCGCTCTATGAAAGCCCGACCTTCGTTGACGTGATCGGCGCGGATATGATCGCAGCGACCAAAACCGCTCTCGGTATCGAGTAAAGCGGGACAGGAGAGCACGCATGGACCGTTTTGACGCCTTTTTCTCGCAATTGGACCGCTGGCTTGGTGCCGTGCTGGATGTGGTTGTGATCGGTCTTGCCGGCCTTCTGCTCTTTTTATTGAACTGGGCGGTCTTCGCCCGGTTCGTTCTGAACGACAGCGTGTCATGGGGTGAGGAATTGCCAGCCCATCTCTTGGCAATGCTGACATTCATCGGCGCAGCTTACCTGACGCGGACCAATGAACATTTGGGGTTTGATGCGGTTTTGCGTGTCATGCCACCAAAGATGATGCGCGTCGTCACCGCTTTGAACCTGATCCTGATGGGGTTCTTCGGGCTGCTTCTCGCGTGGTACGGCGGGATTGCCGCAGCCAGCTTTGGCGCGCGCTCCTTGATCTCTGTTGACGCCCCGATGGCCCTGTTCCGTGGGGCAATGCCCTTTGGCGGCGCCCTGATTACTCTGTTTTGTGCGGTAAGGCTGGTCGGCATCGTGTCCGGCCGTATCGACCCTTTGGACCTTTTGCCCGAAAGTGACGCCTGATGTTTCTTGATCCCGGATGGATGATTCTCATCCTGCTTGTCACCCTGCTTATCGCAGGCCTGCCGATCGCCTTTGTGTTGGGTGTTACGGCCGCAACCATGATCATTCTCGATCCGGCGGTCATGCCGCAGATCATTGGTCTGATCCCCTTTGGTGGTGCGAACAACTATCTGCTTGTGGCTGCTCTTTTGTTCATGATCGCGGGCGAGATCATGAACCAGGGCAAGATCGCGGAGAAACTGATCGCCTTTGCTTCCTCACTCGTCGGACATATCCGGGGTGGTCTGGCGCATGTCAACATTCTGACATCGCTGTTCTTTTCCGAGATTTCGGGCACAGCGACATCGGACGCGGCCGCGATCGGATCAGTCATGATCCCGCAGATGAAAAAGCGCGGTTACCCGGTCGCATTTGCGGCGGCTGTGACTTCGACATCGGCCACAATGGCGATCATCGTGCCGCCCAGCCTGAACCTGATCCTCTATGCCTATGTCGCCAATGCGTCGATTGCCGAACTGTTTGCCGCCGGGATTGTGCCGGGACTGCTTGTCTGCGCGCTTCTGATGGGCACGGCCTATGCAATTTCCGTCAAGCGCGGCTACCCGACCGAAGGCGCGTTCTCATTCGCGCGTGTGCTTGAAACAGGTAAGGACGCCGCCCTTCCGCTCACCCTGCCGATACTTGTGCTGGCGGGCATCCTTGGCGGTGTCTTCACAGCGACAGAAGCCGGTGCCATTGCTGCCTTCTGGTCGATCGTCTTGGCGATGGGTGTTTACCGGACGGTGCGCATGGGCACTGTTGTCGATACGCTGCGTATTGCCGGCAAGCGCTCGGCGATGCTGATGTTTATCGTCGCAACGTCCACACTCTTGGGTTGGTATCTGACCAACCAGCGCATTCCGCAGGACATCGCAGAGGCCATTCTGGGTCTTTCCGACAACTACTGGGTTGTTCTGCTTGTCATCAACATCTTCTTTCTGTTGGCCGGCACAATCATTCATGGCACACCTGCAATCCTGATGCTGGTGCCCATTTTCCTGCCACTGGCAGATCAGCTGGGCATTGACCGCGTGCATTTCGGTTTGATCCTGACAATCAACCTCGGGATCGGGCAACAGACCCCACCGGTTGCCTCGGTTGTCTTGATCACCTGCGCCATCGCCAAGATTTCCATCGCCAAGATCATCCCTTCGATGCTGATGTTCATCGGGGCCATGCTGATTGCCCTGTTGCTGATCAATCTGTTTCCTGCGCTGTCTCTCTGGCTGCCATCGGTCATCCTCTGATGCGTTTGCTGATCATCAACCCAAACACCTCCAAAGGTGTAACTGACCGCATCAGAGAGGCCGCAAATGCCGCAGCAGAGCCTAACGACCATTTCACGACGATATGCCCGTCATTCGGCCCTGAACTGATTGTGACACCGCAAGATGCCGAACTGGCCAGCCGTGCTGTGGTCGAGACTGTGAAAGCCTACAACGCTCCCTGCGACGGAATTGTGCTGGCATCTTTCGGCAATACGGGCGCAGAAGAAGTCCGTGCGCTGCGGCCGGATGTCCCCGTCATCGGGATCGCCACCGCGGCTTTTGCCGTCGCAGGCGCCCTTGGCGGACCCTTCGGCATCGTGACATTTGGCCAAAGCCTTGTCCCGGGGTTGACGGACAAAGCGAAAGAGGCAGGTGTCGGGGGCCAACTGATTGGCGTTGATGCGCTCGCGATAAATGATTTCGGCGATCCCGGCACGGTGCAATGCCGATACAGGCGTGAACTTGGCCAGCTATGTTCCGAAATGCAGCAGCGTGGCGCCACGAGCATCGTGATGGGCGGCGGTCCTTTGGCAGGTCTTGCGGCCAAGATCGGCGCCTCTTGTCCTGTCCCGCTGATTGACGGCACGAGCAGCGCGATCAGTATCATACGCAGCGCGACGCTCGGCACATCGCCGCGGTGAAATCCAAAAGCAGGATGCTGCGTGTCAAAGCCGCGATCACAGGTCCAAAGGGCATGATACGATCAAATGGGTGGCCGATCAGTGTGCTATTGAAAGCCAAATCACCTTCAAGCGCGGTATCACTTTGATGTCATGAAGAATGGTGGGTGATGAGAGGCTCGAACTCCCGACATCTTCCGTGTAAAGGAAGCGCTCTACCAACTGAGCTAATCACCCGATGCGGCATCATTTAGACGAGTGTTCAGGGTAGTGCAAGCCTATTCCAAGAGGAATTGTTCGCCATCTTTGAGGTGGTAAACACAGCCCTGCCCGCCATGGCTGTTACGCTGCGCATGGGCCTTTTCGCCCACGACCAGACCACGGATCATGCTGCTGGTGATCCCATGCGTGACAAGCACCGCCGGCCCGCGCAAATCTGCCAGAAAATCAAGGCATCGCTGCTTGAGCCGCGCAAAGCCTTCGCCGTTCGGAGCGATTTCATATTGCGCCATGAACGGGTCTTTGCCCTTCGGCATGGGCAGCTCATGGCGCAGGCGCCCCGACCAATCCCCGACCCCGATTTCGCGCAAACGATCATCGGTGCGGATATGATCCGCAATCCCTGCCAGAGCAATTCCTGCCGTCTGGAACGCACGGCCCTGCGGACTGGTAAGAAACACAAAGCCCGTCAAATCGCGCGCACCGAGAATTACACCCTGCTTTGCCGCATCGCGCAGGCCTTTGTCAGTCAGGGGCGAGTTCAAATCCCCCTGCATCCGGTTTTCGGCGTTCCACGTCGTTTCGCCGTGGCGCAGGATATAGAGTTCAGGAAAGCTCATTGCGGGTAAAACGGTGCCTCGTTCACGCGTCGTCAGGATCGGACGAGGCAGCCACAGTAGCATCCTTCGGTGTCCGTAATTTCAGCGTGACAACGGCAGCACCACCATCGAGTGGTTTTGTCTTGACCACACGCAGCTTGCCCAAAGGCGGCAGGTTCACGACCTGCCCGTCGCGCAGTGCCTCGCCCAGCACGGCCAAAGCGGCCTCAACGGCGGGTTTCACATCCCGCTTCTTGAGGTGCGTGCGCGCCACCACTGCATCAAGCAGTTCCGGCTTTTTGAGCATTGCCTCATCAGTTTTCGCAGTTTCCGGCTCTTCTTTCGGCGTCCGTGCCATGTGCGTTCATCCCTTTACTAGTTGGCGGCATTACGTCCCTTGCGGCCAGCAACGTCAAGCAGATAGCACATGCAAAAGGCGCCCTTGCAAGCAAGGGCGCCTCATTGTTTTAGACGATGTTCCGAACTTAGTGCGCGCGCGCGCCTTCACCGCCGTCCTGCGCCTTGAGTGCGGCGGCGGCTGCCTCTTCCGCGGCCTCGTCCCACTCGATCGGCTCGGGCTTGCGGACCAGCGCATGTTCCAGCACCTCAGAGACATGTCTGACAGGGATGATGGTCAGCCCCTCTTTCACGTTGTCCGGGATATCGGGCAGGTCTTTGGCGTTGTCCTGCGGGATCAGCACTGTGGTGATACCCCCACGCAGCGCCGCCAGCAGTTTTTCCTTCAAACCACCGATCGGCATCGCGTTGCCGCGCAAAGACACCTCACCCGTCATGGCGATATCCTTGCGGACCGGAATACCCGTCAGCACCGACACAATCGACGTCACCATCGCCAGACCGGCACTTGGCCCGTCCTTTGGTGTCGCCCCGTCCGGCACGTGGACGTGAATGTCGATGGTATCGAATTTCGGCGGCTTCACCCCGATTTCGGGCGCGATAGAGCGCACATAGGATGACGCCGCATCAATCGATTCCTTCATCACATCGCCCAGCTTACCGGTGGTTTTCATCCGGCCTTTACCCGGCAGGCGCAGCGCTTCGATATTGAGAAGCTCGCCACCCACAGAGGTCCAAGCCAGACCCGTCACAACACCGACCTGATCGCTTTCTTCGGCAAGACCGAAGCGGTACTTTTCCACGCCGAGGAAGTCGGAAAGATTGGCAGCCGTGACTTCGATCACATCTGCTTCTTTCTTGACGATCATGGTCACAGCCTTGCGAGCGACCTTGGCCAGCTCACGTTCCATGTTCCGCACGCCGGCTTCACGGGTATAGACCCGCACCATGGCCAGCAATGCGTCATCGGAGACCGAGAATTCCTTGGCCTTCAAACCGTGGTTTTTCATGACCTTCGGCAACAGGTGCTGCTTGGCGATTTCCACCTTTTCGTCCTCGGTATAACCCGAGAGCGAAATGATCTCCATCCGGTCCAGAAGCGGCCCGGGCATGTTGTAGGAGTTCGCCGTCGTCAGGAACATCACGTTCGAAAGGTCATATTCGACCTCCAGATAGTGATCGACGAATGTGCTGTTCTGTTCAGGGTCCAACACCTCAAGCATTGCCGATGCAGGGTCACCACGGAAATCCTGACCCATCTTGTCGATCTCGTCGAGCAGGATGAGCGGGTTCGTGGTCTTCGCCTTTTTCAGCGCCTGAATGATCTTGCCGGGCATCGAGCCGATATAGGTCCGGCGGTGACCGCGGATCTTCAAATTCGTCACGCACACCACCAAGGCTGATGCGGATAAACTCGCGCCCTGTGGCCTTGGCGACCGACTTGCCCAACGACGTCTTACCCACACCCGGAGGGCCGACCAGACACATGATCGGGCCCTTTAGTTTGGCAGAGCGTTGTTGCACCGCAAGGTATTCGACAATGCGTTCCTTGACCTTCTCAAGACCGTAGTGATCCGCATCAAGGATCGCCTGCGCTTTGTGCAGGTCCTTTTTCGTGCGGGATTTGGTGCCCCATGGCACGCCCAAAATCCAGTCCAGATAGTTGCGCACAACAGTGGCTTCGGCGCTCATCGGCGACATGTTCTTGAGCTTCTTCAGCTCGGCATCCACCTTTTCGCGGGCCTCTTTGGACAGCTTGGTCTCGGCGATTTTCGCCTCAAGCTCATCCACCTCGTTTTGGCCGTCCTCACCATCGCCCAATTCTTTCTGAATGGCCTTCATTTGCTCATTCAAATAGTACTCACGCTGGGTGCGCTCCATCTGGGATTTGACGCGGGTCTTGATCTTTTTCTCGACCTGCAGCACGGACATTTCGCCCTGCATCATGCCAAAGACCTTTTCCAGCCGCTCGGACACGGAAAGCGTTTCCAAAAGCCCCTGCTTTTGTTCGACTTCAATACCCAGATGACCGGCAACAAGGTCCGCCAGTTTCGCAGGCTCGGTCGCATCGCCGACAGCGGCCATGGCCTCTTCGGGGATGTTTTTCTTGACCTTCGCATAACGCTCGAACTCGGCCGAGACATTGCGCACAAGCGCCTCGATCTCGGCAGGATCGCCATCGGTTTCAGTCAGGTATTCACATGACGCCTCAAAGAAGCTGTCGTTGGCAACAAAACCTGTGATCTTGACGCGCGCACGGCCCTCGACCAGCACCTTCACGGTACCGTCCGGCAGCTTCAGCAGCTGCAGCACATTGGCCAGAACGCCTGTCTTGTAGATGCCGTCCTCTTTGGGGTCGTCCTCACCGGGGTCGACCTGACTGGACAGCAAAATCTGCTTGTCGTCCTGCATCACCTCTTCAAGGGCGCGGACAGATTTATCACGGCCCACGAAAAGCGGCACGATCATATGTGGAAACACCACAATGTCGCGCAACGGCAGGACGGGATAGGATGAACTCAACGGTTCTTGCATGCTCTTTTCCTTTTCTCGGCAAGACGCGCCGGTCCCGCTTTAGCGGCAACATGGAGCGTCTCCTCTTGGCATCAATATGTGGGGTGAACCTTGATTGGTTTCAACAGACATCTGATGTGTTTGTCGCAGATTGCCTGTCCCGCGATGTGACCGCAACCTGCAAAGACGAAAAGTTTTCCGCAAAATATGCGATGCTCGTGGCACGTCGCCTGTGGTGAGCTTACGTCTTCTCGGCAAGCCACGCGCAGACGAAGTCTGCCACACGCGGGTCCATCGGCTGAGACAATTGTCTTTTGTAGTCCATAAAGCCGGCTTCAGAGGTCGCACGCAAGAGGTGCGACAAGTCATCAATCTGCGCCAGACGCGCCTGCGGGTTCATCTGCGCGATTTTTGCTGCATCCGCAGGCGGGCACTGACAGTCACGTCCGGCCGCCAAAACCAAGGTGGGGCGCTGGTTTGTCCGGTGAAGTGCCGCCACATCTGCCTTCAGGAAATCACGCAACCAGCGCGCCGGAACACGCTTTCCCGCCAGCCAGACGAAATCGGCACTGCTGCCCAGCACCCGCGCAATCAGCTTTTCCTGTAATGCAACAGGACCACCAAACACCTTGGTGATTAGCCGTGCGAGCACCCCTGTGATCCCCGTCAGACCCGCGATATCGGCTTGCGCTTTTTGCGCCTGCCAGCGCAACAAATCCGGACCAGGCGTCAGATAAGGACAGAGCAAAACCAATCCGGCAACATCGGCCTGTGCCGCGGCAGCGGGTGCAATGGCCGTTCCTTCGGAGTGACCGCACAGATAGACAGGCCCCAGACCGTGGCTCTGCACCCACGCTATGCAAGCTATGAGATCCGCCACCATTTCAGACTGGTGCAAGCGTTTGAAATCCCCGCCAGAGGCCCCGACGCCGCGCTTGTCGTACCGCAGGGACGCAACGCCAATATTAAAGAACGCGTCCGCCAAGGTATTGAAGATATTCAGCTTCGCGCCTTTACTGTTCTCATCCCGATCCATCGGGCCAGAGCCATGCACAAAAATAACAACCGCTTTAGCCGCATCCGGAACAACCAACGTTCCCGCAAGTGTTACGTCACTTGCGTTAATGAGAACCGATGACTGGGTCACAGCGGCGCGATATCCCCAAGCGCACGGGTGGCGTGGAATTCGGCCTCCCAGTCTGCAAAGCGGCCTGCTGCAATCGCATCACGCATCCCCTGCATGATCTCCTGGAAATAATGCAGGTTATGCCATGTCAGAAGCATACCGGAAATCATTTCCTGCGCACGGAACACATGGTGCAGATAAGCGCGGGAATAATGGGAACAAGCCGGACATGTGCAATGTTCATCTAGTGGCCGGGGGTCATCCGCATGGCGCGCGTTCTTGATATTGATCACACCGCGGCGGGTGAACAACTGGCCGGTGCGGCCGGACCTGCTGGGAAGCACACAGTCCATCATATCAATCCCGCGTTTGACAGCACCTACGATATCGTCGGGCTTGCCCACGCCCATCAGATAGCGGGGTTTATCGACGGGCAATTGGTCAGGTGCGAAATCAAGCACGCCGAACATCGCCTCCTGCCCTTCGCCCACGGCCAAACCGCCCACAGCGTAGCCATCAAACTCGACAGCTTTCAACGCTTCGGCACTCTGCGCGCGCAGATCTTCTTCCAAGCCGCCTTGCTGGATGCCAAAAAGCGCATGGCCCGGCCTGTCACCAAAGGCATCACGCGACCGCTGCGCCCACCGCATCGACAATTCCATGCTTTCGGCAATACGTTTGCGATCAGCGGGCAGTGCCGGACATTCGTCAAAGCACATCACAATGTCGGACCCGAGTAGCTTTTGTATCTCCATCGAGCGCTCGGGCGTCAGCTCATGTTTGGAGCCGTCAATATGGCTTTTGAAGGTCACGCCCTTCTCGGTCAGCTTGCGCAAATCGGCAAGGCTCATGACCTGAAAACCACCGCTGTCGGTCAGGATCGGTTTGTCCCAATTCATGAATTTGTGCAGACCACCAAGGCGGTCGATCCGCTCCGCCGTGGGGCGCAGCATCAGGTGATAGGTATTGCCGAGCAAGATATCAGCACCGGTCGCAGCGACACTTTCAGGCATCATTGCCTTGACGGTGGCGGCGGTGCCAACAGGCATAAATGCAGGCGTGCGAATATCCCCGCGCGGGGTTGAGATTACGCCGGTGCGGGCTTTGCCATCAGTGGCGGTCAGGGCGAATGAAAAGCGTTGGGTCATACGCCCCTCTTCCCCGATATCGCTGAATTTGCCAAGGGGCTTCGGTTTTTGGCAGGCCTCCTTCGGATGAGTAACCCCGCAAGGTCAGTCTGAGCGCATCAGGCGCCTGTTGCCCGCTGAAGGACACGACAGGCAGAGCAATAATGCAGACCCAAATGCTGCCTAGGATGGCGGCAATGTGGGGGATTGCGGCGAAAAACGGGTGAAAATATGTCAAAAATGACATGATTACAACTGCTTACTAGTCTTTAGGTCAGGTGTACTTCATACATAGAAATTGTTATATCTTGATCATTGCTTATCAAAATTAGCCTCTCGAATAGAACGCAGCGCCTTATGATGAGTAAATGTCTTTCAGTTATTCCTGAAATTTACTGATCAGGCTGCAACCAGTGGCTTCCGCCTCAATCGCGTGGTCGCCACAGTCTGCCGCAGCGAATAGACCGCTTGTATATTCGCTGCAAACTCGGCGCTTTGGCAGTTGCCATCGCGTCTATCGATCCCGGCGAAGAATGTGCCGAACCTTGGCATGGACATGCAACTGGGCCGTAAGTGTACTAGTGAAAGTTCTGTCTGATGAAAATGTTCCCACATACCTTCGCACCGGTCCCCCCCGTTCAAGAGCCCGTGCAACAAAAACAAACAAAGGCGATCCGCCCGCAGCACTGCGCCAAGGGCGATGTCCCGGTCAACCTCGATATCGAAAGACTGGTCGCGGTGATGCGCTCCGCCAGCGCCTGCCCAAAGGATGCGCAGCAATGCAGGCGCGAACTGATTAAGAAACTGCCCCCAGAAACAATCGACTGGAACACCGTGAACTGGGTCGCTTTATGGCCCTTTAAGACACGGCGTCATTGATCCTGCGCCAATTTTGGCTGTACGGGCCCGCGTTGCCCCGACCGACCGTGTCATCGATCTGGCACTTTGCCTCGCACCCCCTTTACGCCCCCGCGCCCAATCCCTATATGTTTGCTCAGGAATTGCGGGAACCAAGACCATGACAGATAGTAACGCTCAGCTTGAAGGTGCGCCAATGATTGCGCCATCAACGACCGATCACCCCCTTTACGAGGATGTCGTCAAGGCCTGCCAATCTGTCTACGACCCTGAAATTCCGGTGAACATCTATGATCTGGGTTTGATCTACACGATTGATATCTCGGAAGATAACGCCGTTAACATCATCATGACCCTGACTGCCCCGGGTTGTCCTGTGGCTGGTGAAATGCCCGGATGGGTCGCCGATGCAGTTGAACCCCTGCCGGGCGTGAAACAGGTTGATGTCGAGATGACGTTCGAGCCGCAATGGGGTATGGATATGATGTCAGACGAAGCGCGTCTTGAACTGGGCTTCATGTAAACTGCCGCCAGCCTGATCACATTCTCTGGCATTGGCACAGCCGCACCTTGAGTGCGCGGTCCATCTCACCTACATTGGATGCAAAGGAGCACTTCATGTTCGGCATTCCAGGCAAACAAGCGGTTACCATCACCGACAAAGCCGCGGCACAAATCGCCAAGCTGATGGCAAAAGACGGTCATCAGGGCTTGCGCATCGGCGTCAAGAAAGGCGGCTGTGCGGGCATGGAATACACCATGGACTATGTGACCGAGGTTGATCCGCTGGATGAGGTGGTCGAACAGGATGGCGCACGTGTCATGATTGCGCCAATGGCGCAGATGTTCCTTTTCGGCACGGAGATTGATTACGAAGTCTCACTCCTCGAAGCGGGCTTCAAATTCCGCAATCCCAACGTTGTTGACGCATGTGGTTGCGGCGAGTTGATCAAGTTTGACGAGAACCTTTCCACCAGCTGAGCAAGCGCGCAGAGAGTCCTTTTGCGCGTTCCGGCAAGAGCCACCCGCGACGGCCGGCCTGTTCCGAAAAATGTCGGTGACCTGTCAATTCACTGCGGTGCTGCGGGTCCAATGCCGTGGCTGCCCTTGACGTGGGCCAAGAGGCCTGCGAGTTAGCTAAACGCACTCTTGCTTTACCGGAATAAGGACGCCGCTATGCCCCGTAAGATCGCCGCAGGTAACTGGAAGATGAACGGGACGCAAAGCACACTGGCCGAATTAGAGAAGCTCGAAGACAAACATGGCGATGCGGATATCGCGATCCTGATCTGCCCCCCCTTCACCCTGATTTCCGCCTGCGAAGACACGCCATTTGATATCGGCGGTCAGGATTGCCACACAGCTCAGGCGGGCGCACATACCGGCGACATCAGCGCTGAAATGCTTGCAGACGCCGGGGCCAGTTATGTGCTGCTGGGTCACTCCGAACGCCGCACTGACCACGGGGAAACCGACGCGCTGGTCGCGGCAAAGGCGCAAGCGGCCTATAATGCGGGGCTCATTGCGGTCATCTGCATCGGAGAAACACTCGACGAGCGTGAAAACGGCACAACGCTTGATGTCATTGATCGGCAGCTTGCAGGCTCGCTACCGGCAACAGCGGATGCGCTGAATACGGTCATTGCCTACGAACCCGTCTGGGCGATCGGTACCGGAAAAGTGCCGTCAAACGACCAGATTGCCAAAGTCCACGCCCATATACGCAAACGCCTGCAAGACCGCTTTAGTGACGGGACAGAAATGTCACTGCTCTATGGCGGCTCTGTCAAAGGCAGTAACGCCGCAGAGATCTTTGCCGTGCCAAATGTGAACGGTGCCCTAGTTGGCGGGGCCAGCCTGACCGCCGAGGCTTTCTCGCCCATCATTTCGGCACTCGAAAAGGCCTAGCCCGCGTCGATATTGATCAGATCACGCAGTGTATGGACCGCGGTTTCGATGTCTTCCATCACAGCATCCGCACCGACCACATCAATGATATCCGCATGGTGCGTCAGGATATTGCCCGCCACAATCACATGCGCCAGCGGTTGCGAGATACGCAAGGCCAGCACCAACCGTGTCAGCGCTTCGATCATCCCGTCGGAATTGGCAACCAGCACAATAGCTTTGTAGTTGCGCCGCTCCGACTGTTCGATGAGCGTGTCATGATCCAGCGCCACCATCATATCCACATCCCAGCCCTCACGGCGGAACACATCAGTGGCGATCTCGATCCCGATCGTGTGGGTTTCACCTGGCACCAGCGCGAACATCGCAGGCCAGTCGTCCCTGTCGCCGAAAATTCCGGGGGCAATCACATGGCGCAGGCCACGGATGATGCGATAGAGCTTGCCGCAGGCCAGTGTGACATCAATGAACGAAATATCGTCATTGTCCCACATCTCGCCCAAGCGGCGGGCAGCACCTGCCACATAGCCCAGATAGATCGCCTCAAGCGCAACACCGTCGCGTCGCGCCGACAGAATAAAGTTGTCTGCCGCATCATCAGTTTTCGACAGCAATGCGCCACACAACTGCTCGATATCTGACTTCGTTGGCAAATCTTCTTTTTTCAACGCATGTGGCATTCGAAAAGCAAGACGCCTTACAACTTCGCGCGCAAGGGCCGAGACAGCCTCTTCCGGCAGTTTCTCTCCGACCAACCGGAAATGGCGGTCGGCCCTACGATACTCTGAGCGATCAAACGCGTTCTCGTCCATAGGCGCGTTGGCCATGAACGTCCCTCCCATGTTGGCTACGGAATTCACAATGTCATCTGTTCCCGACGACTATTTGTATCCAACTGTATGCATGTTAACATGGGAAAACTGGCCGCATACCGCGTCAGAACGTCGCGGCGCAGGTGCAGCATGACATGCAAATATTTCGCTGCCGCTTGCAATCTGCAGGGCGGTCGGACAAATGTTCTGACATGCAAAAATTTCAAAAATCCCCCACTGATCCGGCCTTTGTTCAAGACCCATATCCGTTCTATGCGCAGGCCCGTGGTGCAGGTGATTTCATCTGGTGGGACGACTTTGAGATGGCCTGTGCTGTGTCGCATAAGATGGTGCATGCAGTGCTACGCGACAAACGGATGGGGCGCGAATGTCCACCTGAACTTGCACCCGATATCCCCACACATCTTCGGCCGTTTTATGACGTTGAGGACCATTCGATGCTGGCGATTGAACCGCCACGCCACACCCGTCTGCGATCCCTTGTTCTGCGTGCGTTTACGAGCAGAACAGTCGCCGCACTCGGCCCTGACATCCGCCAACTCTGCCATGAGTTGATTGATAGGTTTCCAAATCAACCCTTTGATTTGCTAACTTATTATGCCCAACCAGTGCCGGTGGTCATTATCGCGCGCCTTCTCGGTGTTCCCGAAGAACGCGCCGATGATTTGCTACGCTGGTCCAACGCCATGGTGGCAATGTATCAGGCCCGCCGCACCCCAAAGATCGAGGCAGCCGCTGTAGCCGCCACAAATGATTTTGTCGCCTTCATGCGCGGCTACATTCAGGTCCGCCGCAAGACTCCTGCCGATGATCTGATCTCGACCCTTATTGCCGCCGAAGAAGACGGCGCTCGTCTGAGCGAGGATGAGTTGATCAGCACCTGCATCCTGCTTTTGAATGCAGGGCACGAGGCGACAGTGCATACTTTGGGCAATGGCACCAAGACGCTGCTGGAACAGGGTCTGCGCGAGATCGACGAAGCCTTGGTCGAAGAAGTGATCCGCTACGATCCGCCCCTGCATCTGTTCACGCGCTGGGTTTATGAGGATGTGACCCTGGGCGGCCAGTCCTTCAAGCGCGGTGACCAGATCGCCTGTCTGCTGGGCTCTGCAAACCGCGATTCGCAGGTCTATACGGACGCTGATTCCTTTGATCCGACCCGCAAAGGCCCGCAGAACACAAGTTTCGGGGGCGGCATCCACTTCTGCGTTGGCGCGCCACTGGCCCGTCTTGAGCTTCAGATCGCCCTTGAGGTCCTGTTTGAACGCTGCCCCGATCTGCGCCTGACCGAAGCTCCGGTCTATGGCGATGTGTATCACTTTCACGGGCTGGAACGGCTGATGGTCTCCACCAGCCGTTAGGGTCAGAACCGTGTCAGCGCCGTGGGCGTGATCCGGTAAATCTCTGCTGCAAGGTCATTATCGCCCATGAACCGCGCGATGGAGCCGAAGGTTGCTGTACCGACCTGCGCACCATGATCGACCGTGGTCAGCGCCTGTGACGCAGCGGGCGCCAAAAGGCGTTGCAATCCGTTGATTGGCACGGGCTGTGGTGCAAAATAGGCGGCGATATTGGCTTTTATTTGGGCGCGATCATCCGTGTCGTAGAGGGCTGCCATCACCACATCCAACGTATGCTCGGTGCAGTTCTGAAACTGTGCCGTGCGCGGATTGGCCAGCACCGAATAGTTGGCGTTGTGCAGGGCGGCATAGGTCGGGCTGTCAATCACGGCCAGCAGTTTGCGCTGCAGGCGCGGATCAGGGATGATCACACCGGCGTCCAGACTATGCGCTCCAGCAAAGAAATCGGCAGGTGTGTCTTGGACAAGGTCGCTCTGGGTCAGATCACCTTCGCGCTGGTAGAGATTATAGACGCGGTACCCCTGCCCCGTTGAGCCGTCAGCGCGGGTGATCTGCGCGAAAACCCAAAAAGCGACATGAGTATAGTTGATCCCGTCCGGCAGGACGGACGGATCACGCCCGACCCGCGAAACAATGGCCACATTGGCGCCGCGCGACGCAAGATCGCGCTGCACACGGTTGGCGAAACTGGCGACCTCATCGGCGGGCAGAACGGGGTTGCCGGCTGCACTGCTACCTGCGAAAGACGGCGTGGTGAAGGCAGCTATCGCCGACACAAGAATAATAAAAAGACGTTTCATCATGGCCTCCCCCTAGTCCAACCGTGGCGGGCCATCAGCCGCTACACATGTTGCCGTTTGCATGGTCTGGCAGGTGCCCAGTCCCGCCTCCAACACGTCGCTACCAACCGCCACAGAGGTGGTCCCGACGCTCTCAATTGCCGCGCCGGTTACTGAAAGCGCAGCTCCTGTCGCGATGATCGGCACCGCCGAAACAGTCGCGGCACCTGATGCCACCGCCGCCGCGCCATGACTGGCGGCTTCCGCGATGTGGTTGGCGGATTGGGCAGTATGCTGTGCGCTGGGTGCAGCACAGGCTGCTGCCAAAGCAAGTGTCGCGAGGGTGACTGTGATCTTTATCGTTCGCATGGTGTCTCTCCAAATATGAACATTGTTCACATATCTAGAGAGCCGGAATTGCGCCGTCAACAAAAATATTGAACATCGTTCATTTTAGAGTGGTAGAGCCACGGTCGACTTAATCTCTTCCATCGACAAAAGTGCTGTCACATTATGCACTTTCACCTCGGAAATCAGGGCTTGATAGAACGTGTCATAGGCCCGCGCATTGCGCACGCGCACCTTTAAAATATAGTCAATATCCCCCGCCAAACGATGCGCCTCTTGCACTTCAGGTCGTGACTTCAATGCCTTGAGGAACCGCCCCTGCCACTCGGCATCATGCTCGGACGTGCGGATCAGAACAAAGAAACAGGCCTCAAACCCAAGCGCCTCGGCATCGAGCAAGACTGTGTGCTGGCCGATCACCCCCGCCTCACGCAATTTGCGAATGCGATTCCAAACAGGCGTCTTGGAGGACCCCACAGCCTTGGCGATATCGTCCAGCGATTGCGCCGCATCCGCCTGAAGTGCCGCTAAAATCTTCCGGTCTGTGGCGTCTATGCGTACCGACATTCTTAAATCCCCTCAATCATAGGACAGGCAGTCCAAATTCGCAGCAAGGCAGAACATATGTCCTTAACTGGCATCATGGGGAGGCAAATAGCAGAACGATGTTCTATATTGAAGCTAAGAAATTTGAGGTTCGCTATGAAGCATTTCCCGATCTTCCTTGCCGTCGAAGGCCGCCGCATCGTTCTGTCAGGCGGTGGTGATGCCGCAATGGCCAAGCTGCGTTTGCTGATGAAGACCGAGGCGCATCTGACCGTCATCGCCGCCGAGATCGCACCCGATATCCGCAAATGGGCCGATCAGGGCAAGCTGCGGATCATCGAGCGCGCCATGGAGCCAGGTGACGCAATTTGCGCTGCGCTGTTCTATGGCGCCAACGAGGATGACGCCGAAGACGCCCGCGTGGCTGCGATTGCCCATGCCGAGGGTGCGTTGGTCAATATCGTCGACAACCTTGCTGACAGCCAGTTCATTACCCCGGCCATTGTGGATCGTGATCCGGTGACAATCGCAATCGGGACAGAGGGTGCCGCCCCTGTTTTGGCGCGCGCGATCAAAGCCGATCTGGAAGCACGGCTGCCTACATCGCTGGGTGTGCTTGCGCGGATCGGCAAAACCTTCCGCCACGCGGTTGATGTGCTGCCGATGGGCCGCAAGCGCCGTGATTTCTGGTCGGCCTTTTATTTCGGCACAGGCCCCAAGGCGTTGGCCGATGCAGGTGAACACGCGGTTGTCCCCGCACTGGAGACGCTTCTGGACAGCCACATCATGCAGGAGCGGAAATCCGGTTCCGTCGATCTTGTCGGCGCAGGCCCCGGTGATCCGGAACTTCTGACGCTGAAGGCCCGCAATGCGCTGGATAAGGCCGATGTTGTTATTCACGACCGGTTGGTAACGCCCGAGATTCTGGAACTTGCCCGCCGCGAAGCAATTATCATCGACGCAGGCAAAGAAGGCTTTGGCAAAGCGATGGCGCAGTCCGATATCGACGCGCTGATCGTGCAACACGCGCTGGACGGCCACCATGTCGTGCGCCTGAAAGCCGGCGATCCCACAGTCTTTGGCCGCTTGGACGAAGAAATCGCCGCAATCGCGGCGCATGACATCCCCTACACCATCATCCCGGGCATCACGGCGGCTTCTGCCGCTGTCGCCAACATCGGGCAAAGCCTGACCAAGCGCGGGCGCAACTCAGCGGTGCGCCTTATCACGGGGCATGACACCAAAGGCTATGCCGATCACGACTGGCGAGCATTGGCCGCCCCCGGTGAAGTGGCGGCGATCTACATGGGCAAGAAATCGGCCCGTTTTATCCAGGGCCGCTTGCTGATGCATGGCGCTGATCCGGCAACACCTGTGACGATTATCGAAAACGTCAGCCGCGCCGATCAACAGATCATCGCGACCACGCTGGCCGAACTCGAACCCACCCTGACCCAAGCCAATTTGCAAGGCCCGGCCATCACCTTCCTCGGCCTTGCCCCCCGTGACGCCGCAGCATTGGCGATCAGCCAAAAGGAATTTGCATAATGGCCCGTACATTCACACCCAAAGTGGTCACCGCCAACGCCTTGCTGGAAGGCGATGCCGTCTGGTTGGCAGAGGATGACACATGGACACGCGACATCCGCGAAGCCGAGCTGCTGACAGATGAGGCCCACGCCGAGCTTCGCCTGCTTGAGGCGCAATCGCGCAGGGATGAAATCGCAGGGGCCTATCTGGCGGATGCCAAAGCCACCGAAGACGGCCCTGCGCCGACCCATTTCCGCGAAGAATTCCGCACACGCGGTCCTTCAAACTACGCCCACGGCAAGCAAGTGGAACTGTAATCATGTATACCTACACCGATTTTGACGAAGCCTTCGTGCGCACCCGCGTCGCCCAATTCCGCGCGCAAGTGGAACGCCGCATTGACGGGTCACTCACCGAAGATGAATTCAAGCCGTTGCGCCTGATGAACGGTCTTTATCTGCAATTGCACGCTTATATGCTGCGGGTCGCGGTGCCGTATGGCACGCTGAACCCCGCGCAGATGCGCCAGCTTGCCTATATCGCGGACCGTTGGGACAAGGGCTATGGCCACTTCACCACACGCCAGAACATCCAGTATAACTGGCCCAAGCTGCAGGATGTGCCGGATATGCTTGATGCGCTGGCCGATGTCGGCATGCATGCAATCCAGACCTCGGGCAACACGATCCGCAATGTGACCGCCGATCATTTTGCCGGTGCGGCTGCCGATGAGATCGAGGATCCGCGCGCGATTGCCGAATTGCTGCGCCAGTGGTCCACGGATCACCCAGAGTTCCAGTTCCTGCCGCGCAAGTTCAAGATCGCCGTGACCGGTGCGGCGCATGATCGCGCAGTGACCAAAGCGCATGACATCGGTTTGCGCATGGTCCGCAATGACGCGGGCGAGCCGGGCTTTGAGGTTATCGTCGGTGGTGGTCTTGGCCGCACGCCGATGGTGGGCAAGATGCTGCGGGCGTTCCTGCCCAAGGCCGATCTGCTGCCGTATTGCGAGGCGATCGTCAGCGTCTACAACCTGCTGGGCCGCCGCGACAATAAGTATAAAGCGCGGATCAAGATCACGGTGCATGAAAACGGGCTGGAAAAGATACAAGAGCTGGTCGAAGCCCGCTTTGCCGATATCCGCACTGATTTCACAGGCCACGACCAAGCACTGCTGGCCGAGATTGAGGCCGCCTTTGCGCCACCCGCCTTTGTGACGAAATCCACTGACGGGTATGAGGCCGCGCGCCTTGCAAACCCCGCCTTCCGGTCATGGAGCGACACAAACCTCGCCGCGCACAAGGCCGAAGGCTATGCCATCGTGTCGATCAGCATCAAGAAACACGGTGCCACGCCGGGCGATGCGACCTCGGACCAGATGCGCGTGATGGCCGATCTGGCCGAGCAATACGGTCACGGTGAATTGCGCATCAGCCACGAGCAGAACGTCATCCTGCCCCATGTGCATAGATCCGACCTGCCTGCGGTCTATGCGGCACTGCGTGAGGCGGATCTGGCGACGGCCAATATCGGCCTTGCGTCCGATATCATCGCCTGCCCCGGCATGGATTACTGCGCGCTGGCCACCGCCCGTTCGATCCCCATTGCACAAGAGATCGCGACCCGTTTCGACGAGCTCAAGATCGAGCACGAAATCGGCCAGTTGAAGATCAAAATCTCGGGCTGCATCAACGCTTGCGGGCACCACCATGTGGGCCACATCGGTATCCTTGGCCTCGACCGTGCGGGCGTGGAAAACTACCAGATCACGCTGGGCGGTGACGGGACCGAGACCACGACAATCGGTGAACGCGCCGGTCCCGGCTTTTCTGCGGATGAAATCGTGCCTGCCATCGAACGCCTTGTGACTGGTTACCTGTCGCTGCGCCAAGACGCGGATGAAACCTTCCTGCAGGCCTATCGCCGTCTGGGAATGGAGCCTTTCAAAGCCATCCTTTACCCACGAGAGGATAAAGCAAATGCCGCTTAAAGAACTCGTTGAACGTCGCAATATCCTGCACCGCAAGAGTGATGCGCAAACTGTGCTGCGCCATGCGTTGGATGATGTGGAACTTGGCAAAATTGCTTTGGTGTCATCCTTCGGGGCCGAGAGTGTCGTGCTCTTGCACATGCTGTCCGAGATCGACAAGGACGCGGCGGTCATTTTCCTCGATACCGAAATGCTGTTCGCGGAAACACTGGCCTATCAAAAAGAGGTCGCGGAACATCTTGGCCTGCGTGATGTGCGCGTGATTACGCCAAACCGCAACGCGGTGCTGACCGAGGATGTGGACGGGCTTTTGCATCAGGCCGACAAAGACGCCTGCTGTGATCTGCGCAAGACCCGGCCCTTGGCTGAGGCGCTTGAGGGTTTTGACGGCTGGATCACGGGCCGTAAACAGTTTCAAGGCGGCAGTCGTGCGTCGCTCCCGCTGTTTGAAAAGGACGGCCGCAAGATCAAGATCAACCCGCTTGTCCAGTGGAGTTCTGCCGATCTGAACGCTTACATTACCGATCACAACCTGCCACGCCATCCGCTGGTGGCCAAAGGCTATCCCTCCATCGGCTGTTTGCCCTGCACCACCCGCGTGAGCGACCATGAAGACCCGCGCGCAGGGCGCTGGCGTGGTAGCGACAAAACCGAATGCGGGATTCATTTTGAGAATGGCAAAGCCGTACGACAAGGACAGGCAGCATGAGTGTGATTATAACAGACCGCGGGTTTCAAACGGATGATTTCACCGCAGGTTTTGTCGGCTTGGGTGAAAAAGCCGCAAATGATTGCGGCTATGGCATCGACCTGCCGTCCGACACGTCACCTGACGCCTTGGCCGATCTGACACAGGCCAAGATGATCCGGATTGACTTTCCATCCTCGGCAGACGGGCGCGGCTTTACGCTTGCGGCACTGTTGCGGCGGGCGGGCTATCAGGGACGCTTGCGCGCCAAGGGTCATGTGCTGGCCGATCAATACGCGATGGCGCGCCGGTCCGGCTTTGACGAGATCGAGATTGATGACGCCCTCGCCGCACGCCAGCCCGAAGAGCAATGGCTCTACCGTGCAGACTGGCAAAAGCACCACTATCAGGCCCGTTTGCGCGGCTAATCGGCAAAGAATAGACCCGCACCCCTTTCCCTGATCCAGATCAACGACTAAACCGGAGGGCGGCCCTATCAGGGCTGCCATGAATGATATGACCGAGCAAAAACCTGTGACTTTAGATACCGCCAAAGCCGTGCCCACCCTGCCTGACGCGCAGACCGTGACCGAAGTAAAGCACTACACGGACCGTCTGTTTTCCTTTCGGGTAACGCGGCCTGCCTCGCTGCGGTTCCGGTCGGGCGAGTTTGTGATGATTGGCCTGATGGGCGATCCCGACCCCAAAACCGGCAAGCAAAAGCCGCTGCTGCGCGCCTATTCCATCGCGTCGCCCTCTTGGGATGAAGAGTTGGAGTTCTATTCGATCAAGGTGCAAGACGGCCCGCTGACATCCCGCCTGCAACATATCCAGCCCGGTGATGAACTGATCCTGCGCCCCAAACCTGTGGGCACGCTGGTGCATGACGCTCTTTTGCCCGGAAAGCGAATCTGGTTCTTTGCCACCGGCACAGGCTTTGCGCCATTCGCGTCATTGCTGCGCGAACCGCAGACCTACGAAGATTATGACGAGGTGATCATCACCCACACCTGCCGTGAAGTCGGTGAATTGACCTACGGCCGCGACCTGATCGAGGCGTTGAAAACCGACGAATTGCTGAACGAAGTGATCGGCGAAGGGTTCTGGAAAAAGATCAAATACTACCCCACAACCACCCGCGAAGAGAGCCCCAAGATGGGCCGGATCACCGACCTGATGCGCTCGGGCGAGGCATTTGCCGATCTGGGCGTACCGCCACTGTCGCCCGAAACCGACCGCGCAATGATCTGCGGCAACCTTGCCTTCAATCTTGAGCTCAAGGACATGCTGGAAGAATACGGGCTGGTTGAAGGGGCAAATTCGAACCCACAGCATTACGTCGTGGAAAAAGCATTCCTCGACTAAGCCGCCGTTAAGACAAAGAAAAAGGCCGCGTGAGTGATCACGCGGCCTTCTTTGTTTGTTGCTATCACGGGTTTACATGCCAAGCGCTTCACGGATGCTTTCAAGCACAGGCTGAAGCAATTCCGGCTGGTTACGCGCGCCTTCCAGCGACGTGGTCAATACTGTCTTCTGCATCTGAGACAGTTCGGAGTTCTGCACGATCTCCAGAACGCTATCAAAGTCGAAGCCTTCGACGGTCAGCACTTCGCCGTCCTCGGACAGCATAGCGTCCGGTGTGGCGTCAGCTTCTGCCGGGGCTGCGTCCTCGGTCATGGCATCAACGGCTTCTTCGGTTGTACCACTCAGCGCGTTGACGGCATCAGTTGCTGCGTCCGTTGCGCTATCCAGCGCGCCCTGGACAGCATCCGCTGCCTGATCGCCCGCAGCAGTTGCGGAATCGATGGCGGCTTGTGCTGCAGCTGCGGCCTCTTCAGCAGCGGCCTGCGCTGCAGCTTCGAGAGCGGCAGCTTGTTCAGCGGCAAGTGCTTCTGCTTCGGCAGCGGCTTGCTCTGCCGCTTCTTGTGCAGCAGCGGCTTCGGCTTCTGCCGCAGCTTCCGCTGCAGCGGCTTGCTCGGCTGCCAATGCCGCTGCTTCTGCAGCTTCAGCCTCGGCGGCGGCTTGCGCCTCTGCAGCGGCGCGTTCTGCTTCTTGTGTGGCCCCTGTTAAGACACCAACGGCCTCACCCGGTGTCCGCCCTTGGGCTGCATATTGGTATCCAAAAAAACCAGCGACCGCCAAAACGACGAGAATAATGATCGCACGCATGGGTCATCTCCTTCCAAATTGATATATTTGGGCCCCCACTGGGCCTTGCTGTGCGGTATGTCAGATGGGCAGTGAATGAGAAAGTGCAATCGCAGGGGAAAAATCGGCGGAAAACCGCATCTTTTCCGGGTTGAAGGTAACCAGCGAGAGGTTTAGTTTGCCCCTTACCTTTTTGGAACAACGCAAGGATAAAGACCATAGGACGCAGACCTCATAACGCACCACCACAACGCGAAACCGGCCCACGTATTAACGAGCGTATCAGATCGGATGAAATCCGCCTGATCGGGGCGGATGGCGAAAATGTGGGCGTTGTAACTCCCGCACGTGCAATGGAAATGGCCGACGAAGCTGGCCTGGACTTGGTGGAAATCTCACCAAACGCCAACCCGCCGGTTTGCAAGATCATGGACTACGGCAAGTTCAAGTACGAGACTCAGAAGAAAGAAGCTGAGGCGCGTAAGAAGCAGAAGATCATCGAGATCAAGGAAGTCAAATTCCGTCCGAACACGGATATCAACGACTACCAAGTGAAAATGCGCAATGTTTTCAAGTTTCTTGAAAACGGCGACAAGGTAAAGATCACCCTGCGGTTCCGCGGCCGCGAGATGGCGCACCAGGAATTGGGCCGTCAATTGTTGGAGCGTGTTGCCGAAGATACCAAAGAAGCCGGCAAGGTCGAGAACTTCCCGAAAATGGAAGGCCGTCAGATGGTTATGCTGATCGGACCACTGACGAAGTAAGACCGGAACGTCTGGAATTGAAAAAAGCCCCCGCAATCGCGGGGGCTTTTTGGTTCAGGCCGCAGCAGTAACCGCCCGGCCCGTCATGACTTTGACCAGATGTGCGCGATAGTCCGGCGAGCCGTGCAAATCCGCGATCATCTCATCAGCGGGCACAGTCAGCCCGTCAAGTGCCGCGGCCGAGAAGTCCGCCGACAATGCGGCTTCTGCCTCACTCCAGCGGAAGACCCCGTTTTCAGAGGCCCCTGTTACGGCCACACGGACGCCATCCGCGTATTTCGCCACAAAGACACCCACCAAGGCAAAACGCGATGCGGGCTGCACGAATTTCTGGTAGTGCGATTTTTCAGGCACCGGAAAGCGCACTTCGGTAATCACTTCGCCTTCTTCAAGGGCGGTCTCGAACATCCCCTGAAAATAGTCGTCCGCCGCAATCTCGCGCGCGTTGGTGATGATCGTGGCGCCTGATCCCAATGCCGCCGCAGGATAGCAAGCGGACGGGTCATTGTTGGCAAGCGATCCGCCGATGGTGCCACGGTTGCGCACCGCAGGATCACCAATATTGGCGGCCAGCCCCGCCAACCCCGGATAATGCGCTGCCGCCTCTTTGGCGACAGTGGCATGGTTGGTCGCGCCCCCGATGCAAACCGCACCGTCATCGGCCAGACACACGCCTTTCATCTCGCCAATGCCCGTCAGACTGACCAAGGCAGAGGGCATCGCCAGGCGCTGCTTCAGCGTGGGGATCAGTGTCTGCCCCCCGCCCAGCGCCTGCGCGTCCTCTTCTTTCAACGCTTTGACCGCATCCGCAATCGTGGAAGGCCGTTCAATATCAAAAGCATACATCTGTGGTCTCCCTTATGCGTTGTTCATGGCGGCCCAGACGCGCGCAGGCGTCAAAGGCATGTCGATATGGGTCACGTTCTTGCCGCCCGATTGCAGCGCATCAATCACCGCATTCACGACCGTAGGTGGCGATCCGATCGCACCGCCTTCGCCACAGCCTTTGGCCCCCAGAGGATTATGCGTGCAGGGCGTCCCACCATCATGACTGACCGCGATAAACGGCAGATCATCGGCGCGTGGCATGACGTAATCCATGTAACTTGCCGACAAAAGCTGGCCGTTTTCGTCGTAGGTGGTGTTTTCCAGCAGGGCCTGCCCGATACCCTGAACAACACCGCCATGCACCTGTCCGCTGACGATCATCGGGTTCATGACGTTGCCAAAATCATCACAGGCGGTAAAGCGTTCAATCGTGACCTTGCCAGTCTCTGGATCAACCTCCACCTCACAGGCATAGGCGCCTGACGGATAGGTAAAGTTGGCCGGATCATAGAAGGCTGTCTCCTCCAGTCCCGGCTCAATATCCTCAAGCGGATAGTTGTGCGGGATATAGGCCTTGAGCGCGACCTCACCAAAGCTGACGGACTTATCCGTGCCTTTGACCGTGAACTGCCCTTCGGCGAAATCCACATCATTGGCAGAAGCTTCCAACATATGCGCTGCGATCTTCTTGGCCTTGGCGATGATCTTCTCGGTCGCACGGACCATGGCCGATCCGCAAACCGCGAGGCTGCGGGATCCGTAAGTGCCCATCCCGAATGGAATTTTCGAAGTATCACCATGCACGATATCGACCGCTGCAGGATCAATCCCCAACATATCCGCCACGATCTGCGGGAACACCGTCTCATGTCCCTGCCCGTGACTATGCGCGCCCACCATGACACTGAGGTTGCCAGTCGCGTTCACGCGTACCGTGGCGGCATCATACAGGCCCACACGGGACCCAAGCACGCCAACAAGATTTGAGGGCGCAATACCGCAGGCTTCGACATAGGCATTGATGCCCAGACCGCGCAGCTTGCCTTTCGCCTCGCTCGCCTTGCGGCGCTCTTCAAAGGCCTTGCGATCTACAATTGCCTCCATCTTGTCCATCAGCGCATCATAGTCGCCGCTGTCGTACTCCAGTCCGGCCGCACTGGTGAAAGGAAACTGCTCGCGCTTGATAAAGTTCTTGCGCCGCAGTTCCACGGGGTCCATCCCCAGTTCGCGAGCCGCCATGTCGATGACGCGTTCAATCGAATAGGTCGCCTCTGGCCGCCCGGCCCCGCGATAGGCGTCCACTGGGGCGGTATTGGTGAACACTGCTTTGAGATTCACATAAACGTTGGGCACCGTATAGTTACCCGCCATCAAGGTGCCATGCAGGAAGGTCGGCGTCGCGGTCGAGAAGTTCGACAGATACGCCCCCACATTGGCCAGCGTGGTGGTACGGAAAGCAATAAAGGTGCCGTCCTTTTCGCAGGCCAGTTCAATCTTGGTCACGTGGTCACGCCCATGCGCATCGCTCAGGAAGCTTTCGGTGCGATCGGCCACCCATTTCACAGGCCGTCCAACCTTTTTCGAGGCCGCCAGCACAAGCGCTTCTTCACCGTAGTGGTAGATTTTCGAGCCGAAACCGCCACCCACATCAGGGGCAATGACGGTCAGCTTGTTTTCGGGAATACCCAAAACAAATGCCGAGATCAGCAACCGCGTCAGGTGCGGGTTCTGCGAAGTCGTTTGCAGCAGATAGGAATCGCCTGCCGCGTCATAAGTCCCGATCGAGGCCCGTGGCTCCATCGCGTTGGGCACCAGACGGTTATTCACAAGTTCCAGCGTCGTCACATGCGGTGCGTTCTTGATCGCCTCATCGGTGGCGGCACGGTTGTCCTCGATCCAGCCCCAGTCGAAACACTGGTTGGTGCCGATCTCGTCATGCACAAGATTGTCACCCGCCAAGGCGTCAGCCATGTTGATGATCGCAGGCAGCTCCTCGATATCGGCAATGATCTCCTCGGCGGCGTCGCGGGCCTGCTGTTCGGTCTCAGCGATGACAGCGGCATAGGCATCACCCACATGGCGCACCTTGCCATGGGCCAGCACCGGGCGCTTGGGCTCTTTCATCGGCTCGCCGTCGCGGCTGTTGATCAGCCAGCCTGCAGGGTTGCCCCCAACATCGACGAAATCCGCGCCGGTAAAGACCGCCAGTACACCGGGCATGCTCTCTGCCGCCGATGTATCAATGGATTTGATGACACCATTGGCCACGGTCGAGCGGACGAAAATCGCCGCCGCCTGGCCAAAGACATTGATGTCTGCGGTGTATTTTCCCTTCCCAGTCAGAAAGCGCACGTCCTCGCGGCGCGTTGTGCTGGCACCTATTCCACCATCTTTTGGCATTCTCATTCCTCCCTGTCGGAGCCGCAATTTTTCATCGAAAAATTGGCCCCAAATTTTTCTCGAAAATTTGCTTACTCGGCGGCGATGGCCGACACATCCTGACCGGATGCGGCCATGATCGCTTTGACGATGTTGTGGTATCCGGTGCAGCGGCAGATGTTGCCTTCCAGATATTCACGGACTTCGCGTTCCGTGGGTGTCGGGTTCTCTTTCAGCAATGCCGCCGCAGACATCACCATCCCGGGCGTACAGAAACCACATTGCAGTCCATGGTGATCCTGAAACGCCTGCTGGATCACATTCAGCGATCCGTCTGCATTCGCCTGCCCTTCGATGGTCGCCACCTCGGCCCCATCCGCTTCAACCGCGAACATCGTACAGGCTTTCACCGCCTCGCCGTTTACATGGATGACACAGGCACCACATTGCGAGGTGTCACACCCCACGTGCGTGCCTGTCAGTCGCAGGTCATTGCGCAGGAAATCCGACATCAACGTGCGGCCCTCCACTTCACCCGACACGGATTTTCCGTTCACGGTCATAGTTACCGACGCCATTGTTTCCTCCCAAAAACTTATGTGCTTTGGAATGAGTTAAACACGCCAAACGAGACTTGAGAACACCCTACTTCCGCTGCACCTGCAAAGTAACGGGGATTTGTACCTAGAGATTGGCGCGTGGTTTGGGGCGGGACGGGATTTCTTTGAGCAGTCCCCCGACGCCCATCTTGGTAAAATCGGCAGGTGTCGGGCTGAGGCCGCAGATCACCCGCTCCAGCACCCAATCAGCCCCGTTCAAGGCCGGCGAACGCGCGCATCCAGGCAAGCCGACAACGGGTTTTTCCCCATGGTTTCCTAGGAATAACAGGTTCCCCGGATCAACAGGCATCCCGAATTGCGTGACCTTGCCACCCGCCTGCCGCAACGCCGAAGGCCCCACATCTTCGACGTCCGACGTGGCTGAGGCGGTGAGGATAAAGATCACCTCGCCTTCCGCCCCCTTGATGGCTTCCGCCAAGGGCGTTTGCGCATGCGGCACAATCACGCGGGGGGTCAGCGTGACGCCCAATCGTGACAACCGTGACGCCAGTGCGCGCCTGCCTTTGGTTGCGGGTGGTTTGCCAATATCGGTTTCAATCAGGCTCGCCGTCGTCACGCGGGGCGACAACAGCGCCAATGCCCGATTGCCAGCCGCACAGGCAGCCGTCACATCATCGGCAGGAACGGCATAGGAAATAATCTTGATTGTCGCGACCATCGCCCCTTCCTCTACCCGTTGCAGTGGTAGGACTGTGGCAACCGTGATCATCGGATTGACGGCATTTGCGGCGTCAATCCGCGCGGCGTCGATCTGCACAATACCGGGGCCTTTGGCAAAGAGGTTCACGCGCCCTGTCGCGGCTTTGCTGATGTGCAGCCCAGCGCCTGCAATCGCTGCAGCAAACTGTGCTGCTGCGGTGTTCTCGTTCAGATCACCGGGATCATAGCGCGCGACGATCACCTGCGCGTGTCCCGCCGCCAGCAAGGCTGCGATATCCGCATCAGAGAGGATCTGCCCTTTGCGCAGCGCCCCCGCCTTCACCGGCACGGAATGCGCCAAGACGGCGCCCGCCGCCTCTTGTGTCGGGACAGGTCCGAATTTCACGGTTTTTTCCGCAAGGCCTGCGTCACCTCTGCCATGATGCTCACCGCAATTTCAGCAGGCTGGCGCCCCCCAAGATCAAGCCCGATCGGCGCATGGATGCGGCCGATCTCTTCATCGGTGAAACCCACCTCTTTGAGGCGCGCGACCCTTTTGGCATGGGTGCGCGTCGATCCAAGGCAACCCAGATAGAAAGCCTCGGATTCCAGCACCGTCACAATCGCGGGATCGTCCAGCTTTGGATCATGGGTGAGCGTGATCACCGCCGTGCGGGCATCAATCCTGAGCGCGCGCAGGGCCTCATCCGGCCAGTCATCAAGGATGGTTTCGTCCGGAAACCGTGCCTGCGATCCAAAGGCCGGACGCGGATCAATCAGGATCGGCCGGTACCCGCAGGCCCGCGCCATAGGCACCAGATGCTGGGCAATATGCACAGCCCCGACAATGACCATACGCAAAGGCGGGTTATGCACGGCCACAAAGGTGCGCCCGTCCTCTTCAATCCCTGACGTATCGGTGCGCTGCCGGTCAGGATAAGTCCACGCCGCCTGCAACCGCGGGCGGCTTGCGATAATATCGGTGACGTAGACGACAGGAGTGGCCTCAGCGCGCGCATCGGCCAGCCGTTCAAGAATATCAACCGGCATCACAGGGCCCACAGGCTCGATCAGCACCTTGATTTCACCGCCACAGGCCAAACCGACGGCAAAAGCCTCATCATCGCTCACGCCAAAGCTCAGCAAGCGCTGTTCGCCGTCGGCAATGGCGTCAATCGCCTCGGTGATTACGGCCCCTTCGACACAGCCCCCCGACACGGACCCCTCCATTGCGCCATCGGCATCAATCACCAGTTGGCTGCCCACAGGACGCGGAGCAGAGCCCCAGGTCTGCACGACTGTCGCGATCGCAACACCACGGCCTGCGCGGTACCATTCAAGCGCCAGTTTCGGCAGGTCATTGATGTCATCTGTCATGGTAGCCATACCCTCGTTCGCATGCTGCCTGCTTTATCACAGCTCAACACTGGCCGCATCACAATCGCGCCAGCAGGCGCGCTTTTTCGCCAGTATCGTCAGGACGTGACAGCGCCTCTGCCAAGCCTGCCAGCGACGCGATATTGTGGCCTGCGCGAAAACTCGAACAATGCGGCAGCATCTGCATGATCCCTTTGGCCTTGGGCGCAAACCCGTCCCAGCGCAGCAATGGGTTCAACCAGATCAACTGGCGCGAGGACAGCCGCAGGCGCTCCATTTCGCGGCCCAGATCGTGGCCTGCGTCACGGTCAAGCCCGTCGGTGATCAACAGTACAACCGCGCCCTGCCCCACGACGCGGCGCGACCAGTCGCGGTTGAAGTCATGCAAACAGGCCCCGATCCGTGTACCGCCTTGCCAATCCTGCGCCTCGGCCCCAGCCGCTGCAAGAGCCGCATCCACATCGCGCCTGCGCAAGTGGCGGGTGATGTTTGTCAGCCGTGTGCCAAAGGTAAATGCATGGACCTGCGCCCAACCCTGCCCCTGCCGGTTCGACACGGCATGGACGAACTGCAAAACTGCGCGCGAATATTGCGACATCGAGCCGGATATATCGCAAAGCACAACAAGGTTCGGATACCGCAGCTTGCGCCGTTTCGTTGCAAAATCAGTGACTTCGCCACCTTTGCGCATGGCCTGTCGCATCGTTCCCTGCCAGTCGGGTAACGTCCCCGCCAGCCGCGCAGTCCTGCGGCTGAGGACCGGCGGCACAGGCAAGGAGAGCTTTGCCAGAACCGCCTTTGCCGCGTTCATTTCCGCGTTGCTCATCAACTCGAAGTCCAGTGTCCGCAACCGTTCTTCTGCCGATGCGGTTTGCGTCGCATCAATGTCAATTTCGATCTCATCAGCGGTGTCGGGTTGCGGCGGTAGCGGGCGTTCTTCCCCGTCAAGCAGCGCCTCGGCCGCGCGTTTTTCAGCCGGAGCTGCTGCGCGTTCCTCCTGTGTGCCGCGCACCATCGGGCGCAGGAATGACATCATATGTTCAAGGTACTCCGGATCACGCCAATAAAGCCGGAATAGCTGGGCAAAGATCAGATGTTCCTCGGGTTTGCTGACAAAACAGGCATGCAACGTCCAAAAGAAATCCTGCCTTTGCGAGAACCCCACTGCACTGACTGCATGGATCGCATCAATCACCCGCCCCGTACCAATCGAAAGCCCCGCACGGCGCAGGGCACGCGCGAAATGCGTGATGTTCTGCGCCAGTTTGGGCTCATCCGGCAGGGTCAGTGCGGGGTATTGGACCATCACGCCTTTTCCAGATCGGCCTTGGCGGCATCAAGGATACGTTTGGCCTCGGACCCCTGTAGCCTCTGGATATCGTCCTGATACTTGAGGATCGCCCCCAATGTATCGGCAATGGTGGCCGGTGACAGGTCAATCACATCCAGAGCCAGCAAACATTTGGCCCAGTCGATTGTTTCCGCAACGCCGGGCTTTTTGAACAGATCCTCTTCGCGTAACCGCTGGACGAAGGCCACAATTTCGCGCGACAAGGACTCAGAGGCCTCGGGTGCGCGGGCATGGAGAATTTCGATTTCACGGTCAAAATCGGGGTAATCGACCCAATGATAGAGACACCGTCGCTTGAGCGCATCATGGACTTCGCGGGTCCGGTTCGAGGTCAGGATCACAATGGGCGGTTCCGGTGCAGTGACCGTGCCAAGTTCGGGGATCGTCACCTGAAAATCACTCAACGCCTCAAGCAGGAACGCTTCAAACGGGGCGTCGGTCCGGTCGATTTCGTCAATCAAGAGCACCGGCGCGCCACCCGGTTGCGGGCGCATGGCCTGTAAGAGCGGTCTTTCAATCAGGTAATCTTCGGTGAAAAGCTCGGACTTCAGCATATCCCGGTCAGTGCCGCCTGCGGCCTCGGCAGTGCGGATCGCGATCATCTGTTCGGCAAAGTTCCACTCGTAAACCGCCGAAGACGCATCCAACCCCTCATAGCATTGCAACCGGATCAAACGGCGGCCCAAAGCCTGCGCGATCACCTTGGCAATCTCGGTCTTGCCGGTCCCTGCCTCGCCTTCCAGAAACAGCGGACGGCCCAGTTTGAGGCTCAGAAACACCACCGTCGCCAATGCCCTCCCGCAGACGTAATTTTCTGCCGCCAGTGCGGCCTGCACCTCATCAATGTCTGCAAATGCCATTCTGTGATCCTCCCATGCCTTAGAACTGCATCCCCGCACCGCCGCGTCAAGCCGTCCATTGCCCCTGACCCGCAGACGTCCTACCCTGCGCGCGACAAGTTGGGAGCAAAGACAATGAACAATTCCACGCCAATCAAAGCCACAGGTTTCGGTCCTGACCTTGGACCATTCGACTGGTCCGATCCGCTGCGCCTTGAAGACCAGCTGACCGAGGACGAGCGCATGTTGCGCGATGCGGCCAATGAGTTTGCGCAAAATACGCTGCAACCGCGCGTGACAGCCGCCTATCGCGATGCGACCGTTGATCCTGATATCTTTGCAGAAATGGGCGCCGCAGGCTTGCTCGGCCTGACGATCCCTGAAGAATATGGCGGTCTGGGCGCGGGCTATGTCACCTACGGCCTTGTCGCGCGCGAGGTCGAGCGGGTGGACAGCGGTTATCGGTCCATGATGTCGGTGCAATCCTCGCTGGTGATGTATCCGATCCACGCATACGGAAGCGAGGAACAGCGCCAGAAATACCTGCCCGGGCTTGCGGCGGGCACGCTGATCGGCTGTTTCGGCCTGACCGAACCAGATGCAGGTAGCGATCCTGCCGGTATGAAGACCACAGCGAAAAAGACTGATGATGGCTATGTGATCAGCGGATCAAAGATGTGGATCAGCAACGCGCCGATCGCCGATGTCTTTGTCGTCTGGGCCAAATCCGAGGCACATGGCGGCAAGATCCGTGGTTTTGTGCTGGAAAAAGGCATGAAAGGCCTGTCGGCCCCGAAAATCGGCGGCAAGCTCAGCCTGCGTGCCTCTGTGACCGGTGAAATCGTGATGGATAACGTCGCCGTGGGTGAAGATGCCCTGCTGCCGGGCGTCCAAGGTCTGAAAGGGCCGTTCGGCTGTCTGAACCGCGCGCGCTACGGCATTGCTTGGGGTGTGATGGGCGCGGCCGAAGCGTGCTGGCATGCTGCGCGCCAATACGGGCTCGACCGCAAGCAATTCGGCAAGCCGTTGGCACAGACCCAGCTTTTCCAAAAGAAGCTGGCGGATATGCAAACCGAGATCACACTTGGGCTGCAATCCGCGCTGCAACTGGGCCGCCTGATGGAAGCAGGCAAAGCCGCTCCAGAAATGATCAGCATGATGAAGCGGAACAACTGTGGCAAGGCACTGGATGTCGCGCGGGCCTCGCGGGACATGCATGGCGGGAATGGAATCAGCGAAGATTTCCAAATCATGCGTCATATGGTGAACCTCGAAACGGTAAATACCTACGAGGGCACGCATGACGTGCACGCATTGATCCTTGGCCGTGCACAAACGGGGCTGCAGGCCTTCTTTTAGGCCAGCAGCGCAACATTAAACCTGTCTTTGTTGCTTATTTTACTGCCCGATTTGTATATACTCAGGTGACAGGGGCGGGTGTTGTTCCGCCCCCGGGGTAATGAGTATGAATGACGGGCAGTTAGCCATCGATATCAGTCTGACGGACCTGAGCGCCAACGATTGGTTGGGTCGGATAGACGATTTTTGCGAAGATCACGGCTTCTTCGAGCAGCTTGGACGCGAGCATTGCGCGGGCTTTCTCGAGGCCGGAAACAAGCTTTTGGTCACCTTTGAGAACGCGCAACTGGTCCGCGAGAATAACCTCGATGCGGAACCGCGCGGCTTTGCCTATACCCGCCACGAAGGCTGGTCGCTGCTGTCACTGTTTTCGTTCAAGGAGAGCTGGTTTCGCGATCACCATGTTTATGAATTCTTTGACCGGCTGGTCGATGAAGGATTTTTCGACCAGTTCGAAAAGATCATCTTTCATGGTGGCGGCGGCGGTGCGTCATACGCTGCCGCAGCTTATTCGGTGACTGCACCGGGTGCGACGGTCATCGCGCTGCGCCCCCAGGCGACGCTTGATGCGGAACTGGCCGGCTGGGACCCGCGTTACAAACACGTGCGCCGGAAGAACTTTAACGACCGCTACGGCTATGCACCCGAGATGATTGATGCAGCGGACAAGGTTTTTATTGCCTATGACCCGATCCAGCGGCTTGATGCCTGCCACGCGGCACTCTTCCGGCGGCCTCAAGTGATCGCCCTGCCCTGCCCGCTGCTGGGTGATGATCTGGATCAGGCGTTTGACCGCATGGGCATCCATGACGTGATCATCAAACTGGCCATGGATGATATGCTGGATCGTCGCCGTTTCACGCGGCTGTTACGCGCTCGGCGTTATGACCCTACCTATGTCCGTGCGCTCGTGCGCCGTTTGGTGGTGACGGGCCATCCCCGTTTGGGCCTGATCGTTTGTGAATACATGATCCGGCGTGGCCACAAAGCGTTCTTCATCGACAAGCGTGAAGAACTCACGCCGAACGAAGACATTCACACGTAGTAGGTATCGCGATAGACGTGTCGCAGGATTGTGTCACGGCTCAGACCGATATCGGCCAATTCGTCATCACTGAGCTTTTGCAAACGAAGCACCTGTGCGGACCGGTTTTGCGCGGCCAAAAGCCGAGAAACAGCGCTTGCGATGGCGCCGAAGAAAGCAAGGAACGGCAACGGCGCCGTGTGGGAAGAAGTATGTCTGGCCATAATGGCTGTCCTATCGGGATCATTTGTTTCCCCCGTTAGATAGACGCCCTAACCGCCATGAAAACAGCCAAACCTGCATTGCTGCATTGCAGCAAACGCATGCCAGCGTGTTTAGCCCGCGTCTTGGCGGCCTTCGATCACCTTTTTCAGCACATTGAAGATCCGCGTGCCGAAATAACCCAGGATCGCGCCGATAATGATCCCGAAGACCGATCCGCTATCAAAAGCAGCGGCGATGATTGCCGCGCCAAGCAGCGCCACCATGAAGGCCACAAGACGCTTTTCTGCCGGTGTGACTTCAAAATAGCCCTCAAGCGTTTTGACGATCGGCGCTGCAACGGGGCCCTCGATCTGTGGTGTCAGAAACCCGGCGGCGGCCGCAATCAGAAATCCAAGCATCCTGTCTCTCCCTTGAACCAGTGTCTTGGCCGGAAATATCATGAATTGCCGCAGGCTGTGCAAGGGCATTCAGGAAAGCGGTTTGCGCGCGAAAGGGCTATGGCGTCCTGCGGCGCAACGGTGTAATCGGAAAACATGCCAGATAGAAACCTGACCCGCCTCACCATCCGCCGCCCTGATGATTGGCATTTGCACCTGCGTGACGGTGCCATGCTGCGGGCGGTTTTGCCAGAAACCACACGGCATTTCGCACGCGCGATCATTATGCCAAATCTGGTGCCCCCTGTTGTGACCGCGGCACATGCTGCCGCCTATCGCGACCGTATCCTTGCGGCCATCCCCGAGGGCGACACGTTCACCCCGCTGATGACGCTGTATCTGACAGAAGCGACCGACCCCAAAGATGTGCGCGCAGCCCACGCCGCAGGGATTGCGACTGCGGTGAAACTCTATCCCGCAGGGGCGACGACAAACTCTGCATCCGGCGTGCGCGACTTTGAAAAAGTACGCCCTGTGCTTGAGGTCATGGCCGAGATCGGCATGCCGCTTTGTGTGCATGGCGAGGTGACAGATCACGAGATTGATATCTTCGACCGCGAAGCGACATTTATCGACAGAATCCTGAAACCGCTGCGCAAGAAAGTGCCCGACCTGAAGGTCGTGATGGAGCATGTCACCACCCAAGACGCAGTGGATTACGTGCGCGACAGCAGCAAGAACCTTGCTGCAACAATCACGACCCACCACCTGATTATCAACCGCAACCATATTCTGGCGGGCGGGATCAAACCGCATTTCTATTGCCTGCCGGTCGCGAAACGCGAAGCGCACCGCATCGCCTTGGTGCAGGCCGCCGTTTCGGGCGACAAACGGTTCTTCCTTGGTACTGACAGCGCGCCCCATACCGATGCGCTGAAACTGCAGTCTTGCGGCTGTGCGGGTATCTTTACCGCGCCAAACACCATGTCCTGTCTGGCCGAAGTCTTTGATGCAGCCGGTAAGATCAACAAGCTGGAAGACTTTGCTTCACTCAACGGCCCGCGCTTTTATGGACTGACACCGAACGAAGACACGATCACCCTGACCAAGGGCGATCCTGTCAGCTATCCCGCCCATATCGACACCGAGGACGGGCCTGTCACCGTCTTTGACCCCGGATTTGACCTGCACTGGCGTGTCGAAGAATAGAAAGGCCACCCGATGATCCCCACCTCTTTTCCCGCCAAAGAAGAGATCGCCCGCCTCACCGCCGGTATGTTGCTTGAAATCGGTGCGATTGACTTCAACGCGTCCGAACCTTTTACCCATGCCTCGGGCAAAAAGGCCCCGACATATGTGGATTGCCGCAAGCTGATTTCCTTCCCGCGCATCCGGTCTACGCTGATGGATTTCATGGCGGTATCGATCATGCGCGAAGCCGGGTTCGAGGCCTTTGACAACGTCGCAGGCGGTGAGACGGCGGGTATCCCCTTTGGGGCGCTGGTGGCGGAACGGCTGGCCCTGCCGATGACCTATGTGCGCAAGAAACCTAAAGGATACGGGCGCAACGCGCGGATCGAAGGTGTAATGACCGAAGGCCAGCGTGTCATTCTGGTCGAAGACCTGACCACTGATGGCGGCTCGAAACTCTCTTTCGTAGACGCGATCCGCGAGACAGGTGCGACCTGTTCGGCGACTGCCGTGATCTTCTACTACGGTATTTTCGAAGGCGTGGAACAAACACTGGCCGATCACGGCGTGCAATTGATTTCGCTGTGCACATGGTGGGATGTCTTGGCCGAGGCCAAAGCGCGCGGCGCCTATGACGACGCGACACTCACTGCGGTCGAGGCCTATCTGAAAGATCCGGCCGGCTGGACACCCGCGTAATTTTCTTTTCCACAGCTGTGTATAAAATGCAGAGGGATCGGCGCATATCCTGACGGCGGTGATGGCACTGGCGCTACATGTTGATCGAATCGGCATAATCCGTGATGCTCTTGGAAAGTTATCCGAGAGTATCCACAGCTATTTGGCTGGCGTAGCGCAGGCCTGAACTGCTAGGACGCCCACGGGAACAGGTGAGCAGCAATGAATGAAATAACAACTTTTAATGCCTCCGGCGTTCAAGAAGCCGACGCCGACTTGATGCCGCACTCCATTGAAGCCGAACAGCAGCTTCTGGGTGCTATTCTGACCAACAACGATGTGTTTGACCGTGTAGCGTCGATCATTGGGCCCAAACATTTCTACGATCCGGTTCATGCGCGCATCTTCGAAACCGCCGCCACGCGCATTGGCCGCAACATGCTGGCGAGCCCCGTGACACTCAAGGCGTTCATGGAAGACGACGAAGGTCTGAAGGAACTGGGTGGCCCGCCCTATCTTGCCCGCCTTGCAGGGGCTGCGATTTCCGCCTTCGCCGCGCGCGACTATGCGCAGATGATCTATGATCTGGCCACGCGGCGCGAATTGATCAAACTGGGTCGTGACATCACCGACAAGGCCGCCAAGGTCGATGTCGATCACGAACCCCGCGAACAGATTGTCGAGGCCGAACAGGCGCTCTATTCGCTGGCCGAACAGGGTGTGTCGGAGAAGGGCTTTCAGTCGTTCCTTGCTGCCGTCACCGAGGCTGTGAATGTCGCCAATACCGCCTATCAACGCGATGGCGGGCTTGCGGGGATTTCGACCGGTCTTGTGGATATGGACAAGAAACTGGGCGGCCTGCATAAATCCGACCTTCTGATCCTTGCCGGTCGCCCTTCGATGGGGAAAACCTCACTTGCGACCAACATCGCCTACAATGTCGCCAAAGCCTACCGCAAAGGCCAGTTGCAGGACGGCACCGAAGGCGCAGTCGACGGTGGCGTCGTCGGGTTCTTCTCGCTCGAGATGAGTGCAGAGCAGCTTGCAGGGCGCATTCTGGCGGAAGCCTCCGAAATCTCGTCCCATAAAATCCGCCAAGGTGACATGACCGAGGGCGAATTCCGTCGCTTCGTGGATGCCGCCAAAGAGCTTGAATCCTGCCCGCTGTTTATCGACGACACTGCCGCGATCCCGATTTCGCAACTGGCGGCACGCGCGCGGCGGCTCAAGCGGACACACGGGCTCGACCTGTTGATCGTGGACTACTTGCAGCTCGTGCGCGGCACGTCCGACAACCGTGTGCAGGAAATCGGTGAAATCTCGATGGGCCTCAAAGCCATCGCCAAGGAATTGAACATTCCTGTCATCGCGCTGTCCCAGCTTTCACGTCAGGTTGAGAGCCGGGAAGATAAGCGCCCACAGCTTTCGGACTTGCGCGAATCCGGCTCTATCGAGCAGGATGCGGATGTTGTTATGTTCGTTTACCGTGGTGAATACTATGTCGAGCGTGAGAAACCTGAAGACCACAATATGGAAGCAATCGCAGCCTGGCAGGAAAAAATGTCGAGCCTTCATGGCAAAGCCGAGGTTATTGTGGGCAAACAACGGCACGGCCCGATTGGCACGGTCGAGCTTTCGTTTACCGCAGAGTTCACGCGGTTCGGCAATTTGGTCAAACCCTGGCAACAAGGGGACGACCAGCAGTTCTAGAAAGGAACGCATTATCAAACGGCTTGTATTTGTATTGGCCCTGTTGGCACCGCCCGCTGCGGCGCAAACTTCGCAAGACTATCTGGTGCGCTTTACCGGATTTCTGGGCGATCTGCGGCTGTTCCAGCCTGACGTGCGTGCAGGACTTTCGGGAGAAACCGACGAGACCGCGCAAGTGGCTATTGCTATGAATGAAGAGGCCACGGCTGCCTTCGCGCTGTTCACCCGAACCCACGTCAATCAGTCCGTCACCTTCACAGTCTGCGGACAATCGTTTGAGAACATCGCTGTTCAGGCCCCCATTGAAACCGGCTTTGCGATCACCCAAGCCATGCCGCTGGAACGGGCGATGGAAATGGTAGATGCACTGAACGGGTTGGGCGACTGCCCAGAATAACAGGTCTGCGTTCGCAAAACACTTGCCCCACGCGAACACCCCTGACAAAAGGTCGCCATGAGTACTGGACGCCTGATTATTGACCTTGACGCCGTTGTCGCCAATTGGCGCGCACTGGATGCAATGACAAATTGCAAAACCGGTGCAGTAGTCAAAGCCAATGGTTATGGACTTGGGTCAGGGAATGTCGCGAAGGCGCTGTTCAAGGAAGGCGTGCGCCAGTTTTTTGTGGCCGTTGCCGAAGAAGCCGTGGCGATCCGCGAAGAACTGGGCCCAAAACCCGAAATCTGTGTGTTCTCCGGTCACATGAAGGGCGATACGGCGCTGATCCGCGATCTGGGCCTGACGCCGATGTTGAATTCTGTCGAACAACTGACGCTCCATTTCGAAGCCCTGCCCGGCCACCCTTTCGGCATCCAGCTTGATACCGGCATGAACAGGTTGGGCATGGAAATGCAGGAATGGGCGGCCGTGGCCGAAGTGGCCCTGTCGCAAGACCCACGTTTGGTCATGTCGCATCTGGCTTGTGCCGATGAACCCGACCATCCGATGAACCCCTATCAACTCGACCAGTTCAAGAAGATGACCGACGGGATCACAGCGCCCCGCTCTCTGGCGGCAACGGGCGGTATCCTGCTAGGACCTGAATATCACTTTGACCTGACGCGTCCGGGGATCGGTCTTTACGGCGGCCTACCTTTCGAGAATGCGACACCCGTGATCGAACTGGATTTGCCAGTGGTGCAAGTGCGTGACGTGGCCGAGGGTGAAGTCGTCGGTTATGCCAATGCATGGCAAGCGGCCCGTCCCTCGCGGATTGCGACCGTATCCGGTGGTTATGCGGACGGCATCGCACGAATCCTGTCCGACAAGGCCACGCTTTATCATGGCGACACCGCCTGCCCGCTGGTTGGACGGGTGTCGATGGACCTGCTGACGATCGACGTCACCGACCTGCCAGAAACACCCAGCAAGCTGACCCTGATCGGCCCGCAGCAGACCGTGGATGATCTGGCACGCGCCGCAAATACCATCGGGTATGAGGTGCTCACACAGCTCGGTGCGCGCTACAATCGCAAGACTTTTGGCAAATAAACTTGTCTCAAAGCACGAGCTTCATTACTTAACCCCTAGTCATATCTAGGATTTATTATGCTGAACATATTGCGCATCGCGAACCTTGCCCTTCTTGTTCTCTTTCCGATTGCTTGGTTTGCGCCACTGATGCGCGCAGGGTTGTTGCCCGTTTTCGGCCTCAGCGAAATCAGTGTCATCTCGGGCATGCAGGCGCTTTGGGAAAGTGATGTTGCGTTGGCACTGCTGGTGACAGCCTTTGCAATGTTCGCACCCTACCTTAAGACCATCGGCATCGCGCTGGTGCATTTCGACCTGTTGAAAGACAAGACGTTGCCTGTGCTGTCATGGATCGGCAAGCTGGCGATGGCAGATGTGTTCCTGATTGCGCTCTACATCGTGCTGTTCAAGGGCGTCGGGATCGGCAAGATCGAAACAGGTTGGGGGCTTTACCTGTTCACCGCTTGTATTCTGGCCTCAATCGTCATCTCGGCCCTCACACCGCAGGGCAAGGCGAAAGCCTAAGCATCATTGCCAAGGTTCACCTTTTGGTCCAAAAGGTGAACATGGCCAAAGATCTCACCTTTTCCTGCTCTGAATGTGGCGCGTCCTTTCGCAAATGGTCGGGGCAATGCGATGCCTGTCAGGCATGGAACACAATCAGTGAATCCAAGGCCCTGTCCAGCGGTCCCAAAGGCAAATCACTGGGCGCAATCCGTGGCAAGACGATCGCGCTCACCGATCTGGAAACACAGGAGAAAGAGCCGCCCCGCACCCAAGCGGGCGTCGGAGAATTGGACCGCGTCTTGGGCGGTGGTCTGGTCAAGGCGTCTGCCCTACTTGTGGGCGGCGATCCCGGCATCGGCAAATCAACGCTTCTTTTACAGGCTGCTGCAAGGTTTGCCCGTAACGGCCTGAAAGTCATCTATATTTCTGGCGAGGAATCGAACGCGCAAGTGCAGATGCGCGCCCGTCGTCTGGGGCTAGAGAAAAGCCCTGTCATGCTCGCGTCGGAAACGAACCTGCGCGATATCCTGACGACGCTTGAGGCCGAAAAACCTGACCTCGCGATCATCGATTCCATCCAGACGATGTGGGCTGACAACGTCGACAGCGCACCGGGCAGCGTCAGCCAGGTGCGTTCATCGGCGCATGAGTTGACGACTTTTGCGAAACGCAACGGCATGGCCGTGGTGATGGTGGGGCATGTCACGAAAGACGGCACCATCGCGGGCCCCCGGGTTGTCGAACATATGGTCGATACCGTGCTTTATTTTGAGGGCGAGCGCGGCCATCAGTTCCGTATATTACGTTCGGTCAAGAACCGTTTCGGCCCCGCTGACGAGATCGGCGTCTTTGAAATGACCGGCAAGGGCCTGGCGGAAGTCAAGAATCCTTCGGCTCTGTTCCTGTCCGAACGCGGCACCCCTGCCCCTGGCTCGGTCGTGTTTGCAGGCATTGAAGGCAGCCGTCCCATGCTCTGCGAGATACAGGCACTTGTGGCACCTTCGCCACACAGCCAACCCCGCCGTTCGGTCGTCGGATGGGATGGCGGACGGCTTGCCATGATCCTTGCCGTGCTCGAATCGCGCTGCGGTGTCCCTTTCACCGGATTGGACGTTTATCTCAATGTAGCAGGGGGTTTGCGCATCTCGGAGCCCGGCGCAGACCTTGCTGTGGCCGCCGCCCTCGTCTCTGCACGCGAAGATGCTGCGCTCCCCTCGGAAGCCGTGATTTTCGGTGAAATCAGTTTGTCTGGCGCGCTCCGTCCTGTGGTGCAAACTGAAAATAGATTGAAAGAAGCACAAAAACTTGGTTTTACAACTGCGATAATACCACAACAGGCCAAGCAGCCCCGCGTGGACGGCATAAGCCTGCGCAATGCGACAGACTTGGCTGGATTTGTAGAAGAGGTATTTGGCGCAAGATAGCGCCAATCGCAGGAGACGGACCATGGAAGGTTTCACACTTGTCGACGCAGGCGTCGCAATCATTATTTTGGTGTCTGGCGTCTTGGCTTACAGTCGGGGTTTCGTCCGCGAAGCCATGGCGATTGTCGGCTGGATCGGCGCGACCGTCGTTGCATTCATTTTTGCCGATCAGGTCGAACCGCTGATCCGCCAGATCCCGATTTTGGGCGACTTCATTGGCGACAGCTGTGAGTTGGCCATCATCGCGGCGTTTGCAGCCGTTTTTGCGGTGGCACTGGTCGTTGTGTCCATCTTCACACCGCTCTTTTCAACTGTCGTGCAGCGGTCTGCATTGGGTGGCATTGATCAGGGGCTTGGTTTCTTCTTTGGCGTGTTGCGCGGCATTCTGTTGGTTGCGGTCGCGTTCTTTGTTTACGACACAATTTTCGCCACCCAGCAGTTCGCCGCAATTGATGACAGCCGCTCGGCCGAGGTCTTTGCCCAATTGACGGGCCAGATCGAACAGCAAAACCCCGAGCAGGCCTTGGGCTGGATCACTGAACAGTACCAGCAGCTGGTCGGAAGCTGTGGCGCACCGGATGCACCGGTTGAGCCAACCGTTCCGACCGAGTAAGGCGCACGAACCAAAGACATCTGAGAGACCACCGCTTTGTCGGTGGCCTTTTCCGTTAGGGGCGTTGGAAAGGCTTACCGATCATAACGGTCGCCATGGCGCATCTGTGCATCCTCGCGACCTGCTTGCCACGCCTGCTGCGCTGCTTGGTTGATATCTTCGTCAAATCGCGTTGGGCGATCAGGGCCGATCTTACGGTAAGCAACGACCACCATGATTAAGAAAATCACGACAGGGACGAAAAAGTATAAGGCTGTGAGCATTGTCATATTTCTAAACTATGCGGCGTGGTGCCGATTTCAATATGCATATCTTTTTGGTGCGCAATTCCTTGCCGCACACCGGATGATCCTGCGCGCAAGCCTTAACAGGAACTGTTTCAGCGGCGATGGCAGCCATGTTTTTAGCGTCTAGGCGATGATCGTTCCGTGACACGCGGCCTTGGACCTACTAAGACAGGGACAACCGCCCATACTCGGATTCGGAGCTGACCTCTTGTCCACACAGATGCCCCCCGCCCATCCTTTCGACGATGATAAGCTACGGGAGGAATGCGGCGTCTTTGGTGTCGTTGGTGTCACTGACGCCTCCAACTTTGTAGCCCTCGGCCTGCACGCCCTGCAACACCGGGGCCAAGAAGCGGGAGGCATTGTCACGCATGCTCCCGAAACAGGTTTCAACCAACAGCGCCGCATGGGGCTGGTGCGCGATAACTTTACCTCGGCATCCATGATGGAACGCCTGCCCGGCACAATCGGCATCGGGCATGTGCGCTATTCGACCGCTGGCTCCAAGGGCCAGACCGCGATGCGCGATGTGCAGCCCTTCTTTGGTGAATTTTCCATGGGGGGCGCGGCAATTGCCCATAACGGGAATATCACCAATGCGCTGTCCCTGCGCCGCGAGTTGATCGAACGGGGGTCGATCTTTCAAAGCTCGTCCGACAGCGAATGCATCATCCACCTGATGGCGCGCTCCATGGGCCGCACGATCCCTGACCGCATGGAAGAAGCGCTGCGCAAAGTCGAAGGCGCGTTTTCCATCGTGGCCATGACACGCACCAAGCTGATCGGCTGCCGTGACCCGCTGGGCGTGCGCCCGCTGGTGCTGGGCAAGATCGGCGAAGGCTGGGCGCTCTCGTCGGAAACCTGCGCGCTGGATATCATCGGGGCCGAGTTCGTGCGCGAAATCAAACCAGGCGAGATGGTCGTGATCACCGAAAAGGGTGTGTCCAGCCACTATCCTTTCCGCCCTGCCCGGTCCCGTTTCTGCATCTTCGAGCACGTGTATTTCAGCCGCCCCGACAGCATTCAGGGCGGGCGTTCAGTGTATGAGACACGCGAGAACATCGGTCGCGAACTGGCCAAAGAAGCGCCCGTCGAGGCGGATCTTGTCTGCCCCGTTCCTGACAGCGGCACACCCGCAGCCATCGGGTATTCGCTGCAATCGGGTATTCCCTATGCGATGGGCATCATCCGCAACCAATACATGGGCCGCACGTTTATCGAACCGACCGAGAGCATCCGCAACATGGGTGTGCGTCTGAAACTCAACGTCAACCGCGCCCTGATCAAAGGCAAGCGGGTGATATTGGTGGATGACAGCGTTGTGCGCGGCACCACCAGCCGCAAGATCAAGGAAATGATCCTTGATGCAGGGGCCGCCGAGGTGCATTTCCGGATTGCATCACCCCCCACCGCCTGGCCCTGTTTTTATGGTGTGGACACGCCGCAGCGCGAAAAGCTGCTGGCGGCGACGATGTCCGAGGAGGAAATGCGCACACATCTGGGTGTGGACAGCCTCAAATTCATTTCACTCGACGGGCTTTACCGTGCGGTGGGCGAAGCGGGCGGGCGCGATCCCAAGGCACCCGCCTATTGTGATGCATGTTTTTCTGGCGAATATCCCGTCGCCCCCTCCGATATGATCGAGCAGGGTTTCGAGGCCAAGACAGCCGCAGAATGACCCCCGCTGCGGCAATGCGCGTATAGCCGCGCAAGATGCGCAGGGTTTTGCGGTGCGTCATACCAGCCCCTTTTATTTCCGGTCCTGTTCTGGCAAGGCGGCGTAAGAAATTCTTAACGTTGAAACAGTGACGTATGGCAGACGAGACAACGACCTCCCCCCTTCCCGGGCAAAAAGCAACACTGCCCGACACGCTTGATTTGCGTGAATTGTCGGTTATCGGCCTGATGGACGCGCATGACGGGATTGCCGCCTTGCTACGGTCTTCGCGTGGCGAGATCGCACGGGTGCAGGTTGGTGATAGCGCATTCGGCGTGCAGATCACGGCGATTGGTGATGCGCAGGTTCTGCTCACAGATCGCTGGGGTCGGACCCAATCCTTGGGGTTGCCGCACAGCTAATGCTTGACCTCGGGCGCAGTTCGGCACATGACCGCGCCATGACAAAAACAGCACTCATCACCGGCGCATCGCGCGGCCTTGGGGCAGCCTTGGCCAAGGCCCTTGCCCCCACCCATCACATCATCGCCGTCGGCAAAACCGTCGGCGCGCTGGAAGAGCTTGACGACGCCATTCAGGCGGCTGGCGGACAGGCGACGCTGGCACCCATGGACATTAGCATTGATGAAGCAATGCAGCAGCTTTGCCGTGGCATCTTTGATCGCTGGGGGAGCCTTGATCTTTGGCTGCATACGGCCATTCATGCGGCGCCGTTGGCGCCTGCAGGCCATATCGGGCCGAAGGATCTCGCGAAATCCATGACCGTCAATATCGAGGCCACATCGCGGCTGATCGCCTATGTCAGCCCACTCTTGGGGCAAACAGGCAAAGCCGTCTTTTTCAATGACCCGCGTGGCGGCGATCAGTTCTTTGGTGCGTACGGCGCAACAAAAGCAGCGCAGATTGCCCTTGCGCGCAGCTGGGCCGCGGAAACCGCCAAGACCGGACCGCGTGTGGATGTGCTGACGCCTGCGCCCATGCCAACCGCGACCCGCGCGCGCTTCTATCCCGGCGAGGATCGCAATGCCCTGTCCAGCCCCGCAGACGAGGCCGCACGGCTTTTGCCTGCGATCCTTGAGGGTGCGACTGCCTAAACCGTGACCGCTTGTCTACGGTCTGACCTGAACACGCCTTGTCGGCGCGTTCCGCGCTTGCCGCCCACCGCGTCACGGCTTAGGAACGTGGCGACAGTAAAAAGGCGGCGGCATGCGCATTCTCATCACCAATGACGACGGCATCAACGCACCCGGGCTGAGGGTCCTGACCGAGATCGCCCATGAGATCGCAGGACCAAAGGGCGAAGTCTGGACCGTGGCCCCTGCCTTTGAGCAATCGGGTGTCGGCCACTGTATCAGTTACACCCACCCCACAATGATCACGGAACTCGAACCCCGGCGCTTTGCGGCAGAAGGCTCGCCTGCGGACTGTGTGCTTGCAGGGATCCATGATGTGCTGAAGGATCAGGCCCCTGATTTGATCCTCTCAGGCGTCAATCGGGGCAATAATGCCGCTGAAAACACGCTTTACTCCGGCACGATCGGCGCGTGCATCGAAGGGGCGCTGCAAGGCGTGCGTTCCATTGCTTTGTCGCAGTTTTACGGCCCGGAAAATACCAATCTGGAAAATCCATTTGAGGCCGCAGCGGCGCATGGAGCAGAAGTTGTGCGAAAGCTTATGAACGACACGCTTTGGGACGATGCGGATTATCAGGTTTTCTACAACGTGAACTTTCCCCCCATTCCTGCCGAAAAGGTCAAAGGCATGCAGGCCACGACCCAAGGGTTCCGGCTCAACACACGTTTCCGCGCCGAGGCACAGACCTCGCCCACAGGGCGTAAGTTCCTGTGGGTCCGTGGCGGCCCCCAGCATGAGCCGACAGGCCCCGGAACGGATGCCGCAGCCAACCTTGACGGCTATGTCTCGATCACACCGATGCGTGTGGACCTGACTGACTACACAATGGTTGAGACCCTGAAAGACGTGCTCAAGTGACATTCGATGCCGCCACCAAGATGCAGTTCCTCTACGCCTTACGCAGCAAGGGCGTGACGGACACGCGGGTGCTGACAGCGATGGAACAGGTCGACCGCGCCGATTACGTGAAGGGCACTTTCGCGGATCGTGCCTATGATGATATGCCGCTGCCGATTGCCTGCGGACAGACCATCAGCCAGCCCTCTGTTGTGGGGTTGATGACGCAGGCCCTCCAGATCACCCCGCGCGACAAGGTTCTCGAAATTGGCACAGGATCAGGGTATCAAGCCGCGATCCTCAGCAAACTGGCACGGCGCGTCTATACGGTGGATCGCTATCGCCGTCTGGTGCAGGCCGCGCGCGCGGTATTTGAAGCCAATGATATCACCAACATCACGGCTTTCACCGCCGATGGCAGCCACGGGTTTGCCGAACAGGCCCCCTTTGACCGCATCCTGCTGACCGCCGCAGCAGAGGACCCCCCGGGTCCTCTTTTGGCGCAATTGCGGGTCGGGGGGATCATGGTTCTGCCTGTCGGTCAATCCGACGCAGTGCAAAGCCTGATCCGCGTGACGCGCACGGAAACAGGGCTCGAATACGATGAATTGCGCGCTGTCCGCTTTGTGCCCTTGCTAGAAGGGCTCGGACAAGAGTAAACTACCCCAAAATATAGTATGATCCCATAGATAAGGGGCGACTTAGGCAAAGGAGCGGTAGGATGGCGAACAGGAATTACCCTGTAAGACGCATTGCATTGACAGGGATGACATTGGCAGCACTCGCGGCATGTGACGGCTTTGACGCCGACCTGCGTGATATCGGCAACGGATTTGATACATCCGCAGCGGTACAAAGCCTGCCCGGCAGGCCGCGCCCCGATGATCGTGGCGTGATTTCCTATCCCAATTATCAGGTTGTTGTGGCGCGCCGCGATGACACCATTCGCGGCATTGCGATCCGGCTGGGGCTCGATGCCGATGAGTTGGCGGAGTATAACGGGATCGGGCCTGACGTGATCCTGCGCCGCGATGAGATCATCGCCCTGCCGTCGCGCGTCACCGAACCTTCGCCTGCCACCGGCGCCATCGGCACCGGACCGATCCAACCGCTTGATGTTACGGCTGTGGCTACAACAGCGCTTGACCGCGCTGATGCGGCTGGCACCGTGACGGCCACGCCAATTGCGCCGGCAGCGACGACCACCGCCGCACCTGTCGTGCGCGGCACCGAGCCAATTCGCCATCAGGTGCAGCGCGGTGAAACCGTGTTCTCGATCTCGCGGCTCTATAACGTCCCTGTCACCAACATCGCTGAATGGAACGGTCTCAATACCGAATTCACAATTCGCGAGGGCCAGTATCTGCTGATCCCGCAAGGCGGCAGCGCGCCTGCACCGGCGGCAGCCTCTGCGGCTGTAACAGCCCCGGGCGTTGGCACCGCGACACCTGTACCACCGAGTGCAGCACTCCCGCTGCCAAGTGAAACGCCAGCCGCCCCTGTAGCCGCGGCCGTCGTTCCCGCGACGCCGGATCTGGGCACGACAACAGCACAGCCCGCAAGCAGTGACGCGCGCTTTATCATGCCGATCCAGGGGTCGATCATCCGCGATTACGCGCCCGGCACCAACGAAGGCATTGATATTGGCGCATCCGCCGGATCGGACGTGCGGGCCGCCGGTTCGGGCACCGTTGCCGCTGTAACCACAGATACCAGTGGCGGCGCGATTGTTGTGCTTAAGCACAGTGACGGCCTGCTGACAGTCTATACACAGATGGACAATCTGACCGTCAGCAAGGACGACAGCGTGTCACGCGGTCAGGTGATCGGCAAGGTACGGGCCGCAAACCCCAGCTTCTTGCACTTTGAAGTGCGCCGTGGCCTGCAAAGCCTCGATCCGAATGATTTCCTGCAATAAGGGCCGAGCCACGTAAGGTGGATCATGATCCACCTTACGAAAGGCTCACACCGCGCCTGCCGGCCAGGTCCGTGAAATACTGCCAGGCCACCCTGCCCGAGCGGCTGCCACGCGTGGCCTGCCATTCGATGGCCTCGGCCCGCAATGTCGCGTCATCAATCGCCACACCATAGGCATCGCAATAGCCGCGGATCATCGTCAGATACTCGTCCTGATCGCAGGGGTGGAACCCGAGCCACAGGCCAAAGCGATCCGACAGCGATACCTTCTCTTCCACCGCCTCTGACGGCGAAATCGCGGATGAGCGTTCGTTCTCGATCATATCCCGTGGCATGAGGTGCCGCCGGTTGGATGTCGCATAGAGCACGACATTATCAGGGCGCCCTTCGATCCCGCCATCCAGAACAGCCTTGAGCGACTTGTAATGTGCATCGTCGTGCCCGAACGACAGGTCATCGCAAAACATGATAAACCGCTCAGACGCGCCGCGCAGCAGGTTGAGGCAGCGGCCGATGCTGGGCAGGTCCTCACGCTGGACCTCGACAATCTTCAATCCCGCATAATCTGCATTCACAGCGCCATGTACCGCTTTGACAAGGCTCGATTTTCCCATTCCCCGCGCACCCCACAACAGGGCATTGTTCGCAGGCAATCCGGCGGCAAACTGCACCGTATTGGCCATCAGTGTGTCGCGCGACCGGTCAACGCCAACCAGCAGTTCAACACCGACGCGGTTCACCCGCGCGACAGGGACAAGGCGATCAGGATCAGGATGCCAGACAAAGGCCGAGGCCGCGCCGAAATCAGGGGTGCCGATGGGGGCCGGACTGATACGCTCAAGCGCGGCAGCGATCCGTTTCAGGGCCTTCTTGCTCACCCTTTGGTACCCTGATCAGCCGCAGCCTCGCCATCTGACAGATCATCCTCGTCGATGTCAAAGAGGCTCTCGTTTTCGCCAATGATGCCTTCAGCACGGGCGGCGCGGTCTTTCTTGCGCTCGACAGCAGCGACCAGATGGATTGAAATCTCATACAGGCCATAGACGACGACAAAGAGGATCAACTGCGTCGTGACATCAGGTGGTGTGACAAGGGCGGCAACAATCAGGATGCCGACAACAGCGTATTTGCGCGTCCCGCGCAGGCCGCGCGAACTGGCCAATCCGGCTGATCCCATCAGGGTCAGCAGCACAGGCAGCTGGAAACAGACGCCAAAGGCCACGATCATTTTCAGCGTGATATCGAGCGTCTCGTTCACCTTGCCGTTAAAGACAATATCGACACCCTGTTGGCTCAGATCAGGCGCAACGCTCGGCAATGACAGCCCGCCGCCTGCCCCCGGCAGAAGGGCGCTTCCGGGGTTGGGCACGGCCTCTGCCGCGATGGCCTGCACGAAAGAGGGCAAATCTGCAAAACCAAGGAAAAACGCCATCGCCAGCGGGACGACGATGTAATGCGCAAAGGCCGCCCCGATCAGGAACAACACAGGCGAGGCGATAATGAACGGCAAAAACGCGTTCTTTTCATTGCGGTAAAGGCCGGGCGCCACAAAACGCCAGAGCTGATAAGCGATCACCGGAAAGGACAGCGCCAGCCCGCCCACAACCGAAATGCGGATCAGGGTAAAGAAATACTCTTGCGGCGCCGTGTATTGCATTACCGGATTGGGGTTGCCCAAGGACCGCATGGTGCGCTCGATCGGCCCTAGCAGAAAATCCAAGAGCGCGCCGCCAAAAGAGAAGCAGATGATCATGCCCACGAGGAAAGCCATCACGGAATAGATCAGCCGCGAGCGCAGCTCGGTCAGGTGTTCCAGCAGCGGCGCTGCGCTGTCTTCAATCTCGTCTTGGGCGCTCATGTCTTGGCCTCTGGTGCGGGCGTCTCGGGTTTGGGGGCCTCAGCCGCGGCCTTCGCGGCGGCCTCTTCTGCCTCACGCGCCTGGCGGGCAAGCGCTGCATCACCCATCGCCTTGCTCATCTTCTCTTTTGCGGCCTGACGTTCGGGCGACAAAGGTGTCTCGGTGACACCGGTCGCTTCCTTGATCTTGTCGACGCCGAATTTCTTGGGGTTGGCTGCCGCATTCAGCGTTTTGGAGATATCCTTGACGCCTGAATCATCGGCGGCCTGCTCCATCGCGCGCGAAAACTCGCGTGCCATCATCCGCGCCTTACCGGTAAATTGCCCCATCGTGCGGAACAAACCTGGCAAGTCCTTGGGCCCGATCACGATCAGGGCCACAATGCCGACAACAAGCAATTCGCTCCAGCCAAGACCAAACATCAGACGCAGTCCTTATTATGCGGCAAAGCGATCAGACTTTGTCTTTTTCTTCTGCAGGGGTCACGTCTTTGGCCTCGGCCATGCCGTCCTCGATCTCTTTCTTGCCGTCATCAACGCCCTTCTTGAACGCTGTGATACCTTTGCCGACTTCGCCCATCAGGCTGGAAATCTTGCCGCGGCCAAACAGAACCAGAACCACAACAGCGATCAAAAGAAGGCCGGGAAGGCCGATATTGTTAAGCATGTCTCTTCTCCTATAGCGCGGGCGCGCCCTGCGTCATTTCGTTCTCTATTTAGGACAAATAGGGCCGGATGCGCGACAAGGGAAGCGGGAACTGGCAATTTTGATGGCTTGAAGAGCCTTTTTTGCAAGGGTTTTTTGATACTTGTGACAAAAACTTGTCAGTTGCCAGAAAATTGACAAAACTGGGCCGAATCGAAAGGAAAATCATGCGCCGCGCCGACCGTCTCATGCGTCTTGTCCAAATCATGCGGGACGGATCACTGCACCGCGCCAGTGATCTCGCGCAGGCAACCGATGTGTCGCTGCGCACGATTTACCGTGACATGGAAACGCTCGCTGCATCCGGTGTCCCGATTGAGGGCGAACGCGGGATCGGCTACCGCGTGACCGCCGCCATCACCCTGCCACCGCTGAACCTGACCATGACCGAGGTCGAGGCCCTGCATCTGGGACTAAGCGCCGTGATCCAAAGCAACGACCCCGAGCTTTCTTCGGCTGCCCGCGCCCTTTCGGGCAAGATTGATGCCGTAATGCCCGAAGACCGCGGACGCGCACCCAGCGGCTATGGCTTTGCAATCTATCCGTTTGCCGATGCCGCGCGGGGCTTTCAGCATCTGCCGATCCTGCGTCAGGCCATGCGGACGCGGCAGAAACTGGAACTTGTCATGGACAACAAAAAGCGCATCGTGCGGCCGCTACAGCTTGATTACTGGGGCCGCCTTTGGACCTGCGTCGTCTGGTGTGAAACCACTGCGCAATTCGATGAAATCAGGGTCGACCAGATCACCAGCCAGCGTATTCTGCCAAGCCTCTTTGTCGACGAACCTGGTAAATCGCTGAAGGATTTCAACCGGCTCAAGGCCTAGAGCCAGTCCGCAAAATCGATCTGCGGCCGAAAATAGGCGACCATACGCATCTCGCCATCTGCATCCTGCGTCCAAGGTGCGACACCATGCAGAATATGACGATCAAGCAAGACCGCCTGACCGGGTTCGGCAACAACTTCGACCCTGTCACAGGTCGCGAAAACCTTGCGGCGCGCATCCTGATAGACCTCGGTGACATCCACTTCACCCCATTGCGCAGGCGGGATACCTGCAAAAGCCGCACGGAACGCCGCACGCATGATGTCTTGGCTGCCGCGCCAGACCACTAGCGGGCTGGCACGCACCTCATCAAGCGGCAGTCCCAGAATAAACCCGTGTGGTTCGCGCAGATGCCGCCGCTTTTGCGGCCCTTCCGGCAAAAGCCCGTCCACATGCGCGGCATCACGATCCCGCCGGAACCGATGTGCAGCGTCACTTTCGCCGGGGTCCTGTTGCGGATACCCCGGAAAAACAACAGAAAGCTGCGCGCGGTGCCAAGTGGGCGGCGCCTTTACGTGGGCTTGCCAAGCACCCGCCAGAGGCACGCCACCGATGCTCCCGTCAGGGGCATTGGGCAAGGCATCGACCCCGACAAACCAAGTGTTGCCATGGCGCCGATCGGCACCACCGGCAAGCACCTCGATGGCGGCCAGTTTTGCAGCCGCGACCCACCGCGCCACCGCAGGATCATGCGGAAAGACGCGAAAGCCGTCCGGCCCTACCATCCCAACGCTTTACGCAACATATTCAGCGCAACCAGGATCAGGAAAACACCAAAGATACGCTTGAGTGGTTTGGCATCCATCCGGTGCGCCAATGCAGCCCCCCATGGTGCCGTAATCAGGGTCATCGTCACCACCAGACCGAAGGCAAGAAAGTTCACCGCTCCGATGGTAAAGGGCGGCACCACAGCGATATCGACCAAGAGAAATCCTATGACCGAAGGGACTGCGATGATGACACCGAACCCCGCAGCCGTCGCCACAGCGCGGTGGATTGGCACGTTGAACAATGTCATCGTTGGCACGCCGAAAGAGCCTCCTCCAATACCGACAAGGACCGACAAAAACCCGATCACCGGAGAAATGAGCGCCCGCAAGACCCCACCGGGCATTTGTGTTCCCAGACGCCAGCGCTCGCGTCCAAAAGTGATATAGGCACCCACAAAAACGCCCAGCACGCCAAAGATCGCTTGCAACGTCCCCGAGCGCAGCGATGTCGCCACAAGCACGCCGACAACGGCACCGATGGCAATACCAGCCCCCCAGCCCTTCAAGATTGCCCAGTCAACGGCGCCCTTTTTGTGGTGTGCCGCAACCGAGCGCAGCGACGTCACAATGATCGTCGCCAATGAAGTGCCCAAACAGATCTGCATCAGTTCGGGGCTGTCATAGCCAAGCTGGCCAAAGACATAGAAGAACGCCGGCACAAGGATGATACCTCCGCCCACACCGAAGAGGCCCGCCAACACGCCGGCAACCGCACCCAGCACCAAAAGAAGGCCCGCCATTGTGGCCAGCAGCATCACATCGTCCATATATTTTTCCTTTAGGCCGCGAGCCGCGTCACGTGTTCGAGGGCGGTCAAGACAACATCCGGCCCTGCCCCGTCGACATGGGCGTTCTCGGACAAATGCCTGCGCCAACCCCGCGCACCGGGGCGGCCCTGAAACAGCCCCAACATATGGCGCGTGACCTGCCCCAAACGGCCGCCCTTTGCAAGGTGATCCGCGATATAGGGCAACATCAGATGCACAACCTCTTCGGCTGTCCGCCCTAAGGGATCGTCAAAGATACGCGCATCCGCCTCGAGCAGGATATCCGCAGGTGTATGATAGGCCGCACGCCCGATCATGACGCCATCCAACCCGCGATCGAGGAAACCCACCGTATCGTCCAATGTGGCAATACCACCATTGACGCTGATATGAAGATGGGGAAATAACCCCTTCATTTCCATCACTAAATCATAATTCAATGGCGGGATGTCGCGGTTCTCTTTGGGGCTGAGCCCTTGCAACCACGCCTTGCGCGCATGCACCGAAAACCTGTCCACCCCCGCCGCCGACACCTGCGCCAGAAAGTCGGGCAGCACCAGAGCCGGATCCTGATCATCCACGCCGATCCGGCACTTGACGGTCACAGGAACGCGGACGGCCGCGATCATCGCGGCGACACATTCGGCCACCAAAGCGGGGTTTTCCATCAAGATGGCGCCAAAACTGCCTGACTGGACACGGTCGGACGGGCAACCGCAATTGAGGTTGATCTCGGCATAGCCAAAGTCTTCGGCAATCCGCGCCGCTTGCGCCAGCTGCGCCGGATCAGACCCGCCCAACTGAAGTGCGACAGGCTGCTCGCGCGCATCAAACCCCAACAAGCGTTCTTTGTCGCCATGCACCACAGCCGGTGCCGTCACCATTTCCGTGTAAAGCAACGCGTGCCGCGACATCAGGCGGTGGAAAAACCGGCAATGGCGGTCCGTCCAGTCCATCATGGGCGCGCAAGACAGTCTCGCTGCCGCGGTGGCTGCGTTGTTGGGCATTAATCGATCTCCTCGGGCACGCCAGAACCTAGGACGACCCATAGTGCACAACATACGCACATTGTGCCCGCCCTGCCACCCTGCCCTGTGAAACGACAAGCATTCGGCGGTAACAGGGCCGGGCTGCCTCCGATCCTACTTCTGGACCTTTACTGGTCGTGTTTCAAACCTGGATCATCCTCATCCGCGACGCGCTTCGGAAAGCGGACGTTCGCGCTTGGTGCGGCGAATGACTGTGACGAGGCCAAAGCGTGTTACTCTTCGACGTCAACAAGGGGCCCATGTGCAAGTTCCGACCAAAATCAGCGAAACGCTTCTCACTTTAACTTGCAGAGACCGATCAGCGCCTTAGCCTACGTGAATGCGGCTGGGGCGCTCACTTCAAGTCTATTCCGAATTTTACCGACATTCGAAGCTTTCGGCACGTTCGATGTCGCCACCTGTATAGAACGCGCTGGCGGGATAAAGGCACAGCGGACGGCTGCGGGTCGCCGACCAGTTTTCGGGCACGTCTGCATTTCGGGCATCCGGTTGTGCAATGATCACGTCAGGCGCTTCTCCACGCTCAACCCAAGCAACGATTGCATCAAGGCCATCATAGCTTGACGTCGATGGCCCACCGGTTCCATGGCCCATGCCAGGAACAAGGAAGAACCGCGCAAGTTCTTCAGCGCTGCCACTGTACTGTGCATCAAGTTCTTCGAACCAAGCTGCTGTATCTTTGGCAGAGAACACCGGATCCGATACACCGTGAATGACGAGCAATTTTGCGCCACGGTCGCGGATCGTATCCAGATTGGTCGGATCAGGGGGCGTCATAAACTCCCACGCGCTTTCGGTGTATGTCTCGTCGCTGGCATAGATCGCATCCAAAGCTGCGCCAATGTCTTGCGATGTGCTGAAAGCATACGTGCTCTCAGGGTCGGGCTGAACCGGCTGCGGCGGTGTCATGAAGATATAGCTGAGCGCGACCGCATCGCGGCGGTTGTCGGTCGAATATTTAAACTTCCAATCCGCCCAATTTTGCGATGCAATGCCGCTATCGAAATACCAGTCACTGTAGATGTCGCGCCCGTCGGACGTCTGCCCACCGGCAAAGACCCGCTGCAATATGTCGATCTGGGCCACTGACAGACAGGTCCCGTCGCGGTTCCCCTCGCAAACCGGGATATCGCGCATGGGACTGAACGCATCCTGACAGGCAAGCGTGTTCAAAATCATGCCATCTTCGATTCCATCAAGTGCGTCGCACTGGCCATTCATCGCATCTGCGATGACCTGTCGTTCGGCACCAGTCAGCGCTGTCGCAAGTCCCGTGTCGGGATCGGTCGGCGTTGCGAATTCGGTCGCAACGTCGTCCCACTGTTGGGCACCCCAGATTTGATACAATGCTGCTCTGGGCAGTTTGACACCCGGATACAGCGCGAGGAACCCATCATATTGGGCGCCATAGCGCGCGGCTGCGACCATCGCATGACGCCCCCCGTTGGAGCTTCCTCCGATATAAGAGCGGTCTGGCCCCCTGCCATACGCCGCCTCGATCAGGGCTTTGGCCATTGGGGTCAGGTAACCAACGGCCTGATAACCATAGTCCAAACGCGCCTGTGGATCGACACCAAAACTGGCTGATCGCGTTGGATGCCCTGCGTCAGAGCTGATGACCGCAAACCCCTTTTGCAAACCCGTCTCTTGCGGGCTGCCAATGCGCCCGACAGCATCAGCGACGTTTCCATCAACGCCCCCGTTGGCCTGATACAGAAAGCGGCCGTTCCACTCTGTGGGCAAACGCATCTCGAATATTGATCCGTAATCAGCGCCATCGATTGGGCCGGTGCGATCATTCATTTCGCCGGTGACGAGGCAATATTCCGGGTCTCCCTCTGCTGCTGCGACACGGCTAACCTCTGTCAGAACAGTGTTTTGAAAATCAAAATCAGCAGCCAGTGTTTCACAAACCTCAAGAGAAGAAGGCGAGGCCGCCCCCAATGTTGGCAATTCGTCGCCCGACGCAGTTGAGGCAATAACAACCGACGCGGTCAGCGTCGCGAGTGACACATTCCAATTTGGCTTTTTCATAGTCTTCCTCCCTAGTGCCGGAATTTCCCCTCCATTCGTTGGACCATCCGAGCATTTGAATACGCAGCGTTGGCTCCTCCAGCCCTCGCCATCCTAGCCCCCCGTCCTCCGACTTGCCAACTTAGCTTCAGGTGGGATGTTCGATGACCATACTAACCGCTTCCGCCAAAGCAACTTATAATTGTTTACAATGGCAACTCTGCTCGTTACTGAAGTCGACCTGTTTCCTAAGGCGAGCGTTCGCACGATCGTTTCGAAAGCTCACTTTGTCCTGCGTCCTTCGAGGTCATGCCGGGCGCAGCGAAAGGACGGTTTTGCATCGACCGTTTTCGACTCGTTTGAATGACTGGTTCGGTGCAAATCGCTGCGCCGCCAAAATTTCCGTGTTGCGCGTGCGTGGAAATGCTGCATGAGCGAAGCGGGAAAAACGAAGGTCTGTTTTGTCCCGCAAAGTAGCCAGAGACGTTGCCCCGGCAAAAGGCCCAGCCCTCCGGCACGAACCGGAAAAAGCGCTCTTGCATTGAGCCGCAAATTTCTGGTGCGGCCAAGCATCCGAAATTAAGGGAATCCCACAAGAAATGATGCAATCTACACGATCGCGCAGCAGAGCACGCCTTTCTTCGGCACCTTCCACCGCGTGAACGTTAAAGTGGCATCATTGCTTTTGGCACTCAGACAAAAACGAACTCGTTCTCGAAAACGATATCATCAAAGTCGGACACACCCTTGAGATCAATGATGTCGTTGCCCCCCGCCAGTGTAATCCGGACGGCGCCATGGGTCTCGCGGATATCAGCGATTTCAGCGCCGCCAAGGTCGATCACGTCCTCCGTGACATCGAAATCCATGATGATAGTCTTATCCCTTGACCCGTCTTCAGCCAAAGCTGCCGAGAAGACGAACGTATCCGCGCCTTCACCGCCCCATGTGATGTCGCGTTTGCCATTGCCACTGATGATGATGTCATCCCCGGCTCCGGCCAAGACCAGATCGTTGCCATCTCCACCGTCGATTTCATCGTTTCCGCTGCCAGCCAAGATTTTGTCCCGCCCGCGCCCGCCGCTGATCAGGTCATCCCCTGAGCCTGCAAAGATGAAGTCTCTGCCATTCATGCCGTCAATCTCATCCCTGCCTTCGGTGCCGAACAGGAAATCTCGCCTGTCCGTTCCTGCAATCTGGTTATAGACCGGATCAAACTGGAACGAGACGATCACCGGATCATGGTCGGAGTTGCGGTACGCACTGTCGCCGTCGAAAAGCGACGGATCGCGCCCAAAATCGAGGTTGTAGTCGAATGCATCGGCCTCATCGGCATTGATATGCCATTCTGTCACCCCGACGAGGTTGTCGGCGAGGGCTCCATTGGCAAGGGCGTAGTCCAATGTGCCGATCTGGCCGTCAAACACGAAGGAATAGGCCTCATTACCCAACTCTGCCGCCGCCAGATCAGCAAAGCCTGCATCGGCCAGCACTGTCAGCGGATCTTCCTGCGCATAGGCGTTCAGATCGCCGAGGATCAGTGTGTTCTCTGAGCCTTGGCCGGTCGGGTCACTGTTCAGCCAAGCGGCAAGAATATCGGCGGCCTCGGTGCGGGTCGCGTTGTTGTTGCCCTGACCGTCCCCCTGATCCTCATCAGCCGCCAGCCCGGACAGCGACCCTTTGGATTTGAGGTGATTGACCGAGATCGTGATGGTCTGGCCGGTATCGAGGTCCTCGAATGTTTGCGCGATTGCGGGACGGTTCAGGTCGCGGCCAGCGTCCAACGGGTCAAGGAAGTTGCGCCCGTCAAAGGTTTCGAGGATGGCCATGTCACCCCGCAAGCCAACCTCGTCCACCTTGTAGATCATGCCGTTGGAAATCGCATCGCCACCAACAAATTCCTGACCCGGATCGACAAAGGCATAGACCTCTGACCCAAGTGCGGCGTTGACGCGATCCACGATGTCTTTGATCGCGAATGTGTCGCCTGCAAAATCGTTCTCGATTTCGACCAATCCCAGCACATCCGCGTCGATGGCGATAATGGCGTTCACAAGTTTGTCCGCTTGACGTTCAAACTCTTCTGCTGTGTCAGCACCGCGCGGGTCAGACCCGTTGTCGGTTGTTACACCTGGCGCATCAATCGTGGTGAAGTAATTGAGCACGTTCAGGCTGGCGACCTTGAAATTGCCGCCAAGGTCTTCCGGGGTTTCCGGACGGGGATTGCCCTGCTCATAATCACCTTCGGGTGCATGGATGCGAAATTCGTCAAAGCCATAGCCGACGACACCTTCAATCGACGAAATCGTATCGCCCATGCGGAAAACATCATCAGCGGTCAGAACCCCGTCGTTCCCGTCAATGATGTTCAGAACGTCAGGGTTCTGCCCCGACAGCGCGTCATCCAGTGTGATCTGGCCCGCGGCCAGGTCCTGCAGGTGCTGATCGTATCCTGCGACATCCGGCGCGTTGTCTTGGGTAAATTGCACCGGCCGTCCATCGGCGCTGACGGTGTATTCGCCAAAGCGATCCAGATTGAACAGTTCTGAAACCGTCATATCCTGCGAGATATTGACCAGCATGCCTTCGTAGGCTTCCAGGTTGGCGACATAATTACCGTCGTCATCCAGCATCACGCTGGCGGTCGGGAACGTCACCTCAACTGCATCGGGCAACATCTGGTCGGTATCAAGCACAGCGACCGTTGTGGCCGTGATCTGTGTCTGACCAAAGTTCTCTGTCACGGTGCCTGTGATTTCCACCAGATCACCAACGTTGACATCGACCAATGGGGCGGCACCATCGAAGATAAAGATCCCTTCCGAGGTCAGGTCATTAAAATCGTAGTCGATCTCTTCTTCCTGAATGTAGAACCCGTTCAGATCGCCCATGCTGCCGAACAGACCATCCTGAAAGTCGGCTGTCACAATGGCGCGCACCGTCACGGTTTCACCTTCGAGCGCACTGCGGTCATCCACGCCAATCTGCGCCATATCACCGGTGCCGCCACTGCCCTGAATTTCACTGATCAAAGTGATCTCAACGGGAGGTTCAACTGTGTTGCTGGCGCCCGGCGTGGGTGTTTGGGCGACAAAGTCACCCGTTCCGTCAGGTTGGCGCGCGATTGCGTCACCGGTTGAATTTCCATTCGCGCTTTCGTTGGCCTGTAAGGTCTGGCCAAGTGCCGTCAACAGCTCGGTGTCGTCGGCATCGTTTGTGCCGTAGACAATCGCATCCAGCAGGTTGTCCGTCGTCGCCGCAGTAGGCGCAGGGCCATCATAAAGCGCAACAGCATCCGCGCCATTTTGCAATCCATTGGTTGTGAATGCGATCAGATCGACGTTGGGCACATTAGCAGACCCGATCACAAAATATCCATCTGCATTGGTCGAAAACCCGTCGAGCGAGATCGTGTCATAGGCCGCATCACCGTTCCCGTTGTAAAGAACGACCGTCAGACCATCGAGCGCGGCATTGCCGACGCCGCCATCGTAGATCTCGATGAACTCTGCACTGTCGGTGCCGTCCTGGTCGGCGTCAATTTCGTTGATCGTGAATGTTGGGTCGGTCACAACGTCTTCAAAGGATGCGGTCGGGAAGGGCGTTGTCGCAGTGGCATTGCTGACCTGATTGTCAAAGGCGTTTGGGCCGGAAAAGCTCCATTCTGCAATATCGAAAACGGGGCTGGCGGTGGCACCCGGATTGCGCGCAGCCCAACCATCAAGATACTCCCAAGGCTGGCCGCTGCCATCGACGTTGACGTCGCCAAAGAGGTCGATCACTGAACCGTTCTGATAAAGCTCAATGGCGTCATCGCCGTTGATCGACAAAGCACCCGCCGTGTAGTCGGGCGCAAATCCCATGAATTCGGTAAAACCCGCGACTTCTGACGCGACATAAAGATATGTTCCGGCAGTGACAGCAACGCTGGGAAAGGTGAATTCCTCACCGTCCGATCCACCGCCATTATTGGCTGAGCCGATGCCATAGATCGAAAGGTCGGCGATGTCCTTGGTCACGAAAATCTCGACCGCTTTCGGCAATCCGCCGGTGAGCGGGCCATCCAAGACGCCTGTAATGATCAATGACATAATAAAATTCTCCCAAATTGGTGGTCGCGCTTGGGGCGAAATATATCCACGATTATGCGCGTGATAGATGCGCGAAGTAACAGATAAGTAACTGGCGAACAGATGGACAGCTTTGTTGCAAACCTTTGCTTGTTTGGGAAAACTGACCGGGCCGTGATCGGCGGAGTTTAGCTATGAAGGATTTCAAAGGGCGTCATTTCACTGATGAAGTCGTACTTTGGGCGGTGCGTTGGTATTGCCGCTATGGCATCAGCTATCGCGACCTCGAAACCATGATGGCCGAACGTGGCCTTCGGAGTTATCACAGCACGATCCACCTTCGGTTGCAAGAGTAAGCCGCCGAAATGGAGCGCCGCATGCGTTGGCAGTGGCGGCGACCAATGTCTGACAACTGGCGGTTTGACGAGACCTATATCAAGGCCCCTGGTCAAGTGGGCCTACCTGTATCGAGGGGTCGACAAGCTCGGCTGCACCATCGATTTCTATCTATCTTCCACCCGCAACACCAAAGCCGCTAAACGCTTTCTGGGCAAGGCTTGGAAGGTTGGGATTAGCCGCGCGTGATCAATACTGACAAGGCCTCGCCTATGCCTCCGCGTTGGCTGAGCTGAAGAAGGAAGGCAAATGCTCGAAGGATGTTGAACACCGGCAGCTCAAGTATCTGAACAACGTCTTCGCAGCGGATCATGGCAAGCTGAAACAGCTGATTAAACCGGTGCGTGGCTTTAAGACGATGAAAACAGCCGACATCACGATCAAGGGGTTTGAGGTGATGCGCGCTTTACGAAAAGGCCAGGCCAGGGCTTTCAATCTGAAACGCGATCCTATCGGCAAGAAACGAATGATTGAGCGGGCTTTCGGTGTTGGCCCCCGCGTCATGTCAGAGGCCATGGCCTTCATCGAGCAGCAACGCGCTGCATGAGCCCGCAAAACGACAGTACAACTCCGTCCTCATCAACCGTTTGCAACAGAGCCAAAAATACGCCCAAACAACTTAATAATGCCGCTAAAGTGTATCAGTCTATTCCCACACTCAGTTCAGAATTCGGTTGAGATACCAAGCAGGACGGTAAGCCCGTTTTTCGCCGATCCGTGATCTTCGTTCGTGATCCTTGTATCGGTGACGTTGAACAGCGCGCCACGGAAGGTGAGCGTGTCGTTAAGACTGTAGGTAAGGCCCAGGTCTAGCGTGTTGTAACTGTCGTACTCTTCGACCACCTTTGCCCCGCGTACGATGCTTGCCATGCTGCTGTCGCCGACGTGGTTGGCAGCTGCCCAAAGATCGAGACCTTCTACCTTGCTTTGCCAGTCGAGCCGCAGGCTCGCCTGGTGCAAGGGAGTACGCGCGAAAGGCTCGCCCTGCAGGTCACCGGTTAGCTGTTCGGACTCCGTGTAGGTATAGCTGCCACCGACCTCAAAACCATCTAAGACGGCATGGCTTGCGGTGATTTCAATCCCTTGTGCGCGGGCTTTGCCAGTGTTGTACCACTCGAAAAGGTCGGTCTGGCCGCTAAACTGTGTGCCGGTGTCGCGACTGTCGATGCGATCTCGAAAGTCGGTTTTGTAGGCCACGATACCCGCCGTCGTTAGACCGTTGTCGAAGCGCAGTCCTAATTCGTAGCTTATGCTTTGTTCTGGTGCGAGGTCAGGATTGCCAGGTACGACGGCCTGTGTGCAGCTTCCGCCGGTACAGGAATAGTAGTCCGCGACCGATTCCCGAAGTTCGGGCGTCTTGTAGCCGGTCGCAATACCGCCAGCGAGGACGAGGCTATCATTCAAGGCATAGGTTGCATAGGTTCGCGGCGTTAGCTTGCCGCCGAAGCGTTCATCCTGAGTTAAACGAGCCCCGAAGGTGAGCGTAAAACGGTCAGTGACACTCCAGACGTCCTCGCCGAACAAGGCCCATTGGGTGTTTTCAAACGCGGTGTTGTCGGTTTGCCCAAGGCCAAGGTTCTGGTCGGTTATCTCGGCGCGCAATATCTGCAGACCAAAGGTCAGCGCATGGTTGCCGTACCAATCACGTTCATCCGATGCCTTGATGTCAAGGGTCGTTGTAGCGATCTCGGGCTTGCGATCGGTGCGTGATGTCGATGTCTCGCGTTGGGCTTCTTCGCGCGCCAGCAATGCCGTGATGTCCCAACTTTGAAGTACACCATCATAGCCAAGCGAAGTCGTTTGGCGCAGGTCGTCGAATTCGGAGACACCGCGTGCGATGCTATCGCTTTCGCGGTTCATGTCGGTCATGCCGAACTGTAGGAAGACCTCATGATCCTGTGCGGGAAGCCAGGTCAGCCGCGCAGTGTAGTCATTCACGCTGCGCGCATCGGCACCTACAATGGCGCCGTCTTCGATCCGGGTTGAACCCTCGCGATCAAGCCGCCTACCCCAAACCTGCAATCCGAGCGTTTCGCCTCCGATAGGGCCGCTGAGGTAATAGGATAGTTGCCGCTGTGCGCTGTCTTCTTCATCAGACGGGGTTTTCATTTCGACCGACACCGAGCCGGTCCATTCTGGGGCGACTGGCTTGGTGATGACATTGACAACGCCACCGATCGCGTCAGAGCCATAAAGCGAGGACATCGGACCGCGCACGACCTCGATCCGTTCGATGGCCGATACGGGCGGGATGAAATACTGGTCCACACCGCCGCTGCCATTGGTGCGCGACTGGCGCGAGTTGAGCCGTTGCCCATCGATCAGAAGCAGTGTGTATTCCGATGGCATCCCGCGGATGAAGATGTTCTCAGCATCGCTGCCGCCTGCGACAGCAACGCCGGGTACGCCGCTTATTGCATCGGTCAGATCGGTCAGCCCTGCTGCCTCGAGCTGTTCGCCAGTGACGACGGTCACGCTGGCAGGCGCGGTCAACGGATCAACTGCGATGCCCGCAGCCGACAGGATCAGTGTCCCCAGATCGAAGGGTTCGGCCTCTTGTGCTGCGGCGTGATTGGAAAGGGAAGACAGCGCAAGGCTGGCAATGGTTGCATAGATAGAAGTGGCTGCGCCGCCCATGATAGACCCTCGTTTCTGTATGAAATGTCTGGGTGTCGCGCGCAGAGGGCGTTGCCTGGATGATGTAGGGTGACTAGTCCAGCAGTGACGCTGTCGGCAAGCAGACGGGACAATCGGAGATATTAATAACCGTGTTTAGGTATAGGTTTAGCTTATCGCTTAGGGTCCTTCAACTTCGATCCGTGCCCCCTGTGCCAGCGCGCATTGCTCAAGCACGGTGAAGAGCGCTAATCCCTCTTCTCCGGAAACGAAAGGGTGCGCTGTGTCCGGCGCGCGGTCTGTCAATCGCGCGAGCTTTTCAAGTGTACCGTCGCGCCGTGGGTGGGCCGAGAGCAGGACATCGATTCCTTTCTCCCGCGCGATGGCGCGCGCCTTTTGGGCGGAATCGGCGTATTGCCGGAAAATGGACGCAAAGCGCCCAAAGTTAAAACCGGTGCCACCCCAAAGTAGAGCGCGGTGAACGCGGTCACCGTCATACAACTCAAGGACTGGCGAGATCGTGCCAGGGGTATGTCCAGGCGTGACAAAGATTTGCAGCGTCGATTCGCCAAATGACAGGATCTCTCCATCAGTCACCACACCACCTAGCTTTGGAGGCGGTCCGAAGCGGGGATGTACGCCGAAGCCTGCCACGAGATCCCAATCTTCCTGCGTCATAAGGATATCAATGCCAAGCCGTTCTGCGACGAGATCAGCGCCGCCATAATGGTCACCATGGCCATGCGTTACCAGAACCGCCTTGATTGCGGCCGGATCTATCCCTGCCTCGGGCAATCCTTTGAATACATATTCCTCTGCTTCGGCATCGTTGTTCAGTCCGTCGATGAGGATATATCCTGCGGGCGAACCGTAAAGGAAGGCCACCACTGACTCTGTGCCAAGAATCCAGAGATTGTCAAAAATCTGTGTTGGTGGAATTGGTTGCGGGCCGAAACTGCGCTCCCGCTGCTGGGTCGAACCTGCAGGGCGCGGCGCGCGCTCACGTGGAGCGTTCACGTTCCGGATGCGTGCCTCAAGATCGCAAAGCGACGCATAGCCTGGAAAGTCTGTTGCTGCGTCAAGTCCATTGCGCGCGTGCAAAAGGGCCTGATCCATCGTTGCCTGCTCTTGCTGTGCCGGAGCATTTTGCGCAGACAGGAGAAAGGCCAGGAATGTAAAGATGAAATGCTGTCTCATTTCCGAAGGGTCCTTTCCCGCAATTGATCTTGCCGCTTTCTCGCGGTTTTTACCCGCATCAAAGGGATATTGGATAAGCGGTCCATCAGCTATTGTTTCGCCTCACCGCCGTGATAACTTATTAAAATAGTCGATAAGAAAGCTGCATGTCTTGACTCTCACTGCCACCGCCCTGCGCAACCGTTTCATGCTACGCGCCAAGTTCCGCCATATGCAGATACTCGTCGCCCTTGCCGAACTGGGCAGCATGCGGCGTGCTGCGGCGGCGCTTCATATGACGCAACCAGCCATCTCACAGATGGTCGCCGAGCTTGAGAGGCTGATCGATACGGATTTGTTTCATCGCCATGCCCGAGGCGTGGTGCCCACCGCTGCCGCGAAGGAACTGCTTCCTGCAGCGCAGTCGATCTTGTCGACCCTCGATGACGCGGCAGAGCGCATGTCAAGCCGCATAGAGTACGGCGATGGGTTTATCCGCATTGCGGCGACCCAAGCAGCGGCGGGAGCGATGCTTCTAGGACGTCTCGAAGAGTTCAACCAACGATTTCCTGATACGCATCTGCAGATTGTCGAACCCGTCATCGAAACAATTGCGTCAGGTCTTGCCTTAGGTGAATTTGACGTGATCTGCACGCGCCGGCCGCTGGTGGTTCCGGAGGGTTGGCAATTTGTTGACTGTGTCGAGGATCGACTGACGGTGATCGCACATCCGTCGCATCCGCTTGCCGGACAGGGCAAGGTGGATGCTCGCGCGTTCGGTGAGGCCGTTTGGCTCGACCACCGTGTCGGATCCGCAGCGCGCGCACGGCTCGAAGATGCCTTCAAGCGACATGGTTGGCCCGTTCTCCGGCTCTGCCGGATCAACGCACATATCCCCGAGCTAACGCGGGAGCTGCTTGAAGGTGGTAGGCGCCTGTCGCTCATGCCGCGTTCGATCATGTTGCCTTGGTTGCAAAGCGGAGAGTTGGTCGAGATTCAATCCGACTTGACACAGACCCAACCCTTTCTTGGATGTCTTTGGCGACCTGAGACAACTGTGAAGGCGGTGCAGGATGCCGTCCTGTTTCTTCAAGAGGCCGCATTGCAGATCGACCGCCCGCCCACCGTGACTGCGTAGGGTTCGCCTTTACAATTGCTCAGGTTGCAGAATTGGCGCGCTTCCAGTCCATGCCGTCGAATGCTTCGCGAAAGGCAAAGCGCTTGAGGTGGTGGTCGATGATGTGACGTGCACGCTCCAACCCGGCCTCGTCTTCTGCGCTGATCTCGACCAAGAGCGCGGCTTCGTCAGCTGTCAGGCTTGCTGGTCCGGTCGGTAGGGCGGCACTGCCTTTGCGGTCGTCATACTCCACTGATATCTTGTGTGCGAGGTGTTTGCAGAGTTGCTGCAGGTATTTCGATCCATGAGGCGTCTCAAAGCGGGCGGTTTCCACTATCGGCATTTAACATCCTTTCCGACTATTTTTGTCAGAATATGACTTGCAAGCATAGAGTGCAATCCGTAAACCTGCCCAAACTACGCTCAGCCACGCCGAGAGCCAGCCACGCGCCAAACTCAAAGGAACTAGTGTTATGCGCATTACTCTTCTCGGTGGCTGTCTCGCAATCGCGATGGCTCTACCGGCATTTTCCCAGGACGTGACTATCGAAACAGCGCTCGGGCCCACGACATTGCCCGCCAATCCCCAAACTGTGGCGGTCTTCGACATTGCAGCACTTGATACGCTTGCCGCCCTCGGGATCACTGTTGCCGGAGTCACTGACAAAGTATACCTTAACAGCCTTGCCCCGGTCGCGGCACAGGCAACAGTCATCGGAACGCTGTTCGAGCCGGATTTCGAGGCGCTGGCGGTTATGCAACCTGACCTCATCGTGGCGGGTGGCAGATCTTCCACTCAGATCGAAGCCCTGTCAGGTTTCGCGCCTACCATCGACATGACGATCTCAGGCGAGGCCATTGGCGCGCAGGCACGCGCGCGCATTGCCGCTTATGGCACTCTCTTCTCTGTAGAAGACAGGGCCGAGGCGCTTGCTCAATCACTCGACACCAAGTTCGCAGAAGCTCAGGACGCTGTAGCAAATAAAGGCGATGCACTCATTCTGCTGACAAATGGTGGCAAAATTTCCGCCTATGGTGCCAATAGCCGCTTTGGTTGGCTGCATGCCGAGATCGGCCTGCCCGAGGCAGTCGAGGGGCTCGAAACCGAAACACATGGCCAGGCGGTCTCCTTCGAATTTGTGGCGGAAGCCGATCCCGACTGGTTATTGGTGGTCGACCGCGGTGCCGCCATCGGTGCCGAAACTGAAGCAGGTGCTGCGACGCTGGACAATCCGTTGATCGCAGGGACTAAGGCAGCACAGAGCGGGCGCATACTTTATCTCGACGCTACACCGCTTTATATTGCCGGCGGCGGCGCGTCTTCAATGATGCAAACGCTTGACCAGATAGTCATGGCCTTCGGCGCCGACGGCAACTGATCAAACGATGTACCGCCTCTGGCTTCCAGCAGCGCTGGCCATGCTCATCATGGCGAGCCTCGCGCTTGGTGCGGCTTCGCTGTCTGAAGACGGCGGCTGGCTGCTTATGGTCAGCCGGATCCCGCGTACGGCCGCCGCGCTGCTGGCTGGCGCGGGGCTCGCACTTGCTGGGGTCGTTGTGCAGCAAGCGGTGCAGAACCGACTGGTAGAGCCGTCACTGACCGGCACGCCAGAAGCGGCCATGCTGGGCCTGCTAGTGGTCACGCTGGTGATGCCGGGGCTCGCCGTGGCGGGTAAGATGCTTGTCGCCGCCGCTTCTGGGCTTTTGGGCATGGCGGGGTTTCTTCTGCTTGCTGATCGCGTGCCGCGCCAAGATCCGATGCTCCTGCCCATCGTCGGACTGATCTATGGCGGGATCATCGGCGCTGCAGCCACCTGGTTTGCCTGGTCAGCCGATCTGATGCAATATCTGGGCATCTGGATGCTGGGCGAATTTTCTGGCGTCATGATGGGGCGATACGAATGGCTGTGGGCGGTCGCGGTTCTGGCTGCGCTACTCTATGCCAGCGCCGACCGCATCACCCTGCTGGGTCTCGGCGAACGGCAGGCGCGTTCGCTTGGCCTTGATTACGCACGGACGCGGGCGCTTGGCCTGACAATCGTTGCGGCGCTGACCGCGCTCGTACTTGTCACTGTGGGCGCCTTCCCCTTTGTAGGTCTCGTCGCGCCGAACCTGGTGTCGCGCTGGCGCGGTGACAACCTGCGCGCCAATCTTCCTCTTGTGGCCGTAGCGGGCGGGGCGCTGGTTCTCGCAGCCGACGTGATCGGGCGTTTGATCCGCTACCCCTTCGAGATTCCTGCCGCCACGGTCTTTGCCGTTTTCGGAGCGGCCGTTTTTCTTTGGCTTTTACACGCAGCACCGCGCCGGTCCCATGGCTGAGCGGCGTCTGTTGTATCTTTGGCTTGGGCTTGGCATTTGTGGCGCAGGCTTGCTGGGGTGGCAGTTGCGCGCACCCTATGGCGTTATCCTTGAATTGCGTGTGATGAAGCTGGCCGCACTGATTTGCGTGGGGGCTGCCACCGGAGCAGCAACTATCCTCTTTCAGACTATCACAATGAACCGGCTGCTGACGCCGGGTATCGTGGGTTTTGATGCGCTCTTTGTGCTGATGCAGACACTGCTTGTGGCCACACTGGGCGGCGTGGGATTGGCGCAGATCCCCGGCATGTTCAGATTTACGCTTGAGACGCTTGTGTTGGTCATCGCGGCGACGGCGCTTTTTAGCCTGCTGTTGCGACGCGATGCGGGCGATGTAACCCGGATGGTCCTGACCGGTGTCATCATTGGCGTGCTGTTGCGGGGGCTAGCAGGCATGGTGCAGCGACTGCTGGACCCCTCGGAATTCGCCGTCGTGCAACAGGCAATGTTCGCCTCTTTCGGGTGGGTCGATCCCGAGCAGCTTGCCACTGCCGCGCTGTGCCTTGGTCTGGCGATGATCGCTGCGCTGCGCATGGCGCCAGCGCTGGATGTGGCGGGGCTGGGGCGCAGCACGGCACTGGGTTTGGGACTTGACCATAACCGTGTGGTGATCGTGACGCTAATGCTGATTGCGGTGTTGGTCTCGGTCTCGACCGCACTGGTGGGGCCGATCACCTTCCTTGGCCTGCTTGCGGCCAGCCTCGCGCGACAGATCACAAATACGCATAGGCATGCCGTGCTGATCCCCGCCGCAGCGCTGATCGGGGCACTCATCCTTGTTGCTGGGCAGTTCGTATTTGAACGCCTGCTGCACCAGCAGTCAGCGTTGGCAGTGGTGGTGGAATTCCTGGGTGGGATACTGTTCCTCGCCCTCGTTCTGAGAAAGGTACGCACATGATCACGGTTTCAAAGTTGACTTTGCGTGTCGGTTCGGCCGAAATCCTGCGCAGCATCGACCTGTCCTTGCCAGAAGGCGGGATCACTGCGTTGATCGGCCCTAACGGTGCGGGCAAGTCAACACTGCTGCATTGCATCGCTGGGCTTCTGCAACCGACGTCGGGTAAGGTGAGGATCGACAGGCTTGACCCGTTTGCATCTTCAGGACCGGAGCGCGCGCGCGCCATTGCGCTGCTGCAGCAATCACCCACGGTGATCAGCCGCCTGACCGTGCGCGAGCTTGTAGCCTTCGGGCGCTGGCCGCATCATCGCGGACGTGCCTCGCAACATGATGCGGAGATCGTTGAAACGGCGCTTTCTGCCTTCGGGCTTCATGATCTGGCCGCACGCCAGATCGAAACGCTTTCTGGCGGTCAGCGCCAGCGCGCCTTCATTGCGATGACCTGGGCGCAGGACACGCCGTGGCTCTTGCTGGACGAGCCACTGAACGCGCTCGATCCGCGCCATGCGCGCGACCTCATGGCGCGTCTACATGAGTTGTCGCGGGGCGCCGGCCGCAGCGTCGTGATAGTGCTGCACGACATAAATGCCGCCGCTGGCTGGGCGGACCGAGTCGTTGCCCTGAAGGACGGGCGGGTCGTGGCACAGGACGAGAGCCGCAAGATCCTAACCCCCGTAACGCTTGGCGCGGTCTTCGATACACCGTTCGAGGTACTGCATCATGCCGGTCGCCCCGTGGTGGTCGCGCGCTGAGTTTAGCGCTACCTGGTCGAGGTAGGCCTTGACCGAGCCATGTGCCTGTGCGACCGCCGCGACGCAGCATCCACCAGCGTTTTTCCCGTGCGGTGACAGTGAGTTTAGCCGATTCAGGTCGAGTTCAGCATTGGCGACCGTTGCATTATTCGAAGCATTTGGTCACGTTAATGCTTTTGAGGTCGCGCATATCCCGGAAGTCACTTTTCAAGCACCATCGTTTTCCGCGTGACTTCATACTTTGCGCGGTCTGATGGTAACCGCGATACCCGCTGTCGGCATTGCCAAGCTGGTTGACTCTGGTCGCAATTAGCTTGGGAAGGCAAGATGACGTTTGGTGGTGCTGGAAAGTTCAAATACCGTTGCACACCCCATGCAAATACGCGTGGTTTGATTACGATCTCCTAGTTCCGCGCTTGATATCTTCGATAGGCTCGCCGGTTCGGCAGGCCTTTTTTGAGTCGTTGCATTGCCCCGCATTTTGTGTGCCTGATCAGTTTGCCGCACAAGCGGCCCTCTGCAGCGCCGATCCTTGCCGCATTAAATGATCACTTCGGCGATATACGCCGCTTAATAATTGGCACCTTGCTGAACTCGCAAAGGACCGCTCCGTTAGAACTAGTCACAACTGCAAAAGTCCGCTTGCGACCGCAACCAGATCATTGACCACGCGCGCAGTGAAGGTCGGCTTTTACCGGTCACGGCATCAGCCACCAATATCGCGCGGCGAAGCTGCGTGGCGTCACCCGCGCACGACTTTTTGTTCGATCGGTCCAAAGAGCGGGCCGCCATCGGCGGCGGTGCATTCCATGCGCACATGATCGCCAAAGGACATGAACGGCGTTCGAGGCTCACCATGGTCGACAATTTCGATCCCACGGCGTTCGGCGATGCAGGCCGAGCCGACCTCGCGGTAACTATCATTGGACACGGTTCCGGTGCCAATCATCGTGCCAGCGGGCAAGGCGCGGGAATAGGCTGCATGCGCCACCAACTCATCCATGCCAAACGACATATGGTAGCCTTGCGGTTTCCCGAATGTCTCGCCGTTCCATTGCACATGCAGCGGCAGGTCCACACGGCAGTCGCGCCACGCCACACCCAATTCATCCGGCGTAATCGCAACAGGGGCAACCGAACATTTGGGTTTAGCCTGAAGCCAACCAAAGCCAGTTTTCATCTCGGCGGGAGCCAGTTTGCGCAACGACCAGTCGTTCAGCTGGATCAACAGCGCAATGTGGCCTTCCGTGTTCCGGGTGCCCATCGGTACGGCTGTCGTGATCACTCCGAACTCGCCCTCAAAGTCGATCCCGTCGTCTTCGGTTGGAAACGGCACGTCCTGTGTCGCACTGTAAAATTCATCCGACACGCCCTGATACATCAGCGGCTTGCCGGGGATTTTCTCGGCAATAACTTTGAATGCCTTGTCCATCAGTTTGCCGTGACTGTCATAGGCCGAAGCATCCAGCCATTGCCACGCCCGTGGCAGCGGCGCAAGCGCCCTTGCCGGATCAAACGGCACGCCACCGGCTGCGCAGAGGTCGTCGTATTCTTCCTTGAGCGCCTCTTGCAGGCTGTCCCAACGCTCAAGCGCATCTTGCAGCGTGGTTGCCGCCTTGCAGGGGGCGCTGCGCGTGTTGTCTCGGCTGACAACATGCAGCTCTCCGTCGGGGGTGCCGTTGGGCAGGGTCGCAAATCTCATCTGATATCCTCCATTGCGTCGCGCACAAGCGCGTCGGCATTCAAATCACGGCTGAAACCGAGGGCGTCGGCGGTTTGTGTCACCAGTCGGGGGGCCTGCCCGAACAGCCCGACGACCTCCGCCTCCGGCTGATAGCGCACGGTTGACCGGCTGTCCGGAAAGCGCCGGAACAAGGCCGCCACCAGCTCGCCGTAACTCAGGCAGAGCGCCGGCAGGGTCAGCGCACGGTTTTCACCAAGGTCCGGCATCATCACCGCATGCACAAAATTCCGCGCCACATTGTCGACCGAGGCCAACCATGTCCGGCTGTCTTCGGCCACAGGTAAGGTGATGTCCTCGCCACGCCCCACGCTATAGAAAAGCCGAGACATGAAGGCCGATTTCAGAGCCGCGTCCGCGCCGTCGCGCGCCATGACGCCCGAAGGGCGCAGTGACACCGCGTCCAGCCAGCCGCGTCTTGCAAAATTTGACAGGGCCACCTCGATCATCACCTTTTGCGCACCATAGAGCATGCTGGGCGCGAGCGGTGTGTCATCCGTCACCGGATCGGGCAGCGGTTTTCCAAAGGCGGCAATGGTGGAGGCAAAGACAAAGCGCGTATCCGAGCCTCTTAGCTCCTCGATCAGATCGAGCGTGGCATCGACATTGACGCGACGGGCCAGGCCCGGGTCCGCCTCCGCCGAACCGCCCAGAACGGCGGCAAGGTGGATCACCCCGTCGGCCCCTTTGACCGCCGCGTGCCGAACAGACGGGTCGGAAAAATCGCCCTTGAAACACTGGACCCCAGAGAGATGCTCAAGATTGGCCCGATCGACCGCCCGAACCTCGGCGACATCCTCACGCGCGACCAGGTGGCGGACAACCCTTTGCCCCACAAAGCCCCCTGCCCCGATGACGGTGACGATCATCTCACCAACCCAACAATGGCAGGCCCGCCACGGGCGATGTGAAATACGGAATACGGTTGCCCTGCAACGAACCGAGATAAACGGTCGTCAGATCCGGTCCGCCAAAGGTTAGTGAGGCCATCCAACGGCAGACATCACCGCCTGCCGCCCCCATCAATTCAGGCGTGACCTTTCCCGCTTCCCACGCGGCGTCCAAGGCGGCAAGCGCCTTGGGATCTCCGCCCAGATCAAGGATCGTGAGCAAATCACCCTCCGGCGTGATCGCGACCAGCCGGTCGGTCATGATCAGCGTCGTCCACAGATTGCCATAGGCATCAAAAGCGATGCCATCATTGAAACCGGGCAAACGCGAAGGACCATAGGTCTCGCGGTCGGTCAACGTGTCGCCATCCACTCGAAAGCGCGTCACCTTGCGATCCGTGGTCTCGGCCACATAAAGCCAGTCTTCGGAGGCATCGAAGCGCAGCTCGTTGGTGCCGCACAGGCCATCGGCCACGATCCGCGGGCCCTTTTCGTCAATCAGCGCGATATAGCCATCGCGCGAATGGGTTTTCACATGATCGGTCCATGGTTGAAGCTGGGTCGTCACGGTCAGCCACAACCGGCCCTTGCTGTCACGGGTGACAAAATTCGCCTTGCCGATCCGCTGACCGTCGATCTGGTCCAGCAGCACCTCAGTACGAAGGCCATCCCGCGACATGCGCTCCAACCGCTCGGAGCCCCAGTTCGCAATCAGGATCGACCCGTCGACATCGAACGCCAGACCGTTGGGCAAGCTCCCTTCGGCCTGTACCAGACGACTTTCGAAGTCGGCCGCCTTGTTGGGCGCGCCCTGTAGGATCAGCGCTTGCGTGCCATCAGGGTCAATCCGCACTACGCCCCCGCGTCCGTCCGCGCTCCAAAGCGTGCCATCGCGCTCGGCCAGAATACACTCGGGGCGTTCAAGACCCTGCCCCACGAAGGCCAGATCGCCCGGATCGACCTGAAAACCGACCAAAGGGTTCATGCGGTGTGGCCGCCCAAGACCTCGGCAACCCAGTCGGCGATATAAGCCCCCGCATTGGCCGAGTTGTCAAAGCTGGAATGCTGCACACCGCCGGTGCGCTCGTCGAAAATTTTCAATTCGCGTTTGGGGCTGTTGACCAGTTGGTCATAGGTTTCATGGGCCCATTTCAGCGGAATCTGGCTGTCGTGTTTGCCATGGGTCACAAGAAACGGCACCTTGATGCGGTCCAACACGCCATGCAGGTGCATGTCTTCCGCCTTTTCCATGAACTCTTCATCCGTCTCTGCCCCGAACACCCAGCGCACATGGCCCCAGTAATGCGGCACAGGGAAATCGCCCTCGGCCTCTTTCCGGCGCTTTTGCACGTCGCGCCAGTCGTGGTTGGCGCCCCAGACAACCCCCATAGCGAAACGCGGCTCAAAGGCCACGGCGCGCGGGCAGTAATAGCCGCCAAGCGAGACGCCCTCGCACCCGATCCGCGCAGGATCGACATCCTCGCGGGTTTCGAGATAATCGAAAATTTTCGAGGCCCAGTGCTCGCTGTCATAGCGCGCGGTCAGGTTGCGCAGGCGCAGCGCGTCGCCGGTTCCGGGTTGGTCGACAACAAGCGAAGCGACGCCGCGCTTGGCCAGCCATTCCGGCAGACCGACGAGGAATTTCATTTCCTTTGTGCTGTCGAGCCCGTTGAGCTGGACCAGCACAGGTTGCCGACCTTGGACATTTTCGGCGGGGTAGAAAATTCCCGTCAGATGGTTGTCGTCGTAAGGAATGGTCACTTTCTCGGCGCGAGAACCCGAAAGCTTCAGCCCCATGTAGAACGTGTCCTGCAAACGCTCATAAAGGGCAAGGCGCCCATCCGAGCCATGCGCCAGCAAACGCTCGGCCGTCATCATGTAATTGGCGGCGCGAATGTACTTTTCACCCCCTGAAATCTTACGCCCGTGGTCCAGATCGTCACGGGCGAGCTCCAGCAACTTGTCCGCCATGGTCACCCATGTCTGGCGGAACATGGCGGTCCCTTCAGCATCCCGCGCCTTGGCCGCCTCCGCCAGCGGTCCGCACATCTCTTGAATTTCGCCCATTTTGGCCCCCATCTCGATAGACAGGTTTACGGACAGATCCCACGGGTAATTGGTTGGGAAAAAGCGGAACATCGTGTCTCCTCGCAGTCGATCGGGCTGCAATCTATTGACAAGCCAGCCATTGAAAAATTTTTTGGTAGTTGATCCCTCTCGGGCGCGACGCGGAAAACCTGACGTCCGTCAACGTCAGGGGCCGCCCGAAGACGGCCCCTGCCTTGGGAGCGACCAAAAGGCCTTACTTTGCGGCCTCCAACTGGGTCAAAAGCTCGTTCACAAGGGGCTGCCCACCCGGGAACGCCTCTGCAAAACTGGCCAGAATCTCGTCACCGACATAACCGATGATGCCTTGCACTTCTTCAGGCGTCATCTGACTGAAGGTGTGCCCCTCGGTATTCCGAAGCGCTTCCATTGCACCGTTGTTCCAGTCATCGACAAAAGCCCCAAGTTCACGCGACGCCTCGCAGGTCGAATGCGCGTCAATGGCCGCCCTGGCGTCATCGGACAGAGCATTGTAACTCTCTTCCGTCATGAAAACAGCGCCCAACGCGCCGCCCAACGGGGCAACATAGTGATGTTTGAGAACATCCCCAAGCTTGAACGCAGGAAAGGCTGTAAAGCTCATGATCATGCCGTCTGCCGTACCACGCTGGAGAGCTTCATAGGCTTCAGTGATGTTGACGGACAATGGCGTACCTTCGTTCCCCTTGGTAATCTCGACGGCCGGTGGGGACGTCGCGATAATGTTCAGGCCTGCCATGGATTCCAGACCGTCGGTGATTGGTGTGTCCGCCGTGTGCAACGAAGACTGTGGGAAATTGGCGAACAGAAGCGGCTTCAAGCCCTCGTAATCCTCGCCAAACGCGCCGTTTTCATACATGCGGCACGCCGCCAGCGATCCCTGCTCGGAGCTTTCCACAAAGAACGGGATTGTCATCACCAAGGAATTGCGGAACTTGCCTGGATTGAACACGGACATGCCCCAAGACATGTCGACCACGCCGTCCACCACACGGTCATAGAAATTGGTATGGTTGGCCAGTGTCGGCCCGTGGCGCAGGTCGATATTCACCGCACCGCCGGCCTCTGCATTGACCTTTTCAACCCATTGCTCGAAGAACCGGTTGATCGGGACCGGCTCTGCGTTGGTGCTGGCAAAGACCAGATCTTGCGCATTCGCCATAAGTGGCGCCATTGCCGCGATGATCGAAAGTGTTGTTGTCTTGACGTTCATGTTTTCCTCCCAGAAACTCAAAAATCGTGCTGTCAAGTAGCCTACGGCTAAGGGGTGAATTGATAAAATTTATTTTATCAAGAAGTTGCATTGATAGTGTGAATACTATTTCACGGGTTCCGCATCGATTATCACAGCCCCGTCCACGACACGCAGGGCAACAGGCGTGAGGCTTTGACCCAAGCACGGACCCAGCGCACAGGCCCCATCCGTGATCCTGAACAAAGCGCCATGGGCTGCGCACATGATGTGGCTGCCGTCTCCGGACAGGAATTCGTCCCGCTTCCATCCCAGCGGCGCGCGGTCATAATGCGGGCAGTTGTTTATATAGCCGTAAATACGGCTTCCCTGCCGCACCAGAAGCACACGATCGCGGCCACGATCGTTGGGCAACACGCCCTTGGATCTGCCGTCAGCGATATCACCAAGTTGACACAGAACAATCACGACTTATCAGGAGGCCCGCCAGTCGGAGCCCATTTCGCGACGTTCTCAAAAAGGAACATCTGTGCGCTTTCCTTTGACATCGGCTCTTCGCGATGAATCCAGTCGCCATCATGCTTGTCCATGTCCGCATCGTATTCCACATGGGTGCCAAGCGGCGAGTTGAAGTACCAGAACCAGTTTGAACCGAACTTGTGCCGTCCTGGCCCCCAGAAACTCTCGTATCCCTTCTTCACCATGCGCGACCCCGCCAGCATCAGCTCGGTCGGCCCTTGCATGTGAAACGCCACGTGTTCCAAACCTTGCATGTACTCAGGCGTCTGGATCATGAACAGCACGTGGTGATCGTCATTGGCTTGCGGCCGCAGAAACGGGCCGGTGTTGGCAAACTTGTCTGTCACCACAAAGCCCAACCGGTCGATGTAGAAGTTGGCTCCCTTGTCCATATCGGGTACGAAATACACGACATGCGAAAGCGTGCGCGGCTTGGCCTCGGCGTCCTCATTGGCGCCAACAACATTCGCCGGCCTGCCGGGGGCCGCGCCGGGCGAATTGATCAGTTCCGGCGGCAGATCCATCTCTTTGCGCGTGGTCACCTGAAACGCGATCTCGAATCCGAGATCGTCCCGGCAACAGATCCGGCCTGACGTATCGCGCACAACGTCACGATCCTTCGACAGCTCCGCCTCGATTGCATCAATCGTGGCCGCGTCTTCTACACCCCAAACTGTCTGGCGCAACATGGTCGCCGTCGGCAAAGGTGCCGGGAGCGACGGATCGTCCTTTGCACGCACCGTCAGGGCGGTCCCGTCAAGCGCCTCAAACCGGCCCTCGCCGCTTTCTTCCAACCCGAAATCTCGCAAATATTGTTTGCAAGCGTTCAGATCATCCACGCCAAAGACCAATTCGTCGGCCCCGATAATTCGCATATTCATACCCTCATGCTTGGTTGACGTGAGGATAGAACCTCTTCTAGCATTTCTAAAATTGTAATACTGGATATAATACATTGATCTGGTGAATGCAGAGGTGGACCTTGCGATTTAAGAAACTTGACCTCAACCTGCTTGTGGCACTTGATCACATGATGACGCTGACCTCGGTGAGCGCCGCAGCCGACAAGATGTTCATGAGCCAATCTGCCATGTCCAACGCACTGACACGGTTGCGAACCTATTTTGACGACCCGCTGCTGGTACAGGTTGGCAAACGCATGGAACTGACCCCGCGCGCCGAAGCCATGAAGCCGGCAATCAGGGACATCCTTGTACGGATTGAAGCAACAATCGACACACAGCCGGAATTCGACCCGACCGTCTCGACCCGAAAATTCAATGTTCTGGTGTCTGACTTTACGCTGCGCGTGCTGATGCCGCATGTGGTGGCAGAGATGGATCGTCAAGAGGCGCGGGTCAGACTTAACCTGCTGGCCCAAAGTGAATCCCCCTTTCTGACCCTAGAGCGCGGCGATGCCGACCTTTTGATCACGCCAGACATCTTCATCTCCCCCAATCATCCCTCCACACTGTTGTTCGAGGATCAGTATGTCGTGCTGGCCTGTGGCAAGGGCCCACATTCCAAGGCCCATATCGACCTTGAGGCCTACAAGACCCTCCCACATGCTATCATGGTGCCCCAATCCTCGGACGGCAAACCGGCCGAGTCCTTGATTCTGGAACGGGCAGGGATCACGCGAAACGTAGAACTTTCGACCTTTTCCTTCTCGGCGCTGCCGCACCTTGTGGTCAATACCGGACGCATTGCGACGGTGCACCGCAGTCTGGCAGAGATCGCCCGTCAGACCAGCGACCTTGTCATCCACCCGCTGCCGTTCGACGCCCCTGTGTTCCGGCAGATGATGCAATGGCACAGCTATCGCGAACACGATCCGGGAATCATGTGGATCCGCGATGTGTTTGAGAGAGCGGCTGGAAACCTGACAAGTCATTCATAATATGAATACAACGGATTGTGTCTTTCAATTTTTGAAATGCCGCTCCAATCGCTAGTGTGCTTTCAATTGGGAGGAGCTTAACTATGGATCTGGACTCTGTTCTGGTCGTCGGTGGGGGCATCGGCGGGCTAACAGCAGCCATCGCGCTGCGTCGCAAAGGATATCCTGTAGAGATCATCGAACGGGATCCGAATTGGTCGGTCTACGGCGTAGGCATAATCCAGCAGATGAATGTCGTCCGCGCCATGAATGACATCGGTGTGCTTGAGGCCTATCTCGCGAAGGGTAGCGGCTTTTCCACGACAACAATCTACGCGGGGCCGGACGGCATGCAGAGCGCAAGGTTCGAAACGCCGCGCTTGGCAGGGCCACAGCACCCCTCCAATGCCGGTATTCGCCGGCGGGATTTGCAACAGGTTTTGGGCGATGAGGCAAAACGGCTCGGCGCCAAGGTGCGGCTCGGACTGACCATCGTTCGCATGGAGGACGATGGCGAAGGTGTGGATGTCACTTTTTCAGACGGCACATCGGGTCGCTATGACATCGTTGTCGGCGCCGACGGCATCTTCTCGGCGACGCGTGCGGCGATTGTGCCAGACGCGCCCAAGCCAGAATACACCGGTCAATGGGTCTGGCGCTACAACCTGCCACGCCCTGCCAGCCTTGAGGGGATCGAAATTTTCGCGGGCCCCTGCAATGCAGGGCTCGTGCCGATGACCGATGACCTGATGTATATGTTTCTCGTCTCTCAGGAGGAGGAGGGCATGACATTGCCGACTCAGGGGGCAGCGGCAGCAATGCGCGCGCGGACGAAGATGGCACCGCCGCAGATTTCGGCACTGCTCGATCAGATAACGGATGACGAAGGCGTTGTGGCGCGTCCGATGGAAGTGATTTTCCTCAAGGATCATCCCTGGCACAAGGGGCGGGTCGTGCTTCTTGGAGATGCGGTGCACGCTTCGACACCCCATCTGGCACAGGGGGCCGGCATGGCCATCGAGGACGGGCTTGTTCTGGCGGAGGAGCTGGCCAGAGCCGATGACACCGAAACCGCTTTTCAAGCCTATCGCGCGCGGCGGTTTGATCGCGTGGCTTTCGTGGCCGAAAATTCGATCCGTATCGGTGACATGCAGATGGGTAAAATTCCGCCCTTCGATGCAGGCGAACTGACCGGACAATCGATCAAGCTGATGTGCGAACCGATCTGATGTATACGCTTTACGCCGCGCCTGGTGCCTGTTCCCGCGTGCCCTTGATTGCCTTGGAAGAAGCGCAAGCACCCTTCGACCTGCACCTGATCCGGTTCCTGAAAGGCGCGCATAAACAGCCCGACTATCTGGCATTGAACCCAAAAGGCAAAGTGCCGTGCCTTGTGTCGCCGGACGGGCCTGTCACGGAAAACATTGCCATCGCGCTGTATTTGGCCAGCCGTCATAGCGGCTTGCTGCCCGAAGCCGACACACCCTACGCAGAGGCCATGATTGCCGCCGATCTCGCCTTTTGCGCGGCCACGCTGCACCCCATCGTCAGCCGCATGCGGGTGCCGATGTTCATGGCCGAAGGCGCTGAAGCCATTGCCTCGGTCAAGGCAAAATCCATCGAGGCGATGCATCCGATGGCATCGGTCGTTGAGGCAAAGCTCGGCGAAAACGAATGGTGGTATGGCGCGCAATGGTCGATCATGGATGCCTATATCTATTGGGTTTCATTCCGCATCACAGGTGCTGGCTTTCCCGCAGACGCCTACCCGCTTTGGTTGGCCCACACAGAGCGGATGGATGCGCGCCCTGCTGTGCGCCGTGCTTTGAACAAAGAGTCCATGATGCAACAAACGCTTGAGGCCGAGGGCCTTGCACCGAGGATGGGATAAACCATGACCCGCAGGATTATAGATCTGTCTGTCGCCATCGAAAATGGGGTTCCCGCAGACCCGCCCCCTTTGATGCCCAACATCGAATATCTTGACCATGCCGCTGGCGCTGCCGAATTCGAGGCCATGTTTGGCATTCCGGTCGAAAAGCAAATCGAGGGCGCTGGCCCCGCCTCTGAGCGCGTCCACATGACCACCCATAACGGGACGCATCTTGATGCACCCTGGCACTATCATCCGACGATGAACGGCGGAGAGCGCGCAATGACGATCGACGAGGTGCCGCTGGAGTGGTGTATCGGTCCGGGCGTGAAGCTGGATTTTCGCGCCCTGCCGGACGGCCATGTTGTCACGGCTGATGAGGTTCAGGCCGAGCTGCAGCGAATTGGTCACAGCCTTCAGGCGGGTGATATCGTGCTGGTCAACACCCGCGCCGGCGCGCGCTACGGCCAGCCCGACTTTCTGGCTGCTGGCTGTGGCATCGGGCGCGAGGCAACGCTTTGGCTGGCGGGACAAGGGGTGCGGGTCTGCGGAACCGACGCATGGAGCTGGGACCCGCCATTGGCCGGACAGGCGGCGCACGCGAAGGAAACGGGCGACTATTCTCTGTTCTGGGAAGGCCACAAGGCCGGCGCCGACTGTGTCTATTGCCATATCGAAAAGCTGACCAACCTCGACCAACTGCCACATTCAGGTTTTGAGGTAATGGCGCTGCCGGTGAAGGTGGCAAACGCCTCGGCCGGATGGTGCCGGGCTGTCGCAGTTTTCCATGACTGAACCTTTTGCGCGACTCGACAGGTTTGACCGATGGATTGATCGCGCGACGGGTCTGGTGTCCGGTGTCGCAGTCCTGGGCCTTTTGGCAGGCGCGATGGTGATCGTCACAGACGTCTCGCTTCGTGCCACCGGTCTGGGTGGGGTGACTGCCCTGAACGAGATCATGGGCCAGATGTTCGGTATGGCGGTTGCCGCCACCTTGCCGGCGGGTGTGTCGCGGCGCGTGAATCTCAGGGTGGATCTGATGTCGGGTCATTTCGGGCCAACGCTGTCGCGGCTGCTGGCGGTGGCCGGGTCGATCGCGCTTTTGCTCTTTTTCGCCGCACTGACCTACTATGTCTGGCAACTGGGCATGCGCTTTGTTGCACAAGGCCGGGATACACTGATCCTGCAATGGCCGCTTGGGCCGACCTATGTATTCGCCGCGGTTGCAATGGGACTTGCCACCTTTGTACAGGCGGCCAAACTCTACCGCGATGCTGTTTGTCCGCCACCCAATCAGGCCGGACGTTCAACCTGGGTGGGGATCGGCATGGCGACGCTACTTGGCGCGAGTGTTCTTGGCGGCGCAATCTGGGCGGCCCTCGATCTTGCATCATTACAATCATTGGCCGCAGGTCAGCCCGGCCTTCTCGTCGTCATTGCCTTTGGCCTTCTTTGGTTGGCGGTGCTCTGTCAGGTGCCGCTGGCCGCGGCAACAGCGCTGCTTGGCATCGCAGGAACTGCACTGGTTCTCGGCTTGCAATCCACGGGGCGTGTCTTCGCCAATGATGCGATGGAGTTCCTGACAAACTGGCAGATCGCCACCTTGCCGATGTTTCTAATGATGGGCAGCTTCGCGGTCGCTGCCGGTATTTCAAACGACATTTATCGCCTTGCCAACGCGCTTCTGGGGCGGATCAAAGGCGGCTTGGCCTATGCGACAATCTTTGGCTGCGCTGGATTTGGCGCGGTCAGTGGATCGTCTGTCGCGACGGCAGCAACGTTTGGACGTATCGCCCTGCCGGAAATGGCGAAACACAAATACGACCCGGCACTGGCCTCAGGAACTGTCGCAGCCGGGGGAACCCTTGGTGCCCTCGTGCCGCCATCCGGAGCGATCATCCTGTTCGCGCTTCTCACGGAACAATCCATCGGCGTCCTGTTCATCGCGGCAATGGGGCCGGCGTTGCTGGCGCTGCTTCTCTATTTTGCGGCCATCTTCATCACGCTTCGCCTTGACCCGTCGCGCGCACCTGCCGTCGCGATCGAACCTGAACCGCTCGGGGCCGCTCTGTGGGGCGCCGCACCCGTCGCCATCCTTTTTGGTGTTGTGATCGGCGGCCTTTACGGCGGCCTCTTTACAGCAACCGAAAGCGCGGCGGTCGGGGCCGTAGGCGCGTTCCTGCTGGCGCTGCTCCGTGGCAAGCTCAATCGTGGTCGACTTCTTGAAGTTCTGTCAGAAACCACCGGCACGACGGCACTGATTTATGGTCTGATTTTCGGCGCGCTGATCTTTTCGTTTTTCGTCAATCTTGGTCAAGCGCCCGAGACGCTGGCGCGCGCTATTGCAGATATCGACACGACGCCGATCGTGATCCTGACCGTGCTGTTGGTTTTCTACCTGCTGCTTGGCGCTGTCATGGACAGTTTCGCCGTCATGGTTATCACTGTTCCCGTGGTTACACCGCTGGTGGTTGGTCTTGGTTTTGACGTTTATCATTGGGGCATCCTGATGCTGGTGGTCGTCGAAATCGGACTGATAACGCCACCTTTCGGAATAAACCTCTTCGTCCTGAAAAGCCTACAGCCAGATCAACCTATCGGGCGCGTGATGAAAGGTGTCATCCCCTTCATTTGTGCGGACCTTGTCAAGATCGTCCTGCTCGTGGCTTTTCCGGCCATTGCCTTGTGGCTCCCTGCCACGATGAACTAACCGCTGGCCGGTGACGCCGGAGAATTGAGATCCGCCATTTCGAAGCCTGTCCACCGAAGCAGACGCAATCCAGCGCGACAGAATGCGATCTGAATGTGACCGGCGCAACGCTTCGAGAGGCCATTTACTAGGCGCTCAGATCTCGGGCCGTGTCGACAAAGAAGCTGGCCAAGGTGGCGGCTAAATCTAACTTCGCCACCCGCATGAGCATTGGAAGCGTTTCGAGTGTACCATGGATACACACACCAGAACACGGCCAACGAGGAGTCTGCTGCCGATGGCCACACCGCGTTCGCAACTTTCATTTTCCCCGGATGAGTGGCCGGACGGGCTGACCTATCTGGAAAATTACATTCAGGAGGATGAGGCCGAAAGGCTCGTCCGTGAGATCGACGCGGCGCCCTGGCGCACCGATCTGAAGCGGCGCGTCCAGCATTACGGCTATCGCTACGACTACAAGGCGCGGCAGGCCCGGCGAGAAGACTATCTCGGGCTACTGCCAGACCTGTTTCAGCAACTGGCGGAACGGTTGACCTCTGAAGGACATTTTCAAGCCGTTCCGGATCAGATCATCGTCAACGAATATCAGCCCGGACAGGACATCTATGCCCATATCGACTGACTACCCTGCTTTGGGGAGACGATAGCATCCCTGAGCTTGCTTTCGGAGTGTGTGATACGCTTTGCCTCACAGAAGTCTTCTCGGCAAAAGGATCTTCTGCTTCAGCCCGACAGCCTTTTGGTTATCGCTAGCGAAGCCCGCCATGACTGGACGCATGCCATCCAGGGCACAAAGACATATCTTGTCAAAGTTCAGAGGTCCCAACGAACGCGGCGCATTTCGCTGACATTTCGGCAAGTGAAATTCGGGAATTGAGTTTCGCCGTTTCGCACATGACGAACCGAAGCTAACGCGACGCAGCAAGACATTGCGCGATCAAAACACCAACATGTGCTGCACATGATACGATCTAACAAAATGAAAACACGACTAAATCGCTACCATCCATCATGGGGGCACAAGATAACCGCGCTGCCGCGGTGGCTGCGTTGTTGGGCATTGAGCCAGCGTCTCGGGTGCGTGGTCCGGTTCTCAGGGTCATGGGGCACACATACTGCAGGCGCCTTGGGACAGTCCAGCCCCGCAGCGCGAGAGGACAAGCGCGCATCCAGCCTTATGCGCGCTCCACACTGGCATCACCACCTGCCTATGTCTGAAGGCTTCCAATCGCTTCGCTGTTTCAAGAGCAAGGTCGGGAATGGCGTCGCCGCTTTCGTGCGATGCTATTCGTGCACGGTTTATCGTTTGTCCGTTGGGGTCTTTGCGGTCAAGTTTTGCGGCCCAGGCTTGCCCAGGCCGCTCTTCCTGCTTGGCAACTAGACGTCATCCGTCTTTCCACGGATCAGCGATTGTGCGGTATAGACCAATATCGCAATCCCGATTGCCCCCATCGCGGCAACACCCAACAGCACAATCACGTCAACAGGACCGCCAATGTCGCGCAGATGCGAGTGCGTCATGGCCTGCACAAAGACAACAGCGGCAACAGCGCCAATCGGCATGGACAATTGCGCCATGAGGAACTTGCGCATCGACATCGCGCGGTCGCGGAACAGCACATAGAGGTAGGCCAGCGTGACGACAGCCGCCGCCGCGACCATGGTCCAGAACAGGCCGCGCCCGAAAATCTCTTCGAAGACAGCGATCATTGTTTCAAAAGTCAGTTGTTCCATCTGGCTACTCCTCAAGCCTTGCCGCGCAACATGGCGTTATAGGTGGCTTTCAACGCCACTTCCTTCATCAACCAACTGATCCAGAGCTCTTCCAAAGGTGCGATGACACCCGGAAAGGACGGGGTCAGGTTGTTGTTGTAGTCGAACTCAATGAGCATCGCGCGACCGACGCGGGTGATCAGCGGGCAGGATGTATAGCCCTCGTAGATCAGGCTTGCGTCACGCCCTTCAATCGCTGCGATCAGGTGATCTTCAACGACAGGGACCTGCCACTTCACAGAAGCTGCAGTCTTGCCTTTGGGCACCCCCGCCACATCGCCCAGCGCAAAGATATCGGGATAACGCAGATGGCGGAGCGTATGTTGGTCAACCTCGACCCAGCCCTGATCTGTCCACTTGTCGGCCCAACTCAAACCCGACTGCCGAATGACGTCAGGGGCGCGTTGCGGCGGGATGACGTGAAGGTAGTCATAAGCCATCTCGGTGTCCCCGTCGGGGGTGTCAAAGGTTGCGATTTTGCGGCCCGCGTCAACGGCCTTCAGCACATGACTATAGTGGGGGTTGATCCCACGGTCCTCGAACAGCATCCGCACTTTCTCGGAGACGATCGGCACGCCAAACAAACTGTTGTTGTTGGCGGCATAGTGCATTTCATGCTTGCCCGCACCAGCGGTACGGGTGGCGATGTCTTCGATCAGGAATGTATGCTTGAGCGGCGCGCCCGCACATTTCATTTCCGTCGCAGGGCGCGTGAAAACACCAGCACCGCCCTCTTCCGCGAACCGCGATGCTGCTTCCCATGTTTTGGCCGCATATTGCGGTCCGGCATAAAGCGCACCGATGCCGTTTGTGCCGACCATATCCAGCGAGAACCCTTCGATGGCGTCGTGATCCAGCACCAGACCGGGCGCCACAATCAGGAAGTCGTAAGACAGGGATTGTCCACCGGACGTATCAACAACCTTGGTGATCGGATCAATTGCAGCGGCGGCCTCTGGAACCAGAGTGATGCCCGCAGGCAACCAATCCGTGGTTCTTGACTGGGTGTAGGACGCGGGCTTCAGGCCTGCCGCAACCAGCGACAGGCCAGGCTGATAGAGGTGCTCGGCACTGGGATCAAGGATCGTGATATCGGCACCCTCCAACCGTCTGACCAGCCGGTTGACCAATGCCGTGCCTGCGGCCCCTGCCCCGATGATCACGATACGGGCGCTGGTTTGGACCGCCTGTGCCCTTGCCGGGCGGACAGCCGCCGCTGTTGCAAGCCCGCCTGCGGCAAGCGCCAGAAATGCGCGGCGCGAGGCTTTCAATTCATTCATGTGGCTCATTTCGACATCCTTCTTTTTGTTCGTGCGCAAACAGGTTGCGCAAGCGAACGTATTTGGACCAAAAACTCATTCCGGCACGCAGATTTTACCTGCGCGGACGGCCAGTGCTGTGCGAAATATCAAAAGGGCCACAACCGCGATGAGGAGCACCAAGAGGCTTGCCCCGATAAACCGGTGTGCAGCGGATCCGACGGCCTGCGCATAGCCGAAACTGGCGATGGAAAGTGCGGCGATCGGGAACGAAAGTGCCCACCACGAGAGGGCGAAAGGCAATTTGCGCAGCTTCGCAGCCTGTGTCGTCACCAGCAGCGCAAAGACATAGGCCACGCTGAGCAGGAAATGCCCGAAAGCGCCAACTTCGCCCTCCAGACGCAGCCATGCCGTAAACGCGACAGCAGGCGGTGCGACAAGGATCATCAGCGTGGGCACCATCTTGCCCGGCATGGGATCGTGGAACATCAGGCGGTTCATGACCAAGGTCAGCAGCACCACCCAGAACATCAGACCGCCCGAAAAGAACAGCCAAGAAATTTCGATGTAACCAAAGTGGCTCCCCGCAAGCGGCACGATGACGTTACCAACCGCAGGAATGAACCATGCCGGTGTCATCATGCCGGTCTGGAACGGACGGTGCCCGATCCACGCAGAAATCACCGCAAGGGCAAGAACGCCCTGCAAGGCAGTGGCGAAAAGCCATAGTGGCGCGGCAACGCGTGGTGCGACCTCCACAAGGGCTGTCGCCAGAAGGAGCAGCGAAATCGAGATTGCTGGAAAGAACGCGATTTTGACCGGATGGCGCCAGTCCCCGACCACCTTGTCCGGATAGCGCAGCACCTTGGCCAGATAGCCCAGCGCCACGGCAGCCAGCATTGCCACGGACAGCGCAAGCACCGCCATTGAAACGATATGCGTCCTGTCAAAAGTGGTTTCTGCCGCACGCAGGCTAAGCGTCAGCCCCATCATTCCCATGCCAATAGCAAAGAGTGTGATCGGAAAGTTGGCAAGCCGCGCGTGGCTTTGATGATCCGTCGCTGTGTCTGTCATGGGTCTACTCTTTGGCGTTGAAATGTCGGGTTGGAGGTGCGGCGGCAACAAGGGGAGGGCCGCCGCCGCACCGCCGCCAAATCAGGATCGACGATCCTGAATTCGGGTTGCCGAACCTTCAGCAATTGTTTGTTCGTCTTCTTTCATCTCAAGCCACATCGCATTCATAACGGCGAAAATAGCGGCCAGCGGGAGGCCAAGGAGCCAAGCGAAATACCACATCGGGGTTTCCTTTCTTCAGTAAACGGAGTGGGAGTTTTCCGAGACATCGTCCTCGGTGACCTTGCCCCACAGCACTTTGTAGACCCAGGCGGTGTACATCAGGATCAGCGGCATAAAGATCGCCGTAACCACCAGCATGATGAACAACGTCAGGTGCGAGGACGAACTGTTCCAGACGGTCAGCGACGATTGCGGATCGCTGGAGCTGGGCATGATGAAGGGGAACATGGTCAGGCCAACAGACGAGATCACACCAAGAATTGCCATTTTGGAGAACAGCAAGGTCGAGACTTCACGACCTGCCCGCAGGCCGATAAAAGTGAGCAGTCCGCCCATGATCCCCATAACTGGGGCCACAACGATCCAAGGCCGGTCGCCATAGGCCGATAGCCAGCTTGCTGTGCGTTCAACCTCGAAGTGCAGCGGGTTTGACGGACCGTTCGTTACATAGTCACCAACGATGCGGAAACCGTCGATCCCGACAGCCATCCACAGGCCCGCAAGCACATAGGCCCCCACGGCGACCAGTGCTGCAATCGAACCAATCGCACGGGCACGTGTCTGCACCACACCTTCAGCTTTCAGCGTCAGCCAAGCGCCACCATGCATCACCAGCATGGCGAAAGACACCACACCCGCAAGGATCGAGAACGGATCGAGCAGGCCGATGAACTTCATGTACCACGCACCTTCGTAGATCGTGTGCAGGTCATCGGTGAAGTGGAACGGCACGCCCTGGATCACATTGCCGACAGCCACCCCAAAAAGCAGCGCAGGCACCGCACCAGAGCCAAACAGCGCCCAGTCCCATGCATTACGCCAACGCGGATCATCCCGCTTGGAGCGGTATTTGAACGCGACTGGACGTACGATAAAGGCCGCGAGAATGACAAACATCGCAAGGTAGAAGCCCGAAAAGCTGACCGCATAGAGCGGCGGCCATGCGGCAAAGATCGCGCCGCCACCCAAGATGAACCAGACCTGGTTCCCTTCCCAAACGGGGCCGACCGTGTTGATCGCCACGCGGCGTTCGATATCGGTCTTGCCGACGAAGGGCAGCAGGGTGCCAACCCCCATGTCGAACCCGTCCGTAAGGGCAAATCCGATCAGCAAGACCCCAAGCAGGCCCCACCAGATCACGCGCAGTACTTCATAGCTGACTAATTCATGCAGGATCATAACTGTTACTCCGCTGGCTGCATTTCGGGCTGGGCGATTGCGTCTGCGTTGCGACGGCCGGCAAGGCGATCGTGGTGGCGCGCCACCCACGCGTCGGTTTCTTCAACATCCTGGAACGGTCCCTTGCGGATGTATTTGATCATCAGGCCCATCTCGATGATGAACAGGACCGTGTAGAAGATGATGAAACCCGCCAGTGTGATCGCGACTTCTGTCATCGACAGGGCCGAGACGGACATCGCAGTGGGCAGAACCCCGTCCACAGTCCAAGGCTGGCGGCCAAACTCAGCCACGAACCAGCCCATTTCGGCGGCAATCCATGGTGCAGGGATCATCCAGACCGCCAGATGCAGGGCGGGCCGCGGGAAGTTCATGCCTTTGAAGGATGCGCGATAGAAAAAATACGCCATGGTGCCGATAAACCCGAACCCAAGGCCCACCATGATCCGGAAAGCCCAGAACAACGGCCAGACTGTCGGCACCGTGTCGTTTGCGGCCAAAACAATCTGCTCTTCGGTCGCGTCACGCGGGTCATCCACATAGCGTTTCAGCAAGAAGGCAAAGCCCAGATCGGCAGAATGCGCTTCGAACTGTGCAGTGACCGCAGGGGCCGCCGCTTCACGTTGCTCGCGGATCTCCATCAAAGCGTCATAGGCAATGACACCGGACCGGATACGGTCCTCGGCCTGCGCCACCAGATCGTTGATCCCGGGAATTTCGGTGGTCAAAGACCGTGTTCCGATCAGGCCCATCGCCCATGGAATTTCGATGGCGTAATGTGTCTCGCGTGTTTCCTGATCAGGAAAGCCGACAAGGTTAAAGGGTGCGGGTGCTTCGTGGGTTTCCCACATTGCCTCAATCGCGGCGAGCTTCATCTTCTGGCTATGTGTCGCGGAATAACCGGATTCGTCACCAAGCAGGACAACCGAGAACGCAGAGGCCAGACCGAACGCGGCAGCCACTGTGATGGACCGGCGGGCCAGTTCGATGTGGCGGCTCTTGAGCAGATACCAGGCAGAGACACCGATCACAAAGACCGACGCGGTGACATAGCCTGCCGAAACAGTGTGCACAAATTTCGCCTGCGCGACCTCGTTGAAGAGCACGGCAAAGAAATCCGTCATCTCCATACGCATGGTCATCGGGTTGAATTCAGCCCCGACCGGGTTTTGCATCCAGCCATTGGCGATCAGGATCCAGAGCGCTGAGAAGTTCGAGCCAATGGCAACCAGCCAAGCCACGGTCAGGTGGGCGACTTTGCTCAGCTTGTCCCAACCGAAAAAGAATAGCCCGACAAATGTGGCCTCGAGGAAGAAGGCCATCAGACCTTCGATCGCCAAAGGCGCGCCAAAGATGTCGCCGACATAGTGGCTGTAATAGCTCCAGTTCATGCCGAACTGGAATTCCATCGTAATGCCCGTTGCCACCCCGAGAACAAAGTTGATCCCAAAAAGTGTGCCCCAAAACTTCGTCATTTGCCGCCAGATCGGGCGGTTTGTCATCACATAGACCGTCTCCATGATCGCCACGAGGATCGACAGACCCAGCGTCAGCGGCACGAAGAGGAAGTGATACATCGCTGTCAGCGCAAATTGCAGGCGCGACAGTTCAACGATCCCAAATTCCATATCTCTTGCTCCGGATATCGGGGGACGAATCCCCCCGATTTCAAATTCCAACTATGGAATGTATCTGATGCGAAGAGCCGGTGGGCCTTGATCTAGATCAATAAGATGTATTTCATATACAACTTAAATGAGGCTCACTGTCCGATCCGCAAATGCGGTCTCGATCCGGCGATGGGCCGCGATCAGGATGGCCGCATCGGGCAAGAACCGGCGGACACCCTCGAGTACGGCTTGGGCAGTGGTTTCATCCAACCCTTCCGTTGGTTCATCAAGCAGCAAAACCTTTGGGCGACGTAGCAGAACACGTGCCAAAACCAATCGGCGCGCCTCGCCCCCCGATAACCCTTCGCCACGCGCACCGAGCATGGTTTGCAGCCCGTCTCTTGCCTCAATGACATCCAAAAGCTGAACCGCATCGAGGACCTGCCACAGTGTGGTATCGTCGCTCTCAGGCGCCGCGAGGCGAAGCGCCTCTGCGATCGTTCCACCCATCAAAGCACTGCGCTGCGGCAAGAGCACGACAGTATCACGCAACGACGGCTCATCCCAATCCGCGACCGGCAAACCGCCCAGCGTCATCATGCCCGCCGCAACCGGATGCAGGCCCGCAACAGACAAAAGCAGAGTTGATTTCCCGGACCCGCTCGGACCGGTCAGAGCGACGGTCTCACGGGGACCCACAGTAAGGGTCAGATCGTCAAAGACAGGAACGCTGGAAAACGGACGGGTCAGCCGCACACCATGGATATTCAGATATCCGACCGCCCCCGCAGAAACCGGCCGCTCTGCGGGTGACACCTTGATGTCGCGAGAGACACGTCTGGCCGCCTCTGCCATGCGCCCCAAATCGCTTGCGGCGCGGCGCAGAGGCGCAATCGTTTCTGCCAATGCAAGAGCGGCAAAAAACCCGAGGGCCGCGAATGCCGGCGCAAATTCGCCCGCTTGCGCCTTGGTCATACCTAGCCAAAGAGTGCCACCCGCGACCAGCGTCCCAAGCATTTGCAGCGCCGCACCGGTCAGACGCTCGGCGCGGTCTTGTTGTACCTGTAGTGCGCGGCGTCGGCTGTCCGCCGTCACTGCGAAATCAGCCTGCGCAATCAATCTGCCCTGCACGGCCAGATCGCGCCGCCCCCGGATCAGATCAATCAGGCGCGACCGGAACGCCTGGGCCGCCGCCTCTGTGCGGCGGGACAGAGACGCGGTCTTGCGCGTCGCGTATAAAAAGATCGCGGCGCTGCCCAAAACGTATCCCGCGAAAATCCACAGTGCGACCGACAGTCCGATCAAGGCCCAGAGTACGACGAACACAGCCGCTTGGACGAGCAGCCCCGACAGAACCGGCAGCACAAGCCGCAGCACCACCCCGTCAAGAACATCAATGTCAGCCGTCAAACGGTTGAGCGCCTGTGCCCCGCGGGTGCGGATCATTCTGTCGTATGAGGCCGTAACAAATCCGCCAAGCAACCGCACACGTAACGATTCCAGCGCGCGAAGTGTGGCGTCATGGGTCAGCACGCGCTCTCCGTAACGTCCCGCAGCGCGGCCGAGCGCCAGAAAGCGCACCATCGCGGACGGGCGAAAAACGTCAAAGACCGCACCTGTCCCTGCCAGACCTGCAGCAGCGGCGGCTGTGATAAACCAGCCCGACAGCCCAAGCAAAGCGGCCCCCATCGCGAGCACAACAAAGCTGAGCGCGGCACCCCGCCAAAGAGAGGTGGGCTGTTCACGCAGGATCAGTCGGAAAATACGCCACAGAGCCTTCATGGCATGGTTCCGATCCGGATGATCCGGTCCATCTTTGCCGCGAGATTACGATCATGGGTCGCAACGATCAGCGTTGCACCGCGTTGCGCTTGTGTCAGCAGACCTTGGGTCACTGCCGCCGCGGTCTTTGCATCAAGATCAGCGGTTGGTTCATCCGCCAGAATGACATCCGGCGCCCCAAGAATGGCCCGCGCCAATGTGATGCGGCGCGCCTCGCCGCCCGAGAGGCCCCCACCGGTCTCGCCAAGCCGCGTATGCAATCCCTGCGGCAGGCCGGCCACAACATCGCCGACCGCCGCCAGTTCCAAGGCCTGCGTCGGATCGGTCGCGCGCCCCAGTGTCAGATTGTAGCGCAAACTGGCATTGAGAAAATGCGGCGACTGCGGCATCCATCCGATCCGGGCCCGCCATGCATCCGCCGTATCTTGATCAAGCGGCCGCCCCGCCACCGTCACCTTGCCCGATGCTGGCTGCAGCAGGCCAGCGATCATGCGCAGGACAGACGTCTTGCCTGCCCCGCTTGGCCCCATCAGGGCAACTGTTTCGCCGGGCGCTATGGCAATATCATCCAAAACGGCACCACCCGGCAAAGCGCAGCCATTCAATAACACGCTGGCAGGGCCGCTGAGCGGGCTTTCCGGCCCACCCTGCCCCAGCAAGGTCAGCGTCTCGGCTCCGTCCCATGCGCTTAAATCGTCAAACACCGCATCAGCGGCGGCTTTGTCATGCCATGCCGCGGCCAGATCGCGCATCGACTGATAGAATTCAGGGGCCAACAACAGCAAGAAGATACCGGCCTGCGGCGTGAGCGGACCACCCCAAGTGCCGAATTCAAGGGCCCCCAGAAGCGAGAAACCGACAAACACCGCAACCATTGCAACACCAATCGCGGCAAAAAGCTCCAACACGGTCGAGGATAGAAACGCAACCCGCAGGACGGCCATCGTGCGGTGGCGCAAGTCGCTTGCCTTCGCAGAGAAGCCATCAAGCACCGGTTTGCTTGCCCCCAAAAGACGGATGTCGACAAGTGCCGACAACCGCTCAACCAGAAGATCGTTGAGGGTGCCAATCTCGGCCATCTGGCGGCGGCTGGCATCTTTGGCCGCCAGTCCGACAAGTGCCATGAAGACAGGGATCAATGGCCCCGATATCATCAGGACCACGGCGACCGCCCATGAAAACCAAAGCGCAAGGGCGAAGATGACAAACGGTAAGATCATCACGCGCGCGCGGGCCGATGCATAGCGGGTGATGTAAGGGATCAGAAGATCCAGCTTCTCCGCGGCCAGGGCTGAAATGCTACCGGCACCGCCAAAGGCACTATCGGATGCACGCCGCGCTTCGGACGCCACGATCTGCAACCGTGCCGCATGAACCACGCGCAGCGCGGCCGTTTCCGCAAGTGCTTCGGATTTGACCCCCAGAATGACACGGAGCCCCCCAAGCATGAAAAAGCCCGCCGCCACGAGAAACGGGGACACTTGCTCCCCCGTCAGCAGCCCACCCAACGCGAAGGCGACCAGCCCTGCCTGCACCGGCCAGACAAGGTTGGCCAAAACTGCAAAAACAGCCGCTTTTTTCTGAAGGCTCCGGCCAGGTGACAGCCAATCACGTGGGCCAATTGTTTTGTCCTGTGCGTCGGTCAGGCCATTCTTATGCGCCACGCAAACCTCATAACTTGATTCTTGAATACCAGATAAAGAAGTTTTCTTGGTAAGGGCGTGATCTAGATCAAACAAATGTTCCGCAACGCAGAGCAAAGTGGTGAAACACGAATCCTTGATGGGACTTATATGCGCCTCACCACTCGCACGAACCTTGCAGCCCGCATTCTGATGGCCTGCGCCGTCAACGACGGCGTGACAGTTCGCACATCCGAGATTGCTGAAAAATGCAATGCATCGACGCATCACCTGTTGCAGGTCGTCAACCTTTTGCAGAGCAACGGGTTTGTGGAAACGATCCGCGGGCGCACGGGCGGGCTCCGTCTCGCGCGGTCAATGGACCAGATTTCGATCGGCGCTGTCTTTCGCGTCTTCGAGGGCGGGGTGCCTTTCGCGGAATGTTTTGACACGGAAGCCAACTCTTGCCCCCTGTCCCCAACCTGTCGTCTGCGCAGTTACATTTCACGGGCACTCGAAGCCTTCTATCACGAACTGGATATGGTGACACTTTCCGATCTTGTAAAAGGCAACTGCGGGCTGACTGCGCTGTTGGATATGGCGCCCAGACCACCCATGTCTTGCGGCCTGTCTGCCTAACCAGCAATCGTGGCCTGAAACGCAGGCCCAATGACGAAGCTGTTGTTTCGCAAATGAATTACCCCCGCTCTGTTTGAACAAGGCGGGGGTAATTCATTTTTCAGGTGAGCTTTATTCGGCAGGCACCATGCTGGCCGAGGATCCGCGTGCGGAAAAGTGCTGGCGGTTCAGGCGGAACACCAGGGCGATCATCAGGATCTGGGCCAGCAGTGCAATGGCTGTCAGGCTCCAATATGCGATGCCGAACTGGGCAATCAGCCCCGCAGCCACCAGACCCTTGTTGATGAAGAAGTGCAGCATCACCGACAAGGCAACCCCGGGACAGACCAGCGCGTATGAACCGGGCGAAGTCTTATCACCTAGAACAAAGTCAGCGAAATATCCCTGACGGCGCAGCACCAGCATCCCGAGCAGCAGAAACAGAACCTGCACAGTCAAAAGGCGCGCAAGAAAGAACATGGTCTCACCCGCAGTCTGGTGCAGGTCAAACCCGATATGCAAGCCGTGGCTTTGACGCAGGGACATGATGCCCAGCACGGTCATGATCGGCACGATCACCATCAGTGTCGGCCCTGCTTCGCGGGCAGTCCCATAGTGCAACATGGAGCTGAAAGCCGTGATAGCGGCAACGACGGTGTACAGGATGGCCGCTGTTCCAAAGAAGGTCGACAGGACAAGCGACGTGCCAACAACCAGCGTGTTCCCACTCATGGCAGCCGGAGCTGCCAGACCAACGGCGACCATCGCAAGGGCGAAGGCTGGCAACAACTGGGCAAAAGAGTTGTGCGCGGTCACATCGAAAACGCCACCTTTGGTCAAAACGCGCCCCAGAAAATCACCGATCAAAAGCAGCGCCCAGACACCAATGGCAAGAAACGCGATCAAAGCCAAAGGAAACAGGTATTCCACCACCAGCCACAGGCCGGGCACAAAGACGAGCCCGACAATGAACATTGCATTGACGGTCATGGCCGCAGCCAAAGGTCCGGCAAGCAAGGTGGTTTCACCATTTGACGCGCGCAGCGCTTCGTATTGCGGTGTCTTGCGAAAGCGCGAGAGCGCGGACAGGTTCCAGATCAGGGACTTGACGTTCAGAAAGGCAAACACGGCAATCCCCGCCATCGCAACGACAACAGCCACCTGAAGCGGCAATGCCCCGTTGGCAAAGACCGCCATCAGATCTTCGAAAATTGGTACGGGGCGCCCGACATGAGGGACCCAGAACATAAGATACATAAAGAACGTCACGCTCAGCCCGCCTGCGCCAAGCGACGCAAGAAAATAGAGCGGTGAATAGGTGTCAGCGGGTCTTGTGTGATTTCTGTCCATTGCATTTACTCCAGCAATTGTATGATTGCGCCCACAATACATTCCAAATGTGGAATGTTTCCTTGATGTAGATCAAATAGGCACTTTGCGCAGGGGTTTTACCCCTGCGCAAAAGCAGCGTTAGCGCGAAACAAAGTAGTTCATCGGCAGCCTGAGATAGGATCGTCCGTTGTCTTCCGCCTCGGGCAACCGACCACCCCGGATGTTCACTTGAAGTGCTGCCAGCATCAGTTTCGGCAGAGGCAGGGTCTGATCGCGGGCATCCCGCACGGCACGAAAGGCGTCCTCGGAGGGATCATCCTGAAAATGGATGTTGGATGCTTTATGCGCAGCAACAGTCGCTTCGCAGGCTGCATCACGCCCCTCCGGCGCATAGTCGTGACCGACAAAGACGCGGGTACTGTCCGGCAGCGCCAGAATGGCCTGAATGCTGTCATAGAGGGCCTTGGAACTGCCGCCCGGAAAATCGGCGCGCGATGATCCGCTGTCCGGCATCATGAGCGTGTCATGCACAAAGGCCGCATCTCCGGCAACATAGGTGATGGATGCCAGAGTATGGCCAGGCGAAAACATGACCTTCACAGGCACATTCCCGACCATGAATTGCTCACCATCCTCGAACAGGTGGTCCCATTGGCTTCCGTCGGCGGGAAAATCTGCCGGCAGGTTGTAGATATCCTTCCACAGGTTCTGCACACCGGTCACCCGTGCGCCGATCCCTGTTCGCGCCCCCAGCTTTTCAGCCAGCCATGGTGCTGCGGAAAAGTGATCAGCATGCGGGTGGGTGTCGAGGACCCAGACGATCTCGATCCCTGCATCCTGAATGTAGGCCAGGATCTTTTCGGCATTGGCTGTCGATGTGGCCCCGGCAAGCGGATCAAAATCCAGCACAGGATCGACGATGGCACCTTGCATGGTGTCGGGGTCGTGGAACACGTACTGCCAGCTTCCTGTCGGCGCGTCCCAGAAAGGTCTTACGATAGGGTTAGACATGGGTTTACTCCTTTATCTGTGATTGCCGCACGCATTGCGCGGCAACCTCACGTTTGTTTCGGCTTGCTGCGGTGAACCGGCGGGGCGGTACCCCGCCCTGCCCAACCGCAAAGCGTCAAAGGGCGCGTGTCGAAAAATACCAATCGACCGTATTATACCCTTCACCCGCACGGGCCATTGCGGCCTCTGGTGTGGCCGGTGTCGGCACGATGACCTCATCACCCGGCTTCCAGTTTTCAGGCATTGCGCACTGGTTTGCGTCTGCGGTTTGCAACGCCACCAGCAGGCGGTGGATTTCGTCAACTGACCGGCCCGCATTCATCGGATAATAGACCATCGCGCGCAGAACGCCCTCGGGGTCGATAATAAATGTCGCGCGGACAGCAGCCGTATCAGATGCACCCGGCTGGATCATTCCATAGGCTTGGGCGACGGCCATATTCAGGTCAGCAATGATCGGGAACCGGATTTCCACGCCGAACTTTTCCTTGATGTTCAGCATCCATGCGATGTGGCTGTAATGGCTGTCGATCGACAGACCCAGCAGTGCGGTATTCATGGCGGTGAATTCATCATGCTTTTTCGCAAAGGCTATAAATTCGGTGGTGCACACAGGCGTAAAATCGGCGGGGTGCGAGAAAAGGATCAACCATTTGCCGCGATAGTCCTCAAGCGTTTTGCGACCATCGGTGGTGGGCGCATCAAAGGCAGGGGCAGGTTCGTTCAGGCGTGGGCCGGTGGGTGTCACTGTGTCAGTCATTTCTTTGTTCCTTCAGGTGATCGTTGCGATGACCCAGAGGTAGTCACTTGCTACTTATAAGAGAAATTGAATATATTACTTATAGTAATAGGATTTCTCTATATGTTTACGCTCCGCCATCTTCAGTTCCTGATTGCCGTCGCTGATACCGCCAGCTTTTCGCGCGCCGCGGACATCAGCTTTGTCACCCAGCCGACGCTGAGCGCGGGGATCAAGGAACTCGAAGACCGTCTCGGCGTGCAGTTGATCGAGCGCACAAGGCGCAGTGTGATGCTCACTCCGCTGGGCGAGCAGATCGTGGCCCGCGCCCGTGCACTGCTGCTGGATGCCAAAGAGATCGAGGACTTGGCGCGCGCACATCAAAACCCCGAAGAGGGCGACTTGCGGCTGGGGGCCATTCCCACGATTGGCCCCTATCTGATCCCGCAGGCCCTGCCGCTGATCCGCGTGCAGTTTCCCGGCCTGCGGCTCTACCTGCGCGAGGAAATGACAGAAGCCTTGATCGAGGGCCTGAACGCAGGGCGTTTGGATCTGATCCTGATCGCCCTGCCCTTCGACACAGGATCGCTCGAAATCGCGCATTTGTTCGAAGACGGCTATCAACTCGCCACTCCGCCAAACGCGCCACGTCCACAAACAACAGGCCATTCCGCCCTGGAGGACGCAGGCCAACTGATGCTTCTGGAAAAAGGTCACTGCCTTCAGCGACACGCCCTTCAGGCTTATCCTGACCGGAACCTCGCCCAGGATGAGACCTTTGCGGCGACCAGCCTGACAACGCTGGTCGCCATGGTGTCAGAGGGGCTTGGCGTCACGCTTTTGCCCAATCTGGCCGTTGATGCCGGCATCGTGTCCAAGTCCACAGTGCGCTTAACCCCGCTTCCTGACGCCTGCCCACGACAGGTTGTCCTTGCGTGGCGACAGAATTCCGCCCGCGCGGGACTGTTTGAAAAGCTGGTGGAATTGCTGCGTCAAAGCCGTTTGCGGCAAGACATCCATCTGTCCGGTCGCGCGTAAGACGACCGGTTCGATGACACCCCAAGGGCATATGGAAAATGATCGTAAAACGCTTGTCGTAAGCCCGGAGGTGTTTTCATTCACACCGGTCATTGGCCCGCCCTTCATAAGGGCGGACCAGACACTTCCTGTCCCGCCTAGAAAGATTTCGTCAGCGACACGTTGAACGACCTGCCCGGCGCTTTCCTGCTGGGGGATGACAGATGTCCCACATAATCAGCGTCAAAAGCGTTCTCGACCCCGAGGCGCAGTTCGCTGCCATCAAGCCATCCTTGGGCTTGGGGCGTCCATGTTGCACGCAGGTTGTGCACAGTACTGTCCGGCAGATCATCGCCAAGGGCATCGCGGCGATCAACCGCATGAATGATTTCCCAACTCAGATCCAGGCGGTCTTCCCATTTTCTGCCCAAAGTCACCTGCGCCCGATCCGCCGGCGTGTTGCGCCATGTTGCATCGGTGCCATCGGGGTTGAATTCAGTACCCTCGCCGATATGTCCGGCAAAATCGGCGTAGAGGCCGCTTGCCGTGCCGTATGAGGCTTCCAGTTCAAACCCGCTCGACTCCACACGGTCCAGTTCCGTCGCCATCGAACCTGCCACCGTGTAACTGGTGATGTCGCTAAGTTCGGTCCGATAGAGATTGCCGCGCATGGTGAAGGTGTCACCATTGGCAAAGACATCTGTGCTTGTGTATTCGGCCCCAAGCTCGAATGTGTTGGATTTCTCTGACATGCCGATCCGCCGCTGTGCGGTGTCGCTGGTCCCCAGATCATCAATGATCGGCAGACCTTCGGTATAGGCCGCCGAGCCAAAGACAGAGAGCCCCACGCCAAAATCATACGCCAGAGCCAGACCACCCATCAGGGCGTCTTTTTCATAGGTATCGGGAACACCGGCAAGGTCGTTTTCGCTTTCAATGCTGGAACTTTCATAACGCATGGCCGGTGTCACCGTGAATTGCCCCATGCTCATTTCATCAACAACAAACAGGGCAAAACGATCGTTTGTGCCACCCGGCGCACCGCCAGCCGCGTTATCGGCACGGGTCCGGCGCTGCGCCTCGACCCCTGCAAGCATGTCGTGCGCGATTGCGCCCGTGTCAAACAAGGCGCGGTTTGTCACGGTCAGCTTGGCGGTTTCATAGCGTTGGTCGGCATTTACCGTTTCGAGAAGGAACGGGAAGCTCGGCGTGCCTTCCAAAGGCGAGGACCCGGGAATGTAGTCTGAGTCGATAGCCTGATCGGCATAAGAGAGATTGGCGCGCAGATCGACGAGATCCGTGACCGGGTTAAAACGATACTCGACAGCTGTCTGTGTCGTTTCGGTCAGGCGGTCTACGCGACCAAAGGAATCCGCCGTCGTCACGAATTGGTCATAGGGGACATCCTTGTCGTCTGCGACCGTACTTGAATGGCTGAACATCAGGGAGTGTGCGTCGTCCTGCCCGAAGGTGAATGTGCCCTTCGCGAGGAACGAAGGCGTGCGGAACGCGCTGTTTCCGATCGTCGTCCCGTCACCTGCCGTCAGGTCGTCCTGATCACGCAGGGTATAGTTCAGCAGAAATTCGGCACCTTCGGTCGGCATCCATGCAAGGTTGGTCGAACTGACCAAACCGCTGCCGTTCGAGCTGAACGAAAGGGTCTGTGAGCCCCCAAAGCCAGGGACACCCCCTGTAAAATCGGAGGCGTCCTTTGTTTCCAGCCTCACAACCCCACCGACAATACCGGACCCATAGGCAAAGCTGCCGATAGTCCCGCGCAACACCTCGACTTCGCGATAGAGCAGCGGGTCGGTGAAAAGCTGTGTTCCGATGCGATAGAGTTCTTCCGACCCGACCGAGGCGCCGTCGATCTGGATCGCGATTTTCTGGTCCGAACCGAATGTCGTGTTCGCGCCGAAGCCCCGGATATTGATACCCGACCCTTGCGGGGTTGTGCCGTTCACCAAGGTGACACCCGGCACGCTGTCGATCAGTTGTGCGACCGTGCTGGCTTGTCGGTCCATGATCTCTTCTTCACCAACAACCGTCCGCGATAGCGCGGTGCCAAAGCTGAGATCGCGTTTACCGCCGGTGAGGATAAGTGTCCCCAGAAAGCCGGGATCACTGTCTTGTGCCGTGGCTGGCATGGCCAGCAACAAGCAGACAAGCGCGGTCGTGCCGCGCATCAAAGAGGTAAGCATTGCGCCATCCTTCGTGTGTTTCAGGCCGAAGCTTGCGAAGGCTGGCGCGGCAGTTTTCATGATTTTGCGCTACAACGTACCGCAACGGGTTGCAGCTTTAAACTTACCCAACTAAAACAGTCAAGTAATTAGACAGCCACGCACCACGTCTTTCGGGCGCAGCCATCGGACCATAAACAAACATCCGAGGACGCCCATGACACAGCATAGCGCTGCCAATCCTTCCGATATTCGCACTTTTCTTGCGGAAAACCCGAAATTGCGCGCTCGCGATGCGGCAGACGCCCAAGGCATTGCCGAGGCGCAGCTCGTTGCTGCCGGCATCGGCTATGGCACTACCCGAATCGCGGCCCACCCCGACCGGATCATTTCCGCAGCCGAAGCCTTGGGCGAAGTCATGGCGCTGACCCGTGTTGATGCCTGCGTACATGAAAAGGTAGGCGCATACGGCAACTACCACCGTGGCGATCATGCGGCGATGACCCTGACCGAGAATATCGACCTGCGCATCTTTCCGTCTCATTGGGTGCATGCTTTCGCCGTCGAGACAGAGACCGCGCAGGGCGTGCGACGCTCTTTGCAGATTTTCGATGCAGCAGGCGATGCGGTGCACAAAATCCATCTGCGCGACGGATCACACCACGCGGCATGGCCCGCAATTGTCGCCGATCTGGCCGTCGCTGATCAGTCGGACAGTCAGGTGGTCGCGGCGCGCGTGCCCGTCGAGGGCCCGAAATCGCGCGCCGACAAAGCCGACATTCTGCGGGCAGAATGGGCAAAGCTGACGGATACGCACCAATTCCTGCGCCTGTGTGCCAAACTCAAGATGAACCGGCTCGGGGCCTACCGGATTGCCGGTGCACCTTGGGTGCGCCAGCTTGCCCCGAAGGCCGCTGATACGATGCTTCAGGCTGTGCGCGATGCCGGGATCGAGGTGATGATCTTTGTCGGAAACCGTGGCTGCATCCAGATCCATACCGGCAAGATCCATAGCCTGAAACCGATGGGGCCTTGGCAGAACGTCATGGATCCCGGGTTCAACCTGCATCTGCGCCTCGACAAGGTGGCCGAGGTCTGGGCCGTGCACAAACCCACGCAACGCGGACCTGCCGTATCGGTCGAAGCCTTCGATGCTGAAGGCGGTATGATTTTTCAGGTGTTCGGTGTCGGCAAGGAGGGGCGCGATTCACGCGCAGAATGGGGCCAGATCGTGGATTGCCTTTCAACGCTTGTCGAGGTGCCCGCATGAGACACTGGCCTCGTAAAACCGCCTTCCGGACAGGATTATGCGCAGCTTTGTGCAGCACGTTTCTTGCCATGGACGTCAACGCCGAACAAAACGCAGATACGCCGCAGGCACAGGCCGATGTGCTGTCAATCGGCGGTTCAGTCACCGAAATCATTGCAGCCCTTGGTCAGGCGCACCGCCTCAAGGCGCGCGACACAACGTCCAGTTATCCACCCAGTGTCGCCGACCTGCCCGATGTGGGTTACATGCGCGCCCTTTCTCCCGAAGGTGTGCTCTCGGTTGGGCCATCACTGATCCTGACCGAGGAAGGCGCTGGCCCCCCAGAGGCGCTCGATGTGATCCGCGCGGCGAATGTCGCCCTTGTCGAAGTGCCCGACGCCCTGAGCGTTGCAGGCATCCTGCGCAAGATCGAGATCGTGGGCGAGACACTTGGTGTGCCGGAACACGCTGCCGGATTAATGGCCGAAGTTGAGGCCGATCTCGTGGCGGCGCTCACGGACGCTGAACGTCCCGAGGATGACAAGAAGCGCGTGCTTTTTGTGCTGTCCACGCAGGGCGGCAAGATCAATGCCTCTGGTACAGGCACGGCAGCGGACGCGCTGATCCGGATGGCGGGGGGTGTGAATGCGGTCTCCGATTACGAAGGCTACAAACAGATCACCGACGAAGCGGTCGGGCTGGCCGCACCCGATGTGATCCTGATGATGGACAGGGGCGGCGATCATGGGCTGGCAGATGACGAATTGTTCGCCATGCCTGCGGTCCGGTTGACACCCGCCGCGCAAACGCGTTCGATCGTGCGCATGGATGGCCTGCTGATGCTGGGCTTCGGGCCGCGCACGGCGCAGGCCGTGCAGATGCTGAACGACGCGCTTTATGCAAAGGGAACCTGACCGGTGACTGTCGTATCGGATATCGGGGTCGTCCCGCGCGACCGGTTGAGCCACGCCCGCGCCTTGCATTGGGTTCTTGCGGTTGCTTTGGGGCTGGCCTGTCTTGTGAATCTGCAGGTTGGCGCAACAGACGTAACCCTGTCATCCGTGCTGGCAAAACTGGCGCAGGGTGAGACGCTGAGCCAGATCGAGCGCGTGGTGCTGTTTGACATCCGCCTGCCCCGGCTTGCCATGGGTATACTGGTCGGTGCAGCCCTGGCCGTATCAGGGGCTGCGATGCAAGGTCTGTTCCGCAATCCTCTGGCCGATCCGGGCATCGTTGGCGTAGGCGCCGGTGCGGGGCTGGGTGCGATCCTTGCCATCGTGCTGGGCGCACTCTTGCCCGTCTGGATGATCGACCGCGCAGGCAACCACCTTGTGCCCTTTGCCGCCTTTCTGGGCGGCTGGGGCTCGACCATCCTGCTCTATCGCGTCTCCACACGGCACGGGCGCACATCTGTGGCGACGATGCTTCTGGCGGGCATCGCGCTTGGCGCGCTGGCAGGGGCCTTGTCGGGCATCCTCGTCTATATCGCCGATGACAGACAACTGCGCGATCTGACCTTCTGGGGTCTAGGCTCGCTTGCGGGTGCGAGCTGGGCCAAGGTGCTGTCAGCCGCTCCTTTGATCCTGCTTTCTCTTGGCACGGCAATGATGCTGGGGCGCGGGCTTAACGGGCTGGCCCTGGGCGAAGCGACCGCCGCCCATATCGGCATCAATGTGCAGCGCATGAAATCCATCGCCATCCTTGCCGTCGCCGGTGCCACCGGTGCGGCGGTCGCTGTTTCGGGCGGGATCGGGTTTATCGGGATCGTGGTGCCGCATCTGCTGCGTCTTGCCTCCGGTCCGGATCACCGGACGCTGCTACTGAATTCAGCGCTTCTGGGGGCGACCCTGCTGATCCTCGCCGATGTCATCGCGCGCGTGGTCATTGCCCCCGCAGAACTGCCCATCGGGATCGTGACAGCCGTCCTTGGCGCACCGGTCTTTTTGTGGATCCTGCTCAAACGTCGCGGATTGGTGGAACTATGAGCCTGATTGCCGAAGATATCCGCGTCTCATACGGCAAGCGCGAGGCGCTGCGCGGCGTGAGCCTGACCGCCCTGCCCGGAGAAGTGACCGCCATCGTTGGCCCCAACGGCTCTGGCAAATCCACCTTGCTCGGGGCGATCACGGCCTCTCTGCCCTATCGCGGTGCGGTCAGCCTGAACGGGCAGGACATACGCGGCATGAAGCCTTGGCAACTTGCAGCACAACGTGCTGTCCTCCCCCAGGCGTCGCGTCTGGCATTTCCGTTTACAGTCATTGAGGTGGTCCGGCTGGGCCTGCAATCAGGCACCGCAGGAGACAGACCCGAGGTGCCGATGCAGGCGCTGGCCCGCGTCGGTCTCGCGCATTACGCTGACAGGACCTTTCAGGAATTGTCCGGAGGCGAAGCGCAACGGGTCATGCTTGCCCGTGTTCTGGCGCAGGTCTGGGCCCCTTTCGAGCACGGTCAACCGCGCTGGCTCTTGCTGGATGAGCCGGTTTCCAGTCTCGATATCGCGCACCAGCTCCAGGTGATGGACATCGCACGCGGGTTTGCCCGCGCGGGTGGTGGCGTCATCGCGGTGATGCATGATCTGAACCTGACAGCGCTTTATGCAGACCGTGTCGCGCTGCTTGCGACAGGCAAACACATGGCCTTCGGACGGCCGCAAGAGGTACTGACGGATGAGATACTGTCGGACGCCTACGGCTGCGCTTTGCGCGTCTCGGCCCCACCGCCCGCCAACATCCCCTTTGTTCTGCCTCACGCGGCATCGGCCTGAAAGGAACCCCATGCGACTGACTGCTCTGTTATTGGTGCTCGCCCTGCCTGCCGCGGCCGAACCTGTGGCCGACATCGTTATTCTTGGCGAGGTCCATGACAACCCTGCTGCACATCTGGGGCAAGCCGCCGCCCTGCAGGACCTGCGGCCCACCGCGGTCGTGTTCGAGATGCTGACCGCAGAGCAAGCCGCGCGTGCCGACGCCGACCGGACCCAGATCGCCGCCGCTTGGGAGGCGAGCGGTTGGGGTGATTTCCCGACCTATGCACCGATCTTTGAGGCCATGGGCGAGGCGCGCATCGTCGGCGCTGCAGCCCCGCGCGACGCGATCCAGAGTGTCTACAGTGATGGTGCCACTTCCCTTTTCGGTGAAGACGCCGCGCGTTTCGGTCTGGATGTGGCTTTGCCGGAAAGCCAGCAAGAGACACGCATGCAACTACAATTCGAGGCGCATTGCGAAGCCATGCCGTTTGCGATGATGGCGGGTATGGTCACCGTGCAGCGCTACCGCGATGCGGTTTTTGCCCGCGCCGCACTTGAGGCGCTCGAAACCTATGGACCACCCGTCGCCGTGATCGCCGGAAACGGCCACGCCCGCACCGATTGGGGCGTACCCGCCAAGATCGCCAGAGCGGCCCCTGAGGTGACAACCTATGCGATCGGCTTTGTCGAAGAAGACGCAGGACTTCCTTTCAACGAGGTCCGCATCGTCCCGCCCACTGAACGTGACGACCCCTGCAAATCCCTGACATCCAACTAAGGAGAAAAAGATGTACCTCGCGATGAACCGTTTCACTGTACCCTTGGAAAATGCCGCTGAATTCGAAGAGCTTTGGCTGACCCGGGAAAGCAAATTGCAGGACATGGACGGTTTCGTGTCCTTCCACATGCTGAAGGGCCCCGAGGACGACGGGAAAATTCTCTATGCCTCGCATACCCTGTGGCAGTCGGAGGCACATTTCCGCGCATGGACAACCAGCGCAGAATTCCGCGCCTCACACGCCCGCGCGGGTCAAAGCCGCAAGCTGCATGAGGGCGCGCCACGTTTTGAGGGGTTCACCGCAATCCAGAAAATCGACCCACTGCAAAGCGCATGACGCCTGAAACCCCGCAGCCGTTTAGGCACATCTATGTTCTTGACTAAAACTGTCGGATTACTGTAGGCATGGTGTATAACCTGACTTATTTAGTCAGAATACCGCAAGGCATCGTTCGATGCCCGTCCAAGCCACCGCGAACGGCAGCCCGGATGTCAACTATAAGGATGAAATCGCAATGACACCCGTCTCCCGGGCAACCAGCCAGAAGCCTGAAACTGCCAGCTCTACATGGCGCGAAATCGTGCAATCCGGTGCCGATAGCGCGCAGATAGAAGGATTTGCACTTGAACATCTGATCGACTTGCAACGCAATCGCATGCGCACGGCAGGAGAGGGTCGATGAGCCTGATGCAGAAAATGCCGCGCCCCAGTCCAGTCGACCGGACCGCTGACACGGACACCTACGACGCACGCGATCTGATCCGCAACGGCCTTAAGGCCGACATTGTGCTGGATGGCCAGACCTACACCCTGCGCATCACGCGCGCAGGCAAGCTGATCCTGACCAAATGACAGGTACCGCACATACCACAGGCTCCAGCGTGGTCGGCCATTTGACCGACGTCGCACCTTGGGAAGCCGAACTGATCATGTCGGTGCGGTTCTGGATGGCGGGTCCTGATAGTCAGGCCGAAGTCTGGAACGGTTTTGCGCAGAATTTTGGCCCCGTTGAGGGGCTTGCAGAGCTGCGTAACTTCGAGTGCCTGCTGTCTGATCTGTGCAGGTTTGCCCGCAGGCCGCTTGTCCGGCACGGGCTTGGGTGCACCTGTATCGGTTCGGACGAAGCGATCCTGCAAACCCTTGTCCGCGAAGCCGCGCGCGGTGATCTGGGCGAGGCGGCGATGATCGCAAGCTTGATTGTCCCTGCGCGCCATGCCGAACCGGTTGCCATTATGGCGGCGCGGGTCGGCCTCGCGATGCAGCGTATGGTGCAAACAGGGCCCGCCACCCCCCTGCCCCGACACAGACGCGAAGACCGTACCCTTCACTGAACTACACGCCCCAGCCAGAACGGGCACCGTGCCCATCACCCAGCGAGCCTATCATGTCCAAGATCCCCAGCCCCTGCATCAGCGTCTGCAAATTCAAACGCGAAGGCCATTGCATCGGATGTTCCATGACCAAAGCGCAAAAGTCGACCTTCAAGGCCTTGAAAAAGAACAAACACCGCGAGGCCTTTGTCGCGCTTGTCGTCGCCCAACAGTCCGTCATGGGGCGCTACAAACACTGGGAACAGGCGTATGAAAAGCGGTGCCGCAAGAAAAAGGTGACCCTCACGATGCTGGATGGCGGGAAGGCCGCTTGAATAGGTTGCGCCGCAAAAGTCCCAATAATAAGGACCATGACGAGATGTCTGCATCCGTTCGTCAGATCTCTTCCAAACGCGCTTTGGCGCCGGATGGTTCGGATGCCTCGGAAGGACTGATCGACCACTTGCGCGATGTCGCGCGCACCAACCGGTGCAAGGCGTATATCGAGCTTTTCGGTGCCTGTGCCGCCCTATCGGCGAACCGCAATATCGCAAGACATGCGGCAGCCGAAGTGCTGGTGCGGTGCCTGTCCCAGGCTTTGCAACGCCGCCCGGCTTTCTTTCGTGTCGGAGAGCAGGAAACCTCGTTTGATGAAAAGTGGCTGCTCGCATTGGCCCGCAGCCTCAAGAACGGCGATGAGGTCAGCGCAACTTTCCTTCTGAATTCGCGTGTTCCGAAGCATGCGCACCGGAATCTGGTGTTCCTTCTACGCAATGTAACTGACAGTTTTACTCAAGTTTAGAATCGTTCTAAAACTGCTTGTCCGATGCAATTCCACCATATATAAAGGTGGTGCAAGCCAGCTAACCGCCAGCCAGCACAAAATTTATTTTTTTGATGCAGGAGGCCCCCTTGACCCAAACCGCCCAGACACTCTCAACCGACGCAACCACACAGATTGCCGAGGCACTCAATCAATGCGTTGCGGAAACCGCAGTGACCACGATGCTGGCACAGAACTTCCATTGGAACGTGACCGGCATGGCCTTTGGCCCCCTGCATGATCTGTTCCAGAAAATCTACGAAGACCACTTCGTCGGACAGGACGATCTGGCCGAACGGATCAAGGCGCTCGACGCCCATGCAGAGGGCACGCTCGCCGGAATGTTGAAACGCTCCAAAGTCGCGGAAGTTGACGGTGTGCCTACGGCCGAAGAGATGATCCGCCTCATGAAGGAAGCGCAGGAAACACTGGCCGAAACGATTGCAGGCGCAGGTGAACTTGCCGCAGGTCATGGTGACACGCTGACCGAAGATCTCTGCATTGCGCGCGGCCAGGTACATGAGAAATTCGCCTGGATGCTGCGGTCACACCTGGCCTGAAGCGGCCAGGACGGTCCTCGTCCTGCGCCTCTGCAGAAAAAGACATACTAATTTAATCAGGTATTGAACACGAACCTGCTGGATGGTAACAAAGCGCCATCCAGCAAGGGCGTGATGCCCCAGCCAGATGACCCATCGGGAAATCGAAGGCTGGAAGAATGTCCAAATTCAAATCAATGCGTGCAGCTCTCATTCTGGCTGCCTGTTTGTCGGCTGCGCCTGCCCTCGCACAAGAGGCGCAGGGCGCGCATATCTCTATCGAACTCAATGCCGTAGAGCCTGTCGAAGACGCCTGCAGGATCAGTTTTCTTGTCCAGAACGGACATGGCCAAGATATCGGGCAAGCGGTCTATGAGGCGGTGCTTTTTGACACGCAAGGACGTGTTGACCGGCTCACACTCTTTGATTTCGGCGCCCTGCCCGCGGCGCGGCCCCGCGTGCGGCAATTTGTGGTGCCCGGTCTTGCCTGTGCGTCATTGGGAAGCCTTCTGATCAACGGCGCCGAAACCTGCACCGGAGACAATCTGCCTGCAGGCGCTTGCAGCGAAGGGCTCGTACTTCACAGCCGCACCGATGTCGAGGTGCTGGGATGATCGTCCAGCTTCAAGAGAGTATACGGCAGCTGGCAGCGCTTGGCGGACCGGTCGTGCTGCTGCTTTGCGTGCTTTCGGTTCTGGTTCTGACGGTGGTTCTGTTCAAACTCTGGCAATTTACGGCGGCAGGTGTCGGACGCCACAAGGCGCTGCAGGATGCCATCGCAGCCTGGGATACCGGCGACAGAATAGCCGCGCGCGATCACCTCAGCCGCTCGCGCAGCTACCTTGTCCCGCTTGTGACCATGGCGCTTGACGGCCAGACAGATGCAGCCCGCCTCGAAGCAGAGGCCGAAGCGCGTTTTGCCCGACTGGAAAGCGGCTTCAGGTTTCTCGATTCCGTCGCACAGCTTGCGCCACTGCTGGGATTGTTCGGTACAGTTCTGGGCATGATTTCTGCGTTTCAGGCGCTTCAGCAGGCAGGAAGCCAGGTCGACCCCGCGATCCTTGCAGGTGGTATCTGGGTGGCCCTGTTAACCACTGCCGCAGGCCTTGCCGTCGCCATGCCCACTTCGGTCATGCTGAGCTGGTTCGAGGCGCGTATGGATGCAGACCGCGTGCTGGCGCAAAAGGCCCTGCATACCGTGCTGTCGCCTTCTGGTGTTGGTAAAGTCATACACCTCCAAGGGGCGCCCGCCCATGCGTAACATGCGACGCAGGCGCAGGCTGTCGATGACATCCCTGATTGATGTCATCTTCCTGCTTCTTCTGTTTTTCATGCTGTCCTCAACCTTCACCCGCTTTTCCGAAGTCGAATTTGCCGTGGGCCGCTCTGGTGGTACCGCATCCGCTGAACGTCCGGTCTTTGTGTCACTGGCCACAGTATCGTTACGTCTGAACGGCGCGGAAACGGCACTTGATCGCTTGCCCTCGGCATTGGCCACGCACAGGACCGGTGATACCCCCCTTGGGGTGCTAGTCTCGACCGGCGCTGATGTGACGGCACAACGGCTCACAGATCTGCTTGTGGCTCTCCGCGCGATCCCGCACATCACGGTGACGGTTCTGGAGGCGACATGAGACGGCGCCGCACCAGAAGCGAACGCGAACCGACCATCGCGCTGATCAATATCGTCTTTCTGATGCTGATCTTCTTTCTTGTCGCAGGCACACTGGCCACACCGCTGGACAAGGATCTGCGGCTGGTTCGCACCGCTGATCTTGCGGGTGCCACACCCGCGGGTGCGCTGGTTTTGCACGCCGACGGGCGCATGACCTATGAAGGTGCAGTCGTCACCTCGACCGCAGCTTTTGTCGCCAGCCTCCCCGAAACGGCGCGCGCGCGCGTGCGTATCATCCCGGACCGTGATCTGCCGGCGTCAATGCTGGTCACCCAAGGCCGTGCCTTGCGCGCAGCAGGCGCGGAGCGCGTTGTGATTGTTACCGAACAGGGGTTGGAGTAATGCGCCATGCCGGTCCGGCCAAGTTAGTGGCCCTGTCTCTGGCTCTTGTTGCGCATGGTGCGCTGGCCATTACGTTTGTCGCGCCGGAAACGCCACAGACCGAGGGTGGCGGCGGTGCCGCCGAGGTCCGGCTGGGCAGCGCATTTGCAGACATGGCGGCCGGTACCTTGAGTGCTACGCGACCGGAAGCGGCCCGAGAAACGCCACCGACAGAGACACCACCGGCACAGACAGCCGATCAGGCCGTGCCAGTTGAAGCAGAGACAGTGCCACCCGAACACGTGACCGCGACTGCCGAAAGCGAAACGCCCGAGCGTATCGTACCCACGCAAGCCTTGCCTGTGATGCGCAACACCGCCTCCGCAACGCCTGAAGCGGTACAACCGCGACCGGCACGGATCGTCGCCGAAACCGCCGACAGCCTTGCTGTGGCACGCTCAATGCGCCCTCAGGCACGCCGCGCAGATTTTGCGGAAACGCAGGCGCCCGTGCAGGTGGCGGCACCCCGCCAGCAACCACCCGCAAGACCCGCGCCGGGAAATGCAGATCGCAACGCGCAGGCGGGTGAAGCATCTGGAAATCAGGACGCCGTCGCGCAACAAAGCGGGCCTGGCGGGCGTCAGCAGGCTGCGGGAAATGCCGCGGCAAGCGACTACCCTGGTCTGGTCATGCGGATCCTGTCACAGGCGGGTAAACCGCGTGTGCGCGCGCGTGGCGCTGCTGTTGTCTCCTTCAGCATCGGCCCGCAGGGCGGATTGGCCTCGGTGTCATTGGCCCGCACTTCAGGCTCGGATGCCTTGGATCAGGCAGCGCTGCAACTGGTGCGCGGCGCAGGCCCCTTTCCAACCCCGCCAGCAGGCGCGCGGCGCAGTTTCTCGATCCAGATCGAGGGGCGTTAGCGGGAGGCGGCCAGGACCGGCGTTGTCACGGATACCGATCACGTGACGTGATCCGGTTGTGACCGCGCTCTTGACCCGCCCGAGAGGCACGCAAGATCGGATCTTTGGCAAGGGTGTGCGCCTGCGCGCGCTCAAGGCGCGCCAGAACGGCCTCGATCGGTTCACCCCGCGCACGGGCGCGCTGCCAGATGCGGCGGCATGACACGGGCGACCATGGCAAGGCGGCATCCGCCAGCCACCCCCGCAATGCAGGCGGCAGGGCGTCATAGGCCTGCATCGGATCCTGCCTGCGCCTTTTCCGCTTCAGACCCGTTTCGCCGAGATTGCCGGTCATGGTCCGTCCGCACGCCGCCAAAGCGGGAAAGGATCGGGCAGATCGGGCAGCCTGTCAGGACCGGTCGCCACAGTCTCGGGCACCAGGCAGGCGTCCAACCGTGCCCGGATCGCAGGCCAGTCGATCCCCGCACCGATAAAGACAATCTCCTGCCGCCGGTCACCCCAAGGCTCGGACCAATGTTGTGCTGCATAGGCCCGTGCGCTGTCATCGTCGGGCCAACGGTCGCGGGGCACAGCCGCCCACCATGTGCCAAGCGGCTTGACCGACGAGAGCGCACCCGCAAGCGAGAATTCGGCCACCCAATCGGGCCGCGTCGCGATCCAGAAATGGCCCTTGGCACGGATGACCCCGGGCAAATCGCCGTTCAGAACGGCGAGAATGCCTTCAGGCGCAAAGGGTTGGCGGGCACGGTAGACGTAGGATGAAACGCCGTATTCCTCGGTTTCCGGCACATGGTCGGCAAATCCGTAAAGCTCCTTGGCCCACATCGGATGTTCATGCGCCTTTTCGAAATCAAAAAGACCCGTATCAAGGATCGCGTCCGCTGCGACGTCGGCATGGTTTGTTTCGATGATCCGTGCATCGGCGTTCAGGCTGCGGATGATCTTGCGCGCGGCATCCGTCCGCTCGGGTCCGGCATCATCGATCTTGTTCAGGATCACCACATCGGCAAACTCGATCTGCTCGACCAGCAGGTTCACCAGCGTCCGGTCGTCCTCCGCGCCAAGCATCTCACCCCGATCACTCAGGAAACCGTGGCTGGCATAGTCACGCAACAGGTTCACCGCATCGACAACCGTCACCATCGTATCAAGCCGCGCCACATCCGAAAGGCTTTGTCCTGCCGCGTCGCGGAAATCGAAGGTGGCCGCGACAGGCAAGGGTTCAGAGATACCGGTGGATTCGATCAGCAGATAGTCAAAGCGCCGCATAGCTGCGAGGCGGCGCACCTCTTGCAGAAGATCATCGCGCAGCGTGCAACAGATACAGCCGTTCGACATCTCGACCAGCGTCTCATCGGTGCGCGACAGCGCACCATCGGCGCGCACCAGATCGGCGTCGATGTTCACTTCGGACATATCGTTCACGATCACCGCAACGCGCCGCCCGTCGCGATTGTTCAGCACGCGATTAAGCAGCGTTGTCTTGCCAGCACCCAAGAAGCCTGACAGGACTGTGACGGGGAGACGGTCTTGGTTCATGGCTGGCTTCCTTGCAATGTGGGCGTTGATTCCCGTAACTAGAGAAGTTACGCGATTCCCGCAACTCACATTGTTACGTGAATGGTCGTATATCGGGAGATCACCTCGTGAAACGCAACAGCCGCTTGTCACTGGCCCTGCACACGCTCAGCCATATGGCCCATGCGCCCGACACTCTGCGCAAATCCGCCGATATTGCTGCCCATGCGGGCACGAACCCGGTCGTGGTGCGCAGGGTTCTGGGGAATTTACGGCAGGCCGGGCTTCTGGTGTCCGAGGCGGGTCATTCTGGCGGTTGGCGCCTTGCACGCCCGCCCCAAGAGATCACGCTTGCAGATGTCTACCTTGCCCTTGATGAGCGTCTGGCCGCGCCACAAATTGACGACACTGCGCACGGATGCAGCGTCGAACATGCGCTGCATGATCGTGTGTCCAAGGTGATGACCGAGGTGGAGCAGACCCTGATCCAGAAACTGTCCGAAACAACGATCCTTGAAATCCGCGACTCCGCCGATTGATCGCTGCGCGTTGTAAGTCGAACGCGCCTGCTTTTGCAAAATCCTGACAGGCCGGAATACTTTGGCCGCGGCAGTTGCAACGCCAAGACGACCTGAGATTTAGCCGCGCTATTTCGCGGCTTCCAACGCGGCGCGCAGAATGCTCCTGTCGCCTACATGGTTGGCCAGAACAAGGATCAACCGCGCATTGAACGCATCGCTTTCCTCTTTGCTCAGCCCGTTATGCGCGCCGAGAAGTTCATCGTAAAACCCGTCAGGGTCATTGATGTTTGGTGCAAGATTGAGTTCCAAAGTCATACTCCCCGTCCTGTTGCCGTCCGCACGGCGGCCTTGATATCTGCGGCATCTGCCACAGCCCAGCGCGCGACGACATGCTGGTCGGGCCGGATCAGATAGACACCACAGGGTTCATCCCCCAGATACCTTGCCGCAAGCGCCCCCGTCGGATCATCCCGCCTCGTGTCCAGCCTGATCGTCCGCACTGCAATGCCATCGACATCCGCAACATCAGGCGGCGCGGTGTTCAGCGCCAAAACCGTGAAATCGCCGCCGAGTTGTTCCAACAGAAAACCATCCGCCATAGGCGCATCGGCACAACTGGCCCCGACACGGCTCCGCGCGGGTCCGTTCAGTTCATCCGGCCCGTTCAACGACAGCCCGTCGTAGGCACAAGGAACCGACAGGCGGCCGGAATTGACCAGGGGCCGTGCAAAGGCGTGTTTCTGCGCCAACTCAAGAACGGCATTGCGGAAGACCTTGCTGATCGCGGTCTTCGGCGTCAGAAAATCTGTCGCGCGGGTTGAATTGAGGATGTTTTCATCCGCCCCATGCACCCGCTCTTCGGAATAGCTGTCGAGTAAACTCTCCGGTGCCAACCCTTTGACGACAAGATCAAGCTTCCACGCGAGGTTGTCGGCATCCTGCACGCCCGAATTGGCACCACGTGCGCCAAATGGCGATACCTGATGCGCGCTGTCACCTGCGAACAACACGCGTCCATGGCGGAAGCTTTCCATACGGCGGCATTGGAATGTATAAATCGACGTCCACTCAAGCGCGTAGTCCGCCCCCTCACCCAACATCGCATCAACCCGCGCACGGATATTTTCGGGCTTCAGTTCCTTGGCGCGGTCAATGTCCCATCCAAGCTGAAAATCAATGCGCCAGATGTCATCGGGTTGTTTATGCAGCAAGGCCGACGCGCCGCTGTCCTTGAAAGGCGGCTCGAACCAGAACCACCGCTCGGTCGGGAAATCCGCTGTCATTTTCACGTCGGCAATCAGGAAGTTATCCTCGAACACGCGCCCGTCAAACCGCAACCCCAACATATCGCGGGTGGGCGAACGCGCACCGTCACAGGCGATCAGCCATTCGGCCTCAAGCTGATAGGGCCCGTCAGGCGTGTCGATTTCGACACTGACAAAATCCTCATGCACGGTTATGCCGGTGACAGCGTTCTGCCCCCTGATTTCGATGGGGCAACCCTCGCTTTGGGCCTCGCGGACGGCATCCACAAGGAACTTCTCGAAATAGGGTTGTTGCAGATTGATGAAGGCAGGCGCCTTATGCCCGTCTTCGGGTTGAAGGTTGAATTCAAAGACCTTCTGGTCGCCATGAAACACTTTACCCACGTTCCAGACGACGCCCTTGTCGACCATCGCCTGCCCCGCGCCCAACCGGTCGCAGATCTCGAGCGTGCGTTTGGCAAAACAAATGGCACGGCTGCCCTGCCCGACCCCTTCATGGTCATCAAGCACCAGCACCGGCGTGCCCTTGCGTCCCAGATCAAGGGCGGCAGCCATACCCACAGGTCCGCCCCCGATGATGACGACGGGATGGCGCAGAGGTGCGGCCCCTATGGCAGCCACCTTTTCGTAAGGATAGAGCTTGAATGCGATGTCGTAGCGCACGTCGACCATATGTTGACCTCCCCTGACGAACCCTCAGCCCTGTAACTGCGCCCACATTTCCAGATCACGCTTGTCGGTCCAGATGCGCGGGTGCCAGATCCCGCGGGCCTCGTCATAGGCGCGGCTGACGTTGAACGGCAGGCAGTGTTCGTAGATTGCATAATCGCTGAATTTCGGATCACATTCCGCGCGCACGGCGTCCCATGCGTCTTTGAGTGAACCACCCCGCACGGCGACCTTCTTGGCAGGTTCAAACGTGCTTGCGACGAAATCACGGGTGCTCTCGATGGCGCGCTCCACAGCCTCTTTGCCGATCAACGCCCCCCCGCGCCCCGGTGCAATTGCATCCACATCATAGGCCTTGATGTTGTCGAGCGTCTGGCCCCAATCGCCGAAATAGCCGTCGCCACAATAACAGGCGGAATGGTCTTCCACGATATCGCCTGTGAACATCACGTTCTGATCCGGCACATGAATGATCGCATCACCCGCCGTATGGGCACGGCCGATATGTTTGATATCGACACGGCGTTTACCCAGATAGACGGTCATGGCATCGCTGAAGGTCGTGGTCGGATAGGTCAGGCCGGGGATGGATTCATGGCCCTCGAAAAGACGCGGGAAACGTTGGAATTCACTGTCCCAATCCTCTTGACCCCGCTCGACAACCATGGCGCGGGCGGTATCGGACATGATGATCTGATCGGCACCATAGGCCGATGCCCCCAGCACGCGCACCGCGTGGTAATGGGTCAGCACAACATGGCTGATCGGTTTGTCGGTGATCTCGCGCACCTTTTCGATGACCTTGTTGGCCAGCCGCGGCGTTGCCTGCGCCTCGACAATCATGACGCTGTCATCGCCGATGATCACGCCCGAATTCGGATCGCCTTCGGCGGTGAAGGCCCAAAGCCCTTCGCCGACTTCGTCAAAGGTGATCTTCTTTTCGGTCATATCCCCTTGGGATGCGAATGCTTTTGCCATTTTATTTGTCCTCTTATGCAGGGAATTTGACCGCAGGGCGGATCGTGCCCTCGCAGGTCCCGAAGCCGATTTGATACCCGTCACCCAGTGCGGCACCGCGCAGGATCAACGTGTCGTTATCTTCAATGAATGTGCGTGTCTCACCGGTGTCGAGCGTCAACGGCGTGCGCCCTGCCCAGCTGAGTTCCATCAGTGATCCGAATTCGGATTTTTCAGGTCCCGAGATCGTCCCCGACCCCAAAAGATCACCCGCATTCATACCGCAGCCGCCGCTTGCATGGTGGCACAATTGCTCGGCAGCAGAATAATACAGCCGCTTGGCGTTGGTCTTGCAGATCGACGTCGCTTTGGTGGCACCTTCGGGCTGCATCAGGACCTCAAGCGCGATGTCGTAGAGCCCGTCAATTGTGCCATCCAGATACGGCAGCAATCCTTTTTCGCGCGCGGGTGTCGGCACCCGGAACGGTTCCAATGCGGCTTTCGTCACAATCCACGGAGAGATCGAGGTCCCGAAGGCCTTGCCCTGAAACGGCCCGAGCGGTTGGTACTCCCACGCCTGAATATCACGCGCCGACCAGTCGTTGAGCAGAACAAAGCCAAAGATCATGGCGTCGGCCTGATCCACTGTGACCGGCGCGCCAAAGTCCGAGGGTGTGCCGACAATCGCGCCCATTTCAAGCTCGATGTCCAACCGTTTGGACGGACCAAAAGACGGCATATCGGCATCCGGCGCCTTTGACTGGCCATTGGGGCGGGTTATCTCGGTACCCGACACCACAACCGATGACGCACGGCCATTGTAACCAATCGGAATGTGCAGCCAATTTGCCGGCAGATCAGGGGATCCGCGCAGGATTGCGCCCATGTTTTCCGCGTGCTGGCGACCGGCGTAAAAATCGGTGTACTCGGACACCATAAACGGCATGTGCAATTGCGCATCGGCCTGTGGCACCAGATAGGGTGTGATGGTGGCTTGGTCGCCAGACCCCTCGGCCAGCATCTCTTGCAGGCGCGCGCGCAGATTAGCCCAAACCCTTGGCCCCAGTTCCATCACCTGGTTCCAGAACGGCAGATCGAATACCGCTTCCGCGTCCAGTTCAATCAGTCCAGCCGCTTCGAGCGCCGCCATATCAAGGATCATATCCCCGATTGCGACACCGCAGCGCGGATCTTCGTCCGCCAGTGAAAAGACGCCGTATGGCAGGTTGTTCAGTGGAAAAGGTGTCTCGGCGGAATTGGCGCTGGCCACCCAGCTTTTCATCAAGGGCATCGGCAGCCTTTCACGTCTGGATATGCACGGCGCGTCATTTTTTGCCCGGTGTCCCGTCGAATTTCTTTTCCAGCGACGCCCAGCAATCAATGTAATCGTCCTGCAACGGTGCCTCTTTCGCGGCGAATGCCGTCAGGTGCTGCGGAAAACGCGTTTCGAACATAAACGACATCGTCTCATCGAGCTTCTCCGGTTTGAGATCCGCGTTCGACGCCCGCTCGAACGCTTCCTTGTCGGGGCCATGCGGGATCATCATGTTATGCAGGCTGATGGATCCGGGGGCAAAGCCGTTCGGCTTGGCGTCATACTTGCCATAGATATTGCCCATCAGCTCGGACATGACGTTCTTATGATACCAAGGGGGGCGGAATGTATCCTCCATTGTCATCCAGCGTTCGCGAAACAGGACAAAATCAATATTGGCCGTGCCGGGCACACCGGATGGCGCCGTCAGTACGGTAAAGATCGACGGATCGGGATGGTCAAACAGGATGGCCCCGATCGGGCAGTAATTGCGCATGTCATATTTGACCGGCGCGTAATTGCCGTGCCACGCCACAACATCCAAAGGGCTTTGGGCGATCTCGGTTTCGTGGAATTGCCCACACCATTTCATCGTCAGCGTGCTTGGCACCTCGCGGTCTTCAAAGGCGGCAACAGGCGTTTTAAAATCACGCCGGTTGGCCATGCAGTTGGCCCCGATCGGCCCGCGCGCGGGCAGTTCGAATTTCTGGCCGTAGTTTTCGCACACGAAACCGCGTGCAGGCCCCTCGATCACTTCGACACGGTACACCAGCCCCCGCGGCAGGATTGCGATCTCTTTGGGTTCCAGATCAATAATGCCAAGTTCCGTACAGAACCGCAGGCGCCCTTCTTGCGGCACCACCAGCAATTCGGAGTCTGCCGAATAAAAATATGCATCCTTCATGCTTTGCGTCACAAGATAGACATGCGACGCCATGCCGACCTGCGTGTTCACATCACCCGCCGTGGTCATCGTGTGCATGCCTGTCACCCACGTCAGCGGCTTTTCGGCATGGGGCAGCGGGTCCCAGCGGTACTGCCCGAGGCTGGTGACGTCATCAATCACATGCGGTGCGGATTTCCAGTAAGGGACGTCAATGCGCTTGTAACGGCCAGAGTGTTTGACCGACGGGCGGATGCGGTAGCACCATGTACGTTCGTTCTGATGGCTGGGGGCTGTAAATGCCGTTCCCGACAACTGCTCACCATACAAACCGTAGTTGCATTTCTGCGGGCTGTTCATGCCCTGCGGCAATGCGCCGGGCAGCGCCTCGGTTTCAAAATCATTGCCGAACCCCGGCATATAGCCCTCGGTTGTCCCGACGGGAGATTGCGCGACTTGCATGGAACGCGGCGATTGCTTGTTCATGGAAACCCCTTCCGGCAGATCAGATCGAATCGTTGCATTTGAAACTACCGCTTTGGTATTAGTTGAAAATGTAACTATCAACGGAAATGTCCTATGAGAGCCCCGCACCCCGAGGACGATGACGCGCATTTCGACCTCAAGGATTTCCTGCCCTATCTGCTGAATATTGCCGGTGAGGTCACAAGCAGCGGGTTCCAGACCAGCTATAAGACCCAATACGGCATGACCCGCACCGAATGGCGTGTGCTGTTTCATCTGGGCCGCTACGGCGACATGACCGCGCGTGATATCTGCGCCCGTGCGCGGACGCATAAAACAAAAGTGAGCCGTGCTGTCAGCGCTTTGGAAAGACTCCGCTTTCTGAGGCGTCAGAAAGACCTAGATGACCGCCGCTTTGAAACCCTGTGCCTGACACCAGAGGGATACAAGGCCTACGAGGCCCTGTGTGGAAAGGCGGGAGAGTTTGATCGCGAAGTTTCCGCGCAATTCACAGCCGAGGAAAACGCAATTCTGCGCCGCTGCCTTCGGCAACTGGCGGACCTGCCTTAGGATCAGATGGCAAGCCTTACCAAACCGGCCTTTACGAAGCGTTACCCGAATTCACATACTCGGCAAGAAACGGCGCATCGGTGTCCAAATCTGCATAGCCCTGCCCCTGCGCGTCAAGCCAGTCCTGCAGATATTCAATCATAGCTCGCGCGCAATAAAGCGCGGGCCGGTAACGGGGATTCCATCTATTGCCCCCCCAGTCATCCCACGGCACAGCGCCATTGATATGATCTCCGATGCGTGAGCGCATGATAACGCATTTGCCAACAGAGTTCAGCGTCGCAGTGCTGATCGTTCCACGCGGGGGATCATAGGCAGACTGGTGGCCCATCACGACATGGTAGCCCGCAATATCGGGCGTCCCGAACGGCGTTGCGCGCACTCCTTCAAACCATTGTCGGCCCAGAAAGTGCCTTCCCTTGGCGCATCCATCATGAATGAAATCACAGTCTTCGAACACAAATCCATAGGATGTGCGGATGTCAGTGCTTGGTGCCGTCGCCCATGTCGTCGCGGCACGGCCACCAAGAGACCGGATGGTGCAGCCCTCAAACCATGCTGTCGACTGGCCAAAAATAAAGTCCACATCGCCTGCGATTTCACAGTCCGTGAAGCAAGACCGGACAGTTTCGCCCTTTCGGGGAGATTGCAGATACAGCGTGTCCTGAAAACTGCGCAGGGCAACGTTTTGGACCTGCACGCGATCCGCCCCCGCGACCAGCAGCGCCACCGCCTGATGTTGGCCGTTGCGGCATTGGCCAAGGGCATTCACGGCCAGATCGCCGCCCCGAGAGCGGTCGCAATTGTAGGTATTCTGAACGGTCAAATTCAAAAGCTGGAAGCCGTCATTCTCGACACGCACAACAGACGCATTGGCCGTACTGATCGGGGATAGACCTGCGATGCGCCGATAGAGCTTTGTGATACTCTCAGGCGCCTCAGCAAAATGTGCAGCAAAGCGGCGGGTAAATTCAGAGCCCTGCATTTCGGCGTCGATGTTCTCGGCGAGAACCACATCGGACGGAGACGCCCCCAATCCAAGCAAGGTCACCGCAAGAGATGCAGGCGGCACGTAGACAAGTCCGCGATGAAGCCCCGCCGTAACGCCGATGATCACGCGGCCCTTGCGCTGTTCTCGCAAGGCACGGTTCACCGCCTCTTGCACTGAGGCGCACCCACCGCCCGGCCCAACGACATAGTCCGGCGTGAGCCCCGCTGCATCAAGTGGCGTCGGGGACCATGGATCATCCCGCTCCGCTCCCGCTGTCCTTACGTAACGCAAGACATTGTTGCGGCGAAATCTGTCCGCTTCTTCCTCGCTCAACTGGGGTCGCATCAGCGCTGCATCAAAGCCGCCGCCATCATCAGCGGCCCGACGCCCTTGACGTCATCTTTGACGCGTGCCTCCGTCAGATAATACGCGGCGCTGCCATCCCGGAAGCGGTTCTCGTACCAGCCAAGACCGGCGACCTCGCAAATCTCGACCATCTCGTGCCCGCCGCCCGCCTTGGGGCGCAGCGCCTTGTCCATGACCAAGGGTGCCAAACCGTCGGCGATGTCGTTGAGGCCCAAGCGCGCCCCGCGCAACAGCGCATAGGTGAACATCGCAGAGGCCGAGGTTTCCTGATAGTTGCCTTCAAGATCAGGCCGGTCGATCACCTGAAGCCAGAGACCATCCGGAACCCGCAAGGCCGCGATTTTTTCCAAAAGGGCGCAGGTGCGCGCTCGCAAGGGGGCGAAATCCTCACCCACCAGATCCGCAACATCCACCAATGCCATCGCCAGCCAGCCGATAGCGCGGGCCCAGAACGCCTTGTTGAACCCGGTTCCGGGGTCTGCCCACGGCTGCTCGCGGGCTTCATCATATGCATGCCAATATAGGCCACTTGCAGGATCAATAAGCGTATTGAGCCCGGTCGAAAGCTGCGCCAGGCTGTCCGCGACACCGGCTTCATCCCCGCTCAACTGCGCATGTGCAATCCGGAACGGCTGACCCATATACAACCCGTCCAGCCAGATCTGCCAAGGATAGCGGAGTTTGTGCCAATAAACGCCGCTTTGCGTGCGGGGATGTGTCTGCAACTGGCGCGCCAGCAAATCAGCGGCCTTCCTGTACCGCGCCTCGCCCGTCAGCCCATACAGATACAGCAGCGTGCGGCCAGGCAGGATGTTGTCGATGTTGTAATCAGAGAGCCCGTAGCCCAAAAGGTCCCCCTCAGGGCCGATCTGAGGATCTGCAAGCCGGTCCAGATGATCAAGCCAGCGCGCCTCTCCGGTCTCGACGTGCCACAGCTCCAATGCGCGATAGAGGCATCCATCCTCATAGCACCACTTCCCCCCCTTGTAGGGTTGATAGCTGCGTGCGTAGTCATCCAGAAACTCAGCCAACATCGGTCATATCCTCAAGCAAATCTGTCAAAGCGGCATCCGTTTCGATCTGCGCGAACCGGTGCAGCAATCCTGCGTGTCGGGCGCTGGGCAAATGACAGGCCATAAGCGTTTCGCCCGGCTCTGCGTCGGCGTCATAGCCCACCGTCACGCCAGTCAAGCGCAGCCCGCGCAGGGGCGCTTCGGGCAAGCCTAGGAATGCGCCCGCAGCGTGGCGCACACCGCGCAACTGGACATTCGTGACAGTAATGTCGGCAATCAGCGGCGTGGTGTCATCAACCGGCGCGGGATCGCGCGATTGCACCGCCGCCGATTTCCCGTCCGCATCGCAATAGTAGAAAGCATTGATGGCAAGGGCCGTCCCCACCCCGTCCATCGCGACATCAACCATCGCTATGCGGGCGACCTGCCCCCCGCGCCCACGCCGCGTCTTGATCCGCAAGCCGCGGTCTGTGCCTTTGAATTCACAACGCGTGATGTCTACATCCGTGATATCACCGCTCATCTCCGACCCCATGACGACCGCACCGTGGCCGTCCTCCATCAGGCAGTTCGCGATTGTCAGATGCCGCGTCGGAGCGATGTGATCGTCGCGCGTGTCCTCTCCCGTTCCGCGTTTTCCCGCCTTGACTGCGATGCAATCGTCTCCGACGCTGATGTGCAGACCACGCACCTGCACCTGTGTGCAGCTTTCGGGATCAAACCCGTCGGTATTTGGGCTATCGGCAGGGTTTGTGATCCGCATGGCGGCGGCGGTCAGACGGTCGCAACGGTAGAGATGCACCGTCCAGGATGGCGAATTGCACACCCCCATGCCGGACAGGACGACATCGGTGCAATGGGCCAGAAACAGCGTGCGCGGGCGGCGGGCACCTTCGCGGGTTTCCTTGGGCCATGTCCACCAATCACCACGGTCTCCACCGCCATCGAGTGTCCCGCGTCCGGTGATGGCAAGGTTGTTGCACCCGATCGCCGTGACAGGCGAAGCAAAGCTCGCGGCGGGCAACCCCTCCCACGTGCCGACAACGCGGCCAGCGGCGTCATGGTCGGGCAGGATCGGCCAGCCCGCGCGGTCGGCTATAGCAGCAAGCGTTGCGCCTTCCGGCAACCAAAAGGTCATGTCTGATTTCAAAAATATCGGCCCGCTGGCGATGCGCCCTTCTGGCACGCGCAAGGTCCCGCCCATTGGAACGGCGGCTACCGCCGCGGCAAAGGCGGGGGCGTTGTCCGCTGCATCGGGTGAGACGCCATAATCAGCCGCGTCGATCAAACCCGCACAGGGCGCCGTGCGAAAGAACAATTTCTCCTGACCTGCCCAGAAGGTATAAACCCTGTCTGGAAGGAGGCCTTCAAGAAATACTGGAACAATGTCCGAAACGCCGCGCAGTTCCGTCCCTTCAAGGCGCCATGAGAAGGGCCTTTCCAGATGATACCGCGCCGTATCTGCGTGGATGAGAACGGTCACCGTGTAAGGCGTAACTGCAAGGGCGCTCAGCACGTTCGGTTTCTTCCTGCCAAGGGGCATAATGCGGACGCCGGACCAGACCGGCGCCCGCAGTTGTTTTTACTTGTCTTCCAGCGCTTCATTCACAAGCATCAGGATTTCTTCTGAGGCTTCTGCGCTGTCCAATTCACCGTAGGCGAACAGTTCAAGCGTGTCTTCGATACCCGCGCGTACATCCGGGTCTTCATTAAACGGGCTGATTGCTGGCGCATTGGCTTCCATCACCATGTTCTGCGCATCTACCTGAATCTGCTTGATACCGCCGTTCTCAAGTAGCTGTGCCGCGGCCACATCCGACGATGGCACGCCGCGTGCCGAGCCCATCGCCGCAATCCCTTCGGGTTGGGTCAACAGACAGTTCAGCACTTCTGCGGCCGCCTGCTGGTTCGGCGAATTGGCCGAAATCGAGAAGACCATGGACGGCTTCCGATACACACCGTCATTCTGCGCACCCGCGACCCGCAACAGGCCTGCAGGCACAAGCTCTTGCCCGTCCGACAGCGGATCAGAGATCTTGAAATAGGTCGTATCCCACTGATAACTGCCCGCGATCTGGCCAGAGGTCCAGTCGGCGTTTTCATGTAGGGCAATGTTGCCTTGCGCTGCGCGCTCTGGCCAACCCTTGATCACATGGTTGTCGACCATGGCCTGATACATGTCGATACCAGCCTGTAATTCGTCCTGTGACCACTGAACCGCGTTGGTTTCAGGATTGATAAAGGAGCGGCCAGTCTGCTGGGTCACGATCATCTGGATGAGCAAAGAGGCATCCAGACCGATACCTTCAAGCGGATAGTAGTTGTCACCCAGCTTTTCGGCAAAGACCGGACCTGCGGCCATGAGTTCCTCAAAGGTGGTCGGGATCGCCAGACCGGCCTTGTCGAATGTGGTCTTGTTGAAAAAGAAGATACGGCCCGAAACAGACGCGGGCAGACCGTTCAACGCACCGTTGCGGCTGGACGCCTCAAGCTCTTCGTCGGACCACTGCGACAGGTCGATGGTGTCGGAAAAGTCCCGCAGATCGGCAAAGCCGTCACCGTTTTCCGAGAAAATCGGCAACCATGGCCAGTTGATCTGCATGATGTCGGCCTCGGTGCCGCCCGCCAGCTGAGTGGCGACTTTTTCGAAGTGGCCGGACCAACCGGTGAATTCGGGCTTGATCGTATGGCCCAGCGCCTCGCCACAGACCTGAAGTGCCGCCTGAGTGGCCTCATGGCGGCTATCGCCCCCCCACCAGCTCATCCGCAATTCCTCGGCATATGCCGTACCGGCCACAGTCGTTGTGGCAAGTGCTGCTGCGATAAATGTCTTGAAATATGTCATGTGTTCCTCCCTATGACAGTGGTTTGGTCGGCAAGCGAGATGTTCGCACCGCTTTCCGCGTTGAAAAGATGAATACGTGCGCCGTCAGGTCGTAGGCAGACGGCGTCACCACGTTGGATTTCCGTGTCGAATTTGTCGGTCGGTATAACGGCAATGAAATTGCTCTCGCCCACGTGAACATGCAGGTTCACTTCATGTCCCATGAACTCGATGTTATGGACCGTCCCCGAGAACGCATCGGCGGTGTCCGCATCCACGATCTCGACGTGTTGCGGACGGATACCGAAGGTCACAGGCCCTTCATGCGGCGCGAGCCGTTCGGCCAGCCCCTTGGGCACCGCAATCGTCTGACCGGCCAGCGTAATCGTCAGCTTGCCATCATTGGCCAGAACCGCAGGCGCAAGGTTCATTTCCGGCATCCCGATAAACCCTGCAACAAAAGCATTGGCAGGACGTTCATAGAGTGTCACCGGATCGGCGACCTGCATGATATGGCCATCTTTCATGACGCAGATGCGGTCGCCCATGGTCATTGCCTCGACCTGATCGTGGGTCACGTAGACCACGGTCGCAGGGCGCCCTTCATCGCGCAGGCGCTTATGCAGGTCGGTAATGCGCATCCGCATCGAGGCGCGTAATTTGGCATCAAGGTTCGACAGAGGCTCGTCGAACAAGAACACGTCCGGCGACTTGATCAGGGCACGGCCGACAGCGACACGCTGCGCCTGACCGCCCGACAACTGCTTTGGCAACCGGTCCAGAAGCTCCTCGATCTCGAGAATACCGGAGACCTCGTGTGTCGCGCTTTCAATTTTGGCTGACGGTTCACGTTTGAGCTTGAGACCGAACGACAGGTTCCGTCGCACCTTCATATGCGGGTAAAGCGCGTAGTTCTGGAACACCATCGCGATCCCCCGTTTGCCAGGTACGAGATCGTTGACGACATTCTCACCAATGCGGATTTCGCCGCCTGTGATCGTCTCCAGCCCTGCAATCATGCGCAATGTGGTGGATTTGGCACATCCCGACGGGCCGACCAGCACCATGAACTCCCCGTCCGCAACATGCAGGTCAATGCCATGCACCGCCTTGAAACCGCCGCCATAGATCTTTTCGACAGATGTAAGTTGAAGATCAGCCATCAGCCTTTGACCCCCCCAGTTGAGATGCCCTCGATGAAATATTTCTGGGCGATGAAGAACACGATCAGTGACGGCGTCAGTGCGAGCACAGTCATTGCAAGGATCTGGTTCCAGTTGAACGCCTCGGTTGTGTCGATGCTGAGCTTCAGCGCCAGAGAGACAGGATAATTCTCGACCGAAGAGATGTAGATCAGCGGTCCAAGGAAGTCGTTCATGGTCCACATGAACTGGAACAGACAGACCGAAATGATGGCAGGCATGAGCATCGGCACCACGACATACCAAAGCACCTGAAAGGTGTTGGCCCCGTCGACGCGCGCGGCCTCTTCCATGTCCCGCGGGATCGACCGCATGAACTGGATCAGCATAAAGACGAAAAAGGCCTCAAGCGCGAACCACTGCGGCACGAACAGCGGCAGATAGGTGTCAAGCCAGCCCAACTCGCGGAACAGCAGATACTGCGGAATGCGCGTAACCACATCGGGCAACAGCAACGTGGCGATCAGAATGCCGAACAGTATCTTCTTGCCGGGAAATTCAAATCGGGCAAAGCCGTAGGCCACGATCACTGACGAGATTGCTGTGCCCAGCATCTTGGGGATAACAATATAAAGCGAATTCAGAAAGAACCGCCCGAAGGTATAGGGCGTCGACGTTTCCCAGCCGTCGATATAGCCCTGCACGGTTGGATTTTCCGGCCAGAATGACGCCGAGCTGAAGATTTCCTCGTTTGTTTTGAAGGATGCGCCCACCAGCCAGATCAAGGGATACAGCATCAAAAGGCCGAACAACGTCAGGATCACATAGCGGATGATGGCACCGCGGCGCTGCGCGCGCTGGATTTTGAGTTCCTGCGCGGAAGGCGTGCGTTCGCCAAGGGGCATTGGTTCTAGGTCAGGTAAGGATACCATTGTCTCAGCTCCTCTTGTCGCCGGCGTAATAGACCCACTTTTTCGACGACCAGAAGGCGATCAGGGTCAAAACCATGATGATCACGAACAAGATCCAGGCGATGGCAGAGGCATAGCCCATGTCAAAACTCTTGAAGGCCTTGTCGTAGATATAAAGCGGCAGCAGATAGGTGGCTTTCAGCGGGCCACCGTCGGTGATGATGTAGGGGCCGTTGAATTCCTGAAACGCTTGCACTGTCTGCATGATCAGGTTGAAAAAGATCACCGGCGTGATCAGCGGCACGGTGATATAGCGGAATTGCTGCCACTTGGTCGCACCGTCGATGCTGGAGGCCTCATAGAGCGATCTGTCCACCGATTGCAGTGCGGCAAGAAAGATCACCATCGCCGATCCGAACTGCCAGCAGCGCAGAAGCGTCAGGGTGAACAGAGCATTCTGCGGATCGCCAAACCAGTTGACAGGCTCCATGCCGATGGCCGTCAGCCCCATGTTCACAAGGCCCACGTCCGCAAAGATATAGCGCCACAGGACCGCAATCGCGATAGACCCACCCAGCACCGACGGGACGTAGTACGCCGTGCGGAAAAACCCGATCGCTTTGAGTTTGTAGTTCAGCACCACCGCCACCAGCAACGCAAAGCCCAGCTTGAGCGGAACGGTCATGAACACATAAAGCAGTGTCACGGTCAGGGATTTGCTGAACGTGCGATCGCGGGTGAAAAGACGCTCGTAGTTATCAAGGCCAACCCACTCCGGTGTCGACAACAGATCGTAATCCGTGAACGACAGATAGAGCGATGCCAAGAACGGAAACGCTGTGAATATGCACAGCCCGATAATGTAAGGCGACACATAGGCCATCCCCAAAAACTTGCTGTCACCACCCATTACGATGCCTCCTTCAACAGATCTCGGGGTAAATGATGTGCAGTTGCCTGCACCATTTCATCAAACATTTGCCGCGCCGTCTCCGCAGGGAGTGGCACCACCAGCGGGTCGGTGCGGAACAGCTCAAACAGATCGTCCCAGCGCCCTTCACCAACCGCCTGCAGCAAGGCAGATTGACGCGCTGCATGATCCGCTGTGATCGCCAGCAAAGCATCGGGCATCCGCCCGGCCACCAAAGGTGTCACACCCAGAGACGAGAACAGTGCATTGGTTTCCACAATCGTGCCCAGCGGCAGACCATCCATCTGCCCCCGGTTGGGCAGGTTCACGTTGCTGACGAATTGGCCCAGACCCATTAACCCTTTGATCTGGTCAACGAGGGCCTCGTCCGACCGGTCGGCATAGGGCACGCCCTGCCCCGCCGCCAAAGCATCGGCACGTGCGCGCTTTTCTGCACGGTCACGGACGCGGTAAGACACCGGCGTCAGCGTGAACTCCCAATCTGCGGCCAAGTCGAGGTATTCGCCCTGCGGCATAAACTCGGCCAGGTGACGGTCGCCTGCGGCTGCGGGAATGCCAAACCGGCGATACAGGTCGAACTTCACACGGCTACGGTCCATGAAATACAGATCATGTTCGTCCGTCGGATCAATCTCGCGCGGGGACCAGCCGCTGTTGCCGTGCTGACCGGCGAAGGCGCGGTAGGCGGGCAACATATCGCGCCCTTCAAGGCCGATCGCATCGACAAAGGTAAAATGATTGATGCCCAAAACGTTGACCTCAACATCACGGTGGCTGTAGCGCGCCGCGCCCGCCTCTTGGTTCGCGATCCACGCCACCTGATGGCGCAGCTTCGTCACCTCGTGGCACTCGCCCCACAACCGGATCGCAGGAAAGGCCTGATACATTGCACCGGTCAGCACGCTCATGGGATTTGTCAGATTGCAGACCCAAGCGCGCGGCGCATTTGCGCGGATTGCTTCTGCAATCGAGATCATCATCGGAATGGCACGCAGCGCCCGCACAAACCCGCCAGGACCCACGGTATCGCCCACGGCCTGCTTGATCCCATAGCGCGCGGGGATGTCTACGTCGCAGGCCATATCATCGAAGGCGCCAGGCAGGATTGATACGACAACGACGTCAGCCCCGCTTAATGCCTCCTCAATCGAGGGCACGGCCGCATAGCGCGCCGGCGTTCCCTTGGAGACATCGGCGAACCGCGTCCCGATTTTGGCATTTCTTTCCGCAGCAGCGTGGTCGATATCATAAAGCCGCACCTGTGCCGCCAGCGTCGTGTCATGGGCCAGATCGGCCATCAGCTTGGTCGCCCAATTCAGCGAGCCGCCACCGATGTAGGCTATGGTAACAGGGGTTGCGGTCACATCACTGCTCCGATTTGCCAAGGTACGAATTCATTGTCGCCAAGACCCAAGGCCTCTGACTTGGTGGTCTGGCCCGAAGCGGTCGCGCGGATCAGGTCGAATATCTGCTGGCCCTTTTCCGCCAGACTGATCCCGCCTGACACGATGTCACCGGTGTTCAGGTCCATATCGTCCGGCATCTGTCTGAACAGGCGGTCCGAAGTGGCCAGTTTGATGGTAGGTGCGGGTTTCGAGCCAAAGGCCGAACCGCGGCCGGTGGTGAACAGGACAATCTGGGCGCCCCCCGCGATTTGCCCGGTCGCCGACACAGGGTCATATCCGGGCGTATCCATGAAGACAAAACCGGACACCGTAACCTGTTCGGCATAGTCATAGACTGCCACCAACGGGGTCGCACCACCCTTCGCCACTGCCCCCAGCGACTTTTCAAGGATCGTCGTGATGCCGCCCTGCTTGTTGCCCGGACTGGGGTTGTTGTCCATTGAACCGCCGTTTTGCGCGGCATAGTCTTCCCACCACCTGATCTGCGCGATCAGCTTGTCAGCCACCGCGCGGCTGCTTGCACGGCGCAACAACAACTGCTCTGCGCCGTAAATCTCGGGCGTTTCCGACAGGATCGCGGTACCACCCTGTGCGACGATCAGATCACTGGCGACGCCCAATGCCGGATTTGCAGTGATGCTCGAAAAACCGTCCGACCCGCCACATTGCAGGGCGATACGCAAGGCACTCATCGGCTGGCTGGTGCGGGTGATCGCGTTCACCTGCGGCAAGATCTGCGTCACATGCGCCTTAATTGCGTCAATCGTGGCCCGCGTGCCGCCGGTATCCTGAATGGTTAGCGCGTGGAAGCGGTCGGTACCCGCATCACCGAACCGCGCCTGCATCCGCGCAATTTGCATCACCTCGCAACCGAGACCCACGAACACTGTCGCGCCGACATTGGGGTGTGTCGCGTGGCCCCACAAGACACGGTTCAAGATGTCGAACCCGCGTCCGCTGTCCGCCATCCCGCAGCCGGAGCCATGCGCGAGCGCCACGATTCCGTCGACATTGTGATAATCTACCAGCAGCCCGCTTGCCTCGATCTCGGTTGCGGCGCGCCGGATCACAGTGGCCGAGCAATTCACGGTGGCCACCAGTGCAATGTAGTTACGCGTGCCAACGCGGCCGTCCGCGCGGGCATATCCCGCGAAACGCAGCGCCTCCATCTGGGGGACTGCCGCTAAAGCTGCCTTCAGGTCCGCACCGATGGCATAATCCTGATCGCGCTCGGCAAAGACGCAATTGTGCGTGTGCACGTGTTCGCCTGCGGCAATCGCCACCGAAGCACGCCCGATAAACTGTCCGAACTTGATAACCGGCGCACCCGCAGGCATCGCCACCCGCGCGATCTTGTGGCCTGATGCCATAGCCGCTGGCAAAGGCGCGCCAAGACCCAAAGGATCAGCACCGACAAGCGCGCGTTCGGTCAAAACCGCGACGGTATCGTTGGGGTGCAGGATCAAAGGTTCACGCATGGTTCAACGCCCTGATGACACCGCGCAATTCCGCCAGCCCCCGCAAACGCCCGATCAGCGGATAGCCCGGGATCATATCGCGCGTCAGGTCCGACAACATGTGGTGGCCATGATCGGGCCGGAACGGGATTGCGTGATCCGCGCGGCCGGCGTCGCGACGGCGCGTCTCTTCGTCCAGCAAGACGCGGATCAAAGCGACCATATCGGTGTCACCGTCCAGATGTGCTGCTTCCTCGAACGATCCGTCCGCGTCTTTGCGCACATTGCGCAGATGGGCAAAATGGATGCGGTCGGCCACCTTTGCCGCAATCGCGGGCACATCATTTTTTGGGTTTGCGCCAAGCGAGCCGGAACACAACGTAATCCCGTTGGCAGGACTGTCATAAGCCTCCAAAACCCAATCCAGATCGTCGGCATCCGAGACAATGCGCGGCAGGCCCAGAATGTCGCGCGGCGGATCGTCGGGATGCACGCAAAGACGTATACCCAAATCCTCGGCGGCGGGCACAACCTCGACCAGAAACCTCTTGTAGTTGGCGCGTAAAGCCGCACGATCAATCCCGTCGTAGGCCGCAAGCGCAACCCTCAGACCAGCAATATCGTAACGGTCAAAAGCCCCGGGCAGACCTGCCATGATCGCCGACAAAAGACCCTTGCGCTCGTCGTCGCTCGCCACCTGAAACCACGCCCCCGCCTGCGCAAGGACGGCGTCGGAATAGGCGGCCTCGGCCGCTTGACGACCCAGCATATGGACCTCGAAGGCAGCCATGCGGACAGCATCGAAGCGCAAACACGTGGCCCCACCCGTGACGGGGGCGGCAAGATCGGTGCGGGTCCAATCCAGCAGCGGCATGAAGTTGTAGCAGATCGTCTTTACACCTACGGCTGCGAGGTTGGCCATGGACTGGCGGTAGTTTGCGAATAAGGCGGACAGATCGCCCTCACCTTTCTTGATGCGCTCATGGATTGGCAGGCTTTCGACCACGACCCAGTCAAAGCCCGCTTGCATGATCTGGCGCTTGCGTGCCGCGATAGCCTCTTGCGGCCAGACCTCGCCGTAGGGGATGTCATGCAGGGCGGTAACGATACCGCGTGCGCCCGTCTGCGCCACCTCTGCCAGAGAGATACTGTCGAATTCACCATACCAGCGCCAGCTTTCGATCATGATACGCCCCTCGCGATGGCGGCGCGCACGCCCTTGTCCCAGAGGACCGTCGCCGCGCGTGTCACCGGATCTTGCAGACGCACGGCCATATCAGCGGGGAATATCTCTTCGACCGACAGCAAGGCAGCGACGATGTCCGCAGGGCTGTTCTGTGCTTGCGCCAGTGCATGCAGGCGGTCGGCAAGCGGATCGCGCACATCAATGCATTCGCCTGCCTCATCGGTCCCGCTAACATAGCGCATCCATGCTGCAATGGCCGTGCAAAGCCCCTCGACAGATCGGCCTGCGTCAAGGTTATCCCTTACGGTGCCAAGGATCCGCTGCGGCAGTTTCTGGCTGCCGTCCATCGCGATTTGCCATGTCCGGTGGCGGATTGCAGGATTGGCATAGCGGCTCATCAACGCATCGGCATAGTCAGTCAGACTGACGCCTTCAGGCGCGGTGACAGCGGGCATGATCTCATCCCATAAGGCGCGCGCGTAACGGGCAAAGTCGCGATCCGCGACCGTATCGGCAATTGTTTCATGCCCGACAAGATAGCCGGTATAGGCCAGTGCAGAATGGGTGCCGTTCAGCATCCGCAGCTTCATGTCTTCATGCGCTGTCACATCCACAACCATCTCGACCCCTGCATCTTCCAAGGCGGGGCGAGCGTTGCCCACGAAATCATCTTCAACCGCCCATTGGGAAAACGGCTCGTGCAGCACGGGTGCTGCGTCGGGTGTGCCGGTCAGTGTCGTGATACGCGCAATGTCGGCGTCGGTCGTGGCGGGGGTGATCCGATCCACCATCGTGGAGGGAAACCTGCCCTCTTGCGCAATCCAGTCCGCCAGCGCGGGGTCAATCCGGCTGGCCAGTTGCAGGACCATGCCGCGTACCAGCTTGCCATTCTTTGGCAGGTTATCGCAGGTCAGCACGGTAAACGGCGCCGTGCCATTGGCCTTGCGTCGCGCCAGCGCACGCACCAGAAAGCCCGGTGCAGAAACGGGCAGGTCCTGCGTCAGATCATGTTGGATATCCGGGTGGTCGAGGTTCAGCTCTCCGGTGGCCGGATTATGGCAATAGCCCTTTTCGGTCACGGTCAGCGTGACAATCCGCACGGCAGGATCGGCCATGATCGCAAGCACCGCTTCGGGGTCTTCCGGCGCGACGAGCACATCGTTCAAAACACTGATATCACGCGGCGCTTCGCCTTCGGGTGCCAGCGTCACAGACGTATAGCGCCAATCGCGCAGGCGCAGCGCATCGCGGGTCGCGGGGCTGCGCAGCGACACACCGGCAATGCCCCAGTCACCCCCTGACGCGGCCATGGCATCAGCAACATAAACACAACCAAAGCCGCGAAAGAACGCACCAAGCCCGAGATGCACGATCCCGGTGGCGGGCCGCGTGGCGGCAGAGGTTTGACCGTCAGCGGGCAAGCCAGCCTCCATCGACATTGAGAACGGCACCGTGCACATAGCCGGCTGCGGGCGTACACAGATAGACCGCAGCCCCTGCAATATCAGAGGCCTCACCCCAGCGGCCTGCCGGAATACGCTCAAGGATCGCTTTGTTGCGATCCGGATCGGCGCGCAGTGCTTCGGTGTTGTTGGTTTCGATATATCCGGGGGCTACAGCATTCACGTTGATGCCCTTGGCCGCCCATTCGTTGGCCAGCAGCTTTGTCAGCCCCGCCACGCCGTGTTTCGACGCGGTATAGCTTGGCACGCGGATACCACCTTGGAATGATAGAAGCGACGCGATGTTGACGACGCGGCCCGCGCCGCCACGGGCCATGACCGCCTTGGCAAAGGCCTGAGTCGTAAAGAACAGCGCCTTGAGGTTCACATCCATAACCGCGTCCCAATCTTCTTCGGTAAAGTCGACCGCGTCGTTGCGGCGGATGATACCCGCGTTATTGATCAGAATATCAATCGCCTGATCATCAAAGAGCTCCCGACCCGCCATCGGGTCAGCGAAATCAACCCGCACGGACGACGCCTTGCCGCCCGCATCCGAGATCATGCCCACGGTTTCATCACAGGTGCGACGCCCGGCGCAGATCACCTCTGCTCCGGCCTGCGCCAGCCCAACGGCAATCGCCTGCCCGATGCCAGTGTTGGCACCCGTGACCAGCGCGCGGCGGCCTGTCAGATCAAAGGGGTTGCTCACCGCAAATCCCCCATGGCGACCATATCCATATCCGTGAAATCGACGTTGTCGCCCGCCATCGCCCAGCAGAATGTATAGGACGACGTGCCGGCCCCTGCATGGATCGACCAAGGTGGCGAAATCACCGCTTCCTCATTTGCCATCACGATGTGGCGGGTCTGGCTGGGTTCACCCATCAGATGAAAAACGCGCTGGTTTTCGGGAAGCTGGAAATAAAGATAGGCCTCCATCCGGCGGTCATGCAGATGCGCAGGCATGGTGTTCCACACCGACCCTTCGGCGAACTGCGTATAGCCCATCAGCAATTGGCAGGATTTGCAGACCTCGGGATGCAGGAACTGAATAATCACCCGCTCGTTCGCGGTCTCGCGCGTGCCCATTTCGACGCGGCGGGCATCCTTAAGTCTGATCAGGGTTGTCGGATAGGTCTGATGCGCAGGTGCGGACAGCACATAGAACCGCCCCGCACCGGCGAATGTGACCGGCCCAGCGCCCATCCCGATATACAGGACCTCGCCAGTCTCAAGTTCATAGTCCTCACCACCGACGCTGACTGTGCCGGTGTCTCCAATGTTGAGCACGCCCATTTCGCGGCGTTCCAGAATGGTGGCCGTTCCCGTCGCCTCGACCTTGTCCAGTGTCAGTGCCTTGCCTGCTGGCACCGCTGAACCCAGGATCAGGCGATCATAGTGGCTATAGACCAGATTGATCTCGCCATCCGCGAACAAACCGGCCACGTGGAAATGGTCGCGTAACTGATCGGTATCGAGCGTTTTGGCCGTGGCAGGATCAATGGCGTGGCGGGTTTCGGTTCTCAGCATATTCTTGATCTTTCTGGTTTAGAGGAAATCGTCGCGACGGGGTGTGAAAGTGTCGATCAGTTTGCCCGCTTTGGCGCAAATACAACCGTGGCGTGTATTGGATGGGATAACAAGACTGTCGCCCGGACCCAGCTCATGGACCTCACCATCAACCGTGAAGGTGAAATGCCCGCTTTCGACGTAAGTGGCCTGAACATGGGGGTGGGCGTGCAGCTTGCCCTCGGCACCCGCATCGAACCTGAAAGCCACCACCATAAGCTGGGGGTTCTCGGCAAGGATCTGGCGGGTCACGCCGGGGTCGGTTGGAACGACGGGATAGGACATTGCGGGCCTCATCTGAACAGCGCTGGCAACCACAGGGACAGCGCAGGAATGTAAGTGACAAGCATCAGGGTAAAGAACGCAGCCCCGTAGAAGGGCCAGATTGTGCGCACCGCATCCCAGACGGGAATCCGGCCAACAGCGCAGCCCACGAAGAGGACGGCCCCCACCGGCGGGGTACACAGCCCGATGCCGAGGTTAAGGATCAGGATTACCCCGAAATGCACCGGGTCAACGCCAAAGGCCGTCGCAACGGGCAGAAAGATCGGCGTCGTGATGACGATCAGCGGTGACATATCCATGAACGTGCCAAGGATCAGCAGGATCAGGTTCAAAAGCAGCAGGATCACGATCGGATTGTCCGACACGTTCTGCAACAGCGCGACCATCGAAGCAGGCACTTTGGTATAGGCCAGCAGCCAGCCAAAAGAGGCGGCACAGCCGATCACCAGAAGAACCATTGCCGTGGTACGGACGGCGGCGAATGTGGCCTCTTTGAAGTCGTGCCAGCTCAGACTGCGATAGACAAAAAATGTCACCAAAAGTGCGTAGACAACCGCGATATTCGACGATTCAGAAGCCGTGAAGATACCGGAACGGACCCCGCCAAAAATGATTGCCACGAGGATCAGACCCGGTGCTGCCGAGACAAAGAGCGTGCCGATCATGCGAAACCCCTGAAAGGGCTGGACGGGGTAATCCTTGCGCTTTGCAACCCACCACGCGGTCAGCATCAACAGAAGCGCGAGCAAGAAGCCCGGAATGATCCCTGCAGTGAACAGGTCGGCAATGGAAATACGCCCGCCTGCGGCAATCGAATAGATGATCATATTGTGTGACGGGGGAAGCAGTAGCGCGATAATCGACGACACAACCGTAATATTGACGGCGTAATCCACGTCATAGCCGCGCTCTTTCATCTGGGGGACCATCAGGCCGCCCACCGCGCTGGCATCCGCCGCCGCAGACCCCGACACGCCGCCGAACATGACGGACGAGAGCACATTGACCTGCCCCAGACCGCCGCGGAGATGCCCGACAAAACCGCTGGCAAGTGCCACCAAGCGCCGCGCGATATCACCACGGACCATCAGATCGCCTGCATAGATGAAAAACGGAATGGCCATCAGGGCAAAGACCGATACGCCGGAATTCAACCGCTGGAACACCACAACAGGCGGCAGGTCCAGATAGGCGATCGTCGCAAAGCTGGAGATCCCGAGGCAGAACGCAACAGGCGTGCCAATCAGCAGCAGGACAACGAATGACCCGAAGAGGACATAAAGCTCCATGCTACGCAGGCCCCGAATCGTCGCCGAAACGCGCCGTGGGCAGGCCCGCCGCGCGGCGGAACACGCGCTCGATAGAAAACAGAACGATCAGGACACCACCGGCGACAATCGGTGCGAAATCGAACGCACCCGATATCCCCAGGCTTGGCAGCATATTACCTGCTGTGCGCGCCGCCAGTTGCCATCCGTACCAGATCATTCCGGCCCCGAAAGCCGTCACAGCAATGTCCGAAATCGAGAACAGGATCAGCTTGGCGCGCAAAGGGAGCAAATAAAGGAGAACGTCAAAGGACAGGTGGTAGCCTTCGCGGATACCCACGGCAGCACCCAGAAAGATGAACCACCCCATGATCATGACAGAGGCGGGTTCGGTCCAGACAATGCTGTCGTTCAGGACATAGCGCCACACCACCTGCGCGGCGATCAGCAAGGTCATCAGAACAAGCCCGATGCCTGCGGCCCACAAGGCAAGCCGGGCAAGATGCCCTGTCCAGACCGCTATTTTTTCCATTGTCCGCTGCATGATGTTCCCCGTGAAAACCGGCCCGCCACGTGAAAGCGGCGGGCCGATTGTGCGATTATTGGGTGGCCTGAATATCGGCGACCATTTGCTGCAATACCGGCGAAGTGACATACTTCTGGTAGACCGGCACCATCGCTTCAATGAACGGCGTCTTGTCGATATCAGCAATGATCTCGACGCCCGCCGCACGCACGCGTGCTTCGGATTCAGCTTCACGCGCAGCCCAGAGCTCGCGCATGACCGGGACAGAGTCCTTGGCAGCCTGCCGCACGATCTCTTGATCCTCTGCGCTCAGCCCGTCGAAGGTGGATTTCGCCATGACGAGGACTTCGGGCACGATCAGGTGCTGGTCGAGCGTATAGTAAGGTGCCACCTCGAAGTGGCCTGAACTGTCATATGACGGCCAGTTGTTCTCTGCCCCGTCAATCACGCCGGTCTGGATCGAGGAATAAACCTCACCATAAGGCATCGGTGTGGCATTGGCCCCAAGCGCCGAAACCATGTCGACAAACATATCCGACTGCATAACGCGGAACTTCATTCCCTCCAGATCTTCAACTGATCTGATCGGGCGCTCGGAATTATAGAAACTGCGCGATCCGCCATCGTAGAAGGCCAGACCAACCAGATCGTGATCGGTGAACGCATCAAGGATCTGCTGGCCGACAGGACCGTCCATGACCGTGTGCATATGCGTGGTCGAACGGAAGATATAGGGCAGCGACGGGATCTGCGTTTCCTCGATAATGTTGTTAAACGGCCCAAGCGAGACACGGTTCATGTCGATTACGCCGAACTGTGTTTGTTCGATTGTGTCCTTTTCCTCGCCCAGTTGGGCAGAGTGGAACACTTCGATGCACAAACGGCCTCCGGTACGCTCTTCCAAGAGCCGTCCCATTTCCGCGACCGCCGCAACCGTGGGATACCCGTCAGGATGCGTGTCGGACGACCGCAGTGTCGTCTCGCAGGCGGACGCGATAGAGACGGTCGCGACAGTGGCCAGCAAGGCCGCAGCGAGTGTCTTGGTGTAAGTCATTTTTTCCTCCCAGAAAATGCTCGTCAGAGCTTGTAGGCCTGTTTTGCAAGCCGGTAGCTGAGGTCATACGCAACCTCGGGCGCTTCATCCCTGTCCAACCGGCCCGTAGCGACCAGTGTGGCAAGAAACGAACAGTCAACCCTGCGCGCCACATCGTGCCGCGCGGGAATTGAGCAAAAGGCGCGGGTGTCATCATTGAACCCGACTGTGTTGTAAAAACCGGCCGTTTCCGTCGCCATTTCACGGAACCGCATCATCCCCTCATAGCTGTCATGAAACCACCACGGCGGGCCCAGACGCAGCGCAGGATAGACACCGGCCAAAGGGGCCAGTTCGCGCGCATAGGATGTCTCATCCAGCGTGAATAGAATGATCGTGAGCCCCGCCTCTCCACCGACCGCATTCAAAAGCGGGCGGAGGGCTGTGACATAATCGGTCCGCATGGGAATATCGTATCCCTTGTCACAGCCAAAGCGCGCCATCACGCCCGCTGCATGGTTGCGCACTGCGCCCGGATGGATTTGTAGAACCAACCCGTCGTCCAGCGACATGCGCGCCATTTCGGTCAGCATATGACCGCGAAAGCGGTCGGCCTCTTCGGCGCTGCATTTGCCCTGCAACGCCCGATCAAACAGTTGCGCCGCTTCATCCTGCGGCAGATCTTCGGTGCGTGCGCTTGCATGACCGTGATCTGAAGAGGTCGCGCCAAACTGCTTGAAATAGGCGCGGCGATTGCGGTGTGCCGCCAGATAGCCAGACCAACAAGTGGTGTCCTCGCCCGCCATGTCACCCATCTTTGCGACGTTGTCCGCGAACCCGTCGAATTCCGGATCAATGACAGAATCGGGACGATAGGCCGTCACGACATTGCCGCTCCACCCGCTGTCGCGGATCATCTTGTGCCACTTCAGATCATCAATGGCGCTTTCAGTGGTCGAGATCGCCTCGATGTTGAATCTCTCAAACAGGGCCCGCGGCCGAAATGCGTCCTGCTTCAGACAGTCGTCAATATGATCATAGATCGCGTTCGCCGACCCTGCCGACAGGCGCTCTGTCACGCCGAACACCTCTTGTAGCGCGTGATCGATCCAAATGCGCGACGGTGTACCGCGGAACAGATGATAGTTGCTGGCAAACAGCGACCAGATTTTGCGCGGGTCCTGTTCCGTCGGCCCGCCATCAACGCGGGGCACACCGAGGTCTTCAAGGGCGATACCCTGACTATGCAGCATCCTGAAAACATAATGATCAGGCGTGACAAACAGTTTGGCAGGGTCAGGAAATGCGTCGTTCTCGGCATACCAGCGCGGATCGGTATGGCCATGCGGGCTGATGATCGGCAGGTGCTTGACCCCTTCGTACAGTTCACGGGCCAGCCCACGAACCACCGGATCCGTCGGAAATAAACGATTCTCGTCAAGTAAAGCCATCAATCCCCCCGGCCGTCGGACATGCTTTTGGCCCGTCGTTAACTAGTATCCTAGTTTGCAGTAAAAAATCTGTCAACTAATATCCTAGTTGCATGTTGGAACTTTCTGCAGGATAATGGAACAAAGCCTGCCGAATGGAGAGACGGCCATGACAATGAACGGTCCAATTCTACCGGGGACAATGGACATTTCCTTGCCTTTGATCAGACAGCAGCCACAACCCACTGTTGCAGATCAGGTATTCGACACGCTCCAGCAACGCATCCTGACACTGGAGTTGCCCCCGCAAACCAAGATTTCCGAAACCGAAGTTTCAAGGATGATGGGGGTCTCGCGGCAACCCGTTCGGGAAGCGTTCAAACGGCTGGCCAAACTAGGGTTTCTGCAAATTCGCCCGCAAAGCGGGACAACTGTCAGCCTGATCTCGGAAGAAGCCGTGCTGCGTGCGCAATTCATCCGCACAGCACTTGAAGTCAAAACCTGCCGCAAAGCATGTGAAACAGCAACGGCGCAGGCCCTTGCCCCCTTGCATACTTTGATCGCCCGCCAAAAAGACGCCATCGCAGCAAAAGACCGCGACATGTTCCATGCGCTGGATGAGGAATTCCATATCGCCATCTGTGAGCTAGCCGATGTCCGCTTCGTTTGGGATCTGATCCACGAAAGCAAGGCGCATATGGACCGCATTCGCATGCTATCGTTGAATACAACTTCCCAGCAGTTGGCGCTTCAGGAACATATCGCAATTCTGGATGCCATCTCAGCTGGCGATGCAGATGCTGCCGAAGCCGCGATGACAGAACACCTGTCGCGCATTGTCGTCCTGATCGACGAGGTCAAGAAACAGCAACACAGCTTCTTTCAGGAAACTGACACGTGACACGCACCGTCTGCATCGGTGAGTGCATGATCGAAATGGCGCCCACCGATATCACCGGCCAGTTCCAGATGGGATTCGCGGGCGATACGATGAACACCGCTTGGTACCTGCGCGGCTTGCTCGGCGCGGAACATCAGGTGGATTATTTCACAGCCTTGGGCGGCGATTCTGCATCCCGACAAATGCTGGCCTTCCTGCGCCAAGCAGGGCTCGGCGTTGACCATATCGTGCAGCGCAATGACCGCAGTGTCGGTCTTTATCTCATTCAGTTGGACAACGGTGAGCGCAGTTTCAGCTACTGGCGCGGACAAAGTGCTGCGCGCACGCTGGCGCAGGACAATACAGTGTTGGAAGCAGTCCTCAAAGATGCCGACTACGCCTATTTTTCTGGCATAACCCTCGCGATCCTCCCGCCCCAAGACCGTGCCCACCTGCGGGATGCCCTCGTTGCGCTGCGTGCGCGGGGGGGTCAGATCGTCTTCGACCCCAATCTGCGGCCGGCGCTTTGGTCCGATCCGCAAGAGATGCGCGATGAAATCATGGCGAGTGCTGCGATCAGCACGATGGTCATGCCATCGCATGAAGATGAAGCCACATGGTTCAACGACCGCGCCCCCGAAGCAACCGCATGGCGCTATGCCGCCGCAGGCGCGCAGACAGTTGTGGTCAAGAACGGTGCCGGTGCGATGTTCACCTGTGACGGAGGTCATGGGGCGTGGCATGACCCTGTTGCCGTGAAGGACGTGGTCGACACGACAGCCGCCGGTGACAGCTTCAACGCAGGCTTTCTCGCCGCAGCAATCCGCAGCGCACCACTATCCGAGGCCGTCAGAAGTGGCGCGCAGCTGGCGTCAAAGGTTATTCAATCACGCGGTGCCTTGGTCGCATTATCCTAGGGTCGGGACCCTCGCCGTCCGCTCTGGCAGTCGCTGCACCCCAGAACCGTGTCATAGGCTAAACCGATGCCAAGGCCGCCTTACGAGGCCGCAAGAATGAAGAACCACGCCATTGGCTTGGCTTCGGAAGCGTCCGCCACATCCTTTCCATCATGATTTTACAAATCTGTCGCACAGCTGTGACTTTTTGTTCTTGGTCATAGGTCATTTTCCGCCTGTCAATTTGATATCACACAGGAAGAACGAATGACCTATCGCTCGCTGACGATGACGTCCGCCCTTGCCCTGCTTGCGGCCCCCGCATTCGCGCAGGACATGAACTTCAACCGCATCGCCTCTTTCATGGTCGCAGACAACCTGCCCGAAGCGGAGGAGACGTCTGCCGAGATCATCGCGGCCTCCGAAGATGGCATGACCTTGGTCTACACAGACAGCCCGGGCGCCTCGATCGGCTTCATCGACATCACCGATCCGGCAAACCCTGTCGCAGCCGGTGTATTCACGCCCGACGGCGAACCGACATCTGTGGCCGTTATCGGCAACTACGCGCTGGCCGGTGTGAACACATCCCCCAGCTACACTGAACCCTCAGGCTTTCTTGTCGAAATCGACATGACCACACAACAGGAAGTCGGCCGTTGCGACCTGCCGGGCCAGCCTGACAGCGTGGGCATCGCGCCGGACGGGTCATACCTTGCAGTGGCCATTGAAAACGAACGCGACGAGGACCTTGGCGATGGTCGCGTCGGCCAGATGCCTGCCGGTTCTGTCTTCATGGTTGACCTGACCGCCGACGGCCTGATCGACTGCGCCACAGCCCGCGTCGCTGATATCACCGGTCTGGCCGATATCGCCCCCGAAGACCCCGAGCCCGAGTTTGTCTCGATCAACGCCGAAAACGAAGTTGTGGTCACCCTGCAGGAAAACAACCACATTGTCGTTCTGTCCTCCGCGGGCGCGGTGCTGAGCCACTTCTCTGCCGGCGAAGTAACGCTTGAAGGCGTCGATACAGAAGAAGAAGGCGCGCTGGTGTTTGACCAGACCATCACTGTCCCGCGCGAACCCGACAGCATCACTTGGATCGACAACACCCATTTCGCCATGGCCAACGAAGGCGACATGGACGGTGGATCGCGCGGCTGGACGATCTTCAGCCAGGACGGTGACCTTGTTTATGAAAGCGGGATGGATTTCGAAAATGCGATCATCCAGATCGGCCACTACCCTGAGGAACGTTCAGGCAACAAGGGTGTGGAACCCGAAAGCGTGACCTTCGATACCTTCGGCGGCACACCTTACGTCTTCGTCGGCGCGGAACGCGCATCGGTCGTCGGTGTTTATGACATCACCGACCCCGCCGCACCCGTGTTGGCCCAATTGCTACCATCGGGCATCGGGCCGGAAGGCTATGTGACCATTCCGGAACGTAACCTGCTGATCTCTGCCAATGAGACCGACGACGCGGGCCCGCGCGCCCATGTCATGATCTTTGAATATCAGGACGCGCCTGCCACCTATCCGCATCTGACATCCGCAGGCATGGAGACGCTGACCGGTTGGGGGGCGATTTCCGGTCAGGTCGCTGCCGAGGACGGGACGATCTACGCAGTCAACGACAGCTTTTACGCAATGCAGCCGACAATCTTCCACATCGACGTCAGCCAGACACCCGCGCAGATCGTCGATGCCATCCGTGTCACGCGCGAAGGCCAGCCGGCCCAGCTGATGGACATGGAAGGTATCACGCTGGATGGTGAGGGCGGTTTCTGGATCGCGTCCGAAGGTCGCTCCGACCGCCTTGTCCCGCACGCGATCTACCACGTCGGATCTGATGGCGCGATTGAAGACTTCATCACCTTGCCCAACGCACTGCTTGCCGTCGAAGCCCGCTTCGGGTTCGAAGGCATCACGCGGGTGGGCGATATGCTTTACATCGCCGTGCAGCGCGAATGGCGCGATGATCCGGCAAACCACGCAAAGGTGTTGGGGTATAACCTCGACAGCGAGGAATGGTCCGTCATCCATTATCCGCTGACCGTGCCCGCAACAGGCTGGGTGGGACTGTCCGAAATCACAGCCCATGATGACAGAGTTTACTTCATCGAGCGCGACAACCAGCTTGATGCGCGTGCCGTGACCAAGCAGATCACCAGCGTGCCGCTGAGCGCGATGGATGGCATGGTTGCACTGGGCGAAACCCCTGCGGTTCTGGAGCCCGAACTGGTTGTTGATCTGCTACCTGCGCTGACCTCCACGGGCGGCTACGTTCTGGACAAGGTCGAGGGTCTGGCCATCACCGACGACGGGACCATGTGGGTCTCGACAGACAACGATGGTGTAGATGACCACTCAGGTGAGACGATGTTCTTCGCAATACAACCCTGACCACACCCGTAAACAAGACCACTATTGCGCCTGTGGATCACTTCCACGGGCGCATTTTATTTATTAATTACAGTATATTGTGGTGCCTTCTTACTGGTTTAAAATCTGACCTGAACCGTTGTATGACACGAGTAATGCACCACACGCACTACAACCTCTGCGATGTTACAAAAACTTTGCATGTTTGTTAAATACGCGTGACCTTCGGGGACCATTGGAGCGTTGGTAGTGTGGGTGGGGGCCCTGCTGCGGTAGTTTCATTCGGCCGGACAGACGGCTCTGCCAGACAGGTTTTGCGCCCCCTTCCACAGACAACCATCTCTTTTTGCCCAAGCGGCAATGTTCAATGGAAGGAACGTAAATGTCCCGTATTACGCTTACCAGCGCCGTCATGTCACTTGCGCTGACCACAGCTGCCTCTGCGCAGACCGAGATCGAGCTCTGGCACGCCATGGGCGGTGCTCTTGGTGAATCCGTCAACCAGATCGCCGAGAACTTCAACGCCTCTCAGGATGATGTCCGGCTGACACCTGTGTTCAAGGGTACTTATGAAGAAACCCTGACTGCTGGTATCGCCGCGTTCCGTGCGGGCGAACAGCCGCACATCATGCAGGTGTTTGATGCCGGTGCCGCAACGGTCATCGGCGCGAAAGGTGCCACGATCCCCGTGCAGGATCTGCTGTCCGACAACGGCGTAGACTTCAACATCGAAGATTACATTTCCGGCGTGCGTTACTTCTTCGCCGACAGCGACGGCAAAATGATCGGCATGCCGTTCAACTCTTCCTCGCCCATCATGTACTACAATGTCGATGCGCTCGAAGCTGCCGGCGTCACACCGCCCGCAACATGGGAAGAGTTCCAGGAAACAACTGCACCGGCCCTGGCAGCCGCAGGCTATATCCCGCTGGCACAATCCCACCTGCCATGGATCTTCACTGAAAACTTCCACAGCCGCCACAACCTGCCCTTCGCGACAAACGACAACGGCTACGGCGGTCTGGACACACAGATCCTCGTCAACAACGATGCCATCAAGGCCCATTTCACCGCGCTGACCGAATGGCAGGATGCGGGCTATTTTGAATGGTATGGCACCGGCTGGGGCGACAACCAGACACCATTCGAAGAGGGCAAGGTTGCAATCTGGCTCGGCTCGTCGGGGTCCTTCGGCGGTCTTGCACAAAAGGACCTAGGGTTCGATTTCTCCGCAACCTACCTGCCCTACTGGGAAGCCGTCACATCAGAGCCAAAGCAGACCTTCATCGGTGGCGCGGCGCTGTTTGCCATGTCCGGCAAATCTGACGCGGAAAATGCAGCAACAGCACGGTTCTTCGAGTATCTGACAGCGCCTGAAACACAGGTGTTGTGGCACAAGGAGACGGGCTACGTGCCAATCACCGAAGCCGCCTATGAGATGGCCGCTGCCGAAGGCTATTACGCAGAGCAACCTGCCGCTGAGATCGGCATCAAGCAGCTGTCACTTGCCGCAGGCGAAAACACCCGCGGGTACCGCATGGGCTTTTACGTGCAGATCCGTGACGTGATGAACCGTGAATACGGCCGCATCCTGACCGGTGAAACATCGGTCGAGGACGCTTTTGCGACGATCGAAGAAGAAGCCAATCAGCTTCTGTCACGCTTCGCGCAGACCCAAGGCTAGCGCCAAATCATCCAATAATACCCGAACGGCCGCCGGAAAAGGCGGCCGTTCTCACGTACCAGAAGGAACACTTATGAAACGGGCCGGATTTACGACTGTCTCTTTACCTGTGCTGCTCTTGCTGCCCCAGCTTGTGATCATCGCGGTCTTTTTCTATTGGCCGACGGTCGTGGCTTTGCAGTCTTCGTTCTACCTGCAAGACCCCTTCGGCTTTGGCTCCACATTCGTGGGCTTGCAAAACTACATCGACCTTTTCGGCAGTCGCGAGTATCGCAGGATTGCGTCCTTCACCGTGGTCTTTTCATTGCTGGTCACCTTCTTTTCGCTGGCCATCGCCCTGGTTCTTGCCGTCAAGGCCGACAAGGTGCTGCGCGGCGCACGCACCTACCGGACCCTGCTGATGTGGGTTTATGCAGTCGCCCCTCCGGTGGCGGGCTTCATCGCCGTCATAATGTTCAACCAAAGCTGGGGGCCGCTCACCGAATTCTTCGGGTTTTTCGGCCATGATTACATGGTCGGGGTCAACTTCAACGATACCGCCTTTTCGATGATCCTTGCCTCGGTCTGGAAACAGGTACCGGTGAACTTCATCTTCTTTCTGTCCGGCCTGCAATCGATCCCGCGTTCGGTGCGCGAAGCCGCTTTGATTGATAACGGCTCGGCCTCAAGGCGGTTCTGGGACGTGACCTTTCCACTGTTGGCACCAACCGGTTTCTTTCTGTTGATCATCAACATCACCTATTCGCTGTTTGACACCTTCGGCATCGTTGACACGGTCGTCAAAGGAGAGCCGGGCAACAACCCGATGACACTGGTCTACAAGGTCTATGTCGACGGCTTTCGCGGCAATGACCTTGGCGGGTCTTCAGCTCAATCGGTCATCCTCATGGTGCTGGTGCTGGCGCTCACGATCTTCCAGTTCCGTCTGATCGACAGACGCATCCACTATACATAAGGGTCGGAAAAATGCGTAACCTCAAGCTGTCGACCGTGCTCGATCACGCTGTTCTCATTGCGGGCAGCCTGTTCATGATACTGCCGCTGTTAATGCTGTTGCAGATGACAACCGTGCCGGACACCGAAATCATCCGCACCGGCCCGTCACTGACGATTGGCGACCAGCTGGATGACAATTTTCGCAAAGCAATGTTCGAGGCCTCCGGCTTTTCCGGTGAAAACACCGGTCTGTCGATGCTCAAGAATAGCATGATCCTTGGCATCGGCTTTGCTTTTGGCAAGATCGTCCTCGGGATGATGGCAGCCTATGCCATCGTCTACTTCCGCCTGCGCTTTGCCACTTTTGCCTTCTGGCTGATCTTTACGACGCTGCTTTTGCCGCTCGAAGTCCGCATCCTGCCCTCTTACGAGGTGGTGCAGTGGCTTGGCATGCTCAACACCTACCAAGGACTGATCATCCCGCTGATCGCCTCTGCGACGGCCACCTTCTTTTTCCGGCAATTCTTCCGCTCAGTCCCCGAAGAACTGGTCGAGGCCGCGCGCATCGACGGTGCAGGGCCTGTGAAATTCTTCATCGATATCCTTGTGCCGCTCAGCCAGACGATGATCGCGGCCATGTTCATCATCATGTTCGTCTATGGCTGGAACCAATACCTCTGGCCCACGATGATCACGACAGATGAAGACATGTACACGCTTGTGCGGGGTATCAAACAGATCGTGCAGGTTCTCGAAGGTGCGGTGGTGCCCGAGTTCGGGCGCTCCAATGTTCTGGCCCTCGTGGCCGTCATTCCACCGGTTCTTGTGGTGGTGTTTTTCCAAAGCTGGTTCGTCAAGGGCCTCACTGAATCCGACAAATAGGCAATAAACATGGCACAGGTGCAACTCAACAATATCGGCAAGACCTACCCTAACGGGTTCGAGGCGCTACACCCCACCAGCTTTGAGATCGCCGAGGGCGAATTCACGGTCCTTGTCGGCCCGTCGGGCTGCGGCAAGTCCACGCTCTTGCGCATGGTGGCAGGGCTTGAGGACATCACATCGGGTGAATTGCAGATTGCGGGACGCGTGGTGAACAACGTCGAACCCGCTGAACGCGACATCGCCATGGTGTTCCAGAACTACGCCCTGTATCCACATATGACGGTACGCAAGAATATCGGTTACGGCCTGAAAAACCGCGGTACATCCAAGCAGGCAATCGCGCAGAAAGTCGATGAGGCGGCGGCCTTGCTGAACCTTGGCGACTACCTTGATCGCAAGCCAAGCCAGTTGTCGGGCGGCCAGCGCCAGCGGGTGGCCATGGGTCGCGCCATCGTGCGCGATCCGGCGCTGTTTCTCTTTGATGAACCCCTGTCGAACCTTGACGCCAAACTGCGCAATCAAATGCGGATCGAGATCAAGGCCTTGCAGCGCCGCCTTGGTGTCACGTCGATCTACGTCACCCACGATCAGGTCGAGGCGATGACGATGGCTGACCGGATCATCGTCATGAACGCGGGCCGGATCGAACAGATCGGCACACCCTCCGAGGTCTATCACAACCCTGCATCCACCTTTGTGGCCGCGTTCATGGGGGCACCACCGATGAACCTGTTTCCGGCAGAGATGACGGACGGTCAGGTCATGCTGGGCGACCAGCCGCTCTGCGCCGCTCCGGCACAGGGTGCAGTGACGGCAGGCATCCGGCCCGAAGACTTTATCCTTGATGCAACCGGCCCGCTGTCCATGGACGTGCAGATCATCGAAGAGCTTGGCGCGCACCGGCTGCTGCACGGCACGCTTGGCGCGCATTCCGTGACGGTGCATGTCAGCAACGACATCGCAGCGGCAACCGGCCTGCAGCGCCTGTCGGTCAGGCCTGATGCTGTCTGCCTTTTCAACGCCACCGACGGCAAGCGCCTATGACCCCCACAGTGGATACATTGCAGATCGTCAGCGCCGCGGATCGCAGCCTGATCATGGCCGCACCGCGCACCTCTGCGGCGCATCGCGCCCTACTGGCAAGTCTGCCGGGGCTGAACGCCGTGCAACAGGGCGGGACTGCCCGCGCGCAACGGCTTCCCGCAGATTTTCCCATTGTTGCATGGAACCTCGAACGCTGCCTCTTTCCGCAAGACAGCGCCGCCCATCTGTCCGGCATTGCCCCGCAAATCGTTCTGCTGTCCGAAATGGACCACGGCATGGCCCGTACCAAGCAGCGCCATACCACAGCCGACATGGCGCAGGCGCTTGGGATGACCTACGCCTTCGGGGTGGAGTTCTATGAGATGGATCTTGGTGGTCCGACCGAGCAAGCGTTTTGCGATGATGATTTCAACGCGTGCGGATGGCACGGCAACGCAATTCTCAGCGCTGTCCCTTTTGAGAGAGTAACAATGATCCGCCTTGACGATCACGGCCATTGGTTCACCCCCGACGCGGGCGGTGATGCGGGCCAGCCACGTGTGGGTGGGCGCAATGCGATTGCAGCGGTCGTTCCGACAATCAACGGCCCGTTATGCGTTGTCTCGACCCACCTTGAAAGCAACGCGGATGGCGCGCACCGCGCCAAACAGTTCGACCTGCTGATGGCAAAAGTCGATGCTTTTGCCCCCGGTCTGCCGGTTGTGATCGGCGGTGACCTGAACACGGGCAACCACATGCCGCCCGACTTTGACTGGCGCGATGAAGCCCTCTTTGCCAATGCCGCAGCAGAAGGCTACGACTGGTCCTTCACGGCCGACGGAATGACGACCCGCCCCAGTCTGATCACGCGGCACCCGGCACGCCAGATGAAGCTCGACTGGATATGCGGGCGTGGGGTGACTTGCCTGTCAAAGGGTGTGCTGGCGTCGCTCGATCCCAACGGACGCCCACTCTCGGACCATGACGCTGTTCATGCGCGGGTCGCGCTTCTGGCGCAATAGCGCACGTCTGATCCGGTTCTAGTGCGGCCTACATCAGCGCGTAAAGCCGCATCAGCACGCTTTGCTCTTTGCGCGCGCCGACCCCGACAAACAGTGTGCGGTTCACCCAGCCGTAGCGGCTATCGCCGGTTTCCAGCCTTGCATGGGTGCGCATGTAATAGCTGTCGGGCGCGACGTCCTCGCCGCGCGCAATAGCGGCGATCACCTCTTGCGGGCCATGACGAAACCCGTAGTTCACGATTTCGATCGTGGCACCGTCATGGGTTTCCAGCGCATAGCGTGTGTCCAGTTCCGCCAGACCGTCAGCAAAGATGGTCTGCCAATCTGCCCCGACGTTCAGAATCCGGCCCTTCAGTTGCGGGCCGTCCATCGTACCGCCCACAATCGGTATGATCCGGCGCCCACCAGCACGGCCCTGCCCCATCGCGCGGATCGGGTCCAGATGAACCGTCAGATCAGTGACCCAGACAAGCTTTGGTTCGGGCAAGTTCATCACAGTCATCCTTTCTGTGGCACGTGTGCAAAACTGTTTACCTACTTAACAATATACGCTATGTCTGTCGAGAGACTTAGGGAGGCACATCATGGCACCTCGCGCGGCTGCGAAACAGATAAAGACCGACACGACACCCGTCGTCTCAGATCTCGAGACGTTGATTGGCTACAACATGAAACGGGCCTATGTGGCAATCCAGAAGGACTTTCGCGCAGCACTTGGCGAGGGCGGGCTTTCGCCACGCACTTTCTCGGCGCTGTCACTGGTCGTCGCCCACCCCAATATCAGCCAAAGCAGCCTCGCAAGGATGCTCGGGATCGAACGCTCCGGCCTCGTTGCCATCATTGACGAACTTGAACGCCGCAACTTTCTGACGCGCAGCGTTGTGCCTGATGATCGCCGCATACAGGCGCTGGTTGCCACGCCGGATGGTCAACTGGCCTATCACGACACTCTGGCAACGGTTCAGGCACATGAAGATCGCCTTCTGGCCGATCTCTCCGCTTCGGACAAAGAAACGCTGATGCAGCTTTTGAAAAAAATCCGCCTCACAGATAAGGAGGGCCTGTAATGCAGGACTGGTCGGGACATGGCGCAATCGTCACAGGTGCGGCCTCTGGCCTTGGGGCCGCAACCGCTGAAAGACTTGCAGCCAGCGGGCTGAAGGTCACGATCTTTGATATGAATGCGACCGCGGGGCAAGCACAGGCCGACAAGGTCGGCGGCACATTTGCCGCCGTCGATGTTTCAAACCCCCAATCTGTCGCAGACGGGATTGCCAAGGCCGAGGCCACCCATGGCGCGACCCGCGTTCTGGTCAATTGCGCAGGCATCGCTGCCGCAGCCAAAACCGTGTCGCGCGGCGAAGCCCACGACGCAGATATGTTCGACCGCGTGATCCGCGTGAACCTGATCGGCAGCTTCAATTGCGCCAGTCAGGCGGCCGCGCGTATGGTGGCAGCAGACCCGATTGACGCGGATGGCGCGCGCGGTGTGATTATCAACACAGCCTCGGTCGCGGCCTATGACGGGCAGATCGGGCAGTTGGCCTACTCTGCGAGCAAAGGCGGCATCGTGGGCATGACCCTGCCGATGGCCCGCGATCTGGCCGACAAGGGCATCCGCGTTTGCACCATCGCACCGGGGCTTTTCCTCACGCCGCTCCTGCGCGAACTACCCGAAGAAGTGCAGGCCTCGCTTGGCGCACAGGTGCCGTTCCCGTCCCGTCTGGGCGATCCCGCCGAATACGGCGAACTGGTCGATCACATCACCCGCAACCCGATGCTCAACGGTGAGGTCATCCGTCTGGATGGCGCAATCCGGATGGCACCACGCTAGAAAGACCCAAGGCCATGACGGCACAGACCTCTGCCTCCGCCGATTTCTGGAACCCCGCTTTTGACTACGAACGCCGCGACGACGGCACGGTCATCATCCGGCAGCAAGGCGACCTGCCGGATCACCCCCAATTACTGGCCGACTATCTCGACAAATGGGCCGAAGAAACCCCGGATACCACCTGGATTGCGCGCCGCGCGGATGGCGGCGACTGGCGGCATATCACCTATGCCCAAGGGCGCACGATGGCCAAAGCGATTGGCGCGGGCCTGCTGGCCATGGGACTTGGGCCAGACCGCCCCCTGCTGGTGCTCTCTGAGAACAGCCTTGAACATGCACTTCTTGGCATGGCCTGCGCTTACGTAGGTGTGCCCTATGCGCCGCTCTCTCCCGCCTATGCGCTGGTTTCGACCGATCACGCCAAGCTGCGCAATATCGCCACGCTGCTTAATCCCGGCGCACTTTTCGCCGACGATGGGGGGCAATTCGCCAAGGCATTAGACGCGATCAGCGCGCCAGACCGCAAGGTGATCAATCTGCGCAACCTTGTGGATGGGGCCGTCAGCTTCGATAGCCTGCTTGCGACAGACCCCGCGCCCGCCGAAGCCGCCCGCACCAATCTGACCCCCGATACGGTGGTAAAATACCTCTTCACCTCAGGGTCTACCGGATCACCCAAGGCGGTGATCAATACCAACCGCATGATCTGTGCCATGCAGGCCGTCGTGCGCGATTGCTACCGCTTCCTGACCAAAGAACCGCCCGTCGTTCTGGACTGGGGCCCATGGAACCACACCGCGGCAGGTAACAAGGTGTTCTATCTGGTGATGACAAATGGCGGCAGCTACTACATCGACGATGGCCGCCCTGTGCCGGGCAAGTTTGACGAAACCCTGCGCAACCTGCGCGAAATATCCTGCACATGGTACTTCAACGTGCCCATGGGCTACGACATGCTGGTTGACCAGCTTGAGGCGGACCCTGCCCTTGCGCAGACCTTCTTTGGCAAGCTTGGCATGATGTTCTATGCCGGTGCGGGCATGGCCCAGCGCACATGGGACCGTTTGCGCGCCGCAGGGCGTGCGACCACCGGCCATGAAGTATTGCTGGCCACAGGGCTTGGTGCGACCGAGACTGCACCCTTCGCGCTGGCTTGCACCGAACCGCAGGAAAAATCCGGCAATGTCGGTGTCATCTCGCGGGGGCTGGCGCTGAAACTTGTCCCCAATGGCGGCAAGCTCGAGGCGCGCATCAAAGGCCCCACGATCTTTCCGGGCTACTATGGCGACCCCGAACAGACCAGCAAAGCATTTGACGAAGAAGGCTACTACTGCATGGGCGACGCCCTGCGCCCTGCTGACCCCGATGATTTCTCGAAAGGGTTCTTCTTTGACGGGCGGATCGCGGAAAACTTCAAACTCTCCACCGGCACATGGGTGGCCGTCGGTGCCGTGCGCGCCGGATTGGTCGATGCGATGGACGGGCTGATCCGTGACGCTGTGATCACCGGCGAGGATGAGGCCCAACTTGGCGCGATGGTGCTTTTGTCACCCGCCGCCGCACAGATGGATGCGATCGCGCTGCGCGCCGCCTTGACCGAGAAACTGGCAGCGGCCGCCAAGGCCGCCACCGGATCTGCCAGCCGCGTGCGGCGGATCATCGTGCTGACCGAACAGCCCAGTTTCGACAAAGGCGAAGTGACCGAAAAAGGCTCGCTCAACCAGCGCGCCCTGCGCAGCAACCGCGCAGAGACGCTCGCCCGTCTTTACAGCGATGATCCTGCGGTCATCGCTGTCTAGAAGCTGTCGATAAACCAGACCAGCCAAAGCGTAATCGCCGGAAACGCGGTCAGGATGACCACGCGGATCAGGTCGGTGATCACGAATGGCAACGCGCCTTTATAGGTTTCCTTGATCGGCGTGTCCTTGGCCATCCCGTTAATAATGAATAGGTTCAGACCCACCGGTGGCGTGATGAGCCCGACCTCGACCACGATCAGCACCAGAATGCCGAACCACAGCCCGAAATCCTGCGGCGACATGCCAAAATCCAGCACGATCATAATCGGATAGATAATCGGCACCGTCAAAAGCACCATCGACAGGCTGTCCATCACACAGCCGAAAATCAGATACATGAACAGGACCACGGCCAAAACGACCCAAGGCGAAAGCCCCGCATCCCCGACCCAGGCTGCGGCGACCTGTGGCAATTGGCTGAGTGCCAAGAAGCTGTTGTAGAACCCCGCACCCAGAATAATCAGATATATCATCGCCGAGGCGCTTGCGGTCGCAAGGATCGCCTGGCCCAGTTTCGCCCATGTCATCTGCCCCGAAAGAATACTGATCAGCCCCGTGCCCGCGGCCCCCACGGCTGCAGCTTCCGTCGGTGTAAAGACACCGATATAGATACCGCCTACGACGACCACAAAGATCGTCAGGACGGGCCAGACCTTGCCCAGCGCGACCAGACGCTCAGACCACGGCACGCGGTCCTTGACCATCGCGGAATTGGGCGACACGCGCATCCAGACCGAAATCGCGATGATATAACCGAGTGCCGCCAGAATGCCCGGCACCAGAGCGGCCACGAAAAGCTTTTCGATATTTTGCTCGGCCAGAATGGCGTAGATCACGAGGATCACTGACGGCGGGATCAGGATCCCCAAGGTCCCCCCTGCCGCCAAAGCGCCTGTCGCCAAGGATCCGGGGTATCCATAGCGCTTCAACTCCGGCAGTGCCACCTGCCCCATCGTGGCGGCGGTTGCCAGAGAGCTGCCGCATATCGCACCAAAGCCGGCACAGGCACCGATTGCCGACATCGCCACACCGCCCCGGCGGTGGCCAAGGAAACTTTCAGCTGCACGGAACAGCGAGGCCGACATGCCCGACAGGGTCGCAAACTGGCCCATTAGCAAAAACAACGGAATAATCGAATACGAATAGTTCGAGAACGTGCCATAGGTGACATTCTTGAACGCATTCAGCACCGGCAGCGAGGTGCCGTAAATCAGATATGAACCGCAGACGCCGACAGCCATCATCGACAGGGCAATCGGAACCCGCAAAAACACCAAAAGCAGAAGGGCCGGAAACGACCACAGGGCCAGCGCAAGATCGCTCATGACAAGGGCTCCATTTGGGCGTTTTTCCAGATCAGCCCACGTGCGGACCGGATCACACAAAATGCGGCGACAAGCACAAAACCAACTGCCCCCACCAGACAGGCGGCATAGCCGATCCAAACAGGGATTTGGGCAATCAGGGTGGTTTCGCCATAACGCTGTTTATCCAGCAGGCCCAACCAAAGCCGATGGGCAATCAGCGTCGCCAGAACCAGCATGCCCACATCAATCAAAACATTCAGAGACCGGTTCATGACATCGGGCAATGTCGATTTGAACAGATCAACAGCCGCATGGGAGTTCATGTACTGACACCACGGCAAAAAGGCAAAAATCGCGGCGCCAACGGCAATCTCGGTATAGTCATAGATTCCACGGATCGGGCCACAGCAGACACCGGCTGAAAACAACGCGCGCCCGGCAATTGACACGACCGTCAGGACCACGATCGCCACAAGCAACGCACCGCCCGCAAGCGCCAGAAGGCGTGCCACAACACCAGCCATTCGTGAAAGCATCACATACATTGCACCCTCCCAAGCGCAGCAAAAATCCGGGCGTCTTTGCAGGCGCCCGGATCAATCGCTAAAACTGCTAGCCCGCAAGCATCGCTGTTTTCTCGTCGATCAGCTGTTTCGCGCGGTCAATCAGCGCCTGACCATCAATGCCTTTGGCATCCATTTCAGCAACCCATCTGTCGATGACCGGCTGTGCGGCTTCTTTCCAGCGCGCCACCTCGGCTTCATCCAGCGTGATGATGTTGTTGCCTGCATTCACCGCAATCTCGCGACCTGGTGCATCGTAGTCGAACATCACTTGCGAGAAGGCCTGCGCCATCGCCGCACCGCTTTCGGCATCGAGGATTTCACGCAGATCATCTGGCAGCGCTTCATAAGCGGACTTGTTCATCACCATGATGATCGTCGCGGTATAGAGCGCCTCTGGTCCACCGAATTCGGTGTGGTTGCTGACAAGTTCCGTCAAACGGATCGACGGTGTCACTTCCCATGGAATAACCGTGCCGTTGATGACACCTTTGGACAGCGCCTCGGGGATTGCGGGCAGCGGCATACCGACGGGTTCAGCACCCAGCTCGGACAGCAGATCGTTGATGATGCGGGTTGGACCGCGCAGAGTTTTGCCCGCCATATCCTCGAGCCGGGTAATCGGCTCTTCCGAGTGGATCAGGCCCGCGCCGTGGACCCAACCGGCCAGCACTTTGAAGTCGCCGTATTCGCTTTCAGCAAAGTCTTCTTCGATCATCTGCTGGAATGCCAGTGAGGTGGCGATCGAATCTTTCATGATGAAAGGCAATTCGAACACCTCGGTCCGTGGGAATCGTCCGGGGGTGTAGCCCACAACAGACATCGCGATATCGACAACACCGTCACGCGCCTGGTCAAGCAATTCAGGCGGACGCCCGCCAAGGGCCATCGCGTCAAAGTGCTGGATGCGCAAACGCCCGCCCGAGGCCGCCTCAAGACGCTCACCCCAAGGTTTGAACGCAGCGGCAGGCAGCGGTGCGACAGGCGGCAGGAACTGGTGGAACCGCAAGGTCGCATCCTGTGCAAAGGCCAGATTGGGGCCAACACCAGCGGCAAGCGCACTGGCAGCAGTGGTTTTCAGAAAGTCTCTTCTTTTCATGGTATCTCCTCCCAAAGATTTTGAGTTAGTGCGTCGTGCGTTTTTCACACTGCGCGTTGATCCAGCCTCTTGTCACCTGAATTTTGGCTCCCGCTTCTCAAGAAAGGCGCGCAGCCCTTCTTTTGCGCCATCAGATGACTGAGACATTGCTGCCGCAAGGCTCTCGGTAAAGAGCCCGTCACTCCGCGACATATCCCCGATGCGCGAAATCGCATTGATCATCAGGTAATTTGAAAACGGCGCGTTATCCGCAATCCGGCGCGCCAGCTTCTGCGCAAGGGCCAGACCCTCGCCTTCTTCAACGGCATAATGGGCCAGCCCCATCGCCAGTCCATCCTCGGCCCCGTAACTGCGGCCCGTCAACATCATCTCGCGCATCCGGTCAGCACCCAGAATCCGGCCAACCCGGACAGTCGCCCCGCCACCCACAAAGATGCCGCGTCTTCCTTCGGGCAGTTGAAACCGCACCGATGGTTCCGCAATCCGCACGTGAGTCGATGTCGCAATTTCAAGCCCGCCACCAATGACCGCACCGGTCAGAACCGAGATGACAGGCAGCCCGCCGAACTCGATCAACTCGGACACACGGTGCCAGTTGCGTGAATGGAAAACGCCGGGGATCGGTTTGCGGCATTCATGTTCGGCCAGATCAAGACCGGAACAGAAATGCCCGCCCTCACCCCGTAAAATAACGGCATTCACGCCCTCTGGCGGGTTGGAGAAGAAAGCGTCGAGCGCATCGACAAGCGCGTCGTTCATTGCATTGCGCTTGTCAGGACGGTTGAAAACGATGGTCGCAATATCGCCGTCCACGTCAACGCGTGTGACAGAGGTATCCAGCTCCGAAGACCGCATCATTCTCTCCGTAAAAAACTCAATTCTGAAAACTGTTGTATAGGTTAACAGTTTTGCTGTATATCTTTTTTTGCACGGACTGGTCATGCGGGAGGATTACATGGTCGATTTCGCCTCGGTGAAAGCAATTGATTTTCACACCCACGCAGAAGAACCCTGCTGTAACCATCGCGATGACGGGTACAATGAATTTCAGGCTGGCATGGCTGCCTATTTCAAAAATCCCGCAGGCGCGCAGGGCATGTTGCCCACCGTGCAGGACACCGCCAACTACTACCGCGAACGCAATATCGCCGCCGTGATCTTTCCGGTCGATGCAGAACGCGAAACGGGATTCCGGCGGTATTCGAACGAAGAAGTCGCGAAAATCTGCGCCGAGAACGACGACATCCTTATCCCTTTTGCCTCGGTTGATCCGCACAAGGGCAAGGCTGGCGCGCGCGAAGTGCGCCGTCTGGTGCGCGAATTCGGCGTGCGCGGTTTCAAATTCCATCCCACCATGCAGGGGTTTTTTCCCAACGACCACGACACCGCCTATGCCGTGCTTGAAGCATGCGCCGAAGAAGGGGCGATCACGCTTTTCCACACCGGCCAGACCGGTGTTGGGTCCGGCATGCGCGGCGGCATGGGAATGCGGCTGAAGTATTCCAACCCCATGCACCTTGATGATGTGGCGGTTGATTTCCCCGACATGCCCATCGTGCTGGCCCACCCGTCTTTCCCGTGGACCGAAGAAGGCCTCGCCGTCGCCCAGCACAAGCCCAATGTCTATTATGACATGTCCGGCTGGTCGCCCAAATACTTTCCCGAAACCTTCATCCGCTATGCCAATTCGATCCTGAAAAAGAAGATGCTGTTCGGCTCCGACTGGCCCGCGATCACACCGGACCGCTGGTTGGCAGATTTCGAAAACGCGCCCTTCAAAGACGAGGTCCGCCCCCTGATCCTGAAGGAAAACGCCCTGCGCATTTTGGGTGAAAGCGTTTAGGCCCCCACACCGGAAAGGTTGCGACAATGACTAAACAAGCACCTCTGGACGATACGATCACGCTGGAACAGTTGGACCGCGATCCGTTTCCGATCTACCGCCGTCTGCGCGCCGAGGCCCCTGTGCTACGCGTCAAAGCGGCAGGGCGCACCCTTCTGACCAAAGCTGCCGATACCAAATACGTCAAAGACAACCCCGAGATCTTCAGCTCGGACGACCCAAACACCCCCATGAAACGCGCCTTCCGCGCCCATACCCTGATGCGCAAGGACGGCGAAGAACACCGCCGCGAACGGATGGCCATGGCCCCCGCCTTTGCGGCACGGGTGATCCAGAACGACTGGATGCCCCGCTACGAGGAAATCGCACGTGATTATGTCGGCCGCCTGCCGCGCGGCGAGGTGGTTGACCTCTTTTCAATCCTGTCGGGTGCCTACGCCGCGCGCGGCCTTGCGATCCTGCTGGGGATGGAAGAGGCCAGCGATGAAGACATGCTCGAATGGTCGCAAGCGCTGATCGAAGGGGCGGGCAACTTTGGCTGGCGCGACGCGCCTTTTGCGCGCAGCGACCGCGCCAATGACGCGATTGATGCGTTGCTCGACAGCATTCAGGACCGCCACCGCGCCGCGCCCAACAACTCGGCCTTTTCGGTCATGCTGAACGCCGACGATCCGATCGCGATGTCGCAAATCTACGCCAACATCAAAATCGCCATCGGCGGCGGGATCAACGAACCGCGCGATGCGCTCAACACCATCCTTTACGGGTTGTTGACCAACCCCGACCAGTTGGAAGAGGTCAAGCGCAACGACGGTTGGGACAAAGCCTTTGAAGAAGGCGTGCGCTGGGTCGCCCCGATCTCGGCCTCATCAAGGCTCGTCACCGAGGACACGGAAATTCGCGGCTATCTGATTCCCAAGGGTGACACGGTCATGACCATCCAAGCCAGCGCCAACCGCGATGAAGAGCTCTACGACAACGGCGAGGCGTTTCAGGTCTACCGTGACAAGAACCCCCATCAATCCTTTGGAAACGGCCCGCATTTCTGCCAAGGTACGCATGTCGCACGTCGCGCGGTTGGCAAGGTGATGCTGCCGATCCTGTTTGACCGGTTCCCCGACATGGAAATTCCCGACACTGACGCCGTCATCTGGCGCGGTTTTGGCTTTCGCGGCCCCGTGCAAATCCCTGTCTTGCTGAAATAGCGCCGCCCATGACAGCCTTCAAAGCCCCCACCGAAGACATCCTCTTTTCGCTCAACCATGTCGCACAGGCCAACAGGCTTGATGACTGGGACGCAGAGCTTGCAGGCGATATTCTGGGCCATTTCGCAGGCTTCGCCGAAGGCGTCATCGCCCCGCTCAACGCCATCGGCGACCAGCAGCATGCACAGCTGGTCAATGGCCGCGTGCGGATGCCCGAAGGCTTTGGCGCAGCCTATGCGCAGCTTGCGGGCGATGGCTGGCAAGGCCTGACAGCGCCCGAACGGTTTGGCGGCATGGCAGCCTCGCCACTGATCGCGGCGGCAGTATCCGAGGTGTTTTCCGGCGCCAACCACGCGCTGCAAATGGTCTGCAATCTGGTCCCCGGCGCGATTACGACACTGCTGAAATACGGCAGCCCCGCCCAGCAGGACCACTGGATTCCCAAACTCGCCTCGGGCGATACGCTCTCCACCATGTGTCTGACCGAAGCACAGGCGGGGTCTGATCTGTCCGCCATCCGCTGCCGTGCTGAAAACACAGGCGATGGCTGGACAATCACCGGCGAAAAGATCTTCATCTCTGGCGGCGATCAGGACATGTCCGCCGATATCCTGCATCTGGTGCTGGCGCGCAGCGGGCCTGCAGATTCGGGGATGAAGGGCCTTTCGCTCTACCTTTGCCCCGCACAGGCACAGGTCAGCGTCACTCGGATCGAAGACAAAATGGGGCTGCACGCCTCGCCCACCTGCCAGATGCGCTTTGACGGCGCAGGGGCAGAACTGATCGGCGCGGAAGGCCAAGGGCTTGCGGCTATGTTCACCCTGATGAACCACGCCCGAATTGATGTGGCGCTGCAAGGGGTCGCCCACGCCAGCCGAGCCGCCGAGATCGCCGCCGCCTATGCCGCCGAGCGCACACAAGGCCGTCAGGCAGATGGCGCGCCCGCACAACTGCATCATCATGCCGATGTGCTGCGGATGCTGAACGAACAGCGCAGACTTGCCATGGGCGCGCGGGCCATGTGCCACATCGCGCTGGTGGCGCTTGCACGCAACGACCGTCCTGCGCTTGGCGATTTCCTGACCCCGCTGTGCAAGGTTTTCGGCTCCGAGGCAGGCATCCGCGCCGCTGATCTCGGGATCCAGATCTTGGGCGGCTATGGTTACCTGACCGAATACGGGCTTGACCAGATCTGGCGGGACGCCCGCATCTGCGCGATCTACGAAGGCGCAAACGGTATCCACGAACGCAGCATCGCCACACGCGGCCTGCGCCCGGGGGGCGGCGCAGATGAATTCGCAGAGCTGATCACCGAACTTGCACATGGATCAAAGACGGTTCTGGCCCGTCTTGACGCTTGGCAAGGCTGGCGGGCAGAGATGACCCGCGCCGCCGATCCCCTTCCCCAGGCCCACGCTTTCGCGCAGGAAACAGCGCAATTGTTCTGCGCAGCCTCTTGGACGCAGATCGCCCATGTGGCACACCATCACCATGCCCCCCAAGACCTGCTGCGCCTTGCGCAAACAGCACGCTAGAAGGATCACCCCATGACCAACCCAGACGTCATTATCGCAGGCGGCGGCATCGGCGGGCTGACCATGGCGCTGACGCTGCACCAGATCGGGGTGTCCTGCCGCGTGATCGAGGCCGCACCTGTCATGCAGCCTTTGGGCGTGGGCATCAACATTCAACCCAACGCCGTGCGCGAACTCTTCGATCTGGGCATCACGGCCACCGATCTTGATACCGTTGGCGTGCCCGCACGCGAATGGGCCTTGGTGGGGCTGAACGGCAAGGAAGTCTACGCCGAACCCCGTGGCACCGAGGCCGGATACAAATGGCCGCAATACGCAGCCTATCGCGGTGAATTCCATATGCTGCTGTACCGCAAGGTCGTGGAACGGTTGGGGGCCGATGCCGTGATCCTTGGTACGCGTGTCACAGGCTATCGCACGACGGAAAACGGCGTGATCGCAGAACTATGCGATGCAGACGGCACGACCCGAGACCTCAAAGCCAAGCTTCTGATCGGGGCCGACGGCATCCATTCGGCCATCCGCGCCCAGATGCACCCTGACCAACCGCCCATCAATTGGGGCGGTGCTGTCATGTGGCGTGGCACCATCCGCGCTAAACCGATGCGCACCGGATCATCCTTCATCGGGCTGGGCACGCATGAACACCGCATGGTGATCTATCCGATCTCGGCCCCCGCCGCAGACGGCACAGCCCTGATCAACTGGATCGCCGAAGTGACGCGTGACAACGCAGGCGGCTGGCAGGAACAAGGCTGGTTCCGCCCGGTCGACGTGGACAGCTTCGCGCACCATTTTGATCAATTCCGGTACGACTGGCTTGATGTCCCTGCCATGCTAGCGCGCACCGACAATGCCTATGAAAACCCCATGATCGACCGCGATCCGATCCCCACTTGGGTCGATGGACCCGTAGGCTTGATGGGTGACGCAGCCCATGCAATGTATCCCACAGGGTCCAACGGGGCGAGCCAGGCCATCGTCGACGCCCGCGTGATCGGTGCACAAATGCTGGCGCATGGCGTGACCCCTGCGGCGCTTGCGGCCTATGACGCGCAGCTTTGCGCACCTGTTTCTGCCTTGATCCTGCGCAACCGCGGCGCAGGGCCGTTTGGCCTGCTCAATCTGCTGGATGACCGCTGTGGCGGTGTGTTCGACAATATCGACGACGTGATCCCCGCCGCTGAGCGTGCGGCCTTTATGGCCGATTACAAAGCCGCCGCAGGCTTTGCCATCGACCGGCTGAATGCAGCGCCGCCGACGATTGCGCCTACTCCGGCACCGCACGTACCAGCGCACTGATAAACGCCCGCGCCGCAACTGAACGCACCTCTTCGGCGCGCGACATCACCCCCACGGCCCCCGTGGTGGCCGATGTATCCAGATCAAGCGCCACCAATCGCCCCTCGGCCAGATCAGCGGCCACAACGCCGTAGCTGATCACCCAAACAGTGTTGGGATCGGCCAGCGTGACGGCCCGCCCGAAAGCAGATGAGGCAGACTCAATCCGGTCCCGAAACAGCGGCACCCCTTGCGAAATCAGCAAACGCGCCACGAGCGACCGAATGGCAAAGTCTTGCGGTGGATAAAGAACGCGAAACGCATCAAGCTCTGCGAATTGGCGGACAGCCAAGGCGGGGCTTTCGGGCTGTGCGACGACTACCACTGCTTCGGTGTAAAGTTGCAAAAATTCGAGGCCCGTCATCGTTTCAGGCCGCCCCAATCGCCCCACAACCAGATCAAGCCCCCCGCTGCGCAACCGCGTCGTCAGGTCCTGATGCGGCCCCTCATGCAACTCAATCAGCGTATCAGGGCTGCGCGCACCAAAATCCGACACCGCCTGCGGTAAAAGATGTGAGGCCACACTGGGCAGCGCCCCGATGCGCAGCTTTCCCGCCGACAACCCCGTCGCCCGCACGCTACGCAATCCATGTCGCAAGGCCGAAGTGCTTTGTTCGGCGAATTGCAGGAACGTATCGCCCTCTGCCGTCAGTTTCACGCCCGCACGGCTGCGTTCCAGCAATACGACGCCAATAATCTCTTCCAGCTCTTTGAGTGCTTTTGAGATCGCAGGCTGGGTCAGGTGCAACTGCTCTGCCGCGACCTTCAGACTGCCCGCACGGGCAATCGCACTGAACGCGTTGAGATGGCGAAATTTGATCCTGTGATCCATTTAGTTTCCCAAAATAGCAACTAAATGACGCGAATAATCAATTTTCATCACCGTTTCAATATGCCATTCCCTTTCGCAGGAGGCATTTCAAACATGAAAACGCAAGTGGCGATCATCGGTGGCGGACCATCGGGTCTTTTATTGTCTCAATTGCTGCACACACGCGGCATTGAAAGCGTCGTGTTGGAACGCAAGACGCGCGACTACGTTCTGGGGCGCATTCGTGCCGGCGTGCTTGAGCAGGGTCTGGTCAAACTCATGGAAGAAGCAGGCTGTGCCGACCGCCTCCATGCAGAGGGGATCCTGCATGACGGCACACTGATTTCTTACGGCGATGAGATGTTCCGCGTCGATTTCACCGAACACACAGGCACACCTGTTGTCGTTTACGGCCAGACCGACGTGACGCGTGACCTTTATGATGCGCGCGAAAAAGCAGGTGGGCAGATTGAATTCAACGTCGAAGACGTGGTGATCCACGACGCCGACACTGACGCCCCCTCCATCACCTATATGGTTGATGGCCAAGAGCGGCGCCTTGAGTGTGATTTCATCGCAGGCTGTGACGGGTTCCATGGGGTCAGCCGCCAGACAATTCCACTGGATGTGCGGCGCGAATATGAAAAGGTCTATCCCTTTGGCTGGCTTGGCATTCTGTCGGAGACGCCCCCCGTTAACCACGAACTGATCTACGCCAATTCACCGCGCGGCTTTGCTCTTTGCTCGATGCGCAACGAAAACCTCAGCCGCTACTACATCCAGTGCTCGCTCAGCGACAAACCCGAGGACTGGACGGACGCGGCCTTCTGGGAAGAGCTGAAACGCCGTATCCCTGCCGATCAGGCGGCAAATCTGGTCACAGGCCCGTCGATCGAGAAATCCATCGCGCCCCTGCGGTCCTTCGTGACCGAACCGATGCGCTGGGGGCGCTTGTTCCTGTGCGGTGACGCCGCCCATATCGTACCGCCCACGGGGGCCAAGGGCCTGAACACAGCGGCCTCTGATGTCCATTACCTCTATGACGGCCTGACCGAATTCTACGCCAACGGCAGCACTGACGGCATCGACAGCTATTCGCAAAAGGCCCTCGCCCGCGTCTGGAAGGCCGAGCGCTTTAGCTGGTGGTTCTCGTCTCTGATGCACCGCTATCCCGATCAATCCGAATTCGATCTGAAAATGCAGGTCGCCGATCTCGAATTCCTGCGGTCCAACAAAGCCGCGCAAAAGGCGATGGCTGAAAACTATGTGGGCTTGCCGTATTGATTTACGCGCGCGTCTGACATTCACTCACGACGGAGGATCACAATGACAGACCGGTTTGACACAGGCATGGCGACACGGCGTGCCGTTCTGGGCAACGCGCATGTGGATAAGGCAGAAGCCGCCAAGACCGACTTTGATCTGCCGTTCCAGACGCTGATCACCGAAGCCGCCTGGGGCACGGTCTGGGCGTCAGATGCGATCACGCAGCGTGAACGGTCGATGATCACACTGGCGCTGCTGGCTGCGACCAAGAACTTTGAGGAAATCCCGATGCATATCCGCGCGACAGCGCGCACCGGTGCCAGCAAACAGGACGTGATCGAGGCCTTTCAGCATGTCGCGATCTACGCGGGCGTGCCTGCGGCCAATCACGCGATCAAGCTTGCCAAACAAACCTATGCCGAAATGGAAGGGGATCAGACATGACATCACCGCTTTACCAACGCGACCGCGAATGGCACCCCCCTGCACTGGCACCGGATTACAAGACCAGCCTCGGCCGGTCCCCGAAGAACGCGCTTTTGTCGCTCGAGGGCTCGCCCAGCGAACTCACAGGCCCGACCTTCGGCCACAACGACATCGACGCCATCGACAATGACCTGTTGCGCAACTACGCCAAATCCGGTGATCCCATCGGCGAACGGATTATCCTGCATGGCCGTGTTCTGGATGAAAACTGGCGTCCAGTGCCCAACACGCTTGTGGAAATCTGGCAAGCCAATGCAGGCGGGCGCTACCGGCACAAGAAAGACAGCTACCTTGCCGCGATCGACCCCAATTTCGGCGGCTGCGGCCGGACCCTTACAGACGAGAACGGCTATTACACCTTCCGCACCGTAAAACCGGGCGCCTACCCGTGGCGCAACTGGATCAACAGCTGGCGTCCGGCACATATCCATTTTTCGGTTTTCGGCACGGCCTTTGCCCAGCGCCTGATTACCCAGATGTACTTCGAAGGCGACCCGCTGATCGCGAAATGCCCCATCGTGAAATCCATCCCCGACCAGCGCGCGGTGGATCAACTCGTCGCAGCCCTCGACCTCAACGCGACAGTCCCGCTCGACAGCATCGCCTATAAGTTCGACATCATCCTGCGCGGCCAGCGTTCGACCTTCTTTGAAAACCGTCCGGAGGGAAATTGATATGACCCAATCACTCGACTACCTCAAAGAAACCGCCTCGCAGACGGCAGGCCCCTATGTACATATCGGCCTCGCCCCCGGTGATGCGGGGTTTGATATCTACGCACAGGAACTGGGCCGCGATATCGCCGGACCCAACGCCAAGGGCCAGCGGATCACCGTGACAGGTATCGTGACCGACGGCACAGGCGCGCCGGTCAAGGACGTGCTGATCGAGATCTGGCAGGCCAATGCCGCAGGCATCTATGCCGGTGCGGGCGATGTCGAAGAGGGTTTTCGCGGCTGGGGCCGTGTGATCCCCGATTTTGACACCGGCAAATTCACCTTTGAGACCGTCAAGCCCGGCCCCGTTACCGGCACGGACGGGCGCACGGCGGCACCGCACCTGAACCTCTGGCTGGTCGCGCGCGGTATCAATGTGGGCCTGAACACGCGGATGTATTTTGACGATGAGAGTGCCAATCCCAGCGATCCGGTGCTGAACCTGATCGAACAGGCGCACCGCCGCGACACGTTGATCGCCAAGGGCGAGGCAAACACCTATGAATTCAACATCAGCCTGCAAGGCGAGAATGAAACCGTCTTTCTGGATGTGTAACCGACCATGACAAACCCCTGTATCATCTGCGTGGCCATCACCGGCTCTGTCCCGACACAAGCCGACAATCCGGCAGTGCCTGTGACGATCGCCGAACAGATCGAAAGCACCCATGCCGCATTCGAGGCCGGTGCCACTATCGCCCATTGCCACGTTCGCGATGACGCAGGCAAACCCACCTCTGATCCAGAACGCTTTGCGCGGCTGAAAGAAGGCATCGAGGCACATTGCCCCGGCATGATCGTGCAACTTTCCACGGGCGGGCGTTCAGGCGCGGGGCGCGAACGCGGCGGCATGCTGCCCTTGGCCCCCGACATGGCGTCACTCTCGGTTGGCTCCAACAATTTTCCCACGCGCGTCTATGAAAACAGTCCCGATCTTGTGGATTGGCTGGCGGCGGAAATGCTGGCCTATAACGTCAAACCCGAAATCGAAGCCTTTGACCTCAGCCATATTGTCCAGGCCACCCGCATGGCAGGTGACGGGCGCTTGAAGGGGCCACTTTACGTACAATTCGTGATGGGTGTCAAAAACGCGATGCCCGCAGATGAGCCGATCTTTGACTTCTACATCGAGACCCTGAAACGGCTGGCCCCTGATGCCCAGTGGTGTGCCGCAGGCATCGGGCCTACGCAACTGACGGTGAATGAATGGGCCATCTCCAAGGGTGGGCATACCCGCACCGGCCTTGAAGACAACATCCGTCTTGATCGCACCACGCTGGCCCCGTCGAATGCGGCATTGGTGCAGCGCGCTGTTGATCTGTGCGACAAATACGAACGCCCCGTCGCCACATGGCAAGAGGCGCGCGCGATTCTCGGCCTGCAAAAGAGCGCTGCATGATCAGCCCGCAGGACCGCGCTCAATGATGTTTGCAACACTCAACGGGGCCACCCTGCACTACCGCTTCCACGCGGGCCAGGGGCGTGCTGTGGTCTTTCTCAACTCGCTCGGCACGGATTTCCGTATCTGGGACGCGGTGATCGCGCACTTGCCCGCGGAGACGCCTGTGCTGTGTATCGACAAACGCGGCCACGGTCTCAGCGATGGCAATGATATCACCATGCCAAATCTGGTCGGTGATGTCGCCGCGCTGATGGACCACACCGGTCTGACTTCTGCCCTTATATGCGGCGTCTCCGTCGGTGGCTTGATTGCGCAGGGTTTGGCAACAACGCGCCCCGACCTCGTTTCTGGGCTGGTGCTGTGCTGTACGGGCGCGAAAATCGGCGATGCGGCCATGTGGAACACGCGGATTGCCGCGGTCCAGACTGACGGGATCGGCGCAATGGCACCTGCCATCCTTGAGCGGTGGTTCAGCGCGCAGTTCAGGACCGAACAGCCCACCGCCCTTGCGATTTACCGCAACATGCTGGCCCGTACCCCCGCCGACGGCTATGCCGCCGTCTGCGCCGCCCTGCGCGACACGGATTCAACTGCGGCCACCCGAACCATCACCGTACCCACCCACTGCATCGCAGGCAGCGCGGATCTGTCAACGCCACCTGACCTTGTGCGTGCCCTCAGCGCGCTGATCCAAGGTGCAACCTTTGAGGTGATCGCGGACTGCGGCCACCTGCCCTGTATCGAGGCCCCCAAAACGGTGGCCCAAGCGATCATTGCGGTGCATAAGAGGATCCAATGACAGGGTTCACGCATCATCCATGGCTGAATGGTCTGCTCGGCGACAGCGAAACCGCCGCGATCTGGGGGCCGGCGCAGCAGATGCAGCATATGCTGGCATGCGAGGCAGCCTTTACGCGCGCCTTGGGGCACACAGGCAAGATATGCATGGATCAGGCGATAAAGGTCGCCGCGCTGATTACCGATTTCAAACCCGATCTTGATGCGATCAACACCGCCACGATGCGCGACGGTGTACCTGTCCCCGAATTGGTAGCGCAACTGAAACGCGCCGCGGGTCCGGATGCCGGTGCGGTCCATACAGGCACCACGTCGCAGGATGTGGTCGACACAGCGCTGGCCCTGACCATCAAGGCCTTTAACGATCTGCTTGGCGACAGGCTCACGTCCTTGGCCGCCGATTTTGACGCGCTCTCGGACCAGTTTCGCGACCGCACCATCATGGGGCGCACCCGCATGCAGGCGGCCCTGCCCATCGCCTTTTCGGAACGGCTCGCCACGTGGTCGCAACCTATGGCGCGGCACGCGCTGCGGCTCTCCCGCCTGCGCCCCGAGATCGAGGTGCTCAGCCTTGGCGGGGCCGTCGGAGATCGGGCAGCTCTCGGCGACCATGGCGATGCCATCGCCGCGGCCATGGCGGCTGACCTTGGGCTGCACAATCCGTCCAAAGCGCCCCATGCGATGCGCGACCATATCGCCGATTATGCCAACCTCTTGTCCCTGATCACCGGAAGCCTCGGCAAGATGGGGCAGGATATTTGTCTGATGGCACAACAGGGTATCGAAGAGATCGGCTTGGAAGGCGGCGGCGCATCTTCTGCCATGCCGCATAAACAGAACCCCGTGCTGGCCGAACTGCTGGTCACCAATGCGCGGTTCAACGCGACACAGCTTGCCGGGATGCACCACGCGCTGATCCATGAACAGGAACGCTCTGGCGCGGCATGGGTGCTGGAGTGGATGATCCTGCCACAAATGGCCGAAGTCACGGCGCGCAGCCTGTCGGTTGCGCATGATTTGGCAACGCGGATCACGCGGATCGGATAAGGCCACCAAGAGCCTAAACAAGTTTGAAAAGTTGATTTTTCGGACTTTCCCGCGACGGAAAGCCAGCGCCCTTGCGTGTAATCCCCAGCAAATACGACATTTCAAGGATGAGATTATGCGCAAAACCCTTTCTGCCCTGCACCCCTATTGGCTCTGGGCGCTCTTTGCCCTGCCTGCCGTGCTGATGAGCTATGAAGCCCTCACCTCGGATGATCCCCGGGTCTTTCATATTCTGGTCCATCCCACGGGCGAGTTTTCCGCCCGCTTTCTGATCGTCACCCTGATGGCCACACCGCTGGCAATGCTCTTGAAAGGGTGGCGCGGGCCGCAGTGGCTCAAAAAGAACCGCCGCTATCTGGGTGTTGCGGCCTTCGGTTACGCGCTCTTGCATACCGTGTTCTACCTGATCGACAAAGGCTCGTTTGCGAGCGTGACTCGCGAACTCTCGCGGCTCTACATCTGGACAGGCTGGATCGCGTTTATCGTCTTTATTCCCCTTGCCCTGACGTCGATGGATTACTTCGTGCGCAAGATGGGCACATGGTGGAAATGGCTGCAACGCTGGACATATGCCGCCGCCGTGCTGACCCTGATCCACTGGGCAGCCCTGCACGACTGGGGCGGCATTGCGCCGGCGATGGCCCACTTCGTCCCGCTGATCGCACTTGAGGCCTACCGCGTCTGGTATTGGTACCTGCGCCCCGGCAGGCGCACCGTAGCCGCCTGAAAGAATTGCAGGCACCGTGCGCGGCGGTGCTTGCTTCACGGCGCCTGCCCTCCATAATGGATCAAGGGATCGAAAAGGAGCCAGCATGTCCGAAAACTACGTCGTGCTTTTGGGCACCAAAGGCGGCCCTGCCATCCGGCCTGGGTCCTCCATGCCGACGGCCAACCTCTTTTGCATCAACGGGCAACGCATGGTCGTGGATTGCGGATTGGGCGTGACCAAAGGGCTGGTCGATCAAGGGATGCAACTCAAGGACATCTCGCTGATCTTCATCAGCCATCTGCACTCCGATCATTACCTTGAACTCGGCCCGCTCATCCACACCGCATGGACGGCAGGCTTGAAAACTCAGGTCGATATCTATGGGCCGGTCGGGATCAAGACCTATTGGGACAGCTTTCTGGCCTCTATGAAAGCCGACATCGACCTGCGGATCGCCGACGAAGGCCGCCCTGACCTACGCGTGCTGGTTAAGTTGCACGATATCGACGCAGGCCACGTCATGGAACATGGCGGCGTGACAGTCACAGCGATGCGCACAGTCCACCCGCCTTTGATTGATTGCTTTGCCTTCTCTTTCAAATCCGCCGACACCCATGTGGTCTTTTCAGGCGACACCGCACCCATCGCAGCACTTGAGGATTTCGCGCGCGGCGCAGACCTTCTGATCCATGAAGCGATGCTGGAACAGGCGCTTCCGGCACTGACCGAACGTGTCGGCAACGGCTCGGAAAAACTGATGGAACACTTGCTGCGTTCCCACAGCCCCGCCGATGCAGCCGCGAGAACAGCCGCAAATGCCGGCGTCAAGCGGCTGGCCCTGTCGCATCTGCTGCCCTCGGATGACCCCGCCTACGGCGTTGAAGACTGGCACAAGGCTGTGGCCGGTCATTTCGACGGGACGTTGTTTGTCGGATCTGACGGGCTCAGGATCGACCTGCCCGATCATGGCTAGACTGCAGCGGTCCTTGGCTGCGACTCACCTATACGGCTGATCACCGAAAAACGCCCCTAGACCCAATAAAATATGGCGTTTCAATGCCCAATTGCGGCAGCATTCAGGCCGTTTTTCGTGCAAAAAATGATGCGGCTGTCCTTTAGGTAAGGGAATGATATTTTTGGGCATTATTTCATTGACGCGGTCAGTGCGGGTTCAATAGGTGGACCTTGTTGATGTGTAAAAAATTAGAAAATTGGCGAGTAAAATGTTGAAATCAGTAAACGGTATCATTGGTACAATGATGTTGGGTGCCATCGCACTCATCTCCCCTTCAGGCGTCAGTGCAGAACAGATCTCACTGACGTTGAAGGAGCAAAACTTCACAGTTGTCGGACAGTATATGGGCTTCGCCGAAGGAGCCTATATCATCATGACAGAAAACGGCGAAATGCGCCTTCCTGCGGCGATGGTCTCATGTGAAGGGGCCGCCTGTGAGGCAGCCACCTCCAACATGATTGCGGACAGCTAGAGCGTCACCGCCTGTCCCGTCCGCGCGCTCTCCTGCGCGGCCATCCCGATCGCAACCGCCCTTGCCCCGTCGGCAAGGGTGACTTCGACGTCACCTTCACCGCGCATGACCGCATTGAAACGCTGATGCTGATAGAAGGTCGATCCGTTGTGATCGCCCGCTTCCAGCAAAGTGGGGTCAACCGGAATTTCCGACACATACGGGCCCTTGGGCGCACGCGGGCTGATGATCATCTGCGGCACCGGCGGCGCGCCCAGCAGTTGCGGCCAGAACCGCCCCGGCCCCGGCACCAGCGCCTCGATCTTGCCTTTCGGCCCCACGGCGCTGATCTCTTCCTGATACTTGGACCCTTCGGCGAACATGCACAATTCCAGCATGGCGCGCGCGCCCTTGGCGAAGTCCAGGATCACATAGCCGTTGTCCCAGATATCCGGCGCCTGACCATCATAGCGCTCGTCAATATGGTTCAGCGACTGCCCCGCACTCGCCATCACACGCACCGGTTCATCCTGCAAAATCAGGCGCATCAGGTCAAAGAAGTGACAGCACTTTTCCACCAAGGTCCCACCGGTCTTGGCGTTGAACCGGTTCCAGTCGCCGATCTTCGGCAGGAACGGAAACCGATGCTCGCGGATCGTCAGCATCTTGATGCCACCGGTGGCCTGTTCGGCCTGTGCAATCAGGGCCGCGACTGGAGGCATATAGCGGTATTCCATCGCCACCCAGACGGGATGCGGATAATCCTTGAACAGCGCCTCCAACACGGGCGCATCGGCGGGGTCAGTGTAAAGCGGCTTTTCACACAGGATCGGCAGCGGGCGGGTCGCCACGATCTGCTGGAGTTGCTGGACATGCAGGTAATTCGGGCTGACGATCACCACCGCATCCAGATTCTCAAAGGCCAGTAGCTCTTCAATCGACCCCGCAACATGGGCGTTTTCCGCCAAGGTCGCGGCTGATTCTGCGAGCTCCGCCACCGGATCATAAACCACCGACACGCGGCCTTGTGGCAGCAGATTGATATTCAAGATATGTTCGCGACCCATCATGCCGCAGCCAATCAGGCCGTAGTTTACCGTATCCACGTTGCTTAACCTTTGCCCATACGAGAGATGTAGTTGGCGCGCTTGGCGTCATACCAAGTGCGCGAAAATTCTGCGGGGTCTTTGGTGGCGGTCAGGCTGACCCGCTCGATATAACCCACAGGTGCGCCGGGGCGCAGATGAAAGGCGGCTGGCACCCAATCGGGCACCACATCAACGCCGATCCGGTCTTCGACCGATGCAATCACCACACCCAGTTCATGGCGGTAGAAGTGATAGAGCGAGTCCGACAGATCCGACACAGCGATCCGGTCACGCGCCGCCCCATCCAGCCAGATCTCCTCGAGCGCGACCAACACGCCATCCAGCGACCGCAAACGCCTGATCCGGTGACCCTGCGGATCACCACCCAAGCGCGCAAAGCCCATCGGCTTGGCCAAGCGATCGACAGACAGCACCTTTGCAGTCGGCAAACCACCCCCCTTGAGCAGCTCCAGCCGGAAAAACGCATAGACCGAATTCACCGCAGGGCGGTGGCGCACATAGTTGCCCGACCCCTGCACACGGTCCAGCAATCCCTTGGCCTCGACATCTGCAAGCGCCTTGCGCAACGTCCCCACGGCCACGCCCAATTCATCCGCCATCTCGCGCTCGGGTGGTAATCGCGCACCATCCGCCAGATGCCCCGCGGCAATCTCTCGGATCAGCATTTCACTCAACTGAATGAACTTCGGCAGTGCAGAGGTTGTCGCCATGGCGGCACCTCCCCGAGCCGACACATGAAAATTGATACACTATTGTTGCACAGATATTTGCGTGCTAGGCAAGTGGAAACACGATCTTCTGGGGAGGAGAATCAATGACCATCGTGCCCATCACCAGCCCCGATCTGGATGCTGCGGAAGTGTCATGGTTTTCCGCGCTCTGTTCGGACGATTACCAGTTTCTGGGCGTGCCTGACGGCGAACTGCGCTCCTCATGGGAGCACTGCCGCGACATCGCGCTCACGGCTGAAAAACAAGGGTTCCGCAACATCCTCGCCCCTTCGTCCTATCAGGTCGGTCAAGACACGCTGTCCTTTGTCGCAGGCATGGCCCCGCTCACCGAAAAGATCAATTTCCTCGCCGCGATCCGCTGTGGCGAAGTGCAACCGATCATGCTTGCCCGCACCATTGCGACACTCGATCACATGCTCAAAGGGCGCCTGACGCTCAACGTCATCAGCTCGGACTTCCCAGGCGAAGTCGCAGACAGTGCTTTCCGCTATAAACGGAGCCACGAGGTTGTTGAAATCCTTCGCAAATGCTGGACGCAGGATGAAGTCAGCTATGACGGCGAGATCTACCAGATCTCCAAACTCACCACCGATCCCGCCAAACCCTATCAGCAGAACGGCGGGCCGCTCTTGTACTTTGGCGGCTACTCGCCTGCGGCTCTCGAACTTTGCGGCGCGCAATGCGATGTCTATCTGATGTGGCCCGAAACCACCGACATGCTGGAACAGCGCATGAAAGACGTGCACGCCCGCGCGGCCGAACATGGCCGGACACTCGACTACGGGCTGCGCGTCCATATGATCGTGCGCGATACCGAAGCAGAAGCGAAGGAATACGCCGACTACATCGCCTCCAAGCTGGATGATGAATACGGCAAACTGATCCGCGACCGCGCCCATGACAGCATTTCGCTGGGTGTCGCACATCAGTCGCGGGCCCGCGAACTGGCGGATAAATACGGCTACACCGAACCCGGTCTCTGGACCGGCGTAGGCCGCGCCCGTTCGGGCTGCGGTGCGGCATTGGTCGGCTCGACCGATCAGGTCATGTCCAAAATCGAAGCCTATCAAAAGATGGGCATCCGTGCTTTCATCTTTTCGGGCTACCCGCATATCGACGAGGCCGAACACTTTGGCGCCCGCGTCATGCCGCATCTGAAAACCTGCTCGCTCCCCCACGCCTACGGGCGTGTCCCGGCCGAAACACCCGCAACACCCCTAGGAACAGGACCCCGCCGTTAATGACCCGTATCTCGATCACCAACGACCTTTCCTTCAGCCGTATCGTCTATGGCATGTGGCGGCTTAGCGACGACAACGACACTTCTGTTGCGCATGTTCAGGCCAAGATCGAAGCCTGCCTTGCCCAAGGTATCACCACGATGGATCAGGCCGATATCTACGGCGGCTATGAGGCCGAAGAGGTTCTGGGCAATGCTCTCAAAGCGGCCCCTGCGCTGAAGGACCAGATCGAGATCGTCACAAAATGCGATATCGTCGCCCCCGCAGGGCGCTATGCGGACGCGCGGGTGAAATACTATGACACCAGCCGCGCGCATATCGTGGCGTCCGTGGACCATTCCCTGCGGCTGATGAACATCGACAAGATCGACACCCTGCTGATTCACCGCCCCGATCCGATGATGGACCACCATGAAACCGGAGCGGCACTGGATGAGGTCGTAGCCTCCGGCAAGGTCCGCTCGATCGGTGTGTCCAACTTCAAACTGCACGACTGGACCCTGCTGCAATCGGCCATGAAAACGCGGCTGGTGACCAACCAGATCGAACTGTCGCTGACCGCGCATGCAGGGTTTACCAACGGCGATGTCGCCTACCTGCAAGAGCGCAATATCCCGATCATGGCATGGTCGCCCTTGGGTGGCGGCAGCCTGATGACAGGCACAGGCGCGGCCCAGGACGCGCTGGCCAAAGTGGCGGCCGAGAATGGCGTAGACAATGCCGCCGTCGCAGTGGCATGGTTACTGGCGCATCCGGCAAACATCATGCCGGTCATGGGCACGAATAATATCAATCGTATCAAATCACTCTCAGACGCTTTGAAAGTGAATATGGACCGTGAAACATGGTTCGAACTTTACACAGCCGCACTTGGCGCAGAGGTACCATAATGGACGCAGGCACGATCGCCACATTCGACCCCAGCACTGACAGCGACAGCTTTCGCGGTGCCTTGGGCACCTTCGTCACCGGTGTGACCATCATCACCACCGATAGCCCCGAAGGACCGGTTGCCATCGTTGCCAACAGCTTTGCCAGCGTGTCACTCGATCCGCCACTGGTGCTGTGGTCGCCTGCGAAATCCTCGCGGCGGTTTGAACATTTTGCAGGCTCGCGCCGCTTTGCCGTCCATGTAATGGCAGCGGACCAGCGCGATATCTGTGCGGCAATCATCAAATCCAAGACCGCGATCAAAGACGTGCCGACGCATCTGTCGCACTGCGGCATGCCGATCATTGAAGGCGCGCTTGCCACGTTCGAGTGCAATCTCGAGGCCTCGCATGACGCTGGCGACCACGTCATTGTTGTGGGCCGCGTCACCAAAGCCCACCACCGTGGCGGCGAACCGCTCGTCTTTCACGCAGGAAAATACGGAGAGTTTAGCGCGACCTGAACTTATCATTTTGCCCTAAATACTCTGGGGGAGCCGCAGCATGCGGCGGGGGCAAAGCCCCAAGAACACAAGGGCGCAAGCCCGCACATGAAACAGGGGAGGAGCCGATGTCGGTCCTGTTTGGTCTTTTATGGCCGCTTGAACGGTTCAACACCGTGGTCCTTGCCATCGGCAAGGTGATCGCGGTGATCGCCCTCGCCATCATGGTCGCGCTGATCCTGGGGCAGGTCTTCTTCCGCTATGTGCTCAGCGATGCCCCGAACTGGACCGAAGAAGGCGCGCGCTTTGGTATGCTGTGGATGACGGGGTTGATGGCGCCGCTGGCATTCCGCATGGGCGGGTTTGTATCGATCGATATGCTTGAACGCGCCCTGCCCCGTGTTGTTTCCGGCCTGCTCACGCTGCTGATCCTTGGCATCGCCCTTTGGGTGCTTGTCATCGCGTGGGAACGCGGGCTGAACAACCATGTCCAGACGCTTTCAGGGCGTGGGTGTTCGTCCTCGCTGCGCTGGCCCTTCGGGATCGAGATCGGCAAATGCGGTGCCAAGTTCCAGAACAACTATCAATACGCATCGCTCTTTGTAGGCGTGAACCTGTTGATCCTTGTGAATGTGGAATTGATCATCCGCCAGATCATCAAGCTCTTGGGCCAGGGCGACCGCCTCACACCGCTCAATGCCGATGACTTTCAGGGAGCCGACTGATGCTTTTATGGTTCCTTCCCCTTTTCCTTGTCCTGATCATGATCGGCCTGCCAGTGGTCTTTGCATTGCTGGCCTCACCTTTCGCACTGATCATGCTCGAAGGTGACAACCGCAATGTCGTCGCAGGGCTTTATCGCAACCTTTACAACGGCATGGACAGCTTCCCGCTGATGGCGCTGCCCTTCTTTATGCTGGCAGGCGAGATTATGAACCGTGGGGGCATTACCCTGCGGCTGGTTGAATTCGCGCAGGCCTTCATGGGCCATTTGCGCGGCGGTCTGGCCCATGTGAACATCCTGTCATCCATGCTGTTCGCGGGCCTTTCCGGTTCTGCCGTTGCAGATACCTCTGCCATCGGCTCCACCATGATCCCCGCGATGGAGAAAAACGGCTACACCCGCAAATTCGCCGCCGCGATCACCGCCGCCTCATCGGTCATCGGCCCGATCATCCCGCCATCGGGCATCATGATCATCTACGCCTATGTGATGGGCGAAAGCGTGGCCTCGCTCTTCCTTGCGGGTATCGTGCCGGGCATCATGGTCGGCGTCGGGTTGATGGTGATGGTCCGCCTGATGGCCGACCGCTATGACCTGCCCAAGGCAGAGCGGATCGTCACCAAGAACCAGACGATCACGCCGATTGAATACTGGGTCAGCTTTGCGCTCGTGCGGATCAATCTGGCAGGCCTCCTGATGGCGCTTTACGCTGGGCTGTCGGGCCTTGTCGGTTTGTCTTCAATCAACGAGGCCGGCGACAAGGTGCATAACCTCAACCTCTGGGTCGTCTTCGGCCTGCTGCTGATCGCCGCCCATTTCATGCTGATGGGCTACCGCAAGCGCGTGACCCATGATTTCCGCATGGTCTGCAAGAAGGCCATCGCGCCTCTGCAAACCCCCATCATCATTCTGGGCGGCATCCTTGTGGGTGTCTTCACCCCGACCGAGGCCTCTGCCGTGGCCGTGGCCTATGCGCTGATCGTCAGCTTCTTTGTACTGCGCTCCATGAAGTTGCGCGATCTGGGCGAGGTGCTGACGCGTTCGGCGCTGGCCACCTCGGCGGTGCTCCTGTTGGTGGGGGCGGCAGTTGCCTTCAAGACTGTCGTATCCCTGTCATACGCCCCGCAGATCCTCAGCGACTATATCCTGTCGCTGTCAGAAAACCCGCTGATGCTTTTGTTCCTGATCAACATCCTGCTCTTTATCGTGGGCATGTTCCTTGATGCAGGGCCCGCGATCATCATTCTGGGACCAATCCTCGGGCCGATCTTTGTGGACCTTGGCGTGCACCCCGTCCACTTTGCCATCATCATGAGCGTGAACCTGACCGTGGGGTTGGCCACGCCGCCCATGGGGCTTGTCCTATTCGTGGCCAGTACGGTGTCGGGCGAACGGGTTGAAACCATCGCCAAAGCGATCCTGCCATTCCTTGCGGTGGAAATTCTGGTGATCTTCCTGATCACCTACATCCCCGCCATTTCCATGACAGTGCCTTACCTTGCAGGCTTCTTGGGCTGCGGCCCCGAAGTCGGGTTTAGCGCCTGCATTAGCCCACCACCGGGCATCAACTAACAGCATCAACAGGGAGAGAATAATGCTGAGACAGTTCACAAAAATCGCGGCCACCGCCGCACTGCTGGCGACCCCGCTGGCGGCCTGGGCACAGGATTTCACAATCCGCGCCACGGCCAACTCGAACGAGAACGACGAGGACTATGATGGTCTGGTTGTGTTCAAAAACTACGTCGAAGCGGCCTCGAACGGACGCATTGCCGTGGAACTCTTCATCGGCACCCAGCTGTGCGCGACCGGTGCGGAATGCCTCGAAGGTGTCTCTGAAGGCTCCATCGACGTCTACATTTCCACATCCGGCGGTGCCGCAGGCATCTTCCCCTATGTGCAAGTGCTTGACCTGCCTTACCTGATGTCATCCGACCGCGTGGCCGAGGCCGTTCTGTCAGGTGATTTCGTCCGCACCCTGCGCGACAAGGCGCTTGAGGACAGCGGCAACACCGTGCGCCTGATGACCGTCGGCAACACCGGCGGCTGGCGCAACTTTGCCAACACCGAACGCCGCGTGCAGGGGCCAAGCGATTTGGCCGGCCTGAAACTGCGTACCGTTGTGGCCGATCTGCCTGTGCAACTGGTCGAAGCCATGGGTGCCTCTGCGACACCGATCCCGTGGCCAGAGCTGTTCACATCGCTGCAAACTGGCGTTGTTGAAGGTACAGCCAATGGCATCACCGACATCATGGGCATGAAGTTCCCTGATGCGGGTCTGCAATACCTTACACTGGACGGCCACTCCTACATGGGTGCGCTGTGGTGGATGAACAACGACAACTTCATGGCCATGCCAGAAGACCTGCGCCGCGTTGTGGTTGACGGTTTCTCTGCGCTACAGCAGGCAACCTTCGCATCCCCCAAGCGCAAATCCATCGAAGCCTATGAAGCTTTCGTTGCAGGTGGCGGCGACATCTATGTGCCAAGCCCGGAAGAGAAAGCGGCCTTCGCAGAAGCCGCAGCCCCCGTATATGCATGGTTCCGTGAAAACGTGGACGGCGGCAGTGAGATGCTGGACGCGCTGATCGCAGCCACAGCCGAGGTCGAGGCCGAACTGGCCGCTGATTATGCCAGCGACCTGAACTAAGGTCCGGCACGGAAAAAACGAAAGGCCGCTCCATCGGGGCGGCCTTTTTTGTTCGGTGGGCCAGTCAGACAGGTTTGGTGTATGTCCTGCACCTTGCCCCCACCGGACTCTCCCGTCGCGCGGGGTCAGGACGGCGCAATGAGCCGTTGCTGCCACAAGAACGCCAATGCGCCCGCAACATCTGAACGAAGCTGCTCCTGCGAGATTTCAACGTATAATCCCTGCAGGACCTCAACCATCTCGGCACCGGTCAGCCCCTCATCCAGCAGTGTCCAGATGATCGCAGAGACCGGGTTCAACCGATGGATCGCGAAACCGTCGCCGTCGGCAAGATACAAAGCAGTGCCGGCCTCGAGGGCGGTAAAGTCCGGCAGTTTTGCAAAGTGGCAATCAAGATCAACCGGCCTGTCTACTACCACATCCGGAAGGTCCAGCGGCGCCAGCGGCAAGGTTGCAGACATATCCGCCTCTGCCATCTGCGCCGCAGGCAGATCACGCAAGAGAGGGGTCTCATGCAAAAGCGCCGCTGCATCCTCAACGCTGTTATAGCGCAACCGCAGCACAGGCACCGTGCGGGTCAATGCCTCCGCCACCCGCAAAATGGCCCCGGCATGCACCTGACGGCCAAAATTCTGTGTAACCAGCGAGGCCATCGCCTCTTCTTGGGTCACTGGCGTCAGCGACGCAGGCTCTGTCATCGCCGGATCGCCCTCAAGCACAACAATCGCACCAACCGGTGCGGTCGTGCCTGATTGCGGCAAATCAATATCCGTCAGATACCCGTATTGCTTATTCCGCACGGCAATCCTGTCCATGATCCAACTGTGCATTGTTGCAGAGAGATTATCCGGCAAAGGCAGACGCAAACGCGGCGCAATGCCATTGGCGATCCCGCTGATCGCACCGGTTTGCGGCGTGATCTGTAAGGGGACAAAATCATCAGAGAAGACCGCATGCCCCCGCTGTGCCAGCGTCGCGGACAACAGGCTTTTGCCGGCACGGCGGGCATTGGGAAAGATCACGAGGCGGTCGTTGAAAGTGAGCGCAGCAGCATGCAGGCACAAGAGATCCGGACGACTGCGCAGGCGTTCCCACGACATTTCGACCACAAGATCACAGATCGCGTTTACCGGATCATATTCGGTGACCGGTTTGGCCGCCAGCGGCGCTTCGAGCCGCCACTTACCCGTCTCTGCCGGACTGATCGTTGCAAACGCAGCGGAGGCTGGCGGGTCATTTTCGGTCACGGTGAAGGGCCAAGCCGCCATCACCGGATCCAGCAAAGGACGCACGACAGCAGGATTGGCAACACGCAAGGGTGTATCCAGACCGGCAAACCCAAGAGACTGGACTGGACTGTCAGCCATGGCAAAGCGGCCCCTTTGCAGGGGCCGCGATATGGGTCAACCTTCCCACACGGGTCAGACTGACCAAAGCGATGTGTAAGGACACATTCATCTTAGTCGGGCGTGCAAACCTTTCCGTTGGAATTGTATGTGCTGCCATCCCAGCTTGTCCCCGCAGCGCAACCATTCGCATCGGTGGAAGAGTCGCTTGGGCCGGAAGACATGCTTGGTGTGCTCGGGCTGCTTGGTGAGCTCGGGTTGCTTGGGCCACTGGGGTCACTTGGTGCGCTGGGGTTGCTCGGTGCGCTTGCCGGGCTGTTAGAGGAAGGTGCAGAGGCCCCGTCCGAAGCATGCGCCATCGACATCGTTGTAAATGCAGGAACCGTATAAGCGGCGGCGGCCAAGCCGCCGATCCGTGTCAAAAGCTGGCGGCGTGAAACTGAAGTTGTCTTGTCTGTCATCGTATCCTGTCTTTCTCTTCTTTGTCCTCGGTACGGTATTGCGCACCTTGGCGTGAAGTATTGCCACTCGAACGCGGCAGGTGAGTGCCATCACCTTGGCCCAAAAAAACAAGGCCTCTCAATCGAGCAAAGGTTTAGACCAGCGAAATAAACCGAAGGTATATACCGGTCTTCACGCTCTTTGCGCCACTGAAAACAAACAAAAATCCTGTTTTTGTTGGGAAATATCCACCCCTTCAGCGAAACGGATACATCCAGCCTTTGTAGTCATCAATCAGCACTTCCGCCCGCGCGCGTTCTTCCGGCGTCAGACGCGGGGTGATCAATTCCAGCGAATCCAGCGCATCAGGGTCCCCGCCTATTGCCGATAATGCGTACCAAAGATACGCTCTTACCATATCAGGCGCGGGAATGCCCCGGCCCACTTCATAGTACCACCCCAAGCCGGATTGTGCGCCAGGATGCCCTTTCAAAGACGCCCGCAGATACCAGTCAAACGCCCGCTCGTCATCGCGTGCGACACCCAGGCCAAGCGCGTACATGACGCCGATCAACTCTTCAGCCTCGGCGTTGCCGGACCGCGCATAAACCTCAAAGAGCGCGCGCGCCTCGGCATAGTCGCCCGCCTCCATCAGATCGCGCGCCACTTCCATATCGGCCTGCGCAGGTGCCGAAAAAAACAACAAGGCTGCACAAATGTATGTACAGGTTGTGTACAGGTTGTGTACGCGTTCCATACGGCGGTCCTTTGGCTCTTTCTGGGCACCAGTCTGGCGACGGCACAGGGGATAAGTCCCGATGATTACATCCAAGTCGACCCGGATCAAGCCCGCATCGGCCAGCTTCTTTTTTACGATAAGATACTGTCAGGAAACAAGAATATCTCCTGCGGGACCTGTCACCACCACGATCACGCAGGCGGTGACGGCCTCTCGCTCGGGATCGGCGAAGGCGGCATCGGCGTCGGCCCCGAACGCACCGCCGGATCAGGGCCCGACGCGATCCGCAAACGCATTCCCCGCAACGCGCCAAGCCTTTGGAATCTCGGACATAACGACATTGAGACGCTGTTCCATGACGGCCGTCTGACGCGCTCGGATATCTACGGCAACGGCTACGATTCCCCCGCCGAGGAATGGCTGCCGGCGGGCCTTGATAACCTCGTGGCTGCACAGGCACTTTTTCCCATGGTGTCGCAATTCGAGATGGCCGGAAACCCCCGCGAAAACGAAATCGCAGGCGCCACGCATGACCGCATTGATGTGGCCTGGCCGATCCTTGCCAAACGCGTGCGCACGATCCCTGCTTATGGCGACATGTTTGTCCAGGCCTTTGACCACATTGAAGAACCCGCTGATGTAACCATCGTGGAAATCGGCAATGCTTTGGGCGCTTTCATCATCAGCGAATGGCAATCCTACGATAGCCCCTACGACAAATGGCTTGCGGGCACGCCACTGCCCGAGGACGCCGAACGGGGCCGTCAACTTTTCTTCACGGGTCGCTGCGCATCCTGTCACGCAGGGCCGCTTTTTACCGATCAGAGTTTCCATGCGCTCGGCCTGCCCGCTTTCGGCCCCGGGCGCACGCGGCCCTGGGATCAGATTTCGCGCGATGTGGGCCGTATGGCCGAAACCAACCTGCCGCAGGATGCCTATAAGTTCAGGACACCCTCATTGCGCAATGTGGCCCTGACCGCGCCCTACGGCCACAACGGTGCCTATGCCACATTGGACGGTATCATCCGCCACCACGCCGACCCCATGGGCACGGGTGCGGCATGGACACCGGCACAAGCCAACCTGCCCGAAATTCCCTGGCTCGCCGCGGCTGACTTCGCGATCCGCCAGGACCGTTTGGAAATAGCACGACAATCTGCCGCGATCGACATGCGCCCCATTGCTTTGACCGAAGCAGAAATCACAGACCTCATCGCCTTCCTGAACGCGCTGACCGGCGAAGCCGCCCAGACCCGCCCGATGGGCCGCCCTGACACCGTCCCCAGCGGCCTCCCCGTCGATTGAATTCGCTACAACCTGTTATTATTGGCCCGAAAATATCCCCGCCGGAGGCTCCGACACCGCCGTAGAGTGCCTAGCCCCGCCGGATCATCACCCCGAGGTCGGCCACGTTGGTGCCCGTCGCATCTGTTATCAGAAGATCACCCGCAGCTTTCAGCGCGGCATAGCTGTCGTTATTTGCCAACAGCCTGTCCAGATTACCAATCCTGCCAAGAGTATCTTGATCGACAATTCCCCCCGCTGCATCGGTCGGCCCGTCACGGCCATCACTGCCCGCTTGCAGGCAGGTCCAGTCTGTCCAGCCGCGCAGCGCGGCCTCCTGCGCGATCCGCAACGCCAGTTCCTGATTGCGTCCCCCGCGTCCCGTACCGCGCAGAACGACGGTGGTTTCACCTCCCCAAACAGTCGTGCCGACAACCGCCTGATCACAAATCATCCGCGCTGCATCCGCCACATCACCTGTGATGGGTGTCGCAATCACGTGGGCTTCGGGGGCTGCAACTTGCATCGCTGCCACGCTTTTCCCGTTCGACCCCACCAATATGTTGCGGGCCTCCGGCAAGGGCGCGGGCGGTGCTGCCTGACGTAGATGATCACGCACGACCTCCGGCAGGTCCTCCCACAACCCATGCGCCTGCAACAAAGCCGTTGCCTGCTCTGCTGTCCCGATCGGTCCAACCGTCGGACCGCTCGCAATGGCCGATAGATCATCGCCGATCACATCTGACAGGATCAGCGCCGTTACTTTCGAAGGGGCCGCATGACGCAGAAACCCGCCACCTTTCAGGTCAGACAACTGCTGGCGGATCAGGTTCATCGCCACGATATCAAGACCCGATCTCAGCAGAAGGTCATTCACCCGTGCTTTATCAGCAAGGGTCAACGCCCCTGCAGGCGCAGGCAACAGAGCTGACCCGCCCCCCGATATCAGCGCCAGCACCGGACCCTCCACCGCATCCAAGGCTGCAATTACGGCCTTCGCTGCCGCTGCGCCGTTTTCATCGGGCACGGGATGCCCCGCTGCCATCACCACCGCCCCATCCAGATCACTGGCGTTCTCGTAGTTCGTCACCACGAGGCATTTCACACCTGCAAACCGCACCAAGGCCGCCTTGGCCATCGACCGGGCAGCCTTGCCCACCGCGACGATCAAGGCAGGGACAGATACATCTTCCAAAGCCTCCGAAACCGCCAGATACGGATCGGCCGCCTTCACGCCCGCCTGAAAAATCCGCAACACCTCTGCGCGGTCATCCTTCATCACGATCCCCTTTCCTCATGGCTATCAAGGCCGCCATACGCTGCACGATCTGCAATTCCAACTCTGCCGAAGGCGACGCGCCAAGCGAAGGCATCGCCAATGCGACCAGCACCCTTGGGCGCGAAGCCGCCAACATCACATGGGTCGCAGAATAGCGCGCGAACAGATAGGCGATATGATCATCGGCCACTGGTCCCAATTGCGGCGGGTCGCTTCTGCGCAAGACGGGGGCGGCTGCGAAAATCCGGTCCAGCACATCATCCTGCAAACCCTGCAGGCTCTCTTCGCTGACGACAACCGCGCCTTCGACAAGTGGATGGTCTTGCAGATCGCGCAGGAACGTCATCGGATCATCGGTGCGCGCCACAGCAAGCTGGCGCAACAAACCAACGCTCTGTTCTTCCAGACGCAGCGCGCGCGCATCATTCAGGATCGCCACGACAAAGAGCGTGGTCATGATCGCGGCAATGGAAAGTAGATATCCATCACGCCCCATCTGTGCGAAAGTGGCAATCATCGCCCCCACACCACAGGCCGCCACAACCATCACGCCAAGGTTTGCAAGCGTTGCGCGATGCCCGATATGTGGACGCCCCAATCCGATGGCCAACCAGCATAGGATCAGCACCCCCAGCGCCGAAAACTGGATCGGCAACCCAACGGAAAGCAGCAGAAAATCACCTGCCGCAAGCGGTATGAACAGGATCAACGACAGCCCCAAGCGCACGACCATTGCGTTTTCGGTGACAGATAACGAGGCCTTGTCGCGACTTATGATCAGCCACCCCGACATCACAAACCCCAGTAACTGAAACCCCAAAAGCGCAAACAGCCGCGTGGGATCAATGCTGCCTGAATACCACAGCGAAGATACCGCAAAGACCACAGCCCCGCCCCCGATCACCGCCTTGACCAATGGCGGCGCGTGGCGGCGCAACAAGCCCTCGGTCAGGATCAAGACCGCCAAAGGAATGATTGCAGCTCCAAGCAGGGTGAGAATACGAAACGCCTCAATCCCTGTGAGGATCATCAGCGCGCGCCCCGCAAAAAGCACCATCGTGACCCGCACGCCAAACAGAAACCGCTGGTTGATCGGATCATCGCGATCACGGCGCGTCAGCACGGTTTGCAACACAAAGAGTCCCGTCAACGCCGCCGCAGACAGGAAAAGCTGCATCATGATCGTGGCAGCGGCAATCATCCGTTGCGCCGCGCGTAGGGGCGCAGGTGCCCCCATTCCTGCGTGCTATCGGCCCAATGGATCGCTGGCAAAACAATACGTCTGAGCGCCACGATCCCCCCCGTCAGCAGCAATCCGATCACCGCGGATTTCGGCACTTCGCGTGTCAGGTATGTGCGCATTGCCGCCACATCCATCTGGCCCAGTTGCAGCACGTCATCGCCACGGGCATAGTCCAGCGCCTCTTGGCAAAAAGCGTTATAGCGCGAATCGCGGTGCTTGGGCGCGCTCTCCCATGTCTTTTTCAGATCATCCGACCCGCCGGTATAGGCATCGGTAATGACAAAGCGCTCTTCATCAAACCCCGCATCCGCGCCCACTCCGAAAACATGCCGCTGGGTCGCCATGATCTCGCGCGCCAGGAGCAGGTGTGTCAGCGTGCGCCGCCCCTTGTTCGGGCTGGGCCAGACATCGGAAAACATCTCGCTGACCATACCCACGACAGCGGGGACTTGCGTGACGTTGGAGACCCAGACAGGGCGGAACTGGCGGCGGAAAAAGATCAGAAAACAGGTCAGGCCATAAAGCACCCATGACAGGTTCTTGGATCGCTCGTCGGGGTCCACCATGACCAGACCGAGATGCAAGACTTCGATCGGGTGCGGGGCCGTGTCCAACGTCATTGCCGCCAGTGCGTTGAATGCAACGGGGGTGCCATCGCGGCGCGAGACCAGCGTGATGATCACCGCTTCCATCCGCGACTTATCCCCTGAAAACACGCCATAAGTCAGGCTGCCCGCATCGAGCGTGCGCGCCGCCACTTGGCGCAGATCAGCGCTCAGCGCGGAAAGTGCGGCGTCATCCATCCACACCCCGGGACGCTCGACAATACGGACCACATAGTCGGCACCGGCGCGCAATGACACATCCATGTATCTACGCCCGAAAGTCCTGAAGATTGTGCCGATCACGCTGTTACACCTCTGCCACCCGCAGCCACGTTAGGCACGGGCGGCAGGCGGCACAAGAGTGCGGGATCACAGGTAGCGGTTCACCAGATTTTCCAACCGCTCCTGACGGCCGGAACGGGGTTCGGGGTTGATGCCCTCGGCCTGCACCTTGGCCGTGATGCTGTCCAGATCACTGGCCAGCAGCGCCTTCCCTTCAGCGGTATCCCAACCTGCATAACGGGCGTTGCGTGCAGCCTCGAGTTTGCCGTCCTCCAGCATCGCCGCAGCCGCTTTCAGGCCCGCCGCACAGGCATCCATCCCGCCCACATGCGCGAGGATCAGATCCTCTGCATCCAGCGACTGGCGGCGCAGTTTGGCGTCAAAGTTCGTCCCGCCTGTGGTGAAACCTCCAGCTCGCAGCACTTCGTAGTAGGCCAACGCCATCTCGGGCACGTTGTTTGGGAACTGGTCGGTATCCCAGCCACTTTGATAGTCGTTGCGGTTCATGTCGATCGAGCCGAAAATCCCCAATTCGCGCGCCAGGGCCAGCTCATGTTCAAAAGAATGGCCCGCAAGGATCGCGTGGCCCTGTTCGATATTCATCTGCACCTCGCCCTCAAGACCAAAGTCTTTCAGGAAGCCATAGACCGTCGCCACATCATAATCATACTGATGTTTTGTGGGTTCCTGCGGCTTTGGTTCGATCAGGATCGCGCCTTTGAAGCCCATTTTGTGTTTGTAATCCACGACCATCTGCAACATGGCCCCCGCCTGCTGGCGTTCGCGGCCCATGTCGGTGTTCAGCAGCGTCTCGTAGCCTTCCCGCCCGCCCCAAAGGACGTAGTTTTCACCACCAAGTTTCATGGTCGCATCCATGCAGGTCTTAATGGTGGCCGCTGAGTAGGCGAATACATCAGGGTCAGGGTTAGTCGCGGCTCCTGCCATGAAGCGGCGGTGCGAAAAGAGGTTCGCCGTACCCCACAGCAGCTTGACGCCGGTCGCCTCCATCTTCTCGGCAAAGCAATCGACGATGGCCTCAAGATTCTTTGTGCTCTCGGCAAAGCTCGCCCCTTCAGGCCGCACATCGGCGTCGTGGAAACAGAAATACGGCACGCCAAGGATCTGGAACATCTCGAAGGCCACATCGGCCTTCATCCGCGCGGCATCCATGCTGTCGCCGAACCATGGACGCTCGAAGGTCTGTCCACCGAAAGGGTCGCCACCGGGCCATGCAAAGGAATGCCAATAGGCGGCCGCAAAACGCAGATGGTCCTTCATCGCCTTGCCCATCACCACCTCGTCGGGGTTGTAGTGGCGGAAGGCAAAATCATTGTCTGTCGACGGGCCTTCATAGGTGATGGCGGGGATGCCCTTGAAAAAATCGGTCATGTCAGTCCTTTCAACGCGCCATAACTTGCGCGGTATCTTGTGTGCGCCTCGTGAAAGGCGCCGGTGAGTGAGGGATCGGGATCAATCGTGCGGGCAATCTGCGGGGCGGTTGCAATCTCGACCCCTGCACCAGTTGCGGCCATCATGCCGAGGCGGGCCGCGCCGAATGCACCGCCAAAATCACCTGCGACAGGCAGTTGCACCGGGATCTCCAGAGAGGTGGCGATCGCCCGCACCCAATAGTCCGATTTCGACCCGCCCCCGACCGCGATCAGGCGGTTGATCTGCGTGCCTGTGGCCGACAGCGCGTCATAGCAGTCGCGGATTGCATGTGTGACACCTTCCAGCACAGCCCGCGTCATCGCCAACTGATCGGTGCCGTGGTCCAGATGCAGGAACGATCCCCGGATATTGGCATCATTGTGTGGTGTGCGCTCGCCGCCCAAATACGGCAAAAACAATGTACGTCCCGGCGCCTGCAAATCCCCGAGAACACCCGTCAGGGTGGCCGAGGGTTTATCCATGATCCTCGCAAACCAGTTCAGCGCATCGGCGGCGGCAAGGATCACACCCATCTGGTGCCATGTATCCGGAAGGGCGTGACAGAATGTGTGCACGGCGGTCGCCGCATCCGGCTGATAGGCATCCGAAGCCGCAAACAACACGCCAGATGTGCCAAGCGACACAAACGCATCGCCTGCTCTGACCACACCGACGCCCACGGCACTCGCGGCATTGTCACCGCCGCCACCTGCCACAACGACACCTTTGGGCAAGCCCCAGCGCTCGGCCAGCTTATCGCGCAACTGCCCCGATACCTCAGAGCCTTCGACCAGGCGCGGCATCTGCGCACGCGACATGCCGGTCGCGGCCAAGAGATCATCCGACCAGTCGCGTTTACCGACATCAAACCAGCTTGTGCCCGCGGCATCCGACATCTCGGCCACGGCCTCGCCCGTCAGCCAAAGGCGCAGATAGTCCTTGGGCAAGAGCACACGGGCCGTTTTTGCAAAGATTTCCGGCTCGTGTTTGGCCACCCAGACAAGTTTCGGCGCGGTGAAACCCGGAAAGACAATATTGCCAGTCAACGCACGGAACCTTGGATCGGCGTCCAGCGCTGCCGCTTCCACAGCCGCGCGCGTATCGTTCCACAGGATGCACGGGCGCAGCACTGCATCATCGCGGTCCAGCAAGGTCGCACCATGCATTTGCCCCGACAAACCGATGCCGCGCACCTGCGCCAATGAGACATGCCCAGCGAGGGCCTGCATGACGGCATCTGCGGCATCCAGCCATGTCGCAGGATCCTGCTCTGACCAACCCATCTGAGGACGTGCCGCAGTCAGCGGCGCTGTCGCTTCCGCGACAATCGCCTGACTATCGTTGATCAAAACAGCCTTGAGACCCGATGTTCCCAGATCAAGGCCAATGAACATTAGGCGGCCCGTTTGGGATTTTTGCCCATGATGATCATTGACAGGATATCATCCTCGGTCACGTCCTCGACGCGCTCGGTCCCGATCAACTGGCCGTTCTTCATCACCGACACACGGTCGCAGAGTTCCATCATTTCACGCGTGTCGTGGCTGATCAGGAAGATGCCCAGACCTTGCGCTTTCAGCTCTTTGATCAGGTCCGCAACCATCGCCGTTTCATGCACACCAAGTGCCGCAGTCGGTTCGTCCATGATCAGGATGCGCGCGTTGAAATAGACCGCACGGGCAATCGCCACGGACTGGCGCTGGCCACCGGACAACGAGCGGACGGGTTCCGAGAAACGCTGAAAGTTCGGGTTCAGACGCGCCATGATCTTGCGCGATTCCGCTTCCATCGCGGTATCATCCAGCAAACCGAACTTGGTTGTGATCTCACGACCCAGGAACAGGTTCGAGGCCGCATCCAGGTTATCCGACAAGGCAAGTGTCTGATAGATCGTCTCGATATTGTGCATACGCGCATCAATCGGGCTGTTGATTTCAACCTTCTTGCCGTCGACAAAAATCTCGCCGGCGTCTTTCTTGTACGCACCCGAGAGAATCTTGATCAGCGTCGATTTACCCGCCCCGTTGTGGCCCAAAAGGCCCACAACTTCGCCCGGCATCACGTCGATAGACACATTGTCGACTGCTTTGATCCCGCCAAAATGGATCGAGATATTGCGCATTTCCAAAAGTGGGGTGCTCATTATGCGTCTCCTGTTTTACGGCGGTAGATGATGTCGATCCAGACAGCGATGATGAGAACGCCACCCACGATCATATTCTGCAGTGGTGAATCAACGCCCACCATGCCCATGCCGGACACGAGTGCCTGCATGATCAATGCGCCAAGGATTGCGCCATAGATCGTGCCGACGCCCCCTGCTAGGGCAGTGCCGCCGATGACGGCCGCCGCGATCACGCGCAATTCGTCCAGCTCACCCAAGGATGATCCGGCAGATCCCAGACGGGCCGAGGCGATGACGGCAGCAATTGCTGTCAGCGCGCCCATCAGGGCAAAGACCTTGACCGTCAGCAAACGCGTATTGATGCCTGACAGTTCTGCCGCGTCTGGGTTGCCACCCATCGCAAAGATATAACGGCCAAAGCGCGTTTTCTTGGCGATGATCGTCATACCGATGGCGACAGCCAGAACGATCAGGACCGAGATGGGGAAACCGTAGGCTTCGGTATAGCCTTCGGGCATCTCGAGCCCTTCGGCAGCAAAGCGGCGCTCCAGAATACGGGTCGGGACCATATAGGCGTTCATGATCGCGGTAATCCCGCAAATCGCACCCACAAGGATCGCGCCCAGGGCATACTCGGCCCACATCGGTTTGACCGCAAAGCCATGGCTGATGTGTTTGCGCCGTGTGTTGATCAGAAAAAGGATTGTCAGAATGGATCCAACGATCGCCAGCGCCCAGCTTGCCGTGACACCAATCGTACCGGTCGCACCGCCAAGCATGATGAAATTGGGATCAAGCGGTGAAATGGTTGTGCCCTTGGACACCCACCAAGCACCACCGCGCCAGATCAACAGGCCGCCCAAGGTGACAATAAAGGACGGGATCAGAAGGTAACCGATCAACCAGCCTTGGAACGCGCCAATAGCAGCGCCAAGCAAAAGGCCCGCGATGACGGTAATGATCCAGATGGAGGGACTGCCGAAACCGACGATATCAGGCAGGATTTGCACCTGAATGACACCCATGATCATGCCAACGATCCCCAGCAGGGACCCGATGGACAGGTCAATGTTGCGGGTGACGATGACAAACACCATCCCCGTGGCCATCACCGCGACCGATGCGGTCTGCAATGTCAGCGTAAACAGGTTGCGCGGGGTCAAGAACGTCCCCCCCGTTGCAACGTGGAACACCAGCGCAATGATTACGAATGCGCCGATCATGCCCAAGAGCCGCGTGTCGATTTGCAATGTTTTGATTAGCTTACCAAGTCCGCCAGACATTGGTTCCCTCCCCTTTCAACCCGTGGCAGGGTTGGCTTGTAAGAAAGCCCCACCCGACACTGCGGATGGGGCCTTTGTTTGTAGGTTCAGATTATTCGCAGACTGCGAGGCCTGTCACACCTTGGCAGAGCACGTCTTTTTCAATCCAGCCAGCTTCCAGAACAACGTCCAGGTTGTCTTGCGTGATTGGCAAAGGTGCCAGCAACATGGAGTTCACTTCAACACCACCGGGTGATGTGAATGTGGCAGACCCTTCGATGTCAGCCATAGCTGTGCCATTGGCCAATGCAACAGCGATTTCGCCTGCATTGCGGCCCAGCGCACGGCTGTCTTTCCAGACCGATACGGTCTGTGTACCCAGTGCAACACGGTTCAGTGCCGCGTGGTCGCCGTCCTGACCAGAGACAGGAATACCGTCCATACCCTGAGAGGCCAGAGCCGCAACAACACCGCCGGCCATGCCGTCGTTGGAAGACACAACAGCGTCAACTTCGTTGTTGGTCTGTGTCAGGATCTGCTCCATGTTGCGCTGTGCGTTCGCAGGCTGCCAGCCATCGGTGTATGTCTCACCAACGATGGTGATCGCACCGCTGTCGATGGCAGCTTGCAGCACCTCTTGCTGACCGCCACGCAGGAAGTCGGAGTTCGGATCGGTTGGCGAGCCCTTGATCATGACGTAGTTGCCCTCGGGCGCCAGATCGAACACGGCACGCGCCTGCATCCGGCCAACTTCGACGTTGTCAAATGTCAGGTAGAATGCGCGCGGGTCTTCGATCAGACGGTCATAACCGATGACAGGAATGCCGGCAGCTTCGGCAGCATCAAGTGCCGGGCCGATGGACGCGCCGTCCTGTGCAAGGATAATCAGGGCATCAACACCCTGTGTGATCAGGCTTTCAACGTCGGCCAGCTGCTTTGTAGCGGACGACTGCGCATCGGCAGACAGGTAGCTAGCGCCAGCGGCTTCCAGCGCACCAAGCATCGCTGCTTCGTCAGTTTTCCAGCGCTCTTCCTGAAAGTCCGACCAGCTTACGCCGACAGTGATGCCGTGGGCGTCAGCAAAGGCAGACGTGCTGAAACCGGCAGCCACAATTGCTGCCGCGATAACGGATTTATGCATGTTTTCCTCCCATAGTGTGCCCCATGCATTGGGGCGTGGGCCATTTGACCCTACGGTCGTTAGAATGACTTATTAAATTCAGTTGTCAAAATAAAAATTGACGCGAATTGTGAAAAAAACGCTTTGAACACGCAAAATTTTTAGGCACTGTACAAAAGCGAGCGAATTTTAGGATGCGCGGCAGGCCTATTAATTCAGAGATTAAACTATGTACGACAATATGGCTGACCAAAACGACGAATCGGGAGGTCCGAACGGCTGTGGTCCATTGTTGGCGTCAGATTCGCCCGACGCCAAGCCGTTGCGACAACAAGTCTTCGAACACGTCCGCGCGACGGGGCGTGCCGCACGCACCGATGTCACCCGCGCACTCAACATTAGTGCCGGATCAGCCACAACGCTGACTGCCGACCTGATCTGCGCGGGGCTTTTGCGCGAAGTCGAAGGCCTGCCCCGTGAAAGCGGCCGCGGGCGCCCGCCCGTTGCGCTCGAGGTCGTGCCAGAGGCACGCTACGTCATCGGGATAAAACTTTCGGATGAAACGCACTCTGCCGTGCTCTCTGATTTTGCAGGTCGCCCCGTTGCAGATGCCACCCTGCCCTCATCGCCCGGGCGCAAATCGCTCGATACGGTTCTGGAAGAAATTGATATCCTGATTGACCGCGTCCTTAAGGATGCGGACATGAGCCTGCCAGAGATTTCGGCAGTCGGTATGGGTATTCCTGGCATTGTGGACCACGACACGGGCACCGTAACTTGGTCACCCTTCCTGATTGAAACAGAGGTTGATATCCGCACTGCCTTTATGGCGCGGTTTGGCATGCCGGTTTACGTGGACAACGATACGAATGTGCTCAGCCTTGCAGAGCTATGGTTCGGGGCCGGTCGCACAATTGCGGATTTTGTTGTCGTCACAATCGAGAATGGCGTCGGTATGGGCCTTGTGCTGGACAACAGGCTGTTTCGCGGCGCGCGCGGCATGGGGCTGGAACTGGGCCACACAAAGGTGCAGCTTGATGGTGCGCTATGCCGCTGCGGCCAGCGCGGCTGTCTTGAGGCCTATCTCGCGGATTACGCATTGGCGCGTGAGGCTGCGACGGCGCTGGATCGCAACCCCCGCACCCCGCAAAGCCCCTATGTGATGCTGGATGCGCTTTTCGCACAGGCCAAATCCGGCAATGAGGCCGCGCGCACGATCTTTCGCCGTGCGGGACGGTATCTGTCGCTGGGGCTCTCCAACGTGATCCAGCTCTTCGATCCCGGCCTGATCATCCTGTCGGGCGAGCGGATGCAATATGACTATCTCTATTCCAAAGAGGTGTTGGCCGAGATGCAGAAACTGACCCTGAGCGACGGGCGCACGCCTTGCGAGGTCGAAGTCCACGCCTGGGGCGGCATGATCTGGGCGCGCGGTGCCACGGCGCTGGCGCTTGAGGCCGTCACGGCCGCTGCATTGGGAGAGGCCCGCGGATGATCCGGCTCTTGGCGCTGCTTGTCGCAGCCGCACCGGTTGCGGCAGACCCCTTGTTCGAGGATCGCTCGGCGGGTTTGCCGGAACATATCTATGGCGGAGAGTGGGAGCATTTCGTCGGCGGTGGCGTTGCGGTCTTCGACTGCAACGGCGATGCACTGCCTGATCTCTTTGCCGCGGGTGGTGCAAACCCCGCGCAACTGATGGTCAACCGCGGAGATTTTACGTTCTCCAAAGGCGGGGTACCTGAACTGACAGGCGTCACCGGAGCCTATCCGCTGGATGTAAACGCAGATGGGGCAATGGACCTCTTCGTGCTGCGCGTTGGCCAAAACCAGTTGTTGATGGGTGGGGGTAATTGCCGCTTTACCGCCAGCAATGAGCTTCCTCAAGATGATGCGTGGTCGACCGCTTTCACCGCCTGGTGGGAGGATGACGGCAAACCTGTCATGGCCGTAGGCAATTATGTAGACCGTGCCGATCCTGAGGGACCTTTCGGGGCTTGCGATGACAATATGATCCTGCGTCCCGGCGCATCAGGTTATCAGAGCACCCCGCTGACCCCGGGTTTCTGCCCTCTGTCGATATTGGCGGCCAATGATGCACGCGGACGCCCGACCCTGCGGCTCTCGAACGACCGGCACTACTATGTCCGCAAAGGCTATGAGCAGATGTGGGATATCGCCGAGCAGCGTTTTCTGGGCGCCGATGACGGATGGAAGAACGTCTCGCTCTGGGGCATGGGCATCGCGAGCCGTGATCTGACCGGTGACGGGCGCGATGAGGTCATGCTGACCTCCATGGGCGATCAATTGATGCAATTGGCCCAAGAGGACGGCACCTATGCTGCTGCCCCTTTCACGATCGGTACCTATGCCCAGCGCCCCCATACCGGCGATGACGGCCGCCCCTCGACAGGCTGGCACGCAGAGTTTGCGGATGTAGACAACGACGGGCGCGCGGATCTGTTCATCGCTAAAGGCAACGTCGACCAGATGCCGGGGCTGGCGATCCAGGACCCCAATAACCTGTTGATGCAAAATGCCGATGGCACCTTTCGCGAGACTGCAGCGATTGCAGGTGTTGCGACCAAAGAGCGCGCGCGCGGCGCGGCATTGGCCGATTTTGACGGTGACGGGCGTCTGGATCTTGTGGTTGTGAACCGGCGTGCGCCGATGGAGCTTTACCGCAATGTCACTCCGGACTCCGGAAACTGGCTGGAGATTGCGCTCACCCAGCCCGGCGGCAATATGAATGCTGTGGGTGCGACTGTCGTGGTGGAAGCGGAAGGAAACCGCCAAAGCCAGCAACTGACCGTCGGTGGCGGGCATGGCGGTGGCAAAGCATTGCCGTTGCACTTCGGCTTGGGTACGGCAGAGACTGTCACAGTGACCGTAGTCTGGCCGGATGGGCAGCAAACCAGCCATCAGGCCCAAGCAAATCAGCGGGTGCGGTTGACGCGCTGACGCGCGGAAAGATGCCTCCGGCGGGGATATTTAGGGGCTGATAATAAGGGTCAGGGCTGGTCTATCGGCAGCCCGCTTGGCACGGCGTCAGGAATGCCCAGTTTTCCATCAATCGCGGCGGGGTCAGTGAGCGCGTCCAGAAACGCCACCAAGGACGTGATCTGTGCATCAGTGATCTGGCGGGGAGCGTAGGTGACGGCCTGCGCGATTGCAGGGCTATCCGCCAAGCCGCGCGTGTCATCTACGGGAAGCGCGGGCAGGACCGCATTGCTGACATCATAGGTTCCCAGCGCCGCAACCGGATCGAGATGTGCTTCAATAAAGCTGCGCAAATCGCGGTGCGCGCCAGCATGACCGTAAGGGCCGGTCAAGGCCACGTTGCGCAACGACGGCGTACGGAAGGCGTAGAGATCGGCAGGATCACCTGTTACGCGGAAACGGCCTTCATCGCGGGCGTGGCTTTCAAAGCGCGCGGCCTTGCCGGGACCGATCTGGGGGGCGCCCATTGCGTGAAACTCATGATCGGTCAGGAACGGGCCGCTGTGGCAGCTTGCACATCCTGCGTCACCGTAAAACAGGTTCATGCCGGTGGCGGCGGGTTCGGGCAACGTGGCTTCGCCGCGCAGCACCGCATCGAAAGGGGCATTATCAGAGCGCCACTCGAATTCCATAAAGGCCGCGATGGCGTTCGAGATATCGGCGAAGGTGATTTGATCGGGCGTCGCGATATGGTCATAGGTCGCAATAAAGCTGTCGGCGTAGGCGGGAATGTCGCGTACCCGCTGCGAGATCAGGTCCCATGCGCCACCCTGCCCTGTGATGACGCCGCGCCGCACCGCTTGGGAAATTTCATTTTCGCTGTAGTGACCGGCCATTTCATCGGGGCTGAGCACCGGAAACATGGTTTGTGCGGAAAGCAGCGAGGCAAAGCCAGTAACCATATCCGCATCAAGTGGTGTCCGCAGTCCACCGGGGCGGTCGGGGTCGACCTCGATCCGGCCATCATGGAAGAGCACCGTGAACTCATATGCGCCGAGGTTGAAGAGAGCCGGCGCGTTTCGCGGGATCCGCTGTTCCGGCATATTGTCAGGGTCAGCCACACGTTTCGGGCCCAAACCGATGCCACCATCGCCAAGACCCAGCGACAAGCCGTCACCGGTGCCGAACGCCGGATGATGACAGGTGCCGCATGAGACATTGCGGTTGCCGGACAAGATGGGATCGTAGAACAAAAGCTGGCCCAAACGGGCCTCGACCTCACGCACGGGGGCGAAATCCGCATCGGTCAAAGGTGCGGGCAGCCCGTCCGCAAAAGCGGCGTCCGCGCCGATGATGGCAACCAATCCCAAGACAATGCGCATAGTACCTCCACCCCTATCTTGGCAAAGTGTTACCATGGTTTCCTTCGCGCACAAGTGCGACGGATTATTCCATATGTTTGCGGATGCGATTGATCATCAGCCAGACGAACAGCAGAACAACCGGCGTTGCAAGAGCGGCCATCAGCACCTTGCCGATGCCCAGAGGCTCACTGATCGGCGCGATGACATAGAGCACCAGATTGACGGCGTAGTAGCTGATTGCAACAACCGACAGCCCCTCAACCGTGCGCTGGAGACGCAGCTGGAGGTCGGCGCGTTTGTCCATGCTGGTCAGCAGTTCCTGGTTTTGTGCCGAGCGTTCCACATCCACCCGCGTGCGCAAGAGATCACCGGCACGCAGGGCACGGTCCGACATCGCGTTCAGCCGCTCTTTGGTTGAATTCACGGTCCGCATCGCAGGGTCAAACCGGCGCATCATGAATTCGCTAAAGGTCTGACGCCCTTCAAAACGGGTTTCGCGCAGGACTTCGATCCGCTGGTTTACGATCTTCTCGTAGGCCACGGTGGCGCCAAAACGAAACGAGGTTTGCGCGATCGTATTCTCAATCTCGGCCGACACTTCGAGCAAGGACTGCAGAACCTTGGCCGGATCACCCTCTGATCCACGCATATCCTCGAGAAGACCTGTGAGCTTTTCATCGAAGGCCGCCATCCGCGGGCCCAGTTCACGCGCGCGGCTCAGACCCAGCATGGACATGGATTTATAGGTCTCGATCTCGCACAGACGCTGGACAACGCGGCCCACACGACGGTTGCCGACATGGGGCCGCGCAAAGACGGCAAAACGCGTGTGTCCGGCGTGATCAATGCGGAAATCACCCGCAACAACCAGATCATTCTCGATCACCCGACTGATGGCCAGGCTTTCAGGAACAAACCAGTCGCGCGCTTTCTCGATGATCCCGTCATCCCCATCGGCCACTTCGATGCGGATCAGCGCGGATGTGACGCGCACACCGGGTGCGGCCTCAAGCCAGTCTTGGGGAAAGATTGAAAAGGTTGCGGCGTCGAAAGGCTGATCCGCGACACCCTCGCCGAAGATCGTGTAGGTGACAAACTCGGTATGACTTTCCCATTTCAGATGATGGCGTCCGATCTTTCCGAAATAATGGGTCGCATCGGGCTGGGGATGCTGCGCGCCAAATCTGTCGAGCAGATCAATCAGATGGGTACGGTCCGCCCCGCGATCACGGCCCGCGGCGTTGCTGGCAGGTTTGATCGCAAGAAAGGCCGCACGGCTGGGGGCTCCGACAGCGGGAAACGGCCGGGCGTGCAACTCATTCGCCATCGCATAGCGCAAGGGGTGGTCGGCGATTGGGGGCATTGGCGCGCCTTTTTACTCATCAATGATCTTCAATCTAGTCGCGTTTGCGCGCAAGTAAATCAAAAAGTTATTCATTTATAATATGTTACCAGAGTACATCTGTATACCGCAGGCTTGTTTGGCGTTTGCGCAGCGCACGTGACGGCACCGAACTGACAACGACAACCGAAACGCACAAGACCATGGACGGCATGGCACCGCTTGCGTTAGTCAGGCGCATGTCGCGTGTGATCCTTCTGAACAAACCTTTTGGCGTGCTGTCGCAGTTCACAGACGCGAAAAGCCCGACACCACGGCCCACGCTTTCTTCTTTTGTGGACGTGCCCGGGGTCTATCCTGCGGGGCGGCTGGACCGCGATAGCGAGGGGCTCTTGGTGCTGACCGACGACGGGAAGTTGCAGGCCCGCATCGCTGACCCCAAAAACAAGATGAGCAAGACCTATCTGGTACAGGTCGAAGGCGCGCCAACGGACAAAGACATCGCCCCGCTGCGCGAAGGCGTCACGCTCAAAGACGGCCCCACCCGCCCCGCAAAGGTCCGCCTGATTGATCCGCCCGCTTTGTGGGAACGTGATCCGCCCGTTCGGTTTCGCAAATCTGTGCCGGATACATGGATCGAGGTGACCATCAGCGAAGGGCGGAACCGTCAGGTGCGGCGGATGACGGCGCATATCGGCTTTCCGACATTGCGGCTGGTGCGATGGCGTGTCGGGAACTGGACGCTGGACGGAATTGAAAGCGGGGCATGGCTAGAGGCCAACCCGACATAAGTGCCGGTTCGCCGCACAGGATTGATCGGGCATGACAAACTGTGCCAAACCAGTGCCAAGCGCCCAAGGCGCAAGAAGGAGCACACGATGATTGCCTATGTTACCGTTGGTGCTGACGACATCGCGCGCGCAGAACAGTTTTACTCGGCCTTTTTGCCAGACCTTGGTTATGCGCTGGAAGAATTTCACGGTGACTTGAGTTACATCTTGCCCAAACAACCGGGGCAGTCCGTTGCGCTACCGGACTTCTATGTCAAAGCGCCCTTCGACGGGCAACCTGCCACTGCCGGGAACGGGACAATGATCGCATTCGAGGCGCGCAATCAGGCGCAGGTGCGCACCCTTCATGCAGCAGCTTTAGCCGCCGGCGGAACGGACGAGGGCAAACCGGGTTTTCGCGCGTCCTATGGTCCGCATTTTTACGTTGGCTACCTGCGCGACCCACATGGCAACAAGATCGCATTATTTTCGAACGACCAAAGTGAGCCGGGACGCGACAAGTAATGTATATGGGGCTTACGGCGCCTGTCCGATCAACAATCAGGACAAAGACTGGTGCGGTCGGGGGACTCGAACCCCCACGAGTGTTACCTCACAGCGACCTCAACGCTGCGCGTCTACCAATTCCGCCACGACCGCAAGACCACTAGCTTGGTAAGTGCGGCACTCATAGACGAGGCGTTTTGCGATGCCAAGAGGGAAAACACCCCCTTTTCAACGCAACATGCCGGCGTTACCTCACATGCATGGTGGAATGGATCACAACAGACGGGCTGACCGATTACCAAGAGGCGCTGTCCTTTATGGAAACCCGTGTTGCGGGCATTATTGATGGCACCGCGGATGAGTGTATCTGGCTGCTTGAACACCCCCCGCTTTATACCTCCGGCACCTCGGCAAAACCTGAAGATCTGGTCGATCCGGACCGTTTTCCTGTTTTTGAGGCGCGGCGCGGTGGCGAATACACCTACCACGGCCCGGGGCAGCGGGTGGTTTATGTTATGCTGGATGTCGGCAAACGCGGGCATGACGTGCGCCGGTTCGTCAAAGATCTTGAGGCATGGGTGATCGCGACACTCGAGACTTTCAACATCAAAGGCGAAATCCGTGAAGGACGCGTCGGTGTCTGGGTGGAACGACCCGAAAAACCGCAAAACGCTGACGGCTCATGTGCAGAAGACAAAATCGCAGCCCTTGGTATCCGCCTGCGCAAGTGGGTGTCGTTTCACGGCATGTCAATCAATGTAGAACCCGATCTGAGCCACTTTGAGGGTATCGTTCCCTGCGGGATTCGTGATCACGGCGTGACATCGCTCGTCGACCTAGGGTTGCCGGTTACAATGGATGATGTGGACGTGGCGTTAAGGCAGACTTTTCACCGTCATTTTGGCCCATAGCCTATCCCTTCAGCCGCCAGACCACAGCAGCTCATCGGAATGCGCGAGACAAGCATGCGTCAGCGCGTATGCATTTTTTTGCCGATTGCGCAGTCGCATTCTGGCTTTCTTTGGGCAAACACCTAGATTACGGCGCAAGGCGGGCGCCATTGTGGCGAGAATGCCAAATTTACTATATTTTACTGACCTTTAGGATAGGTATGCTTTTTTGTATGCAGCGTTTAAGACCATGCGTAGATCGACGCTCTCAGAAGAATCACGGGCGTTGCGTACTCGGAGTTTGTTAAATGTTTGAATTGTTTCTCATCGTACTTTTGGCCGTCGTCGTGTTGATCGGCCCGTCTTCACAACGTCCGTGCGCAATGAACAAATGTGATGAATCTCCAGCACGCGAAAAGCATGTCTAACTGTGCGTTGTTCAAAGCCGGCAGAAGTCAATAAAACAACCCTAAACTGTTTCAGCCAGCGTTTACGTCCATAATTTAGTATGCTAGCGACCGTACCATGCCTCCCGAAAGCATTGGTGTGACGATGTCGCGTTCAGTCTACGAAAAAGTAACTTTCATGCTCTCCCAGGCAATCACAATGTTTGTCGGGGCGGTATTCCTGACCATTGGATTGAGCGGCATTTTCGGGGTCTTCCTGCGGCCGATTTCCGAGATTTCTTTCCTGATCGAACCGATGGGTCTGGGCGCATATTATGATCAACTCTATTGGAGCGTCCTGACCGCGACAGGTGTGTGGCTGATCATGTTTTTCTGGGTTAAACAAGCCGCGTTGTTTTCAATCGGGCTTATTCTTTTCAAATGGGCTATGATAAGATACGGCGCACCGTTTTAGCAGCTTTCGTTGCTTGGCCCCGAGACGGTCTATGCTATAGATCTACTGCGAAATCCGCCACCAATGACGCAGCGACAGCGCTGAGTGCTTCCTTGTCTGTCGCACCCGCCTGTTTGGCTTGGGAAAAGACTTCGCGTTGATGGTCTGCGCTGGTGCCATTGGCCACGATCTCGCGGGCGGCTTTCACCTCGGCCTCACATTCAAGCGCGACAGCATCCTCTGCGATCAACGCGAGAATTTCGTCTACCGCTTGCGAAAACGGGATCAACGCCTTGCGGCCAAAGTCGATCAACCCCTCCGAGGTGCCATAACGCTGGGCGCGCCAACGGTTCTCTTCCACCATGAAATTCTGGACCAAAGGCCAATCCTCGCCCGTTCGCGACCTCCGCCACAGCATCCGCGTCAGGCACTGCGTCAGCGCCGCCAATGTCAGCGTAACCTCCATGCGCGGGGCGACGTCGCAAATGCGGGATTCAATTGTGGGGAATTTCGACGAAGGGCGCAGGTCCCACCAGATTTTTGAAGCGTCCTCGATCAGCCCAAGGTCAATCAACGTGTCAACCGTTGACGAAAACTCGGCCCAGTCCGCCATCGCGGGCGGCAGGCCGGTGCGGGGCAGATTGTCAAAGACCGTGAGACGATAGGAATTCATGCCTGTATCCTCACCCTGCCAATAGGGCGAAGAGGTGGACAGCGCATGAAGATGCGGCAGAAAGTACTTGAGCTGATTGACCAAATTGATCCGCATGTCCTGATCAGGGATGCCCACATGGACATGCATCCCGCAGATCAGCATCCGCCGTGCAACGCCGGCAAGGTCACGGCGCAGTTGGTGATAGCGTTCCTTGTCGGTGTGATGCTGCTCTTTCCAGTCCGCAAACGGATGGCATGAGGCGGCGATGGGCGCTAACCCATAGTCCGCAGCATGGCGCGCCACGGTGTGGCGCAGATGCGCCAGATCACGGCGCGCCTCTCCGATTGTCTGGCAAACCCCCGTCCCGATTTCGATCTGGCACTGCAGGAATTCCGGGCTGACCTGCCCCTCCAGGTCTTTCTTGCAGGCCGCAATCAGACTGTCTGGCGCTTGCGCCAAAGCAAACGTCGTCTGATCGACCAGCAGGTATTCTTCTTCGATGCCAATCGTAAACGGCGGGGTTTTGTCTGCCATGCGTGACCTCCAAATTCCGGCCCAGCCTAGCGGAAATCGCTTCGCCTGTCAGCGCAACAGATGCATTCATCTCCCCCCTGCGCCAAATTAACCCATGCAAAGAGACGCATCCTTTGTTGCCCCTTTAGCATCAACCCATTAGAACCAACGCAAATGTGCGTCGGGCAACGACTCGGCGACATCAAAAGTAGCCAATACGAGGAGAGCCAAAATGGCAGACGCAGCCATCCACGGCGATGCACACGAAGACGAGCGCGGTTTCTTCACCCGCTGGTTTATGTCCACAAACCACAAAGATATCGGCATCTTGTACCTGTTTACCGCAGGTTTCTTGGGCTTTGTCTCGGTGGCGTTCACCGTCTACATGCGCATGGAGCTTATGGAGCCCGGCGTGCAGTACATGTGCCTTGAAGGTGCACGCTTTACCGCGGCAGCCGCAGGTGAATGTACGCCAAACGGCCACCTCTGGAACGTTCTGATCACCTATCACGGTGTCCTGATGATGTTCTTCGTGGTTATTCCGGCCCTTTTCGGTGGTTTCGGTAACTACTTTATGCCGTTGCAGATCGGTGCACCGGATATGGCGTTCCCCCGCCTGAACAACCTGTCCTACTGGATGTTCGTCGCTGGTGCATCTCTTGGCATCGCGTCGATGCTGGCACCAGGTGGTAACGGTCAGGCCGGTTCCGGCGTTGGTTGGGTTATGTATGCCCCGCTTTCGACCTCCGAGACAGGCATGTCGATGGACCTTGCGATCTTCGCGGTTCACCTGTCAGGTGCGTCTTCGATCCTTGGCGCGATCAACATGATCACAACCTTCCTGAACATGCGCGCACCGGGCATGACGCTGCACAAAGTGCCGCTCTTTGCATGGTCGATCTTTGTGACTGCATGGTTGATCCTTCTCGCCCTGCCCGTTCTGGCTGGCGCGATCACAATGTTGCTGACGGACCGGAACTTCGGCACGACGTTCTTCCAGCCTGAAGGCGGTGGTGACCCTGTTCTCTACCAGCACATTCTGTGGTTCTTCGGTCACCCCGAGGTTTACATCATCATCATCCCAGGCTTTGGCATCATCAGCCACATCATTGCAACCTTCAGCCGCAAGCCGATCTTCGGCTACCTGCCGATGGTTTATGCGATGGTCGCAATCGGTGTTCTAGGCTTCGTCGTCTGGGCGCACCACATGTACACCGTGGGCATGTCGCTGACACAGCAGTCCTACTTCATGCTGGCCACGATGGTGATCGCGGTACCGACAGGTGTGAAGATATTCAGCTGGATCGCCACGATGTGGGGTGGGTCGGTTGAGTTCAAAACACCAATGCTCTGGGCGATGGGCTTCCTGTTCCTGTTCACCTTGGGCGGTGTGACCGGCATCGTGCTGTCTCAGGCCGGTGTGGACCGTGTATATCACGACACCTACTATGTTGTGGCGCACTTCCACTATGTGATGTCGCTCGGTGCGGTCTTCTCGATCTTCGCGGGTATCTATTTCTACCTGCCGAAAATGTCGGGCCGCATGTACCCTGAGTGGGCAGGCAAGCTGCACTTCTGGGCGATGTTCGTCGGTGCCAACCTGACCTTCTTCCCACAGCACTTCCTGGGCCGTCAGGGTATGCCACGCCGCTACATCGACTATCCCGAGGCATTCGCCTACTGGAACTATGTCTCCAGCTGGGGTGCATTCTTGTCCTTCGCGTCCTTCCTGTTCTTCATCGGTGTGATGGTCTGGACCCTGACAAAGGGCAAGCGCGTCACCGAGAACAACCCTTGGAACGAATATGCGGACACACTGGAGTGGACACTGCCAAGCCCGCCACCAGAGCACACGTTCGAGACGCTGCCAAAGCAGTCTGACTGGGACAAAAAGCACGCGCATTAGACGTTGCTTTGATAAGAAAAAAGAAAGCCCCGCCATCGCGCGGGGCTTTCTTTTTTTGCCGCGACAGACATGCGGCATTCTATCGGTTTGACGGCGGCGCGGCGCGCATTACAACTGCGTCATGCCTTACGAATGGACCCCGACCCCGCCCCATAATGATCGCCTTTGGCAACTGAGCCTGTGGCCGTACCGCTCACTGCTGCGCAAAGACTTTGTCTTGTTCATCGGCGGCACCGCCGCGCTCGTGTCGCTCCCCCTGCTCACACTTCTGGGGCAAGCGGTGCTTTGGGGGCTTCTGCCGTTCTTCGGGATGATGCTCGCAGGGGTGTGGTACGCGCTACACGTCAGCTACCGGCGTGGCGAGGTGTTGGAAGAACTGACCGTGGATGAAGCCCGCGCCTACCTGACGCGGCACAATCCCAAAGGCGATGTGCAGCAATGGGAGGCCAACCGCTATTGGGTGACAGCCCACTTGCACCCCAAAGGCGGGCCGGTTGAAAACTATATCACCCTGCGCGGCGGGGACCGCGAGGTCGAGATCGGTGCGTTCCTCGATTCCGAAGAACGCCTTGTCCTTTTTGATGAGCTACAAATCGCGCTCCGCGCAGGGCGCGAGCCGGTTACCCCAACCGGTCTTTGACCATCGGCCCGGCTTTGCCGAAATCCATACGTCCTGTGTACTTGGCCTTGAGTGCGGCCATGACTTTACCCATGTCGCGGATGCTTTCGGCACCAACTTCGGCAATTGCTGCGTCAACGGCCGCTTCGGCTTCGTCTTTGCTCAATTGCTTGGGCAGGAATTCCTCGATGATCTTGATCTCTGACAGCTCTTTCTCTGCCAGCTCAAGCCGCCCACCTTCTTCATAGGCACGCGCGCTTTCCTGACGTTGCTTTACCATCCGGCCCAAGATTGCCAGAATGCCTTCGTTCGACACCCCGCCTTCATCATCGCCTGTGCCGCGCGCTGCGATGTCTTTGTCCTTGATTGCGGCATTGATCAACCGCAGCGTTGATAGGCGATCTGCTTCTTTCGCGCGCATCGCATCTTTAAGGGCCGCTGAGACCCTGTCACGCATGTCCATAAATGTGTCCCGTACATCTGACGTCAAACGAACCGCTAACATAGTGTGAACCCGCCAGCGTGACAAGCGCCCAGTGCGCAACGTCACCCTTGTTTGCAAGGGCGCAATCCGGCCTTGACCCGCGCCGCCGGCCTGCGTACACCCGCACCAATTTGACATCTGGGGAGATCGATTATGGCGCAGAAACCAACAGCCTGTTTGGCACTCGCGGACGGTACGATCTTCTATGGGATGGGCTTTGGCGCCACCGGCGAAACCGTGGCCGAGCTTTGCTTTAACACCGCCATGACCGGCTATCAGGAAATCATGACAGACCCGTCCTATGCGGGACAGGTCGTGACCTTTACCTTCCCGCACATCGGCAACACGGGCGTCAACCCCGAAGACGATGAAACCGCTGATCCTGTTGCAGCGGGCATGGTCGTCAAATGGGATCCGACGCAGGCATCAAACTGGCGTGCGACCGAAGAGCTGACCGCATGGTTGACCAAACGTAACCGGATCGGGATGGGCGGCGTCGATACACGGCGTCTGACGCGGGCGATCCGCCAGCAAGGCGCGCCGCATGTGGCACTGGCCCATAACCCGGACGGACAGTTCGATATTGCTGCTCTGGTGAAGAAAGCCCGCGCATTCCCGGGGTTGGAAGGGCTGGACCTCGCCAAGGAAGTGACCTGTGCCCAGTCCTATCAGTGGAATGAGATGCGGTGGGCTTGGCCCGAAGGCTACAAGCCGCAGACAGCACCCAAGCATAAGGTTGTCGCGATTGATTTTGGTGCCAAACGCAACATCCTGCGCTGTCTGGCAAGTGCTGGCTGCGATGTCACCGTGTTGCCCGCGACGGCCACCGCCGAAGACGTATTGGCGTTGAACCCTGATGGGGTTTTCCTGTCGAACGGTCCCGGCGATCCTGCCGCGACAGGTGTCTACGCCGTCCCCATGATCAAGGGTGTGCTTAATGCCAACCTGCCGGTCTTTGGCATCTGCCTCGGGCACCAGATGCTGGCGCTTGCGGTCGGTGCCAAGACGATCAAGATGAACCACGGCCACCACGGTGCAAACCATCCTGTCAAAGACATGGAGACCGGCAAGGTCGAAATTACCTCGATGAACCATGGCTTTACCGTTGATAGCCAGACGCTGCCTGAAGGTGTCGAGGAAACCCATGTGTCGCTGTTTGATGGCAGCAACTGCGGTATTCGCATCGCAAACCGGCCGGTTTTCAGCGTGCAATACCACCCAGAGGCCAGCCCCGGTCCGCAGGACAGCTATTATCTGTTCGAAAGATTTGCCGAGGCGATGAGCGATTAACCTCTGGTTAACTTATTTTGTTCAAATTGCTCACACGAAGCCGTCATGTGAGTCGACGGTGTTAATTTTGCTTCGTGCACTTTACCGGTGTGGGCTGCAGTTCGGGGTTATTCTGCAGCTTCCACAGCCTCTGCGTCCAGTTTCAGACGCGTGACAAAAGCCTGTGAGATGTGGTCGCGCAGCGCCTGATAGGCCGCATCGCCGTCGCCATCCTCAATCGCTTTGACAATGGCCGCATGTTCGCGCAGCGTTTCCGCCCCCCGCCCCTCGGCCGCAATTGACGTCGTCGCCAAGAGCGCCATGGACCGATGCACCAGATCCAGTTGCTGGACCAGAAAACGGTTGTGCGAGGCGAGGTGGATTTGCTTGTGAAAGCGGCGGTTCGCACGGCTCATGGCCTTTGGATCACCAACCAGTTTCTGATCGGCCTCGAGCATATCGCGCAGCACCTTCACCTCTTCCGGGGCCGCGTGGCGGGCCGCAAGGCGGGCGGCAAGCCCTTCCAGTTCACCGCGCACGACATAGAGCTCGGACAGTTGCGAATGATCCAGAGATGCCACAATCAGCGACCGTCCGTCCCGCGTCAGCAGCGATTGCGTCTCAAGCCGTTGCAGTGCCTCGCGGATCGGGGTGCGCGATACGCCAAACCGTTCGGCCAATTCGCTTTCCACAAGGCGGTCACCCGGCTTGTAGATATGGCTATCGATTGCTTCGAGGATCAGGGCGTAGGCGTCTTTCTGGGACACGCGGGTATCTTGCATCGGGTCGGACCTTTCGTAACTGTTTCACCATATGCCTCTGCCTGCCCTGCAATCAAGCCAAAGCGATTGAAGCGCGCTTCCGCCCATCATAGTGTGCGCGTATGGTAGCCAATCACTTTAGCCATGTAGACACATGGGTCTTCGATCTCGATAATACACTTTATCCGCCGTCCGCTGATCTTTTCGGTCAGATGGACGCGCGTTTTGCGGCCTATGTCGCACGATTGACGGGGCACGATCAGCCGCGTGCGCTGGACCTTTGCAAGCAATACTGGAACGACTACGGCTCGACCCTGCTTGGCTTGATCGACAATCACGATGTCGATCCGCATCATTTTCTTGCGGATGTACATAACATCGACATTTCACATCTGGAAGAAGACGGGCTGCTGGCTTCTGCGATTGCCGCACTGCCGGGGCGGAAAATTGTCTTTACCAACGGCTCGGAAAACCATGCAAAACGTGTTCTGGCCGCCCGTGGCCTGACACGCCAGTTTGACGCCGTCTACGGCGTTGAGCATGCTGATTTCAAAGCGAAACCGGGGCAAGACGCCTTTTCCCGTGTGTTTGCAAAAGACGGGCTAGCCCCGACAAAATCCGCCATGTTCGAGGACGAAGCCCGCAATCTGGCGGTGCCCCATGCCTTGGGAATGCGAACGGTGCACGTACACGACACGCCCCTTCCTGCCCCACATATCCACCATCATACCGATCATCTGACGGATTTCTTGTCGCAGCTTACGCGCTAGCCCTTTCAGGGCGCGGCCAAGCGGCCTATGTCTTTCCCATGGAACGCAAAACAACAGATATCGTGATCAGTGGTGGCGGAGTTGCAGGCCTGACCGCAGCAGCCGCCTTTGGCACCGCGGGCTTTGACGTAACGATCGTTGACCCCACGCCCCCCGTGACCACCAGCGATGCGGAAGGGTCCGATTTGCGGACCACCGCATTTTTGCAGCCCGCCCAGCAGTTTCTGGAAGCCGCAGGGCTGTGGACGCGGCTGGCGCCCTTTGCTGCGCCGCTTCAGGTCATGCGGATCGTTGATATCGGGACCGACAAACATGTCACCCGCGATTTCAATGCCGCCGATATTTCGGACCAGCCCTTCGGATGGAACCTGCCCAACTGGCTTTTGCGGCGCGAAATGGTTGCGCGGCTGACTGAGCTGCCGAATGTCGATTTCCGCGCAGGTGTCGGCTTTGCCCGCATGGTGGCGCGCAGTCATGAGGCGCTGGTGACGCTCTCGGATAACAGCCAGCTTTCCGCGAAACTTGTCATCGGGGCTGACGGGCGCGGATCAGCCGTGCGCGAGAGCGCCGGAATTGGCGTGAAAACAATGCGATACGGGCAAAAGGCACTGACCTTTGCCGTCACCCATGATGCGCCGCACAACAATGTCTCAACCGAAATCCATCGCTCTGGCGGGCCATTCACGCTGGTGCCTTTGCCGGACCACGAGGGCAAGCCCTGCTCTGCCGTGGTTTGGATGGAAGGCGGCGCTGAAGCCAACCGTTTGCATGCCCTGCCGGAAACGGCGTTCGAGGCTGCGGCAAACGACCGCTCCGCTTATCTTTACGGGCCCCTGAAACTCGCCAGCAAGCGGACCCTGTGGCCCATCATAAGCCAGATCGCCGACCACCTGACCGCGCCGCGCACGGCGCTTGTGGCGGAGGCCGCGCATGTGATGCCACCCATCGGCGCGCAGGGTCTCAACATGTCGTTGCGTGATCTGTCCTGTCTGCTTGATCTCGCGGCAGCGGCACCCGACCAACTGGGTGCACCTGCGATGCTTGATACCTATGCCCGCAAACGCCATCCCGACATCAAGTTGCGGGTGACAGGGATTGACGCGCTCAATCGCGCGTCAATTGCCGGAAGCCCGATGATGCAGTCGCTTCGCGCCAAAGGGATTGAGGCACTGTATGGTGCTACGCCCGTCCGGCAGACTCTGATGCAGTTGGGCCTTGGGGCGCGCTAAAGCACCTTGTCCAGCACAGGCACCAGACGCGCCAGCGTGGCGTCCACATCATAGAGCTTGTCCAGCCCGAAAAGGCCAAGGCGGAATGTGCGGAAATCGTCTGGCTCGTCACATTGCAGCGGTACACCAGCGGCAATTTGCATGCCTTCGGCGGCAAATTTCGACCCATTCTGGATGGCCGGATCGTCGGTATAGCTGACCACGACACCCGGCGCACCGAACCCTTCGGCGGCAACCGATCTGATCCCCTTATCGGCCAGCACCTTGCGCACAGCATCGCCCAAGGCCCATTGCGCCTCTTTGAGTTTATCAAAACCGAATTCTCGGGTTTCGAGCATTGTATCACGGAAAGCCCGCAAGCCATCGGTCGGCATTGTTGCGTGATAGGCGTGACCGCCATTCAGGTAGGCCTGCATGATGCTGTGCCATTTCTTCAGGTCGACGGTGAATGAATTGGAAGTGGTTTCCGCCATCCGTGCCTCGGCACGTGCCGACAACATCACAAGTCCCGCAGAAGGCGTGGACGACCACCCCTTTTGCGGTGCCGAGATCAGCACATCAACGCCGGTTGCTTTCATATCTACCCACGCACAGCCCGAGGCGATACAATCGAGCACCATCAGCGCACCCACGTCATGAGCCGCATCGGCAAGCGCTTTGATATAGCCGTCCGGCAGGATGATCCCGGCAGAGGTTTCCACATGGGGGGCGAACACAACATCAGGGCGCGCATCCCTGATTGCGGCTGTGACATCTTCAATCGGTGCCGGTGCAAATGGCGCGCGCGTATCATTGCCCGCCTGCCGCGCCTTCATCACTGTTGTCTTGGCCGCAAACTTGCCTGCTTCAAAGATCTGGCTCCAGCGATAGGAAAACCATCCGTTGCGGACCACAAAGGCATGGGCATCGGCACCGAACTGGCGCGCAACGGCCTCCATTGCGTAGGTGCCACCGCCCGGCACGATGGCCACGCTATCGGCATTGTAGACCTCGCAGAGCATGTCCGAGATATCGGTCATCACACCTTGAAAAACCTTCGACATGTGGTTGAGTGACCGGTCGGTAAAAACCACCGAGAACTCCATCAAACCGTCCGGGTCGACCCCTGAAATTGCGTTGTCCATTGCCATCTCCTAGCTGCTTATCCGTATGGCTATGTGCAGAACCGGCACAAAGCAAGCGGCGCCTGCCTAAATTGGCCCCGGCCTGCGTTCTTCTGACAAGAGCACATTTGCTTCGACGTTACCGACACCCGGCATCGTCATGATGCGGCGCCGCAAGACACGTTCGAAATCAGCCAGATCGCGGGCCACGACGCGCAGACGGTAGTCATAGAGACCCAGCACGTGATCGACTGTCTGCACTTCGGGAATGGCCCCCACCGCGCGCTCAAAATCCTCAAGGCTCACACGCCCCTTGGTGGCCAATTTGACGCCCAGAAATACCGTCACGCCGAACCCCAGTTTTTCGGCATCCAGCACAAGCCTGCGCCCCGCGATCACCCCCGCTTCCTGCAGGCGACGGATCCGCCGCCACGTCGCAGGCTGGCTGAGCCCGAGCTTCTGACCCAACTGTGTTGTCGATTGATCCGTGTTTGCCGAAAGCGCGCGCAGGATCGCGAAGTCGAGATCATCCAGCGTCATAGCGGCAGGCTTTCGTCAGACTTCACCGATGCGACGGTCATCAGTGCCTCGATGTCCGCGATATGCGGCAAGGTCAGGACCTCTTCGCGGTAAATACGCTGATAATCAGACAGATCCTTTGCTATCAACGAAAGGCGTACATCAACACGCCCCAGAAAGGTCTGGATTTCGATGACTTCTGGCACCGCCCGTGCGGCCGAAATGAACTCGTCAAAGGCGCGCGCTACCGTCTTGTCCAGTGTAATACGCAAACTGACCGAGACAGCATAACCTAATGCGGGCCAATGAATGATGGCATGGCTCCCCTGAATAATCCGGTCTTCACGCAAACGGTCCACGCGTCGCATCGCGCGTGCGGGTGTCAGCCCCGTTGCCTCGGCCAGTTCCGGCATCGCGGTCGCGGGTTCTGCCTGCAAAAGGCGCAAAATGCGGCGATCAGTATCATCAAGCATAAAAATTACACTATTCGAATAGAATACGCATAACAATCATCATCTTGCCAAAAATACTCAAGGAACAACACTATTTTCAGGCGGGAGATACGTTATACCCACCCCAGAAACCACATAAAGGACGACGACTATGCGCGTTTATTACGATCGCGATTGCGATGTGAACCTGATCAAAGACAAAAAAGTTGCCATTCTGGGCTATGGCTCACAAGGGCACGCGCACGCGCTGAACCTGCGTGACAGCGGTGCCAAGAACCTTGTTGTGGCGCTGCGCGAAGGCTCTCCTTCTGCGGCCAAAGCCGAAGGCGAAGGCCTCACCGTGATGGGCATCGCGGAAGCCGCAGCATGGTGTGATGTGATCATGTTCACAATGCCCGACGAGCTGCAGGCAGAAACCTATAAGAAATACGTCCACGACAACCTCAAAGAGGGTTCGGCCATCGCGTTCGCCCACGGCCTGAACGTACACTTCGGCCTGATCGAACCCAAGCCCGGCGTTGACGTCATCATGATGGCACCAAAAGGCCCCGGCCACACCGTGCGCGGCGAGTACACCAAAGGTGGCGGCGTGCCCTGCCTTGTAGCGGTCCACAACGATGCATCCGGCAAGGCGATGGAAATCGGCCTGTCCTACTGCTCTGCCATCGGTGGCGGACGCTCCGGCATCATCGAAACGAACTTCCGTCAGGAATGTGAAACCGACCTCTTTGGCGAACAGGCTGTTCTCTGCGGTGGTCTGGTCGAATTGATCCGCATGGGCTTTGAAACACTGGTCGAGGCCGGATACGAGCCCGAGATGGCCTATTTCGAGTGTCTGCACGAAGTGAAACTGATCGTGGACCTGATCTACGAAGGCGGTATCGCGAACATGAACTACTCCATCTCGAACACAGCCGAGTATGGGGAATATGTCTCTGGTCCGCGCATCCTGCCTTATGAGGAAACCAAGAAGCGCATGAAAGACGTGTTGTCCGACATCCAGACCGGTAAATTCGTGCGTGACTTCATGCAGGAAAACGCCGTTGGCCAGCCCTACTTCAAGGCTACACGCCGCATCAACGACGAGCACCAGATCGAGCAGGTCGGTGAGAAACTGCGCGCGATGATGCCCTGGATTTCCGCAGGCAAAATGGTCGACAAAGCGAAAAACTGATCGACATGTAAGGTGGATCATGATCCACCTTACGCACCGAAAGGCCCGGGCACTGTCCGGGCCTTTTGTCTTGAAAAGGCCCCACCATGACCGCGCAACCCACACCAGCAAACTGGCTTTCCATCGTCCTTCTCGGATTGATCTGGGGGGCGACCTTCATGGTTGTTGCCATCGCGCTGGAAGGATACGGCCCGCTGACCGTGGCCTGTGCCCGTACAACACTCGGGGCGATTGCACTGCTGTTATTGATGCGAGTTTTGAACCGTCCTTTGCCGGTCTTTACTCCTGTGATGACCCGCTATCTGGTGGCCATTGGCCTGATGAATACCGCACTGCCCTTTGCCCTGCTCAGCTGGGGGCAGCAGTATGTGCCTTCCGCCTTTGCCGGTATCTCCATGGCCGCGCTGCCGCTCTTTGTGCTGCCGCTGGCGCATCTTTTCACCGACGAAAAGATGAGCCTGCGCAATACACTTGGCGTGATCACGGGCTTTATCGGGGCGACCGTCCTGATTGGCCCCGGTGTTCTGCGTATCGGCACAGGGTGGGAACCGCTGGGGCAAATCGCATGCGTCGCAGCCTCGGTATCCTATGCGGTGTCCAGTATCATGACCCGTCGCTGCCCGCCGATTGATCCGATCACAATGGCCGCACTCTTGCTGACGGTGGGTTCGGTCGCCTTGATCCCTGCGATGCTGCTCATCGAAGGGGTCCCCGCGATCGGGGACATGCGCCCGACCATTGCGATTATTTTCCTCGGCTTCATCCCGACAGCATTGGCGGCCCTGATCCGCGTGGCAACGATCCGGTCAGCGGGCGCGATTTTCATGACACTGGTGAACTATCAGGTGCCGCTCTGGTCGATGTTCTTTGGCGCAATCGTGCTCAGCGAGGTGCTGCCGCTGCGGTTCTTCGTGGCACTGGGTTTGATCCTCTTTGGCCTTGCCATCAGCCAGTGGAGCAATCTGCGCAAGCTGCTGCTGCGCTAGACCGCAGCCTCGACCTCGGCCACGATCCCGTCCACGACCTGCGCCAAGAGCGCATCATCCTCGCATTCCGCCATCACACGGATGAGTGGTTCGGTGCCCGACTTGCGGATCAAGAGACGACCCTTGCCTTGCAGCTTGGCTTCCGCATCTGCGATAGATTTCTGGACAAGCTCTGCGCCCAACGGGTCCTGGCCCGCCGCAAAGCGCACGTTCTTGAGCATCTGGGGCACAGTTTCAAAGCTCTTGGTCAGCGCGCTGGCAGGCAGTCCAGTTTCGATCATTGCGGCCAGAAATTGCAGGCCCGCCAGAAGACCATCACCGGTCGTCGCGTAATCGGTCATCACAATATGGCCGGATTGTTCGCCGCCAAGGTTCCAGCCGTTCGCGCGCATCGCCTCAACCACATAGCGGTCACCGACAGCTGTGCGCTCAAGGCGCAAACCGCGCCCATCCAGATACCGCTCAAGCCCGAGATTGGACATCACGGTTGCAACCAAAGTACCACCGTTCAGGCGCTCTTGATCCGCCCAGCGGCCCGCCATCAGCGCCATCAGCTGATCACCATCGGCCACTGCGCCATTTTCATCGAGGATCATCACGCGGTCCGCATCGCCATCAAGGCATATCCCCACATGCGCGCCCTCGGCCACCACTTTTGCCGCAGCAGCAGCCGTGTTTGTCGAGCCGCAGCCTTCGTTGATGTTAAAACCGTCAGGTGACACACCCACAGGGATCACCGTTGCGCCAAGTTCCCACAATACCTCGGGGGCGACGCGGTAGGCGGCACCATTCGCGCAGTCAATCACCACCTTCAGACCATCAAGCCGCATACCTGACGGAAATGTCGATTTGATCCGCTCGGCATAGCGGAAACGGCCATCGTCGATCCGCTTGGCGCGCCCGATATTCTGCGCCTGCGCCGGTTCGATGGTCCCGCTGATAATCGCTTCAATCTCGGCTTCTGCCTCATCCGAGAGCTTGAAACCGTCAGGGCCAAAGAATTTGATCCCGTTGTCATGGTGCGGGTTGTGGCTGGCGGAAATCATGATGCCCAGATCGGCGCGCATAGACGTTGTCAAAAGGCCAACAGCCGGCGTCGGCACAGGCCCCAAGAGCAGTACGTTCATGCCCGTGCTGGTCAGACCGGCGGTCAACGCGTTTTCAAACATATAACCGGACAAACGCGTGTCTTTGCCAATCACCACGCGGTGCCCGTTGGACCCGTCATTGCGAAAATAGCGCCCTGCAGCGGCACCGATCTTGAGCGCCATTTCTGCGGTCATGGGAAAGGTATTTGCCTTGCCGCGCACACCGTCGGTGCCAAAGAGTTTCCGTGTCATGTCATTGCCGCCCCGCCAATTGCCCATTCCAAGTCTAGTGCTTGCTTTGTTGCGAAGATATCGTGAACGCGCAAGATTTGCACGCCCCGCCTTGCGGCAAAAAGAGCGACTGCCACAGATCCGCTCACGCGGTCCGATGCGTCCTTGCCGCCGCCGATTGTTCCGATAAACCGCTTGCGCGACGCGCCCAGCAGCACCGGACAGCCAAGCGCGTGGAAAAGTGCGATACCGCGCAAGAGAATCAGGTTGTGTTCAAGCGTTTTGCCAAACCCGATCCCGGGGTCCACGATAATCTGGTCACGCGCAATCCCTGCGCCCACAGCGGCCTCAACCCGCGTGCTGAGGAAGTCATAGACATCGAGCAGCACATCATCATAGGTGGGATCGTTCTGCATTGTCTCGGGCGACCCTTTGGCGTGCATGACACAAACCGGAACTCTGGCTGCGGCTGCGACCGCGGCCAATTTCGGATCAAAGGTAAAAGCCGCCACATCATTGATCAGGGTCGCACCCGCCTCAACTGCTGCCAATCCCACATCGGATTTGCGCGTATCAATCGAGATCGGCACATTGCTCTGCGCGCGAATGGCTGCAATCACAGGGGCTGTCCGCGCGATTTCCTCGGCAGTCTGCACCTCGGCCGCACCGGGACGTGTGCTTTCACCGCCCACATCGATGATCTCGGCGCCCTCTTCTTGCATTGCAAGCGCATGTGCCAGTGCAAGGTCGGGTGCATTGAATTGCCCGCCATCGGAGAAGCTATCGGGCGTGACATTCAAAATACCCATGATACGCGGGCCAGTCATCGCCATACCCGCGACAGGCGTGCGCGCGCGTATCAGGTTTTCCAGCACTTCTGCAGGCACGTCGCCCGCAGGAATGGACCGGACACCGCCGCCGCGCGTGTGAACCGCAACGGTATCAAACCAGCACAGACCACCCGCCAGTGGAAAGCTTTGGGGTGTCGGCGTCTCACCAAAGCGCGCAATCGGGCGATAATACTGGGTCATGACAGGTCAAAGGTCTCTGATGGAACGGCACGGACAGGCACATCCGTTTGCGGCGCAGGCTGGCCGATGACAAGCAATTCCTTCGCCTGCATCTCGTCGGCAAACCATGCCACGAGGGCTACGGCATCGCGCGGACTTGCAGAGGGACCATCAACTGCATCAAGAACGATCTTGGAGGGGGCCCAGATACAGATCTGGCCATTCTTCATTGCCCAATCCAGTTCCGTCCGCGAATTGACAACCATGCAGCGGCGGTCGCGCGCGGCCAAACTCCATGCATTTTGTTCGATCGCCAGCAGATCAATCCGGCGTTGGGCAAGGGCATTTTCCGCCTGAGGCGCAGGCACGTCAGCAGGCCCGACGCAAAGGATGAGCGGCGCGTCCATTGCTGCCAATTGGTCAATCCAATCCCCGATCTGCGGGCTCTCAACCGCAGCATTCGACAAATAGACAATGCGCGGATGCGGAGCGGCCACATGAGTTTGCCCACCCGGATCGACACCATCGCGCGCACGGACGATCTCAACCCCGAGCGAGAACGGACCACGGTCCAGTTTCTCAATCCGTACGAAAACACGTTCTGCCTGAGGCTCGAGCAGAATGCGCTCAGCCACGCGCGCCGCGAGCGTTTCAAGCAGATTGATCCGCTCGGCTTCCAGCTCGCTGCTGATCGCTTCGGTTACTTTGTCATAAGACAAGATACGGTCGACATCGTCATCAATAGGCCCGCTGAGCGGCAGGACTTCGACCACAACATTGAATCGGACGCGCTGTAACGTTCCGCGCTCTTGTTGAAACGCGCCAATCTCGACCTCGACCACATAGTCGCGGAGTGAAATGCGATCATAAGGGATGCTGCTACTGGCCTCTGCCCTCTCGCTTGGGTGGGCAAAGGCAAGGCGGATATCATCAGTCATGGGGGCGTCCAACACGTCAAGTTACCCGTGTGGGATACAAGGGCCGACGCGGTGCGGCAAGCGTCAGGCGCGACGCTCGTCCGCAATCATGCGACTTACATTGATGCCGTGCGCACAGGCTGGCGATAGAAGTAATGGAACCCGATGGAAGCAGTACGCGGAAAACGCTGTGCCCAAGAAGGGTTGACGGCTTTGGTATGGTAGTGTGTCGCACCACCGGTCAATGCGCGCGGTGCACCATCAATCAACATACGGGCGACCTTACCGACACGCTCCCACGAACGGGGCTCGGCAATCACTTCGGGTTTGCCATCACATGTATAGGTAAACTGGCAAGCGTAGCGGCGGCCTGTACCCTGATTAATCACTGCGCAAAGCGAATCCGGATAGGCACTGCTGTCAACGCGGTTCATGATGACTTCGCCAACTGCGAACATCCCGCGGACAGATTCGCCACGTGCTTCGAAGTAGAGAGCTTCAGCCAGACATTGCCATTCTGATCCGCCATCTGCGGCAGGCAACTCGGCCAGATAATCACGATCATAGACCAACCCGGTCTGTGTTTCGACGCCACGCTCTTGTGCAGGCGGCAGACTGGTCAACATGCTCAAACGGCTGTCAGGCACGACCGATAAAGCCTGACGTTCTTGACCCAGGATGGCTTCCAAACGGCTTGCCATCACTTCATCTGCAAAGGCTGATGTTGCCCCAACAGAAATAACAGCCGCAAAACATGCGGCGATAATCGCCTTCAATACAGTCATTCTTCCCACCCAGGAAACTTCGCGGGTTAGCTCCGCGCCAGCGCGGCAGTCTTTAGGGGAAACAACCGCGAAGGTCTACCCCTTGGGCCCGAACGGTCCAAAACCGGCAAGATTACGCACAGGGTGCGGCCTTAACGCCACAATATGCAGTGGATTGCCGCGCTTTCACCACTAAATGCAGCGTTGTATTACGGTGACACCTTATCGGCCAAAGCGAGCTGCGCCGCCGTCAGGCGCGCCACCGGCACCCGGAAAGGGGAGCAGGAAATGTAATCGAACTGCTGGGCACGACAGAACGCGATCGCCGAACGATCGCCCCCATGCTCGCCGCAAAGCGACAAGACAACATCGCTGCGGCCCAACCGGCCACGCGCCGCGCCGATAGAAATCAATTCGCCCACACCTTCGATATCCAGCGTATGGAACGGGTCTTCGACATAGACGCCCTGCTGCACATAAGACGACATGAAGCGGCCCGCATCGTCGCGTGACAGACCATAGGTCATCTGGGTCAGGTCATTGGTGCCAAAGGATAAAAATTCGGCATGCTCGACAATATCCTGTGCGCGCAGTGCCGCACGCGGGGTCTCAACCATGACGCCGAGCCGATAAGTGAAATCCGCTTTGCTTTTCGCCCTGACAGCGTTTGCTACCCCGGTGATCCGCGCCTTTTGCAGCTCGACTTCGCGCATGGCACTGACAAGCGGGATCATGATCTCGACATTGATCGAGATGCCTTTCTTCCCGACAGCCACCAAAGCCTCAAAGATGGCACGGGTCTGCATGTCGTAAATCTCGGGAATAGCGATTCCCAGACGCACGCCACGCATCCCCAGCATCGGGTTATATTCGGCCAGCGCATCAATCCGCTCGATCACATCCGGCAGCGGCAAAGCGACCTGTTCGGCCAGATCACGCATGCCTGCTTTATCGGAAGGTAGAAACTCGTGCAGCGGTGGGTCGAACAGGCGCACGCACACGTTCTTGCCTGCCATGATCTCGAAGAGGGCCTGAAAATCGGCGCGCTGCATCGGCAAAAGGCGGTCGAGCACCTCTTTGCGGTCGTCGCTCTCTTCGGCAAAGATCATCTCGCGCATCACGCCAAGACGGTCGCCTTCAAAGAACATATGCTCGGTGCGGCACAGCCCGATACCCTCGGCGGCAAAGTTGCGGGCGGTTTGCGCGTCGGCGGGGGTGTCGGCATTGGCGCGCACCCCGATATCGCGAAAATCATCAGCCCATTCCAGCAAGGTCTGGAAGGCGCCATCAAGAGCGGCTTCCAGCATCGGCGGCTCACCGGCCAGAACCTGACCACGGCTGCCATCCACCGTAATGATGTCACCCGCCCTGAACTGCCGCCCGTCGGGGGCCGTAATCACGCCATTCTTGCGGTCAATCGTCAGGTCAGACGCCCCCACAACGCAGGGCAAACCGATCCCCCGCCCGATCACAGCGGCGTGGCTGGTCACGCCGCCCCGCATCGTCAGGACCGCGTGGGCGGCATGCATGCCGCGAATGTCCTCCGGCGTGGTTTCTCGCCGCACCAGAACGCAGGCCTCGCCGCGCGCGGCACTGGCTTGTGCCTCGTGCGCGGTCAGCACTATCCGGCCCGTGGCCGCACCCGGGCTGGCCGCGATCCCGCCGACGATCACGTCACGTTTTGCATCCGGATCGACCTGCCTGTGCAACAACTCTGACAGGGCTGACGGCTGCACGCGCATGACCGCTTCCTCGCGGGGGATCACACCGTCTTCGGCCAAGGCCACGGCGATCCGCACCGACGCGCGCGAACTGCGCTGGACGCGCACGGCATCCAAAATCTGCAGGACACCGTCTTGCAACGTGAATTTGATTTCCATCTCTTCGCGCAGACGGCGGCGGCAGATATCGCCATATGACACAAGCTGGGCGTATTGATCGGGGCAGATATCCTCAAGTGCCGGACCACGCGCGTCACGTGTCAGATAAAGCGCGCCCTCGGCATCGGGGCCAAGATCATAGGCGTCGCTTCTGCTGGCGCTCAGATAGCGGCCAATAATCTTGGGCGCGCCGGACGTGGAATCCACAAACTGCATCACACCCTGACCACATTCGCCCTGCCCTGTTCCCAAGGCCATTGCTTGTACGACAAGCCCGAGCCCTGCATTTGCCGGCGCCCCCTTGGCCTGCCGCAGCAGTCGCGCGGTGGTCCCATCCCACGCACGGGCCATGGAACGCAGCACTTCGGCCAATTGCACAGCGGGGTCCTGCGGAAAGGGTTCATCCGTTTCAAACTCGAACGTGTCGAGCATGGTTTTCAGACTGGCGGCATCGGCCACATCGGGCAGGTAGAATTCATCAGGATCAAGACGCGCCACATGGATCGCGTAGGACTGCACAAAACGCAGGTAGAGTTTCGTCGCGGCTGCGGCCCCGATCCGCTGGGTCAGTTCGGCAAGGCGGGCATCATTCATTCCGACATTCAGGATCGCGCTGGGGCCACCCCAATCGGGGTCCTGACTGGACGGGCGCACAGACAGAAGCGGTGCATCGCCAAAGGGGGCCAGCAGGGTGTCCATATCGGGCAGATTGCCAATGGCCGCCGCATGGACCGCATCGAATGACAGGGCGACCGTCACCGGCACCGGCATATCCAGACGCACCAGCCGCTGCAGACACTTCGCCCGCCCGCCATGGACCGAGGCCTTCATGGCCGCAGTTGGCGTGATAAGCGTCAATGGCCCATATGTTGACTGTTGCTGCACTGCGGCACCGATCTATTGTTCAGTTGCAGCATAGAAGGAAATCTGGCGCGCTGTACACATAAGTTTACATATTTTGTGTCTAGCCTTCGATTTTCGTCAGATCGGCGACGCTGAGGCAGATATTTCTGATACGTGACAACAGGTTAAGACGATTGCGGCGCAAGATCTCGCTTTCCGCGTTCACCTGCACATCGGTGAAAAAAGCATCAATCGGGCCACGCAGTGCTGCCATAGCAGTCATTGCAGTGCTGAAATCCTCTTCTTTCATCGCGGGCGCAATTTTTGCATCTGCAGCATCAAGAGCGGCGAAAAGTGCCTTTTCGGCATCGTCTTCGGCGAATTTGATGTCCGCGCCATAGGAATATTCCACCCCGTCCTTTTCCTCGGCCTGCGTCAGGATGTTGTTGGCGCGCTTGAAGCCCTGAATGAGGTTTTCACCGTCATCGGTGGCAAGTGTCGCAGCCAATGCCTCGGCCCGTTTGACCAGCAGCGTCAGGTCGTCATTGCCCGGCATCGCAATGCAGGCGTCGATGATGTCGTGGCGGATGCCTTTGTCACGCAAGAAAACTTTGAGGCGGTCGTGGAAGAAGGAGAGGAGGTCGGAGACTTGTTCAAGCGAACCTTGTTCTATTTGTTCACGCTTTCTCGCTGCTTCAATTTCTGGCTCTGAACCGTAACTTGAATACGCCTGAAAGTTGATCAGTATCTTTTGCGCCATATCAAAATTGATCCAGCCATCCTTTGTACGCAGAGATTTTCGGAACAGCTTTAGATCATCATCTTCAAAATCATGCGAAAAAGGTTCTGCATATGTTTGCACAAAGTGATCGCCCTCGTTCTGCACGAAAGCCGTCGCAAGTAATGTTTTATTGAGACGAACACCATTCTCCAAAACCAACCGAATAACCCCCAGCGCGGCCCTGCGCAGCGCGAAGGGGTCCTTGCTCCCCGTCGGCTTCTCATCAATCGCCCAAAAGCCTGTCAGCGTGTCGATCTTGTCGGCCAGCGCCACGGCCACAGACACCGGCGCGGTCGGCACATCATCAGACGGGCCCAGTGGTTGCCAGTGTTCCAGACAGGCCTCTGGCACGCCGTCATCATGCCCTGCGGCCTTGGCATAATACTGCCCCATCAGCCCCTGCAATTCGGGGAATTCATAGACCATTTCAGAGGCCAGATCGGCCTTGGCGATCCGTGCGGCCTCTTCCGCCAGATCGGGCTTGGCGCCCACATGCGGGGCGATTTCGCGCGCAAGGGCCGCGATGCGTTCGATCCGTTCGGCCTGTGAGCCGAGTTTCGCGTGGAAGGTCACGTTGGCGAGTTGATCTGTCCACGCCTTCATCCCCTGCCGTTCGACCGTGCGCAGATCGTTTTCCCAGAAGAATTTCGCATCCGACAGGCGCGCCGACAGCACCTTCTGGTTGCCCGCCAGAATGGTCGCACCGTTGTCGGCGGTTTCCATGTTGGCAACGGTCACGAAACGTTCGATCCGGCCCGTCTTGGGGTTGCGCACGGAAAAGAATTTCTGGTGCTCTTTCATCGAGGTTTGCAGCACCTCGGGAGGCAGGCCAAGGAAGGCGTCATCAATCTGCCCCAGCAGGACCACAGGCCATTCGACCAGCCCCGCAACCTCGGCCAGCAGACCACGGTCCTCGACCACCTCAAGCCCCAGCGCAAAGGCCTGATGGGTGGCGTCATGCCAGATCGCCTCGGCGCGCTCGTCTGCCCGCAAGATGACCTTGGCGCGCTTCAACTTCGCCTCGTAATCATCGAAATTCGTGACGGAAAATGCACCTGGCGAAAGGAAACGGTGCCCGCGCGTGGTGTTGCCCGATGTGATCCCGTCAACATCCAGCGGCACGATCTGCGCGCCTGCCTCGTCACTGAGGATGCACAGGATGGAATGCAGCGGGCGCACCCATTTCAGCGGGCCATCACCCCAGCGCATCGACTTGGGCCAAGGGAAATTGCGCACTGTCTGTTCCAGCACTTCGGCAATGATATCCGCCGCCATCCGCCCCGGTTTTTCGATCACCGCAAAATAGACCTGGCCCTTTTTGTCGTTGCGTACTTCAAGGTCTTCGCGGGCCACGCCTGCACCGCGCAAAAAGCCTTCAATCGCCTGATCCGGCGCACCCACTTTTGGCCCCTTGCGCTCTTCGCGCACTGCCTTGCTTTCCGCCGTCAGCCCTTCAATCGACAGTGTCAGGTGGCGCGGCGTCGAAAAGGCGGCTGCACCCGCATAGGTCAGCCCTGCCTCGACCAGACCGTCCGTCACCAGCTTGCGCAGGTCGTCGGCGGCGCGGGTTTGCATCCGCGCGGGGATTTCCTCGGAGAAGAGTTCAATCAGAAGATCAGGCATCACTCGGTGCTTTCTGGAATTGGGGGGCAGTCTTCGGGCGGGCGGTTGCCGTCAAAAACAACTTCGCCGCATTCATTGATCTGGTGCCACGCATAACCCCGCCCGTCGGGGTAAATGGCAACAATCCGGTCGATCCCGTATACGATGTTTTCAACGCCCATGAAGGCAATGGCATCGGTGCGCAGGTCTGCCCCGATCTGGGCTGCATCAAAGCAATCGAACCAGCGGGGTGCCACACGCGGTTCGGCGTTATCTACGATTTCAAACGTCTCTGTCAGCATCGCAAGGCTGAGCGTGGTTTCAAAGCAGGCCCGGTAGCGCAGCGGGCTGCTGATCGCGTCGATGCCTTGGAAGTTTTCCACCATTATCGGTTCGGCTTCACCGGTGCTGACAGAGGTCAGGCGCACGGCGTCACCGCTTGCCTGCACCTCATCATAATAGGCGTAGACCTGCTGGTAGTAGAGCACACCGCCAAGCACAGCCGCCGCCAAAAGCATGCCCACAATAAAGATACGCGCCACGCTCATGTGTGTTCCAACTCTGTATTGCGGAACAACAGACAGGTCCTTGAGCCGTTGTAAGCGCAAACCTCGAATCCGCGCGCCAACAGATAATTGGTGACCGCCGGAAGCGTCGATTCCGATGTGACACCGCGCTCAAACCCGACATCTGCCGCAACATATTCAAAATGCCGGATGATGCCCTCAGCCCCTTCCAGAATTTCTGGTTCTGCGCCTTCAGCTTCGAGTTTGAGAAGTTTGTATTTCCTCACTGGCAGCACTTTGTCCAAGCGTGCGCTTGGTACTTTTATTTCCTCGGTGGCGCCCTCAATCGGAAACAGTGACGAATCGCCCTTTGCCGACTTGAGGTAGAAGACCAATTCAGCCGAGTCGTCGTGCCAGAGCGCTAGATGGTGCGCCGTTTTCTCTTTCAGTGCGAGATTGGCTTCCAGATTATATTCCAATGCCCGAAATTCGCCTGGTGAGGGTTCAAAACCGATATAATTCACTGGGCAATCGATTGCGGAAAACAGCAACGTCAAATCACCTGTATTCGCCCCCACATCAACAATCCAGTCGTTCGGCGCAAAATCCAACTGATCCAGCATATATTGATAGGCCAGACGGTTGCCGCGCATGTCTCTTCCATCAAACAGAGTCCAAAGACGGCGTGGATGCGCAAAGGCGTGCGCGCCGCCGTCATGGCAGATATAGATCGCCTTGTCGGGATCATAGGAAAACCGAATATCAGCGCGCCCTGTCATGGCAGATGCCCGTGTCGCCCAGCGTGCCATTGACGCACCCGTCATGCGACGCAAAATCTTTTGAAAAAAGGCAGCTCTGCGCGGTGCCTCTTTGACGCGGCGGGTCGCCGGGCCTCGTTCTAGCGTGCCCGATGTTTGATGTTTTGCAATCACGCCGCCGCCCCGCCTGCTTCGGTTTGCACGAAGGCATCGGCGCAGGCCTTAGCCAGCGCCCGAACCCGTCCGATATAAGCCTGCCGTTCTGTCACTGAGATCACGCCGCGCGCGTCGAGCAGATTGAAGACGTGGCTTGCCTTGATGCACTGGTCATAGGCGGGGTGCGCCATAATGATTTTTGCGCCTGTCTTGGGGTCCGTTGCGGGGGCATCCAAGATACGCTGGCACTCGGCCTCGGCATCCACGAAATGTTGCAACAACACGGCAGTGTCGGCCACGTCGAAGTTCCAGCGCGAATATTCCTGCTCGGTCTGTTTGAAGATATCGCCATAGGTCAGCGGGATTGGCGTTTGCGGGTCGTTGAAGGGCATGTCCATCACGTGATCAACGCCCAGCACATACATCGCCAGACGCTCCAGCCCGTAGGTCAGCTCGCCCGAGACAGGTTTGCAGTCATGCCCGCCGACCTGCTGGAAATAGGTGAACTGGCTGACTTCCATGCCGTCACACCAGACTTCCCAGCCAAGACCCCATGCGCCGAGCGTCGGGCTTTCCCAGTCATCCTCGACAAAGCGGATGTCATGCAGGGTTGCATCAATGCCGATCGCCTCAAGCGAACCCAGATAGAGGTCCTGCATGTCGGGCGGCGAGGGTTTGATCAGCACCTGATATTGGTAATAATGCTGCAAACGGTTGGGGTTTTCACCATAGCGGCCATCGGTCGGACGGCGCGAGGGCTGAACATAGGCTGCCGCCCAAGGCTTGCTGCCCAGCGCGCGCAGGGTCGTGGCAGGGTGGAATGTCCCTGCCCCCACTTCCATGTCGTAAGGTTGCAGGATCGCACAGCCTTTGCTCGCCCAATATGTCTGGAGCCGCAGGATGATTTCCTGAAAACTGCGTGGTTTGTCTGCCATCTCAAAACCCTTCAAGTGCTTTGTGCGCTCAATAGGGTGCTGGGCCGACAGGGTCAATTGGGCAACGCCTGCGGATTTTTTTGTGCGTGAACACGCGGTTTGCCCAGAGTTTGGCTTGCGCAGCGGCGTATTGGCCGCCACCACAAGCGAAAGGGTTTTTTACTTCCGAGGTTTTCCATGTTCAGGGCATTCGTCGTCGCACTCGTCATTTTCGTTTCTGCCATGCAGGCCCAGGCACAGGACCGCTATTGGGTACAGATCGAGGCGCGACAGACACTGACCGAAGCGACAGAGCGCGCACGCTTTTACGCGCGGCGCTTCAGTGATGTTGAAGGGTATTATCTGGGGCGCGGCTTCTATGGCATTGTGCTAGGGCCGTATAGCGAAAGTCTTGCCCGCGCCGAGTTATCCCGCCTGCTGAGCAGCGGACAAATCCCCTCTGACAGCTACCTGCAAAACGGACGCCGTTTCGAGCAGCAGTTCTGGCCAATTGGCGGCGCGCAAGCATCCACTGTGTCAACCGCACCGGACCGCGCACCAGAGCTACCCGCCTTGCCGCAGGTGGACCTGAACGCGCCCGAAGAAACACTCGGTCAGGCCCGCGCATCCGAGGCCGCCTTGCCGCGTGAGGCGCGTGAAGAATTGCAATTGGCACTGCGGTGGGCCGGTTTTTACAATTCAGCGATTGATGGCGCATTCGGGCGCGGCACGCGCAGTGCCATGGCTGCTTGGCAGAGCGCCTATAATCAAGAGCCGACGGGGGTTCTGACGGCCCGCCAGCGTGCGCTGCTATTGTTGCAATACAATGCTGTGATCGCCGGTCTGGATATGCAGCTTGTGCGTGATGATGCCGCAGGCATTCAAATGCAACTGCCTACGGTTGCGGTGGCTTTCACAGAGTATCAGCCACCCTTTGCCCAATACGATGGTCAAGGTGATCTCTCTGCCGCGCGGGTGCTGATGATCTCGCAGCCTGGTGATGCGGGACGTCTGAGAGGGCTCTACGAGGTCTTGCAGGTTCTCGACATCATGCCGACCGAGGGACCGCGCAGGCTGCAGGGCAATAGCTTTACCATCGAAGGGATCGGCGACGATATCCATTCCTATGCCACTGCCAGCTTGCAGGACGGCGAGATCAAGGGCTTTGTGCTGGTCTGGCCCGCAGGTGACGACCGGCGTCGTGCGCGTGTGCTGGATCTGATGAATTCCAGTTTCGCACGGCTGGACGGCACGCTTGATCCGAACCTTGTGCCCGCCAGTGAGGATCAGGCCATAGATATGATCGCAGGGCTTTCGGTGCGGCAGCCGAAACTGTCACGGTCTGGGTTTTATGTATCCCGCGATGGCCTGGTCGTCACGACGCCGGAAGCGGTGGAGAGCTGCGCGCGGATCACCTTTGACCGCGATACAGAGGCCGAAGTGCTGGCCAGCGACCCCGCTCTCGGCTTTGCGCTCCTGCGCCCGCTTGAGGCCTTGTCACCTATCGAAGTCGCTGCGTTCCAACCGCGGACACCGCGCCTGAAAGATCCGGTGGCAGTGGCGGGCTATCCCTTCAACGGCGCCCTGAATGCACCGACACTGACCTTTGGCACGCTGGAAGATATCCGCGACCTGACGGGTGATGACCGGATCGCGCGCCTCTCGGTCGCTACCCAGCCCAGCAATGCGGGCGGTCCTGTACTGGATCAGGGCGGCAATGTGCTGGGCATGCTGTTGCCTCGCAATGGCGATGGCGGTCAGACCTTGCCTGCGGACGTGCAATTCGCGCTGGATGCCGAGATGATCATAGCGACGCTTGAGACACTGAACATCACGCCAACGCGCAATGACGCTGGCCCTGCCCTGTCAGCCCATGCACTGACCGAAAAAGCCGCGAATGTCACCGTATTGGTCAGCTGCTGGTAAGCGCGATATCCGACATGACCCGAATCACAGTCGGGCCTTTTGTGGCAAGGGCCGTCTGAACGGCCGCTTTGAATGCGTCCAGATTTGCAGGTTGGATTGCTGCGGCGCCATAGGCCTCTGCCAGCTTGAGGAAATCAGGGTTGCGCTGGATCACCGCGTTCGGCGCGATCTGGGCGCGCACCATGCTGTCCTCGATCTCGCCCAACTTGCCGTTGTCCCAGATGATAATGGGCAGGGTAAGACCCAGTTCAACCGCGACGGCCAGTTCCTGCACGGTGTATTGAAAGCCATAGTCACCCAAAATGGCGATAACAGGCTGGTCGCCAACCCCGATCTTGCCGCCGATCGCCGCGGGCAACGCGTAACCCAGTGTGCCAAAACCGTAGGGGTGGTGCCAGTGTCCGGGGCGGTCCATCGGATAGACCTCTTTGGCGGCATAGGCGAATTGGGTCATATCGGAAAAAAACATGGTGTCGGCAGGGACCGCTTCTTTGAGCGCATCCGCGACAGGCAGGATACCGGGCCGTTCGGCATCAAGCTCGGCCCGCCAGCGGGCACGGGTGGATCTGACCTCTTCGGCAGTCCATGTGGTCTTTTTGACGCCTTCCATCTGGATCAGGCTTTCGGTCAGATGCGCACTGGCATCGGCAAGGATGCGGGTATCGGCATTGTGGCGGTCTGAAAGGCTCTCGGGGTCCAGATCAATCCGGACCAGCGGTGCCGTATGGCCCAGATGATCGCGCCACAGATCGACCTCGCTCAGCCGCGTTCCGACAGCGACCACAAGATCAGCCGAGGCGATCACGGCCTCGCTTCCGGCGCGGGCAAGCGTTGCGCCAAAGTGCAGCGGGCTGTCATCGGGAATGATCCCGCGTCCGGCGTAGGTCGTGAAAGAGGCCGCATTCAAACGCTGAAAATGCGGCATCCAGCGCTCCACCCCATGTGCCGCACCACCGCCAAAAATAAAGAGCGGGCGCTTGGACGCATTCAGTTGGTCGATCAGGGATATTTGCTGCAGGGGGGCCGCTGCGGGGCGGTAGGGCCACTCATCCGCACGCTCAGGCGCAGGGGCGGCATTGGCTTCGAGCTGCGCAATCGGGACCTGAATGTGTTTGGGTGATGGCACACCGGTCGCAAGTTCGGTCAGTGCACGGTCAATCAGCTGATAGCTTGCCTCGGCCGACCGTGCAGTGACGGACCAATCGCAAACGGTCGCTGCCGCCCCTTCCTGATCTTTCATCTGGTGCAACTGGCCGCGTTTGGCCTCGGTCTCATCCAGCACCGACGAAATCACCAGCATCGGCACGCTATCCGAATAGGCCTGACCCATCGGAGTCATGATATTGCACAGGCCCGGCCCCGATATCACATAGGCCACCCCCACCTTGCCCGTCGCGCGGGCATAGCCGTCGGCCATAAAGCCAGCGCCCTGTTCATGACGCGCCAGCACATGGGTGATCCCCGCCTCTTCGATGCCGCGATACATTTCCTGATTATGCACACCAGGGATGCCAAAGATGGTATCCACCCCGCGAGCCCTGAGCATATGTGAAATTTGCGCACCAAGGGGACGTGTCGTCATCAGTTTCTCCAGAATTTGATCGTCAGGATCGTCAACACAACCATGATTTCCAAGCGCCCCACGAACATGGCAATCGCCAAAATCCATTTCGCGGTATCGTTGATGTTCGCATAGTTGCCTGCCGGTCCGATCTCGGTCCCGAGACCCGGGCCAATGTTGGCAATGGCTGCGGCAGCACCCGAAACCGACGTGATAAAGTCCAGGCCTGTCAGCCCCAGCAGCACCGCAGTGCCCCCCAAAGCAAGAATAAATGCCACCAGAAACGCAATCACCGAGTTCAGCACATCCTCACTGATCGGGCGTCCGTCATAGCGTGGGGTGAACATACCATGTGGGGAATGGATTTGGCGGATCTGGCTTTTGATCGCGGCAAAAACCAGCTGGTAGCGGAACACTTTGACCGAACAAGAGGTTGAGCCCGCACAGCCCCCGATCAGGCCGATGAAGAAGAACAGGACGACAGGGAACGTTCCCCATGTCATATAATCGGCACTGGAATAACCGGTCCCTGAAATGATTGACGTGATGTTAAATAGCGCCTCACGAAAAGCGATCTCTGACATAACCCCTTCACGTCCCCAGACCCACGACGTCATCAGCAGAACGGTGACAAGAACAATCCAGAAAAACGTATGAATCTGCGTATCTTGCCAAAGCGGCTGTGCGGTGCCGGCGATCAGTTGAACGTAGCGCACAAACGGCAATGCCGCGAGCACCATGAAGACCGCGCCCACATAATGCGCGCCCGCACCGTAAAGCCCGAAAGAGGCATCCGAATTCGCCATTCCCCCCGTCGAGACCGTGGTCATTGCATGGACGATGGCATCAAAGGGCACCATGCCGGTCACAGAATAAGCCAGCGCGCAGCTGATAGTCAGAATAATATAAATCACGGAAATACGGCTTGCGATCTGACCTGCTCGGGGCAGGATTTTTCCCATCGTATCAAATGCTTCTGACCGGAAGATCTGCATGCCACCCACGCGTAGTTCGGGCAGAAAGACCATCGCGACCACAATGATCCCGACCCCACCCAGCCATTGCAGGATACCGCGCCAGAGTTTGAGCCCGTCAGGCAGGTTTTCGATCCCCGTCAAGACGGTGGCCCCCGTGGTGGTCAGGCCAGACATCGCCTCAAAAAAGGCGTTCGTGAAACTGGCGTCTGTCGCACCCAGCATAAAGGGGATCGCCCCGAAAACGGGCAACATCAGCCAGACAAGCGACGTCAGCAGAAAGGTTTGCCGCAGGCTCAGCCCTTCTGACACGCCATTTGCACAGGCAAGCGCAATCAGGCCCCCGGTCACGATCGTGATGACCGCGCTTTCGAAGAAGACAAACCAATGTCCATTGCCTGCCATTAGATCAATCGCCAATGGGACCAGCATGGTCAGGCCAAGCGATGCCACCAGCAGACCGATCACATATCCCACGGGGCGTAAATCAACCATGCAGGCAGCGTTGTCCTGCCCTTTCGCCGGTGTCAAGAACACCACAGCGATATTCGCGACAGACTGTCGCTTGAAAGCGCGTGCACGCGCCTTAGCTCCACTGCATGTTTGATCCGACTTATGCCGCAGCCCTGTCCCGTCTCAACGCCTTCGCCCCAAAGGCGGGGCGCGATTATGCGGGCAAACGCAATTATGACGACATGGCCCATGTGTCGGCCCTGTCGCCCTATATCCGGCACCGGATGATCACCGAAGAAGATGTGCTCAAGACCGTTCTGGCCCGCCATAGCGCCACTGCGGCAGAAAAATTCATCCAAGAGGTCTATTGGCGCACCTACTGGAAGGGCTGGCTTGAATTGCGCCCTGCCGTCTGGGACATGTACCGCGCCGATCTGAACGGCGCATTGAACCGCATTCAGACAGAAAGCGGCCTGCGGCAGGATTGGGAGGCGGCCTGCAAAGGTGAGACCGGCATTGATTGCTTTGACCACTGGGCGCGGCAGTTGGCGGACACCGGATATCTGCATAATCACGCGCGGATGTGGTTTGCTTCGATCTGGATATTCACATTGCGCCTGCCGTGGACTTTGGGCGCGGATTTTTTCATGCGGCACCTGCTGGATGGCGATCCGGCCTCCAATACCCTGTCTTGGCGCTGGGTCGGCGGGTTGCAGACGGTTGGCAAGACCTATCTGGCGCGTCCCGACAATATCGCGAAATACACCGAAGGGTGGTTTGATCCCAAGGGCCTTGCGACTTTTGCGGCACCGTTGGAAGGACCACCCGCGCCGCCGCGCGGGGCTATACCTGTGTCGGATAGCTTCGATCCCGCATTACGCACGGGGCTCTTGATCACCGAAGAAGATCTGTCACCGGGATGGCTGGCCCAGCAGGTCCAGCCCTGCACAGTGGCGATGGTGCAAACAACCGCCGCGCGCAGCCCATTAACGGTGAGCGACAATGTCACGGCATTTGTGACTGATGCACAAAAAGATGCAGCAGCGCGCTATGCCGACAAACTGGGGTCAATCGCGCAGGTCACGCCCGAAACTGTGGCGGATTGGGTGGCGGCGCATAACATCGAGCAAATCGTCACCCCCTACATACCAACCGGCCCGACGCGTGATGCGCTGAAGGATGTCCGTCTCTGCAAAATCATCCGGCCTTACGATAGTGCGGCCTGGCCGCATGCCACACACGGGTTCTTCCGGTTCAAGGATAGAATTCCCGCCCTTCTGGGTGACATCAAGGGGTTGCGCCTCGCGTAAATGACGCCACGACACAGCCCATTGCACGGGACAAATATCTGACCTAAACTAAACTATCCAGTTCACATTTGGAGCAGTATCATGGCCACTCGCCTCACCATCAACGGCACCGCGCATGACGTGGATTTACCTGAAAATGTGCCTCTGTTGTGGGTCTTGCGCGACGAAATCGGGCTGACGGGTACCAAGTTCGGCTGTGGCGTGGCCGCCTGTGGCGCCTGTACCGTTCATATTGACGGCGAAGCGGTGCGGTCCTGTCAGGTGGCTTTGGCCGATGTCTGGGGCGAGGTGACAACGATCGAAGGGCTTGGCACACCTGACGCGATGGCCACGATCCAGCAGGCATGGGTCGATCATCAGGTGGCGCAATGCGGCTATTGCCAGTCGGGCCAGATCATGAACGCGGCGGCCCTTCTCGCGCAAACGCCTGCCCCGACCGATCAGGACATTGACGATGCGATGCAAGGCAACCTGTGCCGCTGCGGCACCTACCCCCGTATTCGCGCGGCGATCAAAGATGCCGCCCAGCGTCTGTCAGAGGAGACATAAGATGGGTCGTCTCAAGACAATCGCTCGCCGGACGTTCCTGATCGGCTCTGCCGCGATCGTGGGTGGTGCCGCCTTTGGCATCTACCAGATCAACAAGGACGCGCCGAACCCGCTGGTGGCTGGCGACGGCGAGGCGACGCTGAACCCTTTCGTGCTGATCACCCGCGACGGTGTGACTCTGATCGCGCCCCGCGCGGAAATGGGCCAGGGGGTGCAGACCACGCTGGCGGCTTTGGCCGCCGAGGAACTCGACGTGGCATGGGAAGACATCACCGTGCTGCACGGCCCACCGGCACAGGCGTATTACAACTCGGTCTTTCTGGGCATGGCGATCCCGGGCGCGCATTACAAGGACACGCCGTTCAAGCACGCGATGCGCGAACAGGTGGGCAAGGTGGGCAAATTGCTGGACCTGCAGGCGACCGGCGGATCAACCTCGATGAAGGATTTCTACGAGCGGATGCGCCATGCGGGCGCGTCGGCGCGCGAGGCGCTGAAACTGGCAGCCGCGGAACGGCTTGGTGTGCCTGCCAGCGACCTGCGGACCGAAAACAGCACCGTGATTGCCCCCGATGGCACGACCATCGCCTATAGTGATCTGGCCGAGGCATTGGCGGGCATCACGCCCCCTGACGTGGCATTGCGTGATCCTGCGACATGGAAATATCTTGGCAAATCCATGCCCCGCCTTGACATGGTTGGAAAAGTTACCGGAACGGCTAAGTTTGCCACCGACACCCGTTTGGACGGCATGAAATTCGCCACCGTCCGTATGAGCCCGACGCGTGCGGGCATGGACAGCTATGACGACAGCGCCGCCCGCGACATGGACGGGGTCGAGGCGATTGTTGATCTGGGCGACGGGATCGCGGTGATTGCCAGCAATACATGGCTTGCGATGCAGGCGGCCGATGCGGTTGATATCACATGGACGCCTGCGAATTATCCTGCCGATACCGAGGGGCTGCGTGCTGCAATTGCGGCGTCTCTCGATGAAGATGCCGACAGCATGGTGCGCGATGATGGCGACGTGACAAGCGCCGTGGAAGGCACTGAAATTGCGGCAGAATACTATGTGCCCTGGCTTGCCCATGCCACCATGGAGCCGATGAGTGCGACGGCCCTTTACACCGGTGACAAGCTTGAGGTCTGGTCGGGCAATCAGGCACCCACGATGATCCGCGATGCCTGTGCAAAGGCTGTGGGTCTGACACCGGAACAGGTGACGCTGCACACAACCTATCTGGGTGGCGGTTTCGGGCGCCGTGGCGAGATGGACTTCTCGGTGCTTGCCGCGCGCATCGCCGCCGCCATGCCTGACACGCCGATCCGTATGATCTGGAGCCGTGAGGAAGACATGCGGCGCGATTTTTACCGACCCGCGGCCATCGCGCAGTTCCGCGGTGTGGTGCAGGATGGCAAGGCGGTGCTGGTGGACGGCAAGGTCGCCGCACCTTCGGTGTTTCACAGCTCTTCGCTGCGCCAGACCGGTGCGGTGCCCCCCGGCCCTGACCGGTTGCATGTGGAAGGGGCCGCCGACCAACCCTATGCAATCCCCCATTTCCGCATCGCCGGTCACCTGACGAATATCGACGTGCCGATCGGGTTCTGGCGCTCGGTAGGGGCCTCGATCAACGGCTTTATGCTGGATACTTTCATTGACGAGATGGCCCATGCCGCTGGCACCGACCCGCTGCAATTCCGGCTGGATCTGGCGCGCGCCGAACACGCCCCGTCTGCCGGCGTGATCGAAGCAGTGGGCGAGATGGCGGGCTGGACCGGCCAAACGCCCGCCAATATCGGGCGCGGTGTGGCCTTCAGCTTTTCGTTCGGCACGCCCGTTGCGCAGGTCGTTGAGGTCGAGGACACAGGGCGCGGCATCAGTATCAACAAATGCTGGATCGCGGCCGATCTGGGCACGGTGCTGGACCCAAGTATCGTCGAGGCGCAGATGACTTCCGGGGCGATCTACGGTTTCTCTGCGGCGATGCAGGAAGAGATCACCTTTGCGGATGGCATGGTCGAGCAAGGCAACTTCTATGACTATGACGCGATGCGGATGCACACGGTGCCGGAATTCGAAGTGCGCCTGCTGGAAACCAACCCCTTCATGGGCGGGGCAGGTGAACCCGGCACGCCGCCATCCATGCCTGCTTTGGGGAACGCTTTGTTCGATCTGACAGGCACGCGTGCGCGGGAATTGCCGCTGATCAAGACCTTTGACTTGATTTTATGAGGCGCGGGCGGGGCTTACCCGCCTGCCAGCCACCCATCGAGCGTCTTTTTCAGGGCCGCCCAGTCGGTGTATTCCTTGTCCTGCCCCGGCTTCACCTCTTGGTCTTTTGTTGCTGCGATCCAACGCATTGCCCATGATTTGAAGAAATCATATTCCGAGAAACGGAACGCCCCTGCGACATGCATCACGGTCGGGGGTGTCCAGCCTGTCTTTTCCGCAAAGCGTGCCACGCAGTCCGACAAGCCTTGCCAGTCATCGGGGTCATCACCGGCAGCGGCCAATGAGACTGACATAAAAGCAGATCGCACGTGGGCCAGATCACGCGCTTTATTCTTGGCCAAGGCCACCAGCGGTTTTTGATATTTGCCCGCATGAACCGACCCTGCGAGCAAGACCGCATCGAAACGGGCCAACTCCGCGTCTTTGGCGTCTTCAGCGCCTACAAGTTCAACAGTATGCCCCTGCCCGTTCAGATAATCAGCGGCATAACGTGCGATCTTGCGGGTCTGCCCCTCGGTCGAGGCATAGGCGATCAGAATATTCATTGTGATGCTCCTTGCTGCTGGTGGGACCATAGCAAAGTGCGCGTGACGCCTGATTGATCGAAATCAGTTAGCCTGCTTTGCGCAGCCCACCGGATGCCCATGCGCGGCATGCATCGCCAAAGGCCTCAAACAGTGGCCGCGACACCGGATCATCTGCGGCGTTCCATTCTGGGTGCCACTGGACGGACATGGTGAACCCTGGCGCATCTTTGACATAAATCGCCTCGGGCGTGCCATCGGGCGCGTGTCCGTCGATCACAATGCGTGGCCCCGGTTCTTTGATACCCTGCCCGTGCAATGTGTTGGTCATGACTTTGTGACGGCCGAACAGCCGGTGAAACGGCCCGCCTTCGGTCAGCGTAACCTCATGGCGCAGTTCGAACTTTTCTTCCAATGTCCCATCAGGGGGCATCCGGTGGTTATCGCGCCCCGGCAGATCGCGGATTTCAGGGTACAGCGAGCCACCCATCGCGACATTCATTTCCTGAAAACCAAGGCAGACGCCCATGACCGGTTGGCCACGTGCCACACAAGCGCGGATCAGCGGCAGGGTCAGACGGTCACGGTTCCGCTCGAATGTGCCATGTGCCTCGGTTTCTTCTTCGCCGTATTCTTCGGGGTGCACATTCGGGCGCCCACCTGGAAAGAAAAAGCCGTCACAGGATGTCATCAGCTCTTCGATATGCACCAGATCAGGTTCGACCGGAATGATGACTGGCACGACGCCGGACACACGCGACAAAGCCTGCACGTTCATCGCACCCGCACCCTGTACCAGATACTGGTCATTGATCAGATGTGAATTCGAGATAATGCCGACAACAGGACGCGCCATTTGGTACCCTTTCAGTTCTCCGCGAAATTAGCGTCTCTGTGGCGGTTTTGAAAGATGGTCCGCAGTGCTGAAACGCCCACTATGGCGCATATGCCGCTTTTTTCGGCAGCATATGCGAAATTTTCGGGGCTTTGACGAAAATCAGGCTTCGCCGATCAGGCCTGCGGCCTCGATCCCTGCCATTGCGGCAATCACATCATTGTCCGAGGTATCGCCGGTGACACCTACAGCGCCGATGACGGCACCGCGTTTGTCACGGACCAGAACGCCACCTGGCACAGGCACGACCTGCCCGCCGTAAACACCATTCACAGCGGCCATGAAATAGGCCTGCTGCTCGGCGCGTGCCATCTGCGCGGTGCCTGCCATGCCAAGCATGACCGAACCATAGGCCTTGCCATGGGCGATCCCGAAACGCCCGGGCGCCGCACCATCCGCGCGTTCGAATGCTTTCACATGCCCGCCCGCATCAAGGATCACAACGGAAAGCGGTTTGAACCCCATTTCGTCACCTTTAGCGAGCGCCTTGCGGATGATCGTACGGGCTTTGTTTGCCGAGATTTCAGCCATTTCTTTTCCTTCCTCGTAGGGTGGGTGAAACCCACGCGTCCTCAATGATTGCGCTGCGCCTTGAGCTCCAACCGGCGCTGGTGCAGCACAGGTTCGGTATAGCCTGACGGCTGGATGCGACCTTTGAACACCAGATCACAGGCGGCCTGAAATGCAATCCCGTTATATTCGGGGGCCATCGGACGATAGGCCGGATCGCCTGCGTTCTGCTCATCGACCACAGCCGCCATCTTGCGCATCGCCTCCATGACCTGTTCCTCGCTCACAACATCATGGTGCAGCCAGTTGGCCAGCGCTTGGCTGGAAATCCGGCAGGTGGCGCGGTCTTCCATCAGGCCGACGTTGTTGATGTCCGGCACTTTGGAACAGCCCACGCCCTGATCAATCCAGCGCACGACATAGCCCAGAATACCTTGGGCGTTGTTTTCAACTTCCTTGATCTTCTGCGCATTGGTCCAGCGCTGGTACTGTGCCAGCGGAATATCCAGAATAGAGGACACATAGGCGCGGCGTCCGCCTTTGCGCAGTTTGTTCTGCACCGCCATCACGTCAACCTTGTGATAATGCAGCGCATGCAATGTCGCCGCTGTCGGGCTGGGCACCCACGCGCAGTTCGCACCGGATTGCGGATGCGCAATTTTTTGTTCCAGCATCGCGGCCATCATATCGGGCATGGCCCACATGCCTTTGCCGATCTGCGCTTTACCCGAAAAACCACATTCCAGACCGATATCGACGTTCTGGTCCTCATAGGCGCCAATCCACTGTTTGCGCTTGATAAAGTCCTTACGGCTGAACGGCCCCGCCTCCATTGAGGTGTGGATTTCGTCGCCGGTACGATCAAGGAAACCGGTGTTGATAAAGGCCACCCGTGATTTCGCCGCACGGATACATTCTTTCAGGTTGACCGTCGTGCGACGTTCCTCATCCATGATGCCGATCTTGACGGTGTCGCGCGGCAGGCCCAGCGCGTCTTCGACCATTTCAAAGATGTCATTTGTCAGGGCAACTTCGTCGGGGCCATGCATTTTGGGTTTCACGACATAGACCGAGCCAAGGGCCGAGTTGCCGCCATCGCGCTTGAGGTCATGCATCGCGATCATAACGGTGATCATCGCGTCCATCAGCCCCTCGAACACCTCATCACCGTTGGCATCAAGGATTGCCGGGTTCGTCATCAGGTGACCCACGTTGCGGATCCACAAGAGCGCGCGGCCTTTCAGGGTCAGTTCGCCCCCGCCCGCGGCAGTATAGGTGATGTCATCAGCCAGACGGCGGGTCATCGTCTTGCCGCCCTTTTCGAATTCGGACGTCAGGTTGCCCTGCATCAGACCCAGCCAGTTGCTATAGGCTTCGACCTTATCTTCGGCATCCACACAAGCGACACTGTCTTCGCAATCCATGATCGCAGAAACCGCGCTTTCCAGACGGACATCCGCGAGCAGCGCCTGATCACGGCTACCAATGGGATGCGCGCGGTCAAAGACCAGTTCCACGTGAAGGCCGTTGTTGCGTAGCACAATCGCATCCGGTGCTTTGGGATTGCCACGGTAACCTACGAATTTCTCGGGTTCGCGCAGGGGCTGGTCATCCACCAGCAAGGCGCCGTCATGGACATAGTAGCGCGACACATCAGCGTGGCTGGTCCCGACAATCGGAAATGCCTCATCAAGGAAAACACGGGCACGGGCAACAACGCGGGCACCGTGGCCGCGGTCATAGGGGCCTTTCGGGGGCTGCACGCCCATCGCATCGGTGCCGTAGAACGCATCATAAAGGCTACCCCAGCGGGCATTGGCCGCATTCAGCGCAAAGCGGGCATTGGTGATCGGCACAACAAGCTGGGGGCCGGGAACCGTCGCAATTTCTGGATCGACGTTTTCGGTTTCAATCGTGAAGTCATCCCCTTCTGGGACCAGATACCCGATCTCGCGCAGGAACGCCTCATATTCGGTCCGGTCCAGCTGAACGCCACGACGGGCCACATGCCACGCATCGATGGTTTCTTGCAGTTCCTCACGCTTGGCCAATGCCGCCCGGTTGCGCGGGGTCATTTTCTCGACCAAGCTGGCAAAGCCTGTCCAGAATTGGTCACTTGAGATGCCCGTTCCTTCAAGCGCGCGTGCGTCGATAAAATCGGCAAGCTCTGCGGCCACCTTAAGCCCGTGCTTTTCAATGCGGTCTGTCATAACAAGTTCCCCTTAGCGGTCTGCATACGGCGGCACACACATGCCTTCGCGCAACGAGTTAGTGCGAAAGTTTCCGATAGGCAACAAACAGCGGCAAGATTTCTGCGCGCAAATCAGCGGGGCGCGGCCGTGCGGCCCGATTTGCAGCGATCCGAGCAATAGCGGACCTCGTCCCACACCTTGGCCCATTTCTTGCGCCATGCAAAAGGCCTACCACAGGTGGCACAGGTTTTTTGGGGTAGGTCAGCTTTGCGGCGCATTTTTGGCATGACATAAAGATATAGCGACACTGGGGATTATCAAAAATTTTGTTGCACCCGATTGACGGTGGAACATCCGCACTTGGCGTCCTAGCTTTGGACAAACCAGTAAGGATACCACCATGAAAAACCCGGCCCCACAGACGATCTATCTGTCCGACTACACCCCGCCGGCCTATCTGGTCGACAGTGTCCATTTGACGTTCAAACTTGGGGCGACCGACACCCGAGTCATCTCACGCATCGCATTCCGGCCAAACCCGGATGCCACCAGCAAGGAATTTTTTCTGCACGGGCAGGACTTGCGCTTTATCGGCGCCAGGATTGACGGCGCACCGATTACCCCCGATCTCAGCGCCGAGGGCCTGCGCTATAATGCGCCCGATGCCCCCTTTGTCTTTGAAGCCGAGGTCGAGATCAGCCCCAGCACCAACACATCGCTTGAAGGGCTCTATATGTCCAATGGCATGTATTGCACCCAATGCGAGGCCGAGGGTTTTCGCAAGATTACCTACTACCCCGACCGCCCCGATGTGATGGCCGTCTTTACCGTGCGGATTGAGGGCGATCTGCCGGTACTGCTGTCAAACGGAAACCCTGTTGCACAGGGTGAGGGTTGGGCCGAATGGCACGATCCCTGGCCCAAGCCTGCGTATCTTTTTGCGCTTGTCGCCGGTGATCTGGTCGCACTGTCCGACAGTTTCACGACGCGGTCTGGCCGCAAGGTTGACCTGAATATCTGGGTCCGCCCCGGGGGTGATGAGGCCAAGCGCGCCTTTGGCATGGAAGCGCTGAAAAAATCCATGGCTTGGGATGAAGAGGTCTATGGCCGCGAATACGATCTTGATCTGTTCAATATCGTCGCGGTCGATGATTTCAACATGGGCGCGATGGAGAACAAGGGTCTGAACATCTTCAACGCTTCTGCCGTGCTTGCCTCGCCCGAAACCGCCACAGATGCAGATTTCGAGCGGATCGAGGCAATCATTGCCCATGAGTATTTCCACAATTGGACCGGCAACCGGATCACCTGTCGTGACTGGTTCCAGCTTTGCCTGAAAGAGGGTCTGACGGTGTTCCGCGACCAGCAGTTCACCGGCGATATGCGCAGTCACGCGGTCAAACGGATTGACGATGCCATGGTCCTGCGCGCGCATCAGTTCCGCGAAGACAACGGCCCCCTGGCGCATCCGGTCCGTCCCGACAGTTTTGTCGAGATCAACAATTTTTACACCGCCACCGTTTACGAGAAGGGCGCGGAAGTCATCGGCATGCTGAAGCTTCTGGTGGGCGATGCGGACTATGCCAAAGCGCTTGATCTTTATTTCGACCGCCATGATGGCGACGCCGCCACCATCGAAGACTGGCTGCGCGTGTTCGAAGACGTCACCGGACGCGACCTGCGCCAGTTCGCCCGGTGGTACAGTCAGGCCGGTACACCGCGCCTGACCGTGAATGAAAGCTACGCGGATGGCACGTATCAGCTGCATCTGCGTCAGGAAACGCCGCCAACGCCCGGTCAAGATACGAAAAAACCGCTCGTGCTGCCGATCGCTGTGGGGCTGCTCAATGAAAACGGTGCCGAGGTGGTGCCGACCACTGTTCTGGAAATGACGCAAGCGGAACAGACCTTCAGCTTCGCGGGACTGTCCGGCAAACCAACGGCGTCCATTCTGCGGAATTTCTCGGCCCCTGTGATTGTTAAACATGACAAGACAAACGCCGAACGCGCCTTCCTGCTGGCCCACGACACCGATCCGTTCAACCGCTGGGACGCGGGCCGCACATTGGCGCAAGACCTGCTCATGCGTATGGTCTGCGATAACGCCACACCTGACACGGGTTTCCTTAACGGCCTTGCGGCTGTGCTGCGCGATGACACACTGGATCCTGCGTTCCGCGCACTGGTCCTGCGCCTGCCCAGCGAAGAGGACACCGCACAGGCACTGTTTGACGCAGGCCACACCCCCGACCCCGCCGTGATCAATGATGTACATGAAACGCTGAAGCTGCACATCGCCCAACATCTGCAAGACACCCTGCCCCGCATTTACGCCGACATGACCGTAGAAGGCCCCTACACGCCTGATGCGGAACCCGCAGGCAAACGCGCTTTGGGTAATGCTGTGTTGGCGCTGCAAAGCAAGCTTGATGGCGGCAAGGCTGCGGCCCAGCAATTCGCCAGTGCCGACAACATGACCCAGCAACTGGGCGCGTTGCGGGCATTGCTGCAAATCGCGAAAGGCGAAAACGAACTGGCGGCCTTTGCGGCGCAGTGGGGTCACGACAGGCTTGTCATGGACAAATGGTTTGCGCTGCAGGTCAGCCTTGCCCCTGCGGACCAAGCGGCGGCCACGGCAGAAAGACTGACGGTGCATCCCGATTTTGATATCAAGAACCCCAACCGCTTTCGTGCGGTCTTTGGCGGATTGCGCGTGAATACAGCCGGGTTTCATCACCGCTCTGGCGCGGGGTATAATCTGCTGGCCGATTGGCTGATCAGGCTTGATCCTCTGAACCCGCAAACGACCGCACGGATGATCACGGCCTTTGATACATGGAAACGCTATGATATGGAGAGGCAGAGGAAAATCCGCGTGGCATTGGAACGCATTGCAGGAACGTCAGGACTGTCTGGCGATACAAACGAGATGGTGACACGACTGCTAGGCTGAATGTCGCCGAGGATCAGGCCCATTGACGCAAGTCATTGCCGTTACAAAGCCTTCGTCATTTTGTCGTAGTCACGTCACATCACGCAGCGCAAGGATAAGCAATGGAACACCGCATTGAACCGCTGATCGCTGAACGCGCACCTTGGCTGTATAGCGACAGGCCTGGCACAGGTATTGCCAAACGCTGCCTGCACCGGTTGCTGGGGTACGATAAAACCGTTGAAATCGCCACATCCCTGAAAGACGCGCCCGCCAACGAGATCATGGATCAAATGGCCGCGCGCCTCTCAACAATGGTGACGGCCAGCGGCCTTGGACATATTCCAACCCATGGACCTGCGCTTATCGTTGCCAACCACCCCACGGGGATCGCCGACGGGATCATCCTGCATGGCTTGATCGCGGCAAAGCGGCCTGATGCCTATTTCTTTGCCAATCGCGATATCCTGCGGGTTTTTCCGCAGATGGACACGATGATCGCGCCTGTTGAATGGCGCAAAGAACTACGCAGCCACGCCAAGACCCGTGCAACAATGGCTTATGTGCGCGATGCCACCGCCGCTGGCCGCCTTGGGATCATCTTTCCCTCGGGGCGTCTGGCAAAACGGCGCGGCCTGCGTCTGCATGAGCGTCCGTGGATGGCATCGGCTGCTATGCTGGCGCACAAATTTGATGTTCCCGTGATCCCCGTCAACATTCAGGCCCGCAATTCCGCGCTCTTTTATTTGTTTGACAAGATCCACCCGACGATGCGCGACATCACCCTTTTCCACGAGACCCTGAACAAAGCACGACAGCCCTTTCAGGTCACCGTGGGCGAGCCGATTTCTGCCGCAGCAATCCCGCGTAATTCAGAAGACGGGATTGCCATGTTGCGCAAGGCCACGCTCGCTTTGGGCGGCAAACACGCGCCTGCGGTGAACCTTGTATCAACATCGCGCGCTTGGGCACGCCGTACACAACTTGACTAGAGCCATGATGTTCTCTTGAAGCTGCCCCCGCCTTCTTTTACATGAACGTATCCCAAGTAAAAGGAAGCGCCTGATGCTCGACCTCACCTATGAAGCCCCGACCCCCAAAGTGATTGCTGGTGCCACCAGTGATTGGGAACTGGTGATCGGACTTGAGGTGCACGCGCAGGTTGCGACCAAAGCCAAGCTTTTCTCGGGCGCGTCAACGCAATTCGGCGCAGAACCCAACAGCAATGTGGCATTCGTTGATGCGGGCATGCCCGGGATGTTGCCGGTGATTAACGAAGGTTGCGTGGCGCAGGCGGTGAAGACAGGTCTGGGGCTGAACGCACAGATCAATCTGGTGTCGGCCTTTGACCGCAAGAACTATTTCTACCCAGACCTGCCGCAAGGCTATCAGATTTCCCAGCTTTACCACCCGATTGTGGGCGAAGGTGAGGTGCTGGTTGAGATGGGCAACGGTCAGGCGCGCCGCGTACGGATCGAGCGCATACATCTTGAACAGGATGCGGGCAAATCCATTCACGACATGGACCCGCATATGTCTTTTGTGGACCTCAACCGCACCGGTGTGGCGCTGATGGAGATCGTCAGCCGCCCCGACATTCGCGGCCCGGAAGAGGCCGCGGCCTATGTGCTGAAACTGCGTCAGATCCTGCGGTACTTGGGCACCTGCGACGGCAACATGCAGAACGGCAACCTGCGCGCCGATGTGAACGTGTCGGTCTGCCGCCCCGGTGACTACGAGAAATATCAGGCGACGCAGGATTTCAGCCACCTTGGCACCCGCTGCGAGATCAAGAACATGAACTCGATGCGCTTTATCCAGATGGCGATTGATTATGAGGCCCGCCGCCAGATTGCATTGATCGAGGACGGCAAAGAGGTGGTGCAGGAAACCCGCCTTTATGATCCGGACAAGAACGAGACACGGTCCATGCGGTCCAAGGAAGAGGCGCATGATTACCGCTACTTCCCCGATCCCGATTTGTTGCCTTTGGAGATCGAGCAGGCATGGGTGGATGACATCAAGGCAGCCTTGCCGGAACTGCCTGACCAGAAAAAGGCAAGGTTTATCAATGATTTTGGCCTGTCTGACTATGACGCCTCGGTGCTGACCGCCGAAGTGGTAAACGCGGAATATTTCGAGAAAGTCGCCGAAGGGCGCGACGGCAAACTGGCCGCGAACTGGGTCATCAATGAACTGTTCGGTCGTCTCAAGAAAGAGGACCACGGGATCGAGGAAAGCCCCGTCTCGGCGGCGCAGCTGGGTGAACTGATCGGGCTGATCAAGTCAGGCGACATCAGCGGCAAGATTGCCAAGGATGTGTTCGAGATTTGCTACACAACGGGTCGTAACCCTGCCGAAATTGTCGAAACCGAAGGCATGAAGCAGGTGACTGATACGGGTGCGATCGAGGCTGCGGTGGATGAAATTATCGCCGCCAACCCCGCACAGGTGGAAAAGGCGCAGGCGAACCCGAAACTGGTGGGCTGGTTTGTCGGCCAGGTCATGAAAGCAACCGGCGGCAAGGCAAACCCTGCGGCTGTAAACGAAATCGTATCGGCGAAACTGGGGATTTAATGCCCCGGAACGCGGAATGCGTTGGCAGCCACCGCCAGTTTTGGTACATCCGTCAGGATAAATTAAGGGTATTGCCATGACCTATGAGTACAAAGTCGTTCCCGCCCCCCTGCGCGGACTGAAAGCCAAAGGCGTGAAAACCGCAGAAGACCGGTTTGCGCTGGCGCTGGAAACCGCAATGAACGACCTTGCCCGCGACGGTTGGGAATATTTGCGTGCGGATACGCTGCCAAGCGAACAGCGCGAAGGTCTGATGAGCAAAACCACCGTCTATCAGAACATGCTGGTCTTTCGCCGTGCGAAAGCGGTCGCCAGACCTTCCGCCCCTGCTCCAGCGGTGAGTGCGCCGCCCCCTGCACCAGCGGTAGCAAAGAAAATCGTCGCAAAGCCGGAGGCAGAAAAGCCTGCGCCCCCCGCGCCCGACGTTGCGGCCCAGTAGTTACTGAATATCGATTGCGAGGGCGTGAATCCGCCCGATAATATCCTGACCCAGTGCGCTGTGGATCGCGCGGTGGCGTGCGATACGCGACATATCGTCCAGACTGGCGGCTTTGATTACGATACGCCAATGGCTTTCGCCTGATCCGTCGTCGCCGGAATGTCCGCTGTGCAAGGCACTTTCGTTGATCACGTCTAGATGCTCGGGCGCAAGTTCGCCAAGTGCTGCGCGAATTTCTGTTTCAAGTGCCATTATTTTTCCTCTGCCCTCTTCAATCTTCTGCTGCAGAGTTTAATGTTACTTCTCCGAGTTGAAAAGGTAAGAGACAGAATGAAGAAAGATGATCCCTTTGGTTTCGACATGTCCGTGTCGAGTTCGAAGAAGAAGAACCCGCGCGGGCGGCGTGGCATGTCCGGTGCGTCCGAGACATCGACGCGGGTTTGTGATCATGAGGGCTGTGAAGAGGCAGGCAAGTATCGTGCGCCGAAATCGCCTGATGTTCTGGATGATTACTTCTGGTTCTGTCAGCAGCACGTCCGCGAATACAATCTGAAGTGGAATTTCTTCGATACCACATCAGAGGCGGAATTGGCGGCACAGATGGACAGCGACCGTGTGTGGGACCGCCCGACCAAGCCATTTAAACGCACAGTAGAAGAGGCCGCATGGGCGCGTTTGGGTGTGGATGACCCGCATCAGGTGCTGGGTGAGAACGCAACACGCAATCCGGGCCGTGGTGCTGCTGTTGGGCGCAAACTGCCTCCGACAGAGCGGCGCGCGGTTGAGATCCTCGATGCAAAGGACAACATGTCCAAGCAGGAAATACGCAAAGCCTATAAGGCTTTGATTAAGGTTCTGCACCCTGACATGAACGGCGGCGACCGCAGCCAGGAAGAACAACTGTCAGAGGTTGTCTGGGCCTGGGATCAGATCAAGGTCAGCCGCAACTTTCGCGACAAAGACTAAAGGCGCCCGCAGGCGCCTTTCATCGTCATTATAGAATTGTTCATCAGGTCAATTGCGACGGTACAGGTTCGCGCGTGACAATGAACTCAATTCTTCGGTGGCAAGCCGACCGGTTGGCCGTGTGTAACCGTAGTCCTGATCGTCCTGCACGGACGCCATGAGATAGTGCGCACCGAGCGTGCCCGCAAACCAGATGGCAGCGATCCATGGCTTGGCAAGAAACGCCGAAACCATCAGAACCGGGGCGTAAATTGTGCCGCCGGCGGGTACAATCAGCGTTCCGGCCACGATGGAAGCAATCACTGCAATTGCGAGGCTGCCGACAATGGCTCTGGCAAAGCCCAGAGCGCCCAAAGCCCCCATCCAGCCACGCGCAAGGTAAAGCGCAATCGCACCGCTCAGCGCGCCAGCAAAGATCACCCAATAGGTGGCATTCGATGCTGTGAATTGAAGCGTGTAAGGTTCATCAAGCCCGATCATGATCAAAACGGTCACAAGCGACGTTAGTGCGACAATTGCCGCGCAGCCAAAGGCGTAAGGCCGCCGGTCTCTTGTTAGATAGAATTTTTCTGCGAAACGCGTAAACATCGCGTTGGCTCCCATTACTCTTTAATATACCGACTCTTTACACAGGAACTTAGGGTTGGATCTGTGTAATTTGTCACAACCTTAGCATCATCTATAGGCATGAAATTGCCACAAAATGTCACAATTTTCAAGAAAGAAGCAAAGATTGAAACGTATTTATGAACAATGCGCTCTCTTGGGGTTCTTTGTGCTTCAATTAGAAATGGCTGACTTGACCGGAACGCTTCTTTGTAAATGCTTCGTTAACTCTCCTACGCAAAACACGCTTGCGAGACGATCCACGGCTCGAATCAAGCATTCAGCATCGGGCAATCACGGCAGTTGTCAGCCCTTCTCCGTCCAGTCTTGGGCGTCCCACCAGACCAATGCGCCCTTTCCCTTGCAGAGGCGCGCGTTATGTTGCATCTCGGTCGTCAGAAGGTTTGACGAAATACAAAGGCTCCAAAAATGGCGGATGGTATGACTGACATGCAAGCAAAACCCACCGAAGAAATCTCGGTCCGCGAAGTTTTTGGCATCGACAGCGATATGCATATCAAGGGGTTCGCCGAGCGGACCGATCGCGTGCCTGAAATCGACAGCACCTACAAGTTTGATCCCGATACGACTTTGGCGATCCTTGCAGGTTTTGGCTATAACCGCCGCGTAATGATCCAAGGCTATCACGGCACCGGCAAATCGACCCACATCGAACAGGTCGCAGCACGCCTGAACTGGCCGTGCGTGCGCGTAAACCTCGATAGCCATATCAGCCGGATCGACCTGATTGGTAAGGACGCTATCAAACTTCGCGACGGCGTACAGGTCACGGAATTCCACGAAGGCATCCTGCCATGGGCGCTGCGCAACCCTGTTGCAATCGTGTTTGATGAATATGACGCGGGCCGTGCCGACGTGATGTTCGTGATCCAGCGCGTTTTGGAAACCGACGGCAAGCTGACGCTGATGGATCAGAACGAGATCATCACGCCCAACCCCTATTTCCGCCTTTTTGCCACGGCGAACACCGTTGGTCTGGGGGACACGACCGGCCTTTACCACGGCACCCAGCAAATCAACCAGGCACAGATGGACCGCTGGTCCCTTGTTGCAACGCTGAACTATCTTAGCCACGACGCCGAGGCCGCGATCATCCTGTCCAAGTCGCCGCACTTCAATACAGAGAAGGGCCGCAAGACGATCAGCCAGATGGTGACTGTCGCAGACCTGACACGGACCGCCTTTATGAACGGCGATTTGTCGACCGTCATGTCACCACGGACCGTTCTGGCCTGGGCCGAGAACACGCGCATCTTCCAGAATGTGGGCTACGCCTTCCGCCTGTCGTTCCTCAACAAATGTGACGAGCTCGAGCGCCAGACCGTTGCCGAGTTCTATCAGCGCTGCTTCGACGAAGAACTGCCAGAAAGTGCTGCGAGCCTGAGCCTCGGGTAAAGGACAAGGCACGCTCCGCCGTACGCAGCGGATAATTAGTTTTCAAAATGCCTGATTGATAGGCAGTAAATTTACCGTCATGCTTGATGTATGAGCGGTATGAAAACTATTGCACATAGTCTGGCCCTGACGGCAGCGCTCCTCAGCGCGCCGTTTGCTATTGCACAACCCATTGATCCTGATGAACAATTAAGAACCTTTGCCACCTGCGCCGGCCGTCTGTCAGCCGTGATGGAACATCAGTGGATGTTTGATGGCCCCGCCTCGGAACACACCGAAGACCTCCGCGACGCTGTGCTTGAACTGGTCGAGGCGGTCATGCCCGCAGAGCGCGGGGGCGAAGTGTTGCAATGGCGCATCTCTGCGAAGGTGGCCCAAGCCGCGCTTTTGAGCCGCGCAAGCTTTAACAACGACACCCGCGATGCCGCATGGGCACGCACTCAAGCAGGCCGCCTTGAACAGGAATGTACGGGGCTTTTGCTCAGCTAGATTGCCGGGGCAGGCCGAAAACAAACGCTTGTCTTAACGAAGTGTCTTTTCTACGCATGATATCGGGGCAACACGAAACAGACCGGAGCCAATCATGAAGATGAGAATCGGGGCAGAACTGCCAGCAGATTATGTACCAAGCCATGAAGACCTTGCTGAGTCGACAACAGCCTTGATGGCGCAGGTGTTGCTGCCCCTCTTCGCCGAAAACATGCCCGAGGACATCGCCAAAGCGAACGTCGAAGGGATTTTGACCGAATTGGCCTATCTTTTCGATGAAGGCGAAATCGAGATCGGTGGAAAAACCTACCGCCCGCGCCTGGCCTTCGTCGACGACACAGGCGCAATCTTGCCCGGTGTTGCCGAACTGGTCACGCTGCACGAGCTGGCCGAAGACCCTTTTGAAATCGCGCCTGAGGCGAAAATCACATTCGCAATCGATCCGGTCGAGTAGTTCCGCCAAAGTTGTGGCGCAGGGCAGATCATGACCCGCCCTGCACCAAATATTTAGCCGCGTGCGGCCTTCGTGGCATTGGCCCACCAGACGACATCATCCAGCGTTGCGGTCACTGAGGCCGACAGGTGATCCGCGATTGTGTCGATCTCGGCATTTGCGCCCATCGGGTGCACGGCAAAGAAATCGCTCCCACCGATGTGGACGGCGTTACGCGTTGGCACCATCTGCAATTCGACGGCGATGGTGCGCAGGTGTTCGACAGCGCGGGCCGCACCCAAGGCACCATAACCAATTGCCGCCATCGGCTTGCGGTTCCACTCCTTGTAGGCCTGATCCAGCGCATTCTTCAAAGCGCCGGTGATCGAGCGGTTATATTCGGCGACGACAAAGATATAGCCGTCGAATTCGCCGATCTTGTCCTGCCATTTGACGGCGCGCTCATCGCTTGATGGCATCCACAGGTTGCTTGCGGCCTCATCAAACAGCGGCAGGTCATAGTCGCGCAGGTCAACAAGCTCGACCTCCATATCATCGCGCGCCTGTGCCTGTTTCAGCATCCAGGCGGCGGGTTTATCGGCGAAACGGGTCTGGCGCGTGGAACCGATAATGAGGGCAATTTTTGGTTTTACAGTCATGGTAATCTCCGGGCGTTGAATTGTTGTGTCATGGACTTAGGCAGTGCCCCCTGCCCCGCACAGGCACACCACAACACAGCACCTGTGCAAAAATAGGATAGATGTGCTGTCCCTCTTGCTCCTGCGCGCATCCGGTGCTTTATCGGTGCTATGCAAAAGCCATCTGACAATCCCGCTGACCCGTTCAAGAAAGCGCTCGCCGAAGCGACGAAAGTCATGGCGGACGATCCAGACTTGGCCGTCACCTATTCGGTTGATCCAGCAGGCCAGACAGCAGACACGATCCGTCTGCCGCAGGTCTCGCGCCGCATGACACGGGACGAGGTGCTTTTGGCGCGCGGCACAGCCGATGCCTATGCATTGCGGCACAAATTCCACGACCCCAAGGTTTCGGCACGCTACATGCCGCAGGGCCAGATGGCGCAAGACCTCTATGAGGCGATGGAGACAGCCCGCATCGAAGCCGTTGGTGCGCAGCATATGCCGGGTACCGCAGGCAACATTGACGCCAAGATCGGTAATGAGGCGATGCGCAAGGGCTATGACCAGATCACCCAAGCATCCGACGCGCCTTTGGCGGTTGCTGCGGGCTATCTGATCCGCCACCTTGCCACGGGACGTGACCTGCCCAAAGGTGCGCAGAACGTCATGGAGCTCTGGCGGGGCTTTATCGAGGATCACTGCGGCGACACCTTGGAAGACCTGAAAGACACCCTGAATGACCAGCAGGCATTTGCGAAATTCGCACGCCAGCTGATCAGCGATATGGGCTATGGCGATCAATTGGGTGACGATCCCGACAACCTTGATGATGATCAGGAAGATGAGGCCGAAGAAGGCAGCGACGATCAGGACGAACCCGATAGCACCGGCGAGGATGACAGCGAAGGCGAAGAGGCCGAAGGCACGCCCGAGCAGAGCCAGGAGGACAGTCAGGACGCGAGCCAGGCGCAGGTCAGCATGGATGATCAGGCCGACGCCGAAATGGGCGAAGAGGCCGAGATGCCCGAGGGCGAGGCCCCGCTGGAACCGCCTGCCCCGCAGCCTGTATCGGATGCCGATCCTGATTACCGCGTGTTCACCACCGAGTTTGACGAAGAAATCGCCGCCGAAGATCTGGCCGAACCGGTCGAGCTGGAACGCCTGCGCGCGTATCTTGACCAGCAGCTTGAGCCGCTGAAAGGTGCCGTGTCACGTTTGGCCAATAAACTGCAACGTCGCCTGCAGGCCCAGCAGAACCGGTCTTGGGAATTCGACCGCGAAGAGGGCATTCTTGACGCCGGCCGCCTTGCGCGTGTCGTGGCATCACCAACGACGCCATTGTCCTTCAAGGTGGAGAAAGACACCGATTTCCGTGATACTGTCGTGACCCTTTTGCTGGATAACTCAGGCTCTATGCGCGGGCGTCCTATCTCGATCGCGGCGATCTGCGCTGATGTAATGGCACGCACCTTGGAACGCTGTGACGTGAAGGTCGAGATCCTGGGCTTTACCACCAAAGCATGGAAAGGCGGACAGAGCCGTGAAAAATGGCTGGGCGACGGGCGCGTCGCCACCCCGGGCCGTCTGAACGACCTGCGCCATATCGTCTATAAATCCGCAGATGCACCTTGGCGCCGGACACGGCCCAACCTTGGGCTGATGATGAAAGAGGGCCTTCTGAAAGAGAATATCGACGGTGAGGCGCTGGAATGGGCCTACCGTCGTCTCGTTGGCCGCCAAGAGCAGCGAAAAATCCTGATGGTGATTTCCGATGGTGCGCCGGTTGACGATTCAACCCTGTCTGTGAACCCTGCCAATTATCTTGAAAAGCACCTGCGCGACGTCATCGCGATGGTCGAGAAACGCAAGGCGGTCGAGCTTGTTGCAGTGGGCATCGGGCATGATGTCACCCGCTATTACGAACGCGCGGTGACAATCACCGATGTCGAACAGCTTGCTGGCGCGATGACCGAGCAGCTCGCGAGCCTCTTTGACAGCGATCCGCGCAAACGCGCCCGTGTGTTGGGGATGCGCCGGGCCAGCTAGGGTGTGATTGGACCGCCGCAGGTATCCAGCACGTAAGCAAACATAAAGAAGAGTGGGATTTTTGAAATGTTTCAAAGCTTTGAAGCGTCATCTTCACCTGAACAAGGCCCACCACGGCTGGCATCTCTGCGCGCCTTGATGGCGCAACGCGGCGTTGATGTCTTTCTCGTCCCTCGTGCCGATGCCCATCAGGGCGAATATGTCGCCCCGCGTGATGCGCGTCTGGAATGGCTGACAGGCTTTTCCGGATCGGCAGGTTTTTGTGCTGTGCTCTCTGACGTGGCGGGTGTGTTTATTGACGGTCGTTACCGCGTGCAGGTCCGTGCGCAGGTCGCGGATGATTTCACCCCTGTCCATTGGCCCGAGACGCAACTGGCAGACTGGTTGCCCGCGCAAAGGCCGGAGGGTGGCAAACTGGCCTATGATCCATGGTTGCACACGGTCTCCGAGATTGCGGGGTTGCGGGAAAAACTTTCCGGTTTTGAACTGGTGGCAACCGACAATCTGGTCGATGCGATCTGGGCGGATCAACCTGCCGCCCCATCAGCCCCTTTCACAGCCCACGCGCTCGAACATGCGGGCGAGGCCCATGACGCAAAACGGGCGCGCCTTTCGGCTGCACTGAAAGAGACTGCGGCGGTGCTGACATTGCCCGACAGCATCGCCTGGCTCTTGAACATCCGCGGCACGGATATTGCACGCAATCCCGTGCCACAGGCCTTTGCGATCCTTCACCAGAGCGGCCGCGTTGATCTTTTTGCCGGTGCCGGCAAAACCGCCGAGATTGCAGAGCATCTGGGTCCGGATGTGACTGTGCATGACTCTGGTGATTTCATACCGGCACTGACCAACCTTCAGGGTAAGGTCCTGATCGACACGCGGACCTGCCCCGACATCGTGGCGTCCACCCTCAAGGAGGCGGGCTGTGACGTTGTACACGGCCAAGATCCTTGCATCATCCCCAAAGCGTGCAAGAACGCGACCGAGATTGCCGGTTCAAAGGCCGCCCACACGCGTGACGCGGTGGCGATGGTGCAGTTTCTTTCGTGGCTCGATGCCGAAGCGCCGAAAGGCGGTCTCACCGAGATTGATGTGGTCAAAGCGCTGGAAGGGTTTCGCACGCAGACAAATGCGCTACGCGACATCAGTTTCGAGACGATCTGCGGGTCCGGCCCGAACGGTGCGATTGTCCACTACCGCGTCAGCGAGAAGACGAACCGGCCTGTCCAGAACGGCGAGTTGTTGCTGGTCGACAGTGGTGGCCAGTATATCGACGGCACAACCGATATCACGCGCACAATCGCGATTGGCACACCGACGGAAGAACAACGCGCCTGCTATACCCGCGTGCTGCAAGGTATGATCGCGATCAGCCGTATCCGTTTTCCCCAAGGCGTGGGCGGGCAACATCTTGATGCGCTGGCGCGCGCACCGCTGTGGATGGCGGGCATGGATTATGACCACGGTACCGGCCACGGTGTTGGCAGTTATCTGAGCGTACATGAAGGCCCGCAGGGCATATCGCGGCGGTCCGAAGTGGCACTCAAGGCGGGTATGATCCTGTCCAATGAACCGGGTTATTACCGTGAAGGCGCGTTTGGGATTCGCATTGAAAACCTGATCGTTACGGTTGATGCCCCTGACCTGGCCGGTGCTGACGCGCGCGAGATGTTGTCTTTTGAAACGCTGACCTATGTTCCGTTCGACAGGCGTCTGATTGACGCCGACCTACTGACAAATGCAGAACGGGACTGGATTGATCGTTATCATAGCGATACATTTGCGCTTCTGGCGCCGCGACTGGATACACACACCCGGGATTGGCTGGCAAAAGCCTGCGCGCCACTCTGAGATAGCGTACTGCTAGGCATACTGAACCTGCTTGGGTGTTCCCGTGGCAGGTCGTCTAATGAAAAGGAAGCGACCATGGCTGATCATATCAAAATTCGTCCTGCAACGGGGACTTGGGTCGTGCGCGCAGCGGGCGCTGTGATTGGCGAAAGCACAAATGCGCTTGAACTTGTCGAGGGGGATTACCCGCCGGTGATCTACTTCCCCCGCGCTGATCTTGCGATGGCATTTCTTGAGCGCACGGACCTGAGGTCGACCTGTCCCTACAAGGGTGAGGCCAGCTTCTTTACGATTGAAGCAAAAAGCGGGCCGATCGCAAATGCGGCGTGGTCGTACGAAAACCCCAAAGACGCTGTTGCCCAGATCAAAGAGCATCTGGCCTTCTATACCGACAAAGTAGCGGTCGAACAGGTCTAGGAGTGTTCCTCGGCGGCTGTCTCTGACAAGGCACGGTTCATCGCGCGCAGAGCATCGACATGGAACAAAGCCCCCCAAAGCTCTGGTGGGGCATCTTCGCCACCCAGCGTGACCACAGGGATAAAGCGGTGCCCCCCGCCGTCAAACATGGGCATGGCCTGTTCCAGCGTGGCGTTCCCGTCAATATAGACGCCGTCGCGGATCATATCCCAGCACGCGTCCTCTTCTGCCGCATTCTTGGCGTCCATCTCTCGCATGATCGAGGAGACCTTGAAGGTCGCAAGCAAATAGGCCTGTGGCCCTGCCGCCAGATGTACGTTGCGCCGTTCCAACTGGGTCAGAAAGAACGACCGGTCAATCAAACGCGACGACAGTGCCGACGAGAGCGAGACAGCGACCATGACAGCCAGACCTGTCTGCCAGTCACCTGTCAATTCGAACACGATCAGCGTCGTCGATATTGGCGCACCAAGGACAGCTGCGGCAACGGCCCCCATACCCGCGAGCGCATAGAGCGTGCCGCTGCCCGACACGTTTGGAAAGATCGCCGTTGCGATAATACCGAATGCAAGGCCGGTCAGCGCGCCCACCATGAGCGAGGGCGAAAACACCCCGCCCCCCATGCGTCCGCCCATGGTGATCGCCACGGCAACAACCTTGAGCACAGCAAAGACGATTGCTTCATGCCACAACAACTCGCCTGTCAGCGCCAAAGAGGTCGTCTCGTAACCCACGCCAATGATGTGCGGCCACCAGATGGCAAGCCCGCCCAGAAGTGCGCCCGCAATCGCGGGCCGCAGGTAGCGGGGAATGCCGGTTTCCCTTTGCAGGTAAGTGCCAAGATCTTCGGCCCAGAAGATCGCCTTGATCAATGCCACCGCAACAAACCCGCAAACCAGCCCAAGAATGAGAAAGGCAGGCAGTTCGACATAAAACGCCAGCGCGTTCTGGCCCGAGAGCGTAAATTCCGTCACATCCCCGAAGGTCAAACGGTTGATGACGGTCCCTGCGGCAGAGGCGATAACAATCGGGGCAAAGGCATGCACAGCAAAGTGCCGCAAGACAACTTCCAGCGCAAAGAGCGCCCCTGCAATGGGCGCGTTAAAGCTGGCGGAAACAGCGGCCGCGACGGCGCATCCCAAAAGATCGCGCCCGGTGATGCCGTTGGCGTTGATCCAGCGACACACGGCTGTCGAAATTACTGCTGCAAGGTGGACGACCGGCCCTTCCCGGCCAGACGAGCCGCCCGTTGATAGGGTAATCATCGAAGCCGCCGCAGAAGCAAGGCCGCGCCGCACTTCGACGCGACCTTCCGACAATGCGGCACCCTCGATCACATCAGCCACCGAGCGGACGCGACCATCGTCCGTAAAACGGTCAAGGATCACGCCAACGATCAGGCCACCGCAGATGGGAATGAGCAACACTTGATACCATGCCAGCCCAGCGGCAAACGAATGCAGCGTCAGAACATCATCGGTCCCGTAGGCGGTTGTTTGAATTGCATAAATCCCGAGCCGGAACAACACAGCGGCAAACCCCGCCGCGATCCCGATCGCCAATGCGATGAACCAGAACTGTATTTGGTTGGGACCGTGGGTCTTCATGACCACTGCGGCATCTTTGCAAGCCGTCGCCACACCAGCAATCCCTTGCTCTAGCAACGCTCTGGCTGACTTCCCCATCAAGTTTGCTCTCTTGCCGGTGGCTTTGGCGGACATGCAACTTGCGGCCCCTGCTTCATGACCGCCCCTGCAGGTCTAAGTCATGCGCCAAGGGCTTCCAAGCGGAAATTCAGGCACGATTCGCGCTGACTGCCGGATTCGCTACTGCAAGATTGCGGTGATGAACGCTATCTTGCGAAAAACATGCAACGGTTTGGATTGCACCGACATGCCGTAGAAAATCTACCTGTGGATGAATAAGCCGTCTAAAATATCATTTTCCATGTCGTACTGAAATACGGCATGAAAAGTTCACGGCGAAGCAGCCAAGTATCAATATTAAGTTGTTTTGATGCATTATTTACAATGTATCAGAAAAATTCTCGCCCCCGACATCAGGCCAAAATTGCAACCTTCGATAGTTAGGTCAGCAATATTGATATACTTTGGTACAGGTTGCTCGGGCGTGCCAGTCTGTTACCTTTACGTCAAGAGGCGTGTTTCGGCCTCGGACTGTGGTGAGTAGCAGAGTGCTTGCTCAGAAATATTGCAAAGCACTTGTTGGTATTTGAGGGCCGATCAAGGCTCTCGGAAAATGAACAATGTATGTCGAGGAGGTGAGTGGCCGAGACATGCAAGTACGAGTGGGAATGGTAACCGGTGAATGTTCAGGGCGTCGCTTGATTGCGGCGCCCACTTCGATTTCAGGTGTTAATCAGCGCGCGTGCAGCGTCCTTAGCCGCCTCTGTCACCTTGTCCCCTGACAACATTCTGGCAATTTCATCCACCCGCGCATCTGCATCCAAGGGCACAACAGTCGAGCGGGTCATATCAGCGGTCTGTTGTTTCTCGACGCGCCAGTGATGCCCACCAAGCGCCGCCACCTGGGGCGAGTGTGTCACCACCAGCACCTGCCCGTCTGCCGCAAGCTCTGCCAACCGTCGCCCGACGGCATCAGCGGTCGCACCACCTACACCGCGATCGATTTCGTCAAAGATCATCGTCAGCCCGCCTGCTTCCTGCGTGAGGCAGACCTTCAAGGCCAAAAGGAAGCGGCTCAGCTCGCCGCCTGAGGCGATTTTGTTCAAGGGGCCTGCGGGTGCACCCGGGTTGGTGGCCACCGTGAAGGCCACTGTGTCGATCCCTTCCGGTCCCGGTTGGTCTGCTTCCGAGATCAGCGTGGCAAAAACCGCGCGTTCCATCTTCAGCGGGGCCAGTTCCTTGGCCATTGCAGCATCGAGCTGCGCGGCAGCTGTCTCGCGACGTTTTCGCAAGGTTTGGGCTGCATCATCATAAGCGGCCTTTGCCGCCTTCACTGCCGCCTTCTGCGTCGCCAGATCGCGCGCGCCATCATCCAGGACCGCCAAACGGCCGCGCAATTCATCTGCAAAGTCGCTCAGGTCATCAGGCAGAACGCCATGTTTGCGTGCAAGACCACGGATGGCAAAAAGGCGCTCCTCCACCTCCTCCAATTCAGATGTGTTGAAAGACAAGGCGTCCAGACAATCCGACACCTGCCGCTGCGCCTCATCCAGCCCGATCATCACGCGCTCAAGCGCCTCGAGCGGCGCATCCAGCCGCCCTTCGGCATCGCCTGCCACACCTTGCAACCAGCGCGACGCATCACCAACCAAGCCTTCGGCACCTTGCAGTCCCAGCGCCTCGGCCGCCTTTGCAATATCGGTACGGATTTTTTCAGCGGCTTGCATCAGCCGGCGTTGCGTATCAAGCGTGGCTTCCTCGCCGGCTTCTGGTGCCAAAGCATCCAGTTCTGCGACGGCGTGGCGCAGAAAATCCTCTTCCGCGCGCGCCTCGGCAATCTTTGCTTCTGTGGCTTCAAGCTTGCGCAGTGCTGCGGACAACGCGCGCCAGCTGTCCCGCGTCGTGTCCAGAACCGCGCCAAGGTCCGCGTAGCTGTCCAGCATCTGGCGGTGACCACGCGGGTTCAGCAAACCGCGGTCATCGTGCTGTCCGTGCAATTCAACCAGTGTCTCGGAAAGGTTGCGCAGCACCTCGCCACTCACGCGGCGGTCGTTCACCCATGCCGTTTTGCGCCCGTCACGGGTGTTGATCCGGCGCAGGATCAGCTCATCCTCGGCTGCAATCCCCGCCTGTTCCAGCACGGCATGGGCCGCATGACCCGCGGGCAGATCGAACCAGGCCGTCACCTCGCCCTGTTCTGCCCCCTGCCTGACCAGTTCGGCACGACCGCGCCAGCCCAACACAAAGCCCAAAGCATCAAGCAAGATGGATTTGCCCGCACCGGTTTCACCAGTCAGCACGTTCAACCCCGGCTGAAACGCAAGTTCCAGACGGTCAATGATCAGCATGTCCCTGATGTCTAATCCGCGGAGCATGTCACAGTCCAAAGGACGGGGATGGCCCCGCGATGTTTACAACCACTCACCGAGCAACACCTGCCGGTAAATCGAGGCCAGCCAGTTGTCGCCCGCAGCCTCGGCGGCCAGACCCCTGCCAGTCAGCAAAGCAAAACTGGATTCGTACCATTCACTTGATTGGTAGTTATAGCCCAGAATCGCGCCTGCGGTTTGCGCCTCTTCCACAAGACCCAAAGACAGGTAGCTTTCCACCAGACGGTGCAGCGCCTCGGGCGTGTGGGTTGTGGTCTGGAAATCCTCAACCACCGTGCGGAACCGGTTGGCGGCTGCAACATAGTGACCGCGCTTGAGGTAGAAGCGCCCGATCTCCATCTCTTTTGCGGCAAGATGGTCGAAGGCAAGATCAAATTTGAGCACCGATGTGCGCGCATATTCACTGTCTGGATACTGTTCGATCACGCGGCGCAGGGCCTGCAGGGCCTGAAAGGTCAGACCCTGATCGCGACCGATCTCATCAATCTGGTCGTAGTAGGAAAGTGCCAAGAGGTAGGCCGCATAGGCAGCATCTTCTTCGGCGGGATAGAAATCAAGGTAACGCTGCGCAGACGCGCGGCTGTTGGGGTAGTCCTCATCGCGGTGATAGGCAAAGGCCTGCATGATCAGCGCACGCTCTGCGAATTCCGAATAGGGGTAAAGCCGCTCAATTTCGCCAAAGGTAAAGGCTGCATCATCGGGATTGCCGTTCGCGATTTGCCGCTCACCGCGTTCAAAAATGGCCTGCGCGCTGAGACTATCAAGCGGTTCACCGCTTCCTTCGCCACTACAGGCCACCAAAACGGCCAAGCTGACGACGGCGCCAACACGAAACACCCAACGGCTGGCGGTGCCCTTCTTGACTGACATTTTCGCGTCCTCACTCACACAATGGCTGCTTGACCTGCGGAGTAGCCCCGCGTCGTTCCGCCTTGGTCTAACATAGAAAAATCGGGTGCAAAATGCCTTTTGACAGCACGGGTGATCAACTGTCAGTGGGAGACTGAATTTAGGCGACTGCGTCCAGATCGGCCAGACTAACGCCGACACCTGGCAAACGGGCAGCGATCTGTACGTCACAGGTCACGAAACGCCACGCGTCAGGTTGATCGAACAAGGCATGCAAAAGCTTGTTCGTCATTGCATGGCCCGCGCGCGAACCGGTGTAGCGCCCGAGGATCGGTGCACCAGCGGTGTAAAGATCGCCCAAGGCATCAAGCATTTTGTGACGCACGGCCTCATCTGCGTGGCGCAAACCACCGGGTGTCAGAACCTTATCGCCATCAAAAACGACCGCATTCTCATAGGTGCCACCCAAGGCAAGACCATTTGCGCGCATTGCATCAACATCCGCAGAGCGGCAGAACGTCCGGCTGTCGCAGAGTTCGCGTACAAAGGCACCATTGGCCATATTCAACATCTTCTGCTGACGGCCAATCGCGGCATCGGCAAAGGCAATTTCAAAATCAATCTGCAGCGTCGTGGAGGGCGACAGCTTTGCGCGTGCTTCGCCCTCGACCACTTCGACATCGCGCAGGATTTCAATCGCTTTCAGCGGTGCGGACAAGCGCACCAGACCCGCCGCCACGATCCCGCGTACAAAGCTGGCCGCGCTGCCATCAAGAATTGGCACTTCAGGGCCGTCAATGTCGATTAGGACGTTATGCACACCACAGCCAGCCAATGCCGCCATCAGGTGCTCGATGGTCGAAACGATAACACCGGTGTCATTGCTGAGGCGGGTATTCAGCGGTGATACAATCACATTGCGAAAATCGGCTGGCAGTTTCGGTTGCCCCGCAATATCTGTGCGCCGAAAGACGACACCCGTATTTGCCGCTGCGGGTTTGAGAACGACACGCACAGCTTCGCCAGAGTGCAAACCGGTGCCCTCAAAAACAACGTCGGATTTCAGTGTCGTTTGCACGCCTATTTCGCCCTTGCAGCATTTTTACGCTACCCTCAATTAGGCTGCGACATCAGATCACTCAACTCACTCTTTGCGACGGACTGAAACACTTGTGTTACAAACGGTCGCAGATTCACTTTTGATCGCACAAGCCATTCGAAACAAATGAAAAAAGGCCGCACAATGGCGGCCTTCCTATCAACTTCGACGTCACGTCAAAGCAACATATATGCAGAGATCAGTTTGCCTGACGGCGCAAGAATGCAGGAATTTCGATCTTATCCTGCTCTTCGTTGTGCTCTGGCTCTTCACGGATTGCGGTCACCTGCGGCTGTGCCCGTGCCGGCTGACGTGCTGCTGTTTCGGCCTGCGCGCCTGTCATACGGTTGATCAGAGAGTTGATCCCGAACCGCGGTTTGTCTGCTTCCGTTGCCGTAGCGGCCGGTGCGGATGCGCGCTGTTGAGGTGCCGCGCCAGCATTGTTTGGAACGCGGTTCACAGCCGCCTGCAACCGCGCGAGCGCCTCTGGTGACGGTGTGCCCGGGGCCGCTGCCGCACGTGGTGCAACAAAGTTGTCGGCTTCGGTCATTTCCGGCTCTTGGCGCGGGGTGTATGCCGGTGGTGGCAGATCATCCGCCACGGCCTGCGGCTGTGGTGCCGGCTGATAGGCTGCAGCAGCAGGTTGCTGCACCGGCGCAGGTGCTTCGAATTCCTCGAAAAGCGTCCGCTCTTGCGCGACAGGTTCGGCAGCAGCCGCAGCCGGCGCCTCGTGCAAGGTCTCTTCGACGTGTGCGGCAACTTCTGCAACAGGTGCGAGCGGTGCCGCCATGGAGCGACGCGGCACAGGTGTCACTGTCGTCTTGGCCAGCGCGTCAATCCCTGTTGCAACAACAGACACGCGCATCCGGCCTTCCATGCTTGGATCAAGTGTCGAACCGACGATGATGTTTGCGTCGCCATCAACCTTTTCGCGGATCTTGTTGGCGGCTTCGTCGAGTTCAAAGAGTGTCAGATCATAGCCACCTGTGATGTTGATCAGCACGCCCTTTGCACCTTCCAGCGAAATCTCGTCCAGAAGCGGGTTCGCGATGGCCTTTTCGGCGGCCTGAATGGCACGGTTCTCGCCCTCGGCTTCGCCTGTGCCCATCATCGCCTTGCCCATCTCGTCCATCACGGCGCGCACGTCCGCAAAGTCGAGGTTGATCAGGCCGGGACGCACCATCAGATCGGTTACGCCCTTGACGCCCTGGTACAGGACATCATCGGCCAGCGCGAAGGCTTCGGTGAATGTCGTATTTTCATTGGCCAGACGGAACAGGTTCTGGTTCGGAATGATGATCAGCGTGTCGACAACTTTCTGAAGGGCTTCAACGCCTTCTTCAGCTTGCTTCATGCGCTTTGCGCCTTCGAACTGGAAGGGCTTGGTCACAACGCCGACAGTCAAAACACCCAGTTCACGCGCAGCCTGTGCGATGATCGGGGCGGCACCGGTACCGGTACCCCCACCCATGCCTGCAGTGATGAAACACATATGTGCGCCGGCAAGGTGGTCAACGATCTGCTCGATGCTCTCTTCTGCAGCGGCCGCACCGACAGATGCACGCGCGCCAGCACCCAAACCTTCGGTGACTTTCAGACCCATCTGGATTTTCGCCGCGGCACGCGATTGCTGCAGCGCTTGTGCGTCCGTATTCGCGACAACGAACTCAGTGCCATCAAGCTCTTGCTCGATCATGTTGTTCACGGCGTTGCCGCCCGCGCCACCAACACCAAACACAGTAATCCGTGGCTTCAGTTCTTCATGTCCCGGAAGGGAGAGGTTCAATGTCATAACGCGATCCGCCTGTTTTAAAATTGCCCGTGCCCGCGGGCCGTTACTGCTTATTGAGACTCATGATAACCAAGTGATGCCGAAAGGTCACGACAAAAACACAAAATTGCCACCAAATCTGGACAAAAACCTTCGCTTTACTGCCGGATTTCGGCCAATGGGCAATATCTTGCGCATTACCAGTTGTCCTTAAACCATTTGACCGCTCTTTTGAGCGATCTCGCGGGATAATTCTCTGCGGGAATCTCGAAATCCCACCATTCATCTTGCGGGTTGGCCGCAAAAAGCGTCAGGCCGACAGCACTGGAAAACGCGGGGCCAATGGCGGCTTGTGGCAACCCCTGTACGCGCAACGGACGCCCCAAACGGACCTGTTGGCCCAGAATTTTGCTGGCCAATCCATCAAGACCCGGAATCTGGCTGCCGCCACCAGTCAACACGATCTGCTGGCCCGGCAGGTGTTCAAAGCCCGCCGCGTCCAGACGCTCGCGCACCTCTTCCAGAATTTCTTCGACACGGGGGCGCATAATGCCGATCAATTCGGCGCGGCTGACCGTGCGGCGGTCATGTTCCCAATCGCCGGTGTCGCCACCTATCTCGATCATTTCACGGTCATCCATCCCGGTCGCCACAACGCCACCATAAAATGTCTTGATCCGTTCAGCCGTTGCCGCAGGGATTTGCAGACCCATCGAGATATCAGAGGTCACGTGCTCCCCACCCATCCGAACGCTATCGGCAAAGATCATATGCTTCTTGATAAAGACCGAGATACCGGTCGACCCACCGCCCAGATCAATACAAGCCGCACCCAGTTCCTGCTCGTCCTCGACCAAAGACGACATGCCCGAGACATAGGCCGAAGATGCAAGCCCCGCGAGTTCCAGATCGCAGCGCTTGATGCAGTAAAAGAGGTTATGGATCGCCGTGGCATCCACCGTCAGCATATGCATATCGGTTTTGAGCTGATTACCAACCTGACCACGCGGGTCAGCCAGACCTGAGCGGTGATCCAGCGCAAAATTCACCGGCTGCGCGTGCAAGACTTCGCGGTCCGCGCCATAATCAGGCACATCACAAGACGCCATGACCTGACTGATATCCTGTTCAGTCACCATGCCGCCGCTGACATCGAGTGTACCGTCAAGCCCGTAAGACCGCGGACGCGCGCCCGACAAACAGGCGATGACGTGATCCACCCGTACATTCGCCATTTTCTGAGCGGCCTGTACCGCCGTGCGGATGGCGCGCTCGGTTTCCTGCATCGCGTCAATCTCGCCAAAGCGCACACCGCGCGACCGTGTGGTCGCGGCACCGATCACGCGAAACTGCGATTGGCCCGCAAGTGAGCCGACACCATCGCTGCTGCGAAACTGCTCGGGCCCGTCGAAGCGCAGTACCAGACAGGCGATTTTGGAAGTGCCCACATCCAGAATGGCCACGACGCCCCGCTGCATCGCCGCCTTACGCATTTGCCGCATTGCCCGCTGGCTGTCGTAGAGATCGCCCATTTAGTTACCTGCCTCATTTGTGCTTATTGTTGTATTTCCCCGGCGCAGCGCCTCTGCGGCTTCTTCGTTCATCCGGAGTGTGGGTCTTTTTGTATTGCGCATATCCACGACGGCGACATCGCGGCTCAACATATCCTGCGCGTCATTCAGCGCGATCACCCGATCAAGGGCAGCAACGGGGTTCTCGCTGGGCAGAAGGATCCGCTGCTCGCGGTCCAGTACCATGTCCCAGCGCCGCTCGCCCATACGGACAAGGCCGCGCACGCGGTCAATCAAGGGGCCAGCTGCCGCAAAGAGACGCAGCGCCTCGGCGATGTTGTCTTCGGCCCCGTCCCCTGCGATCAGGGGCAAATCAAGACGGTCGGCCCGTGCCATGATTTCGCCGGACTGCACGCCATCGGCATCAATCAAGCGCAGCACTGTGCCATCCCGCCAAAGCGCCACAGGCACACGCGGGTTCAACTGCACGTCCAGAGCACCGCCCTGCCCCACGCGGACCGAGGCGGACTTGATCGGGTCCAGTGCTTCGATATCTGCACGGATTTTTTCGAGGTCGAGATCAAAGGACGACACGGGGAATTCAGAAGGCAGCAGCGCGGCCACTTCTGTCAGCACTGCCAAATCGCCGCCCACGACATTCATGCTTTGCACCATGAATTGCGGGCGCTCCTGAAAGCTCTGTTTTGTTTCTGCGATTGTCGCGGCAAGCGCTGCGCGGTTTTCGGGTTTGGAATACCACGACCCCGCAATGATCAGGATCAACAGGATCGGCACCCCGATCCGCACGGTCCCGCGAAACCCCGGTGTCAGCATCATCCGCTGATAACGGTACCCCATGCGTGAGGGTGCGGGATCACGCGGCAGCGCATCGGGAGAGGTGCGGCGGATCAGCGATCGCATGATGCGTCCTCCACCATCCAGCGGCACAGTTCAGGGAAGGAAATACCCACATGGGCGGCCTGCTCTGGCGTCAGAGACGTGGGCGTCATCCCCGGCTGGGTGTTTGTTTCCAGAAGGATCAGCCCGTCAAGCCCGCGGCTCTCATCCCAGCGAAAATCGGTCCGGCTGACACCGCGGCAGCCCAAGGCCTGATGCGCACGCAGGGCGTATTCCATGCAGGCATCGAAAATCTCGGCCGGCACTTTGGCGGGTAATTCGTGCCGTGATCCGCCGGGCGCATATTTGGCGTGATAGTCATACCAGCCATCGGTGATGATATCGGTGACCGTCAGCGCACGGTCGCCCATCACTGTCGTGGTCAACTCACGGCCGGGCGCAAAGGCTTCGACCATGACCTTCTCTGGCATATCATCGGACAGTTGCGGCGGGCCGTTTGCGGCTTCATCCACGATATAGATGCCGACGCTCGACCCTTCGTTATAGGGCTTCACAACATAGGGCGGCGGCATAACATGGGCCGCGCGCACGGCATCGGCGGAGGCTAAGATACTCTCAACGACCGGCAGACCTACCTTGCGGTATACGTCCTTCGTGCGCTGCTTATCCAATGTCAGCGCAGAGGCCAGAATACCCGAATGTGTGTAGGGAATTCTCAGCCATTCCAGAACGCCCTGTATCGCGCCGTCCTCGCCCCAGCGCCCGTGGAGCGCATTAAAGACAACATCGGGTGCGATCTCGATCAAACGCGCAGCGACGTCGGGGCCGGCATCGACCTCGATAACGTCACATTCTGCTTCCCGCAAAGCCGCTGCACATTCACGGCCCGAGCTGAGCGACACTTCGCGTTCAGCCGATGGGCCACCCATCAGAACAACAACTTTCGGGTTTGTCCTGCTCGACATACCCTACCGCCTTAAACGCAGGTCTTTTGTGACCTGTCATATTGATTTGATCCTTGCCTCGGATCGCGGCCTTTTTGGCCAATTATTTTGCGGTGTCTGCGCCCAAACGATCACCGACCCGCATGATTTCCCATTGTAGCGTAATCCCTTGGGAATCGTAAACCTTTTTCCGCACCCATTCGCCCAAATCCTCAAGGTCGGCGGCGGTCGCATCACCTGCGTTCGTCAGAAAGTTGGAATGCTTGGTATTCATCACCGCCCCGCCCAATTGCGCGCCGCGCATGCCCGCGTCATCAATCACTTTCCAGGCCTTCATATCATGCACGTCATCAGCCTGCCCCGTTGAGGAAAAACCGGCTGGATTGCGGAACGTAGACCCCGCTGTACGGTCCTTGGTCGGTTGGGTCTCGTCGCGTTTGGCCAGTTGTTCTGTCATCCGCTGGTGCAGGTCCACAGGCGCGGCTTTGGGCGGTGCAAGCGTGGCCGAGACGATCACTGCCCCCGCAGGCAGGTCGCTTTGGCGATAGGCAAGTTGCAGCGCATCAACCGACAGTTCGGTGATTGTCCCGTCACGCAGCACCAGGGTGACCGCGCGCAGCACATCCGCCATATAGCTGCCATAGCAACCGGCATTCATGCGCACCGCCCCGCCGATTGTGCCGGGGATCGTGCGCAGGAACGTCAGATCGAAACCGGCATCGGCAGCCCTGCGCGCCACATGCGCATCAAGCGCCGCCGCCCCTGCGATAACTGCATCGTCACTGACCTCGATCCCGTTAAAGCCACGCCCCATGCGGATCACCACACCGCTGATCCCGCCATCGCGGACGATCAAGTTGCTGCCGACACCCATCGGGAACACCGGAACCGCAGGATCAAGAGCCGCCAGAAAATCGGACAGATCCTGCATATCGGCAGGCTGAAACAGCACCTCGGCAGGGCCGCCCACGCGCATCCACGTCAAATCGGCCAGCGGGCGATTGGCCGTCAATGTGCCCCGCACTTCAGGGAGTCTGATCATCCTCTGCTCTCTCTTGCTTTGCCCTTCCGACCAAGGCACCAACTACGCCGCCAAGCCCCGAAGGTGCGCTGATGCCGATCAGGAGCGCGACATAAAGCAGTCCGTCCCAACTTCCTAGTGCGGCCATGCCAAAAAGCATGCCAACCGTGAAAAGTGCCCAGACAATCCAGTAGATCTTGATGCCAGTGGTGAGGTGGCGCTTGGCCAAACAGTAGTTGCCAAAGCCTGTGGCAAGAAAGATGGAAAATGGGATCCCGTAAGCCATAAAGTCACCAAAGGTCATGCCGTTGATCCTTTCTCATCAACACCGCTGGCTAAAACAGCAGGTGTTCCTTCTATTGGGTGAGCCTGATCTGCTCTGGCCCATCCGACAAGGCCGCCAATCAGTCCGCCCACTGCCGCCGGTGCACTGACAAAGAGCAGCAGAAGGATGTAAAGAAGCGCATCCCATCCTCCGGTGATGCTTAGCTGATAAAACATGACCACGGTAAATCCCGCCCAAAGGAAGGTCATCGCGGCCAGTGCCATCTTGCTTCTGCGCAAACCTGCCAAAAAGCTCAGCACCAGCGGAATAAGAAAGCTGCCACACCCGATCCCGATCAATGCAATTTCTTCGCTACCCATGATTCTACCCTTTTGTGAACAATGTTCAATATTTACGCGAATTATGAACGATGTTCAATGACTATTTTCAGCGCTTACGGAAATCTATGCGATAGCGCAGCCGCCTATTATAGCAGACGGTCATCCCGACGGCGCAGCAACCATCCCAGAAGCGCCCCGGCCATAGCGCCCAGAAGCGCAGGCACACAGGCGAGCATCGCAACAGTCATGGCAAGTACAGGATCAACTCCAAAGGGACGGCCGCTCGCATAAATCGCGATGACCAGCACGGCACCGATGGCCGACGCAATACTGAGTGACAGGCCGGACCGCCCCGCCCGCATGAACCTTGTCAACGCGGCGAAAGGGATCATCGCGCAGAGCAGCATGCCAAGGAATATCCAAAGATCCGCCATCTATGACCTCGCGATGTTGTTCTTGATCCAGCGCCACAGATAGTAGACCGGCCAGCGCAGCACGAGGCTTCCAACTGCCAAACCCAGCAATCCCATGAAAAGCCCGTGCTGGATTGCAATCCAAACCAGAAGCGGCGCTCCGATTGCCAGCAGCACATAGGCCCGCCGCCAATGATTGTCGTTTGAAGGGAATGCCGACAAGGCAAAGGCCAGCACGACCCAAAGCCCGATCAGAATGACCGGGTCTGTCACGCGTTCAGGCGGGCCGGCAATGCGTTCGCCCAAGTGCTGATCGTCCCTGCCCCGAGGCAGACGACCATATCACCCGGACCGGCCTGTTCGCGGACAAGTCGTTCCAGATCGTCTTCGCTTTCCACGACACGGGCGTGACGGTGGCCATGCCGGATCAGACCGGCGACAAGATCACGGTGGCTCGCACCTTCAATCGGGGCTTCGCCTGCCGAAAAGACCTCGGCGATCCCCACCACATCTGCGTCGTTGAAGCAGGCACAGAACTCATCAAAGTGATGTGACAGGCGGGTAAAACGGTGGGGTTGGTGCACAGCAATCACGCGCCCGTCGGTGGCCTGACGCGCCGCTTTCAAAACGGCGGCGATTTCAACAGGGTGATGCCCGTAATCATCAATGATTGTCACGCCATTCACTTCGCCCACTTTCGTAAAGCGGCGGTTCACGCCCTTGAACCCTTTCAGCGCCGCGCGGATTTCCTCTTTCTTCATGCCAAGATGACGGGCGACGGCCACAGCCGACAACGCGTTCGAGACATTATGGTCACCCGGCATTGGCAATTCGCAATCCTCGATCAGCGCACCTTCGGCCTGAAGCGCGATATCAAAATGCGCGACACCTGCTGCATAAGTGAGGTTTATGGCGCGGATATCGGCCTGGGCATTGAAGCCATAGGTGACCACACGGCGGTCGGTAATTTTGCCCACCAAAGACTGCACATCAGAATCGTCCGTGCAACAGACAGCGAGCCCGTAGAACGGAATATTCGACACAAAGTCGTAGAAGCCCTTGTGCAGCGCCTCTTCCGTTCCCCAATGCTCCATATGTTCGGGGTCGATATTCGTGACAATCGCGATGGTCGCGGGCAAACGGTTGAATGTCCCGTCGCTCTCGTCGGCCTCAACCACCATCCACTCGCCCTGCCCCATACGTGCGTTCGAGCCATAGGCATGGATAATGCCGCCATTGATGACTGTCGGATCAATCCCGCCCTCATCCAAAAGTGCCGCAACCATGGTAGTGGTCGTCGTCTTGCCATGGGTTCCGGCAACCGCGACATTCGATTTGAGGCGCATCAATTCGGCCAGCATTTCGGCGCGGCGCACAACAGGCAGCCCTTTGGCACGGGCCTCATCCAGCTCGGGATTACCCGGTTTGATGGCAGAGGAAATGACAACAACCTCCGCGCCGTCAAGGTTTTCGGCGCGCTGGCCCTCAAAGATGATCGCGCCCAGTGATTTCAGGCGATCCGTGATTTTCGATGCCTTCAGATCAGACCCCTGAACCGTATAGCCGTGGTTCAACAACACCTCGGCAATGCCGGACATCCCGATCCCGCCAATGCCCACAAAATGAATCGGGCCCACATCAAGTGGCAGTTTGGTTGCAGCGCTCATCACAGGGTTCCCATCCATTATTTCTTTCCCGCCTCTGCCAGATTTTCAACCAATTGTACAAGCCGCGTCGTGGCGTCCGGCACACCACAGGCCAGTGCTTTTTGGGCCATTTGCAGCATGCCCTTCTCATCGGACAACTGCTCGGTCAGCTTGGCCGTCAAAGTCGCCACCTCGAATTCCGCCTCAGGCATCAGCACCGCCGCCCCCGCCTCGACAAGCTGGCGCGCGTTTGCGGTCTGCTCATCCCGGATCGCACCGGCGTAAGGCACCCAGATCGCCGGGCGGCCAATGATACTGACATCCGCAACGGTTGAAGCCCCCGAACGGGAAATCACCAGTTGTGCATCCGCCATCCGGCGCGGCACGTCATCAAAAAAGGTCTGGACCTGCGCCGAAATCAACTCGGCCTCGTAATAGGCAGAGACCCGGTCAAGATCCTCAGGGCGTGCCTGATGGCTGACCCGGATATTGCGGCGGATGTGTTCCGGCAAGGCTGCGATTGCGGGGGGCACGATATCGGACATGATCCGCGCACCCTGCGACCCCCCCATGACGAGGATCGACATGGGGTAATCACCCGGCGGAATATAGGGCGAACCGGCATGTTCCAAAATCGCCGCCCGCACAGGATTTCCGGTATGCACACCCTCCACCGCACCCGGCAACTCAGTCGGCCATGTGCCACAGGCGATCTGGTTCACCCGCTTAGCAAAAAGCTGGTTCACGCGCCCAAGCACGCCATTTTGTTCGTGGATCATGCGCGGGACACGCAGCACCCATGCGGCAGTCATGGCCGGGATCGCAGGGTAACCGCCAAAGCCCACAACAACCGCCGGACGGTCACGCAACATCCGCCATTTGGCCGCAGCAATGCCCGCCATAATCCGGAAGGGCACCACCAGCTTTTGCACTATCCCGCCACGGGCAAAAGTCGCGCTACCGACGACATTGACCTTGACCGCATCAGGGAAACCACCCGTGTACCGCGCCCCACGCGCATCCGTGGAAAGATGCACACGCCAGCCTTTTTCAAGCATGGCTTCGGCCAGGGCCTGTGCCGGAAACATATGCCCGCCTGTGCCACCAGCGGCAATGATCAGAAGCGGCGCCATCAGCGGTTTGCCCTGCGCATCAGGATATCGGCCATTTCGCCTTGCGGTCTGCTGCGCGTGAACGCCAAAAGCATGCCCACCGCGATCCCGCCCGCGATCAGGGACGAACCGCCATAGGACACGAAAGGCAGGGTCATCCCCTTGGCAGGCAACAAGCGCACAGCAACGCCCATGTTGATCATCGCCTGCACCCCGAAGATGCAAACCAGCCCCGTGCCTGCAAGGCGGATAAACACGTCGCGCTCTTTCATCAGCCGCAGCAAAGAGCGCACCACAATCACGGCGTAAAGCGCAATAATCACCAAAACGCAGATCAGCCCGTATTCTTCAGCAGCAACCGCAATAATGAAATCGGTATGCGCGTCAGGCAGCGACCATTTCACTTGACCTTCGCCGACACCCACGCCGAAAAATCCGCCCTCACGGATTGCATTTGTCGCATAACCCAACTGCGTATTTGGGTCGAGGTCAGGCGACAGAAAGCCGTCGATACGGCGGGCAAAGTGCTCGGAATAACTATAGGCGATGGTTCCGCCAAAGACGACGAGACCAGCCAGAACAATCAGCAATAGCATTGGCGCACCCGCCACGAAATACATCACACCCCAGGCAAAGAGGATCAGTGCCGCTTGCCCGAAATCGGGCTGCAGCGCCAGCATCAGAACGATCATGATCGTCAGCACAAAGGAATAAGCCTTGCCTGGCGGTCCGCCTAATTGCTGGGACGCCGCCAAAAGCCACGCCGCCATCACCACAAAACCGGGCTTGAGAAACTCGGACGGCTGCACCGAGGCAAAGCCCAGCGAATACCAGCGGGTTGCCCCCTTGCCGAAATCGGTACCAAAGACCGGCAAAAAGGCCAAAGCCACAAAGGCGCACAGGAACCCCAAGACCGCCAGACGCCGCACCAGTGTCGGCGACATCATCGAGACGACAAACATCACGATCATTGCCATGCCGCCAAAAATCGCCTGTCGGGTGACGTAGTGAAACGGCTCCAGCCCGTTTCGGGCAGCCAGAGGCGGCGACGAGGCCAGGCCCAGTAACAACCCGATCCCGAAAAGGATCAGGATGCAGGACATTGTCCATTTATCAATTGTCCGCCACCATCGGGGCAGAACCGGGTCGCCGGACTGCACCGGGACCGTCCCATAGACCATTTCCGTCATGGATCACCGCTCACTTGCCTATATCGCCCGTTTGCCGGGTCTGCTGGTACCTTAACCGTCAATTGACCACGATTCCACTGAAAAACCGCTGCCTGCCACTTTCCATGTCCGATCAAACTTCCGCCGGAGGCATGATCAAATTTTCTGAATTTGATCTCCCGCAGCGCTTGCGCCATATGGGCCGCTATGAAGGTAGAAACTCTGATCATCGGCGCAGGTGCTGCAGGCATGATGTGCGCGGCCCACGCAGGGCCCGGCGTGCTCGTTGTCGATCATGCGAAAGCGGCCGGTGAAAAGATCCGGATCTCGGGCGGCGGACGGTGCAATTTCACGAACCTCTATGCCAGCCCGCAGAACTTCATCAGTCAGAACAGACACTTCTGCAAATCTGCCCTCGGGCGCTATACGCAGTGGGATTTCATTGCGCTGGTCGACCGATACCGGATCGCATGGCATGAAAAAACGCTGGGGCAGCTTTTCTGCGACAACAGTGCCAAAGACATTATCGCAATGCTGCGCGCCGAAATGGACAAGGCCGGTGCGCAGCTTTGGCTGCAAACCGCTGTGAGCGAGATCAGCCACGACGGCAGTGGCTTTCGCGCGACCCTGACCCGTGAAGGACGCAATCAAACGGTAACCGCACGCAATCTGGTCGTGGCGTGTGGCGGCAAATCCATCCCGAAAATGGGCGCGACGGGGCTGGGCTACCAGATCGCGACACAGTTCGGCCTGCCCGTGATCGACCCGCGTCCGGGGCTGGTGCCGCTGACCTTCTCGGATGAAAGATTCAAACCGCTTGCAGGTGTCGCAACCCATGCGCGCGTATCGGCCAATGACGCCAGCTTTGACGAAGCGATCCTCTTCACCCACCGCGGCCTTTCGGGGCCTGCGGTATTGCAAGCCTCATCATATTGGCACGAGGGCGAGACGATCAGCGTGAACCTGATCCCCAAAGGCGATCTTCTGGCAGGACTGCAAAGCCATCGCCAAAGCGACGGGCGCAAAGCGCTGACCACTGTACTGGCGCAACACCTGCCTGCCCGACTTGTGGATCACCTCAAGGCAGAGTTGCCGCTTGACGGCAATATCGCCGATCAAAGTGATGCAAAGCTGAATGCACTTTGCGAGAGACTGGCCGACTGGACCCTGACGCCCGCCGGATCAGAGGGCTACCGCACGGCAGAGGTGACTTTGGGCGGCGTTGATACAGACGCGCTATCGTCCAAAACCATGACCGCAAAATCAGTGCCAGGACTTTATTTCATTGGTGAATGCGTGGATGTCACCGGCTGGCTGGGCGGCTATAATTTCCAGTGGGCATGGTCCTCGGGATGGGCGGCGGGGCAAGCCATTGCCAACCCGTAAGGTGGATTTCAATCCACCTTACCCCACCGCTTCTGTCACACAACGGATGAAATCCTCGCCGCGCCGCTCAAAACTGTCATACTGATCAAACGATGCCGCCGCAGGCGCCAAGAGTACGACTTCTCCGGCCTCGGCATCAGCCGCTGCCTGCGCCACAGCCTTGGCCATCGTGCCGCAAACCTCTACATCCGAGCCGGTCAACTGGCGGGCAAAACTCTCGGCCTCGCGCCCGATGACATAGGCTTTACTGACGTGGTCCAGATACGGCAGCAGACCGTCAAGCCCGCCCTCTTTCTGCAAACCACCGCAAATCCAGCGGATCTTCGGGAAAGCCGCCAGCGCCTTGGCGGCACTATCCACGTTCGTCGCCTTGCTGTCATTTACAAAGGTGACGCCATCTTTAACGGCAACCACCTGACTGCGATGCGGCAATCCGGGATAGCTTTGCATCGCAGCTTCGATCCCCTTGGGCCCCAACCCCAAAGTCCGGCACGCCGCATAGGCCGCACAGGCATTTTGATGGTTATGCGCGCCCGGCAATCCCGCAATCGCGCGCAGATCAATCGACCCGATCTGCCGTCCTTTGCGGTGCTCGGCCAGAAACCCCTTGCGCGCAAAGACGTTCCAGCCCTCACCCGTCAGCTTCTGGCCCGAGGAAATCCGGATCACGCGGTCATCCCCCGGCCCTTCGCTCAGTTGATTGGCCATGTAGCGCCCTTCGACCTCATCCACACCGATGATCGCACGATCCGGCCCGCCTTCTGCAAAAAGGCGGCGTTTGGCGGCGAAATACCCGCCTGGACCCGCATGACGGTCAAGGTGATCGGGGCTAAGGTTTGTGAAAACCGCCACATCCGGCGTCAGGCTGCGCGCGAGATCGGTCTGGTATGAAGAGAGTTCCAGCACCACCACTTCGCCATCATGCGCAGGTTCGATATCAAGAACACCGCGCCCGATATTGCCCGCCAATTGAGCGGGACGGCCGTTCTCGACCAGAATATGGTGGATCAATGCCGAAGTCGTTGATTTCCCGTTCGAGCCCGTCACGGCAATCACGCGCGGCATTGTTTCAAAGTCTTCCCATTCTGCGGTCGCAAAGGACCGAAAGAACAAGCCGATGTCGTTATCCACCGGCACGTCTGCATCCCATGCCGCCGCGATCACAGGGTTCGGGGCGGGGTAAAGATGCGGAATGCCAGGGCTGACAACAAGAAGAGAAACGCCTTCAAAAGCACGCGGCTTGGTCAGGTCACGCAGATTAAAACCAGCTTCCTCTGCCGCATCGCGGGCCACTGCGCTGTCATCCCAAACAACCGGATGCGCGCCGCCTTCCTGCAATGCCGCAGCTGTTGCGCGCCCGGACCGCCCCAGACCCAGAACAGCCACAGTCTGGCCCGCATATCCCTGAACCGGTATCATTACCGCACCTTCAGCGTCGCAAGGCCGATCATCGCGAGGATCAGCGAGATGATCCAGAACCGGATCACAATCTGCGGCTCGGCCCAGCCTTTCTTCTCATAGTGATGGTGGATCGGAGCCATCAGGAACACGCGCTTGCCGGTGCGCTTGAAATAGAGCACCTGAATGATGACCGAGAGCGCCTCGACCACAAAAAGCCCCCCAACAATCGCGAGCACGATCTCGTGCTTCGTGGCCACAGCAATCGCACCCAGCGCACCGCCCAAGGCAAGCGAGCCTGTATCGCCCATAAAGACCGCTGCCGGTGGCGCATTGTACCACAAAAAGCCCAGACCGCCCCCGATCAGGCCCATGGTAAAGATCAGGATTTCGCCGGTTTGCGGCACATAGTGCACGTCCAGATATTCGGTAAAATCGGTGCGTCCGACAGCATAGGCAATCACGCCAAATGTGCCTGCAGCGATCATCACCGGCATGATAGCAAGCCCGTCCAGCCCGTCGGTGAGGTTCACCGCATTGGCCGCCCCGACAATCACCACAATCGCGAAGGGAATAAACAGGATGCCCAGATTGATCAGAGTATCCTTGAAGATCGGCAGCGCCAGCTGGTTGGTCAGATCATCGGGATGATAGGCAGCCGCCCAATATCCCGCGATACCTGCGATCAGAATTCCCAATAAAATCCGCACCTTGCCTGACACGCCCGAGGTGTTCTGCTTGGACACCTTTGCATAGTCGTCCGCAAAACCGATGGCTGCGAAAGACAGCGTGACGAAAAGTACCATCCAGACAAAGGGATTATCCAGCCGCGCCCAAAGCAGTGTCGAGAATGTCAGCGCACCCACGATCAGCAAACCACCCATCGTTGGCGTGCCTGCCTTCACAAAATGCCCTTCGGGGCCATCATCACGGATCGGTTGACCCTTGCCCTGCTTGCGCCGCAGCACGTTGATCAACGGGGGGCCGAAGACAAAACCAAACAGCAGCGCCGTCATAAACGCCCCACCTGCTCGGAAAGTGATATAGCGGAACAGGTTGAAAAAGTCGCCGCCGTCCGAAAGTGCCGTAAGCCAATAGAGCATTTTGATACCTTAATCTTGTTACAGGCGGCGATGCCCCAGTTTTCGGATGGCGTCAACAATCAGGCTGACTTTGCTGCCCTTTGAGCCCTTGACCAGCACAACATCGCCGGCATCCACCAGTTGCGACGCTTGCGGAACAAGCTCTGCCGCCGTTTCGGCCCAGCGGCCCCGTTGTTCTTCCGGCAGCGACTCCCAGAGGTGGCGCATAAGCGGACCCGCGCAATGGATCAGGTCAAGTGACTTCAGGTGTTCGTTTTGCGCCATGTCGCGGTGCATTGCGACCTCGGCGGTGCCCAGTTCCAGCATATCACCCAAGATCGCCACACGCCGCCCCTTGATGATCCGCCCCACGTTATCTGACGGTGAGGACGCCGCGAGCACCTCAAGCGACGCGGCAAGCGATGTGGGGTTCGCGTTGAAAGCATCATCAAGCAGCTCGAGGCTTTCGCCGTCATTGGCCATATCTGTGACAATGATTTCGCGCGTGCCCCGCCCCGCAGGCGGCACCCAAGCGGCGATATCAAGTGACGCCGCCACCGGATCGGCCCCGAGCGCCTCGACCACAGCAAGCACACCCACGGCGTTCATCGCAAAGTGGCGGCCGGGGACAGAGAGTTTGAACAGATAATCCACGCCATCGCCTGTGGCGGTGATAACCGTGACATCGCCTGCGATGCGCACGTCTTTGACGACCCAGTCAGTTGCAGTCTCACCAAAAAGCACCTGTTTGGCACCGAGTGCCTTGGCATGGTCCTGCAAAATGTGGCTGGTCTCGATATCCGCATTCAGGACCGCAATACCACCCGCCTCCAGCCCGTCCATGATGCAGGCTTTTTCCACTGCAATGCCCGCAAGGCTTTCGAATGACGCAAGATGCGCCGCTGCCACCGTCGTCACCATCGCCACATGCGGGCGCGCCATTTGCGACAAAGGCGTGATCTCACCAGGGTTGCTCATCCCGATTTCGATCACAGCATAGTCGGTATCGGCAGGCATCCTTGCCAAGGTCAAGGGAACACCCCAATGGTTGTTATATGAGGCCTCTGCCGCGTGGCATTTGCCTTGGCGCGCCAGCACAGCGCGCAGCATCTCTTTAGTCGATGTCTTACCGACAGAACCGGTGATCGCGACAACTTTCGCAGCCGTGCGCACACGGGCGGCGCGGCCCATGGCGCCCAATGCATCCAACACATCCGGTACGATCAAAAGCGGCGCGTCGGCGGCCACACCATCAGGGACATGCGTCACCAAAGCGGCAGCGGCACCTTTCTCCAAGGCTTGCGCGACAAAATCATGGCCATCGCGCACATCGGCCAGTGCGACGAAAAGATCGCCCTTCTGCAAGGTCCGCGTGTCAATCGAAACGCCAGTTGCTTGCCATTGTTGGGTGACATGTCCACCCGTCGCCGCAGCCGCCTCGGCTGAGGTCCAGAGCGGGGTCATACCCAACCCTCCAAAGCGGCGACGGCCACGCTGGCCTGTTCCACATCGTCAAATGGTAGCACCGTGTCCCCCACGGTCTGGCCTGTTTCGTGGCCCTTTCCCGCAATCAACAAGGCATCCCCTGCCCCCAGCATATCTATGCCGCGCAAAATTGCCTCGGCACGGTCGCCCACTTCACTGATGCTTTGCGTGCCGCCTGCGTTCAGTGCGCCCGCCATCACGGCTGACCTGATTGCGGCGGGGTCCTCAGAGCGCGGGTTGTCATCGGTCACAATGACCGTATCCGCATTGCGCGCCGCTGCCGCCCCCATCAAAGGCCGCTTGCCCACATCGCGGTCACCACCTGCGCCGATAATGACAACGATCCGCCCCATCACATGCGGGCGCATCGCCTTCAGGGCGGTTTCAATTGCATCAGGCGTATGGGCATAATCTACAAATACCGCAGCGCCGCTTTCGCGTGTCGCTGCAAGCTCCATCCGGCCCCGCACGGTCGTCAGATATTGCAGAGTGTCAAAGACATCCGCCGCATCAGCGCCTGCCGCGATCACCAAAGCGGCAGCAAGCAACACATTGTCAGCCTGAAATCCGCCGAGCAGTTCCAGCCGGGTCTGGCGCGAACGGCCTTGCCATTCAAACAGCAGGTCCTGCCCGGTGGCATCAAAGCGCTGTCCGGTCAGGCGTAAGCGCGCATCGGGGTGGCGGCCTACGCCGATCACCTCCTGGCCGCGGGCGGCGCAGATTGCTGCAACCTCGGGGCCTTTGGGGTCGTCCAGATTGATCACTGCGACACCGTCCTCGGAGAGGACGCGACGAAACAGCCCCATTTTGGCATCGAAGTAGGCCTCGAAGGTTTCATGATAATCAAGGTGATCCTGACTGAAGTTCGAAAAACCGGCGGCGGCCAAAATAACGCCATCCAGCCTGCGCTGGTCCAAGCCGTGCGATGAGGCCTCCATCGCGACATGGGTGATGCCGTTTTTTGCCGCCTCGGCCAGCACACGATGCAGCGTGATCGGCTCGGGCGTTGTGTGTTTCAGCGGGTGGTTCCACGCGCCCTCTACGCCAGTCGTGCCAAGGTTCACACCAGGCAAATCCAGTTCTTCCCAGATCTGGCGGCAAAATGTCGTCACAGATGTCTTGCCGTTGGTGCCGGTAACAGCAACAACCGTGGCGGGATGTGCGCCAAACCAAAGTGACGCCGCTTGCGCAAGCGTCGCGCGCGGGTCTTGCGCCACGATCAGCGCAACATCGCTACCAACCAACTCTTTGGCGGCAATCTCGGCGCCTTGCGCATCGGTCAGGATCGCTGCGGCCTTCATGCGCAATGCGTATTGGATAAACTCGCCTCCGTGCACGCGCGCGCCCGGCAATGCGGCAAAGAGATACCCCGGCTTTACCTCGCGGCTATCCACGGCCAGCCCCGTGATCTGCGCCTCAGCACCACCGCGTGCTGTCAGCCCAAGTTCCGCCAGTGATTTCATTGCCCGCCCTCGATCAGTTTGAGGTCAGTGTTACACCGACCTGCTGAGGCCTGTCTACTTGTGGTCGCAGCCCCAAAAGAGGTGCGGTCCGCCGGATCATTTCGGCCGCAATCGGGACCGCAGTCCAGCCCGCAGTGCGGCGCGGCTCTGCGCCTGAATTCTCTGATGGCTCGTCAAGCGTGACGACCAGAACGTACTGCGGATCATTGGCAGGGAACACAGATGCAAAGGTCGAGATGACCTTATCATCATAGTATCCGCCACCTGCGGCGCGCGGCTTGTCTGCAGTTCCCGTTTTGCCACCTACAGCATAACCCTCGACCTCTGCGAAAGAGGCGGTTCCGCGCTCAACCACCTGACGCAGCATGCTGCGCGACGCCGCACTTACGGCTTCGGACACCACCCGCGGGCCTGGTTCTGTCGACGTCCGGCGCAGCAAGGTCGGCGTGACGCGAGTGCCGCCGTTCAAGAGCGACGCATATCCCGCCGCCAGATGGACCGGAGAAGAAGACAGACCGTGGCCGTAAGAAATGGTCATCGTCGAAATCTCGGACCAGTTGGGCGGCAGCAAGGGGCGACCGGTCGGGGCCTCGATCATTTCCAGCGGTGTTGGTTCCAGAAATCCAAGCGAATCCAGAAATGCGCGCTGGCGTTCGGCGCCAATCTGCATCGCGATCCGCGCCGTCCCGATGTTCGAGCTCTCGACAATCACGTCCGTGGTGCTGAGCTCCGGTCCATAATCATGAAAGTCACGGATGCGGAACCGGCCCCATGTGAGGGGGCCTTGCGTGTCGATCATCGTATTGGCGCTCACAAGCCCAAGCTCCATCGCTTGGGCGGTCGTGAATATCTTGAAGACCGAGCCAAGCTCGTAAACGCCCTGCACTGCACGGTTGAACAAAGGGCTGTCCGATTGGTCACCTGTTGTCAGGACACGCGGACGGTTGTTGGGGTCAAAGTCCGGCAGTGACACCATCGAAATAATCTCGCCGGTGTGGATATCCATCAAGACCGACGCAGCCCCTTTGGCATTCATGATCGACATGCCACCTGCAAGCACCTGCTCGGCTGCGGCCTGCACTGTCAGATCAAGCGACAATTGCAGCGGCGCACCTTCGTTTGCAGGATCGCGCAAGTAGCTGTCGAACTGGCGCTCAACCCCGGCCACACCGATGACTTCGGCACTGGCGACACCTTCACGGCCATAGCTGGCACCACCCAGAATATGTGCAGCCAGCGGGCCGTTGGGATAAAGCCGCATTTCACGCGGCCCGAAAAGCAGACCGGGCGAACCAATGTCATGCACGGCCTGCATCTGTTCGGGGCTGATCTGGCGCCTGATCCATAGGAAACGGCGGTCGCCCTGGAAATCCTTGAGCAGCTCGTCTTCATCAAGTTCGGGGAAAATCTCGGCCAGACCTTTGGCGGCATTGGCCGGATCAATCATGTCGCGCGGGTGCGCGTAAAGCGAATGGGTCTGCAGGTTCGTGGCCAGAATGCGCCCGTTTCTGTCAACGATATCAGAGCGCTGACCGATAATCGGGTTACCGACCGCCGAGGCGCGCGGCTCTTCCGGCACAGACGAAGCCAAAGTCCCCATCCGCAGACCGATCACCCCGAAGGCACAGAAAAACGCAAGACCCAGCACCAGCAGACGCCCTTCGGCACGCTGGCGCTGTTTGTCGGCCATCGCCTCATGCCGGCGGGCGCGGTTTTCGGCTTCGATCGCGTCGGGGTTTTCGCCCCGTGCACGGGCATTGAGGATACGGGCCAGCGGGCGAAGGGGAATACGGCTCACAGATCGTTCTCCATCGCTTTCAATTGATCATACGACAGTTCGATCGGGTTTGTGATCGGCAGGATCGGCGGCAGCGGATAGATGATCTGGTCCACGGCGCCAAAAGCATCGGGCATCAGGGGCAGCAGACCCAGACGATCAAAATTCAGATCCGCCAGATCGGCCAGACGGTCGGGACGGTTCAGATAGGCCCATTCGGCACGCAACATGCTGATACGTTCGTGTGCCGCGCCGATTTGCCCGTGCAGGTCACGCACTTCCGCGATTGCCGCCTGGGTCTTGTAATTCTCGTGATAGGCCCAAAACGCGAGCCCCATGACGGCCATAGCTGTCAAAACATAAAACAAACCCCGCACTTACCGGCCCCCTTTCTTCTTTTTCATCGGCATCCCCAAGAGCGCCGGATCAATCGCTTCGGCTGGCGCATCTGTGCGGATGGCCACGCGCAACTTGGCCGAACGCGACCGTGGGTTCTCGGCCAGTTCCTGTTCATCCGGTCCGATCGCCTTGCGCTTCTCGATGCGCCAAGCAGGCGTCACCTGTTCCGTTTCTGGTGCATAACGGTTTGCGTTAGCCGTATTGCCGGAACGTGCCTGCAAGAACCGTTTCACCATGCGGTCTTCGACGGAATGGAAGGTGACAACGGCCAGTTGGCCACCGGGTTTCAAGGCGCGTTCAGCAGCCATCAGGCCCTCGGCCAATTCGCCGTATTCGTTGTTCACCGCAATGCGCAGCGCCTGAAAGGTGCGCGTCGCGGGATGTGATTGGCCGGGTTTTGCGCGCGGCAGACAGCCCTCAACGATCTTGGCCAGTTGTAGTGTTGTCGTCAGCGGACGCGCTGCAACAATCGCCTTGGCGATCCGCCGGGATGCGCGCTCTTCGCCGTAAAGATAGATGATGTCGGCCAACTCGGCTTCATCAGCCGAATTGCAAAGATCAGCGGCAGAAGGCCCGTCCTGCGACATCCGCATATCAAGCGGCCCATCACGCATAAAGGAAAAGCCACGTTCGGCCAGATCAAGCTGCATGGAACTGACCCCGAGATCGAGCACGACACCATCGAGATCGGTGCCATATTCATCCAGTTTCGAAAAGACGCCCGCGACCGTTTCAATCCGGTCGCCATAGTCGCCGATCCAGTCCGCCGCCATCTCGAAGGCCAGCGGGTCACGGTCCACGCCGATGACTTTATCCGCCCCCGCTGCCAGCAATGCGCGCGTATAGCCACCGTTACCAAATGTACCATCCAGCCAGACCCCGGAAACAGGCGAGACCGCTGCAATGAGCGGTCTGATCAGTACAGGGATATGCGGTGATTTTTCAGCGGCAGCAGACATGGGTCATTCATCCAATAGGATGAGCGGGTCAAAGTCTTCCCCCTGCTCGCCCAGCCAGCCGGTGACCCCTTCGGACACCGCGCCAAAGACGTCTGCTTTCCAGATTTCGAAATAGTCACCGAGGCCCACGAACGTCAGTTCGCCATCGGTCAGGCCCAGTTTTTCGCGCTGTTTGATCGGCATGACGGTGCGCCCGTCTTTATCAACGTCCAGCTTGATGGACTGACCGATAATCAGAAGCGACAGCTTGCGCTTGCGTTCCGAACCGCGCGGCAAGGCCTTGATCTGGGCCGCCAGCGCGTTGAATTCATCAACCGTATAGCCCTGCAGGTTATTTTTCAGGTGATCGCCGTAAAGCAGATACATGCGGGGAAAAAGGCCTGGAGCCCAGTCAGGATCGCCCGCTTCAAGCACACGGCGGAAATCTGCAGGGATCGACATGCGCCCCTTTCCGTCCACCTTCTGGGTGTGTGTGCCCGTGAAACTTTGATCCACTGCCCCTTGCGTCCTTACACCCCCGAATTTGCCTTAGATGTGAAAACGGCGGATTGATCTGCTGCCACTGATCAATCCGCCGTCTCGTCCCTTACGGGAAGTCCGACTGCGCGTGCCACCTGGGGGGATGTCTGCTCGCTCACGCGCCGGATCTAGTTTCGGTAATGGCGAAGCCTGTATGAAACCTGCTTTTGCCGGTTGGGGTTCTTAATTTGCCCCTTTGAAGTCGTGTTCGTCATTACCGTGAAACAGTTGTGGCACCAGTTGCCGCTTCGATCAACAGTTTTTTGGGATTTTATGGTACTACATGGTGTTTCAAGGCTATGCCGCGAACAACATCTAGAAAAAATTGAGCGGATAGATCATATTTGTGGGAAAAAATTGTGAACATGGCACAATATCTAGTGCGCAAAAATGATTTCGACGATGAGCCGCAAAACGGCACTTTTTTCAGATACGACCGGTAGCCGCCGCTGTTAAAGACGGGCGAGACGTTCACTTTAACCCCGTTTTCCGCCGAATCTCAACGAATTCCGATTCGTATTAGGACCGGATTCCATGAAATCCCGAAGTGAATCTAGAAAGAGAGAGCCGGACCCGCTTGCTGGCGGTCTGACGCGGTTTTCATCGCCGTCGCGCTAATCACTCAGCCGTTTATGCATGACATAGGCGTCAACAAAGCCCTGTGCCGGATGCGCAAACGCATCGGGGATCGTACCAACCGTGGTAAAACCCAACCGATGCCACAGCTGGACAGCGCCGGTATTGCTGGCAAGGACAAAATTGAATTGCATCGCCAGGTAGCCCAGCGCGCGGGCCGCGTTCTGGCTGTGCACGCACATCTTCGCGGCCAGTCCCTGCCCGCGCGCGGCGGGTGCCACGATGTAGCCGCAGTTGCAGATATGCGCGCCGCCGCCAGCCTGGTTTGTCTTGATATAGTAGGTGCCGATGATCCCCCGCGCGTCCTCGACCACGTAACAGGCCACACCACCCGTCCAATAGCGCAGCGCGTCCTCCTTGCTGATTGCAGGATCGACCGCATAGGTATCGCCTGCGCGAAAGACATCATGCAGCAGCGGCCAGATGGCATCGAAATCCGCAGCCTCGGCCTTGCGGATCATCAGGCCATGCCACCTTCGATAAAGCGCCGCGCCAAGGCACGGTAGGCATCGGCCATCGGCCCGTCGCCCGCCGCAATCGGCGTCCCACCGTCGCCTGCAAGCCGCGTATCAAGATCAATCGGCAATGAACCCAGAAACGGCACTCCAATCCTTTCGGCCTCGGCAGCAACACCGCCATGACCGAATATCTGCGATTCATGCCCGCAGTTCGGACAGTGGAAGGTCGACATATTCTCGATCAACCCCAGAACCGGTGTGCCAAGGTTGTTGAACATATCGAGCGCCTTGCGCGCATCAATCAACGCCACATCCTGCGGGGTGCTGACGACAACCGCTCCGGTCAATTCGGTTTTCTGGCACAGTGTCAATTGCACATCACCTGTCCCGGGCGGCAGATCGACGATCAGCACGTCGAGTTCGCCCCACTGGACCTGTCCCAGCATCTGCTGTAAAGCCCCCATCAACATCGGTCCGCGCCAGACAACAGCCTTTCCTTCCTCCAGCATCAGACCAATGGACATCATCGTGACGCCATGCGCCTGCAGCGGAATGATGGTCTTGCCATCCGGGCTGCCGGGGCGCTTGTTCACGCCCATCATGCGGGGCTGCGACGGGCCATAGATATCCGCGTCCAGCAGGCCCACCCGACGCCCCTCGCGCGCAAGTGCAACCGCAAGATTGGAAGACACAGTAGATTTACCGACCCCGCCCTTGCCTGAACCAATCGCCAGAATGCGATCGACACCGGACACCTTTACAGGTCCAGCCTGCGGCGTCGGGTGACGCCCGACCTTCAGCGAGGGCGGCGCGGCGGGTTTTGGTGCCGGACCATGCGCCGTGAGCACCACAGAGACCGCCTCAACACCGGGCAAACGGCGCACGATATCTTCGGCTGCGCGGCGGACCCCGTCCATTTTGGCGGCCTCGGCCGGATCAGCCGCCTCAATCACGAAACGAACGGCACCACTCTCAATCGTCAAGGCGCGGATCATGTCACGCGACACGAGATCCTCTCCACCGGGCAAAGTGAGTCGGGACAGAGCGCCTAAAATTTCATCGCGTGTGACAGCCATTACAGGACCCTTGTTTCGTTTGTGTTCAAATTCGCGCCAACCTTTGGCAGGTTTATGTCGGAGCGCAAGGCCTCGGGCGCCGATGCTTAATTTTGTGACAGTTTCATAACAATAGGTCAGGAGTGCTTATGCATTTACCGCATAGCTGCATTGCAGAAAGAACTATTGTGCAACTGCAGCATAATCATACATCTTGGCCACAACACAGCGGCAGAAGTCGCAGAGCAAACAGATAATAGAGTAGTAAAATGACCGTTCGTACCGAAACATTCTTCGCTGGCACTTCCTTGGGTGAGCGCATCGCTTCATTCCGCGCCGAGCTTGCGGTGAAAGCCGCCAAGCGCCGCGTTTACAATCAAACGCTGAGTGAACTGCAAAGCCTGTCTTCGCGTGACCTTGCCGATCTGGGCATGTCGCGCAGCATGATCCAGTCTGTCGCCTATGAGGCCGCATACGGAAAGTAATTCACGAATTCAGATCTGCTACCTCCTCCCTTTAGGCAGATTTGAACCAAGGCCCATCGCTTCACCTCCTCCCGAGGCTTTGGGTCAGCAATAAGGTGGCGGCATCCACCTCCTCCCGGGTGCCGCCGCTTTATCACACCAGTTTCGGAACCGCCCATCCTCCTCCCGGGTGGAACCGATGATACCGCAGGCCGCGCTCACCTCCTCCCGAGCAACGCCAGCGAGGACGCGCCTTGCTTCTTCTCCTCCCGAGACGCAAGGAGGCGCTGATAAATAAAGACGGTCATGTCCACCTCCTCCCGGGCATGGCCGTTTTTTTATGCGCGCACGTCTTTCGGCGACCCCATCACCATATAGCTCGTGATCGAACGCACATGCGGCACAGTTCCCAATATATCAGTGTGAAACGCCTTATAGGCGCGCAAGTCCGCAACCTCGACACGCAGCATGTATTCGAACGCCCCGGCGACATTGTGACATTCAGTTACCTCATCGGTGCGTTCCATCGCCTGTTCAAATGCCGTTTGCGCAGCCTTTGTATGTTCCGACAGGCCAACGGCAACATAAACCACAAAAGCGCGACCGGTCTGGGCGGGGTCCAGACGCGCCCGGTAGCCCTTGATCACGCCCGATTTTTCCAGTTCCTGTACGCGTCGTAAGCAAGCCGACGGCGACAGGCCGACCCGGTCCGCAAGTTCGATATTGCTGATCCGCCCGTCACGAGAAAGACAGCGCAATATATTATGGTTAATTGAATCAATTTTCATCATAAGTTGCAGAGATATTGTAAAAACGCACAACTTGGCAATTTCATTGTGCCGGTTGTCGCGCAATATTGCTTATGACTTATGAAATCCTCATCGCACTTGTCGGCTTTGCCTTTGCAAGCTCGGTCACACCGGGGCCGAACAATCTGATGCTCATGGCCTCGGGCGCAAACTACGGGTTGCGGCGCACATTGCCGCATATGCTGGGGATTTCCCTTGGCCATGCGTTTATGGTGGCGATGGTCGGCATTGTCTTGCTGCAGATTTTCATGACCTATCCAGTGCTGAACATCGCGCTAAAGGTGCTCAGCGCCACCTATATGCTGTGGCTGGCGTGGAAAATCGCCAACGCTGTCCCGCCTGAGGCAAAAGAGGTGACGGGCAAACCGTTCACTTTCCTTCAGGCCGCAGCCTTTCAATGGGTCAACCCCAAAGCGTGGTTCATGGCGATCACCGCGATCAGCGCCTATGCGCCGCAAGATCGCGGATTGATTGTCGGCTCTGTGATGGTCGCCGTCGTCTTTGCCGCCGTGAACCTGCCGTCCGTCACCGTTTGGGCATGGATGGGCGTACAGGTGCGCCGCTGGCTCGGCACCGCACGGCGCCTAAGGGTCTTCAACGTGACGATGGCCGTTCTCTTGGTGGTCTCGCTCTACCCTATGCTGACGCACTAAGCCCGCCTGCCTCTTTGATAAAGTCCACAACGGCATCGACGCCTTTACCGTGGCGAAGTGCACAAAACACAAACGGACCATCCCCGCGCATCCGCTTGCTGTCACGGTCCATCACGTCCAATGAAGCGCCCACGTGGGGGGCCAGATCGGTCTTGTTGATCACCAGCAGATCGGACCGCGTGATCGCAGGGCCACCTTTGCGGGGGATTTCCTCGCCTGCCGCGACGTCGATCACATAGATCGTCAGGTCCGCCAGTTCGGGACTGAACGTGGCAGAGAGATTGTCACCGCCGCTTTCGATCAGCACCAGATCAAGCACGGCGTGGCGCTTTTGCATCTCGGCCACTGCCGCCAGATTGATCGAGGCATCCTCGCGGATCGCCGTATGCGGGCAGCCGCCCGTTTCCACGCCGATCACACGGTCTTGCGGCAGAATTTGCATTCGCATCAGGGCCTCGGCGTCTTCCTGTGTGTAAATATCGTTGGTAATCACGCCGATGGAATAGGTGGGATGCAGCGCACGCGCCAATGCTGCCGTCAGCGTTGTCTTGCCTGCCCCGACAGGGCCGCCGATACCCACGCGAAGCGGTCCATTCATAGCCGTCATGACCGGAAAATCCTTGGTTGAAGTGTTTCGTGCCGCATGGCGGCGATATCGGACAGAAAGGCGGTGCTTTGTAAGTCATCGCATCCGAGCGCGGCCGTGGCTTGTGCCACCTCTTCGCATAGCGGCGCAAGCGCGAAGAGCACCGCCTGCCCTTCGGTCTGGCCTAGCGGCATCAGACGTTGCGCGGCGGCAATCAGATTGCTGGTGACGGCGTGCAGATACATGGCAGCGGTTAGGGTGACGTCAATCCGTAGCTCTGCGGCGGCAGCACCAACGGCGACGGGATAAAGGTATTCAGCACCCTGAGCACCCCAGATCGCACCAGTGGTTTTGCAAAAGGCAGCTCCTTGCAAGACCTGCTCCAACTGCCGTTCGCCTGATGCGGCCGTTGCCTTTGCGATCGCGTTGACCTCGGCCAGCGCCTCCGGTCCTTCGGCCTCATAGCCCGCGCGTAACAGGATACAATCATTGCGCCCGCTGCCATGGGCGATCACATCCGCCAGCCATGCTGCCAGATCATCGCCCGAGGCAACCCACCCCGCCCGAACCGCGGCCTCAAGCCCGTGCGAATAGGCAAAGGCCCCCACGGGAAAGGCGGGCGACAGCCATTGCGCCAAGGTCAGGATGTCGCGGTTAGTGGTCATGGGCAGTGGCGACATGTTCGTGGGAATGGGTGCGTCCGTGGCCATATGCGCCACCTTCGGGGGTAAATGCTGCCGTAACAGGTGTGACCGTGGCACCGACATGTTCCAGCATATGTCCGATCACCGGATCGGCCTGTATCAACAGGTGATCATCCGCAATCTGGCAAGGCGTATGGCGGTTGCCCACATGCCACGCCACGCGTGTCAGGTCGCTTGCGGTGATGCGGTAGAGCTCCTCTTGGGCGGCTATGATTTCAACCAACCGCCCGTCGTCCAGTTCCAGAGCGTCCCCATGATCCAGCGACATCGTCTGCGCCAGATCAATCAGGAAAGGCTCGCCGGTGGTGGTCATCAGCCGTTTGCGGCGCAGGAACCGCGCGGCATAATCAAGTTCGCATTGCGCGGCAGAGCCGGACCAATGGCCCGCGTGGTGAATGGTTCGCGCGATTGGTAACTGTTGCATGGTGCCCCTCAGAACATGAAATAACGCTGCGCCATCGGCAAGCTTTCGGCAGGTTCACAGGTTAGCAAGACACCATCAGCGCGCACCTCGTAGGTTTCGGGGTGCACGTCGATTTTCGGCAAGGCCGCGTTCAGGACCATATCCGCTTTGCCGATCTTGCGCACGTTCTTGATCGCGACAGTTTGCTTGGCAAGACCCAATTGGTCCCGCAAACCGGCAGCCTCTGCCGCACCGGAAATAAAGCTGACAGACGTATGTCGCAGCGCGCTACCATAAGACCCGAACATGGGCCGCGTATAAACGGGCTGTGGCGTCGGGATCGAGGCGTTGGGATCACCCATTTGCGCCACGACAATCATACCGCCCATCAGCACCATCTCGGGCTTCACCCCGAAAAACGCGGGCGACCACAACACCAGATCGGCCCGTTTGCCGACGCTGATATCACCCAGTACGTGGCTGACACCTTGGGCAATCGCGGGGTTGATCGTGTATTTCGCGATGTAGCGGCGCACACGGAAATTATCGTTCTCGCCGGTTTCCTCGGCCAGCCGCCCGCGCTGCTTTTTCATCTTATCGGCGGTCTGCCATGTGCGGATAATCACCTCACCCACGCGGCCCATTGCTTGGCTATCCGAGGCGATGATCGAAAACGCGCCCATGTCATGCAGGATATCCTCGGCAGCGATGGTTTCACGGCGGATACGGCTTTCCGCAAAGGCGATATCCTCGGGGATGGATTTGTCGAGGTGGTGACAGACCATGAGCATGTCCAGATGCTCTTCCAGCGTATTGACGGTGAAAGGCCGTGTCGGGTTGGTCGAGGACGGCAGCACATTGGCATCACCACAAATCTTGATGATATCAGGGGCATGGCCGCCACCTGCGCCCTCAGTATGGAAGGCATGGATCGTCCGGCCTTTGATCGCGCCGACGGTGTGTTCCACAAAGCCCGATTCATTCAGCGTATCGGTGTGGATCATGACCTGCACATCCATGTCATCGGCCACCGACAGACAGCAATCAATTGCGGCAGGTGTTGTGCCCCAATCCTCGTGGAGTTTCAGCGCACAGGCGCCACCTTTGACCATTTCGACCAAAGCCTCGGGTTGGCTGGCATTGCCCTTGCCCGACAGGCCGATGTTCATTGCAATACCATCAAAGCTTTGCAGCATCCGCCCGATATGCCACGGACCGGGTGTGCAGGTGGTGGCCAATGTGCCATGCGCTGGCCCCGTACCGCCACCAAAGCAGGTGGTGACACCGGAATGCAAGGAATCCTCCATCTGCTGGGGGCAGATAAAGTGGATATGGCTGTCCATGCCGCCTGCGGTCAGGATACGCCCCTCACCCGCAATCACCTCGGTCCCAGGGCCCACGATAATATCAACGCCGGGCTGGGTATCAGGGTTGCCTGCCTTGCCGATGGCGTGGATCAACCCGTCTTTGAGCGCAACATCAGCCTTGTAGATACCGGAGTGATCGACGATCAGCGCGTTGGTTATGACGGTATCAACCGCACCACCGGCACGCGTGACCTGTGATTGGCCCATACCATCGCGGATCACCTTGCCGCCCCCGAATTTGACCTCTTCGCCATAGGTGGTCAGATCGCGCTCAACCTCGATCACCAGATCGGTATCGGCAAGGCGCAGCTTGTCGCCCCTGGTTGGTCCGTACATAGCGGCGTAATGGGCGCGGGAAATCTCAACAGGCATTACAGGTCCCCCATGATTTGTTGGTTAAAGCCGAAAATGCGCCGTGCGCCGCTGATCGGGATCAGCTGCACCTCGCGGCGCTGGCCCGGTTCAAAGCGCACAGCGGTGCCGGATGCGATATCAAGACGCATACCGCGTGCCGCAGCACGATCAAAATCGAGCGCAGGGTTGGTCTCGGCAAAATGGTAATGGCTGCCGACCTGCACGGGCCTGTCACCTGTATTGGCTACCATCAGGGTGATTGCGGCCGCACCTGCGTTCAAAACAAGATTGCCGTCAGCGGGAAAGAGTTCTCCGGGGATCATATGCGCCTACCTGATTGGGTTGTGAACTGTGACAAGCTTTGTGCCGTCGGGAAACGTGGCCTCGACCTGCACTTCGTGGATCATCTCGGCGATCCCTTCCATGCACTGGTCTTTGGTAATGACGCGCCCGCCCGCCTCCATCATATCGGCAACGGAGCGACCATCGCGCGCGCCCTCAACGACCGCATCGGTGATCAGGGCAATTGCCTCGGGATGGTTGAGTTTCACACCGCGCGCCAGCCGCTTGCGCGCCACCTCGGCGGCCATGGCGATCAGCAATTTGTCTTTTTCGCGGGGGGTCAGTTGCATGGCTCAAAGCCTCCATGAAATGGGCAGGGAATTGTTCGTCAGATGGCTGAGGATCGGCATCAGATCACGGCGCAACACAAAGCTGTCTTCGGCCAGCTGGCGTATGACCAGCACATCATCGGCCAGCAGGCTGGCACCTGCAGTGGGCGGCAACATGGCGCGCAGGACGTCCAGTTGCGCAGCGGCATCCGGGCGGACCAAGACAAGACTCGCCATTGCACGTGCACCATCCGCAATCGCACGGCGGGCAACATGGGCGGCTGCGTCACCAGAAAAATCTATGCCGTCGATATAGATCGGCGCACCATCACGATCGATGCGGATACGGTCCTCAAAGTAGATCTGGCGGAGTGTTTCTTTCATCGCAGCACGCCCCAGCACGACGGGCTCAACCATCAGCAGGTTCGCGTTGCCATGCAGATCAATCTGCAAACGCCGCCGCAGGGCGCAATGATCAAAGAGGATCAATTCCTGAGGAAGCCAGTGAAGCGTAGCATCTGCGTCGACCGTCAGGGTGGTTTCAACGCGGCCAATTTCGCTGACTTGCGCGCGATAGGCGCGCTCGGCAGCCTGTGTGGTCAGTGTCATCCTCCCGCCAGCCCGTACCGTCGCCTCAAGCGTATATTGGTCGCCTCCCGTGATCCCGCCTGCGGTGTTCACAAGGATTGCTTCCAGCCCTTTGTTGAAATTGCGCGGAAAAACCAGTTTGGACGATCCCGCATGGCGCAGATCAACAAGCCCTGTTCGCCCATTCACGTCCCCTGCCACAGTCAAAGAGGCACTGCCCCGCGCACGCGGTTGCACGGCTTGCGCGTCTTGCGGCGTGATATGGACGGGACGGTTAATCTGATGCTCCGGAGATTCTTATTTCGCTTAGAGTTTGCGCATAGTCTGCGCGGCGAAGGCAGGTCTACAGAGGGGATGCGAGACGGCTTTTGCCAGATGCACAATTATTGCGCAGGAAACCTGTAAACTGCCTGCTGGATTGGCAGCGAACCCACTGCAGCATAGAGAACGCGCAGAGGTAAAACACGCCACAACAGGCAATTTATCACCCGCGGCAATAAATCCTGTGGCCTTACATCCGAGACGGTTTACCTCTTGCGTGTTTCGCACTACGCAATTCAGGAATGTTAGCGCTAAAACAAGGAGCCGCATCATGCGCGAATGGTGGCGAAGTGCCGTGATTTATCAGGTCTATCCGCGGTCGTATCAGGACAGCACCGGCGATGGCGTCGGGGATCTGCGCGGCATCACAAGCCGCCTGGACCATATCGCGGAACTGGGGGTCGATTGCATCTGGCTGTCGCCGATCTTCAAATCGCCTCAGGCCGATATGGGCTATGATGTGTCCGACTATCTGGCCGTGGATCCGCTGTTCGGTGATCTGGCCGCCTTTGATACCTTGATCACAGAGGCCCATGCACGCGGGCTGAAGGTGATCGTCGATCAGGTGCTGTCGCATACGTCGGACAAACACGAATGGTTCAAGCAATCGCGCCTGAGCCGCGATAACGACAAATCAGACTGGTACGTCTGGGCTGATCCGCTGCCCGATGGTTCGCCGCCTACAAACTGGCATAGCCATTTTGGCGGTCCCGCTTGGGAATTCGACCCCCAGCGCGGGCAGTATTATCAGCACAACTTTCTGACCTCGCAGCCTGATCTGAACTTCCATAACCCTGATGTCGTTGAGGCAATCCTCGAGACCTGCAAATTCTGGCTGGATCGCGGCCTTGACGGGTTCCGTCTTGATACGGTCAACTATTATTTCCACGACAAAGAGTTGCGCTCAAACCCGCCGGCACAAACACGCCCGCAGGTGATGGCGACCGATCTCTATGGGATGCAGCGGAACCTCTACAACAAGACACGGCCCGAAAACCTCGGGTTTCTGGAAAAGCTGCGCAAACTGACCGACCAATACGATGACATAATGATGGTCGGCGAGGTGGGCGAAATGGGCCACCGCTCTATCGAGATTATGGGCGAATATACCGCTGGCAATACCCGTCTGCACATGGCCTACAGCTTTGCGATGCTGGGCCCTGATTTTAACGCCGAGCATTTCCGCAATTGCATCGAAGGCTTCCAGCGCGGCGCGCCCGACGGCCACCCTTACTGGTCCTTCAGCAACCACGACGTACCGCGTCAGGTGACCCGCTGGGCCGAGCATGCGGTGTCAGAAGACAGTATGGCGCGGTTCGCCTGTGCGATGCTGATGTCCTTTGAAGGCACAATCGGCATCTATCAGGGCGAAGAGCTGGGCCAGACCGAAACCGAAATGGAATATCACGAGCTGACCGATCCGCCCGCATTGCGGTTCTGGCCGTCGGTCAAAGGCCGCGACGGCTGCCGCACACCGATGGTCTGGGAAAAGGACGCGCCGAACGCGGGCTTTTCAACCGGTAAGCCTTGGCTGCCCGTCAAGGCCCCACAAGCCGCGAAAGCGGTGGATCAGCAGCAAGGGCCGGACAGCATCCTGTCCTACTACAAGGACATGATTGCCTACCGCAAAAACAGCCCCGCGCTGACACGCGGCAAGACCACGTTCATCAACCTGCCCGAACCGCTTTTGGCCTTCACCCGCCAAGCCGAGGACGAAACGCTGACCTGTGTTTTCAACCTCTCCAAGGACACCCACGCGCTTGCGTTGAACGCCCCCGCAGAGATTGCCGTGGGACAAGCGGCCAGCATCAATGTGGATACGCTGACGCTGGAAGGCAACGGTTTTGCCTACCTCAAGCACGGGCCGAAAGCGCCGCTCTAGGTGATCACATCGGGCGCGTCGCGTCCGGTGAGCGCCTGCAAATCCGACAGGCCAAGTGCCGCATCGCGCACCGCAGCCAGCACCTGTTCCGGATCGTCCATCAAACGGTCCGGATCGGTCATCAACTGTTCTAGATAAAGCCGGATCGTTGCACCCTGCGTGCCCGTTCCTGACAGGCGGAACACCGCACGCGCGCCGCCTTCAAAATTGATCCGGATGCCCTGGCCTGTGGATTTTGAGCCATCAACGGGGTCGAGATAGGCGAATTCATCAGCTTCTGAGACGGTCAGCCCACCGATCTCGCTGCCTCCCAGAGTGGCCAGCCTACTGCGCAGACCATCCATCATCTGATGGGCGGGCGCGCTTTCGACATCCTCATAATCGTGGCGCGCGTAATAGCAACGCCCGTGCGCCTTCCACAGATCCGCCATCAGGTCAGACACGGATTGCCCGGTCTCGGCCAGAATATTCAGCCATAACAGCACCGCCCAAAGCCCGTCTTTCTCGCGCAAGTGATCCGAACCTGTACCGGCGCTTTCCTCGCCGCAGAGCGTGACCTTGCCCGCATCCAGCAGGTTGCCAAAGAACTTCCACCCCGTCGGCGTTTCAAAGCAATCAATCCCGAGGCTTTCCGCCACACGGTCCACCGCACGCGAAGTCGGCATCGAGCGTGCCACACCAGCAAGACCACCCCGGTAGGCCGGGGCCAGATGCGCCTTGGCTGTCAAGAGCGCCAGACTGTCGGACGGTGTGACATAGGCCCCTCGCCCCACGATCATATTGCGGTCACCGTCCCCGTCAGAAGCGGCACCGAAATCAGGTGCGCCCGGGCCATACATCTTGTCCATCAAAGTCTTGGCCCAGATCGGGTTGGGGTCAGGGTGGCCCTTGCCGAAATCGGGGCTTGGAATGCCGTTGATGACCGTGCCCTTCGGCGCACCCAGCATTCCCTCAAGGATCGCGTGGGCGTAAGGCCCCGTGACCGCATGCATGGCGTCAAAGCACATGGTAAAACCACCGGCAAAGAGCGCACGGATATTGTCGAAATCAACGATTGTTTGCATGAGAGCCGCATAGTCGGCGACCGGATCAACGATCTCGACTTTCATCCCTTCGACTGATTGTTCGCCCAGCGCGCCAAGGTCGATATCCGCGGCCGCAACAATACGGTAAAGGTCAAGCGTCTTGGTGCATTCGTAAATCTTATCGGTGACGGCCTCGGAAGCGGGGCCACCGTTCGGTCCATTGTATTTCAACCCGAAATCCGCATCCGCACCACCGGGGTTATGGCTGGCCGAAAGGATCAAACCACCATCCGCTTTGCGCAGACGGATCATATGCGACGCAGCAGGCGTGGACAGAATACCGCCCTGCCCGACGATGCATTTCGCGGCACCATTCGCAGAGGCCATGCGCAAAATGATCTGAACCGCGTCATCATTGAAGAACCGCCCATCGCCACCCACGACCAGGGTCTTGTCCACGACACCGCCGATCCCGTCAAAGATCGCCTGGACATAGTTTTCCAGAAAATGCGGACGGCGGAACACGGCTGTCTTCTTGCGCAACCCACTGGTTCCAGGCTTTTGCCCTTCGATCGGAGTGGTCCGTACATTTTGCATCGGCATATCTCGTCCTCCCTTTCGTCGTTGTCGCAGATTACCTCTCTGCGCTTTCGTGTGAAAATACCACAACGCTGTCTGCCGCGACGGTGAGCCCCGGCGTCACTTTAATGGCATCCTCCTGGCTCGTATCAAAGCGGCGCACCCACTGGTCGCCTTCTGGCAACTCGGGTGCCGTAATCTCAACCGCCTCCCCACGGTTCAGAACGACCAACAAAGCGCCTTCACGTTTGACATATTCCGGTGATCCCGACGCCATGCGCATTTCAACCACCAATGTATCGAGGCCCGCGTCGTCCCAATCATATTGGCTCATCGCCTTGCCATCGACACGCCGCCAGAACAGATCAGGCTCGCCATCAATCAGGCGCTGGCGCGAATGCAGAAAGCGGGTCTGGCGCAACAGCGGATGCATTTTGCGAAAGGCAATCGCCTGCAGGCAGAAGGTAAAGAACGGGTCTTCTTTGTCGGGCCAGTTGACCCAGCCGATCTCGTTGTCCTGACAATAGGCATTGTTGTTGCCACCTTGCGAATTGCTGAGCTCATCCCCCGCCAGCACCATCGGCGTGCCTTGGGACAGCATCAATGTGGCCATCATATTGCGCTTGCGGCGCATACGGGCGGCATTGATATCCGCGTCCTTGGTTGGCCCTTCAATACCCATATTGTCCGAATAGTTGTGCGCATGACCGTCGCGGTCATCCTCGCCATTGGCCTTGTTGTGCTTCCGGCTGTAGCTGACGGTATCGTGAAGGGTGAAACCGTCATGCGCCGTCAGGAAATTCAGAGACGATGTCGCGGCCCGCCCGTCATGGTCAAAATAGGGCGCAGAGCCTGTGAGCCGTTCCGCCATGTCAGGAACCTTACCCGCATCCCCGCGCCAGAATTCACGCACATTGTCGCGGTATTTGTCGTTCCATTCTGCAAAGGGTGCCGGGTATGCACCAAGTTGATATCCCCCCGGCCCGATATCCCAAGGCTCTGCGATCAGCTTGACCTTGTTCAGCACAGGGTCTTGGCCAATCGCACGGAAGAACGGCCCGTCGCGTTCGAACCCCCGTGCGGTGCGCCCAAGTGCTGTGCAAAGATCAAAGCGGAAGCCATCCACATGCATGACTTCAACCCAGTAGCGCAGACTGTCCATCACAAGCCGGATCACAAAGGGGTTTTCGAAATCGAGTGTATTCCCGCAGCCCGCATCATCAATGTAATAACGCGGGTTATCGGCCAGACGGTAGTAGCTGGCGTTATCCAGTCCCCGGAACATCAGTGTCGGCCCAAGCTCTGAGCCTTCGGCGGTGTGGTTATAGACCACGTCCAAAATCACCTCGATGCCCGCGGAATGGAAGCGGCGCACCATCTGCTGGAACTCAGCAATATCCGTGCCTTGCATATAGCGTGGATCGGGGGCGAAGAACCCATACGTCATATAGCCCCAATAGTTCGTCAGCCCACGATCCAGCAGGAATTTGTCGTTGATAAAGGCCTGGACCGGCAAAAGCTCGACGGCTGTAACACCAAGATTATTAAGATGCTCAAGGATTGGGTCCGAGGCCATCGCCAGATAGGTTCCGCGATTGGGAATATCGGGACGACCGGCTGTCAGGCCTTTGACATGGGCCTCGTAGATGACTGTGCTTTCCATCGCATGGTGGGGCTCGTTCGCGTTGTTCCAGTTGAACGTTGGATCAACAACGACACAGCGCGGCATGTAAGGCGCGCTGTCGGTCTTGTCGAAACTGAGGTCCTTGTCTTTATGCCCCGTTTGATATCCGAAGAGCGCATTATGCCACGTCGGATGACCCGTCAGTTGCTTGGCGTAGGGATCAATCAAAAGTTTGTACGGATTAAAGCGGTGCCCCTCTTCGGGCGCATATGGCCCGTCCATCCGGACACCGTATTGCTGGCCTGCCTTCATACCGGGGAAATAGCCGTGCCAGACATGGCCTTCCCGTTCGGGCAGCGTGATGATCTGGTTCTCAACGCCATTCTCATCAAACAAACACAGCATCACCTTGGTGGCATGGCGCGAAAAAATTGCAAAGTTTACGCCGTCAGGGTCCACCGTTGCCCCAAGAGGTGTCGGACGACCGGGCCGGATTGCGAAAGGTCCAAGGTTCAAGGTTTTGCCTCTGTCAGGTCTGCATAGATGGCTTTATACGCCAAGGCCGAGGTCTCCCAGCCGACAGGTTGTTTCATGGCGTTGCGCTGCATCGCTTTCCACGTTTTGCCGTCCGCGTAAAGATCGCCAAGGCGGGTGAACGCATTGGCCAGCGCCTGTGCATTGATCGGAAAGAACTGGACGCCAGTTGCGACACCACGCGCAAGGGCTGCGGGTGAAGCATTGATCACCGTATCGGCCAGACCACCAGTCAGCGCCACCAGTGGCACGGTGCCATAGCGCAACCCGTAAAGCTGGGTCAGGCCGCAGGGTTCGAACCGTGAAGGCACAAGGATTGCATCGCCCCCTGCCATCATTTTGTGGGACAGCGCTTCGTCATAGCCGATTTTGACAGCAACATTTGGGTGACTTGCTGCGGCTTCCAATAAAGCCACCTCAAGCTTGGGATCACCCGAACCCAGAAGCGCTAACTGACCGCCGCGATCCAACAGTGCAGGCAGCGCCTCCAACAACAGATCAATCCCCTTCTGCTCGGTCAGGCGGGAAACGAGAACACAGAGCGGACCATCCGATTTGCCAAGCCCGAAGGTTTTGCGGAGCGCTTTCTTGTTAGCGTCTTTCCCGCTTGCCGTTTTGTATCGTGTGATATTCGGATCGATCTGCGGATTCCACGCATCCAAATCAATCCCGTTAACGATCCCCGAAAGGTCCGCCTGTCGCATCCGTAAAACGCCGTCCATGCCGATGCCGAATTCAGGCGTCAGCAACTCTTCTGCATAGGTTTGCGAGACCGTATTGATCTTGGCAGCACCGACCAACCCCGCCTTGAGTGCCGATATCTGCCCCCAGAATTCAAAGCCCTCAGTCGTAAAGCGCGCAGGATCAAGACCAAGTGCTTTCAGCTTGCCTGCATCCACATTCCCGTGGAAGGCGATGTTGTGGATCGTAAAAACAAAGGGCACATCAACGCTCAAGTCCCGCATATATTCAGGCGTAAGGCCCGCTTGCCAGTCATGACCATGCACGATGTCAGGCATCCAGCCGTCCACCCCTTCGGCCGCGATCATTGCGCCCACTTTGCAAAGCGCTGCAAAGCGTTCGGGGTTATCCGGCCAGTCACGGCCCGTTGCATCGCCATAAATCGCACCATCGCGATCATAAAGATGCGGGGCGTCAAGGATCAGCAGATCGACACCCGCGATGTTGCAGGCGCGCAGTTTCGCCGCGCCGCCAAACAGGTCTTTGTAGGTCGCTACCACCTTTGCCTTGCCAATCTGTCCCAGCACCACACGGTATCCGGGAAGTAGAACACGCACAGCCACACCGTGCTGCGCCAATGCGCCGGGCAATGCGCCCGCCACATCAGCCAGACCGCCGGTTTTTACCAGCGGCGCGCATTCCGAGACGACAAAGAGGGCTTTGGTCATAAAGCAGCGGCCCTTTTGTTCAGCATATCCTGGGTAATCAGGGTGATACCGCGGTCAGTGACACGGAACCACTTGGCATCCTCATGCGGGTCCTCACCCACCACAAGACCCTCGGGGATCACAACACCACCATCGACAACGACCTGACGCAGTCTGGCCGAGCGGTGGACGACGACATCAGGCAATATAATAGCGTGATCCAGCACGGCGTAGGAATTGGTGTGCACATTGGTGAAAAGCACCGAATTGCGCACCTCTGTCCCTGATATGATGCAGCCGCCCGATACCATCGACGAAATCGCCATCCCGCGCCTGTCGCGTTCATCATGGATGAATTTTGCAGGCGGCACGCTCTCGTTATAGGTCCAGATCGGCCAGTTCTTGTCCCAGAGATCAAGCTCGGGCGTGAAATTGGTCAGGTCGATATGGGCCTGCCAGAAGGCATCAACGGTTCCGACGTCTTTCCAATAGGCCGGCGCGCCGTCGGCGCGGACGCAGCTTTCGTCGAAACGGTGCGCCATGGCTTTGCCGTTCTTGACGATATCGGGGATGAGATCGTTGCCGAAATCATTCGAGGAATTGGGGTCTTCGGCGTCTTTGATCAGCAGATCACGCAGGAATTTCCAATCAAAGACATAAATCCCCATCGACGCCAGCGCCATATCGGGGTTGTCGGGCATGCCCGGCGGATCGGCCGGTTTTTCCAGAAAACTGGTGATCCGCCCCTCGGCGTCGGTATCCATGACACCAAAGGCCGTGGCCTCCTGACGCGGAACAGTCAGACAACCCACGGTGACATCTGCACCAGTTTCCACGTGCTGGCGCAGCATGATTTCATAATCCATCTTGTAGATATGATCGCCCGCAAGGATGATCACATAGTCCACGTTGTAGCTGTCCACGATATCGATGTTCTGGGTCACGGCATCGGCAGTGCCTTTGTACCAGCTTTCATTGCCTCCGCGCTGGGAGGCGGGCAGCACATCGAGAAACTCGTTGCGTTCAGCACGGAAAAAGTTCCAGCCGCGCTGGGTATGACGGATCAGGCTGTGCGCTTTGTACTGCGTGGCAATCGCCATTTTGCGGATGCCGGAATTGACGGCATTCGACAGGGCAAAGTCAATAATTCGTGCCTTGCCGCCAAACGGCACCGCAGGTTTGACGCGGCGGTCGGTCAGTTCCTTCAGGCGGCTTCCCCGTCCCCCTGCCAGCACGAAAACCATAGATCTTTGTGTGATACGCTTTGTTGGCATGTCGTCTCCCCCTCTTTTATCTTTAATTTTACGTAGTTTGCTTACGCAGAACGACCACCGACAAGGGCGGCAGCGTCAGCCGGATCGACTGCGCCTGCCCGTCAGCGGGGCTATTTTCCGTCGTGCATCCTCCCAGATTACCACGGTTGTCACCGCCATAGACTGCGGCGTCAGTATTCAGCACTTCCTCCCAGAAACCGGCCTCTGGCACGCCGACCTGAAAGCCCTCACGGGTCACGGGCGTAAAGTTGCAAACCACTACAACAGGTGCATCACCCGCGTTGCCACGGCGCAGAAAAGCAATTGTCGATTGGCTCGGATCATTGCTAATCCACTGGAAACCCGCCGCTTCGCAGTCTTTGACGTGCAGGCTGGGCGTTTCACGGTACAGCCTGTTCAGGTCACGCACCAATTGCTGCACGCCTTTGTTGGCGGGCTGTTCGGCCGCACCCCAATTCAACTCCGCGTCGTGGTTCCATTCTTCGGGCTGGGCGAACTCGCACCCCATGAACAAAAGCTTCTTGCCCGGTTGAGTCCACATGAAAGCATAATAGGCACGCAGGTTGGCGAATTTTTCCCATTCGGTTCCGGGCATTTTGGCGATCATAGAGCCTTTGCCATGGACCACCTCATCATGGCTGATCGGCAGGATGAAATTCTCGGTAAAGGCCCAATCAATCGGGAAAGTCATCAGATGGTGATCATACTGGCGATAGATCGGGTCTTTTTCCATGTAGCGCAGGGTGTCGTTCATCCACCCCATGTTCCATTTGTACCCGAACCCAAGCCCACCCGCATGCACCGGCTGCGACACACCGGGGAATGATGTGCTTTCCTCGGCCACGGTCATGATGCTGGCATCAGCCCCATAGGCTGCAATGTTCATATCCTGCAAAAAGGCGATCGCCTCGTAATTCTCGCGCCCGCCGTCTTTGTTGGGCACCCATTCGCCATCGGCGCGGGAATAATCGCGGTAGAGCATGGACGCCACAGCATCGACACGGAGTCCGTCAAGATGGTATTCCTCAAGCCAATAAAGCGCGTTGGCCAGAAGGTAATTCTTCACTTCGCGCCGCCCGTAATTCGGGATCAACGTGTTCCAGTCCTGATGGAACCCTTCGCGGGGGTCGGCATGTTCATAAAGCGCCGTGCCATCAAATTTCGCGAGACCATGCGCATCCGTCGGGAAATGCCCCGGCACCCAGTCCAGCAGGACGCCGATGCCTTCGGCATGGGCTGTATCCACCAGATCACGGAATTCATTCGGGGGACCAAATCGGATTGTGGGTGCATAAAGCCCTACAGGCTGATAGCCCCATGATCCGTCAAAAGGAAACTCGGAGACAGGCAGCAGTTCGATATGGGTAAAGCCCATGTATTTCGCATAAGCGATCAGATCGCGGGCATGTTCCTTATAGCTCAGCGGCCGCCCACCATCATCATAGCGCCGCCGCCAAGAGCCCAGATGCACCTCATAGATCGTCATCGGGCTGGCCCGGTCAGCACGCGCAGCGCGCGACTTCATCCATTGGGCATCTTTCCAGCCATAGCCCGCCAGATCACGCACGACCGACGCCTGTTCGGGCGGATGTTGCGAGCCAAACCCCATCGGATCGGCTTTGTCGCGGGTCTGTCCATCAGCCCCGGTGACCTGATATTTGTAAAGGGCACCATCGCCAACCTGGGGGATAAAAATCTCCCACACACCGGTCTGCCCTACGGGTCGCAAAGCGTGGCGGCGTCCGTCCCATGTATTGAAATCGCCAATCACGCTGACGCGTTGGGCGTTGGGGGCCCAGACCGCGAAATGGGTACCCGCAACACCCTGATGTTTCATCACATGCGCGCCCAAAGCGCGCCAAAGCTCTTTATGGGTGCCTTCACCGATCAGGTATTCATCGACATCGCTGAGTACCGGATCAAAGGCATAGGGATCGCGTGTGGTAAAGGTGCTGCCGTCTGGGTAGCGCATGGTCAGCGTATAGGTTTTGCCTGCCACAGGTGCCGCAAAAACATCGCCCGCAATACGCGCCAGAGGGGTGTCTTTCCCTGCAACAGTGGCAAAAACCTCAACCGCTGCGGGCTGGAACGTGACAATCCAGCGTTTCCGGCCACTTTTATGCGGCCCCAAGACCTCATAGGGCGCCGCGTGTCCCCCGCCATTCAGCGCCACCAGTACATCCTGCGTCAGAAAATCCGGTCTATCGACGCGATCAGAATTTGTCATGGTGTCACTCCGACGAATTTCTTTACATGCAAGACACTGCTACCTAACGAGGCTGACTCAAGCAGTGCCACCACGCTACGTCAACCAAAAGGGTTAGCGCTAACGCTACATGACCCGACTTACGTCCCGGGTGCAAGCACCAGACGTGACAGACGACCCGCCAAAGGCAACAAACAGGCCTGCAATGAATGGTAGATATCAGGCTTGCCGGTGAAGATTGAACTTGTGGGCTGGCCATGGTCGTCAATGGCAGGATACCAGCCGCCGCGCGCGTGATCGATGAAATGCGCATCCGCGAAAGCCCACAACCGCCTGTACCAGATTTCATCGGCTGGGCTTCGGTCCATGACAATCAGGGCCGCCATCGCACCAATCGCCTCGGTAACGGGCCACCAGAACCGCGATCCATCGGCAACCTTTCCTTCAAAATCAAGCGTATAGGCCAAGCCACCCTCCGGCAGCCATGCATCGGCAAGGGCACGTTCAATCAGTTTGCGCGCAGCTTTGCGTGCGCCGTTCGCAGGCCGCCCAGACAAATCCCAGTGCTGGAGCGCCAAACGCCCCAGTTCAAACGAATGGCCCGGCGTGGTGCCTGCGGGGCGGAACATATGATTGCCCGCGTAGGCACGATCAATCTTCCAATCGTTCGTATAATGCTCGGGCAAACGCCACGCATTCTGCGATGCCATCTGGTAGACGAAAAAATCGAGGATACGTCCGGCACGGTCAAGAAACAGGGCCTCACCCGTCGCTTCATAAGCTGCCAGCAAAGCCTCGACACCGTGCATATTGGCATTCATCCCGCGATAGGTGGAAAACGGGGTCCAGTCGCGGTTCCATTCGTCGCTGAACAGACCGGCGTCTTCCTCCCAGAACCTTTGGTCAAGCACCTCGGCGATATCCGCCAAAAGCGCATCGGCCTCTGGATGACCCGCGATCTTTGCGCTGCTCGCGGCCAGCAATACAAAGACGTGGCCATAAGCCAGCTTGCGTTCATCATGCACGCCCTTGTCCGACAGCGCCCAAAAATAGCCGCCATGCACAGGGTCTTTGTGGTGACTTGCAATATAGGCCATGCCCTGATCAATGATCCGGTCTGCCCCTTGATACCCGCGCAAGTGGCCAAGGCTGTAGGCGTGGATCATGCGCGTGGTCGCATGCAGTTCCTGCACATCCGAACCCAGCACTTCGCCGCCGTGATCCAGCATTGAAAAGCCCGGCGCGTCCCCTGCACTGGCAGCGAAAAATCTCAACTGGCTTTCACTTTGGGCACCAAGCCACGCGCGATGACGCGCATCGTCCATCCAGAAACCCTGTGCGTCTGCGGCTCCGGGATTTCCACCTTGTATGTCAGCCATCGTCATTGCGGCACCCTGCTTTGGCTGTCTTGCTCTGCAAGACAAATATCCGAAGCTCCATCATCGTGATGCAAGAGAGGAAAATCTAGCCCGCAACCGTGAGATAGGCGCGGATCGTTGCCGTCGTGCCTTTTGTCCAGAGCATGTCGAGCCACGCCGCAAAGGCATCGGCGAAACGTGCCTCATGACCGAGTGTGCCGTAGTACTTTGTCTGCTTGAGCCACAGCGCCGGATTTTCGCGCGCATATTGCGCCAATGACTGTAACGTATCCCAATTGGGATCATTCGGTGCAATCTCGCTGCCATCTTCGCGCAGGCCTGCACACATGCGCGCCCAGATTGCCTCAACCAATGCAAGCCCTGCAACGGGCGTGCCTGCCGCCAATCCGTCCTGAATGGACGGGATAAGGAATCCGGGATGCCGCGATGAGCCGTCAAAGGCCACACGCCGCGTCGTGTCGACGATCCGTGTGTTGGAGAACCGGCGCGAGATCAGATCAACATAGGCATTGGGTTCCATGCCGGGCACCGCTTTGAGGTGCGGCAGGATCTCTGAAGTAGCAACCTTTTCAAAGAGCGTGCGAATATCGTCATTGGCCATACATCCCGAGATCGTCTCGATCGACAGCAACTCGCCCGCGTTCGCAATGATCTGGTGACCGCCGTTCAGCACGCGGATCTTCATCGCCTCAAAGTCATGCACATCATCGGTGAAGGTCGCACCAACAAGGTCCCAATCAGGCCGGCCAGCGCAAAAATCATCCTCGATCACCCACTGGCGAAAGGTCTCGTGCGTCACAGGGCAGGCGTCATCAATGCCGAGGCTGCGCACGAGTGCGAGCTCATTCGGACCCGTCGCAGGGACGATGCAATCGACCATCGAGTTGGGGAAACTGGCGTTGTCATTGATCCAGTCCGCGAGGTTCGGATCAGAAAGGCGCGCCAAGGATACCACCGTTTGGCGCAGGATCCCGCCATTGCCTTGCAGGTTGTCACAACACAGGCAGGTGAAAGGGCCAACCCCCGCGGCACGGCGCTTCTTAAGGGCCGCGATCATCGCGCCAAAAGCGGTGACCGGTGCGTCCGGCGTCTTTGCGTCATGCAGGATATCAGGGTGCTCGGCATCAAATCCCTTGGTGGCGGGATCCAGATAATAGCCGCCTTCGGTCACGGTCAGCGCGACAATGCGGATTGCAGGGTCGGCCATCTGCGTAATCAGCGCGGCGTTGCTTTCCTCGACCGGCACGAAATCGATCATGGAACCGACAACCTCGGCTGTGCTTCCTGCCGGATCCAAGGCAATCAGTGTGGTCAGGTAATCCTGTGCGGCCAATCGTTCACGCTGCGCCGCGTCGCCAGCACGCACGCCAGCACCGACAATCGCCCAGTCATGAGCCAGTCCCTTTTGCATCAGGCAATGCAAGTACCATGCCTGATGCCCGCGATGGAAATTGCCCAGACCGATATGGACGATCCCCGCCGTAAGCGCGGAGCGGTCGTAGGTTGGCCGCAAGATATCCTCAGGCAGCTCTGCAAGCGTCTGATCACTCAGTTTCACCAGATCGGTTCTCTGCCGGATATTCATCAACTCATCCAATTCCCGCCATCGACGTTGTAAGTCTGCGCAACGATATAATTTGCCGCATCGCTGGCCAGAAAGACGGCCATCCCTGTCAGGTCCTCGGCAGTGCCCATCCGGCCAAAAGGTACCGCCTCGCCCACTTCTTTTTTCTTCTGCCCGGGGGCCTTGCCTTCGTATTTGGCAAAAAACGCATCCACCCCCTCCCAGTGTTCGCCGTCCACCACTCCGGGTGCGATGGCGTTGACGTTGATCCCGTGGGCGATCAGGTTCAGCCCTGCCGATTGCGTCAGGCTGATGACTGCCGCCTTGGATGCGCAGTAGACCGCAACAAGGGCTTCACCCCGCCTGCCTGCCTGCGACGCCATGTTGATGATGCGGCCTTTGACACCGCGCTCGATCATATGGGTTGCAACGGCCTGCATCGTAAAAAGCGTGCCCGCGACGTTGATATCGAAGACCCGCTGATAGTCGGCGCGCGTGATCTCGGCAATCGGGGCTGCCGTAAAAATAGCGGCGTTGTTGATCAGAATATCAATCTGCCCCAGTGCATTGGCCGCCTCGGCAACCGCCGCTTCGATGCTGGCCTGATCAGACACATCCATCTTTACAGCGACGGCCCCTTTGATTTCAGATGCCGCCGCCTGCGCCCGCGCAAGATCAATATCCGCAATCGCAACGCGCGCGCCTTCAGCCGTGTAAGCCTTGGCAAAGGCAAGCCCGATGCCACGGCCGGCCCCTGTAATCAGCGCAGTTTTCCCGGCCAGTTGCATCAGTCGATCCGCAGGCCTTGGGCATCAAAGCGGTGCAGTTCCTTCATGCGCGGGTTCAGATGGATCGTGTCACCATGTGTCAGGTTGATATCACCAATGGCACGCACGGTGATTGTCTCCGTCAGACCGGTGTTATGGATATGGAAAAAGGTGTCAGAGCCGAGGTGTTCAGCCACGCCAACAGTGCCCTGCCACATGCCGCCGCTTTCGACCACGTCGATATGTTCAGGACGAATTCCGATCGTGGTGGCGTCATGTTTGGCAGCCTCTTCACCGTCGATCAGGTTCATTTTAGGCGAGCCAATAAAGCCTGCCACAAAGGTGTTGCGCGGGCGGCGGTAGAGTTCGAGCGGAGAACCGACCTGTTCGATCACACCGGCCTGCAAGACCACGATTTTATCGGCCATTGTCATGGCTTCAACCTGATCGTGGGTCACGTAAACCATGGTCGTCTTGAGCTTTTTATGCAGCTCGGAAATTTCCATCCGCATACCCACACGCAAAGCCGCGTCAAGGTTGGACAAAGGTTCGTCAAACAGGAAGGCCGAAGGTTCGCGCACAATCGCACGGCCAATCGCCACGCGCTGACGCTGACCACCGGACAACTGCCCCGGACGCCGGTCAATGTAATCAGCGAGGTTCAACACCTCGGCGGCGGCATTCACACGACGGTCAATTTCGGCGGGGTCCATCTTGGCCATGCGCAATGGGAAAGCGATGTTCTTGCGCACCGACATATGCGGGTAAAGCGCATAGGACTGGAACACCATCGCAAGGCCGCGCTTGGCGGGTACCAGATCGGTGGCATCCTTGCCGTCAATCTCGATATGGCCCGATGAGATATCCTCAAGCCCTGCGATCAGCCGCAAAAGCGTGGATTTACCGCAGCCAGATGGGCCGACAAAGACCGTGAACTCGCCATCGTGGATGGTCAGATCAAGCGGTGGAATGACCTGTACGTCGCCAAAAGACTTGGTCACCTGCTTCAGTTCGATTTGTCCCATGTCTACAGTTCCTTATTTCACCGCGCCGAACGTCAGGCCGCGGACAAGTTGTTTCTGGCTGAACCAGCCAAGGATGAGGATCGGCGCAATCGCCATGGTCGAGGCCGCGCTAAGCTTGGCAAAGAACAGACCCTCGGGGCTGGAATAGCTGGCGATAAAGGCGGTCAATGGTGCTGCATTGACGGCTGTCAGGTTGAGGGTCCAGAAGGCTTCGTTCCATGCCAGAATGAAGTTGAGCAACATAGTTGATGCAATGCCCGGAATGGCCATTGGCGTCAGCACATAGAGCAATTCCTGTGGCAAGGTCGCACCGTCCATCCGGGCCGCCTCGAGGATTTCACCGGGAATTTCCTTGAAGTAAGTATAGAGCATCCAGACGATGATCGGCAGGTTGATCAGCATCAGGACGACCACCAGACCGGCGCGGCTATCCAGAAGTCCCAGCTGGATGAACAGCAGGTAGATCGGATAAAGCACACCCACCGCAGGCAACATCTTGGTCGAGAGCATCCAGAGCAGGATGTCTTTCGTCCGCTTGGATGGCACAAAGGCCATCGACCACGCGGCAGGCACCGCAATTGCAACACCAATCAGCGTGGACAAACCGGCGATGATGATCGAGTTCCACAAGAAACGGGCATAGTCCGAGCGCTCCAACACAACACGATAGTTTTCAAGCGTCCACTCAAACCCGAGAAAGATCGGTGGCGCGGCAATCGCCTGTGCCTCGGTCTTGAAGCTGGTCAGGATCGTCCAAAGTATCGGAAAGAAGATGAGCAGGCCAATCGCCCAGGCGATGGTGGTATTGATCAGCTTCCGGCGGGGGGTAACAGAACGTGCCATGATATTAATCCAGGTTCTTACCGACGATCCGCATCAGGAAGATCGCGACGATGTTTGCAAGGATGATGGCGTAGACACCACCGGCGGAACCAAGACCAATGTTCTGGCTTTCCAGCACACGCTGGAAGATAAGATATGACAGCGTCCGTGTTCCAAAAGCGCCCCCTGTGGTCACGAAAATCTCGGCAAAGATCGCAAGCAGGAAGATGGTCTGGATCAGGATCACAATCGTAATCGCGCGGCTGAGATGCGGCAGCACAAGGAACCAGAAGCGTTTGTGCCAGGGTGCGCCATCCATTTCGGCGGCTTCGAGTTGTTCACTGTCCAGCGACTGCACAGCCGTGAGCAGAATAAGCGTGGCAAACGGCAGCCACTGCCAGCTGACAATCATGATAATCGAGGGCAGCGAGGCATCGGACAACCAACTGACAGGCTCGGCCCCGAAAAAGCGCCACAGATGGGCGAAAAGACCGTTCACAGGATCCATGAACATGTTCTTCCACACCAGTGCCGACACAGTCGGCATGACAAAGAACGGCGCGATGACAAGGATACGGACAACGCCCTGCCCCCAGATCGGCTGATCCAGCAAGAGTGCGATCAAGATGCCGAAGACGACAGTGATTACCAAGACACCCAGCACAATAATCAGGGTGGTCTGGACCGAGGGCCAGAAGGCGCTCGAGGTCACAAAGCGGGTGTAGTTGTCAAATCCGGCCCAGCCTTGGTCACCGCCACGCAGCGGCAGATAGACACGGAACGAGAACCACAAGGTCATAATGAGGGGAACCAACATCCAGCCCAAGAGCAGGATCACAGCGGGTGCCATCATTAGTCTGGCAGCGGATCGGGAAGCTTTGGTCGCCATTTGGATGCATCTCCTCTGGTCACAACCACGGAATAATTACGCGTTGTTGTCAGGTGAAAGTGTAAGTGCAGAAGGGTTTTGTACCAAGGGGCAGCTACGGGTACTGCCCCTTGGCCTGGGAGGAGTGCTAGCGGTAGCCAGCAGCTTCCATTGCTTCGTTGGTGATCGCCTGTGCTTTGGCGAGCGCCTCTTCGACAGTCTGCTGACCAGCATATGCGGCAGAGAATTCCTGGCTTACTTCCGACGCAATGCCTGCAAACTCCGGGATCGCAGCGAACTGAACACCAACATATGGGCTTGGCTCAACGGTCGAGTTGTTCGGATCAGCCGACAGGATCGAGTCTAGCGTCATCTGCGCGAAAGGCACCGCCTGGTAGTTGGGGTTTTCGTACAGGGATGTACGCGCACCGGGAGGAACGTTTGCCCAGCCTTCGTTGGCTGCAACCAGCTCGATGTAGTCCTTGGACGTGGCCCACTCGATGAACTGCTTGGCTTCTGCTTCCTGCTGTGTGCCCGCAGGAATTGCCAGCGCCCATGCCCAGAGCCAGTTGGAACGCTTGCCCAGACCGTTGTCAGGTGCCAGTGCGAAACCAACGCTGTCAGCAACAGTCGAGTCAGCGCCTGTCACGAAGGATGCCGCAACAGTCGCGTCAATCCACATGCCGCACTTGCCCTGGTTGAACAGCGACAGGTTTTCGTTAAAGCCGTTGGTCGCGTAACCGGCAGGGCCGCTTTCGTCCATCATGCCCTTGAAGAAGTTCAGCGTGTTCGCCCAAGCTTCTGTGTCGAACTGTGCGTTCCAGTCCATGTCGAACCAGCGTGCGCCGAAAGAGTTGGACATTGCTGTGATGAAAGCACCGCCCTCGCCCCAACCGGCCTTGCCGCGCAGGCAGATACCGTTGATTTCCGCGTCGCGGTCAGTCATCGCAGCCGCGGCTTCGCGGATGAATGTCCATGTCGGCGCAGTTGGCATTTCCAGACCGGCTGCTTCCATCAGGTCTGTGCGATACATGACCATTGAGCTTTCGCCGTAGAATGGCGCTGCAAAAAGTGTCCCGTCATAGGACAGACCACCGGCCATCGCAGGCAGGATATCGGCCGCATCGTATTCTGCGGACAGATCATCCAGCGCAACCAGCCAGCCGTTTGCACCCCAGATCGGTGTTTCGTACATGCCGATAGTCATGATGTCGAACTGACCACCGTTTGTGGTGATGTCAGTTGTGACGCGCTGGCGCAGAACGTTTTCTTCCAGCGTCACCCATTCAACGGCGATCCCTGTTTCTGCAGTGAATTGATCGGTGTAACCCTGCATACGGATCATGTCGCCGTTGTTCACGGTCGCGATGGTGATCGTTGCGGAGTGTGCGTCTGCGAAAGCGCCGCCAGCTGTGACCAGCGTAAGCGCAGTGGCAGCACAAAGAGTGCTCTTCAAAGACATCCGGTGTTCCTCCCTATTGGATGTGATGAACCCACGCTAAGGGAAAGAACAACGCGCCGTCAACTAAATTTTTACGCGCGTAAAGTATTTGGAGGCTAGGCCGAGTCCCGCAGGACGAGCTTGCCCTCTATTCGCGTGCTTTTCCAAGGTGATACATCGCCGTCGATCGCCTCAAAAAGCGCCTCGGCGGCACGCTTCGAAACGGCGTCATAGTCATGTGAAATCGTCGTGAGCGGCGGGCAGGTATAGCGTGAATGCGGATGCCCGTCCTGCCCGGCCACACGAATTGTACAGTCAGGTCCGCGCCCCACACGGACGTTCCGTTCATAACAGGCCGTTAAAAGACCGATCGCCAAACGGTCATTGCTGCACAGGACCGTATTGGTGCCAAAGCTCCGGTTCGCCAAGGCATCATGCCCCCCCAGACGCCCGATCTCCTCAAAGCCCCAGCCTTCACCTTCAACCGAAATCACCTGCGGCGTATAGCCGAAGGTTTCCATGGCGGTCAGATAGGCTTGCCTGCGCCTGTGCGCGTTGGGGTTTGCGGGTGTCTTCATCTCGAAGAAGCATGGAGGCTCACCGGTGCGGCACAGATAGTCCGTAATGTGCGATGTAAACTGAAAGTTATCCGATCCGACAAAGGCCAGACCCAGTTGATCCACGCTACTGTCAAAAATCAAAGTCGGCACATCCCGACAGAATTTCTCCAAGGCGACGCGGTCCGATGCGCGCCCTAAGGGTGCCAATAGAACACCTGCCGGCTTCATCGACCGAAGGTTGTCGAGAACCTCGACTTCGAGAGCAGGATCGCCATGCGCGCTGAACAGCGTGGGCCGATAGCCCGCATCAAGACAGCGCTGTTCCAGGTTGCGCGCGATTTCGGCGAAATACGGGTCTGTCAGCAATGGGACCACAATCCCGACATTCTTAGTCAGCTTGCGGTTCTGGTTCATCGCGAAAATATTGGGTCGGTAGTCGTATTTCTCGACCGCCGCTTCGATCTTGGCACGGGTCGATTGGCGCACGCTGTCTGGGTTGTTGAAGAACTTTGACACCGTCGGCCGCGAAATACCGCTGACGGCTGAAAACTCTTCCATATTCTTGATCTTTTTCTCGGCCATCGCGACCCATCCTTTGTACCGAGCGCACTTTTTCCATCGGAAACAATTTCTTTGCGCGCGTCAAGAATGAAGTTTGATTAATCCTTTACACACCGAAACAAAAAATGCGCCACGGTTCCCCGCAGCGCATCTGATTTTCAACCTATCGGGCCTAACGCATGGTAATGCGACCGTCCGTATAAGGCTGATAGGGTGCGTTCGCGGCAAGGTACTCTGCCGTCACATCAGCGAGGTCGGGACCATAGTCATAGGCATTCATTGCATCCTCGAACATGCTGTAGCCATCACCACCATTGCGCACGTAGTTGTTTGAAACCACGCCGTAGGTCGCTGCCAGATCAATCGGCGCGCCGCCGACCATCACATCAGAAATACGCGAACCGGGCGCTGCAGCAGCATCAACCGTAAAGGACATGCCTGCGACCTGAGGGAAGCGGCCTGCACCCTCTTCAATCTGGCCAACACCGTTTTCAAGCGCCGCGACGATATCTGCGCCAGTCACCTGGAAGGTCGACAGCGTGTTCTGGAAAGGAAGCACCGACAGCACTTCGCCCATGGTCACTTCACCGGCGTCGATGGTTGCGCGCAGGCCGCCACCGTTCTGGATTGCGATCTGGATACCCTGATCCTTGACACGATCAAGCATCGCATCCGCCACAAGGTTGCCCATCGGGCATTCCATCGCACGGCAGACTTCGCGGTCACCGGTAATCACATCTGCAGCCTCGGCGACAATGCGGGTCTTCATGACCTCGATAGGACCGGCCAGTTCGGCGACACGCGCAACCGCGGCTTCATCTTCCGCCACGCTGGCATCCAGCAGATATGTATCACCCGTCGCAGATGTAAGATTGCCGGCGTCGTCGAACACCAGTGTCAGATGACCGATGTATTTTGAATAGGCATAGGCCTGCACAACGGGCACATCACCAACCATCGTCGGATAGGCCATCGCGCCTTCTTCGGTGTTTGAAAACAGCGTATGCGAGTGGCCACCCACAACCGCATCAATGCCTGCGACGCTTTCGGCAATCGCCATATCCTTCGTCACACCAACGTGGTTAAGCGCGATAATCTTGGTCACACCGTCCGCTTCCAGAGCCGCGACGTCCGCCGCAAGGCTCTCGGTCTCGGGCGTGAAAATCACCGCGTCCGACGGGCTGGATGTCTCGGCCGTATCAACAGCCAGTGCCGAGATGATGCCGATCCGCTCGCCTCCGACTTCGAGAACAACATGGTTGTCGACCTGGCCTGCCAGAATATTCGAGCTTGAGACGTCGATATTGCCGGAGATGACAGGGAAGGAAACCGCGTCGGTCAGTTTGCGCAGACCTTCGTCACCGTCATCGAATTCGTGGTTGCCAACAGCCATCACATCATAGCCGATCAGTTCCATGAATTCGGCTTCCACATCACCCTTATAGGTCGTGTACATCAGGCTGCCCTGATACTGGTCGCCCGCATCAAGCAGAATGACGTTTTCGCCTGCCAGTTCCTCGCGCAGTTCGTTGATTTTCGTAATGACCCGTGCGATCCCGCCAAAGCATTCGCCAGCCGCGTTATCTTCGGCATTACAGGTCGAATCGAAACGGTTGATCGGCTCGATCCGGCTGTGCAGGTCATTGGTGTGAATAACGTGCAAAGTGTATTCGGCCATAGCTGTGCTTGCCATCATGGCCATGGCACAGGTCGTTGTCATGATACGTAACATCATAGGTCTAGGTCCCCCAAGGTTGGAATGTTGTCAGAGTGGCGAGGCGATTTGCGAGAGTCAAATTTAATAAATGCCTAGTTTAGTGGCCCTTGCGTCAACTGACTGTGCGTGGATGCTTGACCAACGCATGTGTAATAGCCATGACACCCGCATGCTGATTTATAAAATATTCCGGGCCGATGAATGGGCCACACTGCAGGCCGACGGCGAAACTGTCGGTGCACCGATTGATGTCGCGGATGGCTATATCCATTTCTCGACCGCAGCGACCGTGGCCGAGACGGCGGCCAAATACTTTGCCGGTGTTGAAGGACTGGTGCTCTTGGCGGTCGAGGCCGACACGCTGGACCCGCTGAAATGGGAGCCAGCCCGCGAAAACGTACTGTTCCCGCATCTTTACCGCACCCTGCGCATGGATGATGTGGTGTGGAGCAAGCCATTGCCTGTGGTTGACGGCGTGCATCAGTTTCCGGAGTTGTGATGAAAGCGCTAGAACAAATCGGTCTGCCCGCGCTGCGCCTGCTTGACCCCGAGACGGCCCACGGGCTTGCGCTCAAGGCGTTGAACGCCGGGCTTGGTCCGCGCAGCGGTCCCGTTACGTCCCCGCGATTGCGCACCACCTTGGCCGGACTGGACCTGCTAAACCCTGTCGGTCTTGCCGCCGGTTTTGACAAGAACGCAACAGCGCTGCATGCGCTTTCACGCACCGGCTTTGGCTTTCTTGAGGTTGGTGCCGCCACGCCTCGCGCCCAGCCCGGCAATCCGAAACCCCGCCTCTTTCGCCTGACCCAGGATCAGGCCGCGATAAACCGCTTCGGGTTCAACAACGACGGGATGGAGGCGATTGCCACCCGCCTTGCCCAACGGCCTAAAGGTGCCGTGATCGGCCTGAACCTCGGGGCCAACAAGGATAGTGCCGACAAGGCCGCAGATTTCGCAACGGTGTTGACGCGTTGTGGTCCGGTCGTGGATTTCGCGACGGTCAATGTCTCCTCGCCCAACACGGAAAAGCTGCGCGATCTGCAGGGCAAAGCCGCGCTTGCCGCACTGCTTGACGGGGTGATGCAGGCACGCGCCACGCTGGCTAACCCGATCCCTGTTTTCCTGAAAATCGCACCGGACCTGAGCACCGACGAACTTGCAGAAGTGGCCGAGGTCGCAAATGCTTCGGGCATCGACGCCATCATCGCCACGAACACCACGCTGGATCGCGCGGGTCTGCATGGGCCGCATAAGGCGGAAATGGGCGGGCTCTCCGGCCAACCGCTGTTTGAAAAATCCACGCGGGTGCTCGCGCAACTGGCAGGGCTGACGAGACTGCCGATTATCGGTGTGGGCGGCGTTGGATCGGCGGAACAGGCCTATCAGAAAATCCGCGCAGGGGCCTCTGCGGTACAGCTTTACACAGCCCTTGTCTACGGCGGCATTTCTCTCGCAGGTGAGATCGCACAAGGCCTCGACACTCTGCTGCAACGCGATGGTTTCGCGACTGTCGCCGACGCTGTGGGATCAGGGCGCGGCGACTGGACCTGAGCGTGGTCTGTCGGCCTCGGCCTCGAGCGCGGGGTATTTCCACGCCAGCGTTGCACCGCGCACCACGAAATTGAGCAACAAGCCCATCCAGAGCCCGTGGTTCTGGAACAGCGCCATCAGCGGCAACACCGTGGTGAAATAGACCAGCGCAGAAATCACCATCATATTGCGCATATCCTTGGTGCGGGTGGCACCTATGAAAATCCCGTCCAGCATCCATGCCGCAACGCCCACAATCGGGGCCAGCACCATATAGGGCAGGTAAATGCGCGCGACCTCGCGCACTTCGGGTGCAGTTGTCATAATATCAATCACACGCCCGCCAAAAAGCGCGAAACTCAGCGCCAGGATTGCACAAACAATGCCGCCCCACAGACTGCTCAACACCGCACTGCGCCGCAAAGCGGCCCGCGCACGGGCGCCCAGCGCCTGACCGACGAGCGCCTCTGCAGAGAAAGCGAACCCGTCAAGCGCGTAGGCGGTGACCTGCAAAAACTGCATCAGGATCTGGTTAGCAGCCAATTGCACATCGCCAAAGTCCGCGCCGAAGAACAGGAAGCTCACAAAGATCGCCTGCAACAAAACAGAGCGGATCAGGATGTCGGAATTCACCAGCGCCATGTGCTTCAGCCGGACCAGATCAAACACCCGCGCCGCCGACAACCAGGCCGCACGCCCAAAGACACCGCGGCAAAACCACAGCCCCAACACCAGACCGCCCCATTCGGCTATGAACGTGGCCCAAGCCACACCCTCAACACCCCAGCCCAGTTGCAGGCCAAGCCAGAAACTCAGGGCAATATTGGCACCATTCATCCCCACCTGAATGACCAGCACCGCCCGCGTGCGTTCCTGCGCGATCAGCCAGCCGGTAATACCATAAAGCGCAATTGTGGCAGGGGCAGACCAGACGCGGATGACCATATAGGCGCGTGCCAAGGCTTCCACCTCGGCGCTTGCAGGGGATATCCAGAAGGCAGCGTTGAAAATCGCGACCTGCGCGATGATCATCACAAGGCCCGCCGATATGCCGATCAAGAGCGCGCGCGCCAAAAGCGCATCGACCTCATCCCTGTCCCCTGCCCCACTTGCCTGAGATGTCAGACCCGTGGTCCCCATGCGTAGGAAACCGAAAATCCAGTAGACCGCAGACAGGATGATCGCGCCGATGCCCACCGCGCCAATCGGTGCGGCTTCGCCCAATTGTCCGACAACACCTGTGTCCACGGCCCCCAAAATCGGAACCGTCGCGTTCGACAGCACAATCGGCAAGGCAATCGCAAGCACCCGTTTGTGGGTGAGTGCGCTAGCCATCGCGTTCGGGCATCAGGAAATGACCCGTGGCAGAGGCAAAAAGACGGCTGCGGTTATCCTGCCATGTCTCGACATGGACAGAGGCATAGCGGCGGCCCGAACGGTTGACGCGCGCGCGCGCATAGGCATCACGCGGCAGGCCCGAGCGTAGATAATCGACGGTAAAGTCGATTGTCTTGGGCAGTTGAATGCGCGGCGTATCGTCCGTGTACTTGCCCGCCTCCATATCCTCCCAGATCATGGCCCAACTCAGTTCAACAATCGCGGTCACTTCCAGAAAGGCGGCCGTGACACCGCCGTGCAAGGCAGGCAACATCGGGTTGCCGATCAGCTTGTCGTCATAGGGCAAAATAGCGGTAAGCTCATCGCCGCGCCGGTCAATCCGAATACCCAGAAACTGGATGTAAGGCACGCCGGCGACCAGCGCAGCAAGGGTCGCATCACGGCGCTGCTTGATGACCTGCACAGGTTCAGGGCGGCGGCTCATGATTTGCCCCTTTCGATCGTAAAGGCCCCTGTAGCCGTGGCGACAGGGCGCGACGGGTCGGCATCCACGGCCGTGGCGCGCACAAAGGCGACCGAACGGGTCACGTGATAACACTCGGCTGTTGCCGTGATCCGGTCACCGGGAGTGGCGGGGCGCATGTAGTCGATGCGCAAATCCAGCGTCGCCGTCGCAAGCGCTGCCGCCGGATGCGCCATCACGGCCGCCCCTGCGCAGGTATCCATCAACGCCGAAACAGCGCCCCCGTGGATGACCCCGGTTTCGGGATCACCGATGAAACGGGCATCATAATCCATGGCGATCACAGCCTTGCCGTCATCAATTTCGGTCACCTGCATCCCCAAGGCCTGGGCATGCGGGATTGCGGCAATAAACTGGCGGGCCAATTTATCGCGGCGGGTTTTCTGCGCATCAGACATGTGTGCTCCTGAAAGGTTCTTGAGATGGGTAACGCTGAATTGCGGTTTTGACCACCTCTACGCGCCTGGTGGCTAGCAATCCATATTGCCCCGTTTCTTTGTTGCCGCTACCATTGCGCCGAGGGAGAAGCAGATGTCCGAAACACGGCTGTCATTTAAAGAGATGTGCGCGAAATTCGACGTCACACCGCGCACTTTGCGCTACTATGAGTATATCGAACTCTTGCGGCCCGAACGCGAAGGACGGTCGCGCTTTTATGGCGCAAAAGAACTCGCGCGCATGACACTGATCCTGCGCGGACGGCGGTTCGGCTTTTCGTTGGAGGATATCCGCCAATGGCTCTTGATCTACGAACATCAGGGCACCGAGGCGCAGATGCACGAATGGGTGACACTGGCGGACAAGCAACTGGTCGAGCTTGCCGAGCAGAAAAAGCAGCTTGAAGATACGATTGCCGAACTCAAGAACCTGCGGGACGAGACGGCAAAGACCCTCGGATAGGCGACAGCGCCCGTCAACGCGACTCAGCAACACCAGTAAAAATTACGGTTTAGAGGGAAAAACGCCGCGTTTTCCCCGTTTTTTTATTGCGCATCACCCAGCGTCATCTTTCCTGACCTTTCGTCAACCGAACCGTGACGCCACGTTACGTTTACGTGCGCGTCAACTTTACTTGTATGCTGTCTATATCCTTTGCAGTTGCGTGGCATTCGTTAACCCCATGCACAGAAAGATATGAGTGATGACGACCGATACATTGAATATCCGTCAGATGTGTGACGCCTTTGATGTCACACCACGCACGCTTCGTTTTTACGAAGCCAAAGAACTGCTTTTTCCAATTCGGGAAGGCCAGCGCCGCCTTTTCACCAAACGCGACCGCGCGCGCCTGAAGTTGATTTTGCGCGGCAAACGCTTTGGCTTCTCGTTGGAAGAAATCCGCCAATTGCTTGACCTCTATCACATGGACGACGGGCAAGAAGCGCAACTGTCAAAGACCTATGTTCTTGCCGAGCGCCACCTTGCCGACATGGAGGCCCAGAAGGCCGAGTTGGAAGAGGCGATTGGCGAGTTGAAAGAACAGATGGCCTGGGGCGCTGAAAAGCTTGCCCAACTGGCCAAAGAAAAAACGGCGGCTGCCTGACACATAGGCGCCGCCCCAAAACGACCAACCGGAGACTTCAGATGCCAATCTACAATGCACCCACCAAAGACATCCAGTTTGTACTGCATGACCTGTTGAAAGTCAGCGAACAGGACATTCCGGGCTTTGAGGACCTTGACCGCGACTTTACCGCCGCTGTGGTCGAAGAGGCGGGCAAAGTGGCCTCTGAAGTGCTGCATCCGCTGAACGTGGTCGGCGACAAAGAGGGCTGTGTGCTGGAAAACGGTGTCGTGCGCACGCCAACTGGTTTCAAAGAAGCCTTCCAGCAGATGAAAGAGGGCGGCTGGACCGCCATGGACTGTGACCCCGAGTATGGCGGTCAGGGCCTTCCATATGTCATGCACACAGCCGCACAGGAGCCGTTTGTGTCCGCGAATATGGCGTTCAACATGTATCAGGGCCTGACACACGGCGCCTATTCCGCGATCTATGCGCACGGGTCTGACGCGCAAAAGCAGACCTACCTGCCCAAGCTGACCACCTGTGAGTGGACCGGCACAATGAACCTGACCGAGCCGCATTGCGGTACCGATCTGGGCCTGATGCGCACCAAGGCCGTGCCGAACGGTGACGGATCCTACAAAATCTCTGGTCAGAAGATCTTTATCTCGGCTGGTGAGCACGACATGGCCGAAAACATCATCCACCTTGTTCTGGCCAAAATTCAGGGCGGGCCTGAGGGCATCAAAGGTGTGTCGCTCTTCATCGTCCCCAAGTTCATGGTCAACGAGGATGGCTCGCTGGGTGCACGCAACGGCGTGTCCGTGGGCAAGATCGAAGAAAAGATGGGCATCCACGGCAACTCGACCTGTGTGATGAACTATGACGAAGCGACCGGTTTCCTTGTCGGCGAAGAGCACAAGGGCATGCGCGCCATGTTCACAATGATGAACGAAGCGCGTCTGGGTGTTGGCCTGCAGGGCTATGCCCAGGCCGAAAGTGCCTATCAGAATGCCGTGGCCTATGCCAACGACCGCCTGCAAGGGCGCGATGTGACCGGCGCCAAGAACCCTGACGGGCCTGCCGATCCGCTGATCGTGCACCCTGATATTCGCCGTAACCTGATGGACCAGAAGTCATTCGTCGAGGGCGCACGCGCATTCACTTATTGGGGCGCCTATCTGATCGATCGCGCGCATAAGAACCAAGACGCGGATGCCGATGGCCTGATCTCATTGATGACGCCTGTGATCAAAGGCTTCCTGACCGACAAAGGCTTTGAATACGCCACAGCCGCACAGCAGGTGTACGGCGGCCACGGCTATATCGAAGAATGGGGCATGTCCCAATACGCCCGTGATGCGCGGATCGCGATGATCTATGAAGGTGCCAACGGCGTGCAGGCGCTTGACCTCGTGGGTCGCAAGCTGGCGCTGAATGGCGGCAAGCATGTGATGGCGTTCTTCGAGATGATCAAAACCTTCATCAAGGAAAACGAAGGCAATGAGGCCCTGAACAAGGACTTCTTGGTGCCACTCAAAGCGGCGTCAAAGGATCTTCAGGCCGCTGGCATGTACTTCATGCAGAACGCGACCAAGCCGAACAATGCGCTGTCGGGGTCATATGACTTCATGCACATGATGGGTCATGTCTGCCTTGGCCTGATGTGGGCGCGCATGGCGAAAGCGGCAATGGAAGCACTAGAAAGCGGCGCATCCGACACCGGGTTCTATGAAACCAAGATCGCGACCGGCCGCTATTACATGGCACGCCAACTACCTGCCACTGCGATGCACCTCGCGCGCATCAACACCGGCGGCGATACTGTCATGGCGCTTGAGGCTGCGAACTTCTAAGCTCTTTGAGGGCGCGCCGCTTTTGGTGCGCCCTCAATGGATTTCTGCCCGCAGAATTCCCCGATACGGGTTGGGAGGCCTACACTATGACCATGAAACTGCATTGCTTTGGCGAAAGCGGCCATTCGTACAAGGTCGCGATGGCGCTCTCGATGATGGATGTCGAATGGGAGCCGGTTTTCATCGACTTCTTCAAAGGCGAGAGCCGCAGTCCGGAATACCGGGAATTGAACATCATGGGCGAAGCGCCCGTGCTGGTAGACGGTGACCTGACCCTGACGCAATCAGGCGTGATCCTTGATTACCTCAGCTCAAAGACCGGCAAGATGGGCGGCCGTTCCGCCGATGCACGCCGTGAAGTGCTGCGGTGGATGTTCTTTGACAACCACAAAGTCTCGAGCATTGCAGGCATTCTGCGGTTCCAAATGAACTATCTGCCGGAAGAGAAACGCAATGCCGATGTCATCGCCTTTCTGGCGGGACGTCTGGCCAGCGCACTCAAAACGCTGGACGATCAGTTGAGCAATCACGCGTGGCTTGCCGGTGATGACATCACCGTCGCAGACCTGAGTTGCGCAGGCTACCTGTTTTACCCCGAGCCGTTCACATTTGACCGTGCCGATTACCCCAATATCAACCGCTGGCTTGATGCCATCGCCGCCCAGCCCGGTTGGAAACCACCTTATGAATTGATGCAGCGCGCCTTTCCTGCGCCTGCGTAACCGGAGGACACTATGACCGAAGCCTATATCTATGATGCCATCCGCACCCCGCGCGGTAAGGGCCGCAAGGACGGAAGCCTGCACGAGGTGACATCTGCGCGCCTGTCCGCAGGCGTGCTGAACGCGCTGAAAGAGCGCAACAACCTTGAGGGTCACGCCGTTGAAGATGTGATCTGGGGCAACGTCACCCAAGTCGGCGAACAGGGCGGCTGTCTTGCGCGCACGGCCGTGCTGGCCTCGGATCTGGATCAGTCCATCCCCGGCCTCGCGATCAACCGGTTCTGTGCCTCGGGCATGGAAGCGGTGAACCTTGCCGCCAATCAGGTGAAGGGCGGTGCAGGTCAGGCCTATATCGCCGGTGGTGTCGAGATGATGGGTCGTGTTGCCATGGGTTCGGATGGCGCGGCCATTGCCGTTGATCCGTCGATTGCGATGGAGACGTATTTTGTCCCGCAAGGCATCTCTGCCGATATCATCGCCACCGAATATGGGTTCAGCCGTGATGATGCCGACCAGCTTGCGATGGAAAGCCAGAAGCGCGCGAAAGCCGCTTGGGACGACAAGCGCTTTGATAAATCCGTCGTCACTGTGCGCGATATCAACGGTTTGGCCATTCTGGATCACGACGAATACATGCGCCCCGAGACGAACATGCAAACACTGGGTTCACTGAACCCTGCGTTTCAGGCCATGGGCGAAGTCATGCCCGGCTTCGACAAGGTCGCGCTGATGAAGTACCCGCATCTGGAGCGGATCAACCATATCCACCATGCGGGCAACTCTTCGGGGATCGTGGATGGCGCCGCTGGCGTGCTGATCGGGTCCAAGGAATGGGGCGAGGCGATGGGCCTCAAACCGCGCGCACGGATCAAGGCGACTGCCAAGATCGGGACCGATCCGACGATCATGCTGACAGGCCCTGTTCCTGTGACCGAAAAAATCCTCAAGGATTCCGGCATGAGCATCAGCGACATTGATCTCTTCGAGGTCAACGAGGCGTTCGCATCGGTCGTCCTGCGCTTCATGCAGGCCTTTGATGTGGACAACAGCAAGGTCAACGTCAACGGCGGTTCCATCGCGATGGGTCACCCGCTGGGCGCGACCGGTGCGATCATCATCGGCACATTGCTGGACGAACTGGAGCGCACGGGCCAAGGCACAGGCCTTGCTACGCTGTGTATTGCTTCAGGTATGGGGGCCGCGACCATCATCGAGCGGGTGTAACCAATGGCGTCGCAAATCACCGAAGAAATGGCAGTCGAAATTTACCAGCACCTGCTGGACAAAATCTGCGCTGCCTATTTCGAGAATGATTTCGACGCTTTTCAGAACGCCTTACATGTCCCCCATCGATACAGCACCAAAGGAAATGAGCAGCTGATCACGACCTGTGCCCAGATGAAAGAGGCCTTTGACGCGTTTCGCGGTTACCTGAAAGGGCTTGGTGTGACCGATTTCATCCGGATCTGCACCGGTGCTGCGGTATTGACGCCAACTAAAATCATCGCGTCACACACCACCGAGTTCTTGCGCAACGGCAACCGGTTGCGTGATCCCTATGAGGTCTGGGCAACCTTGGAATTCATCGAAGGCACATGGCGGGTCACATCGTCCGAGAATGCCATCAACGATACCTCGTGGCAGGCGATGGCCTTTCGCCAAGGCGCCACACTCAAAGATACACCGCGCCCGGCGCGGACTGAACAATAACCTCCCGGATTTGGAGAATGAAATGACCGACTTTACCATGACCACTGACGCCGATGGCGTCGCAACGATTGTCTGGGATACGCAAGGCAAATCCATGAACGTGATGAACCAGCAAGGGTTTACCGATCTGGACGCACTGATTGATCAGGCGCTGGCAGATGACGGCATCAAGGGTGTCATCATCACGTCCGGCAAAGAGGGCTCTTTTGCGGGCGGCATGGACCTGAACATCATCGCCAAGATGAAAGACAGCGCAGGAGACGATCCTGCGCGCGGCCTGTTTGACGGCCTGATGGGGATGCACGCGATCCTGCGCAAGATCGAACGCGCTGGTATGGACCCAAAGACCAACAAAGGCGGCAAGCCGATCGCAGCCGCCCTGCCCGGCACAGCCCTTGGTATCGGCCTTGAAGTGCCGCTGGCTTGTCACCGCATTTTTGCTGCCGACAACCCCAAGGCCAAGATCGGCCTGCCGGAAATCATGGTCGGTATTTTTCCCGGTGCTGGCGGCACGACACGTCTGTCGCGTAAGCTGGGCGCAATGGGTGCATCGCCGCTCTTGCTTGAGGGTAAGCTGAACGACCCGCAAAAGGCGAAAGCGGCTGGCGTCATTGACGAGGTGGTTCCCGCAGACGAACTGCTGTCCGCGGCGAAAGCATGGGTTCTGTCCGAGCCGAATATCGTCAAGCCATGGGATGAAAAGGGCTATAAAATGCCTGGCGGCGCACCATACCACCCTGCCGGTTTCATGACCTTCGTGGGCGCATCGGCAATGGTCAACGGCAAGACCCAGGGCGTTTACCCTGCGGCCAAGGCCCTGCTATCCGCCGTCTACGAAGGGGCGCTGGTGCCTTTTGACACGGCCCTGAAAATCGAAGCGCGCTGGTTCACCAATGTCCTGATGAACCCCTCGTCCTCGGCTATGATCCGCAGCCTTTTCATCAACAAGGAAGCTTTGGAAAAGGGGGCCAACCGCCCCCAAGCCCCCGACCAGAAGGTCAAAAAGGTCGGCGTCATTGGCGCAGGCATGATGGGTGCAGGCATTGCGATGGTCTCGGCGCTGGCTGGCATCGAAGTTGTCCTGATCGACAGTACGCAAGAGGCCGCAGACAAGGGCAAGTCCTATACCGAGGCACATCTGGACAAGGGCATGGCCCGCAAGAAGGTGACCCAAGAGAAGAAAGACACCGTCCTTGGCCTGATCAACGCCACCACCGATTATGACGCGCTAAAGGGCTGCGATCTGATCGTCGAGGCCGTGTTCGAAGATGTGGGCGTCAAAGCCGACGTCACTGCCAAGGTGCAGGCCGTCACTGGCCCTGACTGCATCTTTGCGACCAACACATCGACCCTGCCGATCACCGAACTGGCCAAGGCATCGGTGGACGCCGAGAAATTCATCGGCATCCACTTCTTCAGCCCCGTGGACAAGATGCTGCTGGTCGAGATCATCAAAGGCAAAGAGACCGGCAATGTGGCCGTGGCCAAAGCGCTCGACTATGTGCGCCAGATCAAGAAAACCCCGATTGTCGTCAATGACGAACGGTTCTTCTACGCCAACCGCTGCATCATTCCTTACATCAACGAAGGCATTCGGATGGTGAAGGAAGGGGTGGAACCGGCCCTGATCGAGAATGCGGCCAAGCTCGTCGGCATGCCACTGGGCCCGCTGCAACTGGTTGATGAAACCTCTGTCGACCTAGGTGTGAAGATCGCCAAGGCGACAAAAGCTGCGATGGGCGATGCCTACCCCGATGGCGAAGTCGATGAAGTGCTGTTCTGGATGTTCGACCAGAACCGTCTGGGCCGCAAATCCAACGCGGGCTTCTACAGCTACGATGACAAGGGCAAGCGTCTGGGCCTGTGGGATGGGCTTGCCGCGCAGTATCCTGTCGCGGACGAACAGCCAGACCTGACAACCGTGCAGCACCGTCTGCTCTTTGCGCAAGTGCTGGAGGCGGTCCGCGCGCTCGAAGAAGGCGTGCTGGAAGACATCCGCGAAGGCGATGTGGGTGCGATCCTCGGCTGGGGCTTTGCTCCTTGGTCGGGCGGGCCGTTCAGCTGGCTCGACATCATCGGCGCACCCTATGCCGCCGAGCGGTGCGATCAGCTGACCGAAGAATTCGGCGCACGTTTCACAACACCTGCTCTGTTGCGTGAAATGGCTGATAAAGGGCAAGAGTTCTACAAGCGCTTCGGCGCAGCAGCCCAAGCGGCCTGAACGATTATGGCGCACCCCGCCCATGGGGTGCGCCATAATATTTTTCTCTCAGAATCAATGCTTTGAATTGCGCATTTCAAGATGAAAGCTTCGCTACAAAGCACTGCCTTCGAACCTATAGTTAGCAATTCAACTAAGTATTGATGCACGGAGGGCAATCCCGCGGACCCCTCGCAGGCCAATTCCCACTTTCCAAGTCAACAACATAGCGCAATACTCACCGTCCAAAGACAATCTGCGGGAGGATCATGTCATGGGTTGGATGCGCGATGAAACCGGGCTTGAAAAGCGGGCGGCGAACTATGTCCCGCTGACGCCTTTGTCGCATTTGCAGCGCGCCGCACTGATCTTTGCTGATCGTGAAGCGGTGGTCTATGGCAAGACCAGAATAACCTATGCCCAATATTACCGGCGGGTCTCGCGGCTGGCCTCGGCGCTGACCAAGGTTGGCGTGCAACCGGGTGACGTTGTGGCAACACTCCTTCCCAATATCCCTGCGCAATCCGAAGCAGCCTTTGGTGTTCCCGCCTGTGGTGCCGTCCTGAATACAATCAACACCCGTCTGGATGTGGATACGGTGGCCTATATCTTTGACCACGGCGAAGCGAAGGTCGCTTTGGTAGACAGCCAGTTCCTGCCGCTTGCCATGGCCGCAGTTGACCTGATGGAGGGCCCTGCCCCCATGATCATCGAAGTGCCGGATGATCAGGCCGGTGTCCATGCAATGGGCGCGCAGCAGAACTATGAGGATTTTCTGGCAACAGGTGATCCGGAGTTCGCATGGATCCTCCCTGAGAACGAATGGGAAAGCCTCGCGCTCAATTATACATCCGGCACCACCGGCCGCCCCAAAGGCGTGGTTTATCACCACCGTGGTGCATACCTGATGACGATGGGCACACCGATCAGCTGGGAGTTGCCGCTCTTTCTGCGCTACCTACAAATCGTCCCGCTTTTTCACTGCAACGGCTGGAACCACACGTGGATGCTGCCCGCCTTGGGCGGCACAGCGATCTGTTGTCGCGATATAACGGCCAAGGCAATTTACGACGCGATTGGCGATGAAAAGATCACGCATTTTGGCGGCGCGCCAATCGTTCTCAACCTGCTGGTAAACGCGAAAGACGCCGAACGCCGCACCTTTGATCATGTGGTTGAGGTCTTTACTGCCGGCGCGCCCCCTGCCCCTGCAACGCTGGCCGCGATCGGCAAACTGGGGTTCAACGTGAAACAGGTCTATGGGCTGACCGAGACATACGGGCACGTCACGGAATGTATCTGGGATGACGCATGGGATGCGCTGCCCGAAGCCGACCAGGCGGCGATCAAGGCACGCCAGGGCGTCGGCTTTCCAATCATGGAAGATGTGACCGTGGTCGATGAACACATGCGGCAAGTCCCGCGTGACGGAGCGACACAAGGCGAGATCGTCATGCGCGGGAACGCTGTGATGAAAGGCTATCTCAAGAACCCCCAAGCCACGGAAAAGGCCTTTGCAGGCGGGTATTTCCATTCCGAGGACCTCGCAATCCAGCACCCGGGCGGGGCGATGCAAATCTCCGACCGTGCCAAGGACATCATCATTTCCGGCGGTGAGAATATCAGTTCGGTCGAAGTCGAGGGTGCACTGATGCACCACCCGGCAGTGAACCTCTGTGCAGTGGTCGCCAAGCCGGACGACAAATGGGGCGAAGTCCCCTGTGCTTTTGTCGAACTGAAGGATGGCGCCAGCGCGGAAGAAGCAGATATCATCGCATTTACGCGAACACGGTTGGCAGGGTTCAAATGCCCCAAGAAAGTCGTGTTCCAGGAACTGCCCAAAACATCGACCGGAAAAATCCAGAAGTTTGAACTCCGCAATCTGGCGAAGACGTTTTAGGCAGGCGGCAGGATGCCTCCGGCGGAAGTTTGATTGGACATGGAAAATCAAGGCTTCGTTAACCAAGCAACTCTAAACTCGCGGCTACGGTACAGGCGGAAGCGTTGATGACCGTGACGTGGAAAGTCGCGCTGGCGGGGATCTGAAAAGATCAGCCTGGACCGGGCAACCGGCCAGCGCGCAACCTTTCCACTTTCCATGTCCAATCAAACTTCCGCCGGAGGCATCAGGTCGTGCGCCGCATGATACCACCCGCTGGTTGTTTCCGACATGACAACCCAGTCCGAAATCGGTACGCTGTGACCAAAAGGGCATAGAGCAGATGACGGCACTGGACCGATACGTACGGCTGGAAAGCGAAGCGCTCTGGCGGTCTGAGCCGGAAGGGCAGCGCCGCGATGTCACGCTGTCGTTCGGCGATGCGACACTTGTGATTGCGGATGCCACGGGGCGTCCTTTGGCCCATTGGTCGCTGCCTGCGTTGATCCGGCAAAACCCCGAGGAGACTCCTGCGATCTACGCGCCAGACGAAGAGGCCAGCGAGATACTGGAAATCGCTGACATCACCATGATTGATGCGATCGAGGAAGTGCGTAAGGCCCTCGCAAAATCGCGCCCCCATCCGGGAACCCTGCGCCATTGGCTGACGGCTGGGCTGATCGTTGTGACCTTGCTCTTGGCCATCTTCTGGCTACCCGGTGCGTTGACACGGCAGACCCTTGCTGTGGTGCCAGCCCCCAAGCGCATGGAGATCGGAACGAAACTTCTGGGCTATGTGCAGGAAGAGACCGGTGCGGCCTGTCAGTCGCCACGGGCAAATGCCGCGGCGGGACGTCTTGCACGGCGGCTTTTCGGGCCGCAAACCGCAGCGCGGATCATTGTGGTGCCCGCGCTTGCGCAAGGCGCGTTGGCTTTGCCGGGTAGCATCGTGGCGCTCGATTACGGGGTGTTGCAGCTTTCGGATGATCCGGCGGTTGCCGCAGGTTTTATTCTTGCCGCGCGCGCCTCGGTTCTGCACATGGATCCGCTGGAAGCCTTGCTGCAACAAGCGGGGCTTGGCACCACATTCCGTCTGCTGACAACCGGCGAAATCCCTGATGCGATCCTGCGCGACAATGCGGCAACTCTGCTGGCAGGCCCTGCGGCCACACCAGATGCCGCAGTTTTAAGCCAGACACTGGCCGCAGCGCAGATACCTCAAGGCCCCTATCTGGCGGCAGCAGATGCCCGCAGTGGCAATATGCCGGACCTCGGCCCTGATCCGCTTGACGGTCAGACCGCCCCCCTCATCCTGACAGATAGCGACTGGGTCAGCCTACAGAATATCTGCAATATCTAGGCGTTACTTTGTCCCGAACATCCGGTCACCGGCATCGCCAAGGCCCGGCACGATATAGCCTTTCTCGTTGAGATGGCTATCAATTGCCGCTGTAACAATCGGGACATCGGGATGGGCCTCACGCATGCGCGCTATCCCTTCGGGTGCGGCCAGCAGGCAAAGGAACCGGATATTTGTTGCCCCTGCCTGTTTCAACAGGTCAATCGCCGCAACAGAGGAATTGCCGGTTGCCAACATCGGATCGACGGCAATGACCAAACGGTCTTCGAGTTCTGTTGGCACCTTGAAATAATACTGTACCGGCTTGAGTGTTTCCTCATCGCGGTAAAGGCCGACAAAACCGACACGAGCAGACGGGATCAATTCCAATACCCCATCCAGAAGCCCGTTCCCCGCCCGCAGGATCGACACAAGTGCCAGCTTCTTGCCGTCAATCACCGGCGCATCCATTGGTTCCAGCGGCGTGTCGATACGTTTGGTTGTCATCGGCAGACCACGGGTCACCTCATAGGCCAGCAACTGACTGATTTCACGCAACAGTTGGCGGAACAAGGCCGTCGATGTATCACTCTGGCGCATCAATGTCAGCTTATGCTGGACCAACGGGTGGGTGACGTGGGTGACATGTTCGGTCATGTGGCGGGCTCCAGTTTTTTGGTGATGCGAGCTTTGGTGGCGTCATTGCAAAAGGCTGCGGCAATGGCCGTTTCGTTCAGGGCTCTGAAATCGTCCTCATCCCAGCCAAAGGTGCGGTGCAGCATCTCGTATTCGTCGGTCATCGTCGTGTGAAAGAAGGGCGGGTCATCTGTTGAAACAGTCACCTTCACACCGGCGTCACGCAGTTTCGCAATCGGGTGGCTGTCCCAGTCTTTGACAGCTTTCAGAACCACATTCGAGCCCGGGCAGACCTCGAGCACGATCTCTTTCTCGGCGATCTCTTCAATCAGCGCAGGATCGGTAATCGCCCCTATCCCGTGACCAATGCGCGATACTTTCAATTCGCGCAGGGTTTCAGACACCATCGCCGCCCCACCCCATTCGCCCGCATGGCAGGTCAGCGGCATCCCCGCCTCGCGTGCCATGTCAAAGCTATAGCGATAGTCGCCGGGGCGTCCGACCATTTCGCCGCCGGCCATGCCATAGCCCACGATGAAATCACCGTAAGTTTCGGCGGCGCAGCGTGCGGCGGGTTTGCAGGCCTCGGGCCCGAAATGGCGGATACCTGTCACAATCCCTTTCAGGGTTATCCCCAGCTTCTCTTCACCTTCGGCTGCTGCATCTTCCATCGCGGCAAGGTAATCTTTCCAAGCTGCCAGATCGCCACCGCCGCAAAAATCAGGGGACACAAAGGTTTCCATATAGACGACACCGTGAAAGGCCGTTTCTTCCAGCACGGCCATGGTGAGGCGGCGAAAATCATCAGGCGTTTGCAGTGTCGTGCACGCCGCCTCATAGACCTTCAGGAAATGGTCGAAATCGCGAAAGGCATAGCCGCCGTCAGCCGTGAATATCTTGCTGATATCTATCTTCTTTTCCGCAGCCAGCCCTTTGATAAAATCCGGCGGCGCGCAACCTTCGAGATGTGTATGCAGCTCGACTTTGGGGAGGGTGCGAAAACTCATAAAAAGCTCTTTCCTTGGCCTGCGTAAGGCACATTCAAATGGGCGGCAACGGTGGCGGCCACGTCAACAAATTGCAGCTGGCCCAGCGCGCGCGCGCCCAAGCCATGCACCAAAACCGGCACGCGTTCACGCGTGTGATCAGTGCCAGCCCATGTGGGGTCATTGCCATGGTCTGCGGTGACGATCAACAGATCATCGGGTTTCAGTTTGGGCAAAAGTGCCGCCAGTTCCCCGTCAAACCACTGCAAATGGTCGCGGTATCCAGCCGCGTCGCGCCGATGTCCGTATTCGCTGTCGAATTCGACCAGATTGGCAAAAACAAAATCCCCGTCCGCCGCCGCGTCCGCCAAATCATGGATATGCCCCATCAGGGCCGCATCCCGCCCTTTGCGCAGATCATCAATCCCCCGCATCGAGAAGATATCGCCGATCTTTCCGACCGCATGCACAGTGCGCCTTGCATCATGGACATAATCGCAAATCGTGGGTGACGGCGGCGCGATCGCGAAATCCTTGCGGTTGGCAGTGCGTTTGAAATTGCCGACTTCGCCAAGGAACGGGCGGGCGATGACCCGCCCGACCCGCATATCATGCACGGCGGGGGCAAGGTCATGGCAGAGCTTGATCAGCCGCTCTAACCCGAACGCCTCTTCATGGGCGGCGATCTGAAGCACGCTATCGGCCGATGTATAACAAATCGGCCAGCCCGTGCGCAGGTGTGCTTCGCCCTCTTCATCCAGCACCGCCGTGCCCGATGCATGACGATTGCCCAAGATACCTTCGGTCCCCGCCAGTTCACAGATCAGCGCAGTAAGCTCCGGTGGAAAGGCAGGGTCGGCATCGGGAAACACATGCCAGTCCCATGGCACAGGCACACCGGCGAGTTCCCAATGGCCTGACGGCGTATCCTTCCCGCGCGAGATTTCCGTTGCAGCGCCCCATGCGCCTGTTGGGGTGGCATCCAGACCGACCGCTGCCTCGCCCGAGGCGAGCTTTACCGCAGCACCCAAACCCAGCGCCTCAAGTGTCGGCACATTGAGGCCGACATCCCGCGCAATGTGACCGACGGTATTGGCACCTGTATCGGGCAGTTGACCATTGAAAAACTGGTCCGCGTCCGGTGCCCCGCCGATCCCGACGCTGTCAATGACGATCAAAAAGGCGCGTGCCATCAGGTCATTCCTTCAATAACCAGCGGGCCGGGGGTGACCGCCTCACCGATTGTCATGGCGGCCTGAACCGCCATCGCCGCGGCAATGGCCGCATCCTCATCAGCGGCATGAACCACGCAAAGTGGATCGCCGCGCGAAACTTTTGCACCAAGCCGGACGACCTCGGTCAGACCCACCGCCGGATCAACCTGATCGGTCTCCACATTCCGTCCGCCCCCGAGGGCCACGACCGCAAGGCCCAGCGCCTCACCATCAATGGCCGAGATATAGCCCGACGCAGGCGCGGTCACATCGCCCACAACAGGCGCCTTGGGCAAATGCGTATGCCAGTCCTGCGCCATATCGGGCGGGCCGCCCAAGGCTGCAATCATCTGGGAAAACCGCTCCATCGCGGCACCGCTGCTGAGGGCCTCCTTGACGCGCTGCACGGCAGGGGCGGTCTCTTCGCCCTGCATCATCAAAAGCTGGGTACACAGCCCGACGGTCAGGTCATAGAGCCGCGGTGCGACCTCTGTATTGCCCGCCAGTACTTCCATACAGATCGCCACCTCGACCGCATTACCCAGCGCGGGGGCCAGAGGTTCATTCATATCCGTGATCATTGCCGCCGAGGTACAACCCGCACCATTGGCGGCAGTTACCAGCGCCCGTGCCAGCGCACGCGCCTCATCATGCGTTTTCATAAACGCACCCGTACCACATTTGACGTCCAGTATCAGGCTATCCAGCCCCGCCGCCAGCTTCTTGGACAGGATCGACGCAGTGATCAGATCAATGCTCTCGACAGTCGCCGTCACATCGCGGACCGCGTAAAGGCGGCGGTCGGCAGGGGCAATCTGGCCGGTCGCACTGACAATCGCGCAACCCACCTCGCGGGTGATCAGGCGCAACTGCTTTTCAGAGACGTTGATGTTCACACCCGGGATCGCTTCAAGCTTGTCCAGCGTGCCGCCGGTATGCCCCAAACCACGCCCTGAAATCATCGGGACATAGACGCCGCAGGCCGCCAGCACCGGCGCAAGGATCAGCGACACACAATCGCCAACACCGCCGGTTGAATGTTTGTCAATCACGGGGCCCGGCAAATCCCAGGTCATCACGTCGCCACTATCGCGCATCCCGATCGTCAGCGCCGTGCGGCCCGCATCACCCAGCCCGTTCAACACCACCGCCATGGCAAAAGCACCCGCTTGCGCGTCACTGACCGCACCACTGGCCAACCCTTTGGCGAACCATGTCAGTTCCTCCTGCGTGGGGGCCCTCTTGTCCCTGACTGCGGCGATGATAGCACGGGCGTCCATGTCAGACGCGGCTCATATAGTCTGCGTCGAAACTGCCCGGCAACAGGGTTGCGACCGTGGTTTCATGCACTGTTCCATCCATAGTTGTCAGGGTGACTTTGACATCGCCCTTGGCGAATTCCGCGATCTTCTGGCGACATCCGCCACAGGGGCTGACGGGTTTGGGGCTGTCGGCAATCACAGCGATTTCAGCGATAGCGGTATCGCCTGCCGCAATCATCGCGGCAATCGCGCCAGCCTCGGCGCAGGTGCCTTCGGGATAGGCCACGTTCTCGACATTGCAGCCGACATGCACAGCACCCGAGGTCGCCCGCAGCGCCGCCCCGACTTTGAATTTCGAATATGGCGCATAGGCGTTTTCGCGAACCGCGCGCGCGTGATCAATCAATGACATAAGGCCTCCGGTATTGATGGTGTCCAGAGTGTGACGGACCGCGTGCGGATGCAAGAGGCTTAGGTCGTCGTAAAGACGCCCGGCAAGGTGACTTCAAGTAGCTCCAGATCATCCGAGGGATCGGCATAGCGCGTCTGCATACCCGGCGGGATCACAAAGGCATCACCGGGGGACAAGGCGAACGGGTCTTTGCCCTCTCCTTCCAATGTCATCGTGCCTTCCATCACAAAAGTAAAATGGATGTCGGCATCATGGCTGGACCAGACCGGATCGCCCGCGCCTTTGCGCAGGACATGTACACCTGCAACGCCTTTCGTATTTGTCGCAATTGTCGTGTCACGCGCGATGAAACCTGGCAGGCGGGCAGGCTCCCACGCGGCCTTGGCCCCTTCGTTGAAGACAAACTTCTGTCCCTGCCATTCGCGATCAGGCCGCAGGTGCGGTGTCGGCAACGTCATGTCGTGATCAATCTCGGTGATGTGTTCTGCGGGCACACCGATTTCGATCACTTCAATCCCGTCCGAGGCTTCCAGCACGCGGTGGCGGATTTCGGGGGGCTGGATAAAGCAATCACCTGCGGTCAGGCGGATCGGGGGACCTTGGTCCTCATAGACCACATCGACCCAGCCACGGTAGCAGAAGATCAACTGAAACCCGACCTTGTGAAAATGCACCATATCCGGAACCGGCCCGCCGTCTGGAATACGAATATGGCTGGCAATGATCGACCCGCCCAAACGGGTCGGGATCAGGTCACGATATTGCATACCTGCGCGGCCAATCACCCAAGGTGCCTGATCCGCAAGGCGGCGGACGACAAAGGCGTGATCGGTTGGCGGCAGTTCCAAGGGCGGGTGCAGCGGATGCACCTCAACCCGTGTGCCACCCGGGGATGTCAGCGTCTTTTGCCCATCCGCAAATCCTGCATCATCCGTCAGAATACGCAAAAGGCCAGGGCTATCGCCGGTGCCCTGATCAAGCCGCACCCGCACACCGTGACCGGAATAGACCGCCACGGAGGGGTCATCGGCAGGATAAATCATATCGAGCCGCATCCCCAAGGTGCCGCCGAAAAACCCGAGATCAGCCCGCAGGTCAGTTGTTGGCAGGCACAGCTCGGCACGTATTTCATTCAACTCTGTCATCTTTTGCACCCTGTCCTTGTCGCAAAATATTTGCAAGAGTAGGCGCTACGCAATTGACCCCGCGCTGTGCTTTCCGTAGGGACAAGGGAAAATGGTTTAACGTTAAACCATATTTGGAGGACGCTATGACAGACGATGCAAAAGACAGCCTGAGAGAGGCCGCACTTCACTATCATAAGTACCCCAAGCCCGGAAAACTCGAAATCCGCGCCACAAAGCCACTGGCCACAGGCCGCGATCTTGCGCGCGCCTACTCACCCGGTGTTGCCGAGGCCTGTATCGAGATCAAGAATGATCCCGACACCGCCCGCGACTATACCTCGCGCGGCAATCTGGTGGCGGTTGTCACAAATGGCACGGCCGTCTTGGGCCTTGGCAACATCGGTGCGCTGGCCTCCAAACCGGTGATGGAAGGCAAGGCGGTTCTATTCAAGAAATTCGCCAATATCGATTGCTTTGATATCGAACTGAATGAGCCCGACCCGGAAAAGCTCGCCGATATCGTATGCGCGCTTGAGCCGACATTCGGCGCGATCAACCTTGAAGACATCAAGGCCCCTGATTGCTTTATCGTCGAGAAAATCTGCCGCGAGCGGATGAATATCCCCGTTTTCCACGATGACCAGCATGGCACAGCAATTGTTGTCGGTGCCGCGGCGACCAATGCTTTGCGGATCGCCGGCAAAACATTCGAAGAGATCAAGATCGTCAGCACGGGCGGCGGTGCGGCGGGCATTGCCTGTCTGAATATGCTGCTGAAACTGGGCGTGAAGCGCGAGAATGTCTACCTTTGCGATATCGAGGGCCTTGTCTACGAAGGCCGCGAAAAAGACATGACGCCACAAAAGGCCGAATACGCCCAAGGGACAACGCCTGCAACGCTGGCCGAAGTGATTGAAGGCGCTGACCTGTTCCTTGGATTGTCCGGACCTGGCGTTCTCAAGCCCGAGATGGTTGCCAAAATGGCCGAACGCCCGATCATTTTTGCATTGGCCAACCCCAACCCTGAAATTGACCCCGAAGCAGCCCGCGCAGTGAACCCCAACGCGATCATCGCCACGGGGCGCAGCGACTTTCCAAACCAGGTCAACAACGTCTTGTGCTTCCCTTTCATCTTCCGCGGGGCGCTGGATGTTGGCGCGACCGAGATCAACGACGAGATGAAGATTGCCTGCGTCGAAGGCATCGCCGCACTTGCCCGCGCCACAACAAGCGCCGAGGCCGCGGCGGCCTATCAAGGCGAGAAACTGACCTTCGGGGCCGATTATTTGATCCCGAAACCCTTTGATCCGCGCCTGATGGGTGTTGTCGCCAGCGCCGTGGCCGGTGCCGCGATTGAAACAGGTGTCGCCACCCGCCCTGTCGACGATATGCAGGCCTATAAGGCGGCACTTGACGGTTCCGTGTTCAAATCCGCCATGATCATGCGTCCTGTGTTCGAGGCTGCGCGCACAGTCACCCGCCAGATCGTCTTTGCCGAGGGCGAGGACGAGCGCGTGCTGCGTGCCTCTCAGGCGATTATGGAAGAAACCACAGATACGCCCATCCTGATCGGCCGTCCCGAGGTGATCGCGGCACGCTGCGAACGCGCGGGCCTGAAAATCAGACCGGGTGTGGATTTCAGCATCGTGAACCCCCAGGACGATCCACGCTATCGGGATTATTGGGGCACCTATCACGATCTGATGGCCCGTCGGGGGGTGACCCCTGATCTGGCCAAGGCCGTGATGCGCACCAACAGCACCGCGATTGCCGCCGTCATGGTGCAACGCGGCGAGGCTGACAGCATGATCTGTGGCACATTCGGCCAGTATCTCTGGCACCTCAACTACGTCAGTCAGGTGCTGGGCACTGACGGCTATCACCCCATTGCGGGTCTGTCGTTGATGATCCTTGAGGATGGCCCGCTCTTTATTGCCGACACCCAAGTGCATCCCGAACCAACGCCCGCCCAAATCGCCGAGACCGTGATCGGAGCGGCACGGCACGTGCGCCGCTTTGGTGTTGATCCAAAAATCGCACTGTGTTCGCACAGCCAGTTCGGCAATCTTGAAAGCGACAGCGGACGCCGCATGCGCGCGGCGATGGAAATCCTCGACAGTGCGCCACGTGATTTTGCCTATGAGGGCGAAATGCATGTCGATGCCGCTTTGGATGTGGAACTGCGCAACCGCGTCTTCCCTGCGGCGCACCTTCCGGGGGCCGCCAACACCCTTGTGTTTGCCAACACAGATGCCGCCTCTGGCGTGCGCAATATCCTGAAGATGAAGGGGGGCGGGCTCGAGGTCGGGCCGATCCTGATGGGGATGGGCAACCGCTGTCATATCGTGACACCATCCATCACCGCGCGCGGCCTTTTGAACATGTCCGCCATTGCAGGGACACCCGTGGCGCATTACGGCTAGTTAAGTTTTTGACTAGATCGGTCATTTGCGCCGCAGCGATGCTTGCAGAGGCTTGACCCGAACCGTAACAATCCTGCCAATACGTTTGGGAGGACGACATGGGATATGCTGAGGTTTACGGCGCGTGGCAGAACGATCCGGAAGGTTTCTGGATGGAGCAGTCCAAATCAATCGACTGGGTCACCCCCCCGACAAAGGCGCTTGATGACAGCAAGGCCCCGCTTTACCGCTGGTTCACCGATGCCAAGGTGAACACCTGTTACAACGCCGTTGACCGCCATGTGGAAAACGGGCGCGGCGAACAGTTGGCAATCATCTATGACAGCCCCGTCACCCATACCAAGCACACGATCACCTATGCGGAATTGCAGACGCGCGTGGCCTCGCTTGCGGGGGCCTTGCGCGCCAAAGGCGTCGAAAAAGGTGACCGCGTCATCATCTACATGCCGATGATCCCAGAAGCGCTCGAGGCAATGCTTGCTTGTGCGCGACTGGGCGCGATCCACTCGGTTGTATTTGGTGGCTTTGCGGCCAACGAACTGGCGGTGCGCATTGATGACGCTACCCCTAAGGCGATCATCGCAGGGTCCTGCGGGATCGAGCCGGGGCGCGTCGTGCATTACAAGCCTTTGCTGGACGGAGCCATAGAGATGGCGACGCATAAGCCCGATTTCTGCGTCATCTTTCAACGCGAACAGGAAGTTGCCGCCTTGATCGAGGGGCGTGATTACGACTGGCACGGGTTTCAGGCCGGTGTTGAACCTGCTGAATGTGTGCCCGTCAAAGGCGATCATCCCGCCTATATCCTCTACACCTCGGGCACGACCGGCGCGCCCAAAGGTGTGGTCCGCCCCACCGCAGGCCACCTTGTGGCGCTGAACTGGACGATGAAGGCAATCTACAACGTCGATCCCGGCGAAGTTTTCTGGGCTGCCTCGGATGTGGGCTGGGTCGTGGGCCATTCCTATATCTGCTACGCGCCCTTGATCCACGGCAACACCACCGTCGTCTTCGAGGGCAAACCGGTAGGCACACCCGACGCAGGCACCTTCTGGCGCGTCATTGAAGAATATAACGTCAAATCCTTCTTCACCGCCCCCACAGCATTCCGCGCGATCAAACGCGAGGATCCCAAGGGCGAGTTGATCAAGAACTACGATATTTCCGGCCTGCGCGCGCTGTATCTGGCAGGTGAGCGTGCGGACCCTGACACGATTCAATGGGCCCAGCGTATTATGGGCGTGCCGGTCTATGACCACTGGTGGCAAACCGAGACCGGCTACACCATCGCGGGCAACCCTGCAGGGATCGAGGCGCTGCCCGTCAAGATCGGTTCGCCCACTGTCGCGATGCCGGGCTATGACGTGCAGATTCTGGACGAAGCTGGCCACCCGATGAAACCCGGCGAATTGGGTGCCATTGCTGTCAAACTGCCGCTTCCCCCCGGCACGTTGCCGACGCTCTGGAACGCCGAAGACCGCTTTGTGAAATCCTACCTGACGACCTTCCCGGGTTACTATGAAACCGGCGATGCGGGCATGATCGACGAGGACGGGTACCTCTACATCATGGCGCGCACGGATGATGTGATCAACGTGGCGGGGCACCGGCTTTCGACGGGTGCGATGGAAGAGGTGCTCGCGGGGCATCCCGACATCGGTGAATGCGCCGTGATCGGGGTGACAGACGAGCTTAAAGGGCAACTGCCCATGGGGTTTGTCTGCCTCAACAAAGGCTGTGAAACGACGCCGGAACAGATCGTGAAAGATTGCGTCAAACGGGTGCGCGATACGATCGGCCCCGTGGCTGCGTTCAAACTGGTCGCCGTGGTGGACCGTCTGCCCAAGACGCGATCCGGCAAGATCCTGCGCGGCACGATGGTAAAGATCGCCGATGGCGAAGACTTCAAGATGCCTGCGACAATCGATGATCCGGCCATTCTGGATGAGATCAGGGACGCGTTGAAGCCGTTGGGGTATGCTCGGGGTTAGGTCGGGCATGGCGGCTTCGCACCCGAGGCGCAGTCCAGCCATCGTCCGACCTGGAGGGCTGTGCGGCGTCAGAGGCACGGGGGCGTGCCGCAAAAGCGGGGTTGGATACCTTTGAAAGTGTTGCAAAATCGCCCTCCTGGGGGAGGTCGGGCGATGGCCGGACTGCGCCGGCCGGTTGTGCTGTGAGGCTGATTTTGTGAGAAATGAAAAGGCCAACTATGCCAGCATTGCAGTTCTCCATCCGCGCCTCATGGCCCGTGGGTTCAGGCAAACTGCTCCCTAATTAACCGTTCCTCCAGCCCATGCCCCGGATCAAACAGGATCCGGTGGCGGATGCTGGGCTCTGAATGAATTTCCACACTCACCACGTTGCGCACCGATTTCCCGTCGGCATCGGCCATCACGGGGCGTTTGCCCGGATCAATCACATCAAACCGCACGACGGCCCGTTTCGGCAACAGCGCCCCGCGCCAGCGGCGGGGGCGGAAGGCGGCCATTGCCGTCAGCGCCAGCACGTCCGACCCGATGGGCAGGATCGGCCCGTGGGCGGAGTAGTTGTAGGCCGTTGACCCCGCAGGCGTTGCCACCAGCGCGCCATCGCAAACAAGCTCATTCATGCGCAGCTTGCCATCCACAGTAATCCGCAGTTTCGCCGCCTGTGGGCCCGCGCGCAGCAGGCTGACCTCGTTGATTGCCAGCGCCTCATGCATCGCGCCATCAACGGTCAGCGCGGTCATGGTCAGCGGGTTGATAACCTCCTCCTCGGCCTCATCCAGCCGCGTCTGCAGATCGTCGGCGTGATATTCATTCATCAAGAACCCGACAGTGCCGCGGTTCATCCCGTAGACAGGCACATCCAGTCCCTGCGTGGCATGCAGGGTCTGGAGCATGAAACCATCCCCCCCGAGGGCAACGATCACATCAGCTTCATCCTGCGGCACGTCCCCATGCTTTGCGGCCAAAGCGCGCAAGGCGTTTTGTGCAATCGGCACGGGACTGGCGACAAAGGCGATCTTGGGGCGCGGCATGACATAAAAACCTTTCAGTTCCGATAAGTTGTGCGGTGATCGGACCCGAAACGCAAGCCGCCGATACGAAACCCTTAATGGCGCGCTCATAAACATCTTGGTCGTTTTGATGCTTTTGGCGCGGCACGACCTAGGGTAAGAGGGCGCAAGTCTGTTATTTTTTGGCACCTTTAGGGGGGATGCACCCATGAACGTCACTGTCCGCGACAACGGATTTTTCACCGAAACACTGGAAACGCGCGATCCGGCGCTGCACGCCGCGATGCAGGCAGAGCTGAAACGCCAGCGCAAAGAGATCGAACTGATCGCGTCGGAAAACATCGTCAGTGCCGCCGTGATGGAAGCGCAAGGCGGCGTGATGACCAACAAATACGCCGAAGGCTACCCCGGCCGGCGCTATTACGGCGGCTGCGAGCACGTGGATGTGGCCGAGAACCTCGCCATTGAGCGCGCTTGCGAACTCTTCGGCTGCAGTTTTGCCAATGTGCAACCCAATTCCGGGTCTCAGGCTAACCAGGGTGTGTTTCAGGCGCTGATCAAACCGGGCGACACCATCCTTGGCATGTCGCTTGATGCGGGTGGCCACCTGACACATGGTGCAAAACCGAACCAGTCAGGCAAAATTTATAACGCCATCCAATACGGTGTGCGTCAGCAGGACAGCCTGCTGGATTATGATCAGGTGCAGGAACTGGCAACCGAACATCAGCCCAAGCTGATCATCGCCGGCGGCTCGGCCATTCCGCGCATCATCGACTTTGCAAAAATGCGCGAAATCGCGGATAGCGTCGGGGCCTACCTTCTGGTGGATATGGCGCATTTCGCAGGTCTTGTGGCAGCGGGGCTTTACCCCTCGCCCTTCCCCCATGCGCATGTGGCGACCACGACAACCCACAAAACCCTGCGCGGCCCTCGCGGCGGTATGATCCTGACCAATGACGAGGCACTGGCGAAGAAGTTCAACTCGGCCATCTTCCCGGGCATTCAGGGCGGCCCTCTGATGCATGTGATCGCAGGCAAGGCTGTCGCCTTTGGCGAGGCACTGCGCCCTGAATTCAAGACCTATCAGGAACAGGTTGTCAAAAACGCCCAAGCGCTGGCCGACCAGCTGATGAAAGGTGGCCTTGATATTGTCACCGGCGGCACCGACACGCACCTGATGCTGGTTGATTTGCGCCCCAAAGGCGTCAAAGGCAACGCGACCGAGAAGGCGTTGGAGCGCGCCCATATCACCTGCAATAAAAACGGCATCCCCTTTGATCCGGAAAGCCCGATGGTCACATCCGGTATCCGTCTGGGGTCACCCGCCGGTACGACACGCGGCTTTGGCGAGCCTGAATTCCGCCAGATCGCAGACTGGATCGTGGAAGTGACCGAAGGTCTGGCCGCCAATGGTGAGGACGGCAACGGTGACGTCGAAACCAAAGTTCGCGCCGAAGTCGAAGCGCTCTGTGACCGCTTCCCGATTTATCCGAACCTGTAAAAGATCAAGCAGCCCGGCGGCAACGCCGGGCAGCACGCCCGCTGCCTAGATAAAGCCGCGCAGCCACATCACGCCGAGCAGCAGAACCCCCGTCACCAGCAATGCAAACATGACCGATGCCAGCATATTCAGTGCGGCATTGCGTCTTTGCGCGCCAATATCGACCGTCTCCAGATGGGCCAGTATATTGCGATGGGCCTTTTTTGCCTTGGCCATATCGATCATGCGCGCAAGTTTGGGGTTGTCACTCAACGCCACAGCCTGCGCCAAATAGGTGGCATCATTGCGGACGTGGCGGGGCAATTGACGCCCTGCCCTGCGGAGCTGCTTTTCCAACGTACGCCCGCGGACGCGCAGCTTGTCCTGCAACGCGGCACGCACCTCATCCACCAATTGACGCATCGTTTCTGCCATGGGGCAACCGTTAGTGCGTGTCGGAAATTTGCTCAATCCCTCTGGCACACGATGGCACAGACAGGTAGCAAGTAGATGCATGTTGAACACGGTGACATATGACGGGCCTGCGGGCACACCTTTGCTGATCGCGCATGGGCTGTTCGGGTCCGCGCGGAACTGGGGGGTGATTGCCAAGCGGTTGTCGGCCACGCGGCCCGTGATCACCGTTGATATGCGCAATCATGCGGGCAGCGCATGGTATGACAGTCACAGCTATCCTGATATGGCGGCCGATCTGGCCGAGGTTATCACGCAACCCACTGATGTCATTGGACATTCTATGGGGGGCAAGGCGGCGATGGTGCTGGCGCTGACGCAGCCTGCGCTTGTGAACCGGCTGATCGTGGCCGATATCGCGCCTGTGACCTATACCCATAGCCAGATGGGGCCGATTGCGGCGATGCGGCGCGTTGATCTGGCAGGTATCGAAAGCCGCGGGGACGCCAAGGCGCAGCTGACAGGGCTGGAACCGGGTGTCGCGGATTTTCTGCTCCAAAGCCTTGATATGAAAGAGAAACGCTGGCGGCTTAATCTGGATGTGCTGGCCGCCGAGATGGACAAGATCATCGGATTTCCGGAAATCTCAGGGCAATTCGACGGGCCGACGCTTTTCCTGTCGGGGGCCAATTCGCCCTATGTCCAGCGCGAGGCACGGCCGCAGATCAAGGCGCTTTTCCCGAATGCGGTCTTTGCCAAAATTCCCGGCGCGGGGCACTGGCTGCATGCGGAAAAACCGCGCGAGTTCGCAGCGGCGGTTAGCGCATTTCTGGCGTAAACATCCTGTACACAGAGCGTACACACCCTGTACATACGCGATGCACTCTCTTGCCACGGCGGGGGGCGGTGCTAGGATTGCCAAAACATCACTCTCGAAGGAGCCTTCCATGACCCGTATCGCCCTGATCATCGCCATCCTTGGTCTTGCTGCTTGTGAAACCGTGCAAGGGGTTGGGCGTGATATCACCAACGCGGGCGCGGCCATCGACCGCTCGCTCTAAGGGCGGGGCAAGGGCAGCCCGCCTGCCCACTTGACAGATTTTCTGCACCGCAGCGATACTTCCGGTATTTTTCATCAGGAGTATTGCCATGCCGACCCCGTTTGACATCTGGTCCCCGATTTTCCGCGCGCCCTTTTCCGGTGACGTGACCCAAGAGATCACGCCGCGCTTTCTGTCCCCCGACATCAAAGGCAGCCCCGCGATCGAGGAAAAGGTCGTGCGCGAGGTCGCGAGCTACGGCAAACAACTCGGCAAAGTGCTGGAGGCCCTGCAGGCGCTCTCGGCCGCGACAGACACGCCCCTGCCCGAGATCGACGCGTTGGTGGCGGAAGTCGAGACGGTGAAAGCCGACGCGAAAGAGGCGCTGCGGGCCGAGGCCGAAGCGGCGCTCGCGCGGTTGAAGGCGGTGGATGAGGATGGGTGGCGGGAGGTGCGGGGTGGGTGAAACCCACGCGTGAGGGGTTGTTTGTCGGGCGCGTGGGTTTCACCAACCTACGGTTTCTTAGAAAACAGCGTGCCGTTCTGCAAAATAAATGTACAACTTGAGGCGTAGTCGAGCGTACAGAATACTGGATTGGCTGATGAGAAAGAAATATGTCGAAATTCAAAGCGTCAGCCAATTCATAGATCTTATTATGAATGATAAGACAGACGGTGCACTGATGTGTTACCGGGGACAGTCTTATTATCGCTGGAAACCAATACCCGGAGTATACCGAGATGACTACGTCAGTCATGCGGAAGAGGCATCTGTTAGAGAGCTACTTACCGACTCACCAACAAACTTTGAAAACGATCAAACCATGTTCGAAAAATTGGTGCGAGCTCAGCATTATCAACTACCAACCCGCCTTCTCGACGTATCCTTAAACCCTTTGGTAGCACTTTATTTTGCCTGCTCAGACTCGCAAGAGAAGGATGGCAAAGTCTTCGGCTTTTCAGTAATCAAGCTAGATAGAATACTTCAATTTGATAGCGATCGAATGAGCCTCATATCAAACCTTGCTAGACTTGACTTCGAAGAGCGTGAGCGGATAGGTCGCTACCTCCAATCGCCTGAAAGAGATAAAAGAGGTGGCATACAAACGAAGAAATTTAAGAAATGGTTCAACGCACAGCCCGAAGTAAAACGTCTGGTTCAATTTGTTCGAGTAGAGAAGCCTTACTTCCTGAACGACGTCCGTCCCTCCGATCTAACCAGATATTTCTTTGTTTGGCCAAAGAGGAGCCACCCAAGACTCATCGCACAGTCAGGAGCATTCTTGGCAGCGGGTTTGTTGCGTTTTAAAGCGTTAGAAAAATCTACATCTATTGATGTAACGCAATATTCAATTCCAAAAGACAACAAGCAAAACCTCATCGCGGAACTTGATATACTCAATATTAACGGTCGAACACTTTTCCCTGAAATTGACAATGTATCAAAGTATATAAGGAGAAAGCACCAGTTCAACATGTAGCGTTTAAGCAAAATGCAGTGTCAACGTTGTACTATGCTAAACATCGGTGGCTGAACAAAACTAGTAAGGGACTCCGCACAAGGCCCAACCAAACCGAATAAGCCTTTTTTGCTAGCTTCCGTGGCATTACCCGCTCACGCATCCACCTACAAAACCGTCCCATGCCCAACCAGCAACCGATTGCGGCCGCATTTCATTGCGCAATCCCCTCCCCGCACGCGCTCCAAAAATAGCCAGCTTAGCTGTCCATCTTCAGCGCCGAAATAAACGCTTCCTGCGGGATATCGACTTTCCCGAACTGCCGCATCTTTTTCTTACCGGCCTTCTGCTTGTCCAGCAGTTTGCGTTTGCGCGTCGCGTCGCCGCCATAGCATTTGGCGGTCACGTCCTTGCGCAGTGCAGAGAGCGTTTCGCGGGCGATGACTTTACCGCCGATGGCCGCCTGGATCGGGATTTTGAACATGTGGCGGGGGATCAGGTCTTTGAGCTTTTCCACCATCGCGCGGCCCCGCATCTCGGCACGGTCGCGGTGCACCATCATGGAGAGCGCATCGACAGGTTCGTCGTTCACCAGCACCGACATTTTCACCAGATTGTCCTGCTGGTAGCCTGTCATCTGGTAATCGAATGACGCATAGCCCTTGGTCACGGATTTCAGGCGGTCGTAGAAATCAAACACCACCTCGTTCAGTGGCAGATCGTACACCACCATCGCGCGGGAGCCTGCATAGGTCAGGTCCAACTGCACGCCGCGGCGGTCCTGGCAGAGTTTCAGCACATCGCCCAGATAGTCATCGGGCACAAGGATCGTCGCCTTGATGCGCGGTTCCTCGATATGGTCCACATGGGTCAGGTCGGGCATGTCGGCGGGGTTGTGCAGTTCGATCATCTCGCCGTCGCGCATATAGACGTGGTAGACCACGGAAGGCGCGGTCGTGATCAGCTCGATGTCATATTCGCGCTCGATCCGGTCGCGGATCACTTCGAGGTGCAGCAGCCCGAGGAAGCCGCAGCGGAAGCCGAAGCCGAGGGCGGCGGATGTTTCCATCTCGTGGCTGAAAGAGGCGTCGTTCAGGGCGAGCTTGTCTATGGCGTCGCGCAGGTCCTCGAATTCGGAGCTGTCCACGGGGAAGAGCCCGCAGAAGACCACCGGTTGCGCGGGTTTAAAGCCGGGGAGTGCTTTTTCGACGCCCTTTTTCTCGGATGTGATGGTGTCGCCGACGCGGGTGTCGCGCACCTGTTTGATCGAGCCTGTGATAAAGCCGATCTCACCGGGCCCGAGTTCAGCCACGTCCTGCATCTGGGGCCGGAAGACGCCGATCTTGTCGATGCCGTGGACAGCCCCGTTGGACATGAATTTCACGCGGTCGTTTTTCTTCATCACCCCGTCGATGATGCGCACCAGCACGATGACGCCGAGGTAGCTGTCGTACCAGCTATCGACCAGCATCGCCTTGAGCGGCGCATCGCGGTCGCCTGTGGGGGCGGGCAGCAGGTTGACGATGGCTTCGAGTGTCTCGTGGATGCCGATGCCGGTTTTCGCGCTGACGCGGATCGCGCCAGAGGCATCGATGCCGATCACGTCTTCGATCTGTTCGGCAACACGGTCACATTCTGACGCGGGCAGGTCGATCTTGTTCAGGACCGGCACGATTTCGTGGTCGGCGTCGATGGCCTGATACACGTTGGCCAGCGTCTGCGCCTCGACCCCTTGGGTGCTGTCGACCACCAGAAGCGAGCCTTCGACCGCGCGCATCGAGCGCGAAACCTCATAGGCGAAGTCCACGTGACCGGGGGTGTCGATCAGGTTGAGAACGTATTTCTTGCCGTTGTCGGCGACATAGTCGATCCGCACCGTGTTGGCCTTGATCGTGATACCGCGCTCGCGCTCGATATCCATGCTATCAAGAAGCTGCGCCTTCATATCCCGTTCCGCCACCGTATTGGTGGATTGGATCAGGCGGTCTGCGAGGGTCGATTTCCCGTGGTCGATATGGGCAACGATCGAGAAATTACGGATGTGCGAAAGGTCTGTCATAACTGGGATATGGTGGGGTTTTTGCGCCTCGTCAATGCGGATAGTGACGCAGGATGACGGTGCCGCTTGGGCCACGCGGACAACACCTGACAGATGGCTGATCTTTTTTGCATGAGGATACGAGATTTGGGCTAGAACACAACATGAACATTCTTGTAGTTTTGCGGAATGCCATATGAACCAGTCACGCTTGGATTGAAGTTCGCCGTCAGGGTCCATCACCTGACCGGACGTGATTTACTGGTGGTATCCTGCCCAGCCTGCCACAAGGCCTATCGGGTGGCACCCCATGTCATCTATGCGCGCTTTCACGAACATCTCCCGCTTGAGACCGTCGCCAAGGACTTTGTCTGCAAGCGCTGTGGCAACAAGCGCGGGCTATCGTGGTACATTGAACGGGCCACCGGGCCAGAGTTTCCCCGATCTGCGTAACGACGGGGAAACACGATGTCGCCGGACCGGTTTAGGCTGTCAGGCGTTTGTCGAGTGCATCGCTCTGTGAACGCGCGTCCTGCTTGTCCACGATGGAATAGAGCATGTCGATTTGCTCGGATGACGTGAGGTTTTCATAGGCACGCACCATGGTGATCAGTGGTGCAATCCGGCTCCGGACCGTTTCACCCAATGCGCCGACAACGATTGCTTCGATCAATTCGTCAGAGCATTCCAATTCGTAAAGGTTATGCACAAGACCTGCGTAATTGCTTTTGCTTGTCAGGCAGCTTTCCAACGCCTGGTTAATCTCTTTCACGGTCATAACGTCATCCTTTGATCAAACAGATCCAACTGGTCCTACGAGAGACGCCAAGGTCTCTTTCGTTATATGTGTCACCTTATTGGCGGCCAAAGCAAGTTGACGACGCCAAAAGACCCAAAAAAGCCTTAATACTGTCGCCGATCTGTGGACTATAATGTCGTTCGGGCATGATTGCCAACATTCCAACGCAAAAGGGCGGAACTATACGGTAATTTCATGACAAGAGGCCTGTGCGCCTGAAGGCCCTGATCTGGTGAATCGCAAACAGTATAGGCGGCGCCGGAATGGCCGGGACCATGTCGTCATAACTGCCATCCGCCCGTCACGGCGCCAGATCAATCCATCCGGACCGCGCTAGCCAGGCAAGGATGACAAGACGCCGGTCATTTTTCGCTTATCGGCGTTTTTCTTGAGAATTCACTTGCTTTTTGCGGTGCTACCCCTCACACGCGGGGTGCAGACGTTATGCAACTCGACCACTGTTTTCCCTTTCGGCTACAGTCTCTCGATTTTGACACTGACTAAGCCGAGCTGTCGCAATATCGCGGACAGCACTGATACTAAAGGAAAAACACGATGGCTACTGGCACCGTGAAATGGTTCAACACAACTAAAGGCTTCGGCTTTATCGCACCTGATGGCGGATCCAAGGACGTTTTCGTTCACATCTCCGCTGTTGAGCGTTCTGGCCTGACAGGCCTGCAGGATGATCAAAAAGTTACTTTTGACATCGAAGCTGGCCGTGATGGTCGCGAATCCGCTGTGAACCTCGCACTCGCGTAAGCGAATTTTGAAAAGACGGCTGTAGCGCGCGCCCTAGCGCGCGCTCGCCACCCATTGTACGCCGAGAGCGCACAATCATCCAAGTTTCCTTGATTTTATACGGATAATGTGGCATCATTGGTGTGCAACGTTGACCTATCGACCACTGTTTCCACTTACGGCCCAGTCTCTCGATCACGTTTGACCGAGCCGGTCCGCTGCAGTCCCGCGAGCGGAGAATATAAAGGAAACAAGGACATGGCTTCAGGCACTGTCAAATGGTTCAACACTACCAAAGGTTATGGCTTTATCGCACCCGACGGCGGCAGCAAGGATGTTTTCGTCCATATTTCAGCTGTCGAGCGGTCGGGTCTGACAGGTCTCAAGGATGACCAGAAGGTCAACTTTGACATCGAAGCAGGCCGCGACGGGCGCGAAAGCGCTGTGAACCTGACCCTCGCCGACTAAAGTGGGCTGATTAATCTGTATGTTCGATGGGCGCCTGCATTTGGCGCCCATTTTTTGCATGTGACGGGGTTCTGCCCCCGACCGGCTATGGCACGGCATTCACAAGCGCGAGCACAGACGGCCCGATGGCGGCCGTGATCAGGGAAACACCTTCACGGTTGGGGTGAATTCCGTCGGCTTGCAAATATGCGCGCGCGGCATCTTGCGTGCCCGCCTCTGCGCGCAATGCGCCCAGAAAGTCGGGGTAAAGGGGAACGTCGTATTTTGCGGCAAGATCGGCATACATGTTTTCGAAATCCTGCTTGTAGTCCTGCCCATAGTTGCCCCCGACCGTCAGCCCCACCAAAAGCATTGCCACGCCCGCCTCTTGCCCTGCCGCAAGAATACCGTCGAGGTTCGCGCGGCTGATCGCCGGATCAAGACCGCGCAGATAGTCATTGCCGCCCAAGGCCACGATCATCGCGTCAACCTCGGGGGTGAGTGTCCAGCCGACACGGCTGAGCCCGCCTGCTGTGGTGTCGCCCGACACACCTGCGTTGATTACGTTCACATCCGCGCCCTGATCTGCCAGCCAAGTTTGGAGTTGCGGCACAAAGCCATCAGCCTGCGGCAGCCCATAGCCCTGTGTCAGGCTGTCGCCCAGAGCCGCGACTGTGACGGTCTCGGCCTGTGCCAACGTTGTGGTCAGCAAAACCGCCGCGAGAAGGTTGCTGCAGCGCAAAACGGCCCCATATGCAAAGGCATTGATACGACAAAAGGCACCCGCGATGACCGATCCCGTTCTCTCCATTTCCCATGCGCACCTGTCGCTGGACGGCAACGCAGGCCGCGTCGACATTCTGCATGACATCTCGCTTGAGGTGGCCAGCGGCGAGACGCTGGGGCTGGTAGGGCCAAGTGGATCGGGCAAGTCATCGCTCCTTATGTTGATGGGCGGGCTGGAACAGGCGACATCGGGCACAATCACGGCACTGGGCCAGGATCTGACGGCGATGAACGAAGACCAGCTTGCCCTCTTTCGTAGAGACCATATGGGGGTCGTGTTCCAGTCTTTCCACCTGATCCCGACAATGACGGCGCTTGAAAATGTCGCAACCCCGCTGGAACTGGCCGGCGCGAAGGACGCATTTGCGCGGGCGGCCGCCGAATTGGAGGCTGTGGGGCTTGGCAATCGCATGGATCATTACCCCAACCAGATGTCGGGCGGTGAGCAGCAGCGGGTGGCTCTGGCGCGCGCCTCGGCCCCGCGTCCCAAGATTTTGCTGGCGGATGAGCCGACGGGCAATCTGGATGAAACGAACGGCGCTGCCATTATCAATCTGCTGTTTGATCTGCGGGACCGCCACGGGGCGACCTTGATTTTGGTGACACACGCCAATGAACTGGCCGCGCGTTGTGACCGTGTGATCCGTCTGCGTGACGGGCGCATCGACAGCCCTGTTGCGAAGGCTGCGGAATGAGCCTTGCGATTGCATCACGGTTTGCCGCGCGCGAATTGCGCGGTGGCTTGCGCGGTTTTCGTGTGTTTCTGGCATGTCTGGCGCTGGGTGTCGCGGCAATCGCGGCTGTTGGCACCGTGCGTGCAGGCATTGAGGCGGGGTTGGCGCGGGATGGTGCGGCGCTCTTGGGCGGCGATGCGGAGGTTGAATTTACCTATCGGTTCGCGCGCGCAGAGGAACTGGCCTGGCTGAACAGCATTGCAACACGTGTGTCGGAAACGGTTGATTTCCGCTCGATGGCCGTGGTGGAACGCGGTGGCGCGGCAGAGCGCGGGCTCACGCAAATTCGCGCGGTCGATGATCGCTATCCTTTGATTGGTCAGGTGACGCTTGATCCGCCGATCCCGCTGGCAGAAGCGCTGGCCGATCATGGCGGGGTCATGGAGCGGGTGCTGGCTGATCGGCTGGCCCTTGCGCCCGGTGATCGTTTCAGGTTGGGCGAACAGGATTTTACCCTGCGGGCCATTCTGGATCGCTATCCGGATAATGCCGCGGGTGGTTTCGGTCTTGGGCCACGCACGATTGTGAAGACTGCGGATCTGGCAAACTCGGGTCTGATCGTCGAGGGGACGTTGTTTTCCACGCAATACCGGCTGGATTTGCCCGAGGGCGCAGACCTGCAAGCACTGGAAGACAGCGCCGAGGCCCAGTTTCGTGACAGCGGATTGCGCTGGCGCGATAGCCGCCGTGGTGCGGGCGGTGTCGCGCAATTCGTGGACCGGATCGGCGCGTTTCTGATCCTTGTGGGGCTGTCAGGTCTGGCTGTGGGTGGCGTGGGTGTGTCGGCCGCGGTGCGGGCCTATCTGGCAGGCAAGACACAAGTCATTGCCACGCTGAAAACGCTTGGGGCGACCCGGAGGGTGATCTTTCAGACCTATTTCATACAGATCGGCGTGTTGACCCTTACAGGCGTGGTGCTGGGGCTCGTGATTGGCGCGGGGCTGCCTGTGCTGCTTGGCCCTGTGATTGAGGCACAATTGCCTATTCCTGCGGTCTTTACCGTATATCCTGCACCGCTTTTCGAAGCAGCGGTCTATGGCCTGCTGGCGGCACTGATCTTTACCCTTTGGCCACTGGCCAAGACCGAGGACATTCGCGCTGCAACCCTGTTTCGTGATGCCTTTGCAGCCAGTGCCACCCTGCCCGCACCGCGCTATCTGGTGGCGATTGCCGTGTTGCTGGCCGGATTGATCGGGGCCGCGATCCTGTTTTCCGGCACCGTGTTCCTGACGCTCTGGACCGCAGGCGGAATTGCGGGGGCGCTGGCCATTCTGGTGCTTGCCGCTGTCTCCATTCGCTGGATTGCACGGCGGTTTCGCAAACCGACACGCGGCCGCCCTGCCCTGCGTCTGGCCTTTGGCGCGATTGGCGCGCGCGGGGGTGAGGCAACATCGGTCGTGCTATCACTGGGGCTGGGCCTGACTGTGCTGGCGGCGGTCGGCCAGATTGACGGGAACCTGCGCACATCGTTTTCGGATGATTTGCCTGCTGTGGCACCCAGTTATTTCTTTGTGGATATCCAGCCTGACCAGATCGAAGGTTTTGGTGCGCGGCTTGATGCCGATGACGCAGTCAGCCGCTATGACACCGCACCCATGCTGCGCGGGATTATCACGCAGATCAATGGCCGCCCCGCAGAAGAGGTGGCCGGTGGTCACTGGGTCGTGCGCGGGGACCGCGGGATCACCTATGCCGATGCACAGCCTAGTGGCACCGAGATCACCGCAGGGGAATGGTGGCCTGAAGGGTATGACGGGCCGCCCCAGATCAGCTTTGCTGCCGAAGAAGCGGCAGAGATCGGCCTGCAACTGGGCGACATGATGACTGTGAACATTCTGGGCCGTGACATCACCGGCGAAGTGACGAGTTTTCGCAATGTCAGTTGGGAAGATGCAGGGATCGGCTTTGTGCTCGCGATGAACCAGCGCGCTCTGGCGGGGGCGCCGCATAGCTGGATTTCAACCGTTTATGCCACGCCAGAGGCCGAGGCCGCGATCCTGCGCGATCTGGCGACGGCCTATCCCAACATTACTGCGATCCGTATTCGTGATGCCATTGATCAGGTGATCGAACTGGTGGGCGGTATCTCGGCCGCGACGCGCTATGGCGCGTTGATCACGCTTGTTACAGGGTTTCTGGTGCTGATCGGGGCTGCGGCGGCCGGTGAGCGGGCGCGGACCTTTGAAGCGGCGGTGCTGAAAACGCTCGGTGCCTCGCGCGGGCGGATCATGCTGAGCTTTGCCTTGCGTGCGGCGATCCTCGGGTTTGCCGCAGGAAGTGTGGCACTTGGCGCAGGTATCCTAGGCGGCTGGGCTGTTTCGACCTTTATCATGGACACAAGCTATACCGTGATCTGGTCCAATGCCCTGCTGATCATCGGCGGCGGCGTTCTGGCATCGCTGCTGGCGGGGCTGGCCTTTGCGTGGGGCCCACTTGCCGCAAAACCGGCGCAGGTGCTGCGGGCGCGCGAATGAGCGATCCGGCTTTTTTCGGGTACGGCAGCCTCGTCAACCTTGCCACCCACAGCTACGATGATCCGCGTCCGGCAGTTCTGCACGGTTGGCGGCGCGTCTGGCAGCGGACAAACCTGCGCAAGGCAGCCTTTTTGTCGGTCGTCCCCTGCCCTGATACCGCGCTGCACGGGGTGATTGCGTGCGTGCCAGGAGCCGATTGGCTGGCCCTTGACCAACGCGAGGCCGCATATCAGCGCCATGATGTGACCAGCGCCATCCAGCATCACGGCGACATAGCGCAAACAGCCGTCTATCAGGTCAAGCCCGCGCATCTGTCAGACGCTGCGGATCATCCCATCTTGCGCAGCTATCTGGACGTTGTTGTGCAGGGCTATCTGCGCGTCCATGGCGTGGCGGGCGTTGCGCATTTCTTTGAGGCAACCGATGGCTGGACCATGCCGGTTCTTGATGACCGTGCGGCCCCGCTCTATCCCCGCCATCAGCTTCTGACCGCCCGTGAGACAGCGCTTGTCGATGCGCATCTAGCGGCGGTGATGAAGTAGGCTAAAGAGACGTGCCTGTCTTGCAAAGGGTTCGCCCTTTTCGGGGTTCTCCCCCTGATCTGCAATCACCTTTCGCGCCAGCCAAAAAGCGATGATCGCAAAGACAGCGCCACCGAGATATTGCCCGATCAGTACGCCCGGCGCACCGAACCATGCGGCACCCACCATCACGAAGGGGATCGTCCCGAGGGTATGGCGGCCCCAGTTGACGATTGTCGAATAGAAAGGGTGTCCAAGGTTATTGAAGGCGGCATTGGCCACAAAGATGACGCCGTTGAAAAAGAACATCAGCGACAGCGGGCCCGCAAAGAGGAACACGATGGTCAGAGCTACACCGTTGTCGAGACTGAACAGCATCTGGATCGCGGGGCGGGCAAGGAAAAACAACCCCGAGACCACCACCACCACGATGGCGGTAAAAAGCAGCCCGTCGCGGAACGCACCACGCACGCGGTCATGCAGTCCGGCGCCTGCATTTTGTCCGATAATGGGCCCGATGGCCCCTGAAAGCGCGAAGATCACCGCAAAGCCCACGGGCGACATACGCGCGACGATGGCCATACCTGCCACGGCCTCTTCACCGAATTGCGCCATTGCCCGGGTGACATAGGCCTGCCCGATCGGGGTGGCCAGTTGCGTCAGGATCGCGGGAAAGGCGATGGCAAGGATCGGGGCAAGGTCGATTTTCAGGCTGGCTGGGGTGGGCCTGTCAAAGCCGCCGTAGTGACGGATCAGGGGCAGCAGCGCCGTCACGGCGATGGCCACCCGCGCACAAACGCTGGCCATGGCGGCCCCTGTCAGTTCGAGATCAAGACCGAAGATCAGGATCGGATCAAGGACTGCGTTGACCAAACCGCCCCAGATTGTCGCCATCATGGCACGGCGCGCATCGCCATGCGCACGCAGGATTGCACCACCGATCATACCGATCATCAGGAATGGCAGCGAGGGCACGATGATCTGCAGATAGTGGACGGCAAGGTCAAGTGTTTCGCCCGAGGCACCGAGCAGGGCCGCGAATGTGGCGAGGTTCATCCAGACAAGGGCCGCGAAGACAGCACCGAAAATGACACCATAGATCAGCGCGTTGGTGGCGCGGCGGCGGGCCTCTTCGCGTGCGCCAGCGCCCAGCGCGCGGGCAACGAGGGCCCCTGCCGCAATCGCCATACCGATGCCGAAGGAGGTGGTGAAAAACAGGATAGCACCGGCATAGCCGACCGCCGCCGCGAGCTCGGCCTTGCCCAGCATGGAGATGAAGATCATGTCGACAAAATCGACCAGAAACACCGCCATGAGGCCGACCGAGGCGGTCAGGGACATCACAGAGATGTGGCCGAAAAGGCTGCCTTGGGTAAATTTTGCCTGGGTGTCGGCCATGCGGGGGTGCCTTGCATCATGCGTCACCGTCACCATGACGCGCAGGACGGGGGGATGACAAGGCGGGTTATACGCAAATAGCAGAAGCAGCGCGGCGCAGTGCACGTCAGCTTTGAACGCTGGCGCAACAAGACGCTTGATAAGTTCTGTTTCAACCGCGAACGTGGCCACCAACGACATTCATGACAGCACCGTTCAATTGAGGCCCCCATGCAATCCCAGCCTATGACATTCAAAGAAAAGTTGTCCGATCCCAGCAAACGACTGACGGCGCATGTCTGCACCATACCCTCTGCAACCGTGACCCAAGCGATGGCAGCCGCTGGCAGCGACGCGGTCATAATTGATCTGGAACATGGGGCGATTGATTACGCGTCGGCCCATGCAATGATCGCAGCAACTGCCGGCACGTCATGTGCTCCGCTTGTCCGGGTCACAGTAAACGATGCGGCACAGGTAAAACGTGTGCTGGATCTTGGTGCTGAAGGTATTGTGTTTCCGTTGATCCGTAGTGCCGAAGATGCTGCCCGTGCTGTCACCTCGCTGCGTTACCCGCCAAATGGCACGCGAGGTTTCGGGCCATTCCTCGCACATTCCCGTTGGGGGACGTCACTCATGGACTACCGCGGAACCGTCGATGGTCGTCTGGTTTGCTGTTTACTGGTCGAGACACGGGATGCGATTGAAAACATTGAGGCGATATGTGCGGTGCCGGGGATTGATGCGATTATTCCGGCGCAATTCGACCTATCGACAGATTTGGGCATTTCGGGCCAGTTCGACCACCCAGATTTTCTTGCGGCCATTGCAAAGGTAGAAAAAGCCGCAAACGCGGCAGGTATCCCGCTAGGCAACGTTGGCCTTGCAAAGTCACAGGCTGATGCGCTTTTCGCGAAGGGTTATCGCATCATCGCCGGCTTTGACATTCTGTGGCTCAAGGCGATGGCTGCGGAAACACAATCATGGACACAATAGTCGTACCTTGCCGGATACCCCACTCTGGACCACGTAGGATTGGTAAAGCATCGATGTAGACAGTCAAGAATGGCTCACTGACACACTGCCTTGCCAAATGCGGTGCAGTAGGTGCCGAAAAAGGTGGCTTTGTCCCGCAGAAAGGGGCACGCCTGAGCAGGCATCGTGCTACCCTTTCCTTGTCCCTCAATCCAGCTTGGGCGCCTTTTGCAAAAGCGGCATGAGTTCGGCCATTTCAGGACCGCGGGCGCGGCCGGTGACGGCTTTGCGCAGGGGCATGAAAAGGGTCTTGCCCTTGCGGCCTGTGGCCTCTTTCACAGCAGTGGTCCACGTGCCCCATGTGTCTGCAGTGTAGGGCATGGGGGGCAACATGGCGAAAGCCTGCGCCACGAAATCGCGGTCTTCGTCGTCAACCAGCGGCGCGGCACCATCGCGCATGAGCGCCCACCAATCGGCAACCTCGTCGAGGCTGTTGATGTTGTCGCGTACAAGCTGCCAGAAAGGCTCGGCCAGAGCGGCGGGCACGCCAGCCGATGTCAGGACATCGGCCACATCACCGGCCTTGAGCGTGGCCAGATGGCGGGCGGTGAGCGGGATCAGATCGGCTGCGTCGAATTTGGTAGGGGCCGAGCCGAATTTCGACAGATCGAAATGGGCGACAACCTCGTCGATATTCGTGCGCAGTTCCACAGGCTCGGACGAGCCGAGACGCGCCATCAGCGACAGGATCGCCTGTGGCGCGATGCCTTGTTTGCGCAGATCGCGCAATGCCAAGGTGCCGAGTTGTTTGGAGAGCGCCTCGCCTTGCGGGCCGGTCAGGAGCGAATGGTGCGCAAATGTCGGCACGGTGCCGCCCAGTGCTTCGATCATCTGGATTTGGGTGGCCGTGTTTGTCACGTGGTCAGAGCCGCGCACGATATCGGTGATGTCCATTTCGGTATCATCGACCACCGAGGCCAGCGTGTAGAGGATCTGGCCGTCGTTCTTGAAAAGCACAGGATCGCTGACCGAGGCCGCGTCGATCGAGATGTCGCCGATGATGCCGTCGGTCCATTCGATGCGTTTGTGATCGAGTTTGAAGCGCCAATGCGAACCGCGTTCAGCGCGCAGTGCGTTTTTTTCATCCTCCGAGAGCGCCAGAGCCGCGCGGTCATAGACCGGGGGTTTGCCCATGTTGAGCTGCTTCTTGCGCTTGAGGTCGAGCTCGGTCGGCGTCTCGAAGCATTCATAGAGCCGCCCCATGTCGATCAGTTTCTGCTTGGCTGCCAGATAGTTTTCCATGCGCGCGGATTGATGTTCCACGCGGTCCCAGGTGAAACCGAGCCATGTCAGGTCTTCTTTCAGGCCCTCCACATATTCGGGCTTGGAGCGTTCGCCATCGGTGTCGTCAATGCGCAGGATGAAGGTGCCCCCGTTCTGGCGGGCAATCGCATAGTTGAAAAGTGCGGCGCGCAGGTTGCCGATATGGATCCAACCGGTGGGTGATGGGGCGAATCTGGTGGTGGTCATGGGTGCATCTCCTGTTGAAGGGGCTTTGACCATGAGATGCGCGCGATGTCCAGTTGAGGGGTAGCTGGAGGGGCGCTGCCCCTCGGCTGCGCCTCACCCCGAAGTTTGATTGGACATGGAAAGCAGGTTAGCCGGGACTGACCGGCCATCTGGTGTTGAGGTCTTTTAGGCCCGCGCTGATCAGTTCGGCGAGCACGTCTATGTCGATGTCCGAGAGCGTGTTGATCGTCAGGCAAGATTTGCCGGCTTTGTGTTTGCCTAGCCTTGCAAGGATGCTGCCGAAATCCGCATAGCCGGGCATGATGTAGACGGAGAGGCTGGATTTCGCGGGCTGAACCCCGTTGCCAGAAATGAGCCGCCACGCCCGCTGTCGTACCGATAGTCGTAGCGGCCATAGCCGATGATGCTGTCTCCCCATATTGTGGGGTGCCAGCCTGTAATTTGCCGGAACAACCTGTCGAGCGTTTGCGCATCGGCCGCTCGTGTGGGGTGTGTGATGGCTGCCAAAAAGGCGCGCACATCCTGATCGGTGGCTTGTGTCTTGTTCGCTGGCATACCGCACTTTAGCAGATTAGGGCCTTTGCTCAAAGGCGGCGCCCGTGACGACCTCCCAGAGGCCTGTGCGCGCGCCGAGCACATCAGAACGGGTTTCGCGCAGAAAGCGCCCCAGCATTTCAAGGCGCATACCTATCAGGTTGATAATGTCAGGCGCCTCATGGGTCAGATTTATCACGTTGAAAGTGATTTCGCGTGTTTGTGTTTTGAAGATGAGGAGATTGTGTTTTGCCAAGACGGGTCTGGCGTGGCGGATACTTTGAAGTGCGTCAAGGGGGATGGTGGCAGGTAGCGAATGGATCGTGATTCGATCATCGCTAACTGTGAGACGCAGCATAGGTTTGCGCCTTGGGAAGGCGGCCCAAAGTCCGGCTAAAACCAATGCTGGACCGGTCAGAGCAAACAGGACGGCCAGCATGTTTTGCGCCCAGGACCACGCGAAGAAGCGCACAGTGATCAATGTCAGCGGCAGCCCGATAAAGATCAGAAGGCCGCCACCCACGCGACGGATACGGAAACTCTCGGTGATATGCGTGTCAGCTGTCATCACGCCAACGGTTCACGATCGGATAGCGCCGGTCAAGCCAGAAGGCGCGCGCCGACAACCGTGGACCGGGGGCCGACTGGAAGCGCTTGTATTCGCTGATGTAGATCAGGTGTTCGACCCGTTTGACAGTTTCGCGCGCGTAACCGGCCGCCACGCAATCGGCGACCGAGGCCTCTTGATCCACCAGCATTGCCAATATCCCGTCCAGCACATCATAGGGCGGCAGGCTGTCTTCGTCTTTCTGGTCAGGGCGCAGCTCCGCCGAAGGGGGTTTGTCGATGATGGCTTCGGGGATCACCGTGCCGGCAGGGCCACACATCCAGTCGCGGTGATTGGCATTGCGCCAGCGGCAGGCGGCAAAGACGCGCGTTTTATACATGTCCTTGATCGGGTTATAGCCGCCCGCCATGTCGCCGTAGATCGTGGCGTAGCCAACGGCGACCTCGGATTTGTTGCCGGTGGTCAGCAGCATTTCTCCGAATTTGTTGGATTGTGCCATCAGCAGAAGGCCCCTGATACGGGACTGGATGTTTTCCTCGGTCAGGTCGGGCGCAAGCCCCGCGAAGAGTGGCGCGAGCGCCTCGGTTACCGCAGCGCGCGGGCCTGCGATGCTGATTGTGTCGTAGGTGCAACCCAAAGCCTTGGCGGCAGCGGCGGCATCATCGAGCGAGCCTTGGGAAGTGTATTCGGAGGGGAGCATCACGCAGCGCACATTGCCCGCGCCCAGCGCATCGACGGCAATGGAAGCGACGATGGCGCTGTCGATCCCGCCCGACAGGCCCAGCAGGACCTTTTTGAAACCGGTCTTGCGCATGTAGTCGCGCAAGGCTTCGACCATCACGCGGTAGTCCTGCTCAAGCGTATCCGGCAGCAATGCTTTCTCGCCCTCTTTGGCCACCCACCCGTCATCGGTGCGTTCGAAATCGACATGTGTGATGGTGGCATCCATCACAGGCAGTTGCACCGCCAATTTGCCGCCACGATTGAGCACGAAGGAGCCGCCGTCAAACATCTGGTCGTCCTGTCCGCCGACCATGTTGAGGTAGACGAGCGGCACATCGTTTTCGATCACGCGGTTCAGCATGGTCTGCATGCGGATGTTAAATTTATCGCGGAAATAGGGCGAGCCATTGGGCACCACCAAAATCTCGGCGCCACTTTCGACCATGGCTTCACAGACATCGGGGTACCAAGCATCTTCGCAAATGGGGTGGCCGATGCGCGGGCCGTCAGGCAGCGCAAAGGGGCCTGCGATATCGGCGCTTTTGAACAGGCGGACTTCGTCAAAGACGTTGAAGTTGGGCAGGAAGTGTTTGCGGGCACGGGCAACAATCTTGCCACCGCGCAGCGTGAAATAGGCATTGTAAAGCCGGCCGTCTTCCAGCGCAGGGCCACCGATCGACAGGGCGGGGCCGTCGGCACAGTCTTTGGCAAGCTGCGTCAGATGCGCCATCGCATCAGCGACAAAGGCCGGTTTCATGATCAGATCCTGGGTCTGGTAGCCGACCAGAAACATCTCGGGCAGCACGACAAGATCGGCATCAGCGGCTTTGCCCGCCGACCACGCCGCACGCGCCTGATCGGCGTTGCCCGCGATGTCGCCCAAGGTCGGGTTGAGCTGCGCCATTGTAAGGCGAAATAATTTTGTCATAGTTTTGTCCAAAAGCCTTGGCATGCATGTAGCAGAAAGAAGCGCGGGGGAAAGCCGTTAGACGACTTCGGCCCAAGGCCGTTGTCAGGCGGCAACTCCTCTCATAAGCTGCAGATACACGGAAGTGAACGGAGAGACGGATGACGATGTTTGTACTACCAAAGACTGCGACTATTGCGATATTGGCCGCAACCATCGCTTCCAGCGGGTTCGCCCAGGATGTCCAGACAAAACAATATGATGACGGCGGTGTCTATGAAGGAACCTTCGTCGATGGCAAGCAGGATGGCACCGGCACCTACCGGCTTCCGAACGGGTATGAATACACCGGCCAGTGGGTTGCAGGTGAAATCCGCGGCCAAGGCAGAGCCATATTCCCCAACGGGTCTGTTTACGAGGGGGCTTTTGTCGCAGGCAAGCCCGAAGGCCAGGGTCGAATCATATTTGCTGACGGCGGCACATTTGAAGGCGAATGGGTCGATGGCAACATTACCGGGCAAGGCATTGCCGAATATGCCAACGGTGTTGTCTACGAAGGTGAATTCCGCAACGCGATGCATAACGGCATCGGCACCATGACCAGCCCCGGCGGCTATATCTATGAAGGCGCGTGGGTGAATGGCGAGAAGGAAGGTGAGGGCAAGATCACCTATCCGGATGGTGCCGTCTATGAAGGTACGCTCAGAGCCGGCGAACGCGATGGCACCGGCACCATGACCATGGCGGACGGCCTGGTCTACACCGGCGAATGGGTCGATGGGCGCATTCAGGGTGCTGGCACACTCACGCAGCCTAACGGTGATGTCTATGTGGCAAATTTCGTCGATGGCAAACGTGAAGGCGAAGGCGTGGCCACCTATGCCAACGGCGACGTCTATGAAGGGACCTTTGTGAACGATCTGCGGCATGGAACAGGCACTTTCCGTGGTACAGATGGGTATGTTTATGTGGGTGAGTGGGTTGAAGGCCGCATTGAAGGCCAAGGCGAAGTGACCTATCCGGACGGCTCTGTTTACGTCGGCACCTTTGTGAACAGCCTTGCCGATGGCACCGGCAAAATCACCTATACAGACGGGTCGACCTATGAAGGTGAATGGGACGCCGGCGTGATCAACGGCGTTGGTGTTGCGACGCTTGGCAACGGTCTGGTCTATGAGGGCGAGTTCCTGAATGCCCGCAACCATGGCCAAGGCAAAATGACCTATGCTGACGGCTATGTCTATGAAGGCCAGTGGTCCGAGGGCCAGCGCAACGGTCTGGGCCGGGCGGTTTACGCCGATGGCGCGGTCTATGTGGGCGAGTTCCTGAACGGACAGCGTAACGGTCAGGGTGAAATCACCCTGCCCGATGGCTTTACCTATGTCGGCCAATGGCAGGACGGTGTGATCAACGGCACAGGTGTTGCGACCTATGCCAATGGCGACGTCTATGAGGGTGGCTTCGTCCGTGGCCGCCGCGAAGGCGAAGGCACGATGCGCTATGCCACAGGGCAGGAAAGCGTTGGCATCTGGTCAGACGGCGCTTTGGTGTCAGAGACGACCGGCAACTAAAGATACCGGATAAAGATAGCGAAGGGTCAGGGGTTTCTCTGGCCCTTTTGCTTTTGTTCAGGTCGCATTGGAAATGCCAAGAGCTGCCAGTCTATGCGCAGATAACCCAGCTCAGGGCCCTGCCGAAGACAGCCGTTCGTGCAGCATGCAGACCATCTCTATGACCGGACCACGGGCAAAGCTGCAAACGTCTGAGTGCGGCGCCTACGCATTGATAAAAATCAACACGCGATCATCAAGAACTAGCTAGCCTGAAATTTCATTGGAAAACTCATCTACTGGAATTGGAGAAGGCAATGATCGACCATACAAAACGTTTTCTTTCGGCGATGGCAGTCATCCTTGCCATTCCTGGTGCGTCAGCCGCGCAAGAAATAGGAGAGGCGTCGTTTATGGCGAACTGCGCAGCTTGCCATGGTGCGGATGGAACCGGCAATGGCCCAATTCTCGACTTCTTGAAGACCGCGCCCTCTGACCTGACGGGACTTTCAGAGCGAAATGGCGGGCAGTTTCCTTTCAAACGCGTTTATGAAGTCATCGCTGACGCTGATCAGAACCGTGGTCATGGAACCAGCGAAATGCCAATCTGGGGAAACAGATTTAACGCTGATATCATTGCCCAAGAAGGGGAATTTGGGACTGGTCGTAGCGGAATGCCTACAGCACAAGCCCGTGTGCTTGAGTTGGTCTTCTACCTTGCGACAATCCAGGATCAACAGTGAACGCGCTTGCCACAGTGTAATTGGCTGAATGCGCTAAAAATCGCTCGGCGCAAAGCTTTCTGAAAGACCTGCACCCGTTGCCGCGTTTGATTGTCACTGCCTCTAGACCTTTTCACCCGCTTCCAGCTTCTTGAGGAACCCTTCGGCTTCGGACAGGACTGTTTCGCGGCGCGCGTCATCCATGCGGTCCCAGACGCGGTACATGTTGCCCATGCGCGGGTTACCCTCGAAACGGTCGCGGTGGCGGTCAAGGAAGTGCCAGTAAAGCAGGTTGAACGGGCAGGCTTTGTCCCCTGTTTTGTCCTGCACGCGGTAGGCGCAGGCACCACAGTGGTCGGACATTTTGTGGATGTAATTGCCTGACGAAATATAGGGTTTGGAGGCGATGATCCCGTCATCGGCAAACTGGCTCATCCCGATGACATTCGGTGCCTCGACCCATTCGTAGGCGTCGGCATAGACCGCAAGATACCATTCATGGACCTGCGCGGGGTCAATGCCGGCAAGCAGCGCGAAATTACCCGTCACCATAAGACGCTGGATGTGGTGGGCATAGGCCTCGGCCTTGGTTTGTCCGATCGCCTTGGACATGCAGTTCATCTTGGTCTCCGCACCCCAGTACATCGCGGGCAGCGCACGGTCATGGCCCAGGGCATTGCGGGCGGTGTAGTCGGGGCCTTCGCGGAAATAGATGCCGCGCACATATTCGCGCCAGCCGATGATTTGCCGGATAAACCCTTCGACCGCGTTCAGCGGCGCGTCACCGTCGCGGTAGGCCTGTGCGACTTTCTGGCAGACCTCCAGAGGATCAAGCAGGCCCGCATTGATATAAAGCCCGATCACCGCGTGATAGAGAAAACGGTTGTCATCAAGCATGGCATCCTGAAAGTCACCGAAATTGGGCAAACCGCCCTTGATCCAATGGGCCAGATGCTGGCGCGCCTGTCCGGTGTCGGTGGCGAACCAGAAAGGTTCCAGATCGCCGAAGTTGTCACCGAAACGGTCCGCGACCAGCGCCAGCACCTCTTTGGTCGTGTCGTCCGGCGTAAACTGCATCGGCCCGCCATAGGTGACCTGATCGGGGGCCGGTTTGCGGTTGTCGTGGTCATAGTTCCACTTGCCGCCCTCAGGCTGATCGCCGTCTATCAGGAGGCCGGTTTTGCGGCGCATCTCGCGGTAGAAATACTCCATCCGCAACTGTTTACGCCCCTCGGCCCAATCATCGAATTCCTGATGGGACGCGATAAAGCGGGTGTCCGGCAGGCAGTGGGTTTTCAGCGGCATGTCCCCCAAGGCCGCGATCAGCCGCCATTCACCCGGTTCGGTGTAGACGACACCGGCAGCGTCATGTTCGGACGCGCGGCGGATCAGCTCGCCAGTGATGGAGCCGCTGTTATGGGGATCATCAAGCGGGGTGTAGGCGACAGTCCAGCCATCATCGCGCAGGGTTTGCGCGAATTTGCGCATGGCAGCAAAAGTAAAGGCGATTTTCTTGGGGTGATGGGGCACATAGGACGCCTCGTCCGCGACCTCGGCCATGACCACGACGTCTTGGGCCTTATCGCCTTTTTGCAGCACCGACAGGTTGGGCGAGAGTTGGTCTCCCAGAACGAGAAGCAGCCTCACCAGACAATCTCCTGACCGGCGTAATCATAAAAGCCGCCTGTGTTGTCAGGGGTCAGGTTCGCGATGACGTTCAACAGGTTTTTCGCGGCGTCCTGTGGTTCCACGGTTTTGTGGCGGCCTGCATAATCCGCAGTAAATGATGTCGCGACCGTGCCGGGGTGGAGGGCTACGCAGATGGATTGCTTGTGCGACCTGCCCAGTTCGATTGCGGCGCCATGCACGATCTGGTTCAGCGCCGCCTTGGACGCGCGGTAGGAATACCAGCCGCCGATCTTGTTATCCCCGATCGAGCCGACCCGTGCCGAAAGCGTGGCGATCACCCCGCGGTCGTCTTTGGACAAAAGGCGCGCGGCGTGGCGCAGGATCAGCGCCGGACCGATGGCGTTGACGGTAAAGACCGCTGCCATGTCCTCGGACTTGATCGCAGAGAGGGATTTCTCCGGTGTGCCCCAAAGCGGGGCAAGGATCCCAAGCGCGATGAAGATCAGATCGAACGGGCCTTCTTGCGCCGCCATGCAGCGTTCTACCGAGGCCGGGTTGCCAACATCGAAGCCATCAACCGACCGTGACAGGCCGGTGACGTCCCAGCCATCGCCCTGTAGTTGGGCTGTGACCGCCGCCCCGATGCCGCCTGTTGCCCCGATCACCAATGCACGCATGTTCTTCTCCTTTGACTTGCCGCGATTTAGCGCCACCTTTGGAAGGGACAAGGAGGAAGACCCATGCGTCAGGTAATTCCACTGCTGGCCTTGCTGGCCAACCCTGCGGCGGCGCTGGAGCTGACGTTCCAGACGAGCTACGACCTCGCGCGGCCCTCCAGCCTTGATTACGACCCCACGTTCTGCGGCCTGTGGATTGCGAATGAAAGCCGCGAGGTGCTGCTGGTGACCTTGCAGGGCGATGAATTGCGCCGCTTTCAAAGTGATCTGAACCGTATCAAGGCCGTGACTGTTGAGGACAACCACCTGCTGGTCGCGGACGGTTTCGGGAATTTCCAGCGGATCAGCAAGGATGGTGTCGCACTTGAGGCCCCTTTCGCATCAAGTCAGGGCTGGGCCGATACCGAAGGTATGGTGATTGATGACGATGGCATGATCGTGACAGTCGAGGATGATCCCGAACGCATGACATGGCTGTCGCCCACAGGCCAAGTGGAGCGACAAATCAACACGATGTCCTTGAACCCGCCCCTGTCCGAGGCGCAAGGCATCGCACGGGACACGCGCACAGGGCATTTGCTGATCGTGGATGACATGGAAGGCACCAATAGCCTTTATGAATTCAACGCCGATGGTGAACTGTTGGGCACCACGTCTCTGCTGCCGTATGGGCGGGACCCGGAAGGAATATCGATCCGCCCCGGATCAAACCAGGTCTTTATCGCCTTTGACAGCGGCGCCAGCATTGCGGCCTTTGATTACCAGCCCACCCTGCCCGACGGTGCCCCGCCACTGCCACCGGAATCCGATTGCCTGATGTTTTAGGGCGTAATTTCCGCGCCCGGGATGGCATTTCGGGGTTTTCATCACGGAAATCGTGTCTATAGTCGCGCGCATGATGAACCGTGCACATATCACTTCTGCTGCCTCCAAAGGGCTGCTTTCGCGCGACATCCTACTCCTTAGCTGCCTCTGAGCGTGCCTGTCGGCGCGACCGCTCAGAGGGTGAAACGCGCCAAGATATGCTAAGGACAAAAGGAATACCAAAATGACCAAATCGAACGAAGTGTTGATTTTCGACACCACATTGCGCGACGGCGAGCAATCTCCGGGCGCGACCATGACCCATAACGAAAAGCTCGAAATCGCCGAACTGCTGGACGAGATGGGCGTTGATATTATCGAGGCGGGTTTCCCGATTGCCTCGGAAGGTGATTTTCAGGCGGTGAGCGAGATTGCGAAACTGTCGAAATCCGCCACTATTTGCGGTCTGTCGCGCGCCAACTACAAGGATATCGATCGCTGCTGGGAAGCAGTGAAACACGCGAAATCTCCGCGCATCCACACGTTTATCGGCACATCCCCGCTGCACCGTGCGATCCCGAACCTGACCATGGATGAAATGGCCGAGCGTATTCACGATACGGTCACCCATGCGCGCAACCTGTGTGACAACGTGCAGTGGTCGCCGATGGATGCGACACGGACCGAATGGGATTACCTGTGCCGTGTGGTCGAGATTGCGATCAAGGCGGGTGCCACCACGATCAATATTCCTGATACAGTTGGGTACACCGCGCCGCGCGAAAGCGCCGATCTGATCCGCCGCCTGATCGCAAATGTGCCGGGTGCGGATGACGTGATTTTCGCAACCCACTGCCACAACGACCTTGGGATGGCGACCGCCAACTCATTGGCAGCCGTCGAGGGTGGTGCACGCCAGATCGAGTGTACCATCAACGGTCTGGGCGAACGTGCGGGCAATACCGCGCTGGAAGAGGTCGTGATGGCGCTCAAAGTGCGCCATGACATCATGCCCTACACCACCAAGATTGATACGCGGAAGATCATGAATATCTCGCGCCGCGTGGCGACAGTGTCGGGCTTTGCGGTGCAGTTCAACAAAGCCATCGTCGGCAAGAACGCCTTTGCCCATGAGAGCGGCATTCACCAGGACGGCATGCTGAAGAACCGCGAGACATTCGAGGTGATGAAACCCGAGGATGTGGGTCTGGCGGGGACATCCCTGCCCTTGGGCAAACACTCGGGCCGTGCAGCACTGCGTGCGAAACTGGCGGAGCTGGGGTTTGATCTGGCGGACAACCAGTTGAACGATATCTTTGTGCGCTTCAAGGATCTGGCAGACCGCAAGAAGGAAGTCTTTGACGATGACCTGATGGCGCTGGTCTATCAAAACGACAGCGCCGAGGACCGGCTGAAGCTGAAATCCCTGCGTGTTGTCTGCGGCACCCAAGGCCCCCAGACAGCCGATATGGTGATGGAAATTGACGGCGCCGATGTTGAAACATCGGCCACAGGTGACGGTCCGGTGGATGCGACTTTCAACGCCGTCAAAGCATTGTTCCCGCATGGTGCGCGCCTGCAACTGTATCAGGTCAGCGCAGTGACCGAGGGTACCGATGCGCAGGCGACAGTCTCGGTCCGGATGGAAGAAGAGGGCCGCATCGCGACGGGACAATCGGCCGATACCGATACCGTAGTGGCAAGTGCCAAAGCCTATATCAACGCGCTGAACCGCCTGCTTGTGCGCCGCGAACAATCAGAGCCCGGATATGACGTAAAGGGTGTCAGCTACAAGGACACCTGAGGCAATCTGCACCGACTCAATGAACAAACGGCGATCCATTGACTTGGGTCGCCGTTTGTCGTTCGGCGGCAAGGGTCATAAAGATGACAGGACCCGATATCACACACGATATTGCAAAAGTATAACCAGTGGGCATTTTGGGGCAAATTTTATCATTCTCAGATTGATAAATCACAAGTGGCAGATTGCCGCCGCGTTTCGAAAATGGAGGGCTTCTATCCCTTCGAGAGTGTCTTTATAACCAACTGAAACCCGCCAGTGCGCAGTGGAGCGGGACAACCACTTTATTATCGGGACGACCTCTCAAATGGCAGGCTTTGGCGGATTGTTTTCATCAGATATGGCGATTGACCTCGGCACGGCGAACACGCTGGTCTATGTCAAAGGCAAGGGCATCGTTTTGTCTGAACCGTCTGTGGTGGCCTACCACGTCAAGGACGGCGTCAAGAAGGTCCTTGCGGTGGGCGAGGATGCCAAATTGATGCTGGGCCGCACGCCCGGCAGCATCGAGGCGATCCGTCCGATGCGCGACGGTGTGATCGCGGATTTTGATACCGCCGAAGAGATGATCAAATACTTCATCCGCAAGGTGCACCGCCGCTCGACCTTTTCGAAACCCAAGATCATCGTCTGTGTCCCGCACGGTGCAACGCCTGTCGAAAAACGTGCGATCCGCCAGTCTGTTCTCTCTGCCGGTGCGCGCCGTGCCGGTCTGATTGCCGAACCGATTGCCGCCGCCATCGGGGCCGGCATGCCGATCACCGATCCGACCGGAAACATGGTTGTTGATATCGGTGGCGGTACGACCGAGGTGGCGGTCCTGTCCTTGGGCGACATCGTTTACGCCCGCTCGGTGCGCGTTGGTGGCGACCGGATGGATGAGGCGATTATCAACTATCTGCGCCGTCAGCATAACTTGTTAATCGGTGAGAGCACTGCGGAACGGATCAAGACATCAATCGGAACCGCCCGTATGCCCGACGATGGGCGCGGCCAGTCGATGCATATCCGTGGCCGTGATCTGCTGAACGGCGTGCCGAAGGAAACCGAAATCAGTCAGGCGCAGGTCGCCGAGGCGCTGGCCGAACCAGTGCAGCAAATCTGCGAGGCTGTGATGACCGCGCTAGAGGCCACACCGCCGGATCTTGCCGCCGACATCGTGGACCGTGGTGTGATGCTGACGGGAGGCGGTGCCTTGCTGGGCCAGCTTGATCTGGCGCTGCGCGAACAGACGGGTCTGGCGATTTCTGTCGCCGACGAGTCACTCAATTGTGTAGCCTTAGGCACGGGCCGCGCACTGGAATATGAAAAACAGCTGCGGCATGTGATAGACTACGACAGCTAACAGATAGCGAGGGAATATCCGCCCTTGGCACGCGACAAGAATAGTGAAGACTTTATTGGCCCGATCCGCAGATTGCTGGTTGGGGTGTTGGTCTTGGCGCTTGTCGGTCTTTTTCTGGTATGGCGGATCGACAGTCCGCGCGTCGAAAGGCTGCGCGCGGCCACCGTTGATGCTGTTGTGCCGTCTTTCAATTGGGCGATGGCCCCGATCACCGGCGCCGCCAATCTGGTGAGCGATTTTCAAAGCTATCAGCAACTGCGCGCCCAAAATCAGGATTTGCGCCGCGAGCTGCAGCAGATGCGCGCATGGCGCGAGGCCGCACTACAGCTGGAACAGGAAAACGCGAAGCTGCTTGATCTGAATAACGTGAGCCTTGATCCGAAACTCACTGTTGTCACGGGTGTCGTGATTACAGATAGCGGATCGCCCTTCCGCCAATCGGTTCTCGTGAATGTTGGCGCGCGCGACGGCATTCTTGATGGCTGGCCCACGATGGATGCCATCGGGCTGGTGGGCCGGATTGCGGGTGTCGGGCAAAACAGCAGCCGTGTGATGTTGCTGACAGATACCTCGAGCCGCATCCCCGTTACCATCCAACCCTCTGGTCAACGCGCTATTCTTGCCGGCGACAATTCCCTAAACCCGCCACTGGAGTTTCTGGAGGATGCAGCCCTTGTCCGGCCCGGTGACAGGGTTGTCTCGTCCGGTGATGGCGGTGTGTTTCCGGCTGATCTGTTGGTGGGTCAGGTTGCTTTGGGCACGGACAACCGGTTGCGGGTCCGTCTGGCGGCCGATTATCAAAGACTGGAATTCTTGCGTGTTCTGCGCTCGCAACCCCACGAACGCATCGGCGATCCGGGAAATCTGCTTGCGCCCGAGGCCGAGTTCTTTGGCCCCGCAGCCATCAACCCTGCCGCATTGAACGCATCGGAGTTTGGCGATGGCTGAATGGGCGGACAGCAAAACGTGGTCGAACAGGCTTGTCTTTATCGCATTGGCCTTTGTGTTGATCGTGCTTGATTTGGTGCCGCTGGATATGCGCCCTTCGCTTTGGGCCGCACCGGATGTGCTACTGGCGGCGACACTTGCCTGGGTCGCGCGCAAGCCAAGCTATGTTCCTGTCTTCATCATTGCGATGATCATGCTTTTGACTGACTTTCTGTTCCTGCGCCCGCCGGGGCTTTGGGCGGCACTGGTTGTTGTGCTCTCCGAGACGATCCGCCGCCAGCATCGCGAATTCCGTACGATGCCTTTCCTGGTCGAATGGGGCACAATCGCCTTCGGGATTGTTGCCATCACCGTGATCAACCGTATCGTGCTCGTGGTGGTTATGGCGCCAGTGGCACCTTTGGCGCCGACATTGATTGAAATGGTCGCGACTATTCTGGTTTATCCTATCGTGCTTATCGCAGCGCATTTCGTTTTCGGGGTGTCACGCATGTCACCGGGTGAAGTTGGCAGTAAGGGACAGGTTCTATGAAGCGCGCACCCAAAGATGTGATTGCAGGCGCACGCACTGTCAGTCGCCGCGCGCTGGTTGTGGGCGGTGTCCAGCTTGGGATCGTGGGGGCCCTGGGCTGGCGGATGCAGTCCTTGCAGGTCGAACAGGCCGACCAGTTCCGCCTCTTGGCCGAGGAAAACCGGATCAACATTCGTCTGCTTCCCCCGTCGCGCGGTCTGATCTTTGATCGTAACGGTATTCCGATCGCCGCAAATGAGCAGAATTACCGCGTCGTCATGGTCCGCGAAGATGCGGGCGACGTGGGCGAGGTTTTGGCCAAGCTGACCGAGATTGTCGAAATCGACCCGCGTGATCTTGCGCGGGCGATGGAAGAGATGCGCCGTCGATCGCCTTTTGTGCCGGTCACGATTGCAGACCGTCTTTCTTGGGAAGATGTGGCACAGATCAACCTCAATACCCCTGCCCTGCCCGGTATTCAGGCCGAAGTTGGCCTGAGCCGCGTTTACCCCTGGGGGGCTGATCTGGCCCATGTTGTCGGATACGTCGGCCCTGTGAGTGATTATGATCTCAGCCGGATTGATGATCCTGATCCCCTGCTGCAAATCCCGAAGTTCCAGATCGGCAAGACAGGTGCGGAAAACCGGCTGGAACGCACGCTGCGCGGCACTGCGGGCACGCGCCGGATCGAGGTGAATGCCGCAGGCCGCATCATGCGCGAGCTTGACCGCCAAGAGGGTGATCCGGGCAAGGATGTGCAACTGACGCTGGATAGCCGGCTGCAAAGCTATGTGCAGGCGCGGCTGGACAATGAAAGCGCCGGTGCTGTTGTCATCGACCTTGAGAATGGTGATTTGCGCGCCATCGCGTCTGCGCCTGCCTTTGATCCCAACCTTTTTGTGCGCGGTATTTCCGTGGCGGACTGGACTGCGCTGAACGAAGACAAATACCGCCCGCTCGCCGCAAAAGCGGTGCAAGGCACCTATCCTCCGGGTTCGACTTTCAAGATGGTGACGGTTCTGGCGGCGATGGAGGCGGGTGTCGTCACCCCTGATGAGACGGTTTATTGCCCGGGCTATACGGATGTTTTCAACATCCGGTTCCACTGCTGGAAACGTGGTGGCCACGGCAATATGAACCTGCACGAAAGCCTCAAGCAAAGCTGCGACTGTTACTATTATGAGATCGCCCAGCGCGTCGGCATCGACAAGATGGCAGAGATGGCCCGCAAGCTGGGCTTGGGCGTGCGCCATGATCTGCCCCTCTCGGCGGTGGCCGAAGGGCTGGCACCCGATAAGGAATGGAAAGCGCGCGTGCGTGGCGAAGAGTGGCGGATCGGGGATACCGTCAACGCTTCGATCGGACAGGGCTATGTGCTGTCCTCGCCCTTACAGCTTGCCGTGATGACAGCGCGGCTTGCCACGGGCCGTGTCGTGACACCGCGCCTGATCCGGCTGATTGACGGGGTCGAGCAACCCTCCGGCTTGGGCGAAAGTCTCGGGTTGAATGAAAACACACTGCGCCGCATTCGCGCGTCGATGGAGGATGTGTGCAACCACCGGCGAGGGACTGCCTACGGATCGCGGATTATTGACGAAGCGCACAAGATGGCTGGCAAGACCGGCACAAGTCAGGTGCGCCGCATCACGCCCGAAGAACGCGCCGCCGGTGTGACCCGTAACGAAGATCTGCCGTGGGAACGCCGCGACCACGCGCTTTTTGTGGGCTATGCGCCTTTTGACAACCCGCGCTATGCCGTATCGGTCGTCGTGGAACATGGCGGTGGCGGATCGGCGGCTGCGGCACCGATTGCGCGTGATATTCTGTTGCAGGCCCAATATGGCGGCCCGCCCCCGCTTGAGGCCTATCCCGCCGCAGTTCGTGACCGCATCGCCGAGCAACAACGCCGGATTGAAGCCCGTGTTCCGCAGGGTGCAACAGGGCGCAGCCGCGTATGAGCTATCTTGAGTATAACACCAAGTATGTCCCGACCGGATTTCGCAAGGTGCTGCACCTGAACTGGGCGATTATTCTGTTGCTCATTGCGGTCGCAAGTGCCGGTTTTCTCATGCTTTATTCGGTCGCAGGCGGGTCGATGACGCCTTGGGTCGAACCCCAGATGCAGCGTTTTGCGCTTGGCATGGTCCTGATGCTGATCGTGGCGATGGTGCCGATCTGGTTCTGGCGCAACATGGCCTTTGTCGCCTATGGCGGATCGTTGGTTTTGCTCCTAGGCGTTGAGTTTTTCGGCGAGGTACGCATGGGCGCCCAGCGCTGGATTGATCTGGGTTTCATGCGCTTGCAGCCTTCGGAGTTGATGAAAATCACCTTGGTGATGTTTCTCGCCGCTTACTATGACTGGCTGCCCAACAAGAGAACCTCGCATCCGCTTTGGGTGGTCGTGCCGGTGGTCATCATTGTCGTGCCAACACTGCTGGTTTTGCGCCAACCAGATCTGGGGACAGCGCTTTTGCTGCTTATCGGTGGCGCCACGGTGATGTTCCTTGCAGGGGTCCATTGGGCCTATTTTGCAACCGTGGGCGGGGGCGGGATCGCCGCTGTTGTCGCTGCCCTGCAAAGCCGCGGCACACCGTGGCAGCTTTTGCAGGATTACCAGTATCGCCGGATTGATACCTTTCTGGACCCTGCAAATGACCCCTTGGGTGCGGGCTATCACATCACGCAGGCCAAGATTGCGTTGGGCTCTGGTGGGTGGACCGGACGGGGTTTCATGCAAGGCACACAATCGCGGCTAAATTTCCTGCCCGAAAAACATACCGATTTTATCTTCACGACCCTGGCTGAGGAATTCGGCTTTGTCGGTGCTTTCACCTTGCTGGTGCTCTATCTGCTGATCGTCGTTTTCTGCATCATTTCGGCGATGGGCAACCGTGACCGCTTTGCCTCTTTGCTGACGCTCGGTGTCGCGATGACCTTCTTTCTCTTCTTTGCTGTGAACATGGCGATGGTGATGGGCCTTGCCCCTGTCGTCGGTGTGCCCTTGCCGCTGGTCAGCTATGGCGGGTCCGCCATGCTGGTCCTGCTGGTGGCTTTCGGCCTTGTTCAGAGCGCCCATATCCATAGGCCACGCTGATGCTGAATATCCTTTTCTCTGCCAAACCTGCCGCGTGGGAGGAATATGAAGGGCCGCTGAATGCAGCCCTGACCGAGGCTGGCCTGTCCGCAAACCTGTCGCGCACGCACGCGCCGCGGGATGTCGACTACATCATCTTTGCCCCTAACGGGCCCGTGACGGACTTTCGCCCCTATACAAAAACCAAGGCGGTAATGGGTCTTTGGGCGGGGGTCGAGACGATTGTGAACAATGAAACCCTGACGCAACCGCTCTGCCGATTGGTGGATGAGAGCCTGACAGCGGGGATGGTGGAATGGGTGACAGGGCATACGCTGCGCCATCATCTGGGGATGGATACCCATATCTTTGGACAGGATGGTGTATGGCGCGATGACAGCTTTCCGCCTGTGGCCGCCAAACGCCCCGTGACGATCCTCGGGATCGGTGCCTTGGGGGCAGCCTGCGGTCAGGCGCTTGCGGCTTTGGGCTTTCCAGTGACAGGGTGGAGCCGCAATCCCAAAAATATCACCGGTCTGCGCTGCTTGCACGGCGATGACGGGCTGCGCGAGGCGCTGACCGACGCGCAGATTGTCGTGCTTTTGCTGCCGCAAACGCCGGAAACGACGAATATTCTGAACGCCGAGACCCTGGCGCTGATGGCGAAGGGCGGTTTCGTCATCAACCCGGGCCGTGGGCCGCTGATTGATGATGCAGCACTTCTGGCCGCTTTGGATGCGGGCCAGATTGCCCATGCAACGCTGGATGTGTTCCGCATTGAACCGCTGCCGGCGGAGCATGCGTTTTGGGCGCATCCGCAGGTGACGGTGACGCCGCATATCGCATCCACCACACGCCCCGAGACCGCAGCCCAAGTGATCGTGGACAACATCGTGCGCGGTGAAGCGGGCCAGCCGTTTCACTATCTGGTGGATCGCGCGCGCGGCTACTAGCGCAGTTTCGGCGGTTTCGCGGGGTCCATCCCCGGTGCGCTGCCCGGGGTTTGCGGTGCTTCCAGCACGGGCAAATCAAAGCGCAATCCGACGCGTGCCAGATGTGCGGCCAGCGGATCGGCGGCGCGCACAAAGAGCACATCCATCATGCCTGCCTCAATGCCCGAGAAGGTCAGCGCCTCGCTTGCGGCGGAGGCCAGCGCCTTTTCCGCCCCTTCCAGCGCATCGACGAAGGCCAGAACATGGCCGCGCGCACCGTCTTCATAGGTGGCGGCGGCAAGATAGGCGAAACGCGCCAGCCCTGCGGCGATCGCCAGTTTGCGATCAAGCCCGGTAACGACCGCCTCGGGCAGGCCTTTGGGGGCCAAGACTTCGGTCAGGCGGGCCTCGGTCTCGTCGGGCCCGTGTGACAGGGTTTGCACCAGCCAATCAATGGCCTCGGCCGGGATCAGCATGGCAGAAGGCGCGACTTCGAGGTTGAGCGCCAGACCGATCCCCTGCCCTGCCAGCATTTGCGCCAAGGCGCGGCCCGGGATGCCTGCATAGGGTGCAGCGCGGCCGACAAATTGCGACAACCGCTCTTCGCGGTCGAAAACAAGGGCGAAGCGCTGGTCTTCGATGTCGAAAAGCTCGGGCGTGATCTGGTCGCCTTCCGCCTCGGCGCCGAGCAGCATGAACAGTTCGGTATCGGCAAGGCGTTCGTAAAACCGCAGGCGCGCGGTGTCGTCATCGGGGGCCGCTTCCATTGCGGCATGGGCCAGATCAAGGTCGGTCATTGTAATTCATCTTTCACAGCTTTGCGTAATGACGGCAGCAGGTCCGTTTCAAACCACGCATTCTTCTTGAGCCAAGCGGTATTGCGCCACGACGGATGAGGCAAGGGGAAGACACGCGGCGCAAGGCCGCGCCACCCTGCCACCGTCGCAGTGACGGATTTCTGCGGTCCAAGGTGCCAGCGATGCGCGTAACCGCCGACAAGGATCGTCAGCGGCACATCGCCGAGGGCCGCCATCACGCGGTCATGCCATGTGGCTCCGCAGATGGCAGGCGGCGGCAGATCAGCGCCCTTTGCGTCATATCCGGGAAAGCAAAACGCCATCGGGACGATCGCAACCCTTTCGCGGTCATAAAAGCCGGCGCTGTCCATCCCCAACCAATCGCGCAAACGGTCGCCAGAACGGTCGGCAAACGGCCTGCCTGCTTCATGCACACGCAATCCGGGTGCCTGACCTGCAATCAGAATCCGGGGGCTGTTCTGAAACCACACCACGGGGCGCGGGCTGTGCCGTGTTTTCGTCTGCGCAAAACGATCAGCGCAAATCCGACATGCGGAAATTTCGTATTGGAGATTTCTCAAGGTACGCTCTCGGCCTGATGATGCGGCGCATGCCCGCTCACGCAATTGTCGCTATATTGATGCCACAAAGTCGCTGTATGGAAAACGGCGTAGGCATGTTAATACCTTGCCTGTAAGAAAAATACGCACCGGTCAGCGGGCAAGAGCGGAAACGGCATGCTTGAATTTGCAGAAGTGAGCAAATCCTTTTGGACAGGGACGCAGCGCAAGGTCATCCTTGATCGCGCCTCTTTCCGCGTGGAGCTGGGCAATTCACTGGGGATTCTGGCCCCCAACGGGACCGGCAAGACAACGCTGATCAACATGATGTCCGGTCTGGAAAAACCCGATGAGGGCACAATCCGTCGCGGTTGCCGGATCTCGTTTCCTTTGGGCTTTATGGGGGGCACGGACGGCACCCAGTCGGCGATGGAAAACAGCCGCTTCATCGCCCGCCTCTATGGTCTGGACCCCGATTATGTCGAAGCTTTCTGTCGGTGGCTTTGCGGTCTGGAAGAATATTTTGACATGCCGCTGGGCACTTATTCATCGGGCATGAAACAACGTTTCTCTTTTGCGCTGCTTTTGGCGCTGGATTTTGATATCTACCTGATTGACGAAGGGATGCCCGGTGCGACCGATGCGGAATTCAACCGCAAAGCAGGTGAAATCCTGCGGCAAAGATTGGAAAAAGCGACAGTGATTATTGTTTCGCACCAGCCGGCCACATTGGAACGGCTTTGTAAATCCGCCGCGGTGCTCAAAAACGGGCAACTGCATATGTTTGACACCTTGGAAGAGGCGCGCGTGCTTTATGACTACCAAACCCAAGGTTAAAAAATTCCGCATCCGGCGCAAGACGGATGAAGCGCAAGAGCAGGAGCCGAGCGTAGACGCATCCGAAGAGGTGAAGGCCCCTTCCCACGCTGAGCAGATTGCCGCGATCAGCAAAGAGGGGCTGACAGGGCGGCAGTTGCGGATGGCGCGGCGCGTTGCGGTCAAGAACGGGTTTCAGGCCTCGTCAGATTATGATGCCGTGCGGCAATTGCGTGCGGCAGGGATTGATCCGTTCCAGCGCAGTTCGATACTTGAACTGGTTAAACCCGATAGTGCGAAAATCCCCGGCCGGAGCGGGCGCATCCAGTTGCCGGATACGACCCAAGAGGAGGGCATCTCTCTCCCTTCAACCAATAGTGCCGCGACCCTGAACCGGCATGCATCGGAGATTCTCCAAATCCAGCGCGACATCGCGCGGCGGCGCAGACGCAAGCTTGCCCTGCTGTTCACGCGGCTGTCGTTCTTTGTCTTTCTGCCCACCTTTCTTGTCGGCTGGTATTTCTACAAGATTGCCACTCCGATGTATGCCACGAATTCCGAAATCGTGATCCAGCAGGCACAACCCCAAGGCGGCGGCCCGACCGGACTTGCCACGCTGTTTCAGGGCACGTCCATGGCAACCCAGCAGGACAGTATTGCAGTGCAATCCTATCTGGCATCGCGCGAAGCGATGCTGCGGCTCGATGCCGATTTCGGGTTCAAGGAACATTTTTCGGACCCCGCGATTGATTCCATTCAACGTCTGGAAGAGAACGCCACGAACGAAGCGGCATTCGGTCTTTACAGCAACCATGTGAAGATCAGCTACGACCCCACCGAGGGATTGATCCGGATGGAAGTGATCGCCGCGGATCCCGTCAAAAGCTATGAGTTTTCGCAAGCACTGATCGGTTACGCCGAAGAACAGGTGGATCAGTTGACCGCGCGTCTGCGCGAAGACCAGATGCGTGGCGCGCTGCAAAGCTATGAAGAGGCCGAACAGCGCCGCGCGGATGCGCTTGCCACATGGCTTGCCATTCAAGAGGACGTGCGCCAGATCGACCCGCAAAGCGAGAGTGCCGCCCGCATGGGGCAGATCAACTCGCTTGAGAGCGAAAAACAGCGTCTGGAGCTTGTTCTGCAATCCCGCCTGAACGTGGACCGGCCAAGCGAAGTGCAAGTACAGTCCTTGCGCGACCAGATCGCCAATATCGATAACCTGATCGCTGAATTGCGCGACCAGCTTGTCGGCGGCGCGGGCGAAGAAGTGTCTTTGGCGGCACGGAATACAGAATTGCGCACAGCCGAAGAGAATTACGCATTCCAGACGGCCATGGTGCAGCAGGCATTGACACAAATGGAAACGGCCCGCATTGAAGCCAACCGTCAGGTCCGTTACCTGTCGCAAAGCGTGCGGCCGGTCATTCCCGATCAGGCCAGCTATCCACGTGCTTTTGAAAACACGGTCCTCGCGTTTTTGATCTTTTCAGGCATCTACCTGATGATTTCGATCACCGCTTCGATCCTCCGCGAACAGGTAAGCTCTTGATGCATAACGTACAAATCGGCGATCTTTCGGTCAGCAATGATAACCCGCTTTTGGTGATTGCGGGCCCCTGCCAGCTCGAAGGTATCGACCACGCGCAGATGATCGCAGGCAAGATGGCCGAAATCTGTGCCGCCCATGGCGCGCAATTTATCTTCAAAGGCTCCTACGACAAAGCCAACCGCACCTCGCTGAGCGGCAAGCGCGGCCTTGGCATGGATGAGGGCCTCAAGGTCATGCAGTCGGTCAAGGACAGCATCGGCTGCCCCGTTCTGACGGATATCCACAGCCCCGAGCAATGCACGACGGTTGCCGCGGTCTGCGACGTGATGCAGATACCCGCGTTCCTGTGCCGCCAGACGGATCTGTTGCTCGCTGCCGGCGAAACCGGCGCGGTGATCAACATCAAGAAGGGTCAGTTCCTTGCACCTTGGGATATGCCCAATGTCGTGTCCAAGATTGAAAGCACAGGCAACAAACGGATTTTGCTGACCGAACGCGGGTCTTCGTTCGGTTACAACACGCTAGTGGCGGATATGCGGTCTTTGCCGATTATGGCGCGCACCGGCTATCCGGTGGTTATGGATGCGACCCACTCGGTCCAGCAGCCTGGTGGCATGGGCGGATCATCGGGCGGACAGCGCGAATTTGCCCCTGTGATGGCCCGCGCGGCCGTGTCCTTGGGGATCGCAGCGGTGTTTATCGAAACACACGAAGACCCCGACAATGCCCCGTCCGATGGACCGAATATGATCCCGCTGGATCAGATGGACGGCGTGATCAAGAGCCTGATGGCGTTTGACGCACTTGCCAAGGCGGAACCTCTGCGCGTGTGACAGAGCGATTTTCCTTGCTATAAGGGCGCATTGTCAGCTGGATTACTCACATGCGCCTTTTCCTCCTTTTCGCACTGTTTTTTGCGGTAGCGCTGCCTGCTCCGGCGCAAGAGGCCACCGGCCCGATTGCCACCGAAACCTCTGCCCAGCAGGACGCGGCCATCGCCCTGCGCATCCGTGAAATTCTTGGCGAACTGGGCAACTATGAAGACGTGACCGTCACGGTCAGCGAAGGTGTGGTGACACTGCGGGGCACAACCACCTCTGCAGTTGAGGCGGTTGCTCTTGATCCGCTGGCCGCGCGTGTTGCCGGTGTCGTGGCCGTGCGCAACCAGGTGACCGAAACAACCGATATCGGCGACAGGCTGAACCCCGCAATCGACCGGTTCAGGGCGCGTCTGGACCAGTTTATTGCCTTTGTGCCGCTTGCGCTGATCGCTGGCGCGGCCTTTGCGCTTGTGGTGTTTTTGGGCTTTGCACTGGCGCGGATGCGCCAACCGTGGGAACGGCTCGCGCCCAATACCTTTATCGCCGAGATCTACCGCCAGCTTTTGCGCATCGCTTTTGTGATCTTTGGTATCGTCATCGCGCTTGATATCCTCAATGCCACAGCACTTCTGAGCACAATTTTGGGTGCCGCGGGTATCATCGGTCTGGCATTGGGCTTTGCGGTGCGCGACACGGTGGAGAATTTTATCGCCTCGGTCATGCTGTCATTCCGCCAACCGTTCCGCCCCAATGACACGGTCGAGATCAACGGCGATATCGGCAAGGTCATCCGCCTGACCAGCCGCGCGACGATTCTTTTGTCCTTTGACGGCAACCACATCCGGATACCCAATTCGTCTGTCTTCAAGAGCCGGATTATCAATTACACCCAGAACGCCGAGCGCCGGTTCATGTTCTCGATCATGGTTGAGCGGGATACCGACCTGCAAGCGGCGCGCGCGATGGTGGAACAGACGGTGCAGGAGCTTCCTTTCATCTTGGAGGAACCTGCCGCACAAACCTGGATCGAGGCGTTGCACGCCTCTGGTGTCGAGCTTGTGGTGACTGGCTGGGTTGACCAGAACGAGACATCCATCGTGCGTGCCAAAGGTGAAGCGCTGCGGCAGGTAAAGCTTGCCATACAAGCCGCCGGCATTGTGATTCCCGATGCGACGCAGGCCATTCAACTGACGAGAGAGACTAAAGCGCTCCCGCAAGAGCTTCAGGAAAGCACGCAGGTGGAAACTGTCGAGGCCAGTGAAGACGCCGCTTTGGACCGGATTGTGGACGCTGAAAGGCAGGAAGAAATCACCGAAGATTTGCTGCGTCAGGACAGCATGAAAGAATAGCACATTTCTTTGCAAAACGGGCTTGAACCAATCCCGCCTTCGCAGTATCTAGCCCCACGCTGATGGGATGTAGCCAAGTGGTAAGGCAACTGTTTTTGGTACAGTGTACCGTAGGTTCGAATCCTACCATCCCAGCCAGCCTTCCTCCCCTGTTTTCGCGCTGAAAGCTTGGCTCACATTTTGGGGCACGTTGAAGATACTCCGGCGCAATCACTTGGCTCCGGTCGCAATTGTATGAAAGTCCGGTGGCAGGTCACCCGCCGCGCAGTCCCATATCCCAAAACGCAACCTCGAGCCGGGTTGCTGTTGTGAACCGTGCCTGAAGGTTCGGCCAGCGCTGGGATGTGGTTGGGTCGGGGCCCAATCGCTGTGCGATTGCACCATCTATCATCTGACCGACTGACGCCATCACGGTTTGATATTCCGGGTCGCTGTAAGTGTTGATCCAGTCGCGATAGGGCGTGTCCGGGGCAGCCGAGCGTGCAAGCCGCAGGCCGATTTCCCCGTAACCAAAGCAACATGGGGCAAGTGCTGCCATCAGATCAAGGAAATCGCCTTGCAGCCCTGCGTCCATCACATATCGCGTGTAGGCAAGGTTTTCGAATTCCTCGACTGCGCCAAAGAGTGCCGCCCCATCAATGCCTTGGGCGGCACATGTTGTCACATGCAGCGCCATCTCGTGATTGACCAAAGCATCAACTGTGCCCGCACAAATCTTCATCTCGTCCAGCGTCTGGGCCTTGACCACGGCGAGGGACCACGCCCGCGCAAAATGCACAAGGAAGACATAGTCCTGTACAAGGTAATGCAGGAAAGATGCGCGCGATAAAGAACCGTTCCGCAGACCTTCGACAAAGGCATGATGGGTATAGTCGCGCCATGGACCCGGGCAACCGGCCCGCCAATGGGCAAAGGTTTCACCATAAACGGAACCGGTCATGCCACGGCCCCCAGAGAGTGGGTATTATCAGCAGGATGGCGTGACGGGAACTGACCCACATCAGCCGTAACCGTCCCGTATGTCGCACAGCGGCCAATGTGATTTGCAGTGGTTAAAATAGTGGTTCTCATAGCATACTCACTCTGATTTGGGGTAAAGGCTGACAAAATGGTGTGTGGGGCCGTGGCCTTTGCCGACGGACAAATCACCAGACCGCTCAATGGCTGTTGCGACATAGGATTTGGCGGCGGATGTGGCCTGCGCGACGCTGAGCCCTTTGGCGAGATGTGCCGCCAAGGCAGACGAGAGCGTACAGCCGGTACCGTGGGTATTTGCCGTTGCGGTGCGCAGGCCCTCAAACCACGTCACATCGTCATTGGTCACAAGGCAATCGGGGCTGTCCGGCCCCTCAAGATGACCGCCTTTCATTAACACGGCGGTCGCACCCAGATCACAGAGCGCCTTGCCTTGCGCTGCCATCGCATCACGCGTGCTCGCAGGGGCAGCGCCCAGCAAATGCGCCGCTTCGGGCAAGTTCGGCGTCAGCACCGCAGCCATCGGCAAGAGCACGTCACGCAGCGTTCTGACTGCGTCCGGTTGCAGCAATGCCGCACCCCCTTTCGCGATCATCACAGGATCAAGCACAATTGGAGTCCCCTTGTATCTGGCCAGTGCGTCCGCCACTGCGGCTGCAATATCCGCGTTGGCGATCATCCCGATCTTGATGGCGTCCACGCGGATATCGGCAAAGATGGTTGCGATCTGGTCGTGGACAAAGGCGGGTGGTACAAGATGGATGCTCTCGACACCTGTCGTATTCTGCGCCGTCAAAGCCGTGATGGCGGCCATCGCAAACGCGCCATTGGCGGAAATCGCCTTGATGTCGGCCTGAATGCCGGCCCCGCCCGACGGGTCGGACCCGGCAATACTCAGCACGTTGGGTATCATGCGCGGCCCTCCGGTTGGAACGTCGCGAATGCACGGGATGCGATGCATGGGTCAGGCTGGCCGCAAATGGCGGAGACAACGGCCATGCCATCTGCACCGCTGGCAAGAACACCGCTGATATGATCGGGCTTCAGACCGCCAATCGCTACGTTCGGCAACGATGACAACGCGACCAGCTGCGCCAAACCGTCGAAACCTATCGGCTGCGCATGATCGGTCTTTGTGGCCGTGCCAAACACAGGGCCCAGACCGAGGTAGTCCACCAAAGACGGATCAGCATCACGCACCGCTTGCGGCGTTTCGCACGACAGCCCGAGTATTTTGCCCGGACCCATGATCGCGCGCGCCTGTGCAGGCGAGATATCCCCCTGCCCGATATGCGCGCCATCCGCGTTGGCCGCCGCAGCCGCCACGACATCATCATTGATCACAAGCGGCACGCCTGACCCTTGCAAAGCTGTTTTCAGGGCGACAGCCAGATCGGTCCGCTGGGCGGTGGTGGCGTGTTTATCGCGCAACTGCACCATGGTCACACCGCCCGCCACAGCGCGGCGAACATTCTCCACAACGCCGATCCCCGCGCAAAGCCGCGGATCGGTGACCAAATAGAGACGCAATTGATTTCTGAGGGTCCCCATCAGCCGATGACCCCCGCCAGATCGTCCGGCTGGGCAGTGGCGAGTGCATCGAGGAAATGCATCTGAAAACTGCCAGGCCCATGCGCACGCTTTGCGGCGGCGCTTCCTGCGACTTTGAAATGCGCAAGGGCTGCAAGTGCTGCATCAAAGGCGGAACCGGTCGCAGCGTAGGCCCCCATCAATGCGGTCTGCGAACAGCCCAGCGCGGTGACCTGTGGCATTAGGGCCGAGCCACCCGAGACCTCTGCCTCTCGCTTGCCATCGGTCAGGTAATCAACGGGCCCTGTGACAGCTACAACTGTGTCAAACTGCATCGCAAGCGCCTTTGCAGCGCCCTGAGCAGCCGACACACTATCCCCGCTATCTACACCTTTGCCAGCACCGACTTCGCCCGCAAGCGCCAGTATTTCTGACGCATTGCCACGGACAATCGCGGGACGCTGGGCCAGAAGTTTCTGTGCAGCTCCCCGGCGATACGCCGAGATGAAATGCGCCACCGGATCCAGAACCCACGGAATGTTGTGTGTGTTTGCCACTGCCGCCGCCTCTGTCATACTGGCAAACCATGGCGCGGAAATTGTCCCGATATTGATTGAAAGCGCGCCGCAAAGCGGGGTGAACTCGGCCACTTCTTCGGCTGCGTGGACCATCGCAGGCGAGGCACCCGCCGCCAAAACGACGTTTGCCGCGATATTCATCGCCACATAGTTTGTCATGCAATGCACGAGGGGTTTTTGGGCTCTAAGGGCAGTCAGGAGGTCGTGCGCGGCCATGGTCATTCCTCTTTTTTGCAGGCAAAAAGAGGGACTATGTATGCAGCGCAAAGAAACATACGACCTCCCTCCGCCAGCATTATCTGGTTCAGGTTCAAAGGGTACATCTCAGCCTTTCGGCGCCCCTGGTGACTAACTGGCTATTGGTTTTCGCGCCGCGCGTCAAACAGTATGAAACACTTGCGCGCGACATGCGGACATACGCCGCACGTCATGGCCGCACTGTTTCATGCGCGCAGCAAACCTTGCTGGACTCCGCTGCGGACGGCTGCGCCCTGCCCTGTGCACCATTACAATTTCGCACGGGTTTCAGGCGATATCTGCAACCGCCGAACAGGATCGTGCAGCCGTCAAACGACTGTTACAATCAGGACTCTAGAGGCCGCCACCAAAAGAAAACCCCCGGCGGGAACGCCGGAGGTCTGTACGATCTTGACAGCTAAGCTGCTGTCTTATCATCCATTATTGGATTCAGGACAAGGCTAGTCAATCCGCGCTGTGCAGTCGCTTTATCCTAGAACTTTTCGATTGGAGTAAACTCCTTTTCGTCAGGCTCGCTTTCGCTTTCGCCGCCGCTGTCGCCACTGTCACGCGAGGCCAGACCGACAAACAGCGCCACAACAGCAACAGGAATAACCCAGCTGGGAATACTGCCGGCAGCAGGTGCAACCTCGACCGGATCTTCTACGACGACGGGCGCTTCTACGATCTCGTCGGCCAAGCCACCAGCCGTTGCAGCTGTTCCCGACAACGCAATGGCCGTTGCTGCGGTGAGCGTAGCCTTAATTCCCTTAAACATACCCTTCTCCCTTTCTTTTAAAGTACTGTCGCGTGTTATGCTAAGCAGCGGGCTTACTTGAAGCAAGAAAAAGTTAACGATAGTGAAGACAACGGCACATGAAGGTTTCAACCTATCAGGCCTGAGGCACGCTGACACTAGGATGGCAAAATGGGCGTTTCAAATCGATGGCAGAAGTAGACGACGCCTTGCGCAACCTCATATCTGGACCCGCGCGCATGACCTGTGTCAGGTCCGGTCGTACGGTTGATCGTCCCGCGTTCGGGCAGCTGGTTGATGCCCGTGCAACGGAGATCAAAAAGCACATACCGCCAAGCCCTGCCCGCATCGTCATTGCGATAAATGACCCCATCGACTGCCTTGTCAGCCTCTTTGCTGTCTGGCAGTGCGGCAAATGCGCTGTCATGGTCAATCCGGACATCAAAGACAAGGAACGGGGAAATGTGATCGCAGAGCACTGGCGCATCGCTATGGCTTGAAGACGGCCACGCGGTTCAGCCCCTTGCCTTTGATCCTCGCGATGATGACATCAAGAACGCCGCACTCATTTTGATGACGTCTGGCACGACAGGCGTGCCCAAAGGCGTGACCCATAGTCTTGCCGGACTGCAGGCGCGACTTGAAGAAAACCTCAAGGCGATCGGTCCAGCGGCGCTGCAGCGGACCCTTTGCACCCTGCCCCTGTTCTTCGGCCACGGGCTGATTGGAAACGCGCTCACGGCACTCTACGCAGGACAGCATCTCTTTCTTTGGCCCAAGGTGCAGATGAACGAACTTTCCTCTTTTGGGGCCACTCTCGATAGCAACGGGATTACGTTCTTCAGTTCCGTTCCATCATTCTGGCGTATGCTTCTGGCAATATCACCCCCGCCAAAAGCGCCGATGCAGCGCGTCCACGTTGGTTCAGCGCCGCTATCGGCGGACCTGTGGCGGAAAATCGGTGAATGGTGCGGGACCGGAAATGTCTTTAACACATACGGGATGACAGAAACCGCAAACTGGATTTCCGGCGGAGCCTTCGCTGAAACCGAAAGCACCGACGGCTATGTCGGCCGCCCTTGGGGTGGTGAATTCAGGGTTCTCCGCGACGGGCATCTGCATGTCACTGGCGAGGGGGAAATCGCCGTCAAGAGCCCGGGCCAGATGCTGGGTTTCTGGCGCGATGCAGACAAGACGCGCGAAACGATGATGGACGGTTTTTTGCTGACAGGCGATCTGGGGCAGCTCTCGGCTGACCAGTCACTCCGGCTGGTCGGACGCAGCAAGAACGAAATCAACATCGCGGGGATCAAGGTCCTTGCCGAAGAAGTTGACATGCTGCTTGAGTCACATCCAGACGTTGCGGAAGCATGTAGTTTCGGTATTCCGGATGCCGTTTCAGGCGAGCGCGTCGCAGCGATCGTCCGGGCACGCACCCCCGATCTGCTTGCACAGGATCTGATCCTGTGGTGCCGAGAGAACGCGCGGGCGGACGCGGTGCCTTCCAAGATTGAAATTGTTGGTGAAATCCCCAAGAATGACCGCGGTAAGATTGCAAGAGTTGATGTCAAAGCAAGGATGATTGCCAAATGGTCCTGAAACTCATGCGCCGAAAAGAGCCCCCTGATCCCTATCTGTGCAAGCCGATTATTACCGATCGCTTCAATCTGGTGAACTGTACGCGTCAGCAAGCCATCAAATCCACAGCACCGTGGCGGACCGACAGTGAAATTCTGCATAACCTGATGATGCCCAAGGCAGCCTACACCGATTTTCAGTGGGTCAAGGTCATCGGGCGGCCAGATGGTCACTCGCGGTTCTTTCATGCGATTGTTGCGAAAGAGATCAAAGGCACGATCGGCACGCATAGGGTGACCATCGACAGGTCAGGCAATGCAAGCCTTGCACTCGTCATCCATGCGCGGAGTTGGTGGGGCAAGGATGTCTTTGAAGAGGTCCGTACAGGACTCATGGATCACTTTAGCGCCTCTGACCGCGTTGTCCGGTTTCAGGGGCGTGTGCTCAGTCGCAACTTCAGTTCAATCTACAATTACAACAAGATGGGGTTCCGCATGATCGGCTATGATCGCAAGGCGTGGCTATCCCCCGTCACAGACGAACATTGCGATACAATCTATTACGAGATGCTGGCAGAAGACTGGCAAAAGAAACGCAATGGACAGGACAAGACAGATGCACAGTGAGGCCGTCTCGATCATCGCCAAAGCGCTTGGTGTGAGCGAAGAGAGCATCACCGCAGAAACGAGCCTGATGACGACCACGGAATGGGATAGTCTGGCACATTTTCGCATTGTCTTGTCTCTGGAAGAAAGACTTGGGCGCCCGCTCAATCCTGTCGAAATCACAACTCTGATAGATTTCTCTGCGGTACAGACGCTTTTGGACCACGCCTAGCGCCCCTGTCGTTAACAGAGGGCCCGCATGCCTTGAACGGTAATGGGACGGCACAGCACTTGGCAGCCCAAGCAGGCCTTTTCTTCGGGCAATAATCCCGCATATGGCACGCGCCCAAAGACTTAGTCGCGGATACGCTGCTCGGTTTCCGGATCGAACAGATACAGTCTTTTCGTCTCGAAGGTCAGACCAACGCGCTGGCCTTCCGAAACACGCTTATCGCCACGTTCCTCGACGACAATCCGCTCGCCATCTTCCGTGAGCAAATAGGCATATGAGACCCCACCAAGGCTTTCAACCAGATCGACGGTCACGGCGTCACCCGCCGGATCAATCGTCAGATGCTCGGGGCGCAGACCCACAGTGACACGCCGCCCCCTGTGGCCACCTGCGAGACCGGTCGGCACGGTCTGCTTGAGACTATTTATTTTCACACCCGCTTCGGTGATTGTTCCATCCAGAAAATTCATTGCGGGGCTACCAATGAAACCCGCGACAAACTTGTTGTCGGGGTCGCGGTAAAGCTCCATCGGTGCGCCGACCTGTTCAATTCGCCCCAAGCGAAGCACAACGATTTTATCGGCCAGCGTCATTGCCTCGACCTGATCATGCGTGACGTAGATCATCGTTGCGCCGATTTCCTTATGCAGACGCGCGATTTCCACCCGCATTTCCACACGCAGCTCGGCATCAAGATTGGACAGCGGCTCGTCGAACAAGAATACGTCCGGCCCGCGCACGATGGCGCGTCCGATGGACACGCGCTGACGTTGCCCGCCTGACAGAGCGGCGGGTTTGCGGTCAAGATAGTCATCCAGTTTCAAAATGCGCGAGGCCTCGGCCACTTTGGCCGCGATCACGTCCTTGGGGTGTTTGTTCATGCGCAACCCAAAGCCCATGTTCTCCTTGACGGTCATATGCGGGTAAAGGGCGTAGGTCTGGAACACCATCGCCACGCCACGGTCCGAGGGGTCAAGCCGTGTCACATCACGGGCACCGATATGCATCTGGCCTTCGGTCGTTTCCTCCAACCCGGCGACCATGCGCAGCAAGGTTGACTTCCCGCAGCCGGAAGGACCAACGAAAACACAGAACTCACCATCATCAATCTCAAGATCGATGCCGTGAATAACCTGAACGTCGCCATATTTCTTGATGATGCTGTGCATCGTGACACCGGACATATCAGGCTCCTTTGATAGACTGGTTTTGGTGGCCCTTTGTGAGGGTGCGGATCGTCTCGACTTCACGGGCCTCATAAGCCCTGCCATCTGGATAAAGCAGGTCATGGAACCAAAGATCATCCGTTGCGTGCCCTCCATGGGCGCGCACGAGATCATGGGGCCAAGCCAGATGCGTTTGTGAGCGGCCCTGCACCAATCCCCATTGGAAGCAACCCACCTTGCGGTCGTGGTACATGGGCAACTGGTCGGGAATTGTGCTGTCCACCGCCCGTGCCATCCATTCGGTACAGAGCATCGGACGATCGAGAACGGACAGATAATCAATAAAGCGCTCTACCTGATCGGTGCGCCAATAGGCGTGGAACGTGATGATGTCTGAATGCAGCAATGCGCTGCGGTCAATTTCTGTCTGATAGGGGTGTGCCGCCTCGCCCGGCAATGGTGTTGTCCAGGCAGCAACCGTCAAAGGCTGCATGGGATATTGCGAGCGCGCCCATGCAAAGGCGCTTTCCATCAAGGCAAGCGAATGGCTTTCGAGATCACGGGGGTAGCGCGAAAAGCCGTCTTTGCTGAATTGCATCCTGTTGCCGGGTTCATTGTAGATGTCCCAGAACAGGATCCGCCGGTCATTCCGGAAAGCGCGCACAACGCCGATGACATAGGCCCGCAGGGTGTCATGCCGTTCGGCATCCATGACCACATCGCGCCCCGGACTGGCAATCGCGCGGCTGTTATGCACCCCCGCAATCGGATCCGGCTGTGGACCATAGACAGGTTCGACCCCACCAAAACCGCAGTCATCAAAAAGACAGAGCGCGGTCTTGATCCTGCACTGGTCTGCAACCGCCAGCAGGCTGTCGATACGCTCCAGAAAACCGGCGCGGTCGTGCTCCCAGAAAAGCGGGTGGAGATTGACCCGCATCGCATTGAAGCCGATGTCTGCCGCCCATTGCAGTTCCCGTGTGATTGTTGGCAGATCAAAGCTGTCTGCGTGCCACATCTCGAGAAAATTCACCGCCGTGGATGGCAAGTAGTTAAACCCACATACCCAAGGTTGGGCGTCCCACCATGCGTTTGCGTCTTTGGTTGTCCAGCGGTCCATGCGCGTGTCCGTAAAGCTAGAATAGTGAAGACGTCGCCCCGACCCAAGAGATCGGAGCGACAGGGCGGCGTGCCTAGCGATCAAGCAAGTCCTGCACCTCGAACTCTGCATCCTGCAGGGCCGCTTCCACCGGTTTGTCGGTCAGCCAGATGGCCTGCAATTCGCGGTTCAGCACATCCTGGATTGCGCCATAACGCTCGGATGGTGGCGTGTCCCTGGCGATGGCGGCGGTGCCTGTGTATTCATCGCGGTGTGGCAATGACTGATAGGCTTCGCTGTCCACCACAGACTGACGCACAGACATGTGGCCGGTACGCGCCCAGTCGATGTTGTGATCATTGATGAAAGCCAGCACTTTCAGCGCCGCTTCGCGCTCGGCCCCTTCCAGCGATGCAGGGATTGCCCACATGTGGCTGTCCGCCCAGGTTGCGCCTGTTTCAAAGAGTGTTGGGAAGTCGGCAACATAGTAGTTATCAAGCGCCACCTCTTCTTTCGCAGCCTCTGCGCTGTAAAAGTCCACGACCCATGTGCCGTTCACAAGAACCGCAGCCTCGCCGTTCAGGAAAGCCTGCTGGCTGTCCGCATAGTTGAGCTGCGGGTTGGCGTAGCCAGCGTCGAAGAGCTGTGTGATCGCTTCAATGGCGTTCTTGCCGGCTTCGGTGTTGATTGTGGCGGTGCCGTCATCTGTAAAGATGTTCGCGTTTTGCTGCCACATCAGGGCAAGCACCAGACGCACACCAATCGGGAACTGTGCAAAGTCTGCTGCCAGATAGTCCTGACCGGTGGCCTCTTTGACCATTGCCGCATGTTCCATCATTTCGGCCGGAGATGTTGGCAATACGGGCGCGCCGTTCTCGACCAATCCGGCTGCTTCCATGATGTCCATGTTCACATGCCAGAGGTTGGCGTGGAAATCCATCGGGACGCCGTAGATCCCGCCATTGTAGCTGACTGCATCAAGTGCCGCAGGGGACCAGTCGGATGCGTCGATGCCTGCCGCTTCCAGCTCACCGGAAATCTCAGCGAGCGCCCCCAGACCGGCAAATTCAGGGATGCGGTGGCGGTGCATGACGTGCACATCGGGCGGCGTGCCACCGGCGTAGGCCGCCTTGATCTGGTCGTAGTAGTTGCCCCAGTCGGTCGGCAGCGTGTTGATGCTGATCCCGTCCAGTTCCGCATCAGCAGCATTGATGATCGACTGGATGATGCAAGCCTCGCCCGCGCTTGTCGTGGTGTCGGTGCCTGCATCCTCGCAGGCGCCGAAAAAGCGGCCGAGTGTGATCTCCTGCGCCACACTTTCGGTGGCAATGAGCGCGGTTGCGGCCGCGATGAGTAGCACATGTTTCATGGTATTCCTCCCTAGAATGTGCGGTTAGCCCTTTGATCCGCCCACGGTCATGGCTTGCACCACGTACCGCTGGAAAATCAGGAACAGGATGACAACCGGCAGGGACGCGATAACGCCCGAGGCCATGACACGGCCCAGCCCTTCCGATTGCGCGAAGTTGGATTGGATGGACGCAAGGCCCAAAGTGATCGTGAAGTATTCACGCTGCTGGGCGCTGACGAGTGGCCACAGGTAATCGTTCCACGCATAAAGAAACGTCAGGATCGCCAAGGTCATCATGGCAGGCCGCGCGAGCGGCAGCATGACGTACCAGAAAATCCTGAGCCATGTGACGCCATCAAGCCGTGCGGCCTCTTCGATGTCTTCCGGGATCGCACGAAAGAACTGCATCATCAGGAAAACACCGATCGGCACGGCCATGCGCGGCAGGATCAGCGCGTGATAGCTGTTATGCCAGCCGAAATCAGCGAACATCGTGTAAAGCGGAATGAAAACAGCCTGTTCCGGCACCATCAGCCCGATGAGGCAAATCACGGTGATCGTCTTCTTGAACGGGAACTCTAGCCGTGCAAGCGCGTAGCCCGCTGTCGTTGAGACCGCGAGCACGCCGAGCGTCATGCCGACGGCAACGATCAAAGAATTCAAAAACCATGCAGGTGTTTGTCCGAAACTGAAAAGGGCGGCGTAGTTGTCCCATGTAAACGGCAAAGGGATCAGCCCGAAGGCAGTGGAGGACGTCGTCCGCGCCAGAACATCATTGGGCTGGAAAGAGAGCGAGACCATCCAGACGGTCGGGACAAGCCAGATGAAAGCGGGAATGGCGAGCGCTGTGACGAGCCAGTAATATGAACGGTTCATTCCGGTTTCTCCCGCCCTACAACAAACTGGATGATGGAAAAGCAGCCCATGATGACAAAAAGAAAGACCGCCATCGCACTTGCCCGACCAAGCTCGCTATCGCGGAACCCCGTCTGGTAGATGTAGCGGACAAGGACCTGTGTGCTGTCATTCGGCCCGCCTTGGGTCATCAGATGCGATTGCCCGAAAACCTGAAAGTGCAGGATGATCTGCAAAATCACGACAACCGTGATGGTGCGCTTGAGGTTTGGCAGGGTGATGTACCAGAACGCCCGCGCGCCCGTGGCGTTATCAAGCGCCGCCGCTTCATAAAGGTCTTTCGAAATATCCTGCAAACCTGCGAGAAAGAGGATCATCGCGATCCCGAGGCTCCACCAGATTGTGGCGATCACAATGGCGGCCATGGCGAATTGCTGGTCGGTCAGCCAGTTGATCGGCGTGCCACCCACCGCTTGGGTGATGTTTGCGATCAGGCCCTGACGGGGCGAAAACATGATCTGCCAGATCAATGTCACAACAGTTACAGAGAGAACCTGGCTCAGGAAAAACAGCGTGCGCAGCATGGACATGGCGCGGGTTTCACGATTGACGGCAGCCGCAAGCAAGAGCGCGGAGATCGTCACGCCCGGCACTGCCAAACCGACAAAGACGAGCGTATTGCCAACGGTGGGCCAAAACCTGCGGTCAAACCAGCGACCACCCTCGCCCGCGTGAAAACCGGGGATAACGATCAGCAAGACCGACGCCACACCAAGGGCAATCGCATTGAAACGGCTTAACTTGCCCCCAAAGCGCAACAGGACCGACAGCGCCAGTCCAATCAGGCCAAGGACCTGCCAGAATGGCGCTGCAAACAGCGACCATTCGATATTGCGGCCCCACATCACGCGCTCGTAGTTGCGCAGGCCAACAAATTCCTTGGCGTCAGGGTTGAACGCGACAGCAAGCAGGTTCCAGTCATGCAGGCTGATCCAGACCCCGCGAAAGAAGGGGTAAATCAGGAAAAGGGCATAGACCACCAGAAACGGGAGCAGCAACGTATAGGCCGCCTGCGTTTGGGTCATTCGTCTTGAAGTTCTGGTCCGCATCTCTCCCTCCCCCAGAGCTATGCCGATTCCTCTTGTGCTAATATTATTAGCAATATTTATTAGCATCCGACAAGGGAAATCGGATCTGGAATGAAATTGACCGAGAAAGAGACCCCGACGCGGGTAACAATGAAGGATGTTGCCCTGCATGCGGGCGTCTCCCAGTCCACTGTTTCTTTTGTGTTGAACGGCTTGGAGGACATGCGCATCAGCCGCGAAACGCGCAAGCGCGTCATGCAGGCGGTCGATGAACTTGGCTACCGCCCCCGCGGCGCTGGCCGCCCGCCCAAGTCGAACCGGACCGGTGTCATCGGCCTGATGATTGATGAGATCGCGACCAGCCCTTTTGCCGCGATATCAATCGAGGGTGTTCAGGAAGAAGCGTGGAAAAATGATCTGATCGTAGAGGTCGTCATGACTGGCGGCGACAAGAACTACGAGACCGAGGTGCTGAAAAAGTGGTCCGGCGACAATGCAATCGGTGTTGTCTACGGATCGATCCTGACGCGCCAACTGGTCCCTCCGCAAGGGTTGGCGCGGCACCGCGCCGTTCTCTTGAATTGCTATGATCATGACAAACAGTATTCGTCTGTGGTGCCCGCCGAACGCCGCGGCGGCGAGGTCGCGACGGAAGCCTTGCTTGCCGCAGGGCACCGCCGGATCGCCTTTATCTCGGGTGAGCCGTGGATGGAGGCATCGGATCAAAGGATGGAAGGCTATGAGCGGGCGTTGCGCGCGGCACGCATTCCCGTTGATCCGTCTTTGATCATGGAAGGGAATTTTCTACCAAGTGGAGGGCGTGACGCGACGCTGAAACTGATGCAGGCATCCGTGCCGCCAGATGCAATTTTCTGTGCGAACGATCTGACGGCAGTGGGCTGCTATGAAGCACTCAAGGAACTGGGGGTCCAGGTTGGCAAGTCTGTCGCCGTGATGGGCTATGACGATCAGGAAATTGCACAGCACCTTTCCCCTGCCCTCTCAACCGTGCTCTTGCCTCACCGTGAAATGGGCCAATGGTGTGTCGAACAGCTTCTTTCGCCAGACGCACAGCTGGTTGTGACAGAGCGGATGGAATGTCCGCTTGTTCTGCGCGCCTCGCACAGATCTGACCCCTGAGTGGCCCTTTACCGCGCTGTGGATGCCGACATTGTGATGTTGCCTGCTTGCAGTCCCTGCCGCTATGCGACAAATTATTGGGATAGCTGATTTTTCACACGGACGCGCGCGGACGATGAACCGAATTCCTCTTTTTTCCGGTCTTGCCGTCTTGGGCGCCGCAGCAGTTGGTGCGTTTCTCATGTTGCCGATGCGGGATGCGGTGTCGGAAACCGACGCGTTTGCCGCACCCGGCCTTGATCCGATGACCATTGAAGAGGCGCGTACAGAGTTCTGGCGCCTGACGCCCGCGTTGCTGTTGGTGGTTTATGATGCATTCGGCCAGACCCAAGAAGATGCGATCTATGACACGCTTGCCAGTGTTACACATGGCGACGCCCTCGAGTATCTTTATCTGGAGCGCGTGGGCGCGATGGCGGGCGGTGGCCTTGAAGAGGCAGATCAGACAATCCACGAAATCAAGCTGCTGAACACACGCGTTTCGCGCGATGGTGCCGCATTGGCCATTGACGCCTCATGGCAGGTCATCGGCACGGTCGGACATGCCGAACACCTGCATGTGCGCGGCAATACCTATAGCGCGGACCTCTTGGTCTCGCCCGTCGAGGGGGCTTGGCGGATCACCGATTTCGAACTGTTGGAAGTCAATCGGGATGCCGCCGGTGAAACCTTTCTGGCCCCGCAAATCAACTGATGATTACCGTTGAAAACCTTTCTTTCCGCTATAGCGCGACCAGCTTTGGTCTGCGCATCCCTGCGTTTCATCTGCGAGACCGCGAACGCGTGGCCATCGTGGGCCCAAGCGGCAGCGGCAAGACCACGCTCCTAAACCTGATCGCGGGCATCCTGACACCAGAGGCGGGCCGGATCGACGTTGCAGGCACCGATGTCGCCACCCTCTCCGAGGTGGAACGCCGCCGCTTTCGCGCCAGCACAATCGGCTTTGTGTTTCAGGATTTTGCGCTGCTGGATTATCTGTCGGCGCGGCAGAATATTCTCTACCCTTACCGGATCACACCCGCACTGACGTTGAACGCTGCCGCCCGCGAAAGGGCCGAAGCCTTGGCGGCAGCCTGCGGGATCGGCGACAAACTGGACCGTCATCCAACCGCACTGAGCCAGGGTGAACAACAGCGCGTCGCCATTTGTCGCGCCTTGGTGACCCAGCCCAAACTGATCCTTTCGGATGAGGCCACTGGCAATCTTGACCCTGAAAGCAAAGCCCGCATCCTTGATCTGCTGTTTGAGCAGGCCAGCGAAGCGGGTGCTGCCGTTCTGGCCGTAACCCATGACCACGAACTCTTGCCACGGTTCGAGCGTGTGCTGGATTTCGCGCAGTTCAGACAGGGGGCCGACGCATGAACGCGCTCTACCTTGCTTTTGCCTATCTGCGCTATCACTGGGGCCGCAGCCTTGTGCTGACACTGGTCGCAGCCCTGATCATGTTTGTTCCGATTGCAACGCAGATCCTGCTGTCCACCAGCGAACGTGCGCTGGTTGCGCGGGGCGATGCGACGCCGCTGTTGTTGGGCAGCCGGGGATCGCAATTGGACCTGACAATGGCTGCCCTCTATTTTTCGGACGAAAGGCCCGACCCTGTGACTATGCGCGAGGTTGAAGCGGTCTGGGACAGCGGGCTGGCGGTGCCGATCCCTGTGCATTCTGCTTTTTCATCGGCTGGGTTCCGCATTGTGGGCACGACGCTGGACTACTTCGACTTTCGCGGCCTGACCGTGTCGGACGGGCGTAGCCTTTCCATTCTTGGTGATGCGGTGATTGGCGCTGATGTTGCACAATCACTTGGCAAAGGCGTTGGTGACACTCTGGTGTCCTCGCCTGAGAACCTGTTTGATCTGGATGGTGTCTACCCCCTCGAGATGCCGATTGTGGGCGTTCTGGCACCCACCAATTCCCCTGATGATCAGGCAATTTTTGTGGATATCAAAACCGCCTGGGTCATTCAGGGTATTGGGCATGGACATGAAGACGTGGTGACGGCGGCCGAGGTCGCCGCAGGCACCGCCGCACTGTCGAATGCGGCCGTTGTGCAATATCAACGGATCACTGACGAGAATATCGACAGCTTTCATTTTCATGGCAGTCAGGACGGTTTCCCGACCACTGCCGTGATCGTGGTGCCCAATGACGCGCGGTCTGGCACAATCTTGAAGGGCCGCTATCTGGATAGCGAAAACCCCGCCCAACTGATCGAGCCCGCCGGCGTGATCCAGAGCCTTGTGGACCGTATTTTCAGGATCAAAGCGCTGCTCGACGCGGTCACGCTGATTATCGCGATTGCCGCATTGGCCGCGATCGGGCTTGCCGTGTTCCTCAGCTACCGCCTGCGGGCCCGCGAGATCGCAACGGCCGTCAAACTGGGGGCGCGTCGCGGCATGGTTTTGCGTCTCTTGTCGGCCGAGACAATCACATTACTATCTCTTTCAGCACTTATTGCTGCAACAGGCGCGGCCATCGTGTCGCGCAATTCAGAAGCCTGGGTAGGTTGGCTACTCGCGCTCGGTTCATGATCATTAGGAGGCTCCATGAAACGTCATTTTATCACTGCATCACTCGCCAGCATTATCGCTGCAACGCCCGCCCTGGCCCATTACGGCATGATTATTCCCAATGATCCGATGATCAGTCAGGAAGACGGACGCAGTGTTGCGCTGACGATGTCGTTCTCGCATCCGTTCGAAATGGACGGCATGATGCTTGATACACCTGTGGCATTCTCGGTCACACATGAGGGCACCACCACGGACCTGCTCGGCGATCTTGAAAGTGCGACCGTGATGGACGATCAGGGCTACACGCTTGATTATCCGCTGGACCGTCCCGGCACCTATATCTTCGCGATGGAACCACAGCCCTATTGGGAACCTGCCGAAGATGCCTTTATCATCCACTACACAAAAACCTATGTGACCGCCTATGGCGACGACGAGGGCTGGGATACCGAACTGGGCCTGAAAACCGAGATTGTCCCGCTGTCCAAACCCTTCGGCCTGTGGGAGCACAACGTCTTTCAGGGCATCGTCAAGATGGACGGCGAAGCCGTGCCCTATGCAGAGGTCGAGGTCGAATTCTTCAATGATGGCGCAGGGGCGACCGTCCCGGACGAGCTGATGATTACGCAGACGGTCAAGGCCGATGAGAACGGTGTCTTCACCTACGCGCCACCATCCGATGGCTGGTGGGGTTTCGCCGCTCTGAACACCGCTGATTATACTTTGGTCGAAGAAACATCGGGCGAAGAGAAGGCCGTCGAACTTGGCGCCGTGATCTGGGTTCACTTCGAAGAATGGACCGGACAATGATCCGGGCCATTGCCTTGGCTAGCATTTGTGCTGTCGCCCCCATGGGGGCGGCGGCACATCAGTTGACGGTATTCGCCGCAACCAACTGCGAAATGGTGACAGTCGAAGCCAAGTTTTCAAACGGAAATCCCGTCATGCTCGCCGATGTGCGCGTGCTGGATGGCAACAACACCTTGCTGCTCACGTTGCCGATCAACGAGGATGGCACCGTCGCAATCCCGCTTGACAGCGTGGACCATTCCGGCGGTCTTGTGATCGAAGTCGACACCGGCAGCCACGATAATTACTGGATCGTGACACCCGACGACATTGCACGCAGTTGCCAGAGTTGATGACCATGCCCCTGCTGAAACCGTTCCTTGCCGTCGTGATGACATTTCTTGTTGCAAGCTCTGTCGCAGCACAGGATCGTCCGCGCGTTGTTGCTGTGAATTATCCTCTACAGTATTTCGCCGAACGTCTCGTAGGGGATGCGGCAGAGGTCATTTTTCCGGTTCCGGCGGATGTTGACCCTTCTTTCTGGCGCCCGTCCATTGCCGATATCAGCACGATCCAGTCTGCCGATCTGATCCTGTTGAACGGTGCGGGGTTTGCCACCTGGGTTGATCGGGTTTCCCTGCCGCGCGCCAAGGTCGCGAATACGACCACGGCAATCGAAGACCAGTTCATCCGCACCGAAAGCATCACACACAGCCATGGTGACGGCGACGAACATTCGCACGAAGGGTTGGCATCCTACACCTGGCTTGACCCGATGCTGGCCATCGCGCAGGCCGAAGCCGTTGCTGCGGCGATCACAGCACGCGGGATCGCACCTGATGATGCGGTCGCAACGCGGCTCGACGCGTTGCGGGCGGACCTTGCGGAGTTGGACAGGCAGGCCACCGGCGCATTTGATGGCATGCAAGACATCGCGATGATCGCAACGCACCCGCGCTATCAATACCTGGCACAGCGCTATGGCCTGTCGATCTCTTCGCTGGAATGGGAAGCCGGCGCCATGCCGACCGATGCAGAACAGGCTGACCTTGTCGCACTTGCCACGCAAACAGGCGCGCAGGTCCTGATCTGGGAAGCCGCACCCCCGGCAGAAGCTTTTGCTGTCGCGGCCGAGCTTGGCCTTGCAAACATCGTCTTCCCGACCCTCGCGCAGGGGGTTGATGACCAAACATATATGCAGGCCATAGCCAACGCTTTGACGGCAATTTCCGAAGCCAAGCCGTAGATTGCAGGCGATGCGTGGTCACTGTCTGGACGCGCTGGCAGCCGCTGCTTGACCCATAAGATGGCCCAGCGCGGCCTGAGTTCTCGTTTGACCTGAAGGCGCAACTGCGCGATCACTCTGGAATACGCATTCCATTTTTCGAGACTTCATTCTACCCTCACTGAAAACCCGTGAGGAGCGCAAGAGATGGATGAAGTCCGATCGCCGGAAAACCTAGAGGAACTCACCGACAGAATTGCGCAATTGCAGCAGACATTGCCCAAGCGTTTGCGCCAGTGCGCCGACTACATTCTTCAGAATACGCACGAGATTGCCTTTTCCACTGTTGCCGAAATCAGCGAAAGGGCAAATGTACAGCCGTCAGCCGTTATGCGGTTCTGTCAGGTCATCGGCTTTGGCGGCTATACGGACATGCAAAAGCTTGTCCGGCAGACGATCCAGCCAAAGATGCCCGACTACAACGAACGTATTCAGAACTTGCGCGAATCCGGCGACGACAGCCCGACCGCAATTTTGGCAGAGTTCGTTGAAGCCGGCCGGAAATCCCTGGAACAGCTTTCAGCAACTGTAAACGAAGCTTCACTGGAGCAGGCCGTGGAAACGCTCGCACAGGCCCAATTGATCCATGTGGTAGGGATGCGACGGGCATATCCTGTTGCGTCATATCTGTCTTACGCCTTTGAAAAGCTGCATATACCCAGTGTATTGCATGGTGGTGGCGGGCGCTTGACCCATGCCGAAGCCATGCGTGAGGGAGACGCTTTGGTCGCGATCACATTTGCGCCTTACAGTCCTGAAACCATTGCACTTGCGGATGAAGCGGTGAGCCGCGGGCTGCCTGTCATCCTGATGAGCGACACCCCTTCTTTGCCGATAAAAGGCACATCTCTTGTGCCGCTCATCGTCTCGGAAATTGACTTTGGCGCGTTCCGTTCCCTCTCGGCAACTTTATCTCTGGCGATCTCATTGGCGGTTGCAACCGGCGCCCGAAGATCGCAATAAATGACAAATTCATGTTGATTAATCCTCAAATAGAATAATAATTCCATTTGCAGGAGAGATGATTCTTTCTGTGCGGTCAGCTGAGGAACTGGCCGGGAGAAAACAACGGGAGGTTCTCATGAAGAAGACATTTACCGCAATTGCTGCGGCAGCATTTGCTGTCGTCGGTGTTGTCGCTCCGGCGCATGCCGAGGGCGAAAGATATGTACTGGTCAGCCACGCACCAGACAGCGATAGCTGGTGGAACACCATCAAGAATGGCGTCGCACTTGCGGGTGATCAAATGGGCGTTGAGGTCGAGTACCGCAACCCGCCAACGGGTGACTTGGCCGACATGGCCCGTATCATCGAACAGGCTGCGGCCTCTGGCCCTGACGGCATCATCACAACGCTGGCCGACTATGACGTTCTGTCCGGTCCGATCCGCGCGGCTGTCGATAGTGGTGTTGATGTCATCATCATCAACTCCGGTTCGCCGGATCAGGCCCGCGAAGTGGGCGCGCTGATGTATGTGGGCCAGCCTGAATATGATGCAGGTTTCGCGGCCGGTCAGCGCGCGGCGGGCGATGGCATCAGTTCGTTCCTGTGCGTGAACCACTATATCAACTCGCCTTCATCCACAGAGCGTTGCCAGGGCTTCGCAGATGGTCTGGGTGTGGAACTGGGCAACCAGATGATCGACAGCGGTCAGGACCCTGCGGAAATCAAGAACAAGGTTCTGGCCTACCTGTCTGCCAACCCTGAAACCGAAGCTGTTCTGACACTCGGGCCGACATCCGCTGATCCTACCATCCTTGCGCTGGAGGAAAACGGCATGGCTGGTGACATCTACTTCGGGACGTTCGATCTGGGCGAAGAAATCGTCAATGGCCTGAAGTCCGGCGTGATCAACTGGGGTATCGACCAGCAGCCGTTTCTGCAGGCCTATCTGCCCGTGATCGTCTTGGCGAACTATCACCGTTACGGCGTTCTGCCCGGTAACAACATCAACTCTGGCCCCGGCTTTGTGACAGCTGACGGCCTGGCGAAGATTGAAGAGTTCGCCGGCGAGTACCGCTAAGGTCTCCTCCCTGTCGTGCCAGGGTGCGGTGCGCCCTGACCGACACGCGGTTCAGGGCGTCCTTTCCGGACGCCCTGATACCAACAAAACCCACCAAATCTGACAAAGGAATGCTGCGCCATGACCGGTAGTACCCAAGCGGGAGTTGCAGACGAGCGGATCAAGGAAACCTCGTTCATCCGCAAGGCTCTTATTCGTCCAGAACTCGGCGGAATTGTCGGCACCATCGCTGTGTTTACATTCTTCCTGCTGACCGCTTCTGATAGCGGTATGTTCAACACCCAGGGCATTCTGAACTGGTCTGTCGTATCGGCCCAGTTCATGATTATCGCTGTTGGTGCCTGCTTGCTGATGATCGCGGGCGAGTTCGATCTGTCGGTCGGCTCGATGATCGGGTTCGCGGGCATGTTGATTGCAATTTTCTCGGTCACCCTGAGCTGGCCTGTCTGGATTGCGATCCTGCTGACCTTTGCAATCTGCATCGCGATCGGTGCACTGAACGGGTTCATCGTCATCCGGACCGGCCTGCCAAGCTTCATTGTTACTTTGGCGTTCCTGTTTATTCTGCGCGGCTTTACCATTTTTTTTCCACAGACGTTCGAGCGCAAGACAATCATCGGCGGCATCAAAGAGGCCGCTGAGGGCGATTGGCTCGCCCCTGTCTTTGGCGGCAAAATAGGCGGCCCGCTCTTTACATGGCTGGGTGACATGGGGATCATCGACGTGTTCGAACGCGGCACCCGTGCCGGTGAACCTGTGGTCGATGGCATTCCGATGCTGATCGTCTGGGCCCTTGGTCTGGTTATCTTCGGTCATGTGCTTTTGACCCGCACACGCTTTGGCAACTGGATCTTTGCCGCCGGCGGTGACGCGGAAGCAGCCCGCAACTCGGGTGTGCCGGTGACCAAGGTCAAAATCCAGATGTTCATGTTCACTGCATTCTGCGCGACCGTCTTTGCAACCTGTCAGGTGATGGAGTTCGGGTCAGCAGGTGCGGACCGTGGGCTTTTGAAAGAGTTCGAGGCGATCATCGCCGTCGTGATCGGCGGCGCGCTTCTGACGGGCGGCTACGGGTCGGTCATCGGGGCCGCATTGGGCGCGCTGATCTTTGGCGTCGTACAACAGGGCCTGTTTTTCGCCGGTGTTGAAAGCTCGCTTTTCCGCGTGTTCCTGGGCGCCATCCTCTTGGGTGCTGTGATCCTGAACACCTACATCCGCCGTCTCATCACAGGAGAGCGTTGATATGTCTGATCCCATCATTCAGATGAAAAACATTCAGAAACACTTTGGCTCTGTCATTGCTCTGGCCGGTGTGTCGGTTGATGTTTTCCCCGGCGAATGCCACTGCCTTTTGGGTGACAACGGTGCGGGTAAATCGACCTTCATCAAGACGATGTCGGGGGTTCACAAGCCAACCGCGGGAGAGATCTTTTTCGAAGGCAAGCCCATGTCCTTTGAAGACCCGCGGGATGCCATGGAAGCCGGAATTGCGACGGTACACCAGCACCTTGCGATGATCCCGCTGATGAGCGTCAGCCGCAACTTCTTTATGGGCAACGAACCTGTGAAAAAGAAATTCGGGATCAACTTTCTCGATCAGCAAAAAGCAGATGAGATCACCATGCAGGAAATGCGCAAAATGGGCATTAACCTGCGTGGCCCCGATCAGGCTGTTGGCACCCTGTCGGGTGGCGAGCGTCAGACAGTGGCTATTGCCCGTGCGGTCTATTTCGGCGCAAAGGTCCTGATTTTGGACGAACCGACGTCCGCGTTGGGTGTGCGGCAGACCGCCAACGTCCTGAGCACCGTGCATAAGGTACGCGAACAGGGGATCGGGGTTGTTTTTATCACGCATAACGTGCGTCATGCGCTGGCTGTGGGTGACCGTTTTACAGTATTGAACCGTGGTCAGACACTTGGTACGGCCAAACGCGGCGAGATCGAATATGACGAATTGCACGATATGATGGCAGGTGGCGACGAACTTGCCAAACTCGTGCCTGAACTGGGCAAGCAGGGCCAGTAAACAGATACCAACAGCCGCCCGGCACCGTGCGGCTCCAATTTACATCAACGCCCAACCGGCTGCTGCCTTGGGACGAAAACGAAGGCAAATCTTATGTTGAAAGTTGGTCTCCTCGGCGCGGGCCGAATTGGCTGGGTCCATGCAAAAGCGATCACTGCGCATGGTGGAAGTACTTTGGTTGCGGTATCGGACTTTATCCCCGAAAACGCCCAGAAACTGGCGGCCGAATATGGCTGTGAGGCCCGCAGCACAGATGACATTATCGCGGACCCCGCGATTGATGCGATCCTGATTGCCACCTCCACCGATACGCATTCGGACCTGATGGAGAAAGCGACAGCCGCAGGCAAAGCCGTGCTTTGCGAAAAACCGGTGGACCTCAGCCTTGAACGCGCGCGCGCCTGCCAAAAGATCGTGGCAGAAACCGGTCAACCGGTCATGATCGGCTTCAACCGCCGCTTTGACCCAAGTTTCGGAGCGCTGAAAGCGGCCTTGGACGCGGGCGAGATCGGCAAGGCCGAGCTCCTAAGCATCACCTCATTCGACCCTGCCCCGCCACCTGTGGCCTATGTAAACGTCTCTGGCGGATTATTCCGCGACATGATGATCCATGATTTCGACATGTCGCAGTTTATCATGGGTGCCACACCGGTCAGTCTGACGGCTGCGGCGACAAGCATTGTTGACACCGCAATTGGCGAAGCGGGCGATGTCGATACGGCTGTTGTGACTATGACCTATGCCGATGGACGGATCGCCGTGATCAAGAATTCGCGTCGTGCGGCCTATGGCTATGACCAACGCCTTGAAGTGCTAGGCTCTGAGGGGTTGTTGCAGGCCCAGAACATGCTGGAAAACCTTGTGGTCAAGTCCACCAAGCAGGGTGTTACCGGTGCGAAACCCACGTTCTTTTTTCTGGAACGCTATATGCCCGCCTACACCGCCGAATGGGATAGCTTTGTAACCGCAGTGACCAAGGGTACGGCGATGCCCGTGACCTTGCAGGATGGCGTCAACGCGCTGGCGATGGCAGAGGCGGCAACGCTTTCGGCCAAGGAAGGCAAACCGGTGAGAATCGAAGATGTCTGATCTGGATCTGATCACGATCGGGCGTTCATCGGTTGACCTTTACGGCGCCCAGATCGGCGGCCGTCTGGAAGACATGGGGTCATTTGACAAATACATCGGCGGCTCGCCCACCAATATTGCCTGCGGCACGGCACGGTTGGGTCTGAAATCAGCCGTTATCACAGGTGTAGGCGATGAACACATGGGGCGTTTCATTACCGAACAGCTTCAGCGCGAGGGCGTGGCAATTGATGGTGTGAAAGTCGACGCGGATCGCCTGACCGCTCTGGTCTTGCTTGGCATCCGCGACGAGGATCAGTTTCCACTGATTTTCTACCGCGAGAATTGCGCCGATATGGGGCTGACCGAAGACGACATTGACCCGCAGTTCATCAAACGGGCGCGTGCGATTGTCGCCACGGGGACCCATCTGAGCAACCAGCAAGTGGCCGCCGCGACCTTGAAGGCGCTGAACCTCGCGCGCGAGAACGGACAGTTAACAGCTTTGGACATCGACTATCGCCCCAATCTTTGGGGTGTGGCAGGTCATGGCGACGGCGAAAGCCGTTTTGTCGAAAGTGCGGCAGTCACCGAAAAGCTGCAGGCATCGCTGCATCTGTTCGATCTGATCGTCGGCACCGAAGAAGAGTTCCATATCGCAGGTGGATCAACCGACACCTTGGCGGCGCTGCGCGCTGTGCGTGCCGTCACGGGGGCAACTTTGGTGTGCAAACGCGGTGCGCTTGGGGCGACAGCCTTTACCGGCGACATTCCCGCCAGCCTTGATGATGGCGAAACAGGTCCCGGATTTCCGATCGAGGTGTTCAACGTCCTTGGGGCGGGTGACGGGTTTATGTCGGGCTTGCTCAAAGGCTGGCTCGATGGCGAAGAATGGCCCGTTGCGTTGAAATACGCCAATGCCTGTGGTGCCTTTGCCGTCAGCCGTCACGGATGCACCCCTGCCTATCCTACATGGGAAGAGCTGAATTTCTTCTTTGATCGTGGCATCAAGCAACCGGATTTGCGCAATGACGCGGAACTTGAACAGGTGCACTGGACAAGCACGCGTATCACCCGCACGGGCAACACATGGGATCACGTGCGCACCTTTGCTTTTGATCACCGCTCGCAGCTTGAAGAAATCCCAGGCTATTCCGCGCAAAAGGGGGCTGCGTTCAAAGAGCTTTGCCTTGATGCAGCGCTGCAAGTGGCGGACGGCCAGGACGGTTATGGTATCCTGTGTGACAACAGAATTGGCCGCTCTGCCCTGCACCGCGCGTCCGGTTCTGGTCTCTGGATTGGCCGCCCGACCGAATGGCCCGGCAGCCGCCCGATTGCGTTCGAACCCGAGCTTGGCGAGGATTTCGGCCAGTTCCGCGAATGGGCTCGTGAGAACATCGTGAAGCTTCTGGTCTTTTGTCACCCGACCGACACGCCTGACCTGCGCGCCTTGCAGGAAGAACGCGTAAAGCGACTGTTCACAGCGGCACGGCGCAATGGACTTGAATTTCTGTTGGAGATCATCCCCTCCAAAGTTGGTCCGGTGGATGACACTACGACGTCCCAATTGATCCAGCAGTTCTATGATGCTGGCGTCTATCCTGACTGGTGGAAGCTTGAGCCCTTCAAGACAGACGCCGCGTGGTCCAATGCCGTCAATGCCATTGAAACCAATGATCCACGCACCCGCGGGATCGTGGTGCTGGGCCTTGATGCGCCAGAGGATGAATTGGCACAAAGCTTTGCACTGGCGGCCAAACAGCCCTTGGTCAAAGGCTTTGCCGTTGGGCGCACAATCTTTGGCGATGCGGCACGTGCTTGGATGAAGGGCGACATGACTGATGCAGAAGCCGTATCGCAAATGGCCGACCGCTTTGATCGGTTGTGCAAGACGTGGGACAAGGCGCGCGCAGATGTCCGGCTAAACGCCGCCTGAGGAGCAAAAAATGACTAAGACAATCCGCTTGACCGCAGCGCAGGCTTTGGTGCGCTACATTGGTGCGCAACACAACGAGGATGGCGATTGCTTCATCGCTGGCTGTTGGGCGATTTTCGGCCACGGCAATGTCGCCGGTATCGGGGAGGCCCTGCACGGTGCCAAAGATACCCTGACCACCTATCGAGGCCACAATGAACAGACCATGGCCCATGCGGCCATCGCCTATGCCAAACAGTTGAAGCGCAAACGCGCGATGGCCGTGACATCCTCTATCGGGCCGGGGGCGTTGAACATGGTCACCGCAGCGGGCCTTGCACATGTGAATCGCCTGCCTGTGTTGCTCTTGCCCGGTGATGTCTTCGCAAATCGCGGGCCGGATCCCGTGCTGCAACAGATTGAAGATTTCAATGACGGCACGGTCAGCGTGAATGATTGCTTCAAGCCGGTCAGCCGGTATTTCGACCGCATCACGCGCCCTGAACAGCTGCTCACCGCGCTGCCACGGGCGTTTCGCACAATGACGGATCCGGCGGATTGCGGCCCTGTCACCCTGTCGATGTGTCAGGATGTGCAGGCTGAGGCCTTTGACTACCCAGAAAGCTTCTTTGCGCCGCAGGTCTGGCACCAGCGCCGCATCCGTCCTGATCTGGGTGAGTTGGCGCGCGTGGCAGAGGCTATCAAAGGTGCCAAGAACCCCGTGATTGTTGCAGGGGGTGGTGTGCATTACGCGGATGCATGTGAGGACCTACGGGCCTTTGCCGAAGCCCACGGTATTCCGGTTGCGGAAACGCAGGCCGGAAAATCGGCGCTGGCATGGGACCATCCGTTGAACCTCGGGCCCATCGGCGTGACGGGTGGTGAGCCGGCAAATGCGGTTTGTGCGCAAGCCGACCTCGTGCTGGGTGTCGGCACGCGGTTTCAGGATTTCACGACCGGATCGTGGGGCCTGTTCGCCAATCCTCAACGCAAAATCATCAGCCTGAATACAGCCGCTTATGATGCGGCCAAACATGGTGCCATGCCTTTGATGGCCGATGCCAAAGTGGGCCTTGCCGAACTTGGTGACGCGATTGGCAGCTACAAGGCGACCGCACCCGCGCCTGCGTTGAAGGGCGATTGGTTCGGCAAGGTTGATCCGCTGACCGATGCGCCAGCGGAAAGTAATGCTCTGCCGACAGACATGCAGGTTATTGGTGCTGTCCAGCGCGGTGCAACGGAAGAAACCGTGGCGATGTGTGCGGCAGGCACCATGCCGGGCGAGCTGCATAAACTATGGAAGGCCAACAAGCCAGGCGCCTACCACATGGAATACGGCTTTAGCTGCATGGGGTACGAGATTGCAGGCGCCATGGGCATCAAAATGGCCCAACCCACGCGCGATGTGATCTGCTTTACCGGAGACGGCACCTATATGATGGCGAATTCGGAAATGGCGACCGCTGCGATGCTGAGTGTTTCATTTACTGTCGTGGTCACTGACAACCGTGGATATGGCTGCATCAACCGGTTGCAGATGGGCACGGGTGGTGCGGAATTCAACAATCTGCTGGCGCACGCGACAGGCGGAGAGAATTCGTCAATCGATTTCGCGGCCCATGCGGCATCTATGGGGGCCACGTCGGTCAAGGTCGGCACGATTGCCGAACTGGAAGCGGCCTTGGCGAAACGCCACGACATCAAGGGCCCCTATGTCATCGTCATTGATACCGATCCCTACCCGTCCACACCACATGGCGGCACTTGGTGGGATGTCGGTGTCCCCGAAGTCTCGGAGCGGGCCGAAGTGAACGCGGCCTATGCAGGCTATATCGAAAACAAAAAATCCCAAAGGATTGACTAAATGACTGTCAAAGTGGGCATTTCACTGATTGCCTGGCAGAATGATGATCTGCCCGAACTTACCAAAGACTACACGACCGAAGGCGCGATGGCAGACGCCGCACGCATCGGCTACAGCGGCGTTGAGCGGGGCCGCCGGATGCCCGCGGACACCGAAGGCCTTCGCACATACCTTGATGCCTATGGCGTGTCGCTTTGCGGCGGCTGGTGTTCCGGCAACCTGATGGTGTCGACCGTCGCGCAAGAAGCGGACGCGATCGCCGAACAGGTCGCACAGTTCGCAGCGCTGCAAGCGCCGTGCATCGTCTATGCCGAATGTTCCAACACGATACAGGGCGCAATGGGCGTTCCGGTGTCCACGCGTCCAAAACTGACGCGGAACGAGGTGCTGGACTACGCCGCGAAACTCTCCGAGCTTGCCAAATGGTCCCAAGAGCAAGGCGTCAAGCTCGCCTATCACCACCATATGGGGGCGATGATCCAGGATGCCGAGGATATCGACTGGCTGATGGAAGGCTCTGATCCTGCCTTGGGCCTGCTTTTTGACACGGGTCATTTGCATTTTGCCGGCGCTGACCCGATCGCTGTTTTGGACAAATGGGCGGAGCGTGTGCATCACGTCCATTACAAAGACGTCCGCCAGCCGGTCCTGGACGCGATCCATGCCAAGGACGCGAGCTTTCTGGATGCTGTTGCAGGCGGCGTCTTTACTGTTCCGGGGGATCCCGAAGGCTGTATCGACTTTGATGCAGTCACGGCCAAGCTCAAATCAATGAATTACAACGGCTGGATCGTTGTCGAGGCGGAACAAGACCCTGCCGCAGCCCCGCCCTATGACTATTCCAAGATGGGCTATGACTATATTGTCGCCGCCTGTGCCAAAGCGGGGCTTGCTGTCGCGCAATGATAGACTTCCTTGGCCTCCACCATCCGTTTTTCCGCCCCTTGATCCGGCGGATTGCCACAGTGGCGGTGATTGCGGTCTATGGCCTGTTTGAACTTGTTTTCGGCGCACCAGGATGGGCCATCTTTGCCCTGTGCCTTGGTTTGATTTGCATCTACGCATTTTTCATAAAGCCGGATCCACAAGCATAAGGAACTATCGATGTCTGACCTTCTGAAGAAACCTTTTGGCACGCGTGGGAAAGTGCACCAGATCACCCCTGAAAGCGCAGGGTGGCGTTATGTCGGCTTTTCGCTTTACCGGCTGAAGGCAGGCGATACCTCAGCAGAGGCAACAGGTGACCGCGAAGTCATTCTGGTGATGGTTGAGGGGAAGGCGCAGATCACGGGCGCGGGGCAGGACTGGGGTGTCTTGGGCGAGCGGATGGATGTTTTTGAAAAGACCCCGCCACATTGCCTTTACCTGCCCAATGGCAGCGACTGGGCGGCCACGGCCCAGACCGACTGCGTCATAGCAGTTTGCAGCGCACCTGGCATTGGCGGACACGCGGCGCGGCGCATTGGCCCTGACGGCATTACGCTGACGGAACGTGGCAAGGGGACAAACACCCGCCATATCAACAACATCGCGATGGAGAACGAGGATTATTGCGATAGCCTGCTGGTGACCGAAGTTTTCACACCGGCGGGGCATTGGTCCTCCTACCCCAGCCACCGGCATGACGAAGACGACTACCCCCGCATCACCTATCTGGAAGAAACCTATTATCACCGCCTGAACCCTGCTTCGGGCTTTGGTATCCAGCGGGTCTATACGGATGATGGCCAGCTAGACGAAACCATGGCCGTCTCGGACGGCGACGTTGTCTGCGTTCCACGCGGGCACCACCCCTGCGGTGCGCCCTACGGCTTCGAGATGTATTATCTCAATGTTATGGCGGGTCCCAAGCGCAAATGGCGCTTCGTCCCTGCGCCCGAGGTCGCATGGATCATGGAGCGGGACGCCTAGGATCAGCGATCAGGTGTCTTTTTCCGCGTCTGGAACATCAAGTGTGGACCACGTATCACCATTCACCGGCGGTGGCGGTGTGTCACAGGCCTGACGGTGCATGTTCACCTTGGCGATGAAATTCGCCGAGATCGGCGCCGTCACAAAAAGAAACACCATAATCAGCAGCTCATGGCTGGATGGCTGCCCGATATCAAAGGAATGGATAATAGACGCGACCAGCAACATACCGATGCCGATCGTCCCGACCTTCGTCGGCGCGTGCAGGCGTGTCATGGGATCGTTGAACTTCAGCAAACCAATGGCGCCGACCAGTACAAAGCCGGACCCGATGATCAAGGACAGGCAAACGAAGTAGGTTCCGATAATCTGTGCCGTCATTCGATGATGTCCCCCCGCAAAATGAAACGTGCCAAGGCAACGGTCGACACGAAACCCAACATTGCAATCAGCAGGGCCACCTCAAAATAGATTTGCACGCCTTTGAAGATGCCCAGAACAATCACGAGCCCCAGCGCGTTGATCACCATCGTATCAAGCGCAAGGACGCGGTCACCCGAAGTCGGACCAAGGACCAGACGGACCATCGACATCACCTGCCCCAGCGCGAGCGCAAGAAAGGTGATCGCCAAGGCAATATTCAGAAACTGCGTTGCAAGTATCATGCAAATATCTCCAATAGACGTGCCTCATAGCGTGTGAGGATATCATCGCGGATCGCATCAGGGTCATCCGTGTGCAGGACGTGCACCAGCAGGCTGCGCCCGTCGCTGGATAGATCCGCCGAAACAGTCCCGGGTGTCAGCGTGATGGTCCCGGCGAGCATGGTAATGGCTTCTGGCTCGCGCAGCTCAAGCGGCACCACGATCCATGCCGGTTTGAGCTTTGATGTCGGGACTGTCAGCACGATCCAGGCGACTTCGATATTGGCAACGATGATGTCCCAGATCACCACAAGACTGTAGACAGCCATCTTACCCACACGAAAGCTCTTTGGCGTGTCGGGCCACCACACGGAGGTGCCCCAAGGAATAATGATGCCCAAGATAAATCCAAAGACCATCATCCCTGCCGAAATTTCGTTTTGCAGGAGTATCCAGACGATCGTCAGGATCAATGTCAAAAGCGGGTGCGGGATCAACCAATAGAATGCGCGGCTCATGTCATTGATCCTCCGTTGGTTCGCTCAGTTTGCCCGGTGTATCGACAACTGTCGTGATATAGGGCGCGGGGCTAAACAGCTGCGCCGCAATCGCATTGGTGTACCGATGCACCTGACCTGCGAAAACTGTGTGCAGGATCAAACACAAGATCAACCCGCCTATCGCCACATAAGACATGGTTGCAGGTGCCGTCACTTTAGCTGCGTCGCCGGGCGGTTGCACGCTTTGTGCTTTCCAGAACAACACGCTGCCAGCGCGTGCAAACCCCACGATGCTGATCAGACTTGAGCCCAGCACAATTGCCCAGATCCAGACCATATGATCTGTGCCGAATGCGGCATCCAATACCAGCAGTTTTCCAAGAAACCCTGACAGCGGTGGCAGGCCCGCCATGGCGATTGCCGCAACAAAGAACAGGCTGGCGGTAAGGGTCGCACTTGCAACAGGCGCTTGTGGCGTCAGTTCAAGATTTGCACGACTGGATCGCACCAGGTCCACAATCAGGAACAGGGCAGCCCCTGCAAGCGTCGAGTGGACAATGTAGTAAAGGGCAGCGGCGATCCCTTCGGGCGTGAACAGGGCAATGGACACCATCACCATGCCCATTGACCCGATGATCGAAAAGGCGACCAGTCTGTCAAAGCGTTTCGCCGCCAGCACACCCGTCATCCCGATCGCCAGCGAGACAAGGGCCGCCGGAAGCAGCCACGTGTCATGCAAACCGGCGGTTACTTCCAGATCAGGCGGGAAGATCAGGGTATAGACGCGGATGATCGCATAAGCGCCAACTTTCGTCATGATCGCAAAGAGTGCCGCGACCGGCGCTGGCGCCTCGGCATAGCTCGACGGCAACCAGAAGTGCAGAGGCACCAACGCCGCCTTGATCGCAAAGACCAGCAAAAGCAGCACAGCGGCCACGCGAATACCAACGGTCTCTTCCGCACTGATCAGCGTGACCCGATTAGCCAGATCAGCCATATTGAGCGTGCCCGTTTCCGCATAAATCGCCCCCAGTGCGAACAGGAACAACGTTGATCCGATCAGGTTGAACAGCACGTATTGGACACCAGCGCGCAAACGCACCGTGCCGCCCGCGTGGATCATCAGCCCATAAGAGGCGATCAGCAGCACTTCGAAGAACACGAACAGGTTGAACAGGTCCCCTGTCAGAAACGCCCCCAAGATCCCCATCAGCTGAAACTGGAAAAGCGCATGAAAATGCCAGCCGCGGTTATCCCAGCCGGAACTGACCGCGTAAATCAGCACAAAGAGTGCCAGAACCGAGGTGAGCAGGATCATCATCGTCGACAAACGGTCACCCACCAGAACGATTCCGAAAGGGGCTGACCAGTCGCCCAACTGGTAGAGCATGATGCTTCCGTCAGCAGTCGCCCATGCCAAAGCACCGGATATCGCAACAAGGATCACAACACCGGCGATCGAGAACACGCGCTGGATACCGATATGAAAACGCGCCGCCAGGATGATGAAAGGCGCGAGCATCGCAGGCAGCACAACAGGTGCAATAAGCCAATGGGTCATGCTGAACCCTCCGGCTTGTCATTGGCCGTGTCGGGTTGATCATCCACATGGTCATCATCAGAGCCAAGGAAGGCACCCAAGCCTATCATGACAACCACCGCTGTCATGCCAAAGGAAATCACGATCGCCGTCAGAACCAAGGCCTGAGGCAACGGGTCTGTATATGTCGTGACATTATCGCGCAGGACGGGCGGAGCACCGACGATCACGCGGCCCGAGGTGAACAAGAAGACGTTCACCGCATAGGTCAGTAGCGAAATGCCCAAAATCACCGGAAACGTCCGCAGACGCAGCACAAGATAAATTCCCGCAGCAGTCATAATGCCAATGGCGGAAGCAATCAGAAATTCCATGTTACACACCCTCCCGCGTGGTTTGGGTGGGCAGGTCTTCTCGCGAAGGATCAATATCCATCGGGTATTCGCTTTCAATTGATTCAGAGCGGCGCGCCAACCGTGAGAAGCTCTCGAGTGACAACATCACCGCGCCCACTACAGAAAGGAACACGCCGACATCGAACAGGGCAGCCGTCGCCAGTTCGAATTTCTCGAAGGGCGGGATGCGGACATAGGTGAAGGCCGACGTCAGGAACGGTTTATCGACAAACCACGATCCGATACCGGTCAGGCCCGCAACAAGTACCCCTGCCCCGATCACCCCGTGATACGGGTACCTCAGGCGCGCGGAGGCCCACGAAAACCCACTGGCCATATATTGCATGACAACACCGATCGAAACGATCAGACCTGCGATAAACCCGCCGCCCGGTTCGTTATGACCGCTCAGGAAGATGTAGAAGCCGACCATCATCACGATAGGCATCATGACCCGCGTCAGAACCACCATCATCATCGGGTGGACACCGCCTGCCTGCGGCTGATCGGGTTTGCGGTTCAAAAGGCGCGCCCGGACAGGGCCACCCAGCAAGGTTTCGGTGAGCGCATAGATCAGCAAGGCTGCAATGCTGAGTACGATGATCTCGCCGAAAGTATCAAAACCACGGAAATCCACCAGAATGACGTTCACCACATTGGTGCCGCCGCCACCTTTGTAGGAATTCGCCAGATGGAACTCGGAAATCGAAGTGCTCACCGGATCGCGCAGGATGTAGTAATAGGCCAGTGCGAAGCTCGCCAATCCTCCGGCCGTGGCGACCGCCACATCACGCATCCGGCGCAGCACGCTGCTTTCAACAGGGGTCCGGTTGGGCAGAAAGTTCAGCGCAAGCAGCATCAGGATGATCGTCACCACCTCGACCGTAAACTGGGTCATCGCAAGATCGGGGGCGCTCAGGAACACAAACCCGATCGAGACCATCAGCCCCACAATCCCGATCAGGATCAGTGACAGGAACCGGTTGCGGTGCAGGAACACCATACCGATGGTCGCGGCGACCAGCATCCCCCATCCGGAGAGCAGGACAGGGTCAGGCGTCTGCAACGCATGAACTGGCGCACCCACTGTACCGGTCGTCCATGCATAATAACCGGCAACAACGATTGTGACGGTGCCGATTGCGGCATAGCGGGTAAACGCGCCGTTATGGAGCGGCAAGACCAGCATCTGCGCCAGCTTGACGGCTGCCGCAATGATCGCATCGAAAATCGTTTTCGCTTCGGGGCGCGGCAAAGCATCCCAGACGCGCAAGGCAGGTTTGAAGACGGCAAGCATGGTCAAACCACCGACAACGGCAATGATCGACATATAAAGCGCGGGCACCAGTCCATGCCAGATCTTCAGATGCGCCGACGGCATTTCCGCAGCATCCCCCAGCACCGCGGCCGTCACCAGTTTGACGAATGGCTCGGCCAGGAACGGGGCCACACCGATCAGCACGACGGGAACAATCAGGAGCGCAGGCGGCAACCACATGCCCGCGGGCGGGTCATGCGGCTTGGCCGGATAATCATCGCGCACCGGACCAAAGAAGACATGGCTGATCAGGCGGAAGGAATAAGCCGCCGAGAATAACGCGCCGATCGTCGCGAGCACAGGCACCAACCACGGGCTGTTGAACAGAACCGTGTGGTTGGCCTCTTCCAGCATCATTTCCTTGGATAAAAAGCCGTTGAGCAGCGGGATGCCGGCCATGGACAAACCCGCGAGAGATACGATGACAAAGGTCACAGGCATCAGGCTGCGCAAGCCTCCCAAGCGCCTGATGTCACGTGTGTGTGCTTCGTGGTCGATAATGCCGGCGGACATGAACAAAGCAGCCTTGAAGGTTGCGTGGTTCAGGATGTGAAACACCGCAGCCATTGCCCCGAACGCTGTGCCGGTTCCCAAGAGCATTGTGATCAGACCCAGATGGCTAACGGTGGAGAAGGCAAGCAGCGCCTTCAGGTCATGTTTGAACAGGGCAATCACCGCCCCCAAGACCATCGTCACCAGCCCGGCCGTGGTGACGATCACAAACCACTCGGGCGTACCGGACAAAACCGGCCACATGCGTGCCATCAGGAAAATACCGGCTTTCACCATGGTCGCAGAGTGAAGATAGGCCGATACCGGCGTCGGTGCGGCCATCGCGTGCGGTAGCCAGAAATGGAACGGGAATTGCGCGGATTTCGCAAAGCACCCCAGCAAAATCAGGATGAGCGCGGGCAGATAGAGCGGATCCGCCTGAATAAGCTCGCGGTTCTGAAGGATAACGCTCAGATCATAACTGCCCACGATCTGGCCAAGGATCAGCATGCCACCGATCATCGCAAGCCCGCCCATCCCGGTCACGGCCAGCGCCATGCGCGCCCCCTGCCGTCCTGCGGGTAGATGCTTCCAATACCCGATCAACAGGAATGACGAGAGCGAGGTGAGTTCCCAGAAAATCAGCAACAAGAGTATGTTGTCGCTCAGTACGATCCCGACCATCGCGCCCTGAAACAGCAGCAAATAGGTAAAAAACTCGCCCATGTTGTCACTGCGGCTCAGATACTGCCGCGCATAAGCGATAATGAGCAGACCGATACCAAGGATCAACAGGGCAAAAAAGAAGCCCAGACCATCGAGCATCAATGTGAAATTCAGCCCAAGCGCAGGCATCCAGTCGATACCTGCTGTCACAACTTCTCCTGCAAGGACGGCAGGCAAGTTGGTCAGCAAACCGACAAAGGCGGCTAGGGTGACGGTAAATGTAACCCCCGCACAGGCGGTTCGTCCCGCAGGATTCATCAATCCAGGCAAGAGAGCACCAAAGAATGGCAATGCAACGATGATAAAGAGAGACACAGCAACTCCCCGTGTTTTGGCCATTCAACTTGTGGGTAATCCTGGGCGGCTTGAAAAGAGCGAAATGCGCTTTTCCGGCGCAAAACGTGGGATTTATTAGCAGATGCGTCTGAGAATTGGGTGGGTGGGTCGGCTGTCTGTGGTGCGGCAGCTATTCATTTAGCCTCACACTCGCGTTGTTATTGCTTTGTTTGAATGCGGTCTTGGTTTTCCGACTTTGCTTAAGGCACAGCGGTGAAGTGCGCTGGGGGATATTACTTTCCGGTGTTTCGACAACACTGTCGTGAGTTTTGCCTTCTTCCACATTACATGCAGCGCTGTTTTGCGAATGCAAGCTGCCACCCGAGGGTGGCCATTAACATATTGATTTTGTTTGGTAAGATTTGGTTGCGGGAGTAGGATTTGAACCTACGACCTTCAGGTTATGAGCCTGACGAGCTACCGGGCTGCTCCATCCCGCGCTACCGTGTTGCAGTTCCTGATCAGGTGATCCTGACGAGGCGTTTGTGTTAATCAAACTCTTGAGAAGAGTTTGTCGCACAGGCGGTCTGCTACATCCCGCGCATTGGCGCACCTCTGATTGTGTTGAGGTGCATCGTTAGAGAGATATTGTGCTTCTTATTAGGTTTGGCAATGACTTACTCTCCCACGTCTTAAGACGCAGTACCATCAGCGCTGCGGCACTTAACTGCCGAGTTCGGGATGGGATCGGGTGTTTTGCTCGCGCTATGATCACCAAACCAAAAAAGAAGCACAAAACATCAGCTGGTTGTTTTCACGACCGTGTTGTTCCTTGATCATCGTATACTGATGATTGTGTGTGTATGAACTTTGATTTTTTCCAGTCTACCTATTACTGGATCAAATCAAGCCTATCGAGCAATTAGTACCAGTCAACTGAACGGCTTACACCGCTTACATCTCTGGCCTATCGACGAGGTGGTCTACCTCGGCTCTCAGGGATATCTTGTTTTGAAGGGGGCTTCCCGCTTAGATGCCTTCAGCGGTTATCCTGTCCGATCATAGCTACTCTGCACTGCCGTTGGCACGACAACAGATCCACCAGTGGATCGTTCACCCCGGTCCTCTCGTACTAGGGGCAACTCTTCTCAAATATCCTACACCCACGGAAGATAGGGACCGAACTGTCTCACGACGTTCTAAACCCAGCTCACGTACCTCTTTAAACGGCGAACAGCCGTACCCTTGGGACCTGCTCCAGCCCCAGGATGAGATGAGCCGACATCGAGGTGCCAAACGGTGCCGTCGATATGGACTCTTGGGCACCATCAGCCTGTTATCCCCAGCGTACCTTTTATCCGTTGAGCGATGGCCCTTCCACTCGGGACCACCGGATCACTATGGCCGTCTTTCGACTCTGCTCGACTTGTCAGTCTCGCAGTCAGGCTGGCTTCTGCCATTGCACTCAACGAGCGATTTCCGACCGCTCTGAGCCAACCTTCGCGCGCCTCCGTTACAATTTGGGAGGCGACCGCCCCAGTCAAACTACCCACCACGCAGGGTCCCGGACCCGGATAACGGGCCGCGGTTAGACATCAAGCAGAATAAGGGTGGTATCTCAAGGGAGGCTCCACAGAGACTGGCGTCCCTGCTTCAAAGCCTACCACCTATCCTGCACATACTGTGCCTGATGCCAATGCGAAGCTATAGTAAAGGTGCATGGGGTCTTTCCGTCTAACCGCGGGTATCCTGCATCTTGACAGGAAATTCAATTTCGCTGAGTCCACATTTGAGACAGCGGGGAAGTCGTTACGCCATTCGTGCAGGTCGGAACTTACCCGACAAGGAATTTCGCTACCTTAGGACCGTTATAGTTACGGCCGCCGTTTACCTGGGCTTCAATTCGGAGCTTGCACTCCTCCTTTTAACCTTCAGGCACCGGGCAGGCGTCAGACCCTATACGTCGTCTTGCGACTTCGCAGAGCCCTGTGTTTTTAGTAAACAGTCGCCACCCCCTGGTTTGTGCCCCCGCCCAAAAGTTGCCTTCTGAACGGGCCTCCTTCTCGCGAACTTACGGAGGTATTTTGCCGAGTTCCTTAAATGTGGTTCTCTCAAGCGCCTTGGTATTCTCTACCAGTCCACCTGTGTCGGTTTAGGGTACGATCTAGCGGAGGGCTATTTCCAGGAACCTCTCAGCAGCCTTCCCAATCCGATAAGGGAAAACAACCTTCGAGATCCGTCACATCCTCCTGGCCCAGGAATATTAACCTGGTTCCCATCGACTACGCCTTTCGGCCTCGCCTTAGGGGTCGGCTTACCCTGCTCAGATTAGCTTTAAGCAGGAACCCTTGGACTTTCGGCGAGGGAGTCTCTCACTCCCTTTGTCGCTACTCATGTCATCATTCTCACTAGTGATCTCTCCACCGGATCCCTCACAGGCCGGCTTCACAGAAAATTCCTTGCGTCCAATACCGCCGAGGCGGTTAAGGACGCATGGAATTATGTCACACTACGCTCTGCTACCATGCACTATGTGCATCCTAGACTTCGGCTCATGGCTTGAGCCCCGTTACATCTTCGCCGCAGGACAACTTATTTAGACCAGTGAGCTGTTACGCTATCTTTAAAGGATGGCTGCTTCTAAGCCAACCTCCTGGTTGTTTTGGTCGTCCCACCTGCTTTCCCACTTAGCCATGAATTAGGGGCCTTAGTCGTAGGTCAGGGTTGTTTCCCTCTCCACAACGGACGTTAGCACCCGCTGTGTGTCTGCCGGATAGTACTCCTCGGTATTCGGAGTTTGATTAGGATCAGTAAGGCTGTGGGCCCCCATTACCCATTCAGTGCTCTACCCCCGAGGGTATTCGTCCGACGCTCTACCTAAATAGATTTCGCAGAGAACCAGCTATCTCCGAGTTTGATTGGCCTTTCACCCCTAGGCACACCTCATCCCGACCTTTTTCAACAGGTGTGGGTTCGGACCTCCAGTAAGTGTTACCTTACCTTCATCCTGGACATGCCTAGATCACTCGGTTTCGGGTCTAATGCATCTAACTCAGTCGCCCTATTAAGACTCGCTTTCGCTGCGCCTACACCTAACGGCTTAAGCTTGCTAGATACACTAAGTCGATGACCCATTATACAAAAGGTACGCTGTCAGGCCGCATGGGCCCTCCAACTGATTGTAGGCGTTCGGTTTCAGGTACTGTTTCACTCCCCTCGTCGGGGTGCTTTTCACCTTTCCCTCACGGTACTGGTTCGCTATCGGTCAGTAAGGAGTACTTAGCCTTCGAAGGTGGTCCTCCGATGTTCAGACAG
>NZ_CP138993.1:2112500-3414542 GCF_044595625.1 Yoonia sp. R78084
GACTTGCATGTGTTAGGCCTGCCGCCAGCGTTCGTTCTGAGCCAGGATCAAACTCTCAAGTTGAATGCATCTTACAATGCAATCCTTGACGTTCGAACCTCTGCACATCACCACTTGGCCTTACTGAAACCAAATGGCGTTTCTCTGTTTGTTGTGCTTCAGTAACCAAAGTTACCAGAAGCCGCCAAACAGTGAAGCTGACACTCTATCATCGGACCGAAACCCTAAGAGCGTTGATATACAGACGTCTGATCCATCGAACTGAACCAAACCGCCCACATATCTCTTCAGATATATCAATTTCAAACAGCGTAGAGACAAAAACCACCAGATGCGCCCTAAAGTCCTTGGCGCGCCCAGCCTGCATTATCTCTGTTTTTTCTTCCCGCCTCGTCGCCCGTAAGCCCGTCTGGCGCCCCGCCGCCGCATCTCTGCGCCGCCGGTGAAGGGGGTTCTACGGTTACTCGAAGATACCCGCAACCCCTTTTTTCAAAAAAATGAAAACATCTGTTCTGTCATCAAAAACTGCCCTGATCGGAGCGGTTTTTTTGAGAAAATCTGCCGTTTCGCGCCCATTGGCCCTGCGTTGCGTGCAGGAATCAGCTTGGACACCCGCAGGATGCCACGTCAAACCAGCGTTGTTTCCACAATCTTGATTCCCCGCTTACGGTAGAAAGGTGGTCTCTTCCGGCTCGGGCTTGCGATTCACCGGAATCGATCAAGCAGAGTTTTCAGAGACAGATGCAGAACCTTATCCACCGTCCTCGGACTTGCGTTCTAGATCGGCGGAAATTCCGTAGCGCCGCATCTTGTCGTTCAAGGTACGGCGCGGAAGGCCCAGTGTCTCCGCCGCACGCAATGTGTTTCCCGCATGTGCTTCCAGCACTGCCGCGATCTCGCGGGCTTCGAACTGCGCCACACGATCAGCCAAAGTCATGGGGCCAGAGGTCGGGGTGCCTGTCCCTTCAACCTCATAAAGCCCCAGCGCAAAGGCTTCAGCGCTTGTTTTCAGTTCACGCACATTTCCGCTCCAGGCCTGTCGCTTGAGCTTTTGTGACAGTACCCAAGGAACCTCCGGGTCAGCCCGCCCGTAACGCCGCGCGGCGAGCTGGGCATAATGTGCAAAGATCAGGGGAATATCCTCGCCTGCCTCGTGCAGGGTTGGCGTGGACAACTCGGCACCGGCCAGACGGAAAAAGAAATCGGGGCGGAATGTATCCAGCAATCGCAGATTGGTCTTGGTCGTGGCAATCACCCTGACATCAAGGTGCCGCGCATATGTCTCGCCCATCCTCTCAAAGCTGCGTTCCTGTAATACGCGCAGCAGCTTGGCCTGAATGGCCATTGGCATTGTCTCGACCTCATCCAGCATCAGCGTGCCGCCATGGGCTGCCTCCAGTTTGCCTGCCCGCCCTGCACTGTCATGTGCAAAAACGCCCTCGCCATGCCCGAACAGGATCGTCTCGGCCATGGTTTCGGGAAGAACGGCACAATTGAGTGCAACAAAGGGGCCGTCCGCACGGGCGCTTGCTGCATGGATTGCCCGCGCGGCAAGCTCTTTTCCCGTCCCTGTCTCACCGGTAATGACGACATCAAGATCGACAGAGGCCAGCGCGGCAATGCGCTTGCGAAAGTCCCGCATGGCGCGTGATTTCCCCAGGATGCTGACATCAGCGCGTTCCGCCAGCACCGTTTGCAGCCGCACTACCTCACGGCGGGCAGATTGCGCCTCAAGGGTCCGGCGCATGACCGCAAGAAGATGGGCAGCTTCGTAAGGCTTCTCGAGAAAGTCTTCGGCGCCCGCGCGCATCGCCTCGACCGCATGACCGACATCGCCGTGGCCGGTCAAAAGCACGACGGGCACGCCCTGCTCTTGTGCCCGCAATGCTTTGACAAAGGCAATCCCGTCCATGCCCGGCATCCGCAGGTCGCTGATCACAAGATCCGGTTGTGCGGCCATCGCCTCAAGCGCTGCGGTCGCAGAAGCGAACGCCTGCACCGCATAGCCAGAAGTTTCGACAAGATCAGCCAGTGCTGACAAATGGTCGGCATCGTCATCGACAATGAAGATCGTGGCACTCATGCGGCCTCGGCGCTTTTCTGGACGGCCAAAGGCAAGGTCACGGTCACCCGCGTGCCTTGGTTCTGATGTGAACGGATATCAAGCGTGCCGTTGAAGTCGGAGATGATCGCTTTGCAAATCGCCAGACCAAGCCCCAAACCCGCGCCGGTCAGCTTTGTCGAAAAGAAGGGTTCACCTACCTTGGACAAATCCGCATCGGCAATGCCTTTTCCATTGTCCTGAACGCAGAGTTCGGCCTGACCGGCATTCGTCGTCACGCTGACGATGATCTCCGCGTCCGGCATGTCCGCGACCGCATCCAGTGCGTTGAGCAAAAGGTTGGCGACGACCTGTTCAATCCGGATCGCGCCGGCCATCACGTCGACCCTCCCCTCAGGCGTGTGAAACACAGGCACAACGCCAATCGCCCGTGCGCGCGGCGCAACAAGATCGAGCGCCGAAGCCACCGGCGCACAAAGGTCGATCAGCATAAGTTGCGGCACCTCTTTGCGGGCAAAGCTTTTGAGGTGTTTTGTCGTGCGCTGCATCCGGCGGATCAGGCCACGGGCTTTGTCCAACCGCCTGGCCGTTGCTGTGTCTTTCTGGTCGAGGCCAAGTTCGGCGGCCGACAGGGTGGCCTCCATGGCCGCGAGCGGCTGACTGATTTCATGGACGATCGCCGTAGACATCCGCCCGAGAGCGGCCATCTTTTCGGTGTGCACCAGCGCTTCCTGCGTGGCACGCAGGTCAATCTCGGCCTGCACCCGCGCATCCACCTCGCGCGCCAGATCGCTGGTACGCGCAATCACCATGGCTTCCAGTTTTTCGGATTGTGACAGGCGGAGCGCAATAATCTGCCTGCGCTGTTCCCATGCCTTGAAAGCCGCAGCAATCGCGAGCGTTGCAAGGGCCGCCAAGGCCGCCGCCGCCAATGACAAGAGCTGCATTCCCGCTGTGGCGCGCGCAGCGATCACCTGCCAGCCGGTGGATGGCATCGGGGTCAGGCGTGCGATCCAGCCATCCCCCACGGCGTCACTGCCTTCAATCGCCGTGCGGACAAGTGGCGCAGAGGTCGCGAAAGACACGCCCTCATAGGCGCGGGTGGCGGCGATCTGGTCCATGGCCTCCTGACTGAGCGTGGATAATGCGCGGTATTGCCAGTCCGGCCGCGCCGAAAGAAACACCACGCCATTGGCATCGGCAAGCGCCACATCCGCATTGGCGCTGCGCCAGATATTCTCAAGCGGCCGCAGGTCCAGCTTGACGACCAGAACACCGCTGCTGTCGCCGGCGTCAATCCGCGTCGACAGAAAGTACCCCGGCACACCGGTCGTGACACCGATAGCATAGAATTGCCCTTGGCCTGTTGCCATTGCTTCCTGAAAATAGGGGCGAAACCCGTAGTTCTCGCCCACAAAACTGCCCGCGCGGTTCCAGTTCGAGGCCGCAATGGTTTCGCCCTCAGCGTCGATCAGGAACAGCTCGCCCGCCTGCGCATGCACCGCCACCGTTTCCAGATAACTGTTGGCCGCCTGTAACGAACCGGTGCCGGCCAGCGCATCGCGCACGCGCACATCCTCGGCAGCGACGGCAGGCAAGGAGCGCAACCGCTCGACCTCGGCCTCGACGGCACGTTTGGTCAAGAGCAGCGTCTGGTCCAGTTCGGTCCGCGCGGCGCCAAGAACGAGGTTCTGCGCGACCACCCAGACCAGCACGGCAGCAAGCCCCGCAAGAAGAAGTGGCCGGACCAGCGCCATGGTGCTAGCCGTCCGTGGCGCTTTGCGCGACTGCCGTATTGTCTGAACGGGCTTTGTCACGGCGCGCCTCGGACCAGTTCATGGCAAGCAACAGAACAATCAGCACCGCCGCTGCAATCTCGACGGTCAAGGACGGCCAGAACAGACCCACCACACCCGGCAGCAGCAGAACCCGCATCCAGACCGGCATCGGGCGCCACAGGAACCCCTCCAAGAGTGCCGCAAAGGCTGTCAGGCCAAGGATCGCGATAGCGCCGCTCCAGAGCACAAGCGGCAGCGGCCCGCCAAGGATGATCTCCTCGTTGAACACCATGAACAGCGGGATCAGATAAAGGCCCTTGGCGTATTTCCATGCCTGTATGCTCGTCTCCATCGGCTTTGACCCCGCAATCGCGGCACCGGCAAATCCGGCCAATGCCACGGGCGGCGTCACATTACTGTCCTGCGAATACCAGAAAACCACAAGATGCGCGATCAGGAGCGGGATGCCGAATTGTTCGGTCAGCGCAGGACCGACAAGGATGATCAGCACGATATAGGCCGCCGTCACCGGCAGGCCCATGCCCAGCACGAGGCTGGCCAGCAGTACAAGGATCAGCGCCAGCACGATGTTGCCGCCCGAGAAGGCGATCATCATGGCAGAGAACTTGAGACCCAGACCGGTGAGGCCCACAACACCCACGATAATACCGGCCACAGCACAAGCGACGGACACAGCCACCGCATTGCGCGCGCCCAGATCAAGCGCATCAAGTGTCAGCTTCAATCCGCGCGCGCACAGCCCGAAAAAGCCCTGCATTGTCGGACCGGACCGCGCAAACTCCCAAAGCGCCCGCGCCGAAGCTGCCGCCATGATCGACAGGATCGCATAGAAACCGACGCGCATCGGCGAATACCCTGCCACAAGCAACATCACCAAAGCGACAAGTGGCAACAGAAAGTGCCAGCCTTCGGCCAGAACCTTGCGCACGCTTGGCAGCTCTTCTGCTGTCAGGCCGGTCATGCCCTGTTTGACAGCGGCAATATGCACCAGCAGGTAGACCGTGCCGAAATAGAGGACCGCGGGGAAAATCGAAACCAGCACGATATCCACGTAAGGCACGCGGGTGAATTCGCTCATCAGGAAGGCGCCTGCGCCCATCAGCGGCGGCATGATCTGCCCGCCGGTGGAGGCTGCGGCCTCGATCCCGCCAGCCTGTGCGGGGCGGTATCCCAGCTTCTTCATCAGCGGGATCGTGAAGGCACCTGTTGTCACCACGTTTGCAATGGCCGAGCCCGAGATCGAACCCATCCCCGCACTCGCGATAACGGCAGCTTTGGCAGGGCCACCACGTTGTTTACCTGCGGCGGCATAGGCCAGATCAATAAAGAATTTGCCCGCGCCCGTAACCTCAAGGAAAGCGCCGAACAGCACAAAAATGAACACGAACGTCGCCGCAACGCCCAAGGGGATACCGAAAATCCCCTCGGCCCCGAGCGTCATCTGGCTGGCGACACGGTCCAGCGAATAGCCGCGGTGGTTCAGGATGCCAGGCATCCAGTCGGCAAGGAACGGCAGTTCGCCACGACTGCCAGCAAAGGCATAAGCAATAAAGAAGACACCGATCAGCGTCATGCCAAGGCCCACAGCGCGGCGGGCGGCTTCCAGCACAACGATAATCGTGACAACACCCATCCACACGTCGATGTCGCGCGGGAAAATCTGGTTGGCGATCGTGTCGATATTCAAGGGCACCCAAGCCCCCGCAGCAATGCTGAGCACAATGAGCGTGCCATCAATGGCCCATCCCAGCGCCCCACGCGGCTTGGCGCGACCAAAGGCGGGATAGATCAGGAAACACAAGACAAGCACAAACCCGAGGTGGATCGGACGCTGGAAGAACAACCCCAACGGCTGCACGCCTGCGGTATAAAGCTGGAACAGCGAGAGCGTGATCCCGATCACGGTGATCGCACGGATCACAAACCATGGCTGCGGCGCGTGGATCGGGCTGTCTTCAGTTGTCGTCGTCATTGTTCAATACTTCCCAAAAGAGCGATCCGCACACGTTCGCGCGGGGCGACGGCAGAGAGTGACACAACGGCCTCTCCGACCTGCAAGCGATGATCAACCGCGCCTTCCCCGGGACGCAGCACATAGGCGTTCCCCGGCACAGGTTCGTTGATATCGAGAATAAAATACCCGCCCTGCCCGTCCGTGACCTGCCGCCCGCGCCCCGGAATGTGATCCAGCCCTGCGGCGAAATCAGGCAGATGCGCATGCATCAACACCATCCGGCCAGCCTGGTTCTCATAACAATCGGACACGGGAAATCCTTTGACCGAGTGGTTCCAGAGGACGCACCATTCCGTGCCTTGCGGCACATCAAAACGGGCGATCTCTGTGCCATCTTCACGGGTCGCAACAAGCACTTCGGCCCCGGCCGAAACCGGCAGCAGCAGTAGAATGAGAAGGGGGAGGACTTTGCCTCCCCCTTCCCAAATCGGTCTCATCATGGACGCAAGTCATCCGGAATGGTCACACCGACTTCTTCATAGTAGCGGATCGCACCGGGATGCAGCGGCACAGGTGTCGCAGCAATTGTGAAATCAATTGTGGTCTCATTCGCAGCAGGGTGTACGGCCTGCAATTCAGCGATGTTTTCAAACATTGCCTTGGTGATGCTATAGGCAAGGTCGTCGGACATCTCGGACGATACTGTCAGCACGTTCGGAATACCCAGCACGCTGATATCTGCGTCAACGCCGTTGTAGCTGCCACCTGCAAGCGTTGTCATTGCAAAGGTCGCGTTTGCGTCCATCGCCGCGGCCATCTCGGCCTCGGTCAGCTCAATGATCACGATGTCCTGTGTTGTGGCCAAGTTCAGGATCGAGGATGTCGGCGCACCCACAGACCAGAAACCAGCGTCGATATCGCCGTTGCTCAGCGCATCAGCGGTTTCGTTGAAGTTCAAACGCTGCTCGTCAATGTCATCATAGCTGATGCCATTGGCCTCAAGGATCGCATTTGTGTTGACTTCGGTACCAGAGCCCGGTGCACCGATCGACACGCGCTTGCCGCGCAGATCTTCCAGCGATGTAATGCCCGAACCTTCAAGCGCCACGATCTGCACCATGTTGGCATAGAGCGATGCAAGGCCGCGGACCATCGGCAGTTGCTGGCCCTCAAAGCGCCCTGTCCCTGTGTAGGCTTGGGACACCGTATCAGCCAGACCAATGGCCAGATCCGCGTCGCCTGTCGCGATCAGACCCATATTCTCGACCGATGCGCCTGTGACTTCAGCCGCAGCGGCATAGCCGTCGATGTGGTTGTTGATGATCTCGGCAAGTCCGCCACCCATCGGGTAATAGACGCCACCGGTGCCACCGGTCGCGATTGATAGCTGCTCCTGCGCCACCGCAGGTGCACCAAAGCTCAATGCAACAACAGCTGCGCCAAGCAGGCCAACAGGCCTACGCAATACTTCTTTAAACATGTAATCCTCCCAGATCGGGCTTCACGCCCATAAGTTTGGCCCGGATGGTTTCGGGTCCGCTCAAGGGTGGCGCAATTGCGCGGGAAATGGGACTCCTTTTTCTGCAAACCGCAAATTTTTGTGGCAAGAGATTGCCAGAGCACTCGCAAATTCTCGCCAGACCGCGCAAGTTGTCCAAGGATCAATCCTGCAACGGAGCCGTCTGAGTTTCAGAACCTTCAGCGCGTCATCTTGCAGGGCAACGGTATGCGCAATACTGACACCCGATGCGCGACGCCCTACTCTCGACTATCGCGGCGGGTCCAATGTCTGCGTCGAAAAACGCCAGTATTCCTCGTTGTCAGGCACCTTGCGCAGGCAACCTTTGCTCGGCAAGCGTTGCCCAATAAGAGGCACCGATCGGAATGATTTCGTCGTTGAAGTCATATTCGGGATGGTGCAGCCCCTTGCTCGGACCGTTGCCGATCTGGATATAGGCGCCGGGGCAAGCCTGCAGCATATAGGCAAAGTCCTCGCCGCCTGTCGTCCGCGGGGCCTGTGTGTCGCACGCACCGGCGACCGCTTGCGCCGCCATTGCCGCGAAACCTGTCTCTTTCTCATGGTTCGCCATGACCGGATAGGAAACCTCCGGCCAATCAAACGCTGCCGTCGCGCCATAGGTCTGTGCCGTCAAGGTGGCCACGGCTTCTATACGTGCCAAAATCTCGCCGCGCACTTTCTCGTCAAAACTTCGGACTGTGCCACGCAACGTCACTGTTTCAGGGATCACGTTGAAAGCCTCGCTTTCGGTCCGGAAAGATGTAACCGAGACCACGGCCGCCTGCTGCGGGTCCGTGTTGCGTGACACGATGGACTGCAGGTTCATCACCAGCGCCGAAGCCGTGAGCGTGGTGTCCACAACGTTGTTGGGGCGCGCCGCATGGCCACCTTTCCCCGTGACGATGATTTCAAACGTATCCACAGCCGCATAAAATGGCCCCGACCTGATCGCAAATGCCCCTTCCGGCAAGAGCGGCGAATTATGCATTCCGTAGATTTCGGAAATGCCAAAGCGGTCAATCATGCCGTCTTCAACCATGGCAAGCGCACCTGCCCCACCCTCTTCTGCCGGTTGGAAAATAACCGCGACTGTGCCGTCGAACTGCCGTGTCTCTGCAAGATATTGGGCGGCACCCAACAGCATGGCCGTATGCCCGTCATGACCGCAGGCATGCATCTTGCCGTGGACGGTTGAGGCATATTCAGCGCCGGTTGCCTCGAAAATCGGTAAGGCGTCCATGTCGGCCCGAAGGCCGATCGTCCGTCCTGATGCTGTCGTTCTGCCATGGATCAGGCCGACAACACCCGTCTGTCCAATGCCCGTGACGACCTCGTCACATCCAAAGGCCCGCAGTTTGTCTGCCACAATTCCTGCCGTGCGTGCGGTGTCATAAAGCAGCTCGGGATGCATATGGAAATCGCGGCGCCATGCGGTGATTTGCGGATGCATTTCGGCAAGTCTGTTACGAATGGGCATTTTGTATCCTCGTGTCGGCGTTGAATTTCATTTCGGTTTTCTCACTATTGTCCATCGGTACAGGCTTGCATCAAGCACGGCATCGCAGTGACCCGCAGAAGACCGTCAGCATCACGGCTCGCCACCTTCAAACTGCCGACATTTGAGCCAATCCAGCGGGACGAAGTGGCAACCCCGAACGCGCCAAGGGTCTCAGGCAGCAATGTAAACTGCAAGAGCATATCCGTTCGCCGAAAACGTGACGAATAAGCGTAACGCACCTGTCGCGTGACATCTAGGCGTTACGGAAAGTCACGGTTCAATCCAGTGCGAACGCATGGAGCGATCCCTCTATTCGGCCAGTTCGCGCATAACCTTGATGAGGTCGGATTTCCCCTCAAAACCGATACCCGGCAGTTCGGGCATGATGATATGGCCGTCTTCAACGCTGACTGTGTCCGGAAACCCGCCATAGGGCTGGAACAGGTCGGGGTAGCTTTCGTTGCCACCCAGCCCGAGACCCGCCGCGATGTTGAGTGACATCTGGTGCCCTCCGTGCGGAATACAACGTGACGGTGACCACCCTGCTGTTTCCAGCACATCAAGCGTCCGCAGGTATTCCACCAACCCGTATGACAGCGCGCAATCGAACTGCAGCCAATCGCGGTCAGGGCGCATCCCTCCATAGCGGATCAGATTTCGCGCGTCCTGATGCGAGAACAGGTTTTCGCCCGTCGCCATTGGACCGGGATAGAATTCGGCCATCGCGGCCTGAAGCTGATAATCCAAAGGATCACCGATTTCCTCATACCAGAACAGCGCATAGTTGCGCAGCATCTTGGCGTAGGCGATGGCAGTTTCGAGATCAAAGCGGCCATTTGCATCGACAGCCAATTGCGCTTCTGACCCGATTTCGGCCAACACAGCCTCAATGCGCCGCTGGTCTTCGTCAATCGTGGCGCCGCCGATCTTCATCTTGACCACGTTATAGCCGCGATCCAGATAGCCCCGCATCTCTTGCCGCAGTGCCATGTCGTCTTTGCCAGGATAGTAATAGCCCCCGGCCGCGTAGACAAAGACGCGGCGGTTTGCTGCGACGCCCTTCCCCTCGGCGAGCAGTTGGTAAAGCGGCTTTTCCGCGATCTTCGCAATGGCATCCCAGACAGCCATATCAATTGTACCGACTGCAACCGAACGCTCGCCATGTCCGCCCGGTTTCTCGTTCTGCATCATCGCAGCCCAGATTTTATGTCCATCCAGATTGTCACCCGCCTCATTGATCAGCGATGCAGGGTCCGCTCCAAGGATACGGTCCCTGAAACGTTCACGGATCAGACCGCCCTGACCATAGCGACCATTGGAATTAAACCCGTAGCCGACAACGCGGCGACCGTCCCTGACGACATCGGTGACCACGGCCACCAAACTCGCTGTCATTTTGCTGAAATCAATATATGCGTTCCGGATCGGAGACGCGATCGGCTTGGTCACTTCGCAGATATCGACGATGCGCATTGGCTTTTCCTTTTCAACAATTTGTCGCCCTGTGGCCGTCAACGCGTATCTTGGCGGATCACACCTGACAATATCCAACACCAGAACAGGTACAACAAGGCGCGGGCAGCAATATATCTTGCACAGACGCCCTGCTGCGCCCAACAAGGACCCGTGACAAAAACGACAAGACGGGAACCTGATCGTGACCAATACGCTCTATGATGCACTCTTCGCACGCCATGCAGAAAACGACGCCACATTTCTGACGCTGGATGACGGGACAAAGGTCAGTTACCGCAGCTTTGTGCGGCGCGTCGGACAGTTGGCGCAGGTGCTGGCGGATGCAGGCGTAAACCCGGGTGACCGGATTGTTGTACAAGCCCCCAAGATCATGGACACGATCGCCCTTTACGGTGCCGCTGTCCAAACAGGGGCGGTCTATTTGCCGCTCAACACAGCATATACGCAAAGCGAGGTCGCGTATTTCATCACCGATGCGGCCCCGCGCATGGTCGTGTGCGATGCAGAAAACCCAGCCGCGGTTTCCACAATCTGCAGCGGTGACACGCAGGTGCTGACCCTCGCTACAGACGGCACAGGCTCCCTTTCCACGGCGGCCGATACCTGTGACGGGCACTTTGAAACGGTGCCACGCGGCCCCGATGATCTGGCCGCACTCCTTTACACATCGGGCACCACAGGCCGGTCAAAGGGTGCGATGATGTCGCACAAAAACCTTCTATCGAACGCCCGAACCCTGACCGACCTTTGGCGGATTACCAGTGAAGACCGGTTGATCCATGCGCTGCCGATCTTTCACACCCACGGGCTTTTTGTGGCGATGAACACCGCGTTATTGGCCGGCGCGCAGGTCCGGTTCATGGCCGGCTTTGATATCGACGCAATTATCGGCGAACTACCCGCATCCACGCTTCTGATGGGTGTGCCTACCTTTTACACCCGCCTGCTGGCGGACACGCGGCTGACCCGCGATCTGGTCGCGCATATGCGGCTTTTCATATCAGGGTCTGCGCCGCTGCTGGCAGAAACCCATACCGCGTTTGAAAGCAGAACCGGCCACCGTATTCTTGAACGCTACGGGATGACCGAAACCAATATGATTACCTCCAACCCCTATGATGGCGCGCGGCTGGCAGGCACAGTCGGCTATGCACTGCCCGGGACAGAAGTTGAAATCACCAATGACGGACAGCCGGTTGGACCGGATGAAATCGGGATGATCGAGGTGCGCGGCGACAATGTGTTTCAGGGCTATTGGAACATGCCCGATAAAACCGCCGAAGAGCTGCGCAAGAACGGTTTTTTCATAACAGGTGATCTGGGTGTGAAATCGGAAGACGGGCGCATCACGATCGTTGGACGGCAGAAGGATCTGATCATCTCAGGGGGCTACAACATCTATCCCAAAGAAATCGAAGACGTGCTCAATGATATTGACGGCGTTGTCGAAAGCGCTGTTTTCGGCGTGGCCCATCCCGACTTTGGGGAAGCGGTGCTGGCGGCAATCGTGTTGGACGATTCCACGCTGACCGTCGAAGACATCGCCGCAGCGGCCACGCCGCAACTTGCACGTTTCAAGCACCCGAAGCGATACATCATCACCGATGCCCTGCCCCGCAACACAATGGGCAAAGTGCAGAAAAACATCCTGCGCGAGATGTACCGCGATCTTGGGACGGCATGATTTTCTAGCCGCGCCACGCGCAAGAAAAATATTTCAATCACGTCCCTCATGCCCTACCATTCAAATATACGAATATGTAGGTGAGCCATGAAACTGACACGCAGAAAAGTCATCCAAGGCGGGGCAAGTGCAACCTTGTCGGCTGCTTTGACGCAGCCCGTTTGGGCACAAACAACATTGCAGGCGGATGACCGCACGCTGAATACGCTGAGCGACGGCAATCTTGTTTTGCCCAAAAGCTTTGCTTTCGGGGGTACACCGCCAGAAGGTGCCGATGAGCTGCTCGCGCGCTACGGCATCACAGGCGACAGCATGACACCTGATTGCAACGTCACACTCTTGCACAGCGGTGACCGCACGATCCTGTTTGATGTGGGTGCGGGGCAGGAATTCATGCCCAGCGCCGGTAAGTTGCTGGATGCCTTCGATACCTTGGGCGTTGATATTTTCGATGTCACCGATGTGGTCTTTACCCATGCCCACCCCGACCATCTTTGGGGCGTGCGCGATGATTTCGGCGATCTGATGTTCCCTGATGCGACCTATCACATGGGCCGCGCCGAATGGGATTACTGGACCGATCCCGACACTGTCTCCACCATCGACGAGGGCCGTGTGACCTTTGCTGTAGGGGCCCAAAGCCGCCTTGAAATGCTGGCCGAGCAGATCAACCTCTTTGAGGATGATCAGGAAATCCTGCCCGGCGTCCTGTCGCGCATGACTCCGGGCCACACCCCCGGTCACATGGCGTTTGAGGTGCAGATGGGCAGTGAAAGCATCATGATCCTTGGCGATAGCATCGTGAACCATCATATCGCCTTCGAGAAACCGGCCTGGCTCTCGGGGTCGGATCAGGATCCTGAGCTGGGCGTCCAGACGCGCCTTGGCTTGCTTGACCAGCTCAGCACATCGCAAATGCGCCTGATCGGCTTCCACCTGCCGGGTGGCGGTTTGGGCCGTGCGGAACGGCGCGGCGACGGCTTTGTTTTTGTCGGTGAAGAGACATGATCCGCTGTGTTCTTGCGGTCATGGCCGTCCTTGCGACAACCGTGCAAGCCAACGAAAACATCGCGGACCAGTATCCCGGTTCCGCTCTCTACAGCGCACCGGTTGAATTTATCCCCGGTGTCTTCAGCGCCATCGGGGCCACCGCACCGCCAACCTATGAAAACAGCGGTCACAACAATAACCTCAGCTTTATTGTCACAGGCGAAGGTGTCGTCGTGATCAACGGCGGCGGCGCCTATGTGCTGGCTGCGGCCTTGCACGATGAAATTAAGGCGCGCACAGATGAGCCTGTGGTTCTGGTAATCAATGAAAACGGCCAGGGCCATGCGATGCTGGGCAATTCCTATTGGGCCGAACAGGGCGTGCCGATCATTGCTCATGAGGACGCCGCTGCCGAATTCGAAGACCGCGGTTTTCAGATTCTCGAAGCCATGCAAGGCCTGAATAAAGAGAAAGCAGAAGGCACTTATCTGCAAGGCCCGACCGAAACCTTCAGCGATGACTATATCGTCGAACTTGGCGATTTCCGCATCGAAGTGCGCTATCTTGGGCCCTCACACAGCGCAGGGGATGTCGTCGTCTGGCTGCCGAACCAAGAGCTTGTGATTGCAGGCGATATCGCCTTCCACGAACGGATGCTGCCGCTGTTTGACGACACAAATACGCTGCACTGGCTAGACACGTGGGACACCGCGTTCGAGCCCCTGAATGCGACCTATGTGATCCCCGGGCACGGGCATCCGACCAACATGGATCAGGTGCGCCTTTATACCAAAGGCTATCTGGAATATCTGCGCGGCAAGATTGCCGAACATCTTGAAGCCGGCGGCGGGCTTGCCGAGGCTTACTATGTCGATCAATCGCCCTATGCCCATCTGGACACATTCGAGGAACTGGCGACCAAGAATGCCGGACGCGTCTATGAGCAGATGGAATTCGAGTAGATCAGGCGATGACCAGTGAGGGGCGGTGCAGCACGCGCTGTGTGACCATCGCCCCCACCCACATAGCCCCTACCGCAACCCAGGCTGTCAGCGCGAAAATGGCCCCGCCGGACATGCCTGCACCAACCGCACAGCCGCCCGCCAGCATACTGCCAAACCCCATCAGGGCGGCCCCGACCAGATAGACCTCCATCGGGCTATCAGGACCAAAGCGCTGGATACGTGCCTCTTTCGTGGCCAAAGCCATGGCCCCCGCGCCGAGAAAGACGCCAGGCACAAGCCCGATACCAAAGCCAAGCGGCAGTTCGGTGCTATTGACCAGCCCCATAAGGGTATCTGTCGAGGGACCCGTGAACGTGACCGAAGATATGGCCACCACCTCGAATGAATTCATCGCAACCGCATAGGTGCCAAGCCACCCCAATGCCACCGCAAGCCCGACACCGACAGCGGCCACTGCGTGACTGGTTTTCACATTCTGGCGGTGGCTGAGCACCAGCGCCGCACCCAAAGCCACCGCAGCGATCAATGCTGCCAGTGATGACGTCAAACCTGTCTGCCACAGCAGACTGCGCATCGCCCCACCCGGCACCACCCAAAGCGATGCAAGCTGTTCCCGCGCGGGTGCCAGCGCGCCGCGCAGCGCGGATTGCGCCACCAGCGTCAGCACCAGTCCGGTCACAATGGCCCGCAGGTTTCCCGTGGCCGACAGCACCAGCAACCGGCTGGCGCAGCCGCGCGCAAGGATCATGCCGACGCCAAACATCAGCCCGCCGATGATGGCACCTGACATGCTGCCTGTCGTGGCCAATTGACGGCTTTGCGACACATCAAGCCAGCCCAGTACAATCAGGGTCTGGACCGCCAAAACTCCGGCAGAAAACGCAATCAGCCAGATGGAAAGACGCGGGCCCAGTTTGCCTTCGGCCACTTCAACCGTGGCCGCGCGCAGGCAAAACCGCGAATGCTGCGCTGTGGCACCAAACAGCACCCCCACCAAGCCGCCCAAGGCCATCAGGATGGCCCCTTCACCGTAAGTTTCGATCAGATTTTCAAGCATACCTTGGCCCCGTCCATAGATCTTGGCTGTACCAACGCAGGGCGCAGGGCGCTTTGATGCAAGTCAAACCTACTGCGCGGCCATTGGCAGGCGTGCAAGCTGGCATTGGGTCCAAAGGGTTTCCAATGCACCGACGAGGCGGTCAATATCGGCGGCCGAATGCACCGGTGACGGGGTGATCCGCAAACGCTCGGTCCCTTTGGGCACGGTCGGATAATTGATCGGCTGGATGTAGATGCCATAATCCCGCATCAGAATATCCGACAGGTATTTGCATTTCACCGGATCGCCCACCATCACCGGAATGATATGGCTGGGGTTGTCGATATGCGGAATACCAATCGCATCAAGCCGCGCACGGACTTCGGCGACTTTCTCCTTTTGGGCCGCACGTTCCGCTGCACTGGATTTCAGATGCCGGATCGAGGCCGCAGCACCGGCCGCAACAGCAGGCGGAAGGGCTGTTGTAAAGATAAACCCGCTGGCAAAAGAGCGGACAAAGTCGCACAGATCAGCCGAGGCCGCGATGTAGCCTCCCATCACGCCAAAGGCTTTGCCCAGCGTTCCCTCAATAACCGTGACACGGTCCATCAGACCCTCACGTTCGGCGATCCCGCCGCCACGGGGACCATAAAGGCCCACGGCATGCACCTCATCAAGATAGGTCATGGCGTTGTACTTTTCGGCCAGATCACAAATCTCGGCGATGGGTGCGATATCGCCATCCATCGAATAGACGCTTTCAAAAGCGATCAGTTTCGCCCGCTCAAGCGGCTGGGCGGCCAGCAATTGCTCAAGATGCTCTAGATCATTGTGCCGCCAAATCTGGCGCTCTGCCTTTGAATGGCGAATACCTTCAATCATGCTGGCATGGTTGAGCGCGTCAGACAGCACCAGACAATCAGGAATTTTCGCAGCCAGCGTGCCAAGTGCCGCCCAGTTGGACACATATCCGCTGGTGAAAAGCAACGCCGCTTCCTTGTTGTGCAGATCGGCCAGTTCCGCCTCCAGCAACACATGGTTGTGGGTCGTGCCCGAGATATTCCGCGTCCCGCCTGCCCCTGCACCAACCTTGTCCAGCGCCTCATGCATGGCGGACAGCACGTCAGGGTGCTGCCCCATGCCCAGATAGTCATTCGAGCACCAGATCGTCACATTGCGCGTTTGCGCACCGTGGTTGGTCGCCTGCGGAAAGTTTCCGCGATGGCGCTCAAGGTCCGCAAAAACACGGTAGTTGCCCTCATCTTGCAGCTGCGCAAGTGCGGTCGCGAAATATCCGTCGTAATTCATCGTTATCCTTATCCGCCTACCGCTTCCTGTACGATCTCATCCAAGAGCATCTGCACCTTTTGCATTTCACCGTCAGGGTAGGTGCGATGCCCCACGAGGACTTCGCCCTCCAGTGCCGCGACAAAGATGCCATAGGGGCAATGCGCGATATTCATCGGGTCCGCTTCCATCACCTCGCGCGAGAGTTGGGCAGAGCAGAACAAGAAGATATCCGCCCCCTCAAAGAGCATCTTGTCACTGCCAACATCCTCGGCTGTCCGTGCCAGCATTTCACCGGTGTGACTGACGTAATCAATCACAAGGCCTTTGCCGATGATGGCGTTCTCGACTGCAAAAGTCGCATCATCAAAGCTTCCATTGAAAGGGTAAGTGACCGCGTCCTGTGCGGCAACTTGTGTCGCGGCAAGGATCAAAAATGCGCCGATAAGTCTATTTTTCATCATACGTCCTCCATGTCCCCAGCCTAGCAGTGTCGTTTTGGCGGGCCCTGACATACATCAAGGCCCGACAGGTGATTATCCGAACATGTCGGCGACGATCCCGTCGTACCAGCCGATCAATTCCTGATAGGTGGCCGCACGCAGCTCATCGCTTTCGCCGGTTGCGCTGACAAAACCGTCGACCTTCGCGATCTTTTCGTCGGTTGCTTCATATGTCGCGCCAACCTTCACCCCGTCATTGGTATCAATCAAAGACCAGCAGGTGTTTGCAAAACGGGCCGGAAACACGGTTGATCCGGTCAAAGCGCCGCGCACGGCATTGGCGCAGACCTTGGCCTGGCTGTTGGCCGAGAAGCCGGATTTCGGCATATCGCCCTGTGCGGCAGCATCACCCAGGACATGAATGTTCGGGTCCATCTTGGAAGACATATCGGCAGCATTGACCGGTGCCCAGTTGCCATCGGTGATACCTGCGATTTCGGCAATCCGGCCCGCTTTCATCGCGGGAATCACGTTGCAGACATCAACGTCATTGACGTCACCATCAATCGTCAGGGTCATCGCCTGCGGATCAACCGACACATTCGCCCCGCCAAAGTCCGGCCCGATCCGCTCGACCATGCCGGCATAGTGCCGGTTCCAGCCTTCCTCGAACAAGCCTTGTTTGGAGAAACTCTCTTTCGGATCGGCAATCAGGATCTTGGCGGTCGGGTTTACTTCTTTGAGCGCGTGCGCCACCATCGAGATCCGCTCATAGGGGCCGGGCGGGCAGCGGTATGGGTTTGGCGGTGCGACCATTGCAAAGGTACCGCCCTGCGGCATTGCCATGATCTGCGCCTTGAGCAGTTCGGTTTGCGAACCACCCTTATAGGCATGTGGCATCGCGTTTTGCGCAGTCACATCCCAGCCCTCGACGGCACCGTCCACGAAATCAATGCCGGGTGACAGGATCAGACGGTCGTACGGCAGACTGCTACCACCGGCGAGGGTGACTGTCTTTGCGTCACGGTCCACTCCGACGGCCCAGTCGTGAATGACGTTGATGCCGTATTCAGAGGCCAGCGTGCCATAACTATGGCCAAGCGAGCCCATGTCGCGGAATCCGCCCAAGTAGAGGTTGGAAAAGAAACAGGTGTAATAGGTGCGTGTCGGCTCGACCAGTGTGACGTCAAGCGCGCCCTGACTGTCCTTGGCCAGATAGCGTGCCGCGGTCGCACCGCCCGCACCGCCGCCAATCACGACAACGCGGGGTTTCCCCTGTGCGCGCACCATCGGTGCGGCCAGCAATCCCGTTGTCGCGGCCGCTGATCCCAGAAACGTCCTTCTATCAAATTTCATTGTCTTTCCTCCCAATGATGCATCCTTACCGGATGCTTTCGAAATAGGCCGCAAGGGCCGCAATCTCTTCGTTAGATAACCGGCCCGCCATCATCTGCATGACAGGATGGGCGCGCACGCCTTCCTTGTAGGCATGCATCGCGACAACAAAGTCCTCCGTCGGCCAGTTTGTAATGGATGGAATACCGGTCGCCGCACCGCTTGCCTGATGGCACGCCGTGCATTCGCCGGACAGATACTCGCCATATGCCGGATCTCCGACAATCGCGAGAACCTCGGGGGCAACCGCGTGATCCACTGCGGCCGCTGTCGGTGCGGCCTCTGGAATGTTTGCGGGGCTGGATGAGAACAACCGCAGATAGGCCAACAGATCATCGCGGTCCTGCTGTTCTGCAATCCCGCGAAAGCTCATCCGTGTGTTGGACACCAGCACCCGGGGGTTCTCAATAAAACTATCGAGCGTATCATAGGTCCAGACCAGACCGCCCGCGGCGGCACGTTCAAATCCCGCCGAATACCGGAACCCCTCGGCCTCGCCCGCGGCACGGTCAAAGATATGGTTCAGTTGGGGACCAATCCGGTCAACAGCCCCCTGCCCGACCTGATGGCAACTGCTGCATTGGCGAAAGAGTTCTTCGCCCCGTTCGGGATCACCGCCAACTTCGGCAAAGCCGTGGCTGGCGGCGCCCATAAAGGCAAGTAGCAGAAGGTGGCGACGCATTAGTCCGCAAAGCTCTGCAAATAGGCGATCAGTGCCGCAACCTCGGCTTCGTCCCCGACACCACGGAACGCCATCTTTGTGCCGGCCATTGTCCCGCGTGGATCCGTCAGGAACGCGGCAAGGCTTTCCGCAGTCCACACCTCTCCGGCGGCATTTGCCTGTTCGAAGACACCCGAGTAACGGAACCCGTCAACGGACCCGATTGTCTGCCCGATCATGCCATTCAAGACAGGACCCGTGCGGTTGCGCGCGCCGTCGCCAACCTGATGGCAGGTCTGGCACTGGCGGAATGCACCTTCACCGGCGGCGATCAGGGCCGGATCAATCCCGCCCGCATCTTCGGCAACAGCAACCGCCGGAGTGTCCTCGGTTGCGGGCGCGCTGACTGCGGCTTCCACGTCTTCGTCCGGGGTAACATCGAGGAACGTCGCGCGCATCGTGATCTCGACGCTCTCCTTGCAGTTTTCCATGCAAGGTTCCGTGCGCCATTCGGCATACTCAAGCTCGGGCCGGTCATCGACGACAAAGCCGTCGGCGTTGTACATCTCGACTTCCGTAAAGTTCTCATGGCTCAGCTCGAAATCGTCATCAACCATGTTGTTGGAATACAAAAGATACGCCACGATCGCGTAGGTCTCATCCGGCGTCAGCGTACCCGCTTCACCAAAGGGCATTGACCGGTTGATGTAGTCCCATGCGGTCGAAAGATAGGGCCAGTAGGACCCCACAGTCTTCACCGGGTCCCGATTTGCCAATGTGTCAAAACCACCGGCAAGCACGGGCCAGTTGCCAACACCTTCCGCAAAATCACCGTGACAAGAGGCACATTTGTCAACAAAGACCTCTTCTCCGGTAAAGACATCACCACGGCCTTCCGGCAGGCCCCGCCCGTCAGGCAGGACATCGACATCCCATGCGGCAATTTCTTCATCAAAGGCCACACGGCCCAAACCATAGGTGCCTTCGATCACGGGCGCCGGTGCGGTCAGGCTTGCGCCGCTGACAGCGGCCAGAGCCGCAAGTTCTTCACGCTCTTGCAGCAGCCGCGCCGCTTCTGCGGCTGCTGCCTGCGCTTCGGCGGTTGCTTGTGCGGCGTTTGCCTCGATCTGCTGCACCCGTGCTTCAAGCGAGTCGATCGTTGCGGCCCCGTATTCACGCGAGGAAATGCCATAGGCAAGACCCAGCAAAAGCACGGTGCCACCAATCGCGGGGACGAAAAGATTAAGAGACTTCGACATTCTCGGCGACCCCTTCTTCGTTAACAAACCAGGTTTGAATACAGTTGTTGTGATAGACCGCGTTCTCGCCGCGCTTTTCGCGCAACTGGTCTTTTGTCGGCTGGACATAGCCGGTTTCGTCGATGGCACGCGATTGCAAGAGCATCGGGCTGCCGTCCCAGTCGGTGTCCAGATAGAAGCGGGTCAAGGCTTTGGTATCGCCCTGCTTTCCAAGCCGCGCTGTTTCCCACGTGATGCCACCGTCCTTCGAGACATCAACACGCGTGATCTGCCCATGGCCGGACCACGCCAGACCAGAGATCACAAGCGGGCCCTGCCCGTGCGTGATCGGCATTTGCGGACTGGGTGAGGTGATGACCGATTTCGCATCCATGACCCACGTCCATTTGCGAGCGATACCGTTCTCGTAGACGTCAGTATATTTGGATGTTTCCTCGCGGCTGCCGACAGCCATGTCCGTCACCTGAACACGGCGCAACCATTTGACCCACATATTGCCTTCCCAACCGGGAACGACGAGGCGCACAGGATAGCCATGCTCCATCCGCAGCGCTTCGCCATTGGCCTTGAACGCCACCAGCACGTCATCCAGCGCCTTCTCCATCGGGATCGAACGGCCATTCGATGAGGCATCAGCGCCTTCCACATAGACCCATTTATCCGCCAGATCGCCCGCCGCATCGAGGCCGGCTTCACGCAGCAGCGTCCGCAACGGCACGCCGGTGTATTCCATGTTATGGATCATGCCGTGGGTGAACTGGGCACCGTTCAACTGCGCCCCCGCCCACTCCATACCGGTGTTCGCAGCACATTCGCAGAAATAGACATGGTTTTCACGCGGCAGACGCTCAAGATCGGCGTAGGTGAAAATCAGGGGTCGGTCGACCAGACCGTTGATCATCAGGCGGTAGTCGTCCTTGGACAGCTCGATCGCGCCCGAGTGGTGGCGCTCGAATGCGCAACCTTGCGGCGTGATTGTCCCGTCCAATGCGTGAATCGGGGTAAAGTTGATCGAGGAAATCGGTGACGCGGTCAGCCACTCTACATTCCGCCGCACCACATCGCTTTCAAAGCTGATTGGCAGGCCATAGGGCGTTTCGTCAACGCCGACACCTGTATAAGACGCCCAGTCCTGCAATTCCGTGATTTTAGGGTCGGGGCCATCCTGCGCCGCTGCCTGACCTGCGACAGTCCCAGCCGCGATTGCAGCACTTCCGCGCAAAAATGTGCGTCTGGACGGTTTGAAGATCTCATCCATTTCCTGTTTCTCCTTATGCGCCAGAGACTTTGACGCTTGTGTTCGGTGTCACCTGAACGGTGCCCAAATTGCGAATATGGTTTTCAACGACATCCCAGATCGGCGGTCCTTCGGTGCCTTCATTGACCGAGGCCCAGCCTGCGACCACATAGGTCTTGGCAGGATCAATCGCCTCACCGGTTTTCAACAGTGTCATGTCCGTAACGCGCTGTCCGATGGGCTTGCTGACATCAATGCTGTAGCCCATGCCGCCCACGCGGACCATGTCACCACCCTGCTGATAGTAGGGGTCGGTGTTGAACAGGTTATCGGCCACATCTTCCATAATGGTATGAATAAATTCACCCGTCATTTCAGTGCGATAGGCGTTCGGATAGGTCATCGAGGTGACGTTCCAGATATCCTCTCGGGTAATGTCCTGTCCGGGCATGATAGACGGGCCCCAGCGCACGCCGGGTGACATCGAGATATCGGCGTCACGTTCCTGGATCAGGGCGTCGCAGATCAGATCATCCCACGAGCCGTTGAAGTTACCGCGGCGGTAGAGCAATGTGTCATCCGCTGTTTTGCCGATAACTTCGGTCAGCTCATTCAGGAAAGGCGCGCGTTCCGCATCAATGGCGGCGGCGACTTCCGCATCGGGTGCAATGACATCCGAGAATATCGGGATCAGCTTGTGACGGAAACCCATCATCCGGCCATCGCGCACATCCAGATCGACGCGGCTGACGAACTTGCCGTTGGAGCCGGAGGCCACAACAATCGTCTCACCGATCAACACAGGTTCCGGCAGCGCGTCATGGGTGTGACCGGCGAGGATCACGTCAATCCCGGTGACGCGCTCGGCCATCTTTTTATCGACGTCAAAACCGTTGTGCGACAAGCAGACAACAAGTTCGGCCCCCTGCCCGCGGACCTCATCGACCATTTCCTGCATGCGCTGGTCGCGGATGCCGAACGAATACTCGGGGAACATCCAACCGGGGTTGGCGATGGGCATATAGGGGAAGGCCTGCCCGATCACTGCGATCTTCACACCGCCACGTTCAAAGAACTGGTAAGGCTGGAAATCCTCTGCGGGTTCATCCCATTCGGCGTCAAAAATATTCTGTCCAAGCGCGGCAAAGGGCAGATCGCTCACGATATCGCGCACACGGTCAGATCCCAGCGTGAATTCCCAGTGGAAGGTCATCGCATCGGGTTTCAGCAGGTTCATGATGTTCACGACATCCTGCCCTTCGGTTTTGTAGCAAGTGTAAGAGCCGTGCCATGTATCGCCGCCATCCAGCAGCAACGCATCGGGCCGGTCCGCACGGATGCTGTTCACGACAGTCGCGACACGGTCCATGCCGCCCATCTTGCCATAGGCCTGACCGAGCGCGGTAAAATCGTCATAGCTGAGCGCGTAATGCGACGCGCTGCCATCTTCGATGCCATAAAGCTTGCGGAAGTCTGCGCCCGTGATGTGTGGCACCGCCCCTTTGCTGGACCCAACGCCAAGATTGATTTGAGGCTCTCGGAACCAGATCGGTTTCAGCTGGGCGTGAATATCGGTGATATGAATAAGGGAAACATTCCCGAAGGTGTCAAACTGAAGCAGATCGCTTTGGCTCAACGCTTGCTGCGCTGCCAGCTTGCCCCAATTGCCAAAGCCCGACGCTCCGACAATCGCCGAAGCCGCCATGCTGGCCTGCAGAAAATCGCGACGTGAGATCATGTGAGTTATCGAGCCTCTTGTGTTATCATATTCTCATTTATGAATATATTTGGTTTGAAAATGCCCGCCTCAAACTGGTTGAAGCGGGCAGTTCAAGGAGGATTAGTTTCTGACGGACGGGCCTTCGACCGAAAGGCCATTGCCGCGCGAGGCCACATAAAGTTCCAGCGCGATGAATTCTTCAGACCCGACTGCGTATGTTTCCGCACGGGTGTCACGAATACATCCGCGGAAGCGTCCCTGCACGCCGTTCAGCTTGGCGTTCTTCAAGCGATACGTCGGGAATGCGTTGATCTGGCCTTGGCTCAGGTGATCGGCGCGGATGTTGTTGCCATAGTTGTCTTCATGGCAATTTGCGCAAGACAGATCAAGCTGGCCGAACCGTGTATAGTAGAGCTCACGGCCCTTTTCCCACATCGCCTGAACGGGGCCGTCGATGGCCACATTCACAGGGATGCCGCGTGACACGGACGCCAAGAGCGCCTCCATATTCAGCATCTCGTTGCCGTCATATTTCCACTCTTCGGCACCCATCTGTTCTGTCCGGCAACCGTTGACCTGCATCGCAATTGTACGCACTTCTTCGGCTTCGTCGTTCCATTTGGGGTAAACAGCACGCACACCGGCCATTTCTTCGGGCGCACCGTGACAGGCCGCACAGGACTGACCCTCTGTGCCCTCAGCGGTGTTCCATGCAGCGATCGCATCATCAACAAAGATCATGCCGGGGTTTTCGAAATCATCCATCTGCAAGGCTTGTGTTTCCGTCGAGCGAAACACCCAACCCGAGTAGATCGTGCTCAGGTTTTCAACATGCGCTGGCGCATCGGTCCGGACTGTGATCTCGATCTCTTCGTTGATGACGAGATCTGCCTCTTCGTCCGCGTTTGCCGCAAAAGCGGAAAGAATTGCTACGGCGGCAATACCGCCCTTAAACAGTGATTTCATAGACATCGGCCCTCCCTGGCGTGTGTTCCGCGGTTACCCGACGGTAATATCTTTGCTGTCGGTGTAGACGGCGCCGTCATCATCATACCAAGTGAATTCGAACGTCCCGCTCTCTGGCACGATGGCCTGGAACTCGAAGTACGGGTTCGTTGAAATCGCCGGCTCTAGCGTGACGTCAATGACTGTCTCGCCGTTAAACGTGCATGTGAAACGGTTGATGATCGAGCGCGGGATCACATTGCCGTCGCCATCTTTGCGCTGACCGGACTCCATCGGGTGGCTGATCAGTGTCTTGATGGTGATTTCTTCGCCGGCGGTGGCATCACGGGGGACGCGAACGCGGGGTGTTACATTATCTGCCATTTGTTTTCTTCCTCACTCAGCCGCCGCAGCCGCCAATGGTCACTTTTACTTCCTGACTGGCCTGCACAAAGCTGCCGTCAGGCATGCGGGCGATCGCGACGACATCCTGCGTGCCTGCAAGACGGATACGTGTCGCCGCAGATTGGGATGCGGCCATCGGACCGAAATTGAATGTCGCAACCGATGGTGTCGGATTGCCTGCTGCAAAGACGATGATCGCCTCGGCACCCGGCGCATTCACTTCGATCGGCACAGTGTTGCCGTTCTCCGCGATTTCAGGGGCAATCAATGTAATGCCCTCACTTCCGACAGCGGCACCACCGGTAAACGCTGCAATATTATCCTCGACTGCAGCGAATGCACGAAACGGCATAACAGCTGCGAGCGCGGAGCCGAACGCCATCATAAGCGTATGTCTACGTGTAAGTTTCATAGGGTCTCCTATAAGTCTGCCAGTTGCAGATCAGTCTTTGAGTGTTTGAAGATATGCGACCACATCTTCGATTTCCTGAGCGGTCAGCAGCGGGGACAGTTCGCCCTCTGCGGCTTTTCCGGTGAAAGCGTTGCCCGGGCGGTTGAACCCGCTTGTGCGGTAGAACGCCGGCATGATTGTCCCCTCATAGGTCATCTTCGCATTTGCGATAATGCCACGCAGCTCGGCTGCGGTACGGTATTCACCCACACCGTCAAGCGATGGACCCACTTCGCCGTGAAACGGATACTCTTCCAGAGCGGTCACCTGATGACAGGCAATGCAATTGCCCTTGCCACGTGAAACCATGATTTCAAGGCCTGCCGCCGCATCGCCCGGTTGGCCGGACAGGGACGCCTCGACTTCACCATACTCGCTGTAAACGACATCATCAGGCATCATGCCTTCAGCAAAGCCAACGGTCGCTATGGCGATCGCGACACCTGCGCTAAGAATCTGCTTCATGGTCCCTCCCTGGATCACAAATGTGTTTCGTATACCGTAGACTACAGATCGCGAGAGTCGCAACAACAAAATCATTTATTTGAATGTTTGTACTCAGGCATCTGATATTACTCGGTTATTCCCTGCTCCTGGATGATCCTTGCATGATATTTCTGGAAGGGTTCATCACCAAGATAGCCTTCTTCATTGATCCAGTTGAGCAGGTTCAACGTAGTCCAGCGCCCAAAGGCGCCGGGCATGACAGCAACAGCCGCCTGTGTCGCAATCTGCCCCTCTTCCACCTCTTGAGGGAAAAACAGCATGGTCGGCGTGAACAGCGCATTCCAGCGGCGCACCATGTCTTTTTCTGGTAAAGTGGTCCCGTCAAAATCCGTCACTTCGACATCTCCGAACATATTGATCTGGATGACGAAGAATTCCTCGTTCAGCATCGCAGAAATTTCGGGTGTTGGGAAAACCTCTTCATGCATTTTGGTGCAATAGATGCAACCTCGCTGCTCGATAATGACCAGCAGGCGTTTGCCTTCGGCATTCGCCTCGGCAAGGTCCTCGCGCAGATCCTTGAAGGTGTCATGCATCCAGTCGGCCTTGTGGAGACCGTCGTCACCCAAAGGCGTGGCGAAAGCCGGGAGAGCCAGAACAAGCGCTGCAAGAGCGAGAAAACGGCGAAACATCATGGTCACTTCCTTTATCCTAGGTTGGTAAATGCGGGCATGACTTCGATCATCCACTGGGCAATGTAATTGACCGAATTGGTTCCGATCAGCACCGCAAAGATGATCAGCATCACACCCATGACGCGTTCAACATGCGCCAGATATTTGCGGTTGCGCTGAAGCCAGCTAAGGAACGGGCGTGCAAAGAAGGCGGCCACGACAAATGGTGCAGTCATGGCAAGGCCGTAAACCAGCAAGAGCAACCCACCGCGCCAGATGTCCCCCATCCCGCTGGCCACCATCAGGATTGCTGCAAGTGCAGGGCCGACGCAGGGCGTCCAGCCAAAGCCGAAAGCCAAACCCATAACGTAGGCACCAATGATCGTTGTCGGTTCGGCCGTGCTTTCAATCTTGGCTTCGCGGTAAAGCAGCGGCACTCGGATAACGCCCAGAAAATGCAAGCCAAAGACCAACAACACCCCGGCCGCCACATAGCGCAAGGTGTCGCGCCACATGCCAAAGGCCTGCCCCACCGCTGTCGCGCCCATGCCCAAGAGCACAAAGATGGTTGTGACACCAAAAGCAAAGAACACCGCAGACACAATCAGCCTGCGCTGCACAGACGGGCTAATTGCATCGTCAGAACGCAACTCGGACATTGATGTACCGGCCATATAGCAGAGGTAGAACGGCACCATCGGCAAAACGCAGGGCGTAAAGAATGACAAAAGCCCTGCCACCGCAGCACCAAAAAAGCTTACGTCCAGCATGTGTTGTTTTCCTTGATTGCAAGCATGATTCATATTAGAATTATTGAATGTTTAAGATGAAAGCTAGTTTTATTATGCGCCTCACAGTTGCTGCTTTTGCAGTGACCCTGATGTCTGCGGCCTCTGCACGGGCAGAGTTGCAACTGATGATGGCCGAAGAACCCGGCTGTCTTTGGTGTGCGCGCTGGAACGAAGAAATCGGCCCCATATACACCAAAACAGACGAAGGTGCCGCCGCCCCGCTGCGCCGTGTCAATCTGCTTGATCCGATGCCTTCCGACATCGTGCTTGCCCGGCGGATCAATTACACCCCGACGTTCATCCTGCTTGTCGAAGGCATCGAAACAAACCGGATCGAGGGCTATCCGGGCGATGATTTTTTCTGGGGACTTTTGGGGCAGATGCTCGAGCAAGAGGGCGTATTTCTTGCAAAATCAGAAAAATAGGCGAAAAAATCGCGTTTTGCCCGCGCTCAGAGGTAGCAATTTGGCGGCAAAAGCCCAATTACAGGCGCAGACGATTTGACCAGAACAGAAAGATTCGCGTGAGGCTCCAAGGCTTATGACACTTCCGGTTTTTGATACTGACGTTGATGACGCTCGCTTGGACGAGATGATGGACAACGCGACAATCGCGACGAATTATCTCAAAGCGATCAGTCACGAAGGCCGCCTGATGATCCTGTGCCACCTCGCAACTGGTGAAAAATCAGTCACAGAACTCGAAGAACTGCTCTCGGCACGCCAGGCCGCCGTATCCCAGCAACTGGGTCGGTTGCGGCTCGAAGGGCTGGTCACGCCCCGCCGTGAAGGCAAAACAATCTACTATAGCTTGACGGATGACAAATCTCGCAGGATCATTGGTCTTGTCTACGAGTTGTTCTGCAAAACGGACTGAGGCTTAGCCACCTCCCGTTCAATTCGACTGACGAACAGGGAGGAACGGCCATTGCTCGATGCATTGGGAGAGGCGAACGTCGCAGCAGCCGTGGGGCTGTTCGGTGGCGTATTACTCGGGCTTGCAGCAAGGCTGGGCCGGTTCTGCACATTGGGCGCGATCGAAGATTATCTTTACGGCAACAATGACAAACGCCTGAGAATGTGGATTCTGGCCATCGGAACAGCCGTCGTCGGCAGTTTCGGCCTGATGGCTCTTGGTCTTTTCGACCCCGCCAAGTCTTTTTATCTATCGCAACAATGGTCGCCACTTGCCAGCATCCTTGGAGGTGGTCTGTTCGGCTACGGCATGGCGATGGCCGGAAACTGTGGCTATGGCGCGCTTGCACGGCTTGGCGGTGGTGATCTGCGGTCTTTTGTGATCGTTCTGGTGATGGGCATCAGCGCCTATGTCACACTCTCGGGCCCGCTGGCATGGATCCGTGTCGAAATCTTCCCCCCGACACCGCCTGCCGCAATCCCGAGCGGTATAGCCCATACATTAGGTGCAGCGACCGGCATATCAGTGGCCTTTATCGGCCTTGTGATCGGGGCGCTGCTGGTTGCTTTTGCGCTGCGCGCCCGCACCCTGCGGCAGGACCGGTCAGCCATCTTCTGGGGCACTGCGGTCGGCCTTGCTGTTATCAGCGCATGGGGCGGGATGCAGTATATCAACGCGCATGGTTTCGATGACCTGCCGATTGTCTCCCACACGTTCTCGGCCCCTGTCGGCGAAGCCATCCTTTACGGGATGACCGCCTCGGGTCAGTCACTCTCATTCGGGATCGGCTCTGTCGCGGGGGTCTGGATCGGCGCTTTCCTGGGCAGTCTGATCAAAGGCCATTTCCGCTGGGAAGCCTGCGAGGACCCGCGCGAGTTGCGCCGCCAGATCATCGGTGCAGGCCTGATGGGTGTGGGTGCCGTGATCGCCATCGGGTGCAGTATCGGCCAGGGTCTGACTGCGTTTTCCCTGCTGGCCTTCAGCGCGCCCGTCACGCTCACAGCGATCTTCGCGGGCGCGGCACTCGGTCTGCATCAGCTCATTGTGGGCTTTACAGCAACCGAATAGCAACAAACGACGACCAGGACACAACAAGCCATCGCGTGATCATTGATCTCTTGTGACTTTGTTTGAAATGCTGAAGATCAATCATTTGCAGACAACCGGTGACTATAGTGCTAAAAAAATCCCTCGTTCTTATGGGCATTTCAATCATCGCCTATAGTCTGTTTCCGCTGATTGGCGCGCTCAGCACGCAAATCCTGTCCCCATGGCTCTTCATTGGTCTTAGCCATATCGTTTCGTTTCTGACATTTGCGTGTTTTGTGATCGCAAGTTCCGGCGGTCAACAGCGTGTCCTGGAAGCCGTGCAGGCCTGCCGCAAAGATGCCGCGCTAGGCTGGTATCTTCTGCTTGACGGAGTTCTTAATCCGGTCAGCCATTTCCTGTTGTTTTTCTCTTTTCTGCACATCAGCAAAACAAACGCCACTGTGATTTTCGAAACGTGGCCTCTATTCGGGATGCTGGGTACGACTTTGTTGATGAGAGCGCATTTTGAAAGCCTTTCAAAACGCAGTCTCGTACTTGGCATCGTTGCTTTGCTTGGACTGGCGCTTGTCGTTTGGGCAGGACAGAGCCCTGAAGCTACCACATCAGACGGGTCGAACTTCACGCTCGGCACAGTCGCGGCGGCAGGTGCGGCAATCGCGATGGCAATGAGCGTGGCCGTACACGTCAAAGCCCGTATGATCATCGGGACTTTGCCGCAAATGCGTAAGGCTGCGCTGACAACCAATGTACTGACCAAAGCCATCACAGCGTTAATCTTCATCGGTGTTGCCCTTGTGTGGCAACCATGGCCGGAGATCGCACAAATTGATCCGCGGCTTTGGCTGTTCATACTGCTTAACGGCGCTTTTATTGTGTCGATTGGCTCAATCACCTACAGCGAGGCATTGGCCATTGGTGGGCGTTCCGACGTTATCCTGCTGTGGTATCTCACCCCGCTGCTTGCCGTAATCTGGCTTTGGCTTCTGGGGCTTGGCGACATTACAGAAACGCTTGTACTGGGTGGGCTGTTCATTATTTCGGCAAATGTTCTGCTTCATGCACGCGCTGATGACGGCCCGGCTTACGTTGCAGTTTTTCTGACATTATGCGTTGCGGGTACTGTGATTCACCTGATGCCAGCACTTCCACTACGAAACTTTTTGCCATCGACGTCATTGATCGAGCTGATCAGCTTGCCACTTGGCATTTTTGGCATCCTGACCGGTTTTGTCTTGGGCCGAAAATTTGCACGACAACAAGAACAAGAGGAGGCGATCCTTGATATTGTGCCAAGGCTGTCTTCCGATGAAATGCCATATCTGGAAAAAACGCTCCGCGCTGAACGACAAAGTGACATCGACCTGCATTTTGCCCACCTCTACCGCAGCGCCCATGAACGGACGCCTGATCTGGCGGTTGCACTGCGCCGATTGCGTGTAAAACTCGGGCGATCCGTCTCGCATGGTGAACTCATCGTACTCTGGGCTCTGAGCATCATGACGACCCTGAGCGTGGTGTTCTTTCGTCCCAACGGAATGATTGGCGATATGATTGTCCTGCTGACCGTGACATCCATGACCTATCTGGTGATGTTAATGACAGTACAATCGAGCCCCAATCTTGTTGAAGTATCACGCCGTATCGCGGACCCGATGGCAGCACCGATGCGATCCCGCATATGGGATCGTCGCATTGCCGTACTTACAATTTCGATTGTTTTTGCTGCTCAAATCATTCTTGCGTTCGAGCGAGACGGGGTTGTTGATCTCTTTTCACGGCTCTGAACGTGAAACTTTCTTGTCGCCACCCTGTCAATCTAGGCGGGTTTTTCCCTGTAACCCTGCGGCACCGGCAGATCGGGCAAGGCCGCCGCGCGTTTTTGCAGGGCGCGCCCGATGACGACGCGGCTGATCTCGGTCGTGCCATCCACGATCCGCAGCATCTGGGCAAGACGCGACAAACGGTCCAGACCATAAGGCGCGAGCAATCCCATGCCACCCAAGACCTGCGTGCAGGTATTTGCAGCCTTAAGCGCTGCATCCGGCACGAAACGCTTGGCATGGGCCGCCATCAAGGGGCCCTCGGGCGTGCCCAGCGCTTCTGCGGCTTTGCGATAGAGAAGACGCGACACTTCAAGGTCCGTCGCGACCTCTCCCAGCATCCACTGGATACCGTCAAGTTCAAGGTTCTTGCCGCCAAACATCTTGCGGTTCTTGGAATAGGACAAGGCCGTATCAAGTGCCGCTTGCATCAACCCGCAACACCCTGACGCGATAGAGACGCGCGCGATATCAATCGCCATGAGTGAGCCTTGCAACCCCTGCCCGATAGGCAGGATGATGTTATCCTCGCTCACCACAACCTTGTCCAAATACATCTCGGACATGGGCAGGAAGTTGTAGGACGGCGTGTCATACAGTGGCCCGAAACGCAGGCCTGGCGCATCCGCAGGGATGGCGATCATCGCCATATCCTTGTGGCCCGGCGCGTCGCTTGTTTTGACGACCGTGAAATAGATGTCAGCCTCTGTCGCAAGACTGACCCAGGCCTTTGCACCGCTGATTGTCCATGTCCCGTCACCATTGATGGTTGCACGGGTGTACATCTGCATGGGGTCCGACCCGGACTGGGGTTCGGTCAGTGCAAAATTCGCCAGCTTGCGCCCAGATGTCAGATCACGCGCCCAATTCTGCTTGAAGGCCTCCGTGCCATAGCCACAGCCTGCAAAGGTACAGATATTGTGCATAGAAAGCGCAAAGGCATAGGCCCCGTCACCAAGCCCGAGTTGTTCATAAACCTGAATGCCCTCGGACAGCGGCAAACCCTGCCCGCCAAAGTCTTCGGGCGCATAAAGCCCCGTCAGGCCCGCAGCCCCCGCCTTGTCCGAGGCATCGCGCGGCCATTTCCTTGCGGCGTTCCATGCATCCACATTGGGCAGGATCACCTGTTCAGCGTGGTCCTTGGCAGCTTGCAGAATAGCGGCGAGTTTCTCTGTCATGGGGGCGTCCTTCATATCAGCGCTATCTGAAAGCGCCATATCCCGCAGCTTGGCAAATCGATGCCCGCATGCGCAGCGTTGCTTCAGAATACTTTTCTATAACGGTTTTTATCGCGCCCTGTGGGCCGCCTCTATCTCATGAGATGACATGTGATTATCAAAAACTGACAAAATGCCTGCCTGTCAGACTTGCGTGCGGCGATAGGCACTCGGCGTGCTGCCTGTCCACCGCAGAAAAGCCCGATGGAAATTTGCTGCCGATGAAAAACCGACATCCTGCGCGATTGCCTGAATGCTTTTGCGGCCCGCCTGCAAATCACGGATCGCGATATCGCGGCGCAAGGCGTCCTTGATCGACTGGAAATAGGTCCCATCCGCGTCCAGCCTGCGCATCAGGGTGCGCGGCGTCATATGCATCGCGCGCGCCGCATCGCTCAGGGTGGCCTTGGCCCAGTCTGTCTGGCTCAGATAGGTGCGGACACGCAGCGATTGCGTATGTTCCCGCGAACTGGTGAAAATCCAGTCGCGCGGGGCGTTTTGAAGAAAGTGGTCCAGATCGGAAGTGGTGCGTGGTTGCACCCCGCCCAACAGATGCAGATCGAAAGCGATGGATGTGGCGGGCTGCGCAAACCGCAGCGGGGCCGGAAAGATAATGGCGTAATCCTGATCGTACTCCGGACGTGCAAAGACAAAATCCACGCGCTTGACCGGCACCTCATGCCCCGCAAGCCAGGACAAAAGGCCATGGGCAAGCTTGAGGATCAGCATATGCCCAAAGGGTTGCGGCTGCACCTGTTGTTGCGGGATCAGCCTGAGCAGCAACGTGCCATCCTTTTCGGTCAGATCCCATTGGTAATCATCCAAAAGCAGGTTCCAGAACGTCGCAAACCGGTAGAGCGCCGACGGAATGCTGGTGGCCTCACGGACCGACGTCAGCAGATGTTGCAACGCTCTGGGGCGGATCGGCCTGCTCCAGAGCCCCATCATTTCATCACCTGTCTCAACCGCGGCAAGCTGGTAAAGCCGGACAATCTGATCAAGCGTCACACGGCCATAGGGCAGCGTATCATCGGCAACCAACCCCGCACGCTGCATCAAAGACTGCATCTGCGCATCCGTACAGAGCGACCGCAAAGCCACCAGCCAATCCTGGATGAACTGGCGTGACACAGTCGAAAGGGGCGTGGGTGCTGCGGTATTCATGGTCAGACCGTATATGTCACTGAATATTCCCGCAAAGAAAGGATCACGTCATTTCATCACGCAGCCTTTGACCGGGTCTTGCGGCTCAATTGAGCGACAGCACAGCCTGCCCGATCATCAGCGTCACAGGCAAGGTCAGGAAACTCAGCAAGGTTTGCGTGGTAATCATGGCCGCCATCAAGGACGCATCACCGCGCATTTCGCGCGCCAGCGTGTAGCTGGCAACGCCGACAGGCAGGGCCGCAAAAATCAGGGCGACCTGAAAGACCAAGGGATCAGGCGCAAGCACCCAAGCCGCAAGAATGACGGCCAAGGGATTGATCAGCAACTTGCCAACCATCGACAGCCCGATGATCACGACAGACCCGCTCAATCCGCGCAGTTTCAGATTGGCCCCGACACACAGCAGCATGATCGGCAACGCAGCGTTACCCAGAATACGGGCAATCTCGTGCAGGACGGGCACCTCGTTCAAACCGGCAAAGTTGAAGAGTGCCCCTGCAACAATACTCAGGATCAGCGGGTTTTTCACCAGCCCCAGAACGATTGACCGGCCCCCGCCGCCCAGCTGCCGCGCCATGATGGTCACGACCGTGACGTTGACGACAGGCACCAAAAGCGCGGACCCCAGCACGGCGATCTGCAAACCCGGCGTGCCGAAAAGCGCCTCGGCGATGGCGAGGCCGATAAAGGTATTGAACCGCGCGCTGCCCTGCAGAAGAGAGCTGGCTTGCGGCGGTGCAAAGCTGCGCCCGAACAGCCATCCACAAAAGATCGCGGAAAAGAAGCCTGCATAAAGCAGAACCGCATAGTCACCCAAACCACCACTCAGATCAGCCGCCGAGATTTTCGTAAAGAACAGCGCAGGCATCAAAACCCAATAGACCAGACGGTCATTCAGATTCCAGAACTCGGTCGAGGGGATACCGCCACGCCGCAGGCCATAGCCCATCAGGATCAGGGCAAAAACCGGCGCAATGGCCAAAAATGTGATCAGCATGTCATGGAACCTTTATCGGGCGTACCCCTGTGTTAGGTAACCGTGTCGGGCGATGCAACACAGGCCACCGCATGTTGGCGTTTTTGGTGGAAAGTGCACTTCGGCACTAGCCGCAGTTTTTGCGCAGGCACTCAGTCCACGGCAGGGTCAAAGCCCATCAGAAAAGCAAGCGGCGCATGGTCGTCCGTCAGGATTTTCGGGTTCCGCTGCCCCAGAATATTTTCCACGAAGGCGCTATCCAGCACCTGAAAACGCCTTAAGTCCGGGGCCAGCGCATCCACGGTAGCAAAGGCGCTGTCTTGCGCACTGGCCAGCAAGATAAAAACACGGCGCTGACCCGGCTCCGGGGCGACGGCTTCGGTCCAGATCTCGACGCTTGGAAAGACACTGCCCAACGTCGCGTGGACGGCGGCAAGCGCGTTCATGCGATCCACATTGTCGATCATATTCATCGCAAAGACACCGCCCGGCGCGAGACGGCTTGCGACAAGCGCGAAAAACTCCTGTGTGACCAGATGCTCGGGTGCTGCAATATCGGTGAACGCATCACCGACAATGACGTCGAACTGTTGGGAGCTTCTGTTGAGCGCAACGCGTGCGTCACCATGCAAAATGGTGGCCGTTGACGGATCAAACCAGAAATTCTCGACCGCGATTGCTGTCACCTCGGGATCGACTTCAGCGATGGTAATATCCCCGATCCCCCGCGCGGCCCAAGCACGCGGGACAGAATAGGTGCCACCACCGATATGAAACGATGAGAAATCCGGCCGGCCCATCCGCATCCGCGGCAAAGCATCCAGCATGGCCGCATGTTCCGTGAACATAACCCGCGGCTCTGCCCTGCCACTGATACCATGCGCCAGGTGATCCACGACCATCAGGTTCACCGGATCGTCAGGGTTGTCCGACAAGGCAACAGTCCTGATACAGTAATAGCTGCTTTCACGGTCGCAGACGGCGGGCAACGTCAGCGCGCCATATCCGGTTGCAAAGGCGACGACGATCCCGCCAAGGGCCGCTGCCTGCCCGCGCGGCAAAAGATTGCCCAGCCTGAAACAGATCAGCGCCGCAACCACATAGACCACAGTGATCACACCAAGGGTCATCACCGATCCGATCCACGGGACAAACAAAAAGCCCGCAAGAAGTGTCCCCGCAATCGCACCAACCGCACCCGAAGCGAACATGGCCCCCAAGGCCTGTTCGGCCTGCGCGCGCCCGCGCATCGCGGCGACCGTCAGGATCGGCGCAGGCACACCCGCAAAAAGTGACGGAAGAAAAAATGCCAAGGCGCTCAACGCGGTGATTGCCGCCATGGGATGCGCGAATGTCGCAATCACAGGTCCTGCAAAGGCGCGCAGCAGCAGTGTTGCCCCTGCGGTGGTGCAGGCCGCGGCAAGCATGATCCACCCCGCCATGCGCAACGCCTGCGCAGTGTCACGCGCGGCAATCCGGCCACCCCACCAATGGCCAACAGAAAACCCCGCCAGTACAACGGCAATGATGGCTGTCCACGTATAAAGACTCATCCCTACGTAAGGTGCGATCATGCGCCCTGCGACTATCTCGACCACGAGACTGGACGCAGAAATTCCGGCTTGCAGAAAGATGAGAAGCCAAAGCGATAGCAGCTTTGGGGGGTCTTGGGTCTTGCTCAATGTGACAGGGTCCTTTGGTTACCAAACCATTGCTGGCCGATGCATATCGCGCAAGAGCAAATCACTGGCGACGACCTGCCTTTTCGCTGCCCTTTGTCATCCAGATCGGCTGTGCACAATTGACCAAGATCAAATGCGGTCGTCGCAAGCGTTGGTAGAGATAGTCAACACGCCGACCCACCGAGGAGGACACGCGATGAAAGACCCTGAACTGGACATCCTGATCGAGGAACTCGAAACCACGCGCGACATGAGTATCGCCGAGTTTGACGGGGTTCTTCATGCCTTGGCTTACCTGCTGCCACAGGCCACCCTGCCCAGCGCCGAAAACCTGAGCAAGACCGATGCAGCGATGCTGATTGCGGATGAGGCCTATCCGAACTGGTCCATTCATATCCGTGGGCGCACCAATGACCGTGACGGCCACTGGCACTGCACCCTGCGCGAAAATGACAGCCGCGACAGCGATGCTGCTATCGGTATCGGGCGATCACCGGTTCTTGCGCAGGCCGTTCTGGCCGCTGTAATGAGGTTGGCCATGGCGCAAAAAGCCTAGCATGCGCCCACAGGCCGACATTCTCACAATCACACTCAACCCCGCGGTGGATGTGGCAACGCATGTGCCAGCGGTCATAGCAGGGCCCAAGCTGCGTTGTGCGGCACCGCGCTACGATCCGGGTGGCGGGGGTGTCAATGTGGCCCGCGCCGTGCAGAAACTGGGTGGAGCGGCCCAGGCGCTTGTCGCCGTCGGTGGACCGATGGGGCAGCGGCTTGTCAGTCTTTTGGCCGCCGAAAGGGTCCCTGCCCTGCCTATCGTGGTCAGCGGCGAAACGCGGCAGAGCTTTGCAGTCACTGACGACGCAACAGGCGCGCAGTATCGCTTTGGCGTTCCGGGAGAGCAGTTGACCGCACAAGATGCTGACCGCCTGCTGACCGAAATCACAGCCCACACCACCCAAGACAGCTATGTTGTGATCAGCGGCAGTGTCGCGCCCGGTCTGCCTGAAGATATGCAAAGCCGGATCATTGCGATCGCTGCGGAAAAAAACGCCCGCGTTGTGGTCGATACCTCGAGCTGGGCACTGGACAGGCTTATTGGCGCCCCCACAACGCCCGTCTATCTGCTGCGCGTCGACCAATCAGAAGCAGCCGAGGCAGCCAACCATCCCATGGATACGGTTGCCGACAGCGTGGCCTTTGCCACCGATCTGGTTGCGCGGGGTGTGGCCAACATGATTGTCACAGGGCGTGGCGCCGAAGGCTCGGTTCTCGTGTCCCGTGACCAGCGCTTCTTTTGTCATGCGCCCAAGGTCACCGTGCGCAGTAAAATCGGCGCGGGCGATGCGTTTGTGGGGGCGATGACATTGACGCTCGCGCGCGGCGGCACCGCAGACGCAGCGCTGAGATGGGGCGTTGCGGCTGCCAGCGCCACAGTCAGCACCGAGGCCACAGCGCTTTGCGACCTGCCCCATGCGCAGGCCTGCTATGACCAATGCCGGATTGAGGCGCTTTAACCTTTCTCGGCCTCGGCCACATTGCGCAGCACCTGCACAAAACTGTCAGGAGTGACAGAAATACTGTCGATCCCGAACCCGACCAGACGCTGGGCATAAGCCGGATCATTGCTGGGCGCCTGTCCGCAGAACCCCACTTTCCTGCCTGCTTTATGCGCCGCGCGGATCACGGTTTCGATCATCCATAGCACTGCCGGATCATCTTCTCGGAACAGGTTTGCCAGCGCGTCTGAATCGCGGTCAATCCCCAGCGTCAGTTGGGTCAGGTCGTTCGACCCGATAGAAAAACCATCAAAGCGTTCGGCAAATTCCGCCGCACGCACCACATTGGCGGGAATTTCGCACATCACGTAAACCTGCAAGCCGTCCTTGCCCCGCTCCAGACCGTTTTCCTGCATCACAGCCAGCACGTTGTCGGCCTCTTGCGGGGTCCGGCAGAAGGGGATCATGACGATCACATTGTCAAAGCCCATCTGCCCGCGCAGTCGCGCAATCGCCTGACATTCCAGCGCAAAACCGCTCCGGTAATGGTCCGAGTAATAGCGTGACGCGCCACGGAACCCGATCATCGGGTTCTCTTCATGCGGTTCGAAGTCACGCCCACCTAGAAGGTCGGCGTATTCGTTGGTCTTGAAATCGCTCATCCGCACGATCACTGGCTTGGGATAGCAAAACGCCGCGATCCGTGACAATCCGCGTGAGAGCTGGTCAACGAAATACGCAGGCTTGCTGTCGTATCCTTTGGTCAGCGCATCAATCCTCTCGCGGGCCTGCGCATCCTTGACCGCATCGAACTCTAGCAGGGCCATCGGATGCACCTTGACCGCGCTGTTGATGACAAATTCCATCCGCGCCAGCCCCACCCCATCGACAGGCAACCGCCACCACCGCAAGGCCGCCGCGGGGTTGGCAAGGTTCAGCATGATCTTGGTCTTGACGTCAGGCAGCGCGCCCAGCGTTTCCTCGGTCACCGTAATCTTGGACAAACCTGCTGTGACAACACCCTCCTCGCCCCCCGCACAGGACACGGTCACATCCTGCCCGTCGTGCAACAGATGCGTGGCATCGCCACAGCCCACGACCGCCGGCAGCCCGAGTTCACGGCTGACAATCGCCGCATGCGAGGTGCGCCCGCCATGGTCCGTCACGATCGCAGCGGCGCGTTTCATGATGGGCACCCAGTCGGGATCCGTGGTGGAGGTGACCAACACAGAGCCCTCCACGAAATTCGCGATATCAGCGGCACTTTCGATCATGCACACGCGGCCGTTCACGGCGGCATTCCCGACACTCAGCCCGGTGACGAGCGTTTCACCCGCATCCGCCACCGTATAGGCTTTCAGTGACCCGACATCCGCCCGTGACTGCACCGTCTCGGGCCGCGCCTGCACGATATAAAGCGTGCCGGTCTTGCCATCGCGCGCCCACTCCATATCCATCGGGCAACCATAGTGCTCTTCAATGATCTTCGCCTGCCGCGCGAGGGTCAGAATCTCAGGATCACTCAGCACGAACCGGCCGCGTTCCGCCTTTGAGGTGGGCACATTGCGGGGGGTGCCATCGCGGTCATGGATCATCTTGATCTCTTTGGCCCCAAGGGTCTTTTCCAGAATGGGCACTTTGGTTTCATCGTCCAGAAACGGCTTGTACACCTCGTACTCATCGGGATCGACAGCCCCTTGCACGACGTTCTCGCCAAGACCCCAGGCGGCATTGATCAGCACGGCGTCGGGAAAGCCTGATTCCGTATCAATCGAAAACATCACGCCGGATCCGCCGGTGTCCGCGCGCACCATCTGTTGCACGCCCACAGACAGTGCCACCTGCGTGTGCGAAAAGCCCTGTATCTGGCGATAGGAAATCGCACGATCTGTAAAGAGGGACGCATAGCATTTACGACACGCCTCAAGCAGAGCCGCAGCGCCGGTCACATTCAGGAAGGTTTCCTGCTGGCCTGCGAAACTCGCATCCGGCAGGTCCTCGGCCGTGGCGCTGGAACGCACAGCAACGGGGACATCCGGTTCGCCCGCAGTGTCGGACAGCGCGCGATAGGCATCCACGATCTGCGCGGCGGTTTCTTCTGGCCACGCGCCATGCAGTATCATGTCGCGAACCTGTTGACCTGTCTTTTGCAAGGTCGCCTTGCCGCTGGCCAGCGCGTCCAGCGCCACCGCGATCCGCGAATCCAGATCATTGGCCGTCAAATAGGCCCGAAACGCATCCGCCGTCGTCGCAAACCCTGGTGGCACAAGGATACCTTTCGCACCGAGGGTCTGGATCATCTCACCCAAAGACGCGTTCTTGCCACCGACAATATCCACATCGCCGCGCCGCAGTTGCGCGAAATTCACAACAAGGGGTTTTCCTTCGGCCATCACGTCGTCCTCCATATGCTTTGGAAAGACTGTGACGCGGCAAAACCCTCAGGCTATGACATAGGTCAATTCAGGCGGCACCTATTGCAGGAACGATTGTAAGCGAATGCGCTGGGTGCCGCGCCAAAGAACGCGACCGTGTTCAAGTGCCAGATTGGTTCTGGTTTTCATTCTGGTTCTGGTTCTGGTTCTCGTTTTGGTTCTGGTTCTGATTGCCGCCACTAGGATCGATCGGATCAACCGGATCGACAATGACCGTCCCATCAACACCATCATCAAGTTCGACAATGCGCGGGGCAACAACCACAGCCTGGCCGCTGTTGATCACATCACACAAAGGCAGCTCTGCCGTGTAAACGCCACCAATCGGAACGTTGCCCGGACGGCAGGACGGATTGCCCAGTTTGTCGAAAGTCGGCTCGGCATAGATCACCATCGCCACGGGTTCCGGTTTCGGCGAGCAGGCAGCCAGCAGGATCATTGCGCCGACACTCACACCGGTGAACAGATTTGATTTCGTCATGTGTTTTCCTTTTCACGCATCATTTGCCTTTGGTTACAGCGCGAAACATCCACCTTCGCTGTCTGCAAGGGCGTGCTGTTTTCGACCTGTCGAGAGGTCGCTGCAAGAGCAAGATAACACCGTGACTTCGCGCCGGATTGACATCTATCAACGTCAAAATGCCACAAAACCAAGGCTGGCGCGTGTCGATGTCGCCGCCATCATGCCGACACGAAACCACCTTTTATGGCTGGCGCTTAGGCGCGCTTTACCAGCCGGATGAGGAACAGAAGAATGACGGCGCCAAGTGTGGCGTGGATAATATTTCCGATCAAACCGCCACCCATACCGAGACCGATCACAGGGAAAATCAACCCTGCAACAAAAGCACCCAGAATACCCACAACGATATTGCCCAGCAAACCAAAGCCGAACCCCCGGATGACCTGCCCCGCCAGCCAACCGGCGATTGCGCCGATGATGATGATCACAAGAATGCTTTGAATACCCATGGTTCTGTGCTCCCAATTCCAACCGCAGGATCGCGGTAAAACCCATGATACCATCAGTCATCACAGAAGTCCTTGCGTTCACGCAAAATGACACAAGCGTTGTAATCCTGACGTCAAGTGACTACGTCGAACTAACAAGAGTTGCGGTTTTCTCCGGTCCGGATGCGTCGGTCGCCAGAGCGGACCAAAACTCTCCCATCAAACAATTTGTCTGTCAGACCCTGTTTAGGGTTCTGATGTCTGGGAATGCTACCGATTTCATCGCATTGGCTTACGCTCTTGCGATGTATGCCGCCATTCCAGACACCCTGAACTGCGCAAGAAACGAGCGCGTCCGGACAGAGGTGGATGGCCCTATAAGGAGAGACCCAATGGCGAAACTTACGAAGACCTCTGTATTCAAAGAACAGCCCACCAGACCTGAAACCACGATGGACAAGACAACACGCGTTGTGCGCAAAATGGTGGATGATGAAGCTGAAGAGCGGCTTGCCAAACTCACCCGACTTCGGAACGCGCGGCTTGAACGGGAAGCAAATACGCCACCAAAAGAAGTTGCGGTGAAGCGGACTGCGCGCGCCAAGGCCGCACCTAAGGGATAGGACACACCGCAAGGTACGCTTCGCGATCAAGGCACAGGGCCTCGCAGGTTCCGCCTGCCTTGTGAAAAAGGTGCCACCCTTCGGACCTAAGTCCATGTTCACGCGAAAAATTCCGTCCTAAGGTCCTCACATGAGTATCGTGCGAAATACGTGGCGTTGGCAGAGTCTGACGTTGCCTGGCCAATTTCTATTGGCCGGAGCAGCTGTCATGGTCATTGCGACCTTCTTTGTCGAGATGTGGGTTTCGCGACAGATCGAGAATGCAGTGGTTCAGAACTCCGCAATCTCTGCAGCTTTGTACATGGAAAGCTTTATCTCGCCCCTCAGTCAGGAATTGGCGGAAACCGACACTTTGTCGCCACCCGCAAGACAGGCGCTGGCAGAAATATTTGAAGGCACTGCGCTGGGGGAGCGTGTTGTGTCTTTCAAAATCTGGGCCGAGGACGGACGGATCATCCATGCCTCGGACCCTGCGCTGATTGGACAGGTCTTTGAACCCTCAGAAGACCTGCGGCGCGCATGGCAAGGCGAGATCGCAGCCTCGTTTTCGGACCTCGATAGTCTGGAAGATGCCGCCGAGGCCGCATTGGGGGTCCCCTTGCTGGAGTATTACAGTCCGATCCGTCAAAGCTGGTCGGGGGACGTCATCGCTGTGGCCGAGTTCTATGAAGACGCGACGGTGCTCAACAGTGATATCACGCAGGCGCATCGGACCAGCTGGCTCATCGTTGGCGGCGCCTTTTTGGCAAGTGGTGTGCTGTTGTTCGGGATCGTCCAAACCGGGGGGCGGACTATTCGCAGGCAACGAGCCGAATTGCGCGAACAACTGGATAAGACCCAGCGAGTGTCTGCCCAAAACGCCGATCTTCGCCGCAAGGCTGTTGCCGCATCAGCACGTGCCACCGCCCAGACAGAGCGCGCCATCCGCAGGATCGGATCCGACCTGCATGACGGCCCCGCCCAATATCTGTCCTTGGCATCACTGCGACTGGATAGTGCATTGGGCAATCAAAGTACGCCCACAACTGATGCTCCGCTGGTACGCAAATCCCTTGATATGGCCCTGGATGAGTTGCGGATCATTTCGCGGGGGCTCGCTTTGCCGGATCTTGACAACCTTGAGATTGACGCGCTGATCAACCGGGCCGTCAAAGACCATACCCGCCAGACCGATTTGAAGATCACCGTCGCGCGGCATGACGACCAGATCGTAAGACTGAACTACGCGCAAAAGCTTTGCGTCTTTCGTTTTCTGCAAGAAACACTCTCGAACATCAGCCGACACGCGGGTGTAAACAACGCGATGATCACGGTTGATGCCACAGATCATTCACTATCGATTACTGTTGCTGACGCTGGTCAGGGGTTTGACACCGCAAAAACCCGCCAAATCCGGGATGATGGCGGTCAAGGCCTTTTCAGCCTGACCGACCGTGCCGAGAGCATCGGCGGTCAGTTGGAAATTTCTTCGACGCCTGCGGGCGGCACGAAACTGATACTCACACTACCATTTGAAGAGAACACATTATGACTATTCGCGTTATTCTCGCAGATGATCACCCCATCTTTCGTGAGGGGTTGGTCAACAGCATCGAAGAAACCGGTGAATTCGAGGTGGTTGGCGTAGGTGGTTCCGCAGATGAAGCTGTGGCACTGGCTTTTCAGTACAAACCGGACATTGCCTTGCTGGACCTTTCAATGCCGGGCAACGGCATCACGGCGGCACAGCGGATCAGCGATGCGGGCTCCGCCGGGGCGATCGCAATGCTGACAGTGTCAGAAGACAGCAATGATGTGACAGCCGCAATGCAAGCAGGTGCGATGGGATATCTTCTGAAAGGTGTTTCTGCCAGTGAACTGCGCGAGGTATTGGGCAAGATCGCGCGCGGCGAGGCCCATGTCTCGCCCGGGTTGGCGGCACAAATGCTGCGGGTGATGCAAAATGAGGCCAAACCTCTGCGGCAACCCATCGACGAACTGACAAAGCGCGAAGAAGATATCCTGCGCGGCGTTGCTGTCGGGAAGAGCAACAAGGAAATAGGTTCAGAGCTCAATATACAGGAAAAGACCGTCAAACATTATATGACGATCATCCTTGGCAAACTTCAGGCCCGAAATCGCGTGGAAGCGGCGCTCATTGCACAAGAGGCCTGGGGCAAAAGCCAGTCTTAGGGTCCTGAGCCTAAAGCCCTGCTGCGTCGCGCATGCGGTCGAGATCGTCAAAAGTGGCACGACGGTTGACGACTGTTGCGCCGTTGGGGTCCGTCAAAATGTAGCGCCCATCCCTGATCTTTTCGTCCCACCCATTTGGATAGCGCAAGTGCAGGTTCTCAGGTGTCGCCCGGCCGCGATCTGAAGCACCGTTTTCCGAACTGCCGCTATTCGTGCCAAAGCCGTTTCCTTCATCGTCGTCATCTCCGCGACTGCCACCGCGGTCATCGTCATCGTCTTCGTCATCATCTTCGTCGTCGTCTTCGTCGTCATCTTCGTCGTCGTCTTCGTCGTCATCTTCGTCATCATCGTCGTCGTCATCGTCATCATCATCGTCATCATCATCATCGTCATCATCATCATCATCGTCGTCACTTGCACGCGCGTAATCGACAGCAAAAACCCATTTGCCGTCTTGCTGCTGCACACTCACAATCGGAAACGGCATCAAAAGCAGGGCCGCCAGAAATATCTTGATGATCTTTAACATCGCCCTTGTCTGTTCCGCCTTGAATATTGTGGAAAACTTGTTCCGGCCCCTTTTATAGCCTTGCTTGGATGGTGAGGCATCAGACGTAGGTCTGACAATCACCGACACATCGCCCCCGGCGCAATCGGTCTTGTTAATCGACGGGGACGAGATGCCAAAGCGTGCTAGCGTGTCGTCAGCAGCCCCTCGGGCATGTCACGCAGGTTTGTTCCGTCAAAATCAATCGACCGGTAGACGCCATCGGTGATGTAGACAACGTTCAGGGCGCGTCCGCCGTTCTTTTTGTTTCGCACCAAAACAAATCCATGCGTTGCTTGCGCCGCAGCATTCAGAAACGCCTGCGGATCAAAGCCAGCGGGGTTGGTGATCGGCGTAAAGCGAAAGCGCCCCGCGCGCGCACCCCAGTAAGCCGCCGCTTCAAGATGGCGTGTGGTCAAAGGCTCAACGGCGTCATAGCTCCGGCTGCGCGCACGGTCTTTGAAAACAAAGCTGATGTCACCTGTCCGTGTATTGATGCGGCAGTTCGAGATTTCATCCGTGCGAAACCCGTTGCGCCCGTCATTCGAGGCGATCACACAATCGACTGTTCCAGTATTTTGGGCCTGCAGTGGTGCCGCATGAAGCGTCAACATCACCGACATCACAAGGCCTGCCATCTTGCCGGCAATTGGCGAAAAAATTGTCATGTTCTCTCTCCTGTTTAGATCTTGCATCAGGCGGCAACCACCTGTCCGGCACCCGCCCAATGCGTGTGCTGGTCGGTCCGGATTTCGGACCAATTTCCGATTGTGGGGTTTGGTGCTGTCAGCCCCAATTTGCGCAGGGTTGGCAAAAAGCGGTTATAGCGTGAAACCTGGCCGGTCGCGGCCATGCCGATACAGTATTTTGAACAGCGCTTGGTCGGGCGTTCACCCGCCGTGCGAAGCAACCGATCGGCGAGACCACGGCCGTTTGCAGATTTCGTTTCAACAATGAATACCGCCGTGCCTGTCGCACAGCGCTGGCGCTTGGATTGAAACCGCAGATCGGTATCGATCGTCATCCGCTCGCCGCCAGATTTCGCCACCAGCGTCATACGCTGGTACCGGATATCAAGCGCAGGGTGCAGGTCATATTCAAACGCCTTGTCGTATTGCCGGCTGTAGGTCCCTTTGGCAAACTCCGATGCATCCGGCGTCAAGGCTGCGCGCTGGTTGATATCGTAAGGCATCCGGTATTTTTCGGTCATGCCGCGCTGGCCTTTGACCTTCACCTCCAAAAAGCACAGGCCCGCATCGACATAGTTGCGCACCCGCACCTTAAAGCCGCGCCGTCTGCCCTGATGGTGTTCGAAATAGGCGCTACGTCCGGCGTCATCGAAATAGCGCGTGTCATATTCAAAGGCGCGCTGGGAATTGATATCCAGTACATCAAAGGCCTCACGCAGTTGTGGAACAAGGCCGAGGAGCTGCTCGGCGCGCACCACATATTTGTTGTCGATGCGGGCCATCATCTCGGCTTTGGTATTCAATTCCTCCAACGAGATCGGGCGAAAGGATTGCGTGAATTGGGAAATATGCGCGGTCATCAGACGTTTCCTTCTGTACGGTAGAAGACATTCAGACGGGCGAGATCATTGACGTAGTTCAACTCGATCACTTCGAAGTTCATCACCTCGACGCCCAGCCGCTCGGACAGGTCGCGGCGCATTTTGACGGGGTCGGCCAGCACATGCGCTTCAATCCGGTCCAGCGTCAGCTTGGCACTATCCGCACTTTGCAAAATCCGCGGGTGATCCAGCAGCCACGCCGCGGTCAACACAAAAACAACGATCAAAGCGACAAGTCCCAGCCCCGTACCAAGTACCGAACAGATGACCGCGATGGCGATTGACCCGAAAAAATAGCTGATCTCGACCTTGGAAATGGTCTCGGAGCGCAGGCTGAAAAGCGCAAGGATTGCAAACAGACCAAACCCGGCCGCGATGCTGAACTCGACGCTCGACAAAATGGTCAGGACCGAGAAAGCAAAGATGTTGAACATCCCTGCGGTGGTCGCCAGTTCCTTGTTCCGATAGCGGCGGTAGAACATGCCGAACATCAGGCAGAGCATCGCTGTCGCGTTGATCATGAACCTGATGGCTAGCTCAACAAGGGGGTCAATCGGGGTCATCTCAGTTTCCTTCACAGTTTCCGAGCACGCTTCGGGGTGCCATAAATCTGTTACAAAACTGTCATGTTCGGAGTTTACGCGGCACGGCCATCGGTCCAGTCATGTTTCAGACCTTTGGCTGAGACATGTTCAGACCATGTGCCATGAATTGCTCAGTGCGGCAGGGGCACTTTAAAAACCAATGATTTCAATTGCCTATGCTGTCACCGGATATGCGCCCGCGTCGCTCACACCAGCACAATCTCATTGATGTATGATTTATCATCCATCAATGTATGAAAAATACACCTATGACGTTAGAAATTTAGAGAATTGTTTTGGGCTGCGGGAAAGGCGAAAACTAAAGCTGTCGGACACGTCTTGTTTGTGTTCGGTGGGTAGTGAGTGGGTGTAGTGAGTAGTCGCATCCAATCGATGTGTTTAACGAGTGTCTGTTTGTGCCTTCGGGCATATGTTTGATTTGACGGTGCCTTTTGGTGTGTGAGGCCACTGGCACCGCCAAACATCAAGCGACAGTTGTGCGTATATAGTTGCTGGTTGGTTTGGCGATAGCCGCTGATCTGATTTTTTAGAACAGTGCCCGTTCAGGGCGCTGTTCTTTTTTTTGCCTATAGCCAAGCGGGATCCGCCCGTCAGCGGGCATATAAACCAGCAAAAAATCGGGAATGGGATTAGGCGGCAGCAGAAGACGCCAGATCAATCGCCCGCGAGAGCGCCTCGTTCGGACAGTGAAATGACACGCTGGCCGCACAAACCTGCCGTTGGCCCGGCCCGACCTGAAACAGCCCGGAACAGTATGCACCATCGGCAATCTTGGTCGCGCAGGGAACCCATTTACCACCAGGACCTTCAACCTTCTTCCCGACCAGCACGTTGACAGATCCGGGCGGCGGGCTCGAAAGCGTAATCGTATAATCAATCAAATTGGCGACGTGCATGACAGCTCCCTTAGCTGCCTCGATTTTTCAAACCAAAATGGCCAAAGGATGGCGACACTTGGGATTCTGATCGCCATCGCGTCGTATTCCAGCTTGCAGCAATGGGCATACGCGCTTTGGTTTAGAAGGGGGTTCACTCCACACCTTTAGGGCGTGCAGACTAGGAACATCTGTTCTACAAACAAGGCGTCTAGCAAGAGATTCTTCTCGAAAAAGCTATATTTTGGTCCTCATTTGTACACCGTTGCGATTCATACAGTGTCTCAATTACGCGTATAGATTGATCTGTTTCGTTTAAATTTAGAAAGACATCCGGAGGCACCTTGTACCAGTCGAAGAACAACACTGGCGTCACAGTTGACATGCTACGTGCATTCGTTTGCTTGAGCAGACACTTGAATCTGTCTAAAGCAAGCGACGAGCTTGGCACGACGCGCCAGACTGTCCGACGACACATCACTGATCTTGAGGTGATACTGGAGCAGAAACTCTTCGAGGTGGTTGATCGTCAGTACGAGCTGACGCCGGAAGGGTCTGAAAGAATCGAGGAAGCCCAAAAACTGATTTTGCAGTTGGACTCATGGGCAGGACAGTCTGCCTTGACAAAGAAGACTAAGGCCGGACTTGAAAAGCTAGAATATACTGACAAGGAAGGCAGGTCTTTTCATTCGCAACAGCATCCAGTTTCACAGATAGCCATAAATGGCCTGCCTCTGATGAAGAGTGCTCTGATGGCTTGGGGAAATGCAAAAACACAGATCGAACATGAAGCGATGGACGAAATTCGGCCCTATATGGTACTCTTTCGAAAGGTGCCAGCGGGATGGGTCTTTGTCCACGTCGGGAAGGAATCGGCCTATGCACGCTGGTTTGGTTGGACTTGGGCGAGCAGCGCCATCGGAAAACTCATAAATGAAGACAATGTTGGCGACGAATATAACGAATTCATCGGTGGTGCATACTCAAGGATCTACGATGAGGGTGGCGTGCGCCTTGATCACATCTTCGCACATCTGCCAAAGGACGGCGGCCAACCTCATCCTGGAACATTCCAAAGACTACTTCTGGGGGGGGTGTTCCCCGACGGTACACCCGGACTGATATTGATGGCATCTATCACTGAGCAGGTTGAGATTGACGCTTTGTCCGAAGCTGATCGCCCGAAAATTGATGCAGATATGATCATGGATACCCTGCCTGCGCTTTCCAACTCAGTGACTCAATTGCCACAACCACGGAAAGCATCACACTCGATATTGTGACGTCGCACCAAAAAAGACTACACAGTATTAGGCCGAAAAGGCACTGTGTTGCGAAAAGCGCAACGATAGATCGAGAGGCAGGACATGTCGGCGCGCAGTATTTTTGGCATGATAATGAATGTGTCGCGCATTATCCAAGAGCTTGAAAGCCTGGGAATGCGCATTGAAGTTGGTGATGATTTTTCACTCTACCGATATTATCGGAACTCATGTTCAGGTCGCGGCGGTTTGTATCCAATCTTCGACACAGCGAGTTCGTTCATCGATGAAACAAACGGTTTTTGGATTTGTGGTTTCAATGATGATGATGAACTGGTGCACACGCAGGCCGTGCGGTTGCTGGACCTTACCAAGATGTCACTTGGCAAGCATTTGGATATACACCGCCATAAATATATCACTCCTGATACGACCCCGGATCCTGATCTAACATTTTACCAAGGACCTGAAGCGCTCAAGATGGTGACTGGTAAGGTCGGCTATTGCGGTGATTTCTGGCTCCCCTCGCGCGGGCTAGGCGGGCCGCGCAGCCAAGGTGCGACCGGGCTATTGTCGCGTTTGCTGTTTGAAGTTTTGCAACGAACATGGCAGCCCGACTTCGTTTTTGCACTGGTTCCCAAACAACTCGCAGCCAAGGGCGCACACTTACGATATGGTTATAGCCATTGCGAGCCCGGAAGATGGATTGGACCGGACCGACAAGTGACCGATGAAGATTATCTGATCTGGATGAATGCAAACGATATCAATAACATACTTGCGCGAGACGTCCGTTCATTGTGTAGAACTGATCAGGTTTCTTCAGTCCATATGTCTGTCACATCAATCAATTCAACGGGATAATCTGGCGACGCGCGCCAGCTCGGAATTGGCCACATCATTCATCACGCTCATTTTCGCTACAAAACAAGCGTTTCCACACAGCAAAAGACGCTGCCTCGTCCGGGGCAGCGTCTCGCTGTGAGTAGTAAACAAGTGGGTGTAACCGTGGTGAGGTACGATTGGTTTTAAGTTGCTGTTCGATTGCGGCAAAAATTGGATGAAACGGTGTCCTTTTTAGCCGCCACACGCAAAAAGCGATTTTCACATATTCTCTTGCGCCTCTAAAGCAGACCTTCGCCCCACAAAGTGGCAAGATATAAGTAATTGATATTGATAAGATAATATAAATATAAGCTGCTCCTGATAATGTTGTCGCCTTACTCCGTCATCCCCTCGCACCGAGATATTTACGTCAACACCAATGACATAAAACAGATCGCAGAATCGTCATAATGACGAAAGCATCACCAGAATTGGTCTGATCAGCCGAGGGACGACCAAGGGAATCGCGTCTTTGGTGTACTTTGTTTGCATGGCCCGCGCAGAGCATCCCAAAATCAACCCTTGCGATTCGGCTATCATATCGCCGGACAAGGCAATCTGGCATCGCCCGCGACCTGCGGATTACTACACTGCCAGCTATCCGCGCGACCCGATTGGCGCTAGTCTCGAAGGGACTGCGGCAAAGAGAAGGCTCAGCCATGAAACGACAATGCATCGCGCTGCTTGCAGGGCTGCTTTGGGCCCCTGCTGTCGCAGACACCCCCGGAACATGGGATTTCCAACCGGGACAAGACGGATTCTCCGACGCAGCACTGCTTGATCTGTCTTATCTCAACGAAGCGATCGCAGGTGAAACCGGCTTCATCCGGCGTTCGGACGATGGGGCCGCTTTTGTGCGGGGTGACGGGGCGCCGATCCGGTTCTGGGCGCTGAATAGCTATGCCGCCCGTAATGGTTTGGCAGCACTCGAAGACCACGCGCGCTTTCTGGCCAAACGCGGCGTCAACATGGTGCGCCTGCACGGGCAAATCCCGCAAGCCGGACAATCAGGTGGCACGCTTGAAGAAATAGACACAGCCGAACGCGACCAGCTCTGGCAACTGGTCGCCGCGATGAAACAGGAAGGTATCTACGTCACCTTCAGCCCCTACTATCCGCACCTTGTGCATCCAGAGGCCGCCCGGCGCTGGCAAGTACCCGTCGACAGTGAGGGGCTGACGGGGATGATCTATTTTGATCCGGTCTTGCAAGAGGCTTACAAGGGGTGGCTGCGCGAGACACTGCTGCCCGTAAACCCGTACACCGGTCTGGCGCTCAAGGACGATCCTGCGCTCGCAATCATCCAGATGCAGAACGAGGATTCGCTTCTGTTCTGGACCTTCAACAACATCAAGGGCCGCGAGGCCGCACTGCTTGGCGCCCGCTTTGGCCAATTCCTTGTTGGAAAATACGGTTCGCTGGCCGCAGCGCGGGATGCGTGGGGCAATGCTGCGGTACCCGGTCCGATTGCCGACATGCGCGACAATTGGGACAGCGGCGTGATCGCACTTTCCAATATCTGGCACCTGACACGCGATGCAGACCCGGGCGAAGCAGCAGCGCGACTTGCCGATCAAACAGAATTCCTGACCATGATCATGCGCGACTGGCACGCCGAGATTGCCCGCTTCCTGCGCGAAGACATTGGCGCACCGCAACTTTTCAACGCAGGCAACTGGCGCACGGCGGATGACGTTCTCCTCGATGATCTTGAGAGGTACGCCTACACGGCAGGCGATGTGATCGGCGTGAACCGCTATGTCACCGGCCTCCACGAAGGCGAATATGAAGGCTGGGCCATTGTGGCAGGTGACAGATACCGCGAAGACGGTTTGCTGCGCCGGCCTTTGGATCTACCCATCACACTGCGCCAACCAGTCGGTTATCCCTATATTATCGGCGAAACGCTTTGGGTGCCGCCGATGTGGGAACAGTCAGAGGGGCCGGTGCTGATGGCGGCCTATCAGGCCCTGACCGGTATCGACGTCAGCTATTGGTTTGCCACGGGTGAAACACAATGGCGCGCACCGCAAAGTGCGAACGGCTATTTGCCAAGTATCGGCAAATGGCAGCTCGCAACCCCGCAACAGATGGGCGCTTTTCCCGCGGCTGCACTGATCTTTCGCCTTGGGCTCATTGACGAGGCCCCCCCGGTCGTGATCGAACGCCGCCCGCACGACACGCTCTGGGCCCGCGCGGCCCCTCTTGTTGCGGCGCAACAAGGCTATGACCCAAACCGCGATACAGGCATTTTGGGCGCATTGCTTGGAAGCAGCGGCGCGCGACAACCCGACATCAGCCCCTATAGCTTCCTTGCCGGCCCCGTTCAGGTCGATTTTGACAGCGAGACTGGAAATTTCGTGCACCCTGATCTTGCATCGCTGATCGACGAAGACAGGCAGGTTGTCACCAGTCTGACGCGCGAGCTGTCCTGGGATTGGGGTGCGGGTGTCGTCACACTTGATGCGCCCCGCGCGCAAGGCGTTGTCGGCGCTTTGTCATCGGCCACGACCTTTGCCTTGCAGGACATCACGATTGAAAGCGATGCGGATTATGCCAGCATCATCGCGGTGCCGCTCGATGGCCAGCCGATTGCTGATACTTCACGGCTATTGGTGCAGATCAACAGCATCGCACGCCCGACAGGCTGGAGCGCGGAGCCTGCGCAACACGAAAGCGGGCCCGCTTTGGCAGTGACTGCCTTTGGCGAGGCGCCATGGCAGATTGACCGGGTTCAGGCTCAGGTGAGTATTCGAAACGAGAGGCTCTCACGTGCGACAGCCTTGGATGCCAATGGCATGGCGACCCGTGACATCACAGTTTCAAGAAGCAACGGGATACTGAGTTTGGTCCTGCCCGACGACGCACTCTACGTCATCTTAGAGTGACGTTTCCCGTAACAGGCGGATTGGCGCGGCAGGTCAGCCCCGCCGCGCCATGTGTCTTACCAGCTGTTATAGCCGAGGTACTTGCCCGACATTTCAACCTTCACGCGGTCGCCTTTGGGGTTCTCGACGCGGGTGACGGTCATATCAAAGTCAATCGCAGACATGATGCCGTCACCGAATTTCTCCTGGATCAGCGCCTTGAGCGTAGGTCCATAGACGCCCACGATTTCATAAAACCGGTAGATGCAAGGATCGGTCGGAACCGCCTGTTCCCAGATCTTTGTCGGGCTCTCTGCCAGCACAGATTCCGCCTCTTGCGGTAATCCCATGACGCTGACCATCAGCTTGGCCTTCTCGGGCGGAAAAGCATTCATGCCCATCGCTGCGGAATGGGTCCAGACTGGTGACATCCCGATCTTCTCGGCGATTTGTTCCCATGTCAGACCGGCCGTTTTCTTGGCCGACAGGATCATGGCGGTGACGTCTTCTTTGGTCATCATCTCGGTCATTATGAGGTCTTTCATTGTTGCTCCTCCGGGGGTTATTCGTTGACGGCCCGCAGCGCAGGCGGCGCATGCTCGGGTTCTTCGGGTTCGGTCTTGTCGATCCGTACTGGATCAGGGCGATTGCTGCCCCCTCCGGTCTTCTGGCCTGCCATTTCCTTGGACCGCTTGCCGAGAAAGGTGACCAGATGGTTGCGGATCGCGTAGTAGTTGGGGTGCTCGATGATCTCGGTCCGGTTGCGCGGACGCGGGATCGTGATCTCCACACTCTCGGCGACACGGGCATAGGGACCGTTCGTCATCAGCAGAATGCGGTCCGCCAGCAGGATCGCCTCGTCGATATCATGGGTGATCATGAATACGGTCTGTTCCGTCCCGCTCCAGATTTTCAAAAGCTCATCCTGGATCGTGCCGCGTGTCAGCGCATCAAGCGCGCCAAAAGGTTCGTCCAGCAACAAAAGCTTGGGGTGATTGGCAAAAGCGCGCGCAATCGACACACGCTGGCGCATGCCCCCCGAAAGCTGGCTGGGCTTGCGGTGGATCACATCACCCTCAAGTCCGACCATCGCGAGGTATTTGGTCGAATGTTCAATCACCTGCGCCTTGGTCCATTCAGGGTGCCGCGCAGAGACGCCAAAGGTGACATTCTTGAGGGTCGAAAGCCACGGCAACAGGGAATAGTTCTGGAACACAACACCACGGTCAAGGCTGGGGCCTTTCACCTCGGTCCCGTCCATGATGACCACACCAGATGTCGGGTCAGACAATCCTGCGAGGATATTCATGATCGTGGATTTGCCACAGCCAGAGTGGCCAAGGATCACGACAAACTCGCCCTTCTCGACACCAAAGGTGGCATCCTCAAAGACTGTCAGTTCGCCGCCCGCGCCATCAGGGTAGCGCTGGGTCAGGTTCTCGACGCTTAGAAACGGTTTCATATCTTGGTCCTATTCAGCGTAAGAAACGGCGCGCTGGACAAAGCCGAGGGCTGCATCAAGCCCCATGCCCACGACGCCGATCATCAGGATGGAAAAGATCACAGAGGTCAGATCGAGGTTGTTCCACTCGTTCCAGACGTAGTAACCAATGCCGGTTCCGCCCACGAGCATCTCTGCAGCCACGATCACCAGCCATGCGATACCGATGGAAATGCGCATCCCTGTCAGGATCGTCGGCGCTGCGGCAGGCAGGATCACGGTGAAGGCGGTCTTGAGCGGGTTCAACTCGTGCGTCCGGGCCACATTGACCCAATCCTCGCGCACTCCGGCCACACCAAAAGCTGTGTTGATCAGCATCGGCCAGATCGAGCAAATGAAGATCACAAAGATCGCGCTTGCCTCACTGTCCTGGATCACGAAAAGCGCAAGCGGCATCCACGCGAGGGGCGAAATCGGGCGCAATACCTGAATGAAGGGGTTCAATGCTTTGTATGCCAGCGGCGACATCCCGATCAGAAAGCCCAGCGGAATGGCAATAATAGCGGCAAGCGCATAGCCCACCAACACGCGGTAGATCGAATAGCCGATCTGGATACCGATCCCTTTGTCATTGGGACCTGCATCATAGAAAGGATCACTGAGCTGTTCCCAGGCCTTGGCGATCACCTGGCTGGGCGGCGGCACACCCGCTTTGGGCTGGCCACCCCCTGTCAGAAGTTCATATTCCGTCAATTCGCCTACCGCCTTTTGTGCGGGAATTGCGGCCTCCCAGATCAGGAGGCCGACAATAAGCAGGGTGAACGACAGAATAGCTGCACGAAAGTTCAGTGAGCTGATGGGCATTTGCCTTAGCCTTTCTTGATCGCAAAGCTGTCGATATAGGCTTCGGGTTCGTTGTAATCGAACGTCTTGCCCATGATGGTGTGCGACTTGTAGGTGACATCCGGCGCCTCATAGCCCAGATCTTCCATCACCTTCTTGCAGTCAGCGGCCAGATAAACCTGCTCGGCCACTGCCTTATAGTCCACATCACCTTCGATATAGCCCCAGCGCTTCATCTGGGTCAGGATCCATACGCCCATCGAATGCCAAGGGAACGGATCGAAATCGATCCGGTCAGGCACGCGCTGCACCTGCCCCAAACCGTCTGCATAAGTGCCTGTCAGCACCTGCTCGATCACGGTCACGGGCTGGTTGAGATAGTTCGTCGGTGCAATCGCCTCGGAAATCTCTTTGCGGTTCTCGGCGGCTGAGGCGTATTGCGTCGCGTCGATGATCGACTTGAGCAGCGCGCCATAGGTGTTAGGCAATTCCTGCGCAAACGAGAGCGGCGCGGCAAAGGCACAACACGGGTGGCCCTCCCAGATTTCCTTGGTCAGCAGGTGGATAAAGCCGATGCCTTCGAAGACAGCACGCTGGTTGAACGGATCAGGTGACAGATAGCCGTCAAGGTTGCCTGCACGCAGGTTCGCAACCATCTCGGGCGGAGGCACAACACGGATCTGGATATCGACATCGGGGTCAAGACCGAATTCGGCAACATAGTAGCGCAGCAGGAAGTTGTGCATCGAGTATTCAAACGGCACACCGAAGGTAAAGCCCTTCCACTGTGTCGGATCGCGCTTATCAAGGTGTTCGTTGGACAGAACGATCGCCTGACCGTTGATGTTTTCGACGGCTGGCATGATGTAGGGTTCAGCAATCGACCCTGCACCCAGCGTCATCGCCAGCGGCATCGGTGTCAGCATGTGGCTGGCGTCATATTCACCATTCAGCGATTTGTCGCGTGCCACGGCCCAGCCCGCGGTCTTGATGACTTGCGCGTTCAGACCATAGCGTTCGTAAAAGCCCAGAGGCTGCGCCATGATGATCGGCGTCGCACAGGTGATCGGCACAAATCCGATGTTCAGGTCTGTCTTCTCGGGTGGCCCGAGATTGTCCATGATGGCTGCCTTCGCCTGATCCATCGGGAACACCGACGCCAGCGCCGCTGCCATCGTTGTGCCGCCCATCATGCCCATAAACGACCGGCGGCCGATATCGCTTTGGCCAAAGACCGACCGTACGATCGCGCTTTCAACGGCACGTTCCAGCATGCCTTCGCTTGTGGTCAGGTCAGGGCCGCCCTGTTTCTCGACCGCAGATGTAACACATCCGGCGCAACCGCAGTCGGCACCGTGCCGCAGGTCGGTTTCGGATGAATAGGGATTTCCAAGGCTTTTCACTGTCATTCTCGTCACTCCTGTCAAACTTTGGAATGATACTGACGCAGAAAAGGGGGACACTGAAAGCAAGAGGGCGGAAAAAATAAATTCTATAATTTCATTTTATAACAATATGTTAAGGCACCTTCCTACAATCAAAATATTACGATTTATCGTAAATTACGATTTTTCGTATTGCCACATACCCCGATGTCCGCTTCGATTGGAAAATGAACATACAAGACCGCACCCCTGATTCCCGTCTTGCCGGCGCATTCGGCGCAACGCTGATCCTTGATCTCGACACAGACGAGATTCTGGCCGCCACTCCGCAGGCCCATGCGCTGCTCAAAGACCCGTCTTTGGTCGGCTCACGCTTTTCCAATCTCGTGGCAGATGATGTGCCGCACATGATCCTGTTTGTTGATGAAGTCATCTACCGCGGAGAGGCATGGACACGGCGCATTATTTTACGCACCCGCGAAAATGACCGCATAAATTGCGAAATCAACGGCCGCTCTGACGGCAAGACACTCACGCTGCAGATCACCGATCTTGCAGCCCTCGAGCGTCGCGCCGAGGCGGTACAGGCGGCAAGCATGTATAACGGTGGTATTCTGGAATGGCAGCGCGCACAGGCGTTCTTTTCCGAACTCGAACGGCAAAACCAGCTGATCCTGAATGCGGCGGGCGAAGGGATCTACGGGGTCAACGCCGACGGCAAGACAACCTTTGTGAATCGTGCCGCACAGGAAATGCTGGGCTGGACGGATGAAGACCTTCTTGGCGAAGACATCCACACCAAGATCCACCACCACCATCTGGATGGTGAGGTTTACCCGTCGCATGAATGCCCGATCTATCAATCCTTCCGCTATGAACAGGTCAACCGGATCGAGGACGAGGTGTTCTGGCGCAAGGACGGCAAACCCATCCGTGTCGAATACGTCTCGACCCCGATCTACGAGGGCCAGAAACTGGCCGGTGCGGTGGTCATCTTCCGCGACATTACCGAGCGGTGGGAAAACGAACGCAAACTGCGCGAAGCGATGGATCAGGTCGCGGCACTGCGTGACCGGCTCGAACAGGAAAATGCCTACCTGCAAGAGGCCATCAGTATTGAACGCGCACACCATGATGTTGTCGGCCAATCGCCCGCGATCCAGCAAATCCTGCAACGGGTGGAAATGGTGTCGCGCACGCAGGCCAATGTGCTGATCACCGGCGAAAGCGGTACCGGCAAAGCCATGGTCGCCTCGGCCATCCATAACGACAGCGACAGGCGGCGGCGGCCCCTGATCCACTTCAAATGCGGCTCGGTCACGCCCGATATGTTTGAAAGTGAACTCTTCGGCCATGTGCGCGGGGCCTTCACAGGCGCATTACGCGACAAACCCGGCAAGCTGGAACTGGCCCATGGCGGCACGCTATTCCTTGATGAAGTCGCCGATATTCCACTGGAACAGCAAGGCCAACTGCTCGACGCGCTGCAAAACCGCAGGGTCACACGACTGGGCGATGACCGCGCGCGCAGTCTTGAATTGCGTGTCGTCGCCTCCACCAGCCGGAACCTTGACCGCGAGGTGCAGGCCGGACGAATGCGGCCGGAACTCGTGTTCTTTCTGAATGTTTTCCCGATCCACTGCACGCCCCTGCGCGAACGCCCCGACGACATTCCACTGCTGGCCGCGCATTTCCTCAATCTCGTGTGTAAACGGCTGAGCCGCACGCCGCCCATCATCACCGAAGGGACAATCCGCACCCTGCAGCAATACGACTGGCCCGGAAACGTGCGCGAACTGGCCAATGTGATCGAGCGCGGCGCGATCGTATCGCAGGGCGAAAAGCTCGTGGTCGATATCCACCCCGACGCGGCACCCGCCACGCGCAAGATCACGACACTGCTGAGCGAGGCGGATATCGAACAAATCCGCGTCGCCAACACAATTGCCTGCCTGCAGGAAACCAACGGTCGCGTGTCAGGTCCCAACGGGGCGGCAGCACTTTTGGGCGTCAAACCAACAACGCTCTATTCGCGGATCAAGACGCTTGGTCTGTCACCCGACGATTGGGCCTAGAAAAACACACCCGCCACGAAATTCGTGATAGGGGTCAGGGCAGCGCGCAAACATATCGGAACCCAGATGACATCCCCACTCATGAAATTCGGCCAGCCCCGTATCGTCATTGCACTCACAGTCGTACTGGCTGTCGCGGTCGGCGGCCTCGCTTTGTGGCGTACAAATACCTTCTACTTCCTGTCACACCACATGGCTGGCGGCGGGCACATGCACGGTGCCGACGGGACGGGACATGATGAGGTGAACATGCCGGGCCTGCAGGGCCGAAACGCGACACAAGAAGAAAGTAACGAACTTGCGGTCATGTTCCGCAATTTTGAAACCATCACGCGCGAAGTCACCAACCTGCCGGACGGGATCACAACAGTGACACGCTCTTCGGATCCGGAAGTGATGGATCAGCTGGTAAGCCATGTCATTGGTATGATCGCCCGCGTCGAAAACAAGGACGACCCTGAGGTCCTGATCCAAAGCGGCACGCTGGATATCTTTTTTGCGCGCGGCGACGAAATCGACACCGATATAGCCGTCACTGAAGATGGCATTGTAGTGACGCAGACAGCACTGGACCCCATCCTTGTCGCCGCCCTGCATGAACACGCAGCCGAGGTGACTGCAATGTCCGACCGCGGCATGGCTGCAGTCCATGAGATGATGATGCAGTAGCCCCCCCTTTGGCCCAATTGCATCTCCAGAAGACGCGGTGCTGTGCCGCATCGCGAAAATGGATCGTTGCTTTGCACCCTGCATCGGCTAAATTACACCCCAGACGCGAATATGGATCATCCGGGGCAAACCCGGGGGCCGGGCAGAGGATAGGCAAATGCGGTATTTCTTGATGGCAGGTGCTTTGGCATCAGTGGCAGCTTGTGGCGGCGGCAGCCGTGGCGCAACCGGCGATATCTCGCGCGCATGCCTTGACGCAGACCGTCGCGCGGCTTCACCCGCCTTGTGTTCATGCATACAACAGGTCGCCAACCAATCCCTCTCGGGCAGCGACCAGGCCCGCGTGGTCGGCTTTTTCGCAGACCCACAACTGGCACAGGACACACGTCAATCCGACCGCCCCGGTGATGAACGTTTCTGGGACCGCTACCGCGCCTTTACCGATCTCGCCGCCGAGATATGTCAGCCAATAGACGCTTAGCCGCGCGCTCGATCATCGCCAGCGCCCCGTCGAAATCTCTTGTATAATAGGGATCGGGCACATCTTTGTCGGCCAGACACTGGACAGGTGTCACGTTGCCCTTGGGTCTCAGCCTTTCGATATCGGCCTTGTTTTGGCGGTCCATCGCAACGATCAGATCAAAATCTTCAAAATCCATGCGCGTGAACTGCCGCGCCCGTAGTCCGCTCAGGTCATACCCCCGCGTGTGTGCGGCCTCTTGCATCGGCCCGTAAGGGGCATCGCCCACATGCCAGCCGCCGGTGCCCGCGCTATCCAGCGTCAGATGCGGTGCGAGCTTGCGCATCACCCCTTCAGCAGCGGGTGAACGGCAGATATTGCCAAGACAAACAAAAACGATCCGCATTCCTAACCCCTTGTGATGCATCAAACCTAGCAAACCGAAAACGCCGCGACCACAAAGTTGGGTAAAACACTTGCCGCACCGGCCAATTCGCGCCCACACTGCGGGCATGAAGATTACAATTCTGACAGGTGCCGGTGTCTCGGCAGAAAGCGGGCTTGGCACGTTCCGGGATGCAGGCGGGCTTTGGACGCAATACGATCTGAACGACGTCGCAACTCCCGAAGGTTTCGCCCGCAATCCTGCGTTGGTCCATGATTTCTACAATGCAAGGCGTGCCAATTGCGCCGAGGCGTCACCCAATGCAGCGCATGAGGCGCTTGCCGCCCTTGCAGCAGGCGCGCATGACGTCACGCTGATTACCCAGAACATTGATGATCTGCACCACCGTGCAGGTTCACCGGATGTGATCCACATGCACGGGGAACTGATGCGCGCGCTTTGTGCACAATGCGATGCACGCTGGGACGCGCCCCTTGTCATGTCCCCGCAAGACCCCTGCCCCGCCTGCTCCGCAAAAGCCACACGCCCCGATGTCGTCTGGTTCGGCGAAATCCCCTATCACATGGATGCAATCGCCCAAGCGGTCGCGACCGCCGATCTTTTTGTGGCAATCGGCACCTCGGCCGAAGTCTACCCCGCCGCCGGTCTGGTGGAACTGGCACAGGGGCAGACGCTGGAGATCAATCTGGAACCCTCGGCGCGGGCAAACGCATTTGACGCGCATCGCTTCGGGCCTGCCACACAGGTCGTGCCTGCATGGGTGGCAGAGCTGCGCTGAGGGCTGGACCTTTGGCCCCTACCGGATAAGAAAGGTGCCATGAGCAGGACCACAGATATCAAGGCCTTGGCCCAAGGCGTGCAGAGCGGCGACAGACGCGCACTGGCGCGCGCCATTACGCTGGTGGAAAGCGGCCGTGCGGACCACCGCGCCGATGCGTTGTCGTTACTCGAGACGCTGGGCACCGGAAAACAGGCCCTGCGGATCGGCCTCTCAGGCACCCCAGGTGTGGGCAAATCCACATTCATCGAAAGTTTCGGGCTGATGTTAACCGGCATGGGCAAACGCGTGGCGGTGCTGGCTGTTGATCCCTCCTCTGCGCGCTCCGGCGGGTCGATCCTGGGCGACAAGACCCGCATGGACCATCTGGCCCGCGATCCAAACGCCTTTATCCGCCCCTCGCCCAGCCAGACCCAGTTGGGCGGTGTCGCCCGCCGCTCGCGCGAAGCGGTGGCACTCTGCGAAGCGGCAGGGTTCGACGTTGTGCTGATCGAAACCGTGGGCGTCGGACAGTCAGAGACTGTTGTGGCACAGATGGCCGATCTCTTTGTGCTGCTGCTTGCCCCTGCGGGCGGGGACGAATTGCAAGGCGTCAAGCGTGGCATCATGGAAATGGCTGACCTGATCCTCGTCAACAAAGCCGATGGCGATCTGAAGCCGCAAGCGATGCGCACCTGCGCCGACTATGCGGGCGCGCTGCGGCTGTTGCGCAAACGCGCACAGGATCCTGACGGCTTCCCCAAAGCGCTCACGATTTCCGCACTTGAAGTCGAGGGGCTAGAGGCTGCGTGGAAGGAAATGGAAACGCTGATCCAGTGGCGGCGTGACAACAGCATCTGGACGGCCACGCGCGAGGCACAAGCGGCCTATTGGTTCGGCGAAGACGTCCGCAACGGCCTGCTGGATATGATACAAAATGATCCGCAAACCGCCGCCTGCATGAAGGCCGCCGAGGCGGACGTCAAAGCCGGCCGTACCCCGCCCACAGCCGCCGCAGAACAGGTCTTGGGGCCATTGCGTTTGCGGCTTGGTGGTGACGCGGGCAAAACGGGGTCAGAAACCTGACCCTTCACGCGGCAAAGCGGTTGACGGGATCAAGGAATCCGCCTATCTCGCGCTAATCTTATTCACGACCCTGCCGATGCGGGGTCCATAACCCGTATCACAGGATACCCCACCACCCGGGTGGCGGATGTCCAAAGAACAAGGATAACGCTCATGTCGCGCCGTTGCGAACTGACTGGAAAAGGCCCGATGTCTGGCAACAATGTCAGCCACGCCAAGAACCGTACCCGCCGCCGTTTTTTGCCAAACCTGCAGGACGTCACTTTGATGTCCGATGTGCTGGGCCGGTCTTTCAAGCTGAAAATCTCCAACGCGGCACTGCGTACTGTTGATCACCGCGGTGGTCTGGACGCATTCATGGCGAAAGCGAAAGACGCAGAGCTTTCCGCTGAGGCGCTGAAAATCAAGAAAGAGATCGTCAAGGCAACTGCTGCCTAAGCCGTTCTTGCTTGAGACAGATTCGAACCCGGTCGTGCAAGCGGCCGGGTTTTTCTATCTTGTACGACAGGCCGCTGTTATCGCTGTTGTCTCCGCAACCTGCTGAGCGTCACAGGCGTCACGCCCAGGAACGATGCAATCGACGTGTGGACAAACAGGGCCTCATATCCCGGGTAATTATCGCGAAACCACGCTAGTCGATCGGCCCCACGTAGCGCGGCAAGACACCATTCACGATCTGCTTTACGCGCCAGCGCATCCTGCAAAATGGCATTTGCCCAGTTGCGCACAGGTTCGGCCCTGATCATCTCTTCCACAAGGCGTTCGGCATCCATCTGCGCAACCAGTAGATCAGTCGTCGCTTCTATTGCGACCCGCGAAAGCTGCGCCTTGGTGCGGGCGATATGTGGCGTTATGACCGATGGGCCATGATAAAGACCGACGCAAACAGCGGTTCCATCAGACGCGTGGATTTGGCTGGTCGCACACCCGTCCAAAAGGACGTATTCCTGCGTTTCTTTCTCGCCTTGCTGGGTGAGAAAGGCACCCTTCCTGATCAAACGCGTCTTCCACAACGCGGCGAACTCCGCACCTGCCGCGGACATTGTCATCGCCGGGGATTGCGAAAGGAACGTCATCAAATCCATTTCGTCGAAATCCTTATCAAAAGATAATGCCCGCAAGTTTCGATGCTGCCAGTTCTGGCACATCGCAAGGAGTATTGGAAATGCAGTCAGCAAGAAAAGCGCGTCAACATGGGATCAATGCCCTGGTCTTTGGGGTAACTGGATTGATTGTCTATGCCGTCATGATCTTCGGCACGCTCGCCCATCTCGAAGCTGTTTCAGGCGATCTGCCATTCGACATGCGCCCACTGGGGTATACCTATTCCGAGGCAAACCAATTCTTGGCAGGTCTGGGTCCGGAGGGCCGCGCCTACTATCTGACCCGCCAAATGCCACTTGATCTGTTCTATCCGGCGCTACTTGCGCTGACACTGGTTTCAACCCTGCGCTGGCTGGAACAACGTCTGTCCTACAGGCGCTGGGTCCGGCTAGGTGTCGTGACTGCCATTGGTGCTGCAGCCTGTGACTATGCCGAGAACTTGGGCGTAATCGCGATGATCCTGACTTGGCCGGAGCTTTCCTCCTACCTGGTCGGCTGTGCCAGCATTGCCACGACCGCAAAATCGGCCCTGACGACACTGGCGGCAGCATTCGTTCTGGTGCTCGGCGTTATGACCATTCGGCGGCCCGCCCTATGATAGGTCAGCATGTATGGTGGCGTCTTGATCCGGCCTATGGCAAAGCTTGCGGCATGACCGCCTTGCCGATTGATCCTGTCCTGCCTGAACTGATGGCGGCCCTTGCCGCCTCCGGCTGTGCCGTTCTGCAAGCCCCGCCGGGTGCGGGCAAAACCACCCGTGTCCCCTTGGCGATGCTTGAGGCAAAGCTCACCACCGGCAAGATCATCATGCTCGAACCCCGCCGGCTTGCCGCCCGCGCCGCAGCCGAGCGTCTGGCCGAGGGGTTGGGTGAGACACCGGGCAAAACCGTCGGTTACCGTATGCGCGGCGATAGCAAAGCCGGCCGCCGGATCGAAGTGGTCACCGAAGGCATCCTGACCCGCATGATCCAGTCCGATCCTGAACTGACAGGCATCGGCGCCGTCATCTTCGACGAATTTCACGAACGTTCGCTCAACGCCGACCTTGGCCTCGCGCTGACATGGGAAAGCCGCAGCGTGCTGCGCCCCGACCTGATCATCCTTGTCATGTCCGCAACGCTCGACGCAGCCCCCATCGCCGCAATGCTCGATGACGCCCCCGTGATCACCTCCGAAGGCCGCTCGTTTCCTGTCACAACCCATTTTCTTGACCGTGCTTTGCCCAAAACACAAAAACTGGAAGACGCAACTGCCGATCTGGTCACCACAGCCGTGGCCGAAACCCAAGGCGGCGTCCTTGTCTTTCTGCCCGGCGAAGGCGAAATCCGCCGGACTGCCGCCCTTTTGCAAGACCGCCTGCCCGCCGACTGCACTATCCGCCCGCTTTACGGCGCGCTGCCCTTTAGCGAACAACGCAAAGCGATAGTGCCGCTGAAAGAGGGGCGCAAAATTGTGCTGTCCACTTCGATCGCCGAAACCTCGCTCACCATCGAAGATATCCGCGTGGTCGTCGATGCTGGCCGTGCCCGCCGCGCGCGGTTTGATCCAAGCTCGGGCATGTCGCGGTTGGTCACCGAAAAAGTCAGCAAAGCCGAAGCCACCCAACGCGCAGGCCGCGCAGGCCGCGTGGCCCCCGGCGACGCCTATTGCCTTTGGACCAAAGGCGAGCACGGGGCGCTCCCCGCCTTCGCGCCTGCCGAAATCGAGGCCGCTGATCTGGCGAGCCTCGCATTGGAACTGGCCGTCTGGGGGAGCGATGATCTTGCATTTCTGACCCCTCCGCCCCCAGGCGCCTTGGCCGAAGCACGGACACTCTTGCACAGCTTGGGCGCGCTCGACAGCGCAGGACGGATCACGCCACATGGCCGCGCCCTTGCTGCCCTGCCACTGCACCCGCGTTTGGCCCATATACTGCAAATCGCTGGCAAAGCTGCAGCCCCGCTCGCCGCCCTGCTGGCCGCGCGCGATCCGTTGCGCGGCGCGCCGGTTGATCTGGCGCTGCGCATCGCGGCACTGAAGGGGCGCTACGACGGGCCCGGCACCACGCACCCTGCGGCACTGGCGCAAATCAAATCCGAAATTCCCCGCCTGACCAAAGGCCTGCCCGACAAAGCCCCGCTCAGCCTTGGCCAGCAAGCCGCCCTCGCCTACCCTGACCGTATAGGCCTGCGGCGCAAAGGCGATGACCCGCGCTATGTGCTCTCAGGCGGCAAAGGGGCCGTGCTTGATGCCGCCGACCCGATAGCGGGGGCGCGGCTGATCGTGGCCACCGATCTTGACGGCGACACCCGCGAGGCCCGCATCAGGCAGGCTGTCACGCTCACGGAACGCGAATTGCGCGACCTCTTTGCAGACCAGATCGCGTGGGCGGATATCTGTGAATGGTCCAAACGCGACCGCAAGGTCCTCACCCGCCAGCAGGAACGGTTTGGCGCGTTGGCACTGGATGACCGGCAATGGTCGGATGCGCCGGATGAGGCCATAGCACAAGCCATGCTCGAAGGTGTGCGCCAGTTGGGCCTGCGCCCCTCGCCCGCCGCGGACCGGTTCCGCGCAAGGGTGGCATTGGTTGAAGACCTGCCCGCAATGGACGATGCAACGCTACTGAACACGCTGGAAGACTGGCTGCTCCCGCACCTGACCGGTGTGCGCAGCGCAGAGGACTGGAAACGCTTTGATATCCTGCCAGCCCTGCGTGCCATGCTGGACTGGGACCAGATGCAGCGCCTTGACCGTGCCGCGCCCGCACATTTCGAAACACCGCTGGGGCGCAAGATCCCGATTGACTACGATGGCGACGCCCCCGGCATCACCCTGCGCCTGCAGGAAATGTTCGGCGTCACCACGCATCCTATAGTGGGGCGAACACCTTTGAGAGTCACACTCTTGTCACCGGGGCAAAAGCCCGTGCAGGTCACGCAAGACATCGTTGGCTTCTGGGCCAGCTCCTATGCGGATGTCCGCCGTGATATGCGTGGCCGCTACCCCCGCCATCCTTGGCCCGAAGACCCGACACAGGCAGACCCCACCCTGCGTGCCAAACCGCGCGGCACCTGACACCATTTGCGCATCGATTCGCTTTGTGTTAGTGAGAACCTAATAAAAACACGCCATTGGCAGGTATATGAGTAATCTAGACCGCTCTTTTTGGACGGGCCGTGAGGTCTGTGTCGTCGACCCGACTGCGATCACGCAGGTCGGTGCGCTTTGCTTGCGCGACGGAAAGGACGGAAAAGAGGTACTCCTGGTGAAATCCTCGCGTGGTCGCTGGATCGTGCCCAAGGGCTGGCCGATGGACGGTCACACCGATGCCGAAACCGCCAAAATCGAAGCCTGGGAAGAAGCGGGTTTGCGCAAAGGCAAAGTCAGCAAGGCCCCGATTGGCGGCTATGTCACCGAGAAACGCTTTGAAGACGGACGGGTCGTGCCCTGCCATGTCAGCGTGTACCGGATCGACGTGAAACAGATGACCAAGACCTACCCCGAAGCGGGCCTGCGCAAGCGCAAATGGGTGCCGCTGAAAAAGGCGGCCAAAAAGGTCGATGATGTGGGCTTGCGGGCGTTTTTGGGCGCGCTGAAGTAGGCTTTGCCTGCTGCCTTGCAGGTGGCCGCAATCGCTTCGCAGCATCGACCATCTTTTCCGACATTCAGACGCGTCCCGCAGCACGCAAAAAGCCGCCCCTGAGGGCGGCCTTTGCGGCGAGGGCAGATCATAATCTGCCTTACCTTACATCACCTTAGCGGCGGCGGTCGCGGCGCGAGGACATGGGCTGGAACGCGACGCCAACATGGGCTTCGCAATAGGGCTTGCCCTGTTGCACAGCCAATCCGCAGAACCAGAAATCATCAGTGGCGGGATCGCCCACCGGCCATTTGCAGGTTTTTTCCGTCAGTTCCATCAAGGTCAACCGCTTGGCTGTCTTTTCGACTTCACTGACTTTGGCCAGTGCCTCGGGGCTAATCTCATTGGCCGAAGGCTGCGGCGGCAAAGGTTGCCCTGCCGGAATGATCGCGCGGCGCGCAGCCGAAATCGGGATGCCGTTCTCGTCAAGCTCGGGCTCTTCTTTGGGCGGTGTCGAGGCGGGTGCCGCCTTGGGTTTGGGTGCTGCAGGCTTGGCCGCCGGTTTCGCCGCAGCAGCGGGTGCCGCCGCCGGTTTTTCTTTTGGTGCTACTTTGGCCGCAGCCCCGGCCGAACCTGCCCTATTGGACAATCCCAAGCGATGTACCTTACCGATTACGGCATTGCGGGTCACCCCGCCAAGTTCTTTGGCGATCTGGCTTGCGGACTGGCCTTCGCCCCACATCTTCTTGAGCGTCTCAACGCGCTCGTCTGTCCAGGACATATCTGTTCCTTTGGTTTTTCGGCGAAGATCCGTCATATACGGATCGGGCCTTCTTCATCAAGTTGTCCCTATATTAAACACTGCTGCGGGTGATGTGAAGGCAGTGACGCGGCTTTTCGTGATCTTGTCGTGCAGCGCACACCGCAGGGCTGGCCATTGCGGTGAAATCCACTATGTCAGGGTGCTGCAAAGGATGGCTGTGATGCAAGATATGAACCAGATGGGTGTGCGGCGCTTCGGGCGCGTGAATTGGTTGGGAACCTGGACATTGGTCCGGCGCGAGATCAGCCGCTTTATGAATGTCTGGTCACAGACTGTGATGGCCCCTTTGATCAATGCGGGGCTGTTCCTGCTGATTTTCACCATCGCGATCGGGTCACAGCGCGGCGATGTGATGGGCGTGCCCTTCATGGTGTTTCTGGCACCCGGCATCCTGACCATGACGGTCATCCAGAACGCCTTTGCCAATACCTCCTCCAGCCTTGCCTCCGCCAAGGTGCAGGGCAATATCGTCGATACGCTTATGCCGCCTTTGTCAGCGGGAGAGTTGGTGACAGGCTATATCGGCGGGGCGGTGGCACGCGGTGGATTGGTCGCGATTGTGATTGCTGCGGGATCGGCTCTGTTTTTGGGCGTAGGGATGCAGTCACCGATCTGGGTCGTCGTCTTTGTGGTGCTTGGGTCGGTCCTGATGGGCGGCTTGGGCCTGATTGCAGGAATTTTTGCCAATAAATTCGACCAGCTCTCAGCGATTTCGAACTTTCTTGTCACACCTTTGGCGTTCCTGTCAGGCACCTTCTATTCGATCGAGGCGCTACCTGCCTTCATGCAAACGCTCAGCCACGCCAATCCGTTCTTTTACATCATTGACGGGGTGCGATTTGGCATGATCGGCGTCAGCGACAGTAGCCCTTGGGTGGGGCTTGTCGTGGTTTCGGCGGCCTGTGTCGTGGTCTTGGGGATTTGTTTGCGCTGGATGCACACAGGCTATCGGCTCAAAGCCTAAGAGACGTCGCGCACCGGTATGCCGCGCTCTGCCAGTACGGCAATCAAGGTGTCGATATCAGGCAGGTCGCCCGAGAAGATATCCTCGACGGTGCCATCGCGATAAACAATCGCCACTTCGGTATCCAGCCCCGCTTCGCTGACGCGTAAATGTGCGATATTATCAAGCGGGATCGGCCTGGGGTCGCGCCATGCGGCAAGGGTCAGATAGTCTGCGTCGATCCGCACACCGGAGACAGGTTGCGGCAGCAGCATCCACGCTATCAAAACGGCACCGAACACCCATGCAAGGGCCTGAAATTGCGTGGCTTCAAAGTAGATGATGGCGACAAGCAGCAAAACCACGCCAAAAAAGGCGAGCCAGATTGGCCCCTTGTTCGGCGCGCGACGGTACTCGTAAACATCACTCATGTTTTTCATCTATTGACAGAAGATGGCGTTAATTTGTCCAAGGTAAAGGGGTATTGCACGCTCAGCGCACAAAGCGGGCCCGCCGTTCACGCCAGGCCAAGAGCGATGCGCCACCGAGGATAATAAGCGCGCCGAGGATGCTGATCCAGTCCGGCCAGACATCGAAAAGCAGCAAATCATAAAGACCGGCAAAAATCAGCGTGACATAGCTGAAGGGCGTGATGAAGCTCGCATCTGCACGCGCCATGGCGTTCACAAAGCACGCCTGCGCGGTGGCCATCAACACCCCCAACGCCGCCAGCGCGCCCCATTGTGCGCCCGTTGGTGGCACCCAGACGGGCAGGACTGCCAGTGTTGCGATACTCAGCCCGATCGCGTTGTTGATCAGCAAGATCTGGAACCCCGGTTCGCGGTTGGCGAGTTTCTTGATGAATATCAACTCCATCCCCATCAAAAGCGCGGCCCCCAGTGCCAGCAAACCGGCCAGTTGAAAGCTCTCGGGGCCGGGCCTCAGCAAGATCAGCGCGCCAAGCAAGGCGGTGGCGGCTGCAAACCAGCGCCACGGCCCGACACGTTCACCCAGCAGCGGAATAGCAAGAAGCATGCCGAACACAGGATTGAGAAAGCTGATCGCCGTAGCATCTGACAGCGGAATAAAGGCCACGGCTGAAAACATGAAGGTCACACCACCCCAACCAAAGAGCGTCCGGCCAAAATGTAGCTTCAGGTTCGGCTGTGCAATCCTCGGCCGCAGCACTGCAGCCGCTGTAGCAATCGCGATAAATGCAAACAAAAAACGGCCATGGCTGATTTGCAAAGGGTGCAAGGGCGGGCCCAAAGTATCGGTGCCCAAGGATTTTGCCATAACCATCGTCGCCGCAATAAACGCAGTGGCCGTCAGCATGAAGGCAATAGCAAGAGGCGGGTTGGCGGCACGCAGGGTCATGCCCGCTCATTGAACCTGTTCGGTGAACCGCGCAAGACAGATCGTGATGCCACAACAGCAAACGGCGGTTTTTGCGGCTTCCCTCGTAATGAAGACTACGTTATCAGGGCCACATGATGACCTGTGCAACATTCGAGAGCCGACGCCGACGCTAACCTGCGCCGCCCTTTGCCACGTCCATCGTAAACCCCTAACATTATTGACAGCTCTCGCTTGGTCCTGCACCAATCGGGCTTACCTTTGAGGAAGATCGCCATGATCCCATCTATTCTGCCAACCTATTCACGCGCACCGCTGACTTTCGTTTCCGGCGAAGGCTCTTGGTTGACGGAAGCAGATGGACGGCGCTTTCTGGATCTGGGTGCGGGGATTGCCGTGAATGCGCTGGGGCATGCCAACCCTGCTCTGGTCGCAGCACTGACCGCGCAGGCGCAGGCGCTGTGGCATGTGTCGAACCTGTATAATATTCCCGCCCAGCAACAGCTGGCCGATGCGCTGGTGGCACAGACTTTTGCCGATACGGTGTTTTTCACCAACTCCGGCACCGAGGCCTGCGAGCTGGCCGTCAAAATGGCCCGCAAATTCTGGTACGACAAAGGCCAGCCCGAACGGACCGAAATCATCACCTTTTCGGGATCGTTCCATGGCCGCTCCAGTGCAGGGATTGCGGCGGCAGGATCCGAGAAGATGACCAAGGGCTTTGGCCCGTTGTTGCCCGGTTTCACCCATCTGGAATTTGGTGACCACGATGCGCTGAAGGCCGCGGTCTCGGACAAGATCGCGGCGATCATGGTCGAGCCGGTGCAGGGCGAAGGCGGCATCCGCCCTTTGCCGGATGTCTGTCTGAAAGGGTTGCGCGATCTGTGCGACCAACACGGCATCCTGTTGATCCTGGATGAAGTGCAGTGCGGCATGGGCCGGACCGGTAAACTTTTTGCCCATGAATGGGCGGGCATCGCACCTGATATCATGATGGTCGCCAAGGGCATTGGCGGGGGCTTTCCGCTGGGCGCTGTACTGGCCACGGAGAATGCGGCATCTGGCATGACGGCAGGCACGCATGGGTCCACCTACGGCGGCAACCCTCTGGCCTGTGCCGTGGGCGCCAAGGTGATGGAGATCGTGGGCGACGATGCCTTTCTGGCCGAGGTGAACCGCAAGGCGGGGATGATGCGCCAAAAGCTCGAAGGGCTGGTGGCGGCACATCCGGATGTGTTCGAAGCCGTGCGCGGATCGGGGCTCATGCTTGGCCTGAAATGCAAGGCCGTAAACAGCGATGTGGTCGCGGCGGGATTTGCCCAAGGGGTGCTGACGGTGCCTGCGGCGGACAATGTCGTGCGTCTTCTGCCCGCGCTGAATATCACCGACGACGATATCGCGCTGGCGGTGGAGAAGCTTGATGCTGCGGCATCCCATGTAAAGGAGGCCAATGCGTAATTACACGTTCCGCCACCTGACCGAGGCAGACCTGCCTTTGATGCGCCGCTGGTTACAGACGGCGCACGTCAAAGTCTGGTGGCCCGATGCGGACAAGCAAATTGCGCTGATGGAAAGAGACATGGACAGTGCCGCGATTGACATGCGGGTGGTGAGCCTGATCGACCACCCCTTTGCCTATATCCACGATCACGACGCCCGCGCCTTTGAGATGCCCCAATATGCGGACCTGCCGTTTGGCGCGCGGGTCATGGCCACCTTTGTCGGCGATAGCGATTTCATGGGACAGGGCCATTCTGTCGGCTATATCGAAGCGTATATACGCAGCCTGCGCCTGAAATACCCCATGGTGGCCGTGGCACCGGGGACGACCGACACCCGCACCATCACGATCTATAAGCAGGCCGGTTTCATGAACCGACGACTGACCACGACAGCCGAAGGACGCCTTGTCCAGGTAATGACCCATCTCTGAACTGACTGGTCGGATACGGCCCAACAAAAGCGAAACACATGACCCATTTTCTTGATATCCATACGACCCCCACCGATGCGCTGCGCAACATCATCGACAATGCCAAAGCGATGAAAACCGCCCGCGCCGGTCTGCCCAAGGGCACGCCGGACGCCGAACAGCCGCTCGCGGGGCATATGGTGGCGCTGATTTTTGAAAAGCCCTCAACACGGACCCGCGTGTCTTTCGATGTGGGTGTGCGCCAGATGGGCGGGCAGACCATGGTGCTGTCGGGGGCGGATATGCAATTGGGCCATGGCGAGACAATTGCCGATACCGCACGGGTCCTGTCGCGCTATGTCGATCTGATCATGATCCGCACATTCGAGGAACAAACGCTGCTAGATATGGCCGAATATGCCACTGTGCCGGTCATCAACGGGCTGACCAACCGCACGCACCCTTGCCAGATCATGGCCGATATCATGACGTTTGAGGAACATAACGGCCCGATCAAGGGCAAAAAGGTTGTCTGGTCAGGCGACGGCAACAACGTCTTTGCAAGCTTCGCCCATGCCGCCAAACAGTTTGAGTTCGATCTGGTCTTTACCGGGCCGCCGCCGCTTGATCCAGAACCTGCGCTGGACGGGCTCTATACAACCGTGCGTGACCCCAATGAGGCTGTGCAGGGCGCCGATCTGGTGGTGACCGATACTTGGGTCAGCATGCACGACCCGCAATCCGCACGCGAGCGGCGGCACAACCAGTTGCGCGGCTATCAGGTGAATGACGCGCTGATGGCCAAGGCCAAGGACAACGCGCTCTTCATGCACTGCCTGCCTGCGCACCGCGATGACGAGGCGACAAGCAGCGTGATGGATGGCCCCCATTCTGTGATCTTTGACGAGGCCGAAAACCGGCTGCATGCGCAAAAGGCGATCATGCGGCATTGTCTGGGGGTTTAAGGCCCCAAACAATCACCAGATGATCATGGCAGCACGCAACACCTTTGCTGCCGTGCAGACCTGCACCGGTTGACACCTTTTCGAACGCGGCCGGTTTTGTGCCGTGCCATTGGTCAATCCGGACGGCTGATTGATCAGGGTCAAAGCGACATCAAACACAGTGTGGCAGTTTCCGACGGAACCGCGTCGCAGGCACATTGGCGCAACCTTGCCAGATAAAGCAGGAACATGATGTCCGAACCCCTGGTCGAAAACCCGCATGCGCAATCGGTGGAAGAAATAGGCGCCCGACTGGAGGTCGATACCGCGCAGGGGCTTCACCAATCCCACGCACGCGCGAGACTGGACGCACAAGGGCCAAACCGACTGCGCCAACAGAAAAAGAAAAGTACCCTGTCGATCCTTCTGCACCAGTTCAAGGGCATGATCGTCTGGCTGCTTGCCGCTGCGGCGTTGATGTCTTTCGTTCTGGGTGACATTGCAGAAGGCATCGCAATTGTCGTTGTGCTGCTGATCAATGGGGCAATCGGCTTTTTCACCGAACTCAGGGCCGCCCGCGCGATGGAGGCACTGATGCAGATTGCACAGGTGCAGACGCGGGTGCGGCGCGGCGGCGATGTGCGAAAGGTCAACGCACATGAGCTCGTGCCTGGCGATGTCGTGATCCTCGAGGCCGGCGATATGGTGACCGCAGACATGCGCTTGACCGAAGTCGCAAGTCTCATGGCCGATGAATCCGTACTCACCGGTGAGTCTGTGCCGGTAATGAAATCACGAAACCCTTCAGAACAGGACGCCGCTTTGGGTGATCGCGCCAGCATGGCCTTCAAAGGCACAGCGATCACGCTTGGCACGGGTGAGGGTGTGGTTGTCGCGACGGGCATGGACACGGAAATCGGCCAGATCAGCGACCTTGCGCAATCAGCGCAAAGCGACACAGCCCCGCTCGAACGCAGGCTGGACAAGTTGGGGCATCGGCTCGTCTGGCTGACAATGTCACTGGCAGTCTTGACGATCGTGGTGGGTATCTTGCGCGGCTATGACGTGACAGAGATGGTGCAGACCGGGGTTGCTTTGGCCGTTGCCGCCATTCCCGAAGGCTTGCCGGTGGTCGCGACGCTCAGCCTTGCGCACGGGATGTGGCGGATGAGCCAGCGCAACGCATTGATCCGGCAGCTTTCGTCAGTCGAAACACTCGGGGCCACTACAGTTATTCTGACAGACAAGACCGGAACACTCACCGAAAACCGCATGAGTGCGGCGCGCTTTTTGCTGGCTGATGCTCAGGTGCGTGTCGAAAGCGACGGCGATGTTCGCAGGTTTTTTATTGCCGGGGATACAATTGATCCTGTCAGTGATGATCGTCTGGCTTGGGCGATCCGGATCGGGGCGCTGTGCAACAATGCAGACTTGGGCGACGGCGCAAAGCACCATCACTCAGGCGACCCGATGGAAATCGCGCTTCTGTCGCTTGCCCAGAAAGCCGGGCTCGGGCGGGATGGATTGCTGGCGGCAAATGAAAAAGTCCACCAACACGCCTTTGACCCTGAGACCAAGATGATGGCCACGGTCCATCGCGGGGCCAATGCCTATCTGGTGGCCGTCAAAGGCGCACCCGAGGCCGTGATCGACGTCTGCACGCAAGTGCAGACAGCAGATGGCGCGCGCGCCATGGACGATCACGCGCGACAGGACTGGAAAGACCGCAGTGCTGAGGCGGCGGGCGAAGGCCTGCGCCTGCTGGCGCTGGCGATGAAGCACGCCGACAGTGAAGATGCGCCACATTATGAAGGGCTCACGCTGGTCGGTCTTGTATGTTTGCTTGATCCTGTGCGCGCAGATGTACCCGATGCAATCGCTGCAAGTCGCGCGGCCGGCGTCCGCGTCATTATGTTGACCGGCGATCACGCCAGCACAGCCGAAACAATTGCACGCGAAGCAGGCCTTGGGCATGGTGATCTGACCGTGGTTGAAGGCCGCGAACTGGCCGATCTGGATGTCGACCAGATCAGTGATCAGGATCGCGCACGGCTTCTGTCTGCGGACGTTTTTGCCCGTGTCGCGCCCGACACAAAACTGAAGCTTGTATCACTCTTTCAGAATGCGGGGCATATCGTGGCGATGACCGGTGACGGCGTCAATGACGCGCCGGCGCTCAAGAAGGCCGATATCGGCATCGCAATGGGGCAACGTGGCACGCAGGTGGCACAAGAGGCCGCACATATGGTTTTGCAGGACGATGCCTTTGCCACCATCATCGCAGCGATGCGTCAGGGCCGCGTGATTTTCGATAACATTCGCAAGTTTGTCGTCTATCTGATGTCATGCAACGTCAGCGAGGTTCTGGTGGTCGGCATTGCCGTGAGCGCCGGTTTGCCGGCACCACTCCTCCCTTTGCAGATCCTGTTTCTGAACCTCGTCACGGATGTGTTTCCGGCCTTCGCACTTGGTCTGGGGCGCGGCGATGAGACCATTATGCAAAAACCGCCACGCGATCCTGCACAAGAGATCGTCGACCGCCCACGTTGGATACTGATTGCCATTCTCGGCGCTGCTATCACGGTGGCAACTCTCGGGGCCTTTGTGCTGGCGCTCTTTTGGCTGCACCTTGATAGTGGTCCGGCCATCACAGTTGCCTTTCTTACGCTGGCGCTGGCGCAACTGTGGAATGTGTTCAACGTGCGTGACCCCGATGCAGGGATTCTCAGCAATGAGGTCACAGGCAACCTCTATGTCTGGGGTGCGATCTTCCTGTGCCTCGCGCTGATCGGAATAGCGTTGTGGGTGCCGTGGCTCTCGGTCCTTCTGGGTCTGCCGGATCCTGGCTGGAAAGGACTGGCGCTTGCAGCATGTGCCAGCCTCGTGCCGCTTGTTTTGGGACAATGCTGGCATGTCATCCGTGGTCCGGACTGGTTGAACCGCCATGACCGGGCAAGCGGGGAATGAGCGTTCCGAAGGCTGCGCCATAAGCCTTTCGTCCGAGAGGCGTTAGAGCGGCGCAGCTGACCCGCGCAGCGAACGCATGGCTGCCACTTGGCGCGTTCTTTCGATCAGGCTAACCTGCGAACATGGGTCAGATTACTTCGCTCTTTGCCAGAAAGGTCGCGCACGCCGCGGGCGACGCGATTGATACCAAGGCTGTGCTTGCCTCGGTTGGTCTGGATGCGGACGGCCCTTCGGACCCGACCCACATGCTGGATGAAGACGACTACTACAGCATGATCGAGATGATGGCACAGCAGATGGATATCACCCCACTGCCCGTGATCGTCGGCAAAGCGATGCGTCCGGACGAATATGGCGCCCTCGGTCTTGCGTGGAAGGCTGCGCCCAATCTGCTGGGGTCCTTTTCCCGCGTCGAAAGATACTGGCGTCTGTGGACCAGTGTGGCGCGATACGAATTGCGTAACACCGATGACGGTTACCTCTTCATCGAGCACCGCGATGGGGCGCGGCGGCTTGGCATGCGCATCTCGATCGAGGCGGACCTCGTCAGTGGTGTGTCACTTGGCAGGCAGGTGTCGCCCCGACCATTTGCCCCGCTGGCGGTCTACTTCAGGCACAGCGCGCCCAAGAAACACGAGCATCACGAAGCCTATTTCGGCTGTCCGGTTCATTTCGGGGCGGATATGGATGCGATGCTGATGTCCCATGACGCAGTTTCTGCGCCCAATCTGCTTGGCGATGTAGGGATCACACAGTTTCTGGTGTCACATCTGGACCAAGAACTTGCCCGCATTGATGACACCCCCGCATTGCAAACCCGGACCAAAGGCGAAATCGCGCGCGCACTGAGCGAAGGCTTGCCAAAAATGGCGCAGATCGCCCGCGCGCTCGGCATGAGCGCCCGCTCCTTTCACAGGCGGCTCGCAGAACAGGGGCTTAGCTTTCAAACCCTGACAGAAGAGACCCGCCGCGAGATCGCAACAGCCATGCTGCGCGAAGAACGCTACGCACTGTCCGAGATCGCCTTCCTGACCGGTTATTCCGAGCAAAGCGCCTTTAACCGCGCGTTCAAACGGTGGATGGGCGTGACACCCGCAACCTACCGGAAATCGCTCAAGTAAGGCGCGGCACACTGCAGTATTGGCCGCAGATGTCAAAGCAGTGGCAGGCGCGGTCAATACCGGCACCCGTCAGTCTTTCTAAACCTTGGCCATCAAACTGAACCAAGGAGAGAGAAAATGACCGCACTTATCGTTGCACGTTTCGACGTGAAGAATGCCGCAAAAATGGACGCCTATGCCACTGCGGCAGGCCCGACCGTATTGGCCCACGGTGGCGAGTTTGTCGCCATAGGCGAGAAAGTAACTGCGCTGGTTGGAGAAGAAGAAAAACAATCCGTTGCCATGGTGCGTTTCCCCGATGTCGCATCGGCAAAGACATGGTTTACCTCGCCTGAATACACGGCCTGCAAGCCGCTTCGCGAAGAAGCCGCAGAGATGCAATTCACGCTCTACGAAACAGAGTAACCACACCAGAACACTGCACCTGAAGAAAGCGGCGTCGGGCATCCCGGCGCCGCTCTTTGTTTTGCGGTATGATCCCATGCGAAACCGCCTTGGCAGCAAATGTCAAAATCTTGGCAATGGTGGTCAATACCGGCACCCGTCAATCTTTCTAAACCTTGGCCATCAACTTGAACCAAGGAGAATGAAAATGACTGACCAACCAATCCTCGTTATCGGCGCAACCGGCAAGACCGGCTCCCGCGTCGCCAGCAAACTCGAAGCCAAAGGCATCGCTGTCCGCCGCGGCGCGCGACGTTCCGAAACCCCTTTCGACTGGGAAGACCCTTCTACTTGGGCCCCTGCCCTGCGCGGCGTCTCCAAAGCCTACGTCACCTATTTCCCCGACCTCGCCTTCCCGGGTGCTGTGGAACAGCTGGCGGCCTTTACCAAAGTCGCACAGGAAACCGGACTCCAGCATATCGTCCTGCTGTCCGGTCGGGGCGAGCATTTCGCCAGCATGGGCGAAGATATCGTCCGCAACTCCGGGCTGCCCTTTACCATCGTACGGGCCGCATGGTTTGCGCAGAACTTCAGCGAAGGGTATCTGCGCGATCCGATCATGGGTGGTGTACTCCCCATGCCGGGCGGTGACGTTGTCGAGCCGATCATCGACATTGATGACATCGCCGATGTTGTCGTCGCGGCCCTGACCGAAGACGGGCATCTGGGCGAACGCTATGAGGTGACCGGCCCGCGCCTGATAACCTTCGCCGAGATGGCCGGGGAACTGACCAAAGCGCTTGGGCGCCACATCCAATACGTGCCGATCAGCTATGACGATTTCCACGCCAATGTGGCGGCAGCCGGCGGTGAGTTTGTGGCGGATGTTTTCACACAGATCGCGCGCGAAACGCTGGATGGCCGGAATGCCAATACCGCCGACGGCGTTGAACGTGCTTTAGGCCGCAAGCCCCGCGATTTCGCTGAATTTGCCGAAACTGCAATGGCCGCAGGCGCATGGTCTGCTGCCGCATAACCCACCCTACCCCATCAGGCAGGAGACACCGTTCTCCTGCCGCCTCACGCAATCAGGAGTCCCGACAATGTCGACCACTTTCTTCTTTCTCATCCAATTCGCAATTCTCGCATACGCCCTTGTGGGCGGCGTCTTTCTTGCCTTTTCCGACTTCATCATGCGGTCTCTGGCACAGACGGGCGGCCATGGCGGCGTCGAAGCCATGCAGGTCATCAACCGCGAGGTCTTTCGCTGGGTTTTCATGGCGCTGTTTCTGGGCATGGCAGCAATATCGCTGATCATCGCAGGCTATGGCGCGCTTGGCCTTTCCGGACCCGCAGGAACGCTGATAATGCTGGCCGGACTTGTCTATCTTGTCGGTTGTTTCGGCGTCACAGTCTTCTTCAACGTCCCGATGAACGAGGCGCTGGCGGGCATGGAGATGTCATCAGACATGACACGCGCTTACTGGCTGCAGACCTACGTTCCGCGCTGGACCTTCTGGAACTCTGTCCGCACGATCGCCTGCACTGTATCCGCCGCACTGCTACTCTTCGGGCTCTTGTGGGTGACACAAAACCAGACACAGCCGGTGTGATTCAGGTTTCCCGGCTTCAAGCGCCGATTGATGCGGCCGCCCTCACATGGGTAAGATGATTTCCATGATCTATCTCATTTGTCTTATGATCGTCGGCATCATCGGCTTTCAGGTGGCGCTTATCGCCGGAGCACCATGGGGGCGGCTGACCCAGGGCGGTCAGGTCGATGGGCCCTTACCGCTGGCGGGGCGGATCATTGCAGCCGTGTCAATCCTACTGCTGGGGGCGATCGCATTGGCGCTCCTTTCAGCAGACGGACACTGGCCAAACTGGCCGCGCTGGACAACTTGGGCTGCGGTGGCTGTCATCGGCATTTCAACCATCCTGAACTGGATTACGCCATCTTCAGCAGAACGCAGGCTCTGGGGCCCGATCATGACAGTGCTGTTGTGCCTTACACTTGCGGTCGTTTGGGCCTAGCTGCCAGAGGTTTTACTGACCGATAAACGCGGCCCGCCGCTCCAGAAGTGCCGCGCTCAGATAATCCACCAAAAGGCGCGCGCGCTGCACGCGGCGCAATCCACCATGCAAAAGGATCCATGTCGCGCGCCTTTGATCCAACTGCGTTCCGGGTACACGCTGGAGTTCCGGAAACACCGTTGACGCCCAATGCGCAAGGAACGTCATACCAGCCCCCGCACGGGCGAGATGCAGGTGCATTTGCGGATCGCCCACGATATGCCGGACACGTGCCTGCGAAAAAGGTGTGGCCGCAATCATCGTTTGCATCTCGGGCACGTCCCCGTAGCCAATCCAGTTCAGGCCTTTGCCCTTCGTGCCCGCCTTTGGCAGCTTGGCGTCAATATAGCTGCGGGACGCAAAAACCCCCAGCGAGAGCGGAAACAGCTTACGGCCAACGGCATTTTCGTCAACCGAAAGCACGTGACGGATGGACACATCCGTTTCGTCCTTTTCAATCGAGTCGAGGAAGTAGGAAAGCTTCAGTTCGATCTCGATCTCGGGATAGAGCGCGGCAAAATCCGCGAGAACTGGGGCGAGCAGATAATGCGCCGTCATCGGATCAGCAGAAAGCCGGATCCGCCCCGATGCTTCACGATCCAGCCCTTTCACAGCACTAAACCCCTTAAGCAGCGCGGCCTCTGCCTCAATCGCCTGCGGCAGCAAACGCCGCCCTGCAGCCGTAAGTGTCAGCCCGCCAGCGTTCCGGCGAAACAGTGTCGTGCCCAATTGCGCCTCCAGACCTTCAATCTGGCGGCGAACTGTGGCGTGCGTCCCGTTCACCTGCTCGGCACCCGCGCGCAGTGACCCTGACCGCGCAACGGCAAGGAAGGCAGGCAGTGATTTCCAATCCAACATGACACTGTAACGTATATGATCCGATCTGTTTCATCTTAGACAATTATTGGATCATTTTAAATCCGGTATTTCTTCTTTCATGCAAAAGGAGAATATCATGAAAGCCACATTCAATGCATGGGACGTCACGCGCTACGGTGGTCCCGACGTACTCAAACCTGTCTCACGGCCCGCTCCACAACCCACAGCCGGCCAAGTCTTGATCCGCATTCGCGCCTCTGCCGTTTCCCGCGCCGATGGTTTGATGCGGGCCGGCCAGCCGAAATTTGCGCGCCTTTTCCTGGGCTTGAAGCGGCCACGGGCCGGACTGTCTGGAACATGTTTTTCCGGTGAGATCATCGCGGTCGGTGATGAGGTAACAAAATACCGTGTCGGCGATGCCGTTTTCGGCGAAGCGGGGCTGCAGTTCGGCGCCAACGCCACACACATCTGTCTGGACCAGAACGGCAGCCTTCTGAAAAAGCCGGACACCGTGTCCCACGAAGAGGCCGCCACGCTTTTTGACGGGGCCATGACATCATGGCATTTCCTGACCCGCATCGCAGGCGTCCAGCCGGGTCAAAAGGTCCTCATACTGGGCGGCTCAGGCAGTCTCGGCACCGCTGCAGTCCAGTTTGCCAAGGCTTTGGGTGCGCAGGTGACCGCCAGCGCCAGCGGACGCAACGCAGACTTGCTTCGGTCGCTCGGGGCGGATTATGTTGTGGACTACAAAGCCCAAGACCCGCTCACGCGCGGCATCACGTACGATGTCATTTTCGACACGCTCGGTGTCGCATCCTTCGGCGCCGCCAAAGCCGCATTGACCAAAGACGGGACCTACATGTGTCCGGTGTTGGGGCTGGCGCTGCTGCGCGACATGATCCTCACAGGCTTGTTCGGACACAAAAAGGCAAGGTTCGCGGCAGCAGGCATGTCAAAACCTGCCGTCCATCGTGCAGAACTCGCAGAGATCCTCGCGCTGATGGCCAAAAACGCGTTCGCGCCGGTGATGGACCGCACCTATCCGCTCGCTGATCTGGTCGAGGCCCACCGTTACGTCGAAACAGGCCGCAAGCGCGGCAATGTCGTCGTGGTCTAGGGGGTGCCGAGATGAAAACGCTTCCCATTCCCCCTCAGCAGGCACGCCTTGCTGGCCTGTTCTACCTGATCATCATCCTCTGCGGCGTCGGATCAGAGGTTGCCTTGCGCGGGCCGCTGATCGACTTTGGATCAGCGGAACGGACAATGCAGGCGATCGGCGCCGAAGCCATGCGGTTCCGCTTTTCGATTTTGGCAGACGTCGTGATGGCCTTGGCCGACGCGGCACTGGCTGTTCTGCTCTTCTTGATGTTGCGTCCAGTGTCAGCAGGGCTGGCACTTGGCGCGCTGGTCTTCCGGCTGCTCCAGTCGGGCTTGATCGCGGCGGGCCTGCTCAACCTGCAGGCGGCGCTCGTCGTCGGTGATGCCGGCCTGGCGCTGAGCTTCATCAGCTTGCACGCCTATGGCTACGATCTGGGCCTGATCTTCTTTGGTGTGAACTGTCTGTTGACGGCTGTGCTGATCATCAACTCCGGCTTTGTTCCGCGCATTCTGGGTCTTGGTATCGGCCTGTCGGGGCTGGTGTACCTGACAGGCAGCATCCTGCGCTTTGCTGCACCGGATTTGCATGGACTCATTGCACCAGCCTATGTGGTTCCGCTCATCGCTGAAACGGCATTCTGTCTTTGGTTGCTTGTCTTGCCGGGGATCGGCAGACAGGTCACCGTCGGCTGACATCAGGTGGCACAACAACTGTCAGGCAGCAACGGATCAGGCTCTTTCACGCAACTGCCAACCTGAGTTGGCAGTTGCGACAGCCCTTTGCAGGGTCCAGCACGCGAATGGCTTTACCGCTGCGCTCCGACGGAAACGGCTGTACTTGCAGTCTGCTCTGTCAACCACTGCAAGATCAGCAGGTTCGTTTCTTCGGGCATCTCCTGCTGAATCCAATGTCCACAATGAAGGCGCGCCACCTCAACGTTGGGTACAAAATCCGCAAGACTGTCAGATTCGGGGATCATGTCACGCTCTCCGTAGATCATCAGCGCGGGTCTTGCGATGACCGGATCAACATCCGCCAGAATATGCCAGTTGCGATCCATGTTCCTGTACCAGTTGATGCTCGGTGTGAACCCTGTCGCGTCAAAAGATGCCGCGAAGACAGCAAGATCACGGTCACTCAGTACGGCCTCACCAAGGGCAGACGGCGCCTTTGCCAGATTGATCATCATCATGCCGGGATCGGGCTGAACCGATGGCAGATTCTTGCGAAACAGGTTCCGAAGGAATTGATGCGTGTTGGCATGCAAAATGGCGTCTGCCACGCCGGGCTTGCGGTTGAAGTGAACGAAATAGTTGTCCTCGCCAAACACGGCCTCCATGAAGTCGATCCAGGGCACTGGCGTGCGGGGCTGATAGGGCAACGCGAGGTTGATGATGCTTTTCACGCGCTCCGGATACAAAAGCGCCATGCTCCAGACCACGTTTGCCCCCCAATCGTGGCCCACAAAAACAGCATCGTGATAGCCATAGTGATCAAGAAGCGCTGCAAGATCTCCGGTCAGATGGGCGATATCATAATCTGTGACTTCCGGCGGGCACGATGAGTTTCCGTATCCGCGCTGGTTCGGAACGATCACGTGATAGCCCTGCGCCGCAAGTGCGGGCATCTGATACCGCCAGGAATAGGCATGCTCTGGCCATCCATGACATAAAACAATCGGATTTCCTCTGTTCTCTTGTCCTGCTTCAAAGACTTCGAGCCGAATGCCGTTCAATGTGACAACGGTCGGTGCCGGAAAGTTTGTGGTCGTTTGCATGGTCGTTTCTCCTGATTGATGAACCGAGAAACGGCTACTTCAAAAACATTCCAGAAATTGACACCTTTGTGTGGTAAACGATCATAATGAAGAGCCGTATCCGACAAGATGCCATCGTCCGCAGCCTGCGCCGAAGCGCCACGAGCAGCATTGAGGCCTTGTGCGTTGAGGTCGGTGCATCGCGCAGCACAATCATCCGCGACCTCTCGGCCCTGCGGGACGAGGGTTATGTCATTCACGCAGAACAGGGACGCGGGGGTGGATTGTATCTGGACCCGAGTTCAGTGCAGACAAGAGCCCAGCTGTCGGTTCCCGAGGTTTTCGCATTGATCATCAGCGTGGCAAGCATGCGCGCTGCGGCAATGCTACCCTTCTCCAGTCTGGCCGATGCGGGGCTTGCCAAGATCGAAAAGGCGCTGCCACCTGACAAGCTGCGCGATCTGCGCAGGTTACTCGAGTGTCTCTACGTCGGGCCACTCGCCGCTGCGGTTGATACTTCAGGGGTGCAAGAGATGGTCCCTGTGCTCTTGCCCGCATTTGAACAGGCTTTTCTTTGCCGACAATGCCTTCGGTTCCAGTATTCGGATGCAAAAGGGGTCAAAACCGAGCGTCAGGTTGAGCCACAAGCCATGCTTATCCTGCCACCTCTTTGGTATCTTGTCGCGTGGGATCCTTTGCGCCAGGATTTCCGGCACTTCAGGATGGACCGCATCTCTCAGCCGGTCGCCGTCGAAGGCACAGCTGTCCGGTCCAGACACGTCACGTTTGATGATGGCGTAGAGCCTGTGCGCTATGCATAGACGACGGCACGGCACTGCGCTTGTCTGCCTGAATCGCGATACCGCAACCCTGAAAGGCAATCGTTTTGGGCTGGAATCCTTGCCGCCAGACCGTGTCGGTTGATTGAAACCTCAAACCAGACATATTGTGTGCCGCGAAACACGCGTGAGGTGATGATCGTGGCAGAACAGACTATGGCAGCGGGTTTTGCCGCAGCATTCGCAGAGTACGCATGCGACAAAGGCGCAAACCGGACCACGCTGCTTGCAGAAAGCGGATTGACCGAGGACGATCTGTCGGATCAGGACAATCGCATTCCCGTTGGGGCCTATCAGGCGCTGATCGGTACCGCGATACAGCAAACCGGCGATACGGCTTTGCTGCTAAGGCACACGTTGGAATCGCGGCTTGAGACCATGTCGGTTGTCGGGCAGATCGTCCACTCCTCGGCGTCGCTTGCGCATTCTATCGACCAGTTGAACCGCTATTTGCACTTGATGGCCGACGTGAACCTACCTGCCGGTGCACCCCGCTTCGAACTTCAGCACACACAAGACGGGCTCTGGATTGTTGACCATCTGATTGTCCCGCCGGACCAGTATCTGGGCATCGAAGCGTCGTTTGCGCGCTTCATCAGCGAATTCCGTCGGTCTTTCCCTGACGCGACTTTCGAAGTCGGGTTGGAGGTCACCTATCCCCCGCCCCCGCATGTCGACCAATATCCAGAGCTCTTCCGCGTTCCGGTGCAGTTTCATGCCAACCGCAATGCACTCCGGATTGATCCCGTCTGGGACAGCCCCGAAACACTGTTCGAACCGGGAAATGCATACGCCTTTGGTGTCTTTACGCGCCATGCCGACGCCATGCTCAAGGAACTGCAGGCCGACACATCTATCCGCGCACAGATTGAAACACAGATACTGCCCAAACTGCACGAAGGTACAATCTCGATGGACAGGGTCGCAAAAGATACCGGCATGAGCCGCCAGACACTTTATCGCAGGCTCAAGGATGAAGGGATCACTTTCGCCGAAATCCATGATGACCTGCGCAGGCGCATGGCGATAGAGTATCTCGACGCGCAGAAAGTGACCGTCAACGAAACGGCATATCTGCTGGGATTTTCCGAAGCCTCATCATTTGTCCGTGCCTTCAAGCGCTGGACGGGCCTGAGCCCGACTGCCTACTTCAATCAGGCGGCTTGATCGGGTCTGTTACCAAGTGTCAATTCATTGATGCCTGCGGTCATGCCGTGACAGGCGGCGACCGGCTATCTGCTTTCTCGAAACACAAAAGAGAAAGTACACACAATGAAACACACATTCTTTATCGCCCTTGCCGGTTTTGGTTTGGTTGCAGCCTGCGCCGACAGCGGTGCCAATTACACACCCATTCTGGATGGTACACCGACACCGGCCTATCAGGCCGATCTTGAGGCCTGCCAGACCCTCGCGCGCAGCCAGAAACAATTCGATCAGGAAACGATGGCGGCGACTGTCCTTGGTGCCGGTGCCGGTGCCGCACTTGGTGAAGCCGATAGTGGCGATGCCATGGGCGGCGCCATTGCAGGCGCGGTGGCCGGCGGCATCGCAAGTGCCGTGGACGTCAGCGAAAGGCGCGAATCCATCGTGGTGGAATGCCTGCGCGGACGCGGCCACCGCGTCGTCGGTTGAGGCCCGGACGTTGGCTGGAAATTCCCGTCATCGCACCGACCCGCTCTTGGGGACGGGCTATCAAGTGCGGTGTGGGCGGCACGACATCCCGGAACGTCTTTTTCAGGACGTAGGCCTCGGGGATCAGCCGCGCAGAACGCGGCTGATCCCTGGAATACGGTCTTTCCTGAAAGGCCTGTTCCGCACCCGCACACGCGCCGGATAAACGAAAGGAACACGCCATGAAACGCGTCTTTATTGCGGGGGCAACGGGCTATCTTGGCCGCTATCTCTGCGCAGAATACCAACGCCGCGGATGGTACGTCATCGCCCTTGTGCGCAAAGCAACCACTGCCGCACCGATCGCAGCCGACCAACTGGTCGAGGCGCAGGCAACCGACCCTGCCAGTCTTAAAGGTGCAATGGCCGGTGCCGAACTGGTCGTGTCATGCCTTGGCATCACGCGGCAAACAGACGGGCTTGGCTATTGGGACGTGGACTATCAGGCGAACCTCAATCTTCTGCGTGAAGCCGAAAATGCAGGGGTAAGCCGGTTTGCCTATATCCACGTCCTGCGTGCGGCCGATCTGGGACACGTCCCGATGGTGGCCGCAAAATCCGCCTTCGTTGCCGAACTGCACAAGAGCACGATCGCCGCCACAATCGTCGCACCGACAGGCTATTTCTCGGACATGGGCGACTTTCTGGCGATGGCACAATCCGGCCGGGTCTGGCTGTTCGGGACCGGCGAAAAACGGATCAACCCGATCCACGGCGCCGATCTCGCGGTCGCGACCGCAGACGCCGTCGCGGCAGGGCTGGATTGGATTGATGTCGGTGGCCCTGACGTATTCACGCAAAAGGAACTGGCCGAGCTGGCCTTTGCCTGTCTGCAAAAGCCAAGCCGGATCACCTTCTTGCCAGATGTGCTCCGACGGCTGGCACTCTGCCTGTTGCCGTGGATGACGCCGCGCCGCATCAACGGGCCCGGGCGCTTCTTTCTGAGCGCATTGGCTCTCGACATGATCGGCACGCCATACGGCACCCACCACCTCAAAGAGCACTTTCAAAACACGCTTACCCCCATCAAGACGGTCAGCCCATTGCGGCGACCAACCGAAAGGAAGAAATCATGAACATGCAACGCACCGGCGGCATCGCTGCCCTGACTTGTGCAGCCACCTACATCTTCGGCTTTGTCCTGCTTGTCACTTTGCTGGCCGAATTGGGCTACGGCACAAACGACATTGACGCAGAGGCCGTCGTCCGCTTCAGCGCGGAAAATCAAACCGTCTTGATCGTGTGGAACACGGTGATCTACGTCATCAACGCGCTGGCACTCGCGCTTCTGGTCGTTGCTTTGGCGCGGCGTTTCAAGATGGTTTCTCCGGAATGGAGCACAATCATACTCGCCTTTGGACTGGTTTGGACAACCCTCGTTCTGGGGGCCGGAATGATCGCAAATGTCGCCACCGAACGTGCGGTCGCACTACTGGCCCAAGGCGACACTGCGGGGGCTGTGCAACTCTGGAAAACCCTGCATGCGGTTGAACTCGGCCTTGGCGGCGGGAATGAAATCGCGGGCGGCGTCTGGATCTTCTGTGTGAGCCTCGCCGGATTGCTGCACCAAAGCTTTGGAAAAACTGTCGTTGGTCTTGGCATTTTGACCGGACTTGGCGGGTTCCTCACGATCCTGCCGCCACTGGGCGACATTGCGGGCGCGGTATTCGGGCTTGGCGCAATCGCATGGTTCATCGCGGTGGGCCTCACACTCGTGTTTGAGCGCCAAACGCCTTCTGCAACGACGCCTGCATAATCTTCTACGACCCGAGGACTTGACCGATGACGCTTTCCCAAGACCTACAAGCCCTGATCAATGCCGAATGCGCAAAGCCCTATTCGCACAATGTCATCCTGCGGGTTCAATCCGGCGACAAGCGCGTCGATTTCAAAGGCAGCGCCGGCACCACCGCACCGGATACCCGCTTTGCCATCGCCAGCATCTCCAAGATGTTCACCGCCACACTGATCCTGCAACTTGCTGACGCAGGCCAGATCCGTCTCGATCAGACAGTGCAAAGCATTCTGCCCGATGTTGATCTGTCAGGTCTGCATATCGTCAAAGGTGTCGATTACAGCGCAGAACTGACCGTCCGCCATTTGCTGCATCAGACCTCGGGCCTTGCCGATTATTATGAAAGCAATCTGGCGGCGGATCTCAAACAAGGCAAGGACCGCCACTATGACCTGGATGATGTCCTGCAAATGACGAGGGCGCTGCCGCCGCAGGCCGCGCCGGACAGCGGTAAGTCTTTCTATTCAGATACAAACTACCAACTTCTCGGAGCAGTGATCGAAAAGGTTTCGGGGCAGAGTTTTGATCAGGCACTGAAAGCCCGCATCTGCCAGCCAACCGGTCTCACAGATACCAAGGTCCTGCAAGGGTCCGACGTTGGGCTCCCTCTCCACCACCACAATACACTTCTGACCATTCCCCGAATACTGGCCAGTATGGCGCCGGACGGTGGTATTATCTCGACCCTTGACGAGATGCTCTTGTTCCTGCGCGCCTATATGCAAAACCGGCTTTTCAAGCCAGAGAACGCGACGCAGGCGCGACAATGGAACCGGCTCTTCTTGCCTGTCCAGTATGGATATGGGCTGATGCGGATCAAGCTGCCCCGCTGGATGACGCTCTTTCGCGCCACACCGGAACTGATCGGCCATTCCGGCGCAAGCGGGTCTTTCGCCTATTATGCGCCAGAGCAGGATATCTATCTGATCGGGTCGTTCAATCAGACCGACGCGCCGCAACGCCCGATCGGTTTCATGCTGCAGGTTCTCAGGCTGGTCGCCAAGCACAAGGCCTTGAAATGAAAACCGCTTTGAAGTGGATCGCCGCTGTCGTCCTTTGCCTGATAGCCGGTATCGCAGGGCTGTTTATAGGCACGCAGGGCGATGACACAGTCGCGCAACTGGTGACCGATGATCCGTCCTTGCCTGCCATGAACATCAACGGGATCAGGTTGCATATGCGGATCGTGAACGGCCCTGCAAATGCCCCGACCATCATCGTTCTGCACGGTGGCCCGGGGGGCGACTTCCGCTCGTTGCAGGCACTAGAGGCTTTGTCCGACCGCTTCCAACTCGTCTTCTACGATCAGAGAGGAGCAGGGTTATCAGAACGTGTGCCCCAAGACCTTCTGACGCTGGATGGCCATCTGGAAGAACTCAAAGCTGTCATTGACATCGTGTCACCAGAACAGCCGCCCATCCTGATCGGCCATTCATGGGGGGCCATGCTGGCAGCCGCATTTATCGGCCAGAACCCCGACGACATACAAAGCGCAATTCTCATCGAACCCGGATATCTGGATGCAAAAGGTCGCACGGCATGGGCGGCCACCGGCAGCACCTATATGTCAGGCCCAACATACTGGTGGCAGGCTGTGATTGCCGGATTTCGCACGCAGCATATCACAGGTCCCGATAGCGCGGCGCAGGACGATTTTCTGATCGGCCACATGGTCGGCGTCTTTGCCAACCATCCCGATAATCCGTACCACTGTGGCAATGGCTACACGGCACCCAACTGGCGCTTCGGCGCGCTGACAAGCAACGTCTGGCGCGGGGCGCCTGATGCAACTGTCGATCGGCTGGGGGCGCAGGTACGGGCGTTTACCGGCCCGGTCCTGCTTGTCACAGGGTCCTGCAACATCTGGCTTGGTCCACTACAAAGCCAATTTGTAGCGTGGTTTGCGCATGCCGGTCTTGCCATCATACCGGATGCCGGACATGACGTGGTCTGGGATCAACCGCAAGCGACACTCTTCGTGATCCGGCGCTTTCTGAACTGATCCGGCGTCAGGACGCGTGTCCGGCACAAGCGGCGGTCATGGCAGCCTTGCCGCACCGCACCAGAACAACGCACTTCATCCTGATCTATCGCCGGGCAAAGCAGTACCCCAATACGCCCATTCCCAACACCTCCGCCCCGCGCTATATGCGGCCCATGACACAGAACCCGCCAAACCTCCGCCCAGACCTCGCCCCCAAGGCGCGCCTCACCGATACCCCCCGTGCGGGCCAGCCGACGATCGGCATGGTCAGCCTTGGCTGTCCCAAAGCTTTGGTCGATAGCGAACGCATCCTCACCCGCCTGCGCGCGGAAGGTTACGCCATCAGCCCCGATTACGCAGGGGCAGAGGCCGTGATCGTCAACACCTGCGGGTTTCTGGATAGCGCCAAGGCCGAAAGCCTCGATGCAATCGGCGAGGCGCTCAAGGAAAACGGCAAGGTCATCGTCACCGGCTGTCTGGGGGCCGAGCCGGATTACATCCGCGAACACCACCCGCAAATTCTGGCGGTCACCGGCCCGCATCAATACGAACAGGTGCTTGACGCGGTGCATGGCGTGGTCCCCCCCGCGCCCGACCCGTTCATTGACCTGCTGCCGGCCAGCGGGGTGAGCCTGACACCGCGCCACTACAGCTATCTAAAGATTTCCGAGGGCTGTAACCACAAGTGCAAATTCTGCATCATCCCCGATATGCGCGGGCGGCTCGCATCCCGCCCTGCCCACGCGGTGCTGCGCGAGGCGGAAAAGCTGGTCGAGGCGGGCGTCAAGGAACTGCTGGTCATCTCACAGGACACATCCGCCTACGGGCTCGACCGCAAATACGATCTGAACCCGTGGAAAACCGGCGAGGTGCGCAGCCATATCACCGATCTGACCCGCGAATTGGGGCAACTGGGTGCTTGGGTGCGCCTGCACTACGTCTACCCCTACCCCCATGTGCGCGACCTGATCCCCATTATGGCCGACCCGTCAAACGGCGTGCTGCCCTATCTGGATATCCCGTTCCAACACAGCCACCCCGATGTGCTGCGGCGCATGGCACGGCCCGCGGCGGGGGCCAAAACGCTGGACGAGATCGCCGCATGGCGCAGCATTTGCCCCGATATCACCCTGCGCTCGACCTTCATCGTCGGCTACCCCGGCGAAACCGAGGCCGAATTCCAGCACCTGCTGGACTGGCTGGATGAGGCGCAACTCGACCGCGTGGGCTGCTTCCAATACGAAAACGTAGCCGGTGCGCGCTCCAACGCCCTGCCCGACCACGTGGCCTCCGAGGTCAAACAGGACCGCTGGGACAGGTTCATGGAAAAGGCGCAGGCCATATCGGCCGCGAAACTGGAGGCCAAAGTCGGCCGCACGCTCGAAGTGATCGTCGACGACATCGACGAAGACGGGATTGCGACCTGCCGGACATGGGCGGATGCGCCCGAGATCGACGGGAATTTGTTTATTGATGAGGGTGCCGAGGGGTTGGCCGTGGGGGATGTGGTGAACGTCACGGTTGAGGAAGCGGGGGAGTATGATTTGTGGGGGGCTCTAGGCGCATAGCCTATACCTCCCCCGCCTCTTCTGTTGATTGCTCTTCAAGTGCCTCTACCGACACATCCGATGCGTCTTGTCTGTCAGCTTTAATCTTCGGCGCCGAAGGTCGCCATTCAGTCAAGGATTGGCCGACATCTTGATAGAATTGTGGAACCACTGTTTCGAGATCAGTGATGAAGTTAGCTTGCTGGGTAAATCGGGCGCCTAACCTTTTTGCGTTGAAAATAAAGAAGGAAAGAACCTGCAAATTTTCCTTTCCGACTTCGCATATACTTACGTCTTCGAGTAATTCCTTGACCGTGAATTGAGTGTCTTCACTGCGCCCGGGCCACGTCATACGCACATGAAGATCATCAATTTGATCCGTGTTTATTTGACGAAGCAGCCAATTCGCGCGTGCCTTTGATGTTTTCCGATCACGAGGCGCGCTGAGGGTCATGCCAATGTCAATCGTACGTCTTTTCAAATCTGCGCAGATTTCCAAAGGTGCAGCCGCGTTAGGAACATCGAAGACCGCTTTCAGGCATTGAGTATCGCGCAGGACTTCGAGCGCCTCCTTATCTCGCAGAGCAATATCGCTTTGATGCGCTCTCTTGATACGCTCGCTGACAGAGGTTTCCGTTTGTCGTGACAAAATAAGAGACAAGTCTTTGGTTTCTTGGTGCCATGCACCAACAACAATCTGCGCTTCATCGGATCGTTGCGTGATTTTTCCACCTGCAGAAACAAGTCTGTTCAGTTCAGGCCACTCGGCTGGCATACGGGTAAAACCACGAACACCGGCACTCTCGTGCGTTAGGAACCGACGCAATTCTCGCAACAGCAAAAGCTGGTCAGAATCGGCAACGGATCCGTTGTTGATCAAGAGATCAGCTTCGGTCACGATGAACATCCAAGACCAGTGATAAACTGGAATTTTTGATTTGCTTTTCTGCACCTCACGCATCGGATGATTTGTTGGCAATGACGTAAACTGGTTTGAAATTGTAATCACGCAGTCAATGTCATTCGCTTTGGCAATGCTACGATACTTTTCGATCTGGTCGGTGCTTAGCTCTGCTGTCCCAACTTTTGTCTCCACCAAGGCGCGCCATTCCTTGTTGCCGTTCTTGAGGACAATCAGACCATCTGGCCGATCATTCTTTGTGTCTTTCTCACCTTTGAAAACAACCTCTGTGAAACAATTCAGCGTCGCTCGCTTCCCAACTTTAGAACCGACGGACTTCAATAATTGTAACGCAAATTCATCAACACTCGATAAACAGGACAGGAAAATTGATGTGGTACGGCCTTCTTTCGATGTGTCGGCCAGAACCGGAAATAAACGAGCAACTTCACCTTGCTGCAGATAATCTGGTAGTTTCATTAATTATTCTCCAACTCGCCTCAGACCTCTAGGTCTACTGTCATAGAACAATCCAAAGTTGTCAATTTTGTGCCGCTGCCCTCCCGTTGCCCCCAATAACAAAAGGCGCATCACTCACATGACACGCCTTCGCACATATTCATATTCGGCAGGGTTCTCCCTGCATCCCGTTAGCTCTTGGCGGGTGCCTTTGCTTCTGGTGCTTTCGCATCAGGCTTGGCCGCAACCGTTTCGGTCTTTGGCGTTTTCACGGCGGCATCGGGTGTCTTTTGTGTGCTGAGGTCTTTGAAGGACATGGTGATCCCTTTCATAGCGCCGTCCCGAAATGGGGCGGCTCTGATACAGGTGACCACGCCCAACCCGCTTTACAAGCCCCGTAGGTCGGGGTTCACCCCGACACCCCCATCGCATCCAGATAGACCCGCACCGCATCCTGCACACGGCGGAACCTGTCACCGCCCAGCTTCACCCCGCCGAACCACCGTGTCACCACGATGATGTGGCCTTCCAGCCTCTCGCGCTCCAGCATCCGCAGGATCACCATCCCTGCGCCGCTTTCGCCGTCGTCATTTTTCAGGGGGCCGTCGGGCAGCAGAACCGCCCATGTATTATGGGTCGCTTTGGCGAATTTCTTGCGGCGGCACAGCGCCTTCACAAAGGCCCGCGCCTCATCGGCACAGGCGACAGGACCACCTGCGACCGCGTATTTCGAGCCGCGGTCGCTCAGTGCATTTTCGATGATCTTCAGGACCTTGTCCTCAGATCAGGACGTGACCTCACGCGCAGCGCCATGGCTGCAGCCGCTGCCCATGGCAGGCACGGCCGACTGGGACGTGGACGCACAGGCGCCGGCGCTCGCATCCCATGCGGTGCCTGCAGGGCAGGTCTGGGTTTGCGCGACAGGCTCTGTCGGGGTTGGAAGGGTGGTATCTTGGGCAAAAGCTGCTGCTGGCAGCATCGCAAAGGCAAGTACTGTGAGACGCATAATGTCCTCCTAGGGTGACGATGTGAAAGAATGTTAGCCCATCCCTGCACTTAATCAACCGGCGCAATGTCACAGGCTTGACCCACATCAAGGCGAACGGAGCCTTACTTTGCTACATTCCAGCCATGCAAAGAAGGAGAAGCGCATGCAAGATGCCGTTGTGGCCGACAAGCCCAAACCGCCCAGAACCCGCAAGCCAGCAGACCTGCCACGCATGGCCCGCCGCCCTTATGAGGCCGAAAAGGCGGAACTGCAGGCCGAGCTTTTGAAGGTCCAGCTTTGGGCACAAGAGACCGGTCAGCGCTTTGTGCTGCTGTTCGAAGGGCGCGATGCAGCAGGTAAGGGCGGCACGATCAAGCGCTTCACCGAACACCTCAACCCCCGTGCCGCCCGCGTGGTGGCCCTGAACAAACCCACCGACGAAGAACGCGGCCAGTGGTATTTCCAGCGCTACATCGAACACCTGCCCACCTCGGGCGAAATGGTGCTTTATGACCGCAGCTGGTACAATCGCGCGGGCGTGGAAAGGGTGATGGGGTTCTGCAAACCCGAAGAATACCTCGAATTCATGCGCCAGACGCCCGAGCTGGAACGGATGCTGACCCGTTCGGGTATCCGCCTTTACAAATACTGGTTCTCGGTCACGCAGACCGAACAGAAACGCCGCTTTGACGCGCGCGAAACCGACCCGCTCAAGCAATGGAAGCTTTCACCGATCGACAAGGCAAGCCTTGATAAATGGGCGGATTATACCGAAGCGAAAGAGGCGATGTTCTTTTACACCGACACCGCCGACGCCCCTTGGACCGTCGTGAAATCCAATGACAAGAAACGCGCGCGCCTCAATTGCATGCGGCATTTTCTGTCAACGCTGGATTACCCCGGCAAGGATCACTCAATCGCCCAAGCCCCCCAGCCCGAGATTGTCGGCAGTGCGCAAAAGGTGATCCATCGGGCAGAGCATATTCTGGGCACCGCGCTGCATCCGGACACGCGCAAGGCAAAGGCCTGACGGCCTACTGCGGGCGTAGTAGGATATCTGCCAGTCTTACGCCCGCGCGCAGCATTTCATCCTCTGGAATGACAAAGAGATCGCACAACGCCTTGTGCGATCATCTGTTCAAGATCTTGCGTTGTGTCGCTCAACCCTGCCGCAGCACTGCAAACGTGTCGCGATTTTCGCAATAGTCAGGCGCATGGTCCAGCTTTGGGCCATCCGCCAGCAGGCGGTCGCATTTTCCGACCTGTGTGCAACCTCGGCAACTGGTGATCATATCGGCGTATTCGTCGATATTGATCCTGTTTTCATCCAGCGCGGTCGACAGATCGACCTCACAGGCATCGGCCATTTTGATGACACGCCAGAAATGTTCGCGAGCGTCGCCCAGGGTTTGCATCGTTGATCCTCCGGTTGCAGGTAGGTTGAGGATAGCACCCCGCCACACCCCGCACCTTGCGCTAGATCAAGTCAGTAGGATGCGCCCTTTCCAGTGGTAATCGCCTGCACCAGAGATGCCTCGGCCCATGTATCACGCCCGCCGCGCATCCGGATTTCGGTCAGTTGCGCCTGCGCCAGCACCATATCGCCAGAGGCCACATGCCCCTGCCCCATATAGGACCGCGCCAGAAGGTTGTTCGGGTCGGCGGCAAGTGCCGCATCATAATAGGCCATGCCAAGATCGACGCGGCCTGCCTTGCGATGGTTGAAACCGTAATAGGTCAACGCCAGCGGGGCCTCAGGGTTTTCAAGCGTATCCAGCACATCAAGGGCCGCCTGATAATAGCCCGCATAGGCCAGCTCACGCACATCATCCAGTCGGGCGCTGTCGTCATTGGTGCTCTCGGCGGGGTCCATGCAGCTTTGTGTCGCCAGATCAAAGACCTGTCCTTCGGCACATTCCGTTGTTGTCTCGGATGGTGTGGGCGGCGTATCGCTCCCGCCACCTGCGGCAACGGCAGCCATAGGGAACAGGGCGAGGGTCAGTGTCGTCAGGCGCATCGGTTTCTCCATCGTTTCTAATTGAAAACCTAGCCCGCGACACGCCTTTGAAAAGAGCGCACCCAAAATGTCGCACAGACCGCTACCACAGAAGGCCCACAATCACACAGACCCACGCAACACCAACCCCGACAGCCGTCACCGCCACAGCCGCCGATCCGCAGTCCTTCGCATGCCTTGCAGCATCGCGTTTTTCTGTGCTGATATCATCCACAACACGTTCGATTGCAGTGTTCATACATTCAGCGGCCAGCACGATAATCCCGCCCATCAACAGCATCCCCCGTTCGCCCGCCGAAAGCGGCAACACGAATGCCAGCACGCCAAAAACCACATTCGCCACGAGCCATTGCGACAATGACCCTTCTGTTTTGTAAACATGGGCAAACCCGTCCCAAGACCAGATTGCCCTTTGCCGAACCCGCAAAACCTGTTGCCACATAATTTTAACCTTTCGCGATCTAGACTAAGACTGCGCCATCAGGCTGCGGCTGCCAAGACCTGCTCTGACCCAACGGAACATTTGACCGAACAGGCGAACCGACTAATTTTGTTTTGTCACCAAAAAGGTATCTTCTATGTATCCCACCTACGCCCGCTCGGAACGTATCGCTGATGGCACAATGCATGCGGTGGGCGTGTTGGGTGCGATTACAGGGGCCATTGTGCTGATCATCTGGTCGCTGGGCACGGCAACCCCCGGACAGATTGCCGCGATTTGCGTCTACGGCGCCACGCTTATCGCCACATTCGTCGCCTCGGCCTTTTATCACATGACCCCGTGGGAAGGGATCCGCCCGCTCCTGCGCCGCTTTGACCACGCCGCCATCTATCTCAAGATTGCCGGTACCTATACGCCGCTTGTGGTGATGATCGGCAGCGGCTTTGCCTATGTGATCCTTGCGATCGTGTGGGTGCTGGCCGTAATTGGCATGACACTCAAACTGTTCTTCTGGCAGACACCCGGGCGGTTCGGGCCGGCACTCTATCTGATCATGGGCTGGCTCAGCCTTGCCCTTGTCTGGTCGCTCTGGCCGGTTGTGCCCGTCGCGGCGATGGTGCTGATTGCCGTGGGCGGGCTGCTCTATACGGCAGGCGTCCCATTTTACGCGAGCGAGACGCTAAAGTTCTCTATCGCGATCTGGCATGGCTTCGTTGTCGCGGCATCGGCCTGCTTTTTTGCTGCCATCGCGATTGCCACAGCGGCGCTGACCTAATCAAGAAACGTCCATGTATCGGCCCCGTCAAAATGGCGGACGGGGATGGAGGCGACAACCTCGGGTGCGGCCAACCGCAGATTCACTGCCATATAGGCATCGGCGCCGTCAGGCTTGAGGTTTTCCCAATGGGTCGTGCAACCGCATTTGGTGCAGCTGTGAAACGCCAGTGACCTCTCACCCCATGCATAGGCCGTCGTTGGCCCTGTGATCATGATTTTCGGCACCTTTGCATAAATCCATAAAGCCCCCAAACGCCGACAGATCGAGCAATTGCATGACGTTGTCCGTTTGGGCACATGGTTGAACGTGTAACCCACAGCACCGCAATGACAGCTTCCTTTGATCATGCTTCGTCCTTACCTCTGCTGCGGTTTACACCCATCAAAGCCCCGCCGCGACCCTTTGCACAGTGCGCACGCGCTCCGCGTTGGGCGGATGCGTGCCCAGAAAACGATCCCCCGGATCAGGAATGCGGAAGAAGAATTCCGCGCCCCGCAGCGGATCAAATCCGGCTGCCGCCGCGATCCGTGTGCCCAGCGCATCAGCCTCCAACTCGAACTCCTTCGAATAGGTCCGCGCGCCCACAGTGGCCCCGATCCGTTGTGCGCTCTCAATATCCGCAGCCCCCAGCGCACCGGCCAAAGCCCCCACCAAAAGCCCGCCCATGGCCGCATTCTGCTGCTGGCGCCCGATGTGGCCAAGAATATGATGCGCCGCCTCATGCGCCATGACAAAGGCCAGCTCATCGCGGTTGCGTGCCTCGGCAATCAAGGGCAACGTAAAGCCGATCACCGGACGCCCCGCGCGGTCGAGGGTCTGGAACGCATTCACGCCACGTTCGGAACGGGTATCAATCACGATCTGGAAATCACAGTTGGATTGCTGCCGGCTGCTCCTGCAGAATTGTTCTGCCACCGGTTTGACACGGCGCACGACAAATTCGAAATTATCGACCGCCTGCCGCTGGGACAGGCGCGGCGACACCGGTGCGGCCGCTTGCATCACCGGCTGTGGCGTCGGTGCTTCGACCACCACAGGGGAACAGGCGCTGATGACCGCGCAAAGAAGAAGGGGCAAAAAACGGATCATGGGGCCTTCGCTGACAACTTACGCTCCGCGTGAAACTAGCATTTGCCCGCGTCACGGCAACTGTGCAAACAATCGCACGGCACACGAACGCGCAGGACAGGGCATTGCGCAATTGTAAGCCCGCAAATCCCAAGCTAGGCTGGCCCCATGTTTACAATCGAACACGACTATGATGCCACCGTTGTCACCTTGGTTGACGAAGGTGCCGCCCCCCTGAAAGAAGACGTCATCATCAACGCCTTTGATGATTGCGTCACGATCTCCCAGTTTGATCCACGCACCGATGAGGTGGTCCGCATCACGCTGTCGCTCACGCAACTGCGCGACCTTGAGGCGGCGCTGGATCTGCCGGAAGGCATCTATCAACTGCGCAAAGGCTAGCAGCACATGACAACAGGTTTCTTCTGGGACGAACGGTGCTTCTGGCACGGTGGGGGCAATTACGCAGGCATGTTGCCGGTGGGTGGATTGGTCCAGCCGATGGACGGCGGCCTGCCCGAAAGCCCCGAAACCAAGCGCCGCCTGAAAAACCTGATCGAAGTAACAGGCCTTGCCCAAGACCTCGCCATGCAAGGTGCCGCCCCTGCCACGCGCGAAGACCTCTTGCGCGTCCACCCTGCGCATTATCTGGATGAATTCAAAGCACTGTCCGACGCAGGCGGCGGCGAACTCGGGCGGCGCACCCCTTTCGGTCCTGGTGGGTATGAACTCGCAGCCCTCTCCGCAGGTCTTGCCAAAGCCGCCCTCGCGGCGGTCCTGCGCGGTGATCTGACCAACGCCTACTCCCTCTCGCGCCCGCCCGGCCACCATTGCCTGCCGGACTATCCCAACGGGTTCTGCCTGCTCAACAACATCGGCATTGCGATTGAGGCCGCCAAAGCCGCCGGGCTGGCAAACCGTTTTGCCGTGCTTGATTGGGACGTGCACCACGGCAATGGCACCGAGGCCGTATTCTACGACCGCGCCGATGTGCTGACCGTCTCGCTCCACCAGGAACGCAATTACCCCATGGACACCGGCGCCTTTACTGACCGCGGCACCGGCGCTGGCAAAGGCCATAACCTCAACATCCCCCTCCCTCCCGGCACAGGGCACGCGGGCTATCTGGCCGCGATGGAACGTCTCGCCCTGCCCGCCATCCGCGATTTCGCGCCGGATGTGCTGATCATCGCCTGCGGTTTTGATGCCGCCGCGAACGACCCGCTGGGCCGGATGCTGGCCACCGCCGAAACCTTCCAGATGATGACAGCGCAAGTCATGGCGCTGGCCCGCGACGTCTGCGAAGGCAAACTGGTGATGGTCCACGAGGGTGGCTATTCGGAAACCTATGTCCCCTTCTGCGGCCACAACGTGTTGCAGGAAATGTCAGGCAGCAAAATCACCGCGCCCGACCCCTTCGCCGAGGTCTTCCCCCTCCGCCAGCCGGATGCGCGGTTTGATGCCTTTGTGGACAATTGGCTGGCCGAGATGAAAGCAGCACTCTAGGCAGCTGGCTTGCCACTGCTGCTTGGCCAGCGCTACGCAGGTGGAATCAACAAAAGAGCCAAGCACCTGTCTTCTGAACCAGACGGTGGCGCAGTTTGCGCCAAGGTCCGCTCTGCGGACTCTTGAGCCCTTAGCCGGATTAGGCCCACCTTCCGCTTTCGGCCCGAAGCGGTCATTCGGGAATATCGCAGCGAACAGCAGTTTTCATTTAGTGTTATTGATCGACGCTTGTCGCAGCTCTTCCATCAAATGAAGCAGACGCTGAAAAAGACGGCCCCTTGAGATGATCGGCGAGCCGCAAGCTCAACGCAACGATGTTATGAGTCGGGTTCATATGACCAGGTGTCGCAAAGACCGAACTCCCTGCCACGAATAATCCGGCAACTCCATGAACCTGGCAGTTTTGATCCACCACACCTTCCGCCGGATCTCGAGACATACGTGTGGTGCACATCGGATGCGCTAGATCGGTGAGGCTATCAGACCAAGCTTCTTCTCCCGCCTCTATCCAATCCGCCGGAACAGGTCTCGGGAGATTCAACCTTTCTAAATCAGCAAAAAATAGTTCCGCCGTTCTTCGTGCCGTGAGATATTCTCTGTTAGAAAATCGCCAGTCCAGAACGGGTAGTCTTTGACCCAGCCAATTCGTCTTATCTGAAAGCGTTATGCGGCTATCAGGGTTTAGCTCCTGTTCAACAACGCAACCAACCAGGGTGAAGTCCGGTGTGTGGAGCTGCGGCATTTTGCGAATAAAACGATCCAGGATACCGGATAATAAGCTGCTTGGACGTGACATCCCGTCATACAGTTCTTTGGCCGCCTGTAGATAGCTTCCTCGTGCTTTCAATGTTCGCGCGGCGGAGGCAATAGATGAAACTGCACTCTGCTTTTCGCCAAACTCAACTATATGTATCGCCGCATTAAGCAACTCTTCGCGTTTTTGGAGGTCAGCACAAAGCCCCAGACCAAAACTGGCGATTTTTCGTTGCCCTTGCTGATTGATCCATCGGGTCCCAAGGCGCCGTCTCACCGCCGCGCCGCTGCTGCCCTGATAGGTTCCCAAGATTGTATAGGTGTGATCAGTCAGATAGCGTCCGACTTGATCATGGTCATTGCCCAAACCCTTCTTGTTAGATCCTTGTGAGTCGAGCAACAAACGCGCATTTTCAATGCCACCACAAGCAAGAACAACTTGGCTAGCAAACAATCTGGCTGTTTTCTTATTTGGGGCAGCGACCATTGCGCCATATACTACCGGTCCCGCTTTATCAGCCAATATTTGCATTACCGTTGCATCAGTAATGACTACCACGTTTTCGCTCTGTGCGATTTTCGGACCAAGAAAGTGTCCAAGATTAAGAGCTATAGGAGAACCTGAATGATCCAAAACACCAAGTGAATTCTCTTTGGACGCAAATTGTCGGATGTGAGCCTCAGAAGAAGAGCTGTAGCGCCACCCTACTGTACTGAAGAATTTTTCATTCCAAGATGGTTGATCAACAGGACTGTCTAATTGGCGCAAGCCCTTAGATGCTGAAGGGAGCGAGGGAAGGATCAAAATGCCATCTGCGCGTGTCAGAAATGGCTTCATATCGGAATATGTTATCGGCCAGCCAGAAATAGGCAACCACGACCGCTCAGCGTAATCTATTTGATCGAATTCCCCACAACGACCGGTCCAAAGCGCCGTTGTTCCACCGACTCCACGACAACGAACCGGCGCATCCTTGGTGCGCGGCCTTCCAACACTTTCGAATTCATTCAAGTCGTCGCTTGTCTTACTGCGTTGCCATCCGCCGCTTTCCAGAACGCAGACTCTTTTGGTTGTGCCTACAAATTCATTTGCGATGGTTAAACCGGCAGCCCCCGCACCAACGATAAGAATGTCAAACTGCGTCGGAATATCCGTTGTGTTATCGTTCAAAGAGATTGTTGGCATACACTGCTCCGCAGTAACTCACTGCATATTATACTCTCGGCCTTCCAATTACTTTGACCAATCTTATGGTCGGACCAGACCAGATGGATTGCAAGTAATAAACAATGCAAAACCAAAAAGCGCACCCCGTTTGCACAGGATGCGCTTTGCTTTGAAAGACCCGCCTGCCTAGGCCGCTTTGATCTCGACAACCTCGATTTCGAAGTTCAGGTCCTGACCGGCCAGCGGGTGGTTGGCGTCCAGCGTCACTTCGGCCTCGGTGACTTCGGCCACGGTCACGGGAACAACCTGCCCCTGCGGTGTCTGCATCTGCAGCTGCGTGCCGATCTCCAGCGGGATTTCGGCAGGAATTTGTTCGCGTGGCACGGCTTGGCGCGCGTCCGGGTTCGCGTGGCCGTAGGCCTGATCACATGGCACGTTGACGGTCTTTTTGTCGCCCACGGTCATGCCGGGGATCGCGCTGTCCAACCCTTTGATGATCTGACCGGAGCCGACAACAAACTCCAACGGATCACGGCCTTCGGAACTGTCGAACATCTGCCCGTCGTTGAGTGTGCCGACATAGTTGATCTTTACGGTATCGCCTGTTTTTGCTTCGGTCATGGTCTCGCTTTCTCATCCTTTTCAAAATTTGAACGCGCACCCTATGCAATCATAGCAGGGGATGCAAACGCATTGCCCCTTTTCGTGGACGGGCGGGCGTGCCACGATGGATTTCACCCAATGGAGACCCCCATGCCCATCACCACTGCCGTCTTTGATGCCTATGGCACGCTCTTCGATGTCAACGCCGCCGCGATGCAGGCCGCCCAAGACCCCGCGCACGCGGGGCTCGCCGCTGTCTGGCCTGCGCTGGCGCGCGATTGGCGGCGCAAGCAGCTCGAATATTCATGGCTGCGCGCCGTGGCAGACCGGCATTGCGATTTCTGGAAAGTCACGCAGGATGGTCTGGACTGGGCGCTTGAGGCGCACGGCCTGGCCGATCCCGCCACGCGCACCCGCTTGCTTGAACTCTACTGGGAACTCAGCCCCTATCCGGAAGTCCCCGCTATGTTGCGCAGCCTCAAGGAACACGGCATCGCCACGGCAATCCTGTCGAACGGGTCCCCGGACATGTTGCAGGCGGCGGTGAACTCTGCGGATATCGGCGACCTGCTGGACGCGCTGCTGAGCGTCGAAGACGTGGGCGTCTTCAAACCCCACACCCGTGTTTACGATATGATCAGCGCGCGTTTCGGCTGTGCCAAGGATGAAGTCCTCTTCGTGTCGTCCAACGGCTGGGACGCCGCCGGTGCCGCCGGATACGGGTTTCAGACCGCATGGGTGAACCGCGCGGGCGAACCGGTCGACAGACTCTATGCCACACCGCACCACGTGCTTTCCGACCTTACCACAATACCGGAGCATTTGTGATGCCGAGCTACACTGCTACCGACGGGCTGCGCCTGCACTACACGGACGAAGGCACCGGCTTGCCGGTCATTGCACTGGCCGGCCTGACCCGCAACGGCGCTGATTTCGACCATGTCGCGCCCCACCTGCCTGTCCGCCTGATCCGCCCCGATTACCGCGGGCGCGGGCAATCGGACTGGGCCGATCCTGCCACCTACACGATCCCGCAAGAGGCCGCCGATGTGCTGGCCTTGATGGATCATCTGGGGCTGGAAAAGGCTGCTATCCTTGGCACCTCACGGGGCGGGCTGATCGCGATGATGCTGGCGGCGACGGCCAAAGAGCGTTTATCGGGCGTCGCGCTCAACGACATCGGGCCTGAAATTGCGCCAAAGGGCCTTGATGTCATCAAGGACTACATCGGGCGCAACCCTGCCCAGAAAACCTATGCCGAAGCCGCCGAGGCCCGCGCAAAGCTCTGGACCCATTTCACCGGTGTTCCGATGGACCGCTGGCTTGCCGAAGTACAGGCCCACTATCAGGAAACCGCCGACGGCCTGATCATCCGCTATGACCCGAAACTGCGGGACGCAGTGCTGGCCAGCGGCGCGCAACCCACCCCCGATCTGTGGCCGCTGTTTGACGCGCTGGCGGGATTGCCGCTGGCACTCATTCGCGGCGCAAACTCGGATTTGCTGACCCAAGCGACCGCAGATGAAATGCAACACCGCCGCCCCGATATGATCCGCGCAGACATTGCAGGCCGCGGGCATGTGCCCTTCCTTGACGAACCTGATGCCGTGGCTGCCCTGCACCGCTGGCTGGAGAAACTACAATGAACATCGACATGATCCGCGCCGCCGCCACCCGCATCAAAGGCCACGCACGGCGCACCCCGATCCTGACCTCCCCCTTTCTCGATGATATCGCGGGCAGACAGGTTTTTGTGAAAGCCGAGTGCCTGCAACACACCGGGTCTTTCAAGTTCCGTGGTGGCTGGGCGTCGGTCTCGGCCCTCTCGGACAACGCGCTGAAAACCGGCGTCATCGCCTTTTCCAGCGGCAACCATGCCCAAGGCGTCGCACTTGCCGCCCGTGAACACGGCGCGCCTGCTGTCATCATCATGCCTGCCGATGCGCCCGCCGTGAAAATCGAGAACACCCGCGCGCTCGGGGCCGAAGTGATCCTTTACGACCGCGAAACCGAGGACCGCGACGAAATCGGCGAACGGCTGTCAGCGGAACGTAACCTGACATTGATCAAGCCATTCGATGCGGAAATGACGATCGCGGGCCAAGGCACAGTCGGCCTCGAGATTGCAGAAGATATGACCGCACTGGGCGTGACCGAGGCCGATGTCATGGTCTGTTGCGGCGGCGGTGGTCTGACCTCGGGAATCGCCCTCGCCCTCGCTGCAGACGCGCCCGGCCTGCGCGCACGGCCCGCCGAACCGGAAGGTTTTGACGACGTCACGCGCTCACTTCAAAGCGGCAAGATCGAACGCAACGCCCGCCTGAGCGGGTCGCTTTGCGATGCAATTATCACCCCGCAACCGGGGAATCTGACGTTCCCGATCATGCAAAGGCTTTGCGGCCCCGGTGTTGTCGTGACCGAAGATGAATGCCTGCGCGCCATGGCTCTTGCCTTTGAACGCCTGCGCATTGTCGTGGAACCGGGCGGTGCGGCGGCCCTTGCCGCCGCACTTTTCCATCCTGATGAATTCACCGGCGATGCGGTGATCGCTGTCGCCACAGGCGGCAATGTGGATGCCGCTGTCTTTGCCAAAGCGCTGGAAACACTGGCCTGACGGCAGAAAGACAAGATGATGCAAGAGCAGATGATCACACGCTCCGACGGCACCCGCATTCATGCCCGGATCACAGGGCCGCAGGATGGCCCCGCCGTGGTCTTCTCAAACTCGCTTGGCACGACCCTGCACCTGTGGGACCCGATCCTGCCTCTTCTGCCCGAGGGTCTGCGCATTCTGCGCTATGACATGCGCGGCCACGGGCGGTCCGACGCACCAGAGGGGCCCTACAGCATGGGCCAGCTGATCAGCGACGCCGAAGCGGTCTGCGATGCCTTTGATATCAAAGATGCGATGTTCGTCGGCCTGTCCGTCGGTGGCATGATCGCGCAAGGGCTCGCCGTGAAGCGGCCCGATCTGATCCGCGCGCTGGTGCTGTCAAACACCGCCGCCAAAATCGGCAACCCGAAACTCTGGCAAGACAGGATCAGCTTTATCACGGCCAACGGTCTGGCGGCTGCCTCGGACGAAATCATGCGCCGCTGGTTCGGGCGCGATTTTTACGGAGCGCCGGAAATGACCCCGTGGAAAGCAATGGTCGAGGCCACTTCGGTCGCGGGCTATACCGGCGTTTGTGCAGCCATCGCAGGCACCGATTTCTACACGCCGACCAGCGGGCTGCGCATACCTGCTTTGGGCATTGCCGGAAGCGAAGACGGCGCGACACCGCCCGATCTGGTGCGTGAAACCACCGACCTGATCCCAGGCTCCAAATTCGTGCTGATCCGCAAGGCCGGCCATCTGCCCTGTGTCGAACAACCGGCGGAATTCGCGCAGCACCTTTGTGACTTTTTATCAGCAACGGGGCATTTGCGCGCCTAGCCCATTGAACGCGCTTGCAAACCCGACCGCGCAGACTAATCCTGCGCGGATGAACAAACGCCTCGCCGTCATCTTTATCTTCATCTCGGTCATGCTCGACAGTATGGGGATCGGTCTGATCATGCCGGTGATGCCCGACCTGATCCAGGAGGTCGAAGGCCAAGGCATCGGCGGTGCGGCCGTTTGGGGCGGTATTCTCGCAACGATTTTCGCGGCGATGCAGTTCCTTTTCGGCCCGACCCTGGGCAGCCTGTCGGACCGCTACGGCCGCAGGCCTATCCTGATCATCTCGCTGGTGATCATGGCTTTCAACTACGTTTTGATGGCACTGGCTTTCACAATCTGGCTGCTGATCATCGCGCGGGTGATCGGCGGGATCACGGCGGCGACGCAATCAACCTCGGCGGCCTATATGGCCGATATTTCCGCGCCCGAGGAAAAAGCCGCGAACTTTGGCCTGATTGGCGCGGCTTTTGGCGTGGGCTTCGTGCTGGGGCCTCTCATGGGCGGGGCGCTGGCGGAATTCGGCACGCGCGCCCCGTTTTGGGCAGCGGCATTTCTGGCAATGACCAACGCCATCTTCGGCTACTATGTCCTGCCAGAGAGCGTGACCGACCGGATCCGCCGCCCCTTTGAATGGCGGCGCGCCAACCCGCTGGGCGCGTTTCGCAACATCGGGGGCCTGCCCGGGGTGAAGCGGCTGCTTCTGATCAGCTTTGTCTACACCATCGCCTTTTTCGTCTACCCCGGCGTCTGGGCCTATTTCGGCGCGGAACGCTTTGGCTGGGGGCCGGGTATGATTGGCCTGTCGCTGGGTATCTTCGGCATCGGCATCGCCGTTGTGCAGGGATTGCTGATCCGGCCGATCCTGAACCGCATCGGCGAACGCAAGGCCGTGATCCTTGGCCTGTCGGTTGACGTGCTGGCATTTGTCGCGTTGGGTTTCGTGACGGACGGATGGGTCGCGCTGGCACTGACACCGCTCACCGCATTGGGCTCGATCGCGGGACCTGCGCTGCAAGGGATCATGTCGCGCACTGCGGCAGATAACCAACAGGGCGAATTGCAAGGCACGGTCAGTTCCATCAACGCAGTGGCCACGATTGTTGCCCCGCTGATGGTCACGCAGACCTTCTGGTTTTTCACCGACGGCCACGGCCCGGTCTATGCGCCGGGCGCGCCCTTCATTTTGTCGGCGATCCTGACCATCGGCTGTATTCTGGTTTTTGTCCAAACCCCCCGGCCAAAGCGCCCCCGCGGCACATAACGTCGCGATCAGACTTGCAAGACGCATCCGACCAAAGCAGGGTCAGCGCACAACATTCCAAGGATCACCCCCATGCCACAGATCAAAGCCGCCGTTTGCCGCCAGTTCGGCGCCCCGCTCACCATTGAAACGGTCACGCTTGCCGCCCCCGAAATGGGCGAGGTTGAGGTCACACTCAAGGCCTGCGCGATCTGCCATTCCGACATCTCCTATATCGACGGCGGATGGGGCGGCACCCTGCCTGCGGTCTACGGTCACGAGGCCGCAGGGCACGTCAGCGCCGTCGGTGCGGGCGTGCGCGGGATTGCGGTCGGCGATCCTGTGGTCGTGACGCTGATCCGCGCCTGTGGCACCTGCCCGTCCTGCGCGGGCGGCAAACCGGTGGCCTGCGAAAGCGACATGGCCAGCGGCCCTCTGACCGACGCAACGGGTGCTGCGCTGCATCAGGCCATGAACACGGGCGGCTTTGCCGAACGGGTGGTCGTCGATCAAAGCCAGGTGGTGAAACTGTCTGAAGGGATTGCGATGGAGGCCGCGTCACTGCTGGCCTGTGGCGTGATCACGGGTGTGGGGGCTGTGGTAAACGCAGCGGGTCTGCGCGCCGGACAGGATGTGGTTGTGATCGGCGCAGGCGGCGTCGGCCTCAACGCGATCCAAGGTGCGCGCATTGCAGGCGCGCGCCGGATCATCGCAGTGGATATGTCGGAAGAAAAGCTCGCCATTGCCAAAGAATTCGGCGCAACTGACGGGGTGCTTGCGACCTCCGAAAAACCGTGGCGTGCCGCGAAAAAGGCCATCGGGCGCGGGGCCGACGCGGTCTTTGTCACAGTGGGCGCAATTCCCGCCTATGACACCGCCCCGCAATACCTGGCCAACGGCGGCAAGGTGATCATGGTCGGCATGCCCCATTCCGGTGCGATGTCCACCTATGAGCCGGTGATGCTGGCAGCTACCGGCCAAGGCATGGTGGGATCGAAAATGGGCGATGTGGTGATCGCGCGCGATATTCCGTGGATGGTCGATCTCTACGAACAGGGGCGGCTGAAACTGGATGAGCTGATCTCGGGGCGCTGGACGCTGGAACAGATCAACGAGGCGATTGCGGATACCAAGACGGGCAGCGCCAAGCGCAACGTGATCGTGTTTGAGTGAGTGACGGGGCAAGGCGTACAGGCAGGGCGGCCCTTGAGCGGATGATGCGATGTCCGTTTCGCGGGACAAAGCGGACGTTGGTAGGTCCTGTTACAGGGTCTGCTTTTCGAGACATAGCGGTCGGTCGATATCAGTTTGATCTCTACGTCGCTGCAACTCCTGTGTAGCCGATATCGTCCTGATCAAGTTGGTTGCCAGTTGGCATCCGCCCAACTTAGACAACAATAGTTTCTGCATACTTAAGGCCTATCGTCTCCCAAAAGTGCGCTCGAACATATTCAATATGGACCAATCCCAGGTCTTTATCCCGCCTGATGTGATAGATATCCATTCGTCTTGCCGTTGCAGTGAGGTATCCCTAACCGGCAAGCTCTCGCGAATGCTGGCCTTATCCGGTGGTATTGAACGCAGTCCTATTTTGGTCGCCACGAGCGCTGGATCACGGCAGAGGCCGACATGGCAAAGACGGTATCACCGCCTTTCCCAAGGCTATCACCCGCGCCCGTAATCGTCATCGTAGCGGACGATATCATCCTCGCCGAAATAGCTTCCTGTTTGTACCTCAATCAGGCGCATCGGGACCCGGCCCGGGTTTTCCAGACGATGGACTTCTCCAAGGGGGATGTAGATCGAGTCATTCTCCGAAAGCAATTTGACCTGTTCCCCCTTTGTCACGATGGCACTGCCTTCTACGACGATCCAGTGTTCGGACCGGTGGAAGTGGCTTTGCAGTGAGAGCTTGCCGCCCGGCTTGACCACGATCGTCTTGACCTGAAAGCGCGCGCCAATGGCGAGTTGCTCATAGTGGCCCCAAGGCCGGATATTCTCGCGTTGTTCAACAGCCTTGTCTGGCGTGACATCAACAAGGTGGGCGGTATGGAGTGGGGTGTCGGTCTTGAGAATATGTTTGGTCATTTCGTTACCTTTTGCAGTTGGGTTGGAGAGGTGAGCCAAAGGAGAACACTCAGCACGGAGAGGATACCAATTTGGCAGTAGAATTTTGTGGCGAGCATTTCGGCCAGACCGCCCAGCGGAGCGGAGAGGACGGCAATCATCAGCGCGACCTGAAGGCCTGCCCCTGCGATGACGACAACGATGCCGGAGCGGCTGCCTTGTGCCATCAGAAGGGTGGCGATCAGATAATTGAGGGTGAATATGACAGCTGAGGCGGCGGCCCACACAAGATGGGGGGCTGCTGCGGTGTAGTTGACCCCTACCAGAAGAGTCAGAAGGAACTCGGGAACAAGGAAAGACAAAGACAAGACAGCAACAGAAACAGCCGCCAGTAGGCCCGCAATCATCCCGACGTGCGTGCGATAGGAGTGTCCGTCACGCAGCGCAATGACGACCGAGGGCAAAAGCACGCTGGCCAGTGAAAAGCAGGCAAAGAACTGTATCCGCTGAAACAGCGACAGGGCAGCGACGTAACCGGTTTCCACATCCGCCAGAAAATAGGTCGCCAGAAAGATATCCCCGTCAAGGGCTGCAACCTGAGCAATCTGAAGCAAGGCAAAGGGCAGGGCTGCCAGACCCAAGGAAGCCGCCATCGTCCGCACGGGAATCACAGGCAGTTTCGGTTGCGGCAGAACGTCAATCAGAACAGCCCATCCCGCGATGATCGAAACAGCAATTGCGGCCACCACGCCTTCGATGCCCATTCCCATTTGCCAGAAAATCATGCCAAGCCCAAGACGCGCGGCCATTTCGATGTTCGCGGAATAGACAATCTTGGCACTGCTCATGCGCCCGAGGGCAACACCTCTGAGGATGCTCAACGGGGCGGAAAACGGGACCGACCCAAGCAGGATATAGAGAAGATATGGAGAGCCAAGGTCCAGGCGTGTCTGGAGTGATCCGGCGAAAATTGCGAGCGCCACAACCGGCAGCACGAACCACAAGGCCGCAAAGCAGATGCGGTTCAAACGCGCCAGGGCCTGATCGGTCTGTGCCGCATCTTCTTCCTTCATTGCCGCGACGCGATGGCTCACGGCGGAACTGACTGCGCCGAACACACCCAGGAAGGCAAGCTTGATTGTCAGTACAATCGCAAGGTCTCCGAAGAGTTCAGGGCCCATCCAGCGGCTGAAGATCATGTTAAACGCGAGGTTTCCGACGTTCACGACATTCGACGAGACAAAAATGATAACCGCGGGACTCATGACCAAGGCCAAGAGGCCTGCGCGGTGAGCACGCCTGGTGGATGACATCGCGATCATTTCAAATGGCCTTCGGAGCGACCGGACCTGAGCGACGTTCCGGCTTCCCTGGCTCGGTGCGGGTCAGAAGACGGCGCGCGATCAGGCGCAGCATTTGCACACCACTGCGCAGGATAGCGCGGCTGGATACCTTCGAGCCGGCGACCTCGTGCCATTCAGACAGCGGTACTTCGTAGAAGCTCAATTCTGGTTTTTGGGTTGTTGCGGCAATCCGGCTGAACAGCTCAACATCGAACAACCATCCGGCGGTAAATGGCGTATCAATCGCGCGGCGCAGTGTCGGCGTGTTGCGGAACAGCTTTGCCCCGCACTGGGTATCCCCTATCGGAAGACCAACAGCCAGTCGCGCGAGGCTTGCGCAAATACGTGAGACCGCGCGACGTGAAACTGTGCGATTGATCCGGTGGCCCAGCAACTGGCGCCGCGCCCCGTAAACCACCGTAATGTCGAAGTAGCGGTCAAGGACCGTTTCGAAATCCGCGATAGCCTCGAGGGGAGTGGCAAGATCGGCATCCCAGTAGCCGACACGGTCAGCACCGACGCGGCAGGCGTGCTGCAGTCCTTTCCGCACAGCCTCTGCTTTGCCGGAATTCCGGCGCAGGCTGATCACATCGATCTGGCTTGGGTTCGCCTTTTGAAGTGCCTCCAGGCAGTGCAGTGTCGCGTCGGCGCTGCCATCGTTGACGAAGACGAAAGACATGTCCGGCGACCCGGCCAATGCCTTGAGGAAAACGCCCCCGTCCAAGCGATCCGCTTCGTTGTAGCAGGGCACGACAATCATCGTTCTTGTCGTGTTCGATGAAACCGGGGCCGCATTTGCGAAGGCGGTGTCATTGGTAGTCAAAAGGGTCATGGCAGCACTCACTCGTTGATGAGTCTTCTATGACCCACGTGCTGCTGCCCCGTCCCACTGCCGAAAGATCAGGTAAGGTTAACAAAAGGTTACTGCATACAGCGGAGGGATAGGGGCCTTCTCGTTCGAGAGCGCGTGGCGCGAAAGAAAAGCGGCGCGCCTCAATCGAGACGCGCCGCTATACGTTTGGTTAGGTGGTTTTCGACAGGTGGTTCTCTAGACGGTCATACACTGCGGCTCTTGGCCGTCAGGCACCCGTTTGAGGCCGCGGACATCCGCCAATTGGTTAATGTGAAAGTCGATGACCTTCTCGAATGGGAATCCCAGCGCCGCTTCACGGTTGCTGTTCACCAGCTCCTGTGATCGGGTCAGGTCATCCAGCGCTGCTTGCATCTGCTGCGCCATGTCTTCGGCGTTCTGGGCGGCGTAGTTCACTCCGGTGATCCCTTCATCCTCGCAGACGTCGACGAAGTCACCGATACGTGGAAAGACGGGAACCGTGCCATAGCTCGCTGTCTGATGCAGTACGCCCGAACTGCCGGTCGTGGCGCTGTAATCAAAGACGCTCAGTAAGGCGTTGCCAAAGAATGCCGGAATGCTTTCTTCTGCAATGTAGCCAGCGAATTTGACGCTGGCATCCTTACGGCGCTGCGCCGCGATTTCCGCGAGATACCCAGGCATGTTCGGATGATCAGAACCACCGATCATCAGTTCAAGATCCTCGTTGCCGGGTTTTGCTCGCAAGATGTCAAAGGCCGCGAGCAAGGTTTCAAGACGCTTGTAGGTTCCGAACTTTCCCATCGTGACAATACGGCGCGGCCGCTGCACCAAAGGCAGGATATCTTCGGTGGTCGTATCGAATGTACCGTGCGGCACCAAGTAAACCGAACTGGTGGGATGTTTCGCCCGCAGAGCGTCGTGGTAGCTGCGCAAGGTGACAGTCAGATAATTCGCCGACAGCAACGCACGCGTGATGAGACGTGATCCCAGCCGCACGGCCAGTTGGCGTAGCCGCTGTCCTTTGAGAACGGTCTGGTCCAAGTCGACACCCTCGATCATGTTGTGCGCGATAACGCCGCCGGTTGTGCCCGCTAGCCGCGCGCCCATTGGTGCCAGCAAACCCAAAGCGGCGGTCGCTTCACTGTCCCCGAACGTCGCCATCTGCAGGTTCCAGATCACCCCATGCACACGGGCCCCGCGAATGGACGCGATCAATTTGGGCAGGTTGGAAAAACCATTGAACGACCAGACCCGCTCAACCCGCACCTTTGGACCAAGGTCCAGTTCAGGCATGTCTTGGGGAAGTCTGTCGGCGATTACAATAACCTCTCCCACATCGGCGCGTTCGGCCAGACCCTTGGCTAGATGGTATCCGTATTCATTGAGGCTCTGCTGACCGGGTGGAAAAGCAGAAACGAGCGCGATGCGAAGGGGGCGTGTCATGAAATCATCCTAGGGCTTGGTTTTGGCTCTTTTACGCCGCCTTGAAAGCTGACTGTGGGTTACGTGGCATAGAGTGTCAGGCCATTCGGACATGGAGATATCCGAAAGGATAGTCAGTCGCGATTTGCAGTCAGTTGTTCGAACGCCTGCTGCACGACTTCAGCCGAGGGCTTGGCCGTGCCGTCCGCTGTGAACAGACCAAAGCGCGCCTGAAGTCGCTTCACCCAAGGAGAACTGCCGACTGCCGTCGCATCCACGTTTGGAAAGTCATAGAGCGTCCAGACAAACAGCCCATCGGCTTTTTCCAAAGCCTCAAGGCGTGCAGCAAGATCATGCGCCTGCTCTGCTGGCGAACTGGGCAGGCCCAGCGCCATGCTATAGGAGCTCACCCCAATCTCAGTCACCATCACGGGCAGTTCCGTTGCTGCCTGAACGGCCTCCAGCCGTGCGGTTGCGGTGCTCAAATCCGCGTAATCGTGGTAGCTGACAACATCCAGAATTTCGGCCAGCTCCAAAGCAAAATCCGCGCTGGACCAACCGATGGTCAGCGCAAGCGACGGTGCCTCTGCACGGGCAAGGGTTGCCATTGTTATCAGCCAGGCAAGGATCTGCGGCCGACCGTGGGCCGCAAAGTCCAGATCTGGCTCGTTCTTGAGATCGACAATGGTTACCGCAGGTGACGCGGCCAGAACCGGCAGCACTGCCCGCAAGGTCGTGTAGTCTTGCGCCCAACCTGCGGGATCGAAGGTTGGTTTCAAGTCGAACAGCGTGGGCATGACCTGCAATCCGGCACCTTCTGCGAGCACGAGCAGCGTTGTCAGCCTGTCCAGCGCAGCTTGTTGTGTATCCACGTCGGCAAAATAGTCTGCTGTCAGAAACACGCGCACCGCCGTTCCGCCAAGATCGCTTATGCGGGCGAAATCCTGCGCGATGACGTTTTCGTCAAAGGCGGGCCAGAAGTCGCGCCACGGGGCTGCGGCTGGATAGTAGTTAAGTCCGGCAAGGGGCGCGCCAGTCCATCCTGGTTGGGCTGAGACAATCGGCGCGGCGCCTGTGCGTTCATGGGCATAGATCCGCCAACCATTGGTTTCATTCAGCAGGGTTGTGACCGCGCGATCCTCAACGAGTTCGAAATAGGCTAAGTCATCACCGTCCGCGACGAAGCGGGCCACCCGCATCGACACCTCTGCCTGAAAGACAGATCCATCGAGATGGTAGAACTGGGGTCGCGCCTGTTGGCTCAGCACCACCATCTGCCCGCCGTTGCCAGCATCGCGCACTGATTGCTCTGCACGCTCCTGGGCGACGCCGCTAAAACTGTCACGCAAGATCGAGGTATCTCCGGTATGTTGGGCCAGTGCCAGAACGGACCAGGCCTCGGTCATTGCCGCGCCAAGTAAAGCTTTGTCGCCGGGTGTGACAGCGCGTACGAGGTCGGTAACAGGCTCCTGCCACGTCACCTGATTGGGACGTGCGGACAGCGCATCAAGTGCGTCGGCGATGTACTGGTAGGTGACGGTCCGTTCGGTGGCACGCGACAGCGCCGCAGAAGCCATCCAGAGGACCCCACCGATCAGGACGCCAAAGACTACAAGAAAGGCGAGGATTCGGGTCATTCTGCCCCCCTGATGGTCAGGTTTGCTGGCGGCGGCGACAGATCAACAGTACGATTCACTATCGACCCGGCGATCGTCAACGACACATCAAACGGAGCCGCCAAGGGCGACAGCAACAGGCCAAACGTCACAAATCCGTCCAGAACCCATCCCTGTGCGGAACGACGGGTGCCGTCTGACGCGACCATATCAACCTGGGCTGCGGTGCCATCGGGTACCAAATACCCGTTCGGCGTCGCCAGCGGGCCGAGCCGGATCTGAACGGCGTCAATCGCGGGCTCCGCCCAAACCACGAAGGTGCCTGCATCCTCAATCAATACATCATCAACTGTCAGGTTGAGTCCGCCTGCGCTGGTGCCCGCCAAAGCCAATTGGCCATTGTGTGACCCCGCGAGATCCCGCGCCAGTACAACACTGCGTGCGGCATCTTCGCGGACCACCGAGGGCAAATAGGTCGAGCCGCCGGTTTCATCCGTCAGGACAAAGCTGACGCCAACGCCATCATCGACGCTGTTGCCATATGCATCCATCAGTGGCGCGGTTTTTATCTCACCAAAAGTCTCGGAGAGGACGCGCATTTCACGTTCTGCGAAGCTTGGAAGAACCGTAGCCAAATCAGCGGTCACACGGTAATCGGCGCGGGCCGATTGCACCCCGTCAATCTCTGCCCCTGCCAACAACATGCCCGCTTGGGGTGGTGGCGTGAACAGGACATTGGCAATCCCGTCGCGTGTATTTCCGGTGATAATCGGCCCGTATCCAAGACGGACTTCGGCCTGCACCTCACTGACCATATTTCCATACGCGTCCAGCCCGAGGGCCACCGCATGGCCGGGCTCGCCCCCCGCCACGATGCTCTTGGGCCCAACGAAGAAGATCACGGCATCAGCGGGCTGTGCGTTCTGCATGGTGTCACCGCCCACGGGCGACTGCCTGAGCCCGGCCCAGTTTGCACGGTCACCCAACTGCGCAGTTGGCAGAATGCCAAACGCATCGGTCGTGAAATCCTGCGCAACAGCCATCTGGGTCGTCAACATAAGTGCGAGAGGGAGCCGGATCATCACTTCACTCCAACGGATCATGGGTCATGGTCGAGATGTGAAGCCGCAGGGCCGAATAGCCCGTGATACCGTCCAGCAGGATTGTCCCGATCTCGGAAGACGGCAGCATGGTATCGGCCTGCTGCGTGCTGCCGTTCACAATGATTGTGTCGGGCCGGACCTCGGCCACCACCCGCAAGCCGTCGCGGGCGGGGAAATCCATCCGCAAGGGGGCGCTTTGGCCAGGATGGATGTTGGTTTCAACAAAGCCTGCCTGCGACCAGACCGGAATACCATCTGTGTCATAGAGAACAGCCACGACCCGCACGATTGTTGCACTTTCTACTCCGTTGTTGACCGCAGTTGCCGTCAGGACGGGGTGATCCGCCGCCATCTCGACCCTTATTCCATTGAGCGAAACACCCCGATAAAGATCGGTCCCTGCGACCAAGGCGCGCCCTGTCACAAAGGCTTGCGTCGGGACTGCGTCGAGCGTTGGAGGAATCCACAAGGTCGGATCGAACTGACCCGCAGCCCTCGCATCCTGCAGTGACAGGACATCGTCAAAGTCGATCCGGTATCCACTGGTTTCAGCTGGCAGAAGCCTTTGGCCATTTACCACCCCCGCCGCCTGACGGGTGTCGTTCGCGTCCATTTCGCCAAACAAACTGACATAGGCGGGGTCACTGTCCGAATTCGTTACCTCGCCTACGATGGAATAGCGGCCCTGATGTTCCACAAGCCTCGCCTGCCCCAAAATGATGCGGGGGCGGTCAAGCCTGTCACGATGCAGGTCGGTCTCGGGACGCGGTTGCCGCCTGCCGACTACGTTCCAGACAACTGAGGTGTCACGCTGCAACCGGACGGGCGTTTGTGTGGCTGGCAGGGACGTCGGCGCGATGAACCATTGCCCGTCGCGCAGGACAGTTCGCACCCTGAGTACCTCTGTCCTGACATTGAGAGCGGTCAGCCAGTCGAGGCTCACCTCCCAATCGATCAGCGCAGGGCTGCTATCCTGCACTGTTAGTTGCGTTTCTGTCAGCTTGCCATAGGACGCAATCAACCCGCCCCGCCAACGCCAACCAAACATGACGTCGTCAAACGGCGGCCGTGTTTCCGGGTCAATCAGGTCATAGGCGTCCTCAAACCGGCGGAAATCGAGGTGATCGAAATAGGCCGTGACCACATCTTGCGGCGCGGGCGTCTTGGCCAGCTCCTTGCTCAACGCGACTGTAAACCACGTGCCCAGCGCAAAGACACTCAGGCCCAATCCTATGACAATGAGCCGTACACGGTTGGGATTGCCGAAGGCGGTCTGCGCAGGTACCAGCGGGCGTGGCTCCATCTGGTGGGCGCTCAGACCTCTGTTTAAGCCGGTGACCAAGAAAATCAGTGCGGCCAGTCCTAATGCCAGCGGTGGCACAGTGCCCCACATCAGCCGTTGGGTGTCCGGCAAGCTGCGCCGTGGTTGCAACACCGGTAGCGGCGCGACATCGGGCCGTTCCCAGACGGTCACACCATTGGACAGCCGGTTCAGCCGTGTCCAGCCACTGAATTGCAGCAATGGATCGTAGAACGCATCATTCGAGAATACGAATTTAAGGTGATACCGGTCCGCGTTTTCCAAAAATTGCTGAAGAGAGCCCAGACCGGGAACGCCGAGGTATTTGGAGTTCTCCAGACGTTCGACGGAGAACCGTGTCATATCTGGCAGCCGTCTTGCCGAATGGTAGTTTCCATCGACGGACTGTGCGGTCGTCTGAGCAGCCAGATAGGCGAACTGGTCACCAAACCCCAGCGTGAGATAACGCCATCTGTCATGCTCATCTTCTGACATGAATTTCACAATAGGGGCCGGGTCGATAAAGCGCGGCTGCGTGGGTTGAATGGTTGGAAGAATGGCAATGAAAACGGCCACGGCAGTCATTGATGCGAACAGACCTCCCACCACCAAACGCCGTGCCCCACGCCCGAAGGCCGCAATGAGGCTTTGGCCGGATCGCCCGTGCAATAGCCCGTCGATCATGTGGCCCATGAACGGCAGCACAAGGATCGTGGCCCAGAACGTAAATCGGTCCAGTGTCAGGATATCAAAGGCGCCACCGAGGATCGCACGCGGAATCGGCGTGGTCCCACCTGTGCCAAGGACAAAACAGATCAGGACCATCGCACCCAAGGGCCACAAACGTGTCGTCAGGGTTTTATAAACAACAAAAGGCAGAAACAGAATTGTAACGCCCCAAGGCAGCACAAAGAAGATCAAACCAAGGTCGGGGCGTTGGATAAAGCTTTCACGGCTCCCGTGCGGGATCGGCACCTGCGTGATCGGATCGTTGATCGACCAGATCCAGTAGGGAAAAACGGTGACAACAATGGCCCCGAGCATGAAGCCCGCCAGCAAAAGCCCACGCGCTACGGGCATGACAAAGCGGCGGAGATGCATGAAACGGTGCGGTCCAACTGGGACAATCTCGTGCACACTACGCAACGCTTGCAGTGCAAGCGGGATCACAAAGAGTACACCGCCGAAGATTGTGGTGACATGATGGGCAGCTGTCGTTGCGGCGGCAAAAACCACCGCAGCGAAGAAATTCGACAACCGGCCATAAACGATCCAGCGATAGACAAAGGGCAGACCGTTCAAAAAGATGCCCAAAGAAAAGATTGTCGGCAATTGCCCAAAGAGGTGAATTGTCTCAGAGACTGACGAGGCAAGTGTTGCGGCAACGGCGGCATAGCCTGCAGCGCGGGGCATGACCCACAGCAGGGAAAAACGGTAAACCCCGATGACGAGCAAGAAAAGGCCCACCATCTGCACGACCATAAACGCTGCGCGCAGCGGCAAGACATGCATCAATGCCGCAATCGACATATGTGTTCCCGGGGGATAACTGGTGGTAGAAAATCCTGTGTACCAGCGCGGCTCCCAGGTATCGAACCAGCTGCGGTGATAGCTGTCGCCAAAGAACATATGGATAAAGGCGTCGTAGGTATTGCCGTGTGTAAAGGGCAAAAGCCCACCATGAAAAAGCAGCGCCCCGGCGAGCGCCACAAAGAGCAAGCGCATCCCGTCGCTCGTCTGGCTGTCAAGATCGGAGTAGGGTCGCATGGACGTCACTCTGGCTCGCCCCCCTGGGTGCCCTAAAACTTAGACCAGACACCGCTCTTTGGCGATCATTGCGGCATGGGTGCGATTGCGCGCCTCGAGCTTGCGGCTGAGCGTTTTGACATGCAGTTTGATCGTTACTTCCTGCAGGTCCAGATCGCGCGCGATTTCCTTGTTGGATTTGCCTTCGCACAGCCCTTGCAAGACCGCCGTTTCACGCTCTGTCAAGTTTCCCACGGTCTTTTCCTGCGCCTTCTGCATGAAATCGAACGGGGCATAGACCTCGCCCATCGCCATGAACTTGACAGCGCTGACCATAGATTTGGAACCGAGCGTCTTGGGCACAAAGCCCATCGCCCCGGCTTCTATGGCGGCCTGCGCCACCGCAGGAGAGGCTGTTCCCGACAGGATAGAGACAGGAACCTTGCCGGCAGCCTCCTTCATACGCGCCAAGCCATTCAATCCATTCATGCCGGGCATGTTGTAATCCAGCAGGATCAGGTCGAAGACATATTCTCCCTGAACTGCCACCAAAGCCTCATCCAGCGTTGCGGCGGTTTCCACCACTGTGATGCCATCAGAACTGACCAGGAACGAGGCGATTGTCTCGCGGACAAGATCATGATCATCAGCAACAAGTACACGCATTTCAATCTCCGGCCTGAATGTAGTAGCAAAGCAAATCTGTGGGACATATCAGCTTGTGCGTCCCAAAAGTGGCTTTTTTTTGGGTAGTCTAAAGTATTTTAGCGAGTTTCTTTCGGGTAACATTTCGTAAACCACGATGCCGGACAACGGTACCAAGGCACAGTTACACGTGCATTGGATCATACGGCCTATCCTTTCGTATATGGGCATATTCCAATGACCATGTCGAAATCGGCTCTTGCTCTGTTACAGGTATCACAGTTTGAATAGAAACAATCACAGGCAAGGTCAGCGTTATGATTTTCACTCCCACTCCAACATTGTCAGTCTTGGCTTTGTGCCTTGGTCTGGGGATCGCCCCCGTTTCGGCGGTCGCCGAAACGCTGCTTACCGTGACACACGAAGGGAACGTACAAACATACGATCTGGACGCCTTGGAAGACATGGGCGCGGTCACCTTCGAGACCACAACGATCTGGACAGATGGTCCACAAAGATTCACCGGTGTACCACTCACAGAACTTGTCGAAGAGTTGAACTTGGAAGACGGCGTGCTGCTGGCATCGGCCATCAATGACTACACCGTCGAGATTCCGGTTTCTGATGCCGTCGAAGGGGGCCCCATCATCGCCTATCTCAACAATGGCGAACGCATGTCGGTCCGCGACAAAGGCCCACTCTGGATCGTTTACCCTTATGACAGCGATCCGGAATACCGGTCGGAACTGATCTACTCTCGAAGCATTTGGCAGCTTGACCGCATTGAAACGAGCGATTGATGCCACCTGATGGTCCTGCAAAGCCAAATCTAGATGGAATGACCACCACTCACAGGGCGCGCGCGAACACTTGGTTCGGCGCGCTTCTGGCATTTGTGGTGTTTTCCGCCTGCGCCGTTGGCATCTATTACCTCAGCGCCGACGCCCGGCGCGAAATCGATGCGCTGGCCACAGCAAACGCCGACAGCACACAATGGGCGCTTGCCCAGTCCGAGGTTGAATTACTGGCGCTACTGTCGGAGACCCTCAGGTCCGATCTGCCCGAAGAACAGCAGATTGAAAACGTACGGCGGCGTTTTGACGTATTCTATTCCCGCGTGAAGACGATGCAGGAAAGCGCAGTCTTGGCCGGCTTGCGACAAGATGACGATGCCCGCGCGAACTTGTCGGACGTTTCCGACCGATTGGACACTATTGTCCCGATTATTGACGGCCCTGATGCAGCCCTGATCGCTGCGTTGCCCGAGATCACCAGCCAGTTCGACGCCATGCGGCCTGCCGTGCGCGACGTGTCACTCATCGGCGTTGGTTATTTCTCGCGTGTTGCCGATGCTCAGCGCACGCGCGTCGCCGACGCCCTGTTGCGTTTAGGTCTTCTCACAACCCTATTGGTCGCAGCCCTCAGCGTTACGGCTCTCGCCCTCGTCAAATCCTTCCGCAACGCGACGAGGGACGGTCTGGAAAAGGCTGAAGCGCAAAAACGCATGGCGTTAATCGTGTCTACCTCTTTGGATGCAATCATTGCCGTCAACCTCAAGGGGCAAGTCATCGAATTCAACGAGGCCGCCGAAAAGATATTCGGTTATGCGAGGGATGAGATCATCGGCCAAAACATGGCAGAGAAGATTGTCCCCGACAAGCTGCATGCAGCACATGAAACCGGCATGAAACGATATATCAGAACCCGCGAGCGCCGGGTCTTGGGACAAGGCCGTGTCCAACTCGAAGCCAAGCACAAGAGCGGACGTATCTTCCCGGTCGAGCTTTCTATTTCGAGTGCGGAGGGCCCTGACGGAGAGATATTCGTTTCGTACCTGCGGGACATTTCCAACCGCGTCGTAAAAGAGGAAGAGTTGGTCAAGGCCCGCGACAAAGCGGTCGCAGGCGAAAAGGCCAAGGCCGACCTCGTTGCAGTCATGAGCCATGAAATGCGGACCCCGCTGAACGGCATCGTCGGAGCACTCGAACTTCTCAAGACGACTGAACTCAACAAGACCCAAGCCAACATGACAGACGTGATGGGCACATCGGCCGAGATGCTGCTTCATCATGTCAACGCCGTCCTCGATATGTCACGGCTCGAGGCTGGCGCCGCAGAGACCATCAAACGTCCGTTTGACCCGGCAACCGTTGCGCAGGAGTTGCTCAGCAGCCTCAAGATGTCGGCCCAAAATCGCGGCAACAAGCTCAAACTGAATGTCTTGGACCCGGACTTCAATCTGGTTCTGGGGGATCCAGGGAAATTCCGGCAGATCCTGACGAATTTGGTGAGCAACGCGATTAAATTCACAAGTCATGGGACGATCAACGTAGAAATCGAACCCCACTTCGCAGAAGAACAATGGGAGCTGCGTGTGAGCGACGACGGGATCGGCATTTCGGAAGAAGACCAAGCGAGGGTTTTCGACGATTTCGTCACCCTTGATACGTCCTATACCCGCGCACAAGAAGGCTCGGGGCTTGGCCTCGCCATCGTCCGGCGTCTGGTCAAGCACCTTGGCGGTGAAATCGGTGTCGAAAGCGAGACGGGCGCGGGTTCGGTATTTTGGGTCCGGTTGCCGACAAATGTCGCCTCCGAAACCAGCAGGCCGCAGCACCAAGAACGCCTCTCACCAAGGATTGCTCGGATCGACCAGACGCGCCCAAAGCTTTCGATCCTGCTTGTCGAAGACAATGCAATCAACCGGGTCGTCGCCCGTGAGATGCTTGCGCGCCTCGGCCATTCTTGCATTGAGGCTTACAACGGAGCTGAAGCGGTCAAACTTGCTGAGATCAAACCATTCGACGCGATTCTGATGGATATCAGTATGCCTGACATGGACGGGGTGGAGGCAACGACGCTGATCAAAGCCGGCACCGGCCCAAATGCACAAACGCCCATTTTTGCGGTAACCGCCCACGCGATGCCAGCCGACGTGGACCGCTTCAGAGCCGCCGGGATGGTCGACGTGCTGGTCAAACCCATCGGACTTGAGCGCCTTGAAGACTTGCTCAGCCTCCGCGAACAGCTGGACACTCTCCATGACGACGCCGGCCCCTATTGGGACAAGACCCATCAACGCGACCTCAGAGAGGTCATCGGAGAAGAAAAGTGGCGCGAACTCATGAAGCTGTTTGTGGAAGAGATGGATGCCGCCTGTGAAACCATATTCGCGCGAGGGCACAGGTCAGATATGGAGTCTCTGCGCCCCGATGTGCATAAGCTGGCAGGCTCCGCATCCACTCTTGGAGCGTCAAGACTAGGGGTGCTCTTGCGCAGGATTGAAGAACAACTCGATGTGAACGACCACCACGCCGCACGAGAACTGATCGGATTGGTTCCGGAGTGCTGGACGAATACCTGTAGCGACGAAATGCGCGGACAAGATGCAGACTGATGCGGCTTCCTTTGGGCCTCCCGTTATCTGCCTCGGATATATTCTTTCGCACCGGTAGCGAAGGCCAGCTTCCAGCCGCTTCCAATGGTCCGTGCGATTGGCAGAACCGGTTATTCTGTGCGCAAAGCCGCCATTCTCTGAGATTTACGTCAAAGTCCAGCCTGCCGGATCGGACCCTTTAAGACCGCGATCCATAAAGCCATCCAATGTCTGAAGCTCGCGAATTACTTTCAACACCGCCCCCCTGTTGCCACGCGGCCCCTGCCTTCATATCTGTAGCGCACAGAAAATACAGGAAGACCTATGCCAGACCGCAACCAAGCCGCTCTCGATTTCCTTCTCACCCGCCGTTCGCGGCCTGCCAAAACGCTGACCACCCCTGTGCCGGACCGGGCCACGCTGGAAACCCTGCTGACTGCTGCCGCGCGCACACCCGATCATGGGAAACTGGAACCCTGGCGCTTTATCGTGCTGTCAAAACCTGCTCTCTCACGGCTGGCCGCTTTGGTGCCCACGCGCGGCGCGGCACTTGGCATCGAGCCTGAAAAGATCACCAAGGCGCAGGACCAGTTCGCGAATGCCGACCTTGCCGTTGCGGTGATCTTCAGCCCCAAACCCAGCGAGAAAATCCCCCATATCGAACAGGTCTATTCCGCAGGTGCCGTCTGCCTCGCACTGGTCAACGCGGGCCTTGCGGCGGGTTGGGGTGCGAACTGGCTCTCGGGCTGGGCCAGCCATGATGCAACCTTCGTGACCGAAGGGCTCGGGCTTGCGCCCCATGAAAGCGTGGCGGGGTTCATCCACCTTGGCACCGAAACCAGCGCACCGCCGGAACGCCCCCGCCCCGACCTCGCGGCGATCACCACCTGGGCCAATACATGATCCTTGCGTCTTTTCTCAAGGCCATCGCCCAACTGCCGGACCCCCGCTTTCGCAGCGTGCTGTGGCGCGGGATCGGCTTGACAATCGCTTTGCTGGTGGGCCTTTACGCGGGCCTTCTGTGGCTGATCGAATGGCTGACCGCAGCCCCGATCACCCTGCCAGGCGTTGGCGAAGTCACATGGATCGGCGATCTGCTCAGCTGGGGGTCGCTCGGGCTGATCATCGTCATGTCGATCTTCCTGATGGTGCCGGTGGCTTCTGCCATCACGTCACTCTTTCTGGATGAGGTCGCGCAGGCGGTCGAGGACAAACACTTCCCCACACTCCCCGCGGTCCCCCATGTCACCTTCTGGGACGGGCTGCGCGACAGCGTGAATTTCTTGGGTGTGCTGATCGTGGCAAACCTCTTTGCCTTCATCCTCTACGGGCTGTTTCCCTTTGCCGCGCTCTTTATCTTCTACGCGCTGAACGGGTTCCTCTTGGGCCGCGAATATTTCACGCTGGCTGCCATGCGCCGTGTCGGACGGGTCCGCGCCAAAGCGTTGCGCAAGGAACACCAAGCGAAAATCTGGCTCGCAGGCTGCCTGATGGCCGTCCCGCTCTCATTTCCGCTGATCAATCTGGTGATCCCGATACTGGGTGCCGCAACCTTTACCCACCTCTATCACGCCGTTAGTCGCGACTGACCTCGGGGGTCGACATCCGCTCGAACCAGTCGATGTCGCGGACCGACACAGCCCCCGACAGGATCGTGCCCGCGATGACAACCCAGATCGGCACGGCCCACATCGTGGTCAGCCGTGCCTTGCGCTTGAAGCTGAAATTCGCAGGCGATGACGCATGCGTCCCCGGCACGATCTCACCGGCCTCGCCTTGGGTTTCAAGACGCAGCGGCAGGACGATAAAGAAAACCACCGTCCAAATGACTGCAAGCAAAACAAGACCGGATACGGGACCCAAAACGATATTCCTTATGTAGCGTGGCTATCCTTCAGATACGCCGTTTGCGCGTCAGGACAAGGGGCTAAACCTGCTCAAGCTCGATCAGACAGCCATTGAAATCCTTGGGGTGCAAGAAAAGCACCGGCTTGCCATGCGCCCCGATCTTGGGTTCACCGCCACCCAGCACGCGCGCACCTTCGGCCAGCAGATGATCACGGGCCGCAAGAATATCGTCCACCTCATAGCAGACATGGTGAATGCCGCCCGAGGGATTCTTGTCGAGAAAGCCCTGTATCGGAGAGCCTTCACCAAGCGGATAGAGCAGCTCGATCTTGGTATTGGGCAGGTTGATGAAAACAACCGTGACACCGTGGTCCGGCTCATCCTGCGGCGCGCCCACGTCGGCCCCCAGCATGGTGCGGTACTGCGCGCTTGCGGCCTCCAGATCAGGCACGGCTATTGCAACATGGTTCAGACGGCCAATCATGCGGGTCTCTCCTCTTTTGCACTTTATGGCGCGTGCAAACGTCGTGTGCAACGGACGATGCGGTTAATCACCTCTTCACCTTGTGCTGCTTTGAATGTGGGAGCTGCAACGAAGGGAAGAATCAGATGGCAACGCTTGATGAACTGATGTTTACCCGTGCGCCCACCGCACGCCGCCCGCTGCTGGGGCTGACCGTTCTTGTGGTCGAAGACAGCCGCTTCGCAAGCGAGGCGATCCGCCTGATGTGCCTGCGTTCGGGTGCGCGGCTCAGGCGCGCCGACAGTCTGGAAAATGCGCGGCGCCATCTGGCGATCTACCGGCCCAACGTGCTTTTGGTCGATGTGGGCCTGCCCGACGGGTCGGGGCTGTCACTGCTGCGGATGCTGGCCGCAGCAACCCCGCGGATCGAGGTGCTCTTGGGAATGAGCGGGGATGATCACGCGCATGATGTGATCGCCGCAGGTGCCGACGGCTTTGTCGCCAAACCGGTCGACAGCCTGCTGGGATTTCAAACCGCAATTCTGGAAAACCTGCCCAAAGAACGGCAACCCGCAACCCCCCGCGCGGTATCCGATGAAACGATCCGGCCCGATCTGGTCGCCTATCGCGACGACCTGCACCATATCGCGCAGGTGCTTGACGACACGGACGAAGATGACGCGCTGGACTATGTCACACAGTTTCTTGGCGGTGTGGCACGCAGTGCCAAGGATCATGACCTTGACGCCGCTGTCGCAAACCTGATCCGGCTGCGCCGCGCCGGCCAGAACGCAGCGCCCGGCGTCATCGCCCTGTCACAGCTGGTGCAGACACGGCTCGCCGCAGGCGGGCCGCTCTAGCGACAGCCGCCTAGCTTTCGGGCGGCAGAACGCGCAGGCGCAATTCGCGCAGCTGCTCGTTCTGTGGCTCGCTTGGCGCGCCCATCATCAGGTCTTCTGCCCGCTGGTTCATCGGGAACATGATGACCTCACGGATGTTCGACGCATTTGCCAGCAACATCACGATCCGGTCGATCCCCGCCGCACAGCCGCCGTGGGGCGGCGCGCCATATTGGAACGCATTGACCATGCCGCCAAAGCGCTTCTCGACTTCGTCCTTGCCATATCCGGCCAATTCAAACGCCTTGAACATGATCTCTGGGCGGTGGTTCCGGATCGCACCCGACACCAGCTCATAGCCGTTGCAGGCCAGATCATACTGGTAGCCGAGCACCTTGAGCGGATCACCCTCCAGTGCCTCCATCCCGCCTTGCGGCATCGAGAAGGGGTTGTGCTCGAAATCAATCTTGCCGGTCTCTTCATCCTGCTCGTAGATCGGGAAATCCACGATCCATGCAAAAGCAAAGCGGTCCTGATCCGTCAGGCCCAGCTCATCACCGATAACGGTGCGCGCCTTACCGGCCACACCTTCAAACGCCTTCGGCTTGCCACCAAGGAAGAACGCCGCATCCCCTAGACCCAGACCAAGTTGCTGGCGGATCGCCTCGGTCCGCTCCGGCCCGATGTTCTTGGCCAGCGGACCTGCCGCTTCCATGCCACCTTCAATCTCGCCGGAATTCAGCTTGGCCTGCGCCTCTTTCACCGAAATGCCCAGCTCTTGGGCCACCGCATCAGCGGTCTTTTCGCGCCAGAAGATATAGCCCATCCCGGGCAAACCCTCTTTCTGGGCAAAGGCATTCATGCGGTCACAGAATTTGCGGCTGCCGCCACCAGGGGCCGGAATAGCACGCACCTCGGTGCCTTCCTGCTCCAACAGCTTGGCGAAAATTGCAAAGCCGGACCCTGCAAAATGCTCGGACACGACCTGCATCTTGATCGGGTTGCGCAAGTCGGGCTTGTCGGTGCCATACCACAGGGCAGCATCGCGATAGCTGATCTGCTCCCATGTCTGGTCAACCTTCCGGCCGCCGCCGAACTCCTCAAAAATGCCGGTCAGCACAGGCTGAATTGTGTCAAACACGTCCTGCTGCTCGACGAAGGACATCTCCAGATCCAGCTGATAGAAATCCGTGGGCGACCGGTCGGCACGCGGGTCTTCATCACGGAAGCACGGAGCAATCTGGAAATACTTGTCATAGCCCGACACCATGATCAGCTGCTTGAACTGCTGTGGCGCCTGCGGCAGGGCGTAGAATTTACCGGGATGCAGGCGCGACGGCACCAGAAAATCGCGCGCACCCTCAGGGGACGATGCAGTGATGATCGGCGTCTGGTACTCGCGGAACCCGCTATCCCACATCCGACGCCGCATCGACGCCACAACGTCAGACCGCAGTTTCATGTTGTGCTGCATCGCCTCGCGGCGCAGGTCCAGATAACGGTACTTCAGGCGGGTTTCCTCAGGATATTCCTGATCGCCAAACACCATCAGCGGCAATTCCTTGGCAGCACCCAGCACCTCGATCGCGCGGATAAACACCTCGACCTCGCCGGTGGGCAGCTTGGGGTTCACCAGCTCGGGATCACGCGCCTTTACCTCGCCATCAATGCGGATACACCATTCGGACCGCACCTTTTCCACGTCAGCAAAAGCCGCCGAATCCGGATCACAGAGCACCTGCGTAATGCCATAGTGATCACGCAAATCAATGAACAAGATGCCCCCGTGGTCGCGCACACGATTGACCCAGCCCGACAGGCGGACAGTTTCCCCGACATTGGCGGCGGTCAGATCGGCACAGGTATGGCTGCGATAGGCGTGCATGGGTCAATTCCTCAAGGCATTAGGACGGTGCGGTTGGTCGGCCCGATACACCCCTTTGCCCGGATGAAGTCAACCGTTCCTCATCATCTTGCAAGAAAAACTCCCGCCGGAGGCACCAAAATGCGCAGAATTTTGGTATCAAGGTGCCTGACCCTAGCCCCGGTTCAGAACAAACCGGCATGCAGGCGCACCCGTCGCACAACAGCTTTCCTCGACACAGCGCAGACGCGGGTCCACCAAGCTGCGAAAAAGCGTCTCAAAGACCGCAGCATGCCAATGACACAGCGGCGTTTCACTGACTTCCCCGCGCACGATGGGGTTGTCCCTGATCTCGAAAACCAAAGGCCCCGTCACCGCAAATTCACCCGACCCCGCAAAGGTCCATGCATGTTGCGCAATCGCCTTTGACAGGACCGGCCCAGCCAGCGCAGCGGGCAGAACCCGCAACAACAGCTGCGCAGGTTTCGGAATGCGGCGCGCCATAATATAGCGCGCCGTCCGCTCTCCGGCGGCCCAGGCCAGCGACGGGGCCATCTCGGGTTCGATCGCGCGCAGGGCCTGATGCATGCGCGCGGCGGGCCCCTCCGGCATCATTCCCTCATCGCTTGGCGGCGCAAACACCCCTGCGGCGGCCATCACCTGATCACGCAAAGGCTGGCCACCCGCGCGTTCCAGCACGGGCAACAGTTGCAGGATCGCGTTCGGCCCGATCAGGCCCGCACCGCGATTGGCATCGTCAGGCGTCCTCCATTTGTTCGGACCCACCGCCGCAGGCCTTAATCTGCGCACCATTCGGCATCTTGAAATCGGCCGCACGTTCCGCAGCCCTTTCCTTGCCCTGTGCTCGGATCGCGGCACGGCGCTCGGCTGCTCTCGCGGCCTTATCGGCGCTGGCCTCCCAATCCTCCATCTGCGCCTCGGCAATCGTGCGGGTCTCGTCGAAATGGAAATCAAGGTTCTTCTTTGATTGCGGCCCCGTATAGCCCACCTTGCCCAGATCATAGAAGGTCCGCGCAAAGCCCGCCTTCATGAACGCCTTCAGACATCCCAGCAGATAGCGCCGCCGGAATCCTGTGCCGCGCCACGGATAATGGAACAGCGCCTTTTTCATATAGAACCGGCGGTAATTGTTCATCACACCATCCAGCAATTCGCCGCGCGTCATCGCTGCCGGTTTCATGATCGGGGTGACAAAGTTGTAGCGGCTGAAGTCGAAGATCTCGACCTGATCCTTCAACTCCTGAAACAGCGGCGTGAAGGGCCAAGGCGTGTACATCGCCCAGTTGGCAAGATCCGGCTGCCAGTCCCACGCCATCTTGTAGGTCTCGTTCAGGGTCTCGGGGGTCTCGTTGTCCAGCCCCACAATAAACTGCGCCTCAACCAGAATATCGGCTTCGCGCAGCAGGCGGATGGCCTCTTTATTCTCTTCGACCTTAGTTTCCTTGTTGAACTGGTCCAGCTTCATCTGTGCTGCGGCCTCGGTTCCCAGACTGACGTGAACCAAGCCCGCCTCGCGGTAGAATTTCAGCAATTCGCGGTCACGATAGATGTCCGTCACCCGTGTATTAATGCCCCATTTTACCTTATCCGGCAGCCCCCGCGCGATCAGCTCCTCACAGAACTGGATAAACTTCTTGCGGTTGATGGTCGGTTCTTCGTCGGCAAGAATAAAGAACCCCACCTGCTGTTCGTTCACCAGACGCTCGATTTCGTCGACCACCTTTTTGGGGTCACGCACGCGGTAATCACGCCAGAACTTCCACTGGCTACAGAACGAACAGGTAAAGGGACAGCCGCGCGCCATATTGGGAATAGCCACGCGCGTGTTCAGCGGAATATAGATATATTTCTCCCACTCCAGAATGGTCCAGTCAGGGTCGATCCCGTCCAGATCCTTGACGGTGCTTGCCGCAGGGGTCGCAACGATCTCGCCCTCATCAATGAACGCAAGCCCCTTGATCTTCCGCTTGTCGGCGGGCCAACGGCCATCGCGCACCGCAGACATCAGCTCGGTCACGATCTCCTCGCCCTCACCCCGCACGATCACATCGACCCACGGCGCCTCGGAGAGCACTTGCTTATACATAAACGTCGCATGAACCCCGCCCAAAACACGCAAAGCGCCGGGCGCATGCTCTTGCGCGATGCGCAGCACCTCCTCGGCCTTATAGATCGACGGCGTGATGGCGGTGACCCCGACAACATCGGGCTGCAACGCCGCAATCTTCTCGGCCAGAAATTCATCGCTGTGATCGTTGGTCATCGCGTCGATGAAATGGATGTCATCAAACCCGACACGGCGGAGCGATCCTGTGAGATACGCAACCCAGGCAGGCGGCCAGCTGCCCGCAATCTCGGCCCCACCCGAGCGGTAATTGGGGTGAACAAACAGAATGCGCATGGACAGCTCCTTATTATGTAAGTCTAGCTTTACATATTTAGCTGTCTATTTTTGTTGACATAGATCAAACGGCCCGTTCCGCAATCCGGCGCATCAAATCGGCGACAAATTTGAACTGCCTCTTGCACACCGCGTCGCCATCCCTATAACCCACGACAATTTGCAGATATAGGGGGCACTGCCATGCCAAAGCGTACCGACATCCAGTCGATCATGATCATCGGCGCGGGCCCCATTATTATCGGACAGGCATGCGAGTTTGACTACTCCGGCGCCCAGGCCTGCAAGGCCCTGCGCGAAGAGGGTTACCGCGTGATCCTCGTCAACTCCAACCCCGCCACCATCATGACCGATCCGGGGCTGGCGGATGCGACTTATATCGAACCGATCACCCCCGAAGTTGTCGCCAAAATCATCGAAAAAGAACGCCCCGACGCGCTCTTGCCGACGATGGGCGGACAGACCGGCCTGAACACCTCGCTGGCGCTGGCCGACATGGGCGTGCTGGAAAAATTCGGTGTCGAGATGATCGGCGCGAAACGCGAAGCCATTGAAATGGCCGAAGATCGCAAGCTGTTCCGCGAAGCCATGGACCGCCTTGGCATCGAAAACCCCAAGGCAACCATCATCACCGCCCCCGAAGTCAACGGCAAACGCGACATTAAGGCGGGCCTGCAACTGGCCATCGACGCGATCGAATATGTCGGCCTGCCGGCCATCATCCGCCCCGCCTTTACCCTTGGCGGCACAGGCGGCGGCGTGGCCTATAACCGCGAAGATTATGAATACTACTGTCGCACAGGGATGGAGGCCTCGCCTGTCGGGCAGATCCTTGTCGATGAAAGCCTGCTGGGCTGGAAAGAATTCGAGATGGAGGTCGTGCGCGACAAGGCCGACAACGCGATCATCGTCTGCGCCATCGAAAACGTCGATCCCATGGGCGTACACACCGGCGATTCGATCACCGTCGCGCCCGCGCTGACTCTGACCGACAAAGAATACCAGATCATGCGGACCCATAGCATCAACGTGCTGCGCGAAATCGGCGTCGAAACGGGCGGCTCCAACGTGCAATGGGCGGTCAACCCGTCAGACGGGCGCATGGTGGTCATTGAAATGAACCCCCGCGTATCGCGGTCTTCGGCGCTCGCATCCAAAGCCACGGGTTTCCCGATTGCCAAGATCGCCGCCAAACTGGCGGTCGGCTATACGCTCGACGAACTCGACAACGACATCACCGGCGTGACCCCTGCCTCGTTTGAACCCACAATCGACTATGTTGTCACCAAGATCCCGCGTTTTGCCTTTGAAAAATTCGCAGGCTCCGAACCGCACCTGACAACGGCGATGAAATCCGTAGGCGAGGCGATGGCCATCGGCCGCACCTTCCACGAGAGCATGCAAAAAGCACTGGCCTCGATGGAAACCGGCCTGACAGGCTTTGACGAAATCGACATCCCCGGCGCACCGGATGCCGCAGCCATCACCAAAGCGCTGGCCAAACAAACCCCCGACCGCATCCGCGTGATCGCCCAGGCCATGCGCCACGGCCTGTCCGACGACGATATCCACGCCGTCACCAAATTCGACCCGTGGTTCCTTGCCCGCATCCGCGAAATCATGGACGCCGAGGCCGAGATCCGCAAAAACGGCCTGCCCGTCACCGAAGACGGCCTGCGCGCGGTCAAGATGCTTGGCTTCACCGATGCCCGCCTTGGCAAGCTGACCGGCCGCACCGAGGATCAGGTCCGCCGCGCGCGCCGTAACCTTGGCGTCAACGCGGTCTTCAAACGCATCGACACTTGTGCCGCCGAATTCGAGGCGCAAACGCCCTATATGTATTCGACCTACGAAAGCCCCGTCATGGGCGAGGCCGAGTGCGAGGCCCGCCCCTCGGACCGCAAGAAAGTGGTCATCCTGGGCGGTGGCCCCAACCGCATCGGGCAGGGGATCGAGTTCGATTACTGCTGCTGTCACGCCTGTTTCGCCCTGACCGATCAGGGGTACGAGACGATCATGATCAACTGCAACCCCGAAACGGTGTCCACCGATTACGACACCTCGGACCGTCTTTATTTTGAACCACTGACATTCGAACACGTCATGGAAATCCTGCGCGTTGAACAGGACAACGGCACGCTGCACGGGGTGATCGTGCAATTCGGCGGGCAGACGCCCCTGAAACTGGCCAACGCACTCAACGACGCGGGCATCCCGATCCTCGGGACGACACCCGACAGCATCGACCTTGCCGAAGACCGCGAGCGTTTCCAACAGCTTGTGCAGAAACTGGGTCTGCGCCAACCACACAACGGCATCGCCTCAACCGATGAAGAGGCGCTGGCCATCGCCGAAGGCATCGGCTTCCCCCTCGTGATCCGCCCCTCCTTCGTGCTGGGTGGCCGCGCCATGGAAATCGTCCGCGATATGGACCACCTGCGCCGCTACATCTCTGACGCGGTGGTGGTTTCGGGCGACAGCCCCGTCCTGCTCGACAGCTACCTCTCGGGCGCAGTCGAAGTTGATGTTGACTGCCTCTCTGACGGCACCGCGACCCATGTCGCGGGCATCATGCAGCACATCGAAGAGGCGGGCGTCCATTCGGGTGACAGCGCCTGCTCATTGCCGCCCTACTCGCTCTCGGACGCGATGATCGCGGAAATCCGCGACCAGACCGAAAAACTCGCCAAGGCGCTCAACGTCGTGGGCCTGATGAATATCCAGTTCGCGATCAAAGACGAAACCGTCTACTTGATCGAGGTGAACCCCCGTGCATCGCGCACAGTGCCATTCGTGGCCAAAGCGACCGACAGCGCCATCGCCTCGATCGCCGCGCGTCTGATGGCGGGTGAGCCGCTGTCAAACTTCCCGCTGCGCGCGCCCTACCCCGCGTCCGAGAACCCGATGGACGTGCTGCCCATGGGCGATGCCTTCACGCTCGCCGATCCGCACACCCCGTGGTTCAGCGTGAAAGAGGCCGTCCTGCCCTTCGCCCGCTTCCCCGGCGTCGATACGATCCTCGGGCCGGAAATGCGCTCGACCGGTGAGGTCATGGGCTGGGACCGCTCCTTCCCGCGCGCCTTCCTCAAGGCGCAGATGGGTGCAGGCACCAACCTGCCCACGGAAGGGACCGTGTTCATCTCGATCAAGGATATGGACAAAACGGCGGATATGATCGAAGCCGGAAAAATCCTCCTGCAACTTGGGTTCAACATCGTGGCGACACGCGGCACGGCCCGCTGGCTGAGTGAAAACCAGATTGATTGCGAAATCGTCAACAAGGTCTACGAAGGTGGGCTGACCATCGTCGACCGCCTCAAGGACGGGCACATCGCACTGGTCTTCAACACCACCGAAGGCGCGCAAGCGGTCGAAGACAGCCGCGAAATCCGCGCCGTCGCCCTCTACGACAAAATCCCCTACTTCACGACAGCCGCAGCCTCACATGCTGCCACGCTGGCGATGCAAGCAAGGGAAGAGGGTGATGTTGGGGTGAGGTCGTTGCAGGGGTAATTGGTTTTTCCAAAGCACCCAAAAGTTGTACCAAAACAGCCACAAACTGGCCTCCGTTGGAGGCCACATTGCAGTTGCGATGAACAAACGATCAAAGAACTTATACGTTCTTCCCCATAAATGACATCGACATAGGAGAACGGGCAATGAAACTGATTAAAACTCTTGCAGCTTTTGTATTTGCGGCTGCCTGCACGACCTTTGAAGACATTGATGGAGGCTTAGATGCTTTCCAAGGACGATCAATTAACGATCTCATTTCTGTTATTGGCTTTCCCGAAGGCGAGCGCACGGTAGCGGGAAGAAAGCTGGTAGTATGGAGTTCTAGTCAAAATGTGACCACAGTTACGCCAGTGACAACTTATAGTTCTGGCACCGCAAACGCGTTTGGCAACTCAGGCTATGGATTTGGATCCTACTCCGGCACTTCAACAACTTACGTGCCTCAAACCGTCAACTATAATTGTACAATTATGGTTGAAATCGACCAAAATAATCGGATTCTAGGTCACAATTTTGAAGGCAATATCGGTGGTTGCGAACGCTATGCTGCAGCACTTCGTCCGTTTTTACAAGATGCAGCATCTTGATACTAAAGGCGTGAATCGAGTTCACTGAAAGCTCATCAGTTATTGGAGGGGAGCCGCCACGCAACTGCGATCGCCCCTCACTTCCCCATCTCCTTCAAAACCCGCGCCCTTCTCTCCTCTAAATCCGCTTCCAGCTTTTGCAAGCCACCCCAGCCGGGCCGTTCCATAAGTGTCTTGTCCAGCCGCTCGGGGTGCAACACCTAATCCGTGGTGTCCGGTCCGTCGATGATCGCGGCCAGCCGGTAATGCATATAGGCCCGCAGCACGCGGTTGATGCGCGGCTGATACCCCGGCCCCATCGCCTTGAAGAACTTCACCACATCCGCGTCCAACCGGATTGTCGCCCGCACGCGCTTGGGGTCACGGCGGTCTTTGTCCTGCCAGATTTCGTCCCACTCGCGGGGCATGCAGCGCAGTTTCAGCGCCACCGAATGCAGGTCATATTCTATCATCCGCAGCGCGTCGGTGGCATAGCTCCAATGGATGCGCTGGGTCTTGGTCATGTCTTTGGGGTCGGTCATTGGCCTGTCCTCCGCTGACCGTCAAAATGCCGCGAAAAGGTAAACAGCGGGATGCCCAAGCGTGCGCACAGGATGTGTACAGCCTGTGTACGCGTTGTGTACGCAGCGTTCCGGTAGATTTATTCCCCCACCCACCCTAGTCTGTCGGCAACAATCCAAGAGGCCAAAATGCACAACGTCGCCATCACAGGAACAGGGGTTTTCACCCCCTCACAGGTTATTACCAATGATGAATTGGTCGCCGCGTTCAACGATTACGCGGACCTCTGGAACGCCGAAAACGCGGCCGCCATTGCCGCAGGCGAAGTTGAGGCCAAACCCCATTCCTCCAGCGATTTCATCGTTGCGGCCTCGGGCATCGAGCGCCGCTATGTTCTTGATAAGGCGGGCGTTCTTGACCCCACCCGCATGTTCCCCAAGCTTGAAAAACGCCCCGATGACGCCCCCGGCTATATGGCCGAGATCGGCGTGGATGCCGCGCAAAAGGCTCTGGCCGAAGCGGGCGTTGACGCCGCTGACGTCGATCTGGTGATCTGCGCTGCCTCGAATATGGAACGCGCCTACCCCGCAATTGCCGTTGAAATTCAACAGCTTCTGGGCGCGGGCGGTTTCGCCTTCGATATGAATGTCGCCTGTTCCAGCGCCACTTTCGGCATTCAAACCGCCGCTGATATGATCCGCGCAGGCTCGATCCGCCGCGCGCTGGTGATCAACCCCGAGATCTGCTCGGCGCATCTGGAATGGCGCGACCGCGACTGCCATTTCATCTTTGGTGATGTCGCAACGGCAACGCTGCTGGAACGCGACGAAGACCTCAAGGGCCCGCATTTCAAAGTTCTTTCCACCCGCTGCGCCACCCAGTTCAGCAATAATATCCGCAACAATAACGGTTACTTACGCCGGACGCAGGATGCCATGGAAGACAGCCGTGATATGCAGTTCATGCAAAACGGGCGCAAGGTTTTCAAAGAGGTCCTGCCGCTGGTCAGCGCCCATATTGCGGATCACATGGCCGAAGAAAACATCGCCCCCCAAGACCTGCGTCGGCTCTGGCTGCATCAGGCGAATAAAACCATGAACGACTATATCGGCAAAAAGGTTCTGGGCCGCGCACCCTCCCCCGATGAACAACCCAACATCCTGCAGGACTATGCCAACACGTCCTCGGCCGGGTCCATCATCGCGTTTTCCAAACACTCCAGCGACTTGGCCGCTGGCGATAAAGGTTTGATCTGCTCCTTCGGTGCTGGCTATTCTGTAGGTTCTGTCATCGTTGAGCGCGCATAGAACCAGGATCGCCCCATGAAGCTGCTTATCACCACCTTACTGCTGCTCACTCTCGCCGCCTGTGGTGTGCCGTTTGTGCCGCTGATCTAGCGGGTCACATCCGAAACGGTGATCGCCGTCACGATGTCTCTTCCAGATGCAGCTTCATATCCAGTAGCACCTGCTGGAGCGCTGTGGTTTCCCGCAGCATCCGCTTGGCCTCGTTAATGGTAATGACCCCGTCCGCAATGGACTGGTTATACTCTGCCATCAGCATGGCAAAACGCTGGCTTAGCTTGATAACATCGGTGTTGATTTCACCCGTGCTATTGGCGCGCTCTGTGTCGTAGGACAGGGTGACACCCTTCAGTTCGGCCAGCGCAGATGTGACGTGCGGATAGGCCGCCGCTGCTTCGAGAGCGGCCACAGCATCGACCGGCATAAAACGGTCGGCGTGTTCGCTGCTATCAGAATAATAGCGCCCCAAGGTCGCCTTGGATTTCCCTGTCAGCACGCAGGCGGCTTCGATACCGACATCTTTGACCAGGGCCTCGGTATGTTTTTTCAAGTAGCCGCCATAACCCGCCATAGGTGTACTCCGTCATCGTGCTGCTGCCTCTTGCGGCAGGGGAAAATCATTTCGCTATTCCCATACAACGCCAATGCCCCGTGTGACAGAAATAATTCAGTCTCGTGTTTTGGGGCTGGTTAAAGAGTTGTCGCGCTGAGTGGCGCGATGTGTTTGGACCGCGGTCCGTTTTCATTGGGGTCAATTCATTCCAAAGCTCAACTAACGCCAATTTGCGTTGCGTATCGGTCTTGCCAAGCTGGCAAGACCGGCGCTAATCACTTTTCATGGCAAAGCTCTATTTTAACTACTCCACTATGAATGCGGGCAAATCGACCGTGCTCTTGCAGGCGTCGCACAACTACATCGAACGTGGGATGCAAACCTATCTGCTGATCGCGCGCTTTGATGACCGTGCAGGTGTTGGCCGCATCGGAAGCAGGATCGGCATCGGCGCGGATGCCGACACCTTTGGCGCCGAGGATGACCTCTTCGAGATGATCGCCGCCCGCCTGAACGCAGGTCCCTGCGCCTGTGTGTTCCTCGACGAAGCTCATTTCATGACGCCCGCCCATGTCTGGCAACTGGCGCGCGTGGTGGATGATCTGAATGTACCCGTCATGACCTACGGCCTACGCGTCGATTTCCGTGGCCGCCTGTTTCCCGCCTCAGCATCCCTTCTGGCTCTGGCCGATGAAATGCGCGAGGTCCGGACCATCTGTCATTGCGGCAAGAAGGCCACGATGGTGGTCCGCCGTGACGAAAACGGCAATGTGCTGGCTGCAGGCGATCAGATCGTCGTGGGCGGGAATGAACGCTATGTCTCGCTCTGCCGCCGTCACTGGCGCGAGGAAATGGGCGACTACGCCGATCCAAATATCGACTAGCGCCTATCATCTTGCCCGAAATACTCCCGCCGGAGGCTCCGGCGCGCTAGTAAAAGCTCTGCGGGTCGATATCGATCGCCATGCGCAGATTTGCAGGCAGACGGAACTGCCCCGCCCATTTGGCAAGCGCCTGCTGTAGCGGCGCGGATTTTTCTGCCTTCACCAGCAGCCGCACCCGATGCCGCCCACGCACCCGTGCAATGGGTGCCGGTGCCGGCCCAAAGACCTGCGCCCCGATCTGGCGCAACGGCCCATCCATGCGCGCCATTTCCGCGCCCAGATCAAAGACCTCCTGCACATTCGGGCTGCTCAGGATGATCCCCGCCATCCGACCATAAGGCGGCACGCCTGCGGCTTTGCGCTCTGCCGCCTCAGCGGCCCAGAAGCTTTCCTCATCGCCCGCCAGAATTGACCGGATGACCGCATGTTCCGGCTGATAGGTCTGCAACAGCGCCTCACCGGGGGTCTCCGCCCGCCCTGCACGGCCCGCAACCTGCCGCATCAGTTGAAAGGTCCGTTCCGCCGCGCGCAGATCAGATCCTTGCAGACCAAGATCAGCATCAATGACACCGACCAGCGTAAGCAACGGAAAGTTATGGCCTTTGGCCACCAGTTGCGTGCCAATGATGATATCCGTACCACCTTCGGCAATCTCTTCGATATGCGCCTTCATCGCGCGGGCCGAGCCGTAAAGATCAGAAGACAGCACAGCAACACGCGCGTCAGGGAAAAGTGCTGTCACCTCCTCGCCCATACGCTCCACGCCAGGACCAACAGCACTGAGCCGGTCTTCGGCATCACAGCTTGGGCATTTGGTAGGCAAAGGTTTTGTTTCGCCACACTGATGGCACATCAACCGCTTGAGAAACCGGTGCTCGACCATCCGCGCATCGCAATGATCACAGCCAATCTGATGCCCACAGGCCCGACATAGCGTGATAGGTGCATAGCCGCGACGGTTGAGGAAAATCAGCGATTGTTCGCCCTTCTCAAGCCGCTTCCGGATCGCGTCCCGTAGGGTGGGTGAAACCCACGTCCCCGCGGGCATATCCTCAACCCGCATGTCAATCGCCGCCATCTTCGGCATCACCGCCGCCCCAAAGCGCGACGTCAGTTCCAGCCGCGTGTATTTGTCTGCCTCGACATTCGCCCAGCTCTCAAGGCTGGGCGTGGCCGAGGCCAAGACCACCTGCGCCCCATTGATTGCCGCGCGCAGAACCGCCATATCGCGGGCGTTATACAGCACGCCGTCCTCTTGTTTGTAGGAGGTGTCATGTTCTTCGTCGACCACGATCAGCCCAAGGTTCTGATAGGGCAGAAACAGCGCCGAGCGTGCGCCAACCACTAGTTGCGCATCCCCCCGCCCGACCATGCGCCAGCAGCGGCGGCGTTCTGTCATGGTGACGCCAGAATGCCATTCAGCCGGCTTCATCCCGAACCGCGCCTCGACACGGTTGATGAATTCGCCCGACAGCGCGATTTCCGGCAAAAGCACAAGCGCCTGACGGCCCATGCGCAAACATTCGGCGACCGCCTCAAGATAGACTTCGGTCTTGCCTGATCCGGTCACCCCTTTCAGCAAGGTGGTGCCATAGGTGTCACTGCGCAACGCGGCGCGCAGCGTTTCAGCACCTGCTGCCTGATCCGCGCTCAAGGCCTTGCCGCCATAGTCGGGATCAAGCTGCGGATAGGGTACATCGCGCGGGGCCTCTTCTTCCGAAACAGCCCCAAGCTTGACCAGGCCTTTGACCACCGACGTACCAACCCCCGCCATCTCGGCCACCTCGCCCAAGGTGAACGACAGCCCCCCATAATCGCGCAAGACACCCAGAACCTTTTCGCGCGCATCAGTCATGCGGTCGGGGGTCTGATCGCCCAGACGGTAGATTTTGCGCATCGACTGCGCCTCTCCCAAGCCTGGTGCGCGGGTCGCAAGGCGCAGCATCGCGGTCATTGGCGTCAGGGTATATTCGGCAGCGCGCGTCAGGAAAACGCGCATCTCCTCGCGCATCGGGGCCACATCCAGCACACGGATGACAGACCGGATTTTCGCACGGTCATAATCACCCTTGCCCGCACCCCACACGACACCCAGCACCTTGCGCGGGCCCAAGGGCACCTCGACAAACGCACCCAGATGGCAGCCGCCCTCAGGTGCCCTGTAATCAAGCAGGCGGTCAAGCGGTTGCGCCGTCAACACGCCAACAAGATCACCTTCATGAAAAAAGCTATCGGTCATATCCGCCTTTGAGGGTTTCCGCCGCCTTGCAGATCAGGTAAATGCTGCATCATCAAACACCAACCCCGCTTTGGAGTGAACAGATGAAGTTTTTCGTAGATACCGCCGAGATCGACCAGATTAAAGAACTCAATGACCTCGGGATGGTTGACGGGGTCACGACGAACCCCTCGCTGATCGCAAAGTCGGGCCGTGACATTCTGGAAGTCACGAAAGAGATTTGTTCCATCGTGTCCGGCCCCGTCTCAGCCGAGGTTGTGGCGCTGGACGCCGACACCATGCTGGCAGAGGGCCGCAAGCTGGCCAAGATCGCCGACAATATTGCAGTCAAAGTACCGCTGACATGGGCGGGTCTGAAAACCTGCAAGACACTGTCGGACGACGGGATCATGGTGAACGTCACGCTTTGTTTCTCCGCGAACCAGGCGCTCTTGGCGGCCAAGGCGGGTGCGACATTCATCAGTCCCTTCATCGGGCGTCTGGATGATCTGAACCTCGATGGTCTGGAACTGATCGAGGATATCCGCACAATCTATGACAACTACGGCTTCGAGACGAATATCCTTGCCGCCTCGATCCGGTCCGCCAATCACATGAGCGAATGTGCCAAGATCGGTGCCGATGTCGCGACGGCCCCGCCGAATGTGATCAAGGCAATGGCAAACCATGTCCTGACGGACAAAGGTCTGGACGGGTTCATGGCGGATGTCGCCAAGGCCGGTATCAAAATTCTCTAAAGACAAGTCAGGTAAGGTGGATCTTGATCCACCTTACCTTCAGCAAACTAGGGCAAAAGTGCCACGCCCTGTGACTTGAACGCAAAAACCCTGCGACAAGCCCCCCAACCCTCTGCTAGTTTATCAAAAAACAAAGCAGAGCAGGCTCATGAATAAAACACTGATGGCCGATGACCTTCGCGAGAAGATCATCGCAAACCCCGATGTTCTTTTGGACGATGTGGACGTGATGCGCGCCCTCGTGGGGGCGAACGCAGACCAGAATGCCGGCAATATCGTCGATCTCCGGTCGGTCGCCATGGAACGGCTCGAGGCGCGGTTCGACCGCCTTGAAGACACCCACCGCAGTGTTATTGCGGCCGCCTATGACAATCTTGCGGGCACCAATCAAATCCACCGCGCGATCCTGCGGATGATGGATGCAAGCACCTTTGAACGCTTCCTTGCGGATCTTTCCGGCGAAGTGGCGGATATCCTGCGCGTTGATGCAGTCCGCCTTGTGCTGGAAAGCAACCTGCAAGACACGCAGCGCGCTACAGGCGAAGCCATTGCGATTATGCCCGAGGGCTATGTCGACGGGTATATCACCCTTGGCCGCAACATGCCTGCCCGCCAGATCACCCTGCGTGAATTCCACAAAGTGGGTGGAAGCCTTTATGGCGCGCGCGCAGAATACATCAAATCCGAGGCCTGCCTGAAGGTTGACCTCGGCCCTGATCGCCTTCCCGCCATGCTGGTCATGGGCAGTGAAGACCCGCAGCAATTCACACCGCAACAGGGCACCGACCTGCTGACCTTCTTTGTTGGAGTCTTTGAACGGGTCGTGCGCCGCTGGCTGGCCTGATGCGATGATCGCGCCTGCGCTCTCAGACGCCTTGGGCGCGTGGCTCGCGGGCCAGCGTGCGCTGGCCGGGGCCGCCGAGAATACATTGAAGGCGTATCAGACCGATGTGCTCGGGTTTCTGGCCTTCATGACCCAGCACAATGGTGGCAGCCAGGGTCTTGCCCCCATCGCCCGCATCACGATCCGCGACATGCGTGCGTGGATGGCCCATGAGCGTGCCCGTGGTGTCGGTGCGCGCTCTTTGGCGCGGTCCCTGTCGGCGGTGAAGTCCTTTTACCGCTGGCTCGCCGAGCGCGAAGGGTTCGAGCCCACAGCAGTCCTGTCCACCCGCGCCCCGAAATTCCAGCGCAAACTGCCGCGCCCGCTTGAAATAGACGCCGCCTCGGAGATGATCGAGACGGTTGAACTGCAATCGAACGATCCTTGGGTTGCCGCGCGGGATGCTGCGGTTGTGACACTCCTTTACGGCTGTGGCCTGCGAATTTCCGAGGCCCTGGGCCTTACGGGCCGTGACGTGCCCCTGCCCGATGTGCTCCGGATTATCGGCAAAGGGAACAAGGAACGGATCGTCCCCGTCATTGCCCCTGCGCGTGATGCAGTGGACGCCTACCTGCGCCTGTGCCCCTATCCCGTCGCCGACGACGCCCCGATCTTTCGCGCCACCCGTGGCGGTGTTCTTTCACCACGTGCGATCCAGAAAGTGATGGAAAAGGCCCGCCTGCAATTGGGTCTACCCGCAACGGCCACGCCCCACGCGATGCGCCATTCATTTGCCACGCATTTACTGGCCGCAGGCGGCGACCTGCGTACGATTCAGGAACTGCTAGGGCATGCCTCTCTCTCCACCACCCAGGCTTATACGGCAGTCGATGCCGCACACTTAATGTCTGTTTATGAAAAGGCGCATCCAAAGGCCTGAGAACAGGTTGCCCCTCCGCGCTTTTTCGCTCATGACGGTTCAATGACACTTCGCACCAAAGCCCTTCTTGTTCATCTTCTTACTGCCACCGGCGCCGTTTTTGCCATGTTGGCAATGCTGGCCGCAGTTGAGGAGCAATGGAGCCTGATGTTCCTGTGGCTGGTGGTTGCGTTCTTTGTCGATGGCATTGATGGGCCGCTGGCGCGCAAGTACGACGTCAAGACGAACGCGCCCGCCTTTGACGGCGTGCTGCTCGATCTGATCATTGATTATCTGACCTACGTCTTTGTACCCGCCTATGCGCTTTTCAAATCCGGCCTTTTGCCCGGCTGGACGGGGTGGTTCGCGATTATCATCATCACCTTTGCGTCCGCCATGTATTTTGCTGATACACGCATGAAAACTAAAGATAATTCATTCTCCGGCTTTCCCGGATGCTGGAATATGCTGGTGCTGGTGATCTTTGCTTTGCAGCCCAATTTCTGGGTGTCCCTTGTACTGGTCGGCAGCCTTGCCATCACCATGTTTGCGCCGCTGAAATTCGTCCATCCAGTCCGGACCGAGCGTTGGCGGGTGGTTACCTTGCCGATGGCCTTGGGGTGGACGTTCTTTGCAGGCTGGGCCGCTTGGGTGGATTTCCATCCCAACAGCTGGGCGCATTGGGGGTTGGTCCTGACTTCGGTCTACCTGCTTTTTGCAGGGGTTGCCCAGCAGGTAATTCCGGCCCGCGAAACCGCCTAAATCAACAAACCGGCTGCACCTTCAAGCCGCAGCAAGGCGACCTTCGCCTCAATCCCGCCAGCACCGGAATATCCGCCCAAACCATCCGCCGCCAAGACGCGGTGACACGGAATAATGATCGCGATCGGATTGGCCCCGCAGGCCTGCCCGATGGCTTGCGCGGAAACATCAAGCTCTTTGGCCAGATCGCCATAGGTGCGTGTTTCGCCATAGGGAATGGCGCACAGTGCTGCATAAAAGCGCTGTTGAAACGCACTGCCTCGCGGCGCCACGGGCGTCCGGAAATGTCGGAGCGTTCCTGCAAAGTAAGCTGCAAACTCATCGGCCATCTGCTGATGGAGCGGCCCTTCGGTCAGCGTACCGTCACGGCCCCAATGCAAGGCCGTCACAGCACCATCGACCGCATCCGCTCCCAACGCGCCTACGGGCGAACTGGCGCAAATCAAGGCTTGAGGCCGCGCACCGCCATCATGGTGGCCGTGATCGTGGCGATCGTCTTTTCCTGCGTGCCATCGATCGCGATGGCGCGGCCTTCGGTGAAGGTCAGCGTGCGGCCGGACTTGAGCACATTGCCCTCAAACCGGAATGACTGGCCCTTTGCGGGCGCCATGAAGCTGCATTTGAATTCCACGGTCAGCACTTCGCTTTCCGCATCCATTAACGTCAGGGCGGCAAAGCCGCAGGCGCTATCCATGCCCGATGTGATCGTGCCTGCATGGATGAACCCGTGATGCTGGGAAAATGCCTGATTGAACGGCATTTCCAGAACCACACGCCCCGGCGCGACATCCGCAACAGTGATCCCCATGGTCTGCATTGCACCCTGACGGTCGAAATCCGCCAGCATGCGCGCAACCGATTGGGGATCACCATATTCCATCAGCCGAGCGCTTCGTTACAGCGCCCGCAGACACCCGCGTGTGTATGGGTGCCGACATCGGGCAGGATTTTCCAGCAGCGCTGGCATTTCTCGCCTTCCGCACGGCCAAAGACCACCGCGACATTGGCCACTTCGTCCAGCGTGAACGCACCTTCTGGCGCGTCATCCGTTGAAACAACGATGCCCGATGTGATGCAGAGATCATCAAAGCTGACGGTCTCCAACAGCTTGGCGGTGTCGGCGTTGACATAGACAGTCGGTGCCGCCTCAAGCGAGGCACCGATAACCTTTGCCGTTCGCTCGACCTCCAACGCGCCAGTGACGACACGGCGGACCTTGCGCACCTCGGCCCATTTCGCGGCCAGCGAATCGTCGCGCCATTCGGCAGGGGTCTCGGCGAAATCCTCAAGGTGGACCGAGCTATCGTCCGCGCCGAACCGCTCCAGCCAGACCTCTTCCATCGTGAAGGTCAGCATCGGGGCTAACCATTTGGTCAGGCGGTGGAACAGGATATCCAGCACCGTGCGCGCGGCACGGCGGCGGGTCGTGTCGCCGTCGCAGTAAAGCGCGTCCTTGCGGATATCAAAGTAGAAGGCCGAGAGTTCGACGGTGGCAAAGGTAAAGACAGCCTGGAACACGCCCTGGAAATCATAGCGCGCATAGCCTTCGCGGACTTGGCTATCCAGTTCCGCCAGACGGTGCAGGACCCAGCGTTCAAGCTCGGGCATCTCGGCAGGTGCGATCCGGTCACCTTCGGTGAAATCGGCCAGCGAGCCCAGCATATACCGCATGGTGTTACGCAGGCGGCGATAGCTGTCGGCCACACCTTTGAGGATTTCATCCCCGATCCGCAGGTCAGCCGTATAGTCCGACTGCGCCACCCAAAGACGCAGGATATCCGCGCCATATTGGTTGACCACCTGCTCGGGTGCGATGGTGTTGCCGATGGATTTGGACATCTTCATGCCCTTCTGATCCAGCGTAAACCCGTGGGTCAGAACCCCGCGATAAGGTGCATGGCCCATTGTGCCACAGGCCTGCAACATCGAGGAATGGAACCACCCGCGGTGCTGGTCGGTGCCTTCGAGGTAGAGATCGGCCATGCCGTCCTCGGACCCGTCGGCGCGATCGCGCAGGACGAAAGCGTGGGTCGAACCGCTGTCGAACCAGACGTCAAGGATATCGAACACCTGCACGTAGTCCTCGTGATTCACCGTGTTGCCCAGAAACCGCTCTTTTGCGCCCTCTTTGTACCAAGCATCGGCACCTTCGGTCTCGAAAGCATCGAGGATCCGCGCGTTTACCTCTGGATCGCGCAGCAGATAATCGGGGTCTGTGGGCTGCGTGTCTTTCTTGACGAAACAGGTCAGCGGCACACCCCATGCGCGCTGGCGCGACAGCACCCAGTCAGGGCGCGCCTCGATCATGGAATACAGGCGATTGCGGCCTGTTTTTGGTGTCCATGTCACCAATTCGTCGATAGAACGCAGCGCGCGTTCGCGGATCGTGGTGCCATAGGTGTCCTGCCCGTCACCGACGGCTTTGTCGATGGCGGCAAACCACTGCGGGCGGTTCAGACGGATCACGGGCGCTTTGGACCGCCAGCTATGGGCATCCGAGATCGTGATCCGTTTGCGCGCCAGCAGCGCGCCGACCTCGACCAGTTTGTCGATCACAGCCTTGTTCGCACCACCGGGCTTGCCGTTAGGCTTCAGAATGCACTCGCCCGCAAAGAACGGCAGGTCATCGCGGTAAGAGCTGTCATCAAGGATGTTATAGGTCATCGGCAAGCCGTGCTTGACCCCGATGGCATAGTCATCGTCACCGTGGCTGGGGGCTGTGTGCACAAAGCCGGTACCGGCGTCACTCGTGACATGTTCGCCAGCAAGCAGGGGTACATCAAAGTCCCATTCACCGCCCGCGCCTTCGGCGCCGCGCAGCGGGTGGGCGAGGGTCAGCGCCGCGAGTTCCTCAGTCGACACATCGCGGACGCGGCGGATCATCTCGTCACCGACCAAACGACCAGCAGCAAAAACCTCTTCAGCGAGCGCGTCGGCAACGAGGATTTTTTCTCCGATAGTCGCCCAGCATTCCTCGGGGCGGCCGATGACTTCATAGAGGCCATAGGCGATGTTGGGGCCAAAACAGACCGCGCGGTTTTGTGGGATGGTCCAAGGCGTTGTCGTCCAGATCAGGACTGTCGCGTTCTTGAGATCGGTTGCGATATCGAACAGAGCGTCGTCAAAATCAGTGGCTTCGTCGAGCAGCGCCAGTTCCTCACCCGCAGGGGCCACAGGAAACCGCACCCAGATCGCATCGGTCTGGCGGTCGTGGTATTCAACCTCGGCCTCGGCCAGCGCAGTTTTCTCAACCGGCGACCACATCACAGGCTTGGAGCCCTGATAGAGCGTGCCGTTCATCAGGAACTTCTGGAATTCCTCGGCGATCACACGCTCAGCGTGGAAATTCATTGTCAGGTACGGATCGGCCCAGTTGCCGGTGATGCCCAGACGTTTGAATTCCTCGCGCTGGATATCGACCCAGCCTTCGGCAAACTTGCGGCATTCCTGACGGAAATCGACGACATCCACGTCATCCTTGTCGCGGCCTTTGGCGCGGTATTTTTCCTCGATCTTCCATTCAATCGGCAGACCATGGCAATCCCAGCCCGGCACATAACGCGCATCGCGGCCCATCATCTGCTGGCTGCGCACAACCATATCCTTGAGGATCTTGTTCAGCGCGTGGCCGATGTGCAGATGCCCGTTCGCATAGGGTGGTCCATCATGCAGCGTGAAAGGCTTACGCCCCTCGGCCTTTTCGCGCAGGCGGTCATAGACCCCGATTTGCGCCCAGCGTTCCAGCCACTCGGGCTCGCGCTTGGGCAATCCGGCGCGCATGGGAAAATCGGTGTGGGGCAGGTTCAGGGTTTGTTTATAGTCGGGTGTTTCGGCGCACATGGGTGGCGTCCTTTAGCAGTCATATGGATTTATCACGTTGGATCGGTGCGCGCACGCTGACACCTTTTCCCGGCAGGCGTGAAAGGTTTCAGGCCGCCGGGCAAATAATGCTTATGATCATCTGCCGCAACATGTGTGCGCTTATAGGCCCAGCATGCAAAAGGGTAAAGCACGACTTGGCAGGGATCAGCGGCAGAACGACCCGCTGCGATAGCGTGCGGTGTCAAAATGAAAGTGATCACGGTGAAAGCGGTTCGCCTCGGGGCCAAGGACTGTTCCGAATGGTCCGCACGCCGCCCGCCACATTGCGCGCAATTGCGCCCCGTGATCAGCCGAGTTCCAATCTGTCAGCAGCGTCATCTCACTGCCATCACGCAACTGGATGCCTGCAATATCAATCGCCCGTCCAAAGGCATGTTCCGAAAGGCGCCCACCCGGTTGGTTGTTGCGCGTCCGGCAGGCATAGTGTGACACAACGCGCAAAGAGGACACGCCACCACCCTCGCCGCCCACCGCAGGCAGGACGCCGCGTTCGACCCACGTATTCAGCGCCCGCGCTGTGCGGCAATCAATCGTCGGCTGCGGCCTGAGCGAGACACCGGCGACAGAGCGCAGTTTCACCGCATCCGTCACCCCGCAGGCCCCTGCCCCGTTGATCGTGCCGACAGCTGTGCCTTGGATCGCGGGATTGCCACAGACCTGTCCGCGCGCGCGCGCAAGACGCCGTTCTTCCGCGGCGGTTTCGATCGAAGCGGGGCGCATCGCAGGGCGCAAAGACAGCGCGATGGCATTCGGACTAAAGGCGAAAAGGTTGCGTTCAGCGCGGAACAGTGGTCGCGTCTGCGCGCCATGTTCGAGAAGCGGGCGCTCGGCGGGGCGCAACACAGGTCGGACAATATCTGCCGGCGGCACTTCGGACACAGGGCGCGCCACGGGGCGGACAATATCTTGCGCGTGCAAAGGGCCAGACAGGACCATGGCGATACAGAGGATCGCCCAACGCTTCACTCTTTGCGTACCTTCACGCGGCCAAAATCAGGTGCGTCGGTATCCTGGCCTGCCTCGATAATGCCACGCCGGATCGCGCGGGTGCGGGTGAAGTAATCATGCAAATGATCGCCATCCCCTTGGCGGATGGCGCGTTGCAAGGCAAAGAGCTCTTCCGTGAAACGTCCCAGAATTTCCAGTGTCGCTTCTTTGTTGTTCAGGAAAACATCGCGCCACATCACAGGATCAGAGGCCGCGATACGGGTGAAATCGCGAAAACCGGCGGCAGAGTATTTGATGACTTCGCTATCGGTGACACGGCGCAGATCGTCGGCGACACCAACCATCGTGTAGGCAATCAGGTGCGGCGTGTGACTGGTCACCGCCAGCACCAGATCGTGGTGCTCGGCGTCCATTTCATCAATCAACGCGCCCATGCCGCGCCACAGGTCAATCAGCCGGTCAACGGCGGCACGCTCGGACCCTTCAACCGGAACAATGATGCAGAAACGGTTGTCAAAAAGCTCTGCAAAGCCAGAGCGCGGACCCGAATGTTCGGTGCCCGCCAGCGGGTGCGCGGGAACAAAATGTACGCCCTCGGGGATATGCGGACCCACGGCCTCGATCACCGTGCTTTTGACGGAACCGACATCACTGACCGTGGCACCTTGTTTCAGGACCGGAGCGATTTCCTGCGCGACGCTTTCCATGGCGCCGACCGGCACGCAAAGTACCACAAGGTCTGCGTCCTTGGCGGCCTCTGCTGCCGTGTCATAGACATGATCGCAAAGCCCGATCTCGCGCGCCGTGTCGCGCGTTTCGGCAGACCGTGCGTAGCCGACGATCTCACCGGCAAGCCCCGCCCGCCGCATGGCGTGGCACATGGATGAGGCGATCAGGCCAAGCCCGATCAGCGCAACGCGGTCGTAAATCCGGGCCATCACTTGGCCCCTTTGAACTGCGCGACCGCATGGGCCACGCGGCGACAGGCGCTTTCATCACCGATCGTAATCCGCAGGCAATGCGGCAGACCGTAACCCGCGACACGGCGCACAATGATCCCATTTGCACGCAGATGCGCGTCGCAGGCTGTGGCCTCGGCCTCATCGGCAAACCGCGCAAGGATAAAGTTGGCGGTTGAGGTATCGGACGGCACGCCCAGTTCGGCAAGCGCATTGGCGAGCCAGTCACGCCATTTGGCGTTCTCGATACGGCACTTTTCGGTATGCGCGGTATCGCGTACCGCTGCTTCCGCTGCAGCGAGAGCGGCTGAAGAAAGATTGAAAGGCCCTCTGATGCGGTTGAGCACATCAATGATCGGCTGAGGGCCATAGCCCCAACCCACACGCATCCCGCCAAGGCCGTAGATTTTCGAAAACGTGCGCGACATGAAGACATTCTCGCGGGCTTCGACCAAGGCTTTGCCTGCATCGAACCCATCGACAAATTCCGCATATGCGCCGTCCAGCACCAAAAGCGCTTGCGGCGGAAGACCCTCGGCTAGACGTGCCACCTCGGCGCTGCCGATCATCGTGCCCGTGGGGTTGGCCGGATTGGCAATAAAGACCAGTTTCGTCTTGTCCGTGCAGGCCGCAAGGATCGCATCCACATCAACGACGCGCTCGTTCTCGGGCACCACGACAGGGGTTGCGCCACAGGCGTGGGCATAGATCGGATACATGGAGAAGCCGTGTTCGGTAAAGACAACCTCATCACCGGGGCCGGCATAGGCCTCGGCTAGAAGTTTCAGGACATCGCCAGAACCAACGCCACAGAAAACGCGTTCGGCATCGACATGCCAGACCTCTGCAATCGCTGCACGCAGTTTGGCGTGGTCTGTTGGCGGATAGCGGTGCAAATCATGGGTTGCCCGCACAATAGCCTCTTTGACGGCGTCGCTTGGACCTAAAGGATTTTCGTTTGACGACAGCTTGAGCACATTGCTGACGCCGTCCAGATGTGCATCGCCACCTTTGTAAAGTGCGATGTCCAGAATGCCCGGTTGGGGTTGAATGCCGTCCGCCATGAAAGTCCGTTCCCGTCTCGTTTCGCCCGTTCTATCGCCCCGCTGGATGCAAAGCCAGTGGATTGGTGGGCCTTGGAAATGAAAAGGCCGCCCCGGATCGGAGCGGCCTTGAAGAGTGTGCTCCGGCATATCGCCGAAGAATTGCCAAGATTAGTTCTTGGCGTAGAATTCGACGACGAGGTTTGGTTCCATCGTGACCGGATATGGCACATCGCCAAGGCCCGGTGTGCGCACGAAAGTCGCTGTCATCTTGTTATGGTCGACGTCCATGTAATCAGGCACATCGCGCTCTGGCAGTTGGGACGCGACCAGAACCAGCTCAAGCTGCTTGGACTTCTGGCGCACTTCGATCACGTCGCCTTCCTTTACGCGGTAGGACGGGATGTTGACGCGCTTGCCATTCACTGTGACGTGGCCGTGGTTCACGAACTGGCGTGCAGCAAAGACGGTTGGCACGAATTTGGCGCGGTAAACAACGGCATCCAGACGACGCTCGAGCAGACCGATCAGGTTTTCACCTGTATCGCCTTTTACACGCTCGGCTTCGCCATAAATGCGGCGGAACTGCTTTTCGGTCAGGTCGCCGTAATAACCCTTCAGCTTTTGCTTCGCGCGCAGCTGTGTTCCGAAGTCGGACAGTTTGCCCTTGCGGCGCTGACCATGCTGGCCGGGGCCGTATTCACGACGGTTGACGGGTGACTTTGGACGACCCCAGATGTTTTCGCCCATCCGGCGGTCAATTTTGTACTTGGCAGCGGTACGTTTAGTCATACGCTGATCTCCTTCTTTATATTGCGAAGGGCGTTGTCCTTTCCCCGGATTTGGCCGGGACGACAGGGTTCCGCTTGCGCGGGCCACCAACACCAATGAATGAGCGGCTTATAAAGCGGCTGCATGAGGTGTCAACGACGAAACAACAAATTCATCTTCTGTTATCTGAACGACTTGGGAATGTACTAATTAAGACGAATTATCGACAAACGTGTACTACATAAGGTATCGTGGGGCAGTAAAATGGATCGGTGTTGCCAGTGAGTATTTTGTTTTTGTTCATGAGTGTTGTGGCAATCTGGCTTTTTGGTCATCAATTGGTGCGGCGTCGCTTCGCCAAGTTGAATCATCAATTGGCTGACCGGTATCTCACAACATTTGCTGCCCCAACTCTTGATGACGCGGAACAGAGCCTGATGGCGCTTTGTGTTGACCTGATGCGCAGGGAAACCTGTGAGGTGCCTTTTGACCAGTTGACTGCGCAAGAAAAGAAGATGGTCCTGCATGCCCATGCGGTTGAAGAACTGCCCTCGTGGATGTCGCGCTATGCATCTTACGGGCTGCCCAGGGCCGGACGGGAGCTAATCGGCAAACTTCGCGACATCAAATCTTCACGTCCCGAGCAGCCCAAGCAACATTTTGGTGCGATAAAGCGCCAACAGCAATTGCGTTCCCGCGTCTAAAGAGTGACACCTGCGACTATGTCGCAGCCTGAGCTTTCAAATCATCCACTGCATTTTGCCGCCGCCTTTGGCACGGGCGGGTTGTTATCCTTTATGGTGCTCTTCAATGGCACATTGGCCGCCTACGGGTCGCTGTTCTTTGCATCATGGGTGCCCCATCTGACGGGCAGTGTCGCGGCGCTGCTATTTTTGCTGGTCTTGCGTCCGAAACGTGCGCAGGCGGCGCGCCCGCCGCTCTGGGTCTATCTGGGCGGCGTGTCGGGGGCAGTGACGGTGATGTTAACATCGGCGACGTTGAATTCAGCGCTGGCCCTGTCGGGGACCATTGCACTGGGCCTTGCAGGCCAGATGGTGTTTAGTCTGTTTGCCGATATGCGCGGGTTGTTCGGCCTACCCCAGCGGATGCCGGTGCGGCGCGATTTTGTGGCCTTGGCGCTGATCATCGCGGGCAGTCTGATCCTGATCTTTTTTGGCAGCAGCACATGATCTTTTTTGCTGCCCTCGCCATTCTGGCCGGCGTTCTGGTGTCACTCAGCCGCCAGATCAACGGGCGCTTGGCGCTGTCGACCTCGGCAATGGAATCGTCGTTCTGGAATCATCTGGTGGGGCTGGTCTTTATTACCTGTGTTGCCTTGGCGGTCGGCGGCCTTTTTGCCGGCGACCCCGCCGAGGCCCCTTGGTGGGCCTATTTGGGCGGCACTGTCGGTGTGGTCTTTATTGCTGCTGGAAGCTGGCTGATCGCGCGGATCGGCGCGGCGCAAACGGCGCTTTTGATCATCGCAGGGCAGATGATTTCCGGCGTGTTGCTGGATATCGTGATGGGCGCGCCCGGCAATCTGTGGGCGCGCATTTTAGGTGTCGGTCTGATCCTTGCAGGGATGTGGGTGGCGCAAGGGCGCAAACGCTAGGTTTCCTTGCGATCATCCACAACGCCGAGTGCGGCCACGCCAGAGTTGCCCAGTTCCACCGTCGCGAAAGGCCCGCCGATGCACAGGTTGGCTAGGTCCTTGTTGTCCAGCGGCGGGGTGTCGGCAAAGACCGCTTTGGCGAAAACCTCGGCATTGTCTTTGGGGCGATACCCCAGATGGCCTGCCTTGCTGTTATCCACCACCGCGCGGTCATTGTTGGAAATGCCGTAGACCACGGTGAACCCCACCACAGGGCTGTCGATGGACCGTTCCACAAGATGGATCAGATCGTCATAGGACAGCCACGTGCCGATGCTGCGGGCGTTGGTGGCCTGCGCACAAGAGAAAATGCGCATGCATACGCTTTCCACCCCGCGCTTGTCCCAATAAAGGCTGGCCAGATCCTCGCAAAAGCATTTGGCCAGCCCATAGTAGGTGTCAGGGCGGTGGGGGGCGTCCAATCCGATGGTATCGGTTTTCAGGTGCATGCCCACCGCATGGACAGAACTGGCATAGACCACACGCTTGACGCCGCAACGATAGGCCGCCTCCCAGACATTATAGGCACCGATGATGTTGGATTGCAGGATATCGTCCCAAGGGGCCTCATCCCCGATGGCCCCGAAATGGACGACCATATCGGCCCCTTTGATCACCTCGAGCATGGCATCAAGGCTGGACAGATCCGCCTGCACATAGCTTTCACCCGGATAAAGCGTGCCGATATCATCAGCGCGATCGGTCGAGACAAGCTCATCGCACATCTTTGTCAGCGGCTCGCGCAGATATGATCCAAGACGGCCCGCGGCCCCTGTGAGAACGAGTTTCTTCATGTGTCTTCCCTTTCTGTCGCTGCGCGCATCTGCGCCAGCAATGCATCGGCCCCTTTGGCCAGCAAATTCGTATCCGTGCCGCAGGCCACAAAGGTGAACCCGTCAGAGAGCAGCTTTGCCGCGAACACAGGGTCCGTCACCAAGGTGCCCACAGGGATGCCCGCATCCATCAGCTTGCGCGCCGCAGGCAGGATCAGATCCCAGACCTCCTGCGACATATGTTTCCCGAGCAGCCCCATATCGGCGGCGATATCGGCGGGGCCAAAGAAGACGCCATCCACACCGCCGACCTGACCGATCTCTAGCGCCTGCGCCACGGCCGCGCGGGTTTCGACCTGCACCAGCACGGCTGTTTCATCGCCTGCTTTGGCATAATAGTCGGTGATCCGCCCAAAGTTGTTGGCGCGGACGGACCCAGCCACGCCCCGCACACCTTTGGGTGGATAACGGCAGGCGGCGACTGCGGCCTGCGCTTCCTGCACCGACTGGACCATCGGGAAGAGCAACCCTGGCGCACCCATATCCAACAGGCGTTTCACGATCACAGCGTCGTTCCATGGCGGGCGCACAATGGCGGTTGATCCATGCGGCGCTATTGCCTGCAATTGGCCCAGAACAGTCGCCATATCGCTTGGTGCGTGCTCCATATCGACCAAGAGCCAATCATAGCCCGCACTTGCCACCACCTCGGCGGCATAATTGTGCGACAGGCTGATCCACAGCCCGATTTGCGGACGGCCGGCGCGGATTGCGGCCAGAAAGGCGTTGGGCGCCATCTTCATATCACGGCCTTTTCGACAAAGCGGGCACCCTGCGCAATGCGGGTAAAGTTCAACGGGGTCAGATCCAGCGTGCGATATTCCCCGTAAGTGATCAATTCCGCCGTGCCGCGCCCGATGGCGGGGGATTGCTGCAAACCATGGCCCGAGAATCCGTTCACAAAGACAAAGTTCTCGACCACGTCATGTGCGCCCAGAACAGCGTTCTGGTCAAAGGTATTGTAGGCGTAGTGCCCGACCCACGAATTGCGCAGCTTGATCGCCTCGAATTGCGGGATACGGGTGGCGAGGATCGGCCAGACCTTGTCTTCCCAGATACTATGGTCAGCGGCGAAATCGGCATAATCGACAGGCCCGTCGTCATCGGGTGGACAGCCCGCCATATAATAGGCGCCATCGGTGCGCATGTGGACGCCCGAGGGGTCAATCGTCAGTGGCAGATCGCGGTCCAACGGTTCTGCCGCTTCAAAGACAAAAGTGTAACGTTTGCGCGGCTCGACGGGCATGTCGATACCCGCCATACGCGCGGTGAGCAAAGCGCGCGGACCTGAGGCGTTAACGACAGTGCCGCAGCCAACAACCTCGCCAGACTTGAGGACCACACTCTCCACGCGGGTGCCTGCAGCGTTGCGGTGCATCGCAACGACTTCGTTGGTCAGGAAGGTAACACCACGTGCCTTCGCCATGCGCCGCCACCAGTCAAAAAGCGTGTGACCGTCGAAATACCCTTCATCCACTGTATTGTGGTTGCCTGCGATGATGTCATCGAGCTGATAGAACGGATAGGCCTGCGCGATTTCATCACGGCTCATGTGCCGCGTGCCCGCACCGCAAGCCGCCTGAATTTTCTGGGCTTCGCGCAGCGCTGCGGCAAAACCGTCGTTATCTGCCAGATAGAGATAGCCGAAACTATGGATCAGCGGTTGCGGGATGCGGGCATCGCCGCCCAGATAGGCGCGAAAATTCTTGATGTAATCCACTGCGAACTGGGAAATCCGCACGTTGATTTCTTCGCTGAACTGCTGGCGGATGCAGGAATTCGTGTGCGAGGTCGAGGCGAATTCATAGGTCGGATCGCGTTCTATGACCAAGATAGAGCCGTCAAAATCGGGGTTGTCTGTCAGGAACCACGCAACCGCCGACCCGTAGATCGCTCCACCGACGATAACGACGTCATAGTTTGCGTGCTCAGGCGCTTGCATCACGCGGTTTCCCCTTTGCTGACAGCCGCAAGAACACCTGCGATTTCATCCGCGCTGAGACCATAATCCTCACTGGCAGATGTCGCCGAAATATACCCACGCGCAAGATCGCGTTTCACAAGCACGGGATCGCGTGCGGAGGCGGGGCCATAGCCTGCGCCACCGGGCAAAGCCAGCATGACGCGTCTACCTTCAGGGACAAACTGCTTCCCCTTGCCTTGCATGACGCTGCCATCATCCTGCGCAATTACCGTCGGTGCGCCATCCTGCCCGCCCTGCCGTCCACGGGCGGGGTGATGGACACGGTCAAACATGGCCGAGAAATCAAATTCATGCCCTGCTGTGGCACCGACCTCCATATATTGTCCCAGACCGCCGCGATACTGCCCGGCGCCACCGCTGTCAGGACGCAGTTCCTTGCGCCAGATAATGACAGGGCCTGTGTGTTCCGTGGCTTCGATCGGCATGGTCATGACGCCCGAAGGAAAGGCCGTCGCGTTCAGCCCGTCCACGGTGGGCCGCGCACCTGCACCGCCGGAGTTGAAAGTCAGCACCTCGGACCTGCGCCCTTGGTGGCCGGGAGCGGGGCGCAAAGAGACCTGGAAATTGCACAGACACCCCGCCCCTTCGGCAGGCACATTGGCAGGCAGGATTTTATCCAGCGCATCATACACCGTATCGGGGATCATATGGCCGATGATATGGCGCAAGGCGACGGGTGCAGGATGGACCGCGTTGACAATACTCCCTGCGGGGGCTGTCACTTCGAACGGCGCCAATGATGCCGCATTGTTGGGAATTTCAGGGGCGATAGCGCATTTGAGCGCGTAGCATGCATAGGCCTTGGTATAGACCATCGGCACGTTGATGCCTTTTCTATCCACTCCGGATGTGCCCGCGAAATCACATGAAATGCGGTCCCCGGCGATCTCAAGCCTGACTTTGAGATCAATGGGCCGGTCAAACCCGTCGATCCGCATAGCCCCTGTCGCGGTTTCGCGGGGCAGCGCCGCGATCCGTTCCAGCGTGGCGCGGCGCGAATTTTCGAGGATGAAATCACCGATCCCTGTCAGGTCGCCGAGGCCGAATTCGTCCATCATTTCGGTCAGCCGCCGGTGCCCGATCTCGTTGCAGGTGGCCAGCGCATAAATATCACCGATCAGCTGATCGGGTTCGCGCACATTGCCGCGCAACAGGCGGATCAGGGTCTCATCCACCTTGCCGCGATCCGCGAATTTCATAATCGGGATATAGATACCCTCTTCGTAAACGCTTGCCGCATCCGCTCCAAAACCCCGCCCGCCGATATCAACCACATGGGCCGTACAGGCGAAAAAGCCCACATGGTGACCGTTATGAAATGACGGTGTCACGACGGTGATATCATGCAGATGGCCGGTACCTTCCCATGGATCGTTGGTGATATAGACGTCGCCTTCTTGTATATTCTCACGGCCAATCCTGCGGATGAAATGCGCGACAGCATCGGCCATCGCATTCACATGGCCGGGCGTGCCTGTGACCGCCTGTGCGAGAATCAGGCCGTCAGCGTTGTAAACCCCGGCCGAGAGATCGCCTGCTTCGCGCACAGAAGTCGAAAATGCGGTGCGGACCAGCGCCTGTGCCTGTTCCTCGACGACCGAGATCAGGCGGTTCCACATCACCTGGAATGCAACGTTGCTCATGTGCGTTTCTCCGTAATGTCGATGGTACCATCAGGGCGTGCTATGGCGGTGCGGCTTGCGGGGACGACGATGGTCGTCTCATCCTCGGTGATCAGCGCAGGGCCCGCGACCCAATCACCCGCAGAAAGGCGCGCACGCGGAACGATGGCCGCGGCGGAAGATGCGCCTATGATCGGATCAAAAAGCGCGCGGGTGTTAACCGACACTGCACCCTTGCCGCCGGGCGTCGCACCAAGCGTTTCAACAGCCGCCACCTCGGTCGTCGCGTTCACAGCCCAGACGGTGATTTCAACATCCATCCCTGCCACCGTGCGCCCGAAGAGCGTAGTATAATCCGCCTCAAAAAGTGCAAGGAACTCTGCCGCATCAGGGGTCTGCGCTTGCTTGGGCGTCAAGCTGATCGGGATTTCCCAGCCTTGGCCCGTGTAGCGCATATACACCTTGAATTCAGCTTTAATTGGCGCATCAGCGTCACAGGTGCGCACGAAACCCGTGGCTTCGGCCTCCATTTCGGCAAGCAGCGTCTTGACCACCTGCGGCGCAAAACCGGAAAGCTTCATGTAAACACTGCGGGTCGCTTCAAAGCTGAATGGCGCGCGCAGGAAACCGATCGCCGAACCAACACCTGCGCCGGTTGGCACAAGCAAGCGGTCGATGCCAAGTTTTTCACAAAGCCGTCCCGCGTGCAGCGGTGCCGCGCCACCAAAGGCAATCATGGTGTAGTTGGCAAGATCTTCACCGTTTTCCACCGCATGTACGCGCGCCGCATTGGCCATGTTTTCATCGACCACTTCAGCCAGCCCGAAGGCTGCCATCTGCGCATCCATATCAAGCGGCGCACCCAATGTGCCCAGCGCCTGCGACGCGGCAGTAGCATCAAGTTTGATCGAACCTCCTGCGAAATGGTCGGGGTCCAGCTTGCCCAGTGTCAGGTCCGCATCTGTTACCGCAGCGCGCGCGCCGCCGCGTCCGTAACAGGCCGGACCCGGCTCTGATCCTGCACTTTCGGGGCCAACACGGATCTGGCGCATCGCATCCACATGGGCAAGGCTGCCGCCCCCTGCCCCGATCTCGACCATATCAATGACAGGGATCGAGATGGGCATGCCCGAGCCCTTTTTAAAGCGATAGGTGCGCGCAACCTCAAAGACACGCGCGGTCTTAGGAGTTTGATTTTTGATCAGGCAAGTCTTGGCCGTCGTACCACCCATGTCGAAGGACAAAACCTTGTCTAGCCCATAGCGTGCAGCGATATTTGCCGCAAAGACGGCCCCGCCAGCGGGCCCGGATTCCACCAGCCGGACAGGGAATTCCGCCGCGCTCTCAAGGCTGATAATTCCGCCGCCCGAATGCATCAGAAAGACGGGGCAAGCCGCCCCTTCATTGCTCAAGCGGCCCTTGAGGCGACCCAGATAGGACTTCATCAGCGGTTTGATATAGGCGTTGGCAACTGTCGTATTGAAGCGTTCGTATTCGCGCATCTGCGGCGACACTTCGGATGAAAGCGAAATCATCACATCGGGCAGCTTTTGCGCAAAGACCTCGCGGATCATCCGCTCGTGGCTGTCATTGAGATAGGCGTGAAGCAATCCGATGGCGATACTTTCGAAACCGTAAGGGGCCATCTGGTCGGCAAGTGCCGCGATGTCGGCGCGGTCCAGCGCGACCAGCACATGACCGTTCGCATCAATGCGCTCGTTTAGGGTAAATCGATGCTGGCGTGGCAAAAGCGGTTCGGGCAGTTGCAGGTTCAGGTCGTATTGTTCAAAGCGGCTTTCGGTGCGCATCTCGATGACATCACGGAAGCCTTCAGTGGTAATCAGCGCTGTTTTCGCCCCACGCCGTTCGATCAGCGCGTTGGTGGCAAGGGTTGTGCCGTGGATGATCTGGTCGATCTGGGAAGGCTTGATGCCTGCCTTGTCACAGACCTGATGCATCCCGTCGATGATTGCGTTTTCGGGGGCGGCATAGGTGGTCAGTACCTTGGTGGAATAGGGTGCATCCCCCACCTCCAACACCACATCCGTAAAGGTCCCGCCGATATCTACGCCCATGCGTATATGTTGCTGCATTGCGGGGCTCCTTCACGTGCAAATTCAGCGTCAGCTTAGAAGCGATATTTCGGCGATACAAACGGCTTTGACGCACTTGGCGGAGAATTTTTTACCGGCGCACAATCCGCGTTTACGATTGAAAATCGTATCACTCGTTGGCCCGCGTTCACTGTTTGAAAACAGTTTTGCGCGAGAACGGCGGCCAGACTGTAAATCCGGAGTACGCCACATGCGCAATTTCCTCTCGAACATGTCACTGCGTGGTCAGTTGATCATGAGTTCGGTGATCCTTATCGCCGCTCTTTTCGCGATGGTGATCGGCGTACTGCAATATTCACAGAAACAGACGTTATTGGAAAAAGCGCAGTTGGAACAAAATACAGGGCTGCGCATCCTGACATCAACATTCGTGGATCAATTCGACGATATCGCGGTAACTTACGGGGCAGATGGCGCTGTCACATCCGTGAACTGGGATGCGATTCCTGCCTTTGATGACCACCGTTTGATCGACCGCGTGGGTGCGATTTCAGGTGAAACAGCCACCGTGTTTGTTTGGGATCAGAACGCAGGTGATTTCATTCGACGCACTACAAACATTATCAAACCTGACGGGGAACGCGCAGTGGGGACAGCCTTGGGGACTGCCAATCCGGTGTTCGATGTCATGAGAAACAAGCAGACATTTCGTGGCGAGGCGGTGATTCTCGGCAAGCCCTATCTGACGATCTACGAACCCGTCATCGATAGCCGTGGCGACGTGATCGGGATTTTCTACGTGGGCGTCGAGCGCACGCGGATCGACACGGCACTTGCATCAAGCTTCTGGTTGGGTTCCGGAACGGCGGCAGCGATTATTTTGCTTGGAGCAGGTCTTTTGGCAGTATTGATTTCGTGGCTTTTAGGCCCGTTAAGCATTTTGGCAGACCGGATTTCACAAGTCGCACAGGGCCAGCTGCATCAGACAATTCCCTTCATCACACGCAAAGACCAGATCGGCGCGATCGCAAAAGAGATTTCAGGATTTCAGGACGAATTGAAACGCGCGGAAGCCGTCAAGCAGGCCTCTGATACCGCACAAGCGGAGCAGGCCTTCGCTGTCAGCGCCTTGCGCGATGCACTGGAAAAGCTGGCGAAACAGGATCTGATGGTGCGGGTCTCTGCGCGTGATGGCGAAAGTTTCCCACAGGACTATGCCGCGCTGCGTGATGACTTTAACCATTTCGTGACACACCTGTCGCGGACTATTTCAGACATTGGAAGCATTGCCGATGAAGTCGAAAGAATCGGCCAGTCTATCGGTTCGGAATCCGCTGAACTGGCAGCGCGCGTCGACAGTCAGGCCAAAACACTGGCGGACTCCGCGACATCCTTGAACCGCTTGACCGAAGAGACAACGCAGATCGTAAAGAAAGCGGATCAGGCTGATGCGGCGGCAACCCGCAGTCAATCGCTGTCGTCGGATAGTCGCACGGCGTTGGAAGCCGCGATGCAATCGATCGGGCGCATTGAGGCGTCCTCGGGTGAAATCACCAAGATTATTGGCGTGATCGAAGATATTGCCTTTCAAACGAACTTGCTTGCATTGAATGCAGGTGTTGAAGCGGCGCGCGCCGGTGATGCAGGTCGCGGCTTTGCTGTTGTCGCATCCGAAGTGCGCGGGCTTGCCAAGAATGCGACGGATTCGGCAAAGGAAATCAAGGCGCTGATATCAACCAGTGCTGCGGAAATTCAATCCGGCAATAAACTGGTGCAGAATACAGGCCTTAAGCTTGGTGAAGTGTTGGAACATGTCGAATCCCTCGGCGGGCTTGTATCGGATATCGCGCAATCCGTCCGCCGGCAGGCCAGTGATCTTGATGAAATCAACGGTAGCGTCCGGACCTTGGACAATATGACCCAGAAGAATGCGTCGATGGTCGAACAGACGGGCACTGCGGTGCGCTTTTTGCGCGATGAATCTCTGCGATTGTCCGATTCCCTGAAAGGGTTCCGCACGCCGGAACGGCTTGGCAGTGAGCAGAATATCGGGCGTTTTGCAGTGATCGAAAACATGCCACGTTTGGCGACAGGGACCTGAACCATATTGAGCTAGTGAAAATCCCGTGATTTCGGGATGACCCGCACGTCGCGCGGATGCCCGCCCCTCGGGTCATGTGGGATGGCCTTTCTGACCTCATCTGCGCGGGCCAATGGCGCCTCCATCCGGTCGTGCGACAGCCGTTCAAGCGCATCACTGCGGTCGGTCAGGTGATGGGCGACCACATGGATTACATCCGCATCACGCTGGACCGTGCCGCGGACATCAATGACGCGGGCCCGCATGATGACCTTGCGGTACGCCGCCATCACTTTGGGCCAGACCACCAGATTGGCAACACCGGTTTCATCCTCAAGCGTGATGAAGCACACGCCCTTGGCACTGCCCGGGCGTTGCCGGATCAATACGATGCCAGCCAGTTTGATCTGCCGCCCATTGCGCATGTCCTGCAGGGCACGGGTCGGTGCATAGCCCTGTTTGTCCATACTGCGGCGCAGGAAGGACATCGGATGCGCTTTGAGTGACAGTCGCGTCGTCTGGTAGTCCGCCACCACATGTTCGCACACAGGCATCCGGGGCAGGTCAAAACGCTGTTCTGCACCCTCATCACGGGTGCCGGCAAAAAGCGGCAGGTCCGGTGCATCGCGCAGGGCGCGCGCGTCCCAAAGCGCTTGTCGCCGGTCAAGTGCCATGGATCGCAACGCATCGGCGGCGGCGAGTTTGCGCATTGTGCCCGCATCAAGCCGCGCGCGTTCTTTAAGGTCGGTCAAATCGGTGAAAGGTGCGGTGCGGGCATCCATCAGACGCTGCCCCATCTCCTGCCGCATCCCGTCAATCTGGCGCAGACCCAGCCGCACGGCAAAGACACCAGGGCTGACGGGTTCCAGCGTGTTGTCCCAATCCGAATAATTCACATCAGCCGCCCGCACGATCACCTGATGTTCGCGCGCATCGCGCACGATTTGGGCGGGGGCGTAAAACCCCATCGGCTGGGAATTGAGCAAGGCCGCACAGAATACATCCGGATAATGGCATTTCAGCCAGCAAGAGATATAGACCAGATGCGCGAAACTGGCAGCATGGCTTTCGGGGAAACCATAGTCGCCAAAACCTTTGATCTGGTTGAAACAGCGTGCCGCAAATTCCGGATCATACCCGCGTTTGATCATGCGGCTGACCATCTTGTCCTCAAGCGCGCCAATGGTGCCGCGGGACCGGAAGGTGGCCATGGCTTTGCGTAGCTCATTGGCTTCTTTGGTAGAAAACTCCGCCGCGACCATGGCGATTTTCATCGCCTGTTCCTGAAAGATCGGCACACCAAGGGTGCGACCGAGCACTTTACGCAGCTCATCAGGGTCATGCCCCGGACCGGGGGATGGGTATTCCGGCGGTTCCTTGCCACTGCGGCGACGCAGGTAGGGATGGACCATGTCCCCCTGAATGGGCCCGGGCCGGACAATGGCGACCTGGATGACCAGATCGTAGAATTCACGCGGTTTCAGGCGCGGCAGCATGTTCATCTGTGCGCGACTTTCCACCTGAAAGGTGCCCAGACTGTCCCCGCGACACAGCATATCATAAACCGCAGGGTCCTCTTGCGGGACAGTGGCAAGGGTGAAGCGTTTGCCGTAATGGGCATCAATCAGATCAAAGGCCTTGCGGATACATGTCAACATGCCCAGCGCCAACACATCAACCTTGAGGATGCGCAACGCGTCGATGTCATCCTTGTCCCATTCGATAAAACTGCGATCGGGCATCGCGCCATTGCCGATGGGCACAGTTTCCACCAGCGGCTTTTCGGTCAGGACAAAGCCCCCCACATGCTGCCCCAGATGCCGCGGCATGCCGATCATCTGGTCGGCCAGTTTGATGGTACGCGCCATCAGCGGATCGCGCAGATCGATCCCTGCCTCAGCCGCTTCGCGCGCGCCCACTTCGCGCCCCCATGACCCCCAGATGGTTTTGGCCAATGCGGTTGTGATATCCTCGGACAGGCCCATGACCTTGCCCACCTCGCGCACCGCCATGCGGGGGCGGTAGTGGATCACGGTCGCACAGAGGGCGGCACGGTGGCGCCCGTATTTGTGGTAGATATGCTGGATCACCTCTTCACGGCGTTCATGTTCGAAATCAACGTCGATATCAGGGGGCTCGCGGCGCTCTTCGCTGATAAACCGCTCGAACAGCAGATCGTTTTTATTGGGGTCAACGGATGTGATGCCCAGCACGTAACAGACAGCGGAATTGGCCGCAGAGCCCCTGCCCTGACACAGGATTTCCGGCGTGGTCTGGTGGCGCGCGAAATCAACAATCTGTTCGATGGTCAGGAAGTACTGGGCGATATCAAGCTTGGCAATCAGGGCCAGTTCTTTACGCAGGACTGCCGTGATCTCGGGCGGGACACCGTCGGGATAGCGGGTGGCGGCCCCTTTCCATGTCAGCGCTTCAAGGTGTTCTTGCGCAGTAGACCCATCCGGCACCGTCTCGCGCGGGTACTCATAGGCCAGTTCGGTCAGGTTGAAATTGCACGCATCCGCCACTTTGCGCGTTGCCGCGATTGCATGGGGCCATTCGGCAAAGAGCCCCGCCATCTGTGCTGGCGATTTGAGGTGTCGTTCGGCGTTGGCATCCAGCAGAAACCCCGCTTTGTGGATCGTGGTTTTATGCAGGATGCAGGTCATGACATCCTGCAAAGGGCGCCTGTCAGGAGCGTGGTAATGCACGTCATTCGTGGCCAGAATAGAGAGCCCGTTGGCACGCGCCAGCGCATCAAGCCGGTTGATCCGCGCGCGATCATCGCCGCGATAAAGATAGCTGGCCGCGATATGTTTCAGCGTCGGCAACGCACGGGTCAGCCGCCGCAAACCGGCACTGAAATGATTCAGGTCTGCACCCGGCAGTGCGATCAACTGCACCCCTGCGCTCTGCTGGGCCAAATCATCCAGCGTGATATCGCAGGCCCCCTTGTCCTGCCATGCGCCATCAACCCCGTGCATTTTACCCTTGGACAATAGCGTACACAGCCGCCCATAGGCGGCACGGTCTGTAGGATAGGCAAGGAAGGCCTCACCACTGACAAGCTGGATGCGACACCCAATGACAGGGCGGATATTCGCCTTGGTTGCTTCGGTATGCAGGCGCACAACACCGGCCATCGTGTTGAGGTCCGCACAGCCCAAGGCATCATAGCCCAGCGCCCAAGCGGTTGCAGCCAGATCCACCGCGTCAGAGGCCCCGCGCAGGAAGGAAAAACAGGTCGTCACCCCCAGTTCGACAAAGGATGCCCGGGGGTTTGGCGGAAAATCATCGCCATCCAGCGTACGTCGGGGGTGTTGGTGGTCGTTTTCAGGCATTTTCCACCCCCCGATCCGACAGGCTTATCATCTTGCCAAATGGGCTCCGCCCGTTCGCGGCTGAAACTGTCCACTGGACAGTTTCCAAGACGCCACTCACCCCACTGCCGGAGGCATCCCAAGCCCACAATATGCACCACAGGTTCATGCGAAAAACCCATGCACAAACCAGCGCGGATCCCCCCCGCGTCCATCCTCATGCAGGCCTTCGCGATACAGCCACAACCGCAGACCCGTCTGGTTCTCAACCTTGAAATAGTCACGCAACCGCGTGCCGGGGCGGTCCTTCCACCACTCGGGCGCGATCCGTTCGGGCCCTGCATAACGGGCCACACGGTGGGTTTGCCTGCGCCAGACAAATTGTGCAGGCGGGCCTTCGGGCACGGCGTAGAGCACGCGCACCTCTTCGGGATGATCAAGCAGGCGCAGGGGGCGTTCCCTGATCAAAACCGTGCCCTCGCTAGGTGCGTTTGCAAGCGCTGCGATCTGCGCCTCGGCCCGTTCGGGCAGATGGCTTTGGCGCAAAATGGGGCGGGTCACTGCACGCGGGCCGAATTTCGCGCTGAGCCGGTCAATCAGCTGTGTCAGGCGCAGATCATCGTCCGCCCCACCCTCCAGACGGGTCTGGCGGTCCTGCATCTCCTCCAACGCCCCCGCCGCCAGCGTGATCAGGTCAAACCCGAAACCGGGGTTGATACGTTCCAGCTTATCCCGGAAAAGACCATGCAAATGCGCAGGATCGCGTGTTGGCGCAGAGATCGCGACATCAACATGGCTGACATCGCCGTCGGTTCTATAGACCGTCAGATGCAGGCGGCGGCACCCCTGTCCGGTCTGTTTCAACTGATCACAAAGATCATCACAAAGCTCCGGCAGATAGGGGGTTGGGTCAAAAACCGGCTCGGCCAGACGGGCCTGCGCGCGGATCACAGGCCTGGCATCGACGCTGGAAACCGGTTCAGCCAATTTGCCCATCAGCTGGTCCAGCCGTATCAGCGGGTTGGCCTGCACCCCCGCCTTTACAAAGCGGCGGGTCAGGGACAGGCGGGGTACATCCATGACAGCACCAATGGTTTTCAACCCCAGGCGGCGCAGCAAAAGCAGCGTCGGCGCATCAAGCCGCAAACCGGCCACCGGCAAGGCCCCCAGTTTGAAATAAATCTCGTCCGCCCCGCAGATCGCGCGCACCGGCCCGAAACGCGCAAGCGCCCAGGCCGCCCCCCATGTGGGCGCCACCGCCAACCGCGCGGTCAGACCCAGCAAGGATAACTGCGTTTCCATCTCGACCAGCATGGCCGCCTCACCCCCCCAAAGATGGTCGGCCCCTGTGGTGTCCAGAATCAGCCCGTCATTGCCATCCCGCACCGTCCACGGGCACCACCGACGCGCCCAAAGGACCAGCCGGTCAAGGGCTGCACGATCGCCCGCCTCATCGGCATATGCGACCTGCAGTTCGGGGCAAATCGCGCGCATATCGACCACCCGCGATCCCGGCGTGATCCCCTCAAGCCGCGCAGTCCGGTTGGCGGCGTGAATAACCGGCCCATGCTGTCCTTCGCGGGCCAGTACCACGGGGATATTATCCGGCGGTGCGTTTCCCTGCCGTTCCATCACGCGCATCCACCGCTCGATCGCGAACTGGGGCAGCGAGATCGACACGATCCGTCGCGCGGTCATAGCTGGCCACCCATTGGCCGGGCCTGGTATGGCGTGCGCGAAACAGATCGAGCGCCCAGCGCGGCGCGCCGGGGGCCTGCGGATCGTGCGGATGGGGGGCAGAGGGGATACTGGCGATACGCCAACGTTCGCGCGCGGCGCTCAGATCGGGGCTGGCCGCCCTGCGGATCAACCAGCAGGGCACATCGCCGGCCTCTGCGCGCAGGGCCAGTCGTTTGGTGGCGGTAAAATCCAGACAGGGCGGATCGCCCCAAATCTCGCCAATCACAGCGCCAAGGCTGCGACAGCGCAACCCGTCCTCCATCGCCCAAAGCACGTCCACGGCACGCGAAAGATCGACCATAATCACCGGACGATCCACACACATTCCCGCCAGCGCAGGACGCCCCGCCTCTTTGCGGGACAAACGATCCTGCACCCATAGGACCGGTGCCGTACCGCGCGGCAGCCGCGAGAGAGCAAAACCCACAGCACTGGCGTCTGCGGAGTGGCTCGCAAAAGCCTCTGACAAGGTATGGGCGATTGGCGCAGCACGCGGCCCCTGCCCTTCCAGACCTTTGTGTAAACGAAGTGGGGTCACACACGACACACCGAATCCCTCTTGATGTTCACTATTTGTTCTAATTCATTTTATCCTTTCTCGCAACGTCCGCCCCGCTGCGAAATAGGCAGACCTCACAGCGAAGACGCAAAGGCCCCAAAATCCAAGATTCTACTTGTGATCGGCAGTTTGTTCCTGCTAGACGCGTCGGCGGAGACGTGGCCGAGTGGTCGAAGGCGCTCCCCTGCTAAGGGAGTAGGCGGGAAACCGTCTCGAGGGTTCGAATCCCTTCGTCTCCGCCACTGCCCAAAATAAGGCATTGGTAATACAGAATTAATACAAATATTGCTTCCAGGCCGAATTTCGGGAACCCGAAATATACGCGATATCAAACAGACATTTTCCTACTGCCGCTGTGAATTTTCATGTCGTTTGCAGGAAACTATCCTCCGTGAGAAGTGCAATATCGGTTTAAACCGATCAGTTCTGGACGGTGCGCGAAAACACTTTCCGGCAAGTCGGAGGACTTGCCACTGGGCAAAGCCCGTCAGCTTGTTCGGTTGATACGCCGGCTGCGCCTTAAGGGCGAAATACGTACACTGGATCACCTGTAACGTCCGCCTATCGCGTAGAGATTATGGCGCTGGTCAGGAAAATCGTTTTCAGGCCTACCTGCCGGGATGCATGTATCACAGCAGATAGACTAGCCACCGCGGGATGGCATACACCCGCCCTGATCCTAACCTAGGCGCCTGCGGATCACGGGTCTTATTCCTCGTCCATATAGATCGGTGCCACTGGCCGCACCGGAATTCCCGGTTGCCATGCTTGATTGAAGGATGGCGCTGCATAGGGGAATTTCTCTTCATTGAGCGCCTGATCAGAGCTGCGCGGCAGGAAGCTGTCGGGGGCCTCGTAGCGGAACGGGTTGATGTCCGTGATCGTCCAGTAGATCGCATCTTCCGCAAAACTGCGCCCGTTGGGATAGCCTGCAGGCTGCGAGGGGTCCCATGTCAGCATATCGGGGGCATAGAAGGCCACGGTGTCTTCCAGCTTGTCCTCTTCGACCTCAAGCCGGTTAAAGCTGAAGGTGAACTGATCGCCGAAGCGTGAAAGACCTTCATCCGGGTTTGCGGCGTTATAGGCGTTGTTGAAGTCACCAACGGTGGGATATTCGGGGTCGACGGGCAGATAGCGTGCCGGGTTGTATCCGACGGGCGGGTCGACAAAGAAAATACCCTGCACACCCGCGCGCCCCATCCGGTCAACAGATATGCCGTTGCTGTCCGCAACCACGGCCCAGTAGTTCAATGCCTGATCGGCCAGACCGGGGATTTCAAGAACGATCAGTGTCATATCCGAAATCCCGAAGGCACCGATAGAGGTGGGTTCGGCTGGCAGGTTGTCGCCACCGGCCAGTGCCTGTTTAATCGCAAGGGCGGCCGGGGCCTGCACATTTGAGAAGTCAAAAAAGAATGGATCACGCCGTGGGCCGATGAACAGCAACTCGCCGTTATCGCCTTCGACTACTTCAAGCGCGCGATTGAGCGCAGTCGTATAGCCGCGTGCAATTTCGCGGCCGTTCCAGCGGTTCGAACGAGCCTCCTCGCCTTCGGCTACCCGAAGTTCGACTGTTTGTTTCTGTCGCTCGCCATCGATATCCCGGACCCTGACTTTATAGGCAATGTCGGCGCGCGCGTCATCGTCGAGATCCAGCCGGAACATATAGATCAGATCCGGATCAAGCTTGATATCCTCGGACCCGAGCGTGCCCGGCGCGCCGCTACCTGACAGCGGGTTGAGCGTATAGGCTATCGTCAAGCCACCCGTCTGGGCGCCTCGGAACAGGAAATTATCACCGATATCTGACATCGGATAAAGCTGCGTCAGGGGCGCATCGCGGTGATCGGAGGCGCTGACGGCGGAAGCCTGAAAGGCGGCGCAGAATAAGGCGGAGACGAATGCGAGATTGCGGCGTAACACTATGTTTCCTTTCAAAATATGTCGCGTGGGACAAGCCAGGATATCCCGGCTTGTCCCTTGTGTGAGGATCGCTGACAGTTCTAGTTGCGCGACGGGAAGATCCCTTGCAACGCGATGATATAATTAATGCAGAGTGTTGGCTGCATGTTTTCGTGCCGCTGACTGCCTCCTGCGCTGCTGATTGTGCGACTGTTCAGTACGATAGAGGGCTGGGTCGTCGGGTCTGACGGGTTATTGTTAACAAATATGTCGGACCGTCCGATGGCATCGTCTGCGGCACGGTTGTTTGCTGCCGCCGCAGAAGCCACCAGCATTTCATGGCTGTGGGACGGCATCTGCGATGCAACGAGTGCGACATCTTCTACACCGATGCTTTCACCGATCCGGCGGGGCGACAGACCCGGACCGGTCCCAGCGTGCATTGGCACCCGTCCGCGCAGATCAGGCAAAGCAAAAGTTGTGCGTCCGTCACCACCAAAGGCTGTGCCGATGATAGAAAAGAGGGCGGAATTGCTCGAAATCGGCAAAAGCTGCCCATCACAAAAAGCCCAGCCACGCGGGGCAAAATTACCCCCGAAGAGCATGATTTGCGCGATAAATGGTTCCATTGTTACTCCAATCAATCTGTATAAGCGGGGTGAGTGGAAACCTGATCGGTCTGCCCGCCTTCGTGTGTTCACAGTGACCGGTCGTGCGCTTCGCAATCTGTATCCCAACGCACATTTCAAACGGCGCAAATCTGCCATTGCCTGTCTCATATCGGTGCCCTGAACGGCACAAGCGAATTTGAAAGGCGAGCAGATGAAGAAATTAACAAGAGCTTTAGGTGCGACCATGATGATGTTGACTGTCAGCGCGCCAGCATCGGTGAATGCGTTCGGGGGATCGTTCTTTGATGGGCCCGCCTTCAAACCTGTCGGTGTGACGGGTGGTTCGACTGTTTGTGCGTTCAACCCTTACAATGACCCCGGTTTTGGCGAAGCCGAGATCAGCTTTTTTTCGAGCGCGCCCGGCAACACGTCGGTTGGCGGGACCTGGTGGAGTTCGGCGAACAACACCACAATATTCAACGCAGTCACCGTCACCGATCTTGAAACCGATTGTCCGTTTTCAAACGTCGTGATCCTGTCACAGGTCGGCGCTGATGCGGCCTCCTACTCAGCTGAAGATCAGTACGAGCTGGTATGGACAGCGACTTTTGACGACGACGGGCTGAGCTATACCTACCGCGTCGCACTTGAGGGTGTCACAAATACAATTGTTGTGAACACCCGCACCCTCAATACGGCGCCCAATGTCGCGCCGACGGCCAACGCAGGATCGAACCAGTCGGTGCAATCGGGCACGCAGGTGACACTGGATGGCTCCGGCAGCACAGACAGTGACGGCGCAATCGTGTCTTACGCATGGACGCGGACAGGCGGCACCGGATCGGGGGCCAATGCTGTTCTGAATGATGCAACGGCTGTGAGCCCGACGTTTACCGATAGCTCGCTGACCTCCAATGATACGTCGGTTACGCACGAGTTCTCTTTGGTTGTCACGGATAATGATGGCGACAGCTCGGTTGCTGATACCGTGACTGTGACGATCACGCCGCCCCCCAATGCGGCGCCGACCGTAACCGCATCGGCGGTCGCGACGAGTGTCACGTCGGGGACGCAGGTGCAGCTTTTAGGGGCGGGCAATGATACCGACGGGACCGTTGTGTCCTATGCATGGACGCGCACAGGCGGCACCGGTTCAGGCGCCAATGCCGTTCTGAGTGATGCAACTGCACAGAACCCGACCTTCACCGACAATTCTCTCACGACCGGCAGTTCATCGGTCACGCATCAGTTCTCGGTTGTTGCCACGGACGATGACGGCGCGACCTCGAACCCGTCTGTTGTGACGATCACGATTGTCGCCCCGACGAACACAGCGCCTACGGCGGTCGCGGGTGCCACCCCAACCACCGCCGCAGCCGGACAATCCGTGACGCTGAACAGCACTGGATCAAACGCAAATGATGTGGGTCAGACACTGACCTATGCTTGGTCGCAGACCGCAGGCACGGCTGTCACATTGTCAAGCTCAACGGCAGCAGCACCGACCTTTACCGCACCAACGCTGGTCCCCGGTGTGCCGCCCGAGACGCTGACGTTTTCATTGATTGTGAATGACGGTTTTGAAAATTCTGCGGCGTCGCTGGTCGATATCACGGTCAACCCACCTGCAAACATCGACCCAACGGCAAATGCTGGCCCTGATCAGACGGTTGCTTCTGCGGCATTAGTCACGCTGGATGGCACGGCCTCTGATCCCAACAATGCAGGACAGACCCTGACTTTCGCGTGGAGCCAGACCAGCGGCCCTTCGGTAACCCTGTCGAGTACGACAGCGGCCCAGCCGACATTTACGGCCCCGACCCTTGCGGTTGGCGCTGCGGATGACACGCTGGTGTTCAGCCTGATCGTGAATGACGGGGTATCCGGTTCGGTGGCTGACACAGTTTCGGTCACGGTTGAGGCCCCCGCAAATACTGCCCCTACCGCCAACGCAGGCCCAGACCAAGCGGTTGGCTCTGCGGCGTCGGTGACGCTGGATGGATCGGCCTCCGATGCAAATGATCCAGGTCAGACGCTGACCTATAGTTGGGTGCAACTGTCTGGCGGCGCTGTTGTGCTCAGCGGAGCGGATACCGTGATGCCCACATTCACGGCGCCGACCCTGCCGATCGGGGCCGCCGATCAGGCGCTGACTTTCCAGCTATCGGTTTTCGACGGTTTTGACACCTCTGTCACTGATACGGTGGTGATCACGGTTCAAGCGCCGGGGAACACAGCACCTGTCGCAAATGCCGGGGCAGACCAGATCGTGCCAACAAATAACACGGTAACCTTGGACGGGACCGGTTCCACCCCCAATGACGCCGGTCAGAGCCTGACATACGCATGGACGCAGACAGGTGGCACATCTGTTACACTGTCGAGCTCGTCGACACCTTCTCCGCTATTTACCTCACCCAATTTGGAAATTGGCGATAGCGACGCGGTCCTGACATTCAGTCTGACGGTGAATGATGGTTTTGATACATCGGCGGCTGATACGGTCACGGTGACCGTTACCGCACCACCGAACACACCACCCACAGCCAATGCCGGAGCGGATCAAAACGTTGCGGATGGGTCATTGGTCACGCTCGACGGCAGCGCATCATCCGCAAATGACGCGGGTCAAGTGCTCACCTATACGTGGAGCCAAACAGGCGGGACCGCCGTCAGCTTTGATACAACGGTCGCACAGCCGTCATTCACAGCCCCCACATTGAACATCGGCGACAGTGACGCGGTACTGACATTCAGCCTTACGGTGAATGACGGATTTGACACGTCAGTGGCGGATACGATCGTCGTCCTTGTCCGTGCGCCGGGGGATGTGACTGCTCCGGTGATTACGCCACCGGCTGATATCACAGCCGAGGCGGGGCCACTTGGCACAGCTTCGGTGACCTTTGCCGCGACCGTGACCGACAACTTTGATCCCGTGGTCATGCCCGTCTTCCGTCTGGGTAGCGATGTCATCACCAGCCCGTATGACTTTGGCGTTGGCGCCAACACTGTGCTGGTGAACGCGACGGACGCGGCGGGCAACATGGCCACGCAGCAAAGCTTTGTCGTGACCGTCACCGCTGCAACGGCACCGGATGCGCCATTGATCACGACAGCTGCGATCAACGCAAACCGGTCGCTGACGATCGGGGGGACGGCAGAGGTGGATGCGACTGTCACCGTGACCTTCCCCGACAACAGCACGCAAACTGTAACAGCAACAGGTGGCATCTACGCCGTCACATCAGCGGCTGATATGGCGGGGGGTACCGTGACCGTCACGGCAACGGATGCCGTCGGCAATACCTCGGCCGCGGCTACCGTGGATCTGTTCCCTGACTTCGATGGGCCAACAGTGACGATCAGCGGTGCCCCCTCCAGCATCAATGATGCCACGCCCTTCATGATCACAATCACCTTTTCCGAAGCCGTTACGGGCTTTGTTCAGGGTGATCTGAGTGTGACAGGTGCGGCTATCACCAGCTTTGCGGGATCAGGTGCGGTATATACCGCGCAGATCACGCCATCGGGCACCGAAGCTGTCACAATAAGCGTAGCGGCGGGCGTGGCAGAGGATGACTTTGGCAACCTCAACGACGCATCTGGGGTGGCATCAATCGGACTTGGTGCGATGACTGCGACCGAAGAGATGATCACCCAAGTGGCGCGGCAACGAACCACGCAGCTGATCCGTGCACAGCCAAAGCTCAATGCCTTCCTGCTGGGTGACAGCCTTGGGCGGTTCAACGTCAATGCCACGCAAGGTGCAGGCAATTTTGATCTTGGCACATCGCCTGATCGCCCCGTCTGGCTCTCTGCACAAGGGCAATGGAGCACACAGGACGATATCGAAAGCACCTATGCCAACCTGAGCCTTGGCTCGCATTACCGGATCAGCGAAAATCTGTTGATCGGTGCCATGGCGCAGTTCGATACGATGACGTCTGACAACGGGCCGATGGCCTTCGACAGCACCGGCTGGCTGGCAGGCCCCTATGCGGTGGCACGCATGCCGGACCAAAACCTGGTCTTCTCGGGCGCTTATCTTTTCGGTCAGAGTGACAACACGCTGTCGCCGCTGGGCACCTATGAGGACAGCTTCATGAGTGATCGCAGTCTTCTGACACTCGATGTTGCCGGTGAGGTCGCGTTCGAGCGTTTCATGCTTATCCCGATGTTGGATCTTGCCTACGTCAGCGATGAAAACGAAGCTTATGTTGACGGGGACGGCTTTGATGTCCGCGCAATGACCGTCACGACAACCGAGGCGACGCTTGGTCTGGATGTTGTTGTGCCCATCGCTGTCAGTAAAGGCGCACTTGATCTGCTGGGCGGGTTCGGGGCCAGTACATCGATCTTTGATGATGGATTCACCCGGACAGAAAGCAACCAAGGCCAGGTGACACTGGGCGCGCGTTATGCATTTGGCGCGGCAAACCAGTTGTCGCTGAGCATGCAATATGATGGCATTGCTGACGACGACTATGAAGCCTTTGGCGCCACCGCACGGGTTGAGTTCAGCTTCTGATCTGGCCCGATGACGATTGGGCAATGAAGCCCCCCGCACCGTTGAGTGCGGGGGGCTTCATTGATGCTTGGGTTCGAGCCATCGCACGACCCTTCAAGAGATGCAAAACAGGTCGATCATACCGCGCCCTTTGGCATTCACCTGACCGCAGGATGCAAAACCTGTTTTGTCAGTCAGCAAGTTGATGCTGCTGCGTGACAGACGGATTTCATTAGGTGCGCTGGCATTGACGATCCGAGAGGCGATGTTGACCGTATCACCCCAGACATCAAAGCTCAGTCTGTCCTGCCCGATCACCCCCGTCGAGACAGGCCCCGAGTTGATCCCGATCCTGATTTGCCACAGCGGGGCTTGCGGATCGAGACTGGGTGGTCTGGCTTGCGCGACAAAGCAAAGGAACTCTTGCGCTGCGGCGATGACATGGGCGGTAGACGCTGGATCATCGTCCAGACCTGCCACGCACATGTAGGCATCACCGATCGTTTTCACCTTTTCGATGCTGTGGCGGGCCGTGATGCGGTCAAACTCGGAATAATAGTAATCGAGTACCCGCAAAAGCACCAAAGGATCGAGCGTTTCCGATCGCGCGGTGAACCCCACGAAATCGGCAAACATGACCGTCGCATTTTCGCAACGCCGCGGGGTGACGCCGTTATCGCGTTTCAACTCGTCCGCTATTGAATTGGGCATGATCGAGCGCAACAGCCTGTCACTGCGTGCTTGTTCTTGTTGCAATTGTTCATTGAGCTTTTGCAGCTCGGCCTTGGCCTTTTCGACCTGTGCGAGCACGCTGCGCTGAAAGGCCTGACCGGTGTCGATCAGATGCTCGAGCTCGGCCCTGCGCATATCCGATTTTGCCAACCGCCGTTGGAGGCGCAACACCTCATTGTTCTGTGGTGTCGGATGATGGGTCATGGATCTTTCTTCTTGGCTCAGGCCGTTGCGTCGCTAAGAAATACCGCAACGAAAGCGTTGGTATGGGTCAAGGACGGGCCCCCTGCTTTTTCGGGACCGATCTCGCCGTAGCAATAGAAGCCAGCAATTGGCACATCCTGTCCGATGATCGTGCGTACGTTTTCGTATTCTTCGCGGGTGCGTGTGCCCAGTGTTGCCCGACGGCCGGCACAGGAAAAGAGCAGCGCTGCATCGACTTGGTTGTCCTTCATTCCTGCCGCAGCCTGACCGACTGCATTGCGCGCGGCATCGATAATTTCCTGCCGCGATGCTGTTGAAAGCTGCACCACGCTACCCTGCGCGACAGGATTGACCAGATGCAGCGCACCTGTCTCGGCGTCGAAATTCAAAGGAGAGCTGAGGACCAGCGATTGCCGTGTTTCATCCTGCACAGCGAGCGGATAAAAGATTGATGGCTGTTGCAGGTAGTCGGCATATAGCTCGGCTGCGGGGCGGTTGTCGATCTGGTGAACCACAGCGCCTTCAGCCTTTGTGACGTGATGCGGCTGACCAAGCGGCGTATAGCCTGTGGCCACGCCGACAGAGACATTCACAGCCCCATGCACGGTCAAGATCACTACAGCATCGCTTGTCACGACATCATTGCAGATCTGGCGGGTGCCCTGGAACCGGAGCTGATCGGCCGCTGCGCCGCCGACAATTGGCACACCTGTGCCAAGGGCGTCTTGCAGCCCGCCGACAAGGTCATGGATATTCGTGCCCAGACCTTCCAGCATGGCGATACCAAGGTTTATTTCCTTGTCTGATCCGGCGCGTGCCATGGCAACGGCATCGGCCGTGGATTGGGCAGGCTCTGCGATGGCATTCCGCCCGACCCCCACTGAAAATTCAAGGCTGTCTGACGCAAAGAGCATAATGACAAGGCTGTCCTCCAAAAACCCTTCACCGCCAGCGATTTCGCCATCGGTTGTGCCGCCTGCCACCAAGACATCAGGATAGCGCGCGCGCAGAGTTTTCCCGATCACGGAAAGGTCCTGATCAATCGCCGCGTAGACCAAGGCGGCTTTCGGGACATGGCCGTCCAAAATTGAGACGGCCATGTCGAGGGCCTCTTGCACCGCAGTTGTACTCTCGGGGTCGTCGGACCAACCTGTTGCAACTTTCAGCATAGAGACCCTTTCATTTTCTTTATCTTTTTCAGCCGTGTGTCAGCTCATGTAGCCGCAGCACATCGTCCACGGCTGTTTTAGCAGCCGCCTTGAAGGCCGCAACAACTTTGGGGAGATAATTCCCCTCTGCTGTTGCCGAAACCCACGGATCCTGTGTGGTTGAAATCAGGAAAGAGATCGCGGTTCCTTGCGTAGGGGCCAACCCGGCGCGTGCGCCGAAGGCATCCACAAAACTTTGTCCATAACTGGGCACATCAAAGGCAGAAGACGTCACAAACATCGGATTTTCCGGGACGGTGCCACCGTTGAAGGTGCTGATCGACAGAGCCTTGTAGATGGCGGTGTTCACGGCGTTCATGAGCGCAACATCCGTATTCCAGCCATCCGAGGTTTTGAAGTTCACCGCATAGGTGACAATATTCTGATCGGAGCCCAGTTCCTTGAACAAATCCAGCGCTTTTTGATCATTCAGCAGGAATGCGACCAGATCATTGTTTTCGCGGGGTACGAAATTCTCGCGGATGTAGGCCACCTCTTCGGCGCGTGCGTGATCGCCCCTGCCAGCCTTTTCACAGGGCAGCCGCTGGAAAGGGACCACCTTGATGTAATCGTCCGTGCCATCAAGCGAGACGAGCTCGGCATAAAGCCGTTTGGAGTTGAAGATACACTTGCCCAGCAATTTCCCATAGCCTGACTTATCCGGTCTGATCATGGCGTGGGAGAGATAAACACCGGCCGCCGCCGCTCCGGGTTTGGAGCCTTCGATTCCGTAAACGCCGACCGTGGGATCAACACCGCCGTGATAGACTACTGGCGCTGTAAAGGTGATCATGTCGCGCATGGCCCCGTTGCGATAGCAAAGCGCACCGGCGGGGTAGGGGATAAAGCCCGCCTTATGCGGATCAACGGTTTGCGTATCAGCGTGCGGAAAGGCGCGGTACTGGCGCATGACATAATCGCTCATGATCATGGCAGGCGTCTGTTCGAGGGCGCCGCCCTGATCGGGATCAATCGGTTCTTTGCTGTCGCGCAGCATCGAGGCAAAGTACCCGCCCCATGCCCCGTCCACGTGAAGCGAGAATTCCAGCCCCTTCCTGCGGAATTCATCGCGCAGTTCCACAATATCGGCCAGCGGATCTACGGCACTCTCTTCGGTTGAGCCGATGACGGCGACCACTTCGAGGATCGGGCGCTTGTTGTCCAGGCAGTCCTGCAAGGTTTCGCGCAGGTGATCCATGCGCATACGTCCGTCCTGATCAACGTGGATCCGCCACAATTGGTTGGCCCCCAGCCCGATTAGGGCCGCGCTTTTCGGCCATGAATAATGCGCGGTTGAAGGCGCAAGAACGACCGGCAGGTGCTGCGTGTCTTTTGCGATGAACCGTTGCTGGTACTCTGCAAGGCCAAGGTTCTGGACAGAGTATTTGTCCAGGGCCGCCTTGATCGCCTCGGGAGTGATCCCGAAATCCGATTGCAGGCGCGGGGACAGGGCGATGACGTCATCAAGTGCGACGTTCAGCAATTCCCAACAGTCCAGATCGAGCAGTTTGACCGAACGTCCGTCGGCGAGGGTGACTTTGACGTCCCTGCCGCCTGCCATATCGGGTTCATTGCGGATCGCCTCAGCCATGGTGATGGGCATGTATTTGAGGTTGCGCGCCGCCCACATGGATTCGCCATTCGCAACAGATCCGTCACAGGTGATATGCGCCCATGGTGTCAGCGCACCTTGGGCTATCTCCGCGTCGCTGGGCACGTGATAGCCCAGCATGCGCGCCAGATCCTTGCCGACCTCGATTTCAAGCAGGGTGGTGACCGGTGACGCTTCGGCGGCGACGTTGTTCTGGTTATAGAGCATCGCCGCAAAGTATCCGATGGCACCGGGCATCGTGATATCCCAATACATATGCGACTGGTTGCGATAGCTCGACAGCGGGATGGAGCCATGCAGCGCACCCAGCAGGTCATCCAGCTTGGTATCCAGCGTGGCGATGGTTTTGCGATAGTCGTCAGAGGCCTTGATCTCAGAGGTTACAAAGGGCGGATCGCGAAACTGCGCACCGTATTCGCGCCTTGCGTCGCAATGCGCGGCAATCGCCTTGGCGATGGATTTGTCCAGCACTTCCTGATTTTCGGCCAACGGGCCCAGAAACCAGCCAGCGAGGGATGTTGAGCCCTTGCTATTGTCGAGATCCATCCGCCCTTCGTCTTTCTCGCGGGCGTGAAAATCTGACAGTGTGGCGACGATATTGCGGTTTCTTTGATGACGGTCCATGGGAATCCCTTGATTGATATGTGTTTTGGAAAAGCGCGGCACACAGCCCCGAAACAAAGGGACCTCCGCTTAATTGGTCCCGGCACTCAATCACTTGCACAGGTGGTTCGATGTGCGCCAGCGCACGTCAGAACTAGTCTTCGGTATCCATTAAAGCATCGACATCATTAATCGTGATCACACCGCGTTTCGACATGATCACGCCGTCGCGGTTGAGCTTGGCAATGACACGGCTGACCGCCTCGCGGTTGGCCCCGATGAAATTCGAGATTACTTCGTGGGTTGGGGCATTGGTGATCACACCGCCGTTGACCAGCTGTTCCTGCTCCTGCGCCAGTTGCATCAGCCTCACGCGCACCCGCGTCTCGACGTTATGGACCACGAGCCCGAAGACCCGGTCATTCATGCGCCGCAAGCGTGTGCCAAGATCCGTGGCCAGATTGATCGCCAGTTGTGGATACATGCGCAGGAGAGCGAGGAAATCCCCGCCCTGAAGTCTACCCAAAACGCAGTCCGAGTGCGCAGAAATTGTAATTGAACGGGCATTGCCATCCAGAGAAGCCAGTTCCCCGAAATACCCTCCCTGAGCAATTTCGGTAAACAGGATTTCGCGCCCGCTTGCAGCCACGACCTGACCTATGACCGTCCCAGAGAGCAGGAAGTATGTTTCGGTTGTCTCGTCGCCGTGCATCATGATCAGCTTGCCACGCGGGATGTGCAAAACAGCCATCTTCTGGATGACCGCATCCAGCGCCTGCTGATCTATGTCACGCATCAGGCCACAGTGTTTCAATGAATACGCGGTCGCTTCGTCGACGGACATCTTTGCCCCAAAATTTATGGTGTCATGACCCTAGCTTTACATTGCACGAGAGCCAACCGGCAATAGAGAGCAAAATTGTCGGAAAATGTGTCCGTCCGCACATCAGAGTGACACGCCACACCCTAAAACAGCGGAGCCGAACGGCAGTTTGACTGACCCTTGGCGCAATTGTTTTGAAAAATGAAAGGATTTTAAAATGTGTATTAAAGTTGGATTTACAGCAGGTTGTACTTTTGGCGACGTTGCAGAAGCGACCAAAGCTGCAACCGCAGCAGCACCCGTGGCGGCTTCTGATGACTGTGTCAGCATCGCGTTTACCGCCGGCTGCACCTTTGGCGATATCGCCGAAGCACAGGCCGCTGCGAAGCCCCATCTTGACGCATTTGGCAGCACACAATTGGGCTGCGGCAGCGTGCTCTTCACAGCAGTTTGTAGCGTTTGAATTAGGAGGCAGCGTGTCCCGCGCTGCCTTCAACAAGACTTTTCAGTACTTTCAATGAGGAACCTGTGGAACCTATCGCTCGCAACATTATCCAGACGCTTCGTGCACGAGGGCTGGTGTCGCAGCGTGATCTTGTCGATGGCTCAAGTGTGTTGTTTATGGGCCGCCAACGTAATCGTTTCTTTGTCTTCAAGCAGCTCCACGGTTCCTCATTTTTTATCAAACAAGCGCACGAAGGCGAGCCCGGAACGGTTCAATCCGTCACACTTGAAGCGCAGATTTATCAAGCGATCGCGAGGACTAGTGCATTCCGGCATTTACAAAGCGTGATGCCGCAACCTCTGCACTTTGACCCCGATAGCGCGACAATGACCCTTGCCCTGATCAAGGATGCCGAAGACCTTGGCGCGCGGGCGCGGCGTATGGGCCACAACAGCCTTGAACACATTGTCCAGATGGGACGGATCGCAGCGCAATACCATGGCGTTCCGCAAACGGCGATCGACGCACTTGATGTGGAATTCACCGTCAGGCCGCACTGGATTTTTCGGCTGGAAGAAACCCCGAGTCCACTGACATCCTTGCGTGGCCGCAGCCCTGCCAGTGCCGCGTTTATTGATGCAATTCGCGCGAACCCGGAATTGAAAGCCACCCTGAAATGGTGTCGTGACCATTGGGTCGCAAATACTTTGATCCACGGGGATTTCAAACTTGAGAATTTTCTTATTGAGTCAACCGATTCAGATCAAAAACTGCGTTTGATTGATTGGGAACGTGCTGATCTGGGCGATCCTGCCTGGGATGTGGGGTGCGGGCTTGGCGCCTTTGTGATCCACTATACCATGCAGCAAGACCCGGATGCCTTGGATACCGCCTTGCCCGAGATGCGCGCGTTTTGGGCCGCTTACAGTGCGGCTTCTGAGAGGCACGATGCCGCCTTTCTTGATAAATGCATCGCGATGATGGCGGCCCGCCTTTTGGTGGCGGGCTATGAATATTGCTTTGCGCAGGACAGCTTGCCTGACATGTCGCAGACCCTGATGCAGATTGCGCGGCGCATGACGACGCGGGAAGGACAAAGAATAGTTTGCGCCGGTCTGGCTGCGCCGTGCATGCAGGCCGCGTCATGAGACCGCTTTTGGATTTTGTGGCAAAGGTGGCGATTGATGCGCAGGATCAGATCACCTTTCGCGGGTGGCCCGCGCAGCCGCCCAGCCAGCCGGATGCGCCGTTCGCGCAACAGTTGACCGAGTTTGTTTACAAGTATTTATATACGCATCCCGGCGGCAATATCGGCGAGGCATTCGGTGATGGCGCACCGAGTGCGGCGCTGATCGCTGACATCTCTACCGCAAATGATACTACAGCGAAGGTAGAGGACGGGTGGGTCGTGCGCAGCCTGCTGTCCGAAGGAGCGGTCATCGCGGAACGCTATGGCAAGGTCTGCAAGTTCATATCCGGCCAGTTTCTGGCGGCCCCTGATGCGGCCCCTGTGCGGCCCGGGTCCGAGATTGTTGTGACCCATCTGGCCGGGTCCAAAACCGTGCAGCCGGGGTTTTTTCACATCTTCGGTCAGTCACAGTTGGATGCCGCCGAAGAGGTCAAGAATATCCGCCTTTATTTCAATTTGATCGGGCCCGGCGCTGCTGCACCTGTTGCCGGTCTGGTTTCGCAGGTGCTGAACCGCTATCTGGTGCCGTTCAGGTACAAGACAGCGACGCGGATTTGCGATTATTCACGGGCGGACACGGCGGTGCTCTATATTCCGGAGCGCGCATTCACGGTGGCTGCCATGGCGCTGGCCACGCAGATGCCGCAACTTGCGCTTTACCTCGATGATGCGGTTCCGGCTTTTACCATGCGGGTTGGCAATGGGCTCGGACTGGCGGAAGATATGCCGGATGCCGGCAGCTTTGGCGCAGCACGCTGCAAACTGGTTGCGCAGGCGATGATGCAGGCGCGCGCGGAAAACCACATCGTTCCAGAGGCGTTTCAGGCGGCGTTTGAGGCCGTTTGCAGGTCGGAAAATCTGGATATTGACAGATTGCACCTGAATGCTGGGTCTGTCGCCTGCTATCGGCTTTGCGCGCAACCTGCGGCCCATGCAGCATGACTGACGCGCAGCTTAAGGACATGGCATTGCAGATCGGTCGCATGCTGGCGCGCGATGCGATTTGGGACGACAGGCGGTGCAACTGGCTTGGCCCTGCCAATGACATTTTTTGGGGGACCACGATGGCGGGTTATGGCATGCTTGGCCCCAGCGTTTATGACGGAACAGCGGGCATCGCACTGTTTCTGGCGCATCTGGGAAAGCTGACCGATGACACAGTGGTACAGCAGACGGCGCTTGGCGCGATCAATCATGCCGTTTCGCGATACAGGGATTGCCCCGCCAGTGTTTCCCTATCGTTTTACACCGGACATGTCGGGATCGGCTACGCTGCCATCGTGATCGGGCAGATGACAGGGGCGCCGTCTTTAATCACCCAAGGCAAGGAGATCCTGCTGGACGCACTTCACACCGATACTGCGGGCAGATGTATTCTGGATGTGATGCTGGGCGTTGCTGCGTCTATCCCCGCAATCATCGCGGTGCAGGATGTGCTGGGTCGCGACCGCATTGAAAGGCCGCTGTTGGTGTGGGGTGAAAAAATCCTCGGACATGCTGTTGAGGGCAAGGGTGGTCTGTCATGGGATACCACCGCTGAAATGCGCACCAATGCGCGTGAGGCCGCTTGGCTGCAACCAGACGCGCCCGTGCCGCCAAACCTTTTGGGCTATGGGCATGGGGCCAGCGGTATCGGATTGGCGTTGCTGGCGCTTGGCACAGCCTTTGATCAGGATCAGTTTACGGTGGCAGGAAAACGGGCGTTTGCCTATGAGGAGGCCTGGTTTGACCCCATCCGCGGGTGCTGGCCCGATTTGCGCTATCATGGGCAGGCAGAGGCAAAGGGCCGAACCGAAGTTGCGTGGTGCCACGGGGCAACCGGCATCGGCCTTGCACGGCTGCGCGCGCATGCGCTGACCGGTGATCCTGCATTCTTGGAACAGGCCAGGACAGCCGCAGAACTTACAAAGAAGACGCTGCTGACTCGGTTAACACCAAAGACAAACCTGTGCCTGTGTCATGGTGTCGGCAGCGATATCGAGCTTTTGATGCACCCAAAAGCGGCGGAAACTGTTGAGAGTGGTGACGTTTTGCAAGCGGTGCAGGAGTTCATTCAGGTGTCCTATCTGGATAGCGGGCGACCGCTGCCATACGGCGGCGGCAACAAACACCAGCCACCAGGCCTGATGCTGGGGTTGGCAGGGACGGGATATGCCCTGCTGCGTTTCATGAAGGCTGATCGGCCGCCGTCATTGGTCTGTATAGGAGCAGGCTGACGACATCATTCCGGGAAATATGACAGAAAATTCTTCTTTGCCCTGCGCAGTAGTCGCAGCGTTGGTGAGATCGGCCACCTGCCCGCCGAAGGTCGCATAGTCGGCAACCGCATCCAGCAGGTTCGCTTGACCTTCAATGTCGGTCTTCGAGGCATTGTTGACGGCATAGTACTCCTCATCCGACTGCCCGGGCTGCTGCTCTGGCGCGCCCTCCTGCAGCCCCGCAAAGACCGACTGCGCGATGCCTGCCGCCGCCCCTGAGGCACAGTTGCCATCCAGCGCCTCGGCGGCAACGCAGCCCACAGCCCCGTGAAGCAGCGCGTGCGGCAGGCTGCCTTCGGTATAAAGACCGTCCGAGACACCCTCCCCAACCCCGTGCTGCAGGTCGGCCATGGTGAGATGTCCTGCGCCCGCCGTGCTTATCAGCGTGAGCAGCCAGATCAGGCAGTGGGTGAGGAATAGCCGGGCGGTGGTCATGGGAGGAGATTGGCACAAGGGTTAGGGGATGGATAGCCTGCTGTGTTGATGGTCGTGGCCACTCTTGTAGCGGGCGGCGGTTCGTTTTATTTCGCCAAGGCAAACATCAAGGCGGAAGATTTCAACCGGTCTGTCCAACTCATTAGCCAAGACGAGAACTCCGGCTGGTGCGACTTAGCAAACGGACATGTCGTCAACGCACATGATGGATCAAAGCATTGTGCTATTCATATGCCGGATTACGTGAAACCCGAGGGCGACAAATGAACTACGATTTCAAAGATACCAGCAAATTCCTTAGCTACATCCTCCGCCACAAGCCGGATGCCATAGGCCTCACCCTCGATCCCGAAGGATGGGCCAACATCGAGGAACTGATCGCCAAAGCCGATATTTCACTCGACCGCGACACGCTGCGCAAAGTCGTCGCAACCAGCGACAAGAAGCGCTTCGCCATCTCCGCTGACGGCCTATCCATCCGCGCCAACCAAGGGCATTCTATCGCCGTCAATCTTGGCCTTGAACCGGCAGAGCCGCCGGAACTTCTCTACCACGGGACGGCAACCAGATTCCTCGAAAGCATCAAGGTACAAGGCCTGCTCCCACAGAATCGCCAGTACGTGCATTTGTCAGCAGATCACGACACCGCCGTCAGCGTCGGGCAACGCCACGGCAAACCGGTCGTCCTAACCATCCCGGCCCTTCAGATGCACCACCAAGGCCACCAGTTTTTCCAAGCCAAAAATGGCGTCTGGTTGACGGAAAGGGTACTAGCGGGCGCTATTTCAGATTAAAAAATGTGCCGCAACTCTCGCAGAGTATGGCCGTGTCATACTCATGCAGAGGCTTGTTAGCCTCATAACAGTTCGGACAAAAGAAATACCCGTCAGACACATCTGCTGCCACTGGATACGAAGGATCAGCCTCAATCCTATCATATGGCGGTTCCCCAATCCCACTCTCGCTCTTGGCCGCGGCAAGCCAAGCAACAAAATCGGAATAAGAAGCGCTCCGACTTGTGTCACCGTAATGAACGACAACAACAGGCGGGTTGCCTGAACGATCGTTGCCATCAAAAAATGCGCCCCATTCACCATCCCTCGCAAATGGTATCGGGTCTATGTCAGCTAATGCACTCCTGCCCGTGCTTTTACGAGACAAACGAAACTCCCATTCCATGGGACCATGCTCATCGTAATCGATAAAACGCCAAACAAATTGAAGCGGATAGAGCATACCCTGTGAGTGTTCCAAGTATCCCTCTGGATACCTGAAGCCATCAGGTAACACGGTCTCCGGATATGGCGTGAAAGAACGCTGTGGCGAGAATGCAACCGGTAACGACATCACTCGACAACAACGGGGTCATAGATTGAACCATTTGGGAACCGTTCTGCCCAATCAGAAGGAGCCCCGCGCATTTCGCCCTGACGACCAATCCGCAAGTCCAGAGCCTCCCCCCAAGTCGAAGGTGCAGGCTGACCGGTGACCGTGAACTCCCTCACCTGATCAGGTGTAAGAGGATCACTAGCGTACCTAGCAGTAACTGGGACCTCGATCCCAGCACGTCGCGCTGCCAAAAGTCTTCGATTATCCATGCTCGTCGGCACACCATCCCCAGAGATCACATTCAGCGGCTCACCCTGCCAACCATTTTGGCGCATCGAATCTTCCAACTCATCAATCGTTAGACCATCTCTGTTTCTACCAGAAACCGTCGCCTGCGAGAATGACACTTCTGTTGGGTCCAGTGTTCTATTTGGGGCATCCGCAACCCGCACCACGTCTCCTGCATCGGTCACGACCTCCACGCCTTCATCGGTGGTACGCACCGTCGCGGGGACGGTGTCGTCGCCCATACGCAGCAGCACGCGGCGGCCGTTCTGGAGCATGTCGCCCGCAGCGCCGAGCGCTTCGACCGATACAGCCGCGCACGTGAGCGCATCGCCCGTCATGGCGCAATCATTGGCCGCGATGACGCCGCCTACGCCGGGCAAATCCCGCAGAAGGTCGACAAACGCCTCATCGGCCTGGATTTCATTGGCCACAGCAATCATGCAAGCGGCGTCCTGACCACACTGCTGCAGGATCGTTTCCGCGTTGGCGACGTTCAGCGCGGCCCGCGCAAGCGCCCAATCCTGAGGTCCAAGAGTTGGTCCAACTGTACCGCCATTGGCACCGAGCACGGCCAACAAGCCGACATCTACCCCGGCGTTTCTCTGCAAGGCGCTTCCAATGATCTGGCGCGCGGCCTGATCAGTTCCGATGGCTTCGCGGAATGCATCCAGTCCCGCGACCGCCGCCAAATGCTCCTCCACGCACGCCTGTGTAAGACAACTGGCGAGCGCTTCATCATTTGCCAGCGAGCGTGCGAGCATCTCGTCACGGATGCTGAAAAGCTCTTCTTCCGTGCAGGCACCATCGGCGCGGCATTCCGCGAGGCGGTCTGCCAGCACGGCAAGATCGGTATGCCCGAGATAGTTATTCAGCGCGCCCGACTGCGCGATGCTGGCGGCGTTGCTGACGTTGACCGCTTGCCCGCCCGAGGTCGTGTAGCCGACAACGGCCCCCAGCAGATTTTCCTGCGCGGCGACGTCGTTCGTCCAGGCGTTGTATACGGCGAAATATTCGTCATCCGACTGCCCGGGCAGCCGTTCTGGCGCGCCCTCCTGCAGACCCGCAAAGACCGATTGCGCGATGCCCCCCTGCAGATCGGCCACGACAAGATGACCCGCCCCCGCTGGGCTGGCGAGCGTGAGCAGCCAGATCAGGCAGTTGGCAAGGAAGAGGCGGGCGGTGGTCATGGGGTCAGAGTGGCATGATGCGGGACGCATGGCCATACTGATGGCGTCATTGGCAATCCGCACTACGCCAGCTATGGCGTCAGTCTGAACCATGCACACGAAGACCAACAGGATGTGGTCGAACGGGTAACTATCCAACTCGAGCTGATGATTGTGGCACGGGAGTTGGAGAGTTGACTTTAGTTCGGTTCGTTTATTCTAAGGCGTACTCTATGTACGAGCTTTCCTCTATCGTTCCTATACTACTGTCAAAATCTAAGAAATACTTGTGCCCAGTCTCCGTGACTTCCGCCTCAATTTTCTTTCCCAAGATCAGTGTAACCCCACGAACGCTACATCTTGTATTTCTTTCTGGGAAATATAGCGTTTGACCTACACATAGTTTTTGATCCTCCGCCCACACGAGATAACGTCCATCCAACTTGTCGGCAGACTGTATATGTTCATCTGACAGAAAATATAGTTTTGAAAGGCCCATCGCTCCCATCAATTTGACCCCGTAATTTCCAAAAACTGTTGAATTTGTGACGGTGTAAGTGGTGTGGTTCCACTACTTTGCAGATTTTGCAGTACAGTGTTTAGGCCACCTGCTCCTGTTGATGTTGGCACATCGATTCCAATCTGATTCAAAGCATTAATTGCGTCCTCAACTGATATGGTATTGATCGCAGAGTTTGCTGCCTGCGAGGGGCTCACTCCATCAAGTATAACTTCAAAATCTTGTGAAAGATAACCAGGATAAATATCATCCGCAATGTTCGGATCAATAACCTGAACAACGCCATCTCCGCCAAATGTGGCACAAGCATTTTGGGCGTAGCACACTGCGACTAATGGATCTGACGACGTAGGTGTAACACCAGCTGCCTGAGTACCAACACTACCCTCAAAGCCTTCCGTTGTACCTCTAAATACAACATCGTCTGCATTATCTGGGGCATCAGGAAGCCATGTCAACGTCTTGACCGTCACACCGGCAGTCCCGCCGCTGACGACTGTCACACTCGCACCGGCCGCGAGGTCACCCAGGATCTCGGCAGCGCCTTGCCAATCGCCTTCAGCTTCAAGCCGTGCGGCCTCGGCAAGTTGCGCGTCGATAGCCTCAAAGCCCGCCTCGATTGCGCCAACGGGATCCGTGATCGTGTCCCTGATCTCGGCCGCCAGAAGCGCAAGTTGCATGCGGGCGGTCTCGTCACCGGCAATCGCATTGGCAGTGACCTCAGCCAGTGCGACCGCGCCCGTCGCCGCATCAATCGGCATGGCTGCCAGTGCATCCAGATAGGCGTTGCGGACGAAGGCCTGACGGTAGCTCCCGTAGAGGCTGGAGACAGAATCGCCGCTCAAAGCAAGTTCGGCCAGGCTTCCGGGGTGCAAAGCCGCCTCTGTGCCATAGACCGCGACATAGCTATCGACAACAGCCTGAAGCTGCTGCAATTCCAAGGCGCAGGCCGCAGAATAAAGATCACGGCAGGCAGACTGAAGCGCCTCATCTCGCGCAAAATCGAGTGCCTGCAACGCCATGTAGGTGTCAAGCAAGGCCGCAATCTCAGCCTCGGAACATGCGCCACTCGCATGACACTCTGCCAGCGCGTCGGCAGCCTCGCGCCGCGCCACAGCTTCAGTATGCCCGAGATAGTTATTCAGCGCGCCCGACTGCGCGATGTTCGCAGCGTTGCTGACGTTGACCGCCTGCCCGCCGGAGGTCGTGTAGCCCACCACGGCCCCCAAGAGGTTGGCCTGCCCCGCCACGTCGCTTTTCCAGGCGTTGTAGACGGCAGCATAGTCGTCATCAGACTGCCCGGGCAGCCGCTCCGGCGCGCCCTCTTGCAACCCCGCAAAGATGGACTGCGCGATGCCTGCCGCGGCACCGGATGCGCAGTTGCCGCCCAGTCCCTCTGCCGCCGCACAGCCCACCGCGCCGTGCAGCAGCGCGTGGGGGACGCTGCCTTCGGTATAAAGCCCGTCCTTGACCCCGTCACCAACACCCGTCTGCAAGTCAGCCATGACCATGTTGACAGCAGAGGCTTTCAAGCTGCTCTCGAAGCTATCGAGGAAATCGGTTTCATAGACCGCCGAACTGAGCCCCGCAGTGATCGATGCATCAATTCCGTGCTCGACCAGAGTTGCAAAGGTCAGGTTGTCACCAAAACCGATGGATTCCTCGGCCCAGGCCATCCCCTCCCAGTCACCGCCAAGTTGCTCAAGGTTAACCCCTGACGTCAGGCCAGCGGACAGCGCAGAGAAGCTCGCCTGTCCGACGATGGCGGAGAGGTCGTATTCGCCTGAGACGACACCGGCGACGGATTCAACCGTGAAGGTTGATGCAAAGGAGGTTGTCGCCGCGTTGACCGCAGCGGCCATACTGCCGCTGAGGCCGAGGTTGGTGCCCAGTTGCAAGAACTGCAGCCCGGACATCCCCTGCGTCACCACAATCGTCACCAGCGCCTTGAACGCCGGGTTCAGCGCCTGTTGCCGGTCGTAGAAGTGGTAGCTGACCAGCTCGATCGGTTCGTTGATCGTGTCGTCGCGCCCCAGCACGCCGTCAAGATAAGCGTATTCCGCCCCATCTGCGCCGGTGGGCAGCGCGACCTGGGTGACAAGGAATGCGCCCTCTTCGGACCAGTCACCCCCGTCGCGCCAGTGGCTGTCACCGGCAGTTTCGGTTCCACCGGTTTCATTGGTTTGGGCATCCTCGCCCGTGCCGAAATAGGCATTGGCAAGGTTCGACCGTCCATTCTCACCGACCGCGGCCCAGACCGCCGGATGCGCGCTATCGAAGAGCGCATCGCGGACACCGGCCAGTACGATCTGCGAATCCGGGTCCAGATTGACGCCACCCGCCGCAGTGATCTTATTGAAGACAACGCTCTCGCCGATGTCCTCTACCGTGGTGTCGGTCATGATGATGCCGTTGTCACGATGGGTCTGTGTGAACTGGTAGTCCTGATTGACAGCAGCGAGCAGGTAGGTTGTGCCGCTGACTTGTGTCACGAACTGCCCGCCCGCGCTGAAGTCCACTGCCATAAGTGTCAGATCACCGCCGGAATTGAGTGCGATATCACCTGCCGTGTCGGCAAAAACACCCCGGACCAAGGAATGGGCGTTATTGCTGCTGGATGAGTTATTGATAAGTCCGAACAGCGTCGACCTGGATCTGGTTTTTGTCTCGGCAAAAAGATCAAAGGGCGCGTCAAATACGGAGCTCTCATTGACCGACACCATGGCCAGTTGCCCGGGTGTCAGATCACTGTCGGGCACGCCAGGGACGCTAAAGCGGCTGCCTGCAACATAGATGTTTGTATCAGCGACACCGGTGATCGACGCGCCCTCGATCGTTGTGACTTGATGGGTCAGTCGGGTGGTTGTCTCGGTGCGGGTCTTGGTACGGAATAGGTTCCGGCTGCGCGTGCGATAATCGCGGAAATAGAAGTCCCCGACCGCAGTGAGCAAGAGATCCCCGCCCTGCGCGATCATTCCCACATTTCCGCTTGCAGTCAGGTTTGCGCCTTCCAGCACGATGTCGTTCTGGCCCGCCGCATTACCCGACGACAGCAGCATGATGTCGCCGCCTGCGGTCAGGCTGGTGGTCAGATGGTCCACACGCTCGACATAATTCCGGTTCGATCCGGTCCGGTCGCCCTTGGCCGAAGCAAGCCGCAGCGCGCCAATCGTGATGTCGCCGCCTGCCAGAAGCGAGATGTTATCACCCGCCGCGATCTGCGCCCCTGCGGTCGTGATCGCATCCCGGGCGGTCAGGACAATCGTGTTATCCGCTACAAGCGAAGCGGCAGGAACGGCGATATCCTCGCGGTCGGTTCGATCTCTGCGCTCGGTCACAAGCGTCTGCGCACCGGTCACGATCTCGATATTATTGCCGACGATGGCGATGTCTTCGGCGGAAATCGTGCCTCCCGTTGACCGGAAGGTTTCGCTGACAACGATGCTTAATCCATCGGTCGCGCGGATATTGCCGGAATTGTCGAAGTTGCGCGTGCGCACGTCCACCGTGCGCCCCGTGATCATCGCGCCGCTCAACCCCGCAAAGCGGATTTCCGGGTTGGCCAAATAGACCTTCGGCGCCAATACGCGCTCACCGTCAATGACGGTTTCTTCTAGCCAGATAATGTCGGTGGTCAGCGCCCCGATCTGATCCGGTGTCAGGGCCACACCCGGGGTCAGGTCAAGGTTCTCAAGCTCATTGATCGCATTGTTGTACATCGCCTCGATCTGGGCGCGCTCATCGATGCCGGTGGTCAGGATCAGCTGACCCAGCAGTTCCTGCAGCTGTTTGCGGATGAACAGCGCTTCGGCGTAGGCATCACCGAAACGGCGCAGTTCGGGATCATATTCAATCGCCTGCAGGAAGTAGTCTGAGGAAACGAACAGATCGAGATCGACAAACTCTGGACGGGTTTCCACCAGAAATTCTGCGTCAGGGTCCTGATTGACCACCAGAAGGTCTGGATTACCGATAGACCCGATGCTGATGGCGCTCAGGTCGGTATTTGACGGTCCCGCGCGGTCGTTGGTAACGGCTGTCAGCGCACCATTCTGAATGTAGCCTTCAATCTCGGTCAGATCGAGATTGCCACCGGCCTCGATGACGCCGAAATCCGCGCCGATGAATTCAGCTGTGCCGCCGGCGTTGCGGAAATAATTCCTGCCGACGTTGTTCAGCGTGTCCGCCGCGATGGTGATATCGCCAAAGGCCGAAATGCTGCTGAAGGCGTTGGTAACCTCATCCGCATTGATCGTGATGTTGCCCGCCGATAGGATCTGCGAGCGGTCGCTTTCATATTCAAACTCGCCCGATAGCGCGATTTCTTCGTAGCAGGTCTGCCGATCGCATTCTTCCCCAGCACCGATGGTCCCGTCTGTCCCGATGCCAGCGCCGAGGATGACAGCTTCTGCGCGGCTGTTATTGACCGCATCCGCCGCGATGCTGATATTTCCGCTGATGGTCTCAACCACACCGCCGTTCTGGTTGTTGAAGGCACCAGCGCGGGCATTGACATCGCCACGCACGGAAATGCCGTTGTTCGAGATGATCGTGCCACCGTTGTTGATGATCGCCGCATCACTGCGCAGGGTCAGGCCGGAATCCCCGAACATCAGCCCTTCATTCGTCAGACCAATGCCAGCCGCAACCAGCAAACTGCCATCGGTCGCGGCAAGCGTGCCCTGGTTCAGAAGGCTCTCAGCGTCAATATCCAGCGTATGGACCGAGGTGACATCAGCGCCGCTGGCAATGCGCAAAGCGCCTGCGATATCCAAATCGAAACGGGTTGCGGTCAATTCGGCATCAGCGCCGACATCCAGATCGCCACCAACTGTTAAGAGAGCTGCACTATCGGCCACCAGCGTGGCGTTAGCCGCAAGCACCAGATCGTCGGCGCTGGTCACGGAGACCTCTTGCGCTGCGACCGTGCCCTCGACCACGACCTCTTGCGTGCTGCGGGCAGTGACATTCTGGCTGGCGCTGGCGTTGTTCATCACCAGGCGGCCGTCGGCGGTGATCATCATGCCACCGGCATTGGCCGCCATATCGCGCGGGGCGCGGACGCCCACGCCATCTTCGGTCGAGGTGATGGTGATCGCATTGGCAAACATCCCGCCCAAAGCGGTCGAGTCGATGGCCAATGCCGGTGCTGTAGAGCCATCACTGGCCTTCTCGGTCACTTCACCGGTTGCATAAAGCACGTCGTTGCGGCCTGCCACGATACGGATGCGCTGGCCGCTGACCACGCCACCGACTGTGATTTGACGTGACAGCAGATCAAACGTTGTGGTGTCCGAGGCATCCAGCCCGCCTGCGCCAATCGCCACCGCGCCGCCATCGACCGAAAAACCGGTGAACGTATCACCGTCAAAACTGGGTGTGCCGGTGGTGATCGTCAGGCGGCTGGTGTTGATGAACCCGCAGCCGTCGCACGTGATCCCGTTAGGGTTAGCGACGACGACATCTGCCTGCTGGCCGCCGACCTCAAGAAAGCCGTTCAGCAGCGAAGGGTTGGTCGAAGTAACCTCGTTCAGGATAATCCCCGCGGCCCCCCCCGCAAGATTGCTGTTGCCCTGCACGATCCCGCCCAACTGGGTCGTTGCCGTATTTGTGTCCACGTTGTTCAGGATCGCACCGCCGGGTCCGACACCAAACTCGGTGTAGGTGTTGTGCGACACGCCATTGCCATCCGGCGTGTTGATCATCACCATCGGCAGGCCATTCGCCGTATCGATCACCTGCGGCCCGTTGCCATCGGCCACAATCGACTGCGCCAGCACCGGCTGAACCGTGACCAGCCCAATGCAAAGCGCCGACACGGCGTTTCTGAGATATGGTCCAACCTTGCGTGTCATAGCTATTACCTTCGTCAAAAACGGGCCGAGAGAGAAGCCACAAAAATCCCATCTGGCGGGGTTGCGTCATTCGGCATGCGCAACACCTGCTGATAGCCGAAATCCATCGAGATCCGGCCGCCGACGGTGCGGAAACCGATCGCCGCCCCGACCAAGGGTGACACGTCGTCATCGCCATCAACTTCGACCGCACCGGCATCGAAGGCCGCATATGGCTGCAGACTGCCGAACCAGTCGGTCTTGCCCGCATTCAATGTCCAGGCAAAATCGTTGCGCCAGACAGCCCCAGTGCTGCCCGCAAAGAGGCCGGCATCATCCCCATCGAAATCGAGCGTTTTGGCCCCGCGGACCGATGACAGCCCCCCAAGTGTCAGCTGATAAGCTCCGTAAAGATCATCCTCGCTAGCCTGGCCACGCAGGACGCCCGTATAACTCAACTGGCCGCCGCCCACCTGCCAGGGGCGGAAATAGCTTAGTTCAAAATCACCCAACTGGAATTGCGGGTCAGGTCCAACCAAAGGGTCTGTGGCCTTTTCCGCATCAAAGGCCTCAAGACCTTGTTCGTAGCCCACGCGCATGCTCAGACTGCCGCCCAAGATGCTGCGCTCCTGCTCCAGATCAATCCGAGCACTCGACAGTATTCGGCTGGAGGCGTTGATCCGGATCTCGGCAATCCGGTTGACGTTCTCGCGGTACGCAATCGTGCCTGACAGGGTGGTCTTGCTGTTTTGATTACGGTGCATGACACGGGAAAGCCCGATATCAGCGGTATGGGTCCAGCCATCTGTCCCGATCGTTGTGATCGGACCGAGGGTGTCAGTTTCATAATAAGAGTATCTGTAGTTTCCGGTCAGCATCCAGCGACCATAAGGAAACCTAACCGATCCGCCGATATTCTCGGACAATGCACCACCCGTGTCACGGGAAAACGGATATGTCTCTGTCCCGCGGGAATAGTTCAGCGCCCAGCTTTCATTCAGGCCCAACAGGTGGTCATATGTGAGATCGACGGTGCCCTGATACTCGCCACGGCCCTCGGTGCCCTGATTGTTTACGCCGATGCGGGCTGTCCATGGCTTGTCTGCTGTTGCCGTCACCTCGAGCACCGATTGGCCCTCTTCCTCTCCCGCGCTGATTTCCATCGTGGCAGTGTAGGCAGGCATTCCGCGAATGATTTCCAGCCCCTGTTCGATCTCGCGCAAGTTGGCCGACTTTCCGACAAGCGACGGAAAGACAAGCGACTGCCAGACAGGGCGGTCCTCGCCGTTGAAACGCACAGCGGCCAACTCGCCCTCAACCACGGTGATATCCAGCGACCGATCTGCTATGTCCTGCTCTGGGAGATAGGCGCGCGCGGTCACATAGCCCCGATCGACATAGAGAAAGGTGATGGCTTCCAACGCGCCATTAATACCGTCGATGTCCAGACATTGCCCGCGAAAAGGCACAAGCGCGCTGTCGACCGCCATGTCAGACAACAGCGTTGCCCCACTGACATTGATCACGTCAATTGGCACGCAGTTCACCTGAGCCTGCACTGCGTTAGCAGACAGCAAAAGCGCGCCAGCTTGCAGCCTTAAAGGGGAACCTAACACCGCTCCGCGCTCAGTTCGCGTCGTTTTCAGCCAGAATACGCGCCTCGGTCCATGCGCGCGCGAGCGCCTGTCCCTCGGCTACCTGTTCCGGGGTCAGTTGCGCCTCGATCTCATCGCGCAGAACGCCCGCATCGGTCAGGCCACGTACGACAGCGAGGTTTGCATAGGAATAAGCCATGACTGGGTCCGGCGAGGCACCAACCATCAGCAGTTTGGCATATTCATACATGCCACCCGCGTTGCCAAGATCAGCGGATTGCTTGAGATACGTTGCCGCCTGCTCCACATTGCCTGCGTCCAGCGCCGTCTGCCCCAGCACATTCATCGCAAGGATGTTCCCTTGATCCGCCGCCTTCTGCCAATATGACTGGGCCAATGCATCGTCCGTTTGCACACCACGTCCTGCGCGATAAGCCAGACCGCAGTTCAACTGCCCGTCCGCATCACCGGCATCGGCAGCCGCGCAAAGCAAACGCGTTCCTTCGTTATAATCCCTCAGCAGCACCCGACCTTCGTGATACATCAGACCCAGACGGACCTGTGCCTTGGTCGCCCCCCCTTCGGCCGCGGCGGCATAAAGGTTAGCCGCGCGCATTTCATCTTGGTCGGTGCCCAGGCCCAATTCAAAGAGGCGACCCAGATAAAATGCGCCCTCTGGATCGCCTGCCTCATAGGCGGCCGCGAATTCTGTCGCAGCACCGGACACATCCCCTGCGTTGAGCAAATCAATCCCTGAAGCGACGTCAGCTGCGGCTGGCATTGTCAATAAAACCGAAACAAAACAGAAAGATAAACCGGAAAAATATCGCATATCAAAACCAATCAGTGAGTATCAATCGGCTTATGTCTAAAACAACCAAGACGGGAAACGTCAACAAGAAATTAACAAGGCTTGGGATCGAATGTTATTCACCACGCGTCGTGACTATCGGTCCGAAAACGGACGGTGCAGGGCGCCAGCAGATGCGACGACCGGCTCACAAGTATTGCTGCTCAACAAATCAGGACAGCGCGGAAGTCATTCACGTTCGTCAGGGTCGGTCCGGTATGAATAAGGGCCCCCAACACGTGAAAATACGCATAGCTATTGTGGCTGGCGAGGTAGCCTGACGGATCAAGCCCCCCAGCGCGGCCATCGGCCAAGGTTTCCGGTCCGATAATGGCACCGGCCGCGTCTTCATAGCCGTCAATCCCGTCGGTGTCTGCTGCGATTGCATAAATCCCGGGACGTTCTGCGAGTCCAAGCGCAAGCGACAAAAGGAATTCGGTATTCCGCCCGCCCTTGCCCGGTGGCGTCTGCCCGATTGTGACAGTGGTTTCGCCACCCGAAAGCACAACGGCTGGGGCTCGTGCTGGCGTCCCATGGGATCGAACGGCCTTTGCTATTCCTGCCATCACCGTGCCGACCTCGCGCGCTTCGCCTTCAAGCGCATCACCAAGCAACACGGTTGCAATCCCTGCGTCACGCGCGACTTGGGCAGCAGCCTCAAGCGCCAACTGCGGAACTGCGATGAGCCGGAAATCCGTATCAAAGGATGGCGATGGCTCTGGCCTTGCGCACAGCACACGTCGCACTTCTTCCGGAATACATGTGCCGAGACGCGCGACAATGGACGACAGGTCATCCCCGGCTGTCGGGTCCGGCAAGGTGGGGCCAGACGCGATCGCAGCCGGATCATCGCCGGGCACGTCCGAGATTGCCAAAGTGACAACCTTTGCGGGATGGGCCGCCTTTGCCAAACCGCCCCCTTTGATCAGCGACAAGCGGCGCCGGACACGGTTCATATCATCAATGGTCAAGCCAGACTGCAACAGCGCCTTGTTCACCAGGATTTCGTCGGCAATGGTCAACGGTGGCCGTGGCATCGGCATCAGGGCGGAGCCTCCGCCAGAAATCAAGGCCAGAACCAGATCTTCCTTGCGCGCCTGTCGGACCGCCTCAAGTATTTCCTGCGCGGCAGCCAGACCGGCCTCATCCGGGACCGGGTGGGCAGCCTCGCGCACCTTTATTCGCTCTGTCGCTGTCGCATGGCCATAACGCGTGACGACAACACCCGACAGATCGACATCCGGCCAAGCGATTTCCACCGCGCGCGCCATGCTTGCGGCGGCCTTGCCGGCGCCCACGACGATGCAACGCCCCGTCGGCTTTTCGGGCAAATGCTGCGCCAGCACCTTTGCTGGGTCGGCCGCTGAAATGGCAGCATCCAGCATCCGGCGCAGCAAGGCCTGAGGATCAGGAACACGCATTAATTCAGCCAGCCTAGGTGTTTTCGCCGCGTATTGCCTCGCAAACCGCTTCGGTGACCTCGCGCGTCGTGGCTTTGCCACCCACATCTGGTGTAACGATGCCATCGGCACAGACCTTTTCAACCGCGCGCATCAGCCGTGCCGAGGCGTCGTGCTCGCCAAGGTGGTCAAGCATCTGGCTGGCGGTCCAGAAGGTTGCGACTGGATTGGCGATGCCTTTGCCGGTGATGTCGAAGGCCGATCCGTGGATTGGTTCGAACATCGACGGGAAGCGCTTTTCCGGATCAATATTGGCAGTGGGTGCAACGCCCAGCGACCCTGCCAAAGCACCTGCAAGATCCGAAAGGATGTCTGCGTGAAGGTTAGTGGCAACGATCGTGTCGATGGACTTGGGGTTTTTGACCATACGTACAGTCATCGCATCGACCAGCATCTTGTCCCATGAGACATCCGGAAACTCGGATGCAACTTCTGCTGCGATTTCGTCCCACATCACCATGCCAAACCGCTGCGCGTTGGATTTTGTTACAACGGTCAGCTTCTTGCGTGGGCGTGATTGGGCCAAAGCGAAGGCATAGCGCATAATGCGGGTGACACCGACGCGGGTGAAGATAGCCACCTCTGTGCCAACTTCTTCTGGCATCCCCCTATGTGCGCGCCCGCCATGCCCTGAATATTCGCCTTCCGAATTTTCGCGCACAATAACCCAGTCAAGATCGCCAACACCCACATCGCGCAAGGGCGACGAAACACCGGGAATGATCTTGGTGGGGCGCACATTGGCGTATTGGTCAAAGCCTTGGCAGATCGGGAGTCGAAGCCCCCACAATGTGATATGATCAGGTACGTCCGGCGCACCAACCGCCCCGAAGTAGATCGCATCAAACGGCTTCAGTTGCTCAAGCCCGTCCTCTGGCATCATAACGCCATGCTTTTTGTAGTAGTCCGAACCCCAGTCAAAGGTCGTGACGTTAAACTTGATCGTGCCATCGCGCTTTTCGAGTGCAGACAGCACCTCTGCTCCGGCCTCAATAACTTCTGGTCCGATTCCGTCGGCAGGAATAGCGGCAATGTTGTATGTACGCATGATGTGTCCCCAGCGTTGAATTATTCCGGCCTGCGCAACATGTGCCAGACCGTTTGTCTGCATCGTTCAGCCGGCACACTCGCAACTTGACGGTGACACGGCAATGATGATTAGATCATATAAATTTTCGCAATAATCTTCTGGTCCTATGGAACTTCGCCAACTTCGCTGCCTGATTGCTGTTGCCGACACTTTGCACTTTGGCAAGGCCGCGCAGCAGATGGATATGCTGCCCGCATCACTCGGGCGGCAGATCAAAATGCTGGAAGAACGGTTGGGAAGCCGCTTGCTGTTCCGCACAACGCGACATGTGTCACTGACAGATGCCGGTCGTGACTTTGTCGATGCTGCCCGCGATCTTGTCGAACGTGCAGATCGGCTGGAATCCGAGTTCCGCGACGGGCTTCAGGACCAATTGCCTATTCTGCGTATCGGAGCCATCGATAGTGCGGCAGCGGGACTGATGCCGCAATTTCTTCCGCAGTTCCGCGAACTCCATCCTGATATCGACATCGAATTGCTGGAGCAGAAATCATTTCGTCTCTTACCGCGCGTCCTGTCTGGTCGGCTTGATGCGGCCATTGTCCGACCACCCGAAATAAAGGATCCAAGACTGGCTTTCCGCAAACTCTTCAACGAGACCGCAGTGGTCGCTGTGCCAGAGCAGCATAAGCTGGCGACAAAATCCGAGATCACGGTGGCGGAGATGGCCGATGAACCGCTGATCGTGCCGGAACGTCGCTCGCGGCCCCATAGCCATGACCTGACCATGAAACTCTTTCTGGATTCAGGCTATACGGCGCGTGTTGCCCAGATTGCCGAAGAAAAGCAGACCATAGTCAGTTTGGTGTCAACCGGGGTCGGATTGGCGATTGTGCCAAAATGGGCATCGCGTCTTGCTGTTGGCGGTGTGCGCTTTGTTCCCCTGTCGATCCCGGCAGGTATCGCCCGCGACAAGCTTGCGCTTTCTGTGGTCTGGCTGCGGGACACGCGGCACCCCGCTCGCGATGCGTTCTTGGATGTGCTCGACGCCAATGTGGCGGCCCTGTCGCGGACCGCTTAATCATTATTCATATTTTTTGTATATTTCAGAATACCATTCGCAACCCGCTTTTTTCTTGAGTTCGCTATTTTCCTACATGTACCGTTCACCACACTGCGCCTGGAGGGGCGCATGCCGGGCATCGCGGGCAGGAGACCGCATTGTCAGATCACGGCAAAGCAACATGGAGGATAATTATGCATAAAACAGCGATCACGCGGCTTACGGCCGTACTTGCTGCCACCGCACTGACCGCAGGCGCGGCAGTCGCACAGTCTGACGTCGATAAAACAGGTTGGCCTGATAGCTTTACCGTTGGCACAGGCTCTCAGGGTGGTACTTATTTTGGCTACGGCTCTGGTTGGGCGGGCATTGTTGCGGACGCGCTTGGTGTGTCTGGCGGCGCGGAAGTCACCGGTGGTCCAATGCAGAACATGGCACTTGTCCACACTGGCGAGCTGCCCTTCGGTATGACCACAATGGGCCCGGCCGCTGAATCCATCGCCGGTGCCAACCCGATCGCACCTGGTCTGCCGATGGATAATGCTTGCGCAATGTTCCCAATGTATCAGACGCCATTCTCGATCACCGCATTGGCGTCTTCGGGCATCACTTCTGTGGCGGATATTCCGGATGGTGCGCGCATCGGTTTCGGCCCTGCGGGTTCCACATCTGACACTTACTTCCCGCGGATGATGGAAGAACTGGGTGTCAACTTTGAGCGTCGCAACGGCGGCTGGTCCGATCTTGGCAGCCAGCTTCAGGACGGTCTGCTGGATGTCGTTGCTTTCGCAGCCGGTGTTCCGGTTCCTGCGGTGTCCCAGCTGGAGGCACAGGTCGAGGTGAACATCATCGAGTTTACAGAAGAAGAACAAGCTCAGATCACCACGGCCTTCCCTGTGGCGAACTTTGACATCGCAGCCGACACATACACCACGCTGGAAGCGCCGGCACGGTCCGTATCGATGTGGAACTTCGCAATCGCAAACTGCGATCTGCCTGAGTCCTTTGTTTATGCCGTTGTCGACGCGGTAATGTCCGACAACGAGCGTATGGTGAACACACACCGTGCCGCCCGTTCCACTCTGCCTGAGTTCTGGGATCGGAACACTGTCATGCCATGGCACGCAGGTGCCGCGCGTTGGTTCGAAGAGAACGCAGGCGCGGACATTGCGGACGACATGATCCACAGCAACTGATACACAACAGTCGCGCATCGGCTGGCGCCTGGCTGGCCGATGCGTTTTTTTTAACAGGACGGACAAGATCCTGCGGCTGATAACAATGGTTCCGATAAAACAAAACCTTCGTTATCATACGTCACTCAGGGATTGCTGGCCGACGGGGGGAACCATGGCAGAGCAGGCGAATAACAACGAGATCACAGACTCCGCAGCTTTGGAAGACAAGACGACAGTCTTGGCCGAGGGAGTGGACGAAGAGCCCATTGAGGGCAATCGTCGGCTGTTTACTGGCAACGGCTATCTCTTCATTGCAGCGCTCTCGACGCTCTATGCCGCGTTCCACATGATTGCTTTGAACGGCCTTTCGATTTCAGACTGGACCGGCGTCGAAATACCATTCCTTCCGCAGTTCCCGATGGAGACGTGGAATTTCCGCATCATTCACATCGCGGGCGCGCTGGCGCTGGGGTTCCTGCTTTTCTCTGCGCACAGCTTTCATCCCGACAAAGAGCATAAAGGCACATCAATTCTGTCATGGATCTCGCTCGTCCTCGCGATCCCGGCACTGACTGCCGGTGCGACAGCAGTTGGATTCTCAAATACAATCAGTTCCGGGACCCTGCCGCAGATGGGCGGACTGACCACATGGGCCGCTTTTCCGGGCACTGATATCTATCAGGCAGAGGTCCGCTGGTTCGGCATCCCGTTGTTGATCGCCACGTTTGGCGCGATCCTGCTTGGGTGGTTCGAACGCCGCGGCCGCGAACTTTTCGCGGCCTCTGACGTTGTTCTTGCAATCTGTGGTGTGGTCGTCGCGATTTACCTTGTGGCAATTTACGGTACTGCTGCCCGCAATTCGGTCGGTACGCCATTCGTACCGATTGGCGTGGCCTTCGCAGCAACAGCCGGTGCCGCGATGATCCTCGAGCTCACGCGCCGCGTGGCGGGCCTTGCCCTGGTCATCATCACCGGGGTGTTTCTGCTCTACACTTTCACCGCGCACCTGCTGCCGGGTATCCTTGCAGTGCAAAGCGCCTATAGCTGGCAGCGCTTCTTTGGTCATGTTTATTCCGACGCGGGCATCCTTGGGCCAACGACTGCTGTGTCATCGACCTACATCATCCTGTTCATTATCTTCGCAGCATTCCTGCAAGCCTCCAAAGTGGGCGACTACTTCGTGAACTTTGCCTTCGCTGCGGCGGGTCGCGCGCGCGGTGGACCCGCGAAAGTCGCGATCTTCGCATCAGGGCTGATGGGGATGATCAATGGCACATCGGCGGGCAATGTTGTGGCCACGGGGTCATTGACGATCCCGCTGATGAAGAAAGTCGGATACCACAAGAAAACCGCAGGCGCGATCGAGGCGGCAGCCTCGACCGGTGGCCAGATCATGCCCCCGATCATGGGTGCGGGCGCCTTCATTATGGCCGAAATCACGGGTATTCCCTATCAGGAAATCGCGATTGCGGCCATCATCCCCGCGATCCTTTACTTTGCCTCGATTTACTTCATGGTCGATTTCGAGGCGGCAAAGCTGAACATGCGCGGGATGCGCGAAGACGAGCTGCCCAAGTTCGCGAAACTGATCCGGCAGATTTATCTCTTCATCCCGATCATCATTCTGATCTTTGCGCTGTTCCTCGGGTACTCTGTCATTCGCGCAGGCACCTTGGCCACAGTCGCGGCGGCTGTCGTGTCTTGGCTGACACCACATCGGATGGGCCTGCGGTCGATCCTCAAGGCGTTCGAGCTTGCCGGTGTGATGTCTATCCAGATCATCACCGTCTGTGCCTGTGCGGGCATCATCGTGGGCGTCATCAGCCTGACAGGCGTCGGCGCACGCTTTTCTGCGGTCTTGCTTGACCTTGCGGGTGTCAGCCAGCTTCTAGCGCTCTTCTTCGCTATGTGCATCGCGATCCTGCTCGGGATGGGGATGCCGACAACTGCAGCTTATGCTGTCGCTGCATCTGTCGTCGCACCGGGTTTGATCCAGCTAGGTATTCCGCAGCTGACCGCGCATTTCTTTGTCTTCTACTTTGCGGTTGTCTCGGCGATTACACCGCCCGTGGCTTTGGCCAGTTATGCCGCTGCGGGTATTTCGGGGGCCAACCCGATGGAGACATCCGTTGCGTCGTTCAAGATCGGGATTGCGGCCTTCATCGTGCCATTCATGTTCTTCTACAACAGCGCCATTTTGATGGAAGGCAGCTGGCTAGAGGTCATCAGGTCAGGCATCACGGCCACATTTGGCGTTTTCTTGCTATCATCAGGCGTGCAGGGTTGGTTCATGGGATCGCGGCCCGCGTGGTTCTTGCGGGTTGGCCTGATCCTCGCCGCTCTCTTCATGATCGAAGGCGGCTGGTTGAGCGATTTGGTCGGCATCGGTGCGGCGGTTGGTATCTTCTTTATCCAGAAGATTTTCCAACCTGATCCGGCCGCCACCATTCCAGTGCGCGGGGCTGACTGAGCGGGATGATCGCGCGCTCTCTGAGGTGTCCTAGCAATAGCCTTCCGGCCCGTTCCATTGGGCTTCTGCATAGCGATCACCGCATGCCCAGCCGACTGGCAGCATGCTCTCGATCTCGGCCATCATTGCTTCAGTCAGATCGATGGAAGCACCGGCGGCACATTCCGCGAGATGATCGACTGTGCGCGTACCGGGAATTGGGATCACATGCTCGCCCCGTGCCAGACACCATGCCAGCGCAAGCGCAGCAGTTGTGAACCCATGATCGGCTGCATAGGCCTTGAAGGCGGCCAGTTTTCCAAGGTTAAATTCAAAGTTCGGTGGCAGGAACCGCGGATTGTTCTTGCGGAAATCCGCATCTCCGAAATTGACAGGATCAGGTGAACGGTCTGCAAACATACCGCGCCCCAGCGGCGAATAGGCGACCAGAGTGACCCCCAACTCGTTACAGGCCTGCACAAGTCCGAGTTCCGGTTGACGTGTCCAAAGCGAATACTCGCTCTGTACCGCATCCACGGGCCCAACGGCTACGGCGCGCCTCAGGCTGGCGGGCGAAATTTCAGAAAACCCGATGCCCGAGACTTTTCCCTCGGCCTTGAGTTCAAGCAGCGTGCCCATAACCTCTTCAATTTCCAAGCTGCGGTCACGACGATGCACGTAAAACAGGTCGATATGTTCAACCCCAAGCCGGCGGAGTGACCCTTCCAGCTCGGTTCTCAGATAAGCCGCATCGTTCCGGAAGCCACGATTTCCGTGCTCGCGATCACGCCAAATACCTGCCTTGGTCGCGATCGTGAAGTCCGAAGGATTGCGTTTGAGGTAACGGCCGATGATTTCTTCGGACGAACCCAAACCGTAGACATTCGCGGTATCCAACAAATCAATCCCCAGACGTTGGGCAGCCGCGAGAGTGTCGTGGGCTTCTTGCTCATCTGAAGGTCCGTAGAAACCGGAAAAGCTCATACAGCCGAGGCCGATTGCAGACACCAGCTTTCCAGAACGCAGCAGTGATCGACGTTTCATATCCGTCCCCCAATCATTCCCAACAAAGCCCGGAAGTCGCGGCGCTTTGCCCAATCGGAGAACAGCCCTACAAGCAATGTGTCACTGTGGCAACGTGCGTAGCGGAGAGCAGGCGACTGCTCGACAGGGGCAGATAACGCGTCCGCAAAGCGCTTTGGCGCGCCGCGCCCTTTTAAGCCCCCCTGCCCTCTGCTTCCAATGTTGTCAGATACCTACCTCTATAGCGCGAGATCCGCCATAAGAGCCTCTTTCGTGTAGTCCTCTTTTGCCGCTCTCCGCTTGACCCTACCCTGTTCAATCACGGTGAATGTATCCGCAATCCGGTAGGCAAAATCGGCGTTCTGCTCGACCAGAACGATGGCCATCTGGCCTTCGTCACGCAATGTTTCGAGTGCATCGCCGATCTGCTGGATCACATTGGGCTGGATGCCTTCGGTCGGTTCATCCAGCAAAAGAACCTTTGGCTTGGTAATCAGCGCGCGGGCGATGGCAAGCTGCTGTTGCTGCCCGCCCGACAGGTCACCGCCACGCCGCGTCTGCATATCCCGCAGCACTGGAAAGAGCTCAAAAATATAGTCGGGAATGGCATGTTCCGCCTTCGGCAGACAGGCGAAACCTGTCTCAAGATTTTCCAGAACGCTCATCATCGCGAACACCTCGCGCCCTTGCGGCACATAGGCGATCCCTGCCCGTGCCGCATGATAGGCCGAGGTCAGTTGCACCGGCGCTCCTGCCACCGTCGCAACACCTGCTGCGATCGGGTGCCGCCCCGAGATCGCCTTGAGAAAACTGGTTTTGCCAACGCCGTTGTTGCCCATGACGGCCGTAATCTTGCCCGTTTCCGCTTGCAGCGAGATATCAAACAGGATTTGGCTCTGCCCGTATTTCAGATCAAAGTTTTGCACATCAAGCATGGGCGCGCCCCAGATAGACATCAATCACGGTCTGGTTTGAGGTCACATGATCAAGGCTGCCTTCGGCCAGAACCGCGCCCTCGTGCAGGACAGTGACCTTGCAATCGAGCCTGCGCACAAATTCCATATCATGTTCCACCACAACAACAGCCCGCGTCTTGGCCGCCTCTTTCAGGATGTCAGTGGTTTTCTCGCGCTCTTCCGGCGTCATACCCGCGGCGGGTTCATCGACCAGCATCAAGCGCGGCTCTTGCGCCAGAAGCATCCCGATTTCGAGCCACTGTTTCTGGCCATGGCTTAGCTCGCCTGCTACACGCGTCAGGCTGTCAGACAGACCAACCTGTCCCGCGATAGCCTCAATCCGTTCTGCGTTGGACTTTGTTTTCTTGTGCATCAGCACGGCAAAAGGCCCACGGGGATTTTTCAGCGCCATGGCTAGATTCTGACGGACGGTCTGCGCCTCGAATACGGTCGGTTTCTGGAACTTACGCCCGATCCCTTCGCGGGCAATCTGGCTTTCGGACATCCCAAGAAGCGAGATATTCCGATCCCCCCAGATCACATGCCCCGTGTCAGGCTTTGTCTTGCCCGTCACGATATCCATAAATGTCGTCTTGCCGGCACCGTTCGGGCCGATAATCGCGCGCAGCTCGGTCGGGGCAAAGTTGATCGACAGGTTGTTGATCGCACGGAACCCGTCAAAGGTGACAGTGACGCCCGAGACTTCCAAAAGCATGCTCATGATTGCTTCCTCACCAGCAGGTCAAAGAGGCCGCCAATCCCTTTGGGGAAGAACAATGTGACGGCTACAAACGAGAAGCCCAAGAGCACCAGCCACCAATCGGTCCATTGGATGACGTAAAATCCGAGGTTGATATTGGGCGCGCCGCCGCCGGTAAACCAGCTCGACAAGAGCGACACAAAGGCCGCCCCGATCACCGCGCCATAAAGCCGCCCGCGCCCGCCGATGGCGACCCAGACCGCCAGATAGATCGACGCGATGGGCGCGATTTCACCGGGGTTGATGATGCCTGCCTGCGGATAATAGAGCGCGCCTGCGATGCCTGCGACGACTGCCGTGGTGGTAAAGACAAAGAGTTTGTAGCTTTCCACATGGTAGCCCAGAAAGCGCACCCGTGCTTCGTTATCGCGGATCCCTTTGATCACGCTGCCCATTTTGCCCGACACGATCCACGCAAAGAACACATATCCGGCGGCCAGTGCGACAGCCGAAGCGATGAAGAAAACAATCGAGATGCTTGCCTGCGACGCATCCTCGAACCCCGGGATATTCTGCAGGCCTGACAGGCCGTTGTTGCCGCGCAAACCGCTGTCGTTCTGGAAAAGATAGAGCGCGAGGGCCAACGTCATCGCTTGGGTGAGGATCGACAGATACACACCCGTCACCCGTGACCGGAACGCCAGCCAGCCAAAGACCAGCGCCAGTAGACCCGGGACAAGTACGACCATCAGCAATTGCAAGAACAGACTATCCGCAAAGCCCCAGATCAGCGGAAATTCGGAACTGCCCACGACCCCGAAAATCTGGTTTCCGATGGCGTCGGACACTTCCTGCGGGGTCGGCGGGATCGGCTGGCCTGCGAAGCTTTCAATCACGATCCCTTCAGTGCGGGCGTACATCAACCACATGCCTATGGCATAGCCGCCAATGCCGAAGAAGGCGAAATGCCCCAGTGACAGGATACCGCAATAGCCCCAAACCACATCCATCGCGATGGCGACAAGACAGAGACACAGCGTCTTGCCCAGTGTTTTGACAAAAGAAGTCGAGATCAGCCCGACCCCCGTCACCTCGGACAAGAGCGTGACCACGACAGTGAATACCGCAAGGAGCGCGATGAACCACAAGACCGACGGGTTTTCGGCAAGGAATGATTTCCGCATGAGTTAATCCGCCGCCGCGCGGCCCTTGAGGGCGACGATGCCCTTTGGCCGGAATTGAATGAAGAGGATGATAAAGAGGATCATGTAGGTCTGTGCCGCCAGCGTATTGGACGGGTTCAACCATTCGATCCCCTTTTGCAGGAACCCGATCAGCGACGCGCCTGCGAGCGTACCCCAGACATTACCGACACCGCCCACGACCACGGTCATAAAGCTTTGCACGATGTAATCCGCGCCCATCTCGGAGGTAACCTTGGCATATAACCCGATCGCGACACCGGCGATGCCGGCGATGCCCGAACCCAAACCGAAAGTCAGCATGTTGATCTTGTCAGGGTTGATCCCCATCGAGGCCGCCATGCCGGGGTTTTGCGTCACGGCGCGCACTTCCAGCCCCAGCCGCGTGCGTTTGAGCACAAACAGGATCAGTCCCAAGAACAGCAGCGCCAGCACGAAAATCGCGATACGGATATAGCTGATTGCGATCACGTCGTTGAACACGAGCGCCCCGTCTAGCCATTCAGGTGACGTCAGCGGGCGCGCTTGGGTGCCGAAGATGTTCTTGGCAAGCTGCTGCAAGGCAATCGAGATGCCAAATGTTGCCAAGAGGGTTTCAAGTGGACGGTGATAAAGATGTCGGATGACCAAACGCTCCATTGCGACACCAGCGCCGAAGGTAATTGCAAAAGCCAAAGGCAATGCGATGATGATCGACAGCGTATAGTCCGGCACAAACTGCTGCACGACGAAGCCGGTGTAGGCACCCATCATGATGAATTCGCCATGGGCCATATTGATCACGCCCATCACGCCAAAGGTGATTGCAAGCCCGATGGCCGCGAGAAAATAGATCGAGGCCAGCGACAGCGCATCCAGCCCCAAATCAATGCCCTGGCTCACGGCAACGCGGGTTTCAACGGCTGCTAGAGCCTGCTCGGCGGCGTCTGTAATCACGGGATCAGGTTCCGCGTACTGAAGGAAATAGATGTGGTCTGCGACTGCGGCGGTCTGCGCCTCGGGTGTCACGCGCGGGGCGACAAGCCCCTGACCGGCAAGCGCGTCATAGGCTTCCGCGCGGGCCGCATCGGTGTTCAGCGCGCTGACAGGAACCCCACCCACCATGCCGCCTTCGATATTGGCGACAAGCGCTTCGCGGATTTGGGCGCTTGTCACAAGCGCAGGTGCAAGCTCTGCTGCGACCAACCGCTCATAGGCCTCTTGCGCGCTCAGGTCGACACCAACGGTCAGCACCTGTGCGACATTGGCATCATCGGGAAGGGCTACGGCAAACTGCGGCTGGCTCGACAAAACGGTGTTCAGCACCGCACGGACATCAACCGAAAGGTCATCGGCCATGCCTGCGATGGCGGCTATGCGCGCCTCTTGTGTTTCGCCGAAAAGAACCGCCAACATTCCCGCCAGCCGCTCTTTGGTGTCTTTCAGGGAAGGGTCAGGCTCGCCTGCGATCGAAGCCTGCAACGGGCCAAGCTGGCTGGCATCCATGCTGCGGGCGATCGCATCAACGGCCGCTTGGCGTTTGGTGATATCGGGATCGGAAAGCTGGAACTGCACGAGTGCATCGCCGATGGCGCGGCGCACACCGCCATTGGGGCGCGCCTCGGTCAGGCCATCGTCATTCGCAAATGTGGTTGTGGTGCCTGTGTCGAGGTCTTCAAGCGTAATCGCGTCATCTGCTTCAATCGCACGGAAGAACAAACCGTCACTGTCACGCTGCACAATCTCGCGGTCGCGCCATGCCTCAAGAAACGGCAGCGCCTGTGGCAGTCCGCTGGCAACCAAATCGTCGAGCACCACACCGACGCTTTGGCGACCGGGGCTCAGCACCTCGTCCTGATGGGTTTGCAGGATGTCTTGCAGGGTTTGCGCTTGCAAAGATGCAGGCAGGATCAGGCACAAGGACAGCGCAAATGAGAGCAATCGCAGCATGTGGATTCAAGCCGATATTGTGAGGGAGGGGTTCAGGGACGCATTAGGTCATGCGTCCCTGAACAGCTGCTTTAGTAGTTGGAGGTCAACTGCACACAGGTTTCGGTCTCGGTGTTATACATCCCGCAACCCAGTGTTTGCCAATCCGACACCAGCACCGCAGATTCCGGCAGATAATCGGTCCATGCATCACCTGGCACCTCAGAGGTCTGGCTGATGATATCGAACTGGCCGTCAGCGGTGATCTCACCGATCAAGACAGGCTTGGCAAGGTGGTGGTTTGGCAGCATGACCGCCGTACCACCTGTCAGGTTCGGGAATTCCTGACCGTACATGGCCTCACGCACCGCATCAACGTCTGTTGTACCCGCCTCGGTCACCGCGTTCACCCACATGTTGAAGCCTATATAGTGGGCCTCCATCGGGTCGTTGGTTACGCGGTCTTCGCCCATCTTGGCTTTCCACGCTGCGACCCATTCGTCGTTCAGCTCGGATTCAGCGGACTGGAAGTAGTTCCACGCGGCCAAGTGACCGACAAGGTCGGATGTATCCAGACCCGACAGCTCTTCCTCACCCACCGAGAAGGCCACAACAGGCAGGTCATCGGCAGAGACACCCGCCGCCGCCAGCTCTTTGTAGAACCCGATGTTCGCATCACCGTTGATTGTTGAGATGACGCCAACCTGTTTGCCGTCTGCGCCCAGCGCGACAACGTCAGCAACGATTGTGGCCCAGTCGGAATGACCGAAAGGCGTGTAGTTCACAAAGATATCCTCGGCAGGAATGCCTTTGGACTGCAGATAGGCCTCAAGGATGTTGTTGGTTGTCCGTGGATAGACATAGTCTGTGCCCAAGAGCGCGAATTTCTCGACCCCGAGCTCTTCAAGGAAGTAGTCCGTCGCAGGGATCGCCTGCTGGTTTGGTGCCGCACCTGTGTAGAACACATTGCGCGAGCTTTCTTCGCCTTCATATTGCACTGGATAGAACATCAGGCCGTTGAGCTCTTCCAGGACAGGCAGCGCAGACTTGCGGCTGACGGATGTCCAGCTGCCAAAGATCACATCGACTTCGCTGACGGTCAGCAGTTCGCGCGCTTTTTCCGCAAAGAGCGGCCAGTCGGATGCCGGATCGACAACGACAGCTTCGATTTCACACCCGAGCAACCCGCCAGCGGCATTCTGGTTCTCGATCAGCAATTCCATTGTGTCTTTGAGCGTGGTTTCGGAAATCGCCATGGTGCCAGAGAGCGAGTGAAGCACACCCACTTTGATCGGATCGGCGCATTGCGCGGCAGCCATAGATGTCGTGCCCAGCAAGGCAGTCAAAACAATTGCAGAAGTTCTAAAGGTCATAGTCTTTTGGTCCCCGTTGTCGTTGCGGGATGCTGCGTCAGGAAACCAATTCCCTATGCAACCCTGGACCAACCCAATAGGAAGGACCCGCAACAGTGATGTTGTAGTCGCGTGAAGGGAACGATCTTGCAGGATAGCCCTTCGCGCGACGCCGAAGTTTTCCTCGGACGCCCCAAAGTGGTGCTGCACTGCAGAAATATGCTAGTGATTTCGCGTTGAACCTGTCGCCTCACGCCTCAGCGCCTATAAAAATCGCAAAAACCGTGATCCAGCCTATTTTTTGATCACGTTAAATGCCCTGACATGAACGTGAAGTGAATTTCGGTACCCCGCTTTGAGGTGATTCCGACGGATCACGGCATTTCTGTCGAAAAGGATCGCGTCGGGGCAGCCCTGCTTAGCTTTCCGCCTGCGCAATACCCTGCGTCAGGGTGCCAACAACCGTGTCATCGCCATCAAGCAAAAACAGATCATCGGTCAAACGTCCCAGCACGCGCGCCAACCGTGGCTGTCCGATCAATGTAGCGGGTGTCGTCACGACCATGCGCAACGCATCCGCAAGCGGAATCCCGACATGATGCACCAACCGCCGCATACCTGCGGCCTGTGTGATATGCGCGCCCGCCAGATTGCCTTCGGCGTTGACCAACCGCCCCTCTTGCAGGCAGATCGTCCGGCCATAAAGCGTGAATTGTGTCTCTCCGCCAACTGTCGCCATCGCATCCGACACCAGAAACGGCGCGGAGCCTGCGGCACAGGCCCGCAGTGCAAGGCGCAGCATACGGTCATCCACATGCACCCCGTCACAGATCATGCCAAAGGCAATCCCGGCGTTCAAAATCGCACCCACAGCGCCCGGCGCGCGGCTTGTCATCGGTGACATGGCGTTGAACAAATGCGTTCCGCAGCGTGCCCCTGCTTTGATCGCCGCCTCGACCTCTTCGGCGGTGGCATCCGTATGCCCGAGCGAGACAATTGCGCCCATTTCGGCCAGTAAGGCGATTTGCGCAGGCGTCGCGGCCTCCGGTGCGAGGGTAATCATCACGGCGACCCCTGCCTTGCGCAGATCGGACACGATGGTCAGCGTGTCCTGATCTAATGGACGGATACACTCCGCGCGATGCGTCCCCCGCTTTGCGACACTGATATGCGGGCCTTCAATGTGCAGCCCCAGAATATCCGGGGCATCTTTTGCGGCAATCGCGGCGGCTGCCGCTTGTACAAGCAAATCCGGTTGGTCAGTGATGACCGTTGGTAAAATCGCGGCCGTCCCGAAGCGGCGGTGCGCGGCCGCAATCTGTGCCATGCCGTCAACTGTGGGGGTATTGTTCAGAAGGACGCCACCACCGCCGTTGACCTGCAAGTCAACAAAGCCGGGTGTCAAAAGCCCGGAAAGTGGGATGGCCGGAACCGACGCGCGCGATGTCTCGACGATCATACCGTCTGCTACGCGCACAGCCATGTCGTCCACGATGTCCTGGCCATCAAAGAAACGGTCAGGTTTGAACCAGCCGTCCGTCATACCGTGAGCCCCGTAGCATTGCGATGATCCATCCACGCCGCATAGGCGGCACCACGCGCGCCACTGGCGTCACCCCCTTGCGCCAAGGCAAGCGGGGCGGCAGCGAAACCGTCAATCTGCGTGTTCTTGGCGGCAACCCGCAAATTGGCAATCACATCAGGCATAGCCGTGAGCCCGCCGCCCAGAACGATCACATCAGGATCAATTGTGAGCGTGAGGTGATGGAGCACCTCAGCCACAAGCGCGCACCAAATCGCCCAGACCTGCGCCATATCCGTGGTGCGCCGCGCAGCAATCTCATGCGTGCTCAGGTCCATTCCCGTGACGAATGCGGCCAAGCGTTGCAAACCGGGCCCCGAGATATACCCCTCGATACATCCTTTCCGCCCGCAACCGCAGTCATAAACCGGCAGGCCATGTGCGGCGATGATCTGCGCCGGGGCCGCGATATGGCCAATCTCGCCGCCTGTCGCCGTCGGCCCTGTGCGCCATTTTTGGTCGATGATCAGGCCACCGCTCACACCTGTGCCAAGGATCAGCGCCATCATCACCGATTTCCCCTGCCCCGCGCCGAACACCGCCTCTGACAGGGCCAGCGCGCGGCAATCATTCAGGAACGTAATTTTGCGCCCTGCCCGCCGTTCTATATCGGCGGGAAAGGGCCGCCCGGAGGCCGGCAGATTGTTCGCCAGCGTTAGGCCGGTTTGCGGGTTCACAAGACCGGCGGCACCGACACCCACCGCCGCAACTGTGCCCGCAGCGTCCGAGGCCCACGCGATCTGAGCAACGACCGCATCTACGAGTTGGTCATAACATTCGGGGGTCGGGATCCGGTGGCGGGCGATCTCTTGCCAAGCGGCATCAAAGACACGCGCCTCTATCTTTGTCCCGCCAAGATCAATGCCAAGGGTGTTCATTACAGGGGTCCATCGGATCAAAGGGGCAGGATCGTCTTGTCACTGCCAGTTATCGTCGCGGTTTTCGTCAGGCAAGACAATGACAGGTTTTCCCATCGTCGCGCTAATGATGCAGTGCCGCGACGGTCTTGAGCACCGAGAAGCCATAAAGCGCCTCGAACCCCTTTTCGCGCCCGTGACCCGAAAGGCCGCGACCGCCAAAGGGCAGCTCGACCCCGCCACCTGCGCCATAGTTGTTGATAAACACCTGCCCCGCCCGCAGCGCACGCGCCATGCGCATCTGCCGCGCTCCGTTTTCAGACCAACAAGACGCGACAAGGCCAAACGCGGTGCCATTGGCGATGGCGATTGCCTCTGCCTCATCCTCGAAGGGAATAATGACCTGCACGGGCCCAAAGATTTCATCCTGCGCCAGCGTGTGATCAGGCGCGACATCTGCAAAGAGCGTTGGGGCAACATAGGCCCCACCTGCAGGTGCGTCATCAACGATCTGCCCGCGCGCTGCCACCTCCAGATCGCCACCCTGCGCCAAAAAACCCTCAACGATCTCTTTTTGCCGCAGCGACACCAAGGGCCCCACATCCAGATCAGCTAAAGCAGGCCCCGCCCGCAGCTGCGCGTAGCGGGTAGCCATTTCGGTTACCACCTGATCATAGACACCACGCTGCACCAATATCCGCGATGCAGCAGAACAGGTCTGTCCCGCGTTCTGGATACCTGCATTCACTAAATACGGTAAAGCAGCCGCGATATCCGCATCGTCAAACACCACCTGCGGTGACTTTCCCCCAAGCTCCAGTGTCACCGGCACAACATTTGCACCGGCACTCTGCTGGATCAGTTTTCCCACGCCGACAGAGCCGGTGAACGAAATGTGGTGCACGCCCTTATGTGCAGACAAAGCGGCACCCGCCTCGGCACCCACTCCCGGCACGACATTCAGCGCGCCATCAGGCAGCCCCGCCGCGCGGGCGATTTCGGCAAAGGCCAAGGCGGTCAGGCAGGCTTCTTCGGCGGGCTTGAGAACACAGGCATTGCCCATCGCCAACGCGGCCCCCACCGAGCGCCCGATGATCTGCATCGGATAATTCCAAGGGATGATATGGCCGGTCACACCATGCGGTTCGCGCAGGGTATAGACGGTATAGCCATCCAGATAAGGGATCGTCTCGCCATGGACCTTGTCGGCAGCACCGCCGTAGAATTCCAGATAACGCGCGAGCGCCAACACATCGGCGCGCGCCTGTTTTAGCGGCTTTCCCACATCCATCGCTTCCAGTTGCGCCAACTCATCGACATGCGCCAGCACCGCCTGACCAATCTTGGCCAGCATCCGCCCCCGCTCCGCCGCCGTGGCTTTGCCCCATGCGCCCGATAGCGCCCCTTCTGCCGCCGCGACCGCCGCAGCGATGTCATCAGCCCCGCCACGGGCGATCTCGCACAGGGTGCTGCCATCAGAGGGGTTGATAAGGGCAAGGGTCTCGCCTGAGAACGCGTCAACCCACTTTCCTGCTATGAAACACTTGCGGGGGTCGATGTTGCGTGGTCGTAGCGTCATGGCGGTCAATTCCTGCAAGCTTTATCTCGGCTAAGGATTACCACGTGCCCGCTGACAACGGCAATCATCACGATCAGCGCGTATGATTTCCGATGTTTATCTCAATCTGTGGTGCCCGCGGCCGGACTCGAACCGGCACGGCCTTACGGCCAAGAGATTTTAAGTCTCCGATGTCTACCATTCCACCACGCGGGCACGGCGCTATTCCTATGACGCTCTGCCGCGGTGGGCAAGCCGTGATCAGAGTTCTGTGCCCAAGGGTGGATCAAGCAGCGCGCGTTCCGACAGCCACGGGTTTAGTGCAACTGCCGCGCGCAGAACCGCCTGCCCTTCTTCGTTGCGTCCCATGGCAATCAGGGTCAGCGCTTTGCCGGACAACGCACCTACGTGGTTGGGAATAATCTCCAGGGTGCGGTCAAGGTCGGCCAATGCGCCTTCGTAGTCTTCGCTGAGGAAACTGGCGAAGGCACGTTGATTGTACCCTTCGGCATAGTCGGGGCAGTAGTCGATCAGACGCGAGAAGACCGTGCGCGCGCCCAGAAAATCATAAACACCGCGCCGTGACATGCCCTCGTCCAGCATCGCTTGTGCTGTGGCGTCGGGCGCGTCGGTCCAAAGCTCCCAAAGACCATTGGAAAGTTCGCGGCCCGCCATTTCAGTCTGCGCTTTTCCGAGTTCAGACAAAATCTCGGACATGCGTGCGCTGTGGTCAGGCGCCTCAGGGCAGGTTTGTGCCAGCGCAGGCGTGGCCGTGAGGCAAAGGGGGATCATCCATTTCATGAATGAAGTATCTGCGCCACAACGCGGTTCCGTCAAGCGCCACCACCCGCACCGGGGGCGACAGGTGACAGCCCTTCTTCTTTGACCGCCTGCATCGCGACATAGGTCGAGGTGCTTGCGACATGCGGCAATGTCGATATTTTTTCTGCCAGAACAGCGCGGTAGCCCGGCATGCCTGCGGTGCGGACTTTCAGCAGATAGTCAAATGCCCCTGCGATCAAATGACACTGCTCGACTTCCGGTACCAGCATCACCGCACTATTGAATGCAGCTAATGCGCGTTCACGCGTATCCGACAGCTTGACTTCGACGAAGGCAACATGGTCGCGGCGCAGCCGGATCGGATCATAAAGCGCGCGATAACCGCGGATAATACCGTGATCTTCCAGCCTTTTTAGCCGTGCCTGCGTGGGCGATTTCGACAAACCGATCCGGCGGGCAAGCTCGGTGACGCTGATCCGGCCCTCAACCGTGAGAATATCAAGTATCTTGAGATCAAACCGATCCAGCCCAACAGGCGTTTCAGCCATGATTCATCCAGTTAATAAGTAAATCCGCCCGCGAGATTGGCACATTGCAGTGAGAATGGCCACGTATTTCTTGCTAGAGTAGGACAAATTCAGAAAGGAGCCTGCCATGCCGCGCGATCATTCAACAGATGTCCGCCACCAGATTGACTTGTCCATGTATCAGGATGAAGACAGCGCCGTTGAAGCGCTTGTTGCGGCTGCCCAGCTGACACCGCAAGACCGCGCACGGATTTCCAAACGCGCGGCAGAGCTTGTCACCCAAATTCGCAACAGCTCTGATCCCGGCCTGATGGAGGTCTTTCTGGCTGAATACGGCCTGTCCACCGATGAAGGCATCGCGCTGATGTGTCTGGCCGAGGCGCTCTTGCGCGTACCGGACGCCGATACGATGGATGAGCTGATCGAGGACAAGATCGCCCCCTCTGACTGGGGCAAGCATCTGGGCCACTCCGCGTCATCACTGGTCAATGCCTCGACCTGGGCCCTGATGCTGACGGGCCGCGTTTTGGATGATGAAAAGCCAGGCATGACCCGCCACTTGCGCAGTGCCATGAAGCGGCTGGGCGAACCTGTGATCCGTAGTGCCGTGGCCCGCGCGATGCGCGAAATGGGCCGTCAGTTTGTGCTGGGTGAAGATATCGGCAAAGCCATGAAACGCGCACAAGGCATGCAGGACAAGGGCTTTACCTACAGTTATGATATGCTGGGCGAGGCCGCGCGCACTGAGGCGGACGCGAAGGGCTATCACCTGTCCTATTCGCGTGCGATCAGCGCGATTGCCGAACACTGCAAATTCGACACAGTTGCGGAAAACCCCGGCATTTCGGTCAAACTCTCGGCCCTGCATCCGCGCTATGAAGTCGCGCAAGAGGCCCGCGTCATGGAAGAGCTGGTACCGCGTGTCCGTGCACTGGCGCTTCTCGCGAAGTCAGCAGGCATGGGCTTTAACATTGATGCGGAAGAGGCTGACAGGCTCTCGCTTTCGCTCGATGTGATCTCTGCCGTGTTGTCCGAGCCTGCCTTGGCGGGATGGGACGGTTTTGGTGTTGTCGTGCAGGCCTACGGCCAGCGCGCACCTCTGGTGATCGATTGCCTATACGAGATGGCCACGCGGCTTGACCGCAAGATCATGGTCCGGCTGGTCAAAGGCGCCTATTGGGACGCCGAGATCAAGCGCGCACAGGTCGAAGGGATTGACGGTTTCCCCGTCTTCACCGCCAAACAACACACGGACATCAGCTATATCAGCAATGCACGGAAACTGCTGCGCATGACAGACCGGATCTATCCGCAGTTCGCCACGCATAACGCCCACACCGTCGCTGCTATCCTTGACCTTGCCCAGCAATTGGAGCGCAGCAGCAACGATTACGAATTCCAGCGCCTGCATGGCATGGGCGAGACTTTGCATTCCATCGTGCTGAACGCCGAGAAGACCCGTTGCCGCATCTACGCGCCCGTTGGCGCGCATGAGGACCTGCTGGCCTATCTGGTCCGTCGCTTGCTTGAGAACGGTGCCAACTCGAGCTTCGTGAACCAGATCGTCGATGAAGACGTACCTGCCGAGGTCGTCGCGGCCTGTCCGTTCGATTATGCGGGACAAAGGCCTGCGTTGAAGACCGGCCCGGAACTTTATGAACCCGAACGTGTAAACTCAAAGGGATGGGATCTGACCCATACGCCTACGCTTGCAGAGATTTTCAACAGTCGCACTGTGTTGCAAAAAGCCAAATACAAAGGCCATGCATTGACGACGGCCGCCTACAAATACCCCAAGGCGAAACTGGTAAACGCCCAACCCGTCAAGAACCCCGCCATGCCGGGTGATATCGTTGGTCAGGTTCAGGTCGCGACCGAGAAAGAGATCGCAACAGCACTTGAAACCGCCACCCCTTGGCACGCGGATGTTGCCGCGCGCGCAGAGATCCTGAACGCCGCTGCGGATGCCTATGAGGCCAATGCGGGCGAGCTTTTCGCCATTCTGACGCGCGAGGCTGGAAAGTCTCTGCCTGATGCGGTGGCAGAATTGCGCGAAGCGGTGGATTTCCTGCGCTACTACGCGGCACAAGCCACAAGCCAGCAACAGGCGCGCGGCGTCTGGACCTGCATCAGCCCTTGGAACTTCCCTCTGGCGATTTTCACCGGCCAGATCGCAGCAGCACTTGCTGCGGGCAATGCTGTGCTGGCAAAACCGGCCGAGCAAACCCCTCTGATTGCGACCCGCGCAACAGCTTTGCTTCATGACGCAGGTGTACCGCCCAGCGCGTTGCAACTCTTGCCCGGTGGTGGTGACGTCGGCGCGGCTCTGACAGCGGATGCGCGCATCAATGGTGTGGCCTTCACCGGCTCGACCGCGACCGCGATGAAGATCCGCAGCACGATGGCGGCCAATTGCGCCCCGGGCACACCCCTGATTGCAGAAACAGGTGGTTTGAACGCGATGATCGTGGACAGCACCGCCCTGCCCGAACACGCGGTGCGCGACATCATCAATGGGGCGTTCCAATCCTCCGGTCAGCGGTGTTCAGCGCTGCGCTGCCTTTATGTGCAAGAGGATATCGCCGATAACCTGCTGAAAATGCTCAAAGGTGCGATGAACGAACTCAACGTCGGTGACCCCTGGCATCTGTCCACAGATGTGGGCCCCGTCATTGATGAGGCCGCCTATACCGGTATTGCAAACCACATCGCGCAAGCCGCCAGCGAAGGCCGCATCCTGCATCAGATCAAGGTGCCATCCACCGGCTATTTCATTGCGCCCACAGCAATACGGATTAACGGTATTGCGGACATGACCAAAGAGATCTTCGGTCCGGTTCTGCATGTGGCAACCTTCAAGTCATCCGAGCTGGATGACGTCATCAATGCGATCAATGCCACGGGCTATGGTCTGACGTTTGGTCTGCACACACGCATCGACGACCGCGTGCAGACGATTGTCGAGAAGGTTCACGCCGGCAACATCTATGTCAATCGCGACCAGATCGGCGCGATTGTCGGCAGTCAGCCCTTTGGCGGCGAGGGCCTGTCAGGGACGGGTCCAAAGGCCGGCGGCCCACACTATCTGCCCCGCTTTGCCGCACGGCCCGCACCACACACAGAGGCTACTTGGTCTGCGGCTGCCGACATGAAGGCGCTGAAAAAGCGGATCGCAGAGGCAACGGCCCCGACACCGGCCAAACCAACCGATCTGCCCGGCCCAACCGGCGAATCCAACCGCCACAGCACGACGGCCCGCGGCCCGATCCTTTGCATGGGGCCGGGTGCGGATGTCGCGCAAGAGCAGGTGGCCGCTGTCAAAGCACTCGGTGGTATCGGGATCAGCACCGAGGGCGCTTTGACGGCCTCGCAACTGAACGAGATTGCTGATCTGGGTGCCGTGATCTGGTGGGGCGACGCCCAGACCGGACGGGCGCTTGAAACGGCTCTGAGCACACGTCAGGGCCCGATCACAGCGCTGATCACCGGCATGCCTGACGCGGCCCATGTGCTGCATGAACGCCATGTCTGCATCGACACGACAGCAGCGGGCGGAAATGCCGCACTTCTGGCCGAAGTTGCAGAGGTCGCCACCCCAGCTTTCTCTTGACCGCTGGGGCGGCTTCGGGGACGGTCGCGCTATGTTTCCAATTCGCGACCACAACCCATCCGAGCGCACGCCCTACGTGACCCTTGTATTGATCGCGGCGAATGTCGCGATCTTTCTGGCAGGGCTGGTCCTGTTTCAGGATCAGCGGGCCTTGTCCCAGCTTTATTATGACTATGCCTTGCTGCCGATCCGCCTCTCGAACGGGGAGAATTACACGGCACTTGTGACTTCGATTTTCCTGCACGGCGGCTTTATGCATCTGGCAGGGAATATGCTGTTTCTGTGGATTTTCGGCGATAACCTCGAAGACGAAATGGGCCACATACCGTTTCTGGTCTTCTATCTGGTCTGCGGGATCGGCGCATCCTTGGCGCAATACGGGGCCGATCCGCTTTCCACCATCCCGACGGTCGGTGCATCAGGTGCGATCGCGGGCGTCATGGGGGGCTATCTGTTGCTGTTCCCGAAAGCACGGGTCGATATCTTTATTTTCTTTATCGTCTTTTTCCGCATTTTACCGATCCCTGCGTGGATCATGCTGGGCCTCTGGTTCGTCATTCAGCTTTTCAGCGGCATCAACGTCGACACCTCAAACGGCGGTGTAGCCTATTGGGCGCATGCAGGTGGGTTTGTTATCGGGGCCATTCTGACGGTCCCGCTTTGGATCAAGCTAGGCGCCACACTGTTTTGGCGGCAAACGCACGGGCACCCGCCCCACCCCGAGGCCGAATATACCCGCAGCAATATTCCGATCGTGCGGCGTTAGACCTTGCGAATGACTTTTGCAAAAGTCTCGAAGATAGGCTCGTTGGCGCAAATCAACTGACCATCAGCGATCACATCGCCTTCGGGATTGATGGGCTCGAGGATGCCGCCTGCTTCGCGAACAATGATAATACCGGCTGCAATATCCCACGCATTCAGCCCACGTTCCCAGAATCCTTCGTAACGGCCAGCGGCAACGTAAGCCAGATCCAGCGCCGCAGCACCAAAACGGCGCACACCGGCGCAGGCAGGCAAAATGCGCGCAAGATCCTGGATCGTTTCCGGCAGATCGGCACGGCCTGCAAAAGGCAGGCCTGTGGCGAAAATGCTTTCAATCATGCGATGCCGGCCGGACACACGCATCCGGCTTTCATTCATCCAGGCACCGCCGCCTTTTTCAGCATAGAACATTTCATCCTTTACCGGATCGTAGATCACGCCAGCCACAATCTGGCCTTTATGCTCAAGCGCAATGGAAACGGCCCAATGCGGCAATCCGTGCAGGAAGTTTGTCGTTCCGTCCAGCGGATCAACGATCCAGCGGCGGGTTGGGTCCTCGCCCTCGATTTCTTTGCCCTCTTCGCCCAGAAAACCATAGGTTGGACGGGCATGCAGCAGCTCTTCCATAATCATCGCTTCTGCGGCTTTGTCGGCACGGCTGACAAAGTCACCGGGGCCCTTTGTGCTCACCTGCAGGTTCTCGACTTCGCCAAAATCCTTCAGCAAACCGCGGCCTGCTTTGCGGGCGGTTTTCATCATGACGTTTAGGTTTGCGCTGCCAGCCATCTGTGAGGTCCTTCATAGGGGATCAAGCGCGGCGTATAGGCCGTCGGGCTAGGCGGAACAAGAGGCAAGCGACTTTCCAGTACAATCACATAATTTGGAGATATTAACGGCTTGTTTGCTGCTTGCTTGCATAGTTGCCCCTAGTGACGAGTAGGACAGTATGAAACCGTACCGCATTAATCATTTCCTGCATGAAACGCAGATCGTCGGCCATATTTCTGGTCGGGACATCATAAAGCGCGTGGGTGCGGCTGTCTTGATGGCTGGTATCTGCATTCATGCAGGGTTGGGGGCGCAGGCGCTCATCGTTTTGACCGTTATCGCCATTCTGGAAATTATCTCCTATCCATTGAACAAACGGGCCTCAAAATTTGACCCTCCGCTGCAACTGTCGTCGGGGCTTGCTGTGTTCCTGTTCAATTGGTTGGCCATGTTCCCCTATCTGGCGCTTGGTGTGATTCTCTCACAAAGCGACAGTCTGCCCTATGTGATTACCGGTTATCTTTGGGTTTTCGGGATATACGTTCACGTCAGCAACGCCTTCGGACTGCTTCCGTTTTATAACTGGAGTCAGATGCTCGTCGCTTTTGCCGCGATGTTTCTGATGCATTGGACCCTGATGCACAATCCCGCTTTTGCGCAAGACCCCACAGCGTGGATGCTGACGTCAATTTCGACTTTTGTTTATATTATGAACACCTTTGATACGATGAACCTGCAAAAGGATACACATCAAGCGCTTGAAAGAGCGCGACAAGACGCCAATGCGCGTCTTGCCGATCTTGAGAAGCTCTCGCGCATCGACAGCCTGACCGGTTTGATGAATTGTCGCGCCTTTGATGAAGTCGTCCAAAGCATGATGTCCCAGCATGCCAATAAACAGGGTGTGACCGTTTTTCTGATCGATTTGGATGGGTTCAAACCCATCAACGACAGCTATGGACACAAAGCCGGGGACGCCGTCCTTTGTGCAATTGCGTCAAGACTGGACGCACTCGCAGTGCGCGGTGATCGTGTTGCGCGCGTCGGTGGCGACGAATTCGCACTAATATCGGCGAATATCACGTCCCTGAAACAGGCTGACTCTTTCGCGGCCCATCTTGTCGACAAGCTACGAGAGACCATTCCATTCGAGCAAAAGCAGCTTGATGTCGGCGTCAGCATTGGCATCGCGCGGCAGGGACCGGATGCAAGTACACCGCCGGAACTGCTCTCGGGGGCGGACCAGGCGATGTATCGCGCCAAGCAGGATTCAAACACAAATATCATGATCTATGACAAGAATGCGTTTCCTGTTCGCCCCACATTGAAGGACCGCGAGATTTTGTTGGCAGCGATGCGCAACGGAGAGATCTTGCCTTACTATCAGCCGAAAGTGCGGATCGATACCGGTGAAATCGTCGGGTTTGAGGCACTTTCGCGATGGGAACATCCACAGCGCGGCCTTCTTGCACCATCACAGTTTCTTCCCATGATCAACGAGCTGGCATTGCAAGGCAGCTTCATGGCCAGCACTGCTGAACTTGTGCTGCGGGACCTTGCCCAAATGAAGCAAGAAGGACTCGATCCAGGACAGGTGTCAATCAATATGTCAGAGGTCACGCTGGCGACACTCCTAGGCCGTAAGGAACTCTTTGCGATCCTCGACCGGTATCCCGAACTGCGGCACCATCTGACATTCGAGATTACGGAGGACATTTTCATCGCACGCGCGGGCGAGATTATCCGTCGCTCGATCCAGCTTTTCCGCGATGCAGGCGTGCGCATTTCGCTGGATGATTTTGGGACCGGCTATGCCTCGCTTCAGCACCTCAAGGAGATGGAGTTTGATGAACTCAAACTCGACACGGGCTTTGTGCGTGATCTGGGGTTTGATCCTGCCGCAAGAGTGCTGATCGAAGGACTGGTAACAATCAGCAAAGGCCTTAAGGTCGACTTGATTGCAGAAGGCGTAGAGACTGCACAACAGCGCGACATGCTCCGCGACATGGGCTGCAAATACGTCCAGGGCTATTTCTACGGCGCCGCAATGCCCTTACACGAAACATGTTTGCGACTTCATGCGCGCAGGCAGGGTCTGATCACCCCCACCGGCATCACAACAGCGGCCTAGGCGCGCTGCATCTTCACCGCTTCCTGCCGGGCAAGCCGGATCAAATGCGCCATGAAAGGACGGCTTGTATCCTCTGCCCGCGTCGCTGCGTAAAGACGGCGCGTGATGCCTTCTTTCGTCAAAGGCCGCGTCACATAATCCGCATTGAAACGCACCTGCCTGACAACCCAGTCCGGTAGAACCGCGACACCGCGGTTAGAGGCCACCAAGAGAAGTATTACAGCCGTGAGTTCTACCTGTCGCACTGCTGCGGGCTCGACTTTGGCGGGTGTCAAAAGCTGCGAAAAGATATCGAGCCGCGCGCGATCGACGGGATAGGTGATCAGCGTCTCACCGCGAAAATCCTCCGCTTCGATGACGTCCTTTTGGGCCAGAGGATGATTGGCCGACGCTACAAAAACCGGTTCGTAGTCAAAAAGCGGTGTAAAATCCGTCTCTGGCAAATCCTCGGGATCAGAGGAGACAACCAGATCAACCTCTTCCTTGCGCAAGGCTGGCAGAGCATCAAACGCGAGGCCGGGGCGAATATCGACATCGACCTCGGGCCAGGCTTTGCGGAACTGTTCCAAAACAGGAAAGAGCCATTCGAAACAGGCGTGACACTCGATCGCGATATGCAATCTGCCTGCACTCCCTGCCACCAGACCAGAGAACTCGGCCTCCAGCGCCGCTACTTGCGGCAGGATCTGCTCGGCTGCGGCGAGCATCTTCATCCCTGCGGCAGATAGTTTCAGCGGCTTTGATCGCCGCACGAAAAGCTCAACACCCGCCTGGTCCTCGATCCCCTTGATTTGATGGGACAGGGCCGATTGGGTTATATTCAACTGGTCTGCCGCGCGCGCGAGCCCGCCGGTGTCATGGATCGCCTTGATTGTCCGCAGGTGTCGAAACTCGATATGCATATATGAGGCGTCCTCATGACCTTGGTGAAGTTTATGAAATTGCGTCAACTTCATACTGATGACAAAAGATCATGGCAAGCAAGAGGTGCATCATGTCCAAGCCGAACGTTTCCTTCGAATTCTTCCCCCCCAAATCCCTTGAGGGGTCTTTTCGTCTGTGGGATTGCGTTAACACGCTTGCCCCTTTGGACCCCACTTTTGTTTCCGTGACCTATGGTGCCGGCGGTACCACCCGCAAACTGACGCACGAAGCCGTCACGACAATCCACAAAACCAGCGGTTTGAATGTGGCAGCACACCTGACATGCGTGGACGCGACACGCGCCGAGACCTTGCAGATCGCAGAAGACTACGCTGCCGCGGGTGTGCGCGAAATCGTGGCGCTGCGCGGCGATGCCCCTCAGGGTGCCGCGAAATTCACCGCCCATCCTGAAGGATTTGACAGCTCGGTCGCGCTGATCGAGGCATTGGCCAACACTGGCCGGTTCACCATCCGCGTGGGCGCCTACCCCGAAAAGCACCCTGAAGCGACCGACCACGCCGCCGATATCGCTTTCCTCAAGCGCAAGTTTGACGCTGGGGCGACCTCTGCTATCACGCAATTCTTCTTTGAGGCCGAGACGTTTTTCCGTTTCCGTGACGCCTGCGTTAAGGCAGGCATTGATGGCCAGATCATCCCCGGGATCCTGCCGGTTGAAAACTGGAACGGCACCCAGCGCTTTGCAAAACAGTGCGGCACGCATATCCCGCAGGTGATCCATGACGCGTTCGAGAATGCCACCCGTGATGGCAGCACCGAACTCTTGGCGACCGCCGTCGCAACAGAACTGTGTGATGACCTGCTGCAAGGTGGTGTTGATCATCTGCACTTCTACACATTGAACCGTCCCGAATTGTCACGTGACGTGTGCCATGCGCTTGGTGTGACGCCAAAAGTCCGGTTGCAAAACGTGGCCTGACGCGCCAGCTTCGGGCGAAAATTGTCCGGAGCGCCAATGTTTACTGCGACCACACCCGAAGAAATGCCCGACCTTGAGACAACCCTGTCAATGTCGGGCCTTGAATTCATGCAAGCGATGCAGGACGGGCGCATCTCGCGGCCGCCGATCTCGGCCTTGATGAACTATTCATTGGAGGCTGTGGAGAAAGGCGAAGTCACCTTCCGCGGCAAACCGGAATTCCAGCATAGCAATCCTGCAGGCGGTGTGCATGGCGGGTGGTACGGGACGTTGCTTGACAGCTGCATGTCCTGCGCTGTGATGACGATGACGCCCAAGGGTTCTGTTTATACCACTTTGGAATATAAGGTTAATTTGGTCGGCGCTATTCCGATAGGGGCCGAAATACTCGCCACGGGGATCATCGAACATGCCGGGCGCTCTACCGGAGTGGCGCGGGGCGAGATTCGCGATGCGACAACAGGTAAGCTTTATGCCACCGGCTCAGCCACTTGTCTGATCATGAAGCTGCGGGGCGACTGACACAGACGCCCCGGCATCGCTGATGGTTTCATGCAGGCGTTCCGAGCGATCCTGTCCCACAATACGCCTGCGCCGCGACAAAAATACCTTGGCCCAGGCCCGCCAGTTTCCGATAGACGGGGCCGCCGGATCTTGCGCAAAGCGCCCGCGCCAGCCTTCGGGAAAAGGCACCCCGCACTCTGACAAACGCTCCAGCATCCATACCAAGGGGATATTGGCCAAAGGCCGCGATGGCGGATGCTGCCAGACCTGCCCGCCCACGTCACCATGATTTCCGCGAAACCAGACTTGCTCCACATGGCCGGACCAGCCGTCGGGAAACTGCCACATCACAGGGGCATAGGCGCGGCGGGTCTCGTCAACCGCCAAAGCGTGAAAGCCGTTGCGAATATGCGGGCCGAGCGCGTGATTGTGGAAGTTGTGCTGTGCTTCCGCCCAGCGCCAGATGACCGGCAACCGCAGGCCCAGTGCTTTGACCGTATCCCAAACCGCGACCGCCTCGACTTCGATGGACGGGTGGCAATAAAGTGACCGGAACGCGTCTACTGTCTGGCTTTGTGCACCGCTGCGGTAGTGACGGTATGCTTGGCGGATCGTCCGGACAGTGGCATGTTCGGACCGGACCAGTCCGACCATATCAATGACGCCTGCAAGCGAGCGCACGGCATATGCCCCCCTTGAATAGCCGACAAGAACGATCCGGTCACCGGGACGGTACCGCGAGGCAACGACGCCATAGGCGCGCTCGATCTGCCGATTGATCCCTTTGCCGGTCATGACGTCCCATGTGCTTCTCCAGTCACGCCATTGGATCCCGGCTTCATAGTGGACAGTCACATTGGCGGTGCGTCCGACCTCACACAAGAGTTTGAACGTCAGCCCCGCGTTCGTTTCGCAGCCCTCGGCAAGTGACGACATTGTCCCGTCAAGGATAACCACATGGATCGCAGGGCCACGCCCGCGCACAGCACCTTCTTCACTGCGTGGGCTTCTGTCAAAAAGCCCGAAGAACCAGTCACGCAGCTGCACGCGCATCCTTTGCTTTCCGGATCGTTTTCCAGACACGGTGCGGGGTGAACGGCATTTCTACCTCGCGCACACCTAATTCCCACAGCGCATCCAGCACAGCATTCGCCATTGCGGCAAGCGCGCCAACAGTGCCAGCCTCACCACAGCCTTTCATGCCCATGGGGTTGTAAGTTGACGGCACACATTCAGTTGAAAACCTGATCATAGGCAGATCATCCGCGCGCGGCATCCCGTAGTCCATAAAACTTGCTGTGAGCAGCTGGCCATCCGCATCAAACACCACCCGTTCGGTCAGCGCCTGACCGATGCCCTGCGCCACACCGCCATGCACCTGTCCCTCGGCCAGCATCGGGTTGATCAGATTGCCGAAGTCATCAACAACAGTATAGCGGTCGACAGTGACAACGCCGGTTTCGGGATCAATCTCGACCTCGACCACATGCGCACCATTCGGAAAACTGCGGTTGTCGAGCTTGATCGTCGCCGAATGGCGCAACAGATCATCGCGCCCAGCAGCCCGCGCCATATCCGCCACCTCAAGCAGTGTCGGCGTCAGGTTCGAGCCGGTAATCCGGAAGCGTTCATCATCAAAGCTGACCGCACCGGCATCGACACCTTCGGCATCTGCAAGAAAAGCGGTAAGACCCTCAAGGATCACATCAACCGCTGCCAGTGTTGCTGTATTTTGCACGGTGACCGACCGCGACCCGCCCGTCCCACCGCCAGTGGCGATACGGTCGCTATCGCCCTGTACAACAGTAATCTGACCCGCAGGAATACCGGTCTGGTCCGACAGGAATTGCGCATAGACTGTTTCATGGCCCTGCCCGTTGGACTGGGTGCCGACATAGATTGTGGCACCCTCGGGCGTAAATTCGACCGCGGTTGTCTCGGACGGATTTCCAAGGATGCTTTCGATATAATAGCAAAGCCCCTGCCCACGCAGTTTGCCAGACTTGGCCGATGCTGCCTTACGCATAGCATAGCCTGCGCGGTCAGCCTCGCGGCCTGCGCTGGCCAGCACCATCGCGAAATCACCCACGTCATAGGTGACCCCTGACACGGTCTTATAGGGAAATTTGTCAGGTGCGATGAAGTTCTTTTCGCGCAAGACCCATGGATCAACACCCAGCTGCCGTGCCGCCTCATCCACAGTCCGTTCCAGCACGAAAATCGCCTCGGGCCGTCCGGCACCGCGATAGGCATCAACGGGTGTCGTATTGGTATAGACCCCCCGCGTGCGCATGTAGGCGGTCTGAACGTCATAGGTGCCCATCAGGACCTTGGAAAAGAGCTCAGTCTGGATGTTTTGCGCAAATTGCGAATTATACGCACCCATGTTTGCAATCGTATCAAGCTGGTACGCCGTGATGCGATAGTTATCATCAAAGGCAAGTGTTGCCGTCGAGGTCAGATCACGACCGGCATTGTCCGATAACATCGCCTCGCCCCGGTCCGACATCCAGCGCACAGGGCGGCCCAGGATGCGGGCGGCATGGGCGACACAAAATGGCTCGGGATAGCGCATGGCCTTCATCCCGAAACCGCCGCCTACATCGGGCGTTGTCACACGGATATCGGCAGGATCAAGATTGAAGTGCCGTGCCAGATCGCCCTTGGGGACCCAGACGCCCTGCCCGTTCAGCGCCACGTGCAAACGACCGTCCGCGACCTCGGCATAGCATCCGCGCGGCTCCATTGCATTGGCAATGATGCGGTTATCCATCACATCGACGGTGACGACATGCGCGGCCTCTTGGATGCGAGCTTGTGTGGCGGCTGCATCGCCAAGCTCCCAGTCGAAAGCCAGATTTTCGGGCGCTTCCGCATGGATAGCTTCACCCCCAACCGCCAATGCGACATGCGTCGGCAACTCATCAACTTCCACGAGGATCACCTCTGCGGCATCTTTGGCGGCCGACAAGGTTTCAGCGACGATCATGACAATGGCCTCACCCACATGGCGCACACGGCCCCGCGCAAGCAGAGGGCGCTCGGGTGCGGCCCCCCGCGATCCATCACGGTTCTTCACAGTCGCCCCAGCCAAGCCCAAAACCACACCGGCATCCGCAAGATCATCGGCGGTCACGACCAGATGGACGCCAGGCATCGCGCGGGCCTCATCAACATCAAGCGTCGTGATCTCGCCATGGGCGGTTGTGGCGCGCAGGAAGTATGCGAATAGCGCATCCGCTGGCGCGATATCATCAATGTAGCGGCCATAACCGGTCAAAAACCGCTGATCCTCGACCCGTGTCACCGATTGGCTTTTGCCGAATTTTTCCATTGCTGCACCTCGCTTGCTTGACGCAGACCCTAGCGGTGGATCGGTCCAAGTCCAGCGGCAACACTGAAAAGCCGTTTTTCATCAGGTAAGGTGGGTTTAAACCCACCTTACTCTTCCCCTCACCCCATCAGCGCGTTATTTGCCCTGCGTACACAGCAAGGACCAAACCGATGCCGATGGAAAAGACATTCGACGCCAAGACAGCAGAACCCCGCCTTTACAAAATGTGGGAAGATGCAGGCGCTTTCAAAGCAGGCGCAAATGCCAGCCGCGATGAAACCTTTTGCATCATGTTGCCGCCCCCTAATGTGACAGGCCACCTGCACGTCGGACACGCGTTTAACCATACCATCATGGACATGCTGACCCGCTGGAAGCGGATGCAGGGCTACGACACGCTCTGGCAACCGGGGCTGGATCATGCGGGTATCGCCACGCAATTGATGGTGGAAAAAGACCTTGCCGCAAAAGGCCTGCCAAAGCGCACCGAGATGGGCCGCGAGAAATTCCTTGAAAAGGTTTGGGAATGGAAGGCGGCCAACGGCGGGCAGATCGAACAACAGGCGCGGCGCTTGGGCGACAGTATGGATTGGTCCCGTTCGGCCTTTACCATGTCGGGTGCTGAAAGCGCGCCTGCAACGGAAAAACCCGGCAATTTCCACGACGCTGTGCTCAAGGTCTTTGTCGAGATGTACAACAAGGGCCTGATCTACCGCGGCAAGCGTCTGGTCAACTGGGACCCGCATTTCGAAACCGCGATTTCCGATCTTGAGGTCGAGAATATCGAGGTCGACGGCCATATGTGGCACTTCAAATACCCGCTGGCCGGTGGCGAGACCTATGAATACGTCGAGAAGGATGAGGACGGTAACGTCACCCTGCGCGAAACCCGCGATTACATCTCGATCGCCACGACCCGCCCCGAAACAATGCTGGGCGATGGTGCTGTTGCGGTCCACAAAGACGACGAACGCTATGCGCCCATCGTCGGCAAACTGTGCGAAATCCCCGTGGGTCCCAAAGAACAACGCCGCCTGATCCCGATCATCACAGACCCCTACCCCGATATGAACTTCGGGTCGGGCGCGGTGAAAATCACCGGCGCGCATGACTTCAACGACTATGAAGTCGCCAAGCGCGGCGGCATCCCGATGTACAACCTGATGGACACCAAAGGTGCGATGCGCGCTGACGGCAAACCCTATGTGGAAGAGGCCGCCATCGCCCAAGCCATCGCCAACGGCGAACAGGAATTTGACGAAGCGATGATCGCCGCGATGAACATGGTCCCCGAGGAATACCGCGGGCTGGACCGGTTCGAGGCGCGCAAGCGGGTGGTGGCGGATATTACGGCTGAGGGTAATGCGGTGATGGTGCCCAATCCACGCGTGGGTTCCACCCACCCTACGGAGGACGATGGTAGGGTGGGTGACAACCCACGCGAAGACGCAACCGGCGAACCCGCCATGATCCCCTATGTCGAAGCCAAAAAAATCATGCAGCCCTTCGGCGACCGCTCAAAAGTTGTGATCGAACCGATGCTGACCGACCAATGGTTCGTCGACACCGCGCAAATCGTCGGCCCCGCGCTGGATGCAGTCAAGGAAGGCCGCACCAAGATCATGCCCGAAAGCGGCGAGAAGGTGTATTACCACTGGCTGGAGAATATCGAGCCATGGTGCATCTCGCGCCAACTGTGGTGGGGGCATCAGATCCCGGTTTGGTATGGGCCTGGTGTTCAGACATTTGTCCCTCACGAAGATGACAGTGGTGAGCACTACAATCCAACCGAGGTTTACCACAAATCGCTAGATTACTCAGAAACACACACATTCTGCGCAGCAAACGAAACAGAACTGCTTGAACAAGTCAGGCAGTATTACGATGGGGCAGAATCTGGCGACCCGCAGTTTGTTGTCGATGAGCAAGAATTTGGCCGACTAGCCGATGAAGATGAGTATCAGCTGTACTTGTACCGCGACCCCGACGTCCTCGACACATGGTTCTCCTCCGGTCTCTGGCCTTTCGGCACCCTCGGCTGGCCTGCGGAAGATGAGGCTATGAAATACTTCCCCGGCGACGTCCTTGTCACCGGTCAGGACATCCTGTTCTTCTGGGTCGCCCGCATGATGATGATGTCCGAGGCGGTCTTGGGCCAGGAACCTTTCCACACGGTTTATCTGCACCAGCTCGTCCGCGACGCAAAGGGCGAAAAGATGTCCAAAACCAAGGGCAACGTCATCGACCCGCTCGACATGATCGACGCCTACGGCGCCGACGCCCTGCGCTTTTCCAACGCGCAGATGGCGGCCTTGGGTGGTGTGCTGAAAATCTCCGAGGACCGGATCAAAGGCTATCGCAACTTCGGCACGAAACTGTGGAACGCCTTCAGCTTTGCCGACCACTACGACATCCCCTACCCCGGCGATGCGACACGGCCAGAAGCGACACAAACGCTCAACAAATGGATCATCGGCGAAACCGGCAAAGTGCGCGAGACCGTTGATGCCGCGATGGAGGCGTATCGCTTTAACGACGCCGCCGACGCGCTTTATGCCTTCACATGGGGCAAGGTCTGCGACTGGTATCTGGAATTCTCCAAACCGATCCTGCAGAGCGATGATGCGGCGGCCAAGGCCGAGACAGAACAAACCCTGCGCTGGGTGCTGGACCAATGCCTGATCCTGCTGCACCCGATCATGCCGTTCATCACCGAAGAGCTCTGGCAGCAGGCCGACAGCCGCGCCAAAATGCTGGTCCACGCCGATTGGCCGACCTATACGGCGGCCGATCTCGTGGATGCGGACGCCGACCGCGAAATGAACTGGGTGATTGATCTGATCGATAACGTCCGCTCGGCGCGCGCGCAGGTACATGTGCCGGCGGGTGCCAAAGTGCCGCTTCTGGTGACGGGGCTGGACGCCAAAGGGCAATCCGCATGGGACAACAACCATGTGCTGATCCAGCGCCTTGCCCGCATCGAAAGCCTTTCACATGTGGATGACTTCCCCAAAGGCTGCGTCACCATCCCGATGGAAGGCGGCACCTTTGGTATTCCGCTGGCCGATCTGATCGACGTGGCCGAGGAAATCGCGCGGCTCGAAAAAACGATGCAGAAGCTGGGCAAGGAACTGGGTGGCCTGCGCGGGCGTTTGAACAACCCCAAATTCATCGAATCCGCCCCGGATGAGGTTGTGGCCGAAGCGAAAGCCAACCTTGCCTTACGCGAAAACGAAGAGGCGCAGCTCAAGGCGGCCATCGCGCGCCTACAAGAGATCGGCTAGACCAAACAGGGGGCGGCCGTGTCACTGCCCCCTGACTTTCCATGTCTCTTCAAACTTCCGCCGGAGGCAATTCTCAGGGCACCACACGCTCGACCGCGCGCATCATCCCCAATGCTTTATCATAGACTAGCGTCAAAATGCGCCACCCACCCGTCTTGGCCGCCACCTGCGGCATAGACCGTACCGCAAGTGCCGCGCCCGAACTCGCCAAAAATCCGCGTCTACTCAGTTTCATGCGACACCCCCTTAATGAGAACCGCTCGCACATAAGAACAGTTGCACAGAATTCAAGCACAGGCTTATCTGGCCCCATGACAAAACCCGCCCTTACCCCACTCGCAGAAAGCCTGCCTGCCTCGGTCCCGTTCGTCGGACCCGAAGCGCAAGAACGCCAGATGGGCCGCGCATTTACAGCGCGCCTCGGTGCAAACGAGAGCGCCTTTGGCCCCTCGCCAAAGGCCATCGCAGCCATGCAGAAGGCCGCAGGCGAAGCATGGATGTATGGCGATCCCGAAAGCCATGACCTACGCCACGCGCTAGCCGCGTATCACGGAATTGAGCCTGAGAACATCATGGTCGGCGAAGGCATTGATGCGCTCCTGGGGCTTCTGGTCCGCCTTTATGTTGGCGCAGGCGACGCCGTCGTCACTTCGGCAGGGGCCTATCCCACCTTCAATTACCATGTCGCGGGTTTCGGCGGGACGCTGCACACAGTGCCTTACAGTGGCGATCACGAAGACCCAGACGCGCTGATTGCCAAAGCAACCGAAGTGGCGGCGAAACTTGTCTATATCGCCAATCCCGACAATCCGATGGGCAGCTGGCACACAGCAGAGGTGATCCAGCATATGATCAACCGCCTGCCGTCAGGATGTATGCTGGTTCTGGACGAAGCCTATATTGATCTCGCTCCGGATGGTACCGCGCCTGCGATTGACCCAAACGCGTCAAACGTCATCCGCATGCGCACTTTCTCGAAAGCGCATGGTATGGCCGGTGCGCGTGTCGGCTATGCGATCGGATCGTCAGAGGTGATCAGCGGTTTCAACAAGGTCCGCAACCATTTCGGCATGTGCCGGATCAGTCAGGAAGGCGCATTGGCCGCGTTGCAAGATACCGGTTGGCTCTCCCACGTCCGGAAAGAAGTTGCACAAGCGCGCAACCGGATTGGTGCGATTGCGCAAGCGCACGGTTTGCATCCGCTGCCCTCAGCCACCAATTTCGTCACGATTGACTGTGGACGCGGCGGCGATTTTGCCCGCGCCGTTCTGGCCGCCCTTGTTGCAGAGGGCATCTTTGTGAGAATGCCCTTTGTCCCCCCGCAGGACCGCTGCATCCGTGTCAGTTGTGGTACAGAAGCACAGCTCGACGCCTTTGCGCAGGCCCTCCCAAAGGCGCTGGCGCAAGCACACGAAAAATTAAGGTGATTTTTATTTTGGGCTGATTATCTTTCCGCAACCGCAGAAGGATTAATCATGTCGCATCGTCGCCCTGTGCAAGCCGTAGAAGACTATACCGATGCGTTTCTCGGAACGCTTTGGGTTTTTTTGTTCATGGGCTTCTGGGTGATCGCGGCTGCCGTTGGGTACCTCTGGGTCGCCGCCACCGCCTACGCCATTCTTCAGTGCGTCAAATGGATTGACCGTATCAAGAACGGCTAGGCGCGGGCCGCAATGGCCTTTGCGGCAGCAGACAAGGCACCTTGCCCATGTGGAATGTTCAATGCATTCAACCCCGCTTCGATTGTGCCGAGCGCGCCCATGATCATATGGGCATTCACATGCCCCATGTGGCCAATCCGGAAATAGGCGTCAGCCGGCGACCGGCCCAGCCCGATTCCCAGCGTCAGACCGCATTTATGTTCACACCAATGGCGCAGTGCATCCCCATGGGGCGAACCGATACTGACGGACGTCACCGCATGGGACCGATGCGCAGGATCAGCGATATTCAGGTACATTGGCCCTTCCGACGACCAATGGTCAAAGGCCGTCCAGATGACCTGCGCTAGCTTTTCATGCCGCGCGAAAACATTGTCCAAACCCTCCGCCTTGATGAGGTCCAGCGCCGTGCGCAACCCGTAGAGGTGGTGCGTCGGGGCAGTGCCGTCAAAGTACTGAAAATAGAACTCTGGGTTGGTGCGCGGTCGCCAGTCCCAATAGGTTGTCACCCGGTCACCACGGGCTGCATCGGCCTTTTCATTGAACCAGACAAAGCTGATACCCGCAGGCGTCATCAGGCCTTTTTGGCACCCCGCGACCATGACATCCACGCCCCAAGCGTCCATTTCAAACCGGTCACACCCTAATGACGCAATGCAGTCTGCCATAAGCAGCGCCGGATGCCCAACGCGATCCATGACATCCCGCAGGGCCGCAATATCGTTTTTGACGCTGGTGGAGGTATCGACATGCACTGCGAGAACCGCCTTGATCCGGCCTTCTTTGTCGTTGGCCAAAACCTCTTCCACCTGTGCAAGGCCAATCGGTGATTGCGCGCCATAGTCGATGGTCTCGACCTTTGCGCCTAGCCCCGCGGCCATCTCCCCCCAACCGATGCAAAAACGCCCTGTCGCCAGCACCAGAACGGTGTCGCCAACCGAGATCGTATTGGCAAGGGCCGCTTCCCAAGCGGCGTGTCCGTTTCCAATGTAAATGGCCACGTTGCTGTCTGTCATCGCGATCTCTTTAAGATCCGGCACGAGACTGGCGGTCAAGTCATGCAGCTCACCCTCGTAAATGTTGGGCGATGCGCGGTGCATTGCGCGCAAAACGTCATCAGGAATGACTGACGGACCAGGGATGGCCAAATAAGCACGACCTTGAGATAGCGACATGTTTTGGGGGCTTTCTTTATAACTCGGCAGGACCTTAATGAAGCGCCGTGCAACGTCAACCTTGCCTCGCTTGCTCTATGCCCCCATTTCCGCGTAGACGAGAGAGAGCAGAGTTTGCAAAAGGCCAGTGATGCCCCCTCCTACCCCGAAATCCGGCTCCAAAAAGCAGCAATCTGCCACCAAACTCTTTGGTTGGCTCTGGCGCGATTACCTGCGGGAGCACAAATGGCTGCTCGCTGCAGCCGTCGTCCTGATGATGGTCGAAGGGTCAATGCTGGCACTGATCAGCCGCATGATCCAACCAATGTTTGATGATGTTTTCGCCCAAGGCGACCGGAACGCCCTTTATTTTGTCGGGTTCGGGATCATGACGATCTTTTTCGTCCGCGCGCTCACATCCTCTTGCCAGCGCATCTTGATGCAATGGATCAAAGAGCTCGCGTCAGCTGCCATGCGCAAACATTTGCTGCGGCATATGATGTCGCTCGACAGCGGCTTTTTTCAAATCCACCCACCAGGCCAGTTGATCGAACGCGTGCAGGGCGACGTGAATGTCATTAACTCGGTCTGGAGCAGTTTGCTGACGGCTGTCGCGCGCGATCTGGTGTCATTGATTGGTCTGCTCGCCGTCGCGATCTGGATTGATTGGAAATGGACCTTGATTGCGATCATCGGCATTCCACTCTTGATTCTGCCATCCATTCTTGTGCAGGCCTATATTCGTCGTCGTTCACGCAGTGCGCGTGAAATTGCAGGCAATGTCTCGACCCGACTTGATGAGGTGTTTCACGGCATCAACCCGATCAAGCTCAATGCGCTCGAAACCTATCAGGCAAAACGGTATGACGCGCTGATCCAGCAGGGTGTTACGGCAAGTATGCGCACGACAGCGGGGCAAGCAGCGGTGCCTGCATTGATTGATATCATGACAGGGATCGGTTTTTTGGCAGTCATGCTTTATGGCGGGTCCGAGATTATCGCTGGCGAAAAGACCAATGGCGAATTCATGGCGTTCTTTACGGCCATGTCGCTTGCTTTCGATCCACTGCGTCGCCTTGGCCTGATGAGCGGGCAATGGCAGATGGCCGCAGCAAGCGTGGAGCGTCTGCAATATGTGCTGAACCTGCAGCCGACGATCCTGTCACCTGCCAAAGCCAAAACGGTCCCCCACAGCGCCCCTTCGGTCGCTTTGGAAAATGTGTCCATGAACTACGGTGATCTGCCTGTTTTGCGCGGGGCAAGCTTTACCGCTGAAGCGGGCAAAACCACCGCGCTCGTCGGCGCATCCGGGGCGGGCAAAAGCACGGTCTTTAATGTGCTGACCCGTCTGGTCGAGCCGCGCGAAGGGGCCGCGATGGTCGCAGGCGTTCCGATCACAGACTATGATCTGGCCGACCTGCGCAGCCTGTTTTCTGTCGTCACCCAGGACGCCGCCCTTTTTGACGAAACGCTGCGCGATAACATCCTGCTGGGCCGCGAAGGAGTGGATGAGGCGCATTTGAAATCTGTTCTTGATGCAGCCCACGTCAGTGACTTCCTGCCGTCCTTGCCCAACGGGCTTGATAGCCCCGCCGGACCACGCGGATCAAATCTTTCGGGTGGTCAACGGCAGCGTGTGGCGATTGCGCGTGCGCTCTTGCGTGACACGCCCATCCTGCTGCTGGACGAGGCGACAAGCGCACTGGATACAAAATCCGAAGCAATCGTGCAGCAAGCGCTTGAAAAGCTTTCAACAGGGCGAACAACACTGGTCATCGCGCATCGGCTTTCGACGATCCGCAATGCCGATTCGATCGTGGTCATGGACCACGGCCGCGTTGTTGATCAGGGCGACCATGAAACGCTTTTGGCGCGCGGCGGCATTTACGCAGACCTGCACCGCCTTCAATTTTCGCAAGAGGAGAGCACAGATAATGTCTGACCGGACCGTCCTTTCCATTGGTGGTGATGACCGCGTATCGTTCTTGCAAGGTTTGGTGACGAACGACGTGCGGCGCGCAGACGGCGCGATCATCTACACGGCGCTGCTGACGCCGCAGGGCAAGTTCATTGCTGATTTTTTTGTCATCGGCGAGCAGGACCGCCTGCTGATTGATGTCGCAACATCCCATGCGCAGAAACTAGGCCAGCGGCTTATGATGTACCGGTTGCGCGCGGCGGTGACGATTGAACAGACTGATCTGGTGGTGTCACGCGGCACGGGCACCGCACCCGAGGGCGCTTATGCCGACCCACGCCATGACGCACTTGGCTGGCGCGCCTATGGCGATACAGATATCAGTGACGAAACTGACTGGAACGCGCTCCGCGTCGCAAACCTGATCCCTGAAACCGGCATCGAACTTGACGATGACACCTATGTCCTGGAAGCCGGCTTTGAGCGCCTGCACGGCGTGGACTTCAAAAAAGGCTGTTTCGTCGGGCAGGAAATTGTTGCCCGCATGAAACACAAAACAACGCTGAAGAAGGGATTGGCGCTTGTTTCTGTCGCAGGCACAGCAGTGCCAGGGGATCCGATCACGGCAGACGGGAAACCGGTGGGTACCTTGTATACGATTGATGGCGACAAGGCGCTCGCATTTCTGCGCTTTGACCGGGCCGATGGCCCGATGCAGGCAGGCGAGGCAACCCTCACCCGCCTGAAGTAGGTTTAGGCGCGTTCGGCGTATTCGAACGTTTCAGTGTTCACCACGATATCTTCGTCCTGCCCGACAAAAGGCGGGATCATAACGCGCACACCATTGTCGAGAACGGCTGGCTTGAAGCTGTTTGCGGCTGTCTGGCCCTTCACGACAGGCTCGGTCTCAACAACCTTGCAGACAACTTTCTGCGGCAGGCTGACGTTCAGCGCCTCTTCGCCATAGTATTCGATCTTGACCATCATACCGTCCTGCAAGAACGGGCGGCGGTCGCCCAGAATATCGGACGGCAATGCAATTTGCTCATAGGTGTCGCTGTCCATGAATGTCAGCATGTCGCCCTCTTCAAACAGGAACTGCTGGTCCTTCTGGTCCAGACGCACACGTTCAACCTTGTCGGCGGACCGGAAACGCTCGTTCAACTTGCGCCCGTCGCGCAGATTTTTCAGTTCCACCTGTGCAAAGGCGCCGCCTTTTCCGGGCTTGACGTGATCTACTTTTACAGCGCCCCAGAGACCGCCTTCGTGTTCAAGGACATTGCCGGGACGAATTTCATTACCGTTGATTTTGGGCATGGGTCTGAGGCTCTTTAGATTGTTAAGAAAGGTTGAAAGGTTTCAGTCGCAGCCTATATCCAGCTGGTGGGGAGCTGGCAAGTTCAACCAATCGTGGTCTCTTTTTGCGGCACAAGCCATGCACTGAGCGCATACCTGCCATTCCAAAAGAGAACCCCCGAATCGGATCAAAACGGGCATAAGGGCCCCTACGCGGGAACTACAAGAGCAAAAAAAGGAAATATGATGAGAGATTTCGTCGACGGTACAGCCTTTAACAACGAACAAGGCAACCGTGCCCGCAAACTCTTTGCTGCCGTGGTACTGGCAGCTCTCGACGATGCTATTGCAGATGACAAGAAATACGGAAATGGTCCAGAGCAGATTGCGCGTTGGGCGCGTTCACGTGATGGACGTGAAGTATTGTCATGTGCAGGTATCGACCCGAACGAGCGGGTTGTAAGCGGTTTGATGGAATTCGTGGGTAAAGGTGTGCGGACATCCGTTGCACTGTCACGCGAAGAAAGCGAACGCCGCAATGCAGCCGAGCAAGAGGCACGTGCTGCCTAGGTTTAGACCGGCAGTTTTGCGTTAAAGACGCGGCCCAATGGGCCGCGTTTTTTGTTTACGGTCCTGCGAACATGATCGCGAACAGAACAAAGGGTGCGAATTCACTCACACCCAGCAGTGCAATCAATCCGCGCATCCAAGGGCCCCGATAGCGTCGCCAAAGAATACCGCAACACAACAGTGACAAGGCCACCTCAATCGCGCCCGCGATATTGCCGTAGTGCCGTGGATCCCAATAGCTTACGGGGCTCTGAAAGACCCAATTACTCATCGGCCAGAAATGCGCACGCGCGTCATCGTTGTGCAGCAAAAAATCAAACCCCAGATGCAGCAACGCAGCGCCACACAGCGCGATCATCACAGGCGCGCGGTAAAGCCCCGCAAGCGCAAGTGCGATCCCCCATATGATAAAGGAATTGTCGATCCGGAAGATGCTTTGCCACGCGGCCGAATAGTAAAGCTGGCCAAAAACGATATCGGGCGATGTACCCAAAAGAAGCAGGTGCCAACCCGCCAGCACATAGAGCGACAGGTCAGGGATCAAGGCACCGGCAAAAGCGGCCCTCGTGATTGCAGGGCGCTCTGCCTTCCCAAAGGCAGTAAGACCAAAAATCAGATGCGCTGGCGTGTTCATGCTCTTTCCCCGCGCCCTCTGCGCCCCTATGAAGTTAGCTAAAGGAGCACCAATGACCAGAGCGATCATGATCCAGGGGGCTGGCTCGAACGTGGGCAAATCCATGCTCGTGGCGGGCATCGCGCGGGCCTGTGTCAAACGCGGCATGTCTGTCGCCCCGTTCAAACCACAGAACATGTCCAACAACGCAGCCGTCACCGCTGATGGCGGCGAGATCGGGCGCGCGCAGGCGTTGCAGGCCTTGGCCAGCGGGCTGGAACCGATGGTTGATATGAACCCGGTGCTTTTGAAACCTGAAACAGATATCGGCGCGCAGGTGATCGTGCAGGGCAAACGCTTTGCCACGATGAAGGCGCGCGACTACGGCAAGCAGAAAGCGAAACTGCTGCCGCCTGTATTGGAGAGTTTCCAGCGGATTGGCTTGGGCCGTGATCTGGTAATTGTCGAGGGCGCCGGAAGTCCCGCCGAAGTGAACCTGCGCACAGGCGATATTGCCAATATGGGCTTTGCCTCGGCTGCCAATGTGCCTGTGGTCCTTGTAGGCGATATTGACCGTGGCGGTGTAATTGCACAACTGGTGGGCACTCATGCGATCCTGCCACCTGAGGACTTGGCCCTGATCAAAGGCTTTGCCATCAATAAATTCCGCGGTGATCCCACGCTCTTTGCGGCGGGCATGGATATTATCGCCGCGCGCACAGAGTGGACGCCTCTCGGTATTGTGCCATGGTTTGCGGATGCGTGGAAACTGCCTGCCGAAGACGTCATGGACATCGCCAGCCGCAAAGGCGGTGCCATCAAGATCGCTGTACCACGCCTGAACCGTATCGCGAATTTTGATGACCTCGACCCGCTTACCGCGACACCTGATGTGACCGTTGAGATCATCGAGGCAGGCCGCCCCCTTCCCGGTGATGCTGATCTTGTCATCATTCCAGGGTCCAAATCCACGATTGCCGATCTGGCGCATTTCCGCGCGCAAGGGTGGGACATTGACTTGCAGGCCCATGTGCGACGCGGCGGGCATGTCTTGGGCATTTGTGGCGGCTACCAGATGCTGGGCAAAGAGATTATCGACGATGACGGGATCGAAGGCCCCCCTTCACGCGTCAGCGGTTTGGGCCTTTTGGACGTTCGCACTGTGATGGCCCCGCAAAAGAGGCTGGCCCTGTCAAACGCCTCCTATTTGCCCAGCGGGGACGAGGTCAGCGGCTATGAGATCCATATCGGCCAGACGGACGGCCCCGACTGCACACGCGCGTGGCTGTCGTTGGATGGGCGCGGTGAAGGGGCGGCATCCCCTGACGGGCGGGTGATGGGGTGCTATCTGCACGGGTTGTTCGCCGCGGATGCTTTCCGCGCGGCGTTTCTGGCGGATATCGGCAAACCCGTCACACATCATGACTATGCGCAAAGCGTGACAGACACGCTTGACGCACTGGCCGACCATCTGGAAACCCACATGGATATCGACGCGCTACTTGGCTTGGCGCATTAGTCTTGGCCCATTTCACGGCTGGTCAGAACGCGGTTGATCTCGCGTCGGACCAGTTTGCGCACATTGCGGGTGATCCGTTCACCAAGCTCTCCGCCCAGTTCCTCATGGACAATCTCGGCCACGAGGCGACGCAGCGCCTTATCATCAAGGCCGGACATCACAGAGGCCACAACAGCATCTTTCGTCGCTTCGACGGTGGATTGATTAGGTAATGACGGCTGCAAGGACTGTGGCGCGACCGCATCAGTCTTCTGCACGGCATGCACAAAAGGCGGCTCTGGTTCAGCAGCTTCTGACGAATCAGTCTGCGGCTTCTGGAACGCGCTGGCGGCCCATGCCGCCTTGGCAAAGCGCTCACCCTCGTCGGCCTCCCAGTCATCAAACTGCGCTGTCACTGCGGCCTCAAGCTCTGCAATCGTGGCTTCCAGACCTGCCTTGTCATAGGTCTTGACCGGTGGCAGCGTCTTCACCGCGACTGGCGGTGATCCACCATTCTGGGCCGCATTTGTTGGGCTTTCCGGTTGATTACCTCCGTCGATACGCAGGTCAGGCGTCAGGATAAGACGGTCTAACAGGATCCGCGACCGTGAACGCTGCGGTTCTTTATGCGAGACGAAATCACGCACTGACGAAACAAGGTCATCAATGTCTTCATCATGCGCCATTCTTGACATCCTGCTCATCCCGAATTTGCACCCAGTTGCAGAATTTTAGCGAAGGCCGATGCCTCGAACAACTGTGCGATTAATCTTTTCCAATCGCTTGCAAAACACGGTCCAGCGCCGCCCCCTGAGACGAGACGGCAGATGGCGCATCTTTGACCAGATTATAGTAGGCCGATGGATCATATTGCTGCACCGGCAGGTTCAAATGATCAGCTGTCAAAAGCCCCATGGCGGACAAAAGTGCATAAGAGGCAATCACTTCGTTTGACTGGGCAGCAATCCGGTTCGCACGCGCATCAAGCAGTTCCTGTTCTGCGTTCAACACGTCCAATGTGGTGCGCGACCCAAGGGTCGCTTCCTCGCGCACACCTTCAAATGCAACGCTGGCCGCGCGGATCTGCTGTTCGGACGCCTGACGTGATGCCTGCGCCACCTGCAGCGAGGCAAAAGCATTGCCCACCTCTTGTTCGACAGCCATCACACGCAGGTGCAACCCAGAACGGGCCGCATCACGGTTGGCCTGCACTTGGCGGAACTGGCTGAGGATCTGGCCACCGCGATAGATCGGGCCGCCAATGCTCAGGCCAACCTGGGCAGAGGTGTTTGCTTCGTCGTCCGTGCTCACCGAACCGTTCAAGGAAACCGAAGGTCGCGTGGCAGATTCGGCGCGCCGGATGTTGATCTCTGCCGCGGCAACCGAATGCTGCGCCTCAAGTACGCTGGGGTGGTTGCGCACGGCAAAGGCCTTGGCATCATCAAGCGTGCGCGACACCGGCGCGGGGCTGACGGTCCGTGGACCAGCTGGCGCGCGGCCGATCGCCGCCTGATATTCCTCGGCTGCTTGCGCTAGATCGCCCTGCGCTGCTGCCAACAGGCTGCGTGCAGCGGCAAGCCGCGCCTCAGCAAGAGCGACATCTGTCCGCGTCACTTCACCGACCTCGAACCGGTCCTGTGCGGCGCGGAATTCCTGCGTGATCAGGCGCACGTTGTTCTGGCGCAACTGGACAAATTCGCCTGCACTCAGGACATTCATATAGGCCTGCACCGCGCGCAGCAGCACATCCTGCTCAACGCCCCGCAGCGACTGCCGTGTGCCAAGCACCACTTCTTTCTGGGCCTCGATTCCAAGCCGCCCGACACCAAAGTCAAACAATGTCACATCACCCGAAATCTGCGCCAGAACAGAGTCCGTTGTCGTCACCACAGGCACTTCAACGCGCCTTCTCGTGGCCGAAATCGACCAGTTGATCACAGGCAAGGTTGCCGCAACGGATTGGGCCACACCTTCGTCAGCGGCGCGCAACAGAGCGCGGTTCTGCTCGAGCAGGCCGGAATTATTGTAAGCGGCGGCCAAGGCATCAGCCAGAGTATCCGCCTTCAATGCGGGTGCGCCGATAAATGTCAGCGCGATCGCGACAACGGCCAGTCCCTTAGATCTCATCATGCGAAACTCCAAAGCTTTTATAAGTATGTACGTCATGACGCACGCGATTGATCACTCTTTAGAGTGCAAAAGCGCGGTCCTTTTCAAAACCCTTCAGCACAGGTGCGCTGGCATTGAACGAAAAGCGCCAGTTCACGACGCCGTCAATCTTATGGCCAATGCGCACCACGCCGAGCGTCCCTTCTGCAAACACAGCGGCAATCCGGCCACCTTCGCGCAACTGGTCCAAAATCGCCGCAGGGACTTGCTCTGCACCACCTTGCAGGATGATCACGTCATAGGGTCCGGACTTGGCCGCACCGTCTGCCAACGGGCCAAACATCACCGCCGCATTGTCAACGCCCTGCCCCGAAAGAAGCGTTTGCGCTTCTTCGGCGCGTGCCTCGTCATCTTCAATGGCCACAACAAAGTCGCACATGTGAGCCAGGACAGCCGTCGAATACCCAAGTCCACAGGCCACATCGAGCACAACGTGACTTGGCTGGATATCCAGCGCGTCAATCATTTTGGCCAAAGTGCGCGGTTCGAGCAGAACGCGACCACCGCCAATTTCAAGGTTTTCACCAACATAGGCCGCTTCGCGTTTGCCGTCCGGCACAAACGCTTCGCGTGGTACCGACAACATTGCATCAATGATTGGGAATTTTGTCACGTCCGAAGGGCGCACCTGTGAATCGACCATCATTGTGCGGCGGGAGGTATAGTCAGTCACGATCTAAACTCTTTCGTTCAGTTTGTTTGATGTCTCATGCCATAGATGGCACGACACGGCAACATTGAACATCGCATAAACCAGCACAGCAAGACAAAGCCCGCCGCCTGCGCTGCATCTTTGTCATCTCTTTACGCGCCTGCGCTCGCAGATGCCTGCCTGGGCAGCATTAGTTGGATGGCCGCGCGCTGCGGCTGACAACCTCGTAGCGGCCACCTGCCCCGTTGATTTCACGGCTATCGAGAAGCTCAAAACCCGTCAGATCAAGTTCGTCCAGATGGCGCTTGCGCCCTGCGATCACAATCGCACTGTCTGAAGCAATCAGTGCCACGAGTTCATTCTGGCTATCAATCTGCACAACATCGCGACCAGCGTAATATGAAAAGATCCCAGGATAGGTCCGATAGGCCACAGGAGTATAGCCGTTCTCTGCAAGCCTTCCCAGATGCTCTGCTGTGATGCGGGTTGATGCGCTTTCATTCATCCCCGGCAGCAGGACAGCCGCAAGCAGGAGACTCCACCCAACCATCACAGCCGATTGCACGAGGAGGGCTGCCTGACCGGCTTTGCGCAACCAGACCAAGAGGCCCGCGAGGACAATCAAAAGACCCCCACAAAGCAGCGCGCCAAGTTGGTACGCCGCGGCTTCCTCGCTGAACGAAAATGCCATTAATGCCGCCCCGAAGATTGCCATCATCCCCGCGACGCCCACCCATGCGCGCGGCACAAAGCCTGAGGCAAGGAGCGCACCAATCAGCAATGACACCTGCACCAAGATGGGCAGAACATAGACCCCGACTTTGCCGTCAAGCAGCGACAACGTCATGAAATGCGCAAAAGCGCCGATTGCGAGAATGCCAACAGGGCTCAACTGGCGGCGGGCTCTCCACATCGCAGCAGGCCACTGCAAAACGCGGGCCCAAGGCAGTGCCAGCGCAAAGCCTGTCCAGGGCAAGAGCAAAACGGGTAGCACGATAAAGTAATAGATGAACGGTTCGCTATGGTGGAACGTATCTGTGGCCCGCGCGACAACTTGTTGGCCGATGATCTGTTCGCTGAAAAACGCCCAGCCCTCAACCATGATGATCCCAACGGCCCAGCTCGCCATGACCAGTACGGAAAACAACAACCCCAGAAGCGTCGTCAACCGCAGGATCGCCGCACCGCGCCCTGCCCAAACTGCGGCCCCCCAGACAGCAACCAGCGGCAACAAGAGCCCCAGCGGGCCTTTGACCAGCACCGCAAGACCGCAGAGCGCAAAGCCGAGGTAGGCATGTCTTGCCGCTTCCCCATTGTAGTAGTGTCGGTGCAGATAAGCCTGTCCACCCATCATCAGGGCCACGAAAAGCAAATCCATACGCACGTAATGCAGCAAGAGCACCATGCCAAAGATGCTGAGTTGTACAAGCATTCCGGCAGCAAACCCCGCACGGCCGATACCGACGGCATTTGCCAGCGCACGCATCGCAAAAAGCAGGAAAATCGCCGACACGGCAGAGCCAAGCCACATCAGCCCCGGCATCTCGACGCCCGGTATCAGATCAAGCGCTGCGAGCAGCAGGAAATAAACAGGGGGCTTGTCTGGATAGGCCTCACCATTGAGGTTGAGGACAATCCAGTGACCATCACGCACAAGATTGGAATAAACCTCAGCATAGCGGACTTCGTCAGAAAACCACAGCCACCGTGCATCGAGCACAGGCAGCGTTTGTGTCAAAATCACCGCGATCCCGATCATGATCGGAAAACGCACCACAAAATCCCACAGTTTTGTCATTTTATCCCAAACGTTCGCGACGGATCAGCCAGAGATTGCGGGAGTAAATAATCACGCCCATGGACTGCCCCAGAATAAAGACCGGATCGCCTCGGTAGATTGCATAGGACAGCAATACGGTCCCGCCAACGATCGAAAAATACCAGAATGCGACAGGCACAGTTGAGCGCCCCGCCTTTTCAGAGGCGATCCACTGGACCAAGAACCGCGCGGTAAAGGCCATCTGACCGCCAAGGCCGATCATGACCCACGTAAATTCAGCCCAACTGTCGACATTCAGAAACTCAAACATGAGGCAAATTTCCTGTATTGTGCCGCAACACTTCTGACATCTTATTGACGCGCTTGCGTCGGCGGATCAGCCAGCTGACCCCGATCAGATCAAAGATCCCGACGATGCCGCGCTGGAAGTTATTGTATTTTGACCGGCCAGCACCGCGTTCACGGTGACTGACATCGACATGTGTCATATCCCATCCGTCGCGGATGAACAAAGCGGGCAAATACCGGTGCATGTGGTTAAAGACCGGCAGGACCAAAAACGCGTCACGGCGAAACGCCTTGAGCCCGCAGCCGGTGTCGCGGGTGCCGTCCTTCAAAAGCGCCGAGCGCAGCTTGTTGGCAAATTGAGATGCAAGCCGTTTCGAAAGCGTATCGCGCCGCCCCACACGCTGGCCTGCGACCAATGCCAGATTGCCGGACGTATCGGCCAGCAAAGGCGCAACCAGCTTTGGCAGCTCGAACGGCGGGTTCTGGCCATCGCCATCAAGCATGGCAATAATTGTCCCCGTTGCGCGCAAGACCCCGCTATGGATCGCCGCACTCTGCCCGCCCACATGAGGGTGTGTCACAATAACAAGACGCGGCTCTTTGGCTTGCAGGGCGCTCAAGACCTCTTGTGTGTGGTCTGTCGAGGCATCGTCGACAAAAATGATTTCATGCAGGGGATAGGCCGCGCCGGTTTCCAATATCTCAGCCACCAATGTGCCAATGTTGTCCGCCTCGTTATGCACGGGGACCACGATTGAAACGTTTTGCATGTGTCTCTCGAACTCTCGTTTTGCCACTGCCAGTGTAGAATAAACCCACCTTGCAAGAGCAGACATGCTCAAAGTCGATGCGCCAGACCCAAACCCCACCAGTCACACAGGGGCCATTACACGTGACTGTCGGCTAGCGAAGGGCACAAAAGAAGTCAATCTTGATCACGGCATAGATGCCTGCGCCAACGGTCCATCCGTGGCGCATATGTCGCTTGCTGAACGGGATATCTGCGCCAAGAAGCAAACTTCCGCCCATGAACCGGTGCGCCAGCACGCGTGAGCTAGAAGGAATGCCCAGGTGGCATCACACTCTGAACGCGCGCAAGTGAAAAAGACAATTTGTGTCGGAGGTAACAATCCCGCACCGAACAGCCTGTCAGGTGAGGTTCATAAATTCATTTGGAGGCGAGTACCGGAATCGAACCGGTCTACACGGATTTGCAATCCGCTGCATAACCTACCTGCCCACTCGCCTCGTAGACACGTCACCTAAGGATGACGCCAGATAAGGTCAAGCGCTTAGATAAACGCAGCTTACGACTTGGGCAAGAACTGAACGCGACCGGGGCCAAAGCCCGTTTCCTTTCCGGCGACACCACGGTAACCTTCGTTGCAACAGGGATCGGGTCATCCGATAGCGTATTGATTTGGAAGTCGGGATGCCGCGCACAGTTCTCTTTGTCACCGGAACACGGGCCGATTTCGGCAAGCTTGAGCCTTTGGCGGTTGCAACGCGAGATGCGGGCTTTGATGTATCGTTCTTCACAACCGGAATGCACATGCTTGAACGCTACGGGCTGACCAAGCTGGAGGTGCACCGCACAGCAGGGGTGCAGGTTCATGAATTCCTCAACCAGCGGCCCGGCGATCCGCAGGACATGGTGTTGGCCAAGACGATCATCGGGTTTTCGGATTTCGTCAAAGAGCACACGCCGGATCTTGTTGTGATCCATGGCGACAGGGTAGAGGCGCTTGCCTGCGCGCTTGTCTGCGCCACGAATTACATTCGTTGCGCGCATATCGAAGGGGGCGAAGTATCGGGCACGATTGACGAGATTTACCGCCATTGTAACAGCAAACTGGCCAGCCAGCATTTTGTATCTTCTCAGGATGCCGCACGGCGCGTGATGGCGCTGGGCGAGCCTGAAGCGAATATCCGCGCCATCGGATCGCCCGAGCTGGATTTTCACGCAGGGCCATCGGGCGTCACCCTCGCCCAAGTTCGGGAGCACTATGCCATACCTTTCGATGATTACGGCATTTGTGTTTTCCACCCTGTCACCTCCGAAGCCGACACGATGGGTGCACAAGCCGATGCGCTTTTTGGCGCACTGGATCAGTCAGGTCGCAACTTTGTGGTCATCGCCCCGAACAATGACCCAGGGTCTGCTGCCATTTTTGATGCGATTGCCCGCTTGCCCAAAGAGCGGTTCCGCGTTCTGCCATCCATGCGTTTCGCCCACTTCTCGGAACTGATGAAGAATGCCAAAGCCATGGTTGGCAATTCATCGGCAGGTGTGCGCGAAGCCCCGTTCCTTGGCCTGCCATCCCTTGATATTGGCACACGCCAGACAAATCGCGCCAAATCACCGTCCGTTTTTTTCGCCGATGCGACAGATACCGCAGCGATCAAGACATTCTTGCAGAACAGATGGGGCGAGGCATACCCGCGTCACGACGCCTTTGGCGGTGGCAGCGCGTCCGAGCGGTTTGTGGACGCCCTGAGATCCGAGGATTTCTGGCAGAGTTCCTTGCAAAAGACCTTTCATGACATCCCAGGCTGACATGCATCGGGGTTTGGCGTTGCGCAGCTATTTGGCGGCAAGCCATCTGATTGCGCTGGCAGCCAAGCCCGTGCTGCGCCGTCGATTGCAGCGCGGCAAAGAACACGCGACGCGCTGGCAGGAAAAGATGGGCCGGAACTTCGCCCCGCGCCCTGAGGGTTCACTGATCTGGCTCCACGCGGTCGGGTTGGGCGAAGTGCTTTCCCTGCGCGGCCTGATCGAACGCTTGGGGCAAAAACGGCCTGATCTGTCGTTTCTCGTGACATCGACCACCGCGACATCGTCTGAAGTCTTTGCCAAGAACGCCCCACCCCGGACGACGCATCAGTTCCTGCCGCTTGATGCGCCCGCCTTTCGCCGCCGGTTTCTCGAGCATTTCCGCCCTGATTTGTGCATCTGGGTCGAGCAAGACCTCTGGCCGGGCATGGTTAGCGATCTGGCCGGTCGCCAAGTGCCGCAATGCATGGTGGCCGCGCGCATGAATGCTGCGTCATTCCGCTCGCACCAGAAGGCATCGGGGCTTTACCGTGACCTTTACAGCGCGATGGCAATGATCACGGCACAGGATGACGCGACCGCAGCCCATCTCGCCTCACTTGGTGCCAAGGTGAAGGTCACAGGGTCGCTCAAACCTGCCGCGCCATTGCTGGCCTGCGATACGGCGGAGTTGGAGAGGTTACAGGAAACGCTCGGCCAGCGTACGATTTGGGCCGTTGCCCCCGCGCATCACGACGACATTGCTCTTGCGTATGATGCCCATCAGAAACTGCGTGAGACCGACCCAAGGGCCCTTCTCATTATTGCTCCCAGAATGCCGCAGGACGCCATTGAAGAGCTTGGCCCGCGCAGGTCCAAGGGTGAGGTTCCCGCAACGGGCGATGCCGTCTGGCTCTGCGATACTTTCGGTGACCTGGGCCTGATCTACCGCCTTGCGCAGACCGTGTTGATCGGCGGGACTTTCGGCGATGTCGAGGGGCATAACCCGTGGGAAGCCGCCGCTTTGGGCTGTGCAATCCTGCATGGACCGCGGGTGGCAAACTTCAAAACCGATTATGCCCAACTGGCGGCGGTTTCCGGCGCAATGACGGTCGCAACGGCCGATGATATTGCCGCTGCACTGGTGTCAGCGGATTTGTCGCGCATCGCGGAAAACGCAGGGCAGGCGATCAAGTCAGCAAGCGCACAAACCGATGCGCTGGCCGCAGATGTGCTTGATCTCTTCGACCGCACCACAGCAACCTAGCTATTGCCCGATATCTTCTGGCCCCACAGCGGTTGCCTTGATGATGGCATAGATCTTCTGTCCTACCGCCAAATTCATCCGCAATGCGCTGCGCCGTGTCACCCGCGCCAAAAGGTGATCGTTCCCCGCACGCAGCCCGACCGCTACACCGGGGCCGCGCCCTTGTTCAACGCGGGTGATCTCAACAGGCAGCACGTTCAATGCGCTTAATCCTTCAGGGGCGACCGTTGCGAGGATCACATCCTGCGCCGGAATACGCACACGGATTGTTTGGCCCAATACACCCAAAATCCCCGGCAAGATCAAACGCCCGCCCGAAAAGGCAAGCTCGGTCAGACCATCGTCCAGCAACCGCCCCGCAACTTTGGTGGTGATCACCGCACCCGCTGCGCGGACGCCGACCAACGGCATCGTTTCGGGCTGGGACAATACCTGACCTACCGGTCCAGAGGCCACCACCTGACCTGCGTCCAGCACCACAAGCGTCGTAGCCAAGCGGGCGACCTCGGACACATCATGGCTGACGTATAGCATGGGTGTTTCGACCTCATCGCGCAGCCGTTCGATAAACGGCAGGATTTCAGCCTTACGCGGGGCATCAAGGGCAGCAAGCGGTTCATCCATCAGTAAAAGCTGCGGATCACACATAAGCGCACGGCCCAAAGCGACGCGCTGGCGCTCGCCCCCTGACAGACCTGCGGGCATCCGTTCAAGCAGATGCGAAAGTCCCAGCACATCAATCACGCGGGCCGCATCATGGTCGCCACCATAGGTCAGATTGCGCTGAACAGTCATATGCGGAAATAGACGCGCATCCTGGAAGACATAGCCGATGCGCCGTTTGTGCGGCGGCAGCTGTTGGTCTGTCGCCGCATCAAAGAGGACGGCATCACCGACAGTAATCCGCCCCGTATTAGGGCGCAAAAGCCCTGCGACAGCATTGACCAGTGACGTTTTACCCGACCCCGAACGCCCGAAAATCGCCGTTACGCCTTTGGGTGCCTCGAATTGCACATCGAGGTCAAACGTGCCCAGCCGCTTTTGGATATCGACCGTGATCATCTGCCTGTCACCCGCTTGGCCATGCGGCGTGCCAGCCACTCGGACAGGATGAGCGCGCCCATCGCAAGGATGACCGACACGATTACCAGTGACAGCACCGCAGGCTCGCTCCCGGGGACCTGCAACAGACCGTAGATCGCTGTGGGGATGGTCTGGGTCTCGCCGGGGATCGCGGCGACAAAGGTGATGGTCGCGCCAAACTCGCCCAGCGCCTTGGCAAAGCCCAGGATCGCGCCCGCGAGTATACCCGGCACCACCAAGGGCAGTGTCACCGTGCGCCAAACCCGCATACGCGACGCACCAAGGGTAGATGCGGCTGCCTCCAAGCCCGGATCAACTGCTTCGAATCCCAGCCGGATCGCGCGCACCATCAGGGGAAACGCCATGATTGCGGCGGCCAGTGCCGCCCCCGTCCAGCGAAAGGCAAAACTGATGCCAAAGGTCTGGTACAGCAGACTGCCCACCGGCCCTTGCTGGCCGAAAAGTACCAGCAAAAGATACCCCGTGACCACTGGCGGCAAGACCAACGGCAAATGCACTAACCCGTTCAGTAGCTGGCGGCCCGGAAAGGATTTCCGCGCCAGGATATACGCCACCCAAATAGCCACCGGGAGTGCCGCCAAGGTCGCCACAAGCGCCACGCGCAATGACAACCAGATCGCGGTCCATTCCGCGGGTCCGAGCGCGTCGATCATGACGGATCGTCCATAGGCGGCAGCAAACCGGCCTCTGCCAAAATGGCCTGGCCCTGCGGTCCGCGCAGATAGGTCAGCACTTCTTGCGCGGCGATGTCAGCGTCATTGGTCAGCGCTGCAACATAGCGTATCGGCGGATGGCTGTCGGCCGGAAACAGAGCAACCTGGGCAACATCCCGCGTGATCCGCGTGTCGCTTTGATAAACGATCCCCAAAGGCGCCTGCCCGCGCGCCACCAACGCCAGTGCGGCACGCACATTGTCCACTTCGGCCAGCTTGTCCTCCAAGTCCCCCCACAAGCCAAGCGACTGCAACGCCGCCTTGGCGTAGATGCCTGCCGGAACTGCCTGCGTAAGCCCGACGGCCATGCGCCCTGCCTCCAACGAGTCCAAGATCGCCTCTGATGTCAGCGGCACGGGGCCAGCACCTTCTGGCCCAATCATCACCAAGCGGTTGCTGGCAAAATCAAACACGCTCTCGGCTTGCACATGATCGCCCGCGACCAGGACATCCATCCAATCGGTATTCGCCAGAAGCACAATGTCCGCAGGCGCACCGAAACTGACCTGCCGCGCCATGGTGCCACTGCCGCCATAAGAGACAACAACATCATCAAACTGCGCCGCAATCAGGTCGACGGGTTCTTTCAGGCTGGCTGCGGCAAAGATCAGAACCTCGGCCCGCGCTGCAGGGGCGGTTAGTAACAGAGCAAGGCTGATCAGAAGTGTACGTAATCTCATGGCGCGACTATCGGGGCGTTTACGGCCCCTTGCAAGTGTCAGGCCCAGCGCGGGCGACGCGCCGCCAAGGTTTGCACACCGGTGCGCACAGCATCGCTGATCGGCCCCTCGCGCGGGAAGTCGCGCAGCGTGGTGATCCAGTGCGCTTCGGGGTAGTGCTTGCGCAGCGGGCTGGTCCACGTCAAAGCACCGAGGATCGCTTGGGACGCGGGCGGCAAGACATCTGGAATGTCGTGGCCATTCAGCGTCGCCCAAACCCCTGTCCAAAGCCGACCCACCGACCATGGGTTATACCCGCCGCCCCCTAGAACCAGATAACGGGGCGACAGCGGGCGCAGGGCTGCGACAATCGCCCAATGGGCGTTGTTTGACAGGGCCAGCCGCGATTGACGGTCTTCTGCCACCGCATCTGCCCCACATTGCAGGACAATCGCATCAGGGCCGAAATCAGCGACCAAAGGCAAGATCAGCGCATCGCGGATCAGCGCCATTTCGGTATCGTTCAATCCTGCGGGCACGGGGAGGTTATAGGCCTGCCCTACACCCATATCCGTTAGAGCACCTGTCCGCGGCCAGCGGTTTACCTCATGCACCGAGATTTGCAGCGTATCCGCATCATCGGCAAAAGCATGCTCGACCCCGTCAGGGTGGTGGGCGTCAATATCAATATAGGCAATCTTCTGGGCGCCGTTGCGGCGCAAGGACTGGATCGCCAGCACCGGATCATTGAGGTAGCAAAAGCCGTTTGCGCGGTCTGGCAACCCGTGATGCGTGCCGCCTGCAGGGGAATAGATTACACCGCCGTCGCGCAGCAATTCGCCCGCCAAAAGCGACGCACCCGCAGACGTGGCGGGCCTGCGGAACATTTCCTTGAAGATGGGGTTGGACGGGGTGCCCAGATTGTGTTTGCGGCGTATCTGCTCACTCACGCTCTGCGCCGCCTCGGCCGCCTGCAACGCGGCCAGATAGGTCGGTGTGTGATAGCCCGTGAGCGCCGCCGCCTTGGCGCGGGGACTGGTGATAAACTGCGCAGGCGGCAGCCAGCCCAGACTGCGCGCAAGGTCCATCACCGTCGAGACACGTGGCACGCGTAACGGATGCCACGCCCCATAGCTGGAGTGCCGATAGATCTCGGAACCGATAAAACGCGCATGTGGGGTTGCGTGTGGAATGGATGCTTGCATAACGTCTGACATACAATCTGATGTAATGCGATTTGCGGCAGAGAACATGGCAAAACCAGTCGCAAAACAGCTCCCCTTGAAGCTGCGGACCGGACACAAGACAGACGTACGGGCCCAGTTTGCGGCCCTCTGCTGGCGTGTGAAAAACGACAAGGTCCAGATTTGCCTGATTACCAGCCGCACGCGCAAACGCTGGATCATCCCCAAGGGCTGGCCCATGCACAAACAAACGCCCGCCAGCGCTGCCGCTACGGAGGCCTTTGAAGAGGCGGGGCTAAGTGGTGAGGCCATTGATTTCTGTCTTGGGGTGTTCAGCTACAGCAAGCCGCAAAAAGTAGATAACGCCCCCATCGTCACGATGGTTTATCCGCTGCATGTCACCCATGTGCATGCGGACTGGCCTGAAAAAGAGCAGCGGCGGCGCAAGTGGATGTCGCCCGCCAAAGCCGCCAAGAAAATCAAAGAGCCTGAACTGAAGCGCATTGTCGCGGGGTTCAAGCCACATAAGATCCTGCGCTAGCAGCCGCTTGCAGCGCTGCATAAAAGGCCTATTTATCAGTATGACGTAAGCAATAGGTTGTGATGATCCGTTTCCACCTCAAATGTGAAGAAGACCACGAATTCGAAAGCTGGTTCCAGTCGGGCGAGGCATTCGACAAGCTTGTCGCGGCCAATATGGTGAATTGCACCGCTTGCGGCACCACCAACGTCCGCAAGACGATCATGGCACCAGCTGTGAGCACCTCATCGCGGATCACGGCTCCGAAACCGTCCGAGGCAGACCTCGCCGCATTACGTGAGAAAGTCGAAGCGCATTCCGACTATGTCGGTAAGGGTTTCGCAAAAGAGGCCCGCGACATGCATGACGGCCTTGTCCCCGAACGCCCGATCTACGGCGAGGCGAACCTGAAAGAAGCCAGAAAACTGGTCGAAGACGGGATTCCCGTTGTGCCGCTGCCTTTCATGCCACGCAAGAAGACGAACTGATTCCACAAAGACAGGACCTCCTATGACGACACTGATCACAGGGGCCAATCGCGGAATTGGTCAGGCGCTTATGGGACTTTATGCTGACGCGGGCGAACCTGTCATCGGCACACATCGCGCGGCTGATGCAGGGCCGATGTATGAACTTGATGTCAAAGACCCCGCATCACATGCCGCCTTGGCGGCGCGTCTTGGGGATAGGCCGATTGATCTTCTGGTTTGCAACGCAGGTGTCTATCTCGACAAAGGGCAAACACTGGCCGGTGGCTACCCCGCAGACATGTGGGAACAGATGTTTGCTGCAAACGTCACCGGTGTCTTCCTCACGATCCAACACCTGCTCCCTCATTTGCAGCGCGCCAAAGCAGGCAAAATCGCGATCATCTCGTCGCAGATGGCGTCGCACACGCGTGCCCCCGGTGGCAGTTACATCTATCGGGCCAGCAAGGCTGCAGCGCTCAACCTTGGGCGCAATCTGGCCACTGATCTGGCACCAGAAGGTATCGCTGTCGGCATCTATCATCCCGGCTGGGTACGCACCGACATGGGCGGCGACAGCGCCGACATCTCGATGGAAGAAAGCGCCGCAGGACTGGCAGCAAGATTTGCCGAACTGAGCCTGGAAACGTCAGGCTGTTTTCTGACGTGGGACGGGCAGGAACACCCTTACTAACTATTTGCCCTTTGCAGCCACGCGCTTTAAAGGGAGCGCTGATTATTCAGACGTTATCGAAAGACAGCCCATGCCAACGCTCGTGATGAAATTCGGCGGCACTTCGGTGGCCAACCTTGACCGTATCGCACGCGCTGCAAAGCGCGTGGCTGTCGAGGTCGCCAATGGCTATGATGTGATCGTTATTGTCTCGGCGATGTCAGGCAAGACCAATGAGCTGGTCGGCTGGGTCAATGAAACATCCCCGCTTTATGATGCCCGCGAATACGATGCAATCGTGTCATCGGGCGAAAACGTGACCGCGGGCCTGATGGCACTGCGGTTGCAGGAAATGGATATCCCCGCGCGCAGCTGGCAGGGCTGGCAGGTGCCTGTCAAAACCACCTCGGCCCATTCGAACGCGCGTATCGAAGAGATACCCACCGAACGGATCAACGCCAAGTTCGGCGAAGGCATGAAAGTCGCAGTCGTCGCGGGCTTTCAGGGCATCAGCCCCGAAGGCCGCATCACCACATTGGGGCGCGGTGGCTCCGATACAACGGCCGTGGCCTTTGCCGCCGCCTTCGGGGCCGAGCGTTGCGATATCTACACTGATGTTGACGGCGTCTACACGACCGATCCGCGTATCACGAGCAAGGCGCGCAAGCTTGACAAGATCGCCTTCGAGGAAATGCTGGAACTGGCCTCATTGGGTGCAAAGGTTTTGCAAACCCGCTCGGTTGAACTGGCCATGCGCTATAAAGTGCGCCTGCGGGTGCTGTCATCTTTTGAGGAACCATCGGACAGCGCCGGAACGCTGGTTTGCGATGAGGAGGAAATCATGGAATCCAATGTTGTGGCCGGTGTCGCCTATTCCCGCGACGAAGCGAAAATGACCCTGATTTCGGTGGCCGACCGTCCCGGTATCGCCGCCGCGATCTTTGGGCCATTGTCCGAGGCCGGCGTAAACGTGGACATGATCGTGCAAAACATCTCGGAAGAGGGGCGCACGGACATGACGTTCTCTTGCCCGACCGATCAGGTCAAACGCGCCGAAAAGGCGATGCAGGATGCCAAGGCCAGCGGCGCGATCAATTTCCACGACTTGGTTGCTGATGAAGGCGTGGCCAAAGTCAGCGTCGTTGGGATCGGCATGCGCAGCCACACTGGTGTTGCGGCCAAGATGTTCCGTGTGCTTTCTGCTGAAGGTGTGAACATTAAGGTCATCACAACCTCAGAGATCAAGATTTCCGTATTGATCGATAGAAAATACATGGAACTTGCCGTGCAAGCCCTGCATGATGCTTTCGAATTGGAAAAAGCGGGCTGACGCATTTGTGTGCCAGCCCGTTCCACAGGAGGGGCTATGCCACATCGGCTAGAAAGCGAAAGCCGTAAGCTGCTTGGACGGCTGCGCGAGGCGCTCGCAGCTGACAATGAAGGTCAGGCGCGGCTCGATGCGGTTGTGAACCTTATTGCAGATTCGATGATGACCGAGGTCTGCTCGATCTATCTCTTCCGTGATGCCGAGACGCTCGAACTATGCGCAACCAAAGGTCTGCAGGCCGAGGCCGTGCACCAGACGCGGATGCGCCTGGGCGAGGGTCTTGTCGGACGAACCGCCTATAGCCGCACAGTCATCAACACCGCCGATGCGCCAGCCGCCAAGGGCTTTCGCTATATGCCCGAAACAGGGGAAGAGCGTTATTCGTCTTTCTGCGGCGTCCCGATCCAGCGTCTTGGCGATGTGCTGGGCGTGCTGGTCGTCCAGTCCAAAGCGGCCCGCGAATATACGCCGGATGAGGTCTACGCGCTTGAAATCGTGGCGATGGTCATTGCAGAGATGACCGAGTTAGGCGCCTTTGTCGGTGAAGGTGCCGCACTTTCGGCCCGCCACCAACAGCCTGTCATGCTGCGCGGCTCGATTGCGCAGGAAGGGGCCAGCGAGGGTGTCGTTTACCTGCACGAACCCCGCGTTGTGGTCACGAATCCGATTTCGGAAGACCCCGAAACCGAGGCCGCGCGCCTGCGCGACGCAATTGAGGATCTGCGCAAGGGCGTTGACAATATGCTGATGGGGGCACGCTCGGTTGATACCGATCAGGTGCAGGTGCTTGAGGCCTACCGCATGTTTGCCAATTCAACCAGTTGGCTCAAGCGGATGGAAGAGGACGTCAAAAGTGGTCTCTCCGCCGAAGCCGCGGTGGAAAAAGAACAATCCCACGCCCGCTCCCGTTTGTCGCGTGCGGCAGACCCCTACTTGCGCGAACGGCTGCATGATCTTGATGATCTCTCGAACCGCTTGCTACGCATTCTGACCGGCCAAGGGGCTGAAGCCCGTGCAGACATGCCGGACAATCCGATTCTAGTGGCCCGCAATATCGGGCCCGGTGAACTACTGGAGTATGGCAAGAAAATCCGCGGCATTGTGCTCGAAGAAGGCTCGGTCGGCAGTCACGCCGCTATTGTCGCGCGGGCATGGGCGATCCCGCTCATCATCAACGCCAAAGGCGTCACCCGTGAGGCCTTGAACGGCGACCCCATCCTTGTCGATGGCGATCAGGGCATCGCGCATTTGCGCCCTGATGAGACCGTGCAAGCCGCGTTCCGCGACAAAATCGCGATGCAGACGCGCGCGCAGGAACGCTATGCCTCAATTCGCGACCTGCCTGCGGAAACCAAATGTGGCACGCGCATCTCCTTGCAGATGAACGCTGGCCTGATTGCGGACCTGCCGTCGCTGGCGGGCTCGGGTGCGGAAGGCGTCGGGCTCTTCCGGACTGAATTGCAGTTCCTGATCCGCACCCAAATGCCGCGCCGTGCCGAGCTTTCAGCGCTTTATGCGCGTGTGCTGAAAGCCGCAGACGGCAAACGGGTGGCGTTTCGCACACTTGATATCGGGTCGGACAAAGTGCTGACCTACATGAAGCCCAACGATGAACCGAACCCTGCAATGGGTTGGCGCGCGATCCGTGTGGGACTTGATAAACCGGGCGTATTGCGGATGCAGTTGCAGGCACTGCTGCGCGCAGCAAACGGTCAGCCCCTGACGGTAATGTTCCCCTTTGTCACCCAGATGAATGAATTTCGCGCGGCACGCGCCGAAATGGACAAGGCCATGGCGCGCGAAACCAAATTGGGTCACGCCTTGCCCTCCAAACTCGACGTGGGTGCGATGCTGGAAACACCCTCGCTCGCCTATGCGCCAGATGCGTTTTTCGAAGAAGTCGATTTCATTTCCATCGGCGGTAACGACCTCAAACAGTTCTTCTTCGCCGCCGACCGCGAGAATGAGCGCGTGCGCAAACGCTACGATACGCTGGACACCAGCTTTCTGGCCTTCCTGAGCCATGTCATCAAACGCTGCGAGAAAAGCGGAACACCGCTGTCCTTCTGCGGCGAAGATGCAGGGCGCCCTGTTGAGGCCCTTTGCTTTGCCGCCCTTGGCCTGCGCACCCTGTCAATGCGCCCTGCCTCGGTCGGTCCGGTCAAGCATCTCTTGCGCCGCGTTAATCTGGATGAGGTGAAGGCGGTGATGGATGAAGCGATCGCCAATGGCGACCAGTCCGTGCGCCGTGCAGTAGCCGACTGGCTCGTCTATCAGGTCTGAGGCAGCTTGCCTGCGGCCAGAACCGCATGGAAGTGATCCGTGACTGCCTGTTCACCATAGATGCGCGCCAAGCGGCGCAGCCCGAAATGCACATGGGCCATCGAGACGTAGTAATCGACAAAGGCGTAATTGGTGCCAGCGCCCGCCGCGGCACCCAAAATAGGCACCGCCTGAGTCGCCAGCTTTTGCGACAGGACAGTGGCAAACTTCGGGGCCACTTTGCTGATCAACCCGTTTACAGCCGCACCCGAGATACTGAGCCGCGCACCGATAAAGGCCGTGTCGATCCCGTCATCGCCACTCCCCGGTCCGCCCGCACCAAAGACGGCAAGGCATTCGACCTTGGTTTCTTCCGCATCCGGATCTTCCCCGTAGGTCACCGCCACATGATGGACTGCACGGAAGATCACAGTGGTCGCCACGGGCAATTCGGCAAGTGCAGTTGGCAGACCGCCCACACCACCAAAGGCACCTGAAATCGTTCCCAAAATCTTGTGGATACGGTCGGAGCCAATCGTCTGCCCGCGCCCCTTGCGCGACTGGCTTGCGATGTCAAAACTATGGCGCAATGCCGTGCGTGCCAGATCGTCCATCTGACCACGGACACCTGCGGGCAACATTTTGAGCCCGTCTTCGACCTGCCCGCCGACATAGTTGATTGCGGTCATCAACATGCCATTTGCCTTGCGTTGACGCGCGGCCAAAGCAGCAATCTCGGCCTTTGCCGCATCGCTGAGCGGTGGGGGCGGGTTCGGAGGATTGATCTCTTTCATCACGGCGCTTTTGTCATCCATCCCTCTGAAATGGGAACAGGGGAAGCCAATTTCAATCGCGCAGAGATGTGACCATGCCCGTCACACCATCCCAAGCACCGTCAGAAAGAGCGATCCCCAGCACACGATCAGGGTTCGTCGGCGGTGGCATGGTAACACCGTCGAGCCGTTCAAACCCGAAACGTTGATAGTAAGGCGCGTCACCGACGAGCATAAGCCGCGACCATCCGAGGGCGCGCGCATCTGCCAAGCAGCGCTGCATGAGCATTGCAGCTACACCCTCGCCCTGTCGCGTCGGGTGAACGGCGATTGGGCCAAGCAGAACCGCCTGTTGCCCCCCCACCAGAACAGGCCAGTTGCGCACCGCACCTGCCAGAATACCGTCTGAGTCACGGGCGGTCAGACACAACGGGCCGATCGGTTCAACACCCTCGCGCAAGCGGTAAGAAGACAAGGCAGACCGCCCGGGTGCAAAGCAGAGATCATAAAGCGCTTCGATTTCCCACCAGTCGTCCGCTGTTTCCTGGGCCAATGTGATTGCCGTTTGTTGCATTTGTCTTTCATCTGGCCACGCGATAGTCAGACGCTACCTGTTGGGCAACAAAACGAAAAGGCATTGCATGTTCTACGAACCTAAAAATGGCCACGACCTGCCACATAACCCGTTCAACGCCATTGTATCGCCCCGCCCGATTGGCTGGATTGCAACGCGTGGTGCAGACGGCCTGGACAATCTTGCGCCCTATTCTTTCTTCAACGCCGTGGCCTATGTGCCGCCCCAGGTCATGTTCGCCTCAACCAGCAGCAAACCCGACCGCGATGGCACCAAGGATTCCGTGGCCAACATCCGCGATACCGGCGTCTTTGCCGTGAATGTTGTCGAATACGCCGCGCGTGACGTGATGAACCAGACGTCCGGTGCATGGGACCGCGACACGGATGAATTCACTCTTGCCGGTATCGAAAAAGGGGAATGTGAGACGATCAATTGCCCACGCGTCCTTAACGCCCCCGCGACGCTGGAATGCAAACTGACCCAGATCGTGCAACTGCCCGGAGAAGCCAATTTCGCCGTCTTTGGCGAAGTGACAGGCGTGCATATCCGCGACAATTGCCTTGTGGATGGCATGTTTGATGTGACCACGTTCAACCCGCTCACACGGCTTGGCTATCGCGATTATTCCACCATCCGCGAGGTCTTTAGCCTGCAACGCCCCGGTGAATAACGACTAGTGCCCGCCGATGATGCCGGTCTTCACGCTGTAATCCACGGCGAGGGCATAGTCGGGATCATCGTCGCTATCGACCATGAGGTGGCCAGCTTTTGACAGAAGCTTGTGACAGTCGCGGCTGAGGTGACGCAACTGGATGATCTTGCCGGCATCCTCATACTTCTGGGCCAGTGCCTCGATAGCCTGCAACGCGGATTGATCGGCCACGCGGCTATTGGCAAAATCGACAATGACCACATCAGGGTCGGATTCGACGTCAAAAATTTCCATGAATCCGTCAGATGAACCGAAAAACAGCGGTCCCTGGATTTCATAGACCTGCGCGCCAGCCGAAGTCCGGCTTTCGCGCTTGATGGCGTGAATGCGGGTTGCGTTGCTCCATGCATAGGCCAGCGCGGAAACGATCACACCCACTACGACTGCCGTTGCAAGGTCCGTTGCCACAGTCACCACCGTCACAAGGATCGTTACGAAAGCATCCGTGCGGGGTACCTTGCGCAGGATACGCAGCGAGTTCCACGCAAAGGTCCCGATGACGACCATAAACATCACGCCGACAAGTGCGGCCAGCGGGATACGCGCGATCAGACCACTGGCGAAAAGGATAAATGCCAAAAGGAACAGAGACGCCGCGATTCCGGCAACCCGTGTCCGCCCGCCAGATTTCACGTTGATCATTGACTGTCCGATCATCGCGCAACCGCCCATGCCGCCAAAGAAACCGGTCACTGTATTGGCTGCGCCTTGGGCCAGACATTCCTGGCTTGCCCCGCCGCGCTTGCCGGTCATCTCACCGACAAGGTTCAGGGTCAGCAGGCTTTCGATAAGACCGATCGCAGCGAGAATCAGCGCATAAGGCAGGATGATTTCCAGCGTTTCCCATGTGTGCGGCACCATCGGCACATGGAACGCAGGCAAGCCGCCTTCGATGTCTGCAAGATCACCGACAAGCGGCACATCAATCCCGAAACCGATCACAATCGCAGCCACAATCCCGATCCCTGCCAGCGGTGCAGGAATCGCATTCGTAATCTTGGGCATGACCCAGATGATCACCATCGTCAGCGCCACGAACGCCAGCATCAGATAAAGCGGTGCACCTGACAACCATTGCCCGTTGGCCATGCCGTGGCCCGCGCTTTCGGCGGTCCCGGGCACCTGAAACTGGCCCAATTGCGCAAGGAAGATCACAATCGCCAGACCATTCACAAAGCCCAACATCACCGGATGTGGCACAAGGCGGATGAACTTGCCCCATCGCATGATCCCGACAAAGAGTTGGATCAACCCCATCAAGACAACCGTCGCAAAGAGGTATTCGACACCATGCACGGCAACAAGGCTGACCATCACAACGGCCAAAGCACCCGTCGCGCCTGAAATCATCCCCGGACGCCCGCCAAAGACCGCAGTAATCAGGCCGACGATGAACGCAGCATAAAGCCCGACCAAAGGCTCAACGCCTGCAACAAAAGCAAAGGCGACGGCCTCTGGCACCAGCGCCAGAGCAACTGTTAGACCGGACAGAATTTCCACCCGCCATTGACCGGCCGTCAGCGGGGCATCCGGGTCGGTGAGTTTGAGACTGTCAGCGAAAGTCGCCAAAAGGGCGCGGGCCATGTGAAATCCTGTGCATGGGGAATTTACGGGTGGCCTAAAGCAGCGCCCCGTGGATGTCACCCCTCAACCCCGACCGATCATGCGGTGTTGCAGCATTGGCACGGCGCACAGGCTTCCATTTGGGGTTGATCCGCTTCAATGTAGCAATGAAGCGACAGCAGGGCAGGTCATGCAGACAAAAATCGGAATCATCGGTGGTTCGGGCATTTACAATATGGACGGGCTGGAAAATGCCGCTTGGGTGACAGCCCCAAGCGCATGGGGCACCCCTTCTGACGACGTCCTGACGGGACAATTGCACGGCGTCGAGATGGCCTTCTTGCCGCGTCATGGACGCGGCCACGTGCATTCACCCACTACTGTGCCTTACCGCGCAAACATCGACGCGCTCAAACGGCTGGGTGTAACCGATATCATCAGCGTGAGCGCCTGCGGGTCTTTTCGTGAAGACATGGCGCCCGGTGATTTTGTGATTGTCGATCAATTCATTGACCGCACTTCTGCGCGCGAAAAATCCTTTTTCGGCACCGGCTGTGTGGCCCACGTCAGCGTGGCCCACCCGACCTGCGCGCGCCTGTCGGAGGCCTGCGCAACCGCCGGCCGCGCTGCGGGTATCACGATCCACACCGGCGGCACCTATCTTGCGATGGAAGGGCCACAATTCTCTTCTATGGCTGAAAGCAAACTCTACCGCGCGTGGGGCTGCGACGTGATCGGCATGACCAATATGCCCGAAGCCAAACTCGCCCGCGAAGCCGAGATTTGTTATGCCTCCGTTGCGATGGTCACCGATTATGACAGCTGGCATCCGGATCATGGTGCCGTCGACGTCAGCGACGTGATCAAGACGCTGCAAGGCAATGGCACCAAGGCCCAAGACCTGATCAGCCGCTTGCCCGCCCTGCTCGGCGCAGACCGCGCCCCCTGCCCCTACGGCTGTGACCGCGCGCTCGAATACGCGGTGATGACCGCCCCCGATAAACGTGATCCCGCACTGGTTGCGAAACTCGACGCCATCGCTGGCCGCATCCTTTAGGAAGAGATAATGAAAACCGTCCAAGACTATATCCGCACCATCCCAGACTTCCCGCATGAAGGGATCATGTTCCGCGATGTGACCACGCTGTTCAGCGACGCGCGCGGTTTCCGCATCGCGATTGACCAGTTGCTGCACCCCTATGCAGGCCAACCCATCAACAAGGTCGTGGGACTGGAAGCGCGCGGGTTTATCCTTGGCGGCGCAATCGCACACCAACTGTCGGTTGGTTTCGTGCCGATCCGCAAGAAAGGCAAACTCCCCGGCAAGACAATTGAACAGGACTATACGCTTGAATACGGCCAAGCCACGATGGAAGTGCACGACGACGCGCTGCAGGCGGGCGAGAAAGTCCTACTGGTCGACGACCTTCTTGCGACAGGCGGCACCGCAGAGGCGGGCATCAAACTGATCGAACGCATGGGGGCCGATGTCATCGGTTGCGCCTTCATCATCGACCTACCCGATCTGGGCGGGCGCAAAAAACTGGAAAGCCTCGGCATGAACGTCCACGCGCTTTGCCAGTTTGAAGGCGCATAGCCCCCACTTTCCATGTCCCTTCAAACTTCCGCCGGAGGCATCTCCCTTTGCCGCAAAACGGCACCGGGGTTCATGATCCCCAGCGGGTCCAGCGCATCCTTGATCGCTCGCAACATGTCGAGCTTCACCGGATCGCCGTAAGTCTCCAGGTCTTTGACCTTGAGACGCCCGATCCCGTGTTCGGCGCTGACAGACCCTGCCATGGCATGTACCAGATCATGCACAACGCGCTTCACCTCTGGCCGTTCCGCCTCATAATCGGCACGGCTTCGCCCCGGCATCGGAAAGACGTTATAGTGCAGGTTGCCGTCACCCAAGTGACCAAAGCAATTGATCCGGAACGCGCCAACCTCTGCCAAAGCCTTCTCACACTGCGCGATGAACGCGGGGATCGCGCTCAGCGGGAGTGAGATATCATGCGAACTGACGGACCCGATCCGCCGGTTCGCTTCTGGAATGCTTTCGCGGATATGCCAAAAAGCATCTCGCTGCGCATGGCTTTGTGCGATCACCCCGTCGGTCACCAACCCTGCCTCGAACGCTTTTTCAAACACCCCCTCAAGCGCCGCTTCGGGGCTGATCCCTGCTGAAAGCCCGACGTCGATCAGCACACACCATTCCGGTACTTCTGCGAAGGGTTGTTTATACTCCGGCCCGACTTCGGTCAGGAAATCGAAGCCTTGACGGTGCATGATCTCGAAGGCGGATATGCCCTCGCCGATCAAGGCACCCGCCAGCGCCAAAAGCTCCAAAGCGGCCGCAGGCGATGGCACTGCCATCATGGCAGCGCCGACGCCAACAGGGCGCGGTACCAGCTTAAGTGCAGCACCGGTAATAACCCCCAATGTCCCCTCTGCGCCAATCATCAAGTTGCGCAGATCATAGCCCGTATTGTCTTTCCGTAGCCGCGTCAGCCCGTGCCAGATGCTGCCATCCGCACGCACCACCTCAAGCCCCAGACAGAGCGCGCGCGCATTGCCGTAGCGCAGCACATTCACACCGCCCGCGTTGGTGCCCAGCAACCCGCCAACCCGCGCCGACCCTTCCGAGGCCAGTGACAGCGGGAACAAACGCCCCACGTCTTCTGCCGCTTTCTGCACATCGGCCAGTATCACACCTGCATCACAAACAAGAACGTTTTCGGAAGGGTAGACCTCGCGGATGCGGTTCATCCGCTCCAGAGACAGCACCACCGGCCGCGCACCTTCCTGCAACAACTGCCCGCCCACCAATCCGGTGCCCCCGCTATAGGGCACGATGCCCACGCGCGCTGCGGCGCAGGCTTTTACGATGCTTGCGACCTCTTCGGTGCTGGCGGGCGCCACGACAAACCCCTGCCCTGCCCAGCGACCGCGCGGCTCGGACAGGTAGGGTGTGGTGCCATTCTTGAACGCGGCCGCAGGCAGCAAGGCGCGCAGGCTGTCTTCGAAATCCGGTGTAACAGGGTTAAGCATCTTAATTTTCCTTAGATCAGGCTATGACATGGACCGGATCGCGCGCGCGTCCAACCATGATTACTCCGCCGTCCAGCCACCGTCGATCAGCATGTGGGTGCCGGTCATCATCGCAGCCGCGTCCGAGGCAAGATAGACCACAGGCCCCATGATATCACTGACTTCGCCTGCGCGGCCCAGTTTGATCTTGCTCAACAGCCACGCGACTTTGTCAGGGTCGGAAAACGTCACTTCGGTCAGCGGCGTGCGGATAAACGTGGGGCAGATCGTATTCACACGGATCCCCTGCTTGCCCCACTCAATCGCCATCGCTTTGGTAAAGCCTTCAACCGCGAATTTCGTGGCACAATAAACAGCGCGGTCGTTTCCGCCCACATGGGCCATCTGGCTGGAAATGTTGATCAGACTGCCCGGCTTGCCAGCAGCGATCAGGCCCTTAGCCACGGCACGTGTCAGGAAATAGGCCCCTTTGAAATTGATGTCCGAGACAACATCGAAATCGGCCTCTTTCGTCTCGACTGCGGGCGCGTGGATCGCAAAGCCAGCTGCATTCACCAGCACATCAAAGGGGCCTTCTGCCAGCACCGCCGCCTCGGTCGCGGCAACTTCTGCCACATCCATAACCATCCCCTGCGCTTTCATACCGGCTGCGGTCATCTCGGCCACCACTTGGCTGACGCGGGCCGCGTTCCGCGCGGCCACCGTCACCTCGGCCCCTGCATCAGCCAGCGCCACTGCACAGCCCAACCCGATCCCGGACGAACCACCAACCACCAAGGCCCGTTTGCCATCAAGCCGGAACGACGGTGTTTGGGGAAGTGTCATGGCCGTTTTATCCTTATCAGGCGCGCCCTAGCCAACATCGGTCTTGCCGCGTCGGTCACTGCGCAGGTTGGCGTAGAGCACATGATTGCGCCAGCGTCCGTTGATCTGCAAATAGCTCTGCGCCACACCTTCGTATTTATAGCCACACAGCTCGAGCAAACGGCGCGAAGCTGTATTCTCAGGCAGGCACCCCGCCTCGATCCGGCTCAGATCCATTGCTGTGAAAGCATGATGCACAACCGCCTGAATAGCCTCGCGCATATAGCCTTGGCGGGCAAAGGGCTCACCGATCCAATAGCCTGTGATGCCCGATTGTGCCGGACCCCGGCGGATATGATCGAGCGTGATTGCCCCGAGTAACCCGTTGTCTTCGCGCCGCACCAGAAAAAGCGGCATCGCCGTGCCGTTCGCAATCGAACGCTGCGCCCAATAGACACGATTGGTGAAGGCTTTGCGCGACAGATGATCAGGGGCCCAGGTCGGCTCCCAGGGCTTCAGAAAGGCTTCGCTGTCACGGCGCAGGGCCGCCCATGCCCGAAAATCACTATGTATCGGCGGGCGCAACGTCAGCCGCTCGGTTTCGATCCGGACCTTCTTCTTGGCCCCGAGCATTAGGCCGCCAGTCGCGCTTTCAGCGCCTCAAGCGACGGGGCCGCCGCAGCGGGGCCATAAAACGCCAGCGCCGTGCCAGCCTGTCCCGCCATCTGTCCTGCAAATTCCTTCACATCACCGGTTGTGACGTCGTCAATGTGCGCGACTGTTTCGCTGATACTCGGAATACGTCCCCAGATCGACAACAACCGTGCCAACCGTTCGGCACGGTTCGAGGGGCTTTCCAGCCCCATCAAGAGCCCTGCTTTCATCTGCGCGCGCGCACGGGCGACTTCCGCAGCACTCATATCATCCGCGGCGCGCTTCATCTCGTCCATGGTGACATTCGCAAGCTCTGCGATTTGTTCGGCGCTCGTGCCTGCATAGATCGTGGTCAGGCCCGTGTCCTCATAGGCCCCCGCCTGCGCAAAGATCGTGTAACAGAGCCCGCGTTTTTCACGCACTTCCTGGAACAGGCGCGACGACATGCCCCCGCCCATGACGCTGGCATAGATTTGCGCGGTATAGATCGCGGGGTCCAGATAGGTTGGCCCTTCCAGCGCCAGCGCAAAATGCACCTGTTCGAGGTCCTTGATCTCGCGCCGCTCACCGCCACCAAATTTGGCAGGCTGCATGAGTTCGGGCGCACGCGGCACGGCGGCCAAATGGCCGAAAAGCGCCTCTGCCTGTGCAACTATCGCATCATGGTCAATGGCACCGGCAGCAGACAGGATCATCTGGTTGGGGCCATAGTGTTCGGCAACAAACCCTTTCAGATCTTCGCGGTTAAAGCTGCTGACGCGTTCAGTTGGACCAAGGATCGTGCGGCCAAGCGCCTGATCAGGATAGGCCACCTCTTGCAACCAGTCGAAAATAATATCGTCGGGCGTATCAAGTGCCTGCCCGATCTCTTGCAGGATCACGCCGCGTTCAACCTCGATCTCGGCAGGATCAAAAACAGGGTTCAGCAAAATATCCGAGATCACATCCAGCCCGAGGGCAACATCGTCTTCAAGGACACGCGCATAATAAGCTGTCATTTCACGGCTGGTGTAGGCGTTCATATAACCGCCCACATCCTCGATGGCTTCGGCAATTTGCAGCGCGCTGCGGGTCTTGGTGCCCTTGAACGCCATATGTTCCAGAAAATGGGCAATCCCGTTCTGCTCAACCCGTTCGTGCCGCCCGCCTGCTTGGACCCAGATGCCAATGCTGGCTGATTTCAGCCCCGGCATATGTTCGGTCACGATTTGAAAGCCGTTGGACAGCGTGTGCAGTTGAATGGTCAATTCTGGATCCGTTCCTTGATGACCGCCTGAATGGCAGCCAGATCATTGCCGACGCGTGTAACGCGCTCGGGTCGGTCATACAGGTCCGCCATGCGCGGTGGAAGAGGGGCAGCAACACCAGAGGCGGCTTTCACAGCATCGGGGAATTTCGCGGGGTGTGCCGTGGCAAGCGTGACCATGGGCGTGGTGCCCAGATGTGCTTCGGCCACATGCACACCGACGGCGGTATGCGGGCACAAGAGTTCGCCATGGTTTGCCAGATAGGTCTTGATCGCAGCCTGTGTTTCTTCCTCCGAGGCGCGGCCGGATTTGAAGGTATCCTTCAACATCTGATAGGCGCCTTGGCTGATTTCGAAACCACCCTTCTTCAGATCTTCCATCTGGCTGGTAACAGCGGCACCATCACGCCCGTAGGCATCAAACAAAGCGCGCTCGAAGTTCGAGCTGACTTGAATATCCATCGAGGGGCTGATGGTAGGTTCCACGCCTTCTTTGGTGTAGGCACCGGTTTGCAGCGTGCGGTGCAGAATATCGTTGCGGTTGGTTGCAACCACAAGGTCGGCAATTGGCAGACCCATTTTCTTGGCAATATAGCCTGCGAAAATATCACCGAAATTCCCTGTCGGCACCGTAAAGCTGACTTCGCGGTGCGGTGCACCAAGCGATACAGCGGCCGTGAAGTAATAAACCACCTGCGCCAAGACACGGCCCCAGTTGATCGAGTTCACGCCGGCCAGCTTCACCTCTTCTCGGAAGGCGAAATCGTTGAACATGTCTTTGACGGCGGCTTGGCAATCATCAAAATCACCATCCACGGCCAGTGCATGCACGTTGCTTTCGGTCGGCGTGGTCATCTGGCGGCGCTGCACCTCGGACACGCGACCGTGGGGGTACATGATAAAGACATCGACGGCCTTCAGACCGCGGAACGCCTCAATCGCGGCAGAGCCCGTATCGCCCGAAGTTGCACCCACGATTGTCACGCGATCCCCCGACCGTGTCAGCGCAGCCTGAAACATCTGGCCGATCAGTTGCATCGCGAAGTCTTTGAACGCTAGCGTGGGACCGTGAAACAGTTCCAGCAGGAAATGGTTGCTATCGAGCTGTACCAACGGCGCCCGCGCGGCGTGGCCGAAACCGGCATAAGCCTGCGAAATCAATTTGCGGAATTCAGCGTCGGTGAATGTATCACCGATAAAGGGGCGCATCACGTCAAAGGCCACGTCTTCATAGGATTTGCCAGCCATGGCCGCGATCTGCGCATAACTCAGCGTTGGCACTTCTTCAGGCACATATAGCCCGCCGTCACGCGCCAAACCGGTCAACATCGCTTCTTCAAAGCTTAACGAGGGTGCTGTCCCGCGGGTCGAGATGTAGCGCATAACTGTCAGGCGTCCTTTTGGCGTGTCGTCCGGAATATCAGGAACAGGGTCATAATCGCCCAGACTGCGGCCAGCAAGAACCATGTGACAGCATATTCAAAATGGTCATTCTTGATGGTTGCCGTGTTCACAGGCAGTGGCGTCAGCCGCGGATCGGCGGGTGATGTCTGGCTGGCCACAACCATCAGTGGCTGGGTATCGAGCGCCTCGGCCATGGTTTCGACATTACGGGCAAACCAGATGTTACTGGCGAGATCCGGTTCAGGTGTGCTGTCGTTCTGGTCATCGGGCCACAAGAGTGTCCCAACCATCCGCATTTGCACAAGCAGAGGGGCTGCGTCCTTGTCCTCAAGCGGTAAAAGACCCTGATCCAAGAGGATCGGTCCGATATCAGTTTCGAACCGTGAAATCACACGGTATCCGGTCCCTGCCTCGGTGCCCGACACCAACACGTGAAGCTCTTCTCCGGTCGGGCGACCGGTGACGGAAACACGCGAATACTCATCACTTTGTTCATTCACAAACCGCGTCAAAGGGACGGGCGCTGCGGCCAAGCGCTGATCAATCTCGGCGAGAATCTCTTCTTTCCATGCCAAACGCTCAACCTGCCAAAGGCCGAGACTGACCAAGACACCACACCCGGCAATGCCAAGGATCAGGGGGAACAGAATTTTACGCAGCATCTTGCGCCCTTGATTGTAAAAACGCGCGAGATTGCACCCGCGCGTTTGTGAATTTTGCACCGTGGATCAAGATCCACCTTACATAAAGCGCACTTAAATGCCCCAGATGTAGACGGCGAAGAACAGGAACAGCCAGACCACATCAACGAAGTGCCAGTACCAGGCTGCTGCCTCAAAACCGACATGCCGTTCCGGTGTAAAGTGCCCTGCCCGTGCGCGCAGATAGCAAACGAAAAGGAATATCGTACCGATGATCACGTGAAAGCCGTGGAAACCTGTGGCCATGAAGAAGTTCGAGAAGAACTTGTCGCCGCCGAATGTCCAGTCCTGCTCGACCAGCAGATACCAGTATTCGTAGGCTTGAAGGCCGGTGAACAGGATGCCCAGAACAACCGCCAGCAACAGACCGTTCTGCAGGTCTTTGCGGTTGTTTTCATGGACCAGTGCGTGGTGCGCCCACGTTACGGCCATGCCGGAACACAGCAGAACGAGTGTGTTGATCAGCGGAAGGTGAAACGCATCAACCTGATAGAACTCGGGGGCAACGTATGTTGTGCCCGCATATTCGTTCATGGGATAAAGCGTGTGCTTGAAGAACGACCAGAACCACGCGGCGAAGAACATCACTTCCGACATGATGAACATGATGAAACCGTAGCGCAGGCCGATCCGGACAACCGGTGTGTGATCACCTGCGTTGCTTTCAGCAACAACTTCCGACCACCATGCGAACATGACGTAGAGAACAGCCGCAAGGCCGATCAGGAACATGTATGGCCCTGATCCGTGCATCCAGATGACGGCACCAAACAGCATGATGAAAGCGCCCAATCCGGACATAAGCGGCCAGATTGATGGTGGCAAAATATGGTAGTCGTGGTTCTTTGCATGCGCCATGTGGTGCGTTCCCTATAGGCTGGTCTTTAGTTGTTTTGTATGGCGTCTTGCGACGCGGGTGTCAAAGCTTGCGGTGCAAGTGAGGCTTGGATTTCTTCTTCCGGCAGGTCGATTTCGTAGAAGGTATAGCTCAGCGTGATCGTATGAACGTACTGCCCTTCGCGGTGATCCACGATGGCGGGGTCCACAAAGAAACTCACCGGCATCATCACGGTCTCGCCTGGCATCAGGACTTGCTCGGTGAAACAGAAGCATTCGATCTTGTCGAAAAACGCTCCCGCCTCGTAAGGGGTGACGTTGTAGGCCGCCTGCCCCGCAATCGGCACATCCAGCGGGTTGTGCGCCTCGTAGAACGCGAGCCCCGTTTCGCCGATACGGATTTCCATTTCGCGGACTTCAGGTTTGAAGGTCCACGGCATATCACGCGCCAAAGAGGCATCGAAGCGCACCTTGATGGTTTCATCAAGGATCACATCGCTGCCTGTTTCGGCGACATTGGTCGCGCCGCCAAACCCTGTGACACGGCAGAACCAGTCATAAAAAGGCACCGATGCCCAAGCAAGGCCACCCATAAGGATCACGACCGAGACTGTCTGTGCCAGCGTTCTGTTTGTCCCTTGCAGGTTAGGAAACAGTTTCATTCGCCTGCCCCTTCTTCTGGAATAAGCTGTGGTCGGGCCACGTGGTCAAAACGTTCGAACTGGTTCGCGTTTCCCAGTTCAAGAACTTTCACCACAGTCAGACCAAAGATCACGGCGATAAAACCCGCCAAGATGAGCCCAAGCCCATAGTTGCGGCCTTTGCGCCGCGTATGCAGTTCGTGTTCGACATGCAGAGTCATGACCAGCCTCCAATCCCGTAAAGCCGCAGTGCCGCTTCGACGAGGAGCGCACCGAAATGCGCAAACAGATAGTAAAGAGAAACCTTGAAGACCTTGATTTCGACCTTGTGCTTGTCGGCTTCGCAGGCCGCGTCATCACGCCACCAGATATCAAAGGCCCCCTTGAGGAACCACACATTCATCCAAACAGCAATCGCCAGATAGAATGGGCCACCGATCGACGTGAAACCAAGCCCGATTGCGACAGGAACCAGCAGCAGCGTGTAGATCAGAACATGCCGGCGCGTTGAATCCCGCCCGTGCGTTTCGGTCAGCATCGGAATACCGGCGTTCCCGTAGTCCGACTTTACAAACAGTGCGAGCGCCCAGAAATGCGGTGGTGTCCACATGAAAATCAACGCGAACATCAGCACACTTTCGATACTGACGCCGCCGGTCGCCACGGCCCAGCCGATCATCGGCGGGAAGGCACCTGCCGCGCCACCTATGACAATGTTCTGCGGGGTCGCCCGTTTCAGCCACATCGAGTAGACGACAGCATAAAAGAAGATCGTGAAAAGCAGCAGGAACGCCGCGAGGAAGTTTGTCGCCAGCGCCAAAAGCACCACCGCAAACCCGGAGAGTGCCAAACCGATGCCCAACGCCTCACCCGGTGCCACGCGCCCCGAAGGGATCGGCCGTCCGGCAGTGCGGCGCATGCGCGCGTCGATGTCAGCATCCCACCACATGTTCAGAGCGCCCGACGCCCCCGCGCCCACGGCGATACACAGGATTGCCACGAAACCGATAAAAGGATGGACCGGCACGGGCGCGACAAGCAACCCGACAAGCCCTGTGAACACAACGAGCGACATGACACGCGGCTTTAACAGGGCAAAGTAATCGCCCATGTTCGCCTCATATGTGCTTTCAGATGCGCTAATGTCGCTCATGCCAAACCTTGTCATAGGGCGGTGGGTGAACACCCACCTTATGTTTTGGACCTGTCAAAGAATGCAAGGCGGGTCTGAACCCGCCCTCACACTTAGGATGTGCCGGTCGCCTCAGCGAGCCAAGCGTCATATGTCTCTTGGCTGACGACCTTTACCGTAATCGGCATATAGGCGTGGTCTTTACCGCAAAGCTCGGAACACTGGCCGAAGAAGATCCCTTCACGCTCAGCAGCAAACCACAGTTCGGCCAGACGACCGGGCACCGCGTCCTGCTTCACGCCAAACGCCGGGATCGTCCAGGAGTGGATCACGTCAGCCGCAGTTACCTGCATCACAACTGTTGCACCGACAGGCACAACAACCGCCGTGTCAGTTGCCAAAAGATACTCTTCCTGACTGTAGCCGTATTCTTCGAGTTCTTCGCGGGCCAGCATGTAGCTTTCGAAACCGAAGTCATGATCGACGTACTCATAACCCCAGTACCACTGATAGCCGGTGACCTTGATTGTAATATCGGCCTCGGGGATCTCCTGCTGTTTGAACAGCACTGGCAGCGAGAACGCACCGATAAAGACGAGGATCACAACTGGCACTACAGTCCATGCGACTTCGAGCGGCGAGTTATGCGTGAATGTCGCGGGTTCAGGGTTGCGCTTGTGGTTATAGCGGATCACGACCCACGCCAGCAGTGCGGTTACAAACAATGTGATAATGGTGATAATCACCAAAAGCATGTTGTCGAGCCAGACCACATCGCGCGCCAGTTCGGTTGCAGACGGCTGAAAGCCCATGCCGCGATCAACTGGTCGGCCCACAATCTCAAGCTCTTGGTTTACCTGCTGTGCTGTTGCTGATGTTCCCGCCATCAGCAGACCGGCGGTGGTCCAAAGCGACGTTGCAAAGGTGTTCAAACGCATATCGTACCCTATCTTATTTGCACCTGCGATGGTGCGTCTCCCGGGCGATTCCATTCGGGCTACGGACGGAATCCCATTGTATTCGACAGACCGTGTCCCATATCCTAACGCACAACTCAAGAACTGCTATTGCGTCAAACAGACGCTTTCGTGACAAAATTCACGCCGCACAAGGAAAAACCCATGTCCGCAGACCCGTTTCGCCCGTTTGAAACCAATCTAGATCAGGATACGGCACTTGCGCTGTTGCGTGAAGCGACCGCTGGCGCCGATGATGGTGAGCTCTTTCTGGAACGGCGCAAGTCCGAGGTGATCTCGTTTGACGACGGGCGCATCAAAACCGCCAGTTTTGATGCATCCGAAGGGTTCGGCCTGCGCGCCGTGCGGGGAGAAACCGCAGGATATGCCCATTCCACCACCATCGACGAACACGCCCTGAAACGTGCTGTTGCCACCGCGCGCCTTGCCGTCGGAGACGGTGGCGGCACCATGTCCGCAGCCCCTGCCGGTACAAATCGTAAGCTCTATTCCGATGATGACCCAATGCTGCAGGCCACCTTTCCCGCCAAGATCGACCTTCTGCGCGAAATAGACGCCTTCGCCCGTGCACTTGATCCGCGTGTCGTGCAGGTATCAGCAACCATCGCCGCGTCTCACCAGGAAGTCCTGATTCTGCGCCCCGAAGGCACGCTTGTGACCGACACCCGCCCGATGTCGCGCCTCAACATCAGCGTGATCGTCGAGGAAAACGGCAAGCGTGAAAGTGGCGGTATGGGCGGCGGTGGTCGTGCGGGCCTGATCGGGCTGATCGGGCGTGACCATTGGGAACCTGTTGCACGCGAAGCGCTGCGTATTGCCTTGGTCAATCTTGATGCCGAACCTGCGCCTGCGGGTGTTATGGATGTCGTGCTCGGCCCGGGATGGCCCGGTATTCTGTTGCACGAGGCAATCGGCCACGGCCTTGAGGGTGATTTCAATCGCAAGGGATCAAGCGCCTTTGCGGGCCTGATGGGCCAGCAGATTGCCGCCAAAGGTGTGACCGTGCTGGATGATGGCACCATCCCTGACAGGCGCGGGTCGATCACGGTAGATGACGAAGGCACGCCTAGCGCCAAAAACACATTGATCGAGGACGGTGTTTTGGTCGGCTATATGCAGGACCGCCAGAACGCCCGCCTGATGGGGGTCGCACCAACTGGCAACGGACGGCGCGAGAGTTTCGCCCATGCGCCTATGCCGCGCATGACCAATACCTATATGCTGGCCGGTGACGCCGCACCCGAAAGCCTTGTCGCTGATCTCAAGGACGGGATTTATGCGGTGGGGTTTGGCGGCGGTCAGGTAGATATCACCAACGGCAAATTCGTCTTCAGCTGCACCGAGGCCTACCGTGTGAAGAACGGTGTGGTCGGTGCCCCCGTCAAAGGCGCCACGTTGATTGGTGACGGGGCGACGGCGCTGAAACAGATCCGTGGCATCGGCAATGACCTTGCCCTTGATCCCGGGATCGGCAACTGCGGCAAAGCGGGCCAGTGGGTGCCGGTTGGTGTCGGGCAGCCCAGCCTGCTGATTGGCGGGCTAACGGTGGGTGGCGCGGCTGCCTAGGCTGATTCTTCTCAGTGACTGATGCGGCAGGGCTGTGGTTTTGCGGCCCCGTCGTGCCAAACATGCAAGGTTTCTGCATTTTCGACGCATTTAATGTTAATCCGGTAAGAACTCGTTAACCCCGTTCATCCTAAAGTAGCTTTGCAATATGGCGGAGCCTACAGGATGACCGGAACACAAGTTTCTTCCACTCACCCCCCACTCCTACCCACCACGGAAGAGGATCTGTTCAACCGGCTCCGCCTATTGCGATCACGCCGGGTTGGCGTTGCGACATTTCACCGTCTGCTGGCAGAACACGGCAGCGCGGCTGATGCATTGCGCGCCTTGCCAGATGTCGCGAAAGCCGCTGGTGTCAGCGGCTACGAAATCTGTCCGGAAGGCGTGGTCAGGGCGGAACTCAAAGCAGGTAAGGCCGCAGGGGCGCAATTGGTGATGCACGGATCACCGGCCTATCCTTCATCGCTTTACGACATTGCCGATGCACCGCCACTGATGTGGGTGCTGGGACAGACGGCGCTTTTACAAAGGCCGATGATCGCACTTGTTGGCGCGCGGAATGCATCGTCCCTCGGGACACGCATGGCGAAACGATTGGCCAAGGATTTGACAAAAGCTGGTTTTGCGGTGGTTTCGGGGCTTGCGCGCGGCATTGATGCCGCGGCCCATCATGGGGCGCTTGCCGGCGGCACCATTGCCGTCATGGCCGGCGGTGTCGACACAATATATCCCGCAGAAAACACGCAACTGGCGCAAGACATCGCAAAACGCGGGGTGCGTCTGTCAGAAATGCCGATGGGGCTTCAGCCGCAGGCGCGGCATTTTCCTATGCGCAACAGAATCATTTCCGGTCTTGCCCGCGCCGTCGTAGTGGTTGAGGCCGCAGGCAAATCCGGTAGCCTGATCACCGCCCGCAATGCGCTGGATCAGGGGCGTGATGTTCTGGCTGTGCCGGGGCACCCGCTTGATGCCCGTGCCTGGGGGTGCAACCTTTTGATCCGCGATGGTGCAACGCTTGTCCGCAGCGCTGAAGATGTCATCGATGCATTAACACCGGTCGTAGAGGCGCCCGAAGCGCCCGCACCTGATCTACCTGAAGCTGCGCCACAGGAAAGAACGCTGCGCGATTTCGCGGCCCTGCATTCGGAAATTCTGTCCCGCCTCAGCGCTGCACCGATCGCCGAAGACCAGCTGATGCGTGACATCAAGGTGACAGCGACAGACGTCGCACCCGTCCTGATCGATTTGGAACTCGATGGCAAAATCACGCGGCATGCGGGTGGTTTACTGGCCCGCGTTCTCTGAGAATACGGCAGTCACGCGCAAAGATTTTTACCCTCATTGACATTCGGCAGGCAGACGCCACATCTTGCGCGACTTAAGGAACCGTATTGTCTGTAAAGGATTCTCATGCCCGTTGTCGTTGTCGAATCCCCTGCGAAGGCCAAAAAAATAAACGGCTATCTGGGCAGCAACTATACTGTTCTCGCGTCCTACGGACACGTCCGCGACCTACCGCCCAAGGATGGATCCGTCCTGCCTGATGAAGATTTCGACATGAAATGGGAAATTGCGGCGGACAGCAAAAAGCATATCAAGGCGATCGTTGACGCGCTGAAAAACGACAATGAGCTGATCCTCGCAACCGACCCCGACCGCGAAGGCGAAGCGATTTCATGGCACCTGACAGAGGCACTGATCGCCAAGAAAGCGATCAAGAAAGACACGCCCGTCAGCCGTGTGGTATTCAACGCCATCACGAAATCCGCCGTGACAGAGGCGATGAAAAATCCCCGTCAGGTTGATGAACCTTTGGTCGATGCCTATTTGGCCCGCCGCGCGCTGGATTATCTGGTGGGGTTTAACCTTTCACCTGTTTTGTGGCGCAAACTGCCCGGTGCGAAATCCGCCGGCCGCGTCCAATCGGTCTGTCTGCGCATCATCGTCGAACGCGAGATGGAAATCGAGGCGTTCCGCAGTCAGGAATACTGGACCGTTAAGGCGCTTTTGCAGTCTCCGCGCGGCCAGACATTTGAGGCGCGCCTGACCACGCTTGCGGGCAAAAAGCTCGACAAGTTTGATTTAGGTAACGCGACACAGGCCGAAATGGCCGTGCAGGCTATCAATTCGCGCGATCTGGTCATCCAGTCAGTCGAGGCGAAACCAGCCACCCGCAACCCGTCGCCCCCCTTTATGACTTCGACTTTGCAACAAGAGGCTAGCCGCAAATTCGGCATGGGTGCGAAACAAACCATGAGCGTCGCTCAGCGTCTTTATGAGGCAGGTCTGATTACTTACATGCGGACCGACGGTATCGACATGGCGCCCGAGGCTGTCACAGGCGCCCGCGATGCGATCAAGGCCAAATTCGGCGAAAAATATCTGCCCGACCAGCCGCGTCTCTACAAGAACAAAGCCAAGAACGCACAGGAAGCACACGAGTGCATCCGCCCGACCGAGATGTCGGTCAGCACTGAAGATGCAAAAATCGCCGACGCCGACCAGCGCAAGCTCTATGACCTGATCTACAAACGCACGATGGCCAGCCAGATGGCCGCCGCGCGTCTGGAACGCACCGTCGTCGATATTACCAGCGCCGATGAACAGGTCGTATTGCGCGCGAACGGGCAAGTGATGGTCTTTGACGGCTTCATCGCGATCTACGAGGAAGGCAAGGACGACACGGTTGTCGATGATGACGACAAGCGCCTGCCGCAACTGACCGCAGGCGAAAAGGCCGAGAAAAAGTCGGTTGATCCCGAACAGCATTTCACACAGCCACCGCCCCGCTATACAGAAGCGACGCTGGTCAAGCGCATGGAAGAATTGGGGATCGGCCGCCCGTCGACATATGCATCCATCGTGACCACGATTCAGGATCGCGGTTATGTCGAGAAGGATAAGAACCGTCTGATCCCGCAGGATAAAGGGCGCTTGGTAACGGCCTTTTTGACGAATTATTTCCGCAAATACATCGGTTACGATTTCACCGCCGATCTGGAAAACCAGCTTGATGAGGTCAGCGCGGGCGCGGCTGACTATAAAAAGGTGCTGGCGCGGTTCTGGCGCGATTTCTCGGCGGCGATCGCCGAAACCGCCGATTTGCGCATCACCGAGGTGCTGGAAAAAATCAACGAGGTGCTGGAACCCCATCTTTTCCCGCCCACCGAGGACGGCAGCGATCCACGCCTCTGCCCCAACTGTGGCGCAGGGCGTCTGTCGATGCGCACGGCACGCTCTGGCGGGGCCTTTATCGGGTGTTCGAACTATCCTGAATGCCGCTATACAAGGCCCTTCGGCCCACCCAATCCAGAGGCCGAGGCCTCGGCCATCCCGCCAGAGGGTAAGCTGTTGGGCATTGATGATGGCGACGAAATCCGCATCTTCAAAGGCCGTTTTGGCCCCTACGCCCAGCGCGGGGAAGTGACGGAAGAGAACAAAAAACCACCCCGTCAGGGTATCCCTGCGGAGTGGGAGCCAGAGGACGTGACACTTGATCAGGCACTGATGCTGCTGTCGCTGCCGCGCGAACTCGGCCCGCACCCCGAAGATGGGATTCCGGTCTGGGCCAATATCGGACGTTACGGACCGTACCTGAAGCACGCGGAAAGCACATCGCATCGCGGTGGGACCAACGCCAACCTCGAGAGCATTGATGACGTCTGGACCGTGGGGATGAACCGTGCGGTCCAGCTCTTGGCGGAGAAAGTGGCGTCACGTGGCGCACGTGGCAAAGCTGCTGTGCCGATCCGTGAATTGGGCGAACACCCCGAAGCAGGCGGTCCGGTCAATATTTATGACGGCAAATACGGACCTTACGTGAAATGGGAAAAGATCAACGCGACGATCCCCGACACGGTTGAACCGTCCGAATTGACGCTGGCGCAGGCAGTGCATCTGATTGACGAGCGCGCAGAGAAGGCCGGCAAAAAGAAACCGGCCCGCAAAAAAGCCCCCGCCAAGAAAACAGCAGCCACCAAAAAGAAACCGGCGGCCAAGAAAGCCGGCTGACGGTAATTCTGCGTCGCGGCAATTTATTGACTCTCCCGGTGTTGGGCGGCACAACTTGTGCAAATCACGCCGGAGAGTTCGTCAATGAAAAAGATCTACCCTAACGCGGCCGCAGCTCTTGATGGGCTTTTGCACGATGGCATGTTTATCGCTGCGGGCGGTTTTGGCCTTTGCGGCATCCCCGAACTTTTGCTGAGTGCAATCCGCGATGCAGGCACCAAGGACCTGACTTTCGCGTCGAACAATGCCGGCGTTGATGACTTCGGGATCGGCATTTTGCTCCAAACCCGTCAGGTCAAAAAGATGATCAGCTCATATGTGGGCGAAAACGCCGAATTCATGCGGCAGTATCTGTCGGGCGAGCTTGAACTGGAGTTCAACCCCCAAGGCACATTGGCCGAGCGCATGCGCGCAGGCGGCTGCGGTATCCCCGGCTTTTATACGAAAACTGGCGTTGGCACCGTGATTGCCGAAGGAAAAGAACATAAGGATTTCAACGGCGAGACCTATATCCTCGAAGAGGGTATTTTCGCCGACCTTGCGATTGTCAAAGCATGGAAAGCCGATGCAACCGGCAACCTTGTGTTCCGCAAGACAGCACGCAATTTCAACCCGCCCGCCGCGATGTGCGGCAAGGTCTGTGTGGTCGAGGTGGAAGAAATCGTCCCGACAGGGAGCCTTGATCCCGATAGCATCCATTTGCCCGGCATTTATGTCCACCGTCTGATCCAAGGGGATCACGAAAAGCGGATCGAACAACGCACAGTGAGGAGCGCATAACATGTGGGACCGTAATCAGATGGCCGCGCGCGCCGCACAGGAACTGCAAGACGGCTGGTATGTGAACCTCGGGATCGGCATCCCGACGCTGGTTTCTAACTACATCCCTGAAGGGATCGAAGTGACACTGCAGTCCGAAAATGGGATGCTGGGCATGGGGCCTTTCCCGATCGAAGGCACCGAGGACGCAGACCTGATCAATGCGGGCAAGCAAACGATCACCGAACTTCCACAGACGGCCTACTTTGACAGCGCGCAATCCTTTGGCATGATCCGTGGCGGTAAGATCGCGATGGCGATCCTGGGTGCGATGGAAGTTGCCGAGAACGGTGATCTGGCAAACTGGATGATCCCTGGCAAGCTGGTGAAGGGCATGGGCGGGGCAATGGATCTGGTCGCAGGCGTTGGCCGCGTGGTTGTAGTGATGGATCACACAAACAAGCATGGCGAAAGCAAAGTCCTCAAGGCATGCACCCTGCCATTGACCGGTAAAGGTGTTGTTGACCGCATTATCACCAATCTCGGTGTGCTGGATGTTGTCGAGGGTGGTTTGCGCATTGTCGAAACTGCCGATGGCGTGACAGAAGAAGAACTGCGCGCCGCAACCGAGGCGGCGATTGTCTGATCTTTCAGTCATGCACGAAGAGAATGGTCGCAAAGGCCGCTATTCTATTGTGCACCGATCGGGAGAAAGTGAACTGGCCTATTCTGTGGTGTCACCTCAAACGGTCTCTGCCGACCACACGCAGGTGGCGAGTGGTCACGAAGGGGAAGGCGTTGGCCTTCTGCTGCTGCGCGAAATGATTGCAGATGCGCGTGGCAAAGGCTTCCAGATCCTGCCGCTTTGTCCTTTTGTGAATGCAGAGCGCCGCAAACACCCGGAATGGTCAGATGTGTTTTCGGTCTAGATACCGTTCACATTGAACACGCAGGCATCGGTGATGAGTTCGGGGGGCGTTTGGCAAAGGCCCTTGGCAACCTGCCAGGCAGCCAGCACCTTGGGCACATAGGCCCGCGTTTCCGAAAACGGAGGCACACCATCATACCGGCGCACGTTGCCTTCCCCGGCATTATAACCCGACAGTGCCAGCAAAGCGTCATTCTCGAAGTGGTCAAGCAACCACTCAAGATAAGCCACGCCACCTTTGATGTTCTGTGCGGCATCCGTACTGTCATCCACACCAAACCGCGTTGCTGTATCTGGCATTAACTGCATCAGACCGGTTGCGCCGGCTGAACTCACAGCGTCAGTGCGTCCCGCACTTTCGACCGAGATGACCGCAAGGACCAATGCAGGCGACACAGAGGTGCCGACAGTCTCGGTCAGGATACTACGTCCATGCGCCGAGGCGATATTTTGCAGTGATTGCAGTCGCGGCGAGGGCACACCCTGCCCCGCTGGAGGATTGTTAAGTTGCGCGATTGCCTTTTGGAACCGCACCGCTCCCTGCGCAGCAATGTCCGTGGGAACCGAGGTCCAGAACCATTCAAGCCCCGATGGCTGCGGCAACGCAATCGCACCAGCAGCCGCAACAGGCTCTGGCTCAGGGTCAGCATAAACCGGGCCCAGCCGTGGCGCGTTTGGATCAATCTGAACGGTGATCCGGTTTGTAGAACCCGCGCTGGGAACCGGCACACGCTTGAAGGTGAAGTCCGGCAACAGGCGCTCGACCTCGGCGACCACAGGGGTTGATGCGAGAATCGCACTGATAAGTGCTACGCTTGTTAATTTACGACTCATTTTTGGACCTGCTCGAGGCTTTTTGTTCATATAAAGATGGCAGAAAGCAGCCAAAAAGCCAGAACTTTGGGAACAATAAACTGGATTCAAACAGAATTGGCAGCTTTGTAGCAACGGACTTCTGCGAAGATGAACGAAAGATGAATATTTCTTTCATTTAAAAACAGTCACTTACAAATTCCCTGACAAATTTTCCGGTCTGTGGCGAAAAAAACTGATTGATGCCAAAGTGCTGCCCCATTCAAATGGCTATATCTACTCATCCAAGACGGCGTTCGCGTTTGCGTACAAATCTTCAAATGCCGACGCGGAACGACAAAACTCTAGTTATACCCTGAGGAGGGAATGAAATGCTTAAATTTATCGAAAACTTCCGCAACGACGAAGACGGTGCTGTAACAGTTGACTTCGTTGTTCTGACAGCTGCAATCGTTGTTCTGGGCCTGGCAGTTGGTACTGCGGTCAGCAACGGTGCTACTGGCCTTGCAAACGACATCGAAGACTCGCTCGGCAACATGGACGCTGGCTAAGACCTAGTCTTGCTTTGAGTTAAGTTTCGAGGCCGCGCCATTTGATTAGTGGCGCGGCTTCTTCTGTAAGAGTGATCGCTCATGCAGCAGAAAGTTCTAAAAAGCTGCGCGAGTTGAGTTTTGAGTGCGAAGCGTAATTCTTTATTAGGCGTAGCCAGCCATGTTGGTGCGCAGCTTATCGTACAAAGGCACTAGAACAATGAAACCTATATACTCGGCTTTTCTCAACGATGAAGACGGCGCGATCACTGTCGACTTTGTAGTGTTAACTGCTGCAATCTGCACTCTGGGCTTGGTCGTTGTGCAAACATTCAGTGGCGGGACCACTGATCTTGCGAATGATATCGAGCTTGCGATGGATGATGTCGAGCTTCCCTAGATTCTTTATTGGGCGAATTCTCTAAGCAAGATCGGCCCATGCGCGTAGGGTGGTCCAAGACATCAGGCGCATTGTTAGACAAGAATACATCGCATTCCAAAGTCGTTGCACTAACGAAGGGCTGCTCCAAACAGATTGCGCAGACGTAGAACACCAGTTAACCCTGCTGTCGAGATACGAGAATTACTGTTAAACCGTGAGAACCTTGCAAATTTGGCAATCGGACAGCAAGTTTGGTATAAAGAAGTGAGCGACCCTTGCGCCAAAAGGGCGTGAAACGAGAGGCTTGGAAATGCGCGCAGTTTTTGGATTGGTACTTTTGATCGGGATGGGGCTTGCCGGTTTCGCCGTATATATGGTGAACCAGTATATGGAAACGCAAGCAACCCAATTGGAGCGTGAACGTCAGCGGTCTGCGACGGCGATCCGGACTGTAGATATCTACGCACCCTCGCGGTCGCTCACATATGGTGATCTGCTGACTATAGATGATGTTCAGATCATAAAGTATGCGCGCGACTATTTGCCAGAAGGCGTCTTTGCAACAGAAGAAGAACTGTTCCCGCAGGGCGTGAATGTACCGCGTGTGGTCCGTATTCCCATGCAGGCGAACGAACCGATCTTGAATGCAAAAGTAACAGCAGCAGGGGCACCTCAGGGTATTACGGCGCTCCTTGATCCTGGGATGCGGGCCTTTCCACTACCCGACAACATGACGCAAGCATTCGCAGGCGATCTCAGGACTTCTGATCTGATCGACCTTTATTGGGTTGGCAGTGTGAATCGGGGCCAAAATATTTCGCGCTTGGTAAAAAGCAGGCTTGAGATTATCGCGATGAATGAACCGGATGACCGTGGCAGAGGCACCGGCGCTGTTATTCAGGTATCGCAAGAAGACTTTGCAGATCTGCAAGTGTTGCAGGCAGCAGGAACACTTTCACTGACCCCAGTGGGCCGTGACGACCTTGCGCCCGGAGACACAACGATTGAAACCAACATCCGCGATGTTCTGGGCATTGTGGAAGAGGTGCGTGAACCGGAGCCTGAGATTGTCGAGGAAGAACGCTGCTTTGTCACCCAGCGCAACGGGACCGAACGTATTCAGGTTGAGGTCGAATGCGCCAACTGAACTGGCCACTTCACTGAATTGACGATATCTTTCTTACGCCCCGCTAAATCTTGTGTGGGGCGCAAGAACATACACACGGCCTAGCAAGTGTTGCGTTTAACCCACATTCGCTCCGCCCTCCAACACCTTGATTATTGCAATAAATATGGTTGTGCCTCATGGTCAGCGCATCATGGGCGGGAAGACCCGTTATAACGAGGCGTGATCGGAGAGGCAGGTCACTTATGAAATATGACAAATTCTTAAAGGCAGCTATTGCTGGCTTGACGTTGTCGCTAACTGCGGCAGCACCAACTATTGCACCGGCCGAAACGTTGCGCGTTCTGCGCGGCGCGGCGTCCAGCGCACTGAGCGTTCCGATGAGTCGGGCCGTTGTTGTGGAGAGCGATGTGCCCTTCACCGAACTTTCGATTGCGAACCCGGGCATTGCGGATATCTCGTCACTGTCGGACCGCACAATCTACGTTCTGGGCAAAGAGCCCGGCCGCACGACCCTAACCCTTCTGGGTGAAAACGGGCGTCTGATTACAAACGTGGAAGTGCATGTTTCACCTGACATGGCAGAGTTCAAAGAGCGTTTGACGCAAATTTTGCCAGGCGAAAACATCGAGGTCCGCACAGCAAATGACGGGATCGTTCTGTCCGGTACAGTAAGCTCGATCGCACGACTTGATCGCGCACTCGATCTTGCAGAGCGCTACGCACCCGAGCGTGTGTCAAACCTGATGACCGTAGGCGGCACACAGCAGGTGATGCTGAAGGTGCGTTTTGCAGAAATGCAGCGATCTGTCAGCAAAGCGCTGTCTTCTTCACTTTCACTGTCCGGTCTTGGATTCGGTGACGATGTCAGCATCACTGGTGGTACAAACCGCACAGTTGGCCAAGCCGCGATTAACGGTGCTCTCGCAAATACCGTCCCAGCGTCAAACTCCAACAACGGCGCGTTTGTTTTTGGCTTCGGTGCAGGTAGCCTCGAAGTGGGTATCTTGCTTGAAGCTCTTGAAACACGGGGTGTTGTGCGGTCTTTGGCAGAGCCAAACCTGACGGCGCTCAGCGGTCAGGAGGCGACGTTCCTTGCCGGTGGTGAATATCCTGTACCATCGTCAAATGACGGCGGCACAATCTCGGTTGAATATAAGCCGTTCGGTGTCGAGCTCAGCTTTATTCCACGCGTGATTGATGGCGACATCATCAATCTGGAACTCAGCGCCGCAGTATCGGCGATTGACCCTTCTAGCGGCTTTCAGGCAAACGGCTTCTCTGTCGATGCTTTTAGCCGTCGCGAAACATCGACCACAGTTGAGATGCGTGATGGCGAAAGCTTTGCAATCGCCGGGTTGCTCTCGGATGACTTCAACGACTTGAACGGTCAGGTTCCATGGGTCGGGGATATCCCTGTCCTTGGTGCGCTGTTCAGAAGCGCTGAATTCTCGCGTCGCCAGACAGAGCTGGTGATTATTGTGACGCCACACCTTGTGTCACCGACACGGGGCGAAGCCTTGGCCTTGCCAACGGATCGTGTGCGCCCACCCACCGAGCAAGGGCTCTTCCTCTTCGGCCAAGTGGCCCGGACAGGTGGCCCATCAACAGGTGGCGCAGGCGAAGTGGCACGCCAGGACTTTAGCGGGTCCTACGGCTATGTCCTTGACGAATGATTGGAGCGTAAGTCGATGAAATATATGATTACAGCAGCCATCGCGGCCGCAACACTGGGCGCCTGCTCTTCTGCTGACAGGCAAATCGCAGCTGCTTCGTTCTTTACTGAGGCAGGGTCAACGATCGACTCTGGTGATTTTGGCGAAGCGACAATGAACAACCGCCTGGTTCAGACAGGTGCACAGGATTACACGATCAATCTTGCGCGTCGTTTTGCAGCCGATGTGAACACAACGGTAAACTTTGCCTTCAACTCGACAGTTCTGGACGCCGATGCGCGTGCAACACTGATGAGACAGGCAGACTGGATCCGCCAGTTCCCTGAGGTCCGCTTCAAAGTCTACGGCCACACTGACCTTGTCGGCAGCCAGAGCTATAACCGCTCACTCGGCTTGCGCCGTGCACAAACCGTCGTGTCGTTCCTGGCGTCGCAAGGGATTGACCGCAGCCGACTGGAAGCCGTCGTATCCTTCGGTGAAACACAGCCGCTTGTTGTGACCGAGGGCCGCGAGCGTCGTAACCGTCGCACGGTCACAGAGGTGACTGGATTCGTTGAGAACGATCCAATGCTTCTGAACGGTAAATACGCTGCGGTTATTTTCCGCGAATATGTTGCAAGTGCTGCTCCGGCAACCTCGACTGCGACAGACGGCCTCTAAAAATATGCGCTTTCGCGCTTCGTTGACGCCGGATTCTTGATCCGGCGTCAACATTTGACCAAAGAATTGCAAATCGTCGCAAATATCTGCACAGTCGAGCTGATTTGGTCCTATTATCGACAAATTTCCCAGTAATGATTGGACCAGAAGTTGGTTTTATTGCCATGGTTTAGGCAAACCTGGCCGGTATGGTAGGTGAGTCTTACTACTGGCTGGTGATTTTGAGTGAAATTAAAGTGATGGGGACATCAAGAAGATGAGTACAAGCCCGGTTGTCCAGAGCGATCCGCCACAAATCGTGGCGTGCACGATCAGTCGTGACGTGCAGAATTTTGATCTCCTGATCGAAGATATGGAAGCGGCATTGGGCGATGCATGGGGTGACCTCAGTTTTGAGGATGCCATCGCATTTCTAAGCCAGCCGGAGGCGCGCGGTCTTCAGTTTGTCACACTCGCGATGGATGCCGAGGACGAAGACAACCTTTCAACCATCTCCGAGGTCATAGCATCCGCTAAAGCCGCATCTGTCAAAGTGATCCTTATCGCAGAAGATGTCAGCCCGACCGCGCTGCACCAGCTTTTGCGCGAAGGCGGTGACGAATTTGTCCCCTACCCTCTTCCTGAAAATGAATTGGCGCGCGCAATCGAACGTGTACTGACCAAGCAGGAAACACCCGCACCGCAAAGCGGTGAAAAAGGGTTCCAGGTGAGTGGTGACCGATCGGGGGTTATCATCCCCATCCATGGTCTCGCAGGCGGGACCGGTGCCACTATGCTGGCTGTCAATCTCGCCTGGGAACTGTCGAACATTGACAAGAAGGACCCGCCAAAAGTCTGCCTTCTCGACCTCGACTTTCAGTTCGGCTCTGCTTCCACATATCTTGACCTGCCCCGTCGCGAAACTGTCCTTGAACTGCTGACCGACACAGCAACGATGGATGCGGAAACCTTCATGCAGGCCACGCTGACCTATGGCGATAAGCTGCATGTACTGACAGCGCCGATGGACATGATTCCGCTCGACATGATCACGCCGGACGACATCACACGCGTGATCCAGATGGCCGCCAGCAACTTCGACTATGTCATCATTGATATGCCTTCGACGATGGTTGAATGGTCCCAGACCGTTCTCGAATTGGCTCATGTGTATTTCGCGATGATTGAGCTTGACATGCGTTCGGCGCAAAATACGCTACGGCTCAAGCGTGCGTTGCAGTCTGAAGATTTGCCGTTCGAAAAGATCCGATTTTTGCTGAACCGCGCGCCCGGATTTGCCGATATGAACGGTAAAAGCCGCGTGAAGCGCCTTTCCGACAATCTTGGCATTTCTATCGAGGTCCAACTGCCTGATGGCGGCAAACCGGTCATGCAAGCGGCAGACCACGGCGCGCCGATGGCAGAAACCGTCCCAAAGAATGCCCTGCGCAAAGAGATTATGAAGCTCGCGAAATCGATCCATGATGTCAACCAAGCAGATACAGCCGAAGCGAATGCTTGAGAGGTAACGCTATGTTTTCAAAATATAAAAAGCCGACTCTACCAAAAGATGCTGCCACGGTCACACCGACCGCCCCTTCCAAAGTCGACGTTGCAGCGGTGCCTGTAGCGAAGGCCGATGACGGACGTAAGCCCCTTCACAAGACGACCCAGGCACGGCGTCCGGGTGAAGTGGCACCAATGGACAAGGAAAAACGCCGAAAGGAGCGTTTGGGTGAGATCAAACTGGAGCTGCACAAGGCCCTGCTGGACAACCTGAACCTTGCCGCGCTTGAAACTGCCTCCGAGCAGGAGTTGCGCACAGAAATCAACGCGATCGCCAACGAGACCCTCGAGGATATGGGAATCGTCCTGAACCGCGAAGAGCGCCAGACCCTGAGCCAGGATCTCTTCTTCGAGGTGACCGGCCTTGGTCCGCTGGAAACGCTGCTCAAAGACGAGACGGTGAACGATATTCTGGTCAACGGCCCGCAACAGATCTTTGTGGAACGTGACGGACGTCTGGAACTAACGGACATTACCTTCAAGGACGAACGGCACCTGTTGCGGATTATCGACAAGATCGTGTCTGCTGTTGGCCGGCGCGTCGATGAATCCAACCCATATGTTGACGCCCGTCTTGCCGACGGCTCGCGTTTCAACGCGATGGTTCCACCTATTGCAGTGGACGGATCGCTTGTTTCCATTCGTAAGTTCAAGAAAGACAAGCTTGGCATCGAAGAGCTTGTCAAATTCGGCGCTTTTACCGAGGAGATGGCAGCCTACCTTCAGGCGGCGGTGTCCACCCGCCTCAATATTATCGTTTCCGGTGGTACAGGTTCGGGTAAAACCACAACCCTGAACGCACTTTCCGGCTTTATCGACGACGCCGAACGCATCCTGACAATCGAGGATACAGCGGAACTTCAGCTGCAACAGACCCACGTTGGCCGGATGGAAAGCCGCCCACCGAACGTTGAAGGAAAAGGCGGCGTTTCCCAGCGTGACTGTCTCAAAAACGCCCTGCGGATGCGTCCTGACCGCATCATCGTAGGTGAGACGCGTGGTGAAGAAGTTATCGACATGTTGCAGGCAATGAACACCGGCCACGACGGTTCCATGACCACGATCCACGCCAACAGCGCGCGCGATGGTGTATCGCGTCTGGAAAACATGATCGCTATGGCCGGTATTGAAATGCCGATCAAAGCGATGCGCAGCCAGATTTCTTCGGCTGTGAACTTGATCGTGCAGGCATCCCGCTTGCAGGATGGTTCACGGCGCATGACGTCCATCACCGAAATCACCGGTATGGAAGGCGATGTTATCTCGATGCAGGAAATCTTCCGGTATCAGCGCGTTGGTCTGACACCAGACAACAAAATTATCGGTCACTTCACAGCGACCGGTGTCCGCAGCCACTTCTCCGAGCGCTTCAAGCTTTGGGGTTATGATCTTCCACCTGCCATCTTTGAACCGATGGTCGCGGAGTAAACGACATGATTTCAGTCGAACCACTTATCTATGTTCTGATTTTTGTCGCCGTTCTGGCGCTTGTTCAGGGTGCCTACCTTGTCATTTTTGGCAAGTCGATAAGTATGGACGGCAAGGTCAACCGTCGTCTGGATATGCTCGACAAAGGTGGAAGCCGCGAACAGGTTCTGGATCAACTCCGCAAGGAGATGACCCAGCACATGAAGTCGCAGAGTATTCCCGTATACTCTTTGCTGGCTGATCGCGCACAAAAAGCCAATATCGCATTCACACCGGTTCAGTTGATGCTGATGATGGTTGTGCTGAGCGGTGTTTCCTTTGCCCTTTTGACTGTCATGACAGACGTTGGCGTCCCGATCCGTGCACTCGTTGCAGTTCTGATGGGGATCGGTAGCGTTTACGTATGGGTGAACAGCAAGGCCAACAAGCGTATGAACATGCTTGCAGAGCAGCTGCCGGAAGCTGTGGAACTGATGGTGCGTTCGCTGCGTGTGGGGCACCCGTTCTCATCCGCCGTCGCAATCGTTGCACGCGAAGTACCAGACCCCCTGGGCACTGAAATGGGCATGATTTCAGACGAGGCCGCCTATGGTCGTGATATGGGCGAAACGCTCAAGGCGATGGCGGAACGGCTCGACAATCAGGACATGCGCTTTCTTGCGGTTGCTGTAACAATCCAGCAGACGTCCGGTGGTAACCTTGCCGAGATTTTGGATGGTCTGGCCAAGGTGATCCGCGCACGCTTCCGTCTTTTCCGCCGCGTTGCTGCGATCACGGCTGAGGCGAAATGGTCCGGTAACCTGCTGTCGGCTTTCCCGATTTTGGCACTGCTCGGTATTAACCTTGTCAAACCCGACTATTATGATGAAGTCATGACAAGTCCGCTTTTCATTCCCGCTGTTCTGATCGTGGTTGCATTCCTCGTGGTGAACCTCATTGTGATGCGGGCCTTGGTCAACATTAAGGTCTAAGGGGCTGCAGATGGAAGATATCCAAACACTGATCACCGACATGCTGGGGCCATATGGTCCATTGATGATTGTCGGCTTGCTGGGCGTGTTTCTTATTCTGGTGACACTCCCCGTCTTGCTGAAGCGCGAAGTTGACCCGCTTGACCGGATCAAGGCGGCGAACACGTCACCCGAAGCTGGGAAAAAGGGTAAAGGCAAGCAATTACGCTCGGCCTCTGGTAAAGACAAACTCGAGAAATATGCCAACTTCCTCGAGCCGCAGAACGCTGATGAATACTCCGCAGTTAAGCTGAAGTTGCTGCAGGCCGGTTATCGCAGTAAGAACTCGGTGCGGATTTACAACTTTCTGCAATTCGCCTTGGGTATCTTTGGCCTTCTCTGCGGTGGCGCCTATACGCTCTTCCAGATGACAACAGGTGTCGAGGCCACGACCCAGCAACTTGCGATGTGGATTTTGATCCCAGGCGGTTTTGGTTACGTCTTGCCAAAGTACTGGGTGACACGTCGCCAGCAAATGCGTCAGGAGGCAATCACGAACGCTTTCCCTGACAGTCTTGACATGATGCTCGTCTGCGTTGAAGCGGGCCAATCCTTGGACCAGTCCATCATCCGCGTTGCACGCGAACTGAAGTCCGGTTTCCCTGATCTGGCAGATGAGTTCGAGATCGTAAGCCAAGAATCCAAAGCCGGTAAGGACAAGAACACTGTTCTCAAGGACATGTCCGATCGCTGTGGTGTTCCGGATATTGCCAGCTTTGTCACTGTGCTGGTGCAGTCGTCGCAATTTGGTACCTCCATCGCTGACGCGCTACGGGTCTATTCCGCAGAGATGCGCGACAAACGCGTGATGCGCGCCGAGGAGAAGGCGAACAAGCTGCCAACGAAAATGACCCTGGCAACCATGATGCTGACCGTGCCGCCACTGATGGCAATGCTGATTGGCCCGTCAATCTATGCGATCGCCGTGAACCTAGGCTAGGAGGCTAACCCGCCATGAAGCTACGGCCGCTTGGTATTGGCCTCGTCATACTATCATTGGCCGCCTGCGCGACAGGCGGCCTTAATCGTTCTCCGGATGGCGTATTTGCGCCCGGTGTGGCCCGTGGTGAAAGTGCAGACGGCCTGATCGTTGGCCACCGCCTGATGGCGGCAGGTGAATATGAATTGGCCCTCAAAGCCTATAACCGCGCCGCCGCACAGCAGGGTCTCAATGTCGATACGATGTCCGCCATCGGTTCGGCCAACCTTAATCTGGGGCGCTTGGGACAGGCCGAACGATGGTTGCGCCGTGCTGTTGAAGAAGATCCGACATTCCCCCCGCCTGGAACAATCTTGGCGTCATCTTGATGGAAAGGGGGAATGTCAGTGAGGCAAGCGAGGTTTTCCGTCGCGCATTTGCCGCGGATAACGGAAATTCGGACGAAATCCGCGACAATTTGCGCTTAGCACTCGCAAAATTGGAAAATCCGATCAATACTGAGGAACAAGAATATCAGAACTTTAATCTGATCCGGCGCGGTGCAGGTGATTTTGTATTGATGTCGGAACCACTATAGGCAAGAGCAGCAAGAGGACGCAGAAAAATGCGCCACCCAATTCTACTGACGCTTTTTGCGGCAACCATCGGGTTGTCCGCTTGTGATCAACCCGGCGAGGCACAAGTCGAGCGTGCCCTGCAAGATATTAACGTTGTCGACGAAACCAACCTCAACGATGTGATGCTGACAGTCGGTGACCCCGACGAGGCCGTGCGCTATTTCGCAAGCGCCAACGCCAATGACCCCGGACGGATAGACCTGCAGCGCGGCTTGGCAAAGTCACTGATCCGCGCCAAGCGACCGACAGAGGCTATCACGGCATGGCAGGCTGTTGTCGCAAACGAAGATGCGACGAACACCGACCGCGTTGAACTGGCCGATGCATTCATCCGCGCAAATCAGTGGGACGAAGCGGCGGCGACGCTCAATACCGTGCCCCCGACTTATGAGACATTCCAGCGTTACCGGCTTGAGGCAATGGTCGCAGATAGCCGCCAGCAATGGGAGAAGGCAGACAGCTTCTATGAAACTGCGGTCGGGCTTACCACACGCCCTGCGACGGTTTACAACAACTGGGGTTTCTCCAAACTGACACGGGGCGATTATGCCGCCGCCGAGCGTCTTTTTGGTGATGCGTTGCGTTTCAACAGCAACATGTTCACCGCCAAGAACAACCTTGTGTTGGCCCGTGGTGCACAGCGGAACTATGCGATCCCTGTTATCCCGATGACCCAGACCGAGCGGGCCCAGTTGATGCACACAATGGCGCTTGCCGCGATCAAGCAAAACGACATCACGATCGGCAAATCGCTGTTGAATGACGCGATCAATACGCACCCCCAATATTTCGAAGAAGCCGCCCGCGCTTTGGAAGCTCTCGAAAACAATACTGGCAACTAGGCGCAATCAGGAATGACAGCCTACGCCGCCTACTGGTTTCTTCCGGCCGTCATTCCGCTGGCATTGTTCATTTCATGGAACGACATGCGTGACATGAAGATCACCAATAGAACGGTGGCTGTCATGCTTGTCGTCTACGCGGTGCTCGGGCCTTTTGCCTTTGGATGGGAAATGTATCTGTGGCAATGGCTGCATTTTCCCGTCGCCTTGGTGGTCTGTATGGCGCTTTGGGCCCTGCGCGTCATGGGCGGCGGAGACGCCAAACTGATCGCCGCAATGGCCCCCTTCTTTGTCATGTCGGATGTCGACGTGATTTTGCGTGTTTTCGCAGCCAGCCTGCTCGGCGCCCTGTTTGTACACACGCTGTTTCGCCTGACACCGCTCAAACGGCCTGTGGCTGGGTGGAAGAGCTGGAATGCCGGCCGGTATTTCCCGAAGGGCTTCCCGTTAAGCATGACGCTTGTACTATATCTTGTGCTCGCCGCAGTTTATCTCTGAAACTCGGTCAATGCCTTGGACAGGCACATGTTTATCCACTATTTTGCCATAGTTTCCACTACACTCGTGGGCAACTGCCGCTGAGTCTGCGGCCAGGATGTGATTTTGATGGGCGGGACCTGACATGAATGTGCAAACAAACGGTGTAATGGCGCCTCCGGCGCCGCGCAGCCTCGAAGCCATGCTTTTGCCAATGGCCATGATGCGCGACATCTTGATCAAGACGATGTTCCGCATGAACCTCGATCTGGTATCGACGATCAGCCGCGCCATTTGCCTGCCGATTCCTGTTACGCAGGAACTGGTTGACATGGCACGGGGCCAGTTGCTGCTGGAAGCGACTGGTACACTGAACGCCAATAGCGGCAACGAAATGGGCTATCAGCTGACAGACGCAGGCCGTGCGCGCGCACTCGACGCGCTTGGCCAGTCCGAGTACTACGGCGCGATGCCTGTGCCCCTTGATATCTATCGCCAGCAGATCCAACGCCAGTCAATCCGCAACATCCAGTTGACCCGCGACCAGTTGCAGACGGCTATGGGGCACCTTGTTCTGCCGGAAGACCTGTTGTCCAACCTGGGCCCTGCGGTCAGCGCAGGTCGTTCGATCCTGATGTACGGACCACCCGGTAACGGTAAATCCTCGATCTCGAACGGTATCCGTGACGCATTGGGCGATAAAATCTATGTGCCTCGCGCGATCGAATATTCCGGTCAGGTCATCACCGTTTATGACCCGATCGTCCACAGCGCGGCTGAAGACGACGTGGATGATCCCAACAGCCTGCGCCGCACCTCTGGCCGCTTTGACACTCGCTATGTGCGTTGCGAACGCCCCACCGTGATTACCGGTGGTGAATTGTCGCTGTCGATGCTCGACCTTGTCTATAACCCGACCGCGCGGACCTATCAGGCGCCTTTGCAGCTGAAATCAACCGGCGGCATCTTCATCGTGGACGACCTTGGGCGTCAGGCCGAACCACCGCAGACGCTCGTAAACCGCTGGATTGTTCCGCTGGAAGAAAACAAGGACATTCTTGCCCTGCAATCAGGTGAAAAGTTCGAAGTGCCCTTCGATACGCTCGTGGTGTTTTCGACCAACTTCCACCCCAACGCGATCTTCGATAAAGCGGCCTTGCGTCGTATTTTCTACAAGATCAAGATTGACGGCCCGAACCAGGAAGACTTCCTCAAGATTTTTGCGATGGTCGCACGCAAGCGCAAGATGCCACTGGACGAGGATACGCTCGTGCATCTGCTGAACGTCCGCTATCCGGAAATCGACAACGTCTACGCGAACTATCAGCCGATCTTCCTGATCGACCAGATGATTTCGATCTGCGAATTCGAGGGCATCCCCTACCAGATGTCACCCGAGTTGATTGACCGCGCATGGGCCAACATGTTCGTGAAGGAAGAAGATATCGTGCACTAGCATTTCCCGGAATTGGCCCCCTCATGGGGGCCTTTTTCATTGCTTGGCGTTCAAAACGTAAGGTGCGTCTTGACGCACCGCCCCTGCACGTCACCTTAGCAGCATGACCGCCCTGCCCCCCATTTTCCAAGATTGGTTCACCTCCCGCGGCTGGACCATCCACCCGCATCAGCAGGCCATGCTTGATCAGGCGGCAAGCCCTGCCTTGATGCTGATCGCACCCACGGGTGGCGGCAAGACACTGGCCGGATTCCTGCCCTCCCTGATCGAACTCGCAGACGGAACGCACGAAGGTCTGCATACGCTCTACGTCTCGCCGCTCAAAGCGCTCGCCGCTGACATCAAACGGAACCTGCGCCGCCCTGTCGAAGAAATGGGTCTGCCCATCCGGATTGAGGACCGTACTGGCGATACGACTTACACCCAAAAACGCCGCCAACGCGCCGACCCGCCCCATATCCTGCTGACGACGCCCGAATCTCTCGCCCTGCTCACGAGCTATGAGGATGCGCCGCGCATCTTCAAAGGCCTGCAGCGCATTATCGTCGATGAGATCCATGCACTGGCCGAGAGCAAACGTGGCGATCAACTCATGCTCGCCCTCAGCCGCCTGCAAACGCTTGCCCCCGATCTGCGGCGGGTAGGCCTTTCCGCAACAGTGGAAGATCCGGCCGCCATCGCGCGCCAACTTGCCCGCCACCCCGACCCTTGCGACATCATCAACGCCGATCCCGGCCCTGATCCGGATATCGCGATGCTGGTCACGCAAGAGAGGCCGCCATGGTCAGGCGGCGGCGCGAAATATGCGATCCCCGCCGTGCTCGAAGAGGTCAAGAAACACAAAACGACGCTGATCTTTCACAACACCCGCGCCCAGGCCGAGATTTTCTTTCACAACCTCTGGCTTGCCAATACCGACGACCTGCCCATCGGCATCCACCACGGCAGTCTTGCCCGCGAACAACGCGAACGGGTTGAGGCGGCGATGGTCGCAGGACAATTGCGCGCCATCGTCTGCACAGGTTCGCTTGATCTTGGTATCGACTGGGGTGACGTGGATCTGGTGATCCAGGTTGGTGCACCCAAGAACGTCAAACGGCTGGTCCAGCGCATCGGACGCGCGAACCATCGCTACAACGCGCCCTCCAAGGCGCTCTTGGTCCCTGCCAACCGCTTTGAAGTGGTCGAATGCGTCGCCGCACTTGAGGCCGTCAAAGCCCATGATCTTGACGGTGACCCCAAAGGTGCCGGCCCCCGTGACGTGCTGTGTCAGCACATTCTGATTACCGCTTGCGCCGGTCCTTTCGACGCAGATGCGTTTTACCGCGAAATCAAGACTGTCGGTGCCTATCGTGACCTGTCGCGCGCAGCCTTTGACGACTGCCTCGATTTCTGCGCCACCGGTGGCTATGCTCTGCGCGCCTATGACAAATGGAAACGCCTGCTCCAAACCGCAGACGGGCACTGGCAGTTGCGCGACCCGCGGGCGGCACAACGTATCCGCATGAACATCGGGACCATTCAGGATACCGACACACTCAAAGTGCGCATGAAGGGCAATTACAAACCCTTGGGCGAGGTCGAAGAGGCTTTCGCTGCCACCCTGACCCCCGGTGATACTTTCCTGATCGGCGGACAAGTTGTCCGCTACGAGAACCTGAAGGAAATGACGGTTGAAGTGTCGCGCCGTGCCGACAAAACGCCCAAGATCGCCACCTTTATGGGCACGAAATTCGCCAATTCTACCCAGCTGTCGCAGCGCATTCTGCGCATGTTCGACCAACCCGACTGGCCCGAACTGCCCGCACATACCGCTGAATGGCTTGGCCTGCAGCGTAAATTCTCAAAACTGCCCGAGGCGGACCGTATTCTGGTGGAAAGCTTTCCGCACGAAGGGCGCCATCATCTTTGCATCTACGGTTTCGCGGGGCGTAACGCGATGCAGACCCTTGGCATGCTTGTCACCCAGCGCATGGAAGAGCTGAATCTGCATCCCATGGGTTTCGTCGCGACGGACTATGCCACACTGATCTGGGGCCTTGATCCTGTCACGGACCCGACCCCCTTGCTGCAACCCGCCAATATGCGCGCGGATTTTGAAACATGGTTGTCTGGCAATGCAGTGATGAAGCGCACATTCCGCGGTGCGGCCACGATTGCCGGTTTGATTGAACGCAACCTGCCCCAAGCCCGCAAGAGCGGGCGACAGGCCACGTTTTCCTCCGACATCCTTTATGACACCCTGTCCAAATATGACCCCGATCACCTCATGCTGCGGATCACCCGCGAAGAGGCGATGCGCGGGCTGGTCGATTTTGGCCGGATCGAGGAAATGCTGACACGCACCGCAGGTCGCATCGACCACCTGAACCTTGACCGCGTGACCCCGCTTTCCCTACCCATGTTCCTTGAACAGGGGCGGATCGCCGTTGCGGGCGCGGGCCGTGAACGCCTGATGGAGGAAGAGGCCGCCCGACTGATGGCTGCCGCCGGTGTATCATCGCTTTGACTCTTGAACTCGCGTAGGACTTACCCCAGGAACAGAGCATGAACGCCTATCACTTTGATTTTTGCGGAACCCGATGCAGCGCCTTGCCTTCAGGCGCGCTGTATTTGCCTGAACACGCAGTACTTTGCGTCTCTGACCTGCATCTTGGTAAATCCGAACGGATCGCGCGGCGCAGCGGCGTGATGTTGCCCCCTTATGAGGTGCAGGAGACCTTGCAAAAGCTGGAAACCGATATCACCACGACCCAACCCCGACAGGTGATCTGCCTCGGAGACAGCTTCGACGACCTTGATGCCGCCAACAGCCTTGATGAGGATGCGCGGCTTTGGCTGACACGTTTGCAGGCAGGCAAATCATGGGTGTGGATCGAGGGAAATCACGATCCGGGTCCGGTTGACCTTGGCGGAACACATCGGTCGCAAATGACTATTGGCACACTCATCTTCTGCCATATAGCCACGGCGGAAACAGCCGAGGTGTCAGGTCACTATCACCCCAAACACCGCGTTGCAGGGCGCAGCAGGGCGGCGTTCCTTTATGATGCGCACAGGCTGATCATGCCCGCCTATGGCGCCTATACGGGCGGGCTCTCCAGCCAAGCCGCAGACTTGCGCAAACTCTTTAGCGGACAGATCATCGCGATCATGACTGGCCACAAAGCCATCCCTGTGCCTGTTTAAACGGTCAGCCCCTCAGGCTCTGCCAACCCGTTTGCACGGCAACAGGCGGTCAGCGTATTGGCCAGCAGACAGGCAATGGTCATCGGCCCCACGCCACCAGGCACAGGGGTAATCGCACCGGCGACGGCGGCGCAACTGTCGTAATCCGCATCCCCCACCAGACGGGTGCCGCCTTCGGGCTTATCGATCCGGTTGATGCCCACATCAATCACTGTGGCACCCGGTTTGATCCAGTCGCCCGTGACCATCTGCGGACGCCCCACAGCGGCCACTACAATATCGGCCCGTCGCACGACATCGGGCAAATCCTTGGTCCGGCTATGGGCGATTGTGACGGTGCAACTGTCATTCAACAAAAGCTGCGCCATCGGTTTGCCCACGATATTCGAGCGGCCGATCACAACGGCATTCATCCCCGACAAGGACCCATGATGATCGCGCAGCATCATCAAACTGCCCAAAGGCGTACACGGCACCATGCTTTTCTGCCCCGTACCCAACAAGCCCACGTTCGAGATATGGAAGCCATCAACGTCCTTGGCCGGATCAATGCTGTTAATCACCAGATCGCTGTTGAGATGCTTGGGCAGCGGAAGTTGCACCAGAATACCATGCACAGCAGGATCATCGTTCAACTGCGCAATCAGCGCCAGCAAATCCGCCTCGGAGGTGTCTGCATCCAATCGGTGCTCGAAAGACGCCATCCCGACCTCGACGGTCATCTTGCCCTTTGACCGGACGTAGACCTGGCTGGCAGGGTCCTCGCCCACCAAAACAACAGCCAGACCGGGGGTGATGCCATGATCGGCCTTCAGCTTAGCCACGCCTTCGGCGACTTGCCCGCGGACCTTTGCGGCAAAGGCTTTTCCGTCAATTACTGTTGCTGTCATTACGTCTTCTCTTTGTTGGTCGGATAGGAAATGGGCGGGGCATGGCCCCGCCCGTATCAGTTAGAACAGCCCTTCGATCTCGCCTGCATCATTCAGCATGATCTGCTCGGCCGAAGGCACACGTGGCAGGCCCGGCATGGTCATGATCTCACCGCAGATGGCAACGATGAAGCCGGCACCGGCGCTCAAACGCACCTCGCGGACCGGTACCGAGAACCCTGTCGGCGCACCGCGCTGGGTGGGATCGGTGGTAAAACTGTATTGTGTCTTGGCCATACAGACCGGCAGATTGCCGTATCCCTGCTCTTCCCACGTCTTCAACTGCTCGCGAATTTTGCCATCAACAACAACACCATCAGCGCGGTAGATTTTCTTGGCAATCGTGTCGATCTTGTCAAAAAGGGTCATGTCATCGGGATAGATAGGAGCAAAATTCGCTTCACCCGCGTCGGCAATCTGGGCCACACGTGTCGCCAGATCCTTGGTCCCTTCTGATCCCAGCGCCCAGTGCTTGCACAGGATCGCCTCGGACCCTTGGGTTGCGACATAGGCTTTTACCGCTTCAACCTCTGCATCGGTGTCGGTGACAAAGTGGTTGATCGCCACGACGACCGGCACACCAAAGGATTTGACGTTCTCGATGTGCCGGCCAAGGTTGGCGCATCCCGCCTCGACCGCCGCGACGTTCTCTGTCCCAAGGTCGGCCTTGGCAACGCCCCCGTTCATTTTCATCGCGCGCACCGTGGCCACAACCACCACGCAAGATGGTGCAATGCCAGCCTTGCGGCATTTGATGTTCATGAATTTCTCGGCACCCAGATCGGCACCGAAACCTGCCTCTGTGACGACATAGTCCGCCAGCTTCAGTGCAGTTGTTGTCGCGGTGACCGAGTTGCACCCATGCGCGATATTGGCAAAAGGTCCGCCATGCACAAAGGCCGGATTGTTTTCGAGTGTCTGCACGAGGTTCGGCTGCATCGCGTCTTTCAACAACACCGTCATCGCGCCATCGGCCTTGATGTCACGGCAGTAGACAGGGGTGCGGTCGCGGCGGTAGGCCACAATGATATTGCCCAGACGCTTTTGCAGATCGTCCAGATTGCGGGCCAAGCACAGGATCGCCATGACCTCGGATGCCACAGTGATGTCAAATCCTGCTTCACGCGGGAAGCCGTTGGCCACACCACCCAGAGACGTCGTGATCTGACGCAAAGCCCGGTCGTTCATGTCCAGCACGCGCCGCCACACCACACGGCGGATATCGATCTCGAGTTCATTGCCCCAGTAGATGTGGTTATCAATCATCGCCGACAGCAGGTTATGCGCCGAGGTAATCGCGTGGAAATCGCCTGTGAAATGCAGGTTCATGTCTTCCATCGGAACGACCTGCGCGTAACCACCGCCCGCAGCGCCGCCCTTCATACCGAAACACGGCCCGAGCGAGGCTTCGCGAATACAAACCGCGGCCTTCTTGCCAATGGCATTGAGACCGTCGCCCAGACCAACAGTCGTGGTTGTCTTGCCCTCGCCCGCAGGTGTCGGGTTGATTGCAGTGACAAGGATCAGCTTGCCATCGGGGCGGTCTTGTACCGCGTTGATCAGTCGCTGGCTGACCTTTGCTTTGTCGTGGCCATAGGGCAGCAGATCGTCGCTCTCGATGCCCAGCTTCGCACCGATTTCCTGAATTGGGCGCTTATGTGCGGCGCGCGCGATCTCGATATCAGACTTATATTCCATGAAAACCTTACCCATTTCTTGGCAATTGCCGTGTGTGTCCCTGACCGCTTCTAGCGCTTGGTTATCACCCCATGCACTGTGATTGCGACATATTCACCGCCGGAATCGTCGGCAGTACGTCTGCTTGTGTCGGATGGGAAACCTAAGGGGCCCATGGGCGTTGGTCAGGGATATGCAACGTGACGGTATCACCCAGATGGATACTCCCTTCACGTTCAACCCAAGCTGTCACGCCGCGTTTGCCTTTCGCCGCGGTTTTGAATTTGTCGCCTGCACCGGGATGACCGGCGTTGATCACCTTGGCGGGCAGATGACAGGGACGGTTCTGCATATCGACCACAATCGTAGAGCCATCCGCGAATTGCAAACGCGATGAGGGGGGCAGGTGACTAAAGTCAGGGATACCGCCAATCATCAAAGACGCGCCGATCAGCGCAGGGTCCAGCGTTTCCAACCCGCAATCCACGGCAATCTCGGCCAATTCCTCGGCAGAGACGACCGACAGTTGGCGCACGTTGCGGATTTCAGTATTGCGCGGATACTGGCTTAGAACCCGGCTACAGGATGGGCGCGTCAGCCCACCATGCACTTCACCCGGAATACCCGCATAGGTCAGTTCTGCCATATCCGCCGCTTGCGAGCGCAAAGAAGCATTGCGGTCAGGCACATGGCCGATCCAGACAACTTCGCCGGTGATTTTTGTGGGGGCCAATGCAGGCATTCCGCGCTCCTCTTTGTCGTTGGCCTATGCTTACGGCAGACAAATGAAGGCTTCAATCGGCAGTCACCAAAGAAAAACGCCGCTCTGTAAAAAGCGGCGTTTTGTTCTTATGCAGACGGTTCCGGTTCCATCCCGCCATCATCCGAAGCGCGCGGCTTCTTGGGCTTGGTTTTCGGGATCGCCGTGACCGATGGGGTCCCACCCGCAGACGGCGTATCATCGCTGTCGTTGCCGGCCTGTGGAGGTTCACCCGCCATCACGCGCTTGATCTCGTCACCGGTCAGCGTTTCATACTCCAACAGCCCCTGCGCCAGACGCTCGAACTCTTCGTTCTTTTCGGTAATGATCTTATACGCCAATTCATACCCGGCCTGGATAAAGCTGCGCACCTCATCCTCGATCAGCTCTTTGGTGTGGGCGGATACCGATAGACCAGCAGTATTGCCGGAATACCCTTCATGCGCCTCGGAATAGTCGATGTTGCCGACCTTATCGGACATGCCCCAACGCAGGATCATCGCGCGGGCCAATTGGCTGGCCTGCTGGATGTCACCGGCAGGGCCGTTGCTGACCTGATCGGCACCGTATTTGATGGTTTCCGCCGCCTTGCCTGCCATGGTCATGGCCAGACGCTGGTGGCATTCATCACGGAACATGTTCAGGCGGTCCATCTCGGGCAGGCTCATCACCATGCCCAAAGCACCGCCACGCGGAATGATCGTGGCCTTATAGACCGGATCGCACTTCGGCAGCGTGATCCCGACAATCGCGTGGCCCGCTTCGTGATAGGCGGTCATCTCCTTTTGCTCGGCAGTCATCACCATGGACCGGCGCTCGGCCCCCATCATGACTTTATCCTTGGCGCTTTCGAAGTCGACCATCGTCACAAACCGACGTCCCACGCGCGCTGCCATCAGTGCAGCTTCGTTCACAAGGTTCGCCAGATCGGCACCGGAGAAACCCGGAGAACCGCGCGCGATGATGCGCAGATCAACATCGGGGCCAAGCGGGATTTTACGCGCGTGCACGCCCAAAATCTTTTCACGGCCTTTGATATCGGGGTTCGGTACAGTAACCTGCCGGTCAAAACGGCCAGGACGCAGAAGCGCAGGGTCAAGCACGTCACGGCGGTTGGTCGCCGCGACGATGATCACACCTTCGTTGGCCTCAAACCCGTCCATCTCGACCAGAAGCTGGTTCAACGTCTGCTCACGCTCGTCGTTGCCGCCACCGATCCCGACACCACGTGCGCGGCCGACGGCGTCAATCTCGTCGATAAACACGATACATGGCGCGTTTTTCTTCGCCTGCTCAAACATATCGCGGACGCGGGATGCGCCCACACCAACAAACATTTCGACAAAATCAGAACCAGAGATCGTAAAGAACGGCACACCAGCTTCGCCCGCAATAGCGCGTGCAAGCAGCGTTTTACCCGTACCGGGAGGGCCGACAAGCAAGGCACCTTTGGGAATTTTGCCACCAAGACGCGAGAATTTTTGCGGGTTCCGCAGAAATTCGACGATCTCTTCAAGCTCCTCTTTGGCTTCATCAATGCCCGCGACATCATCAAACGTGACGCGCCCGTGTTTCTCAGTCAGCAGCTTTGCCCGCGATTTGCCAAAGCCCATCGCACCACCTTTGCCGCCGCCCTGCATCCGGTTCATGAAATAGATCCAGACACCGATCAAAAGCAGGAAGGGAAGCAGGCTGAGCAGGAATGACTGGAACACAGATGTTTCCTGGCTCCGCGCCTCAACCGGCACACCGGCGGCCAGCAAAAGCTGTGTCACTTCAGCATCTTGCGGACGGATCGTTGTAAAGCTGCGGCCTGCTTCGGTGAAGCGGATATTCTCACCATCAATGACGGCGCTTGTTACGCTGCCACCTTCGACAGCTTCGACAAAAGCAGAGTAGCTGCGCGTCTCACTATTCGTGGCGCCCTGCGGACTGCTGAAGAGATTGAACAGGGCCAGAACCATAAGGAACAGGACGACCCAAAAGACCATGTTACGCGCGTTGCCCAAGGGGGAAACTCCTTTGAAATGGGGAAGTGGGACGACAAAGTCGCCGCACAAGCGTTTCATCTAAAATAGAGGTTAAACCTCAATCTTCAATGGCAAACGCCGATGTATGGAAATCCGCGACAATCCGCGCAGACCATCCGTGCGATAAACCGGCCAAAGGTGCTGCGATCAAGCGCCCCCCCTGCCAGACCGAAGGCGAGGCCATCAGAGACGCGCGCGGGACGCCAGCATCGCGCCAATCGGGGCACTCCTTGACCCCTGCGCCCAGCGCTTTGAAGGTCAAATCATCGTGCACAGGCCCCTCAAGGAACCAGCGTTTATCCCAAAATACACCCAAGGGTCGTCCTGCGTCCGATTGCAAGCGCACGGCGGAAGTAGTCGCCGCCGCCTCACGCATCAGGCGGACTGCGCCCCCTTCACCAGGTGTCATGATGCAACCGCCCAAGGTAATCGTAGCGCCCTTGCGCGCCTGCGCGACCGTTTCCAGTAATTGCTCAAAACGCGGCCGGTAGTTGCGGCGGCCCACCCAAGCAAACGCAGCAGCCATGACACGACGTGGTGCATCGGCCTTACCGAGATCAAGTGCGGCAGGTGCCAAGATCAGGTCACCTGCATCTTGCCGCACATGCAGCTTGGCAAAGCCGAGCGCAGCCTCTTGCAATGACAAATGTGCCGCCTGCATGTGGTCGACGGTTTGCAGCAACCGTTTGCGTGTCATGCCCAAGGTTTCCAGCTGTGCGAACATCTGGCGCGCGCGCACGCGGTCAAATCGTGGGTCTTCGTTGCTGGGGTCTTCGGCCCATGTGATCTTCTGTTGCGTCAACCACCCGCGAAGATCGGCCCGCGACAGGCCCAAAAGCGGACGGAACACTTGCAGACCGTCACGCTGCGTCATCGGATACATCGCAGTGAGACCATCAATGCCAGAGCCCCGTGCCAACCGCATCAAGAGCGTCTCAACCTGATCATCCTCGGTATGACCGAACCAGACCGTGCGCAGATCATGCATCAAGGCCCAGTCGCGCACGGCGGCCCAGCGCCCCTCGCGGGCCGCGGCCTGTAGATTGCCCTTGCCATACCATGTCCAATTGACGACCGCATGATCAATGCCAAGGGTCATGGCCTGTGCGGCCACCAAGGCGATCTCGTCTTTCGCTTCGGGGCGGAGACCATGATCAATCGAAATCGCGAAAAGCTTACCTGCTGGACGAAACCGCGCGGCCAACTGCATCAAGGCAACGGAATCGCCACCGCCCGAAACAGCAAGGCCAATAGGTTGGTCAGATTTGCCTGAAGCCGCGATTGCAGTCTGGAACCGCGCCTCTACACTGTCCAAAGGCCGATTTACTGGCATCCCAAGGCTTGCATTTCCATCTGGGCGTCAAGCACGGTCGCGTTGCCGGGGAAACGGACGTTGACTTCGGCAAGTGTCAGGCAGGCATCTTGTGTCTGACCGATCTTGCCAAGCGAAGAGCCCAGTTTGAACAAGGCATCCGGCGCCTTTGGTCCTGTCGGGTTGCCAGAGAAGGCATCAAGATAAGCACGCGCCGCATTTGTCGTTTCACCCAAACCTTCCAAAGCCTCGCCGCGCAGATAATTCGCATCAGAGGTCAGCGGACTACCCGGGTAGGTCGCGACAAAGGTCTCAAGCTGGTCAACGGCGCTGCGAAAGTCACCTGCAGCGAGCGCCTCCTGGGCCCGCTCGATGTCGCTTTGTTCACCAATTGCCAAGGCTGGCCCGCCTGTGTTCTGGTTCGTTACCGGCGCAACAGCACCCGGCACTTCAATGCCGCCCAAAGGCGTATCGTCCAGCTGGCCGATATCACAGCCCGGCTCGAGCTCACAAAGGCGGAAGTTCAGATCACCGATGCGATTATTCGCATCGGCAGTAATGCTGTTCACCCGGAATTCGAGCTGTTCGGTGTTCGAAGTCAGGCGCTGCAACTCCGCCTCGATCGCGTTCAGACGATCAAGCGGCGTATTGCCCGCAACGCCTGCACCAAGCCCGCCTGTCGTCGACAATTCACGTTTCAGACGCTGCACATCAACGAAAAGCACCGTCAACTGTTGCCTGATATCCGCCAAGGTTTCTTGCTGCGCAACGGCAGGAAGCGGCGAGATCAGCAAAGCGCAGACAACAGCAAGACGGTACAACATATGGGCTTCCTTCAGGTCTTGATCAGCTTGTCATTGCAGAGAACGACAGAACGGTGACGGCGCGACGGTTCTGCGCATAGCAGCTTTCCTCTGAACAAATCGCAATGGGGCGTTCCTTGCCAAAGCTTGTCACTTGCAGACGGTTCGATGGCACACCGCGCGACACCAGATACTCACGCACCGCATTTGCACGGCGCTGGCCCAGCGCGAGGTTGTATTCACGTGTGCCCTGTTCATCGGCGTGGCCTTCGATTACCGCGCGGTAATCTGCGTTCGTCAGCAACCACTGCGCCTGCCCGTCAAGAATAGTCTGGCCTGCGGGCGTGATCGTGGATGAATCCACTGCAAACAGAACACGATCACCGATGGTCTGATTAAAGAAGAGCGGGCTTGTCGGGTCGCTTGCCGATCCGGCCATACCGACGCCCATACCTGCATTCGCGCCGGCACCGGCGCCGCCATCGCGGCCAGCGCCAAAGCGATCAGGGTTCGTACATGCTGCTGTTGCCAGCACCAAGAGCACAACCGCCGTTGTCTTAAAAAGTGTCATAGGGTTTCATCCTGTTTCATAACTGCTCGGTTTTTTTCTTACTCTAGCATGGCTTTCACCATTAGGGAATCACACATCGTTACGGCTGCAACGGGCCCCATGAAGGATCGGACGCGCCGCTTGGCAAAGGCACGGCCTTGAGGTTGCGACCCGAAATATCAACCGAATACATTGATGAGGTCCCGGCCGCCCCTTGGGTTTCGCGGCTGAACATGATGACGCGACCGTTGGGCGACCACGTCGGCCCTTCATCAAGGAATGACGAGGTGAGCAAACGCTCTTCCGAGCCATCAGTGCGCATCACGCCGATATGGAACCGCCCAGCGTTTTGTTTGGTAAAGGCCACAAGATCACCGCGGGGCGACCATACAGGTGTGCCATACCGCCCCTCACCAAAGGAAATGCGCCGCGCCTCACCGCCATTGGCGGACATGATGTAAAGCTGCTGGTTGCCGGAACGGTCGCTTTCGAAAACAATCTGGCTACCATCCGGTGACAGGCTTGGCGCGGTTTCGATGGAAGGCGCCGAGGTCAGGCGCACATGCTGGCCCGTTGCCAGATCGGTGCGGTAGATGTCGGTATTGCCGCCATTGGAAAGACTATAAATCACCTGCCGCCCATCGCGGGAAAAGCGCGGGCTAAAGGCCATTTCACCCGGGGCTGTCTGTAACTGCTGGCGGCCAACGTTGGCCACGTTCAACACGTTGATCCGCGGAAATCCGCTTTCGAAACTGGTGTAAAGCACGCGGTCGCCACTGGGGGAAAAGCGGGGGGCAAGCACAATGCTGCTGCTATCGGTCAGGAACTGTACGTTCGCACCATCAAAATCCATGATCGCAAGGCGCTTTTGGCGGTTATCCTTGGGTCCAGTCTCAGAGACAAACACAACGCGGCTGTCAAAATAACCGCCCTCGCCGGTAATCCGGCTATAGACCGCATCCGCAACCTTGTGCCCCATGCGCCGCCATCCGGCAGTGGTGCCCGCAAATTGCAGACCCTGCCCCAACTCTTGGCCAGAGAAGACGTCATACAGACGGAATTTCACTGTGAGCTGATCCCCGTTCACCGTAACCGCCCCGACAATCAGGGCCTGCGCGTTGATCGCGCGCCAGTCTGCAAAGGCGACAGGCTGCACGAAGGAACTGATCTGCGAAATAAAGGCCGTGGCGGGCACTTCTCGGAAAAGGCCGGTGCCTGCGAGGTCCTGCACCACAAGGCGCGAAATATCCAAGGCCGCTTGCTGTGCCGCAGGTGTTTCCGCTTCGAAACTAGGAACAGCAAAGGTGATCGGCTCAATCACACCATCCGTGATGGTCAGCCTCAACGGGCCAGATTGCGCCATCACCGGCCCTGCCAGCATCAAGGCCATCAAAACTGTCAAAAGTCGTTTTATCATTTTTGCCTCACTCTGCCCCATCGGACATTTGCCCGAATCTGCACTGTCTTTCCTCATTATGGCAGGGGGAAAAAACCATTTCACCTCACCTACGCGTGTCTTTGCCTATCGCAACCGCATCCCGCTTGGATCAAAGGTGATCACAACGTCCTGCCATTGGTCGTATTTGTCGGCGGGAAGCTGATAGCCCCCGGATTGACACCGCAGGATCGCGCGGCGCGCGGCCTCAAATGCGGTGTTGGTGGCGCTCTGGTCACCGTCAGATGACAGAAGGCGGACTTCGTTGCCGATTACGCGGCCCTCGCGATCAAGGCTAAAGCCCACCTCAACTGTTACACGTGCCGCAACCGATCCAGGATCAACGTTCCAGCAGCGGTTCACCGACAGGCGGAAGCTGTCACGCTCGGACCCAGTCATCGGCGGACCAGCTGCAATGGCAGGGGCATCAGCAGCACTTGCCAAAGCTGCGGCCAAAGCATCTGCGACGTCATCTTCGCGCACGGCAGGTTCCGTCTGCGTCGGTTGGGTTGGGGCAGGCTCCTGTTGCGCCGCTGCCGTCTGTTGCGGTGGCGCAGGGCGGCTGGGACGCGTTGACGGGCGGATAGATGTGGTCGGGGCCAAATCATCAATCACGATCGCCGTTGTCGTCTCTTCAGGTGCAGTGGCCTCTTGCTCTTCGGCCACAACCTCGGCCTCGGCGCTGTTGTCCGGCACAACCTCTTCGCGCACCACATCATCCACCCGTGCATCAGGCGGAGGGGGCGCGGAAATAGTCGAGGCGACTGTCGGTGCCTGTGGTGGCGTCGGGGTCTCACTCACCTGTACATCCGGTGTCGGTGGCGGAGTGACGGGCGGCGCAGGCTCTGCGGGTGGCGCATCCACAACTTCGGCCTGCGGCGGCGCAGGCGGAGGGGGTGGCGGCGGCGCTTCTGCTGCGGGCGGCTGAATCGGCGCAGGCGGCGGGGCAGGTTCAACAGTCGCTTCTTCTGCAGGCTGCGGCGGCGGGGTCTCTTCGATCACCGGCGGAACGGGGGCCGCCGGATCAGCCAACCCCGGCTGGGGCGTCGTGCGGGCACGCATCTGTTCAAATTGATCACCGGACACCAGCGAGACATCCATCGTCTGTATCTGCAACGGTTCAGACGACATGCCCCAGCCGACAATCAGCCAGCCGATCAGCCCGACATGGCCAATCCCCGAAATGATGGTGCCCGGCGTTGCCATGATTTAGCCGTCAGAGCCGCCTGCGGCAGGCGGCGCGATATCGGTCACAAGACCAATGTCCGAGAACCCACCGGCGTTCAACAAACCCATCACCTCGGCCACACGGTTCCAATCGTTGCGCCCGTCAGCGCGCAAAAAGATCTTGTCGCTGCTGCGCTCTGCGGCAATGGCCTGCAAGCGGGCGACCAATTCGGCCTCGGTGGTGTCGGTTTCCTGAATCATTACGCGGCCATCATTGGTGATTGTCACCGTTAACGGCTCTTCTTCATCACCCGGTAAAGCGGTCGCTGACGTCTCGGGCAGTTCCACCGGAATGCCGACAACCGAAAGCGGTGCGGCCACCATGAAGATGATCAACAACACCATCATCACATCGACAAAGGGTGTGACGTTGATCTCGGACATCGGCTGTCCGCGCCGCGAGCGGCGACGGCGGCGTCTGCCTCCGTCATCGCCTGATTTCATGACCCCTGCGCTCATCTCAGCTGTCCAACTGGCGGCTCAGGATCGTGGCGAATTCATCGGCAAATGCCTCATAGCCGCTGACGATCTGGTCACTATCCGATGAAAGCTTGTTGTAATAAATGACGGCCGGGATCGCGGCCAGAAGGCCAAGACCGGTCGCCAACAAAGCCTCGGCGATGCCCGGTGCAACAACAGCCAGATTGGTGGTCTGCGCCTCGGCGATCTCGATAAAGGCATTCATGATACCCCAGACCGTCCCAAACAGCCCCACAAACGGGGCGGTTGAACCGACGGTCGCCAGAATTGGGAGGCCCTTTTGCAAACGCGCCGCCTCTTTCACGATCGCCACATCCATCGACCTGTCAATCCGCGCGGTCGCACCCGCAATCAATCCGCCATCCTGCCTGTGCGACCTGCGCCATTCCAGCATACCTGCGGCAAATATCTTTTCCGATGCGCCCTCGGGGTCGGCCCCGATCTGCTCGAACAATCCGTCCAGCGGCTCACCCGACCAGAATGCACGGTCAAAAATCTCGGCCTCGGCGCGCGCTTTGCGATATTGGATGATCTTGTCGATAATCACAGCCCAGCACCACACGGATGCCAGGACCAGCATGATCATGACGATTTTAACAGTAATTGTGGCGCGCGCGAATAACGCCCACATGGTGAATTCGTGTGCTGCTTCCATATGCCTGCTCTGCCTGTAGGCCCGATTTTGGGCTCTGATTACGCCTCAGCGTATCGCATCAACTTACAGAAATCCAACCAATCCCGCATCACTTTCGCGAAATCGAGCGGTTTTTAATGCACAAACCGGCGGATCACTGCCGGAAGACGGGCAACAGCACCCTCAACAGTCATACAAATGATGGTGACGATCGCGGAAAATAGTACGACGTCACCGCGCATGACGTCTTGCTTAACAACCAGACGCGCACCCGATCCCGGCTGCATGGTCGTGTGCACCACAAGTTCATCATCATATTTCGCTGGCAGCAGATAGTCGGCCTCGACTCGGCGGACAGCGAACACCAGCCCGTCTGCCTTCATCTGCACCTGATCTACACCCAACTCGCGCACCCATTCACTGCGCGCGCGTTCGATGAATTTCAGGTAATTTGCATAATAGACAATGCCCGCCAGATCGGTGTCTTCGTAATAGACGCGGATAGGAAATTGATGCGTCATGATGCCTTTTGCACCCGCGCCGCGATCCGCAAAGCATGGCTGGCATCGCGCGCCATTGTTGGCATGACCGGATCATAGGCCGCACGGATCACATCCGCGATTTCAGGACGCAACATCGCCCTATCCCCAATCATCGCCAAAGGCGGTATCTCGTCAAATGCCGTATCCGACCACAACAGTATCGTCTGCACTGCCTGGCTTAGCGCCAACGTATCCGCAGGCACCGCCGCCAGATGATCGTCCATGCGCAAGAACACAAAGGCCGCCCGTATCGCGCCCGCTTCATCGAACCGGAAAATCCGGTATTGATTGGCATCGGCCTGCTTCAAACGCCCGACCAACGGCGCAAGATCAGGCACTAATTTGTCCAGATGCGGCACCTCGGTCATCTCGTCCCAATCCTGACAGAAAAACACCATCAGGTTCGCACCCAATTCCATATCCGTCTCGGCCATCTGATGCGACGCCAGTGTCACCACAGCCTCAATCGCGCCTTTGAAAACCGCCAGTGTGGCATCATCGACCCCGAACACCACCGGCACGATCGGCCGCCCCCAACGGGCAAACACATAGGCACTGTCCGCGCGGGTAAAAAGCTGCTCTATCGCCTGATTTTCCATGTCCATTCAAACTTCCGCCGGAGGCATCTGCCCTCTCAACCAAATAAATCCGTCTGCGATTTGGGCGCGTTCAGCCCCAGATGCGTCCAAGCAAGCTGCGCCAGCATCCGGCCTCTTGGCGTACGCTGGATCAAACCTTTTTGCAGCAGATAGGGCTCTATGACATCTTCCAGACTATCACGGCTTTCCGACAGGGCCGCAGAAAGCGTCTCGACCCCCACAGGTCCGCCTGCGTAGCTCTCCGCAATCAGCCGCAGATAGCGGCGGTCGGCATTATCAAGGCCCAGATGATCCACGCCAAGACGGGTCAAGGCACTATCCGCAATAGCCTGGGTCACAGTGCCATCGCCTTCAACAATCGCAAAATCCACCACACGGCGCAACAAACGGCCCGCGATGCGCGGCGTACCACGCGCACGGCGGGCGATCTCGCGTGCGCCTTCAGGTGCGGCAGGTGCGCCCATCAGGCGCGCGCCGCGCGTGACGATTTCGTGCAATTCATCTTCGGTGTAAAATTCCAACCGCGTCGGAATGCCGAAACGATCCCGCAGTGGCGTGGTCAAAAGCCCCATCCGCGTGGTCGCCCCCACAAGCGTAAAGGGCTGCAATTCAATCCGCACGGTGCGCGCCGCAGGGCCTTCGCCGATCACCAGATCAAGCTCGAAATCTTCCAGCGCGGGATAAAGCACCTCTTCCACCGCCGGATTTAGCCGGTGGATTTCATCAATGAACAACACATCCCGCGCTTCTAGATTGGTCAGGATCGCCGCCAGATCACCCGCCTTGGCCAGAACCGGCCCCGAAGTCATCCGGAAATTCACCCCCAATTCGCGCGCCATAATCTGGGCGAGCGTGGTCTTGCCCAATCCGGGCGGGCCATGAAACAGGGTATGGTCCATCGCCTCGCCGCGCCTGCGCGCACTTTCCAGAAACACCGACAGGTTCGCCCGCGCCGCCTGCTGGCCGATAAACGCGTCGAGCGTCTGCGGCCGCAGCGCGCGGTCTTCATCCTCTGGCCGCGGGGCCGCGCGCAATGTTGGGTCAGGCTGGTCCATCGCCATCCCCTACCCCTTTGGTGCCAGCAATTTCAAGGCAGCACGGATCAGGGTCGATGTATCCGCATCCGGCGTGGCCCCTGCTGCTTCAGCCACAGCACTCGCCGCCTCACCCGGCGCATAGCCAAGGTTCCCAAGCGCCGACAACGCCTCTGCGCTTGCCGGATTGCCCTGTGATACTACCGCCTTACGCGGGGCTTTGGGCGCATCCACCTCGATCACGTCATCGCCCAGCGCCTCGGCGACAGATCCACCCATCGCCATCACACCGGGGGCCTTGTCCTTTAATTCAATCGTCACGCGCTGCGCGGTCTTGGGGCCGACACCTTTGGCCTTGGCCACAGCATTCCAATCGCCCAGCGCAATCGCGCGGCTGACGCCATCGGCCCCCAAAGTGCCCAAGATCGCCATCGACGCCTTGGCCCCGATCCCCTGCACCGACATCAATAGACGGTGCCATTCCTTTTCAACCAGCGTGGTAAAACCGAATAGCTGCAAGTTATCTTCACGCACCAACAAATCGGTATAAAGCGCCACCGCCTCGCCATTGGCAGGCAGCCCCGCCATCACGCGATCAGAGACATAAACGATATACCCCACGCCGCGCACATCAATCAGCACGTGATCCGTCGCGCGATAGTCCAGCCGCCCTGCAATCTTGCCAATCATGCGCCAGCCTTTGCCAATGCGGCAGCAAGGCTGCTGGAAGACTGTACGTGAAACGAATGACAGATCGCGATGGCAAGCGCATCGGCTGCATCAGGCCCGGCCAGTTGCACACCGGGCAATTGCACTTTGACCATATGCGCGACCTGTACCTTGTCAGCATGGCCAACACCCACCACGGCCTTCTTGACAGCATTGGGGGCGTATTCACCAACAACAAGACCCGCCTGCGCAGGCACCAGCATCGCAATACCGCGCGCCTGACCCAGTTTCAGCGTCCCTGCCCCGTCCTTGTTGACAAAGGTCTGTTCGACTGCCGCCGCCTGTGGCTGGTACTTTTGCAAGACTGCGGTCAGTTGCTGATGCAATGACAAAAGGCGGTCGGCCATGTCGCCCACCTGCGAGTGACAGATCCCGTTGGCGACATGTGTCAGCCGTGATCCGGCCACGTCGATAATACCCCACCCCATATTCCGCAGGCCCGGATCGATCCCCAAAACACGCATCGCTCGCCTCTTTTTTTGTTCTGATTGTATCGCTAGCACAAAACGCGAACAAAGACCAAGAGGATTGGCATAGCGCCAGTTATGCGCCGAAAAGATCACACCGCCTGAATGCGGCACTCAAAGGGTGAAAAGCGCCTCCATTAAACCCTTATAAATAAATACTTTGCGGCAGCATATGCACAAAAATGAGGCATGATGAAAACGCATATGACCCATGCTAAGATGGCACTAGTCAACCCGTGCTTTCCCTCATAGATGCCCCCTATCAGATCAACGCTGCACCTGCAGCATAGACAATAGGAATATGGCCATGGCCTCTTTTGACACAACCCGCCCCGTCGCTGGCCAATCCGCTGGCAAAATTTCTGGTTTCTTCATGAACATGTTCAGCGCCGTTGCTGCATGGAATGATGCCCGTATCACGCGCAATTCGCTGTCCAAGCTGACAGCCCGTGAGCTGGACGATATCGGCCTGACATATGGCGACATCGAAGAAATCGCGACACGCACCGCACGCTAAGCAAAAGCGACTGACCAAAAGCGAAAGGCCGCGTCCATTTGGAACGCGGCCTTTTCGTTTTTCTGTTATGCTGACTTAATTCTGCGGCAGCACTGTTGCGATACCCGCAGCTGCAACCATGGTCACAGGATCGGGCTGCATCACCCAAGCGCCGGCCTGTTCAAGTACGGTGCCGCCTTCCAGTGTCGCAACGCGCTCACCGTAGGCTGCTTCGCCCAGATAAGCGAACAGGAAGCCCTTGAACAGGAAGCCAAGGAAGAGAACCGCCAACAGACCTTTGAGCGGGAAGCGCGGGCGGTAGAGCCGTGGCTTTGCCACGATCAACCCGTCAGAGTTTACTGTCCGCACAACGCCGTTCGCCATTTTCTCATGGCGACGGACGATCTTTTTCAGTCTTTTATCAAAAGGGACGTGGGCTTGCACCGAATCATCCTCCAAAGTTTGACGGTTACTCATAATACAACAACATCTTTACGTTCGCACCAACCGCGTGAATTTTCAATTAATCTGGGCAATATGGCCCTATTTGGACGAAACTTTGCCTAAAATTAGCGTCGTCCAGTCAACAATCACATGCCGTTCAATCAGATTGAACCCGTTTTGAGCATAGACGGCGATCACCTCGTCAGCCTGCTCATTGAGAATCCCCGATAGAATCGCATAGCCGCCGTTTGCGATATTGGCTCCCATATCCGGCGCCAGACCGATCAGCGGAGCCTTGAGGATATTCGCGAAGATCAGGTCATATGGTGCGCTGTCTTTCAGGACAGGCGCTCCGAAACCGGCTGCGACAACGCAGTTCACGCGGTCCTGCAGCCCGTTGCTGACAACATTGGCCTGCGCCACTTCAACGGCGGTCGGGTCAATATCACTGGCGAGAACGGTATCAGGCAGCACTTTGGCAGCGGCCATCGCCAGCACTGCCGTGCCGCAACCCACATCCAGAATGTTCTTTCCGGCGAAACCGTCCGTCAGCAACTTGTCGAAGGCCTCCAGACAGCCCTTCGTTGTACCATGATGCCCTGTGCCAAAGGCCATGGCCGCATCAATCAGCAAAGGGATCTTGTCGGCTGGCACCTTGTCTGCATCATGCGTGCCGTAGACGAAGAACCGTCCTGCCTGCACAGGGGACAGTTCGCGCTGCACTTTTGACACCCAATCCTGTTCGGGGATTTCCGAGATGTTGAAGGGCTTTGCGTCATAGAGTGCCGATAGCACGGCAAGCGCTCCGGCATCGGGCCGGTCCATAAAGTAGGCCGCGACCTCCCAAAGGCCTGAGCCGTCTTCAATCTCGAAGACACCTATGCCTGTCGGTTCCGGCTCAAGCCCTTCAATCGCTTCGGCCAAGGCATAGGCCGGGTCTTCACCGGTGATCGTTGTCAAAGCCGAATAGGTAATCATCATCTTGCCCTTGCGCTGGTTCACTTTCCGTTATGGCGCGCCCCGCGCCCCGTCAAGCAATTCACGGTCCGCAAGGATGATCTGCGCAATCTCCTTGGCCCAAGCCGCATAGACCGCAGGGCCGGGGTGGAACCCGTCTTCGGACATGTTCGTCTTATCCAGATCCAGATCAATGCGCACCATTGTACAGGCAGGCCGTGCCACGACAAGCGCATCCAGATGCCTGTCAAAGCGGGCAGCCTGACGACCCAGCACCCAGCGCAGCGGATGTGGCAAGAGCGGGAACTGTTCCATCGGCGGCAGGCTAGAAGCGACGATCTTTCGCGCACCGAACTGTGTCGTCAGCCGATCAAACAAAGCTGTTTGTTGCCGCCGCCATCGGCCGAGCGACACAGCCTTTGTCACGTCATTCACGCCCAAAGCGGTGACGGCAACGTCGTATGGCCCTTCTTGCAGCGTATCGAGCCATTCCAATACATCTGATGTCTTGGCGCCGGTCACAGCGTGCAGATGATATGTCACGGTCGCATGGGGGGCCAAATGCGTGGTCAACTGCCCCAGCAAGGCCTGCTCTTGCCGCGCGACACCTACCCCCACGGCCGAGCTATCGCCAAGGATCAAAAGCCGTAATGGCGGCCCCTGTCCGATCGTCCCTGTGCGATCTCCCGTTGGTTCCGGCAAGGCAATATAGCGCTTGCGCACGAACACTGCCTGCCCCAGCAAGACCGGCAGCAGCAGAATGCGTGCGGCAATATGAAGTGTATCGCGCGTGTCAGGCACCCACGCCAATCGGGCAGGTCACGCCCGTGCCACCAATCCCGCAGTAACCCCCGGGGTTCTTGGCCAGATATTGCTGGTGATACTCTTCCGCAAAATAGAATGGCGGCGCATCAATGATCTCGGTCGTGATCGCGCCATAACCGGCCTGCGACAAACGCGGAGCGAAGGCCTCTTTTGCAGCTTCCGCAGCAGCTTTCTGTACTGCTGAATAGGCATAGATCCCGGAACGGTACTGCGTGCCTGTATCATTGCCTTGCCGCATTCCCTGGGTCGGATCATGGCCTTCCCAGAAGACCTGCAGCAATTGATCATAGGAAATGACCGCAGGATCATAGATTACGCGCACGACCTCGTTATGGCCGGTCTTGCCGGAACAGACCTCTTCATAGGTCGGGTTGGGGGTATAGCCGCCCGCATAGCCCACCATGGTTGATTGCACGCCGTCCAGTTTCCAGAACATCCGCTCGACACCCCAGAAACAGCCCATACCGAACATGGCTTCTTCCATGCCCGCAGGCACAGCGCCTGTCAGCGGGGTCTCGAACACGTGATGGGTCTTGGCTGTGGGGATCGCATGCGCACGGCCCGGAAGTGCTGCATCCTTAGCTACCATTTCAGATTTCGCGCGGGACATGAAAAACATATGAACGCCTCCTATCAGGTTCGCCTGTAATATAGTGTGGTCAGGCGGATTTACTACTCTGCCGCAGCCAACAACCGGCCCTGAAACACGGTCTCGTGACCGGGGGCCGGATGGCGCGGGATCAAAAGCGAGAGCAACAGCGAAAAAATCGCCATTCCCGCCGCCATCAAAAACACCAATCCCGGCGATTGCAGCCAGACATAGCCCAGCAGCGCCGGCAAAAAGACAGCCGCAATGTGGTTGATCGTAAAGGCCACCGCCGCGGTGGGTGCAATGTCCTGCGGATCAGCGATCTTTTGAAAGTAGGTCTTGATCGCAAGTGCGAGGCTAAAGAACAAATGGTTCACGATATAAAGCCCCGTCGCCAGCAAAACGCCCCAGCCGAAATAGTAAATGCCACCATAGGCGAAGAACACCAGACACAGCCCCACATATTCGAAAACCAGCGCGCGGCGTTCACCGAAGACCTGCACGATCCTACCGAGCAACGGCGCTGCAAACATATTGATCAGCAGGGTGACCATAAAAAGTTTGGTAATGTCATCAACGGCAAAACCAAACTGCTCGACCATCATGAAACCCGCGAAGACGACAAAGATCTGCCGACGCGCGCCCGACATGAATTGCAGCGCATAGTAGAGCCAATAGCGCTTGCGCAGGACCATCTTTTTGATCTGCGGGTGCGGTGCCTCAAACTGCGGATAAGCAAGCAGACACATCGTGGCGACAACGGCCGTAAACCCGCCAGAGAGCCAATAGACAGTACTATATGTCAAACCGAACCGTTCCCAGCTCACGACGATCAGCAGATACACAATCAGCGTTGCGCCCGATCCAGCCGACAATATCCAGCCCAGCGTCTGCGGTGCCCGCTTCTTGTCAATCCACTGCAACTGCAGCGATTGATTGACTGTCTCGTAATAATGGAACCCGATCGACGACAGCATTGTTACCGTCAAAATGCCTGCCATTTCGGGAAATTGTGCCGTCACAGCCGTGGCCGCCCCCAGCATGATCAGCGCGACCAGCCCCAAGACCTGCTCGCGAATAAACATGATCAACGCAATCACACCGATTGCAAAGAAGCCCGGAATTTCGCGTACAGTATGCAGCCAGCCGATATCGGCGCCATCAAAATTCGCGACCTCAATCACAAAGTTATTGAGCAGCGCCGACCACGTCGCAAAGGCAACAGGCATCGCCATTGCCATGACAAACAAGAGCGATGTGGGCCTGCGCCACAGCGGTAAGTTTCGGGCATCTTCGAGGCGAACAATATTCATGCCGAAACGCTTACGCCTCCTGATCGCGAAAAGCGAGACTTTGGTTGCATATGCCCGTTGCTCGGTCTTCCAAACCAGACCCAAACATTCAATTTTTGATATATATCAATAGCAACACATCACCGCATCGCTACCCCTTAATAATTCCGAATCTGGAATGTGTAGAAACCACTTTGAGAGTTAGGGGAATTCGAGATGATGAAACAAAGGACAAGGTTTATCACCGCGGGATCGGTAGCGGCACTTACCCTTGCCGGTACAACTGCTTGGGCGGACACACTTTCTGAGAACCCGCTGATAGGAACATCAGGTGATGGACTGATTTTTTCCGACCCTGAAGAAGGTGTTCTGGCGCCGGGCGTCAAGGCCGTTACGTTTACACGCACGCGGGTTGACGACCCCGAAAACCCTGGCGAGTTCCTTTACATTGATCCCTTTGAAGTGATCATCACGGATTTCTCGGACACCAATGAGGATATCGAGTCGCGCGGTGATGTCGTGAACTGTCTGATGGCCAACAACCCAGACATTTACTGCAATTCCGCCCCTGGTTCGGGCAAGCGGATCAAGACATGGCTGACCGGTCCCGATCCGTTCGAAATGACCTTCCAGACCAACAGCGATCCGTACTTTGATGAAGAAAGCAATCTGGTTGATACGTCTTCGGTCGACTATTTCACATTCGGCAAAGTGTCGAACTTCACAGGTGCGCGCATTACCGGCTTCTCGCTTGAATTGAGGGATTCTGATGGTGTGCTGATGGACCCGTCGGACCCTGCAAATGCAGTTCTGTTCAATCTCGCTGCAACTGAAATCGGCCTTGGCGGACGGCTGGTCGATGGCCTGTTCGGCGAAGGCGGGAATGAGGGCGATATCGGGTTCTTCTCCGAGAGCCGCGCAGGCTTTACCTCGGATTTCAGTGAGGACGTTCTTGCCTTTGGCACAGCCAGCGGTGCGGACGCGGCGTTTACAAATAGCGACTACACAGCAGCGTTCGGCGATTTCTTCCTCGACAATACCATGGTGCCTGATGGCTTGTTTTGGGACGACAACGACAATCCCGATGACGAATCTGCTCTGATCGCGTGGTACAATATCGCGGATGGCGAATGGAACTACGGAAACCTCGCTCTTACGGAAGTCCCCGACGACCTTCCGGGAAGCGCCGAACCACCCGTTCTTCTGCCTGAACGTCTGGCAGAATTGGCAGCAACCCTCGGCGTCGAAGTAGCCGATCTGGATTATGCATCCGGTGTCGTGCCTGATGCTATTGTCGCCGCAACAGAAGCGAACGGACTGTTTGCAGTCGATCCGATTGAGGATTTGCGCAATGCAAACCTGAATTACGATATTACCATTGGCACGGTCGAGGACGGAGTATTCACCCTGCGCTGGGTGCCGGAATTCGTCCCGATCGTGACAGAGGCCCAGTCCGACTACCAGTTCAAACTGGCGGGTTATCTCGATGCAGCAGCGAACGTGCCCTACTGGGACGTCGGCAATGCAGAGGAGTATGAGGACGCTATCGCAGCAATCCTCGCGCTGGAACCAGCCGAGCAAGCTGCCGCTCTGACCAGCACAGGCTTCACCATTGCACCTGCTTACACTGCGATGGGCTTTGAAGCAGCGCAGGGTCATGTCGGAGCGATCACCGGTCTGGCGCCGGTTGCTGGCGGCGATAGCATCGGTGTCACGCAAAGCGGCGGAGCGCAGTCCTGGCTCATGGGCGGAAACCTCTATGGCCTCGCGTCACTGGGTGGATCGGCTGCGACCTATGATGCAACGTCGGGGTCGATCGGCTATGATGTCGACGCGACATCCTTCACCGTCGGTGTCGAAAACCGTGTGAACGCGAATACCTCGGTTGGTATCGCGGTCGGCGGAACAACATCAACTGCCGAAGCCACTGGCGGGCTTGGTGACGTTGAAATGACCGGTCTGTCCTTGATCGGGTTTGCGCGCGCGAATATGGAGACCGGCGCAAGCTTCAAGGCCCTTTTCGGGTATCAGGACGCAACCTACGACAGCACCCGCAATGTCCTCGACCAAACGGCCACCGGCAATACCGAAGGCTCGCAAACCTTTGGCGCAGTCGAAGCCAGTTATCTGCGCGATCTGGGCGGCTTTGCAGTTGGTCCGATGGCATCCATCGGGTTCTACAATGTCACAGTCGACGGCTTCACCGAGACCGGTGCTGGTGCGTTCAACCTGACAGTAGGAGAGCAATCTGGCAGCACATTTATGGGATCATTCGGCCTGAAGGGCGAATATGATATCCTAGGCGCCACGGGGCAGAACAAGCTGACAGGCAGTGTCGCCTACAACACAATGTCGAGCGATGATCTGCTGATCGAAACCGGCTTTGACGGATTGCCCGCTGCATCCTTCCCGATCGAAGGGCGTGACGACGACTTTGTCGGGGTCAATCTCGGGTTCCAGAGCCTGGTCTCATCCAGTGCCGCACGCGATATCCGGATTGAAGCGGGCTATGGTGGCGCATTCGGCGACACCTACGAAAGACACGGCTTTCAGTTCGGCCTGAACGTTCAGTTCTAAACAGCCAAGGAACGCGAAACAAACGGGGGCGGCCTACATTGCGTGGGCCGCCCTCCGCGTTCAAGGCGATTGCTATACTCCCTCGAACAGGTGACTATGACGGAAGGTCAGGCAGTGCTGGCGCACTCTAAAAGGGGCTTTTGAAGATGGACGACCACAGCTTTCAACCGGACCAGGTGCTTGATCTGTGGTTTCCCGATAACGGGTTCTGGGAAAGCGAAGAGCGGTTCTCGGCGTGGATTGAGGAGCGCATGTATGGTGGAATGGATGAAACCATCATTCAAAACCACGCCGATCTGACGCGTGCCGCGGCGAGATCCGAACTGGATCATTGGGCCGAAACCGCCGAAGGGCGCATTGCACTACTGATCGCATTGGACCAGTTCCCCCGCTCGCTCTGGCGCGACACGCCGGGGGCCTATGCACAGGATATCAAAGCAAATCGGCTGGTGCTTGAAGGGATCGCCAACGGGCATTTCGCAGCCGTGAAGCCGTGGAAGAAGCTCTTTTATCTGATCGCACTGGGCCACTGTGAAGGCCCCGATCATCTGGACCGCATCGCGTTGATCGACGAGCTCTCCGAGACGCTTATCTCAGAGATGCCTGCGGTTCTGGCCAATATGGGGGACTCTCTGCGCGCGCAAAACACGCGGGTACGCGGGGTAATTGAACGCTTTGGCCGTCACCCGCACCGCAACGTGCATTACGGGCGTGTTTCAAGCGCGGATGAGGAAAGCTACATCGCGACAGGCGATTTCCCGCATCTTCCACGGACCGAACCGACCGACGGGAGTTAACCTTCGACGGTTGCTTCGGTTAGTCCACACCCCGATATGAATTTCTCTTAACGCTTGGCCCGTTATGCTTTAATCTCCGCACAGATCATCAGGACCAGTGACCAACAGTGCCAGATTTCAACATAGTCAGTGAGACGGCAACCTTCGTTGACGAAACGCCCAACGGCGGCCTGATCATCGACTTTGCCACGCTCGACAACAGTTTCAGTGTTCAAATCAACGGTGTTGATCTCTTTGTCGGCGGCCCTGCTGGCGCGCCAAACGAGGTCGAGTTTCAAGCAAACGCTACCGCAGGGCAGACGATCCGCTTTACGGACGGTCGCACTTACGGATCGAATGTCGGCAGTGATCGCATCCCTGAAATCTGGCAGTTGGGCACGGTTGACGGCGCGCCCTTGGTCCGCTTGGTGATCAACCCCGACGGCACTGTCGAACTCTTTGGCGCGCGGTCCACGGGCGGAGCACTCGAACCGCTCGAACTCTTTAACGGATTAACCGTTAACACCGCAGCGATTGATGCCGCATGGAATGACACCGGTACGAATACGATCGTTGTCAACCAAGCAATAACGGGTCCCACAAATGCCAGCGGCGAGTTTGTCGACGTGCCATGCTTTGCCGCAGGAACTCTGATTGAAACTGCAGACGGGCAAGTCCGTGTCGAAGACCTGAAGGTTGGCGATCTGGTGCTCACGTACGACCACGGGCTTCAACCCATCCGCTGGATTGGCGCATGCAGTCTCAGCTCGGACCAGCTTGAGGCGAAGGAGCGGTTGAAACCGATCCTGATCCGCGCGGATGCATTGGGTGCGGGATACCCCCGACAAGACTTGATTGTATCACCACAGCATCGCATTCTTGTTTCTTCAATCATCGCTCTGCGGATGTTTGATTGCGAAGATGTCTTGATCCCCGCCAACAAACTCGTTGCGCTGGATGGCATCGACATCATCGACGATACGACAAATGGCGTGACGTATTTTCACTTCTTGTTTGAGGCGCATGAAATCGTCTGGTCAAACGGCGCACTGACAGAAAGCCTATTTACCGGCCCCGAAGCCCTCAAGGCCGTCTCTGCAGAGGCCCGACAGGAAATCGAAGACCTGTTTCCAGAATGCTGTGACCCAAATTACAAGGCAGTTTCCGCGCGCCATATTCCGGAACAAGGAAAGCTGATGCGAAAGCTGGCCATGCGGCATCAGGCCAATCAAAAGCCGCTCTTTGGCGGATCAGAAGGGCAAAGCGCGTCTCTTTGAGGACACCGAGGCCGGTTCAGCGGACATGAAACTGCGACAGCGCACCGCAGGCATGACCTGTGCCTCCTTGATCCACATCAAAGAGTTTCACCGCCCACCCCTTAGAACCGGACCTGCGAACAGAACTTAAACTTGCAGGTCACCTATGTCCTCTTCCGAGAACCAACCGCTATACGCCGCGCGCGAACCTATTTTTCCGCGCCGCGTGAAAGGCTTTTACCGGAACCTCAAGTGGTGGGTCATGGCTGTGACCTTGGGGATCTACTATCTGACGCCATGGATCCGCTGGGACCGCGGCCCGAACCTGCCCGACCAGGCCGTTCTGATCGACATGGCCAACCGTCGTTTTTATTTCTTCTGGATCGAAATCTGGCCCCATGAATTCTATTTCGTGGCGGGCCTTTTGATCATGGCAGGCCTTGGCCTTTTTCTCTTCACCTCCGCACTTGGCCGCGTCTGGTGCGGCTATACCTGCCCGCAAACCGTCTGGACCGATCTTTTCATCCTCGTCGAGCGCTGGATCGAGGGCGACCGCAATGCGCGGGTGCGCCTGTGGAACGCCGATTGGAGCCTGCACAAAGCCCGCCTGCGCATCACAAAGTGGACTGTGTGGCTCTTGATTGCCTTGGCGACAGGCGGCGCCTGGGTTTTTTACTTTGCCGACGCACCCACTTTGGCCGCCAGCCTTGCGCATTTCACCGCACCGCCCATTGCGTGGATTACCATTGGTGTCTTGACCGCGACCACCTTTGTCTTTGGCGGCTTCATGCGCGAACAGGTCTGCAATTACATGTGCCCTTGGCCACGTATTCAGGCCGCAATGATGGACCCCGAAACGCTCACTGTTGCCTACCGTGAATGGCGCGGCGAACCACGCGGCAAAAAACGCATCGAAGGTGCGGGGGACTGCATCGACTGCATGGCCTGCGTGAACGTCTGCCCCGCTGGCATTGATATCCGCGATGGCCAGCAGATGGAGTGTATCACCTGCGCGCTCTGCATTGACGCCTGCGATGACGTGATGGACCGGATCGGAAAGCCACGCGGTTTGATCGACTATCTTGCACTGTCTGACCAAGAGGAAGAGGCCAAAGGCAAACCCGCCAAAAAGCTGTGGCAGCATGTCTTCCGGTTCCGCACCATGCTCTACACGACGATGTGGGCTGCGATTGGCGTCGGTCTGGTCTTTGCGCTTTTCATCCGCGCCGATATCGAAATGACAGTGGCGCCGGTACGTAACCCCACCTTCGTGACCCTCTCTGATGGCACAGTGCGCAACATCTATGACATCCGCCTGCTGAACAAGCACGGCGAGGACCGGACCTTCCGCCTCTCGCTGACTTCGGATGAAATTCTGCGCATCGAACTGGAAGGCACCTCGCAAAGAACCATCGTCGTGCCCGCCAATGAAACCTTTCTGCAGCGCGTCTATGTCTCGGCCCGCCCGATTGACCCCGCCTCCAGCATGGACCGCGTCGATCTGCGCTTCTGGGTCGAGGATGAGGCCTCGGGCGAACGCGCCTACAAAGACGCAATCTTTAATGGGAGAGTTCCACAATGACCCGTGAATTTACCGGATGGCACATGCTGGCCCTTATGGTCGGCGGTTTTGGGATCATTATCGCTGTGAACCTGACATTGGCATGGAACGCGATTGCCACGTTTCCGGGGCTTGAGGCGCGCAACTCCTATGCCGTCAGTCAGACCTTTCAGGCGGATCGCGCAGCGCAAAATGCGCTCAACTGGGATGTCAGTGCCGATATTACAGGCGGTGTACTGACCGTGGACATCCTTGATCATCGCGGCGCCCCCCTGCAGGCAGAGATCACGCGTGCCATTCTCGGGCAGGCAACGAACGTCAATATGGATACCGTGCCAGAATTCACCTGGACAGGGACGCAATACACAGCGCCTGTCACCATGACAGAAGGCTATTGGAACCTGCGTCTGGAATTGATCGCGCCGGACGGCACCAAGTTCCGCCGCCGTTTTCCGCTCACCGCCAAATGAGCGACGCAACCTTCTGTCCGGCCTGCATCGGCCTGCCCGAGGGGCAGCTTGAGAAAGCGGCCTCAAACGGTACATCGCAGATCGTACTTTCCCTGCCAGGCATACATTGTGTCGCCTGTATCAATGGCGTCGAGCGGGTTTTGCGTGACATCGAAGGTGTCGCGAATGCCCGCGTGAACCTTAGCATGAAACGGGTGACCGTCGGTACGGATCAACCCATTTCGCCGGAAGTCCTGATCGATACACTGGAAATGGCCGGGTTCGAGGCGCGTGTTCTCGATACAAGCCTGCTTGGCGCAGACACCGATACCTATGGTCGCGGTCTGATGACCCGTCTTGCGGTTTCGGGGTTTGCCAACATGAACATCATGCTGCTGTCGGTGGCTGTTTGGTCGGGCGCCATCGGCGCTACCATGCATATGTTCCACTGGATCACAGCGATCATTGCGATACCGACGTTGTTCTATTCCGCACAGCCGTTCTTTGAGAGCGGATGGCGGTCACTGAAGGCCTACCGTCTGAATATGGATGTGCCGATTTCGCTGGCGATCCTTCTTGCGTCCGGCATTTCGCTTTACGAGACAATTTACGGCGGGCGTCATTCCTATTTCGATGCCGCCGTAACGCTGACGTTCTTCCTGCTCATCGGGCGCTACCTCGACCATCGCAGCCGCAAAGCGGCCGCCTCTGCCGCAGCGCAGCTTTCCGCGCTCGAGGTTCCCCGCGTCATGCGTGTGCGCGATGGCGTCCGTCAGATGGTCAACTTTGCCGATCTCGCGATCGGGGACCTGGTACAGGTTTTGCCCGGCGGCCGTATTCCCGTCGATGGTACGATCACCGAGGGGACCAGCCAGATTGACCGCTCGTTGCTGACCGGTGAAAGCCGTCTCAGCAACGCCAGCGCAGGCACCACCGTCACCGCCGGTGAGGTGAATATGACCGGCCCGCTGACTATCCGCGCAACAACCGTCGGCGCGGACACGACACTGCGCAAGATGGTCACGATGGTGGACGAGGCCGAGGCCACCCGCAATCGCTACACCGCCATCGCAGACAAGGCCGCAGCACTCTATGCACCGGTCGTGCATTTGCTAGCGCTTTTCGCCTTTGCTGGGTGGATGCTTTACTCCGGCGATTTCCGCCTGTCGTTGAATATTGCGGTGGCCGTGCTGATTATTACCTGCCCCTGCGCCATGGGCCTGGCCGTTCCTGCGGTGTCTACAACCGCTGCCGGACGTTTGTTTCGCGCAGGGCTCCTTGTCAAGGATGGCACAGCCCTCGAACGTCTGGCCGAAGTCGATACCGTGGTTTTCGACAAGACCGGTACACTGACCTTGCCAGCAGCCGCACGCGATACGCTGGATGCCGAAACGCAATCCATCGCACTCGCCCTGACCCAGAACGCGACCCACCCGGTTTCACAAGCCATCGCGGCGTCCCTGCAAGGCGTCACGCCAGCCAAGCTGCGCGACCAGCAGGAGCACGCAGGCAAGGGTCTCAGTGCGCATTATCAAGGCCAAACAGTCCAACTGGGCTCAGGTGCGTGGCTTGGTGCTAGCAAAGGCACCTACATTAAAATTGGCGACCGGACGCCGCAAAAGATCACCCTGCGCTCAGAACTGCGCGACGGGGCGCAAGAACTGGTGCAAGGCTGGCAAAAAGCAGGCCTTACCATCCATCTGGTCTCGGGCGACGATGCGGATGAAACCGCCAGAATTGCACGCATGTTGCACATCACGTCATGGCAAGCCGAAACAACGCCAGCAGACAAGATCGCCTATATCAACGATTTGTCCAGCAGGGGTGCCAAAGTCCTGATGGTCGGTGACGGCCTCAACGATACCGGTGCGCTCGCTGCCGCCTATGCATCGGTGTCACCGGCAACGGCAGCAGATGCCTCTCGCGCCGCTTCGGACATTGTTCTTCTCAACGACAGCCTGACACCGCTGATCGAACTGCCCTTGGTGGCACGCGCCGCGCGGGCGCGCATCAAGGAAAACTTTGCTTTATCCACACTCTACAATATCATCGCCGTGCCAATCGCGCTGGCGGGCTTTGCGACACCACTCATCGCCTCAATTGCGATGTCGGCATCCTCGATCACCGTCCTGCTGAATGCATTGCGTCTGAAAGGGAAGCTATGAACATCCTTGTGGTCCTGATCCCTGTCTCGCTGTTTCTTGGCGGTGTAGGCCTTGCTGCGTTCCTTTGGAGCCTGCGACACGGCCAGTACGAGGACCTTGAAGGCGATGCCTGGCGTATCCTCTCCGAAGACGACGACGCACCGCACAAGCCCTGACGTTAACACCTACCTTTTCCATTATCGGCCCGAAAATATCCTGGGGAGCGCGAGGGGTGAAACCCCTCGCTTAGCGCGCCGCGCACACACAGCGCAAACCCACGAAAACAAAGCAGCATTCCAGCTTTTTGAGACGGATTTCAAAAAACTGAAAAATCGATGCACCGTGCTGTTGACTCACACTGATGTGATCCTTACCTACGCATCGTTATCACTCGACCCTGTTGAGTGCTAACATGGGAGAAACACGAACTGGAGAAGTTCAGAGATGGCATTTAAACCACTTCACGACCGTGTACTGGTCCGTCGCATTGAAGGCGACGAAAAGACAGCAGGCGGTCTCATCATTCCTGAGAACGCAAAAGAAAAGCCAGCAGAAGGCGAAATCGTCAGCGTTGGTGAAGGTGCGCGCAAGGACAGCGGCGAGCTGATTGCGATGTCTGTCAAGGCAGGCGATAAAGTGCTGTTTGGCAAATGGTCCGGCACCGAGGTCAAGATCGACGGCGAAGAGCTGCTGATCATGAAAGAAAGCGACATCCTCGGCATCATGTAAGCCGACCGGTCGCCCTCACATTTCCAATCATTCAAGGAGCACATGAAAATGGCTGCTAAAGAAGTAAAATTCGATACCGATGCACGGAACAAGATGCTCAAAGGCGTCAACATTCTTGCAAACGCGGTAAAAGTCACACTCGGCCCCAAAGGCCGTAACGTGGTTCTGGACAAATCGTTCGGCGCGCCACGCATCACCAAAGACGGTGTATCTGTCGCAAAAGAGATCGAACTAGAAGACAAGTTCGAGAACATGGGCGCGCAGATGGTCAAAGAAGTGGCCTCACGCACCAATGACGAAGCAGGCGACGGTACAACAACCGCAACCGTTCTGGCTCAGGCCATCGTCAAAGAAGGCATGAAATCTGTGGCCGCCGGCATGAACCCGATGGACCTCAAGCGCGGCATCGACATGGCAACAGCCAAAGTCGTGGAAGCCATCAAAGCCGCTGCCCGTCCTGTCAACGACAGCGACGAAGTTGCGCAGGTTGGTACAATCTCTGCCAACGGCGAAACTGAAATCGGTCGCCAGATCGCTGATGCGATGCAGAAAGTCGGCAACGAAGGCGTTATCACTGTTGAAGAGAACAAAGGTCTTGAGACAGAGACAGACGTTGTTGAAGGCATGCAGTTCGACCGCGGTTACCTGTCACCATACTTTGTGACAAACCCTGACAAAATGACAACCGAGCTGGAAGACGCCATCATCCTGTTGCACGAGAAAAAGCTTTCTTCGCTGCAGCCAATGGTGCCACTGCTCGAATCCGTCATCCAGTCCGGCAAACCACTTTTGATCATCGCTGAAGATGTCGAAGGCGAAGCGTTGGCAACTCTGGTTGTCAACAAACTGCGCGGCGGTCTGAAAATCGCAGCGGTCAAGGCACCTGGTTTCGGCGACCGCCGCAAAGCCATGTTGCAGGACATCGCGATCCTCACAGGCGGTCAGGTCATCTCCGATGATCTGGGCATGAAGCTTGAGAGCGTCACAATCGACATGCTGGGCTCAGCCAAGCGCGTTTCGATCACCAAAGACGAAACAACCATCGTTGATGGTGCAGGCGACAAAGCCGAGATCGAAGCCCGCGTTGCACAGATCCGTGGCCAGATCGAGGAAACAACATCCGACTACGACCGCGAAAAACTGCAAGAGCGCGTGGCCAAACTGGCTGGTGGTGTTGCTGTTATCCGCGTCGGTGGCATGTCCGAAGTGGAAGTCAAAGAGCGCAAAGACCGCGTTGATGATGCCCTGAACGCCACACGCGCTGCCGTACAAGAAGGCATCGTTGTTGGTGGTGGTGTTGCGCTGATCCAGGCTGGCAAAGCACTCGAAGGCCTGAAGGGTGCAAACTCTGATCAGGACGTTGGTATCGCCATCATCCGCAAAGCCATCGAAGCACCACTGCGCCAGATCGCAGAGAACTCTGGCGTCGACGGTTCCGTCGTTGCTGGCAAAATCCGCGAAAGCAGCGACAAGTCCTATGGTTTCAACGCGCAGACAGAAGAATATGGCGACATGTTCAAGTTTGGCGTGATCGACCCGGCCAAAGTTGTGCGCACAGCACTGCAGGACGCAGCCTCTGTCGCAGGTCTGCTGATCACAACCGAAGCCATGGTTGCTGACAAGCCTTCGAAAGAAGGCAACGCCGGTGGCGGCATGCCCGACATGGGCGGCATGGGCGGCATGATGTAAATCATCCCCATTACAAACTATCAGGGCGGTTCCGAAAGGAGCCGCCCTTTTTGCTTGATCCACGTGCAAAAAGACTACTTTCGGTGCAAAGCGATGCAGGCTAAGCACCCGCCAGAACACGCCCAACCGGAGGGACCCGACCATGCAGACACCCTATTACCTGATCGACAAATCCCGCCTGTTGCCAAATCTCAAAAAAATCGCGTGGCTGCGCGAAAATTCCGGTGCGAAATCCCTATTGGCGCTCAAGTGCTTTGCAACATGGTCCGTCTTTGACCTGATGTCCGACTATATGGACGGCACCACCTCCTCCTCTTTGTATGAAGTCCGCTTGGGCAAGGAAAAATTCGCAGGCGAAACACACGCCTATTCCGTGGCCTACGCCGATCACGAAATCGCGCAAGTTCTGGACCATTCCGACAAGATCATCTTCAATTCCATTGGTCAGTTGCAAAAATTTGCGGAAGCATCACAAGACCATATCTGCGGCCTGCGCGTGAACCCGGGTGTTTCTACTTCCGAATTTGACCTCGCCGATCCTGCCCGCCCTTTCAGCCGTCTGGGCGAACATGATCCTGCTGAAATTGCGAAAGTCACCGACCAGATCAGCGGGTTGATGTTCCACAACAACTGCGAGAACGACGATTTCGACCGTTTCGACGAAATGCTGACCCTGATCGAGGACCGTTTTGGCGCGGTGATCGCGAAAATGGACTGGATCAGCCTAGGCGGAGGCATCCATTTCACAGGCGAAGGCTATCCGCTCGACAGGCTTGCGGCGCGGTTGAAATCCTTCGCCGCCACCTACGGCGTACAGGTCTACCTAGAACCCGGAGAGGCCGCGATCACAGGGGCCGCAACGCTCGAAGTCACTGTGCTCGACACCATGCACAACGGTAAAAACCTTGCCATCGTCGATAGTTCGATCGAAGCGCACATGCTGGATCTGATCATCTACCGCGAACATGCCAAGATTGCGCCGAACACGGGCGATCATGAATGGATGATCTGCGGCAAATCCTGCCTCGCAGGCGATATCTTTGGTGAGTTCCGCTTTGCCGCCCCGCTCAAAGCGGGCGACCGGCTTTCGTTTCAGGACGCGGCAGGTTACACAATGGTTAAGAAAAACTGGTTTAACGGGGTCAAGATGCCCAGCATCGCCATCCGCGAACTGGATGGCACGGTCCGTTTGGTGCGCGATTTCAACTATGATGATTTCGCCGCCGCGCTCTCCTGAAACTACAACAAGAGGTCTTTTGGATATATGAAACGCAATGTCTTGATCATCGGCGCAGGTGGCGTCGCACAGGTTGTCGCGCATAAATGTGCGCAGAACAATGACGTGCTCGGCGACATCCATATCGCAAGCAGAACAATCGCCAAATGCGAGGCGATCATTGACAGCGTGCATGAAAAATCTGCGATGAAACAGGACGGCGTTCTAAAGGCCCATGCCGTTGATGGCATGGATAGTGCGGCTGTGGCCGATCTGATCAAAGACACAGGCGCCCAGATCGTGATCAACGTCGGCTCGCCTTTCGTGAACATGACCGTGCTTGAGGCCTGCATCCAGACAGGGGCTGCCTATATCGACACAGCGATCCACGAAGACCCGGCTAAAATCTGCGAAACGCCGCCATGGTACGCCAACTATGAATGGAAACGCCGCGACGATTGCGCCGCCGCTGGCGTCACTGCGATCCTCGGTGCAGGCTTTGATCCGGGCATGGTGAATGCATTCGCACGTTTTGCAGTCGATGAATTCATGGATGAGGTCACATCAATCGACATTGTCGATATCAACGCAGGCAACCACGGCAAGTATTTCTCGACCAACTTCGATCCTGAAATCAACTTCCGCGAATTCACCGGCACCGTCTACAGCTGGCAAAACGGCGCATGGCAAGAAAACAAGATGTTCGAGGTCGGCCGCGAATGGGATTTGCCCGTTGTGGGCAAGCAAAAGGCCTATATGTCCGGCCATGACGAGGTGCACTCGCTTGCCGCGAACTATCCGCAGGCCGATATCCGGTTCTGGATGGGCTTTGGCGATCACTACATCAACGTCTTCACCGTGCTGCAAAACCTAGGCCTCTTGTCCGAACAGCCCGTTGTTACGGCAGAGGGCCTTGAAGTTGTCCCTCTGAAAGTTGTGAAAGCCGTTCTTCCCGATCCGTCCAGCCTTGCCCCGAATTACACCGGCAAGACCTGCATCGGTGATCTGGTCAAAGGCACCAAGGACGGCGAAGAGGTCGAGGTTTTCGTCTACAACGTCGCCGATCACAAAGACGCCTACAACGAGGTCGGCAGCCAGGGGATTTCCTATACCGCTGGCGTGCCTCCAGTGGCTGTGGCCATGCGCATTGCCGACGGCACCTATGACCACGGCAAGATGATGAACGTCGAAGAGCTGGACCCCAAACCACTGTTTTCCCTGCTCGATAAAATCGGCCTGCCCACACGCGTCAAAGACGCCAAGGGCGACCGTGCGTGGGACGCTGCCTAAGCAACCCGCCTTCCCTTTTCCGGTGATCCGGTATCATATCGCCTCTGACAAAGGAGGCGCAGCATGACAAAGACCGGTATCATCGGATTAGGGCGCATGGGCAGCGCGATTGCCCAGCGGATGCGTGCGCAAGGCCACATCGTCCAGGGCTGGACCCGCAGTGGCCGCGCAGTGGACGGGATCGCCATCACGGCGGACCTTTCCAGCCTGATCGACACCTGCGACACGCTGATCCTCAGCTTGCTTGATGATACCGCTGTGGCTTCCGTTCTCGACACCTGCCTCACTCAGGACCTCACCGGCAAGATCATCATCGACACAAGCACGGTCGTCCCCACGATCATCAAAGACCGCATTTCGCGGATTGAGGCCAAAGGTGCTCTGGCCGTCGATGCCCCGATCTCCGGCGGACCGGAACTGGTGTTTGCAGGCCAATGCGGTGTCTTTATCGGCGGCAGCGATGATGCGGCAGCACGCGCGGAACCCATCCTGAGCGCCATCTCTGGCCGCGTCTTCCACGTGGGGCCGCTTGGCACTGGCCTTGTGATGAAAACAATCAACAACAGCATGCTGCAATGCTACTTCAGCGGCCTTGATGACATGATGCCACTGGCAAAACGTGCAGGTCTTACGCTGGAAACCGCATTGCGCATCCTCTGCGGTGGCCCTGCCGGTATTCCCATGATCGCGGACCGTATTCCCAAAATCCTCGGCGATGACGAAACGGTCGGCTTCGAAATCCAGGCAGCCCACAAAGACAACGGCGTCTTCCAACGTGTGGTCGAGGCCTACGGGCTCTCCTCTCCCATCTTGGCACTCGCAGGCGAACGTCAAAAACAGGCTCTCGCTGATGGTCTGGGCGCAAAAGACCCCGCAGCACTGGTCACGGCAGCCTACAACCGTGGATAACGCGAGCAGGCCTGCATAATGCGGCTTTTCGCCCTTGTCGCACTCACGATGTGCGCCTTTGCTGCCAATTCAATCCTCAACAGGATTGGTGTGGCGCTGCAAGGTATGGACCCGATGGATTTCGCGACCATCCGGACAGGCGCAGGGGCGGCAATGCTGTGGGTCTTGGTGATGGCCCGCAAGGCGCCAAGGCCAGAGGTCTTCACGGCGCGCCGTTGCGCAGGCGCGCTGGCGCTCGCCATCTATATGGTCGGTTTTTCTTTGGCCTACATCACGCTTGACGCGGGGCTGGGCGCGCTGATCCTTTTTGGCGTTCTGCAAATCCTGATCTTTGGCTGGGCCGTCTTCGAAGGTGGTCGCATCCCCCTTTTGCGCTGGGTCGGGGCCGCTATCGCGCTGGCAGGTCTTTGTGTCCTGCTCTGGCCCAACGGCGACATCACCGTCCCCATCGGTGGCGCCATTTCCATGACCGTTGCCGGGGCGGCCTGGGCGGCTTACACGCTTCTGGGACGGGCCGAGGCCGACCCCCTAGGCGCCACCGCCAGCAACTTTCTATTGTGTTTGCCGCTAGTCGCAGTGGTGATGATCGCAACCGGCATAGGCGGCATGCCTGCCCCCGCTATCTTTACCGCCATCATCGCAGGGGCGATCACTTCGGGGCTTGGCTATGCACTCTGGTACCGCGCCCTGCCCGCCCTGCCGACCACCATTGCAGGGATCGCACAACTCAGCGTGCCCGTTATCGCCGTAACCGCCGGCGTGCTGTTTTTGGGCGAACCGCTTACTCCCCGTCTGATCGCAGCAGGGACGCTGGTTCTTGGCGGCATCGCTGTGTCGCTGATCGCACGACGTTAGGTTTATGCACTTTTGGACTTTTGCACGCCCCCATGGATGCTACCTATGGGGTATGAGACTGATTTGGACATCACTTTTCGGCATTTTCCTGTCTGGCGCAGCGGTGGCGCAAGAGTGCGTTGTCATGCTCCACGGTCTGGCACGGACCGAAATTTCGCTGACCCCCCTCCAGCTGGTGCTTGAAGACGAAGGGTATTTCGTGGTGAACCGCGGCTACCCCTCGACAGAGGCGGATATCCCGACATTGGTGCAACAAAACCTGCCCGAAGATGTGGCCGCCTGTGGCGACCGCCGCGTGAATTTTGTGACCCATTCGATGGGCGGCATCCTTGTGCGTGCATGGCTGACCAACAACCGCCCCGCTGACATGGGGCGGGTGGTCATGCTGGGGCCACCCAATGGCGGCTCCGAACTCGTCGATATCTTCGGCGACTTCGAACCGTTCCAATGGGTCAACGGCCCCGCTGGCCTGCAACTGGGGACCGAGGCAGGCAGCCTGCCGAACCAACTGGCGGAAGTACCGTATGAAATCGGGATTATCGCGGGCAATCGCACCCTTAACCCTGTCTATTCCGCCCTGATCGAAGGGCCCGATGACGGGAAAGTGTCGGTCGCGTCCACGCGGCTGGAGGGTATGCAAGACCACCTTGTCCTGCCGGTCACCCATACCTTCATGATGAACAATCCTCTGGTCATCGAAGAGGTCATAGCCTTCCTGCGCGACGGCGAATTCGACCGCAGTCTCAGCCTCACAGGGATTATCTTCGGGACCGACTAAGCGGGTTTTACAACCCGATTGACATGGCCCATCTTGCGCCCTGCCTTGACCTCGGCCTTGCCATAAAGGTGGATCGCCGCATCAGTTTTGGCCAACTCGGGCACACGGTCCATATCGTCGCCGATCAGGTTCTCCATCACCACATCCGAATGGCGCGAACCGTCCCCCAAGGGCCAGCCGGCCACGGCGCGGATATGCTGCTCGAACTGGCAAATGGTGCAGCCATTCTGTGTCCAATGGCCCGAATTATGGACACGCGGCGCGATTTCATTCACGATCAAACCCTGCGGAGTGACGAACAACTCGACCCCCATGACACCGACATAGTCCAGCGCATTCAGGATGCGCGCTGCAGTCAGCACGGCATCCGTGCGCTGGCCGGGCGTGAGTTTCGCAGGCACGGTCGTGGTGCGCAAAATGCCCGCCTCATGCACGTTTTCGCCCGGATCATAGCATGCCACCGCCCCGTCAGGCCCGCGGGCGCCAATAACTGACACCTCATGGCTGAAATTCACAAATCCTTCCAAGATCGCTGGTGCACCGGCCATATCGGCAAGTGCACTGGCCGCATCATCCGGCGTCGTGATCCGCGCCTGCCCCTTGCCGTCATAGCCCATCCGCCGTGTCTTCAGGATCGCAGGCGTGCCAATCGTGGCAAGTGCAGCGTCCAACTCGGCCGCGTTGCCGACATCCGCAAAAGGCGCTGTTTGCAAACCCAAGTCCTGCAAGAAGGTCTTTTCCGTCAAACGGTCCTGACTGGTGGCCAATGCCTGACGCCCTGGATGGATCGGGGCCAGTTTTTCCAGCAAATCAAGCGCGCTCGTTGGGATGTTCTCGAACTCATATGTGATGACATCAACCGCATTTCCAAAGGCAGTCAGCGCTGCGATGTCATCATAGGAAGCCGTCGTCACACGGTGCGCGACATCACCCGCAGGTGCATTCGCGCCAGGTTCAAAAATATGGGTTTTCAGGCCAAGGCGGCTTGCAGCAACGGCCAGCATACGACCCAATTGACCACCGCCCAAGATACCGATCGTGGCCCCGACAGGAAGTGGGTTAGACATCGCTGGGTTCATCCGGAATAGAATCGCTCAAATCGCTGCGCCATTGGTCCAATCGCGCGGCCAAATCGGCGTCATGAAGCGCAAGAATACCCGCCGCCATCAAACCACCGTTCTTGGCCCCCGCCGCACCGATTGCCATTGTTGCCACAGGATAGCCGCGCGGCATTTGCAGAATGGAATAAAGGCTGTCCACACCCGACAAGGCGTTCGTCTGCACCGGCACGCCCACCACAGGTACACGGGTTTTCGACGCCATCATGCCGGGCAAATGCGCTGCACCACCAGCGCCTGCAATGATGACATGCAAACCACGGTCCACAGCAGTCTTGCCGTATTCCCATAGACGATCAGGGGTCCGGTGCGCCGAGACAATCTTGGTCTCGTAAGGAACCCCCAAAGCATCAAGCACATCTGCCGCTTCGCGCATCGTGGGCCAGTCCGACTGGCTGCCCATAATGATACCGACAAGGGGTTTGGTCATGATATTGTCCCACCTTCAAAACGAAGCGGCACTATAGCCAAGCCCGGCGGCGCGGCAATGCCCTCTGGCGTGTTATGCAATGATATCAGGTAAAATGCGGTCTTCGAGTTGGGCAATCCGGTCTTTCAGCGCCAGCTTTTGCTTTTTCAACCGCTTGATGGTGAGCATATCAGCCGAGCCGCGCTCATGCAGGGCCTCAATGGCTTCGTCCAGATCACGGTGCTCACGACGCAGCACCTCCAGCTTGATGCGAAGGACCTCTACTTCTTCCATTTTGTTCGAAGTGTTCATCAACAGCTCATTCAGGGGCGGGATCTTGCCCCACTCTATAGTGTGAAAGCATCAAGAACCTAATACTTCCTCTTGATCAATGCCCGATCCACACCCATATTTTTAGCAACGGTCGCCGCAACGGGACCACAACCTGACAGTCGCTTCAACAAAGGGCATGTCTTATGACAAAATTGGCTTTGGGAACGCATCCGTTCCTTTTGGGTTTTGAACAGCTGGAACGGCTGGTCGAACGGACCGCGAAAAGCGGCAACGAAGGGTACCCGCCCTATAACATCGAACAAACGTCGGAAAATTCCTACCGGATCACGCTGGCCGTTGCCGGTTTTGCGGAAGGTGATCTGTCAATCACGGTTGAGGACAATGCGCTGGTCATTCGTGGCCGCCAGTCTGACGACAGTGAAGGCCGTATCTTCCTGCATCGCGGGATCGCGGCGCGGCAATTCCAGCGCTCTTTTGTACTGGCCGATGGTGTCGATGTCGGCGAGGCGATCATGGAAAACGGTCTGCTGCACGTCGATCTGACCCGCGCAGTCCCGCAGCGTGTCGTGCAAACGATCAAAATCAGGAAGGGGTAAGTTATGAATACCAAATTCGATCTCGAAAAGCTCGGTCAAGGCATCGTCTATGTGAAACCTATCCTTGCAACCGACCTTCCCGAGGAAATGCGCGAACGCGTCGGTGACCTGGAAGAGCTGTTTTCAGTCCACAACGCCGATGGCGAACAACTCGCGCTGGTTGCTGATCGCAAGCTGGCTTTTCATCTGGCCCGCGAAAACAATATGCAGCCTGTCACTGTGCATTGATCATGTAAGGTGGATCTTGATCCACCTTACTTTTGGCACCAACGCCTTAACCTTTAATCAGCCCAAGACTTTCAAGCTTCAGGATCACCTGATGCGCGCAGTTGTCGACTGGTACGCTTTCGGTTTCCAACCGCAGTTCCGGGTTTTCAGGCACGTCATATGGGTCCGAGATACCCGTGAACTCTTTGATCTTCCCAGCCCGCGCCAGCTTATAGAGCCCCTTGCGGTCGCGCCGCTCGCATTCCTCGATAGAGGTGGCGACGTGCACTTCAATAAACGCGCCAAACTGCTCGACATCTTCGCGCACGGCACGTCGGGTCGCCGCGTAGGGCGCAATCGGGGCACAGATCGCGATGCCACCGTTCTTGGTGATCTCGGAGGCCACATAGCCGATCCGGCGAATGTTCAGATCGCGGTGCTCTTTGCTGAAGCCCAGTTCGGATGACAGGTTCTTGCGCACGATATCCCCGTCCAGAAGCGTGACCGGACGCCCACCCATTTCCATCAGCTTGACCATCAGCGCATTAGCTACCGTTGATTTTCCAGAACCCGAAAATCCGGTGAAGAACACGGTGAACCCCTGCTCTGCACGCGGGGGGCGCGTCTTGCGCAGTTCTTCGACCACAGCAGGAAATGAGAACCATTCAGGAATCTCAAGCCCTTCGGACAAGCGGCGGCGCAGTTCTGTGCCCGAGATATTGAGTATCGTCACATTGTCCTTGTCCAGTATCTCGTCCGCTGGCTCATATTGGGCGCGGTCCTGCACATAAACCATGTGCTTGAAGTCGACCATTTCGATGCCCATTTCCTCCTGATGCTCGCGGAACAGGTCCTGTGCATCATAGGGGCCGTAAAAATCCTCGCCCGCAGAATTCTTGCCGGGGCCTGCGTGATCGCGACCGACGATGAAATGGGTACAGCCGTGATTTTTACGGATCAAGCCGTGCCAGACTGCCTCGCGGGGACCGGCCATGCGCATAGCAAGGTTCAGCAAGGACATTGTAGTGGTAGATGAAGGGTATTGATCCAGCACCGCCTCGTAACAACGCACGCGTGTAAAGTGGTCAATATCGCCCGGTTTGGTCATGCCCACGACCGGATGGATCAGAAGGTTCGCCTGCGCCTCTTTGGCCGCGCGGAACGTGAGTTCCTGATGCGCGCGGTGCAGCGGGTTGCGGGTCTGGAAGGCCACGACTTTGCGCCATCCCAACTTGCGGAAATAGGCGCGCAATTCGTTTGGCGTGTCGCGGCGCGCGCGGAAATCGTAGTGCACAGGTTGCTGGATACCTGTGACAGGACCACCAAGATACACGGCACCTGCAGTGTTGTGCAGATAATTGACGGCAGGATGCGCACTATCATCCGCACCAAAGACCTTTTCAGCCTCATGCGCTTTGTTCGGCACCCATTTGTCGGTGATGGTCATCGTGGCAAGGATCACACCTTCCTGATCACGCAGCGCGATATCCTGACCAAGTTCAATTGTCTCGGCAAAGGCCTCGGACACATCCAGCGTAATCGGCATCGGCCAAAGCGTGCCGTCGGCCAGACGCATCGTGTCAACGACACTTTCGTAATCGGCTTGGCCCAAGAACCCTTTTAGCGGGTTAAAGCCGCCGTTCATCAGCAATTCCAGATCGCAGATCTGGCGCGGTGTCAGATCATGGCTGGTCAGCTCGGCGGCTTCCAGCTTCATCTTCTGGGCACTCTCGTAAGAAACATAAAGCTCTGGAACAGGTGTCAGATCATGCGACATAGTTATCTCAAATACGCTAAAGGTCAGTTAGCCGTGGCATAGACGTGGCCCAAGGGGCTTGTCTAGCGGCCAGATCGAAAAAAACCGATAATGTCCTTTGCCCTGCAAATACAGGGTTAGCGTCCCCTTTCAAGGCCGCGGATTAGAACACTGACCTTAATGGCCGCGGGTTGAAAACCTACTCGGCGGCTGCGACAGCCTGCGTATCTTCCAACTCGGCGATGTATTTCTCTGCATCCAGCGCCGCCATACAGCCCATACCGGCAGAGGTGACCGCCTGACGATACACATGGTCTGTTAAGTCACCTGCAGCAAAAACACCCGGGATGGCGGTTTTCGTCGTACCAGGGGCCACTTTGACATAGCCGCCGCTGTGGGTCTCTAACTGGTCCTTGACCAGTTCTGACGCCGGCGCATGCCCAATTGCCACAAACACACCTTTTGCAGGGATCTCAGTTACTTCACCGGTTTGCGTATGCTTCACGCGCACGCCTTCCACGCCCAAAGGACTATCGGCACCATATACCTCGTCGATCTCATGGAACCACAGTGTCTCGATCTTGGGGTTGTTCATCAGACGGTTCTGCAAAATCTTCTCGGCGCGCAGTTCATCACGGCGGTGCACCAGCGTGACCTTGGATGCAAAGTTGGTCAGGAAAAGCGCTTCTTCCACGGCTGTGTTGCCGCCACCAACGACAATAATTTCTTGGCCACGATAGAAGAAGCCATCGCAGGTCGCACAGGCGCTCACACCGAACCCTTTGAATTTCTCTTCCGACGGCAGCCCCAGCCATTTCGCACGCGCACCGGTGCATAGGATCACCGCATCAGCGGTATAAACTGCGCCACTGTCACAAGTGGCTGTGAAGGGGCGGTTTTGCAGATCAAGCGAGGTCACGATATCGCCCACGATTTCGCAGCCCATCGCGCGGGCGTGCGCCTCCATCCGGACCATAAGATCAGGCCCCTGCACTTCGGTATCACCCGGCCAGTTTTCGACCTCGGTCGTGGTGGTCAACTGCCCGCCGGGCTCGATCCCCTGGATCAGGACCGGTTCCAACATCGCGCGCGCGGCATAAACGCCCGCCGTATAGCCCGCAGGCCCCGATCCGATGATCAATACTTTGATGTGGCGCGCGTCGGTCATGGCAGTCTCTCCTAAATTCCCCTTTCGATATAGCCCTCTGCAGGCGATGATAAAAGACCAACTCGTCGCGCGCAGCCTGCGTTATTTTGTTGCTAACCCTTGAAATAATATTGCGCACAGGACCTTCTTGGCGTAGTATTTGCAAAATATCAGGGAAAATCCGATGCCAGGGACCAAACTAGACGAAATCGACCGCATGATTCTGGCGGAACTGCAGGCCGATGGTCGCATGACCAATGTCGAGCTTGCCAAGCGTGTGGGCATCTCCGCCCCGCCCTGTCTGCGCCGCGTGCGTACTCTGGAAGAGCAAGGCTATATCCAGGGCTATCATGCCGATGTCAACGCCCGCGAATTGGGTTTCGAGGTACAGGTTTTTGCGATGGTCGGACTGGTCAGTCAGGCCGAGGCAGACCTGAGTGCATTTGAAAACCGCTGCAAGTCGTGGCCTCTGGTACGCGAATGTCACATGCTGAACGGTGAGGTGGACTTCATCCTCAAATGTGTCGCCCCTGATCTGCGGACGTTCCAGCGTTTCCTGACCGAGGAACTGACCAGCGCCGATAACGTGGCATCCGTGAAAACGTCACTGGTAATCCGCGGGGCCAAGGATGAACCCGGCGTGCCGTTTGACGTGCTTGAGGCCCGGTTGGCGCAAGAGGCTTAGAAAACTTTCTTTTGCGCCCAAAGTCGCCTAAACTCATGAGGTCAACCTTATGAGTATGCACTTTGGCAATATATTCGTTCTTTGTTTACGGCGAAGGGAATATCTCGCTTACCGGAACGCGGGTTGTCGATGGCGTTACCGTTCCCAAGACACTTGACGGACTTGACCAGGGTGACGGCAGTCATCTGGTCGGCGAAACGCTCACAATCAACACGACAGGCACGACAGAGATTTTTGTCGACGACAGTGGCTCGGAAACGAATTTTGCGGATAATGACGGCGGTCAGAGCCTTGATGCCGATGTCACTATTGATGGTGTGACCTTTACGGCAGGCGCGGGCATTGAAGCCGAATATCAATTCGTCCTGCGTGATCCCGATGGCAACCTCTACACAGCGATCGCTGTCAATATCAACAATAGCAGCCCGAGCTATGCGACAATCGAGGCGATCACCTTTGTTGATATCGTACCCCCGCCCAACACCCCGCTCGAGATCATAAGTGCATCTGAAGGTCCCTCAAATGGTGGCCCCGGTGCAATCGACGAATCCCGTCTTGTTCCTTGTTTCTGCGAAGGTACGCTTATTTCAACGGACCGAGGGCCGCAGCCGGTTGAGACACTCAGTGAGGGTGACCGTATTCTGCGGGCGGATCAGACATTTGGTATCTTGCGCCGTGTCTTTACCACAACCCTTTCAAAGGATGAATTGCGCTGCAACCCGCGCCTCTATCCTGTCCGTATCGTTGCTGGTGCTTTGGGCAAAGACCTACCCGAGCGCGACCTGCTGGTATCGCGGCAACACAGGATGCTGGTGTCCTCGAATATCTCGGAACGCATGTTTGACGTGCGTGACGTGCTAATTCCGGCGATCAAATTGACCGCCCTGCCCGGCATTTACGTGGAAGAGGACGTATCCCACGTCACCTATGTCCACCTTCTGTTTGATCAGCACGAGGTGATCTTTGCCGAAGGCGCGCCAACGGAAAGCCTTTTCACCGGCCCAGAGGCCCTCAGCGCCATTTCACCCGAAGCAAAGCAAGAAATTCTGACGCTGTTTCCGGAAATAGCAGACATCAACTACCGGCCGGAACCTGCGCGTTTTATCCCATCGGGGCGACAACAAAAGCAGGCCATCGCACGCCATCTGAAGAATCAAAAACCGGTTCTCATGTAGAGACTTCTGCGCCGCGTCATCGCCAGCGGTGACAGCTAGTTCAATCAAGAAAGAAAAGGACGCCCACTTTCGCAGACGCCCTCTCCTTCACATAGCCATCAGATATATGCGCGAACAGATGTTCCGAGGCCAGTGATCCCTATTCGCCCCCACCCAACTGGTGGACATAAGCGGTGACTGCTTTGATTTCTGCCTCTGTCAGGCGTTCGCCCCAAGGCGGCATGACACCAAAACGGGCATAGCGCACGGTTTCTTCGAGGGCATCCACGCTCCCGCCGTAGAGCCAGATCGCATCGGTCAAATTAGGCGCGCCCAGATCACGGTTACCTGCGCCGTCATCGCCGTGGCAGGCGGCACAGTTGTTGAGGAAGAGCTCTTCGCCTGCCGCTGCAAGACCCGCGTCATGCTCTTGATTGGAAATCAGACGCACATACTGGACGACCTGATCCACCTCTTCATTGCTGAAGATCTCGTCATAAGCGGTCATTTCAGAGTAACGCGCATCCCAGTCTTCCTCGTTCCGGATACCGTGACGGATCGTGTATTCGATGTTGTCGAAATCACCGCCCCAGAGCCAGTCATCATCCAGCAAGTTGGGATAGCCCACCGCACCGGCGGCACCCGACCCGTGGCACTGGGAACAGTTGTTGCGGAACACCGCACCGCCGGCAGAGGTCGCAAAGCGGGCCAGGTCCTCGTTCTCCAACAGGGTGTTCAGATCGGCAGAGGCCAGTTGCGCCGAAATCTCGGCGTTCGCGTCTTCAAAACGGGCGATGTCTTGCGCTACTTCGGCCCGTGTTGAATAGCCCAACAGACCAGCCGTTGCGCCGCTGATCATCGGCCATGCGGGATAGGCGATCGAATAGGCCACGCCCCAGAAGATCGTGATGTAGAAGGTCCAGAGCCACCAGCGCGGCAAAGGGTTGTTCAGTTCCTTGATCCCGTCCCAAGTGTGACCTGTTGTGTCAGTGCCTGTGACGTCGTCGATGTCTTTTTGGTCATTGCTGCTCATTTCTGCAGCTCCTCAGTCTCGGAAGAACCGGGGCGGTCCTCGTTACGGAAAGGGATGTTGGCGGTGTCGCGGTGCAGGGCGCGGGTCCCGGGGCGCAGGGCCCAGAGGATTGCGCCAATGAACAGCGTGAACATCGCCAGCAGCATCCAGTTTTCAGCCATCTGGGTCAGGAGAGATGTGTTTTCCATATCCATGCCTCCTTAGCGGCTTGCGTCTGGGGTGAAGGTCGAGAAATCGACCGTTGTGCCCAGCATTTGCAGATAGGCGATGAGAGCATCCATTTCGGACACACCGGGCGCGCCGTCGAAGTTGCGGATTTGCGCCCCCGGATAGCGTTCGAGAAGATCGTCATAGGCCTCTGTATTCGGATCGGCCTGCGCCAGTACATCCGCTGCAGCGACCTCGATCATTTCATCGGTGTAAGGCACACCAACAAACCGGTGGGTGGACACAAGATCGGCGGTATACTCCGCGTTCACCGGCGTATCGAGCAGGTAGGCATAGCCCGGCATGATCGATTCCGGCACAACCGAGCGTGGCGCGATCAGGTGATCAAGGTGCCATGCATCCGAGTATTTGCCGCCAACACGGGCCAGATCGGGGCCCGTCCGTTTGGACCCCCACTGGAACGGATGGTCATACATGGATTCCGCCGCTAGTGAGTAGTGGCCGTAGCGTTCAACCTCGTCCCGCATGGGGCGGATCATCTGGCTGTGGCACACATAGCACCCCTCGCGGATGTAGACATCGCGCCCTGCCAGTTCGAGCGGGGAATAGGGTCGCACCCCCTCTACCTCTTCGATGGTATTCTCAAGATAGAAGAGGGGTGCGATTTCCACGATCCCGCCCACCGTCACCACCAACAGGGAGGAGATCAAAAGCAACGTTGGACTGCGTTCAAGGATCGCGTGTTTGGAAAGGAAGCCTTTGGCTGGTGTGTTTGGTGTATCAGACATATCTCAGCCCTCCTTATTCTGCTGGCACGCCAACCGGTGCGTGGACTTTCGCCCCGCCACGGATGGTCATGTACATGTTCCACGCCATGATCAGTGCACCGCCGAGGTACAGAACCCCGCCAAGGCCACGGACCACATACATCGGGAACTTCGCGGAAACGGTGTCGGCAAAGCTGTTCACAAGGAACCCGTTTGCGTCGACTTCACGCCACATCAGGCCTTCCATGATCCCTGTGACCCACATCGAGGCCGCGTAGAGGATGATGCCGATTGTGGCCAACCAGAAGTGCCAGTTGATTGCGGACATGGAATACATCTGCGCGCGTCCCCACAGTTTCGGTGTCAGAAAGTAGAGTGCGGAGAATGTGATCATCCCGTTCCAGCCCAGCGCACCGGAATGCACGTGACCGATGGTCCAGTCTGTGTAGTGTGACAGGCTGTTAACCGCACGGATCGACATCATCGGGCCTTCGAATGTGGACATGCCGTAGAAGGCAAGGCTGATCACCATCATCCGGATAATCGGATCGGTGCGCAGCTTGTCCCAGGCGCCTTGCAGCGTCATCAGACCGTTGATCATACCACCCCAGCTTGGCATCCACAGGATGATCGAAAAGACCATACCCAGTGTCGACGCCCAGTCAGGCAGCGCTGTGTAGTGCAAGTGGTGTGGACCTGCCCAGATATACAGGAAGATCAGCGCCCAGAAGTGGATGATGGACAGTTTGTAGGAAAAGACCGGACGCCCGGCCTGCTTGGGTACAAAATAGTACATCATGCCGAGGAAGCCCGCAGTCAGGAAGAAGCCGACCGCGTTGTGGCCATACCACCACTGCACCATAGCATCCTGCACGCCCGAGAAGACCTGCACAGATTTGCTGCCCCAGATGCTGACAGGGATGCTGAGGTTGTTGACCAGATGCAGCATCGCCACAGTGATGATGAAGCTCAGCAGGAACCAGTTGGCGACATAGATGTGCTTTTCGACCCGTTTGAAGATCGTGCCCATAAAGACCGCCAGAAACGCCAGCCAGACCACAGTCAGCCAGATATCGACGTACCATTCAGGCTCGGCATATTCTTTGGATTGGGTCGCACCGAGCAGATAGCCAGTCGCCGCCAGAACGATAAAGAGGTTGTAGCCCCAGAAAACAAACCACGCGAGATTGCCACCCCACAACCGTGCGCCGCAGGTCCGTTGCACGATGTAGAAAGACGACATGATCAGGGCATTCCCGCCGAACGCAAAAATCACCGCACTGGTATGCAGTGGGCGTAGCCGTCCAAAGTTGCCATAGGGTTGTAAGACCTCGAAATTGAGGGCTGGGAAGGCCAGTTGGAAGGCAATAACCACGCCCACCAGAAACCCGACAACACCCCAAAAACCGGTGGCGATTACGCCGGCGCGGACGACATCGTCCATATAGCCGTCAGGCGTGGCGTAAACCGGCGCTTCCATCTGGCGCAACACACGCACAAACATAAAGGCCGCGACGCCCATGATGATGAGAGCATGCACGATATACGCAACATCACGCCCCCAGTTTGCAGCGAGAGCAGCAAAGAGCGTAACACCCCCCAATGCTATCAACTTTATATAGTTCCCCATAAGTGATCCCCTTTTCTTGCCGGATCGCAAAAGGGTCCGACGGCTACTTGGTTCATGTGCTTATGGAATCCGGGGCGCAGCGGGTCTTTGATGTGGATCAATGGCGCGTTTGACATGGATCAAGGTCATGCAAAGCAAAGAAAGCCAGTGTTCTGGCAAGAGGCGGTTTTGCGCGAACGATCGCCCCCAACGTAAGACCGATATGGGGAAGGCCGGACCAATGTCATACAAGATTATCGCCACGATTCTCACCGACACAGACCAATCCGCAGAAGCGCTGGATGCGGCCATCGCGCTTTCAGACCGGATGGATGCGCATCTCGACGTTTATGTCGTGACAATCAGCCATACCGAAACAAACAATTACTACATCGGCGCCGAGGCGTTGATGGTGGCGCAACAAACCACCGACGCCATGGCCGAGCGCGAGGCAATCGAAGCATGGCTATCCGACCGGATGCGCGGCGAAGTCGTGCGCTGGTCATCACAGGCCGCCACCGTGCAAGGCCCTGCCTTAACAGGTTATCTGGCCCGCAAGCTGCGATTCTCTGATCTGGTGGTGTTGCCCCGCCCCTATCAGGACAATCCCGAGGCCGCGTCTCTTGTCGAGGCCTGCCTCTTTGCCGCCGAACGACCCGTCTTGATGATTCCCAAGGGCTGCAAAGCGCCTGATGCGGGCGGTCATGTGCTGATGGGTTGGAACGACGGGGCCGAAGCGCTGGCTGCGGCGCGGGCCGCGATGCCCCTTCTGGAGCAGGCCGATATCACAGATATCTGTATCATTGATCCGCCGATGCATGCCGCCGACCGCTCTGATCCGGGCGGCGCGATGGCGCAATACCTGATGCGTCACGGCACAAAATCCGAAGTCGCCGTTCTGGCCAAAACCGAACCGCATGTCAGCGATATCCTGTTGCGGCGCGCGAAAGAGGTTGGTGCAAAGATGATCGTCAGCGGTGCCTATGGCCATTCACGGCTACGCGAGGCTGTCTTTGGCGGCGCGACGCGCGACTTGCTGGAACTCGCCGACTTGCCAATCCTAATGTCGCGTTAGGATATCTGGCACGGGGTCAGAGATAGGAGCTAGAAGCCCTCTTCACCTGTCTCAGCCTTCAAAGCATCCAGATCAGGTACACGAATGTCGCGGCGTTCATCAAAAGCGATCAGCCCGTCTTTCTTCAAGGCGGACATCTGGCGGCTGACCGTCTCAATCGTCAGGCCCAGATAATTGGCCATCGTCTCACGGGTGATTGGCAAGGTGAATGTGGTTGCTGCCGTCTCACCGGGTTTCAGCGACGCCATGCGTACCGCGATCATATGCAGCAAGGACGCGATTTTTTCGCGCGCGGTCTTGCGGCCCAAGACCAGCATCCACTCACGGGCAGCGTCCAGTTCATCCAGTGTCATCTCAAGCAGACGCTGGCCGACATGCGGCGTATCAAGGATCATCTTCTCAAAGGGTTTGCGCCGGAAACAACATAGCATGACGTCGGTTTCTGCGACCACGTCACAGTCAATCGTGTCGCGATTGGGGCGTCCCATGAAATCGCCCGGTAAAAGCAACCCCACCATCTGCACACGGCCATCAGGCAACGTCCGCATCAGGCTGGAGACCCCCGACACAACCGAACCGACAAATTCCAGTGGATCACCACCAAAAAAGATCGGCTGGCCCGCGGCATATGTCCGGTAATACTTGATCTCTTCCAGTTGAAGCAATTCGTCCGGCTCACATTTGGAACAGACTGCACTATAGCGAATGGGACAATCATTGCAGGAGCGCAGCTTTGGAACGGCGAGCGTCATTTTGTAATTCCCCGGTCTTATTGGCTGACCCCAATATGGCGCAATTCCAGCGCAGGTTCAAAGGCGCATTTCGCACAGCGCATATTGGGCCCGGTCACCGTCCGGCAATTGCAGCCAATTCGTCTGCCGCATCGCGCAATGTCTCAAGATGCTTTGTCAGTTCCGCAACCTGCACCCTTTGTTCGGGCGCATGGATCGAGAGTGTCGACAAGAGCCTCCCGCGGTCATCGAGAATGGGCACGGCAATGGCGCTCATGCCCGGCATGAATTCCTGGTCATCCGTGGCATAACCCCGCTCCCGCGTCCTCGCCAGTTCCTCTCGCAACAACGCCGGATCGGTGATTGTCTTATCCGTTTGCCGGCGCAACTCGTTGTTCTTCAGGAACCGGTCAAGGTAATCGGGGCGCAGCGTTGAAAGATACATTTTCCCGCTGGCCGTGCAGTGAAACGGAACCTGAGTGCCGACGGGCAACTGAATGCGCAGCGGCCAATGGGTTTCCACACGGTCGAGATAGAACATGCCCTCGCGTTCGGGGATCGCAAGATTACAGGTCTCGCCAACTGATAGCGCCAAGGACTTCAGGACAGCCAATCGCACGGTTCTGATCCGCTCGGACGACAGTGTATTGATCGAAAGTATCCGCATCCGACGGCCGGGACTGTAGGACCGGCCGTCAATGTCGCGTTGCAGAAACCCTTCTGCCTCTGCCGTTGCAAAGAGCCTGTGGATCGTCGGCTTGGGCAGCTTCATGGTCTCGTTGATGACTGACGGCGTGACAGGGACGCCGGCCTTCGCGACTTCTTCTAAAAGCAACAAAAGCCTTAGATTGGTCGGGATTTGGCCGGCGGCCTCATCGTTTTCGTCGTCAATCATCGTCACATTATCTATCCGGCAAAATCGCGAGTGCAGTTTCCGGAACAAGTGCCACAAAGAACCAGACTGCAATCAGTGCAATAAGGTAGGGCACGATGTAGCGCAACAACCGGAAGTAGGGCACACCTGTTACACCGGAGGCGACATAAAGGTTAAGCCCGTAGGGCGGCGTTACAAACCCGATGGATGCGCCAACGAGGAAGACAACTGCAAAGTGGATCGGATCAATGCCGACAGAGGCTGCAATTGGCGCAAGAATGGGCGCAAGAATGATCGTCACGGGCAAGGATTCAAGAATCATGCCAGTCACGAAAACAATCGCCATGGATGTGAACAGCACCGCATAATAGCCGCCCATTCCTGTCACAAAATCACCAATGGTTTCTTTTGCGCCCAGTGATGAAAGTACCTGTTGCATCGCTACCGAAACAGCGATCAACGGAACAAGAATGCCCGTAATCTGCGCCGAGCGCGACACGATAGACGGCACCTGCGGAATCGTGAAACCCTGCACGACGAACATCGAGGCAAAGCCTTTCTGTTCAACGGGCACATCGGCGGCAGCGCCCATAACCTTGTTCAGCGGATAGCACAGCAAGCCGATGAAGACACAAAAGCCCACGGTCACACCTGCTGCCTCGGTCGGTGAGAACTTGCCGGTATAGATACCCCAAAGCACCAAACCGATAGCAAAGAAACCCAACCAAGCGCCGATAGCAGTCTTGATCAGCCGCGAAATCGAAAGGCCGATCAGGATGCCCCAACCGTTTATCGTGCAGACGATAAAGGCTGCGGTCATCATTCCCATAACCATCAGCGTGCCAGGAATAATCCCCGCCACAAAAAGATCGGAGATCGGCAGGTTCAACAAAAAGCCGTAGACAATAAAGATGATCGAAGGCGGGATAATGATACCCACCGTACCGCCCGCAGCAGCCGTGGCCGCAGAAAAGCGCTCGTCGTAATTGCCCTTCACCATCTCGGGATGGAGCATTGAACCAATGGTCGCCGTCGTGGCCGAGTTAGATCCCGAAATCGCCGCGAACAGACCGCAGGCTGCGATAGACGCCATCGCAAGACCACCGCGCAGCCAACCCAGACAAGAATAGGCAAAATCCGACAATCGCCGCGCGATCCCCGATTGGTTGATCAGGTCACCTGTCAGGATAAACAGAGGCATGGCCAGCAGGGCAAAACCTTTGCTAAAGACGTTGATCAGTTCATTGCCGGTGTTCGCGAGGGGCAAATCAATGACAAAGCTACACCCGATAACCCAGTAAAAGATCACCAGCAGGACCGGTGTCCCGAGCATAAAGAACAGCGTTACCGCCAGCGAAATGATGGTAATCCATGTGCCGTCAGTCATTACACATCTCCGCCAATAACTGCTTGTTTGATGATCTGATCGCCAGACCGGTAATTGTTCCAGTCTTCCAGCCAATTGCCGATCACACGACCGGACATAAGGGTGAAAGCAATAGGAACGGTGATGTAGAACCACCACTTCATGACGTCATCGACACCGTCGACGAGTTGAAAGTTGTCAGCGGACAGTACCGTAAACCGCAGCGACGTAGTGATCGCGATCCAGCAGAAGCCGAACCAGAGAATAGCATCAAGTGTGAGGGTCGCCATTTGGCCCGCGGGGGGCATTTTGGTTCTAAATTCGCTAAAGCTCAGGTGCGTGCGCAGCTTGACGTTATAGGAACAGGCGAACCACGCCATGACCATAAACAGGAAGGGCGGGACCGTCGTTGATCCTGACCACTGGTGCGAAAAGACAAAGCGGTCGATCACACCCCAACAGATGATCCCGGCGATGATCAGATACACAATTACCGAGAGGCCGCGCTCTAGATGGCGCTCCATGAAAGGGAAGAATTGATAGAACAAATGGGCCAGAACACCGCCCACAAAGGTCGCCACAAAACAGAACAGCCACATACCGTCTGTATCGAACGCACTCCGCATTTCCCAGGCACTTCCCGAGAAGAGAGCGGGCACAATAGCTACCGCCTCGGATAATATCGACATACAGGTCTCCCCCCGAAATCTGTCTTAGAGCTGCATTGACCGCAGCTATCTTATTGTGTGGTGAAAAAGGCCGGCCGAACTCACATTCGGCCGGCCAGATTTCTAGTCAACAGGCAAAGGCCTTAGCCTTTCCACCAGCGACGTGGTTCAACGTTTTCAGGCAACGTGTTCGCATCAATTGTGCGGACCTCGTCATAGATCTCCTGATATGTGTCCAGACCACCGGACCAGCCGTTGAGGCGCTCGCGCCACTCTTCCCAGAGTGCTGGCTGATACTCAGGCGAACACATTTCTTCCGCCTTCTTGATCTCCTCAGGAGACAAGAACGCGTTGCGCACGCCGTTTTGTGCAAAGATCGTGTTTGGAAGCTGAGGGTCAGACTGGCCGACAGTGTTGATCAGGGCAACTTCGTTTGCTGCCTGGACATGTGTCTGTGCCCAATAGGCTGATTCCATTACCGCATCCTGCAGATAGCCTTCAAGGCTATCGAAGACCGACGCAGACATGGCTGTATGCTCGGTACCGCAGAAGAAGTTCAAGTGAACAGACTGGGATACAACAGGCGCCATGTTGGCGTAAGCCACCGCAGAGGCCCATGTTTCCGCACCGTCAATCAGGCCCTGCTTGAGGCCATCAAGGGTTTCTTCCCACGCGATCGGAACAGGGTTCAGGTTCAGTGCTTCCATCGCGATGCGACCAAGCTGTGTACCTGTGACGCGGTTCTTGGTACCGGCCAACTGCTCGACAGATGTGATTGTGGGTTTGTCGTCAAAGTTCATACCCAGCTGGATGCCGCGCAGTTCCGCATGGCTGAAAAGGAACTTCAGACCGTGACGCTTTTCATATGGTTCACGCAGCAGACGCATGGACGCCGGTGAATACAGGAAGTGGTACTGGTCTGCGCGGTTACGGAACATATACGCGTAGTCCAGAACGTTCAGGTAAGGTGCACCACCGGCAGAGTTCTGTGTTGAGGCCGCATAGATATCAACGATACCCTGCTGTGTTTTTTCAACGCAGGACGTTTGACCGCAGATCTGGTTGTCACCAATAAATTCGATGCGAATTTCACCGTCTGTACGTGCCTCCAGATCACGTGCAAACTCCAATGCGCCCGCACGCTCGATCAGCAGGTTGCGGGCGTTAAAGCCGGATGCGCCAAATTTCAGGTTGTATTTTGCTTCCTTCGCGAAGCGGCGTTCGTAGGTCGATTCCGCCGCCGCGGCGAGGTTCGCAAGGCTCATAGCGCCACCGAATGTTCCCGCCGCCATAAGCGTCGAACTCATCCCGTATTGCCCTGCCAGCTTGAACAGATCCCTCCGCGAAATCTGGCTGAGTTTATCTCCAATCATCATGTTTCCTCCCATGTTGTCGATTATTGAGACTTATAGTTTCAAAAAAGCCTAGTATAGTCTTTGCGTTCTGCATAGAGTTTTTTCACATTGATGGAGAAAGAAGCAGTGGAAGCTGATTTTATAGTTGTAGGCGCAGGTTCTGCAGGCTGTGTCCTTGCCAATCGCCTCAGTGCGAATCCCGCACATAAGGTGATTCTGCTTGAGGCAGGTGGCCGTGATCTTAACCCATGGATCCATATTCCAGTGGGATATTTCAAAACGATCCACAATCCCAAGGTGGATTGGTGCTATAAGACAGAGCCTGATCCGGGCCTGAATGGGCGGTCGATAGAATGGCCCCGCGGCAAGGTTCTGGGCGGGTCTTCCTCGCTCAATGGCCTGCTCTACGTCCGCGGACAACCACAGGATTATGACCGCTGGCGCCAGATGGGAAACACCGGCTGGGGGTGGGACGATGTACTGCCGCTTTTCAAACGCGCCGAGAAAAACGAACGCGGTGCCGATGAATACCACGGCGATCAGGGCCCGCTGTCGGTTTCCAACATGCGCATCCAACGTCCGATCACCGATGCATGGGTCGCAGCGGCCCAAGCCGCAGGCTATAAATTCAACCCTGACTACAATGGCGCGGAGCAAGAAGGCGTGGGCTTCTTTCAGCTGACGTCGCGCAACGGCCGGCGGTGTAGTGCGGCTGTGGCCTATCTCAATCCGGTCAAATCGCGCGAAAACCTGCAAATCATCACCCATGCGCAGGTCGAAAAGGTTATTATCGAGGGCAAGCGCGCCACAGGCGTGACCTACACTGACCGCAGCGGCACCCAGCACACGATCAAGGCATGCAAGGAAATCGTGCTCTCGGGTGGTGCGATCAATTCGCCACAAATCCTGATGCTGTCAGGCATCGGCGAAGCGGCACAACTGGCCGAAAACGGGATCAATGTGGTGCATGATCTGCCGGGTGTGGGCAAGAACATGCAGGATCACTTGCAGGCGCGGCTTGTATACAAATGCAACGAACCTACCCTGAATGATGAGGTCGGCTCGCTCTTCGGGCAGGCCAAGATCGGATTGAAGTATCTGATGTTCCGCGCCGGTCCGATGACGATGGCCGCCAGTCTTGCAACAGGGTTCCTGAAGACGCGCGACGACCTAGAAACGCCTGATATCCAGTTCCACGTCCAACCTCTCTCGGCCGAAAACCCCGGCAAGGGTGCCGATAAATTCTCGGCATTCACCATGTCGGTGTGTCAGCTCCGCCCGGAAAGCAAAGGCGAGATCAGGCTGCAAAGCAGCGATCCACGGACCTACCCCAAGATTATTCCGAATTATCTGTCCACCGAAACCGACTGCCGCACCGTGGTCGCAGGCGTGAATATCGCCCGCAAAATTGCGCGGCACGCGCCACTAACATCGAAGATCAGCGAAGAATTCCGGCCCAATCCGAGCCTACCGATGGATGACTACGATGCAACGCTGGACTGGGCGCGCAACAACACTGCCTCGATCTATCACCCGACGGGCACCTGCAAGATGGGCGAGGGCGAGGGCGCGGTTGTTGATGCGCGGTTGCGTGTGCATGGCATTGCAGCGCTGCGTGTCGCGGATTGTTCGATCATGCCGGAGATTGTCTCGGGCAACACAAATGCCCCTGCGATCATGATTGGCGAAAAAGCGTCAGATTTGATTTTGGAGGACGTCTAGGAAGTGAGGGACAGCCGCGACTTGATGCTACTTGAAAAACCCGATCGCGCGCGCTCCATGCTTGATCCCGTAGATCCGAAGAGGCTGTAGTATATGAAAACAAGACAAAAAATGCAGACCTTTGACTGGTTCAACTTCGCTGCGCTTGTTGCGGTCGGTGTATTTCTTGGTCTGGCAATCGATGGCTTATTCGCACTTGCCGCAATGGGCGCGTGGGGCAGTATCTTGATGATCATCGCCCTTTCGGCAGGTTTCATCGTCTTTTATCTGATTGTGGAACGGGCGTTCGAGTTCATTTCGACAGGAAGGTTTTCGGCACCTCGACAACTCCAGAAACCCCGCAAACCGCTTGTTATGGTTTTCAGCCTTCCACTTGGCGTCATTATCGGCATCATCGGGGCGCAGTTTGGTTTGGGTGATTTGCTGCTCTAGGATATGGCGCGGCCGCTAACACCGGTAGATTGACACCGCCAGCTGTCAACTCTGCCCTTGACCCCTCCGCCGGAATCGCAAACACTGACCGTGATGGTTTCCATGCGCCGAAAATGCGTCTGGGATGAAAAGGGAATACGGTGAGGAAGAGCCAAAGCGCGCCGAATCCGTGACTGCCCCCGCAACTGTGAGCGGCGAGCGACCCCGATGATCACCACTGAGCGCAAGCTCGGGAAGGATCGGGCAAGCAGCGACCCGCAAAGTCAGGAGACCTGCCATCAAAGGTACAGAGATGTGCCACGAGAAACTCAAACCGGGCGGGGTGTCCGGAGCGGAGAACATGATGGTGAACACGGCTCTTTCGGCCCCACAAACATGCCCTTTCGTCCCCCCGCTTATGCGCGGAGGGCTGCATGGACCGGACAACACAACACCGCATCACGGTCTGCACATCGTGTAGACATAAGGGGACGGAATGCCGCCCCGGATACGAACTTGTTGAAAAACTGCGCAAAGCGATTGCCGCAGCGGGCGATAGCATTGCCGAAGACTTTGCCATTTCGGGCGTTGCTTGCATGGCAGGCTGCGACCGCCCCTGTACGGTCGCCTATCACGGGACGCAAAAGGCGACTTACCTTTTCGGCGATATCACACCCGAGGATGATATCGACGACCTCGTCGACTTTGCCAAACAATACGCTGTGCTGCATGACGGCTGGTGTTCCTCGGTGGACCGCCCAGGCAAACTGCGTAAATCAACGCTGGCCCGCGTGCCTGCCGCAATGATCGCCCTGCAAGACAGCAAGGTGCTTGCGTCATGAGCGGCGCACATCTGAAAGTCACCGACGCAAGCTGGCGCCCCCACCGGCGGATGGATCCTGTGCTTCAGCCCACAAGTTTTGAGATCGCCGCAGGCCGCGTGCTTGGTGTGGTCGGACCCAATGGTGCAGGTAAATCAACGCTCTTGCGGCTGCTCTACCGCTATCATGCCCCCAGCACTGGACGCGTGGAAATCAATGGGCAGGACATCTGGTCCATGCCCGCACGCAAAGCAGCCCAACACGTTGCGGCAGTCTTGCAGGAACAAGCCGCAGCCTTCGGCCTGACTACCCGCGAAATCGTCGCGCTCGGGCGCACCCCTCACCGCCAAGCGTATGCCAGCCCCGGTACCCAAGACCACACCGTGATCGACGAAGTGATGACACTCCTCGACCTGCAAGGGTTGGCAGACCGCGATTTCGGCACGCTTTCGGGCGGTGAACGCCAGCGTGTCATGGTCGCTCGTGCGCTGGCACAGCAGCCACAAATTCTGATCCTGGACGAACCGACAAACCACCTTGATATCCGCCACCAGCTCGAAGTGCTCGCGCTCATCAGGCAGCTTGATCTGACCATCGTCGTGTCACTGCATGACCTGAACATGGCTGCCAATATCTGCGATGATATCCTTGTTCTGGAAAACGGCCACCCCCGTGGATTTGGATCGCCCGATACGCTTTTGACCGAAACACTGGTCTCCGACACTTTCCGCGTCAACGCGCGCCGCGAAAAACTCGCACCCAGCGACGCCAGCCACCTGTCCTTTCATCTGCCAACCTGAAGAAACCCACACATGAAACTGTATTTGACAACCGCCGTCCTCAGCTTCGCGGCAGCCAGCGCCTTTGCCCAAACCACCGTCCAAAGCTGTGAGCGCGAGGTGACTTTCGACGCCCCGCCAAAGGCCGCCGTGTCCAATGACATCAATCTCACCGAAATGATGCTGGTGCTGGGCCTGACCGACAAGATGGTCGGCTACACAGGCATTTCCGGCTGGAACAAACTTGACGAAACCATGCGCGCAGGGGTCGCGGAACTGCCAGAACTCTCCGAACAATACCCCTCCAAGGAGGTTCTGATCGGCGCGGAGGCGGACTTCTACTTTGCGGGCTGGAACTATGGCATGCGCGTGGGTGGCGAAGTGACCCCCGAAACGCTCGCTCCCTTTGGCATCGCGGTTTATGAACTCACGGAAAGCTGCATTCACATAGGTGGGACAGGCGCGCGCACCGCTGCGTCAATGGACGACATGTACAATGACCTGCGCAATCTTGGCGCAATCTTTGGTGTGTCGGACCGCGCCGAGGCGCTGATCGCGGATTACCAGGCGGAGCTCGCGACTTTCCTCGCCGACCTGCCCCCCCTGGCTTCACCGCCCCGCGTCTTTGTTTACGACAGCGGCGAGGATGCGCCCTTTACGGCAGGCCGCTATGCCATGCCAAATGCACTGATCGCAGCGGCAGGCGGTGAGAACATCTTGGATGATCTCGACAAAAGCTGGACCACCGTCGGCTGGGAGGCCGTTGTCGAGGCAAACCCCGAAATTATCGTCATCGTAAATTATGGCGAAGTGACTGCTGCGCAAAAACGCAACTTCTTGGTGTCCAACCCTGCCTTCACGAACCTCGACGCTGTCAAGAACGACCGCTTCGTTGTCCTCGAATATGTTGAGGCAACACCGGGCCCGCGCAACATCGAGGCCGTGAAAACACTCGCTGCAGCATTCCGCGTCAATTAACAGATGGATGAGGCGCGCAGACAGACCACCACGCTCAACCCCCAGAAGGCGAGACTGCGGCTGACCTTCGGGCTGGGGTTTGTCTTGCTTTTTCTATCGCTCTCCACGGCGGTCAGTGTCGGTGCGGTCTCGGTCCCGCTTCCGACGGTCTGGGGGATATTGCTGCATAAAGTAGCGCCTTTCCTGATCACCCCTGATTGGTCCGCCGGGCGCGAGGCCATCGTCTGGGACATCCGCTTTCCCCGCGCGATCCTAGCCTGTCTGGTTGGCGCGGGCCTCGCCATCGTCGGGGCCAGCCTGCAGGCAGTGACGCGCAATCCGCTGGCCGACCCGCATTTGTTAGGCATTTCCGCAGGCGGGGCGTTCGGCGCGATCCTCGCGCTTTTGCACACAGGGCTTTTCCTTGGGCTGCTCACAGTGCCGTTGATGGCCTTTCTTGGTGCACTCGGCGCCACATTGATCGTTCTCGCAGTCGCGCAGTTTGCCGCCGCCACCACCGCCGACCGGCTGGTGCTGGCTGGCGTCGCGGTCTCTTTCATCGTGATGTCCGCCGCGAATGTGCTGATCTTTCTGGGCGATCCGCGCGCTGTGCACACCGTCGTTTTCTGGATGCTTGGCGGCCTCGGCCTCGCGCAATGGAGCCAGTTGATTTATCCGCTGGCGATCCTTCTGCTTTGCGGCGCCTATCTTTGGGCCAACGCTGGCAACCTTAACGCGATGACGATCGGGGATGAGACTGCGGCCACCTTGGGCATTCCCGTAGGCCGGTTTCGCCTGACGATCTTCGTGGTCGGCGCACTGATCACGGGCGTGATGGTGGCGTTTTCAGGGATCATCGGCTTTGTCGGCCTGATGATCCCCCATATCGTACGCCTAATTGTGGGCGGCGATTACACCCGCGTACTGCCCGTTTCTGCCATCTGCGGTGCGATCTTTCTGCTTTGGGCGGATATCATCGCACGCACAGTGATGGCCCCTGATGACATCCCGATCGGGATCGTCACCGGTCTGATCGGCGGGGTGTTCTTTGTGTGGCTATTGCGGCGCAAGCCGCTCTAGCCACATTTGGAATACCCGCAAGACCCACAAGTCATGCAGCCCTCAACCATGCGCAGGTCGTAAGAGCCGCAAGACGAGCACGCCTTGCCACGCGGGCCACCATTGATGGCGACAACATCCGCCTGCGGATCGGCTTTCAGGCCCATGCCCTCGCCTGCCAGGAAACCGGTCGCGACCATGTGTTTTTCGATGACGCCCCCAATCGCGGCCAGAATAGACGGCACATATTTACCCTGCATCCACGCGCCACCACGCGGATCGAATACGGCCTTGAGTTCCTCAACCACGAAAGACACATCGCCACCGCGCCGGAAAACTGCCGAAATCATACGCGTGAGCGCCACGGTCCAGGCAAAGTGTTCCATGTTCTTGGAATTAATGAAAACCTCGAACGGGCGCCGATGGCCCGCGATGACCAGATCGTTCACAGTGATATAGATCGCATGCTCACTATCGGGCCACTTGAGCTTATAGGTCGCGCCTTCCAACTCCTGCGGGCGATCCAACGGTTCGGACATGTAAACCACCTCGGCGCCCTCGCCTTCATGGCGGACCTGAGCGGGAACCTCGGACGGCGATGCCTCTTGCGAAACCGACAGAACCGATCCTGTCACATCATTCGGACGGTAGGTGGTGCAGCCTTTGCAGCCCTGATCCCATGCAGCCATGTAGACCTCTTTGAAGTCATCGAAGCTGATATCCTCGGGACAGTTGATTGTCTTGGAGATTGAGCTGTCGATCCACTTCTGTGCTGCCGCCTGCATCCGCACATGATCCAGCGGGGCGAGCGTTTGGGCATTCACAAAATAATCGGGCAAAGGTGCATCACCTTTCAGATCACGCCACAACTGGACTGCGTAATCCACAACCTCTTCCTCGGTGCGCGAGCCGTCTTTTTGCAAAACCTTGCGCGTGTAGGCGTAGGCAAACACAGGCTCGATCCCTGAGGACACGTTACCTGCATAAAGGCTGATTGTGCCGGTCGGTGCAATCGACGTCAAAAGCGCATTTCTTATGCCATTTTGACGGATTGCATCTTTTACGTACTCATCCATGTGCTGCATGGCACCACTGGCCAGAAACTTCTCCGCATCGAAAAGCGGGAAATATCCCTTTTCTTTGGCAAGCTCCACAGAGGCCAGATAGGCCGCACGCGCGATCTGGTGCATCCATTTATCGGTTTGCGCCGCAGCCTCTTCCGACCCGTAGCGCAGGCCGACCATCAACAGCGCATCGGCCAGACCCGTGACACCCAGACCGATGCGGCGCTTGGCCTTGGCCTCGGCCTGCTGTGCCTCAAGCGGGAACCGCGAAGCATCCACAACATTGTCCATCATCCGCACCGCTGTCGCGACGAGATCGGTCAGGGCATCCTCATCCAAAGCGGCCGCATCTTCAAACGGATCGCTGACCAGACGCGCCATATTGATCGACCCAAGCAAACACGCACCGTAAGGTGGCAACGGCTGTTCGCCGCAGGGGTTCGTTGCAGCAATGGTTTCACAATAGCTCAGGTTGTTCATCTGGTTGATCCGGTCGATGAAAATCACACCCGGTTCAGCATAGTCATAGGTCGACCGCATGATCGCATCCCACAAATCGCGCGCCCGCACTGTGCGATAGACCTGCCCACCAAAGACCAGATCCCAAGGTCCGTCTGCCTTCACCGCATCCATGAACGGATCGGTAATCAGCACCGACATATTGAACATGCGCAAACGCGCAGGATCAGACTTCGCCGTGATAAAATCTTCTACATCAGGATGATCACACCGCATTGTTGCCATCATCGCGCCGCGGCGCGAACCGGCCGACATAATTGTGCGGCACATCGCATCCCAGACATCCATGAAGGACAGCGGGCCCGACGCATCTGCCGCGACCCCCATGACGCTGGCACCCTTGGGGCGGATCGTCGAGAAATCATAGCCGATCCCGCCGCCCTGCTGCATCGTCAGCGCCGCCTCTTTGAGCATGTCAAAGATGCCCCCCATGCTGTCAGGGACCGTGCCCATGACAAAACAGTTGAACAGCGTCACCGACCGCGCCGTGCCAGCCCCTGCCGTGATCCGGCCCGCAGGCAGATATTTGAAATCTGAAAGAGCATCGTAGAATTTGCCTTCCCACTCGTTGGGATCATCCTCCACTGCAGCCAAGGCACCCGCGATGCGCCGCCATGTATCTTCAACCGTTTCGTCGATCGGCGTACCGCCTGCATCCTTGAACCGGTACTTCATGTCCCAGATTTGTTCAGCAATAGGGGCGGAAAACGCGGTCATGGCGGGGAATCTCCTCATCGGTACAGGCAAGGCTTGCATCTTACGTGCTGGGTGTTGGGTTGGGAATGGCTAAAGCAGATCAAAATTGCCGCAGTTCGACAATACCACATATAGCGGTTGATCTCCAATAGACCACCACATAAACCTTTTTCCAGCCAGGCCTTGCCGCGCAGCCTATCCACGTTATCTACCACTTATCCCGGGGGGGACTGATGTCGAAAACCGTCCACATCCTGAAGCTCTCTGTCGGAACCGAAACGGTCGCCGATCTAGCTGCATGGCAGGCAACGGCGCGTGCGCAGACCCAAGACGGGCTGCCGCGCCACATCACCCGCATGTGGCCGAAACGGGCTGAAGAGATCCTGAATGACGGTTCGATCTTCTGGGTCATCAAAGGCGTGATCCTTTGCCGTCAGCCCATTGCGCGACTTGATGAATACATCGGCGGCGACGGCATCCGCCGCTGCGCCATCGTATGCAAACCGGGCCTGATCCGCGTCGAGGCCACACCGAAACGCGCCTTTCAGGGCTGGCGGTATCTGACCGTAGACGACGCTCCCCGCGACCTGCCCGAGGGCCGGCAGGACGAAGAGGCCCTGCCACCCGAACTTTCCAAGGCTCTTGCTGCCATCGGTGTCCGCTAGGCAGGCGGCAAACCCTGTGCCATGATCCGCGCAGGAGGAGCCCCGCATGACCATTTTCACAAGTCCCTATCCCGACGTCCCTGCGACAGACCTGACGATCACCGAACGTGTTTTCCAAAACCTTGAAAGCCGCCCCGACGACGTTGTGCTAACTGATGGCCCCAGCGAGCGCAGCATGACCGCCGCCGCATTCATGGATCAGGTCAAACGCATGGCGGGAGGATTGGCCGCAGCAGGCTTTGGCGCAGGGCATACGGTGGCAATCATGGCCCCCAACATGCCGGAGTATTGCGTAGTCTTTCATGCGGTCGCCTGGGGCGGCGGGACAATCACAACGCTGAACCCGACCTATACCGCGAGCGAGGTCGCCCACCAGATGCGCGATGCCGGTGCCGAACTTCTTATTACGATCCCCGACTTCATGGAGACCGCTCAGAAAGGCGCAGGCGACACCCCGGTCATCGCCATCGGCACGCCGGAATACATGGCTCTTTTTGGCGATCCGATCACCGAGCAAGTGCCCGTCGATCTGGATGATTTCACTGTCGTTCTGCCCTATTCCTCCGGCACCACGGGCCTACCCAAAGGTGTCATGCTCTCGCACCGCAATCTTGTGATCAATGTCGATCAATCCATCGTCGCCGCCGATTTCCAGGCGGGCGAAGTGACTGCCGCCTTCCTGCCTTTCTTCCACATTTACGGTATGACCGTGCTCATGAATATCCATCTCGGTGGCGGCGGCGCTTTGGTGACAATGCCACGCTTTGACCTGCCGCTATTTTTGCAAATCAGCCAGGACTACAAAGCCCAGCGTATGTGGGTCGTGCCCCCTGTCGCCCTTGCACTGGCCAAACATCCGCTCGTCGATGACTATGACCTATCAGGGCTGCAAGAGGTATTCATCGCCGCTGCTCCTTCCGGCGCCGATCTCTCCGACGCGATTGCAGCGAGGCTGGGCTGCAACGCGCTGCAAGGTTATGGCATGACCGAACTCAGCCCCGTCTCCCACGTGGTTCCGCGCAGCGCCCCGCGGTCAGGGGCGGCAGGCGTGACCGCGCCAAACACAGCCTGCAGGATTGTCGACATCGAGACCGGCCAAGACCTGCCAGCGGGCGAAGAAGGCGAACTCTTGATCAAAGGCCCACAAGTCATGCAGGGCTATCTCAACAACCCGCAAGCCACCGAGCAAACCATCACCCCGGACGGATGGCTACGGACCGGTGACATCGCGAAAATTGACGAAGACGGCTATATGTTCATCACCGACCGCCTTAAAGAACTGATCAAATACAAAGGCTTCCAAGTTGCTCCGGCCGAACTTGAGGCGACTTTGGTGGCCATGGACGGCATCACAGACGCTGCGGTTGTGGGGCTGCTCGACGATGAAGCGGGCGAACTGCCTGTCGCCTTTGTCGTGGCGGGCGATCCTGCCCCCGATCAGGACACCATCAACGCCCATATCGCGGCACGCCTGGCCACTTATAAGCAGCTCCACCAGGTCTATTTCGTGGATGAGATCCCGAAATCCGCATCCGGCAAAATTCTGCGACGTTTCTTGCGGGACAGATTGCAGGGCTGACACTGGACGCCCTGCCCGTGCCTTCTATAGTCAGGCATGACGACGGCATCCAAGGGCGCAGTATGAAACCAGCATCTTCCCGCGCGGCCCGCAGGCGCGCCCAGAAAAGCAATACATCAGGCGCGATCACTGTTGCCGATATTGCCGGGCGGGTGGCCAAAGCCAAGGTCAAAGGCGCAGGCAAGCCGCAGGAGGATCGCGCTAAACGCATCCTCACTTCTTTCCTGCAAACCGCCCAAACCTATGGCATGCCCGTCAGCGAGGTCGTTGCGGAAATGGCCAGTGGCAAAGCTGCATGGCGATTGGGCCACGCTGTCCGCGACGAGATCATGAAAGCCCCGCCCGAGGCAGTAACAAACGCAGCCTGCACACAAGGCTGTGCCTTTTGCTGTATCCTCTCGGGTGGCGAAGGTGGCGTGATCACGGCCTTTGAGGCTGCGCAACTCCACCAAGCCGCAAGTCCGCTTGCGGGCCAACCCGATGGCCGTGCGTGGCACCCAGAGGCATGCCCTGCACTTGACCCCGAAACACGCAGTTGCCGCGCCTACGAGGCACGCCCGATGATCTGCCGTTCATTTCTGTCGACGGATGCCGTTGCCTGCGAAAGCAATGCCGCAGGCGGGACAGAGAAAGGTGCAGGACTCCTCGGTAGCCATCTGGATTATCTGGTGATTCATGCCCTGTGCCGGCAAGCTTTGAAAGGCATCACACAGGTCCACAGCTATAGCATGGCTGCAACTGCAGCATCAGCAGTGGCTGGCGATGATACTGAAACCGGTCTCGCAAAAGCCCGCCACAAACCTTCGGCGCTCGACACCGCATGCCGTGACGCGGTCAGGGCTGCGCAGGCCTAGATCCCCAGCACCAACTGCAGCGCTTTCAATTTATTGCGTTGCTCATCGGTCCAGTCATTCCGTCTGCCGCGAAACAGTGTCGCCTGGGACGCATGAATGAGCCCGTCATCCAAAATCTTTAGACCATTGGCGCGCAGCGTTTCACCGGTCGAGGTGATATCGGCAATCGCCTCTGCTGTCTCGTTCTTGACTGTGCCTTCGGTAGCGCCCTGACTATCGATGATCTGGTAATCCGCTACCCCCTGTTCGCGCAGGAACTCACGCACCAGACGGTGGTATTTTGTGGCGATCCGCAGCCGAAACCCGTGCTTTTGCCGAAACGCTGCCGCCGTTGCATCCAGATCATCCAGCGTATTCACATCCACCCAGGCCTGCGGCACCGCAACAATCAGATCAGCCCCGCCAAAGCCCATCTGCGCAAGTTCCGCGACGCGACTATCCCAATTGGCCAGCTTCTCGCGCACCAGATCGGACCCCGTCACACCAAGATGAATGTTACCCAATGCCAACTCGCGCGGAATTTCCCCCGCTGACAAAAGCACCAGTTCCAGCCCCTCAAACCCGTCAACGGCCGCCGCATATTCACGATCAGAGCCTGATTTACGCAGGCTGATCCCACGCGCACCAAACCAGTCAAAGGTCTTTTCCATCAACCGCCCCTTGGACGGCACACCCAGTTTCAACATCAGTGCAACCCCAAAGCCAGATCAGGGCGAATCACACCACCCACCGCAGGCACTGCACGGCCCTGCCCCAATCGCGCCGTCAGCGCATCATAGCGGCCACCGGACGCAACAGGCGGCTGGTCCGGACGATCAATGGCGTAAAACCCGAAAACAAACCCGTCATAGTACTCCAGCGACGTGCGCCCGTAACTGCCTTCAAACTCAAGGCTGTCAACATCAACGCCGTGGTTCGACAGCGCCTCAAGTCTGGCGTTCATTGCGGCCACGGCATCACCAATCGCAGGCATATCGACCGCAATATCGCGCAGGGCACTCAGGACATTTGGCGCCGTCTCACGCAGGCCCAAGATCGCATCGATCACCGCGATTTGTTCGGTGGCAATCGGTGGCGCCGCCGCATCGGCACGCAGCGCATCAATGCGCGCCTGCACTTCCGCGCGGGTGCGCAACCCGATTTCCGGACCTGCCTGCGCAAAAGGATCGTCCGCAGCCAAAAGAGCCGCCCGTGCAGGCGGCAAGGCACCGCTGCCAAACCGCTTCAACAACGCGCGAAACCGCTGCGGTCGCCAGATATGGCGCATCAGCGCCGCCTTGCGATCATCAGTTGTCCGCAACCCGCGCACCGCCGCCATCAGCACCCCGATATCACCTGTGGCAGCCCGTACAGGAAGCCCGGCAAGCCCCTCTGCGATAGCTGCAAAAACCTCCGCATCGGCACCTGCGGGGTTAGCACCGTCAAAGACTTCATACCCCACCTGCACGAACTCATTCGCGCGGGTTTCATCGACTTCCTGCTTGCGAAACACCTTTCCGGAATAGGTGTAGCGGGCGGGGTCTGCACGGGCCTCCATGTGCATCTGCACAACAGGCACTGTGAAATCAGGGCGCAGGACCATCTCGCCGCGCAATGGATCAGACGTCAGATAGGCGCGCGCGCGGATATCCTCGCCGTAAAGATCAAGCAAAGTCCCGGCCGATTGCAGCACGTCTGCCTTGATCACCTGCGCGCCCTTGGCCGCAAAGAGATCACGCAGACGCCGGGCTTCGGTCAATGTGGCGGGTGAGGTCGGCATCAGCTGTGCGTGTCCAGAATTTCGCGGACCTTCGCAAGCATCTGGTCGCGCGGCACCTCGTATTGGCTGGGGCGATCCTTCCACTCTTCCAGCGTCGCGTTCTTGGCAATCTCGGCACCAAGGATCAGGTCCTTGATCTGCACGATGCCTTTGTCGAATTCAACACTGCCCGCGATGATCGCGACAGGCGAAGCGCGCTTGTCCGCATACTTCAACTGATTGCCAAAGTTCTTGGGGTTGCCCAGATAGACCTCGGCACGAATGCCCGCATTGCGCAGTTCGGCCACCATGGTCTGATAATCCGACATACGGTCGCGGTCCATGACGGTCACGACAACAGGACCCACAGCCGTCTGATCCATACGTCCTTTGGCGCGCAACGCGGCCAGCAAACGGTCCACACCAATCGACACGCCAGTCGCAGGCACTTCTTGTCCGGTGAAACGCTTGACCAGATCGTCATAGCGGCCACCGCCAGCGACAGAACCGAAGTTGCGCGGGCGACCTTTTTCGTCGGTGACTTCGAAGGTGAGTTCGGCCTCGTAGACAGGACCTGTGTAGTAGCCGAGGCCACGGACGACGGAAGGATCAATCTCGATCCGCTCGGCGGTATAGCCCTGCGCCGCCAAAAGTGCCGCAATAGTCTCTAACTCTTCGACGCCTTCGACACCAATCGCTGATCCGGCCACCAGTTCATGCAACCGTGCAACGGTCGCCGCACCCGTATCGCGCTTGGCTTCCATAAAGCCCATGACGACCTCGGCCTGCGCATCCGCCAGCCCGGCACCCTTGGTAAAATCACCGCTGGCATCCTTGCGGCCTTCACCCAAGAGCGCGCGCACGCCTTCTGGCCCAAGACGATCCAACTTATCAATCGCGCGCAGCACAATCCCGCGCTCCGCCTCTTTGTCGTCACCGGACAGCCCCGCGACTTCCATCACACCGTTCAGTACCTTGCGATTGTTCACGCGGATAATGTAATCCCCGCGCTCGATCCCCACAGCTTCCAGCGTGTCTGCCAGCATCGCACAAATCTCGGCATCAGCGGCAACAGAGCCTGACCCGACCGTATCGGCATCACACTGGTAAAACTGCCGGAACCGCCCCGGTCCGGGCTTTTCGTTGCGCCACACAGGGCCCATGGCATAGCGGCGGTAGGGGCTTGGCAGATCATTGCGATACTGTGCCGCGACACGCGCCAGAGGGGCCGTTAAATCATAGCGGAGTGCTAGCCAATCGTTGTCTTCTTCCCATGCAAAGACACCCTCGTTCGGGCGGTCCACGTCGGGCAGGAACTTGCCCAGCGCCTCGACCGTCTCAACGGCGGATGTTTCCAAGGCATCAAACCCATAGCGATGATACACCCCTGCAATCGTGGCAAGCATCTCATTGCGCGCGGTCACATCCGCGCCGAAATAATCCTGAAACCCTTTGGGCGTCTGCGCCTTGGGGCGGGGCTGTTTCTTGATCTTGGCCATGCGCTTGGTCCTGCCGGTCACTTCTGTTCCAGCGCCGTTTAACCCGCCATTGTGACAGGGGCAATGCAGTCGGGTGCGGATCAAGGCAAAGCCCTGTCATCATCTTGCCAAAAATACTCAAATTCCGACCGCTGACACAATCCGCAGCGCGGCCCTTTTCGCGGCATCGTTGCAGCGCTATGATGCGGCCATGACAAGCATCACGCACCTTGAAGAAAAGATTGCCCACCTGACCCGCACGGTCGAGGATCTGTCGGATATCGTCGCCCGTCAGGAAACCGAATTGGCTGTGGCGCAACGGCGTTTGGCGATGCTGATGGAACGCGAAGCAGGGCGCGAAATGGACGCGGGCGGCACGGTCCCGTTAGCCGACCAACGGCCGCCGCACTGGTAGAGGCTGACCTCCATAGGGGCAGGTTTTGGAGAACTGGGCCATGAAAGCGATCTCTTTTTTTCTCGCCGCAGTGCTGACCTTGTCATCTCCGGTAAGCGCGACGGCCCAAGAAGACATGCGGACCGTGCAAGTCCGCTTTGCCGCCGGAAGCTCTGGCACGACGATCACCGACACGCTCAAAGGCCGTGAAGTCGTCCTCTACAAAATCGGGGCCGAGGCTGGCCAACGTATGACCGTCACTCTCATCCCTTCAAACCTGGCCACGTATTTCAATCTCTACGCTCCCGGCGCTGGCCCCGGGGATGAAGCGCTGGCTGTCGGCCAGATGACACCAGAGCTGAATACCTTCGACGGGGCCCTGCCCTTATCGGGCGAATATACGGTCTCGGTCTATATGATGCGCAGCGCCGCGCGGCGGGGTGAAGTATCTGACTATACGCTGACCATCGGCATCAATGGCGACACAGGCGTCGTTGTTCAGGGGGATTTTGCCGACGGGCTGCAGGGCGGGCCCGATTTCTATCAGGTCGCAACATCCGGCAGTACGCTGAACTTGCGCGGGGGTCCATCCGTGGGGGCGGACCGTCTCGCCCTCCTGTCCAACGGTCAAAACCTGCGCAACCTAGGTTGCCGCATGGCCGAAGGACGGCGCTGGTGCAAGGTTGCGACGCTGGCTGATCCCGGCATTGAGGGCTGGGCCGCAGGTGACTTTCTTATCGAAGCCAGCGGTCAAGCCACACCTTCGGTCCGCCCCTAGGGAACGCATTGCGTCTCTGATCATCCTTCGCGCGAAATGGCATGGACGTCATGGTGCCTCTTACAGAAAAGCGTCACCACACTATCGAGGCGCAATCCAGCTATTGCTCGAGATGGATCATCTGCGCAATCATGCGGCCTTCAGCGGACTTCAGGCTCATACGTGCCAGTGGTCCGAACTCGGCGAAATCCTGTTCCAGCTCTGGAAACAGCGCGAATATCTCGTCCCGTTGCGCATCATCCATGCCGGATATGCCAACATGTCCGGGATGGAAGCTCTCACAAGGGGCGCCATCCGCATAGACAATTTCGTGCTGATCGAACATCATGTGGAAATAGGTCACCGTGCCACCTTCGCGGCGCAGGATCCCCTTATCATCAACCAGATGCTTTGCCGCCACCAGCACCTCAGCGACGCCGAACAACAACTCTGCCTGCCAGCCACCCAGCAACACACGGTGCTGCGGAGACAGGACAAGCGGCCGGTCATTGCCAAGCACATCTGCGGCAATCACGATCGGTGCGAAGCGGCCAACAGCCTCAACTGTCCGCGACCCGATCCAACGAATCGGCTGCAGGCCATTATCCTTTGTGCGCACAAGGTCCCCCACGCAAAGGTCCTGCACTGCAACCTTGCCGTCTTTCGTGTCAATCAGCGTGTCATGCGCAAAACAGACGATGTCGCCCGTAAAATCGCCCAAACCGATCGCGCCTGACCGAATCCCGTTACTGCTGTTACCCGAAAACGAGATCACCACGCTGACAACGGGCGAGCCGAAGGTCACCGAAATGGAGTCCGCGGCACCAGGGCCGTCAACCGCAGCAGAACTCGTATCGGTCGCAGCGACTGTATTTGGGTCCAGCAGGACGTGATAACTTTCCAAATTCGAAAAAATCGGCGTAACCGGATCCCCATTTGCATCCAAGGCCGTGATCGTCACGACATCCGACCATCCATTGGCAAGCGCATCGAGGTCGAAAATTTCGAAAGACAGATTCTTGACACCGTCATCGAAATCCAAGGTGAGGTTGGACGATTCTCCTGCGGGGACCCGCTGAGCAAAAATCGACCCACCAAAGTTGCCGAAATAGCCCGGATTGTTGGCGCCGCCCGAGCTTGATGCCGTCGACGTAAACGTCGTTGTATTTCCTATCCCCGGCCCAGACGTATTGGTGAGGGTCGTGGTCCCGTTCGGACTTGAAAAGGTTGTCCAGTCAAAAAGAAATGGCATCGCGGCTACCTGATTAAAAATACGTTTTGCAGGCTATTACATTTAATTTAGACCATGTTAAGGAGCTGTGGAACTATCCTAGACTAAAAGAGATAAACAGCGCGCTAATCTGCCACATTTTTCACAGCGCAAGCACGAATAGGGTCAAAAAATGCCTATTGTTACTTTACCTAGGGAAACCTCTGAACGGTTGAGTCCACGGATTCAAGCTCTTGGCCAGACGCATCCGGTCGAACTTTTTCCGGCCAGCAAGATTGTCATGGGCATCGTTTTCACAACCGCAGAAACCAAGGAATTCGGTGGTGAAGGGGGCGAAGCGATGGTTCTGGCAGTCAAAGATATGGCCGCACTCAGCGCCGCCATTCCTGAATTCGAAGAGGAACGAAGGAATTATTGTGTGATCAATCATGCGAAAGCTATCGCAAGGCTTGATCCCTTTGCCTAGGCGTCTTCCACTTCGATGACGCCGCCCAAGCTCCGCAGCGCGCCTTTGATTTGTGGATTGACCGGAAATTCCTCGCCAAGATCAAGCTCGACCTCACCAGGGAGATCATCGCGCATCAGGCAAAAATAAATCGGCCCCCGCGCGGCACGCACAGCCCCCTTGGAAGCATTCTCAAGCACTGTGGCAACCGAGCCGATGACTTCGGGCCCATCAATAAACACCCGCAAACCCGCACCTCCTGCATCGGCGACCACCGCATCCACAGGCCCTACCGAGCGCCCCAAGAGCTTGAGTTGATCCGCCTCCATCGTGGCCTCACATGTCAGGACGACCTGACTGCCGGTTTCAAGGAATTCACGGGCGCTTTCCAAGACATCTGAAAACAGGGTCACCTCGTATTGTCCGGTCGGATCAGAAAGTTGCGAGAAGGCAAAGCGGTTGCCGCGCGCCGATTTACGTTCTTGCCGGCCTGACACGGTACCGGCCATCTTCACCACACAGGCCCCGCGCTCGGCCTTGGCGATCACTTCGTCCAGCGTCAAAACCTGCTTGCGCTTGAGCGCGCCCATATAGTCATCCAGCGGATGACCCGATAGATAGAAACCGATGGCCTTGAACTCTTCGGCAAGCCGCTCGGCAGGCAACCAGTCTGCGCCATCCATCAGCCGTGGTTCCGGCAAATCCTCACCCGCATCCCCGAAGAGCGAAACCTGATTTGAGGATTTCTGGTCATGGATCGCCGCAGAATAGGCGGTCAGCGCATCAAGGCTCATCATCACGCGACGGCGGTTCGAATCCAGCACATCAAAGGCCCCGGCCCGCGCCAGCATTTCGAGTGACCGTTTGCCAACGCGCTTGAGATCACAGCGGCGCGAAAAATCGAACAGGTTCACAAATTCGCGGTCCCCGCGCCCTGCGACGACCAGCTTCATCGCCTCGACGCCAACGTTCTTCAACGCGCCAAGTGCATAGACAAGCTTTTGATCTTTCACATCAAACGTCGCCTGAGAGCGATTTACGCAAGGCGGGGTGTATTCAATCCCAAGGCCTTTCTTGACCTCCTGAAAATAAACCCCGAGCTTATCGGTCAGATGAATATCGCAGTTCATGACACCGGCCATGAACTCGACCGGATGGTTCGCTTTCAGCCATGCGGTCTGATAGCTGACAACCGCATAGGCCGCAGCGTGGGATTTGTTGAAGCCGTAGTTGGCGAATTTCTCCAAAAGGTCGAAAACCTCGCGGGCTTTCTTGGGCTCAACCCCGTTGGCCTTGGCACCGTCCTCGAACTTGGGACGCTCTTTCGCCATTTCCTCGGCGATCTTTTTACCCATCGCACGGCGCAGCAAATCCGCACCGCCAAGCGAGTAACCCGCCATGACCTGCGCGATCTCCATCACCTGTTCCTGATAGACGATGATCCCTTGGGTTTCCCTGAGAATATGGTCAATCGAAGGGTGGATCGACTCCAGTTCCCTTTGCCCGTTCTTGACCTCGCAGTAGGTCGGAATGTTCTCCATCGGGCCGGGGCGATAAAGCGCCACAAGCGCCACGATATCCTCGATACAGTTTGGTTTCATGCGCTTGAGCGCATCCATCATGCCGCTGGATTCCACCTGAAACACAGCGGTTGTCTTGGCGCTGGAATAGAGCGCGTAGGATTTTTCGTCATCCAGCGGGATCGCCCCGATGTCGTATTCAAAACCTTCAGGCGCATCATAAAGCTTGGTGCCATCAGCCGCGACATTCAGAGGGCGGCCTGTCTTTTTCACCAGTTCCACCGCGTTCTGGATGACAGTCAGGGTTTTCAGGCCCAAGAAGTCGAACTTGACCAATCCGGCTTGTTCCACCCATTTCATGTTGAACTGGGTTGCGGGCATGTCTGATCGCGGATCCTGATAGAGCGGCACCAGTTCGTCCAGCGGACGGTCGCCAATAACGACACCCGCCGCGTGGGTTGAGGCGTTGCGCAACAGACCTTCGACCTGCTGGGCATAGGTCAGCAGACGATCGACAACCTCTTCATTCTTGGCCTCTTCGCGCAGACGCGGCTCATCGGCCAGCGCCTTTTCAATTGAAACGGGTTTCACGCCTTCCACAGGGATCATCTTGGACAAACGGTCCACCTGCCCGTAGGGCATTTGCAGCACGCGGCCCACGTCCCGCACGGCGGCCTTGGACAAAAGCGCACCGAAGGTGATGATCTGTCCTACTTTGTCGCGTCCGTATTTATCCTGCACATAGCGGATCACCTCTTCGCGGCGGTCCATGCAAAAGTCGATATCAAAGTCAGGCATCGACACACGTTCAGGGTTCAAGAACCGTTCAAACAGAAGCGAATAGCGCAGCGGATCAAGATCAGTGATCAACAGCGCATAGGCCACCAAAGACCCCGCACCGGACCCACGGCCCGGCCCGACAGGAATACCCTGATCCTTGGCCCATTTGATAAAGTCGGCCACGATCAGGAAGTAGCCGGGAAATCCCATCCCTTCGATGATCCCAAGCTCGAATTCGAGCCGCTTTTCATATTCGGCCACATCGGCTGCATGCGGGATGACGGCAAGACGCGCTTTCAGTCCCTCTTGCGCCTGACGGCGCAATTCCGCGACCTCGTCATCGGCAAATTTCGGCAGGATCGGCGCGCGCTTATATGCCTTGAAGGCACAGCGCCTGGCAATTTCGACGGTGTTTTCAATCGCCTCAGGCAAATCGGCAAAGAGCGTCGCCATCTCTTGCGGTGATTTCAGATAGTGCTGCGGTGTCAAACGGCGACGCGGCTCTTGCTGATCGACATAGGCACCTTCAGCGATGCAGATCAGCGCGTCATGCGCTTCGTAGAGTTCGGTCTTGGGGAAATAGACGTCATTGGTGGCAACCAGCGGCAGGTTCTTGGCATAGGCCATCTCAATATGACCACGCTCTGACAAACGCTCGGCCTCGGGTAAGCCATCACCGGGGTGCCGTTGGAGTTCGACATAGAGCCGGTCGGGATAGATTGCGGCCAGCCTGTCGAGGAAGGCTTCGGCCTTGGGCCGCTGACCTTGCCGCAGCAGACGGCCCACGGGCCCATCAGGGCCACCTGACAGACAAATCAGACCCGTGTGGTATTGCGCCAATTCTTCAAGCGTGACCTGCGGCAACTGGCCTTGCGCATCCAGATAGGCGCAAGAGTTCAGCTTCATCAGGTTCATATAGCCCGCTTCGGATTGCGCCAGCAGCACGATCGGTGCGGGAAGTTCAGGCCGTTTACCCGGTTCTGCCGCAAGATACGTCACATCCAGCTGACAACCGATGATCGGCTGCACCCCTGCCTTGGATGCCCCTTCGGAAAATTCCAGCGCGCAGAACATGTTATTGCTATCCGTAACTGCGACAGCAGGCATTCCCATCGCCGCAATCATGTCAGGCAGTTTTTTGGTCGGGATCGCACCCTCCAACAACGAATACTCGGTGTGGACGCGCAGGTGGATGAATCGGGGATCAGAGGTCATAGACGCAAGGTAGCGAAAGCCCGCGGCGCTGCAAGCGCGGAAGCGTGCCTTTGCTCATCACTTAGCCGATTGACTAACTTTATTGACAATCCGTGCTTGCCGGTGAAATCTCACCCACATGACGAAGCAACTTGATTCCTTCTTCGGCGCGATGGCCGATCCAACCCGCCGCGCTGTCATCGAACGGCTGGCTTCCGGCCCTGCCAGTGTCAGCGAATTGCACGCACCGCACAAAATGGCGCTGCCCACATTCATGCGGCATCTCAAGGTGCTCGAAGACACCGGAATCGTCCGGTCCATCAAGAAGGGTCGTGTGCGCACCTGCCACATCGAGGCGGCTCCGCTGATTGCGGCACAGGGCTGGCTCGCGTGGCAACGCGAGATTTGGGAGAACCGGATGAACAACCTCGATGCACTGGCCCATAAGATCGCCGCAGATGAAAAGGATATTTAGATGCCACTTGATACAAAATCATTCGACATGCACCGTTTGCTTCCTCTGCCAGCGGACCGGCTTTGGCAGGTTCTGACAGATGCCAAAGAGCGCGAGAAATGGAACGGGCCGGATGCATCTACCCTTTTGGAGACCGATGCCGCCGATCTGCGTGTAGGCGGAGTGGATGTGCACCGGTTCGGGCCTGTTGATGCGCCCGAGTTTCTTGTGGAAACCCGCTGGTACAATCTCGCCGCACCGGAACGCGCTGTGTTTACAGAGACTCTGATTTTCGGCGGTGAAGCCGTGTCTACAAGTCTCGTCACCTATCTGCTGGAAAGTAAGGGCGCACAAACCGCATTGAACATCACCGTAGCAGTCTCGTCCTTTTCCGGTCCCGATACGCTTGATGAAGTACAGCATGGCTGGGCGGGCGCATTGGAGACCCTGACAAGCTTTGCCCAAAGCATCGGGCAACCGACCTAGCCAACTGCCACCAGATTAGGCATTTGCCGACTTATCCCGCAGGGTTCTTGTAAAATGCCTTGCCAAACGATCCCGACACGGGTTTCATAACGGCTGGAAAAGGGCTGATGTCTACGTCGCATCGACATCGCAGCGCCCTGACAGACATTCGGTAAGGCGACGGGTTTAAATCATGAACGTCACGTTTCTTCTCAACGGGGAAACCGTGCAGGTGGAAGCGGAGCCGACCCGCACCCTGCTCGAATGGCTGCGCGAGGATCAGGGTCTTTGCGGCACCAAGGAAGGCTGTAACGAGGGCGATTGCGGGGCCTGCACTGTCATGGTCACGGACGCGGGCGGCGCGAAAGCACTCAATGCATGTATTCTGTTCTTGCCGCAATTGCATGGCAAAGCCGTGCGCACTGTTGAAGGGATCAGCGCGCCGGATGGCACACTGCACCCTGTCCAGCAGGCGATGATCGACCACCATGGCTCGCAATGCGGGTTTTGTACACCGGGGTTTATTGCCGCGATGGCAACTGGGCAACTGCAAGGGCGCACCGATCACAACAATGTGCTGGCTGGTAACCTGTGCCGCTGCACCGGCTATGCGCCAATCGTTCGGGCGGCGCAGGCGGCCGAAACCGCACAGGTGCCCGCATGGATCAAGGATGAGACCCCGCCTGTTGATGGCGTCCCATACGCGCCGGAAACCTTGGATGCGTTGGCCGACTGGTACGCCTCCAACCCTGACGCGACGCTGATTGCGGGTGCGACGGATGTCGGCCTCTGGGTCACCAAGCAGCTGCGGGACCTGCCCAAAGTCGCTTTCCTGAACCGCTGTGCATCGCTGCGCGAGATTACCGAAAAACAGGACGGCATTCATTTCGGGGCTGCCGTCACAATGACCGAAGTTCTCGCGACCATCCGCAAAACGCACCCCTCTTATGCCGAAATGATCCGGCGTTATGGTTCCGAGCAGGTGCGCAATGCGGCGACCGTCGGCGGGAATATCGCGAACGGCTCGCCCATCGGCGACAATCCACCCGCGCTCATCGCACTTCGCGCCACCTTGCACCTGCGCCACGGCACCAAGACGCGTGATCTGCCAATCGAGGATTTCTTCATCGCCTACGGCAAACAGGACCGCGCCCCGGGCGAGTTGGTGACCGGCGTGACGCTGCCCAAGAACGCACCAGCGCTGCGCTGCTATAAAATCTCGAAACGCTTCGATCAGGATATTTCAGCGGTATGCGGCTGCTTCAATGTCACTGTTGTAGACGGCGTTGTCAGCGAGGCACGCATCGCCTTTGGCGGCATGGCGGGCACCCCGCACCGCGCGCATGGGGTTGAGGCGGCGCTCATCGGCCAGCCGTGGACGTCTGCGACAATCGCAGATGCCGCTGGACTCTTCGCGCAGGATTACACACCCATGTCCGACATGCGCGCCAGCGCAGACTACCGCCTGAAGGTCGCGCAGAACCTGCTCCAGCGCTATTTTGCGGACCTCAGCGGTCAGGCCACCTCTGTTTTGGAGGTGTCAGCATGAGCGTTGCCAACCCCCTGCCACATGATGCTGCCACCCTGCATGTAACCGGGGCTGCACGTTACATCGACGATATCCCGACACCGGCCGGCACGCTGCATCTGGCTTTTGGCATGGCCGAGATCGCCTGCGGCACCGTTCGCGCGATGAACCTTGAAAAGGTGAAGAGCGCCGCCGGTGTTGTCGCTGTGCTGACGGCAGATGACCTGCCCTTCGCCAATGATGTCTCGCCATCGGCACATGACGAGCCGCTGCTGGCGACGGGGCGTGTGCATTATTATGGGCAACCGCTCTTTCTGGTGGTCGCACAATCGCATCTGGCGGCGCGCAAGGCTGCGCGGTTGGCGATGGTCGACTACGCCGAAGAAACGCCGGTCCTGACAATCGAAGATGCGATCGCCGCCGATAGCCGCTTCGAGGATGGCCCGCACATCTGGACCAAAGGTGATGTGGAAAGCGCCCTGAACACCGCGCCACACCGCATCACGGGCACCATCAACATGGGCGGGCAGGAACATTTCTACCTTGAAGGCCAGGCCGCGTTGGCCCTGCCGCAGGAAGGCGGGGACATGGTCGTGCAGAGTTCGACCCAACACCCCACGGAAATCCAGCACAAGGTGGCCGAGGCCCTCGGCGTTCCGATGCATGCCGTGCGCTGTGAAGTGCGCCGCATGGGGGGCGGGTTCGGCGGCAAAGAGAGCCAGGGCAACGCGCTCGCGGTGGGTTGCGCCGTGGCCGCGCGGCTGACAGGCAAGCCATGCAAAATGCACTATGACCGTGACGATGACATGATGATCACCGGCAAGCGGCATGATTTCAAGATCACCTATGACGCGGGCTTTGATGGTGAGGGGCGGCTCACCGGCGTTGATTTCACCCAGATGACGCGGTGCGGTTGGGCGCTTGATCTGTCACTCCCCGTGGCCGACCGCGCGATGCTGCATGCCGACAACGCCTATCATCTGCCTGCCGCGCGGATCACTTCGCACAGGCTCAAGACCAATACACAGTCCGCCACCGCCTTTCGCGGCTTTGGCGGCCCGCAGGGGGTTTTGGGGATCGAGCGGGTGATGGATCATATAGCGGCCGAACTGGGCCTTGATCCTGTCGTGGTGCGTGAGCGCAATTACTATGACGCGATGAAGACCGAAGGGCCGGGAACCGGCAAGCGGTTTGGCGCGGAGCATTCGCCCAAACCCGCCGTTCAGACGACGCCCTACCATATGCCCGTCAAGGACTTCATCCTGCACGAGATGACCGAGGCGCTGCTGGCGTCCTCCAACTATCACGCCCGCCGTGCCGCAATCGCAGAATGGAACGCGGGCCATGAGGTCCTCAAGAAAGGCATCGCATTCAGCCCTGTGAAATTCGGCATTTCCTTCACGCTGACCCACCTCAACCAGGCGGGCGCGCTGGTGCATGTCTATCAGGACGGCTCGGTCCATATGAACCACGGCGGCACGGAAATGGGTCAAGGGCTGTTTCAGAAGGTGGCGCAGGTCGCCGCTCACCGCTTTGGCATAGACGTCTCGGCGGTCAAGATCACAGCAACGGATACCGGCAAGGTGCCCAACACCTCGGCCACGGCAGCGTCATCAGGCACAGACCTGAACGGGATGGCGGTGGCCAATGCCTGCGATCTCATTCGTGACCGGATTGCAACCTGTCTGGCAGAGCTGCACCAGACCGATGCCGCCAGCGTGCGCTTTGAGAACAGTCGTGTCTTTGTCGGTAAGACTGAAATGACTTTCGCCGAAGCAGCGCAGACCGCGTACCTGAACCGCGTCAGCCTCTCCGCGACCGGATTTTACAAAACCCCCGATCTCGCCTGGGACCGCATCAGGGGCACCGGCACGCCGTTCTTCTATTTCGCCCAAGGCGCTGCGGTGACAGAGGTGGTGATCGACACGCTGACAGGGGAAAACCGCATCCTGCGCACCGATATCTTGCATGATGCGGGCGCATCGCTGAACCCCGCGCTGGACATCGGACAGGTCGAAGGCGGCTATGTCCAAGGTGCCGGGTGGCTGACCACCGAAGAGCTGGTCTGGGACGACAAGGGGCGCCTGCGTACCCATGCGCCCGCGACCTATAAAATACCCGCCTGTTCGGACCGGCCCGATGTGTTCAAGGTGGCGCTCTGGGATCAACCGAACCCCGCCCAGACGATCTATCGCTCCAAAGCGGTGGGTGAGCCGCCTTTCATGCTGGGCACTTCAGCGTTTCTCGCGTTGTCCGATGCGGTGGCCGCCTGTGGCGGGACCTACCCCGACATGCAGGCCCCTGCGACCGCCGAAGAAGTGCTGCGCGCTGTGAAAAGGGCGCGCGCATGACGGCAATTCGCATCACGGTGACGAAAACCGCGGGGTCCGTGCCGCGTGAGGCAGGCACGCAGATGCTGGTTTGGGCGGACCGGAGCGAAGGGACCATCGGGGGCGGCACGCTGGAATGGGAAGCGATGGCGGAAGCGCGCCGGATGCTACGCGATGGACGGCAAAGCCATAATGCAACAGTACCGCTTGGCCCCGCACTCGGCCAGTGCTGCGGCGGATCGGTCAGCCTGTTGTGGGAAGAGGCGGAGGCGATGACCACCCCCCCTGCCCGTCCGCTCTGGATTTACGGCGCGGGCCACGTCGGGCGCGCTCTGGTCAACGTGATGGCACCTTTGCCGGATTTTGAGATCACTTGGGTGGATACAGGCCCGGAACGCTTTCCGGAGACCGATGTCACAACTCTTGTCGCCAAAGACCCTGCCCTGATTGTGAAACATGCCCCCACTAATGCCGATCACCTGATTCTTACCTATAGCCATGAAATCGACCTCGCCCTCTGCCACGCGCTGCTGAACCACGACTTTCACAGTGCGGGATTGATCGGATCGGCGACGAAATGGGCGCGATTCAGGTCGCGCCTCGCGGCATTGGGGCATACGTCCGCCCAAATCTCGCGCATCGCGTGTCCAATCGGGGATCCCGCACTTGGAAAACACCCTGCGGCGATTGCACTTGGCGTCGCAACTGCGATGATTAGCCCTCAGGCACGCCAGACAAGGGAGCGCACTGCATGACGGAACCGCTGTTGCGCTTATGGGGGCTGACCAAAGCCTATCCCGGTGTTGTCGCCAACAAGGACGTCTCCTTTGATATCGGGCGCGGTGAAGTCCACGCACTCTTGGGCGAGAACGGGGCCGGCAAATCGACACTGGTCAAAACCATCTACGGATTGGTCAAACCTGACAGCGGGACGATGACATTGGAGGGCGAACCCTTCCAGCCCTCCGAACCACGCGCCGCCCGCGCAGCAGGCGTTGCGATGGTGTTCCAGCATTTCTCGCTTTTTGATGCGATGAACGTGGCCGAGAACATCGCGCTTGGCATGGAAAACCCGCCGCCCCAGGCAGAGATTGCAGCACAGGTCCGGCAGGTGTCGGATCAATATGGCTTGCCGCTTGATCCGGACCGGATCGTGGGTGAGCTGTCTGCAGGCGAGCGCCAAAGGGTCGAGATTATTCGCTGCCTTTTGCAGGACCCCAAGCTTTTGATCATGGATGAGCCGACATCGGTCCTTACCCCGCAAGAGGTGGCAATCCTTTTCGAAACGCTGCGCAAGCTCAGCCGCGAAGGCACGGCGATCCTCTATATATCGCATAAACTCGAGGAAATCCGCGCACTGTGTGACAATGCCACGGTCCTGCGGCTGGGGCAGGTCGTCGGCACCTGTGATCCGCGCACGACCTCGGCGCGGGATATGGCGGAACTGATGGTGGGCAGCACGCTGCATGTGCCGCACAAAGAAGACAAGCCTGCAGGTGAAACCGTTCTGGCACTCAAGAACCTGAGCGCGAAAGCACCGCATCGTTTTGGCACGCCTTTGCGGGATATCGTCCTGGAGGTGCGCAAGGGCGAGGTGCTGGGGATTGGTGGCGTTGCAGGCAATGGGCAGGATGAACTGGTCGCGGCCTTGTCGGGTGAAATGAAGACAGCAAAGGCAATGATCAGCTACAAAGGCCAGCCAATCGGCAACCTTGCACCCAATGCGCGGCGCAAGATCGGCATTCTGGCCGCTCCCGAAGAACGGATGGGCCATGCCGCGGCACCTGATATGAGCCTCACGGAAAACGCAATCCTGACAGCCATGACGCGCGAGAAACTGACGACAAACGGGTTCCTGCATTGGGCCAAAGCACGGAAATTCGCCGAAGGGGTGATTGCCGCTTTTGACGTGCGCACACCGGGGCCGCAAAATGCGGCGCGGTCATTGTCCGGGGGCAACCTGCAGAAATTCGTAATCGGTCGCGAGATCATGCAAGCCCCCGAGGTGCTGGTCGTGAACCAGCCAACATGGGGTGTTGATGCCTCTGCTGCCGCCGCAATCCGGCAGGCACTGCTTGATCTGGCGGCCAAAGGTGCGGCGGTTATTGTGATCAGTCAGGATCTGGACGAGTTGATGGAGATTTCCGACCGCTTTGCCGCGCTGAACGAAGGCCGGCTTTCAGCGCCGCGTCCTGCTGCGGGACTGACGGTGGAAGAGATTGGTCTGATGCTGGGTGGTGCCCATGATATGGAGGTAGCGCATGTTGATGCGTAAGGATGCCTCCGGCGGAAGTTTGATTGGACATGGAAAGTCAGGGGGCTGCGCATGATTAAGCTGGAAAAGCGCCCGCAGCCCTCAAAAAGGTGGACCTTTGCGACCCCGATTGTCGCGGTGCTTTTGACCATGTTCTTTGGTGGCGTGTTGTTCGCGGCCCTTGGCCAAGACCCGCTGGTGACGATCCGTACCATCTTCTTTGATCCGCTGTTTTCAGAGTTTGCATGGTTCTATCGCCCGCAGCTTTTGATTAAGGGCGCGCCTTTGGTGCTGATCGCCATCGGTCTGTCATTTGGCTTTCGTGCAGGAATTTGGAACATCGGGGCCGAGGGGCAGTATATCGTCGGTGCGATTTGTGGGGCCGCTGTGGGCCTCGCCTTCTATCCGATGGAGAGTTTCATCATCCTGCCATTGATGGTTGTTGCGGGCGCATTGGGCGGGCTGTTGTGGGCGATGATCCCCGGCTTGCTGCGGGTCAAATTCGGCACCAACGAAATTCTTGTGTCGCTCATGCTGGTTTACGTGGCCGAGCAACTGCTGGCCTCGATGGCACTGGGTGCGTTGCGCAACCCCGAAGGTATGGGCTTTCCGGGCAGCCGGAACCTTGCGCAATATCCATCCGCCACAAGCTGGATCACACAATCCGCAGGCATGCACTGGGGGGTCGTTACGGCCCTGATCGCCGTGATTTTTGCCTATATCGCCCTGTCGCGACATATCTTCGGGTTCAACGTGCGCCTCTCGGGGCAAAGCCCGCGGGCCGCGCGGTTCGCGGGGGTGAACCCGGGCAGGCTGATCCTGATCTGCATGGGGATCTCGGGGACTTTGGCAGGGCTTGCGGGCTTGTTCGAGGTTGCGGGACCTGCTGGGCAGGTCAGTATCGATTTTAACGTAGGCTACGGATTTACCGCGATTATCGTGGCGTTTCTGGGGCGTTTGCATCCTGTCGGTATCTTGCTGGCAGGCGGTCTGATGGCACTGACATATATCGGCGGTGAGATTGCCCAGTCGAACCTTGGCCTGCCGATTGCCGCAATCCAGATTCTGCAAGGCATGTTGTTGTTCTTCCTGCTCGCGGTTGATGTGTTGACCAACTACCGGATCACCTTGGCAAGAAAGGCGCACTGATGGACCTCTCTTCAATCAACCCCGTCCTTTTGCTCGCCTCTCTGATGGTCGCCGCAACGCCGATCATGCTCGCTGCGATTGGTGAGCTGGTGGTCGAACGTGCAGGCGTTCTGAACCTTGGTGTCGAGGGGATGATGATCACCGGGGCTGTCTGCGGCTTTGTCGTGGCAGTCGGCACCAATTCACCTTGGATGGGTTTTGCGGGTGCCGCCCTTGGCGGTGCGCTTATTTCACTGATCTTTGGCTTTTTGACCCAGTTTTTGCTGTCCAATCAAGTGGCAACCGGCCTTGCGCTGACGCTCTTCGGGCTGGGGCTGTCGGCCTTGATGGGGCAGGGCTATATCGGGATCAAGGCGCCCGCATTTCCGGATTGGTATATCCCGATCCTCGGCGACATTCCTGTGATAGGACCGATTATTTTTCAGCATGATCCCATGGTCTATGTGGGCCTCGCGCTGGTTGCCGCTGTCTGGGGGTTCTTGCGCTATTCACGTGCAGGGCTGATTCTGCGCGCGGTCGGCGAGAACCACGAAGCGGCCCATGCGCTGGGCTATCACGTTGTGCGGGTGCGGATGCTAGCGATCATGTTCGGCGGGGCCTGTGCAGGCTTGGGTGGCGCCTACCTCAGCCTTGTGCGCGTGCCGCAATGGACCGAAGGCATGACCGCCGGTGCGGGCTGGATCGCACTGGCCATCGTCGTCTTTGCAAGCTGGCGTCCGGGGCGGCTTTTGCTGGGTGCCTATTTGTTCGGCGGCGTCACCGTGTTGCAGCTTAACCTGCAAGCAGCGGGCGCGGCCATTGCGGTCGAGTATCTTTCTATGGCGCCCTATCTAGCCACTATCGCGGTTCTGGTTATTATGCGGGCTGGACGTGCGCCCGGGTCACTGGGCCAATCTTTCCATGCCTCACGTTGAGGCGACAACAAGACCACCAAGGGGAAAAACATGACAACGAAAACACTACTGGCCAGTGCTGCGCTCGCACTTGGTCTTGCAACAGGGGCCATCGCCCAGGACACCACGACCGTTGGCTTTGTCTACGTCGGGCCGATCGGCGACGGCGGCTGGACATATGAGCACAACAAAGCCCGTCTGGCCGTGGAAGAGCATTTTGGCGATGCAGTTGAAACCGTCTTTGTGGAAAGCGTGCCAGAAGGCCCCGACGCAGAGCGTGTGATGACGCAGATGGCGCTACAGGGTGCTGACCTGATTTTTACCACATCCTTCGGCTACATGGATGCAACGATCAACGTCGCAGCCCAATTCCCTGACGTGAAGTTCGAGCACGCCACAGGCTATAAGCGCGCTGATAACGTCTCGACTTATTCGGCACGTTTCTACGAGGGCCGCGCGGTACAGGGCCACATTGCGGGCCAGATGACCGAGAGCAACATCATCGGCTACATCGCGTCCTACCCGATCCCAGAAGTCATTCGCGGCATCAATGCAGCCTACCTGCACGCGCAGGAAGTGAACCCTGACGTCGAATTCCGCATCATCTGGGCTTACACCTGGTTTGACCCTGCAAAAGAAGCCGAAGCTGCGAATGTTCTGATCGAGCAAGGCGCTGACGTGATCCTGCAGCACACAGATTCGACGGCACCACAGGCCGCAGCGCAGGCCGCTGGCAATGTTGTGACCTTTGGTCAGGCATCCGATATGGCGGAATTCGCACCCTTCCCACGCGTATCATCCATCATCGACGACTGGGCACCTTACTACATCGCCCGCACGCAGGCAGTGATTGATGGCACATGGGAAAGCATGGACACATGGGACGGGATTGGCCCAGGCATGGTCGGCATCGGTGAAATCACCGACGCGGTGCCTGCCGACATCAAAGCTTCTGCCGAGGCCCTGATCGAGCGCCTGCGCACCGGTGAATATCATGCCTTCACCGGCCCGATTAACCGCCAGGACGGTTCTGTATGGCTGGCCGATGGTGAGATCGCTGACGATGGCACTTTGGCAGGTATGAACTTTTACGTGGAAGGCATCACTGCTGAAATTCCGCAGTAAAGACATCGAATGAGCCTAAACAGGAAGGCCCCGCATTGGCGGGGCCTTTTCTACTTGGCGCGTTCATTTTGGACTGCGCAACACACCGTTTCCAGCAATAACGCCCTTTTTTGCAGACGAATCTTGGACGCGACACCCAAATACAGCTAGCTTTAACCATAGTATAAGGCGGTTTGTGTATTTTGCCGCTGATGTGATGAGTACGGCAAGTGGGGCTTTTCTTCCGCGCTTGCCTTGATGTTAATCGCCAGGGTTTCTGCGCCCTGCTGCCGAGGGAAGAAATCTATGGCCCGTCCTGTAAGTTCCTGTCTTGCCGATATTGCAACCTATGCCCGTCTGATGTGTGCCGCTGCGGCCGTCGCGTGCAGCCTGCCAGCACATGCGCAAACAACAGCCACCTATGAGAACGGCACGCTTCGCATTTCATTCACAGAGCATACCAGAGAAGCCGACACGAACAGGCGAATCGATCTATCTGGCAAACTGCGTATGCTCAGCCAACGCGTTGTTGCCGACGCATGCTTTGTGCAAAGCGGAATCGCAACAGAAGACTCCCTTCCGATGCTCACTGCCACAATTTCAGAAGTCAGCGCTATTACACATGCGTTGGAATTCGGTGACACTGGCCTTGGTATTTTCGGGGCCGAAGAACGCCGCATGACTTTGGCGGCTATCGGCCAATTCAATGAGGTCTGGGCACCGATGCAGATCAACGCCCTGTCGATCGCGCAGGGTGACAGCTCGCATGATGATGTTCGGCGGCTCAACGCGCAAAGTGCCGAACTGCTACAAGTTGCCCATCAATTGGTATCGACGGTCGCCGCGCAGTACTTCAATCCTGCTGAAACCCGGCTGGCCGATGCATTGTTGATTGATATCGCCGAACGGCAGCAGTATTTGGCGCAAGATATTGCAAAGAATGCCTGTCTTGCCAACGCCGGCATCGGCACCGACGGCCCCATTGACGCGCTATGGTCTGCCCGCATGGCCTTCAACAGCTCAATTGGTGCTTTGTCTCTGGGCATGCCGAGCCTCGGCATTCAACCTCCCCCCACGAGCAAGATTGACGGCAGCCTCGCAGCAGTGCGCGCCGCATGGCTCGATATGCAACAGCCGATCGATGCACAGCTATCCGGTGATGCCCTTACGCAAGGCCAGTTGGAAGCAGTGTTTTACGGCGCGAATGACATGACCCGCCAGATGGGCAGCGTCATCAGTCTCTATGCTGAAGCCTCACGGTTCGGATCCTAGGCACTGCGGCATCAGACCTACAGTCCGCAAACAGACAAACGGCATTTTGATAACCATGGAAGGTCCTGCTGTATGAGCGACAGCGCATCTGGTACGACATTTTAACCGCGCACAGCGATTGCCCCTACCCCATCGCATCGCTATCTAGGGCAAAACCCTATCCAAGCGGAGCGTCCCTCATGGCTGCCAATCAATTCGTCTATTTCATGGACGGCGTGTCCAAAACCTATCCCGGCGGGAAAAAGGTTTTCGAGAACATCCGTCTGAACTTTCTGCCCGGCGTGAAAATCGGCGTCGTCGGTGTGAACGGCACCGGTAAATCCACCCTGATGCGCATCATGGCGGGCCAAGACAAGGAATTCAGCGGTGAGGCATGGGCCGCCGAAGGCGCGCGTGTCGGGTATCTGCCGCAAGAGCCGGAACTCGACCCGAACCTGACCGTACGTGAAAACGTCATGCTGGGCGTGGCCGACAAGAAAGCGATCCTTGATCGCTATAACGAAGTCGCCATGAACTACTCGGAAGAAACCGCCGATGAAATGGCGCAACTGCAAGACCAGATCGACAGCCAGAATCTCTGGGATCTTGACGCACAGATCGACATCAGCATGGAGGCGCTACGCTGCCCACCCGATGACGCGGATGTCACCACGCTTTCGGGTGGTGAAAAGCGCCGTGTCGCGCTGTGCCAGCTCTTGCTGGACGCGCCTGATATGCTGCTGCTCGACGAACCGACCAACCACCTTGATGCGGAAACGATCGCATGGCTGCAACAACACCTGATCGACTACAAGGGCACGATCCTGATCGTCACCCACGACCGTTATTTCCTTGATGCGATCACCGGCTGGATTCTGGAACTCGACCGCGGCTCTGGCATTCCGCATGAAGGCAACTATTCAAGCTGGCTTGAGGCCAAAGCCAAGCGGCTGGAGCGCGAAGCAAAGGACGACAAATCCAAGCAACGCACCCTGCAACGCGAACTGGAATGGATGCGCCAAGGTGCTAAAGCGCGTCAGGCGAAATCCAAGGCACGGATCGCGGCCTATAACGAAATGGCCAACCAGTCCGAGCGCGAGAAAATGGGCCGCGCCCAGATCATCATCCCCAACGGTCCACGGCTGGGTTCCAAGGTGATCGCGGTGGATGGTCTGAAAAAGGCCATGGGCGACAAGCTCTTGATCGAAGGCCTCAGCTTTGATCTGCCCCCTGGCGGGATCGTCGGCGTGATCGGCCCGAACGGTGCGGGTAAATCCACGCTGTTCTCGATGCTGACCGGTCAGGCCCAGCCTGATGAGGGCACCGTTGAATATGGCGAAACCGTCAAACTGTCTTACGTCGACCAGTCGCGTGACGCACTGAACCCCGACAGCACGGTTTGGGAAGAAATCACCGGCGGCGCAGAGATTATCGAACTGGGCGATGCCTCGATGAACTCTCGCGCCTATTGCTCGGCCTTCAACTTCAAAGGCGGGGACCAGCAAAAGAAGGTAGGGCTCTTGTCTGGCGGTGAACGTAACCGCGTGCATATGGCCAAGCTGCTGAAATCAGGCGGCAACGTCCTGCTGCTTGACGAACCGACCAACGATCTGGACGTGGAAACGCTCCGCGCGCTCGAAGACGCGTTGGTCGATTTCGCGGGCTGCGCCGTGGTGATCAGCCACGACCGCTTCTTCCTTGACCGGATTTGCACGCATATCCTTGCCTTCGAGGGCGACGCCCATGTGGAGTGGTTCCAAGGCGCGTTTACCGACTATGAGGAAGACAAAAAGGCGCGGCTAGGCGCAGATGCGCTTGAGCCGAAGCGGATGAAGCATAAGAAATTCGTGCGCTAAAGCCGCCCGATTGATGCCGCGTCAATCGTCCGCCCAGCCGTGGATCAGATTTTCGCGCATCAGTCTTTGCGCCAAGGTGCCCCGCGCGACGGAAATCTGCGCGAGGTACTGCGCCTTTTGCTGCGCATAGTCGCGTGCCGCATCAACAGCTTGCTGCGTTGAAACAGACGCAAAACGGATTTTCTGGCCTGCGCGAAGCTGGGTCAGCCGGTCTGTGTCACATGAAATCACAGTCGCTATTTTCGGATAGCCGCCTGTGGTTTGATGATCGGCCAACAGCACCGTTGGCACACCGTCGCCCGATACCTGAATGGACCCGCGGACAATCGGCTCTGAAGGGATCGACAAAGCATGCTCCATCTCGAGGGTCGGTCCATTCAGCCGCATTCCCATCCGGTCATAGGCATCGGAAACGGCGAAAGGCGCGCTCAAAAGGTGCTCTAGTGCCTCAGCTGTAAAATACCGATCCTGCGGCCCAAGTACGACGCGCATCGCGCCGTCAGACGCAAATTCCGGCTGCGCAATCTCGCCTGCCCGCTCTTCCCGGACCGCCGCATCTGTCACGACCAGCGTCTGTCCGCCTTGCACAACACCCCCACCAAAGCCCGAGGAGGCGTGGGTGGCCTGGCTACCAAGCCACTTTTCAGACGCCAGATCACCGGCGAAAGCCAGATAGGCCCAACTGCCGGCCTTGCCCGCACGGATGGCCAGCTTCTCGCCCTTGCGGATTGTCAGGATGGTCCATGAACCTGTCTTTTGGCCTGCATGTTCCACGACAAAATCACCACCGGTGATCGCCACGCTGACCGATCCTTCGGTGCAATGCAGCATCAAGCCACCAAGGGAAATCTCGATCGCGTTCAGGCCGGCCTTGTTGCCAAGTGCAGCATGAGCCGCATCAAAGGCAAGACGATCCATAGGGCCGGACGCCGCAACGCCATAGCGCATATTTCCCGGACGGCCCGCATCCTGCATTGTGACCAATGGCCCTGCGAATGAGACAGAGAATTTTGCGCTAGCCATCGACCTTTTCCTTGCAGAGCTCTTCATAGGTCTTGAGGTCGACACGTTCAAAGACCACGCGGTCGCCGACATCAAACAGGAACGGATGGTCCGGGTTTCCTGTGAAAATCGGCGTCGGGGACCGCCCGATGATCGACCAGCCCGTGGGCATCGTCAGCGTGGTAATCAGGCATTGTGGCCCTGCGATAATCACGCTGCCTGCGGGTACGCCGCGCACAGGGGCGGGTTTGCGCGGCACCTGTATCGCCTCTGGCACACCGGACAGATAGGCATACCCTGGCGAAAACCCGTACATCAGCACGTGGAATTCACCTGCCAGATGCGCATTGATCACGGCCTCTTGTGACAGACCTGTCGCCTTTGCAACCGCTGCCAGATCAGGGGCAAAGTCGCCCTCGTAGCAGACCTGTACATGCCGGTCGACGCCGATAATCTTCTGGCTTTCCAAACCTTTAAGCTGTGTCTGCAAATGGCTTTCCACTGCGCTATGGTCCGTCTGTGTCGGGTCAAAGGACACCAGAAGATTGACCAGGGCCGGCACTGTCTCAATCACCCCATGGGGGACATCAGATGCAATCGCCTGATCAAGCGCGATGACAGCGGCATGTGCCTCTTCGCTGATGACCTCCGAGAAAGTTACCAGCAAGGCATGATCAGCGACGGGCTTGAATTGAGGTTCCATGGGCATCCTTAGGGGAAGGCAAAGCGTTTGATCTCTACGCCATGCGCAGTCAGATGCTTCCAAATTGCGCGTGTCATGTCCACAGCCCCCGGGCTGTCACCATGCACACAGATCGAATGCGCTGCAAGTTTGATAGGGTCGCCATCCACTACAGGCATCAGTCCGGTTTGCAGAAATGACATCAGGCGCGCCGCCGCTTCGTCCGCGTCATGGATCATTGCACCGTCATGATTGCGCGGCACGAGCTGACCCGAGGCGAGATACCCCCGATCCGCGAAGATTTCAGAGAATACAGGCGCACCTGCCGCCCGCGCCGCCGCTTCGCTTTCGGTGCCGGAAATTGCGAGGATCGCCAGTTTTGGATCAACCCTGCGCACAGCCGCCACAATCGCATCGGCAGTCGCACGATCCCGCGCCGCCAGATTGCCCAGCGCACCATGTGGCTTGACGTAAGTCACCGGCACCCCGACCAGTGCAGCAACCCCCATCAGTGCACCGATTTGCGCGGCACACATGCGCCCGATCTCATCAGGCGACATCGGGATCACGCGGCGGCCAAAGCCTTCGCGGTCCGCATAGCCCGGATGCGCGCCCACATTTACCCCGTTTTTCTTGGCCTGCATCAACGTCCGGTACATCGTCTCTGGATCGCCCGCATGGCCCCCGCAGGCGATACTGGCCGAGGTGACCAGCGACAGCATCTGGGCGTCATCACCCATGGTCCATGGGCCAAAGCCTTCTCCAAGGTCGGCGTTCAGGTCGATCTGCATCGGCTTTGGCCCTTATTGCAGGAATGTCGGAAGGAACAACGCGATGCTTGGGAAAGCGATCAACAGGAAAGCCATCGCAAGCATGGTCAGGCAATAGGGCAAAGCCCCCAACATTACTTCGTTCAGACTGCCCGACTTGCGCGCGCCCTGCACCACATAGAGGTTCAGGCCAACAGGCGGCGTGATCAAGGCCATCTCGATCAGGACAATCATCAGGATACCGAACCAGATCACATCATAACCTTGTGCGACCACCAGCGGCACGATGATCGGAATAGTCACAACCATCAGCGACAGGGTTTCGATAAAGAAACCCAAAACAATGTAGAGCACAACGACAACCAGAATGGTCTTCAGCGGCGTCAGACCAAGCCCGTTCATGAATTCTGTCAGTTCCCGCCCAAGCCCTGCCGAGGCCAGCGTGAAGTTCAGGAAGGACGCACCAATCACGATCAGCATGATCATGGCAGTGATCTTGACCGTGCCTGTCAGACTTTGGGTCAGCATGTCCCAAGACACGCCGCCAAAGGCCAGAGCGATCAAGAATGCCCCAGCAACGCCAACGGCGGCTGCCTCGGTCGGCGTGGCCCATCCACCGTAGATTGACCCCACAATCAGACCGAAAAGGATCAGGATCGGGATCAGATCAATCAATGCGCGCAACATTTGCGGGAAGGGAAAGGTACGGCGGACTCCGCCCAAATCAGGCCGGATCATGCAGATAATCGCCGTCACGACCATAAAGGCAATCGCCAGCGCAATGCCTGGGATCAACCCGGCAAGAAAGAGTTGCGGGATCGAGGATTGCGTCAGGAATCCGTAAACGATCAGATTGATCGAAGGCGGGATCATAATGCCAAGTGTCCCACCAGCGGCAATCGCGCCTGAAAAAAGTTTGGGGTCATAACCCAGCTTCTCGGCCTGCGGCATAGCCACAGTTGCGACTGTGGCCGCCGTGGCCACGGACGAGCCTGACGTGGCCGAGAACATTGTAGAGGTCGCGATATTGGCGTGAACCAGCCCACCCGGCAGCCAAGACACCCAGCGGTCAAGGGCGGCATAGGTGCGTGTTGCAACCCCGCTACGCACGAGGATTTCACCCAGCAGAACAAAAAAGGGAATAGCTATCAGTGTGGCCGAATTTGACGACGACCAGACCATATTCCCAAGACCCCGCGTCAGGGGAAAACTGGAGAAAAAGACATCAACGCCGAAACCCAACAAGAACAACACGATCCCGACGGGGATAGAGAGCGCGAGCAGCCCCAGAAGGCCGATAGACACATAGCCGATCATTGAAGTGTCTCCTGCTCTGCAAAGGCACCGATGATGCTTTCGGTTTCGGCATGCCTGCGTTTGGCCAGCAAGCTGAGTGCGGCAAGGGTCGTGATCGTGGACATGGCTGCAAACCAGACCCAGCCTGCAAACCACGGCAGCTGAACCCACGCCAATGGCGTCTCGAGCGGCGTGTTCGCCCGCGATCCGTTCGTGATCCAACGTTCCACGACAGGCCACGCCTTGATCGCGATCGTGATGATCACGCCCGACATAACGATCATGGAAAAGACATCAAACAGCGCCTTCCCAAACGACTGGAATTTCGTGCGCAGAAGATCGATGCGGACGTGCCCCAACTCTAACAGTGCATAGGACATGCCCCATGAGGTTGCGAGCGCCATCGCATAACCCGCAATCTCTTCTGTGCCGCCAAGGGACGTGCCGATCTGGCGCATGATAATATCCACGAGCACAAAGGCAGCGCAAAGTAGCAGGCCGAAACCCACGACCAGTGCCACACCTTTGTTGATCACCCGCAGACGATGAATCAGCTTTAGTTCCATCTCAACACGTCCCCTGACTTTGCTTTTAGTTGATTGTCACACCGACAACCGCACCGACACTCTCGTTCCAACGGGCAGCCCAATCGCCGCCTGCGCGCTCTGCCCATTCAGGAAGAACTTCGGTCGTCAGTATGTCGCGTGCCCGCTCAAAGTCTGCGTCGCTCACCTCGACCAGTGTCATTGAGCGCGCGTCACCGGATGGGCATTCACCATTGCCTGTCAGGCAGGCAATGTCATTGACCAATGCGTCCTGTGCGCTGGCCCATGCCGGATCTTCAAAACCAGTGATAATCTCGCTTGAGATCAGCGCTTGGTTTTCCGCGCTCAGGCTGTTCCACTTATCCAGGTTGATCGCAGTCACAACCGAGTCCCAACCGCCAAGCGGAATAGGCAGCAAGTGCGTGGAAACTTCCCACCAACCCGCGCTATAGCCCGAACCGGCACCAGTGACGGCACAATCGACAACGCCGTTTTGCAACGCACCTGGCACCTCGGCGAAGGAAACGTTCACGCCTTCCGCGCCCAGTGCCTCAAGCAGTTTTGCTGTCATACGGCCAGAAGCGCGTACTTTCAAACCCTCAAGATCAGCCAGGTTTGTGATCTCATGGTTGCAGAAAACGACCTGCGGCGGATAGGGCGCAATCGCCAGCACATGTGAATTGAAGCGGTCGCGATAGATGTCCGACACCATCGGGCGGGCAGCATCGACCATGGCACGGGCCTCATCTGCCGTCAGTGCGACAAGCGGCACATCAAGCCCTTCGAGTTCTGGCGCATCGGCCACGGCATAGTCGGCCACTGTCATGGCCACGTCATAGACGCCCTGTCCCAGCAGGGGATAAATATCACCAAGACCCAGGCTCATCTGGTTGTGGGTCGTGAGTTCAACATTGATGCCACCACCCGACGCTTCCGGCAATGTCGTGCTCCAGAATGGTGCCTCATATTGGCCGTGCAAAGGCAGGCTGGACCAGCTACCGACGACGGACAGATCTTCGGCCATTGCCGGTGCCGCCATTGCGGTGGTTGCTGCGAGGATGGATATGACTTTTCTCATGGTTGGTCTCCTTGTTGGATCGTTTGTTTATTGTTTTAGAATTGTTGTTTCCGCGTCTTCGGCCACATCGGCGATAAGCATATGACCAGGGGAATGGGTAATGCAGAGCGGCAGCCCCGCATCCAGCAGGACATTTTGAGGTGTCACACCGCAGGCCCAGTAAACCGGCACTTCGCCGCGCCTGATCTCAACCGCGTCCCCCCAATCAGGCTGCATCAAATCCGCAATCCCGATCTTTTCCGGATTACCGACGGCAATCGGCGCACCATGAGCCTGAGGGAAACGGCGACTGATTTCATGCGCTTGGGCAACCTGATCTTCAGGAATAGGGCGCATGGTTACGACCATTTGACCGTGAAACCGGCCGGCTGGCTCCAGATCAATGTTGGTGCGGAACATCGGGACATTCAAACCTGTCTCGATATGACGCACCGGAATACCCGCGTGCAGCAGCGCATTCTCAAAGGTAAAGGAACATCCTAGCGCAACCGTCACAAGATCATCAGTCCATTCATCACTGATCTCCGTGACTTCCTCACTTAGTCTGCCATCCCGGAACACACGGTATTTCGAAACATCAGTCCGGATATCAATATCACGGCCCAGCGTTGGCAACGCCGGATTGCCGGTATCGCTCACACCGACCACCGGACAAGGCTTGGGGTTGCGCTGGCAAAACCGCAGGAAATCCAGCGCATAACGCTCTGGCAAGATCGCGAGATTGCATTGTAGTTTGCCTGCCGCCAGCCCCGCTGTGTGTCCCGTATACGCCCCTGACCGTATCGCCGCACGCACTTCAATCGCCGTGGCGGCGATCAGGTCGGTATGGGAAACAGGTTTCGCGTTCATGGCAGCTCCGCTCTTCTTTGCAAAGCATCACATGCGCGGACCGTTCCATGCAAATTATCATTTTATATCAATACCTATAAAATTTCTGAATTCAGCGAACATGCCGAACATCCCAGTCTTGCGCTACGGTGCGGGCAATTTTCGCACTGGTTTCAATAAGAAAGCTGCGTGGTTCGGATAGATATGAGGCCGTAAAATCCAGCGGACTGGGGCGAAAGCCCGGATCAAATTCAACAATCTGGCCCGCCGACAACAGGTCATCAGCCAGCGCGCGCGGATAAGGACCAACGGCGATTCCCGCTGCGATCATCTTGAGGCTCGCAGACAGAGAAGCCGAAGAATAGACCCGCAGCTTCGGCCCGATCCGACGCGACAGTTCCGACATCAGTTCACGGTGCGGCCGGGTCTGGCTTGAATAAGAAATAATCGGGATCTGGCTCAGATCCTCTTGTGGGTTGGATGCGCCGCGGTACCACCTCAGATCGAAGGTTGGCAGAGATACGTTTTCAATCGAAAACTCTGAAACCGGCCCCATCAGCAGGGCCAGATCAAGTTTTCGCTCCACGAGGTCGGCACGTAGATTGAGCGAAATATCGACCGTCAGGTCTACATTTACGCGCGGGTATTGTTCACTAAAGGCTTTCAGAAAATCAGGCAGCCAAGCTTGAGCAATGGTTTCGGATGCTCCAACACGGAACAGGCCTTCTGTTTCGGAAGGGTTCGCCACGCGCTGCTTGATCTCTTCTTCAACGAACAACATCTGCTCGGCGTAAGATAGCAAAAGCGCGCCGTGTTTTGTCAGAACCGGTTCACCCAAACCGCGTTCAAACAACGGCACCCTAAGTTCCTGCTCCAGATTTGAAATACGTGTCGACACAGCAGGCTGTGACAGGTTGAGCCGTTCAGCCGCTTTGCGAAAGCCACCAAGGCGCGCCACCCAGAGGAAGGTTTTAATCTGATCAAATGTCATGCCTCATCCATATAATGGATCACAATGGGCGCAATATGATAATGCAAACAAAATATGCCTACTGATGTCTGTGGCATGTCAATGGCGCAAGCACACAACAAAAAAGGCCCCCGCAAAGCGAGGGCCTTTCTTTGCTCAGAAAGACGCTTGTTTATGCGTCGTCCTCGGACGTCTCAACAGCTGTGCCAAAGACCTGATCTTCCTCGGACTGTGCTGCCATCTCCATCGGGGCTGCAAGGCGTGCGGCCTCTTCGGCCTCTTCGCGGCGTGCTTCGATCACGACATTGTCCCGATCTGCAGCAACACGGCGGATTTGCTGTGTTGCACCACCAGTACCCGCAGGGATCAGGCGACCAACGATCACGTTCTCTTTGAGACCAATCAGCTTGTCACGCTTACCCTGCACCGATGCTTCGGTCAGAACGCGTGTCGTTTCCTGGAACGATGCCGCAGAGATGAACGAACGGGTCTGCAACGACGCCTTGGTGATACCCAACAAGATCGGCTCGCCTGTCGCAGGGCGGTCGCCCCGTGCCAGTGCCTTGGCGTTGGCTTCATCAAACTCGGCCTTATCGACGTTCTCGCCTTTCAGCAAAACAGTGTCACCGCTGTCCTGAATCTCCCACTTCTGGAGCATCTGGCGCACGATAACCTCGATGTGCTTGTCGTTGATCTTCACACCCTGCAGGCGATAAACGTCCTGCACCTCGTCGATCATATAGTCCGCAAGGGCCTCGACCCCCATAACCGCAAGAATATCGTGCGGGGCAGGGTTGCCATCCATGATGTAGTCACCCTTCTGGACAAAGTCACCTTCCGCAACCGGAATGTGCTTGCCCTTGGGCACCATGTATTCGACCTTCACGTCTGCATCATCCGAAGACTCAATCGCGATGCGGCGCTTGTTCTTATAGTCCTTGCCAAAGCGCACGTAGCCATCGATTTCAGCGATGATTGCGTGATCCTTTGGACGACGGGCTTCGAACAGTTCGGCCACACGTGGCAGACCACCGGTAATGTCTTTCGTCTTGGCACCCTCACGTGGGATACGTGCCACAACATCACCCGCTTTGATCTCTTCGCCGTCTTCAACCGACAGAACAGCATCCACAGACATCGGATACGCAACGGGGTTGTCGTCCTCTTTGAGGACAACTTCGCCATCCTTGCCAAGAACGATGATCTTCGGAGCAAGCTCATTGCCCTTCGGTGCCGCACGCCAGTCAGACACGATGCGCTGGGTCATACCCGTTGCATCGTCGGTGTCTTCACGGACTGCGATACCGTTTACCAGATCAACGTATTTGGCTGTACCAGAGGCCTCGGCGATGATTGGAAGTGTATAGGGATCCCATTCAAAGAGCTTGTCGCCGCGCAGCACAGATGCGCCCTCTTTGACGAACACTTTGGAGCCATAGCCAACCTTGTGGGTCGCGCGCTCTTCACCCTCTTCACCGACAATCGCGAGAACCATGTTCCGGCCCATCACAACCATTTCGCCCGCTGCGTTCTCAAGCAGCTGTGCGTTACGGTATTCGATCTTACCAGGCTGTGAGGCCTCGAGGAACGACTGCTGGCCACCTTGGGCAACACCACCAATGTGGAATGTCCGCATTGTCAGCTGTGTACCGGGTTCACCGATGGACTGTGCCGCGATGATACCAACAGCTTCGCCGATGTTCACGCGGGTACCGCGGGCCAAGTCACGGCCATAGCACATCGCACAAACGCCATCTTCGCTTTCACAGGTCAGCGGGCTGCGGATACGCATTTTGCCAATCGCGGCCATGTCGATCATGTCGGCCTTACGCTCGTCGATCAGCTCGCCTGCTTCGACGATCACTTCGTCCGTGCCCGGCTTAATGACGTCATCCGCAGACACACGACCCAGCACGCGCTCGGCCAGAGACGCTACGACTTCACCATCGTTCACGGCGGCTTCTGCCGTGATCGCACGCTCGGTTCCGCAATCGACCTCACGGACGATGCAGTCTTGGGCAACGTCCACGAGACGACGTGTCAGGTAACCCGAGTTCGCAGTCTTCAACGCCGTGTCCGACAGACCCTTGCGGGCACCGTGGGTCGAGTTGAAGTACTCAAGAACGGTCAGACCTTCCTTAAAGTTCGAGATGATCGGCGTTTCGATGATCTCGCCGTTCGGCTTGGCCATCAGGCCGCGCATACCGCCCAGCTGCTTCATCTGTGTGACCGAACCACGCGCACCGGAGTGGGCCATCATGTAAACCGAGTTAGGCTCACCTTCGGCACCATCCGCCAAGAGCGGTGTGGTCGAGATTGTGGTCATCATCGCGTCGGTGACTTTGTCGTTGGCCTTTGACCACGCATCGACAACTTTGTTGTACTTTTCGCCCTGTGTAATCAGGCCGTCCATGTACTGCTGTTCAAAGTCTTTGACCTGCTCGCGTGTTTCATCGACCAGTGCCCACTTGGTATCGGGCACAACCATGTCGTCCTTACCGAACGAAATGCCGGCCTTGAAAGCTTCACGGAAGCCCATGGTCATGATCTGGTCACAGAAGATGACAGATTCTTTCTGACCGCAGTAACGGTAAACGGTGTCGATGACCTGCTGCACTTCTTTCTTGCGCAGCAGGCGGTTGACCAGCGCAAACGGCGCCTTGGCATTGAGCGGCAGCAACGCACCCAGACGCAAACGGCCCGGTGTGGTTTCAAAGCGCGTCATCACTTCGTTGCCTTCGTCGTCGATCTGGATCATCCGCGCGGTGATCTTGGCGTGCAGGTGCACTTCGCCAGCGGTCAATGCGTGTTCAACCTCTTCGATATCCGCGAAGGACATGCCCTCACCCTTCATGCCATGACGCATGATGGTGGTGTAGTAGAGCCCGAGGATCATATCCTGTGATGGCACGATAATCGGCGCACCGTTGGCAGGAGACAGCACGTTGTTTGTCGACATCATCAGAACGCGCGCTTCCAACTGGGCCTCAAGGCTCAGAGGGACGTGAACCGCCATCTGGTCACCGTCAAAGTCGGCGTTGAAAGCGGAACAGACCAGCGGGTGCAGCTGGATTGCCTTGCCTTCGATCAGCACAGGTTCGAACGCCTGAATGCCCAAACGGTGCAGCGTTGGCGCACGGTTCAGCATGACAGGGTGTTCGCGGATGACCTCATCCAGGATATCCCAAACCTCTGGACGCTCTTTTTCCACCAGTTTCTTGGCTTGCTTCACTGTGGAAGACAGACCCTTGGCTTCAAGGCGCGAATAGATGAACGGCTTGAACAGCTCGAGCGCCATCTTTTTCGGCAGACCACACTGGTGCAGCTTCAGTTCCGGACCGGTCACGATGACCGAACGACCCGAGAAGTCGACGCGCTTACCCAAAAGGTTTTGACGGAAGCGACCCTGCTTGCCTTTCAGCATGTCGGACAGCGATTTCAGCGGACGCTTGTTGGCACCTGTGATGACACGGCCACGACGGCCGTTGTCGAACAGGGCATCAACGGATTCCTGCAACATCCGCTTTTCATTGCGGACGATGATGTCAGGGGCGCGCAACTCGATCAGACGCTTCAGACGGTTGTTGCGGTTGATCACACGACGATAAAGATCGTTGAGGTCAGAGGTCGCAAAACGGCCACCATCAAGCGGGACAAGCGGGCGCAGTTCTGGCGGGATCACAGGGATGACGGTCAGAACCATCCACTCGGGGCGGTTACCACTTTCAAGGAAGCTTTCGACGATCTTCAAACGCTTGATGATCTTCTTGGGCTTCAATTCGCCTGTCGCCTCTTTGAGGTCAGCGCGCAGTGTCTCTGCCTCGGACTCAAGATCAATCTGGGCCAGCATTTCGCGGATCGCTTCGGCGCCGATATTGGCTTGGAACGCGTCCATGCCATAAAGGTCCTGTGCGTCGTTGAACTCTTCCTCAGTCATCAACTGACCGTAGGTCAGGTCGGTCAGGCCGGGTTCGATCACCACGTAGTTTTCGAAATACAGAATCCGCTCGAGATCACGCAGCGTCATGTCCAGCATGAGGCCGATGCGGGATGGCAGCGACTTGAGGAACCAGATGTGTGCCACAGGTGCGGCCAGTTCGATATGGCCCATCCGCTCGCGGCGGACTTTTTGCAGGGTGACTTCCACACCGCATTTTTCGCAGACAACGCCGCGATATTTCATGCGCTTATATTTGCCGCAGAGGCATTCGTAGTCTTTGATCGGGCCAAAGATACGCGCGCAGAACAGACCGTCACGCTCGGGCTTGAACGTACGGTAGTTGATGGTCTCGGGCTTTTTGATCTCGCCGAAGGACCACGACAGGATCCGCTCGGGCGATGCCAGCGACACCTTGATTTCGTCAAACGTTTTTGCCGGTGTGAGCGGGTTAAACGGGTTGTTTGTCAGTTCCTGGTTCATCTTCAATTCCTTGAATTGGGGTGCGTTGGGGAGGGAGGCAGACTTTCATCGAAAGTCTGCCCGCAAAGTCTCAAGGAGACTTTGACTATTCCTCATCCTCCGCATCCAGGAGTTCCATGTTGAGGCCGAGACCCCGGACTTCTTTCACGAGCACGTTGAACGATTCCGGCACGCCGGCCTCGAAGTTGTCCTCGCCCTTGACGATGCTTTCGTAGACTTTCGTCCGCCCTGCCACGTCATCCGACTTCACAGTCAGCATTTCCTGCAGGGTGTAAGCCGCGCCATATGCTTCCAGTGCCCAGACTTCCATCTCCCCGAAACGCTGGCCACCGAACTGGGCTTTACCACCCAGAGGCTGCTGCGTGACAAGGCTGTAAGGCCCGGTGGAACGTGCGTGGATCTTGTCGTCGACAAGGTGGTGCAGTTTCAGCAGGTACTTCACGCCCACGGTCACTTTGCGCGAGAACTGCTCGCCCGTACGACCGTCGAAGAGAACCGACTGACCCGAGGTGTCGAAACCGGCACGCGTCAGCGCGTCGTTCACGTCAGCCTCTTTTGCACCATCGAAAACAGGCGTCGCAATCGGCACACCGCGTGTGACGTTGCCTGCTGCTTCGACCAGATTTTCCTCGTCCATGCCAGCGATGCCTTCTTCATAGACATCATCGCCGTAGGCAATACGCATCGCCTCACGCACAGGTGTCAGATCACCAGAGCGGCGGTATTCACCCAGCGCTTCGTCAATCTGGATACCCAGACCGCGCGCGGCCCAGCCCATGTGTGTTTCAAGGATCTGACCGACGTTCATACGCGATGGCACGCCCAGCGGGTTCAGACAGAAGTCCACCGGTGTCCCGTCCGCAAGGAACGGCATGTCTTCCATCGGCACAACCTTGGAAATAACACCTTTGTTGCCGTGACGACCGGCCATCTTATCGCCGGGCTGCAGCTTGCGCTTCACCGCCACAAAGACTTTGACCATCTTCATCACACCCGGAGGCAGATCATCGCCGCGGCGCACTTTCTCGACTTTATCCTCGAACCGCGCATCCATTGCACGCTTCTGGATTTCGTACTGTTCGTTCAGTGCTTCGACGATTTTCGCATCATCTTCATCTTCCATGGCAAGCTGCCACCACTGTCCACGGGACAGTTCTGCGACGCTTTCCTCAGAGACAATCGAACCAGCCTTGAAGCCCTTCGGCCCCTTGGCGGCTTTCTTGCCAGAGATGATGTCCCACAAACGCGCATAGATGTTGCGATCAAGGATCGCCAACTCGTCGTCGCGGTCACGGGCGAGGCGTTCAACTTCCTCACGCTCGATCTGCAAGGCACGTTCGTCTTTTTCCACGCCGTGGCGGTTAAAGACGCGTACTTCTACGACCGTACCAAAGTCACCCGGTGGCAGACGCAACGATGTGTCACGCACATCCGATGCTTTTTCACCAAAGATGGCGCGAAGTAGCTTTTCTTCCGGCGTCATCGGGCTTTCGCCTTTTGGTGTGATCTTGCCGACAAGGATATCTGCAGGGCCAACTTCGGCACCGATGTACACGATCCCCGCTTCGTCGAGGTTGCGCAGGGCTTCCTCACCGACGTTTGGAATATCGCGTGTGATTTCCTCTGGCCCAAGCTTAGTGTCACGGGCGGCGACTTCGAATTCCTCGATGTGGATCGAGGTGAAAACGTCGTCGCGCACGATACGCTCAGAGATCAGGATGGAGTCTTCGTAGTTATAGCCGTTCCACGGCATAAACGCGACGACCACGTTCTTACCAAGGGCCAATTCACCGATATCGGTGGACGGACCGTCAGCAATCACCTGCCCTTTTTGCACCGTATCACCCACTTTCACCAGCGGACGCTGGTTGATGCAGGTGTTCTGGTTCGAACGCTGGAACTTGCGCATACGGTAGATATCAACGCCTGCGTCACCCAGCTCAAGGTCGGATGTCGCACGGATAACGATACGCTGCGCATCAACTTGGTCAATGATACCGCCACGTTTCGCCATAATCGCCGCACCACTGTCGCGCGCAACCACTTCTTCGATACCGGTCCCCACCAACGGGGCCTCGGCCTGCAAGAGTGGTACCGCCTGACGTTGCATGTTCGAGCCCATCAAGGCGCGGTTGGCGTCGTCGTTTTCGAGGAACGGGATCAAGGACGCCGCAACAGAGACAAGCTGCTTTGGCGACACGTCGATCAGGTCCACGTTTTCGCGTGGGGACAGTGTGTAGTCACCATTCTTGCGTGTCGACACCAGCTCGTTGTTGAACGACCCATCAGGCGCCATATTCGCGTTGGCCTGCGCCACAGTGTGACGCATTTCCTCGGTCGCGGACATGTAGGACACTTCGTCCGTCACCTTGCCGTCTGTGACCTTGCGATAAGGTGTTTCGATAAAGCCGTATTTGTTCACGCGGGCAAAAGTGGCCAGCGAGTTGATCAGACCAATGTTCGGACCTTCCGGTGTTTCAATCGGACACATACGGCCGTAGTGGGTCGGGTGCACGTCGCGCACCTCAAAGCCCGCACGCTCGCGTGTCAGACCGCCGGGCCCAAGCGCCGAAAGGCGACGCTTGTGCGTCACTTCGGAGAGCGGGTTGGTTTGGTCCATGAACTGCGACAGCTGCGAAGAGCCAAAGAATTCACGCACCGCAGCCGCGGCTGGTTTGGCGTTGATCAGGTCCTGCGGCATCACAGTGTCGATTTCGACAGAAGACATACGCTCTTTGATCGCGCGCTCCATGCGCAGCAGACCAACGCGGTACTGGTTTTCCATCAATTCGCCAACGGACCGCACACGACGGTTACCAAGGTGGTCGATATCGTCGATATCGCCCTTGCCGTCACGCAGTTCGACCAATGCTTTGATACAGGCGACGATGTCTTCCTTGCGCAGGGTGCGCATGGTGTCTTCGGCATCCAGATCGAGGCGCATGTTCATCTTTACGCGGCCAACAGCGGACAGGTCATACCGCTCGCTGTCAAAGAACAGCGTGTCAAACAGCGCAGACGCGCTATCAACGGTCGGCGGCTCACCCGGACGCATCACGCGGTAGATATCCATGAGCGCGGTTTCGCGGTTCATGTTCTTGTCCGAGGCCATCGTGTTGCGCATGTAGGCGCCCACGTTGATGTTATCGATATCCAGAACAGGGATCGTCTTGATGCCTGCATCGACCAGATCCTTGAGTGTACCGCCGATGACTTCGCCATCCTTGTCCATCTCGAGTGTCAGCTCGTCACCGGCCTCAACGTAGATCGCACCGTTTTCTTCGTTGATGATGTCTTGTGCGACGAACTTGCCGACGATGTTTTCGTAAGGCACCAGCAGCTCTTTGACGTCACCTGCATCAATCAGCTTCTTGACCGAACGCGGCGTAACTTTTTCGCCGGCTTTCGCGATGACTTCACCGGTATTCGCATCAACCAGATCAAAGACAGGACGTGTGCCACGAACACGCTCTGGGAAGAACTTGGTTGTCCAAGCCTTGCCCTTTTTGTCCAGCTTGTATTCGACGGTATCGTAGTAGGCATTCATGATGCCTTCCTGATCCAGACCCAGCGCGTAAAGCAGCGTCGTTACAGGCAGTTTGCGGCGGCGATCGATCCGGCAGAACACGAGGTCCTTGGCGTCGAATTCAAAATCAAGCCAGCTACCGCGGTATGGGATAATGCGGCAGGCAAACAAGAGTTTACCAGAAGAGTGGGTTTTGCCCTTGTCATGGTCAAAGAAAACGCCGGGCGAGCGGTGCATCTGGGATACGATTACGCGCTCGGTGCCGTTTACGACAAAAGTGCCGTTCGGTGTCATCAAAGGCATATCGCCCATGAATACGTCTTGCTCTTTGATGTCTTTGACAGACTTTGCGCCTGTGTCTTCGTCCACTTCAAACACGATCAGACGGAGGGTCACCTTGAGCGGCGCACTATAGGTCATATCGCGCTGCTGACATTCCTCAACGTCGTATTTCGGCTTTTCCAGCTCGTACTTCACGAATTCAAGGACGGCTGTCTCATTGAAATCCTTGATCGGGAACACCGACTGGAAGACACCTTTGATGCCTTCGCCGTCGAGTGGCGTGTCGCTGTCGCCGGAGCGCAGGAACAGATCATAGGAGGATTTCTGAACCTCAATGAGGTTCGGCATTTCAAGCACTTCACGGATTTTGCCGTAGTACTTACGCAGGCGTTTCTGACCAAGGAAAGTAGAAGCCATGTGCGGTGTCACCTTTTGTTTGTCTCTCGAGTTCCACATCGCCCGGGCCGCGACGCTTCACCCATTTGACCGGGGGTTCTAAAGTCTATTCGTGGCTGCCGTCCCACCGGCACCCTCCCGACTTTTGGAACCTACCCAAGAGGACGGTCAACGCATTGGCCGACCTCTAAGACAGGTTTGGCTGGACCCGCAAAATGCGAGTCCAGCCTTGTTTACAGGGCGAATTGTGCTTCGCCAAAAGCGGGCTTAGGCCAGCTCGACCTCTGCGCCAGCTGCTTCCAGCTTTGCTTTGATCTCTTCGGCTTCGTCCTTGGACGCGCCTTCTTTGATTTTGCCGCCAGCTTCGACGAGGTCCTTGGCTTCTTTCAGGCCAAGACCTGTGATGCCGCGGACTTCTTTGATGACGTTGATTTTGGATGCGCCAGCGTTCTTGAGAACGACGTCGAATTCTGTCTTCTCTTCTGCAGCCGCACCAGCGTCACCAGCAGGACCAGCCATCATGACAGCGCCACCGGCTGCTGGCTCGATGCCGTACTCGTCCTTCAGGATGGTTTTCAGTTCTTGTGCTTCGAGAAGTGTCAGACCAACAATCTCTTCAGCCAGTTTTTTCAGATCAGCCATTTTATGCTTTCCGTTCGTTTTAAGTGTGTTCCAACGTGAGGGCACGCCCCCAAGTCAATTCAGATGCTTTATGCAGCTTTCTCTTCGATTGTTGAGAGAATGCTTGCGATGTTCGAAGCAGGCGCGCCAATGGCCCCGGCGATGTTGCTTGCAGGTGCACCGATGCAGCCCACGATAGAAGCAATAAGCTCCTCGCGTGATGGCATACCGGCAACCGCTTTCACACCAGCGACGTCCAGCGCTGTATCGCCCATAGCACCGCCGAGAATGACAAGTTTTTCATTCTCTTTGGCATACTTGTCGACAACCTTCGCCGCAGCGACGGGGTCTTCAGAGTAAGCGAGTACAGTCATGCCTTCGAGGTACTGGGCGATGCTTGCGCATGGCTTGCCCTCGAGGGCGATTTTGGCGAGCTTGTTCTTGGCAACGCGCACGGACCCACCTGCTTCACGCATGTGCGCGCGCAGGTCCTGCATTTCAGCAACTGTCATGCCTTCGTAGCGGGCAACCACTACAACGCCAGAGCTTTCAAAGATCTGGCCGAGATCGTCGACCAGCTGTTCTTTTTGTGCTCTATCCACAGTTTTACTCCAAGTTTGGCGCCGGATTTGATCCCGGCACCGGCTCTACTTTTGTCAAACGGCTCAGGCCGCCCAACAGTCTACAGTCCATGTGCAAACGGGGCGAGCCAGAGGGAACTGAGGAGAGCCTCAAGAATTCTGGTCTTCCCGTCTCAGGCAGGAATTAATGGCATAAGGCCAACCCACCGTCTCGGACGAATAAAGGCCCAGACGAATCAATCGCGCGGGCCTGAGTGACCGTTTAGTAGTCTATGAGCAGAATGCCAAGTGCCGCACCTGATTTAATAAGGGTTTTTGTCACGAGGACCTTTCCACACTAACCTGCCGTAACGGTGTCGGCAGATAAGACGCGAAATGAACAACAAATAAGACTTTGCCGCCATCGCGTCGGCGGTGACGCGTTTCTTGCTATTTTGAACCGGGATGTGACAACAGAAATCTTTGCCCGGATCGGTGATACAATCATTGAATTGATGGCAATCCCCGTAGACCACGTGCAGCAGATCACAAGTGCCAGCGCAAGTTACCGGTTTGCTGTCTGTCCGTCCGGACCGGCCCAGAACCGAACGCGCGATCTGCCTTGTTACAAGTCACTGCAAGGCAAAAATGCAAACGGCAGGCCAAATTGGCCTGCCGAAGATTGCTTCAAACTGAAGACAGGAATTTAGTTGCCGGTCGCAGACGCGACATCAACAGAGACGCCCGGGCCCATTGTCGAGCTGACGGAGATCTTTTTCATGTAGGTGCCTTTTGCGCCTGTCGGTTTGGCTTTGCCAACCGCGTCAACAAAGGCTTTCATGTTCTCTTCGATCTGCTGTGCAGAGAAAGAGGATTTGCCGATACCGGCATGAACAACACCAGCTTTTTCCGCTTTGAACTGAACCTGACCGCCCTTTGCTGCTTCCACAGCTTCCTTGACGTCCATGGTCACTGTACCAACGCGTGGGTTTGGCATCAGGTTGCGCGGGCCCAGAACCTTACCCAGACGACCGACAACGGCCATCATGTCAGGTGTCGCGATGCAGCGGTCAAAATCGATTTTGCCGCCCTGAACAGTTTCCATCAGGTCTTCTGCACCAACGATATCTGCGCCAGCCGCTTTCGCTTCTTCCGCTTTTTCGCCGCGTGCGAATACAGCCACGCGTACGGTTTTACCTGTACCATGTGGCAGGTTCACTGTGCCGCGAACCATCTGGTCGGCGTGACGTGGATCAACGCCCAGCACCATTGCGATTTCGACGCTCTCGTCGAACTTTGCGTTGGCGTTGTCTTTCACCAAAGCAGCCGCTTCGGACACTGTGACGTTCTGTTTGCCTGCGAATGCAGCACGTGCTGCAGTTGTACGCTTACCAAATTTTGCCATTACTTCACCTCGATGCCCATAGAGCGAGCGGAACCCGCGATGATCAGCATTGCGCCTTCGATGGACGTCGCGTTGAGGTCCTTCATCTTCGCTTCTGCGATTTCACGAACCTGCTTGCCTGTGATTGTACCGGCAACATCCTTGCCAGGTGTCTTGCTGCCAGACTTCAGGTTCGCGGCCTTCTTGATGTAATAAGACGCAGGTGGCGTCTTGATTTCCATCGTGAACGACTTGTCCTGATAGTAGGTGATTACTGTCGGGCACGGGGCATTCTTTTCCATGCCTTCTGTCTTGGCGTTGAACGCTTTACAGAATTCCATGATGTTGATGCCGCGCTGACCCAATGCTGGGCCGACGGGTGGGGAAGGGTTAGCAGCGCCTGCAGGAACCTGCAGTTTGAGCGTACCCATAATCTTCTTGGCCATGAAGCCATCTCCTATTCCAACGCCCTTTGGTCGCGACCGCAGGGCTTTTCGTTGTGTGGTCCGGTCCGGCGCACGCGTGCCCCTCGCCTCCCACATGAGTGCCGCCTCAAGGGCGACAAGTGCGCCGTTTAGTCGGGCAACCCCCATTTAGCAAGTGGTTTTCGGCACGAATGCACTGAAAATCCATCGTTGCGGCAGCCAATAACGCCCACGTGATCCACCACGGCGTTGCCTTTAGGGAAACCGTAATAAATCGATCTCAAAGGAAAGCGTTATGACCTATACAAAAGCTCAAATCATTTTTCACTGGCTCACTGCTGCCGTTCTGCTCGTGATGGTGTTGACGGGCCTCGCTTATACATATGATTGGGTTGATGCAGGCACGATGCAACTGCACCAGATATCGGGCCAGATCCTTATCGTGCTGGTTATTGCGCGCGTAATCGCACGCTTCTGGCACCCTGCAACACCAGCCGCCAAACCCCACCATCCACTCGAGGCTGTCATGGCGAAAATCGTCCATGTCGGGCTTTATATCTGCCTTATCGCCTATCTGGTGACCGGATATATCGCCGCCTCGGGCCTGCGCGATCCCCTGCTGATCGCCGCCGTTGACCAAGGCTTTGCGCGCTCGGATACGGGCGAGTGGTTTCTTGAGGCGCATTTCACGTTGAAATGGATCCTTTTGGCGCTGTTTGCCATCCACATCATCGCCGTTCTGAAACACCGGTTTTGGGACAAAGATTTGCCCTTGTCGAATATGACCCTCACCCCACGAAAGGAATGACTATGCAAAAAATGACCCGCCGCCATGTGATGACGACAATTTCCAGCACAGCCGTTTTGCTCTGCCCTGCGATCTTGAACGCGCAAACAAATTTCGAGGCCGAATGGGCCGGCCTGCCAGAAGACCGCCCCACAGGTGAAAACCAGTTGATTACAGTCTCTGCAGGCGCAGCCGAGGTCGAGATATCGGCCTTGCAACCCGGTGAAGTCGCCGTGATCGCGCGCCCCACAGATGACGCGGAGTTTTCGACAACGGGCATGATGCAATATGTGGCGGTGCATCGGCGCACGGCAGAGCAGGTCGCCTTTGGCGCGGCGAATGATCGGGCGGGCACGGTACAGAACCCTGAATACTTTGTCGTAAACCTGCTGTGTACGCATCGTGGCAAGGCGATTGGTTTGACAGGTAACCCGGACGCGCCCTTTGCCTGCCTTGACCGCGGGTCGCGGCACGGATCGGTTTATAATGCCGTCGGCATGGGGGTCGCTGGCGCATCAGAAGGCGAATACCTGTCGATCCCTGACTATACGCTGACAGCAGACGGCACTCAGGTTGTGCTTTCGCTGTCCTAAAGAACACAACAGCAGAAACAAAAAAGGGGAGCGTCCGACGCTCCCCTTTTTCAATTGCTGCGGTCTCCGTTACTGCTTGGAAACCTGCGTAAACTCCAGCTCGACCGGCGTGGCGCGGCCAAAGATAGAGACCGTCACCTTCAGGCGCTGGTTCTCTTCGTCGACTTCCTCGACCATACCGTCGAAGTCTTCGAACGGACCATCGTTGACTTTGACCTTCTCGCCAATCTCGAAGTGGATGAGCGTGCGTGGCGCATCTTCACCCTCTTGGACGCGGCCAAGGATTGCCTGTACTTCGGCATCGCGCATTGGCATCGGGCGGCCTTGTGGGCCAAGGAAGCCTGTGACGCGGTTGATCGAGTTGATCAGGTGATAGCCCTCATCCGACATTTCCATATGGACTAGAACGTAACCCGGCATAAAGCGGCGCTCGGCAGTCACTTTCTTGTTGCGGCGGATCTCGATCACTTCCTCGGTCGGCACCAGAACCTCATCGATCTGATCGCTGAGCCCCTGCTCTTCTGCCTTTGTGCGGATCGCTTCTGCAATCTTCTTCTCAAAGTTTGAGAGAACGCTTACCGAATACCAACGTTTGGCCATCTGTCAGAGCACCTTGTCGTCACGCAGCCACAGGGCCGCTATTGCATTTCAGTTCGGCAGTTGAACCGCCAGTCCCGAAAATAAAATCGGCGTGCAACTTGATTCGCCGCACGCCATTTTCGGAAGTTGTTGGCTCTTACCGCTGCCTTACGGGGTTTTCAAGAGGCGGGCGGGAAAAGCGGCGCATTAGCTACCAAAGTAAGTCAAAACGCCGTTCAGACCTGTCCGGATCAGAAGATCGACCAAAAAGAAGAAAATCGCTGTCAGCGCGGCCATAATAAACACCATGATCGTGGTCATCACCACTTCACGGCGGGTCGGCCATACGACTTTGCCCACCTCTGAACGGACTTCTTGGATGAACTTAACGGGATTGGCGAGTGCCATGGCTGATCGTCCTTTGTAAAAACATGACGGACTTACGGCCTCTGCCCCACAAATTCAAGCCCGTTAGGACCGACTGGTCATCATGAACGCGTCAGTGCTTGTCGGGATCCAGCAAGGTAACGCCATCCATCTGTGCAATCGTCGCGATCTGACGCGCGTAGGCCGCATCACTGATGGCGTGTTCTTTTTTCGAGAACCCGTCAAAGGGCGGATGTCCATCTTCCACGGAAAGCGCCTTGCGGGCCGCTCTTGCGGAATTCTCTGCGGTCACGTCACCCGCCTGTTCCAACACCTGCGCAACAGCAGCAGCAGACAGACCACGGTTCACACGACGCCGTGGTGGTCGCACAGCTGCGGCGGCATCTTGCCCGACCAGTCCGGCGATGATCTGCGGAAACAGGGCACCATAGTCCTCGTATCGCCAGACCGTGATAGCCCCCACGCCATGCGCAGCGCGCAGTCGACCAACCAGATCCACCCAATCGACGGTGCCTATTCCATGACTTTTCAGGTAGGATTTCAACGGTTGTACCCTGCCGCCCAAGAGCAGTTGGCAATAGGCTGAATTAAGAAAAGCCGTTGGGCGGCGCACGGCAAGGTGGACATCAATAGTCTGGCCAAGTGCCGCTGACAGCCCCGTGAGGCGCGCGTCTGCGGACTTGTAGCGGCGCTTCATCTTGCGGCCGTTCGGCGTATTCAAAGCGCCGATAAAATTCTCCTCGCTGAAGACCAGCCGATGGCCATCCTGTCGCAGCCTTGCCAGTTGCTCGGCAGCTGGACGCTTTTCCATATCGTCAGGTGCTTGATGCTTCAGTCCGAACAGCGATTGCAAAGACCGCCCCGGCAATCGCAGCGTATCGGGGCCATAATACTGCACGCCATGCTCTGCCAACTGGTTGGTAGCAGATTTGAGCGAGCGTTGCAGATGCGTGGTGGCCGTCTTGTGTGCCCCGATATGGAACGCAACGGAAAGAGGTTTGGATGTCATAGAAACTAAATGAACCTCCGCGCACAAGCGTGTCGGTGATCTGGTCTGGCAGGGGCACCAGGACTTGAACCCGGGACCTACGGTTTTGGAGACCGCCGCTCTACCAACTGAGCTATACCCCTACGACCGAGTAGCGAGGTAGTCCGAAACTCAGGCAGGATCAAGAGGGAAGGTGCCGTGAAACCGCCGGACCGTCCGATTTCAGTTTGGGAACGGTCTGCGCCGACACAAGATCGGCGCAATCCATATTTAAACAGGCCCAAGAAGCCGGATTTTTGCGACCTTCGGCTAGGACTTTAGCGGGAAGCGATCACTACCGGCGCAAAGGCTGCGTAATCAAGGACCACTTCATAGTCAGCATCGTATTTGCCCAGAAGCGGCGGAAACAGATCCGCATCCGTCAAATAAACATCGTAGCTGGCATCATATGATCCGTAGAGGGCTGCACCAACTGCAATGCCATTCTCGCCAAGAACAGCTTCATAGTCAGCCTCATAAAGGCGGCTCTTGTCATTGCTCAAAACGGCTTCTGCAAAAACAGGACCGACAACAACGTTGACGGCAACAAAAAGCGCAATTGATTTCAAGGGGGTCATTTCAGGCTCCGTAACTCGATAAATAAAACATGGCACAGGCACCATGAGCACGAGCGGACGATAGAAAGCCAAAATGGCAGACTTAGGCCCAAATCATGCTGATTTTAGTCGAATTGTGTTCATGTGCGGCGCGGTTCAGGACGCTCGCAGCTTGTGTTCAGGTGCAGACCTGCGAAAACAGAGGATGACACGTAAACAAAGGCACCGCCCAAGATGTCACTGCGCAGACGCATCGAGAATTCAGAACGGCTCGTGAACGCGGTCGGACGTTTGGTTTTGCTGTACCTCAACCTGGTCCAGCGCACGACACGGTGGCAGTCCGACGGCGTGGAAGAATTGCGCGCCGCAATGGCGGAAGGGCCTGTATTGCTTGTGATGTGGCACAGTCGGCTCATGATGATCGCGCACCACTGGCCAGTTGAAAGCGGATCGCTCTCCAGCCTGCATGATACCTCGCCAATTGCGCGGGTCGTCGGTGCTGTTCACCGACAAAGGAGGCTGCAACCTATGAAAATGTCAGCCAAAGTGTCAAACATCGTGGCATCACGCACGGTACTCAAACGCGTCAAGGAAGGCGTGAGTATCGGATTGACGGCCGATGGACCACTCGGGCCTGCACTACAGTTGAAGGATCCACCGCTTGAGTGGGCGCGCGCGACCGGATTGCCGATCTTTTGCTACGCTTTTTCAACCACCCGTCAGCGACGCGCGGCGTCATGGGATAAACTGCTGATACCGCGGCTATTCGGCAAAGGCGCCTATGTCTTTGCCCGCTTTCCCCAAAAGGTACCACGCAAGCCAGACGCGGCCGAACTGGCAAATCTCCGTAAGGATATCGCAAGTTTCATCGACGCCAGCACAGCGCGTGCGGATGCGATGATCGATCTGCCGCACGGCCCCTAGACTGTCGCGCGCCTGAAGAACAGCAAACACACCGCAGCCGCAAACGACATCCCTGCCCCGGCCAATATCGCCATTCCCGCATCACCTGCTGCGTCGGCCAGTCCGCCGCCAAACCGTGGCCCCACCATCATCACGACATAGTAGATCGTAAAAAAGACGCCCATCCCCAACGAACGCGATTTCGGCGTAAGCACATCTCCGGGCAAGGTCATGACCGGCCCCGCGCCCAATGCGAACAAGATGCCCAACACGCAAAATACGGTGAGCGCCAAGGCCGGAGCATAAAGGATGACAGGCATCAAAAATGCAAAGCTGATCAGACTAAGATAGATAATTGCATCCTTGCGGCCGGTCCGATCCGCAATAATGCCTCCAATAGGCAACGCGATAGAAAACAGCACCATGAACAGACTGGTCACAGAGCCCGCTTGCGTCAGCGACCACCCTTGCTGCACCAGAAGAGCAGGACCAAAACTGAACACCATCGCGAGCGCGGTGTTGTAGAGCGCCCAAACCAAACCCGCCAGTGTCAGCGCAACATAGGGAAATGACACCCGTTCCAGCATAGCGGTCGTCACCTCAATCCCCTCTGGAGAATGATAGAACAGCGCAAAGATCACAAAGGCGGCGGCAACCAAGCCCCAGAGCGTCCACCACGCGAAAGCGATGCCACCGGCATTGGCCAATAAAGGCAGGAGCATGAGTGCAAGCGCGATCCCGACAGGCCAGGAATTGATGTAGATCGCCATCGCCGTCGAAATTTCACGACCCGCAAACCAATCCACCAACATCTTGGTCATAAGGACGTTCAGGATCACGCCGCCGGTCCCCATGATGAACCTACCAGCCACCAGCACATTCCAGCTCTCGGTCACTGCCACCATGGTGCCTCCAAGCAGCATCAAGAGAAGACCGGCACCCACGATACGTTTGTCACCAAATCGGGCAGCCACGGCACCGCCGGGAAGAGCAAAGAAGATGCCCGGCGCAAAATAAAGTCCGATCAGAAAGCCAATTTCGGCCAATCCGATGCCGAACGTTTCCATCAAGAGCGGCGACAGCGCAGCAACGGCCTGAAACTGGAAAGCCATTGTAAGCCGTGCAAAAAACAGGATGGCCAGAATCAGCCAGCGATTTGAGGTCATGCATCACCTTTTCCGACATTCACCATTTGCGCAACTGAAACGCAGATCACAGCCCACGGCCACTGGCCCTTCACTGCAGGTGAATTTGAGCAGTGCTGCGGCTGACTTTACGCGGCACCGCTTCGAAGCTTGGCCAGATCAGCGCCGACAATCGCAGCCTCTTGGGCAACTATCCTGTCGATATCCCAATCCCACCACGCGATCTCAAGCAGGGCTGCAATCGTCTGATCGTCAAACCGCATCCTGCTGATTTGCGCAGGGTTGCCCCTGACAATCGCGTAATCCGGGATTTGTCCGCTCACAACTGCACCCGCCGCAACGATCACGCCGTTGCCAATCCGGGCACCGGGTAAAATGGTGGCACCCTGTCCGATCCAGACATCGTTGCCGATAACAGTATCGGGTCCGGGATCAGGCATGGAAGGGCCGTCCGGACCAGTGCCTGTAAAGATCATAAAGGGAAAAGTCGAAAACCCATCGTAACGATGGTTCGCTGACGACGTGATAAACGTCACGCCATCCGCGAACTGGCAGAATTTCCCGATCCGAAGCTTCTCGGGCGAAAACGCATAAAGATAGGGCGCAAGATGCGCGGCCCAATCATCGGGTGGCTTGTGCGCGCTGGCATATGTGTAGTCGCCAATCTCGAAGCGCGGATGATCAACAGCCGCGGAAAGAAAGACTGTGCCTTCATGTGCGTTGCCGTCAGGCAGAACAACCGGATTTCGGGTTTTGGGGGATGGAAAGGTCATGGGACATCCTTGTGCTGAATTGAGAAAAGGTTACAGCGTTGAATGATCCATGTCGGCCTCCATTGGTTACGCAAGCCGCTTAGCACATATCAGCGAAAACCAAAAGGCCGCCCCAAGTGGAGCGGCCTTTCGTTTGTTTGGTCCGATGTGTCGGGGCGGGCCCCGACCGACGGTTTACTCGACGATCTTCGATACAACACCAGCGCCGACGGTGCGGCCGCCTTCGCGGATCGCGAAGCGCAGGCCGTCTTCCATCGCGATCGGTGCGATCAGCTCGACGTTGAACTTCAGGTTGTCGCCCGGCATCACCATTTCGGTGCCTTCGGGCAGAACAACTGTGCCGGTCACGTCAGTGGTCCGGAAGTAGAACTGTGGACGGTAGTTCGCAAAGAATGGTGTGTGACGGCCACCCTCTTCTTTGGTCAGAATATAGGCTTCTGCCTCGAACTTTGTGTGCGGGTTCACGGAACCCGGCTTACACAGAACCTGACCACGCTCAACGCCCTCACGGTCAACACCGCGCAGCAGTGCGCCGATGTTGTCGCCGGCTTCACCACGGTCCAGCAGCTTGCGGAACATTTCAACGCCTGTGCAGGTCGTTTTTGTGGTGTCGCGGATACCAACGATGCTGATTTCGTCGCCGACGTTGATCACGCCACGCTCAACACGGCCGGTCACAACAGTACCACGGCCGGAAATCGAGAACACGTCCTCGATCGGCATCAGGAACGGCAGGTCAACCGCACGGGCCGGTGTCGGGATATATGTGTCGACAGCTTCCATCAGCGCTTTGATCGAGTTCTCGCCGATCTCCGCGTCACGGCCTTCCAGTGCAGCCAGAGCCGAACCCGGGATCACAGGAATGTCGTCGCCGGGGTACTCGTAAGAAGACAGCAGTTCACGGATTTCCATCTCGACCAGCTCGAGCAGCTCTGCGTCGTCAACCTGGTCAACCTTGTTCATGTAAACGACCATGTAAGGGATACCCACCTGACGGCCGAGCAGGATGTGCTCGCGGGTCTGTGGCATCGGGCCGTCGGCTGCGTTCACAACCAGGATCGCGCCGTCCATCTGGGCGGCACCGGTGATCATGTTCTTCACATAGTCAGCGTGGCCGGGGCAGTCGACGTGGGCGTAGTGGCGTGTCTCTGTCTCGTACTCGACGTGTGCGGTCGAGATCGTGATACCACGGGCCTTCTCTTCGGGCGCGCCGTCAATCTGGTCGTAGGCTTTGAAGTCACCGAAATACTTGGTGATCGCAGCGGTCAGGGTGGTCTTGCCGTGGTCAACGTGGCCGATTGTGCCAATGTTTACGTGCGGCTTATTACGTTCAAACTTTGCCTTTGCCATTTTGCAGGGCCCTTAATTCTGAGGGGCCACAAGCGGCCCGGTCCAACATCGCGGGCGATGTATTTGGAAATGGATGGGAAATCAAGTGGCGCATTTGCGATAACGGAAACGAAATGCAAATCAGTAAATCCGGTTGTTGGGCAATTGCACGATGGCGCTGTGTCCATACAGGCCTAATCGATACCGTTCTCAACCTGAAGCGCGCGAATATATGAAATAATCATCTCAACATCAGCGCGCGTCAGGCCCTCAACTGCGGCCATGTTCCCGAACGGCCAATGGTGCGCCCGCACGCCAAGTGCGACAGCCCGCTGAAATGCCTCATCGCCGTGATGCGACGGTTCATAAATCTTATGAACCAACGGAGGACCGACGCCATCACGCCCAACTGCATTTACCCCGTGACACACCGCGCAATTGGCTTCAAAGGCAATCTGCCCCATCGCCTGCTGCTCGGTAAAGCGCGCTGGAATTATGACATCAACCAACGGGCCAGCCTCGGCTGCAGGTTTTGTATCAGCGACGTTTGGCGCATCAGCGGCACCCATCATCAGGTAAACCCCAGCGCCTACGACCGCCGCAAATACACCGATTGCAACTCTATTCATAACCAGCATCGCTCATTTACAACTCCGTTTGCGGACAAGCTAGGAACTTCCCACGCTGGAAGGTCAAACGATTAAATGAACCGGTTGTTCTTGGGGAAACCGTGTGGCGGGCGCTTGCCGACACCGGCACGCGCGCCTTTCCACTCTGTCATGTCCGGCTCGGTCCGTGTTTTGCCACCACCCATCTGCCAGGACAGCCCGTCTTCCCAAGCGAATGTCGTGATGTCCGACAACCCGCCATCCAACTCAAGCATACCCTGCCGCCCGGCCGCCTTTTTATATTTCTGGATGCGCACGCCTTTGCCACGCCCCATTTCAGGCAATTCACCCACTTCAAAGACCAATAGCTTGGCGTTCTCGGACACCACCGCGACATGGTCGCCCGCGACGCGGCGGCAGACCTTCGCGACAGTGTCTTTGACATTCAGAACCTGCTTGCCGGTCCGCGTCTGCGCCAGAACTTCTTCTTCGGGCACGATAAACCCGTTGCCCTCAGCCGAGGCAACCAACAGCTTTTCACCCGGTTTATGGATCAGGAAATCGACGATCGCGACATCATTGGGTAGATCGATCATCAAACGCAACGGCTCGCCCATACCGCGCCCGCCGGGCAGATTGGCGGCGCCGACTGTATAGAAACGGCCGTTTGCGCCAAAGACGAGCAGTTTATCAGTGGTTTCCGCGTGGAAAATAAAGCGCGGGCCGTCACCATCCTTGAATTTCAACTCGCGGGTCAGATCAATATGCCCGGTCATTGCGCGGACCCAGCCCATCTCAGAGCAAACCACAGTGATCGGCTCGCGCTCGATCATTGCCTCAAGCGGGACATCCACAACCTCGGTCGCCTCGGCGAATTGCGTGCGACGCGCCCCGCCTTCGCTATCGCGGCCAAAGATTTTGCGGGTCTCGCGCAGTTGCTCGGAAATCCGCGCCCATTGCAGATCATCGCTTTCCAGCAAATCCTCGATCCCTGCGCGCTCTTCCATCAGCGCGTCACGCTCGGCAATCAGTTCCAGCTCTTCCAACCGGCGCAAGCTGCGCAAGCGCATATTCAGGATCGCTTCGGCCTGTACTTCAGTGAGCGAGATTTCAGGATCCGCACCCGGCACGATCGGCGAGCGGTAGTCCGCCTCGGACGTGGCGCGCGCGTGATCCTGCCCCCAATCCTCGATCATCAAGGCCTGTTTGGGATCGTCGTCGTAGCGGATGATATCAATCACGCGGTCGAGATTGAGGAAGGCAATGATAAAGCCCTCAAGCACCTCAAGCCGGTGGTCGATCTTTTCCAGACGGTATCTACTGCGGCGGATCAGGACGTCGCGGCGGTGGTCAAGGAAAGCCCGCAGCACTTCCTTGAGGGAACAGACCTTGGGCGTCAGCCCGTCGATCAGCACGTTCATGTTCAGGCTAAAGCGCGTTTCCAGATCGGAATTGCGGAACAGCATGCCCATCATGACCTCGGGATCGACGGTCTTGGCGCGGGGTTCGAGGACAACGCGGATATCCTCGGCGCTCTCGTCGCGGACATCGGCCAGCAATGGCACCTTCTTGAGCTGGATCACCTCGGCCAGCTTTTCGATCAGTTTCGATTTCTGCACCTGATAGGGGATTTCGGTCACGACAACCTGCCACTGACCGCGACCCAGATCCTCGACCTCCCACTTGGCGCGCAAACGGAAAGACCCGCGCCCTGTGCGGTAGGCCTCGGCGATATTCTCTTTGGGTTCGACAATCACACCACCGGTCGGAAAATCGGGACCGGGGATATAGTTCAGCAGCGTATCATCGCGCGCATCAGGTGTTTTGATCAGATGCAGGCAGGCATCCACCAGTTCATGCAAGTTGTGCGGTGGAATATTCGTCGCCATCCCCACAGCGATTCCGCTTGATCCATTGGCAAGAAGGTTGGGGAATGTGGCCGGCAAGACTGCCGGCTCGGTCAGCCGCCCGTCATAGTTGTCACGGAAATCGACACTGTCCTCGGACAAACCTTCCAGCAATGCCTCGGCGGCGGCTGTCATCCGCGCCTCGGTATAGCGCGAAGCGGCAGGGTTATCGCCGTCGATATTGCCAAAGTTCCCCTGACCATCGACCAGCGGGTAGCGGACGTTGAAATCCTGCGCCAAACGCGCCATCGCATCATAGATCGCGGCATCGCCGTGCGGGTGGAAATCACCCATCGTGTCGCCGCTGATCTTGGCAGATTTCAGAAACCCGCCCGTGGGCGACAAGCGCAGGCGCGACATCGCATAGAGAATACGACGATGGACCGGTTTCAGACCGTCGCGGGCATCGGGCAAGGCACGATGCATGATCGTGGACAGCGCATAGGTCAGATACCGGTCGCCAATGGCGCGGCGGAGGCTTTCGGTCACGTCGTTGGGCCCTAGGCCGGTCTCGATCTCATCATTCATGGGACTGGTTTAGCGGGCCTCGATTCTGGCGTAAAGCGGCGAATATGCACTGCGTTGCGCAATCTCGATTGACAACAGGCGTTCGATCGCCGTTGCAACGCGCGGCCACTTGTCAGCTGGCAATCCGCGGTGCAAAGACAAGCGCATGACACAGAAATCCATTTTGATCACAGGCTGTTCCTCTGGCATCGGCTATGACGCCGCATATGGGCTGCGCGCCGCAGGCTGGCGTGTCTTTGCCAGTTGCCGCAAACAGGAAGACTGCGACCGGCTGCGCAGCGAAGGGTTCGAGAGCCCGCGCATTGACTACGCCGACGCCGACAGCATCGTCACCGGCCTTGCCGAAACACTCGAGGCAACCGGCGGCACGCTGGACGCGCTCTACAACAATGGCGCTTACGCCTGCCCCGGTGCCGTCGAGGATTTGCCGGTTGGCGCCCTGCGCGAGATTTTCGAAACCAACGTCTTTGGCTGGCATGAGCTGACACGGCTGGTCATGCCCGTGATGCGCGCCCAAGGGCATGGGCGGATTATCAATTGTTCATCCGTTTTGGGGTTCGTCGCACTGCGCTGGCGCGGGGCCTATGTGGCGACCAAATACGCGCTTGAGGGCCTGACAGATGTCTTGCGCATCGAAATGAGCGATACGCCGATCAAGGTGATCCTGATCGAACCCGGCCCCATCACAGCCAAGATCCGCGAAAATGCGATCCCGCACTTCGAGAAATGGATTGACTGGGAAGGATCGGCCCGGGCCGGCCAATATGCGCAGTTGCGATCACGGCTCTATGACGACAACGGACCGGACCGTTTCGAGTTGCCCCCCTCGGCGGTGACCAGAAAGATCCTGCATGCCCTCACATCCGCACGCCCGAAACCGCGCTACTATGTGACAACCCCCACCTATCTGATGGGTTTTTTGCGGCGCGTGTTGCCGACGCGGCTTCTTGATGCGGTCATTTTGCGTGGCTGAGGGTTTTCTTTCCGGCACGCCCTGCTACATGCGAGAGGAATTAAGGAAGGATCGAACCAATGGCCAATGACCCGCTTTTTTGGGCGATGTCTGTGTCAGTGCTGGTTGTGCTCGTCATTTTGATGTGGGGTATCGGCAGCTTTGGCAAGGGCGGTGAGTATAACCGCAAACACGCAAACAAGATCATGCGCTGGCGCATTGGTGCACAATTCGTTGCGGTCGTGATGATCCTGATTTTTGTCTATTTGCGCGGTGGAGGAAACTAACCGATGGTCGTTCTCAACAAAATCTACACAAAAACCGGAGACTCCGGCGAAACGGCCCTTGGTAACGGCAGCCGCGTTGCCAAACACTCGATGCGGGTAACATCCTACGGCACGGTCGATGAAACGAATGCAACCGTCGGTTTGGCGCGCCTGCATGCCACCGGCGAGATGGATGCCCAGCTTGCCATGATCCAGAATGATCTGTTTGATCTTGGTGCGGACCTTTGCCGCCCTGATATGGAAAAAGACGGCGAAGCAGAATACCCCGTACTGCGCATGACCGATGCGCAAGTTGCGCGCCTTGAAAGCCAGATTGATACAATGACCAAAGAGGTCGAGCCCCTGCGCAGTTTCATTTTGCCTGGTGGGTCCGCACTCGCGGCACATCTGCACCTTTGCCGTACCGTGTCGCGCCGTGCCGAGCGGTTGACCGTCGAATTGGCGACATACGAGTCGGTCAATCCAGCGGCGGTGAAATACCTGAACCGTTTGTCTGACTGGTTTTTCCAAGCCTCGCGCATCGCCAATAACAACGGCAATGATGATGTGCTTTGGGTGCCCGGCGCAAACCGCGGCTAAGCGATTTTTCAGCAGAAAAACCGTCATCGGACCTGATCCGCTTATTGCATACCAGACCCCGTCCAAGGGGTTTGACCTTACGTTCGCGTCAAGAACGTGGCGTCGGTGACATCTGCCGCGTCGATTTTGCACTGTTTTCACGCGGCAGCGCAGGCTAACAACGGGGCGAGAAGTGTAATTTTCAGATTCTTGGGAGAGAAACGCATATGAAGGTCCTCGTACCCGTCAAGCGCGTGATTGACTACAACGTGAAAGTTCGTGTGAAAGCGGACGGCTCCGGTGTCGATCTCGCGAACGTCAAGATGTCGATGAACCCGTTCGACGAAATCGCTGTAGAAGAAGCGATCCGCCTGCGCGAAGCGGGTAAAGTTGAAGAAATCGTCGCGGTCTCGATTGGCGTCAAACAAAGCCAGGAAACACTGCGCACCGCGCTGGCGATGGGTGCCGACCGTGCGATCCTTGTTGTTGCTGCTGACGATGTGCACACCGACATTGAACCGCTGGCTGTTGCGAAAATTCTTGCCGCGATCGTCAAGGAAGAAGAGCCGGGTCTGGTGCTGTGCGGCAAGCAGGCAATCGACAATGACATGAATGCCACTGGCCAGATGCTGTCGGCCCTGCTGGGCTGGTCACAAGCGACCTTCGCCTCTGAGGTTGATGTTGATGGCGACAGTGCGACCGTCACCCGCGAAGTTGATGGCGGCCTGCAGACGATCAAGGTGAAAATGCCAGCAATTGTGACTGTGGACCTGCGCCTGAATGAGCCGCGCTATGCGTCGCTGCCCAACATCATGAAGGCCAAGAAAAAGCCTTTGGATGAAAAGACACCTGCCGATTACGGCGTTGATGTCGCGCCGCGCCTCAGCATCGTGAGCACCACAGAACCAGCGGCCCGCAAGGCCGGTATCATTGTGGGTTCGGTTGATGAACTTGTCGAGAAACTCAAAGAAGCGGGGGCTGTATAATGGCTGTTCTTCTGATTGGTGAAGTAACTGACGGCGCATTGGCCGTTGATGCGACGGCAAAGGCCGTCTCTGCGGTGAAGTCTTTGGGTGATGTGACCGTGCTTTGCGCGGGTGCCTCAGCGAAATCGGCCGCTGACGAGGCAGCCAAGATTGAAGGCGTCTCCAAAGTGCTCTGCGCTGAAGATCCGGCCCTTGGTCACCGCTTGGCCGAGCCTACCGCCGCTCTGATTGTATCACTCGCAGGCGATTATACGCATATCGCCGCCCCCGGCACCACGGACGCGAAAAACGTCATGCCACGGGTCGCTGCACTCTTGGACGCGATGATCATCTCTGAAGTGACTGCCGTGGTTGACGCGGACACATTCGAACGTCCGATCTATGCTGGCAACGCGATCCAGACAGTCAAATCCTCTGACGCTGTCAAAGTCATGACCATCCGTACCGCTGGCTTTGATGCTGCGGCGATGGGTGGTTCTGCATCCGTTGAAAGCATCGGTGCCGCCGGCGATCCGGGCCTGTCTGAATGGGTCGAAGACAAAGTAGCCGCTTCTGATCGCCCCGAACTGACGTCTGCCGGTGTTGTTGTTTCCGGTGGTCGTGGTGTCGGCTCTGAAGAAGACTTTGCTCTGATCGAAAAGCTGGCCGATAAGCTCAACGCCGCTGTTGGCGCATCACGCGCTGCTGTGGATAGTGGCTACGCGCCCAATGACTGGCAAGTGGGCCAGACCGGCAAGGTCGTAGCGCCTGAACTCTATGTGGCCGTTGGCATCTCGGGTGCCATCCAGCACCTTGCGGGCATGAAAGACAGCAAGATCATTGTCGCCATCAACAAGGATGAAGAAGCACCTATTTTTCAGGTTGCAGACTTCGGCCTCGTGGCAGACCTTTTTGAAGCCGTGCCGGAACTGACCGGCAAGCTCTGATCAATTGCGCCATTGCGAATGAAGGGCCCCGGCAGCGCTGGGGCCTTTTTTATATGGCATAAAGCTGGTTTCTGATGGATTGGATCAGTGCCGCGCCCGCCTCGACATGGCAATCAACACCCAGCATTTCTGAGGCGGCTTTTGTCTGGCTTGGTGGAAAGTACATGCCGCGTGAGCCCTGCGACAAGGCACGTTCCGTCGGGTTCACGACGACAACGTCTTTGACCAGAGGCCGCAACTCATCGATCATTGATGCTGTGATGAACAGCGGATCAACCTGCAACTGGCCTGGGCGGTCGGCCCAATGCGTATCTGTCATGGCATCTTCGGAAAACCACAGCAGGATGGTCCGACGCCCGATCTGGCCCAGCATATTGCGCATGCGCGCCAACCAAGCCGCGCGCAGTTCAATCACGACAGTGTCAAACCGTTCGAGAGATGTGGCATGCAGCGCACCCAGCATATGGCGCGTAAAGGAAAACTCCGAAAAATCGATCTCTTGATAGATCGCCTGCAAGACGGTTGATGCGCGCAGGAACCGGTCGTTTCGCCGCGGATGGACCGAATAGAACCGGTTTGAAAGAAAATTCGCCCCCATCACCTGCACTACGGTCAAATCGGCTTCAGCGCAGATATCCATGATTGTCGGATCATTGACAAAGGCATCAATCCCGCCGTTGACGCACCCAAAGTTCACACATGTCTGGCGCATGGCCTTTTCAACAAGGGTTGGAAACGGCTTTTCGATGAATTTGCCATAGGTTTCGGTGCCACCGATGAAGGCAAGATACGGCAAATCAAGTCGTTTGCGCGGCCCGCGAAACAACATCCGTGAATTCCCGTAACGGCACGGCGAATACGAAAGTTCACCTGTTTCAATCGTTTCATGTCGCATGGCTACCGCCCCTTTCTGTCATCACCCAAGGCGCAGATTCGCCCAATTCTTTTGCGAATTTGCTAATGACGGCATTTGATAAAACTTTTACCTACACGCCCGACTTGAAGGTGACCCCCGCAGGGGCCTATGGTGCGGCCAACCGTTAAAGGAATGATCATGACAATTGAGAAGGTAGGCATCGTTGGCGCAGGTCAGATGGGCAACGGCATTGCCCATGTTTTTGCCCTTGCGGAATATGAAGTGCTGATGACCGATATCAGCGAGGACGCATTGAAAGCCGCCGTCGCGCTGATCGAGCGCAATCTGGATCGTCAGGTCAGCAAAGACCTGATCACCCAGGCGCAAAAAACCGACGCGATGAAACGGATCACGACGACACCAACTCTGACCGATCTGGGCAAGACCGACCTGATCATCGAAGCCGCGACCGAGCGTGAGACGATCAAGACCGCGATTTTCGAAGATCTTGTGCCGCACCTCAAGCCGGACACGATCCTGACGTCGAACACCTCGTCAATCTCGATCACGCGGCTGGCATCACGGACAGACCGGCCCGAAAAATTCATGGGGTTCCACTTTATGAACCCTGTTCCGATCATGCAGCTGGTCGAACTGATCCGCGGCATCGCGACCGACGAAGCCACCTTCAAGGCCTGCCATGCGGTTGTGGAACGCTTGGGCAAAACCTCTGCCACCGCAGAGGATTTTCCCGCCTTCATCGTCAACCGTATCCTGATGCCGATGATCAACGAGGCAATCTATACGCTCTATGAAGGGGTTGGGTCGGTGCAATCCATTGATACCTCGCTCAAACTGGGCGCGAACCACCCGATGGGGCCGCTGGAACTGGCCGATTTCATCGGTCTGGATACCTGTCTGGCGATCATGAACGTGCTGCACGACGGTCTGGCCGATACCAAATATCGCCCCTGCCCGTTGCTCACCAAATATGTCGAGGCAGGCTGGCTGGGCCGTAAATCGGAACGCGGCTTCTATGACTACCGCAGTGGCACGCCTGTACCCACGCGCTAGTCTTTCAGGCGCAGCGTTTCTTGCCGCATCCAATCCATACAGGCGCGTTGGTCACTCAGGCGTGACCTGACTTCCTCTGCGTCAAACGGATGGCCAATCACAGGCTTTTGCGGCTTGCCGCAGGCCCTGACGATTTCATAGATCAACAGGCTTTGGCGCAGGGTGGGCGATAGACGGTTGGCCATTTGATACCAGCGCGAATTCGAACCCGGAAAGAAGAGCGGTACAACCCGAGCACCTGACATCCGGATCATTTTGGCAGTAAAAAGGTTCCATTCCCTCTCGATCATGGGACCAAACAGCGTGTCAGATGATGCGACGACCCCGGAAGGGAAAACGGCAACGACGCCACCGGCATTCAAATGCGCCATGGCTTGCTTGCGCATCTCGACCATCTTTGCCTGTGCGCCTTCTTCATGCGGAAACGGGACAGGGATCAGGAACTTACCGGCACCTTCATCAATGTCGGTCAGGAAAGCGCGCGTCAGGATACGGTAGTCGCTGCGCACGCGCCCGATCAGTTCGGCAAAGATCATGCCGTCAACCAGCCCATGCGGATGGTTTGCGACAACAACGACAGGCCCGGTTTGGGGAATGCGTGCCAACTGCTCGTCCGGCGTCGTCACATCAATCCCCATCACATCCAGCGCATTGCGCCAGAACGCCTGACCGTGGAACTTGCCCCGCTTTTCAAACTCGCGGACCATCCGGATAATCTTGATTTTCCCCGTAAGCCATTCGATCGTCTTGATCACGGTGCGCCGCACGGGGTGATCAAACGTTTCCGAATAGGTTAGCGCCCGCCGATTATACACGTGCGGGACAGGCTTTGATACGGAGGGCTGTGCAGGGGCCTTGGGAGTCGTATCGGTCAATGCACTTGTCCTATCCGATCCTGACATTCATCAGTCGCCTTCACCGAATTTATCGGCAACAAGGTTTTCAATTGCCGCAGCAAGCTCTTTTTCCTGCGGTCCGCGTGTTTCCACGTCAATAAAGGTTCCGATGGAGGCTGCCAACATCAAAAGCCCCATGATGCTGTCACCGCTGGTACGTTCACCATCCTTGCTAACGATAGCTTCGGCATCAAAGCTTTCGACAACCTCGACCAGTTTGGCGGACGCGCGCGCGTGCAAACCTTTGATGTTCTCGATCTTCAAACGCATCTGGGTCATTGGGGAAGCCCCCCGTTGTGACTATTGATGTATTTGTGCGCCGCAGCAATGGCCGCTTCGACAGCATCCGGCACGCTGGCCTTGCGGGATTTCGCAAGCTTGATAAGCATCGGCAGGTTTGCTCCATAAAGGATGCGGCGGTTTTCCGGGCTACAGGCCTTGAGCGAAAGGTTGGTCGGCGAACCACCGAACATGTCCGTGACAATGACTACACCGTCACCGGTATCGACATCATCTGCAGCCTGGCAGATTTCAGTCTGTTTCGCCGCGCGGTCATCATCGGGGCCAATGGCAATACTGACCATGCCGGGCTGCGGTCCAACAACATGTTCGACTGCGGCGTGATACTCCTGCGCCAACCCCCCATGCGCCACGATGACGATACCAATCAAACCACGTCTTCCCTTTTCCCTTGCGCATCGCGCCGCTCTAGTTCGCGATGTCGTTTAGACACATGCCACCCGTCTTGTGCAAGTGCCTCTGCAAGCCGTTCTGTCATTGCAACAGAGCGGTGTTTGCCCCCTGTACAGCCAAAGGCGATTGAGAGGTGCGCTTTGCCCTCATCCTTATGCGCAGGAAGAAGCAAATCCACGAGGCCCTTCACCTGTGCGAAAAATGGCGGAAAGCGCGGATCAGCCGCGACATAGGCCGCCACGGCAGAATCACGGCCGTCGAGAACGCGTAGGTTTTCCTCCCAATGGGGATTTTGCAGAAAACGGCAATCAATCACGATGTCCATGCCACGCGGCAGACCGCGTTTGTAAGAAAAAGAATGCAATGTCACGCCAAGCTTGGCACCGCCCTCGCCTGTCCTGAACCATCGCTCAACCTCAGCCTTCGCGTCATGGGGCGACATGCCCGTCGTATCAATCAGCACATCGGCACGCGCACGGATAGGGATCAAGAGGTCCCGCTCGGCCTGAATACCGGCAAGCGGCGGACCACCCGGGGCCAAAGGATGCCGCCGCCGCGTTTCGGAATAGCGGCGCACAAGCTCTTCCTCATTGGCATCCATATAGAGAACCTGCGCCGGAAACTGACCCTTGCCTGTCAGCCGGTCAATCGTGTCAATCAACGCACTGATGCTGAAATCACGGTTGCGGACATCAATACCCAAAGCCAGCGGACGCACGGGCGGCGGACCATCCAGCAAGCGCGGCAATAGCGATAAAGGCAGGTTGTCGATGACCTCATATCCCAAGTCCTCAAGCGCCTTGATTGCCGTCGAGCGTCCGGCACCGGATGGACCGGTGACCAAGACCACACTCGCGGCCTGATCTTCTGGGGCTGCTCCCGCCTTGGTCATCGATCGCTCCAACCGGATTTGAGAGTTTGCAATACTGCTGCAGCAAAGTGTGGCGCGTCCACGCGGCATATCAAGGGGAGATTATGTCCCAGTAGTTCAAAAAACCGCGCCTCGGGCATGCGCGCGGGTTCGGATTGATCAAGGTCTACCACCAAAACAACCCTTGCGCGGCTCTGCACTTCTGCATTCAAGATGCCGATACCGCGTGCTTCTATCAGCCCTTTGATGGTGTCCGGTGCCTGCGCGAACACAAGACCGTGCTCCGACATGAGGCGCACGCCATCATCCGCGACCAGTTTACAGCCCAGCGCCATAAGCTGCAGCCCCAAGGCAGATTTACCCGACCCGGATTTCCCCACGATAATTACGGCGCGATCGGCCCATGCCACACAGGTCGCGTGCAGGATTTGGGATGCTGCCATAACGGATGCCCCTAGATCGGCAGGCCAACAACAAAACGGGCACCCAACGGCTCAGATGTTGGGTCAGCATCTGTTGGCCGGATATTCTCGGCCCAGATTGCGCCACCGTGGGCCTCTACGATCTGCTTGGAGATCGCCAAACCTAGGCCGGAATTGTTGCCGAACTGTCCTTCGGGGCGCTCGGAATAGAAGCGTTGGAAAATCTTGGTCAACGCATCATCAGGAATGCCGGGGCCAGTATCTTCGACCACCACCAGCACCCGGTTCTGACGGGTGCGCGCCCAGATGCGGATTGCATCGCCTTTGTCACAGAACGAAATCGCATTTGTGATCAGATTGACAAAGACCTGCGCCATCCGCCCTTCGAGGCCCTGGACCATAAGCGTACCTTCGGGCAGGTCAGTGACGAAATCAACGCCACGAAGCCTGGCGTCCTTGCCAAGGAATTCACCGATATTTCCAAGCATCTTGATCAGGTCGAAGGACTCCTCCTCTTCCTTGACAAGCTCGCTGTCGAGCCGTGACGCGTTCGATATATCGCTGACAAGACGGTCCAAACGCTTCACATCATGTTCGATCACTTCCAGCAAACGCTCGCGCTGGTCGTCGCGTTTGGCCACACGCATCGTGCCCACAGCAGATCGCAGCGAGGCCAAGGGGTTCTTGATCTCATGCGCCACATCTGCGGCAAATTGCTCGTTTCCCTCGATCCGTTCGTAAAGGGCCGACACCATGCTGCGCAGTGCCGCGGACAAACGGCCGATTTCGTCAGGGCGCCCGCTCAGATCAGGAATGCGCACACGGCCGGGGGACATCTTGCGCGCATTCTTTTCCTGACTAGCCTCTGCGGCAGTGGCCAGTTGTGCCAGTGGATTGGCGATGGTCGAGGCAAGAACCAAACTCAGGCCGACACTGACCAGAACGCCAACAAAGAACAGGCGCAGGAATTGCTCGCGTTCGCGGCGGACAAGGCTGTCAACCTCGCCAGCGGCGGTTGTGACAGCGATAACCCCGACGGCCACATCGTTGCGCATGATGGGCGTTGTGACGATAAAGCTTGTCGCACCGTTGATTTCTGACGCTCGCAACTGGGTTCCGTTTGCGATCGCACTGCGCACATTTTCTTGTGTAAGCCGGATGAGAACCTCCTCTTGGCCCACATCTTCTTGTCCAAAAGATCCAAGGCTGACCAAACCATCCCAAACCGACAAAAGGAAATCGAGAATGAACGTTCCACCGGTCTGCGTTTCCAGCTCGGCGATCTGCGCTTGATTGAGACTGCCGCTTGCCCGCGCTACCAACGTCGTATCTGGCGCAAAAACCGACACCTCGACACCGCCACGCAGGTTCAAACCTTGGAGTGTGGCTGTCGGATTGATCCCGTCTGCCGTAACAAGGTTCACCGGTGCAATTCTGGGCAGTTGCGCTTCAAAGACATCGGCAATCAATTGTGCTTCATTCACCAACCCATTTGCGCGCTGAAACGCAAGGCTATCGCGCGACGGGCTGAGATAGAGGACGCCCGAAATCAACATGATCAAACCGATTAGATTGAACGTGATAATCTTGCGTGCAATTGGCGACCGCCGCAGCGCGAACAGACGTCCGCCCGGAATCTCGTCAACTTCGATCTCTTCGGTGACAAAGTCCGGATCGACCCAATCATCGCCGAGCACAAGATCAGGCGTACGCGCCGCTGCGCGCACGGACTTGAGGTCGCGTACGTCAATTTTGGGCGAAGCCGTCATGGCTTACTCTTCGTTGTAGCGGTACCCGATTCCGTAAAGGGTCTCGATCGCAGAGAACTCGTCATCTGTGTTACGCATCTTTTTCCGCAGCCGCTTGATGTGGCTGTCGATCGTCCGATCGTCCACGTAAACTTGGTCATCATAGGCCACATCCATCAGCTGATCGCGGCTTTTGACAAAGCCGGGCCGCTGGGCCAGCGCCTGCAACAACAAGAATTCCGTCACCGTTAGGGATACGTCTCTCCCTTTCCATTTCACTGCGTGACGGAGCGGATCCATCACCAACTCACCGCGGACCATCACTTTGGTGTCTTCGGTTTCCTCAATCTCTTCGCCCGCAATCGCATCTTGCCTGCGCAAGAGCGCGCGGATTCGTTCGACGAGTAAACGCTGAGAAAATGGCTTTTTTACGTAATCGTCAGCGCCCATGCGCAAACCAAGCACTTCGTCGATCTCATCGTCCTTGGAAGTCAGGAAAATAACGGGCATGGAGGTTTTTTGTCGCAGTCTTTGCAACAAATCCATTCCGTCCATCCGTGGCATTTTGATGTCCAAAACAGCCATGTCAGGCATCCGTTTGTTGAAAGCCTCGAGCGCTGAGAGACCGTCATTATAGGTCTCAACCTCGAAACCCTCCGCCTCTAGCGTCATGGCAACGGACGTGAGGATGTTCCTGTCATCGTCTACAAGTGCAATTCTTGACATGGTGGAAACCCTTCTTTCGATATGCTCGGCGCTCTTCGAGGCGCTGACTGAGACTTTTCAACGTTTTACCTAAGCGAATCAACACTTAACTCATCCTATGCCACGAAAATGCCATATTTGCGGTACTTTTGCCGAGAATACGGAAAATCCCCTGACATTATTCTGGCCGCATCCCGTCCATCCGGCACAATGGTTGCGCTAACATCGGATTGGTTGCGCTAACGATGCGAAACGAGGGTATCGGCCCTTGAAAACTTGGTGCTATGGATGTGCATCGCTAGCCACGTCGGCCATTTCAAAAAGGAGCGAACCCATGGACCAAGGTACGGTCAACCCATCGATGAAACTTGAGGATCAAGGCATCACAGGGCTGGGTTATGTCTATTACAACCGCTCTGAGGCCGAACTGCATGAAGCGGCCGTTGCGGCGGGCGAAGGTGTGACCGGCAAAGGCGGAACATTCCTTGTCACCACTGGCAAGCACACAGGACGCTCGCCCAAAGACAAGTTCGTCGTCAAAACCGATGGCGTCGTTGATACGATCTGGTGGGAGAACAACCCCCCGATGGACCCCGCGAAATTTGATGTGCTCTACGCGGATATGCTGGAGCACATGAAAGGCGGCACCTACAACGTGCAAGATTTGTTTGGTGGCGCCGACCCGGCACATCGTCTTGATGTGCGCGTTGTGACCGAACTGGCTTGGCATGGATTGTTCATCCGCCACCTGCTGCGCCGCCCGGACGCAGCAGAGCTTGAAACCTTTGTGCCGGATTTCACAATCATCAACTGCCCCACGTTCCAGGCAGACCCCGAAAAGCACGGATGCCGGTCCGAGACTGTCATCGCACTGAATTTTGAGGCAAAGCTGATCCTGATTGGTGGCACGGAATACGCGGGCGAAAACAAAAAGTCCGTTTTCACCCTGCTCAACTACCTGCTGCCTGAAAAGGGCATCATGCCCATGCACTGCTCGGCCAACCACGCCCCGGGCAATCCGGTCGACACAGCCGTATTCTTCGGCTTGTCAGGGACAGGTAAAACAACGCTTTCCGCTGATCCAACCCGGGTTCTGATCGGTGACGATGAACACGGCTGGTCCGAGCGCGGCACTTTCAACTTCGAAGGTGGCTGCTACGCCAAGACAATCGGTCTCGACCCAGAAGCAGAGCCGGAAATCTACGCCACCTGCTCTATGCCGCATACGGTGATCGAAAACATGGTTTTCGATCCTGAGACGCTGGAACTGGACTTTGAAGACGACAGCCTGACTGCGAACATGCGTTGTGCCTACCCGCTCAACTACATTTCCAATGCGTCTGAAACGGCCTTGGGCGGTCACCCCAAAAATATCATCATGCTGACCTGCGATGCTTTCGGCGTGCTTCCCCCCATCGCGCGACTGACGCCAGCGCAGGCGATGTATCACTTCCTGTCCGGTTTCACATCAAAGGTTGCCGGCACAGAACGCGGTGTAACCGAGCCCGAACCCACATTCAGCACCTGCTTTGGCGCCCCCTTTATGCCGCGCCGTCCTGAGGTTTACGGCAACCTGCTCCGCTCGAAAATCGCAAGCCATGGTGCAACATGCTGGCTTGTGAACACCGGCTGGACAGGCGGTGCATACGGAACAGGATCACGGATGCCGATCAAGGCAACACGTGCGCTTCTGTCTGCCGCACTGGATGGGACATTGATCGAAAGCACCTTCCGCAAGGATGCCCACTTCGGATTTGAAGTGCCGATATCCGTAGACGGTGTTGACGATAAGTTGCTGAACCCGCGTGACACATGGGCAGATAAAGAAGCCTATGATAAACAAGCGGCCAAGCTGGTCGCAATGTTCAGCGACAACTTTGAAAAGTACGTCCCTTTCATTGATGACGACGTCAAAGCAGCTGCAATCGGGTAAAATAACGTAAGGTGGATCTTGATCCACCTTCCCCCTTCCCTACCCCATCAGCCCGCGCCGGATCAGGTTGACGCCTGCAATCACGAGTACCCAAAGCGTGACACGCCGGAAGCGCTCTTGATCAAAGCGGTCACCCAAACGGAACCCGAGCCACATTCCTATCAGTGCAGGCAAGACAAGTGCTGCGGAAAATCCCCAAGTCTGGGCATTCAAGATGCCCGACTGTAAATGCCCCAGTAAAAGCATCACGGACCCGAGCCCGTAAATTACACCCTGCACAGACATCTGGCTTGAACGCGGTGTGTTTAATGCAAGCAAATACAGAACTGTGGGTGGTCCCCACGTTCCTGCCAGTCCGCCGAGCGTTCCTGCCAGCGCGCCTGCAACCCATTCAAAAGGCCGCCGCCATCGTGGTGAGATCTGAGGTCGCCAACCGACGAGTTGAATAATGCAGAGACCGACAACCGGCACGCCCAGCACGATAAACATGACATTGCCGGGGATGCTGCGTACAAATTGCGCCGCCACAAGGATCATCACGCAAACCACCAGCACGTAGCGCCAGTGATCTTTCAGAGCTGCCTGTGCATTGCCAAACCCCGAACGCGCTACCTGTAGCGCATTGCTGATCACGATGGGAAAAACAATGCCAGCAACAACCAGTTCAGGTGGAATCAGAATACCCATGCCGGAAATCATGATCAGCGGCATTGCGAACCCAACGGCACCTTTGACAAATCCGCCCAGCATCGTAACTGCAAAGGCGAAGAGAAAAATCATAGGGGTGAGAAGAGGCGAAAATTCAGGCATATAGTCTCTTACGACATTGGATACAGCATGCCAGCAGGAAATTCGCTGCGACACTTTTGTTCGTTTAATGATATATTTGTGAATATTTATTGCGCTGCAACTGCATTATGATTATCTCTGCACCTGCAAATTGAACGGAGTCGAAAAATGCCGCATGATGGACAGGATATGACGTTGAACCAAAGCCCCCTACTGGGCGACCTTTTGGCGCTCACCGCTGCCTCCATTCCTGCGGTCGAAGACGTGCTTGGACGCGCCAAGGAAGCTGTGCGCGCGATTGTCACCGACGGCGCGCGTATCTCGGGTGCGCTGATCGAAGAGAACCAGACCGCAGCACATGGTCTGGCATGGCTGGCGACCTACGCACAGTCTTTGCAGCAAATGCAGAAGTGGGCCGAACGCCTGCAGGCTGACGGCAAATTTGGCGAAGTTGAACAGCTGCTGCACCAGATCGCCTTTGGTGAATATCTGGCGCAAATCTCGGGCGGCATCCCGATGAGCCAAGGTGAAATCCTGCGCCTGCAGGATATCGGCCTGACCCCCGCAGACACGGCCCCCTTGATGCAGCCCGAAATCGCGACACTAATTCAGTCCGGCAACACGCAGGCCGCCCGCATGCGGCTTGTTACACTGATGGAAGAGCAATCGGCCAATAGCACCGTCGGGGCTTCCGGCCTTGATGACGAGCTTGAGATGATCCGCGAGCAGTTCCGCCGTTTCAGCATCGACCGCATTGAACCGCACGCCCACGAGTGGCACCTCAAAGACGAATTGATCCCGCTTGAGATCATCGACGAGATGGCCGAGATGGGCGTATTCGGCCTGACGATACCCGAAGAGTACGGCGGCTTCGGCCTCTCCAAAGCGTCAATGTGTGTTGTTTCAGAAGAGCTTTCGCGCGGCTATATCGGCGTCGGTTCGCTCGGGACACGTTCGGAAATCGCAGCAGAGCTGATCCTCTGCGGAGGCACCGAAGAGCAAAAGCAAAAATGGCTTCCCGGCCTTGCCTCGGCAGAAATTCTTCCGACAGCCGTTTTCACAGAGCCCAACACAGGGTCCGACCTTGGCAGCCTGCGCACCCGCGCCGTCAGGAAAGGCGACGACTGGGAAGTGACCGGCAACAAGACGTGGATCACCCACGCCTCGCGCACGCATGTGATGACCTTGCTGGCGCGCACCGATCCTGACACAACCGATTATCGCGGCCTGTCCATGTTCCTTGCTGAAAAAACACCCGGTACGGACGAAAACCCCTTCCCGACCCCAGGTATGACCGGCGGAGAGATCGAGGTGCTGGGCTATCGCGGCATGAAGGAATACGAACTGGCCTTTGACGGCTTTGCAGTGAAGGGTGAAAACCTGCTGGGCGGCGAAACCGGCAAAGGGTTCAAGCAGTTGATGCAAACCTTCGAGAGCGCGCGTATCCAGACCGCTGCCCGTGCTGTCGGCGTTGCCCAATCCGCACTGGATGTGGGCATGCAATACGCACAGGACCGCAAGCAGTTCGGAAAATCCCTGATCCATTTCCCCCGTGTTGCCGGCAAACTTGCCATGATGGCGGTCGAGATCATGGTCGCGCGGCAGCTGACCTATTTCAGTGCACATGAAAAAGACAACGACCGCCGCTGCGACCTCGAAGCAGGCATGGCGAAACTCTTGGGCGCGCGCATCGCTTGGGCCTGCGCGGACAACGCGCTGCAAATCCATGGCGGCAACGGTTTCGCGCTTGAATATAAGGTCAGCCGGATTCTTTGCGATGCGCGTATCCTGAATATCTTTGAAGGTGCAGCCGAAATCCAAGCCCAAGTGATCGCACGCCGTTTGCTGGACTAGGTTGCTTTTGGCTCACGCGCGGCTACTTGATTGCGCGTGAGTGATAAGGAACGCCAAGTGCCCAAAACCGTCCTGCTGACCGGCGCATCCGGTTATATCGCCAAGCATATTGCGCTCCAGCTCCTTGAGGCGGGGTATCATGTGCGCGGCACCGTCCGCAGCCTTGAACGTTGCGCGGAAGTAACTGACGCCCTGCGCCCGCACCTGAGCGACCCTTCCACGCTCGATGACAGGCTGTCCTTCATCGCCTTGGACCTGACAGCGGATGACGGCTGGGAACGCGCAATGGACGGGGTTGACGTGCTGATGCATACCGCCTCACCCTTCCCAATGACCCAACCCAAGAACGAAGACGACCTGATCCGGCCTGCCGTTGATGGTGCGCTGCGTGCACTGCGTGCGGCCCATAACGCCGGTATTTCGCGTGTGATCCTGACGTCCTCCACAGCCGCGATCAGCGGCTCCGCTTTGCCCGCAGGGGACACATCCTTTGACGAAACCAACTGGACCGACCCCACCGATCCGGACACATCTGCCTATACGCGATCAAAAACACTGGCCGAGCAAGCGGCGTGGGATTTTGTGCGCGACATTGCGCCCGACCTGCACCTGACAGCCATCAACCCCGGCTTTGTTATTGGCGCGCCACTCGACCATAAATTCGGCACATCCGTTTCAGTGATCGAACGGATATTCCGCGCCAAAGACCCGATGTTGCCGAATTTCGGTTTCCCGACCGTCGACGTCCGTGATGTGGCCGAAATGCATGTGGTCGCAATCGACAAGCCGCAAACATACGGCCAACGGATCATGACGGTCGATCGCTTCATGAAATTCGTGGATTTGGCAAAAGCGATCAAGACAGCCTACCCTGACCGCAAGATCGTAACCCGTGTCGCACCCGATTTCGTCGTGCGGTTTCTGGCGATGTTCGATCCAGCGATCAAATCAATCACCCCGGGTCTGGGGCGTGTGGACAAGCTGGATAACGCGCGCGCAATTGCCACCTTGGGCCGCGGGATGCGGCAAGCGCATAAGTCTGCCGTTCAGACAGCGGCCTATCTGATCGACAACAAACCAGCCTAGGCCCGCATGATCGCATCAACCAGCCGCGCGCGTGCGACCGGCACCGGACGCTCGCCCAGACTTTTGATCAGACGATGTTCGATGAAATAACCTGTGGTCCCCAGTGCCTTGGCGATCTCGCTATTAGACGCATCTCCCTTGCCCGCCAGTACAGGCGGCAAGGGCAACATGCGGTCGGCCCATTCACCTGCTGCCTCGCGGCTGACAGCGCGGCCTGATTTCGGAGACACAAAGACGAGGTCTTCATTCACGCCGCGCACGGCACAGGCCGAGAGATCAAGCCCAAATCCCATTTCCTCCAAAAGCGCCTGTTCCCAGCGCAGATAGGCCAGTGGCCAAACCTCGGACTGCCCTAAAAGATCAAGCAGCCCGATCGTGCGATCATAGAGCGGGCCGTGTGCCTCGCGTTCCGGCAAGACCATGGTCAAGAGGCTACACACCGCATTCAGCCCCGCCAAAGCGAGCCTGTCACCCATCGCCGCCGCTGCACGGCTTCGGATCGGCTCAACCGTAAAGCTCCCAAGATGGCTATCCAGCCGCGCCTTCCAGGCCACCGCCACTTGCGCACCCGGTTGCAGGACTGGTGCCAGCTTGCGACTGGTCCCGCCACGCACAACGCCTGCATGACGGCCATGTGCCGCGCTGAACACCTCGATGATTACAGAGTTCTCACCAAAGGGGCGCGACGACAGAAGTGCGGCTTCATCTCGCCATTCAATCATAGGGAAAACGTCCGTTTCATTTGCGCATAACAGACCGGGATCGGCGCAGTTGCAAGCGCCGCGTTGCCTGCACAGGCTGCACGCCTCCGGCGGGGGAGTATTTGGGGCAAGATGATAACGACCACCTTGCCCCAGAGACGAACCAAAGCTCATCACCTTGCGTGGCCATCGGCTCTCCAGCCTGTACCATGACAGCAGTCTCGGATGACTTGGTTAAAGATGTCTTATCATCTTGCCAAAAATACTCCCGCCGGAGGCATAAAAGTCAGTCTAACCCCGGTTCATCCAGCAGGTGACGTCCTTGGCGATCTTCAACCTCGATTACCCACAGATCAGGATCAAAGCCACGCTGTTTGACGATCGAAGCATCAACTTCCACCTCATCGCCCGCAACCAGCACCATCCATCTGCGCGCGCCTGTCATCAGATCAAAGCTGCGTTGATAACAGCACGCCTTGCCATCCAGCGTGTTCAACTTGACCAACACGGCACCTGCGGTGCTGTCACCGCGCTGAACCACAAAGGCGGGAATTTCAGTCAAGCGCAGCCGCGTCAGATAGGCCGAGACCCAGATGTCCGCAGTCAGCTTCAAGCGTTGCCGTCTTTGAAATCAAGCCCCATCTCGGAATACCGTTCGGCATCTTCCAGCCAGTTGGGGCGAACCTTGACCTTCACAAACAAATGCACACGGCGGCCAAGGAATTCTTCCAGTTCCATGCGCGCGGCCTGGCTGATCGCCTTGACGGTCTCGCCGCCTTTGCCCAGTACAATGCCTTTATGACCGTCGCGCGCGACATAGATCAGCTGGTCAATGCGCGCCGATCCATCGGGGCGCTCTTCCCAGTTTTCGGTTTCAACCGTCAACTCGTAAGGCAGCTCCTGATGCAGACGCAGGGTCAGTTTTTCGCGGGTCATCTCGGCGGCGATCATGCGCATTGGCAGATCGGCAATCTGGTCTTCGGGATAAAGATACGGGCCCTCGGGCACCTGTGTGACCAGCCAGTCGCGCAGCGCGTCACAGCCATGCCCCCGCTCGGCGGAAATCATGAATGTTTCGGCGAAGGGAAACGCCTCATTCATCTCTTTGGTCAGCGCAAGCAGCACTTCGGATTTCACTTTGTCGATCTTGTTGATCGCAAGGGCCACCGGCGATTTGCCTGACCGCTCGGACAGGGTTTCCAAAATCGCCTTTACACCTGGGGTGACACCACGGTGCGCCTCGATCATCAACACCACAACATCCGCATCGGCGGCCCCGCCCCAAGCAGCGGCCACCATCGCCCGATCCAGGCGGCGGCGCGGTTTGAACAGGCCGGGTGTGTCGATAAAGATCAACTGCGCGTTTTCCGCCATGGCCACACCGCGAATACGGGCGCGGGTGGTTTGGACCTTATGGGTTACAATCGACACTTTCGCGCCGACCATGCGGTTCAGAAGCGTCGACTTTCCGGCATTGGGTTCGCCAATCAGGGCGACAAATCCGGCTTTGGTTGGGACGTCAGTCATTGATCGACTTTCTGTAAAAGAGCGCTTGCCGCCGCTTGTTCGGCCTGGCGTTTTGAGCCGGCTGTGGCCTGCTCGGATGCGCCAGATGCCAAGCGCACCTCAATGGTAAACACAGGCTGGTGGTCAGGTCCAGTGCGGCCCACCTCGATATACTGCGGTGGCACCTCACCGCGGGCTTGCGCCCATTCCTGCAGGGCGGTTTTGGCATCGCGCGCATCATCGGCGACGTTGGTGATCCGCGCGCCCCATAACCGAAGAATGGCAGCACGTGCGGCGTCGAAACCGCCGTCCTGATATATCGCCGCAATGACCGCTTCCATCGCATCGGCAAGCAGCGCCTCTTTCCGGCGACCGCCCGATTTCATCTCGGAGCGCCCCAGTTTCAGCACCGCCCCCAGATCAATCTGGCGCGCCACATCCGCACAGGCCTCGCGGCGCACCAACGCGTTATAACGCGGAGCAAGCAGGCCTTCGGGCGCAGCAGGGTCCGCCACGAGCAGTGCCTCAGCCATGACGAGCCCCAAGACACGGTCACCCAAGAACTCAAGCCGCTGGTTGTCATCCCGGTGCGGGCTGACGATGGACGAATGGGTGACCGCCCGGATCAGCAACTCGGGCGTCTGAAAACTGTACCCTAGCCTTCTGGAAAAGGCGGAAAGTTCGGCTGAGAGCTTCAATCGAGGGCCTTGAGAAAACGGTCAGAACGCCATGTCCAGAATGCGAACATCGAACGCCCTGCAGAAGAGAACATCACACGGTCAGCACGTCCCACGATATCCTTACGCTCGACAAAGCCAACACCGTTTGCCGCTGGAGACACGCGGCTGTCGGTCGAATTGTCGCGGTTGTCACCCATGAAGAAGAACTGCCCTTCCGGTACGGTGAAGACGCCCGTGTTGTCCGTCGGACGCGGTCCAATATCCAAGATCGCGTGGCTGACGCCATTCGGCAGCGTCTCGATCGCGCGGTTCTTTTCACAAGAAGCGCCGGAGCCGACCGGACCGTTCGCACACTGCGGGCGCAAACCAAGCGGGCCTTGTGGTGCCATGGTTTCGGTAAACACACCTGCGGGTTCAACCTGAACCGGAACATCATTGATCTGCAGCACACCGTCGACCATCTGAATGCGGTCACCGGGGACACCGATCAGACGCTTGATGAAATCGCGGCCGTCGACAGGGTGACGAAAGACCACGATATCACCGCGTTCGGGGTCTGAACCGAAGATACGATCTTCGCGATCCTCGATAAACCCGCAAAAATCATCCGCACCGATATCAATGCCCAACCCCTGAATGCGGATCGACGGACAGGACGCATAGGAATAACCGTAAGCCATCTTGTTGACGAAAAGGAAGTCACCGATCAGCAGCGTATCTTTCATTGATCCCGAGGGAATCCAGAACGGCTGAAAAAAGAGTGTGCGGAAAATGCCGGCAATCACCAGTGCCCAGAAAACGGTTTTCACTGTATCAATTAGCCAGGCGATAAATCCTGTTTTCTCGGCCATTTTCTGATCCTTGCAATAGGTTTGTGGCTACATGAGCCTGTGGGACTGCCCTGTCAAGCGATGGGGCGTGCCTCGATCACCACAAAGGCCTGTGCCCAAGGGTGATCGTCGGTCAGTGTCACGTGAATGATGGCCTCATGGCCTTCCGGGGTCATCTGGTCGAGCCGCTCTTTGGCCCAGCCAGTGACAGCCATGACCGGTTGGCCTGTGCGCAGATTGGACACCGCCATATCCTTCCATGAAATACCCATCCGCAAACCCGTACCCAGAGCTTTCGAGCAAGCTTCCTTGGCGGCCCAGCGCTTGGCGTACGTGCCCGCCACATCTTTGCGGCGCTCGGCCTTGCGCTGCTCGACGTCAGTGAACACGCGATCGCGGAAACGGTCACCGAAGCGATCCAATGTGCCTTGGATCCGTTCGATATTCGCAAGATCAGTGCCAATGCCCAAAATCATGCGTCACCCTTTGCCGCATAGATATGCGCGACGCGCTCTTCCTGAACACCGCCAAGAAAATCGAACGCCCTGTCGCAAGCCGCATGGAAATCCGAAATCTTCAGCTTCGGAAACCGGAAATAGGTATCTGCAATGTTTTCCTGTTGGGCCGCAAAAATCACCCGCCCGATCCCGGCCCAGCGCATCGTTGCCAGACACATCTCGCAGGGCTGACAGGACGCAAGAAGCGTTGCCCCCGACAGATCGCGATCACCGGCTGCCTTGGCCGCCTGCGCAATCGCCACAACCTCGGCATGACGGCTGGGATCGTCGCTGTCGCCTACTTCGTTGCGGGCCGTTGCGATAACTTGATCGTCCAGAACGACGGCGGCGGTGAAAACGATGTCGCGGCCTGCCGCATGCAGTGCGCAGGCATGATCCGTCACAGCACGCATCGCGTCCTGTTCTACCTCAGTCATGTTCATCTGCTCGGCTGTCACGCCCGCGCCTCATCCATGATGCGGCGCATCTCGGCAATTGCCGGGCCCAATCCGCGGAAAATCGCTTCACCGATGATGAAATGCCCGATATTCAGCTCCATCACCTGCGGCAGTGCAGCGATTGGGCTGACGCAGTCATAGGTCAGACCGTGGCCTGCGTGAACTTCAAGGCCCAGATCATGGGCGAAAGCGGCCATATCTGTCAGCTTGCGCAGCTCGTCATCGCGCGCATCAAATCGACCTTCGGCATGGGCGTCGCAATAAGCGCCGGTATGCAGTTCGATCACTTCGGCGCCGATGCGATGCGCCGCTTCGATCTGGCGCTGGTCGGCGGCGATAAAGATCGACACACGGCATCCGGCGTCACGTAGCGGGGCGATATAATGGGCCAGCGCGTTTTCCTCGCGCGCGACCTCCAGTCCGCCTTCTGTTGTGCGCTCTTCGCGCTTTTCCGGCACAATGCAGACAGCATGGGGCTTATGACGCAAGGCTATCGCCTGCATCTCTGCCGTAGCGGCCATTTCGAAATTCAACGGACCTTTAAGCGCGGCCATCAAGCCTTCGATATCGGTGTCCGTGATGTGGCGGCGGTCCTCGCGCAAGTGTGCAGTGATCCCGTCAGCGCCGGCCGCTTCAGCCATGATCGCTGCGCGCACAGGATCGGGCATGGCACCGCCGCGCGCGTTGCGGACAGTGGCAACATGGTCAATATTCACACCAAGGCGCAAAGCATTTGTCATCGTTTTTCGTCCTTCCGTTGGTCAGGCTATTGGCCGGATCCTTGTTCAGGTGATGTCTTTTTCTTCAACTGGTCAAGCTTTGCCAGCAGCGCTTTTTTGCGGCGGGTCTGATAGGCGCTGATCACCGGAACAGCCAGGTAATAGGCGATCGTCGCGGTAATCAGCCCCGGAAGGATGCCGCCCACCAGATAGGGAAAGAAAACATCGTCATAAAAGACCTGCAAACCGCGCCAGTTGATCGGGTCCGGCGTAAAAATCGCAACGACGTTGTTCCAGAGGTCATAGCTTGCATCAGCGAACTTTTGACCAAGATGGTCATTGCGGCCGGGTGGCAGCCCCAAAAGCCATGAGCCCAGACTGATCGACAGAAAGCCGATGGGCGGAAAGGTCAGCGGGTTGCCAAAGAACGTCGCCATCAGGGCGGCAAGGATATTGCCACGCATCAAACGCGCGATGATCGCGGCAAAGACAAAGTGCAGACCAAAAAGCGGCGTAAAGCAAACGAACACGCCGGCCCAGATACCACGGCTGATTTTCTGCGGTGTATCGGGCAAACGGCGGACGCGATGTTTGACGTACTCGAAGGCACGGGTCCAACCACCACGAGGATAGAAGAAATCCAGCACGATCTGCCAGATCGCCCGTCTATCCCTACGTTTGAAGACCAATACTCGTCATCCTTCCCTGCGCGGCGTACCCGCTCCCAAGATCGCTAGTCCCGGATCTTTGTGGCGTTTGATTGACGACACATTACTTTCCGCCTCAAGCGCTGTTTGCACGCGGTGCAGATGCTCGGCGTCACGCAAATCAACATCAATCAACAATCTAAAATAGTCTGGCTTGCGGTCAATGAACTTGAGGTCAGAGATATTGGCGTTCTGCTCGCCAATCAATGTGCAAATACGCCCCAGTACACCCGAGTCGTTCGCGATCGTCGCATCGAATGTCACGGTGTTAACCGCGCCATGTGTGCCCTCTTGCCAATGCAGGTCGATCCAGCGCTCCGGCTGATCTTCGTAATCCACCAGTGCCGCGCAATCAATCGCATGCACGACCACCCCGTGACCACGAAAGGTGATGCCCACAATCCGTTCGCCCGGCACAGGTTGACAGCACGCACCACGCTGCTGGATCTGATCCGGCGCAAGGCCGACCACGGCCCGCCCCTGATCAATCTCTTCGCCCTGCGCATTCTCAAGCTCTGGATAGATCGCGGTGACCACCTTGCGTCCGGTGATTTCGGCACTGCCCAAGCGGGCCAGCAATTCGTCGACGCCATCAATGGCCAGCGCCTTGGCTGCCGTCTTGAGCGCCTTTTCGGTGCTTTTCTTGCCCACATTTTCAAATGCCACGCGCGCGAGTTCGCGCCCCAGCCGAACAAACCGTTCGCGGTCTTCTTCGCGGAGCGAGCGGCGAATAGCAGTCTTGGCGCGGCCCGTGACCGCGATATCAATCCAAGTGGCCTGCGGCGTTTGCCCTTCGGCGGTAATGACCTCGACAGACTGACCATTCTTCAGACGGGTCCAAAGCGGCACGCGCAACCCATCCACCTTGGCGCCCACACAGGCCGAGCCGATCCGCGTGTGGATCGCATAGGCAAAATCAATCGGCGTCGCCCCGCGCGGCAGCTTGATCACATCGCCCTTGGGCGTAAAGCAGAACACCTGGTCCTGATACATCTCAAGCTTGACGGCTTCGAGGAATTCGTCGTGGTCCTGATCTTCGTCCAGACGTTCCGTCAGCGACGATATCCAGCGCACCGGATCAACGGCAAAGCGGTTTTCAACCCGTTCACCGTTCTTATAGGACCAATGCGCAGCGACGCCTGTTTCGGCAACTTCATGCATCTCGCGGGTACGGATCTGCACCTCGACCTGCTTGCCGTCACGGCCCGACACGGTGGTATGGATCGAACGATAGCCGTTGGATTTCGGCTGGCTGATATAGTCCTTGAACCGCCCCGGCACAGCACGCCAGCGCTGATGGATGACGCCCAGAACGCGGTAACAATCCGCCTCGGTCGCCACAATCACGCGGAAACCGTAGATATCAGACAGGCGGCTGAACCCCTGTTCTTTCTCCTGCATCTTGCGCCAGATTGAATAAGGCTTTTTCGCGCGGCCCGCCACGTCGGCCACGATGTTGGCCTTTTCCATTTCGACACGCATGTCGGCAGTGATCTTCTGAATCACATCGCCGGTTTCACGTTGCAGCGTGATAAAGCGACGGATGATCGAATTGCGGCCTTCGGGATTAAGGACGCGGAAAGACAGATCCTCGAGCTCTTCGCGCATCCATTGCATACCCATGCGACCCGCAAGCGGGGCGAAGATATCCATCGTTTCACGCGCCTTCTGGGCCTGTTTTTCAGGGCGCATGGATTTGATCGTTCGCATGTTGTGCAACCGGTCGGCCAGTTTGACCAAGGTCACCCGCAAATCGCGCGACGTCGCCATAAAGAGCTTACGGAAATTCTCGGCCTGTTTGGTCTGGGTCGAGGTCAGTTGGAGATTAGTCAGCTTGGTGACACCGTCAACAAGCTCTGCGATCTCGCGGCCAAAGCGTTTTTCGACTTCGGCGAAAGAAGCTTTGGTGTCTTCAATCGTGTCGTGCAGCAAGGCTGTGATGATGGTGGCATCGTCCATCTGCTGTTCGGCCAGAATACCCGCGACAGCAACAGGATGCGTGAAATACGGCTCACCCGAATGGCGGAATTGCCCTTCGTGCATCTCTTCACCAAAAGCGAAGGCATCGCGCAGCAAGGCGTGATTCGAATTTGGATTGTAAGTGCGGACCAGCGCGATCAGATCATCTGCAGTCGTCATCCGGTCGCGCGCCTATCTATGTCAGGCCGGCGAGGCGACCTTAACGCTGTCCTTGCGCATCCATCAATGCGCGCAGCAATTTCTCTTCTGACATATCGTCATCAGCAGGTTTATCGGTCTCAGCGCCCATCAAGAGAGACATGCTGTCTTCTTCCGGCTCGTCGACTTCAATCTGCGACTGGTTGGCCTCGATCATGCGCTCGCGCAGATCAGCCGCCTGCTGGGTTTCGTCGGCAATCTCACGCAAGGACACGACAGGGTTTTTGTCGTTATCACGGTTCACTGTGATCGGCGCTCCGGCAGAGATTTCGCGCGCACGATGTGCCGCAAGCATCACAAGCTCAAAACGGTTTGGAACTTTATCGACGCAATCTTCTACGGTGACGCGGGCCATGGGACGTACTCCAGTCGAGTAATAAGGACTTTGGAAGCCGCCTACTTAGAACCTTCCGCTTAGATTGACAAGGGCCTGCGCGGCGTTTGCGCGTTGTTTTCTATGGCGCGTTCGGGGCAATCAAAGGCGTGACCTCGGCGCGGGCGGCCAAAGGCAGGTCTGCACAGATTTGCGCGACTGAACGCCCCAGCACAGGATGCCGCCAATCCGGCGCCACATCGCACAAGGGAACCAGCACAAAAGCACGGTCCTGCATGCGCGGATGCGGCAGGATTAGCTGTGACGGCGTTTCGACAAGCTGATCCTGCAACGACAAATCACGCCAATAGGCATAGGTTTGCGCGTCGGGCAGAATCGAACCCCCGACAGCAATCAAATCAAGATCAAGTGTGCGTTGCCCCCACCGCTTGACGCGTTGGCGCCCTGCTGCGGCCTCGATCTGGTGCAAACGCTCAAGCAAGGCCGGGGGCGACAGCGTCGTGAAGATGGTCATGGCAGCGTTCACAAAGTCCGGTCCGGCACCGGCAGGAAAGGCGGGTGTCGCATACAAACCGCTGGATTTCGCAGGTATTTCTGACAGGATACCCACTTTGAGCATAGCTTTTTGTACAGTCGCCATAGCATCGCCCCATGCCGATTCTTCGTTGCTACCAAGGCAAATAAGCGCAATTTGGGTTTCAGAGCTGATCATTTCGCGGTTGTCTCACCTGCTTAATATATTACTTAGATGAAATACTTGCGTTAACCTAACAACACTCACGGAAATACAATAGCGCAAGGTTCGCATTTGGAAGGACTACTTATGTTTTATCGGGACGAGCGATTGGCGCTCTTCATCGATGGTTCAAACTTGTATGCCGCAGCGAAATCGCTCGGTTTTGACATCGACTACAAACTTCTGCGGCAGGAATTCATGCGCCGCGGGAAAATGCTTCGGGCATTTTACTACACAGCCTTGTTGGAGAATGATGAGTATTCACCGATCCGCCCACTCGTGGATTGGCTGAATTACAACGGCTTCACTATGGTGACGAAACCGGCCAAGGAATATACTGACAGTATGGGCCGCCGGAAAGTGAAGGGGAACATGGATATCGAACTCACTGTCGATGCCATGGAGCTTGCACCCCATGTCGATCACGTCGTGTTGTTTTCGGGCGACGGTGACTTTCGGCCATTGGTCGAGGCGCTGCAGCGCAAAGGCGTGCGTGTGTCGGTTGTTTCAACAATCCGGAGCCAACCACCTATGATCGCGGACGAGTTGCGCCGTCAGGCCGACAACTTCATCGAACTCGACGAATTGCGCGATGTCGTTGGCCGTCCAACACGTGAACCACGTGGTGAAACGCAGGACGACGATGAAACTGACGCGGACTAGATGCCGCCGCATTGAGGCGCGTCCACCCCGCGCCTCAATGCGTCGCAGCATCTGATACTGGACCTGCCCGCGTCAAACCCTTACCTCTGGTGATGAAACCGGAGATCAAGATGACCAAACCACCCCTAAAGCTCTATCTCGCTGCCCCGCGCGGTTTCTGTGCTGGCGTTGATCGCGCCATCAAGATTGTCGAGATGGCGTTGGAAAAATGGGGCGCGCCCGTCTATGTGCGCCACGAGATTGTGCATAACAAGTTCGTGGTTGATGCGCTGCGCGACAAGGGCGCGGTCTTTGTTGAAGAGCTGGACGAATGTCCTGATGACCGCCCTGTGATCTTTTCCGCCCATGGCGTGCCCAAAGCAGTCCCTGCCGCCGCCGCCCAGCGCGAGATGGTCTATGTGGACGCGACCTGCCCGCTTGTCAGCAAAGTGCATATCGAGGCCCAGCGCCATGCGGATAACGGCCTGCAAATGATCATGATCGGCCATAAGGGTCACCCTGAAACAGTCGGCACAATGGGACAACTGCCCGAGGGCGAAGTGCTTTTGGTCGAGACCGTTGCAGACGTCGCCACCGTTGAGGTGCGCGATCCTTCACGTCTGGCCTTTGTCACACAAACCACCCTTTCTGTGGATGACACCGCAGATATCGTCGCGGCCCTTCACGCCCGTTTCCCCGGCATCGTCGGACCGCACAAGGAAGATATCTGCTACGCCACCACCAACCGGCAGGAAGCGGTCAAAGCGATGGCGCCAAAATGCGATGCGATGCTGGTCGTCGGCGCGCCGAATTCCTCAAACTCCAGACGATTGGTCGAAGTGGGTGCGCGGGCGGGATGCAACTATGCGCAACTGGTGCAGCGGGCCACCGATATTGACTGGCGGGCGCTTGAAGGGATCACGTCAATGGGGATCACGGCGGGGGCATCGGCCCCCGAGGTGCTCATCACCGAAGTGATCGACGCCTTCAAGGACCGCTATGACACCACCGTCGAAATGGTCGTGACCGCCGAAGAGAACGTTGAATTCAAAGTGCCGCGCGTGCTGCGTGAACCTGCTTAGATACAATGAACACGATCCCGCGCTCCGCACTTCTCCTTGGCCTCGCAGGTCTGCTTCCGTTTCTTTGGGGCGCGGCGACTGTGCTGCTGCCTGATCTTGCCATGTGGGGGCAAATGACGCTCGGCGGCCGTTTTATCGGCCCCTATGTCCAGCTCTTCTACGGCGCGATTATCCTGTCGTTTATGTCAGGCGTCCTTTGGGGCTTTGCAACGAAAGCCACAGGGCAGATGGCCACCGCCAGCTATGTCCTGTCGGTGATCCCTGCGCTTTGGGCGTTCTTTATGACAGGCGGCGGGCCGACAACGGCGGCGGTAAACCTGATCGTGGGTTTTCTTGGCCTGCTTTTGCTGGATTGGCATTTCTGGCGCTTGGGTCTGGCGCCGGCATGGTGGATGCATCTCCGCGGATTGCTGACAGCGATCGTGATCATCTCGTTCCTGCCACTCGTTTTCTGATGGCGGATGCACGCACGATTGCGACCTATAATGCCAAAGCGGTCGACTATGCGCAGATGGTGGCCAGCGACACGCCTGATGCGACGCTCCAGGCCTTTATCGATCTGATGCCACAAGGCGGACATGTCCTTGATCTGGGCTGCGGCCCGGGCACAGCATCGGCGCATATGCGTGCCGCAGGGCTGGTCCCTGATCCGGTGGACGCATCCCAAGGCATGATCGAGATTGCGAGGAACAAATTCGGGCTTCCCGCGCGGCTGGGCGAATTCGACGATATCGACGGCGATGAAATCTACGATGGCATTTGGGCCAATTTCAGCCTGCTGCACGCAGCACCCGCTGATTTGCCGCGCCATTTCGAGACGCTCTTCAAGGCAACCAAACGAGGCGGAACCATTCATGTCGGCATGAAAACCGGCACCGGTATCGCGCGTGATAAAATTAACCGGCTCTACACCTACGTCACCGTCGATGCGCTTATGGCGCTGCTGACCTCGGCAGGCTATCAGGTGACCTATATGAAAGAGGGAACAGAGGCCGGTCTTGCCGGCACGCTTGATCCCTTTGTTATTATGCGCGGACAAAAGACCTGATCATGCCGAAACTCTATGCTTACACAGATGGTGCCTGCTCGGGCAATCCGGGCCCCGGCGGGTGGGGTGCACTGCTGGTGGCGCGCGAGGGCGAGACTGTTGTGAAGACCCGCGAACTCTCTGGCGGTGAGGCGGAAACCACAAATAACCGGATGGAGCTCTTGGCGGCCATCACCGCGCTCGAAACCCTGTCGAAGGGTGCAGCTGTCACGGTCGTGACAGACAGCTCTTATGTCAAAGACGGGATCACCAAGTGGATCCACAGTTGGAAAAAGAGCGACTGGAAGAAAGGCAAGGTCAAGAACATCGACCTTTGGCAGCGGCTCGATGCCGCCGAGGCCCGCCATGACGTGACATGGGAATGGGTCAAAGGCCACGCGGGCCACCCCGAAAACGAAAAGGCCGATGAACTGGCCCGAGCAGGCATGGCGCCGTTCAAGAAGTGAGCTTTAGCTGACCTTCAACACGATCTTGCCGATATGCGCGCTGCTTTCCATGCGGGCATGTGCGGCGGCGGCATCTGCAAGCGCGAATTCCTGATCCATCACAGGGGCCACTTTACCTGCAGCAAGCAGCGGCCAGACATGGGCGCGTAATGCATCTGCGATCCGCGCCTTGGCCAAATCAGACTGCGGGCGCAGGGTTGATCCGGTGATCGTCAAACGCCGCGTCATCAGCTGCACAAGGTTGAGATCCGCTTTCGGCCCTTGCAGAAATGCAATCTGCACGAGTTTTCCATCGTCGGCGAGTGCTTTCAGATTGCGCTGGATATAAGGGCCCCCGACCATATCAAGGATCAGATCTGCGCCGCCAAGCGCTTGCAGTTTTTCAACAAAATCATCCTCGCGGTAGTTGAAGGCATCCTCTACCCCCAATGCAACACAAGCCGCGCATTTGTCGGCTGATCCCGCCGTCGCAAACACCCGCGCACCGAAAGCCTTTGCAAGCTGAATGGCGGTTGTCCCGATGCCCGAACTGCCGCCATGGACCAAAAAGCGCTGTCCCGCCTGCAAGCCACCGCGCATGAACACGTTGGACCAGACGGTAAAGAAAGTCTCGGGCACGCAGGCCGCTTGTTTCAGGCTCAGACCCTCGGGAATGGGCAGGCAATGTGCCGCAGGGGTCGCCACATATTCGGCATAACCGCCCCCGGGCAATAGCGCACAGACTTGATCGCCCACACGCAAGCCGTTCACCCCTGCACCGCAGGACACCACCTCACCCGCCGCTTCCAGACCGGGCAGATCACTGGCACCTTTGGGCGGATTGTAGAGGCCCGCACGTTGCAGGGCATCGGGGCGGTTCACGCCCGCGTAGGCCACTTTGATCACAACCTGATCATAGGCCGGTTCCGGCATGGGCCGCTCGGCAAGCATCAGCACATCAGGCCCGCCGGGCTTGGAAATCTCGATAGCCTTCATGAATTCTTGTCCTTACTGCGGATCACGCCAGACGCCCGGCAGATCAGGGTCGCTATGGGTCGCGGGCGCTTTGATGCCGCTCATCATCCGCTCCAGCGTGCCGGCAAAGGGTTTGAACAAGGGGTTCGCCTTGGCCTGCGCCTTGAATTTCTCGAGCTGCATCACGTTGTCGATGCGGCGGTCGATGAAATCATCGGTGGCCTGCATGTTCAGACTGTCATCACCCAGCCAAAAGAGAATCACCGCGCTATAAACCGCAGAAAGCGTCATCCGTTTGGTGTACCAATTGGCATCGCGCGATGTGTCACCCAGCGTCGTCCAGATCGCGTCCGCCGTGCCCCAAACCAGTTTCGCCCCGTCCGCCGCCATATGCGGCAGCGCAAAAAGGGTGGTGCCACGCCGCACCGCCTCTTTATCGTCGATCACTTGCAGGCGCAGGCGGATCGCATGGGCCACCTTGTCGCGAAAGCGCATATCGCCCAGATCGGCGGCCTTGAGCGCCGCAATCATGGCCGCATCACCCCTTTTGTGATAGGCAATCGCCAGATAAACCGCACCGCGCGGACACAGCGCCTTGGCGACGGAGGGATCAACCCCTGCGTCACGTATGGCGGCGGCAAATGTCTCGGGCGACCAGCCGTCAAAGGCCACGTGGGGCAGTGCCGCATCCAGAAGTTGCTCCAGGATCGGGTCAACGTCGGGCTTTGTCATGATGATCTCCTGCTGTTCGTGCACACTAGACAAACTAGCCCACCTTTGCTATCTGCCCACTTCCTGCAATTTTTGCAAATTTAACTTAGAGAGGTGGTGAAAACCACATGCAGGTTAGTGTTCGTGATAACAACGTCGATCAGGCGTTGCGTGCTCTGAAGAAGAAACTTCAGCGTGAGGGCGTCTTTCGTGAAATGAAGCTCAAGCAGCATTTCGAAAAGCCTTCGATCCGCAAAGCGCGTGAGAAAGCAGAAGCGATCCGCCGTCAGCGTAAGCTGGCGCGCAAGAAGCTCCAGCGCGAAGGTATGCTCTAAGCATCCTTCCGACGTGACGACCAAGAACCCCCGGCTGAGCAATCAGGCGGGGGTTTTCTTATGCGGGATCACCCAGACGGTTCAGGATCGGACAGTCCGGCCGATCATCGCCCGCGCAATCGCGGACCAGCGTTTTCAACGTATCGCGCATGTCCTCAAGATCGGCGATCTTTGTTTCGATCCGCGCCAGGTGTTCCTGCGCAATCCGGCGCACATCGGAACTGGCCCGAGAACTATCTTCCCAAAGCGCAAGAAGGTCGCGGCAATCCTCAATCGAAAATCCCAATGCACGGGCGCGCGCAAGAAAGGTCAGCTTGTGAATATCACTTTGCACAAACGCGCGGTACCCGTTGGCGTCGCGCGCCGGTTTGACCAGCCCGATATCCTCATAATAACGGATCGTTTTCGCAGGCAGCCCTGCCTTTGTTGCGGCGTCCCCAATATTCATGCCACAGCCGCCTTTGCCACAGGCGCGACCCAGCGCAGGCGCAAGGCATTCGACAGGACAAAAACGCTCGATAGCGCCATCGCCCCTGCCGCCAGCATCGGCGACAAGAGCGGCCCGCCAAAGACATAAAGCCCCCCCGCCGCGACAGGGATCAGCGCGGAGTTATAGGCAAAGGCCCAAAACAGGTTCTCGCGGATGTTGCGCATGGTGTGGCGGCTGATCTCGAACGCATTGGACACACCGTTGATGTCGCCGGACATGAGCACCACATCCGCGCTTTCAATCGCCACATCGGTGCCCGTGCCAATGGCGATCCCAACGTCCGCCGCGGCCAGCGCGGGCGCGTCATTGATCCCGTCACCCACGAAAGCAATCTTGGCACCGTCCTTGGCAAGATCCCGTAGGGCGGCCACCTTGCCGTCCGGCAGCACCTCGGCGATGACCGTGTCGATCCCGAGCTCTGCGGCAATGGCATTGGCCGTCGTCTTGTTATCGCCGGTGATCAGCGCGACCCTCAGCCCCATGTGCTGAAGCTTTTTGATCGCCGCTGGTGTCTCTGGCTTGATCGGGTCCGAAATCCCGATCAGCCCCACCAACGTGCCATCAATCGCAGCATAAAACGGCGTTTGGCCCTGTGCTGCGATCTGCGCGGCTTGGTCAGCGAAAGCCTCAATCGCAATGCCTGTGCGTTCCATCATGCGGTCTGCTCCCACCATCACGGTCCGGCCATCAACCATTGCCGCAACACCAAAGCCCGCTTCGGCGCGGAAATCTGATGCGGAGCCAATGGGATATCCTTTGTCTTTTGCCATCCGCACAATAGCTTCGGCAATCGGGTGCTCTGATAACGCCTCGACACTAGCAACGCGCCCCATGACTTCAGCCTCATCAAGGCCCGCGTTCAGGAACACAGACGTCACCTCTGGCCGCCCGCGCGTCAGCGTGCCGGTTTTGTCAAAGGCCACAATTTGCGCGGAACGCAGGGCCTGCAACGCATCGCCTTTGCGAAACAACACACCCAGTTCTGCCGCGCGGCCCGTGCCCACCATGATCGAGGTTGGTGTAGCCAATCCCATCGCACAAGGGCAAGCGACGATCAGGACCGACACACCCGCGACCAAAGCAAAGCTGAGTGCCGGATCAGGGCCAAAGATCAGCCAGCCGATTACTGTCAGAAGGGCCAGCACCAAAACAACCGGCACGAACCAAAGCGTCACGCGGTTCACAAGGTCCTGAATGGGCAGCTTGGCCCCCTGTGCATCTTCCACCATGCGGATGACCTGCGCCAGCATCGTATCCGCGCCCACCTGTGTCACACGGAAGGTAAAGACACCTGTCCCGTTCACTGTACCGCCCGTGACGCGATCATCGCTCGCCTTCTCAACGGGGATCGGCTCACCGGTGATCATGCTTTCATCGACAAAGGAACTGCCCTCGATCACGACACCATCAACCGCAATCCGTTCGCCAGGACGGACGCGCAGGATATCGCCAACAACAATATCGGAAATCGGGACTTCAACCGCTGCGCCATCCTGCATCTGGAAGGCGGTCTTGGGCTGCAGGCCGACCAGCCTGCGGATCGCCGCACCGGTCTTGCCCTTAGCGCGGGCTTCAAGGAAACGACCAAGCAGGATCAGCGTGATGATGACCGCTGCCGCCTCAAAATAGACCGCGCGCGTTCCTGCGGGAAGGACGGCCGGAAAGAACGTCGCAACTGTGGAAAACGCCCATGCCGCACCTGTGCCGATGGCAACCAAAGCGTTCATATCCGGCGCGCCTTTGAAGAGCGCAGGCAGGCCTTGGGTGAAAAAGAACCGCCCCGGCCAGATGAGAACGAGCGTGACGAGCACAAACTGCAACACCCAGCTGGTTTGCATCCCGATGGTGCGGTGGACGAACTCATGGACGCCGGGGATAAAATGCCCCCCCATCTCCACTACGAAAACCGGCGCAGTAAGAACAGCCGCAATCGTCAAATGGCGACGCAGCGCCGCCATCTCGGCGGCTTTGTGATCCACCTTGGGCGCGGAAAGATCATGCACATGCGCGGGGTAGCCTGCATCGGTTGATGCCTTTGCCACGGCCTGCGGTGTCGTCGCACCTGCAAGGAATTTTACCAGCGCCGTCTCAGACGCCAGGTTTACCGATACGTCGGTCACCGCCGGGGCGGCGGCAAGGGCCTTTTCCACCCGTGCGGCACATGATCCGCAGGTCATGCCATTGATGTCCAGCGTCACCTGCTCGGCAATAGCGGGATAGCCTGCAGTCGCAAGAGCCTCCGTAATACTGGCAGGGGTTGCAGGTGCGTCGAACCCGACCACAGCGCTTTCCGATGCGAGGTTCACCGCAACCTCGTTCACGCCATCAACGGCGCGCAGCGCGTTTTCGGCCCGCGCGACGCAGGATCCGCAGGACAGTTTCGAGATTTGGAGTGTCAGAGAACTTTTTGTCATAGCGTGCCACCTTTGGTAGACGCTTTACATAGGGCTTCCACTCACTGGAAGGTCAAGGGGCAATCAGGTTATTCTACGGAGCGGGCTTCTGCGATATATTGCTGAAGCTCTGCCAGCGGGATCGCACCGGGCACCAAAGCATCGCCAATTACAAATGCCGGCGTGCCGGTAAAGCCGAGGTTCTGCGCCAGCTGGTCGGACGCGGCAATGTGGCTATTGACTGCATCGCTTTGCATATCTTCGCGCAGTTGGTCTACATCCAGACCAATGGACCGCGCCAATGCAAAGATAGACGCCTCTTCCGCGCGCCCACGCATTTCCATCAAACCCCAGTGCATTTCTGCATATTTGCCCTGATTGCGCGCGGCCAATGCAGCCCGCGAGGCAAGAACGGAGCCTTCACCCAAGATCGGCCATTCACGGTAGACAACACGCACGTCGTCATCCGCTGCAAGGAGCGCCTTTACATCACCAGCTGCGCGTTTGCAGTAAGGGCAGTTGTAATCAAAGAATTCCACAATAACGGTCTCTGCATCGGGATTGCCGACAGAGGGCGCGTTTGGATCGTTTTCGAGAAACGCACGCTGGCGGAGCAGGATTTCGGCCTGTGCCGCGGCCTGTGCTGCGCTGCGCTGCTCTTCGATAAGGGCGATTGCCTCCATGATGATCTGCGGGTTTTCGCGGATCGCCTCAAGCGCCAGTGCCTTGATCTCGTCGTCTGACATGCTCTGCGCTGCGGCCCCGAAAGGAAGCAGGGTCATCAGGGCGGTGGCCAAAAGTATACGCATGTCATGTCCATTTCATCGGATAAATCGCAGGGTCGCCTGCATACAATCATTTTGCAGCACCGTTGGCCACATACATCTATGTGAATTCTGCGGCCGAACGACACAGCTCTGCATAACCAATGACACGAATGCGCAGGAATGACGCGCCCCTATCGCTTGCTCCTCTGGCCTGCTTTCGTTTAGGTGCAGGCTATGGAACAACCGCGCGCAAACAAGCCGTCACACAGGCCTGCCCTGACGTCCCTTTTCAAGGGCATCGCCGTGTTTGTGATGCTTGTTTGTATCGTGCCTTACATCGGTGTTCTTGCAGCGGCCTTGACCGGATCGTTCGACACGCTGAACAATCTGGCCGAAACGGTTCTGGGACGCTACACAATCACCACATTGATCCTTGTGGCGTTGGTCATGGCGGGGGCCGCATTTATCGGCGCAGGTGCCGCTTGGCTTGTCACGATGACCGATTTTCCCGGACGCCGCTGGATGGAAATCGCGCTGGCGCTGCCGCTTGCCTTTCCGGCCTATGTGCTGGCCTACGGTTATACGCATGTGCTCGACCATCCAGGGATCGTGCAAACCCTGCTCCGCGATCTGACAGGATGGGGACCTCGGGACTATTGGTTCCCTGAAATCCGCTCGCTGGGTGGCGCGGCGATGATGCTGACGCTGGTGCTGTATCCTTATGTCTATCTCTTGGCGCGGGCTGCATTTGCGGCGCAAGGATCGAGCACATTTCTGGCCGCGCGGGTTCTGGGCCGCTCACCTTTTTCGGCGTTCATGCATGTGTCTCTGCCCATGGCACGACCGGCGATTGCCTCGGGCGTGATGCTGGTCGCGATGGAAACGATCGCGGATTTCGGCACAGTGGCCTATTTTGGTGTGCAAACCTTCGCAGTGGGCATTTACACCAGTTGGTTTTCTCTGGCGGATCGCGCCGCAGCAGCGCAACTGGCGTTAGGTCTGTTGAGCTTTGCGCTGCTGCTTGTGATGCTGGAACGGACGAGCCGTGGTAACGCAAAATACACCAGTGGAAGGCGCAACGCCCCCTTACAGCGCCTGACCCTCAGCAAGGGTCAAAAGCTTGGTGCGTTTCTATTTTGTCTCACACCTGTTCTGCTTGGCGTGGTCCTGCCTGTCATCGCACTCAGCATTATGGCGGTGGGGTCGCAGCAAGACCTGCTCAGTCCACGCTATCTGGGCTTTATCCGTAATTCGCTCACCCTTGCTGGCATCGCTGCGGTCCTTACGGTGCTTGCGGCCCTGATCCTCGGTACCCTGCACCGTGTGAGCACAAGCCGCCTGACCGGCACGTCCCTCTATCTTGCACGGATCGGCTATGCTGTGCCGGGCGGGGTTATCGCGGTGGGGCTCCTGGTGCCGTTTGCGGCATTTGACAACGCGCTTGATAGCTGGATGCGCGCCACCTTTGACATCTCGACAGGCCTTTTGTTTACAGGCTCGATCTGGCTGTTGATTTCTGCCTATCTGATCCGGTTCCTCGCAGCAGCCATTGGCGCATATGAGGGCGGAATTGCGTCGGTTGCACCCAACATGGATGCAGCCGCACGGACCTTGGGCCAGGACATTCCCGGTCTGGTCAGACGGGTCCATATGCCCCTGTTGCGCACCAGCCTTTTGACCGCAGGCTTGATCGTCTTTGTCGATGTGATGAAGGAATTGCCCGCAACCCTGATCATGCGGCCATTCAACTACGACACACTTGCGGTGCAGGCCTATCGGCTGGCGTCAGATGAACGGCTTGAGGGTGCTGCTGTGCCCAGCCTTGTCATTGCGGCAATCGGGTTGATCCCTGTGATCCTGCTGTGTCGCAAGATCGGCACGGGTCGCGCCTGAACCCTATTGTTCTGCACGCCGCTTCCACTGCTGATAGGCCAAGAACACATGTACTGCGGTCAATAGGCCGAATATGCCAGTGATCGCACGATTACTTTCCAGCGCGTACATGACGGTCGCAAAACCCAGCAAACTCGCCGAAAACACAAACCACCATGGGCTTTGTGCCTTGGCACGGGCGCGCCGCAAATCACCGTTCCGACGGTTCTGTGCCTCTTTGCGATTGGCCTGTTGAACATAAACATGGGCGGGATCGTTGTTGTCGATTGGCATCTGCGCGGCTCCTTTTGCCCGCAGAAAAGCAAGCCTGCATATTGCAAGTCAAGTGACGGAGCGCATTACACCAAATACAAAAAAGGCGCCTCTTGCGAGGCGCCCTTTAAGCCGTGAGTGATAGAACTTATTCCCAACCGACCTGATTAAAGATCTGCTGTGCTGCTGGCAGGTTCTCTGCAACTGCGCTCAGATCAACCGCATCAGGACGGAAAAGCCCCATCGCTGCGACGGAAGGTGACAACCCAACACCGGGTACCGCAGGATATTCGTCGTTACCTGCGCTGAAGTACTGCTGTGCACGATCAGAGGCCAGATACTCGAGGAACTTGATCGCATTGTCGCGGTTCGGCGCATTCACAGCGACACCACCACCCGACAGGTTCATGTGCGCGCCCTCTGCGTTCTGTGCAGGGAAGACCCAGCCGATATTTGCAAGCGCGTCGGCGTCCAGGCCATCAACGTCAGTGCGCAGGGCGCGGGCAAAGTAGTAGGTGTTCGAGATGGCAATGTCGCATTCACCTGACACCAAACCACGCAGTTGGTCGGTATCGCCACCCTGTGGGTCACGCGCGAAGTTGTTGACGAAACCCTGCGCCCACTCTGTCGCGGCCTCTTCACCGTGGTTTTCGATCACCGCCGACAGCAGTGTCTGGGAATAGACATTGGTCGAAGACCGGTGACAGACCATCCCTTCATATGCAGGATCAGCCAGCGAGACATAGTCCTGCGGTGGGTTTGCGACGCGGTTTTTGTCATAGAAGATGATGCGCGCACGCTGGCTGAAGCCAAACCACTGGTTGTCGGCGTCCTGCAGGTAATCGGGAATGCGGGCCTCGAGGATATCGCTATCAATCGTTTGCAACAGACCGGCCTCTTTGGCACGTGCAAGGCGCGAGGTGTCAACCGTCATGAGAATATCAGCAGGCGAATTTGCACCCTCTGCCTGCATCCGGGCGATCAATTCGTCGGCGTTTGCCTCAATCCGGTTCACCGTGATGCCTGTCAGCTCGGTGAAGTCCGAATAGAGCCGTTCGTCAGTGTCATAGTGACGTGAGGAATAGAGGTTCACTTCGCCTGCGTCGCTTTGGGCATAGACGGAAGTCGCCGAAATTGTCAGGGCGGCCGTCAGGAAGAGTGAGTTTCTCAATGGTGTGCGCATGATCTTCATCCTTGCGAAGGTTGGAGTTGATGCGCGGAAACTGACAAAAATGATCAGGATATGCAATATATCCTGATCATTTTTGTCGGAGAAAAATTAAGACTCTGTTTTATAACAGTATTCTACCGCCCCTTCCAAACCGGATCACGCTTTTCGGCGAATGCGCGCGCGCCTTCCAACTGATCCTCCGAGTTATAGAGGGTCTCGACCGCGGCAAACTGGCTTTTGGTGATCCGATTCATTGCGTCCTGGAATTTCATATCTTCCGCCTCCCGGACCACTTCCTTGAGCGCCGCATAAACAAGCGGCGGCCCCGACGCGATAAGTGCTGCCATCTTGCGCGCTTCATCTATCAACTGATCCGCCGGAACCACGCGATTGATCAGCCCCCAGCGGGCGGCCTCTTCGGCGTCGACCCAGCGCCCCGTCATAAGCATTTCCATCGCGATGTGATAGGGAATTCGTTTGGGCAACTTGCAGGACGCGGCATCAGCCACGGTGCCGGAGCGAATTTCAGGAAGAGCGAAAGTCGCATGTTCAGCGGCCAATAGAATGTCCCCCGACAACGCCAGTTCCAGTCCGCCACCGCAGCAAATCCCGTTGATTGCCATGATCACCGGCTTATTCATGCGCGGCAATTCCTGCAGCCCGCCAAAGCCGCCTTTGCCATAGTCGCCATCGACGGCATCACCCTCAGCGGCCGCCTTGAGGTCCCAGCCCGGGCAAAAGAACTTCTCGCCCGCGCCAGTGACAATCACCACGCGCAGGTCAGGGTCATCACGGAAATCGGCAAAGACCTCGCCCATGATCCGGCTGGTCGCCAGATCAATCGCGTTCGCTTTGGGGCGGTCCAGCGTCACCTCGAGGATATGCCCGTCGCGGGTGGTCTTGATGGGGCCGTCAGTCATGGCGTTCTCCTGTTGTGATCAACGCATCCGCCGCGACGGCCCCTTTTAGGCCACACATTAGCGGGTTGATTTCTATCTCTATTGGCGTCTGTGCCATGACATAGGACTGTACCGCCAGCACCGCGTCAATGATCGCCTGGGTATCGACCGCAGGCGCGCCGCGATAGCCGTTCAGAACAGGTGCAATCCGCAATTCACCAAGCGCCTGCTTAATGTCACCGGCATCAACGGGCAGGATCAGGCTCGTACTGTCGTCCAGAATTTCCGCCCAGGTCCCGCCCGCTGCAAGTGTCAGCACATAGCCATGCGCCGGATCAAGCACGACACCAACAAGAAGCTCGACGATCACATCGGTGATCATCTGTTCGACCAGAAAGGTCTCCGTCGGCATTGCCTCGGCGGCACGCAGCAAAGCCGCCTGGTCAGCAATCGCCACGACAACTGCGCCCGCCTCGGTCTTATGGGCGACACCGGTACCTTTCAGCACAACTGGAAAGCCAACCACCTGCCCGGCATCTGCAAGCCCTTTGATGTTAGTGACGTATTCCGACCGCGGGACCGGCAGGCCATAGCCCTTCAAGACCTGCTTTGCTTCGGCCTCACTCATTACCTGCGCTGGCCGCACCAGTGGCGGGACAAACAGCCCTGCCCCTTTCGGCTTCCCGACACGCGCCGCGACCGCGATCGCCTCAATCGCCTCGGTCATGCCGCAAAGCGGCAGGATGCCCCGCGCCACAAGATCAATGGCAACATGCTCGGGCAGGTTTTCGACCAATGAACTCAGCACCGCGATAGGGCGGCCTGTCTGCGCCTGCGCGCGTTCTACGGCATTCAGCACCAAGTCCCACGCAGGGGCTGTGCAGCGGTCAGGGCGCGGGAAATCAAGGATCACGACGCCCAGCGCCATGTCCGGTGACATCATGGCGGAAAATGTGGCGGCCATCGCGTCTTCGTTGCCCCAGATAAAGGTATGGTAGTCGAGCGGATTGGCTAACGCCACGATTGGCCCAAGAGTGTTTCGCAGATCAACGGTTTGCGCCTCTGAAAGCGGCGGAAACGAGATCGACCGTCCCTGCGCCATATCAGCCATCAGGCTGGCCTCACCACCCGAACACGACATCGAGGCGACCGTAGCTTCACCCAAAGGCCCCACAACATGCAAAAGCTTGAGAGTCTCGAGAAAGGCCGAGAGTGACGACACCCGCCCGATCCCCAGACGATTAAAAAGCGCATCAGCACCCGCGTCGCTGCCCGCAAGCGAGGCGGTGTGCGAAATCGCGGCTCTTTGCGCCTGTTCGGATTTCCCGGTTTTCAACGCGACAATCGGCTTGCCCGAACGCCGTGCTGTCGCAGCCAGCTCCACAAAACCCGCGAGGTCATCTATGCCCTCCAGATAGAGCCCCAGCGCCGTGACCTTGGGGTTCGCCAGCAACGTCCTGCCAATCTCGGACAGACCGGTTTGCGCCTGATTGCCCACGGTCGCGACATAGGCAATCGGCAAACCGCGGGTCTGCATGGTCAGATTGATCGCCACATTCGAGGATTGCGCGATCAGGGCCACCCCACTGTCCACGCGGAGGCCACCATGCTGATCAGGCCAAAGGGTAACGCCATCGAGATAATTCAGGAACCCATAGCAGTTGGGGCCGATCACCGGCATATCACCCGCCGCCACCAGAAGCGCCTGTTGCAGGTCATGCCCGTCCGCGACCTCATGTGCCGCCTCGCTAAAACCCGAGGCAAAACAAATGGCGCCACCCGCACCAATCGCGGCAAGTGCTTCTACTGCCGCGACGGTCGCGTGCCTGTTGACACCAATAAACACCGCATCAGGTGGCGCGGGCAGGTCCGCAATTTCGCGAAAGGGTAAAAGGCCTGCCACGTCATCTTTGGTGGGATGCACCACCCAGATGTCTCCGGCAAAACCGATCTTCTGGCACTGGCGGATCACTTCAGCACCCCATGCCCCGCCACCGATCACGGCGATAGAGCAGGGGTTAAAAAGCCGCGTCAGCCTGTCCATCAGGCCCCCAGAGGACGCAGCAATTCGCGGCTGATAATGTGGCGCTGGATTTCCGATGTGCCGTCCCAGATCCGCTCGACCCTTGCATCGCGCCAGAACCGTTCAATCGGGAAATCGCTCATCAATCCCATGCCGCCATAAATTTGCAGGGTCGCGTCCGTGACGCTGGCCAGCATTTCGGTGGCATAAACCTTGGCCGAGGCAATTTCACGGTTTGCCGGTAGCCCTTGATCCAGACGCCACGCGGCAGCAAGCGTCAGCATATCTGCCGCGTCAATCTCGGTGATCATGTCGGCGATCTGGAAACTGACGCCCTGAAATTTGCCGATAGGCTGGCCGAATTGCTTGCGCTCAGCGGCATACTTCAGCGCATAATCGAAGCACCGCCGCGCCCGCCCAACCGACATGGTGGCCACGGTAATCCGTGTGGCGTAGAGCCACTCATTCATCACCGCAAAACCGCCATCAACCTCACCCAGAACCTGCGCATCGGGCAGGCGGCAATTATCAAAATCGAGAATGCAATTCTTATATCCACGGTGGCTGACCGATTGGTAACCATCCCGCACCTCAAAACCCGGCGTCCCGCGGTCAACCAGAAATGTGGTAATACGTTTCTTGGGCCCACGGGGCGTGTCATCAACGCCGGTTGCGACAAAGACAATAAAGAAATCCGCGTGATCCGCACCCGAGATGAAATGCTTGGACCCGTTGAGCACCCAATCGCCGCCATCGCGTACCGCAGAACATTTCATCCCTCGCACGTCCGATCCTGCATCAGGCTCCGTCATCGCCAGCGCATCCATCCGTTCGCCGCGCACCGCAGGCCGCAGATACCGCTCAACCTGATCTCCCTGACAGGCCATCAGGATATTCTGCGGGCGCCCGAAGAAGTGGTTCAGCGCCATCGACCCGCGCCCCAATTCCCGCTCGACCAGCGCAAACTCAACGTGGCTCAAGCCTGCGCCACCAACCTCTTGCGGAAAGTTGCAGGCATAAAACCCCAGTTCAATCGTCTTGCGTTTGATCTCATCGGCGATTTCTTTTGGAACTTCCCCACTCCGTTCGACCGCATCTTCATGGGGATAGATTTCGCGTTCCACAAAAGACCGTACGGTATCCACGATCATTTGTTGTTCATCGGTCAGGCCAAAATGCATGGTTGGCTCCGTTTTGGTGCTTCACCGCAAACCGTAAGAAGCCGCCCTGGAAAAGTCATGCAGAATTGCAGTCACTTACGAGAAAACGTGCAGAGCGGCAATGTTTGCTGTTTTTATCCACGCGGATTAGTCTGGCTGTATTCAGCCAACGGGGATCGTATGCTCACCACCTGCACTGAAACAGTCAGTATCCTTTATGCCATCGCCTTTGGCGCAGGTGATGCCTGCATCGACGTCAGCGCAGGGTCGATCCTGACCGCTTTCGGCGCGTTTATGGTGCTTGTGGTTATTGCCCAGTTTCTTGCACGCAAGCTCTGGGCAAAGCTGACACAGTCACAACCCCATGCTGCACCTGAACCTACCATGCCAGATCACGACCACCCGTTCAGCGACGATCCGAATTATCGCGACAGCGCCATCCGGCCCAGCAAACGCTAGCTTGCCGGCCGGTTGTTTCCGCCAATCGCGCGGGTCAGGCGCGCTGCGGCTTCCATGACATCTTCGGCCAAGGCCGCGATCCGGTCATCGGTGATCCGTGACGTCGGACCCGAGACTGAAATTCCCGCCACCGCCTCGCCAAAGACATTATAGACGGGGGCCGCGATGCACCGCATGCCGATGTTGCGTTCTTCGCCGTCAAAAGCATAGCCGCGCGCCTTGGTCGCATGCAGATCGGCGATCATGGCTTCGGGATCGGTCAGCGTATGCGGTGTAAACTGTTCAAGCTTGCCGGCGGCCAGCACTGCACGTTGGCGTTTGTCGTCCATGCGTGACAGCAACGCTTTGCCGATGCCCGATGAATGCATCGCTGATGCGGTCCCGGGCGGAAAGAAAGCGCGGATTGTTGCGTGCGTCTCAACCTGCCCCAAAAAGAGCACCTGACCATCCCGTTCGATTCCAAGGTTCGCAGTCTCGCCCGTCGCCTCCATCAGATCACGCATGATGGGCCGTGCGCGTTCGACCAGCGACGTGCGGCGCAGGAACATTGATCCGGTCAGGAATGCAGCGGGGCCAATGCTCCAGACCTGGCTTTGCGGATCGAAGTCGGCAAAGCCGCGACCCTGAAATGTGGTCAGAACACGGTAAACGGTTGCGGGGGATTGCCCAAGGGCGCCCGCAATTTCGGACAGGGTGCTGCCTTGCATTTCACCCAACTGGACCAGTACCTCTAACGCGCGATCAAGCGATTTAATCGTATTCTGCGCCCCCTTGTCGTCCCATGCCTTGGGGCGGCCACGGCCACGCTTTACCTCTTCTTCCATGATTTTTCTCATATCTGAAATTACATTTCACATTATGAAAAATACAAAGCACTGACAACAAACATTTTTCTCATGCAGTCACTTTCTGAAAAACAATTTCAAAAAAATATGCAGACAGGGTCTGTTCTGGCAAAACACGATCAACCCAATGGAGGATTGGACGATGAGCTTTCAGAACCCCGTATTTATTCCCGGCCCGACGAATATGCCCGAGGCTATTCGCAAGGCCTGCGACATGCCGACGATTGACCACCGGTCACCGCTTTTCGGGCAAATCCTGCACCCAGCGCGTGCGGGCGTTCAGGAAATACTGAAGTCCGACACGGCTGAAGTCTTCATCTTTCCGTCTACCGGTACCGGCGGATGGGAGACAGCACTCACAAATACCCTGTCTCCCGGCGATACGGTTCTGGCGGCGCGCAACGGGATGTTCAGCCACCGCTGGATTGATATGTGCCAGCGGCACGGGCTGGATATGCAGATCGTTGAGACCCCATGGGGCCAAGGTATTCCTGCGGACCGTTACGCAGAAATCCTGAAAGCGGACACCGCGCATAAGATCAAAGTAGTGCTTGCGACACACAACGAGACCGCAACCGGCGTGAAATCAGACATCGCTGCCGTCCGCAAAGCGCTGGATGCCGCGGACCACCCTGCAATGCTCTTTGTGGATGGGGTCAGCTCTATCGGTTCAATGGATTTCCGCTTTGATGAGTGGGGCGTTGATGTTGCGGTGACGGGTTCGCAGAAAGGCTTTATGTTGCCTGCGGGCCTCGCGATTGTTGGCTTCAGCCAAAAAGCGCTGGCGGCCAGCAAGACGGCGCAACTGCCGCGCACCTTCTTTGACATCGCTGATATGACCAAGGGCTATGCGGCCAATGCCTATCCCTACACGCCCGCGGTCGGTCTGATGAACGGGCTGCTTCTTGCGACCGAGATGTTGCTGAAAGAAGGTCTCGAGAACGTCTTTGCGCGGCACAACCGGATCGCATCTGGTGTACGAGCCGCCGTGGATGCCTGGGGGCTGGAACTTTGCGCGGCTTCCCCTGATCTCTATTCCGACACGGTCAGTGCGATCAAAACACCTGAAGGGTTTAACGCGACCGATATCGTCACCCATGCCGCCGAAAAATATGGCGTCGCATTCGGTGTTGGCCTTGGCGAAGTGGCTGGCAAAGTCTTCCGGATCGGCCACCTTGGCAGCATGACAGATGTCATGGCGCTGTCCGGCATTGCCACCGCCGAGATGTGCATGGTCGACCTTGGTCTTGATATCAAACTCGGCTCTGGCGTGGCGGCAGCACAGGAATACTATCGCGGGTCAACAGGCCTGAAATTGCGGGATGCAGCATAATGAAAGATCAGACAGACATGTATATTCCGACCTATCAGGACATGCTTGATGCGCATGAACGCATCAAGCCGCATATCAACCGTACACCCATCCGCACTTCGGACTACCTCAATGAATTGACCGGCGCGCAACTGTTTTTCAAATGCGAGAACTTCCAGGAACCGGGGGCGTTCAAGGTGCGTGGTGCCGCAAATGCAGTCTTTGGACTGACGGATGAGCAGGCCAAGCATGGCGTGGCCACCCACTCTTCGGGCAACCATGCATCCTGCCTCAGCTATGCCGCGATGCGCCGGGGCATTCCGTGCAACGTGGTCATGCCGCGCACAGCACCGCAGGCCAAAAAAGACACGGTGCGCCGTTATGGCGGGGTGATCACGGAATGTGAGCCCTCGACCACATCACGCGAGGAAACATTCGCGCGTGTGCAGGCCGAAACGGGCGGCGATTTTGTCCACCCTTACAACGATCCACGGGTGATTGCAGGACAGGGCACGTGCTCCAAGGAATTCATGGAGCAGGTGGACGGGCTTGAGATGATGGTCGCCCCCATCGGTGGTGGCGGTATGATCTCCGGCACTTGCCTGACACTGTCGACCCTCGCGCCCGAGGTGCAGATCATCGCCGCCGAACCGGAACAGGCCGATGATGCCTACCGCAGCTTCAAAGCGGGCCATATCATCGCGGATGATGCGCCAAAAACCATCGCTGACGGGCTCTTGGTACCGCTGAAAGAACGGACATGGCATTTCGTGTCCAACTACGTGACCGATATTTACACCGCGTCAGAGGAAGAGATCATCGACGCGATGAAGATCACTTGGAAACATCTGCGGATCGTGATGGAGGCAAGCTGCGCTGTGCCACTGGCCACAATCCTGAAGAACAAAGACAAATTCGACGGCAAGCGTGTCGGTGTGATCATCACCGGCGGCAACGTCGACCTCGATAAACTGCCTTGGATGCAAGGTTAAAGGGAGAAGACCCATGAACGATATGAGCAACCTCAAGAACCTCGAAGTCGGCTACGACGTCCCTGCCCTGCCTGGCATGGATGAAGCGGACATCCAGACTCCCTGCCTCGTGCTTGATCTGGACGCGCTGGAGCGGAACATCAAAAAGATGGGTGATTTTGCGAAATCGCACGGTATGCGCCACCGCGTACATGGCAAGATGCACAAATCTGTCGATGTGGCGCTGCTGCAGGAACGCCTTGGCGGGTCGGTTGGTGTCTGCTGTCAGAAGGTGTCAGAGGCGGAAGTGTTCGCCCGTGGCGGCATCAAGGATGTCCTGGTGTCCAACCAGGTTCGCCAGCCTGAAAAGATTGACCGTCTTGCACGGATGCCGAAACTTGGCGCGCGTACGATTTGCTGTGTGGACGACATCGACAACGTGGCAGATCTGTCAGCCGCAGCGATGAAGCATGGCACACAGATCGAATGCCTCGTTGAAATCGACGTAGGCGCAGGCCGCTGTGGCGTGCAATACGGCCAGCCTGTTGTTGATCTGGCCAAGGCGATCGACGCGGCACCGGGCCTCAAGTACGCAGGCATTCAGGCCTATCAGGGCGCAATGCAGCACCTTGATTCCTACGAGGAGCGTCAGGGCAAAACCCAGATCGCGATTGATCAGGTGCGCGAAACGTTGGAAATGCTGAAGGCCGAAGGCATTGAGTCCGACATCGTCGGCGGCGGCGGCACAGGTTCTTACTACTTCGAAAGCGCCTCTGGTGTGTTCAACGAATTGCAGTGCGGATCCTACGCTTTCATGGACGCGGACTATGGCCGCATCCTCGACAAGGACGGCAAGCGCATTGACCAAGGCGAATGGGAAAACGCGCTGTTTATCCTGACCTCCGTGATGAGCCACGCGAAGGCCGACAAGGCCATCGTGGACGCGGGCCTGAAGGCACAGTCTGTCGACAGTGGTCTGCCGACGATCTTTGGCCGCACGGACGTGCAATACGTCAAATGCTCGGACGAACACGGCGTGGTTGCCGACCCGGACGGTGTGTTGAAGGTCAACGACAAGCTCAAGCTGGTGCCGGGCCACTGTGACCCGACCTGCAACGTGCATGACTGGTATGTGGGTGTACGCAACGGCAAGGTTGAAACGCTGTGGCCTGTGTCCGCACGCGGCAAAGCCTACTAACGCGCTCTTCCCTCCCTATCGGTCGCTCATCGCGAAGACAGCCCCGCAAGGGCTGGATGAGCGGCCGTCAATGAAAGACCACGACCATGATTATCGTTCCCGAAAAAGAAATCGCAGGCCTGCTGACCCGTGCCGATGCGTTTGAGGCTGTCGAAAAAGTCTTTGCCTCGATGTCCAAAGGCAGCGCCTACAACTTTCCTGTGATCCGCGAAGCGATCGGCTATGAAGATGCGCTTTACGGCTTTAAAGGCGGTTTCGATAAAGCAGGCATGGCGCTTGGCCTTAAGGCGGGCGGCTATTGGCCGAACAACCTTGAAAAGCACGGCGAGATCAATCACCAGTCGACGGTCTTTCTGTTTGATCCTGATACCGGCAAGGTCAAGGCGATGGTCGGCGGGAACCTTCTGACAGCCCTGCGCACCGCTGCGGCATCTTCGGTCTCGATCAAACATCTGGCGCGTAAGGACGCCAAGGTCATGGGCATGGTTGGCGCTGGCCATCAGGCCACTTTCCAACTGCGCGCCGCCTTGGAACAGCGCAACTTTGAAAAAGTCATCGGCTGGAACTATCACCCCGAAATGCTGCCCAATATCGAAAAGGTCGCCAGTGAAGCCGGTGTACCCTTCGAGGCCGTCCCGCTTGAGGGTCTGGTCGAGGCCGATGTCCTGATCTCGATCACGTCGACTTTCGCGCCCACCATCATGGCCGATCACATCGCCCCCGGCACACATATCGCCTGCATGGGCACCGACACCAAAGGCAAACAAGAGGTCGAAGCCAGCCTTCTGGCGCGCGCCACCGTCTTTACCGACGAGGTTGCGCAATCCATCTCCATCGGCGAGGCGCAACATGCGATTGCGAGCGGTCTGATCGCGCAAAGCGATGTGCATGAGCTTGGTGCAGTCATCAACGGCACCCACCCGGGCCGCACGCGTGCAGACGAAATCACCCTTTTCGATGGCACTGGCGTAGGCCTGCAGGATTTGGCCGTTGCAGCCTCGATCGTCGATCTGGCGGTTGAAAAAGGTGTCGCAACAATCGTCGATTTCTAGCGCACGCCTGGGCCTTCCCTACCCATCAAAGCTGATCCGAAACACGGCACCCGGCGCATCAAGCAGCCGGATGCTGGCCCCCTGCGTCTCAAGCATCTGTCGCACAATCGGCAGGCCCATGCCCGTGCCGCCTGCATCCCGCCGTGTGGTGAAGAACGGATCAAAAATGCGGTCGCGATTACCGGCACTGATCCCCGCACCATCGTCCTGCACCACTATATGCGTAACTTGATAGTCAAAGCTGATCGTTTTGGCCCCATGCGCCAAAGCATTCCCGACCAGATGCCTGGCGACAACATCCATGACATCCCGTGGAAGGGGCACCAACCCGTCGGTCAACACAACTGCCGGTCCGATATCCCCGACCACATCGCTCAAAAGACATTCCCCGGGCGCAATCACATCCTGCGCCCGTGCAAGCGCTCGCTGCCCGTCCAGAAGCGCCTCCATGCGTGCGGTATTTTCGCGAATACCGCGCAGCAGTTGCACACGATCCGCGGCCTCCAGATCAGGGTCTTCCAACAGTTCGGCAGCGCCTTGAATAACGGTGAGCGGCGACTTGAGTTCATGGGTCACATGATCCGCATAACTGCGCAGCACGGTTTCCCGCCCCCGCAGTACCGCGGTCATTTCAAGCACAGCCTCGCCCAATTGCGAAAACTCCGGCGTGCCGAAGTGCGTGGGAGCATCACTGGCACCCTCATTGCGGGCATAGGCCGTCAGGGCGCGCACGGGTTGCAAAACCAACCGCCAGAGCAGCACCCCAAGGATCACCGTTGCAACAAAGGCCATCAAACCGATCATCCATGAGGTCTCACCCCACCCCAGAACACCACCCGCAACGCGAAAATAGCCGATCCCGATCAGCGGCAGAAAAAATACCGCCGCCAGCGTCCCGCCCAGCACCAAGGCCAGCGGAGGCCGCCACTTGCGGATTACGCGCCGCGGCATGCACCCATCCTGATCCCCACGCCATGCACGGTCTCGATCGCATCAGGGCAACCGGCCTGCCCCAATTTGCCGCGCAGGTTCCGCAAATGGCTATCCATTGTCCGGTCGCTGACATTCACGTTGGTGCCGTAGATCGCGTCCACCAACTGCGGCCGCGACATCACGTGATCAGGGCGTGCAATCAGACGTTCCAGCAGGTCCATTTCCCGCGCAGTCAGCAGAACCGTGTCATCGCCCACATGGCACAAATGCCGCGCGGGATCGACGCTCAGGATACCACGCCGCAGGACAGTTTGCGCGACGACCGCGCCCTGTGTGCGCTTGAGGATCGCACGCACCCGCGCCACCAGCTCACGCGGTGAAAACGGCTTTGCGACATAGTCATCGGCCCCTAGTTCAAGCCCGACAACGCGGTCGATCTCATCCACATGGGCGGTCAGAAAGAGGATCGGCACCTGAGACGTCTTGCGCAACGTGCGGCACACTTCCAAGCCGTCCATTTCAGGCATCCCGATATCAAGAACAATCAGATCAGGGCGCAGGCTCTCGGCTTTTTCCAGCGCCGCACGTCCATCTGGCGCTTCGGCGACACCAAAGCCCGCCTGCGTCAATCCGATCCGCACAACAGCGCGGATTTGGGCGTCATCATCGGCAACCAAGATCATTGTTCAATCTCCATGGTCGCCAAACTACGGTGCAAGCGTGCGTTGCGGTAGCCCCATTCACGCCAATCCTCACGCTGGGACAGAAAGGGGCGATAGCTAAAGCAAAGCTCTGTGCCAGTTTCCAGATCATGCTTGAGGATTGCCGGAACAGCCCCTTCGCTCAACCCGCAAAGATAGAAATCAGGCCCACGGTCATCGGAAAGGTTATGGCGCGCGATCAGGCCATCAATGTTCACCAGATTGCACAGGTAAATCGCCAGCAGGCCCAAACCAAAGGCCCTTTGCAGGAACCAACCAACGGTGCGTCGCCCGACGGTCTGCATGATGATCAAGACAAGCCCCAGCGCCACAACAACCATCCAGACAAAGGCGGCAAACCGCAGGCGCGTCAGACCATAAACATCAACATAAAGATCCAGCCGCAGGATCGAAGAGATCACCAACACGACATTCTGCCCGATCCAGAGATACAACAACCGCCGCACCAGCGCCCCGCTGCCCAGATAGGGTTGCGCCAAGAGCGCGAAAACACCGGCAAGCAATGCCGTCGCCATTAAAGGATATGCCCCGCGATGGGCATATTGCGCGTAGGTCATACCTTCTGGCAAAGCGACACCACCCCAAAGATACCCCACATCCAGCGACGTCTGGATCAGGAAGATCACATTGAAGACGACCAATGCGCGACTGACCGAGCGTTCACTCAGAAACGCGGACCGCAGGGCGCGCATCTGGCTCGGGTGAGCACGGGTCAAGTGCGGCATGATTTGGGTCAGCCGCAGCAAGGGCCAGATGGCAAATGCAATCAACAGCCAGAAAACAACACGCGCGAACTCCGGCAGGACATCAAATTCAGTGCTTGCAAAGGTCAACAGCCATTGGTCCAAAAGCGGGTTCGCCGCAACAAAGAGAAAAAGAAACAAGGCCCCGGCCAAGACAGGCAAGGCCCAGTCGAAAAGCGCACCGCGAAAACCACCCCGCGCGGAGGCCGGCACGCGTATGGCAAAAGCGTCCCGGATGGACTGAACCGCCCCAACGCCGGGCAGCCGTGCAACGGCGCGCCAAAGGGAGGCGCCATGCAAGTCTTCAGCGACGATCATCACCGCGAAGGTACTCAGCCCCAGCAAACCGACCATCACTGTCCCGAACTGGACCACTTCCACCAAAGGGGCGACCGCAACAATCAGGACTCCCAACGCCGCGAACGCACGCCGCTTTGTCAGCCTGCGCGCCACTGTCAAAGCAACCGCGCCCCCTATTAAGAGCATCCAAAGGCCCAGGCCAAACCCGGGCCTTAGATCCCAGACCAGCACATCGCCCAACAGCAATGCTGCAATCAGAACCGGCCCTGCACGGACCCCGCGTGGCGGGTCCTCGTCATCCAGCCACCACGCATCTTTCGCAATCCGATACGGCACACCGCGCACAACCATAGTCTTTCCTTTCTGCTCTTGTCAGAAAGGTCCTACGGGTGCGCCGTGCAAAGCAGGCTGTGCAATTGTGCAGGTTTTGTGCAGAGCGTCCTAGACCGCAGCAGCAGCACGAATGGCGCAGATGTTTTCGCCATAAGGTGCCGGATTGCTGACCGACCCGCCGCGGAATACCGCCGAGCCCGCGACCAGAACATCAGCACCCGCAGCAGCGACCAAAGGTGCTGTTGTCGGATCAACGCCGCCGTCAATCTCGATATGGATCGGGCGGTCACCGATCATGGCGCGCAATTCGCGCACCTTTTCAACTTGACTGTGAATGAACTTCTGCCCGCCGAACCCGGGGTTCACGGTCATCACACAGACCAGATCGACCATATCCAGCAGCATTTCAACCGAGGACGCAGGCGTGCCGGGGTTCAGCGCCACACCCGCCTTTGCACCCGCACCACGAATGGCTTGCAAGGTCCGGTGAATATGCGGCCCAGCCTCGACATGTGCGGTGATCACATCGGCACCGGCATTGGCAAATCCTTCAATATAGGGATCAACCGGCGCAATCATCAAATGCACATCCATGACACCTTTGATATGCGGACGGATCGCGGCACAGGTGGCCGGACCAAAGGTGATGTTGGGCACAAAGTGCCCGTCCATGACATCCACATGCACCCAATCGGCACCCTGCGCTTCAATTGCCTCACACTCCGCGCCAAAATTGGCGAAATCAGCCGAGAGAATGGACGGGGCGATCTTGATTGTGCGGTCAAAGCTCATGGGGCACCTCGTTTGATTGGGTTGGGGACGCCATAGCGTGGCGCTGACGGTTTGTCACGCCAATCACGTACGATTCGGCCTGACTCATGCAGCCCATGGCGGACCACGAAACAGAGATTGCATGAAGGTCCCAGAATCCCTTGATTATTTCGGCCAAAATCACACGTCTTTTCATGCTGCACCGCAGCAATGACTGTGCTAATTTGATTTCATGAAACACACGCTCTTTCATGCTGACATCCTGGCCACCGGCACGCAAATCCGGCTGACGCGGGCAACGCTGGCGCCGACACGCCCCAGAACACTGCATGATCACGACTTTTATGAACTTTTCTGGGTACAAAACGGCATGGTCCGCCATCATCTCGCCGGTGGCGCCGAAACGCTTGGCGAAGGTGAGCTTGTCTTTATTCAACCGGGACAGCCCCACGCCCTGCAAGGACGCGGCGAACATGCGCTTGTGGTGTCGCTCAGCATCCATCCCGATATCATCAAGGCGCTGGTTGCGCGGCACCCCAGCGTCGATGGACATTTGTTCTGGGCCCCCCAAGGCCCTGTGCAAACGCACCGTGATATCCGGCAACTGGCGGCACTCAACCATGCCGCCGTACAGTTGGAAAATAGCCCTTGCGACACGCTTGCCGCCGAAGCGTTCTTGCTGCCGCTCTGTGCCGACCTGACCGCAAACGTCTTTGACACGCAGATCCCCGAATGGCTGTTAACCGCTTGCAACGCCGCCAAATCACCAGAGGTCTTTCGCGACGGATCCGCAGGATTGGTCGCGATTACGGGCAAAGCGCACCCGCATGTCAGCCGGATGATGCGCAAATATCTGGGGCAGACACCGTCCGACTACATCAATCACATCCGGATGGAACATGCCGCCCGCGCCCTGACCACGGACAGCGAAGCGATCAGCGAAATCGCTGCGGATTGCGGCATCCCCAACATGTCGCATTTCCACAAACTGTTTCGCGCAGCCCACGGGCTGACCCCTTTGCAGTATCGGCAAAAATACCAAAAACAGGTCGTACAACCGGCCTGAGCCGCGCGACGTCAGGTCAGACAACATAATATTTGACCAAGCGGTCAAACCTTGCCAATACAGCGCCAAAGTGCCACCTTCACGAGGCACCGCAGGAGGCCACCTTGCAAACCACCCACTCCCCCACGCTTGCGACATCGCAACTGCCGCAAGTCCATGAACCCCGCAACGACGGCATGCCGCTTGATCTGGATTGGGTCATGGCAGTGCAGGCCAATACTTCGGCCATCGAACGGCGGGCACAAACCCTGCCCGGACGGCGCAGCGTCAAGAAGGATTATCAAGCGGCATGGCTCTGCAAGGCGATCAGCCTGATGGACCTGACCACACTGTCCGGCGATGACAGCGAAGGCCGCGTGCGGCGTCTTTGCGCCAAAGCGCGCCAGCCTGTTGCGCAACCCATCCTTGAGGCGCTGGGGATGGAAGGCCTGACCACAGGTGCGGTCTGCGTCTATCACGATATGGTTGCAACGGCAGTCGATGCGCTCCAAGGCACGAATATTCCAGTCGCGGCGGTCTCGACCGGCTTTCCAGCCGGCCTCTCGCCCTTCCATTTGCGCATTGCCGAGATCGGCGAAAGCGTTGCCGCGGGCGCGCAGGAAATCGACATCGTGATCAGCCGCCGCCATGTGCTGACAGGCAACTGGCAAGCGCTTTATGATGAAATGAAGGAAATGCGCGCTGCCTGTGGCGACGCGCATGTCAAAGCGATTTTGGCCACAGGCGAACTTGGCACCCTGCGCAACGTCGCCCGTGCCAGCCTTGTATGCATGATGGCGGGCGCCGATTTCATCAAGACATCGACCGGCAAAGAGCCGGTGAATGCCACTCTCCCTGTTACACTTACCATGATCCGCGCGATCCGCGATTATCAGGATCGTACCGGCATTAAAGTCGGCTATAAACCCGCCGGCGGCATCAGCAAGGCCAAGGATGCCTTGGTTTATCTGAGCATGATCAAGGACGAACTGGGTGACCGCTGGCTGCAACCTGATCTTTTCCGCTTTGGCGCCTCTAGCCTTCTGGGCGACATCGAACGGCAACTCGAACATCACGTCACAGGCGCCTATTCCGCCCAGTGGCGGCACGCGATTGGATAAGCCATGACCATTAAAGAAATATTCGACACCATGGATTACGGCCCCGCCCCCGAAAGCAGTGCCGAGGCGCTGGCGTGGCTGGCCGATCATGACGGCATCGCGGGCCATTACATCAACGGCAAATGGGGCGCCATGCGCGACGACTTTGCCACTAACAATCCGGCCACCGGCGAACGACTGGCAGGAGTCACCAAGGGCACTTCCGAAGAAATCGCCCTTGCCGTCACCGCCGCGCGCAAGGCACAGCCCGCTTGGTCCAAATCCGGCCACAAACGCGCCCGTGTCCTTTATGCCATCGCGCGTCTGATGCAAAAACATGCCCGCCTGCTCGCAGTGATGGAAACGCTCGACAATGGCAAACCGATCCGCGAAAGCCGCGACATCGACGTGCCCTTGGCAATCCGGCATTTCTATCATCATGCGGGCTTTGCCCAGCTGATGAAATCCGAACTCCCCGACCGCGAGGCCATAGGGGTGAGCGGGCAGATCATCCCGTGGAATTTCCCGCTGCTGATGCTCGCTTGGAAAATCGCACCCGCATTGGCGATGGGCAACACGGTCGTGCTGAAACCCGCCGAATATACCCCGCTCACCGCAATGGTTTTCGCCGACATTTGCACGCAAGCAGGTGTGCCGCCGGGTGTCGTGAACATCGTCACCGGTGACGGCGAAACCGGGGCGGCGCTGGTCGCCGCCGAGGTCGATAAGATCGCTTTCACCGGATCAACCGAAGTCGGCCGCAAAATCCGCGAGGCAACCGCTGGATCAGGCAAGGCACTCAGCCTCGAACTGGGCGGCAAATCCCCTTACATCGTATTCGAGGATGCCGACATTGACAGCGCCGTTGAAGGCCTCGTCGATGCAATCTGGTTCAATCAGGGACAAGTCTGCTGCGCTGGTTCGCGCCTGTTGGTGCAAGAGGGCATCGCAGAGCGCTTCTACACAAAACTGAAGGCCCGCATGGACGGGCTGCGCATCGGCGATCCACTGGACAAATGCATCGATGTGGGCGCCATCGTTGACCCTGTCCAACTGGCGCAAATCACTAAAATGGTCAGCGCCAATACCGAAGGTGAAACCTATCAGGTCAAAGCACCCGAAGGCTGCTTTTATCCGCCAACGCTGATCACCGGCCTGTCGCCAGCTTCAACGCTGATGCAGGAAGAAATCTTTGGCCCTGTTTTGGCCGCGACAACCTTCCGCACCCCGTCCGAAGCAGTCGAGATCGCCAATAACACGCGCTACGGTCTGGCCGCATCAATCTGGTCTGAAAACATCAACCTTGCCCTTGATATCGCGCCCAAACTGGCCGCAGGCATCGTCTGGGTCAACGGCACCAATATGATGGACGCCGCTGCCGGTTTCGGTGGTGTGCGCGAAAGCGGTTTCGGGCGCGAAGGCGGATGGGAAGGGTTGGCAGGGTATACCAAACCGACAGGCACGGCCAAAGCGCTGAAGAAGATCAAAGCCTTCACAACCGAAGACGGCCACCCTGCCGATCCGCTGGATCGCACGGCCAAGCTTTATATCGGCGGCAAACAGGCGCGGCCCGATGGCGGCTATTCCACCCCCGTTTACAGCCCCCGTGGCAAATTGCTCGGCCACGCATCGCTGGCCAATCGCAAAGACATCCGCAACGCGGTTGAGGCCTGCAACGCCGCCAAAGGCTGGTCCAGGACGACAGGGCACCTGCGCGCGCAGATCCTCTATTATGTCGCCGAAAACCTCTCGGCCCGCGCAGAGGAGTTCGCCACGCGGATCAACCAGATGACAGGTGGGCGTGGCGGCGCGGAAGAAGTCGAAGGTGCGATCCGCACCCTCTTTATCTATGCCGCATGGGCCGACAAGTATGACGGCCAAGTGCATGGCGTGCCGATCCGCGGCGTCGCTCTGGCGATGAAAGAACCGGTTGGCAACATCGGGGTCCTCTGCGACGACGCAGCACCGCTTGGCGGGTTGATCAGCGCGATGGCGCCTGCGATCGCGATGGGCAACCGCGTGATCCTCGCAGCAAGCGAACCTTTCCCGCTGGCAGCAACTGACTTCTATCAGGTGCTCGAAACCTCTGATGTTCCTGCCGGCGTGGTCAATATCCTCACCGGAAGCCACGCCGAGCTTGCCCCGACACTGGCCAAACATCTGGACATTGACGCGGTCTGGTCATTCTCAAGCAGCGACCTGAGCGCTGTGATCGAGCAGGGCAGCGCAGGCAACCTCAAACGCACATGGGTGAACTACGGCAAGGCGCTAACGCCATCGGCCCGCGACTATCTTGCCGCCAGCACAGAGGTGAAGAACATCTGGATCCCCTACGGGGAATAAAGACCTTCGGCCATTATAGGCCCGAAAATATCCTGGGGGAGACGCGGTACGCGGCGGGGGCAAAGCCCCCTACAACGTCTACTTCACAGGGCGGTTTTTGTTCTTGTCGCGCCAGCTATCCAGCCATTTGGTGAAACGTCCGCGACGCTGAGCAACCTCGGCCTGCACCTCATCGAACTGGTGTTCCGCTGCATCGAGCAACGGATCAACCGAACGTTCGCGGAACTGTCGCCACATGGCGCGGATGAACAAGAGGGCGGCCATCAATGCGATAAAGAAGAAGATGTTGAACCACGGAATGATCGTCACGTTCGGGTTGTCGATGGGCCGGATTGCCACGGCATTGGGAAAGGCCGAGAAATACTCGTTGCGCCAGCCGTAGTGGGTCATCACGGCCCATTGCGGGTCTTGCGCCGTCGAACTGAGGTCATCTGCCTCGGTCTGCAGGTTGGCTGTGTCAAATTTGAAATAGAACGGCCAGCCCCAACCGGTATCCTCGTTGCGATAAACCATCACCTCGGTTGTATCGCGCGGGACAAACCCCAGCAGCCATGTCCGCATTTTGACAGTCTGGATAAACTGCACATCACGGTTGATCAGTGTTGCGGACTGGTCATCGGGCCTTGCCCAGAAAATACGGGTCCAGTCGTTCAGGTCCTGCCGTTCCTGATAGGTATTCACAACACGCACAACATCGTGCTGCGGCAGCGCGTAATGCAACAGGCCACCGATCATCAAAAAGACGATTACCCGGAATGTGATCTTTATCTTGCGCATAACACGTCCTTCAATTGGCGTTTATCATGTAAACGATCGCCCCGATTGCGAGCGTTGGAACCACATAGACCAGCCCGATCAGCTTGGGCCGGATGGACGCATCATAGGCCTTAAGCCCCTCGGTGACAAAAGCATCGCGGGCCTCACGATCCCCGTCAGGATTTTCGGCATCGAATTCATCCTCAAGCCGCTCTTTACGAACCGAGCGTGAGTAGAGCGAGACCGAGAAATAAATCACGGTCAGCCCGATGAAACCGAAGACGACCAGTTTAATAAATCCCATTACCCTCTTCCTCGTCTAATCGCGCCCCATGGACCGACCCGCGCCACCAAATCAGACCGCGAAACGCGCGGCAACGCAGGCGCCGGATCGACATGGCCGTACAGTGCTGCGCGTGCGCCCGCCTTATCGACTTGGTATTCATGGTCAAGAAAATCAACGACATAGGCCTGCTTTTCCTCGAGCCATTGGGCATAGGCGGCATAGAACGCTTCTTTATGGCAAATAAACAACTGACGGATATCCAGTGGCGTCAGCTCGGCCAAGAGCCTGTTCACAAGATCCGCATCAACATGCGACTTGGCACGCAGCGTGTAGAAATAGGCTGGATGGTCCGATGTAATCGTGGGCCACGGCCCGTCCTCTTCGGCCCAGCGCAAGAGTGCCGCAAGCCCCTGCCATTCCTGCGGCAGTTGCGCGGCATAGTGTCGTCCCAAACGGCGCAGGTCATGGCGCGTGACCCCTGTCAGGTCTTCTTGCATTTGGGCCGCCACGGAGGCCACGATGAAATCCATTTTCTGATGCAGGATGGCAGCCGCATCAATGCCGCGTGCCTTGATGATCGGCTCGACCAGATCATTAAGCGACAGAAACCTGGCAATGGCGGAGCGATCCCGAAGATCGAAAGTATAGGGGATCGGCAGATCGCCCACCGCATCTTTTGCGCCGGCCACGATTGCCGCCGGATGCTCCACACCGCGAAAGATATAAATCCCGCCAAAATGCGCGGTCCAGAAATTCTCCTGTCCGAACGACATCCTGCGCAACGACACTGGGTTGCGCACCACATCGCCGGTTTTCTTTGCCATGCCGATCATGTCGGCAATCAGCACGTCATCATACCAGCCATCAGGTGCGGTCTTGAAACGGTCAATCATCGCGCCCAGCTTGGCCGCGGCTGCGACGGTGCCGCTGGTGGTGTCGGCCTCGATTGTGATTTTGCGAATGTCAAAAAGCTTGGCAGGTGTGTCGGCCATATAAACCGAATTCACCAGCTCCCCGGCCACCGCATCACGTGCCGTCAGCGCAAAAAGCTCGGCGCGGTTTTCTTCGATGAACTGCCGCAGGATACCACGCGAGGTCGAGAATTTCGCATTCAGAAGCGGTGCTGTCGCCTGTTCGGTTGTCAGCAGAATGAACTGGCGATTGACACCTTTGTGGTTAAGGTAAAGGTCGTCACCAAATTCATCGCCGATCTCTGGCGAGTAGCCAGAAATATCAATATGGAACACGTTTTGTGCTGTTTGACGGCCTGTGAGGTGTTTCAGCGCACGATTGTAGCGTTCGACCAGCACCGGTGAGTCCACGCGGATCAGGTTGCCGAACATCAATCCCTTTTCGATCAATAGCTCCATGCTACCACGTCTCCTTGACCCATTTGCGGGGCAGGCCTGCGACCGACAAAATCATGATCGGCGCCCAGATGATTGCGGCCATCAGGCCAAGGCGACCAAAAAACCCGATGCTCGCCAAGAGGCCCGCATCTGCAAGCTGTGCCAACGGTACCCCTTGCCAAAAATAGAGCAGCGCAAAGAACGCCGCAGACAACGCAAACAGAACCAGCGTCGAAAGCAAGGCATTCATCATCAACGGCACAACGCCTTCGGGCAACACGTGTGCGAGCAAACGCGGCACCACAAATGCCGCACCTGCCAGAACAAGCACCGGCAGGAAAAGCCCTTCTGACAGGAGCTCAGCCATATGTCCTGACCGCAATCCCGGACGTGATCCGGGACTTCTTGCTGTCTTTCAGGCTGAAGCCCCGGATCAAGTCCGGGGCTGCGTCATGCGTCATGATCCCTTCCCCTCCAGATACCGCTTCTTGGCAATCTCCTGCCGCCCGAAATCGCGTACCATCGCGTCAATCGCAACCTCGTCTGATTTATCCGCATAGCGGAATTCGCTGTCAGCGTAGCGGTTGATCTCTTGTATCACCATGTCCACCGTGATCGGCTGGCGTAGCTCTGAAATCATACCCTTTTTGGTGTCATAATCCTTGAACAGGAACAGGTCAGGCTCTTCCATCCATTCATCGGGTAATTCGAAATCCATGGCGCGGACTTTCACCGCGTCCGTGATGTTCTTGATCGCGCGACCCGTGAACCGCTCATCCGCCTCCTGGATCCCTTTGAGATAGGTCCCCAGCTTCGCAATCGTATCCAGATCACCAACCTGCGCATGCACCCGCTCGAACACCCGTTGGAGTCCTTCCTCATGCGGGCGGGAATGGCTGTCAAAACTGGCTGCAACGGCCTTTTTGATCTCTTGCGCGCTGAACACCTCATGCGCGCCAACGGGGATATCGTGGTTCTTGCCCATCAGCAGATAAAGGATATCGATATAGTCTTCGCGCGTTTGCGGCCCATCGACCAGAAACCGCGCACCGGCACGCTGACGCAATGCGTCATCCACGTTTTCGGGATAGTTCGAGAACATCCCGAAGGTGCAGTTGCCCCGCACGACTGTATTGGCACCCGCAAAGCTCTCCATCAAAACGGCCGTAATCTCCAACTGCCCCGCCGAGGATTGCCGGTCGCCCCGCTTGCCTGCCAGTTGGTCGATATCATCAATTGTTCCGAAACCGATCACCCCGGGATCAAGCACATTATTGATAAACGCCTTGGCGTTCTGACCGGATTTACCCTGATAGCTGTCGATATTATCCGTGCTCAGGTTCTGATAGCGAAACGGATAGCCTGCGTTCTGACAGTACTCATGCATCAACCCCGCCATCATCTGGATCAGCGTTGTTTTGCCCGTGCCGGGCTTGCCGTCGCCCATAAAGGTAAAGATGAACCCGCCCAGCTCAGCGAAGGGGTTCAGTCTGCGGTCAAAATCATAGGCCATCAGCATCTTGGACAGCTTCATCGCCTGATATTTGGCGATGTGATTGCCCACGACCTCATTCGGCTTCTTGAAGGTCATGGTCAGGGTAGAGCCCTTGGCCTTGCGCGCAGGGGTAAATCCCTGCACCACAAAATCATCCGCTTCCACACGCCAAGAGGCGGCATTGAACGACGCCAGACGCCCCGCGGTCGAAGCACGCAGCGCAACCCTTTCCATCAACTGCTCGGCATAGGCAAGCACGGTGGCAATCAGCGTCGCCTCATCCTTGGCAAACTGGCCCAGCTTCTGATCCAGCTCCCAAATCGCTCCATGCAACGCCAATGGCGCGTTATCCGTCAGAATTTCTTCCACGGACCCCACATCGACACTTTGCTCACTCCCTTGTGTGGCCAAGAGAAACGATGAGGCATTGGCAAATGTGTAAAGCGCAACCAGAGATTCCGCTGTCAGGTACTCGGTAAATTCAACAGACCTTTCCTGCGGCAAACGGCCCTCAAGATTGATGCGCTTCAATTCGGTCAGTGCGGTCTGATCCGAAAAGGCATCCGCTACAGTTAATGCAATCGACAACGCACGGCGCAGCGCGTGTGCCACCGCCGCCTGTGCAGGCGAGGTTAATGGGTCATCGTCATCACTCTCGGCGATCCGGTCCAACAGGCGCACACCACCCGAAGGCGCCGAAGTGCGCGACAGCAATCCCGGCGTTGTAGAGCGGAACCGACGGCGGGTTGCCGCCACATCGGGTGACTTTTCTGGTGCCTCTAGCGACAGGCGCGCCTTGGCCAGTCGCGGTGCATGATCGAGATGCATGAGCATTTCCGCAGCGGGGATATAGTGCTTGCGGATATCGTCTTCACGCAGCTCCATTTGATCACTTGATTGGCTCATCGTTTCCTCTTTGTCGTTTTCGGCACTTCCCGCGCCGCGTCGTAAGGTGGGTCTTGCCCCACCCTATCTGTAACTCAACACCCGTCCCGTATCGCTGACAACGAACTTGCGCACATCGCGAAACCCTGCGGGGTTGCGCTCTGCCAAAGCCTGATAGGGACGTTCCGGCATGATCAAAGACCGCTCCATCCGGCTTGCCCCTGTTTCCGCGCCACCACCTTCAAAGGGATCCAAGGCAAAAATCTGCCTTTCAACAGAGCCGAACCACCCCGATTTCACATTCTCGACGCGGTCCGACAGCAGTTCTTCCTCGGTCCAGACCAAGGCCCAATCCTCACCGGCGGGCGCGTTGGCGTCGAGCAAGACGTCGCGCAACGGGCCCGATTGGCGCGTAAACGCATTACTGTACATCGGCCCGATGTGAAACCGGCGCAAACGGGTCGGGTGCAGGTCGTCAAAATCCTCGTCAAACCCTTTGGCAATCGTCAGCAGCTTGAGATGCGCCAAGGACTGCGCCATCAGATGCGCCTGCGCTTCGGGCCAGCGCTGTTCATCCTTCGGCAGACCGGTCCGTCCCGTATCCTCCAATTCCATCAGGTAGATCGTGGGCAGGTTCACCTGACTGTCATAGACCGCCCAATGCACCAGAAACCGCCGCCTGTCCGCTTCGTTTCCCCGCCACAAGCATTGCGGATCATTGCGCGCCCAGAACTGATCGCCGCGCGACAGTTCTTCGTAGTAGAGGCGCTGCGACAACGCATATTGCAGCTTCGTGGGGATCTCCTGCTCGCTCAGGATCACTCGCACCATCTGGTCTTTCAGATCACCCACGCCCGGCTGCGATGTCAGGTGACGTTCCGCTTGCAACGCATCATTCGCCATCTCCAGCAGTTCCTGATACACAGGAAACCCGCTTTCATGCCGGTCAAAGGTCAGCTTGCCGGAATGCGCAAAGCGGCCCGCAAAATGGTACTTGTGCGCCAGCGCCGTGAAGGTCCAGTTGAGCCCGATCAGATAGCGCGCCATGACCTCGATCTCTTTGCGATCAAAGCGCCCTTCGGTTTCCATGGTCGCGGCGACCTTGGTCAGATGGCTGGTGATCTTGGCAAACTTGTCGAAATACCGGCGCGTAACGCGGGTATCTTCCAGTTTCATGTGATCGGCTTGGAGGTCAGGGGCGGTCATATCAGGACGCGTGGGTTTCACCCACCCTACGCCCCATACTGATTGCTGTCGTGCTTCTTCACGATCTCCTGGAACCGGCGCACGAAACGCTCGTCCGCTTTCGCCTTGGCCTCCAGCACCTCGCGGGCAAAGACCATGTGGTCTTCGTGGGCTTCCAGCATATCGGCCATCCGGGCGTTCGTGGCAGAGCCAATCGCCGCCATTGCCGACTGCGCCTCTTGGTCCGTTTTCACACCGATTTCGTTGATCTTGTGGGCCACATCCTGCTGCTGCGCGGTCTTCAACGACTTCGACAAGGCATCATAAAGCACAACACGCTGTTTGGTGTCTGTCTGGAGCTTGTTGATCAGCACCATCTGTGTGGCCGCCTGGTTCTGCAGGCTGTCGATCCAGGTTTTGCCCTTCTCGATATAGCGCTCAAGCGTCTGGCTTTTGGCCAACTGCACCTGTTCGTTCTGCACCATTTCATTGTATTTGCCGTTCAACGCCGCCAACTCGGTTTCGAGTTTCGTGCGCGCCGCAGCATCCTGTTCGACCGAGATTTTGTTCTCCAGCGTGATGATCTGGGGATCCATCGCGAGGATATCCGCACGCAATGCTTCCAGTTCACCAACCGTAGCTTCGCGCTCTTCCAGCGTCCCGCTCAGGTTCTTCTCAACACTGACCTTTTGCTCATTCAGCACCGCCAACTGCCCTTCCAGCAGCTTCATGATCACATCGGACTTGCTGATCAGATCCTGCAGTTTGTCATCAATCGAGGCCGTGCGCATACGCTCCTGACGCATGCTATCGGCTTTCGCCTTGCTGAAGATGCCGACAAAGCTCTCCATGCCGGTCTTGGAGCGCATTTCGTCAAAGTCCTTGGAGAAGGCCGTGGTGACGTCATCAAGCCCCATGATCAGCTCGGCAATATTGGCATTCATCAGCTCGGTATGGGCATGCACGTCTTCAAGACTGGCATTTTCGATATCAACCGAAATGTCGGTGCCTTCCGCCATCTTGTTGCGCGCAATTTCGATCCGGCTGGTCAGTTCGGAAATTTTGCTTTGTGCCTCGGCAACCTGTGCCTGAGATTCCTTAATCTGAGTCTCGAAATTGGCCATAAAACGTCCCTCATTTATTCTTTTATAACAGAGACGTAAGTATTGTGGCCCCTGCGTTCAATATCACGCCGCGCGCAAGCGCACCGGCTCGAAAGCGAGTTTGGACGTCAATGACAATAAAGAAAAGGGCTTATGCGTCGTCAAAAACTGGCGGGCGATCGTTGGCAACAGCCTCTTCACCCAACAGTTCTTCAGCCGAAATGATCTTTGGTGGCAGCTCAATGCCACGGCCGAAATTCTCCGGGTCAACACGCTGCGACTCTTCGGGCGAGCGGATAAGAACCTTCATCGGGGCCTCGATCTGGTCATAAAGATGGATCACATCCTGATTGAACATCCGGATACATCCGGCGGAGCCGGAATTCCCGATCGATTCCAGATCATTCGTGCCATGAATACGGTAATGCGTATCACGCGACCCGCGAAAAAGGTACAGCGCGCGCGCACCCAGCGGGCTGCGCAGCCCGCCTGGAATACCCGCAGCGAAATCACCGTAAACTTCCGGTTCTGTCCGCAACATGTTCTGGGTGGGCGTCCAACTCGGCCACTTGCGCATGAATTGCATCGTCGCCGAGCCGCGAATTGATCGCCCCGCGCGGCCCACACCGACCGGATAGCGCGTTGCTGTGCCATCATCGCGGACATGATAAAGGAACTTGGCGTAAGGATCGACATCCAGCGTGTTGGGTTCGGCCTCACCGTTGTACCAGCCGGTCATCCGGCGATTCACCCCTTGTAGGTATTCAGACGGAATACCGGGAAGGATATAACCCGAATCCTCGATTGGGCCGTAGCCCTCGACAAATGACACCGGCGCCACGGGCTCGATCTCCATTTCCGGAACGCGCGGCGCACAGGCTGCTGCCGTGCTTGCCATTGCCATCGCCGTGAATGAGCGGCGGGTGATTTTCGTCACTGATGTCATTACTTTACCCAGAAATTTCCGAATCCCCTGATAGCACTCTCCGGCATGATGACAAAACCGACCTCAGGCGATAAATCGCACATCTTTGTAAAAACGTGATATTTGACACGGTCGCGGTCCGGTTCTTACCCCGTTCTTGAGGAAATAGCGCACTAGCTGACAAAATCCCCTAGCGCCAAACCCTTCAATATCTCATCTGCAGCCATTGCTTTCTTGCCTGCTCTCTGGGCCTCGGTCACTTCGATCGCCCCGCTCCCGCAGGCAATCCGAAATCCGCCAAGCACCTGCCCGGGTACACCCTCACCGTCAGCAAGCCGCGCACCGAGCAGTTTAATGCGTTCACCTTCCACTTCGCACCACGCGCCCGGAAAGGGGGATAATCCGCGGATCAGCCGGTCAATTTGCGCTGCGGGTTGCGTCCAGTCTACCCGTGCCTCTGTCTTGTCGATCTTCGCAGCATAGGTCACGCCCGCTTCTGGCTGGGCCTGCGGGGTCAACTGATCCAGCTGTGCAAGCGCCTGAACAATCAGCGCCGCACCCATTTGCGACAGCCTGTCATGCAGCGCACCGGTGGTTTCCTCGACACCAATCGCAGTTTCATCGCACAGCAAGACGGGGCCAGTATCAAGACCTGCTTCCATTTGCATAATGCAAACGCCCGTCTTGGCATCACCTGCCATAATCGCACGATGAATAGGCGCAGCCCCCCGCCAGCGCGGCAAAAGCGAGGCGTGGATGTTCAGGCACCCTGCTTTGGGCGCGTCCAAAATCACCTGAGGCAAGATCAAACCATAGGCCACGACCACAGCAATATCCGCATCCAGTGCAGCAAAATCAGCCTGCTCGGCTGCACCCTTCAATGACACAGGGTGGCGCACCTCCAGCCCCAAAGCCTCGGCGCGCAATTGCACAGGTGAGGGACGATCCTTTTTGCCCCGCCCCGCTGGACGCGGCGGCTGGCAGTAGACAGCCGCAATCTCGTGACCCGCATTAACAAGTGCATCCAGAACCGGCACCGAGAAATCGGGTGTACCCATAAAAATTATACGCATGACCACCGTCTTTCCATGTCCAGTCAAACTTCCGCGCGGCGCGCATCCCGACATCAGCGCCGCTGCAATTTCGCTGCTTTCTTTATCAGCATATTCCGTTTCACCCGGGTCAGGTGGTCAAAGAACATCTTACCCGCCAAGTGGTCAATCTGATGCTGTACAGACGTTGCCCAAAGACCGACAAAGTCCTGTTCTTCCCATGCACCATCTTTGTTCATAAACCGCACCGTCACGGCGCGAGGTCGCGTCACTTTGGCCCAAACACCAGGCAGGTTGGGTGACCCTTCTTCATGCACGCGCGGTTCGATACTACTGTGCAAGACAGAAGGATTGGCCATACAGATCGCCTGACCCCGTCCTTCAGAGGCATCTACGACAGCCAAAGCCATATCAATGCCCAACTGGGGCGCCGCCAAGCCCACACCCGGCATATTGTCCATGGCAATGATCATTTCATCCCAGATCGCGCGCACCTCGTCGGTGATGTCCGCCACAGGTGTCGCGGAGGTACGCAGTGCCGGATGCGGCCAAATGACAAAAGGACGATGTGTCATTGCAGCACGCCCGTTTCTGTAACCAATAAGCCGTTCAGATGGTCAAGCTCATGACAAATACAAATCGCCTGCACACCCTCAAACCGTCCGTGATGCGCCACGCCATCTAGATCCTGCCAACGTAATTCCACCCAAAGCGGACGACTGACATCAAAACTTTTACCGGGGATCGAAAGGCAAGCCTCGGTCCCGACGGCCTTATCTTCGGACTGATTTGCGATTTCCGGATTAATGAAAATCATTGGCGACGGGTCTGCATCTTTCCAATCTGTATCGACAACAAAGACCCGTGTGCTGACACCCACCTGCGGCGCGGCCAATCCGCGACCGGGAGCGGCATACATCGTCTCGAACATATCGCGGACCAGTCCGGCCAGCTCTTCGTCGAACTGTTGCACGGGTGCTGCCGTTTCCAACAAAACGGGATCACCCTCAAATCGCAGCTCAAGCACCGCCACGCGTCAGCCCCGCGCCATTTCGCGTTTCAGTTTCTGCATCTTGCGCGTGATCATCTGCCGTTTCAGCGGACGCAGATAATCAATGAATAATTTACCATCCAGATGGTCGATCTCATGCTGCACGCAGGTCGCCCAGAGCCCGTCAAACCGCTCGCGTCTTGTCTTGCCATCAAGATCCATCCACGACACTTCAACCTCGGCAGGGCGCTCGACCTCTGCGTATTGCTCAGGGATCGACAGACAGCCCTCCTCATAGACATTCCGCGCGTCCGACGTCCAAACCACTTCCGGGTTGATCAACACCATCGGCTCTGGCGTGGCATCATCCTCTTTGGCGCAATCCATGACCAACATCCGGTCCATGACCGCAACCTGCGGCGCGGCAAGCCCGATACCGGGCGCGTCATACATTGTTTCCAGCATGTCATCGGCGAGACGACGCAATTCGTCGTTCACCGAAGTCACAGGTGTAGCGACCTTTTTCAGGCGCGGATCGGGATGGATAAGAATTTTTTTCAGTGCCATGGCGGTGATCTAATGCGTCGCGCCGCCCATCGCAAGCACAGCACGAATTTCGGCTTGCACCCCGTTTCGCAACACCGCAATTTGCCGTTGAATATTCAGGAGCAGCCCATGTCATTCAACACGCCCGTCGACCGTCGCGGAACCAACAGTACCAAGTGGGACCTGATGGAAAGGCTTTATGGCGTTTCTCCAAAGGACGGGCTGGCAATGTGGACGGCAGATTCGGACTATGCCACAGCGCCTTGTGTGATAGAGGCGGTGAAGGCGACCGCTGAACATGGCGTCTTTGGCTATACATTCGCAAATGATGCCTACTTCAGTGCGATCCAGTGGTGGATGCAAACCCGTCATCGCTGGTCCATCGACAAAGACTGGATTCTAACGACCCAAGGGCTGGGCAACGCGATTGCGCTCTGCCTTGACGTCTGGACAGAACCGGGTGACGCCGCCGTCATCTTCAGCCCCGTGTATCACGAATTCGCACATAAGGTGAATAAGGCCGGCAGGGTCGTTACCGAATGCCCGCTGGTCCGTCAGGGCGATACCTATATGCTGGACCTGGACGATGCCCAAGCGCGGCTAACCGGGCGCGAAAAAATGCTGATCTGGTGTTCACCACAAAACCCCTCGGGACGCGTTTGGACAGCAGATGAACTACGCGCGGTCTCTGCCTTTGCACGCAAAAACGGGCTGCTGCTTGTCAGTGACGAGATCCATCATGATCTTGTCTACGCTGGACATTGCTTTGTGCCCACGGCTGTCGCAGCGCCGGACGACACAGACAATACCGTCTATCTGACTGCGGCATCGAAAACGTTCAACATTGCGGGTCAGCGGACAGGCAATATGATCATTCCTGATCCAACATTGCGTAGTGCCATGCAAAAGCGCCTTGCGATGCTCGACTACAACCCATCCGCACTTGGCGTGGCCATGATCACCGCCGCATATTCTGAGGAAGGTGCGGCATGGGCAGACGCGCAGATCGACCATTTGCAAAAAAACCGCGAGATTTTCGACGCAGGTATCAATGCAATCCCCGGGGTCTGGTCGATGCCGTTGCAATCCACCTATTTGGGGTGGGTCAGTTTCGAAGACACCGGCATGAGCCATGAAGAGGTATCAGCGCGTATCAGGGACACGGCAAAAATCGCCGTTTCCCAAGGGCCGACTTTCGGCACCGGCGGTGAAAGCTTCATGCGTTTCAACCTTGCCACCCAAACGGCCAATGTCGAAGAGGCCGTGCGTCGGATGCAGGCCGCTTTCGCAGACTTGCAGTAGCGTTAACGCCCGATCAAACCGGCCGGAACAAAATCCGGGCGCACAAAATCGGCGGCCGGGCCCGAGGCAACGGGTGTGGCCCATTTGAACTCAAACACCCTCTCGTTCTCTTCATCGACAGAAGACACGACCAGACAGGTATAAAGGTGCTTAGGTCCGTCATAAATATCGACATGACCACGCAACCGCTCGGACCCTTCAAGATCTAGCGCAAAGCCACCATCCCAGAACCTACGGATCCGATAGCTGTCATCGCCATCCTGCACGGACAAACGATCCTTGCGCTTCAATGCAGCTTTGCGCGCCTCTTCCAGACCCTGACGAACCGCGTCAGGCAAAAACGTAAACATAACAAGTCCCTCCAGACATCTCAGAAGATGACCCCAGAAAGTTAAAATTCAAATGACAAAATCCGCCGCAGTGCAGAAAGGCCTTAATTTCAGGCCTTCACACGCGGCCGCAACACATGTGGCTTGGCCGCATCATAGAGCGCAGAGTCTGGAAACCCGTGCGAATCGGACAAGGCGGGCCCCACAAGAATCAGCGCGGTACGTGTGATCTTGGCTGCGCGCACCTTTTCGCGCACATCTGTCAGCGTGCCGCGAATAATCATCTGATCAGGCCAACCCACACGGTAAATCACCGCAACCGGACAATCCTTGCCGTAAAACGGTACCAATTGCCGCTCGATTTCGCGCAAGGCGCGAATGCCAAGATGGATCGCGAGCGTCGCACCGGTCCGCGCAAAATTCTCAAGCGTTTCACCCGCGGGCATGCCTGTCGATTTCATCGACATGCGGGTCAGGATAATGGATTGCGCCACTTCCGGCACGGTCAATTCCGTGCCCAGAGCAGCGGCGGCCGCAGCATAAGCAGGCACGCCAGGGATAATCTGATAGTCGATACCGTCCGCCTTCAGGCGACGGATCTGCTCAGCAATCGCACCATAAAGCGACGGATCACCCGAATGCACACGCGCGACATTCTGGCCCTTGGCATGCGCTTCCAGGATCACGCCGTGGGTGTCATCCAACGTCATCGGCGCGGTATCCATCACTAAGGCATCGGCAGGCGCACAGGCAACAACCTCAGCAGGCACCAAAGACCCTGCATAAAGACACACAGGGCATTCCCCGATGATCCGTGCCGCTTTCAGCGTTAGCAACTCCGGATCACCCGGACCTGCGCCAATAAAATATACGGTCATTGCAAGACCCTCATCTTTCCATGTCCAATCAAACTTCCGCCGGAGGCCACGGGACGGCGGGTGGGGCGCATTTGGCTCCAGCCAAAAAGCGTCATCCCGCCAGATCCCCGTCAATCTTGCGCGCATATCCGCGCGGCGTATACATCCGCGGCCCTTCCCCCAGTGCCGCCAAACGCGAATGCGATGACCCGACCAACACAACGGTCAGCATGTCCACCTCATCCACTTCCAGCTCATCTAATCGGCGATAGCGTATGTACTCCTCGGGCCGCCCCAGTGAAGAGGCCAGCATCACCGGCGTTTCAGGCGGACGGTGCTGCAACAAGATCTCGCGTGCCTCCGCCAAAAGCGTCCGTCGGCGCATCGACACCGGATTGTAGAACGCGATCACAAAATCGCCCATCGCCGCGGCCTTTAACCGCTTCACGATATCCTCGCGCGGTGTCAGCAAATCCGACAATGATATCGCACAGAAATCATGGCCCAAGGGCGCACCAGCTCGGGCCGCCGCCCCCTGCAACGCACTCACACCGGGCGAGCAAACAACCTCGACACGGCGCGCCGCATCCGACACACCCATCTGGTCGGGACCGCGATCCAACAGCTCGAACACAAGGGCCGCCATCGCATAAATACCCGCATCGCCAGAGCAGACCAGCGCCACGTTCTTGCCCTGCCCTGCCTGTTCCAGCGCATAGCGGCAGCGGTCCTCTTCCCCACCCAACGGAAAATCCGACCGCGCCTTGCCCACGGCCAAGGGCCCCAGCAAATCAATATACAGCCCGTAGCCCACAAGCTCTTCGGCGTTGGACACCAGTCGCGACACCTCGGGCGTGCGCCATGCTGCCTGACCGGGTCCGATGCCGACGACGGACAAGCGACCCCGCGCACGGCCCGCCAGTTCCACCACAGGCTCCGGCGTCACAACAAGCGCACAGGTCGCATTGGCCGTCTTGCGCTTGGTCACCAGAAATTCGCCCTCCGCGCCGGCTTGCGCCAGTGCGGCGGCTTCGGCCACGCCGTGCGTGCCGACTTCGGCAAATACAACGTCGGACGGGTTCGCCAAACGCGGCGTTTCCGCCTCCAGCGCTTCGGCCTCAAACAACCGCATCGGCACGCCAAGATCACCCGCCAAAGCGATGATCGCAGGCTCATCACCTTTCAGCGTGATCGTATTGACCGAATGCACCGCCTCGGGCGCGATCCCCGCCTCTTGCAGCACATCCTTGACCAATGCCGCCAGTTCCGCAGGCGGGCAATTGCGGGCACACCCCACGCCCAAGGCCACACGCTGAGGGGCAAACTGCAAATGGTCAGCCCCCAGATCAGTCTGCCGCGCCATCGTGCAAGACAGGCGCAGACCTTCACCCTGTGGCAGACCGGCCAGCCAAGGCGCATCACCGTTCACCTGCGCGCCGCCACCCGCCAGCAAGCCGGCCATCGCTGCTTTGGCATCGATGCGGTTGACCAATCGCCAACCTGCGGGCGGTTCATCCAAGGCAATCCCGAGGGCCACATCCCCCGCCGTTGTCACGGCAGAGACGGCGTTCAAGGCCTGCGAAATTGTCGCCGAGAGCTTGTTGGCCCCCCGATGCCCGCCCAAAAGCGGCACAACAACCGCGCCATCATCGGACACGGAAATCACCGGCGGTTCTATCGTCTTGTCAGCCAGAAGCGGTGCCACCGCACGGATCAGAATACCCGAGGCGCAAACCCCCACAATCGGCACACCAGCCGCGAACAAATCACGCGCATGATCCAGCGCATTGGCAAAAAACGCATCCGCTTGATCAACGCGGCCCTCGCGCCCATGGACTTGGGCACCAAGCACGGCGGCGACCTTATGGGCTGTCGCCTCACCAGAGCGCGAAAGCGCCAATACAACGGGTTTCACAGCCACGGATCGGCCCCTTTTGTCAGCAAAATCATTGAAAAATACGGTGCCTTTTCCGGCGCATCCGCCAGCGGCAAAACCACCTCTTCCGGCAGCGTTGCACGCTCCACATAAACCGCACCTTCGGTCAGGCCGAGGGCATCAATCACACCCTTGATCTTGGCCAGATGCCGCCCGACCTTCATGATCACAACGCTTTCCGCACCTTCGATCCGCGCGCGCAGTTCGTCCTCTGGCAAAGGTCCGGGCAGCACTGTCAAACGCTCGTTCCTCGCCGCCAGTGGCATTCGCGCACGCGCGGCACAGGCAGTAACCGAGGTCACGCCAGGCACAATCTCAACGCGGTACCTTTCTGCAAGTCGGGCAAAGAGATACATGAAAGACCCGTAAAAGAACGGATCGCCTTCACACAGGCACACAACATCACGCCCCGCATCAAGGGCCGCCGCAATCTCTGCCGCTCCCTTGTCATAGGCGGCCTGTGCTGGGGCACGTTCCACCGACATGGGCACATCCATGACGATCTCTTGCGCATCAGGCGCGATCAAATCCGCAGCAATCGCCCGTGCGAAACTCGCAGCCCCTGCAAGTGTGGGATAGGCCACGACGTGTGCACCCTCAATCAGCCGCGCGGCGCGCAATGTCATCAAATCAGGCGCACCCGGCCCGACCCCCACACCATACAAAATCCCTGTCATCGCTTCACAAGGCTCCACTGGGTGACCGGCATCGACGGACGCCAGCCCGTCAGACGGCCCACAGGCTCTGCGCGGTGGACCTGCAGTTTCACCAGATCACCGCCATGATCTTTGTGCAGCGCAATCAGCTCTGCCTCGCTTTCCAGCGTCACGGCATTGGCAACCAACCGACCCAAAGGACGCAAAGCCGCCCAAGCCGCATTAAAAGTCTCGCGGCTCAGACCGCCGCCTATAAAAATAGCGTCCGGTGCGTCCAGCCCAATCAGCGCCGCGGGCACGGACCCTTCCACCAAAACCAATTTCGGCACGCCCAGCGCCAGCGCATTGGCGGCAGCCATGGCGCGCCGATCCGCACGCGGTTCAATCCCGATCGCACGGGCATAGCGTGCCGCGCGCATCCATTCGATTGCCACCGATCCACAGCCTGTGCCGATGTCCCATAAGAGCGCCCCGCGCATCGGCATCAGCTTGGCGACAGTCGCGGCGCGCACCTCTTGCTTGGTCATTGTCCCGTCAGACAGGAACAGATCATCCGCCAGCCCCGGCACACGCGGCAGCAAGGCCGCATCAGGGGCAGCAACGCATTCAACAGCAAGCGTATTGAAAGCAGGCACCGTATGATCCCAGCTTTCGGCCAGCCCGTCAAAGCGCGCTTCATCCTTACCACCCATCGCGGCAAGCACAGTCATGCGGGATTTGCCAAAGCCGCGCTCGGTTAGGAAACGGGCGATCTGGGCGGGGGTTTCGGCCCCTGTCGTCAGCACCAGCAATTGCGCATCAGGCTGGATAAAGGCGATCATCTGCTCGACCGGACGACCATGCACCGTGAGCGTTTCAACATCCGGCAGGGACCAGCCCATGCGCGCCGCCGCCAACTGAAAGGCAGAAAGCTGCGGGTGGTATACGATCTCGGCCGGATTTATCGCACGTCCGATCCGCGCGCCCACCGAAAACCAGAGCGGATCACCGGTCGCAAGGATCACGACACGCCTGCCGCGCAGGTTTTCAATCGTCGATATCAGCGCGTCAAAGGGATGCGGCCATGCCAGACGCTCGGCCGTAACCGTTTCCGTCAGTGTATGGTGCCGGTCACCGCCAATGATCACCTCGGCGGCCTCGACCACGGCGCGGGTTGCAGGGACAAGCCCCTCCATCCCGTCTTCTCCAATCCCCACGATATGCAGCCAAGGATCAGCCATCGCTTGGCGCCCCCTGTCGGCGGCTTCGCGCGGAGGGCCCGCAGGGGCTGACGAGCGCGTGATTACGCATCTTCCGGTAGCCCCGCTGCCAAAGCATTCACTGCCGCCGAAGCCATTGCGGACCCACCGCGGCGTCCGCGCAGGGCGACATAGTCACAACCGCGCGGATTTGCGGCCAGCTCTGCTTTGCTTTCGGCTGCACCGACGAAACCCACCGGAAAACCAAGGATGACCGCAGGTTTCGGCCAGCCAGCATCAAGCAGCTCAAGCAAATGGAAAAGCGCCGTCGGCGCGTTACCGATAGCGACCACTGCACCCGCGATGCGGTCGCGCCACAGCTCCACCGCAGCAGCAGAGCGTGTATTCCCGATATGCTGCGCCAAACCCGGCACCGCGGGATCGTTCAGCGTGACGATCACCTCATTGTGTGCGGGCAGGTAGCGGCGGATGACCCCCGCACCCACCATTTCGCAATCGCAGAGCACCGGCGCACCGGCGGCAAGCGCTGCGCGCCCGGCATCCGCAGCACCTTGCGAAAAGGCCAGCCGATCCGCGACCTCGATCATACCGCAGGCATGGATCAACCGCGTGATCAGCGGCTGCATCGCAGGCGCGAACCTCTCAAGCCGCGCCTCATCGCGGACCGTTGCAAAGCTTTGCGCGTAGATCGCGGAAGGGTCTTTTTCGTAGGGGCGCAAATTGCTGTCTTTCGCTTGCCGTGAACCTTAGGTCTTGGCTTTGGATTTGCGCGCGCTTTCGGGACCATGCGGATGCTTCGCATGAGGATAAGGCGCATGGTGGTGATCATGATCGTGATCATGGTGGTGGTGACCATGGTCGTGGTCGTGATGATGGTGGTGGTGATCATGGTGATGATCCGCAGCCACAAGCCGGCACATGCCGGTGCAGAAGGTGTCACACAGGCTGCAATCGGCCACGTTCGATCCGGGCGCGCTGGCACCTTGGCCTTCGACATGATGGTGGTGACTTTCTTGCACGGCCCCGACCTCGCCCTCGAAGCCCAGAACAGCGGTGCGGTATTTGCACATCACACAGGTGGACGGCGGCACAGCGCCAAAGGCAGGGTGCGCGCGGTCCTCGGCGCTGATTTTGTGGCTTTTGCCCTCTTCGAGCGCCAGCACCTGGCTGCGATAGCCGCAGATGCCGCAGTTGGGCGGCGGCGTCGCACTGACCTGTTCCATGATCCGTTCAGCAAGAGTCTCCAGCACCTTGGGGTGATCACCCAGGTATCCCGCTTTGACAAACTGGATGCCGGGGTGTTCGGCCGCCACCTGATCTGTGAAGCCGTAAATCCGGTCGATCAGGATGCCCGAGAAGAGGAAATACGGAAACACAATGACGCGCTTGTAAGGCAGGCGCGCCACATGTTGCAGGCAGGGTTCTACCAGTGGGAAAGTCACGCCGGAATAGCCTACTTCGCACCAGCCAAAGCCCATGCCCTCTTGCAGCATCCGCGCGATCTTGGCCACATTTCCGTTGGCATCAGGATCTGATGCACCGCGCCCGATCACAACAAGACAGGTTTCGGTCAGGGGGAGCGCGCCATGTTCCGCGTTGGCTTGATCAACGGCGTCCTGAATACGCCCAGCGGCGGCCGCGATCATCTTGGGGTCAACGCCCAATTCGCGCCCGTATTGCACCGCGATCCCGTGTTTGGCTGCATAGGTATTCAGAACCGTGGGAATATCGTTCTTGGCATGCATCGCGGCAAAGAGCATGCCCGGCACGGCCAAGATGCGCGCGCACCCGGCCTCGCGCAGCTTGTCCAGACCGTCACGGATCACAGGGTTGGCAAATTCCAGATAGCCATACTCGGTCATCCAGTCATCCGGCAGATATGCGGGCAGTTTGTCCGCCAGGGTCGCGAACTCGTCAACGGCGGATTGACTGCGCGATCCGTGGCCGCAGATCATGACGCCGGTTTTCATGCGCTTTCCTCTTCCAGCTCTTCCAGTTCTTCGTCCTCTGGCTCTGCGTCTTCTTTCTTCTTTTTCAACTCACCCCAAAGGGCCACCAGACCTGCCAGCGCAATAGCCGCACCTGCAACCCAATGACCATGACCCGCGACCTCGGCCCAGTGACCCGGATGCGCAAAAGCCGATGTTCCGGCAAAAAGAAAGAAAAGTATCAGCAGTCCCCGCATGGGCATCCTCCGTTTCTGTCATCACAAGAGGCCCCGACAGGCGGGTCTTGACGATGTGATGTCCGGCTCCCGTTTTGGGTCAACCGTTCCATCCCCAACCTCTCTGGCCGCAGCGCGGCTTCGTCGGCATCGGTATAGACAGTGCGTCACGCAGGAGCAAACGCTTAAGCGACGCAATCATGCCTTGTGGCGGCAGGCCACAACACCCTCCTGTGCACTCATGCACCAAGCATGCGCCCTGACGGACCTTTGTTTTATGGCGCAGGCGGGCTAGGTCGAGGCTCAACAACGAAAGGATGATAAGATGGGTCAGCTTGTAGATGGCGTTTGGCATGACGTCTGGTACGATACCAAGAAATCCGGTGGCGCATTCGAGCGCAAAGAAGCTCAGTTTCGCAACTGGATCACAGCAGACGGATCAGCGGGCCCTTCCGGCGAGGGCGGCTTTGCAGCACAAAGCGGGCGCTATCACCTCTATGTGTCATACGCCTGCCCCTGGGCGCATCGCACGCTGGTCTTTCGGCAGTTGAAGGACCTGACCGACCATATCAGCATTTCTGCTGTGCATCCTGACATGCTGTCTGATGGCTGGACCTTTGAAACCGACGAGGACGGCGCCACAGGAGACACGCTTTATGGCGTGCCCTTCGCACGCGACATCTATCTGAAGGCGCTGCCCGATATGAACGGCCGCGTCACCGTCCCCATTCTGTGGGATAAAGAACGCGAGACGATTGTCTCGAACGAAAGCTCCGAGATTATCCGGATGCTGAATTCCGCCTTTGACCACATCACGGGCAATACCGATGACTACTGGCCGGAAGAACTGCGTGATGCCATCGCTCCGGTCAATGACCGGATCTATGACACCCTGAACAATGGTGTCTACAAATCAGGCTTTGCGACAACGCAAGCCGCCTATGACAAGGCTGTCTATCCGCTTTTTGACACGCTCGACTGGCTCGAGGACCGTCTTGGCGAAAACCGCTACCTGATGGGTGATCGCCTGACAGAAGCGGACTGGCGCCTCTGGACTACGCTGGTGCGGTTTGATCCGGTCTATCATTTGCATTTTAAATGCAATCGCAAGCGGATCGCGGATTATTCGAACCTGTCAGGGTTCATGCGCGAGCTGTACCAGATACCGGGTGTCGCCGAGACCGTGAACATGGCACATATCGTGCGGCATTATCACTATAGTCACGACACGATTAACCCGCACCGTATTCTGCCAATCAATCCTACACTGGATTACGACGCGCCGCATGATCGAGGGCAGTAGTGCCATAGTGGTGGACGATCGCCGCAAGGTCCTGCGGCGGCGTTGCGGTTTTGACGAAGGCGCGCGCGTTGGCGGCGTAGTTGAAGATTGACCCATCTGAAAAGAAGGTGGTGTCGGTCACAAAAACGATATTTGCGCGCGGTTGCCGAAAACGGACCAGATCGGCGACCGCCAATGCGCTGCCCTCGGCAGGCATCAGATCCAGTACGATCACGTCGAAGATTTCCCGGGAGATCAGGTTCAACGCCCTTGCCGCGCTCTGAACAAGGGTGACATCGACCTCAAGCCGCTCAAGATGCCGCTGCCAAACGCCTCCGATATTTTCATTTCGTTGGACAATCAGTGCGCGCATAATTACTCCCCGTTCGAGACAGTTTTAGGAATTAAGTTGATGGTTTTTTAACCCTGGTAGGACAGCACTGTGCCCAATGTGTTAACGAAGTGTTAACGCTATGACGACACCTATCCTAAAAGGCAGGCTTACGCGCATTCGCTTGAAAGCGAGGCGAAAATCCGCTTGAAGAACCGCAAAAATATTGGGCCAAAAAGCATGACAACCTGGATCACGATCTGCGACACCTGCAAACAAGAGGGCTGGGACGCGGGCGACATGGCCCAAACCGACGGAGAAGTGCTGGCCGAATTGATCGAGACTGCAGCGAGCGGTATAGAAAGGGTCAAAACGCGGCGTGTTTCATGCTTGATGGGCTGCAAGAACGCTTGCAATGTCGCAATTCAGGGTGAAGGCAAGTTGAACTATACCTTAGGCACATTTACTCCATCGCGCGAGGCGGCAGAAGGCATTGTCGCCTACGCCGCAGCCCACGCGGAATCGGAAACGGGGCAAGTGCCCTACCGGACGTGGCCGCAGGCGGTGAAGGGCCATTTCGTCACCCGTCACCCGCCATTGCCAAAAGAATGATGGAGAAGCGCGATCATGGCGGCGGCATTGATGCCGCGATTGCGGCCCACGGCGGCGACCGTGCCGGCTGGCTGGATCTTTCAACGGGGATCAATCCGGTGCCATATCCTATGCCCGCCCTCCCCCATGACGCATGGACAGCACTGCCGGACGAGGCTGCCTTTGCGCGGCTCTACGCACTCGCGCGGCGCTTTTGGAACGTCCCCGAAGGGGCGGCAATCCTGGGTGCGGCGGGTGCATCTGCCATTATTGCAGCGCTGCCCCGTGTCATTCCGACAGGCGAGGTCTGCATCCCCGGCCCCACGTATAATGAACATGGCGCAGCCTTTGCCGCAGCAGGGTGGCACTTGGGTCAAGACCCAAGCCACGCTTTGGTCGCGGTGCACCCCAACAATCCCGACGGACAGATCTGGCAGGTCAGCGATCTGGATGCCGCCTATACGATCATTGACGAAAGTTTCTGCGATATCATACCCGATCAGTCGCTGATCCATCTGGCAGCACGCCCCGGCACGGTTGTACTCAAGAGCTTCGGCAAGTTCTGGGGGCTTGCAGGGCTACGCCTTGGCTTCGCCATCGGCGATCCCGTCATCATTGCCAAACTGCGCGACCTGCTGGGACCATGGCAGGTATCCGGCCCCGCCCTCGCCATCGGGGCCGAAGCGCTCTCCGATCCGGCATGGGCGGATGAAACCCGCATCAGACTGGCAGATGACACAACACGGATAGACAGGCTGATGACACAAACGGGGGCGGCGTTGGTCGGCGGCACCTCGCTCTTCCGGCTCTACCAAGTGGATGATGCAACAGCCCTTCAAACCAGACTTGCCAGAGGCCACGTCTGGTCGCGAACATTCCCTTATGCCCCTGACTGGTTGCGCCTGGGATTACCCGCACCAGACCGCTGGGTACAACTGGAAGCCGCACTTTGACCCTTATCCTTGGCATGATCCTCGATGCGCTTTTGGGAGAGCCGCGCTGGCTCTGGTCACGTATACCGCACCCCGCAGTCTTGATGGGGCGCGTGATCGGGTGGTGCGATGCGCGCTTCAACACAGGCGACCACAAAAAACGGTCCGGGATCCTCACACTGCTCGCGCTTTGCGCCATGGCCGCGATGCTGGGATGGATTATCGAGAGTTTGCCGGGATCTCTGCTCGATGTGATCATCGTCGCGATTTTGCTGGCCCAACGCTCACTTGTTGATCACGTACAAGTCGTCGCAGACGCCCTGCGCCTGTCCCTTGGCGACGCCCGCCGCAGCGTTGCGATGATCGTCGGGCGCGACACGAAGGATATGGATGCCCCCAGCGTCGCCCGCTCGGCGATTGAAAGTGCCGCGGAAAACCTCTCTGACGGGGTGATCGCGCCCATTTTCTGGTTTGCCGTCGCGGGCCTGCCCGGCCTGCTGATCTATAAAATCACCAATACGGCCGACAGCATGATCGGCTACCGCACACCCCGACATGAAGACTTCGGCTGGGCTGCGGCCAGGCTTGATGACCTCCTTAACCTGATCCCTGCAAGGCTGACCGCCCTGATGATCTGGGCTGTCACATCACGGCCCAACTTAGGCGCAATCTTGCGCGAAGCCCCGTTGCACCGCTCGCCCAATGCAGGCTGGCCCGAAGCGGCAATGGCGCATGGTCTTGATATCGCGCTCAGTGGCCCACGCAGCTATGATGGTGTCATGCAGCCCTATCCCTTTGTAAATGCAGAAGGGGAACGTACACTAGGCCCTGATGATATTGATCGCGCGGTTCAGACACTCTGGCGTACATGGGCACTGACCCTCGCACTGGCATTCATTGCTGCCCTCGCGTTGTCCTGATCGGCAATATTCCCACCTGCGCACAGGGCCCGCCTTGCGCTGCACAATTGCACTGATACGCTGCAGGCATATTCTTGCCACGGAGATTTCAATGCGCAGCGCCATTTTCGCTTTATCCATTCTCGCAAGCACCGCCAGCGCGCAAACCTGTGGCGGGCCGGTGGGTCCTTTTATCGAAGGTGTCAAAGCTGAAGCACGGGCAACAGGCATCCCGGCCCAAACCGTCGATGCGTTTTTCCAAGGCGCGCAAATTGATCAAGCCGTGATCAACGCCGACCGTGCGCAAGGCGTGTTCCAGCGGGACTTCATCAGCTTTTCGCGGGCATTGATCAGCCAGAACCGGATCGACAACGGGCGCATATATGGGCAAAGGCTGGATAGTACCTTCGACACGATCGAAGCACGTTTCGGGATCCCGCGCGGCGTGCTCTTGGCCTTCTGGGCTTTCGAGACCGACTACGGGCAGGTGCAGGGGTCGTTCAACACCCGCAACGCGCTGCTGACACTCGCACATGATTGCCGCAGACCAGAGCTTTTTCGCCCCCAACTGATCGCTGCAATTGAACTCTACCGCCGCGGTGGCATGAACCCGGCGTCAACCACAGGGGCATGGGCAGGCGAAATCGGACAACTCCAGAAATTGCCGCGCGAAATCATCCGCCAAGGCATCGACGGCGACGGAGACGGGATTGTCGATCTCAAAGGCTCATCGGCAGATGCGCTGATGACGGGCGCAAATGTGCTGTCATCCTTGGGCTGGCGGCCAAATGAACCTTGGCTGCAAGAGATTGTTGTCCCCGAAAACCTCGACTGGGCGCAAACCGGCCTGAACCACAAATCCAGTGTCCGCGAGTGGGCCGCGCGCGGCGTGCGGGCCCGCGAAGGCGCGCTTGGCCCTGCCAACCTTCAGGCCTCGGTGCTGCTTCCCATGGGACGCAACGGCCCTGCCTTTCTCGCCTACCCGAATTTCGAGGTCTATTTCGACTGGAACAAAAGCTTCGTCTACGTCACCACCGCCGCTTATTTCGCAACACGGCTTGGCGGTGCGGCCGTTTATGACGCGGGCAACCCGACACCGGCGCTCAGCGGTCAGCAAATGCAGCAACTCCAGCAAAAGCTCACCCAGCGCGGCCATGACGTGGGCGGCATTGACGGCATCTTGGGCGCGATGACACGGGCCGCCGTGCAAGCCGAACAAATTCGCCTCGGCCTGCCCGCAGATGCTTGGCCCACAATCGACCTCTTGAACCGGCTATAAAGCCACTTTTGTTATTACTGGCCCCTGAAATATCCCCGCCGGAGGCTCCGGCTCAGGCCACCATCGCCGCCGCTTTTTTCAGGTCGACCGATACCAGCTGCGACACACCCTGTTCCCCCATGGTCACCCCGAAAAGCCGGTCCATCCGGCTCATCGTCACCGCATGGTGGGTGATGATCAGGAAACGGGTCTCGGTGCGGCGTGTCATCTCGTCCAAGAGGTCACAGAAGCGCGTGACGTTGGCGTCATCCAGCGGCGCGTCCACCTCGTCCAGCACACAGATCGGCGCAGGGTTCGCAAGGAACACCGCAAAAATCAGCGCAAGCGCTGTCAGCGTCTGCTCACCCCCGGACAACAGGGATAATGTACTTAGCTTCTTGCCCGGCGGCTGACACATGATCTCAAGTCCGGCCTCAAGCGGGTCATCGGATTCGACCAAAACCAGTTTCGCCTCGCCACCGCCAAACAAATGGGTAAACAACAAACCGAAGTTCTCGTTCACCTGCTCGAAGGCTGTCAGCAACCGCTCACGACCTTCACGGTTCAGGCTCGCAATCCCCGAGCGCAGCGCCGCAATGGCGGCCTCCAGATCAGCCTTTTCGCTGACCAGACCATCATGCTCGACCTGCACCTCTTTGGCATCTTCTTCGGCGCGCAGGTTCACCGCACCCAAGGCATCCCGCTGCCGTTTCAGCGCATTGACCTGCCCTTCAACAACTTCGGATGCAGGCATCTGCTCCACATCCGTCTCCAGCGTCTCAAGCAGTTGCTGCGGTGTCACCTCCTGCGCTTCCATGATCCGCTCGGCGGCATAGGCCACGGTTTCGCGGGCCGCATCAGACCGCGCCTCGGATCGCGCGCGCGCCTCGCGGGCCTCAGAGGCCAAACGCTCGGCATCACGCTCATGATGGCCCGCATCGCGCAGCGCATTATCAGCTTCGGCCAGCTTATCCGCCGCAGCCTTGCGCCGTGTCTCCGCCTCATCAATCGCATCCGCCAGTTCGGCACGCTTAGCGGCAATTTCCTCGGGCGCGGCGCTGGCCTCAACCAATGACGCCTCGGATTCCTCTTTGCGCTGCGCCAGTTCTGCCGTGCGTTTGTTCGCGGTTTCCAGACGATGTTTCCAGCCGCTAATTTCCTTTGTGATCTCCTGGCTGCGCTTCAGGCGCATTTCACCTTCGCGGCGCACCTCGTCATGGGAAGAGCGGCGCGACATCATGGTGATCCGCGCAGCCTCAACCGTCATCTTGATGTCTTCCACCGCAGCCCGCGCTGCATCCAGATCACCCAGATCCTGCGCCGCTTTCTCGGCCTCCGCCAACGCGCGCCGCGCTGTGAGCGCTTCTTCCTCGTTGCGCTTCACCGCCAACCCGAGACTTTCCAGCTTGCCCTGTGACAGGTTGCGCTCGGCCTCGGCACGACTGGCCGCACGGTTGGCATCAGCGACAGCTTGGTCCGCATTGCGACGGGCTTGCCGTGCGGCATGGTCCGCTTCGGTCTGTTGCTTCAGCAAAGCGGTCAGGCTCTCATGTGCCTGTGCCGCCCCATGGGCCGTCGCAGACACCTCTTCCAGATCCCGTTTTAACTCGGTCAACCGGTTCAGCTGTTGCAACCGCAATGCCGCCGCCGAAGGCGCATCTTCGGCACCCGCGCGGAACCCGTCCCACCGCCACAAATCGCCTTCAACCGACACAAGCCGCTGGCCAGGTTTCAGGTCCGCCTGCAAACGCGGCCCGTCAGCGGCATCCACCAAACCGACCTGCGACATCCGCCGCGCCAAGACCTCGGGAACCGTAACAAAATTTGTCAGCGCCTTCACACCTTCCGGCAGCGTTTGCGCTGAAGCATAACCGGGCAACAAAGCCCAGCCGGATTTCGCATCTGCGGCCACCTCGGGCGCACGCAGATCATCGGCCAAGGCAGCGCCCAGCGCCTTTTCATAACCGCCCTGCACGCGTAGCAGGTCCAGCACCTGCCCGCCTTCGGCGGTGTCACGCTCGACCAGTTTCGCCAAGGCAGCAACTTCGGCACGCAGCGCATTTGCCTCGCCCTCGGCCTCGGAGCGTAACGCGCGCGCATCACTTTCGCGCGCCTGTGTCGCGGCCCGCGCACTTTCGGCATCGTTCAACGCAACATCAGCCGCTTCCGCCGCAGCGACGGCGGCTTTCTCTGCTTCGCCAGCCGCAGCAAAATCGGCCTCGGCCTTCGCCAATGCCGCCTCTGCCTCTTTCATCGCCGCCTTTGCGCGCGCCGCCTCGTCTTCGTGCTTGCGCAAGGTTGTGCGGTTATCATCCAACAGGCGCTGTGCCGACTGGTGCCGTGCCGCAAGCCGCGCCACATCTTCGGTCAGTTGCGACAGATCAGCCTCGCGTTGTTGCAAAACGCCCGCTGCTTCACGCGCTGCATCTTGCGCATCTTTCAGGCGGTCCTCGTGCCCTTCGCCAGCCTTTTCAATTTCGCGCGCTTCCCATTCCAGCCGCGCGATCGTTTCGCCCGCATCCTTGTTCAGCCCGCTTTCGCGCTCCATATCGCGGGTCAGCTGATCAATGCGCCCGCGCAGCGTCTCGATCATGTCCAATGCGCGTTGTTCCTGATCCTTGAGGGTATCGCGCTGCACCTGCAAGCGCTGCAACACAGCAGCCGCAATCGCCTCTTCCTCACGCAGTGGCGGCAAAGCCTCCTCGGCACGCGCTCGGCTTTTTGCCGCCTCACGCGCGGCTTTCTCAGCTTGCGCTGCGGCTGTCGTGCGTTCGCGCAACTGATCGGCGGCGGCCAAGAGCGCCTCATCGGCTTCTTTCCAGCGCCGGAACAGCAACATCCCCTCGGCACGTCGCAGCTTGTCACCAATCTCGCGGTACCGCGCAGCCTGCTTGGCCTGTCGCGCCAACTGGCCCAACTGAGCCGCCAGCTGGTCGATGACGTCATCCACACGGGTCAGGTTTGATTCCGCACCCTTCAGCTTTAACTCTGCCTCATGGCGACGCTGATACAGGCCCGAAATCCCCGCCGCCTCTTCCAGAATACGGCGGCGCGACTTGGGTTTGGCGTTGATCAATTCCGAAATCTGCCCCTGCCGCACCAAGGCCGGCGAATGAGCCCCGGTCGAAGCGTCGGCGAACAGCATCTGCACGTCGCGCGCCCGCACGTCCTTGGCGCCCACCTTATAGGCCGATCCCGCGTCACGGGTGATCCGGCGGATGATCTCAAGGTTGTCATTATCGTTAAACGCAGCCGGTGCCAGACGCTCACCATTATCAATGACCAAGGACACTTCCGCGAAATTGCGCGCAGGCCGCGTGGCGGCACCGGCAAAGATCACATCCTCCATCCCGCCACCGCGCATCGCAGTTGGGCGGTTTTCGCCCATGACCCAGCGCAGCGCCTCAAGCAAATTCGACTTGCCACAGCCGTTGGGACCCACAACACCGGTCAAACCATCCGCGATGATCAGATCCGTGGGGTCCACAAAGCTTTTAAAGCCATTCAGTCTGAGTTTGCTAAAGCGCAACGATTTTTGCCCGTATGATTCCTCAACCTGCGAAAGCATCGCCTTGCGAGACTGCACGAGTCAACGCCCCCAACCCCGCATGTGCCATGTTCCGCCATGTTATCCACAACATATTGCGGCTTTTTACAGGTTTTTGCGCGTTTCCATGCCTGCGTAGGATACCGCGCGACCGGGTGGTCGATGAGATGCTGTCCTTGCCAATGCATCCAATTGCCTTACCTTCACGTAAGAAAATCCAGATAAACCGGAAGATCGTGACCTAGAGGGAACCAATGCGCAATATCACTTTTCTTGTCGTCGGTCTGGCGGCGGGCACGTTTGTAGGCACAGTGCTCAATGGCAGTGACTTGATCGCGAGTAGTGCGCACAGCGGGCACCAAATGGGTTCCGCGCCATATGATACGCTCAGCGACGATCGCAAGAATATCTGGCCCGCCGATCTGCCAGCGCCGACTATCGCACTTGATCTGCAGCCCGATCCTGCCTCTGGACATAACCTCTTTGTCACCCTCGACGGTTTTGAGATGACACCCGAAGATGTCAACAAGGCGGTTGAGCCAGGAACAGGCCACGGGCACCTCTTTATCAACGGGGAAAACGTGGGGCGCCTATACGCACCGATGCGCCATTTGGTGAACCTGCCCAAGGGCGAAGTGACCGTTCACATGTATCTGGGCGGCAATGATCACAAGGTCTGGGTCGTGGATGGTGAACCTTTGTTCGTCGAAGAGACATTTGTGATCGAATAGCCCTCTTGCAACTCGTGCGAGGTAACGCAAGAAAGGGGTCCGTCACACGCGTTATGGAATGGACCCCGATATGCCCGCCAAGATACCAGCCACAGTTGTCACAGGTTTCCTCGGAGCCGGCAAAACGACCCTGATCCGCCACATGCTGCAAAACGCACAGGGCAAGCGGATCGCGCTGATCATCAACGAGTTTGGCGATCTTGGCGTCGATGGTGATATCCTCAAGGGCTGTGGCGAAGAGATCTGTTCCGAGGATGATATCGTTGAGCTGTCCAATGGTTGTATCTGCTGCACCGTGGCCGATGATTTCATTCCCACCATGGAAGCTTTGCTCGCGCGGGAAAACAAACCAGATCACATCGTGATCGAAACCTCCGGCCTTGCCCTGCCACAGCCGCTTGTGCGCGCGTTCAACTGGCCCGGCATTTCGACGAAAGTCACCGTGGATGGCGTTGTGACCGTTGTGGATGGCCGCGCCGTCCACGACGGCCAGTTTGCCCATAACGTCGCCGCCGTGGATGCCCAGCGCGCGCTGGACGAAAACCTTGATCACGAAACACCCCTGTCGGAACTCTTTGAAGATCAGGTCGCCTGCGCCGATATGATCGTAGTGAACAAGATCGACCTGCTGGACCCAGCCGAGGCCGATGCGCTGACCGCGCAGCTGAAATCAGAGGCGCGTGACGGCGTACAGGTCATCAAAGCCTCGATGGGCGCTTTGCCCGTTGATGTGCTCTTGGGGCAAGGGATCGGGGCCGAGGGCGATCTGGCTGCGCGCCATGAAATCCATCACCATCACCACCATGACGACGAAGAAGACGATCACGATCACGATCACGATCACGCGCATGAGCACGGCCACGATGAATTCGAAAGCTTCATCGTCAGCCGCGGCGAAATCGCCGATCCAAGCGCCTTTGCAGCACAAGTTGCCGATGTGATCCGCGCCAACAACATTCTGCGCCTGAAGGGCTTTGTCGCTGTCGCAGGCAAACCCATGCGCCTGACCTTGCAGGCCGTGGGCCCCCGTGTGGACACCTATTTCGACCAACCCTTTGGTACCGCCTTGCGCGAAACGCGGCTCGTCGTGATCGGCGAAGCTGGCCTCGACCGAGCCACGATCACCGCCGCCCTGCAAGCATGATCATCGTCGCGCGAACAGACCCCCACCATCCACAGGCCACCGCTTTGCTCAAGCAAAGCCACACCTTGATGCAAAGCCTGTTCCCGCCCGAGGACAACTTTTACCTCGATATAGACGATCTGGTAGCCCCCAACATCCACTTCTACACCGCACGGATGGGCGATGATATTCTGGGCACAGGCGCTCTGATGGTGAAAGCGGACTACGGCGAGGTCAAATCCATGTTCGTGTCCGAATCCGCGCGGGGCAAAGGCATCGCCGCCGCATTGCTCCGCCAGATCGAGGATACCGCCCGCGACGAAGGCCTGCGCATGCTCAAACTCGAAACAGGCAACGTTCTAAAGGCCGCGCACAGGCTCTACGCGCGGCATGGTTTTGTTGAATGCAGTGTCTTCGGCGATTACGCCAGCGCCAAAAGCTCGATCTTCATGGAGAAAGCGCTGTGACCTCAGCCTTTCTTCTTCTCTGCCGCCGCCTTTTTCATGCGCGCCAGCAAAGCGGCCTTATCTTCGCGTGCACCAAAGGGCTTTTTGCCCGATCCATGTGCATTATGCTCTTCGTGCTTGGGGGCTTTCTTGCCCATTTTCGGCGCTCCTGCGGCTTTGTAATCCATGATCTCTCTTTCACGTTTGCGCGCGCTTTAGCACGGGGGCAAAACGAATGCACCTGCTAGCAGCAACACCCGGTGCAATCAGCGACGGCAGCGAACCGGTCGATCTGGGACAAACCCCTGCCGATGTGGTGATCATCTCCGCAGCCGACACAGAACTCGCCGCACTGGCCGAGGCCCGCGCCGAGATGGCAAATCCTCCCGGCTTGCGACTGGCGAACATGATGCATCTGACGCACCCGATGTCGGTCGATTTGCATCTGGATGATTGCGCCACAAAATCAGGACTGGTGATCGCGCGTATTCTGGGTGGCGCAGGCTATTGGAATTACGGCCTCACCCAATACGCTGCCCGTCTGCGCGAAGCGGGTATCCCCTTTGCGGCCCTTCCTGGTGACGACAAACCCGACCCTGAATTGCGCGAACTCTCGACCATCAGCCCGGAAGACTATGACACGCTGTGGTCATACCTCGTCGAAGGCGGCCCCGAAAACACCACCAACCTTCTCGCCTATGCCAAAGCAATGCTGGATGGCGGCGAAAAACCCAATCCGCCGCGGCCGCTTCTGCGCGCAGGCGTCTATTGGCCGGGCGCCGGGATCGCTGATCTGGCTGCAGCACAATCCGGCTGGACAACAGGCGGACCTATCGTGCCGATCATCTTCTACCGCGCATTGGTCCAAGGCGGCGGTCTCAATCCGATCAACCGTCTGACGCGCAGCCTGGCACGCGCAGGGCTGAACCCGCTGCCCATTTTCGTAGCAAGCCTCAAAGACCCCGTCAGCACCGCCACGCTGAACCGGATTTTCGACGCAGCCCCGCCAGACGTGATCCTCAACTGCACCGCCTTCGCCGTGGGCAGCCCGCATGATGGTGACGACAGCCCCGAAAACCCGCTCCTCAGCAATAACGCCCCCATCTTTCAGGTCATCCTCTCCGGTGCCGCCGAGGCGTCATGGGCCGAAGGCCTCCACGGCCTGACCGCCCGCGACATCGCCATGAATGTGGCCTTGCCCGAGGTCGACGGGCGCATCCTGTCACGCGCTGTCAGCTTCAAAGGCGAGGCCTTCTTTGATGACGCCACCGAATGTCCCATCGCCACTTATCAGGCCCGCGGCGACCGGATTGATTTTGTCACGCAACTGGCCAAAAACTGGGCCAGCCTGCGCCGGACACCTGCCGCAACCAAGAAGACTGCACTGGTCCTCGCCAACTATCCCAACAAAGACGGCCGGCTCGCCAATGGCGTTGGCCTCGACACGCCTGCGGCCACAGTTCACGTGCTGAACTTGATGAAAGACAAGGGCCACACCGTCACGCCGCCCACCGACAGTGCAGCACTCATGGCGCAAATCATGGCAGGCCCTACCAATTGGCTAACCGACCGCGCGGACAAGGAAGGGGGCGAAATCCTCCCTCTCGACACCTACCTGACTTACTTTGAGGCCCTGCCATGGGACATCAAAGAACAGATCACAGCGCGCTGGGGCAAACCCGAAGATGACCCCTTTATCATCTTGCCTAAAATACTCCCGCCGGAGGCTCCGACAGAGCCCGCGAAAACAGGGTTTGCCCTCAGCATCCACCGTTTCGGCAACGCCGTCGTCGGCCTGCAACCGGCGCGGGGCTATAACATCGACCCCACCGACACCTACCACTCCCCTGATCTTGTCCCGCCGCACAACTATCTGGCCTTCTATTTCTGGCTGCGCCACCACTGGGGTGCGGATGCCATCGTGCATATGGGCAAACACGGCAACCTCGAATGGCTGCCGGGCAAAGCCGTAGCCCTCTCCGAGACCTGCTGGCCTGAGGCAGTCTTTGGCCCGACGCCACATATCTATCCCTTTATTGTGAACGACCCCGGCGAAGGCACTCAAGCCAAACGGCGCACGTCCGCCGTTATCATTGACCACCTGACCCCACCGCTGACGCGCGCGGAAAGCTATGGGCCCTTGCGCGATCTCGAAGCACTGGTTGACGAGTACTATGAAGCGGCAGGCGTCGATCCCCGCCGCATAGACCACCTTCGCCGTGAAATCCTTTCACTCTCTGATGTGACCGGCCTGGCCAAGGACGCGGGCTTCACCGGCGACCAGGACGGCGATCTGGGGAAACTTGACGCCTATCTCTGCGAACTCAAAGAGGCACAAATCCGCGACGGGCTGCATATTTTCGGGCAATCCCCGACAGGCCAACAAGAACGCGATCTCGCGATTGCCCTGGCCCGCGTCCCGCGTGGCGATGGTAAAGGCAAAGACGCGTCCCTATTGCGCGCACTGGCCGCAGATCTCGCACTCGGCATCGACCCGCTCGATTGCGATATGGCAGATGCACCACCGCAAAAACCAGTCACGCTGTCCGATAGCACCACATGGCGCACAAACGGCGATACGGTCGAAAAACTCGAGAACCTCTCCCAACGCCTCGTCTCCCGCGAAGAGCGCCCGCCAGGGCCGATGAGCGCGGCGGTGCTGGGCGAAATCCACAACCATATCCTGCCCACGGTGCAGGCCTGCGGCGCTGCCGAAGGCGCGGCCCTTCTGCGCGCACTGGATGGCCATTTCGTCGCCCCCGGTCCATCCGGCGCACCGACACGCGGCCGCATGGATGTGCTGCCGACGGGGCGGAACTTCTACTCGGTCGACAGCCGCGCCGTGCCAACGCCAACCGCTTGGGCCTTGGGCTGGAAGTCAGCAAACCTGCTGATCGAAAAACACCTGCAAGACCACGGCGACTGGCCCCGCAGCCTGCTGGTCACCGCATGGGGCACCGCCAATATGCGGACAGGTGGCGACGATATCGCCCAAGCGCTGGCACTCATGGGTGTCAAACCCACATGGGACAGTGCCAACCGTCGTGTCACGGGGTTCGAGGTGCTGCCCCAATCCGTCTTGGGCCGCCCCCGCGTGGACGTGACCTTGCGTATCTCCGGTTTCTTCCGCGATGCCTTCCCGCAACTGATCGCGCTCGTCGATAGCGCCGCACGTGCGGTGCAAGACATGGATGAACCCGTTGATCTGAACCCTGCCGCCGCGCGCGCAAAAGCGGGTGAAGACCAAACACGCGTCTTCGGCTCAAAACCCGGTGCCTATGGCGCGGGCCTGCAGGCACTGATCGACGAACGCATCTGGGCGGATAAATCGGATTTCGCCGAGGCCTATCTGGAATGGGGCAGCTACGCCTACGGGCAAGGCGCTGAGGGCCGCAAGGACCGAAAAGCCTTTGAGGCGCGGCTGACACAAGCCGAAGCAGTCGTGCAGAATCAGGACAACCGCGAACACGATATCCTCGACAGTGACGATTATTACCAGTTCGAAGGCGGGGCCGCCGCCGCCATCAGCACGCTGCAAGGGCAGGAGCGGCCGATCTACCACAACGACCACTCGCGCCCTGAGCGGCCCGTCATCCGCACACTGGAGGACGAAATCGGCCGCGTCGTGCGCAGCCGCGTGGTAAACCCCAAATGGATCGACGGCGTGAAACGGCACGGCTACAAGGGCGCGTTCGAAATCGCCGCAACAGTCGACTACCTTTTTGCCTTTGCCGCGACGACAGGGGCCGTGCGCAACCACCATTTCGATCTGGTCGAAGAGGCCTTTATCAAGGACGAGGCCACGCGGGATTTCATCGCCGATGCCAATGCACCAGCGCTGAAGGAAATCGCGCAGCGCCTGCAAGAGGCAATTGACCGCAACCTCTGGCAACCCAAATCCAACTCCGCCCGTGCGCGCATCGCAGGATTATTGTAGGGTGGGTGAAACCCACAGATCGAAAGTGAATACCATGACGGATGATACAGACCGCCACGCGATGAAAATGGCCAAGAAGAAGGCCGCGCGCGACAAGATCATGGCGACAAAGACCGATAAGAAAGGGCTGGTTATCGTCCATACCGGCAAAGGCAAAGGCAAATCCTCTGCCGCGTTCGGCATGATCTTCCGCTGCATCGCCCATGACATGAAATGCGCGGTCGTCCAGTTCATCAAAGGCGGTATGTCCACCGGTGAACGCGACCTGATCCTTGCCAAATTCAGCGACACCTGCGCGTTCCACACCATGGGCGAAGGCTTCACCTGGGAAACGCAGGACAAATCCCGCGACACCGAAATGGCCCAAGCCGCCTGGGCCAAAGCCAAAGAACTGATCCTGGACGAGACAAATCACATGGTCCTGCTCGATGAAATCAACATCGCGATCCGCTATGATTACGTGAGCGCCGCCGAGGTTGTCGCCTTCCTGCGCGACCATAAACCGGAAATGACCCATGTGGTCCTGACGGGCCGCAACGCCCACGAAGACCTGATTGAACTGGCTGATCTTGTGACTGAAATGGAACTGGTCAAACACCCTTTCCGCTCAGGGATCAAAGCGCAGATCGGAGTGGAATTTTGAGCTAACCAGCTCAGGACGGAGTGTTTCAAGATCGATAAAGTAATCGCAATCGACGACAGCCATTACATCGCCAGCGGTGCTGAAAGGGATGTCTACCAACACCCCGACGATCCGGCAAAGCTGCTTAAAGTCATGCGCAACATCGAGAATGCGCCTACGCGTTTCACATTCCGCGATATCTCCACCAAGCTTTTCCCGAGCGCGCGCCTGCGTCTAATCCGCAAGGAATATGACGAATATCTGCGCATCCGCCTGTTCAACCCTGCCCATGACGTGCGCCTGCCGATCACGCATCTTTACGGCGTTGTCTCGACCACACGTGGTCTGGCCTGTGTGACCGAACGTGTCTCGGGTCCCGATGGCAGCGTGGCGGAAACGATGCGCATGATGATCAACAAAGACACGTTTACGCAAGTGGAGCTTGATCTGTTCAATGGCTTCGTCAGTCAGATGCATAGCTTTGGGATCCGTGCCGGAGACCTCAAACCCCATAACCTCGTCTTTGGCTATCGTGACAACGGCTATGAATGTGTTTTAGTCGATGGGTTTGGCGATATCCACTTTCTGCCCGTCCGCTCGATGGGCCGTTGGGCAAACGCATTGGGGCTTAACGATAGCTTCAAGATTGTTGCAAAGCGAACCGGCTTGAGATGGGATTGCAAAACGCGCCGTTTTCATATGGCAGCATCTGACTGATGTCACCGCGATCGCCCCTCCAGACAATCAAGATAATCCAAGAGGTCATAAATGCCCAAACACCGCGTCCTGACTGAATTCGGCATGGGCACCAGCCTGCGCCGCCAAGACTATACCCAAGCCGCGCGCCGTGGATTGCAGGACGCGCTGTGGCACAACTCGATCAATATGGCCGAGCTCTTCGGTTTTCCCAAAGAAGCGATGCTGATCGACGTGGAAATCGGCGTGCAACAACCCGAGCAAGTTGACACCACAAGTCTGCTGGACATCTTCCCTTACGGCCAGCCCACGATCACCGTCCACCACGGTGGCCTTGATATCCCCCGCCCCGACGGCAAGCCGACGGTCATTGCCAATGTCGCCATCAATGTCTCATTCGAAATGGAGCGGACCTGATGGAGCAACGGATCATCATCGAAATGGGCATGGGCAATGACCTGCACGGGATGGACTATCAAAAGGCCGCCGCCCGCGCAATCGAAGACGCGATCCGGCATTCCACTCTGCCGATATTCGACAGCATCAACCTGCCCCACGGCGAAATGCGGGTGCAGGTCACCGTTGCTGTGCAAGAGCCTGACAAAATCGACCCGGAGGCCCTGACATCCGGCCTGCCGCGTGGCCGCGCGCATGTCAGCGTAGTCAAAGGCGGGCTGAATATACCCAACCCCGAAACAGGTGACACCGCCGTGATCGCCACAGCGGCAGTCGAGGCCTTTTTGCCGTCTCAAGCGGGCAAATGGGTACAAGCCTAGATGGAGCTGACGCAGGCTCATCGGGACGCCTTGCAGGATATCCTGCTCTGGCGGCGTGATGTCCGGCACTTTCTACCCGATCCGGTCCCGCAGGAAGTGCTGGACCGGCTGCGCAAGGCGATGGATTTTGCACCTTCGGTCGGAAATGCGCGGCCTTGGCGGGTACTCCACGTGAAATCCCCCGATCTGCGCGCGGCCGTGATCCACAATTTCGAGGCCGCGAATGCACAGGCCGCCGCAGCCTACAAAGACGATCAGCGCGCCGCCTATAACCGGCTGAAACTGGCAGGGCTCCGCGAAGCGCCGGTCCATCTCGCCGTTTTTACGGAAAGAGACCCCAAAGCAGGGCACGGTCTGGGGCGCCAGACCATGCCAGAGATGCTCGCCTATTCTACGGTAGCCGCCATCCACACCCTTTGGCTTGCCGCCCGCGCCGAGAACCTTGGCGTCGGCTGGGTTTCAATCCTAGATCCGCAGGCTGTGGCGCATCACCTGCATGCGCCCGACAACTGGGATCTGACCGCCTATCTCTGCCTCGGCAAAGCCGCCACTGACGATGACACACCGCTGCTGCATCGCAACGCGTGGCAAACCAACGCAGAAACCATCTGGCAGGATGTCTAGGCCTTCTGCGCCGCAGCTCTGACAGCACTGAGCGTCGCGGCGGTTGTCAGCGCCTCCTCATCGACCTGACACTCGATGATAGCCACGGTGGCTGCGGCTTGGGCGCGCGCAAAGGCTTCGGCAAAATCCTCGGACCGCGTGACCTTCTCACCGTGCCCGCCATAGGCGCGCGCGAGTGCGGCAAAATCAGGGTTGGCAAGTGCAGTCCCCGACACCCGCCCCGGATAGGTCTTTTCCTGATGCATGCGGATCGTGCCATAGCGGCCGTTGTTCATCACCACGACAATCGGCTTTGCGCCATGCTGAACGGCGGTCGACATCTCGTTACAAGTCATCTGGAAACAACCGTCACCCGCAAGGCAAACGACAGTGTGATCCGGATGTGCCAACGACGCGGAAATCGCTGCCGGAAACCCGTATCCCATCGACCCGGAAGTCGGGGCAAGCTGTGTGCCGTATTGCTTGTAAACGAAATAACGGTGCAGCCATGCAGCATAGTTCCCTGCCCCGTTTGTGATGATCGCATCGTCAGGCAGATGTTCGGACAACCATTTGATCACCGCCTCTTGCTTCAGTGCGCCGGGGCTTTCCTGCGGGGTCAGCCAGTGGTCATAATCAGCCCGCGCAGCGCTGCTCCAGCCGGACCAATCGCCCGCATGTTCGGCATTTGCCAACTGGCGCAGCACCGCAGGCGCGGTGGCGTTGATTGCGATGTCAGGGGTGTAAACCCGCCCCAGTTCATCCGCGTCGGCATGTACATGCACAATCCGCTTGGCCGGATTGGCGGGGTCAACCAGCGTATAGCCTTGCGTTTCGATATCGCCGAACCGCGTTCCAAGCAGGATCAGCGTATCCGCATCGCGCACCCGATGTGCAAGTTTCGGATTGATCCCAACGTTCAGATCACCGGCATAATTGGCATGGTGGTTATCCATATAATCCTGACGCCGGAAGCCTGCTGCGACCGGGATATTCTGGCGCTCGGCAAAGGCCTGCAGATCGGCTTGGGCCTGTGCAGACCAGTGCGGTCCGCCCACGACGACCAGCGGGCGTTCGGCCTGTGCCAAAGCGTGCAGGATCGTCTGGGCTGCGCTGTCTGGCAGCGGATTTGCGATCACCTCGGGGATATGCAGATCGGGCACATCGGCGCTGGCGCTGAGCATGTTCTCCGGCAGTGCCAGCACCACAGGACCGGGGCGGCCGGACATGGCCACACGGAACGCGCGGCCGATATATTCCGGCAGGCGGTCGGTGTCGTTCACCTGTGCGACCCATTTCGCCAGACCGCCAAAAAATGACTTATAATCAACCTCTTGAAAAGTCTCGCGATCCGTCTGCCTATTGTCGATCTGGCCGACAAACATAACCATCGGCGTGCTGTCCTGCATCGCGATATGGATGCCTGCAGAGGCATTGGTCGCCCCCGGTCCACGGGTGACAAAACAGACACCGGGCTTACCGGTCATTTTGCCGTAGGCCTCAGCCATCATTGCCGCACCACCTTCCTGACGGCAGACGATGTTGGGAATGCCGCTGTCGTACAGGCCATCGAGGGCCGCAAGAAAGCTTTCGCCCGGCACCGAGAATACTCGCTCTACGCCGAGCTTAACCAGTTGATCGCTCAATATTTTTCCGCCATGCCGGACCATGATGTTCTCCCAGGTTTTGCGGGCAGCATGTGCCATGCACATAGGCTGTGCAAGGGCTACTGTTGCGCTTTCCAACCTGCGCTCTATCTGTCCTGAAACCGTTGAAAGGATTACAAATGACAACTCTTCTTGGCATTTCAGGCTCGCTCCGCAAGGCATCGACCAACACGCTTTTGGTCCAGAACGCAGCGGAGATTTTTGGCGCCGATACATTCACCCTCGCCGACATCGATTTTCCCCTCTTCAACGGCGACGTAGAAGCGGCAGACGGTATCCCTGCGAAGGTCCAAACCCTTTCCGATCAGATCGCTGCGGCGGATGCGGTCATCATCTCCACGCCCGAGTACAACAAGGCACCCTCGGGCGCCTTGAAGAACGCGCTGGATTGGGTCAGCCGGACCGAGGGCAATCCTTGGAACAACAAACCTCTTGCCATCATGTCAGCCGCTGCAGGCCGCGCGGGCGGCGAGCGTACGCAGTTTGCGCTTCGCCTGATGATGATGCCGTTCCGGCCCGACATCTTGCAGGGACCAGAGGTGCTCGTCGCGAATTCCGGCAAGGAATTCGATGAAAACGGCAAGATCAAGGGTGAATTTTACATCAAGCTGCTGACCGAACTGATGGGTGAGCTCAAGTCCCGGACTTAGCGTACAGATTACGTACACAGCCTGTACACACCCTGTGCATACACGGATGCATCTGGCAAAAGCCGCAGGACAGCCCTAAACTCTGTCAAAGAGTGACAAACTGGAGACTTAGATGGCACGTGGCGCAGGTGGATCTGATGGCGGGACCGGCAGCTTTCTGATCGGGCTGATCATGATGGTGGGCGGTGGCTATCTGTTGCTGAATGGCATTGTGGTGCGGCCGAACTTCGGACTGGGCAGCCGCGTTTTCGGGATCGGCGGCGTGCCGATCACATCAGGCATGATCCTGATCCCGTTCATGTTCGGGGTCGGGATGATCTTTTACAACGCCAAGAACTGGCTGGGATGGGGGATCGCAGGCGCGGCACTTGTGGCGCTGATCTTCGGTGTGATCGCGAATATGACGCTGCAACTAGCCCAGATGAGCGCGTTTGATCTGATCGTGATACTGGTGCTGCTGGTCGGCGGGATCGGGCTCTTTTTACGGTCGCTCCGGGCAGGCTGAACGCCCCGCCTTGTCCAATTCAGCGTCGTGCCGTAGGCCTCAGGCGCAGAAATCGGACACCTGGCCAGACCAACTGATGAGTTTTTCTGGCCAACCGCAATTCGCAAGATGATGGCAGACCCATCGCGGTTGGCATCAGAGGCTTCCCGCAGAAAAGCAGCTCGCGCGCCAAAAACTCTGCCATCCTTGTCCTTTGTTCTTGCATTATTCGGCTGCGATCTGTTTCGGCCCTGTTTTGGACACAGGGGAGAGCAAGCGCATCAGAAGGCCAGGCGTCTTTGCGGAATTGGTCGCGGCTTTTTCGGCGCGCCGCTCTTTACGCATATAGGTATGATAAAGCGCAGGCACGCCGATCAGCGTGAGAACAGACGCAAAGCCGAGGCCTGCCATGATTGCCACCGCCATTGAGGCAAAGAAGGCATCTGTCAGCAGTGGCACCATGCCAAGGATTGTTGTGGCCGCCGCAAGGACAACCGGACGCAGACGACTGACAGAGGCGGTCACAATCGCTTCCGATTGCGCAAGCCCTTCCTCAGATTTCTGGTTGTCGATCTCTTCCACGAGCACGATGGCGTTCTTGATCAGCATGCCCGATAGGCTCAGAAGACCCAAGAGCGCTGTAAAGCTGAAGGGCAGGTTCGTAAACAAAAGGCCAAAACCAACACCGGTCACGCCCATAGGCACGACTGTCCAGATGACGGCGGTCTGGCGCAACTTGCCGAAGAGCAGGATTGTGATCAACAGCATCGTGCCAAAAGCCAGCGGCATCTGCCTGCCGAGGCTTTCCTGCGCCGTGCTGGAACTTTCGAACTCTCCCCCCCACTCCATCCGGTAACCGGGCGGCAGCGGCATGTCCTCGATCGCGTTACGCACCTGTGCAAATGCTTCAGGAGCCAGCACACCCGGAATGGTAAAGGCCTGCACACTGATGGTGGGCGTGCGGTCACGACGCGCGATCACGGTATCGCGGGCAATCACATTGAAGCCGTCAAGCACCTGATCCAGCGTTGTGTAGCCGTTGATGCTGGGCGCATAGATCGGTTGATCAAGAAGGTATTCGCCGCCCAGTTGTTCATGGCGTGGCGTGCGGATCAAGATAGGCAACTGGCGGTCGGCTTCGCGGAAGGTGCCAACCTGCAGTCCATCAGTGGCAAGTGCGATAACCTGAGACACGGATTGACGCGTGATCCCCAGCGCCTGCGCGCGGTCCGTCGCAAAGATGGGTTGCGTTGTCAGTTCGCGTTCACGCCAGTCGATACGTTCAGTGACCAGAAGGTCGGTCTGCTCTTTCAGAATATCCTGGGCTTCATCTGCCAGTCCACGCAGGACCATCGGATCCGGACCTGACAGGCGCAATTCGACATCTGCGCTTACGGGGGGACCATAGATGATCTGCTGCACCCGCGTTTCTGCCCAAGGGATCGTGCGGGCCGTGAAGTCTGTCAGACCTGCTGCAAGTTCGGGAAAGACGTCAGAACTGGTCATGCGGATGACCAATTGACCGTATGAGGGTGATGGGTCCGCAGTGGGATATGTCAGCAGGAAACGGGTCATGCTGGCGCCAACCGTCGTGGTAACAGCTTCGACCTGCGGCTGTTCCAGCAACCACGCCTCGACCTGTGCAAGGTCGTCGCGTGCGGTTTCAATCGCGGTGCCTTGTGCGGCTTTGTAGTTGAGATAGAAAATCGGCGTCGTGGCGGGCGGAAAGAACTGTTGTTTGACCATGCCCATTGCGCCTAGGCCTGCCACCATCGCCCCGATCAATGCCATGATCACCAACCAGCGGGCACGAAGCGCGCCGCGCACAACCTTGCCGTAACTACGGAAAAAGACCGTGTCGTAAGGGTCTTTGGCCTCCGGATTGGTGTCGGTAACAAAGAAGTAGCTGCCCAGAAGCGGTGTGACTGTAACCGCCAGCAACCATGACAGCAGTAGCGAAATCCCGATGACCGCAAAGAGCGAAAACAGGAACTCGCCTGAGCTGTCAGGGCTAAGTCCGATACCGGCGAACGCCATGATACCGATGATGGTTGCACCCAGCAGCGGGACTTGCGTCCGTGCGGCGACCTCTGTTGCCGCCGCAACCGCCTTGCGGCCCCGTTTCATCTGGATTTGCATTCCTTCAGCCACAACAATGGCATTGTCCACAAGCATGCCCATGGCGATGATGAGCGCGCCCAGACTGATCCGCTCGACCTTGATGTCGAAGAGATACATGAAGAAGAATGTAAAGCTGACGGTCAACAGCAGCGAGCCCCCCACGACAACCGCCGCGCGCCATCCCATGAAGAGCGCCAGCACACCGATGACAACGGCTACAGACATGGCAAGGTTGGCCAGAAAATCCGAGTTTGCGGTGTCGACAACGCGGTGCTGTTCATAAATCGGTGCGAGCGTGACACCCACAGGCAAGAGTGTCGCAATCTCGTCGATCCGGTCTTCCACCCGCTGACCGACTGCGACGATGTTCTCGGAGTTGAGCCCCGAAACACCAATTGTAAATGCTTCGGCACCGTTGTGGCGGATCATCTGGCGTGGCGCATCAATGCGGGCACGATAGACCTCGGCGACATCGGTCAGGTTCAGGATTTCGCCCTGCACCCCGAAGGTCAGCGCGCTGATCTCGGAGACGCTATCATCGGGTGCGGGTGCGTCGACACGCAAATCCTGCCGCCCGTTTGACGCGGTGCCGGTTGGTACCACCTCATCAGCGGCGGAAACAGCGCCGACAATCACATCAGGTGAAACACCCAGAGCTGTCAGGATTTCGCCTGATGGCTCGATAAAGATCGCCTCTTCCGGCAGACCGCGGAGTTCGGCATTGGCCACGCCGTCAACCGTGAGCAGTTCCCGCCGCAGGAAGGTGGCGATATCCCAAATGGTTGCATCGTCATAACCCGGCGCTGTGACAGCGTAGAGCAGGCCATAAACGTCGCCAAAACTGTCGTTGACGCTCGATGGCACTGCTCCGGCAGGCAGTTTGCTCTGCGCATCGGCCACACGGTCGCGCAGATCGTCCCAGACCTGGGCCAGTTCATCGCCGCCGAAGGTATCACGGATCGTCACCTCAACCACCGACAGTCCCGGTGTGTTGCTGGAGGTGACGAAGTCAACCTCGTTCATCTGCTGGATTTCGGACTCCAGCACCTCGGATACTTCCATCGCCACCTCGGCCGCTGTCGCACCCGGGTAGGGGGTGGTGATAATGGCAGATTTCAGGGTAAAAACTGGATCTTCCAGCTTGCCGACGCCAAAGTATCCTGCGGCCCCGCCGACCAAGCAAAAGAGGATCAAGATCCAGGTATAGAGTGGCCGTTCGATAGATAGACGCGCAATCTGCATAGCTTAGAGCCCTTCCACGGTGAGGCCGACGAACCGTTTCACTGCGGCTCCGTCCGGAACCAGATGCGCCCCGATGGTGACGATCTCGGTATCTGCGGGAAGGCCGGTGACGATGAACTCTGCCCCATTTGTCGAGGCCACAGACACCGGGACATGCCTTGCGGTGAATATGGGGCCATTTCCGTCAAGCGCGACGACGACAGTCTGCCCGTCCGCCCGTGTTGTAATTGCAGTTTGCGGAACAATGATGCCGTTTGTCGGGCGGTTAATGCTGGCGTGCACCCGGATCGTCCGCCCCGGTAGCAGCAACTGATCCGCTGCCAGTTCGGCAGCGAGAGAAAGCGTATAGCTTTGGCCGATCTGCGCCGTTTCGGCCCGGTATTCGCGAAATGCTAAGGGGATCGGATCACTCAACCCGGCAAGATGACCTTCAAAGGTCACAACGCTGGGGTCCCCGATCTGCGCCAGAAGCCTTTCCGGCAGTTCAAACTCGACACGCGTCTCGGACATATTGTGCAGGCGCAGGATAGGCTGACCCTGCTGGATGGTGGTGAATTCAGTGCCCAGCCGGTCTGCGACGATCCCTTTGAATGGGGCGATGATGGCCGCATCGGCAAGAGCGGCCTCGGCTTCGCGCAAAGCAACATCTGCAAGGTCACGCGCCGTTTGCAGGTTTTCGGCCTGCACCTCGGACGTGACGTTTCGCGTGGCCAGTTGCTGTGCGCGGATCAGGTCGCGTTCCGCTTGCGCAAGTGCCAGCCGGCTTCGTTCGACGGCACGCGCGAACGGGGCAATGTCGAGACGGGCCAACACCGTACCCTCTTCGATGGAAGCACCCTCTGGGGCTTCGAGGGTTTCTATGTAGCCGCCGACTTCGAATGAGAGATCAACGGTCTCCAGCGCCGCGACCTGTCCGAAGAACTGGCGTGTTACGCTTTGCGATGCCGCGCCGACCACCTCTGTCTGAACAAATACCGGTGTGTCTTGACTTTGTGCCTGTGCGGTTTGGCAAACGGCGACAAAGCACGCTATGGCAATTGCCCATGCTTTCATCCAACCTTGTTTCATCGCCGAACGCTCCTATTATCTACCTACCGTTCGGTAGATAGGCATAACTCAGACCAGGTCAACTAGAAATGGAAAAAAACAAAGATCGCGACGCAAAGGGCCGCATTATAGATTTGGCGACCGACCTGTTTTTGCAAAACGGCTTCGCGGGAACGTCGATGAGCGCGATCGCGAAAGCGTCGGGCATGACCAAAGCGAGTCTTTATTATCATTTCGCTAACAAGGAAGATCTGTTCATTGCCTGCGTGACCGATGGTTATCAACACGCGCTGAGCTCTCTTGAAACAATTGTCGCGGACGACCAGGCCAGTCCGGAGGAAAAGCTGTCACAGGCGTTCGACACGTTATACGACACGGTGATTAATTCGGCAGTCGGGCGCATGTCGCCTCTCATTGCCGAAGTATCGCGCGCGTTTCCGCAGGTGGCGCGGTCTTTTCGTGAAGAATATATCCTGCCGCATGAGGCCTTGGTGGCCCAGATCCTTGCCCAAGGGACAAAGGCGGGTGTCTTCAAGCCGATAGACAAGAAGCTGATGTCACACCTGTTTATAGGGCCGATTGTCACGCTTTCGCTTTCGCGGGAGATGTTTGCGAAATTTGACGATCTGGATGAACATTTTCCTGTTGGTGAACTCAAGGCAGGTCATCTGGAGGCGATCAAGGCATTGATTTTGATCAATTAATTTTGGTCTCGCGGCAGTGTCATTCCCTATCCGGAAAAGAACGGCCGTGCACGCGGACCCTGAAGGCACGCCACCCTACATCCATTACACCAAGTGTAGGGCGGCGCTGATAGCCCTCATCAATACCCGAGCGCGCACCCGTCTTTGCGCGGGTCGCTGCCGCCCTCAAGCACACCATCCTCATGAAGCAGAATTGCCTGTGATCCGCCGATGGCTGTGTCGGGGCGCACCACGTTGTGGCCCATTGCGGCAAGTTCCGCTTTGACAGCGTCGCTGTAGCCATCCTCGACCCGCAATTCCGCGCCTTCCGCAAAACTGCGCGGCGCGTCCATCGCAGCCTGTGGCGACAGGCCGAAATCGGTGACGTTGGTGACGAAACGCGCGTGTCCGGTGGACTGGTACTGCCCACCCATGACACCGAAGGGCATGTGGACCTTGCCGTCTTTCTTCAGCATGGCAGGGATGATCGTGTGCATCGGGCGTTTGCCGCCGCCGACCTCGTTGGGGTGACCTTGCTCTAGGGTAAACCCTGCCCCGCGGTTCTGGAACAGCACACCAAATTTATCCGACGCGATGCCGGACCCGAAAGAGTGGAAGACCGAATAGATCAGCGACACACACATGCGGTCTTTATCCACGACGGTGATATAGATGGTGTCCTTGTGTACCGCCTCGGCCCCTGGCAGCCCTGCGGGCATGGCTTTCTTCGGGTCAATCAGGGCTGCGAGTTTCGCCGCTGTGTCGGGTGACGTCATATAGTCGAGCCGCGTCATGTATTCGGGATCGGACAGGAACCGGTTGCGCGTGTCGTAGGCGAGTTTGGTTGCTTCGGCCTCAATATGGACGCGCTCGGCGCCCCACGGGTCCATGCCTGCGATGTCGAAATGCTTCAGGATATTCAGCAGCAGGATTGCCGTGGCCCCCTGCCCGTTTGGCGGATGCTCGTAAAGATCGAGCCCGCCATAGCCACCCATGATCGGGTCGGTGTAGTCACAGGTCGTATTCGCGAAATCATCCAGCGTATGCGTGCCGCCCAGCGCATTGAGCGAGGCGACCATGTCTTCGGCGACCTCTCCCTCGTAGAAGCCTGCGCGCCCGTCCATGGCAATGCGGCGCAGCACCTCCACCTGTTCTGGTGCGCGGAACAGCTGCCCTGCCTTGGGGGCTTCACCGTTCAGCAGATAAAGGTCGCGGGCGTGACCCGAGAGGTTATCCACCGATTGCGCCCAGTCGGAGGCGACGCGTTCTGCCACCGGAATACCGGCCTCGGCATAGTGGATAGACGGTGCGAGAACGGCCTTGAGGCCGAGTTTACCCCAGTCCTTGGACAGGCGGCAAAAGGCATCAACCGCGCCCGGTATGCTGACCGCATCGGCGGAATAGGGTGCGATCACGTCACCTTTGGCACGCAGTTTGTCGGCGTCTATTCCCGCAGGCGCACGGCCCGATCCGTTCAGCGCCACAACGCGGTCTTCGCCCGGCGGTGTCATCAGCACAAAGCAATCCCCGCCGATGCCTGTCATCTGCGGTTCGCACAGGCCCAGCAGCACTGCCCCCGCAATCGCGGCGTCCATGGCATTGCCACCTGATTCCATCATTTGCACAGCGACTTTCGCGGCCAGCGGGTGCGACGTGGCACACATGCCATTGGTTGCATAAACCGCCGAGCGGCCGGGGTGGTGAAAATTGCGCATGGGGAGGTCCTTCCTGATATTGCCGGTGAACCTAGCCCGATCGCTGCGACGCGCAACGCAAATGTTCAGGCTTTTCCTTTCGGCGACACAGGCGTAGCGTCTATTGCGTTGGAGGGAGTAAGATCATGCGTGATGTTTTCATCAAAGGTGCCGCCCGCACACCGATGGGCGGGTTTCAGGGAATTTTTTCCGATGTGGATGCACCCACTTTGGGGGGCGCCGCGATCAAGGCCGCACTTGCGGGCGCTGGCAAACCACATGTTGATGAGGTCTTGATGGGCTGCGTCTTGCCCGCAGGTCTGGGACAGGCCCCTGCGCGGCAAGCGGGGTTTCTGGCGGGGCTGGATGACAGCGTACCGGCCACGACCGTCAACAAGATGTGCGGTTCCGGCATGAAAACGGCGATGATGGCGTTTGACCAGATCGCCCTTGGCGGCGCCGACACGATGGTTGCAGGCGGCATGGAAAGCATGACCAATGCACCATATCTGATGTCGAAACTGCGCAGCGGGGCGCGGATCGGGCACCAGAGTGTGCAGGACAGCATGTTCCTCGACGGGCTCGAGGATGCCTATGACAAGGGCCGTCTAATGGGCACATTTGCCGAGGATTGCGCCGAGAAGTACCAGTTCACCCGTGACGCGCAGGACCACTATGCGATCGCGTCCCTGTCCAACGCGCTGGATGCCGAAAGGTCTGGCGCGTTTGACAATGAAATCGCCCCCGTCACCGTGCATAGCCGCAATGGTGAAGATGTCTTCACCCGAGATGAACAACCGGGCAAGGCACGGCCCGAAAAGATCCCGTCGCTGAAACCTGCATTCCGCCCTGACGGGACGGTGACGGCCGCCAATGCATCGAGCATTTCCGATGGCGCGGCGGCCTTGGTTCTGTCGGCTGACAAAAGTGGCGCGCGTGCGCGGATCGTGGGCCATGCCAGCCATGCGCAAGCACCGGGGTGGTTTACGACGGCGCCCGTGCCTGCCGCGCAAAAGCTCTTGGCCAGGATCGGCTGGGACGTTGATGATGTGGACCTGTGGGAGGTCAACGAGGCTTTTGCCGTTGTGCCGATGGCGTTCATGCATGAGATGCACATCCCGCGCGACATTGTGAATGTGAATGGCGGTGCCTGCGCCTTGGGCCATCCGATTGGGGCATCCGGTACGCGCATTATCGTGACCTTGCTGAATGCATTGGAAACACGTGGGCTCAAACGGGGCGTTGCGGCCATCTGTATCGGTGGCGGCGAAGGCACGGCGATTGCAATTGAGCGGGTTTAGCAAGACATGAAAGATACTGCGATGCGCGTGAATTATGATGACCTGACCAAAACGATTGCCGCGCTGACCGAAGGCGAGGATGACGTGATTTCCTTGATGGCGACAGTTGCCTGCGAGGTGCATCACAGCGATGACCGTTTCGACTGGACCGGTTTTTATCGGGTGACCGGCCCCGAGATGCTCAAGATCGGGCCGTATCAGGGCGGGCACGGCTGTCTGGTGATCCCATTTTCGCGGGGTGTTTGCGGAGCCGCCGCGCGCACGGGTGAAGTACAGCTTGTGCCGGATGTTGATGCATTTCCCGGCCACATTGCCTGCGCCAGCAGTACACGCTCGGAGCTGGTGCTGCCGGTCCATGCCCGCAACGGTGCGTTGCTGGGTGTTTTTGATATTGATAGCGATCAACCCGATGCCTTTGATCAGGCGGATATCGCGGGCATGCAGGCTGTCCTCAATCTCGCCTTTGCAAAATAGCGCGCCGCTGGCAGTATCCGCAGCATTCAGCACAAAAACTATTATGCAAATGCTAAGGACCACGGTATATGAATAATTATGTCATTTTTTCACGGTGCGATCATGCGGGATGAAAATGTCACCGTTTCATCGCTTGGAGCGGACATAAGGTCATTGCGCAAGTCACGGCGGATTACGCTGGCTGATCTAGCTGCAACTTTGGGCCGTTCCGTTGGCTGGCTCAGCCAGGTCGAGCGCGATTTGTCCTATCCGGACCGCACCGATTTGGCCCGCATCGCAAAAGCTCTCGATGTGTCGATATCAAGCTTTTTCAAGGTTGCCATCCCCCCGGAAGAAGAAGGGCATATTGTGCGGTCGCATGCGCGCCGCCCGATCGGCAGCCGGACCGAAGGCTTGACCGAGGCGCTTTTGTCACCCGATCTGACCGATGATTTTGAAGTCATCCATTCCGCATTCGCCCCCCACTCATTCTTGCCCGAACCCCTGAGCCGACCGACCCAAGAGGTCTGCTATATCATCAAAGGCAAGTTTGAGATTGCGCTTGATGGCCAGCACTTCCAGCTTGAGGCCGGCGATAGCTTCCGTTTGCGCGGACAGCAGTTCCAGTGGTGGAACAAACATGACACCCCCTGCGAGATCGTCTGGGTGATCTCGCCGCCGGTTTACTGAGGGTTCGCGATGGCGCTGCATCAACGCTTCGATAGTCGTGCCTTCGCTTTTATGCCCTGCAGCCTATCCCGCCGGCTGGCGCAAATCATTACAAGAGTGCCGCAGTTTGCATTGACCGGCCTGCGTGGTTGGCGCCTGCTGGACATATGTTTTCCGCCGATGCCGGCGATGATGACTCTTTCACGGACCATGGCCCACATGCCCCCGACCAGAGAAGGTAAACGATATGGCTGATTTCCCGACAACTGCGCGTGTTGTGATTATTGGTGGTGGTGTTGTGGGGGTCTCGACCCTCTATCATCTGGCCAAGAAGGGCTGGACCGATTGTGTACTGCTGGAAAAGAACGAGCTGACCGCTGGCTCTACCTGGCATGCCGCAGGAAACTGTCCGTCTTTCAGCACATCCTGGGCCGTGATGAATATGCAGCGCTATTCGCTGGGCCTTTATAAAGGGCTCGCCGAAGAGGTGGATTATCCGATGAATTACCACGTCACCGGATCCATCCGGTTGGCGCATTCCAAGGAACGCATGCAGGAGTTTGCCCGCGCGATGGGCATGGGCAACTATCAGGGACTGAACCTGCGGCTGATGACGCCGGATGACGCGAAAGAGATGTATCCGTTTCTGGAAACCCATGATCTGGAAGGCGCGCTTTATGATCCGGACGACGGCGATATTGATCCCGCGCAATTGACGCAGGCCTTGGCCAAGGGTGCCCGCCAGATGGGAGCAAAAATCGAGCGGTTTTGCAGTGCCACAGGTGTGACCCAGCACCCCAATGGCACATGGACCGTGCATACCGAAAAGGGTGATATCGACTGTGAAAAGGTGGTTAATGCCGCCGGATATTATGCCCAACGCGTCGGCGAGTGGTTCAAACCCTATGGCGGCCGCACCGTGCCAATGGTGACGATGTCGCACCAGTTCTTCCTGACCGAGGAAATTCCCGAACTGAAGGCTTGGACCGAGAAAATGGGCCATAAGGTGCCTTTGCTGCGCGATGTGGATAGTTCCTACTATCTGCGGCAGGACAAGAACGGGCTGAACCTTGGCCCCTATGAGCGCAACTGCAAGGCCCATTGGGTGACACCCGATGATCCGCAGCCCGAGGACTTCAGCTTCCAGCTTTACCCCGACGATCTGGAGCGGCTGGAGTGGTATATTGAGGATGCAATGGCCCGCGTGCCGATCCTTGGCACCGCAGGCGTGGGCCGCGTGATCAACGGGCCGATCCCCTATGCGCCCGACGGGCTGCCGCTGCTGGGGCCGATGCCCGGCGTCAAGAATGCGTTCGAGGCTTGCGTCTTTACCTTCGGCATCACCCAAGGCGGGGGCGCGGGCAAGGTCGCTGCCGAATGGATCGTGGACGGTCAGACCGAATGGGATATGTGGGCCTGCGATCCGCGCCGCTATACCGATTACACGGATCAGGATTACTGCCACCAGAAGGCGATGGAGATTTACGGCCACGAATACGGCATGCATTTCCCCCACAAGATGTGGCCTGCGGGGCGCGACAAGAAACTGTCACCGGTCCACGACAAGGTCATCGCGCTAGGTGGCCAGATGGGTGCCTATAACGGCTGGGAGCGCGCCAACTGGTTCGCCAAGGAGGGTGATGACACCTCGCTTGAGGCAACCGAAACATGGGAGCGCGCAGGCCCTTGGCAGCCGCGCGTCAAAGAAGAATGCGAAGCGGTCCGCGACGGTGTCGGCGTTCTGGACCTGCCGGGTTTTTCGCGGTTTAATCTCTCAGGTGACGGGGCCGCCGAATGGCTGCGCGGTCGGATTGCGGGGGGATTGCCGAAGGTCGGGCGCATGAACCTTGCCTATTTCGCTGATGATCGCGGGCGGATCCTGACCGAGATGTCGGTCATGCGGCATGGCGAGGACCAGTTCACGCTGATTACGGCGGCCACGGCGCAATGGCATGATTTTGATGTGCTGAAGGATGCGCTGGATGCGGGGCTGTCTCTGACGGATCACACGACCGAATATTCCACGCTAATCGTGACAGGACCTAAGGCGCGAGACTTGTTTGAGAGCATCGGGACTGAGGCGGATTTGTCGGCAGGGTGGTTGAGCCATCAGGCGGCAAAAGTTGCTGGTGTTGATTGTGCGCTGGCGCGGGTCAGTTTTGCGGGCGAACTGGGTTGGGAAATCCATGCGGCCATTGCCGACATGCCCGCACTTTATGACGCGGTGCTGGGCGCTGGTGCGGTACCCTTTGGCATGTTCGCGCTGAACGCGCTGCGGCTGGAAAAGGGTTATCGCGCGTGGAAAGGTGATCTGAGCACAGATTATTCGCTGCTTGAAGGCGGGTTGGAGCGGTTTATCAAATTCGACAAGCCGCAGGATTTCACCGGCAAGGCGGCCCTTCTGGCGGAAAAGCAGGCGGGTGTGAAAAAGCGTTTCGTCACGCTGACGCTGGATGAGCCCGGCCCTGCGGATGCGCCCTACATGTCCACAATCTGGGTGGGCGATGAGGTAGCGGGTGAAACCACCTCTGGCGGTTGGGGTTACCGCGTGGATAAATCCATCGCGCTTGGCATGCTGCGCGCGGATGCCGCTGTGCCGGGGGCTAAGGTTCACGTTGATATCTATGGCGAACGTTATATAGCGACGATTCAAGAGGATCTGCCTCTTTGGGATCCGGAAAACAGCCGGATCAGGGCGTGATCTTGCCCATCGGACCTATAACATTCGGAGACACATTTCGTGACAGATATCATCCTTCTTGACGGCGGCATGGGACAGGAGCTTGTCCATCGTGCCGGAGACCGGCCCACACCGCTTTGGTCCACGCAGGTGATGATTGATCACCCCGGACTGGTGGCGCAGGTGCATGCCGATTACCGCGCCGCAGGCGCGACGGTCCATACCACCAACACCTATGCCGTTCTGCGCGACAGGCTCGAAGGGACCGGCATGGAAGATCACTTTGCCAACCTGCAAAAGGCCGCACTTGACGAGGCCCAAGGTATGGGTGTTCTGGCAGGGTCTATCGGACCGTTGCGCGCGTCTTATCGTCCTGATCTGATGCCTGCGCATGAAGAGGCAGTCGCGATTTACACCGAGGTTGCCAATATGCTGGCACCGCATGTCGACATTCTTATTTGTGAAACCGTTGCCTCTGTTGCCCACGCCCGTGCGATCCTTGAAGCCACGGTTGCGACCGGCAAACCTGTCTGGCTTGCCCTGACAGTGGATGAAAACGATGGCACAAAGCTGCGCTCGGGTGAGCCTGTGGCAGATGTCTTTGCCGTGGCGGGAGATGCCAGTGCAATTCTGGCGAATTGTTCGTCGCCCGAGGCGATTAGCACCACGATGGGTATTCTGGCCACGTCCGGCAAACCCTTGGGCGGCTATGCCAACGGGTTTACCAAGATCAGCGAAGGGTTCCTGGGTGATAAACCCACAGTGGATGCGCTGACCGCGCGCAAGGACCTTGGGCCTGAGGAATACGCAGGTTTCGTGATGGGCTGGATTGATCAGGGCGCCACGATTGTCGGGGGCTGCTGCGAGGTCGGGCCTGCGCATATCGCGAAGCTGGCAGAAAAGATCAAAGCCGCCGGACATCAAATTACCACACCATAACAGCCGTTTGAGCGGCAAATAGGATAAAATGCCATGACAAACCTTCCAAATCATGCCCGTGTGGTCATTATCGGGGGGGGCGTCATTGGCTGTTCTGTCGCCTATCATCTGACCCAATTGGGGTGGAAGGATGTGGTGTTGCTGGAACGCAAACAGCTGACCTCTGGCACCACATGGCATGCCGCGGGATTGATCGCGCAGCTGCGCGCGACAGCGAATATGACCAAGCTCGCGAAATACAGCCAGGAGCTTTATGGCAATCTGGAAGATGAAACCGGTGTCGCGACCGGCTTCAAGCGCGTGGGGTCGATCACCGTGGCGCTGACAGAAGAGCGGCGCGAAGAGCTGTCCCGCTCTGCGGGGATGGCACGGGCGTTCGGGGTCGAGATCGAGGAAATCTCGCCCAGTGAGATCAAGGACCGCTATGCGCATCTGAATATTGACGGTGTGACGGGGGGTGTCTATCTGCCCAAAGATGGCCAAGGCGACCCTGCCAATATCGCGCTGGCGCTGGCCAAGGGCGCGCGGATGAAGGGCGCTGTGGTGGCCGAACGTACCAAGGTGACCAAGATCAATAAGGCCGGCCGCCGCGTGCAATCCGTTGAGTGGGAGGCAGGCGACGAGACTGGCACGATGACCTGCGATATGATCGTCAACTGCGCGGGCATGTGGGGCCATGAGGTTGGCCGCATGGCGGGCGTGAACGTGCCGCTGCATGCCTGCGAGCATTTCTATATCGTGACCGAGGCGATTGCGGGCCTGACCCAGATGCCCGTGCTGCGCGTCCCCGATGAATGTGCCTACTATAAGGAAGACGCAGGCAAAATCCTGTTGGGCGCGTTCGAGCCGAATGCGAAGCCTTGGGCGATGGATGGTATCCCTGCAGATTTCGAGTTTGACCAACTGCCCGAGGACTTTGATCATTTCGAGCCGATTCTGGAGGCCGCGGTTGTACGGATGCCAATGCTGGCAGAGGCGGGGATACATACGTTTTTCAATGGGCCGGAGAGTTTCACTCCGGACGACGCCTATCATCTGGGGCTGGCGCCCGAGATGGACAACGTCTGGGTTGCTGCGGGCTTTAATTCGATCGGTATCCAATCGGCAGGTGGTGCCGGTATGGCGCTGGCGCAGTGGATGGATGCAGGCGAAAAGCCCTTCGATCTGGGCGACGTGGATATTGGCCGGATGCAGCCGTTTCAGAGCAACAAGACCTATCTGTTTGAACGTTCCAAGGAAACGCTGGGGTTGCTTTATGCCGATCATTTCCCGTTCCGCCAGAAGGCCACCGCGCGCGGTGTGCGGCGGACACCGTTCCACCAGCATCTGCTGGATCAGGGTGCTGTCATGGGTGAGCTTGCAGGCTGGGAGCGGGCGAACTGGTTCGCCGCGCCGGGGCAGGCCCCGGCCTACGAATACTCTTGGAAGCGGCAGAATTTCTTCGGCAATGTCGCCGCTGAGCTGGATGCGATCCGGACCAACGTGGGGATGTACGACATGTCCTCATTCGGAAAAATCCGTGTTGAGGGGCGCGATGCAACGGCGTTCCTGAACCATATCGGCGGCGGTCAATATGACGTGCCGGTGGGCAAGATTGTTTATACGCAGTTTCTGAATTCCCGTGCAGGGATCGAGGCCGATGTAACGGTAACCCGTCTGTCCGAAACCGCCTATCTGGTGGTCACCCCCGCCGCGACGCGTCTGGCGGATCAGACGTGGATGCAGCGCCATATGGGTGATTTCAACGTGGTCATCACCGATGTCACAGCAGGCGAAGGCGTGCTGGCCGTCATGGGGCCGAACAGCCGGAAACTGCTTGAGGCGGTGTCACCAAATGACTTTGGCAATGGCGTGAACCCCTTTGGAACCGCGCAAGAGATCGAGATCGGCATGGGTCTGGCCCGCGCCCATCGCGTCACCTATGTGGGCGAGCTGGGTTGGGAGATCTATGTCTCGACCGACATGGCCGGCCATGTGTTCGAGACACTACAAGCGGCGGGACAGGACATGGGGCTGAAACTTTGCGGGATGCATATGATGGATGCGGCGCGCATGGAAAAAGGATTTCGCCATTTCGGTCACGATATTACGGCTGAGGATCACGTGCTTGAGGCCGGGTTAGGTTTTGCCGTGAAAACCGACAAAGCTGACTTCATCGGCCGCGACGCCGTGATGCGCAAACGTGACGCAGGGTTGGAGCGGCGACTAATCCAGTTCAGACTAAGCGATCCCGAGCCGCTCTTGTATCACAACGAACCTATTTTGCGGGATGGCAAGGTTGTGGGGCATCTGAGCTCTGGCGGCTATGGCCACCATGTGGGGGCCGCACTTGGGATGGGATATGTGCCATGCGTGGGCGAGAGCGTGGCCGATGTACTGGCCAGCACCTACGAGATTGACGTGATGGGGGTACGGGTGCAGGCGGAGGCGCAATTGAAGCCGTTTTATGATCCCGCATCCGAGAGAGTGAAAGCCTGACCACCAAGGTGGCCAGACTTTCACAAAGCAATTAGCCCATCAACTGGCCCGCTTCGGGCACCCAGCGGAACTCGGCACCGTTGGAGCCTGTGTCGACATAACCGACAGCCGGGAACGGCATGTGATAGCCGATGGCGGGAATGCGGTCGGCGTTGATCATGCCAAGCACATTGCGGCGTGATGCGGCGGCGGCCTCTTTGTCGGCATCAAAGCGCACTTCCCAATCAGGGCGCGCCAGCGACCAGACCGGGTGGTTGGCAAGGTCGGCGAAAATCACGAGGCCAGCGCCTGCGCTATCAAGGCGGTACACCATATGGCCTGGCGTGTGACCGAACGCGGCCATGCCTGTGATACCGCTGACGACATCGCCGCCATCACCAAGGAAGGTCATGTTTTCGGCCAGCGGGCGGACGTTCGCCTCGAAGCCTTCGTTTTCGGCGCCAGCCCAGTGGTCGAACTCCATCTGGCCTGTCACGTAACGTGCGTTGGCGAAGGTTGGTGCGCCATCGTTCATCAGGCCACCGATGTGGTCGCCGTGCATGTGGGTCAGGACGACAACATCGACCTGGTCGGCGGTGTAGCCTGCGCCCTCAAGGGCTGCGACGGTGGCGGCGGCGTTCAGGCCGGTATCGAAAAGCACGACTTCGCTGCCTGTGTTCACCAGTGTGGGTGTGAAAAAGAACTGTGATGCCTCGGTCGACAGGAAGTTGTCGCGGCTGACGGCGGCGAATTCTTCTTCCGACACGTTCATGCCGAAGATGCCCTGAGGCGCTTCGCGGGGCGTGGTGCCGCCAAGGATTGTTGTCACCTCGAAATTGCCGATCATAAAGCGGCGGTGTGTGGCGAAACTTGCACCCATCATCGGGGCTTCGGCGCGGGCAGCTCCGGCGGCAAGGCCTGCGAAAGGCAAGGCCGTGCCGGCGGCAAGCAGGTTGCGGCGTGTCAGCTTAGTCATCGTGTCTCTCCTATTGGTGACGCTTGGTCAGGTGATGCAAAAGGAAATAGGACGCTATTTCCCTTTGTCACTCACGTCAGCGTGATCAGGAGAGCGATTTACTCACTCGCTACCCGATAGTGGGCCCAGTGCGTTCAAACCCTTCAGGATATCAATAGCATAAGCCAGTTGATAATCATCCTCGCGCAGAGCTGCCGCAGCCTCGGCGCGCGCGCGATCTTCTTCGATCTGGCGGATTTCGTCCTCTGTCAGGCTGTCATTCTCCAAAGAACCGCGCAAACCTGCTTCGGTCCGTGGTGTACCTGCTTCTGCCTCTTCTTCATCCACGGGGCGTGGACGAGGCTGTTCCACAATGATGTCCGGAGAAATTCCGAGCGACTGGATGGAACGGCCCGACGGTGTGTAATAACGCGCAGTTGTCAGGCGCATCGCCCCGTCCTGGCTGAGGGGAACAACCGTCTGGACAGACCCTTTGCCAAAGGAATTGGTGCCAACGATGATGGCGCGGCGGTGGTCTTGCAGTGCACCTGCCACGATTTCCGACGCAGAGGCAGACCCGCCATTGATCAGGACAACAATCGGTTTGCCTTCGGCCAGATCACCGGGTGTGGCATTGAACCGGTCCCCGTCAGACGCCTGACGCCCGCGTGTGGAGACGATTTCACCGGCATCAAGGAAAGCGTCAGAGACATAGACCGCCTGGCTGAGCAGACCACCGGGGTTGTTGCGCAGATCGACGACAAAGCCGTCAATATTGTCGATGCCGCCAGCCTCGGCCACCTGCTCTTCGATCCCTTCCGCCAGGTTCGGGAAGGTCTGTTCGTTGAACGTCGTGACCCGCAAGACAACGGCATTGCCCTCAGTGCGGCTGCGTACGGCGGTCAGTTTGATCGTGTCACGGATAATCGAGACGTCAAAAGGCTCGGCCTCGCCTTCGCGCACGATGGTGACGATAATCTCGGCACCAACAGGGCCGCGCATCATTTGCACCGCTTCGTCCAAGGTCAGGCCCAGCACGCTTTCCCCGTCAACGGCAGTGATGAAATCACCCGCTTCGATCCCTGCGGCCTCGGCCGGGGTGCCATCCATCGGGGAAACCACTTTCACCCAACCCTCTTCCTGGGTGACTTCAATCCCCAGACCGCCGAATTCGCCCGAGGTGTTCACGCGCATCCGTTGCGCCGCTTCGGGGGACAGATAGCTGGAGTGCGGATCAAGCGATGTCAGCATCCCGTTGATCGCCGCCTCGATCAGTTCACGGTCGTCAACTTCTTCCACGTAGTTCGCGCGTATCCGCTCGAAAATGTCGCCAAAGAGATCAAGCTGTTCATAAACGCTGGAGTTCTGATCCGCTTCTTGCGCCACAAGTGGCCCCGCAACCTGCGTTGTCACAACCAGTCCCAAGACAGCGCCACCAGCGGCAGCTAACATCAGCTTTTTCATCTTCATTCCTTACCTACTCGACCGCAAACCATGCGGCGGGGTTAACCGGAGTTTGCCCCTCTCTTACCTCAAGATAAAGGGCAGAGCCCGGCTGCCCAGTCGCAATCCCAATATTTTCAGTCAATTTCCTGTCATTTGCCGCCAAAAGCCCGATCGGCGCACCCGCCGGAAGCACCTGACCCGCCACGCCGAAGACTTCGGCAAATCCTGCCATGACGAACATGATCTCGGCGGCTGGTTCCAGAATCACCACCGTTCCATAGTCCAGAAGCGGGCCCTGGAACAAAATCGTGGACGGTGCGGGGGCGGTCACCAAGGCACGTGGTTCGGTACCGATACGCAAACCGGGCCGTCCCGTGCCGTCGTCGGGCAGGATGATGCCGGCAACCGGCAAAGGCAGGTTTCCTTGGGCGGTCAGTATCTCGGTGCCATCCGGACGCGCTTCGGCCAGTCCTGCGGCGAATTCCCCCAAGGTCTGGGTGCTGGCCACCAAGAGCGCGGTTTGCACCGGATCGTCCTCGAAACGGCTAGGCAGATCGGTGCGTTCTGACACCGCCTGTCCGAGCGCCGCACGGGCGGCCTGTGCGCCCTGCAATCCTTCGGTCAAGGTCTGCGCGGCGGCATCCTGGGCCTGCCGTGCCTCTTGGGTCTGCGCCAGAAGTGTATTGAGCCGCACGACCTCGGCGCGCAACCCCGGTGTCACATCGGCCACGAGCATGCCAGCGCGCACGGTGTTCAGCGGCCCGTCCGGATGTGCGCGCAAGACAGGTTGCGGCGTGTTGCTGATGGCGGACAGCACCCCCAGAAGCTGGGCAAATTCGGCGCGGCGCAGATCGAGTTCTTCGGTCAGGATAGCTTCTTTCAGGGCAATGTCGCGTTGTTCCTGCCGCATGGCTGCCAACCCCGCCTCATAGGCCTGTACGGTTTCGGTTAGCGCAGCGATCCGGTCGCGTGCACTGTCGGCAGCCTGCAATTGCGCTTGGGCTGCCTGCAATTGGGCGGCAGCCTCGACCGCGTTTTGTTGCGCAACGGCCCCCGAGGCGAAACAGAGTAGTGCAGCAATCAGGCGGATCATGTTACGATCAAGCTCCGCCCTGTCATTTCGGGGGGCAATTCCAACCCCATCAGATCAAGCACCGTGGGCGCAAGATCGGCCAGCCTGCCGTCACGCAGTGACGCACCCTCTGGCCCACCGACCAAGGCCACCGGCACAGGGTTCAGCGTATGCGCGGTATGTGGCCCGCCTGTTTCGGGATCAATCATCGTCTCGCAATTCCCGTGGTCTGCGGTGACGATCATGGCACCGCCTGCGGCCTTAAGCGCGGTCAGGACCTGTCCCAGACCCTCATCAACCGCCTCACAAGCCTTGATCGCTGCACCCAGATCACCGGTATGCCCCACCATATCGGGGTTGGCATAATTGGTGACAATCAGGTCATAGCCGTCCTCGATGGCCTTGACGAAATGCTCCGTCACCTCGGCGGCCGACATCTCCGGCTGCAAATCGTAGGTCGCGACCTTTGGCGAGGGCGCCATATAGCGGTCCTCACCCTTCTCCGGCACCTCGATCCCGCCGTTGAGGAAAAAGGTCACATGCGGGTACTTCTCGGTCTCGGCCAGACGGAACTGGCGCAGCCCGTGTTTGGCAACCCATGCACCAAGGGTATTCTGGATATCGCGTTTGGGAAAAACCGTATCGAACCACGCGTCATGACGGTCCGAATAGGTGACCATCCCCAGCAATGCTGCCAAAGGCGGCTGCTTACGCTCAAATCCGTCAAAGTCGGGATCGGCAATCGCTGCCAGAATTTCACGCGCGCGGTCAGAACGGAAGTTGAGACAGAAAAGCCCGTCATCCTTTCCGATCCCCGCGTAGTCGCCAATCACGGTGGCGGGGATGAATTCATCTGTCTTGCCCGCCGCATAGGCCGCCTCGATCGCCGCCAGTGGCGTCGCGGCCGCCCCACCCTCACCTTTGATCATCGCGTCATAGGCGGTCTCGACCCGCTCCCAGCGATTATCTCGGTCCATCGCGAAATAGCGGCCAATGACCGTGGCAATCTTCGCGTTGTCAGGCAGGTTTTCAGTCAGCGTCGCCATAAACGCTTTGGCCGAAGATGGCGCCACATCACGCCCGTCTGTGATCGCGTGGATGATGACCGGCACACCGGCATCGGTGATCGCCTTGGCGGCAGCAATGATATGATCCAGATGCCCATGAACGCCGCCGTCGGACACGACCCCCATCAGATGCGCGGCACCTCCGCTGGCTTTGAGCTTCTCAATGAACGCCACCAACGCATCCGCCGTGAAAAACGATCGATCCTCGATCGACAGCTCAATCTGGCCCAGATCCATCGCAACCACGCGGCCCGCGCCGATATTGGTATGGCCCACTTCGGAATTGCCCATCTGCCCGCCGGGTAGGCCCGCATCACGGCCATGGGTCAGAAGCTGGGCATGGGGCCCTCGCATGATCGCGTCAAAATTTGGGGTATGCGCCTGCTTGGGCGCGTTGCCTTCAACCGCGTCACGCAGGCCCCAGCCATCAAGAATGCACAGAACAACGGGTTTGGGGGTGGGCATAGCAACGCTCCTATATTGGTTGATTGCTGTCTATCGCAGCAATGCAATCAGGGGAACCACCGCACCGCATCATCTTGCCCGAAATACTCCCGCCGGAGGCTCCTAAGCCCGATGATAAGGACCGCCCGCCAGAATGGAGGCAGCACGGTAAAGCTGTTCGGCCAACATCACACGCACCAACATATGCGGCCAGACCATTTTGCCAAAACTCAAAGACGTATCGGCGCGGTCACGCAAAGCGGGATCAATCCCGTCCGCGCCACCAATCACGAAACTGACGTCTTGCCGCCCCTGGTCGCGCCAGGTAGCGAGTAGGGCTGCAAAGTCCGGCGAGCCCATGAGCTTGCCCCGTTCATCCAGAGTACAGATCAAGGCACCATCGGGCACCGCACGGTCCAGCAGGGCGGCCTCGCCGGCCATGCCGCCGCCCTTTTTGTCTTCGACTTCGATCAGTTGCGCAGGCCCAAGGGCGAGCGCCCGCCCCGTCCGGTCGAACCGGGTGAGGTAGTCATCATAAAGGTCGCGCTCGGGCCCTTTGCGCAAACGGCCCACAGCGCAAATCTGGACCCGCATCAGACGGCGGTGGCCGTCCCCGGCTGCCACATCTTTTCAAGCTGATAGAATTCGCGCACTTCCGGACGGAAGATATGCACGATGATATCACCTGTGTCGATGAGCACCCAATCGCCGGTGTCTTTGCCTTCGGTCTTAGAGATGATCCCGAATTCCTGCTTCAGACGATCCGCAAGCTTTTCAGCCATCGCAGTCACTTGGCGCGTCGAACGGCCCGATGCGATGACCATATAGTCGCCGATCTCGGACTTGCCGCGCAGATTGATCTGCACGATGTCTTCGCCTTTATCATCATCCAGGGATTTGAGAACAGCCGCCAAGAGCGTTTCGCTGGTCACATTTTGTGGGGTCGTCATTGCTGCGACTCCGGATTTGGCTGATGTATCAGCCGCTGTAGAAAGAGACAGATCATTGTCCTCCTTAAAGCACGTCGTCATGGCCCCGACGCAGGGCATGACCTAAAACTAGCAACGGTTCGGCGGTTTTTCAACATTTCTGAACCGAAAGCGCGCGTGTCGCGGATTTACAGCGCAGATGCAAGCAAGATCAGCCGCGCGGATCAATAAACGCCTTGCCATCGGGCATTGCCAGCACCTGAGGCAGGCGCAGCATGGCCTCCGACAACGGCACGATACCAGCTACATCCGTTTTCCATACGCCACTGACAAAGCGCTCCTGGATTTCCACAAAGCCCGCACGCACACGGTCCGCCCCCACCTGCTTGATCCAGCGGGTCAGCCAGAAGCCCTCGATTTTCTTGTTCATAAAGATCAGCTGGCCCAGTTCGGTCAGGCACGGGGCCTCGCCCGACAGTTTGCCATAGTTCACCCATGTGCTGTGTTTGGGCATCGCAAAGAACAGATCAGCCGTGAACTGGTCGCCCACCGCATCAAGCAAGATCGCGGGCGGCAGCGCGCGGAAGGCCGTTTTGGCCTGATCAAGCGCGTCCGGCTGGGTAGACACAATTACGGAATGTGCGCCAAGGTCGCGTAGTTCAGCCGCCTGCTCAGCGCGGCGGACGACTGCGATTGGCGCAACGCCATTATCCCTCGCCAGCGCGATCAGGTATTTGCCAAGCTGCGATCCGGCAGCGTTCAGCACAAAACTCTCCGCGCGGCTTTCCTTGACTAGATCAAACATCGCAATCGCGGTCAGCGGGTTAACCAGCTGACAGGCGGCATCAACTTCGGCCAGATCGGGGCGGCAAGGCACAAGGCTGGTGACATCAGCCAGCGCATACTGCGCCCACGTGCCGGAGCCACCGGCAAAGAAGCTGACGCGCTTGCCAATCAGAGGCGTGTTGCCAGCCACAACCTCACCCACAGCTTCAAATCCGGCAGGGCTTCCTTTGACACGGGGTTGGCCGTATTCGCCTTTGATAAAATGGATGTCAGAGGGGTTCACCGCCGCCAGATGCACCTTGATCAGGGCCTGCCCGTCAGCGGGCTGCGGCAGGGGCACGTCCTGATAGACCAGAAAAGGGGACAGGTCGCTGATATTGGGCCCCGTCTGTGTTCCTGCATAGCCATCATGCAACTGCACAAGGGCTTTCATCGAAGTCGGAAGGGTCATGGCAGCCTCTTACAGATCAAAAGTGGCAAAAACAGGCGCGTGGTCGCTGGGCTTTTCCCAGCCGCGTGCATCACGCAACACGCGGCTGCTGTGGGCGGCGTTCTTGATGTCCGGCGTGGCCCAGATGTGATCGAGCCTGCGGCCTTTGTCGGCCTCGTCCCAGTCTTTGGCGCGATAGGACCACCAACTATAGAGCAGGCCTTCGGGGATATCGTTGCGTGTCACGTCCGACCACGCGCCCGCGTCCATCACATCGGCGAAATGTTCCACTTCGATCGGTGTGTGGCTCACGACCTTGAGCAATTTCTTGTGATCCCACACATCATCTTCGCGCGGCGCGATGTTCAGGTCACCGACAAGAATGGATTTTACCGGTTTCTGCGCATGATAGGTATCCCGCATGTCTGTCAGGTAATCGAGCTTCTGGCCGAATTTTTCGTTCACCGTGCGGTCCGCCACATCACCGCCTGCGGGCACATAATGGTTATGGATCGTCACGCCGTTTTCCAGCTTGGCCGCGATATGGCGCGCATGACCAAGACCGGCGTAATCCTCGGCCCCTGCCTCGACCATGGGGATCTTGGAAAAGATCGCCACGCCGTTATAACCCTTTTGGCCGCGCGCGACCAAATGGGTGTATCCGAGCGCCTGAAACTGTTCCAAAGGGATCTTGTCCACAGGGCTTTTGCATTCCTGCAGGCAAAGCACATCAGGTGCCTCATCGCGCATCAGGCGGGCGACAATGTCTTCGCGCAGACGCACAGAGTTGATGTTCCAGGTGGCAAGGGTAAAGGGCATAAGGCAGGCTTTCCGTTCGGTGTTTCTGGTGAGCGCGTCGGGCTTACGCGAGCAAAGGGGCCGGGCGGATAAAGCCCGTCGTCAGCCCCCTACGATTGAGAATGGCCGGTGTGCGGCGCGCAACGGCTGCGGGATGGTTGGGGTCAAGCACGCCAAGGCGCACAAGGAGCGCCGCGATCGCGCAGTCCCGCCCGCGCTGCGAACCATCCATGATCTTGACGGCTACGCCCAGTCTCTTTTCCGGGATGATCGCAATGAACACACCCTCGGCACCGGTCTTGATCGCGACCTTATGGTCCATCGCCCGCATCAGATCTGTACAGGTGCGTGTTTCACCCGCAACAAATTCAGGGAACGTCGCCATTGCCTGTGTCAGCCGCGCCGCAGCGGTGCTGCGCACATCCGACCGGTCCTGCGCGCTGGCAAAAAACGCCATTGCGCGGGCAAGACCATGGACGGTGCAGGCGTGGTTCGGTGCGGAACACCCGTCAATCCCGTACATCGGGCTGGTTTCGCCCGTCACATCCTCGAAGGCGGCTTTGACGGCTTGTTGCACGGGGTGGTCAATCAGTTCGTAATCCGGACCGGCTTTGAGGTATTTTGTCAGCGTAAGGAACCCTGCGTGTTTGCCGGAACATTCGTTGTGGATTTGGCAAGGCGCTGTGCCCGAGCAGATCAATTCATTGCGGGCCACCTCGTCCATTGGCAAAGCCGGACCGCAACGAAAGTCATCATCCGTCAGGTCCAAATCCTTGAGCCATTTGCCAACCAGATCCGTATGGATCGCGGCCGCGTTATGCGATGCCGAGGCAATCGCCAATTGCTGCCCCGTCAGATTTGCCGCAGCCCCGCTTTCCACCAAAGGCAGGGCCTGAATCATTTTGCAGGACGAACGCGGATAGATTATCGCCGTTGGATCACCCCAGCTTTCGACAATCTGGCCGGTATCATCACACACAACTGCGTGACCCTGATGGACGCATTCAAGCAGATCTCCCCGCCAGACTTCGACCAGATCAACAGGATTTGCCATTTTCTTGCCCTTTTGAATTGTATATTTCGTTTTTATCGCGCAGAGCGCACCTGTATCGGGGCTTTCCCCCGCAGGCAATTTTTTGCTAGGCGTAGTGGTATCGAGTTGAACAAGGTCTCGCCAGTCGAAAAGGTGCCGTCAGATGCGCCGCAGGCACGGGTGGGGCATTCAGAGGCAAGGACAGCGTGGAGGCTGCAGAATGATTTTGAATATTTCACGCGCAATTGGCGTAGCACTGGCTTTGATGACGGCGGGTGCCGCCGTCGCACAGGAAGAAAGCGATAACCGCGTTTCAGCGAATACCGACTGGAGCGTATTTGTGGAAAGCGATCCGAACGAATGCTGGGCCGTCTCGGCCCCCAAGGAAACGCTGAATACACGTGATGGTAATGCCGTCGACGTGCGCCGCGGCGACATCCGGTTGATTGTCTTCTACCGCCCATCCGAGAATGTGAACGGGCAGGTCATGTTTACCGGTGGCTATCCGTTTGCCGACGAATCAACCGCGAGCGTGCAGATCGGTGACACGACATTCCAGATGTTCACCCAGGGCGAAACCGCATGGCCGGCAACCCCTGCCGATGACGCACGTTTCGTCGAGGCGATGAAGCGCGGGGCGAATGCGGTGATCACGGCGCGGTCGGGTCGCGGCACACAAACGCAAGATACATTTAGCCTTTTGGGCTTTACTGCTGCGGTGGAAGAAGCCGCGAGCCGCTGCGCGGGCTAGGCGTTTCACATTATTTTGCGCAAAGGCGGTTTCCTTGTGGAGGCCGCCTTTTTCTCTTATATGCCCCTAAATCCCTGATTGAGAGTGAACCCATGGACGCCAAGGCCCCCATTACGCAGGACGTGCTGACAATTCCGCGCAAGCTGCCAGACGGACCGCGCAACCTGATCGGTTTGTCGCGTGACCAGATGCGGGACGCACTGATTGCGGCCGGCACGCCGGAAAAGCAGGCCAAGATGCGGGTCGGCCAGATCTGGCAGTGGGTTTACTATTGGGGTGTGCGTGATTTTGCGCAGATGACCAATCTGGCGAAAGACTACCGCGCGATGTTGGCCGATACCTTTGTGATTGAATTGCCCGAGGTCGTGACGCGGCAGGTGTCGGATGACGGCACCCGCAAATATCTGGTGCGGATCGCAGGCGGACATGAGGTTGAGGTGGTTTATATCCCTGAAACCGACCGCGGGACTTTGTGTATTTCCAGTCAGGTTGGCTGCACACTGACCTGTTCGTTCTGTCACACGGGCACACAGAAACTCGTGCGCAACCTGACCGCAGCCGAGATTGTCGGGCAAATCATGGTCGCTCGTGATGATCTGGGCGAATGGCCGGAACAGGGCGCGCCAAAGGATGAAACGCGACTTCTGTCGAACATCGTGCTGATGGGGATGGGCGAGCCGCTTTATAACTTTGAAAATGTGCGCGACGCGATGAAGATCGCGATGGACCCCGAGGGGATTTCACTGTCGCGGCGCCGGATTACGCTCTCGACATCCGGTGTGGTGCCCGAAATTGCGCGCACCGCGCAGGAAATCGGATGCCAGCTTGCGATTTCATTCCATGCGACAACCGACGAGGTGCGGGACCGTCTTGTCCCGATCAACAAGCGCTGGCCGATTGCCGATTTGCTCGATGCATTGCGGGACTATCCCAAGGTTTCGAACTCCGAGCGCATCACCTTTGAATATGTGATGCTTGATGGCGTGAATGACAGTGACGAAGATGCGCAACGCCTGATCAAGCTGATCAAGGGCATCCCTGCCAAGATCAACCTGATCCCGTTCAATGAATGGCCCGGCGCGCCCTACAAGCGGTCGTCGAACAACCGGATCCGCAAGTTTGCGGATATTATCTATAAGGCAGGCTATGCCTCACCCATCCGCACACCGCGGGGCGAGGATATCATGGCCGCCTGTGGCCAGTTGAAGTCTGCGACCGAACGCGCGCGCAAGTCCAAGGCGCAGATCGCGCAAGAGACCGGACTTTAACCATCTCTTCACCATGTGACGGCATGGTGATGGCATGGAGACTGTCACCATATATCTGGGCCCGACGATGGTCGCGGCTCTGCGCCGGATCGGGGAAGCCGAGGATCTCTCGGTCGGCCACATCGTGCGCGATGCCATCAAGCGTGATTTGTACCGCCGGACCCGCGCGAAGACGGCTCGCAGAGCGGATGAGCAGCTCGTCGCGCCCTTGCGGGCGCTTCTCGCGGATGATCTGGCTTATGCGAAAGGTTGGGATGATTTACAGGCGCGTCTGTCGCGCAAGGGCTATCAGCTGTGTGAAGCGGGCGGCGGATTGGCTCTGCATGATGCCGCAGGTGCGCGGGTCTGCAAAGGGTCTGATCTGGGGTATAGTTATGGCCGCCTGATCCGGCGTTTCGATGCCCCGTTTCCGGGACATCGCCACAGGTATCTGCACGCAAAAATGCGTTAACGGCCGGGAATCACACCGCGCTTTTGGCCGTTGCCTTCCCAATTCTCCAAAGCGGCCACGGCATCTTCAGCCGTCTCCACAAAACGGAACAGTTTCAAATCATCCGCCGAAATCGTGCCCGCCTCGGCGAGGGCATCCCAGTTGATAATCTTTTCCCAAAAGCTTTGCCCAAAGAGCAAAAACGGCACCTGCGCCATGCGCCCTGTCTGGATCAATGTGAGCGCCTCGAACATTTCGTCCAGCGTGCCAAATCCCCCTGGAAACACGCAAACTGCTGACGCGCGCATCAGGAAATGCATTTTGCGAATCCCGAAATAGTGGAAGTTGAAACAGAGTTCAGGCGTCACATAGGCATTTGGCGCTTGTTCATGGGGCAGCACAATGTTCAGGCCGATCGACCGCCCGCCCGCGTCTTGCGCGCCGCGATTGCCTGCCTCCATCACACCCGGACCGCCGCCTGTGACGATCACATTTTCGGTACCGCCTGATTTCAGCGATTTTTCTGTCATCATCTGCGCAAACCGGCGTGCCTCTTCGTAGTATTTCGACAAATCCGCGAGGGTTTGCGTACGCGCCGTGCCTTTCTTGGCCGGTTCGGGAATGCGCGCACCACCAAACAAAACAATGGTCGAATCGACCTTGGCCTCGGTCATCAGTAATTCAGGTTTGAGCAGTTCAAGCTGCAGGCGGACAGGGCGTAATTCCTCACGCAGCATAAAATCGTCGTCCGCAAAGGCCAGCGCATATGACGGCGCACGGGTTTGCGGCGTGTCGGGAATATGGCTTGCGGCGTCGCGGTCCTGCTGGCTGTCGCGGAACGGGTGCTGCCGGTGGTCTTTCATCATTTGCTTTGTCCTGCCTGCGTTTTGCACAAACTTGCCTGACTGAGCCCGGTTTGCAAGGTCGCCTTGAGCGTTGATTGATCCCGCAACCCCCGCTAGAAGCCTGTGAAATCAATTTACGGAGAAACCCATGTCCAATGCTGCCCTTGAGACTGCAATCGAAGCCGCGTGGGATGCCCGCGATACGATCACCTCTGCCACAACCGGTGAAACCCGTGAGGCAATCGAGGAGACGCTGAATGCGCTGGACAGCGGCAAACTGCGTGTCGCCGAGCGTCAGGATGATGGCAGCTGGCATGTCAACCAATGGGCCAAGAAAGCCGTGCTGCTGGGCTTCCGCATCAAGGATATGGAGCCACAGTCCGGTGGCCCCCAAGGCGGCGGCTGGTGGGATAAGGTCGACAGCAAATTCAAAGGCTGGGGTGCCGACGACTGGAAGACTGCCGGTTTCCGTGCAGTCCCGAATTGTGTCGTGCGCAAGTCCGCCTTTATCGCGCCCGGTGTTGTGCTGATGCCATCCTTCGTAAACCTCGGCGCCTATGTCGACGAAGGGACAATGGTCGATACCTGGGCAACTGTCGGCTCATGTGCGCAGATCGGCAAGAACGTACACCTGTCCGGTGGCGTGGGCATTGGCGGCGTGTTGGAACCCATGCAGGCCGGTCCGACGATCATCGAGGATAACTGCTTCATCGGGGCACGCTCTGAAGTCGTTGAGGGCTGCATCGTGCGCGAAGGATCGGTTCTTGGCATGGGTGTGTTCATCGGCCAGTCCACCAAGATTGTGGACCGCGAATCCGGTGAGGTCATGTATGGCGAAGTGCCCCCCTACTCGGTCGTTGTCGCAGGCTCGATGCCGTCCAAGAACAACGTCAGCCTTTACTGCGCCGTGATCGTCAAGCGGGTAGATGAGCGGACACGTTCCAAGACCGGCATCAATGAACTGCTGCGCGACTAGATGATTATCAGCCGGTATCTGGCGCGCAAGCGCGTGGCGGCGGGCATTCGTCCGTCGTTCCGGCAGGCGTGGTTACCCGTGCTCGCCGATACAGCAGCCATTGGTCTGGTGCTTTCGCTGATCTTTCTGCCCGTCGTCTCTGCAACACTGGTGATGGAGTTGTCGCTTGTCTGGCGTATGGTCGTGCTGTTCGTCGTGATCTACATGCCGTTGCAGATCGTGGTCATCTTCTCGACCGTATGGGCAGTCCGGTCGCGCTATGAAGAGAAAGACGACAAATGAGCAAGAAAGAAAGCCGCCAGCAGGTCTATACATTGCTCGTCGAGGTCGGCCGCAATGCGGGTGACGGTCTTCCTGATGGCGCCACCGGCGCGGCACTGATGTGCTATGCCAGCGGCGTGGATGAAGCAGAAGCCGTGCGCGAAACAGTGGCGATCCTCAAGCAGGCCGACCTCGCCCCGCTGGATGTCTCGGGCTATGGAACGTTGGACGAACGGTTGGCCGAAGGCCATGATATTTCTGATGATGAAAGGGCCTTAATGGCCCGCGCGCTGGAAGAGAATAGCGTGATTGTCGCCCAAATGACCCCGTTCTTCGACAAGGTCTAGACAGTACACAGCAGCGCAGAGCGCCGCAGGATCAGAATAACAACGACTTGCAGCAACATCTGGGCGGCGAAGAAGCCTTTATTTGCAGCCAGAACAGCCAAAAGCCGTTCACGCACGCCGATCAGAAGCGCAAAGAACGTGCCCAGCATCGCCAGCCCGATGATCATCCCGGCCTGAAAGCCGATAATACCGGTCAGACACGCTTCTGCCGAAATGCTGCGTTCCGCAGTGAAGTAGAGGCCTGCGCCAGCGACGCCCGCTTGCCCAAGACCAAGCAGAAAAAGTGGCGCCGCCATCGGAAGGTTTGAGCGGTGCAAAAACGCCAATGTATGCCAAGCCACAAGCCCCAACAAAAGAAAGAGCCAAAGCGGGACGGGGGCAACTGCTATGTAAATCATCAAATAAGGGCCTGTTTGAGATCAAAAACTGTCAAGCAGACACCCTGCCTCCGGAACCGCTTTGTGGTTTTGGCCGACGCGGACTAGATAGATGGGACGCATGCTCCGATCTATCTTAGGCTAACATGAAAACGATTTTGCAACAGACCTTGCCCGATGCCCACGAAGGCGACCCGCGGTTGCCGGGAACGATGCCCTGTGCGGCGAACGACTGGCTGCGCGTCGATGCATCCTATAGTGCGCAAATGGCCTATCGCGCCCAGCTTCTTGCGACACGACCGGAGGCTGTTCTTTACGAGAACGACCGGACCAGCGAAACCGGGAAAGAGGTTCTGTCCGAGGCGTTGGATATCCTGCCTGATCTAGGGTTTCGGGTGAGGGATGATCAGGTGATTTGCCCCGATGGTCGGCATGTATCACTGGACCGTCGTGCCCCGCTGCAGACGCTCGGGCATCTGGTGCAGGAAGATATCTGCATCCTGGAAAAACAGGGTGACGAGCATGTCATGACAAGCGCTGTTCTGTGCTTTCCTGCAAACTGGCGGTTGGCCGAAAAAATCAACCGTCCGCTGACGGGCATTCACGTGCCTGTGCCTGAGTATGACGACAATATCGCGGCCCGCGTGCAACGCCTGTTCGACGGTGTACAGGTGGGACGTCCGCTCTGGCGTTTCAACAAATTGCGTTATGTCGACCCGGATCTGCATCAGCCCTACAAACGCGAGACCGACGATGTGATGCCCTTTACGCGGTCAGAGCGGCAATGCATCTTGCGGCTGCCGCGCACGCAGGCGGTTGTCTTCACGATCCATACCTATGTGGTTCGCAACGCCCGATAGGTCTTGCGGGGCTGCCAAAGCAGAGCCCCGCGCCGTAATCATTTGCGTGTTGCCGCCCAGTGTTCGCTGTTTGCGCAAAGTGTCGAGCGCTTGTGCGACGGGTCGTCCTTCATCCGCATCGCGGACCGTGAGGCAAGAAATGCCAGTACAGCGACAAAACCTAACTTACCGAAAGCGAGCATAGCCATTAGTGAACCCATTGTTCATCTCCATGAATTGGTGTGTCGTTTGGTATTGCTTTAACTACGATGCCAATTGATGCGCGGATCTGAAAAATCTATTGTTTTCAATAGTATACATACGCATACCCGCGAAAATCATCGCAAGTTCAAGCGTTTGGGGTGGTCATGTCATCTTGTCGCAGGGTCAGTAAAAGAGAAGCAGGGCCGCCGCGAAATAGAGCGCGAGGCCGATCCAGCCAAAGCTGGCGGCAAAAACCGCCAAGGCAAAAAGCACGCCAAGAAGCACCGCCATTTCCCTGTAACTCTTGCCGCGCGGTTGGGTTTCCATACGCGCAACCTCGTCGTGCAGGTCGCGCTGCAGGATGCGCGCAGTCACGTAAGCTGTCACGCGAAAGCCCGTCTTACGGGCCTTGGCCAAATGTAGCTGAAGCTCCTCCATGACCGTTTTTAACAAGGCTGGGGGCAGGTTCCAAGTGATCCTTCACCAACCAATTGCAATTTGCATCCCGCAGCGCTTCCCGCTAGCCATACGACAAAGAGGAGTCCCCCATTATGCCCGTCGATCCCGTTGCCCTGACTGCCGATCTTGTCCGCTGCCCATCGGTCACGCCTGAGGAAGGCGGCGCGCTGGTGTTGCTGGAAAAGGTGCTGACGCAAGGTGGGTTTACCTGCACGCGGGTGGACCGTGGCGGGGTCTGCAATCTTTATGCGCGTTGGGGACGGCAGGGGGCAAACCGCACCTTCGGCTTTAACGGCCACACCGATGTTGTGCCTTTGGGGGATGAGGCGGCATGGACAATGCCGCCCTTTGGCGCCGAGATCAAAGACGGTTTTCTCTATGGGCGCGGTGCGACGGATATGAAATCGGGCGTGGCCGCCTTTGCTGCTGCAGCGCTTGATTTCGTCGCTGACACGCCACCGGACGGGGCGATCGTGCTGGCCATCACCGGCGATGAAGAGGGTGATGCCCTTGATGGCACGACCGCATTGCTGGACTGGATGGCGGCCAACAACGAGACGATGTCGGTCTGTCTGGTGGGCGAACCCACCTGCCCCGATGTGATGGGCGAGGCGATGAAAATCGGGCGGCGCGGGTCTATGGCCGCTTTCTTCACGGTCACGGGCGTGCAGGGTCATGCGGCCTATCCGCACCGCGCCAAGAACCCGATGCCCGCGATGGCGCGCCTGATGGATGTGCTTTCCAGCCGCGTGCTGGATGAGGGGACCGCGCATTTTGATCCGTCTTCACTGCAAGTATTGACGATCGACACCGGCAACCCCGCGACCAATGTCATCCCCGCCCAGAGCAAGGCCACGGTCAACATCCGCTTTAATGACACACATACGAGTGCTGCGCTGACGGCCTGGATGCAGGAAGAGGCCGATCAGGTCGCCGCTGACTTTGGCGTGAAGATAGCCATGCGGGTGAAGGTTTCGGGGGAAAGCTTTGTGACGCCACCCGGTGAACTGTCTGACTTGATTGCGGGCGCGGTCGAGGCTGAAACAGGGCGTAAGCCGGAACTCTCCACCTCGGGCGGCACATCGGATGCACGGTTTGTGAAGGATCACTGCCCAGTTGTGGAGTTCGGACTGGTGGGGAAAACGATGCATCAGGTGGATGAACGGGTCGAGGTGGCGCAGATTGGGCAGCTCAAGGCGATTTATACCCGTATCCTGACTGACTATTTTGCGTAAACCTTCGGCGTGACTGGCGCTGACCCAAATCTCTTGTAAGAGATTTGACCAATTCCTGCGAAGGAATTGGCTGTTTTCCTTTTGTCATGCTAGGCGGTGATCATGACACGCATTCCTTCCAAATCCGAAATCCTTGCATGGATCTCCGAGCACCCCACCAGAGCCGCCAAACGCGATATCGCGAAGGCCTTTGGTATCAAGGGTGCGGCCCGCATTGACCTGAAGCGCGTGCTGCGCGAGCTGGAGGATGAGGGCAAGCTGACCAAACGGCGCAGCTCATACCGCGATGCCGAAGAACTGGCCCCTGTCGCTGTGCTTGAAGTGATCGAGGCGGATGCCGACGGCGATCTTTTCGCGCGGCCCTTGGAGTGGAAAGGCGAAGGGGCCGAGCCGCGCATTTTGATGATGCTGCGTTCGAGTGATCCGGCCCTTGGGCCGGGTGACCGTATTCTTGGCCGCCTGACCGTCGATAAAACCGAAGACCACAGCCACACCGCCCGCATGATCCGCCGGATTGGCACCAACCCTTTGCGCATCTTGGGGGTGTTTCGTCAGGCCTCGGAAGGCGGGCGTGTGCTGCCTATTGATAAGGGGGCAGACAAACAGTGGACCGTCGCCGCTGGTGCAACGGGTGGCGCCAAGGACGGCGAATTGGTCGAAGCCGAGCAAGCTGGACCCAAAGGCCGCCTGGGCCTGCCCAAGGCGCGCATCATAGCACGGCTGGGTGATCCGACCGCGCCCCGTGCCGTGTCTTTGATTGCGATCCACCAGCACGGCATTCCGGATCATTTCCCCGATGAGGCCGTGGCCGAGGCTGATGCGGCAACACCTGCGGGGTTGGACGGGCGCAAGGATCTGCGCGATCTGCCACTCATCACCATTGATCCGTGGGACGCGCGTGACCGCGATGACGCCTGCTATGTCGAGGCAGACCCTGACCCGAAAAACGAGGGGGGTTTCATCATCTGGGTCGCGATTGCGGATGTTGCCCATTACGTCACCCCCGGTTCAGAACTGGATCGTGAAGCGCGCAAGCGGGGCAATTCCACCTATTTCCCCGACCGTGTGGTGCCGATGCTGCCCGACCGGCTCTCGGGGGATCTCTGCTCGCTGCATGAAGGGGTGGAGCGGGCCTGTCTGGCTGTGGCGATGCGGATTGATTCGGCGGGCAACAAGATTGACCACGACTTTCATCGCGGCCTGATGAACTCGCGGGCTTCGCTGAACTACGAAGAGGTGCAGGCCGGCGTTGATGGGCAGCCGAACGACAAGGTCGCCCCGATCCTCGAGCCGATCATCAAGCCGCTTTATGGCGCCTTTGCAGCCCTGATGAAGGCACGCGCGCAACGGCAGCCGCTGGATCTCGACCTGCCCGAACGCCAGATCATTCTGGATGATGCGGGCAAAGTCAGTTCAGTGCAGTTCAAAGAGCGTCTTGATGCGCACCGGCTGATCGAGGAATTCATGGTGCTGGCCAATGTCGCCGCTGCCGAGACGCTGATCGCCAAGAAATCGCCACTGCTCTTCCGGGTCCACGAAGAACCAAGCCCCGAAAAGCTTGATGCCCTGCGCGAGGTCGCGACGGCCTCGGGCCTTGTGCTGGCCAAGGGGCAGGTGTTGAAGACCTCGCACTTGAACAAGCTTTTGGCAGGCGCTGAGGGCACCGAAAATGACGAGCTGATCAATATGGCGACGCTGCGGTCGATGACGCAGGCCTATTATTCGCCCGATAACTTCGGGCACTTCGGCCTTGCGCTGCGGTCCTATGCGCATTTTACATCGCCAATTCGCCGCTATTCGGATCTGATTGTGCACCGTGCGCTGATCAAGGCCCACGGCTGGGGCGAAGACGGGTTAAGCCCCTGGGATATCGAGCATCTTTCAGAGACCGCCCAGATCATTAGCGATACCGAGCGCCGCTCCATGACGGCGGAACGTGATACGACAGACCGGTATCTGGCGGCGTTTCTGTCGGACCGTATCGGCGCGGAACTGGGCGGACGGATCAGCGGAATTGCCAAATTCGGTGTCTTTGTGAAGCTGGATGAAACCGGTGCAGACGCCATGATCCCGATCCGGACCTTGGGACGCGAGTATTTCCATTATGACGCAGACACCCAGACGCTGATGGGCGCGGATACCGGCATGGTGATCGGACTGGGCCAGCGTGTGACGGTCAAGCTGGCAGAAGCGGCCCCTGTGACCGGCGGGCTGATTGTCGAATTGCTGACGCTCGATGACCGCAACGTGCCGCGGGGCCCGTCCAAGGGGCGGGGCAAACCGCCGCGGCGCAAGATGGGATCGGCCCGCAAGAAAGCGGCCAAAACAGCGCGCAAGGTCAAGCGGACGCGGAAGTAGCCTTGCGCAGATGATAGGTCAGGCCGTGGTACACCAAAAGCCGCAGGCGCGCGGGTGCGATATCATCGGCGGACCGAAACACCACAGCGCGATTGCCTTCGATCTGCTCCAAACCCCCGAACGTCGCGGCATAGGTGCTGATGATATCCGTGCCGCAATGCGCGAAGATGGCCACACCACCGCCTTTTGCCAACCCGACCCGGAGGGTTGAGCCCGATTTTGTCTCAGGCGTCAGATAGGACGGTTGCCCCCACTTCAGGCACTCTTCCACCTGCCCCACCTCTGGCGTGGCGTCAGCGACCTCAAAGATCAGATCGCGTAACGATAGGGCCATATCCCGTTCGATCGTAGGAAATGCCGCAAAGACGCGCGCCACCTTGTCGTCGGAGAATGGGTATTTCATAGCTCTATCCCCTTCATGGCCCGCTCATCAAAACCTTACCGGCAAAAAGCCGCGCCGTGAACAAGAGTTGATTTGGGTCCGCCGGTATTTGCTTTATCACTGTTGAAAAACGAGGAGAGCAAAAATGCACCGCAGGCACTTTATCGCAACAGGTTTGTCCGCTTTGGTTTTGCCACAGATGGCCAGCGCAAACGCCGCAGGTTTTCCGAACTGGATCGCGGGCTTTCGCAGTCGCGCGCGCAATGCAGGGATTTCTGATCGCACCTTTGACGCGGCCTTTGCCAATGTGAGCTATCTGCCCGACAGTATCGAACGCGACCGGAATCAGGCCGAATTCGTGCGCCCTCTGGCTGATTATATGGCCTCAGCTGTGTCCGAGACCCGCGTCACGACAGGGCGCGAAATGGTGCGGCGCTATGCCAATGTGCTGGCCCAGATCGAGGCACGGTTTGATGTGGAGCCCTCGGTCGTCACTGCCGTTTGGGGTATGGAAAGCAACTATGGGTCGCGGCGCGGCGACACGCCCTTGATCTCGACCCTTGCGACACTGGCCTATGACGGGCGGCGCGGAGCATTCTTTGAAAGCCAGCTTATCGCGGCTTTGAAGATTTTGCAGAACGGTGATGTGGCACCAGCCAATATGACAGGGTCCTGGGCCGGTGCGATGGGACATACGCAGTTTATTCCCACGTCTTACGAGGCTTATGCCGTGGATTTCACTGGCGACGGGCGGCGCGACATCTGGGCGGATGATCCGACCGATGCGCTTGCCTCGACAGCGGCCTATTTCCGGCGCTTTAACTGGCGCAAAGGCCAGCCTTGGGGGGTCGAGGTACGCCTGCCGCAGGGGTTTGACTATGAACAAACGGGGCGGGCCGTGACGCGCAGCCCTGCTGATTGGGCGCGCGGTGGTGTCGTGGGTGTCGATGGGCGGGCGGTGCCGAACTACGGCGATGCGACCCTGAGCACGCCAACCGGCGCGGGTGGTCCTGCCTTCATGCTGTTCCGCAACTATGATGTGATCAGCCGCTACAACAATGCCGAGGCCTATATCATCGGTGTCGGTCATCTCTCGGATCGGATCCGTGGCGCGGGGCCGTTTCAGGCGGCCTTTCCAGCCGATGAGCGCCGCTTGCGTCGTGCCGAACGGCGTGAGTTGCAGCAGCGGCTCACGGATGCGGGATTCTCAACAGGCGGTGTTGACGGGCAGATCGGCCCGAATAGCCGTGCTGCGATCCGCGCCTATCAACGCGCCGCTGGCCTGCCCGCTGACGGGCATCCATCCTTCGCCCTATTGCAAAGGCTGCGCTGAACACTCACCGCCCTGCATGCATCTGGTTAGCGCATCTAGAACGGCCTGTGACGGCTCTTCAAAGATGCGCCCGCCGCAGGGGCCGGCCTCAATGGTCAGCGGCGGATCAGTTGCTTCGACGAAATAGACGGCATCAACGCCGCTTTGGGCCGTCCCGCACCATGGACCGGCACAGCCGATTTGGAGCATCAGATCCGTGACATAATCGATCGTAAAGCCGTCAGGCGACAGGCCGTGCCCAATGAAACGTGCGGGGATCGGCTCTGGCGTATGCATCTGTTTTTCCATCACCGCAGGCGGCAAATGTGCTTCGTTGAATGACAATTGCCCGTAAAGCACGAAATAGGTTTCGGGTGCATCCGCGAGCTGCTGGAACGTCATCACAGGATCGGGGCGCATACAACTGAGCGCGTGAGCCTGAGCGCCCAAAGAGGCAAGGGCCGCGGCAAGAAATAGGGGTTTCATCTGGGTGATCCTCTGTTTGGCTTCAGGCTTTGACGAATTGTACTTTCAGATCCTTGAGAAAACCTTTGGCAGCTTCAGAGTTTCGGGCCGAATTCCGCAAGGACCTGCTCGTAGACCGCGCGTTTGAAAGGCACGATGCTTTCCACCAGTTGATCAGGGGCCATCCATTGCCACGCGGTGAATTCGGGGGTTGCGGTGTCCAGATTGATCTGGTGATCCGTTCCGTGAAACCGCATCAGGTACCATTTCTGCTCTTGCCCGCGATAGCGGCCCTTCCAGATGTGTGGCACCAGATCAAGGGGCAGGTCATAGCGGATCAGGCCCGCACTCTCGGCCTCGATCGTGACGAGTTTTGGCGCGATGCTGGTTTCTTCCTCCAGCTCGCGCAGGGCCGCGTCACGACAGTTTTCGCCTTTGTCCACGCCACCTTGGGGCATTTGCCATGCGTCGGTATCACGGTCTTTGCGCTGGGCAACAAAAACATGTCCGCGCGGATTGGCCAGCATGATGCCGACGCAAGGACGATAGGGCAGGTCTGCAATCTCTTCAGGGGTCATAAACGGGCCTTGGTGTTTCATGGGGCGTGCCTTTTTGGTTTGGCCCAAGAATAGAAGCAATGCCAGCGGTTATGCGATAACAAGCCGTGTTTCGTGACGGATACGGGCGGCGATCCAGCGTAGATGCTCAGGGCGGAACGCCACGCACCCTGCCGTGGGCCGCCCGGGACCGCGCCAGGCGTGCAGGAAAATCGCCGAACCGCGCCCCTTGACCGCATAGGGCCAGTTCCAGTCGGTCAGGATCACCAGATCATACATCGGATCAGCACGGCGCAGGCGTTCATGGCTGTGCTGATAAGGCGCGCGGACCATGAGGTTATAGTCCTCATGTTTGGGATCATCCGACCACAGATCAGAGGGGCCAATCGGCAGCGCCCAATCCGCAGGCCGCGCCATGCGGTCAGGGCGGTAGAGCATCCCCACAAGGCGATGCGTGCCACGCGGCGTCGCGCCATCGCCCTCTTTCTTGCGGGCCGTCAGCCCGCCGCGCCCGATGGTGCAGGGAAATCGGCGGTTCAGAAACCGCAGGTGCGTGGGGGTCAGGACTAGGTCGGTTTGTTTCATGCCCGAGAGATAGCGAAGGAACGAAGACGTGTCAGCAGACGAAAACCTCTTTGCCTGCGGAACCCTGTTTGACGCTGGCCTTGCGCAAAGCTAGGAACCGAACAGGCGACATGCGACTGACGGCTTGGCTGTCATATCTCAAGAGACTGTAAATGGATAATCTGACGACCGGACAGTGCCTGTGTGGTGCTGTGAAATTCCGCATATCAGGAGAATTCGAAAGCTTTTTTCTGTGTCATTGCGGGCGTTGCCGCAAGGATACGGGGTCAGCCCATGCAGCCAACCTGTTTTCGTCCACGGCAAAGATAACGTGGTTGTCAGGCGAGGAAAACGTTAAGGAATTTAGACTTGGCGGAACGCAACACAGGAAATGTTTTTGCACGAATTGTGGCTCTGCCCTGCCATTTTCTCAGGCGAATGATGGCGTGCTTGTCGTGCCGGCAGGGTCACTTGATAGCCCGACCGGCATACGACCCAACGCGCATATATCCTTTGCCGATCGCGCAGACTGGGACGATGATCTTGCCTCCATCGAAAGGATTGACGGGCTGCCCGGCTGAAAAATTGATCCGCTGGAGCACCTTATCGATTAACTGAATGACAAAGTGGCAAACGCGGGCTTTGGCCTGTCTGAACGACATCGGAACGTTACAACAAATGCCCGGATTTGGCAGCTTTTGTGGCAAGATAGGCGTGGTTATGCGCGTTCCCGCCCACCTTGAGCGGCACCCGTTCCGTGACTTCGATACCGCAATGTTCCATCCGCGCAACCTTGGCGGGGTTGTTGGTCAGCAGGCGCACAGCCTTGAACCCCATCCGTTTGAGAATTTCCGCGCCGATCCGAAAATCACGTTCATCGTCCTCAAAGCCCAGACGGTGGTTTGCCTCGACCGTATCAAACCCCTGGTCCTGCAAGGAATAGGCGCGCATTTTGTTGGCAAGGCCGATGCCGCGCCCCTCTTGGTTCAGGTAAAGCAGCACCCCTGCCCCCTCCGCGCCCATCTGCGCCAGCGCACCGCGCAGTTGCGGGCCGCAGTCGCATTTCAGTGACCCAAGCAGATCACCGGTGAAACAGGCCGAATGCAGGCGCGAGAGCACAGGTTTGCTGCGGTCAGGTGTGCCGATTTCGACGGCGTAATGTTCTTCGGCCCCGTCATCGGGGCGGAAGATGTGCAGGCGTCCTGCCTCGGAGACCTCAAGCGGAAGCCTAGCCGAGATGATCGGATGCAGGGGGCTGAGACCTGTGTCGAGGGCCGCATCACCAGGGATCAGCGTCAGATTGTTCTGGCTGGCAAAAGCCGCTGCATTTTCCAATGGCAAGACGACAGCGGCGGGGAGGAGGCGCGCAGCTTTGACCAGCGCAATGGCGGCGCGGTGCAACTCGGCCGGACCGTCGCGCAGGGTTTTCAGCGGGCCTTTCATGGGCGCGCGCAGATCGTCAGCGGGGTCTGCAATAGCACGAACCCAGTTGATTGTCGCGTCGGGTGGCAGAAGGATCCGCGCGATATCGCCGTCATAGGCGTGCGCCTTGAGGGTCTCGGCCCGTCGCCCTGTTACGGCCAGTACCGCCGGTCCACCCAAGGCGCGCAGATCGGCCAGACGGGCCGCATCCAGAGTTTCGGCAGCCAGCACCAGCGCGCTGCCTTCGAGCACAACGGGCACGCCCATGCGCAGGTCAGCGCGGGCCCGCGCCAGTCGTTCAGTAATGTCGGGGCCAAATGCCATCTGCGTCCGCCTGTGATTTGTTTCAACAAATAGCCGTTTGCGCCGGAAAGTGAAACATTTGCACGAAAAATCACACGTCCGTGTGAAAGGGTGAAGGGATTGGTTGTCCCGGACGTATCAAGAACACAAATCTAATGGCGTAACCAAGGAGGATGTCATGGGACAGCTCAAAAAGATTCTATTGGTCGATGATGACGATGACCTGCGCGAAGCGCTGGGCGAACAACTGTTGATGACCGAAGATTTTGACGTCTTTGAGGCAGACGATGGTGCCAACGCGATGATCAAGGCCAAAGAGGGCCTTTATGACTTGATGATCCTCGATGTGGGTCTACCGGATACCGACGGGCGCGAACTTTGCCGCCTGATGCGCAAGCAGGGCGTCAAATGCCCGATCATCATGCTGACCGCGCAGGACAGCGATGCCGACACCATTCTGGGCCTTGATGCGGGCGCGAATGATTATGTCAGTAAGCCATTCAAATTCCCCGTACTTCTGGCTCGTATCCGCAGCCAGCTGCGCACCCATGAACAGTCCGAAGATGCTGTTTTCCAGCTTGGGCCATATACGTTCAAACCCGCCCAAAAGCTGCTTGTGACAGAGGATGACAAGAAGGTTCGCCTGACTGAAAAAGAGACAAATATCCTGAAATACCTGTACCGTGCGACAGACGGTGTTGTCGCCCGTGACGTGCTTTTGCATGAGGTTTGGGGCTATAATGCGGGCGTGACCACGCACACATTAGAGACACATATTTACCGTCTTCGCCAAAAAATAGAACCAGATCCGTCAAATGCGCGCCTTCTTGTGACCGAATCCGGGGGCTATAGATTGGTTGCGTAGTACTCCGACCCGGTGATTTCGGTCCTTTCCCTCCCATTATCACCGGGTCCCAAGTTCCCGCCGGAGATCGGGTTATATCTCCACCTCCCTGTTGGACTTGCCCGGGCTTCGTGCCCGGGCGTTTTTTTTGGCGGTGGCAATTTTCAACGCGCGCCTTACCTTTTGTTGTGAACAACAGGAGACGAAACATGAAATCCGCCAAGCATTTTCTAGAAGAAGCCAACGCGCATGTTGTGCGCATCACCGCCGAACAGGCGATTGCAAAACATGCCGAGGGCAAAGCCACCTTCATCGACGTGCGCGATAGCGCTGATATCGCAAAATCAGGCACGATTGCTGGTGCGCACCGCGTGCCACGCGGGTTCATTGAGTTTGCAGCTGATCCGGAGATGCAGTTCCACAACCCGATTTTTGACAAAGACGCCGAGCTTTGTCTTGTCTGTGGCGCAGGCGGACAGGCCGCATTGGCTGGCAAGACGCTGAAGGACATGGGGTACAAAAACGTGATCAACGTCGGCGGTATCGGCGACTGGAAAGAGGCTGGCGGCCCGACCGAAGACTAAGCCAGCGCCTGATCCCAATCGGCGATGAGGTCGCCGATATCCTCGATCCCGACGGATACGCGGATCAGGTTCTCAGGAATACCGGTGTGCGGTTCAATCGTGTGCCGGTGTTCCACCAGACTCTCGACGCCCCCCAGAGATGTCGCGCGCAAGAAGAGTTCCAGTTTCCCGACAACGCGCAAAGCGTCCTCCCGCCCCCCTTTGACAAGCACCGACATGAGGCTGCCAAAGCCGCCCGTCATCTGTTGGCAGGCAATGTCGTGGCCTGTGTGCGAGGGCAGACCGGGGTAGAAAACGCCTTCAACGGCGGTATGGGCCAGCAGGTGTTCCGCCAGCATCTGGGCATTTTGCGACATACGCTCAACCCGCAAAGGCAGCGTGCGCATGGCCCGCGTCAGTAGCCACGCCTCGAACGGCCCAAGGATCGCACCCGCCATTTTGCGATCGGCACGGATCATGCCCCAGATCGGCGCGTCTTTGGCGCGGGTCGAAAGGACACCTGCCAGAACGTCGGAATGGCCGTTGATGCCCTTGGTGGCGGAATGCATGACGATATCAGCCCCGAAATCGAGCGCGCGTGTCAGGATGGGCGTGGCGGCTGTGGCATCGACGACCAGTGTCGCATCGCTGGCGTCAGCGACCGCACGAATATCCACGGTTTCCAGCCAAGGGTTCGAGGGGGTTTCAACAAAAACCAGATCGGCAGCTTGCGAATGACAGGTGCTCACCAGCGCCTCGGCCTCCACTTCGATCAGGGTGATATCGCGCCGCGTGCAAAAATCCCTGATCCACGCCGTCGTGCCCCAATAGATCCCTGATTGGACAATCGCCGTCCCGCCATTGGGCAGTGTACGGAACACCGCCGCAATTGCGGCCATACCTGACGGGAACAGGAGCGTCTCTTCCGCCCCTTCCAGTCTGCGCAAGACCTCTTCAGCCTGACGTAGATTGTCCGAATCCGCCCGCGAATAGATATTGTCGGGACGGACCAGCGCATAGTCAGCGCCACGCAGGTAGGTTGTGGACGGCTGCAGCGCAGGCACAACACCGCCAGATTGAAGATCAATGGCTCCGGCGGCATGCGCTGCGATTGTGGCGGGCTTTTTTGTACTATCCATTTCGCTATGTGGCGCAGAGCGACAGGCGAATGCAAGGGGTGCTTGTCAGCTGTCTGCGGCTCATTGCGCTATGGGCAAGGCGCGACAATGTAAGTGCCATCACCGCGCGCATAGGCGCATTGCTGTGTCGCGTCGTTTTGCGCAACGATTGTCCCCGCAGCAGCACCCGCCAGCGCGGCAATCAACCGCCAGTCGCGGTTGGCATCAAACATATCAGCAGTGATCAACCCAGCAGCGGCGCCGCCGGTCATGCCGACAATCGTCCGTTGCTCTGTTGTCAGGTTCTCGCAGGCGGGCACCGTCAGAAAGGTCACACCAGCAAGGGTCATCGCAAAAATCTGTTTCATGGCTTTGCTCCTTTTTGCCTTGCGACCTTTCTAGCCATGTGTTCCGGATCGGAATTGATATTACGCAATTGCTCCCGCGTGTTGCTCGGGATCAGAACCCTAGGTGACAAACGCGTCGCGGGCATAGCCCTGCAGGAAGAGCAGCGCTGTCAGATCACCGTGATTGATGCGGATATTGCATTCGGCCTGCACGGCCGGTTTGGCATGCAAGGCGACACCGGTGCCCGCCAGTTTCAGCATCCCAAGGTCATTGGCCCCGTCGCCAACCGCCAGCACATCTGCGGCCGTCAGCCCAAGGCGCGAGGTGATTTCCTGCAAGGCGGTCACCTTGGCCGCTTTGCCCAGAATCGGCCGCCCGACATCGCCTGTCAGCTTGCCGTTCTCGGACAACAAGGTATTGGCGCGATTCTCGTCAAACCCGAGTGTTGCCGCAACACGCGCCGTGAAAGCCGTGAAACCACCCGAGACCAGTGCCGCATAGGCCCCGTGCGCTTTCATGGTCTGCACCAGTTCATAACCACCGGGCATATGCGTGATACGCTCATCCAGAACCTGCTCGATGATCTCGACAGGCAGGTCCTTAAGCAGGCCGACCCGCTCGATCAGTGCCTCTTCGAAATCAAGTTCGCCATTCATGGCGCGGGCGGTGATATCTGCCACACGCGCGCCGACCCCCGCCTCGGCGGCGAGTTCGTCGATACATTCCTGCCGGATCATCGTGCTGTCCATATCGGCCAGCAGCATCTTTTTGCGCCGCCCCTCATGGGGCTGGATCACCAGATCGACGCAGGCGGCTTGCAGGTCGGCCCAGACCTCCCACTGGTTGTCCGGCACGGTCGGGATCGCAAACTCAGCGGCCTCGTCTATGGCCAGCCAATGCACATCCCCGCCGCCCCATGCGTTGCGCAGGCTATCTACCAGCGCCGCATCCAGATTGCGTTCTGTGGGTGTTGTAATCAGTGTGACAACCTGCATGGCGGACCTCATGGCAATATTGCCCAAGGTCTAGCGCCACAGCAGGCAGGGTGCACCCCTAAAAGTCGAAAAGTTCGCTGAGGAAGCTTTCGCGCTTTTTTCTGGGGCGGTAATCGTCATGGCCGCCACGCTCATCACGCGGTGCGGGCGGTGGTGTCGCGGCAACAGCGGAGCGTTCAATGATTTTGTCCAGCTCGCCGCGATCAAGCCAAACACCACGGCATTCGGGGCAGTAATCAATCTCGACACCGCTGCGGTCAGAGATAACGAGCGTTGCGCCGTCAATGGGACATTTCATAGGGCGATCCTTTCTACATTGCTGCAAGGTAGATATGTGCCGCTTGCGGCCATGCAACTGGTGCGGCGGAAGGCCGCGCAGGTTTCCGATGGGCGACAGCAGTGTCGCAAAAATCGTCTCATCCGCCGAATTCGGTTCATTTCGCTCTTGCCGCAGCGCGTGACCCAATCTATCTGCGGCGGTGGGACACCCTTCCCCAACGAAGGGCGCATATCTGTGAGGATACCAGCAATGGTTATGACCAAACCGGCAACGCGGCCGGCTAATCCGCGTTTTTCTTCCGGCCCCTGTGCCAAACCCCCCGTCTGGAAACTAGATGCATTGCGTGACGCGCCTTTGGGCCGTTCACACCGTGCTGGCGTCGGCAAAGCCAAGCTTGCCGAGGCGATTGACCTGACGCGCGAAATTCTGGGCGTGCCTGCGGATTACCGCATCGGCATTGTGCCCGCCTCTGACACCGGCGCCTATGAGATGGCGATGTGGTCGCTCTTGGGCGAACGCCCTGCCGAAATGGTGGCATGGGAAAGCTTTGGTGCAGGCTGGGTGACCGATGTGGTCAAGCAGCTGAAAATCGAAGCAACTGTTCATACCGCCGAATACGGCGAGATCGTCGACATGGCGGCGCTGAACTATGACAATGACGTTTGCTTTACATGGAACGGTACGACCTCTGGTGTGCGTGTCACCTCTGGCGATGTGATCCCTGCAGATCGTGCGGGTCTGACGCTTTGTGATGCGACCTCGGCCGCCTTTGCCCAGGATCTGCCTTGGAACAAGCTCGATGTAACGACATTCTCCTGGCAGAAGGTGATGGGTGGCGAAGCGGCCCACGGGATGCTGATCCTGAGCCCCCGCGCCGTTGAACGTTTGGAAAACTACACCCCCGCATGGCCCCTGCCCAAGATTTTCCGCATGACCAAGGGCGGCAAACTGATCGAAGGCATTTTCCGTGGCGAGACCATCAACACGCCCTCCATGCTGGCGGTTGAGGATTATCTGGTTGCGCTGAAATGGGGCCGCTCGATCGGTGGTCTGGATGCGCTGATGCACCGCGCCAATGCGAACGCGCGGGCAATCTGGAATTTCTGCGCGGACAAGCCGTGGATCGCGAACCTCGCGGTTGATCCTGCGACACGGTCAAACACATCCGTCTGTCTGAAGTTCACTGATGACCGGATCAAGGATGGCGCGGCATTCGCCAAAGCCGTGGCCAAACGGCTTGAGGCGGAAAACATCGCGCTTGATATCGGTGCCTACCGCGATGCCCCTGCCGGTCTGCGGATCTGGTGCGGTGCGACGGTCGAAACCTCGGACATCGAGGCGATGCTGCCGTGGCTGGAATGGGCCTTCGAGACCGAAATCGCCAATCAATAACTGACGCGCCCCGGATGTGATCCGGGGCCTCCCCCATATCGCAAGAGGTCCCGGATCAGGTCCGGGACTGCGTTTCAAAACATATCAAGGAGCGGCACCATGGCCCCCAAAGTACTTATCTCTGACAAACTCTCTGATGCAGCCGTCCAGATCTTCAAGGATCGCGGCATCGACGTGGATTTCCAGCCTGACCTTGGCAAAGACAAGGACAAGCTGCTGGAGGTCATCGGCCAATATGATGGTCTGGCGATCCGTTCGGCCACCAAGGCGACCGAAAAGATCATCGCCGCCGCGACCAACCTCAAGGTGATTGGCCGCGCGGGTATCGGTGTGGATAACGTCGATATTCCGGCGGCTTCCAAGAAGGGTATCATCGTGATGAACACACCCTTCGGCAACTCGATCACCACGGCCGAGCATGCGATTTCCATGATGATGGCCGTTGCGCGCCAGATCCCGGAAGCCAATACATCAACCCACGCAGGCAAATGGGAAAAGTCGCGCTTTATGGGTGTCGAGCTGACCAGCAAAACGCTGGGTGTGATCGGCGCGGGCAACATCGGTTCTATCGTGATCGACCGCGCGCTGGGCCTGCGCATGAAGGTTATCGCCTATGATCCCTTCCTGTCCGAAGAACGCGCTACAGAAATCGGTGTCGAGAAGGTCGAACTTGATGATCTGCTGGGACGTTCCGATTTCATCACGATGCACGTGCCGCTGACCGACCAGACCAAGAATATCCTGTCGAAAGAGAACATCGCCAAGCTGAAAAAAGGTGTGCGGATCGTCAACTGTGCCCGCGGTGGTCTGGTGGACGAAGAGGCGCTGGCCGAGGCGTTGAAAGCCGGTCACGTCGCTGGTGCCGCCTTTGACGTCTTCGCGGTGGAACCGGCGACCGACAGCCCACTGTTCAATCTGCCCAACGTTGTCGTCACACCGCACCTTGGTGCCGCGACCACTGAAGCGCAGGAAAACGTGGCGCTGCAAGTGGCCGAGCAGATGTCCGATTACCTGTTGACGGGCGCTGTGCAGAACGCGCTGAACATGCCGTCGGTGACCGCCGAAGAAGCCAAGATCATGGGTCCGTGGATCAAGCTGACCGAGCATCTGGGCAACTTCATCGGCCAGATGACGGATGAACCGATCAAGGCAATCAACATCCTGTTTGACGGTGAAGCATCTGAGATGAACCTCAAAGCGCTGACAGCGGCGACCATTGCGGGCATCATGAACAAGGCCAACCCTGACACCAATATGGTCAGCGCACCTGTGATCGCGAAAGAGCGCGGGATCAAGGTGTCGACCACCAAACAGGACCAGTCCGGCGCATTCGAAGGCTATGTCAAAGTGACCGTTGTCACTGATAAGCGTGAGCGTTCGGTTGCTGGGACAGTCTTCAGTGACGGCAAGCCACGCTTTATCCAGATCAAGGGTATCAACGTTGACGCCGAGGTTGGGGAACACATGCTTTACACCACCAACGAAGATGTCCCCGGCATTATCGGCACATTGGGGACGACCTTGGGCGAACAAGGCGTCAACATCGCCAACTTTACATTGGGCCGCCACCAGGCGAAGGGCGAAGCGATCGCTTTGCTCTACGTGGACGAGGCCGTACCACAGACAGCGCTTGAGGCCCTCAAGGCCACAGGCAAGTTCCGGCAGGTCAAACCGCTCACGTTCAACGTCTGATTGGCCATACTATGAACCCCATCTATGCGATTGGTGATATTCACGGCCAGAAGGCGATGCTTGATCATGCGCTCGCGCTGATTGCAGCGGATGGCGGTGACGATGCACAGATCGTGTTCTTGGGGGATTATACAGATCGCGGCCCGGATAGTCGGGCCGTGATCGAGACCCTGATTGCCGGCCGCGATGCCGGGCGCAACTGGGTCTTTCTCAAAGGCAACCATGACCGTTTCTTTACACGGTTTGTCCGGCAAGGGCTTCAGCATGATCCGCGCGTTGCTTCCGGTATCAGCTGGCTGAACACCCGTCTGGGTGGCACCACGACGCTTGCGTCATATGGTATACAGGCCGAGATGCGGTTCACAATTGATCGCAAAAGCGGGCTTGAGTTTCTCAAGTCCTGCGAGGGCCCGGACGGCAAAACGGATATCGCCGGATTGCAAAAGCTGGCGCAGCACGCGGTGCCCACGGCGCATCTGGATTTTCTGGACGGCCTGCCGCTTTGGTACGAGACCGAGGAGCTGCTTTTCGTCCATGCAGGTATCCGCCCCGGTTTGCCCATTGCTGCACAAGACCCCGAGGACCTTTTGTGGATCAGATCACCGTTTCTGGAAAGCACCGAGGACTTTGGCAAGCTGGTCGTGCATGGGCACACCGCGCTCGACTATCCGCAACATTTTGGCAACCGTGTCGATCTGGATGGTGGTGCGGGCTATCATCGCCCGCTGTTTCCCGCCGTGTTTGAGGGGCGTGACTGCTGGATCTTGACCGGCCACGGCCGTGTTGCGCTCACACCCTGACCGAACATGCGCATTGGCCCGGCGCCACTCTGCCTATTCGCCCTTTTGCCGCCGCCCCAACTGCCGTAGACCATCGTCATGCCCATTGAGTTTACCAGCCTTGACGCGATCCTGAACCACGGGTTTGACACCGTGATCGACGTGCGTTCACCCGCCGAGTTTGCCGAAGACCATATTCCGGGCGCAATCAATCTGCCTGCCCTGTCAAATGAACAGCGTGCGCAGGTTGGTACAATTTACAAGCAGATCAGTGCATTTGATGGCCGCAAGATCGGGGCGGGCATGGTGATCCGCAATGTCGCAGATCACATCGACGGGCCGCTGATGGACAAAGACGGGTCTTGGCGCCCTCTGGTCTATTGCTGGCGCGGCGGGCAGAGGTCAGGGGTGTTCTCGTCCCTTCTGTCCGAGATCGGCTGGCGGTCGCAAACCGTCAAAGGTGGCTACACGGCGTTCCGGCGCTTGGTAAAGGCGGGTCTTTATGACGTTCCTTTGGCGCATCGGTTTATCCTGCTGGATGGCTATACCGGCACCGCCAAAACCGAGATTTTGCCGCGCTTGGCCGCACGTGGCGTGCAGGTCATTGATCTGGAGGGGTTGGCAGGGCATCGGGGTTCGCTTTTGGGGGGCATGCCCGGGGGGCAGCCACCACAAAAGGCGTTCGAGACACGGCTGGCCACGGCACTGAACGCGCTGGACCCTGCCCGCCCCGTGGTGATCGAGGCCGAAAGCAGCAAGATCGGGCGGATCGTGCTGCCTGCTTCTGTTTGGTCCGCGATGCTGGCAGGACCACGGATTGTGATCAAAGCCCCGATGGGCGCGCGTGCGGGTTATCTGGCAAAGGCCTACCGTGAGGTGATTGAAGATCCTGATGTGGTGGCCGAGAAACTTTTGCCGCTGCGCCGTTTGCGTGGTCATGCGACGGTTGACCGCTGGATTGCGCTGTCACAAGCGGGGGCTTTGGTCGATCTGTCACATGCGCTGATGGTCGATCACTATGATCCGTCATATGCCAAGTCGCGCCGCATTGATGAACGCGAGGTTCTGGCCGAAGTGACAGCGGAAACGCTGGATGACGCCGGACAGGAACGTGCCGCAGATGCCATTGCAGCCGCGGTTACCGCGTTCTGAAGACCTGATCTGCGGTGATTTCGCCGATGATGCTGGCGGTATAGCCCGCTTTCTGGAGCTTCTTGAGCGCCGCATCGGCCGACGCGGGCGCGACCGCGGCGAGCAATCCACCTGCGGTCTGTGGATCAAACAGCAATTCGATGACAGGCCCCTCAATCGGGCCAGCACCGATGCGATTATCCGCGAACAGCGATGATCGCACACCTGATGCTGACAGCGCCAAGGCGCCTTGCATGAACGGAATCGCATCAAGGTCAAGCAGCACACCTACGCCCGAAGCATCACATATACCGCGCAAGTGCCCCGCAAGGCCAAAGCCGGTGATATCAGTCATCGCGTGGGCTTTGCCCAAGATCACCGAGGCTGCGGCCTGATCCTGTGTCATGAGATCAAGACAGGCCATCACGTCGGCACCTTTCGCCTTGCCCTGCATGTCAGCGGCCATCACCGTGCCGCTGCCAATGGGTTTGGTCAGGATCAGTTTGTCACCCACCTGTGCTCCTGCCAGCGTAACCGGTGCTTTCGTCAGACCGGTAATCGTGAACCCGATGGTCAGTTCATCACCGAGTGACGAATGCCCCCCGATAATCTTGGCGCCGGCTTTGGCGAAGACCTCAGTCGCGGTCGACATGATCTCTGACATCGTCCGTTCCTGCAAGGTGGCCGACATGCGCGGCAGGATCAGGCTGGCGGTGGCGGCCTGCGGTTTTGCCCCCATCGCCCAGATATCGCCCAGCGCGTGGACCGCCGCGATGCGGGTCATCACCACCGGATCATGGGTCAGCGCACGCAGGTGATCGGTGCTCATCACCTGTCCGGCCTGCACTTCGGCGGCATCATCACCAAAATGATCTGTCAGGGCATTCTGCAGCGCCGCGCGCGCCACCTTGGCCCCGCAACCGCCGCACATGGGCTTGTCACCCAGCGCCTCTTTCACACCCAGCGCCGTCTTGCGCGGCAGATCAGGGGCCGCCATCGGTGCCAGTGTTTCAAACTGGTCCATGAACTTGCGGTCGATATGGTCCTTGAGCTTCCACAACAGCGGGCCTTCGCGCGCAGTGCCGAACTTTTCGGCCAGCGCCGATTTTGCACCCAGCGAGATCAGTTTGAGGTAATCGCGTTGCGGCCTGTAGGGGCGCAGGGTGTCACCGGACAGGGCGGCGCGCAGGTTCGCAAACAGGATCGGCGCCTGACGCACCGCATAGACGCCTGCTTTGGGGCGGGGGTTGTCACGCAGATGCGCGCAGTCCCCGACCGCGAAAATTGCTGGATCGCTGGATTGCAGATTGGCATCCACCGTGATGAAACCCTCATGCAGATCAAGGCCCGTTTGCACGATCCAGTCGTGCGGCTTTGCCCCTGCTGCCCCTGTCGTGAAATCACTGCGGATCGTGCGGCCATCACGCAGCACGAGACCTTCTGCAAAGATCTCGGTCACCTCGGCATCTTCGGTGATTTCGATATTGTTAGCGGTCAGCGCCGCAATCATTTTCTGGCGCGCCTTATAGCCCAGCGCGGTCAGGACGCGGCTGCGGTCAAGCAAGCGGACCGTCGGGGATTTATCGCGCAGGGCATGCGACATGGCCATGGCCAGTTCGGCACCTGCAACGCCGCCTCCGATGATTGCGATATGCGGGGCATTGGCAGAGGCACGGAAGCTGTCCCAGCGTGATGCGAAGGTGCCCAGCGGCTTGGCGGGGATCGCATGCGCCGTAAAGCCCGGCAGATCGGGCATGGCAGAGGTAATACCGATATCGACCGAGACCACATCATAGGCGATGGGCGGACGGCCTGAAACCGCAACGGTTTGCGCATCCTTGTCGATGCCATTGGCGTAGCCGTCGATGATCCGCGCACCAGCAAAGCGGGCCAGTTTCACCAGATCAATATCAAGCTCATCTCGGGTGTAATGCCCTGCAACGAACCCCGGCAGCATTCCGGAATAGGGCGCAGTTGGTCCGGGATTAATAACCGTTACCCGCACACCCGGCAAAGGATTCATGCCCCATTTGCGCAGCACAAGCGCATGGGTATGACCGCCGCCAATCAGCACGAGGTCGCGGGTCAGGGGAATACTGTTCATACCTTGTTGTAGCGGGGTCGCTGTCAGGGGGAAAGCCACTGTCCCTGCCAATGACGATCACGTGAGAAACCGGCACGGCGATGGTCAGTCCCGAGGTGGACAGCGTCGATGGTCGTGACATGGCATTGCAGTACGGCGAAGGTCTCCGGATCGGGCGATTTGACATAGTCGAGCGCTGTCATGATCGGCTGACCGGGGGGCGGTGTGACACCGTAGGATTGCTGGGCATGGTCGGGGATTTTGTCCCAAAGTGCTCGGGTCTGCGCGCCCGAGAGGATCGTCACTTCGGTCTGTAGCCTGATTTGCAGGTTCTGTTTGGCATCCCAGATATGCAGTGCTGCACGGGGCAAGGCCCGCAGGCTCTTGATCTTGTCGGAATAGAGATCCGTATGGACAGTGACGGCCCCCGCCGTGCGATCAGCAGACCGCAGCACCACTGTGCGCGCCTCCGGCCACCCCTCGGGCGACACAGTTGCAAAGGTCGGGCGGCGTGCAGGATGCTTGGCATCAGCAACACCGCGCCCCAACGTGCCCCAGAGTTTGTCCCAGATGCCGTCTGTGGTTTCGAACCAGTCACTCATAGCCCGTCATCTCCAAGTATCCGATACCCTCATGGCTGCCCGTGACTGTGACAGGGCCTTCCCAATAAGGCACGCTTGTTGCCATCCACGCATTCTCATTGATCGCGGCAACGGTCACATCAACACCTTGGGCAGGCAATTCCACACGCCAGCGCACGGGCACGCCCATGTCATTCGTCGCGAGGGGTGTCGCGACCAATGCGCCGTCGGTGTAGGGCGTTGTCTGCCCGTCAGGCGTGATCCAAGTGGCAGAGGTAAAATCCTGGCCATCGGTCTGCTGCAGGCGGAACCCCATCATTTTGTCGCCATCGTCAAATGACAGCGAGAACCAGTCCCAGCCCGTCTGGTTTTCCGCCAAGGGCTGTGATGACCATTCACGGTCAAGCCACGCGTTCCCTGTCACAGCAACGTCGCCCTCGGGCAGTTGCAGGGTGCCTTCGATGGCAAAGAAGGGCTGCGAGTAATAGTAGGACGCCTGCCCTACGGCGGATTTCACCGAATAGCCGTCTTCGCCGTGAAAAATCAGCGGGCCTTGGGCCGTCAGCGCCATGTCATAGGCAAAATCGGCTGCGCTTGCAGTCATGCGCAGGGTGGTCCAGTCGCCAGTCAGTGCCCAGTCGTCGATCCATGCTGCAAAAGGGTCCGCCGTCACCCCCGCCTGCCCGATCCCGCCGCGGGCTAGCCGTTCGGCCACATAGTGATTATCGGGTGTCGTGACCGCCGCGTGTCCCATCCACAATTGCGGTGCGGTCCAGCCATCGCCCGCCTCGGGCGCGAGGGCAGAGCGGAACAGGGTCCATTGCAGCCCGTAAGGCGTGCCGTCCGCCGCTTCAAGATTGGCGGTCAGATACCACCATTCGATTCGGTAATCGCTATGTGCGCCGTGATCGGCCGGGAAGTTGAATTGCGGGTCAGGTTGCGGAACAGAGAAGCCTTCGGCCTCTGTGCCCAGACCTGCAAAGCCTTGTGCCAGCGCCGGCATGGGCAGGCAGAAAGCAAGGAAAAGCGCTTTAACGTTCATTGGAAAATACCTTGAGCAAATCCGCAGGGGGTGTCCGCGCCAGCCTGCGGGCAGGCCAGAGAGCGGCAAGCCCTGCCGCCAGCAACGCGAAAACCCCCATGCGGGCATAGTCCAGCGGGAACAGATACATCGGCAGCTTCCACCCGAAGGCCGCCACATTCACCACCGCGAGCAAAGCCCACGCAAGCGCAAGGCCCAGTGGCAAGGCAACGACAGCCGTGAGCAGGGCGAGCATGACCGCATGGACAAGTTCAAGCCGCCCGAGCTGCCGACGTGTCATGCCCATGGCCCACGCCGGGGCCAGTTGCGGGACGCGCATGCTGGCAAGGGTCAGCAGGCTCATCAGAATGGCGAAACCGGCAACCGCGAGGGTGAGGATGTTCAGGGCGGTTGTGACGGTAAAGGTGCGTTCGAAAATCGCCAGCGAGATTGCCTTGATGCCCGCCTGGTTGACCGTTTGGGTCGCGGCAATGCCTGTTGCGGCTTCCAGCGCATCAACAAAATCCGGCACTGTTTCAGGGTCCATGCGCAGGCCAAAGTTCTGCGGTCTGATATTGGGGTAGAGGGTCGCGAAAACCTCTTCGCCAATCACCGCCTGCCCGATCGGGTTGCCGTAGTCGCCGTAGACACCTGCAATGGCAAACGCGGTGTCTTGCAGCATGATTTCATCACCCACCATCAGGTTCGCACGGCGCGAGAGTTGTTCGTTTATTAACACGGTTTGCCCTGAGAAGGTGCTGTCCCAAGGATCGCTCGCTTGCTGCAGGAACACCCAATTGTCACGGTAGGTGGCATGGTCGCGCGCACCGTAAACCTCGGTCGGTTGACCGGCCACTTCGGTGTCGGCGCTTTGGATCGGCAGGATGATGTCGGTGCGGGGCGTGGCGAAAGCGATCAGGGCCGCGGTTTGCGCTTCGCTTTCGGTGCGGACGTAAAGTTCGGACGCCAATCGCTGGTCGAGGAAATCAGTGAAGGTCAGGCGGAAGCTCGACACCATGGTCGAAACACCGACATTGGCAGCCATCGCGAGCAGCAGCGCCATCAGCGCAAGCGACAGGCCCGGCAATTGCTGGCGTGTATCAGCCCAGAACCACTGCGCGGTGACGGATTTTGCGAGGTTGCTCGCGAAGGCAAGGAGCCGGTCAAGAATGATAGGCAAGGCCAGCGCCGCCCCGATCAAAAGCGCACCCAGCAAGAGAAAGCCGCCGATCATGCCGCTTGCGGTGAACATCAACACGCCAGAGAGCATCAGCAAAACCGCGGCCGCGATGCCCTGCAAGACCGCGCGCCGCCCTGCGGCCATCGCCAACGCGCGCGGCTGGGCCGCTGCAAGCAAGGGCATTTGCGCCATCTGATAAAGCGCACCACCTGCAGCCAGCGCCGTGCCGCCCAGTGCAATCGCCATACCGGAAAGCCACCATGACGGGCGCAGTTGCAGCGTGCCGGAAACATCTGCCCCGTAAAGCCCGCGCAAAGTGGCCGCAACATCGGGCAGCAGCAGGGCTGCGATCACATAGCCAAGCGCCACGCCGATGACGCCTGCAATCAGGGCAAAGAGCATGAGTTCCGCGCCTAAAAGCAGGATCAGGCGGCGCAGCGGCAGCCCCAAGGCACGCAGGGTGCGCACCACAGGGCGGCGTTGTTCGAAGGCGAGGCCAATCGCGCCGTTGACGATAAAGATGCCGACAGCAAAAGAGAGCAGACCAAAGGCCGTCAGGTTCAGGTGAAAGCTATCGGTCAGCCGTGCGATATCGCTCCCGCCTTGGGCGGGTTGCAGAGTCAGGTCGGGGGCAATGGCATCAAGTGGGGGACGCCCGATAGGTTGACCGCGCAGGACGATCAGACTGTCAATCTGGTCTGGTTTGGACAGCAGGCGCTGTGCCACGCCGATATCTGTGACAGCAGTGTTGGGGGCGGCATCCGGTGTGACGACGATGTTGAGGCCTGCAAGTTGTTCCGCGACTTCGGCATTGGCGAAAAGCTGGCCCTCGCCTGTGAGGAAAGACGTAAGGTCTGTTCCTTCCTGCAACGATACCGGCCCCACCCCGCCCGGCGCTGTCAGTGGCTCAACCCCGATGATCCGCACGCCATCAAGCCGCCCCTGCACCACGGGGCTGACCAGCCAACCTGCACGTCGCAGGGCGACATAGGTCTCCTGGGTCATCGATTGCCCGTCTCGGCGCACAAGCCTGTCGTATTGCCCCTCACCCAAAGTCGCAGCGGCGGCGTCATAGCTGGCACGCGCCTCGGCGTTGACAGCTTGCACGCCGGACCAGAGTGCTGTGGCCAGCGCCAGCCCCGCCAGCAACGTAAAAAGCTGCAACGGATTGCGCCACCAATGTGACAGAAGCGCGTGAAGGGTCGTTGTGGTCATGCCACGCGGCCCGCCCGCAGATGCAGGCGCCGCGACATGCGCGCGGCAAGGCCTTCGGAATGGGTGACCATCAAAAGGCCTGCGCCTGTCTCGGCGACAAGTTCGAGCATCAGGTCAAGAACGGTGCTGGCAGTGGCCTCATCGAGGTTGCCGGTGGGTTCATCGGCCAGCACGACACGGGGTTTCGGGGCCAATGTGCGGGCAATTGCCACGCGCTGCTGCTGGCCACCCGAAAGCTGTTCGGGGTATTTGGCAAGGTGGGGTGTCAGCCCCATACGTGCGGCCAATGCAGCGTCCCAATCAGGGTCATGACGGCCAGCCAGACGTGCCTGAAAGGCGATGTTATCGGACACACGCAGGCTGGGGATCAGGTTGAACTGCTGGAAGACCACGCCGACGGTGCCCCGCCTCAGGGCGGCGCGACCGGCATCATCGAGGGCGGCCATATCACGCCCTTCATGCAGGATTTTGCCGCTGTCGGGTGTATCAAGACCGCCGATCAGGTGCAGCAACGTGCTTTTGCCGCTCCCGGATTCGCCTGTCAGCGCCAGTGTCTCGCCTGATGCCAGCGTCAGGTCGATACCGCGCAGCACGTCAAAAGGACCATCAGCGGTGTGGTAGGTTTTATGAATATCTTGAACGGTCAGTAACATGTTTTTCGCGCCTCTGGGCTAGAGGTAACGCACCTGCCGCAGAAGGAAACGCTTATTGCGTCAATTAGGTCTGCTGCGGCGCCTGTGCGATCAGTTCGACGCGATTGCCCACAGGGTCAGACACGAAAAACCGTGTGACATCCGGCAGTGCCGTGTCCCACTTCACGGCAAGGCCCGCAGTTTCCATCCGACCGGCCAAGGCTGCGATATCGTCAACAACAAAGGCAGGGTGTGCCTTTGTGGCGGGGTGGAAATCAGGATCAACGCCAAAGTGACACTCCAAAGCGCCTGTCCGCGCCCAGAACCCGCCACGCCCTTGCAAGGCGGCGGGTTTCGCGACCTCTGTCATACCAAGCAGGTCGCAATAAAAAGCACGCATGGCATTTTCAGCGCCTGCAGGCAGCGCCAACTGGATGTGATCAAGTGCGACGATCATTTTACCTCCCTCATGATGCCTGCGCGAAATCTGTACGCCCACACAGAAGCGGGGCTTTCGGAATGATGCACCAGATTTGCCGCGACGTTCTGCTGTTTCTTTTTCTCTGCCAAGATACGATCATTCCGATTGAAAGCGAAAGGGGCTGACATGACTGAGATCGTAATATTGGGTGGGGCGCGGACGGCAATCGGGGCCTTTGGTGGGTCTCTCGCAGGAACGCCGCCGATTGAACTGGGCACGATTGCAGCCAAAGCCGCACTCGAGCGTTCCGGTGTGGACGCAGGCCAGGTGGGGCATGTGGCGTTCGGACATGTGATCAATACCGAACCGAAGGACATGTATCTCAGCCGTGTCGCTGCCATGAATGCAGGGATCCCCGAGACAACACCGGCGATGAACGTGAACCGCCTCTGCGGATCGGGCGTGCAGGCCATTGTGTCGGTCATGCAGTCGCTGATGCTGGGGGATGCCGATTTTGGCCTTGCTGGCGGGTCCGAGAACATGAGCCGATCACCCTTTATCATCTCGGATCAGCGCTGGGGCGCCAAGATGGGCGATATCCGCACGCGGGATATGATGCTGGGCGCGCTGAACTGTCCCTTTGGCACAGGTCACATGGGTGTCACGGCAGAGAATGTCGCGGGCGAACATCATGTCACCCGCGCAGAGCAGGATGCCTTTGCCCTGCTCAGTCAGGAACGTGCCGCCGCCGCAATTGCGGCAGGATACTTTGACAGCCAGATTGCCCCCGTTCCCGTCAAACAGCGCCGTGAGATCGTGGATTTCATGACGGACGAACACCCCAAGGCCACGACATTGGAGGCGCTGTCCGGACTGCGCCCTGTGTTCCAGAAAGACGGATCGGTCACGGCTGGCAATGCCTCGGGCCTGAACGACGGGGCGGCGGCGATTGTGCTCGCGACAGCCGAGGCTGCGGAAAAGGCGGGGCTGACGCCGAAATTCCGTATTCTGGGTTATGCGCATGCCGGTGTACGGCCGGACGTCATGGGCATCGGACCCGTGCCTGCGGTGAAGAACCTCTTGGCGAAAACCAAGCTGACGGTCGACGATTTCGATGTGATTGAATCGAACGAGGCCTTCGCGTCGCAGGCTTTGGCGGTATCCAAGGAGCTTGGCTTTGATCCGGCCCGCGTGAACCCCAATGGCGGCGCGATTGCGCTGGGCCATCCCGTCGGGGCGACAGGTGCAATTATAACCGTCAAGGCGATGTATGAACTCGAACGCATCGGCGGCAAACGTGCGCTGATCACGATGTGTATCGGCGGCGGTCAGGGGATTGCACTGGCGATCGAACGGATCTAACGGGCGCTCAGAAACCAATCGGCTTTTGCATTTCAGCAAGGGCGGCAACGATGCTCATCGCCGCCAACGCGGAACTGCGCGGGTTGTCGGGCAGCCCCATGCCCGCGATCTGGAAATGGAACGTGCCGAAGGCCCCCTGCACCGCAATTTCGTGGATATTCTCGGTCACGGTGGGGTCGGCGATCAATTCCACCAGCGTCTTATCAAATCCGATCCCCGCAAGGGCGACAGCGGCGGCGACATTGGCGTTCTTGGGATAGGCAAGTGCGGCCTCGCGGGCGGTGCCGTTGAAATGGGGTGTTGGCGCGGTGATCGCATCCAGATCAATCGCAGCTTCGGCGGGTGATCCGCGCCAACCTTTTGGCGGCTTGCGGCCGGTGTAGCTGACCTGAGAAATCGTGCCGACCGCCGCGCTGCGCAGCGCATCCAGCCCGCCGATGGCGCCACTCAACAGATGCAGACGCGCGCCGCCTGCGATGCCCGCATCGCGCAAGGATCGTTCAATCTGCAGATCGGCCAAAGCGCCCAACGAGACGGTCATCACGTCAATGCCCAGCCCCAGGGCGACAGGACCATGTGCAGCAAGCGCCTGATGCCCGCCGCAGTCGATCACCAGATCAGGGCGCGATGGCAGATCATTCAGTTCCGCGATACAAGGTGGCGTGGCATCCCCGATCTCTTTGCCGGAGCGCACGATTGCGGCGATCTCGGTGATGTTTAGCGCTGGCAGTTGCGCGCGCACGTAACGTGCAATGGCGCCATGCCCGATGATGGCAACGGTGCGCAGCATCAGGTGGGATAATCGCGCAGGAACACCCATTTATCGCCTTCAGACAGGTCAGGATCATAGGCATAGCCGCCGCTGCCAAAGTCTTTCAGACCCTCGGCCTCGGTCACGCGGTTTTCAACCACGAACCGCGCCATCGCACCCCGCGCGCGTTTGGCGAAAAAGCTGACGATCCGTGGTTTGTCGTCTTTGACTTCCATAAAGACCGGCGTGATCACCCGCAGTTTCAGCGCCGCGCGGTCCGCTGCGCCGAAATATTCCTGACTGGCGCAGTTGATCAGCGCATCAGTGCCGACTTTTTCGGCCTGCGCGTTCAGCGCCTTGGTGATTGTGTCGCCCCAATAGTCATAAAGCGATTTGCCGCGCCGCGTTTTCAAACGGCTGCCCATCTCGAGCCGGTAGGGTTGGATCGCATCAAGCGGCCGTAACAGACCATAGAGGCCGGACAGAATGCGCAGGTGGTCTTGCGCCCATGCCAAATCATCCTCGGTCAATGTCTTGGCTTCCAGACCCTGATAGGTATCGCCGTTAAACGCCAGTGCCGCAGGTTTCGTGACGCTCGCATCCGGTTCTGCGGCAAATGCATTGAACCGGTCACGGTTCAGACGGGCCAGATCGTCCGAAATGCTCATCAGGTTTTTGAGCTCTTTCAACGTCAGGTTCTTGGCGGTCTTGGACAGGCGCACTGCATCTTCCTGAAAATCAGGGGCAGTGGCAGGCATATCAACGGGCTCCATGTCGAGCGATTTGGCAGGGGAAACGACAACAAGCATTCGGGCATCCTTTCGATCTTGCACAGGGATGTAACATGACCAGCCACATTGACCACCCCTCTGGTGTCCGCACACGGCTGGGGCTATGTCTTGGCCAAACTAAAGGGAGTGCGCCATGAAACTTTGCCGGATCAGGACAGCAGACGGAATCAAACCAGCAGCAGTGGATGCTGCGGGCGCTTTGCGCGATTTGTCAGACCATATCGATGATGTAACGGCTGCTCAGATTGCACCGGACGCGCTGCGCGCCCTTGCCGCCATTGATCTTGACGCCTGTCCTGTGATTGCCGGTGCCCCTGCCCCGTTTCTAAGCGATGCGCGGCGCGTCTTCTGCATCGGGCTCAACTATTACGACCACGCCGCAGAGATGAACATGGCGATCCCCGACCACCCGATCCTGTTCATGAAGGCCTGCGAGGTCACAGGCGCACATGATCCGATCATTATTCCCAAAGGGGCGACGAAGACCGACTGGGAGCTGGAACTGGGCGTTGCCATCGGCACCCGCGCACAACATGTGACTGAGGAAGCCGCACTGGATCACGTGGCAGGATATTTCGTCGGCAATGACGTGTCGGAACGGGCATTCCAGCTTGAGTTCGGCGGTCAGTGGATGAAAGGCAAATCCGCAGACAGCTTTGCGCCGGTTGGCCCCTACCTTGTGACCAAAGACGAGATTGCAGATGCGCAAAACCTGTCGATGTCGCTGGAAATCAACGGCGAGCAGATGCAGAAAGGGTCAACCAGCACGATGATCTTTTCCGTGGCCCAGATCGTGGCGCATGTCAGCCAGTTTGTGACCCTCCAGCCCGGCGATCTTATCCTGACGGGGACACCGCCCGGCGTTGGCGTTGGCCACAAACCACCACGTTTTATGAAAGCGGGCGATATCCTGACGGCGGAAATTGAAGGGCTTGGTGCGCTGCGGCAAGAAGCCGTCGCATTCAAAGGCTAGTTGAGCTGGACCTGTAGCGGGTACTGGCCATCCTCGAACGGACCAAACAGGTCATCCAGATCAGGGTGGTCTACCGGTTCGCCCGAATAATCCGCGACAAGGTTCTGTTCCGAGACGTAGGCCACATAAAAGCTCTGCTCGTTCTCGGCCAAGAGGTGATAATACGGCTGGTCCTTTTTGGGCCGGCTGTCCTCTGGAATGGCATTGTACCATTCGTCCGTGTTCGAAAACATGGCGTCCACGTCAAAGATCACACCCCGGAAAGGATGCTTTCTGTGGCGTACAATCTGGCCAAGATGATATTTCGCGCGCGTTTTGAACATGGTCTTCCTATTTGTCTCCTTATAAGTCTGCCGCACGCGAAAAGTCCACGCTTGCAGCCAAGATTTAAAGGAAACAGTTTGTGAACCTCGTCCTGACAGTCCTGAATATCACCGCGCCGGTCTTTCTTTTGGCGGTTGTCGGATTCGTCTGGGTCAAACTGGGGTTTGAGTACAGCGTCACTTTTGTCACCCGCATGGCGATGACGCTGGCGGTGCCCTGCCTGATCTTTGTGGCGTTGATGAACATAGACGCCGCACCGCAGGCGATTGCCACGCTGTCTGTGGCTTCATTCATGGCCTATCTGGTTGTGATGGCGGGTTGTTTCATTCTTGTGAAAGCAGCGCGGCTCGACACGCAAACCTATCTGGCACCGCTGATTTTCGGCAATACAGGCAACCTTGGCCTGCCGCTGGCGCTCTTTGCTTTTGGCGAGACAGGGTTGGGCTATGCGGTGGTCGTCTTTGCGGTGATGGCAATCTTGTCTTTCACGATCGGGATCTGGATGGTGGCCGGTGCAGGATCATTCAAACGCGTCTTGCAGGAACCCTTGGTGGGTGCGACCCTGCTGGGCGCGCTGTTCTTATGGCAGGGGTGGGAAACACCGGTTTTCCTGACCAATACGCTGGAATTGATCGGGCAGATGGCGATCCCGATGATGCTGATCACACTTGGGGTCGCAGTGGCGCGGCTGGAAACAAAGGCGATGGGACAGGCTGTGCTGCTTTCGGTCGTCAAGTTGTTGATTTGCGGCGGCGCTGGCTGGGGGGCTGCGGTCTGGTTCGGGCTTGATCCGGTTGCCGCTGGCGTGCTGATTGTGCAACTGGCCACGCCGGTGGCTGTCACGTCCTACCTTCTGGCCGAAAAATACGGAGCCAACGCCCAGCCTGTGGCGGGTCTCGTTGTAGCCTCAACCCTGCTTTCAGTGATCGCTTTGCCGCTGATCCTCGCATTTGTGATCTGAACCGTCACCACTAGGGGATTCCCACATCGCCCGTTCCGCGCTATGCTGCGAAAAAACAAAGATAAGCGAGAGGCAGATGAGCAGTATCTTTCGCGCAATGGCATGTGTGATGCTTCTGGCAAGTTGCAGCAGCGGATCGGGTTATAACTCGGCCCCGCGCAACCTTGATGATGCATGCAGTATCGTGTCCGAGCGCCCAGAATACCTTCGTGCTTTCAATGCGGTGGAACGTAAATACGGCGTTCCGGTGCCTGCGTTGATGGCGATGATTTATCAGGAAAGCAAATTTATCGGCAACAACCGCACGCCGCATCGCTATGCGCTGGGTGTGATTCCCGTGGGGCGGCAATCCTCGGCCTTTGGCTATAGTCAGGCCCTGGATGGCACATGGGAAGAATACGTGCGCGGCCCAGGCGGACGCGGCGCGCGACGGGATGATATCTTTGACGCCACCGACTTTATGGGATGGTACATGACCAAGACCGTCGAAGAGACGGGCGTGCCGATCTATGACACGCGCAACCAGTATCTGGCCTATCACGACGGCCGGACCGGTTTCCTGCGTGGCACGTGGCGTTCCAAAAGCTGGCTGATCCGGATTGCCGGTGAAGTCGAAGCGCGTGCCGTCATGTATGACCAACAGCTGCGGTCCTGCCGTAAGCGCTAAAACACAAAAGGCGGCTCTGGGCAGAGCCGCCTTTTCTTTATCTTGTCATCAGGGATCAGTTTCCGCGACTGCGTATTTCCGCGTTGATGTTGAACAGGATATCCCGGATCACGCTGCCCGAGATCAGATCATTCAGGATCACCGTGGTCTCGGTTCCGAATTCGTCGGTGACAATCCACTGCCGCAGTTCTACCGGATTGGCCGTAAAGACCAATTGGATACTGCCATAGTTGGGGTTGTCGGGGTCTTGCGCGGTGACAGTTGTCGTCGTTCCGTCCGAAACCACATTTGTCACCATATCGGCGCGTTCAAGATCTACGTTATTCTGCAAAATGATGCTGAGCGGCGTCTGGTTCAACGGATAGCGGTCCGGTCCTGTGTTCGAGCGCGGATCAAAGACCGCGACCTGCCCACCACCTGCCATCACCAAAGAGTCTGACGGCGCGTTATACTCAAACCGGATACGTCCCGGGCGTTTGATATAGATCTGGCCGGTACTCAGCGTGCCGTCGGGATTGATCTGGGTAAAGCCACCCTGTGCCGTCTGAAGCTGGTTCAGATAGGCCGAGATTTGCGCCAGACTGAGCTGCTGGGCCGAAACGGCACCGGCATAGAGCGTGAGCGCCAGAACGGCGATGAAGGAGAGGATACGTTTGTTCATGTCTCTTACCTATGTGTCTGGGTGACGAAATGCACCCTTTGGATAGGCGATACAACAGCATGTGATGTGCTGCTAAGCGATAACATGCCATATGTTTCCTGATAGCGATTTGCGGGTTTTGCCTTGAAGCCAAATCCGAAAGCCGCAACAGAAATGAAAAATGCGCCGAAGAACGGCGCATTCTTGCAGGTCTGAAATCTTGCCAAAGGGATCAGCGGATCCAAACCTCGACACGTGTGTACTCGGACCCTGCGACCTGCCCGTCAATGCAGGTGGCCGGAGACACATTCCCGAAGCCATATGAAGTGACGGTGTAGTTGTTCGCAGCAATTGTATTTGCCGCAACATCAGCGAGTAGCGCCGCAAAAGATGCCGCCGCTTCTTCGGAAGCTGCAATCGCTGCCGCGCTCCCGTTGCTGCTCTCTCCGAAGCCGACAAAAAGGATCTCGCGGCCTTCATTTCCAGGCTGTTCCAGAAAATCAATCAGGTCAATCAGCATCGCGCGGTTCCACGCACCCTCTGCGCCGCTGGCAGGGCCGCCCGTCATCGTGGAGGACAGGCGGTCGGCATCAAACAGCGCCTGGAACATTTCGGCGGCGGCGGCGCGCTGCACATCGTCAAGTGCTGCCCCGAGCAGGCCACTGATCCGGGCGTTCTTCTCGGCGCTGTTCAATGCCACAGCACTGAAGTTGATGAACCCTTCATTCTCGACCAGACCCTGCGCAACATCGCTGGCGGCAAAGTCGAACACCTCTGCCGGCAAAGCTGTGTTGGGGGTGGCGTTATATGTCGCCATAATGGGCTGGATAAGCGCATAATCGCCTGAAACAATGTTGAACGGTGTCGGCGCGACAGCAATACCGCAAGAGCCGGTCACATCCACGACAAAGTTCTGGTCGGCATTTGACGTGGTCACAACACCCACACTGCCGGGGAATTGACCGATTGAACCGGCAACACCGGCCTCATCCGACATGGTCAGTACGTTGCCTGCAACCTCGCGTCCGGCGGGCTCCATGACAAGACGCTGGAAGGCGGACCCCGCCTCGGAACTCGGCGGAAGCTGGAGCGGCAGAATACTGACGTCTGCACCGCCGATCTGGGACCAGTTCGTGACCTCGCCTGCAAAAATCCGTGCAAGGTCGTTTACGGAAAGCGCTGTGATCCCCGCATTCGGCGCCACAACAACAGAGAATGATTTGAGGCCAAGCAACTGATGTGACAATGCCGTGCCCGTGGCCCATGCCGAGGGTGTGTTGTAAACACGGCTTGCTGTGCCGTTGAGGGAAACGCTGTCCACGCGAATATCGGCCACTTCATCGGAGGCACTGACTGCCAAAGACGCTTTGTCGCCTGTCGTGCTGTCCTCCAGGATCAATTCACCGACAGACGTCAGTTCCGCGCTCGTGCTGCCTGCGTTCGTTACCGCAAAAGCCCCTGTTATGGTCCGGTGTAATGTACCGTAACTTGCTGTGGCGAACCCGACGGAGAGTGCATCAACAGCACCGGCAATGGCAGGAACGGCATTTCCGACAACGCCCTGAAAGGCCGCTTCCGTCAGACCAAAGTCGTTCGATGCGATGACATCAAGGCATGCATCCCCGTAGCACACGACTTCTGCCGCAGGCACGGCCACGCGGCCAACCGTTGTTTCAACCTGAACCATCACACCGTTGAAGCCGACAATCTGACCCTGCACATTGATGAATTCATCCAAGGAACGTAGCTCAACCGACTGCGCAAAAAGCGCCACTGGCGCAACAGTACAGAACAAGGTCGTGGCAAATCGTGAAATCATTTTTTTAAAGCTCCAGCAAAGCGTCAGCGGATATATCTTGGGACAAGACCATGCAAAACGGGCGAAACTAGGGAAATGCTGACAATAAATGGTTAATTGAACCGGTTTGCGCAACAATGAGAACGCCCTTTATTTAAGGGCCTTCTGCAATTGCAATGAATTAGCGCAGTCAGCCTTTCCACAGTCTCGCCACATTCTGGGTAGTTTGCACTCACAGCATAATAACGCAAGGCGCGGAATCGCGCTTTGTCGGCCGGTGACCGTTTCTAAAGGGTTTTTTGGCCCGCATCCTCTTCACCGAGTTCGCAAGTCGGCTGCGTATTGCGCTGCAATGCAGCAAAATCAAACAGCTTGGGGTCGAGCAAATGGGACGGGCGCGCATTCATCAAGGCGCGGAACATGACCTGCCTGCGGCCCGGGCTGTTCTTTTCCCAGCCATCAAGGATCTGCTTGACCTGTTGGCGCTGCAACCCGTCTTGCGACCCGCAAAGATCACAAGGGATAATCGGATAATTCATTGCAGCCGCAAATTTTTCACAATCGGCCTCGGCCACATGCGCCAGAGGGCGGTAGAGGAACAGATCACCTTCTTCGTTCACCAGTTTCGGCGGCATTGTTGCCAGACGGCCGCCGTGGAACAGGTTCATAAAGAAAGTTTCCAGAATATCGTCGCGGTGATGACCCAGCACAACTGCAGAACAACCCTCTTCGCGCGCAATGCGGTAAAGGTTGCCACGGCGCAGCCGTGAACAAAGCGCACAGAATGTGCGACCCTGCGGGACCTTATCCATCACGATGGAATAGGTATCCTGATACTCGATCCGGTGGGGGACGCCCATCTTTTCCAGAAACGCCGGCAGGACAGTCGCAGGAAATCCGGGCTGGCCTTGATCAAGATTGCAGGCCACCAGTTCAACAGGCAACAGGCCACGCCATTTCAGCTCATAGAGCACTGCCAGGAGTGTATAGCTGTCCTTGCCACCTGAGAGGCAGACCAGCCACTTCGCATCGCGCTCGATCATGCCGTATTGCTCAATCGCCTCGCGCGTATACCGGACAATCCGCTTGCGCAGCTTCTTGAACTCGGTTGTGGTCGGGGCGCCGTAAAACAGCGGGTGGATTTCAGATTCATCTAGCATGTTTTCGATATGCCAGAACGCCAGTGGTCTGCCTAGAGGCATCCGAAACCCATTGGCCTGCGTATCAGAAATAAGTCATTGGAGAATATCATGCGCCTTATCCTTGCCGCCGCCTTCGCCCTGCTCGCCGCCTGCACGGGCAAACCGTCCTTTGATGACCCCAGCCTTAGCGACCGCAAATTGAACCTTGAAGAATTCTTTGACGGGGAACTGGTGGCCTACGGGCAGTTTCAGGACATCCTCGGCACGGTACGGCGCAGTTTTGTTGTGAATATCGCGGGTGACTGGGATGGTGAGCGGCTGCGATTGGTTGAGGATTTTGTCTATGAAGACGGGTCGACCGAGCAACGGATATGGACGCTGACCAAGACCGGGCCGGATAGCTGGGTCGGCACGGCCCCGGGCGTGATCGGGCAGGCGACAGGAGAGGAACAAGGCGACCGCTTCAACTGGAAATACGAGATTGATCTGCCGGTGCCGTCAGCCACAGGCGAGACAGAAACCTTGCGTGTGACCTTTGACGACTGGATGTGGCTGCTGGCGGAGGACCGGTTGCTGAACCTCGCCTACGTCAAACGTTACGGGCTGGATATCGGCACGGTTACGATTTCGTTTGAAAAGGAGTAGCAAAGAAATTTCGTCGAAATTTCTTTGGGTCCTGTAGATTTTTCGTCGAAAAATCTTCAGTCCGGCACGTTATCAATCCCCGACCCACCCCAAGGGTGGCAGCGCAGGATGCGCCGCACGGTCAGATAGCTACCTTTAAGCGCCCCATGCTTTTCGAGCGCTTCCAGCGCATAGGCCGAGCAGGTGGGATGATAGCGACAACTCATCCCGACCCATGGCGACAGCACAAGCCTGTAGGCGCGGACCGGTAGCGAAACGATATAGGCAAGCGGGCTCATCCGTGGACCTTTTTCATGGCGCGGCGCAGATCTGCGACCAACTTGTCGAAAGGTAGGGTCGCGGTCAGGTCTTTACGACCCACCAGAACATAATCCCAGCCATCACGGCCCATTTCCGGCAAAACAATCCGCGCCACTTCACGTAAACGCCGTTTGGCACGGTTGCGGGCAACGGCGTTGCCGACTTTCTTGGAACAGGTATAGCCGACACGGATACCCGCAGCTTCTCCCTCGGCGCGTTTGCGCCCCTGAAGGTGGATGCCGGGGGTACCTTGCCTGTGGGCGTGTGACGCGCGCACAAAGTCGGCGCGCTTGGTCAATACGCAAACAGAAACCGCCGGAGTGCCTGATACAGGCGCAACCGGCGGTTTCAAATCGGTCAAAACGGCTGTCGCGCTTACGCGCTCAGCTTCGCGCGGCCTTTGGCACGGCGATTGTTCAGGATTTTGCGACCGGCCTTTGTGGCCATGCGTGCGCGGAATCCGTGACGGTTCTTGCGAACCCGGTTTGATGGTTGGAACGTGCGCTTCATAGCGTGCTCTCCGGTTTACGGCCAAACCCAAAAGGATTCGAGGCCTGTCTACAATTCAGACCCGTCCTTTAGAGGGGGGGTGGCATCATGTCAACGCAACAGGCGGGATGAAACTGCAACATTTCGCAGATTTATGCGTCGCCAATTGTTTCAATCCTCACAGAGCACACCCCGAAACTGAAACATCAGGGGGGCTTTGCATCAATGGGCTGTGAAGTGGGTACCCTGATCAAGCGGATCAGTCCATTTAACACAACAGCCAAGCAGCCCCTCAGGATAGAATGTGATGACCGATATGCCAGATGCCCCCGCCAACCCGCTTCTCAAGAAGCTGCCTTTGATTGTGATTATTGTTGTGGCAATTCTCGGCGCTTATTTTTTGCGCGACTACCTGACCTTCGAGGCCTTGGCTGAAAACCGCGAGACACTGCTGGCGTTCCGGGATGCCAACTATGTCTTGACCGTGCTGGTGTTTATTGCCGCTTACGTTGTGATCGTGGCCTTCTCCCTGCCCGGCGCGACCATCGCGACACTCACCGGCGGATTTCTCTTTGCCACCTTCCCGGGTGCCTTGTTCAATATGACCGCAGCCACAATTGGCGCAACGGCGATCTTTTTAGCCGCGCGCTGGGGGTTTGGTGAAAGCCTTGGCAAGAAACTGGAGACCTCGGAAGGTACGGTAAAAAAGATCAAGGACGGGATTGATGAAAACCAGTGGTCGATGCTGTTTCTGATCCGCCTTGTGCCTGCTGTGCCGTTCTTTCTGGCCAATCTGATCCCTTCTTTCCTCGAAGTACCGCTGCATCGCTTTGTGATCTCGACTTTCCTCGGCATTATCCCCGGCTCTGTCGTCTATACCTCTGTCGGCGCGGGTCTGGGTGAGGTATTTGCCCGTGGCGAGACACCAAACCTTGGCATCATCTTTGAGCCCCAGATTATTTTCCCGATCATCGGTCTTTGCGTGCTGGCTGCACTGCCGATCCTGATCAATGCCTTGCGCGGCAAGAAAGGTCTTTAAGACATGAACCGGATCAAAACAGATATTTGCATCATCGGCGCTGGATCAGGTGGGCTGTCGATTGCGGCGGGTGCTGTGCAGATGGGCGCAAAAGTAGTCCTGCTTGAAGGCCATAAGATGGGCGGCGATTGCCTGAATTATGGCTGCGTGCCGTCCAAGGCGCTAATCGCCTCGGCCAAACAGGCCTATGCGATGTCGCACGGCGCGTCCCTTGGCGTGGCTGAGGTGGAACCTCAGGTCGATTATACCGCAGCCAAGGACCACGTCGCAGACGTGATCGCCACCATCGCGCCTGTGGACAGCGTTGAACGCTTCGAGGGACTGGGCGTGCAGGTCATTTCTGAGTTCGGCAAATTCATTTCACGCACAGAAGTGCAGGCAGGTGACACCATCATCGAAGCACGCCGATTTGTGGTTGCCACAGGCTCTGGCCCCTTTGTCCCGCCGATCCCCGGGATTGAGGATGTCACCTATTACACCAACGAGAATATCTTTGATCTGCGTGAAAAGCCCAAGCACCTGCTGATCATCGGCGGCGGCCCTATCGGCATGGAAATGGCGCAGGCACACCGGCGTCTGGGCTGCAATGTAACCGTCATTGAAGGGGCCAAAGCATTCGGCAAGGACGATCCCGAAATGGCGGCGATTGTCCTGGAAAACCTGCGTGCCGAAGGGGTGAATATCGTTGAGGGGGCGCAGGCCGAAAAGATCACCGGCAAGGACGATACGATCACAGTCCACACCCCCAAGGGAGATTTCACCGGATCACATCTGCTGATGGCGGTGGGGCGCAAAGTGAACACCGAAAAGCTTGATCTGGATGCCGGCGGGATCGCCCATGATCGCGCAGGGCTCAAGGTCGGACCTGATTTGCGCTCTGTCACCAACAAAAAGGTCTATGCCGCGGGCGATGTGGCAGGTGGACTGCAATTTACACATGTCGCGGGCTATCATGCAGGGGTTCTGATCCGGTCGATGCTGTTTGGCCTGCCCTCCAAGCAACGCACCGATCACATCCCTTGGGCCACCTACACGGACCCTGAACTGGCCCAAGTTGGCCTGACCGAGGCGCAGGCGAAAAAGAAGTTCGGGCCTGCGCTAGAGGTCGTGCGTTTTGACTTCCATCATAACGACCGTCTGATTGCGGAACGCAAGACCAAGGGTCTGATCAAGGTAATGGTTGTCAAAGGCCGCCCAGTCGGGGCTTCGATTGCAGGGCATATGGCGGGTGAGTTGATCGGCATGTGGGCCATGGCCATTGCCAACAAGATGAAAATGTCGGCGATTGCCAATACCGTTCTGCCCTATCCGACGGTCAGTGAGGTTAACAAACGTGCTGCGGGTGCCTATTTTAGCCCGAGACTTTTTGATAACCCCACGGTAAAGCGTGTCGTAGGCTTTGTGCAGCGTTGGCTGCCATAGGCCGCTAAAACGAGGCAATATGACCAACTCTCTTTCAGGTCGCTTTCTGATCCTCACGGTGATCTTCGTGATGCTGGCAGAGGTGTTTATCTTCGTGCCCTCGGTCGCGCGTTTCCGCGAGGACTACCTGCTTGCGCGGCTTGAACGTGCGCAGATCGCATCGCTGGCACTGGAAGCTGATGACATGATCAGCCCCGCGCTTGAGGCCGAGTTGCTGCGCAATGCCGAGGTCTACAACGTGGTGCTACGGCGCGATGAAATCCGGCAACTTGCCCTTTCGTCACCGATCCCCTCGCCCATCACAGCGACCTATGACATGCGCGACCCCAGCGCGATGACCTTGATCGCGGATGCCCTGCGCACGCTGGTGGATCCCGAAGACCGGATCGTGCGCGTCATCGGTAATCCGGTACGCGACGGCGGGCTCTTGATCGAAGTCACAATGGACGAAATGCCCCTGCGCAATGCGCTGTTGGAATACGGGCGCAATATCCTGTTCCTCTCGGCATTTATTTCGATCATCACGGCAAGCCTTCTGTTTCTTTCGGTGCAGATACTCTTGGTGCGCCCGATCAAAGGGGTCGTGAGCCAAATGCAAGCCTATGCCAAGGCCCCCGAGGACGCGCGCCAGATTATCACACCGCGTGCCAGCGTGACCGAGCTGCGCAACGCCGAAGAGGCCCTGCGGACGATGCAAACGCAGATGACCAGCTCTCTCAAACAGAAGGAGCGGTTGGCCCAGCTTGGCGGCGCTGTGGCGAAGGTGAGCCATGATCTGCGCAATATTCTGACATCTGCACAACTTTTCACTGATCGCATCGAATTGTCCGATGACCCGTTGGTCAAACGCATGGCGCCGAAACTGGTGGGCTCGATTACACGTGCGGTGAACCTGTGCGAAACAACTCTGGCCTTCGGACGGGTTGATGAGCCCGCGCCGCGCCTGTCACGGGTCAATCTTGCGCAAATCGTCGGCGATGTGATTGATAGCGAAAGGTTGGCTGCTGCAGATTATCCGTTGTCTTTCGCCGAAGATATCCCCGCCACCATGACACTGCGCGCCGACAGCGAGCAGCTTTACCGCGCGATTTTCAACCTTGTGCGCAATGCCCGGCAGGCCATCATGGCCACCGGCGATCCCGGTGAAATCGGACTGCAAGCAGTCGAGGATGATCTGACATGGTGTTTGACCATCACCGACACAGGGCCAGGCCTGCCCAAGAAAGCGCAAGAACATCTGTTCCAGCCGTTTCAGGGGGGTGTGCGCAAAGGCGGCTCGGGTCTGGGGCTTGTCATCGCGGCCGATCTGGTGCGCGGCCACGGCGGGCGGCTTGAGCTGAAATCAACAAGCGCCCAAGGGACGACCTTTCTTATTCAACTGCCAAAAGAGGACATGGCGCTCGCACCGGCAGCAGAATGAGAAAGAATGTGAATTGGGCCTTGCATCGCAGGTAATCCCCGTCTAAATCCCCCGATACGCGGATTGGTAGCTCAGTTGGATAGAGTACTTGACTACGAATCAAGGGGTCGGGGGTTCGAATCCTCCCCAGTCCGCCATTCACCTTTGAAATGATTGAATAAATTGCCTTTAGTGGCAACTTACCCCACATAAAGCCCCACATGCCAGAAACGCACCTTTGCCTTCTAGACGTAAGGCGGCTGCGGTCCGGGTTGCCGTTTTATCGAAATAGCATAATCAATATTCGTGGCCAGTCTACTCAATGAATGTGCAATCGATCCGATGAGCATCAGAACGCCAAGTGTATAGGACGGGTTCATCACTCAGCACAGAGCAACTCATGCCAGTTTCGCTGACGCCTGACGGATTGGTGATTACCCGTTGAGCCGTATATTCCCACAGAAACCCATCCCCCTCACTTTGCTCGAACCGACTTACCTGCACGATGCCGCACTGCCCAGTGGGGCCATCATCAACAACCCACAGCCCGTCATCTACCTTTGTGAAGGTTTGTCGATAATCATTGACGAATGGCCTACAGGTAATTGCTTCACGTTCATGAGTTAAGCGAAACAAGGCTTCGAGACTTTCAGCCGTCCTATCTGAACACATTGCCGCCAAGCTAGCGACTAGTCTCTTGGAATATTCGAGTTCATCAGCGTCCATATCAAGAATCCGGCCATCTTCCATCGGTTCGCCGCGCTCAACCCGTGAAATAGCGTCTTCAAAGTTAGCTACCAAGTCTTCACACCCCTCAAATGTGGAAACATCAGCCAGCATTTGGGGAATGCTTGCTAGTTCATCCTCCAAGCCCTCTGGACTACTATTCGTGGTCAACAGCACTTGGGTAAAACTGCATGAAAGACTGTTAATTTCACTGTCTCCACTGCATTCATAGTGCAGAATGTCACCGTCCAATGAGCCAATGAGAGTTCCATATGTGGGCTCAGAAACACCCATCTGTGCGGATGAGATAAATAAAATGGGCACTATGCGAGCAATGTACAATTCTTTTCTCCAGTTCAGTTGCCCAATAATGGCGTAACAGTGCAGGAAAGTGCAAATCCAGCTTTTTGCGAAATTATCAGGAAACTTTGCGTCTGCCACCGGGTGTTCCTAGATTCCCATTTTGTGAATACGGAAATTGTAGTGCCCTACCCCCAGCTATCGACCAGCGCCCTACGGTGCATTGCCGGGTGATATCAATCAAACAGCATTTCGCGTTCCCGGCCACTAAGAAGATGCCCATATGTTGCCAGAAATGCGACGTTAGCTTGATGCTCGCACCACTCAATCTCCGCGCACATGCGCTCATAGGTCCGGTGCCACATCCCCTTTGGCTTAGGTGCTATCCAGTAGGCTGCTCCGGGTTCACCGCCAAGCGCAGTGCGTAGCTTGTTTGCGCGGCGCAACAGCCGACTATGGCGGTCTTCTGACTGGCTGCTATAGGCGACGTTGTAACAGTGACGGCAAAGAAAGTAGCGCCCTCCTGCAAACAGCTTGCCGACACGCCGCCCGCAGAGCTGACCATTTACCACGCCGGGGCAGCGGGCATAGATGCGCTGGCCTCCGTAGTGGCAGTCTGTATGCGTCAGTGGAACAGTTTGTTTGATTGGCTCCCATTCTCCTCCGCAAAGGCGAACGCGGTAATCCAGAACCAGAGTTGCTCCGGTACAATGAAACCCGATGCGCGCAATCTCTTCATTGTCGCGAGACCATACAGAGTTGCCGCGCTTGCCTTCCTCTAGGCAGCCTTGGCGCTTCAGCTGGTATATGTCCAAGGAACGGCAACCCTCTGCCTTTTGCTTGTAGCCGGGTCTCCCCGATCCATATCCGCCCATATCTGGACCTCCAATATTTTACGAAATCTATAGCCAATTCTGGGCTTCAACGGCTGCTGAGTATCCAAACCCCATTTTGTGGCAGCACGGTTTATGGCCCTCATACCGGTCCCGAATACGAAGCCGCCCACCATCGGACCACCCCCTATTCGGTACTTTATCAGACATTAAATGTTCTTTAAATGTTCCCGTCATGAGTTCCAAGAAACTAGGTCGCCTTCAGGTCATCGACAGGGAGTCTCTTGTGAGGCTGACGTTAGGCATGAAAGCATGACAAAACTCTCTGCTATCCCCGAACATCTGATTTGGCTCGAATGCCACTGCGGCCATCATAGCAGCATCCCTGTCGCCAAATTGCTGCTCCGCTTACCAGACGCCACAACGGTCCATCAGGTCACGACGTCGGCCCGCTGCAGCAAGTGCGGCCAACTTGGTAATGTGAAGGCCATGCGGATTGTGTTCAAAGGCGGAATCTAGGCCAGCTACAGGACTATTCTTCACAGGGAAAGTTTATGCTTATCGCGTCAACTATTCCTAAAAATTTATCATCAGACCACCGATTTGGGTTTTCATCTGCCCAATTAAGAAAGCCTTGGACGTAAGCCCTCATCGTGTGCGGGGAACTTGCTTTCAAGTTGTCCGGAACAGGAAAATCGCTAAGGCAGTTTGTTATCATCATATTGACAATACCATTTATAAAACTGCCGCAGGCTGTGGCCTGTATTTGTTCCTGAGTGCTTAACTCTTCCCACTTTTCCGTGACTAAGTAACAATTGTCCCGAAGACCACCAACGGAATTATAATCAGGCTCAGCTACCGTTACTTTCGCTGATAATAGCAGCGCGCCAGCAGCACATATCGCAAGCGAAAAAGCCTCCAACAGTCTTACATGTTCCATTGTCAAATACCTTCTGAACTCATCGAAACCTTACGGTTTGCGGCGCAAATTAAAAGCCCGTTAGAGGATTTTTCGAGACGGTTAGATACCTGCCGTTTGTAGGTCTGAAATCAGGCGTCATATGTAATCTTAGACCCTTCCCCCCTTTCTCTACCTGCGATTTGGTGCAGTACGGCAGAGCATCACTGGCAACATGACTAGTGCTTGGTTGCATAGCTTGACTAAACTAAGTCCAATCCAGATTATATTCATTCATCAGGGCGGATTCCGGGGCTTTTCAATGGGTTGGAGAATTATACTACTCTTGTTCGGGGCGTTTGGTATCGCAACTTGGTACGAAGTGAAAAAACGAAAGGCAAAGCTCGATGCAATGTCCCCAGAAGAGCGGGAAAAGTTTCTAGCCGATGAAGAAGCGCAGCGCGCTGCTGAGAAAAAACAACACGAGGAGAACACTAGGCTGCGGAGAATCAAGGAAGACGATGAGCGTTCGGAAGGAGCCAAGCAGCAAATCGAAATCGCTAGGGCAGAGGGACGGAAATATGCGCGAGTTTGGGTTCCCCAGCATCATGTTGATAGTGTTATGCGGTGGGCCGAGCGGCAAACCTATACGGCATTGAAAGTTCAAGAAAGAAAGCATTCAACCGAAACTCAGCTCAGCATCTCCGGCTTTATTTGAGTGACACTCTCGGCATGAGTGCTGCTTGGCCGTAGACGGCTTAAAGCCCACGTCTGATGCCTTGACCCCGCGCGATGTTTGCCGACCTGCACCAGCAAGCCTACCGTTTGCAGGTTGCGACGTGCGGCGCGCAGGCGGGGAATGGAAAGGCGGGTCAAACCTGACGCGCGCATTGCCTTGAAGTCCAGCGCAAACCGTTTGCCGGGGGAATGGCCGTGTAGATCGACCAGCATGACGTAAAGGGTAATTGCGTCGGTGTCATTGTCGCAGCCGCGCAGGGCATCCAAGGCTTGCCGTTGCAGGGGAAAGGCGCTGTCACGGCCCTTGTAAACGCGGTTGTCCAAGCGGCATTGCCAAGCCCATCCTGCAATGGCCGCCAATTCACTATCGGGCATCGTGCTGGCATCTTCGCAAAAGTCATCCCTGACCCCTGCTAAGTTCGCCGCCAATTCCTCGGCACTGTCTACCAGTTCGACCATCTGCACAGCCTCCTTAATAAGCCTGACGTGGCGATGGCCGACCGGGATAGGGTCTGACGGTCCCACATTGCCGCTGGGCGGGCCACTGGGCGCACGTAGCAGCGGTAGGGCATCGACACCTAGCAAGCCCTTGGCGGGCCAGTATTGCCCCCCATCTGGGCGCTCTGACAGCGGCCCCACCACATAGGCGCGCGGGCCTGTCTTGATATCGACGGGCAAGCCCTCCCCTCGTAGGTTCGGGGCCTTCCCGTTGGCGCGGTAATACAGGTGCCGACCGCGTGGCGTTTTCACATGGACGGGTGACGGGCCAAAGCGGGCCTCTATTGCGGCCACCAGTTCGGGGCTGTTTTCGTCACAGTCGATCACCGCCAAGCCATCCAGCCGCACCCCATAGACCTGCGACCCTGAGCGATAGAGCGGGGCCAGAACGCGGCTTAGGGTCATCTTAGGGCCTGCCCATGACCGCAAGAGCGGGGCCTTGCCATCGGCCCCACCTCCCAGCGGCAAGAGGGGGAAACCCGCCCGCGAAAGGCGGGCAAGTTCGTTTGTGAAATCATCGGGCAACGCCGGGTTTTGCTGGGCCGTCATATCAGCACCCCCAGACCAATGCGGCGACCGCGTGCGCCTGTGCTTCTGTCAGACCGTAGAGCCTGCGCAGGTAAAGGATTTGCAGCTTGTTCATGCGGCGTCATCCTCTGCCAGACTTGCGGCGCTGGGCGGAAACTCCAGCGAGGCAATGGCGGTGCCGGGGGCCAACCGATAATGGGCGACACATTCGGGGCCTTTGTATTCGACCAGAATGGGCCAGTGATATTTGCTTTTCAGCAGGTGGATAATGGCACCCAGCCGCCACCCCTTCACCTCGCGGATTTCCGTTTTGTGGGAAATCACGCGGCCTGATATCAGCGCCTTGCAGCACCAATAAACTTGAGTCGGACTGGAAAACCATTTGTCTTGTGTTGTCATTTTGAATTGCCTTTCAGCTGTTGATGCCAAAGGCGGGTGGTGCTATCATTTTGCCTAGCTACAGACCAAAACGAACAACGCCGCTGCCCCGCCGGGTGGCGGTTTTGTTTATGCAGCGTTGTCTGTTTTGGATGCTTCCCAAACCGCGATTTCGGACAAACGCCAGCGCGCGCATCCGGGGCTAAGTTTGACGGGTTTGGGAAATGTCGGGTCTTCTCTGGCCCAGCGCCTTGGGGTCAGGTGGTGGACGCCGTAGCGCGCCCCAAGCTGGCGATCTGAAAGGTAGGTTTCGGGCATTTGCGACTCCATACGATTGGTATGGATCACATGCTCTAGAAGAAAAATTTGGCCGCCAAGCAATAGGTGGCCTAAATAGCTTCGCCATAATTAATGTATTTAAGACAATGGCTTAGGCCCTCTCTTGGATAGTTCGGGCCGCTCCTTTGCGGCCTCTTTCCATGCAGCTCGAAATGCATCCCTTTTTTCGTTTTTGAAGTATCTTTCTTTGAAATCGAGTTTTGGTAAGATATCGCCTCTATCAAATGCAGCGATGATAACGGCCTTCATTTCAAAGTCTTTTTGCTCGTCAGCTGCGGATTTTACCCAGTCGTCAAGAGTCATGAAGTCTTCGACTGTCATGGGAATATCCCTCTTTCGGCATCCAACAGCCCATCCGTCAAACTGCTTCAGATTTTCCCAATCAAAGTAGTATTCTTCAATTGCGCGTACTTCATCGTAGGTCGATAGCGTCAAAAAACGTGGATCGCGAAGCGATTCATTTTCGGACTGACGCTCTCCAAAGTCTAATTCTTCAAGCCAAACTTTTCCCTCTCTCAGCGCCTTACTTGTGTATGCTTGGCATCGATCAAACTGGAAAGCTGAGACAATTCCTGTTTGTTGCTCGATAAATAGGTATTGCCAGCCAAGTGTTGGCACATAATAGTTTGCAGCAATCGTCTTATCGAGCCTGAGAGTTTGACCAGTTGGTGAGAACACGGACAGGCTCGGGCAAGCCTCAAAGAACTCTTGCATGCAATCACGGAATAGCCATGCGTTGTGTTCCGCAATGTACGGAAAAGTGCCGGAACGGGCAAAAGCACCAGTCTTCGCCTTTTCCCTAAAGAGGCTTTGGACTACCTTCCTTACTTCCAAAAATGTGACGTAACCCTCCGGACACCACATCACCCAATCCTCACAACTTTGCCGCCTTTGGCGCTACCCGAAACAAACCCAGCCCAATCCGCCATCATCCGCCGCCGCTTTTCAATCATGTCGCCCCGCCGATAGCTGGCCTCGACAGCGTTGCTGATACTATGGGCCAAGGCAACTTCGGCCATGTCGCCGGGATAGGTGGTGCGCTCTGCCACCCAATCGCGGAATGTGCTGCGCAGACCGTGCGGCACCGCCGGGCGCTTGGACGTGCGGTCGATGAACCCTGCCCCGCCTTGGGCGACCTCGGCTTGGTGCATCCGCTTCATGGTCGCGGAAAGCGTCATGTCGGACAACTGACCACCGCGTGCCGCTGGAAAGACCAGCGGGTTATCTTCTAGCCTTGGCAAAGCCTCTAGCAGCGCCACAGCAGACTTGGACAGCGGGATGCGATGTTCCTTGCCCATTTTCATCCGCGCGCCCGGAATGACCCACAGCCCTTTGGCTAAGTCGATTTCATCCCACCGCGCGCCCCGCACCTCTTGCGACCGCGTGGCAGTCAGGGCCAGAAACTCCAATGCGCGCGCGCCGAACCCTTCGCGGGTCTGTAGGGCGGCAAACCAGCGCGGGGCATCATCCAGCGCCAAGGCAGGGTGATTGCCTTCTGTGGCGACCTTGGACGGGGCTGGCAGCAGTTCTTTCAGGTTGCCCGCCCAGCGCGCCGGATTGTCACCAGAACGGTGGCCTGCGACTGTGGCCCAACTTAACACGGCTTCGATCCGCCCGCGCACGCGCTTGGCCGTTTCTGTCTTGGTGGCCCAGATAGGTTGCAGGGCGCGCAGCACGTCTTGTGTCGTGATATCCTGCACCAGCATCTTGCCAAGTTCGGGGCTGGCATAGGTTGCCAAGGTGTTTTCCCATTGCTGGCGATGCTTGGCGTTTCTGAATGCGTCCAGCTTCGCGCCAAGGCATCGGTCAACAGCAAGGTCAAAGGTCAGGCCACGGCGCTGGGCAGCAACAAGCGCCGCTTTCATCGCCTTGCGTTCCTCCACAGGGTCAATGCCGTTTTCTATCTTGGCGCGCGCTTCGCGGGCCTTGTCGCGTGCCTGTGATAGCGTCACGCCGGGGAAGCCCCCCAAGCCAATGTCGCGGCGCACGGTGCCGACCTTGACGCGCAACACCCAAGAGCGACCGCCCTTTGGCGTGATTTGCAGGTGTAGCCCCGGCACTCCGCCAACGGAAAACATCACGTTTCGGCTTCCGCCCGGATGTGTCAGGCGCTTTACGTCCAGCGCGCTTAGTTCGTCTGCAATCTTTGGCATTAAATAAATCCCACATCCTACCCCACAAAAGGAATGTAACCGGATGCATACCCCTGCACAACCCTGCATAGGTGTTTTGTGGGGTAAAGCCAAGTTATCAAAGGGAAAGCGCTAGTCTATACATATGTTTGTAAACGATAATACCGGAAACATGGCGGCTCCCCAGTCCGCCATTTCAATCAAACAGATGTCTTTTTGTGCGTCTTGGGCTTGATTTCCGCGTCCGGAATATCTCTGGCTAGCGGTCCGAAGCCATTGAAGACTGGTCAATTCCCCGCACAGGCTGCGTAGGCGTGCCGTTCGATCGGACTTTGGCCGAAACGGGCAAAAGGGTACGATAGCGTGCTGCTGTCGCACGCGCATTGACACATCGCTTGCCGGCAGACTACAACTTATACGTTATCAGTAACACTGTTCGTTCAATCCAGTGTCATTCTGTTACAACTGCAAGATACGGTGATCGTGCGCGCTGCTGCGCAATCTGGCGCGATTCGTACCCGTAATTAGTTGCCTTCGTTTCCGCGTTGCGTCCCAAAAAGCGACATTCCGCACTCATGGCGGGCTGTATACTTCAGGGTACTGAAAAACAAATGGTTTACAAAGGCTTATAAAACCTCAAAAAATTGGATGGAAACTAAGTTTCAAAATAAAAATGCTTGACGAAATAAAGTTGCGCGCTCAATACAGCCTAGACAGCGAAAGGCTGCACCTTGGTGCTGGAACTCGCTCTATGAATGTGGCGCGTTTTGACAGCGCAAGAAGGCAAAGGCGGTTCTTGGTGATGATAAAGTCCATCCTGGTTCCCGTACGTGGTGATGGCATGGTCGCAACCGTACTTGCACATGCAGCCGAGCTTGCCAGACAGCATCAAGCACAGGTCAATGTCGTGCATTGCCGTGCACAAGCCAAAGATCTGATGCCTGCGGGCATTCCCCTGAATGACTTTGCGCGCAAGGTCATGATGGAGCAGGCCGTAGAGCTTGCAAACCGTCAGGAAGACCACCTGCGCGGCATCTTGCACCGCTTGGCCCGCGAGTTCGGACTGAGCGAGAATGGCGCGGCAGAGGGCTCTGTTATCTGTACTTTCACCGAAGAGCAGGGACGCATGGCAGATGTGGTCAAACATGCTGGCCGGTTGTCGGACCTCATTGTTCTGCCGAAGCCCCAGCGTGAACGGAATCTTGGCGAAAGCTCTTTGAAAGCCGCACTTTATGGCGCTGGACGGCCCGTTCTGATTTGCCCGGGGCAACTCCAGCCAGATGAAACCTTCGCCCGGCACGTGGCAATCGGCTGGAATGGATCACTGCCGGCAGCACGTGCGGTCGCGTCCTCTCTCGACATCGTTCACACAGCCGAGAAGGTCACCATTTTGACAGGTGGCAAGGTGCAGACGCATGGCCCGAGCGTGGACGAATTGGTGGATTACTACGCATTGCGCGGCATCACCGCCGAGATCGTGCGCTTTGAGGGGAAAGACCCTGCGACCGAGTTGCTCAAGACCAGCAAGAACATCGGCGCGAGCCTGCTGGTTATCGGCGCCTATAGCCATAGCCATGAGACAGAGATGCTCTTCGGGGGCAACACCGAGCGCATCGTGGACAAGGCAGACATGCCGATCCTGATGGCGCATTGAAACAGTCTTGGGCCGCGCAACGGCCCAGGATGGCGGGGCAAGACCCCCCAAAAGAAATAAAAACCGCGCAGCAAGCGCAAACTGCATGTCCGGAAGTCCGGACCCTACACGGAGGAACATAACATGAAACTTACGAAAAGGCTTTTTCTGGGATTGGCCGTCGGTGGCACCCTTGCAACGCTTCCCATTTCTGCCCTCGCACAGGATTGGCAGCCAACGCGCCCGATTGATTTCACGATCATGGCCGGCCCTGGTGGCGGCGCCGACCAGATCGCGCGCTTCGTGCAGTCTGTTGTCGAGGCAAACGATATGACAAACCGCCCTCTGATCCCGACCAACCGTGGCGGCGGTTCCGGCGCAGAGGCGCTGTTGCATCTCAATGACGCGCGTGATCCCGATCATACGCTGATGGTGACGCTGAACTCTTTCTACACAACGCCGATCCGCCAAGAAGCATTGGGCATTGATATCGAAACCTTTACGCCGATTACGATGATGGGCGTCGATCCCTTCGTGCTCTGGGTACACAAGGATTCGGGAATCACGGACTTTGACGGATTTCTTGCGAAAGTACGTGAGATGGACGGCGAGTATGTAATGGGCGGCACAGGTGCCGGTCAGGAGGACTCGATCGTGATTGCCTATATGTCCGGCGTCTACGACCTCGACATCAAGTACATCCCTTACGATGGCGGTGGCGCTGTGGCCAAAGATCTTGCCGGTCAGCAGATCATGGCGACCGTGAACAACCCTGCAGAAGCAAAGGGTTTCTATGAGGCAGGCGATTTCGTCCCACTCCTTGCCTTCTCGGACACACGTATGGACGCCTACCCTGATGTGCCAACAATCAAGGAATTGGGGCACGACTTTTCTTACTATAACCAGCGGGCCATTGTCGGTGCGCCCGGCATGTCGGACGAAGCTGCGGCCTATTACCGGGACATCTTCGGTCAGGTCTACGCAAGCGACGCGTGGCAGGACTACCTTGTCTCTGAAAGCCTGTCACCCCTGCCGATGGACGAAGCAGAAACCCGCGCCTACTGGGCAACGCAGGTTGCAAACCATCGTCAGCTTTTGTCCGAAATTGACGGCTAAGCCAAACTAACGGAAAGGGGGCAGACATGCGCCAAGGTGAGATATCGCTCGCAGGGTTTCTTGCCCTCTTTTCACTCTACCTGATGTGGAAGAGCGCCGAACTTCCCATCGGTTATATTCGCGGCCAAGGGCCGGGGGGCGGGTTCTGGCCATTCTGGTTGTCCGTGGGCATGCTTCTGAGCTGCTGTGCCATCGCGTGGAACTGGTGGCGCGGCAAAAGCCCAGCATCCGTATCGGATGAACCTCTTATGGACCGTTTCGGATGGCGGACAGTCATCCTTGTTGGCGGCGGGGTCGTAGGATTTGTTGCCATGATTTCCGTGGTGTCGATGTACGGTGCGGTCGGGCTTTTCCTTGTCTACTACCTGCGTTTTCTGGGCAGGCATTCGTGGCTGCTGACACTGGCGATGGCGATTGTCCTGCCCATTGCGCTGTTCTTTTTCTTCGAAGGCGCGATGCAGATCTCGATGCCACAGGGCATGCCGTTCACCCAGCCATTCTTCGATGTGATGTACGACATCATTTACTGACGCACCCGCGAACCGAGGACCATCATGGAAGTTTTCTCATCTCTTGCCGACGGCATTTTGCTGGCGCTCATGCCGATCAATCTGATGTTGATCCTGATTGGTGTCACCGTCGGGCTCTTTATCGGCGCGATGCCCGGCTTGGGATCGGTGAACGGCGTAGCAATCCTTTTGCCAATCACGTTTCTGGTGCCGCCAAGCTCGGCCATTATCTTTCTCGCGGCCATCTATTATGGCGCGATGTACGGGGGTGCGATTTCCTCGGTGACACTGGGGATACCCGGGGCATCAACCGCAGTTGCCACAACATTTGACGGGCGCCCGTTGGCGCTTCAGGGGCGTGCCAGTCTGGCCCTGGTCACTGCGGCGCTGGCGTCCTTTGTGGGCGGCACTGTTGCCACCGTCCTGTTCACACTCTTTGCTCCGCTTCTTGCGACAATGGCCCTTTCGTTCGGTCCACCGGAAATTTTCGCCCTGATGCTGCTGGCATTTGCCACTTTTGTAGGGCTTGGCGGCGATGATATTCCCAAGACGATCTTCTCTATCTGTTTTGGACTGGTCCTAGCGACTGTCGGCTTCGACACAATCTCGGGCGAACCGCGGCTGGTCCTTTTTGACATACAGGGGTTCTTGCGCGGGATCGGCTTTATCGTTCTGGCCATCGGTGTCTACGGCATCGGGGAAATGATCTGGACGATCGAACAAACGCGCGGTGAAGTGACAACAACAAACCCCAAAATGACCGCCAAAGGTATGATGGCGGACTCCAAGGAAGCGACGAAAAAGGGCTGGAAAGGGACGTTGATCGGCTCGTTCCTCGGCTTCTTTGTCGGTGTCTTGCCAGCAGCGGGTGCCACGCCCGGTTCGCTGATGTCCTACGGTGTTGCCAAGATGCTATCACGGACCCCAGAGGAATACGGCAAAGGCTCCCCCGACGGGGTTGCTGCTCCCGAGGCCGCCAACAACTCGGCATCAACGGGCTCTATGCTGCCGATGCTGACACTGGGCATTCCCGGCTCGCCGACGACAGCGATCCTGCTGGGCGGGATGGTGATTTGGGGTCTTACACCGGGACCGCGCCTTTTCCTTGACCAGAGCGAGTTTGTCTGGGGCCTGATCGGGTCCTTTTATATCTCGAATCTGGCGGCGGTTCTGATCAACCTTGCGTTCATTCCACTGTTTGTGTGGATGCTGCGGATGCCGTTCACCATCCTTGCCCCGCTGATCTTTGTGCTGTCCATCGTGGGTGGCTTTGCCGCATCACGCAGCATGCATGACTTGTGGCTTATCGTGATCTTCGGACTCGGGGCATTCTTCATGCGCAAGTTCGACTATCCCCTCGCGCCCGCCGTTCTGGCGATTGTGCTGGGGCCGATTGCAGAACCAACATTGCGTCAATCCTTGCTTTTGTCGTCAGGCGACCCGATGATCTTTTTGAACAGACCAATCGCAGGGCCAATCACGGTGATCGCAATCTTCCTGATCCTCTTGCCCGCGTTTAAGCTGTTGCGCCGCAAAAAGCGGGTCGCCGCAAACTGACCGATGTACAAAATCTGACAACAGATCGCGTCCATCCAAACACCAAACGACATGAAAGACACGCTATGCAAAGACTTGAAGACCTGATCCAGCCGCACCCCGATACGGCCAATGCCATCGGTGCACCCGGCCGCGACTGGATGACCTATGCTGACCTGCGGGCGCTTACCCAAGACGTGCGTGCGGCATTGCGCAAAGCAGGTATCGGCGCGCGTGACCGTGTTGCAATCGTCTTGCCCAATGGCCCTGAAATTGCAGCTGCCTTTGTCACGGTCGCGCAGTCTGCCACCACGGCCCCGCTGAACCCCGCCTACAAAGAGGACGAATTTGCGTTCTATCTTGAGGACCTCAAAGCGCGCGCCATTATCGTCGAGGCAGGCTATGACGGACCTGCGCGCGCGGCCGCGAACCGGTTCAACATGACAGTGATCGAACTGACCGCGACCGAACCGGCGGGCACCTTCACACTTTCGACCGATGTGACAGGCGATGTGTCGGATGCGGTCCCCACGGCCGATGATGTGGCCCTTATCCTGCACACCTCGGGCACCACATCGCGCCCCAAAATCGTGCCATTGCTGCAATCGAATGTCGCGGCCTCTGCCGAGAACATCCGCGCGTCACTCGCTCTGACGCCGGAGGATTGTTGCCTCAACGTGATGCCGCTGTTCCACATTCATGGTCTGATTGCGGCTGTCAGCGCATCGCTGGCCGCTGGAGCGTCGATCAGTTGTGCGCCGGGTTTTGATGCGCTCAAGTTCTATGGCTGGCTCGAAGAGGTCGATCCCACGTGGTACACCGCCGTGCCGACGATGCATCAGGCCATTCTGGCACGCGCACCGCGCAATGCAGAGATCATCAAGAACGCGCGCTTGCGCTTCTTGCGGTCCTCGTCATCGTCCCTGCCCGGTCCTGTGATGACCCAACTGGCAGAGACCTTTGGCGCCCCAGTCGTCGAGGCCTATGGCATGACAGAGGCCGCGCATCAGATGTGCTGCAATCCGATTGAACCGGGCCGCCAGAAACCCGGCGCTGTCGGTCTGCCCGCCGGTCCCGAAGTACGCATCGCCCATGAAGTGGAAAACCGCCTGATTGATGGCGTGGGCGAGATTGCGATTTCCGGCCCCAACGTCACACCAGGCTATGAGGCAAACCCCGAAGCAAACGAAAAGAACTTCTTTGAAGCCGACGGCAAGCGCTGGTTCCGGACCGGCGATCAGGGCATGTTTGATGAGGACGGATATCTGTCGCTCACCGGTCGCCTGAAGGAAATTATCAACCGTGGTGGTGAAAAGATCAGCCCGCTGGAGGTTGACGGCGTCCTGTCAGATCACCCAGCTGTCGGGCAATGTGTGACCTTTGCTGTCCCGCACGCCAAACTGGGCGAAGACGTTGCGGCCGCCGTCGTGTTGAAAGAGGGGCAAAGCGCCACCGACCGCGAGATCCGCGATTTCGCAAGCGAACGGCTGGCGGCCTTCAAGGTTCCGCGCAATATCCTGATCCTGGATGAGATCCCGAAGGGTGCGACCGGAAAGCTCCAGCGTATCGGCCTCGCCGAGAAACTGGGCCTGGGATAAGGAGCACGCCATGAAGATCTGTATTTTCGGGGCCGGTGCAATCGGCGGCTATATGGGTGCAAAGCTCGCGCAGGCCGGGGCAGATGTCAGCCTTGTAGCGCGCGGCCCGCACCTAAAAGCGATGCGCGAAAACGGGTTGCGCCTGATTGAGGAAAGTGGCGAGACGACTGTAAAGGTCACAGCCTCCGATGATGCGGCCGATCTCGGGCCACAGGACTATGTCATTGTCACGCTCAAGGCCCACTCTGTCCCGCCAGTGGTGTCAAAAATGCAGCCGCTGATCGGTGAGAACACGACCATTGTATCGGGCGTGAACGGTGTGCCTTGGTGGTATTTCCACAAAATCAGCGGTCCGCTTGAAGGCACGCGGCTGGAAACAGTCGATCCCGGCAACGCACAATGGGACGGCTTTGGTCCGGACCGTGTGCTGGGATGTGTCGTGTATCCTGCCGCCGAGGTCATTGCACCGGGTGTTGTCAAACACATCGAAGGCAACCGCTTTTCCTTGGGGGAACCTGACGGATCAAAGTCCGAACGCGCGCTTACCCTTTCCAAGGCGCTGGCAGATGCGGGGCTCAGGGCGCCTGTCCGACCGAAGATCAGGGACGAAATCTGGGTCAAGCTCTGGGGCAATCTGTCGTTCAATCCGATCTCTGCGCTGACCCATGCGACGCTTGATGTTCTGTGCACAGACCCCGGCACGCGCGAGGTTGCCCGCAACATGATGCTTGAAGCGCAAGCGATTGCCGAAAAGCTGGGCGTCAAATTCCCGATTGATGTCGACCGTCGCATCCAGGGCGGTGCCGATGTGGGAGCGCACCGCACATCCATGCTGCAGGATCTGGACCAAGGACGCCCAATGGAAATCGACGCGCTTGTAGGCTCGGTGAAAGAACTTGGGCGCGTCACCGAAACGCCGACACCAACGATTGACACGGTGCTGGCTCTGGTCGCATTGCGCGGAAAGACGGCTGGCCTTTACGGCGCCTAAGGCAGGGGCTTTGTTGAATGTGATAACGCCGCAGCAGGAACACTGCTGCGGCGTTATCATGTTCTGTGCTGCACAAATAGTGCCGTCCAGCAGGATCAGACAGCGATCGCCACACCATCAGCGCGCGGATCACTTGCGCATTCCATCAGGCCGGAAGGGTGCATCACTACCGCACCCGCGTGACCCGCCAGATCAGAAAACGGTGCGATCATCTCAACCTCATGGCCCGCCCCGGTCAGGGCCGCGACAAGTTCGGGATCAAAACGGTCCTCGAGCTTCAGGCTGGTTGTCGCGTCCCCCCACGTGCGGCCCAAAAGCCACCTTGGCGCTGTCACTGCCGCCTGCAAATCCTGTCCGAATAGCACATGGCGCGTAAAGACTGCCGCCTGTGTCTGTGGCTGGCCTTCGCCACCCATCGTACCGTAGGCCATGACACGGCCATCCGCCAATTGCGCCAAAGCGGGGTTCAATGTGTGGAACGGACGGCGGTAGGGACCCAGTTGGTTGGGCCCCTCCTGCAACGAAAAGCCTGCGCCACGGTTCTGGAAATAAACGCCGGTATCAGGGCATGTCAGGCCTGATCCGAATTCCCAAAAGACCGATTGGATAAAGCTGACAACGCAGCCCTCGCGATCGGCGGCCCCCATCCAGATCGTATCGCCTGCTTTGGCCTCATGCGGCCAAGGCAGGGCAACCTCTGGATTCACCTGTTTCGCCAGCGCATCCAGATCGTCCGCTTGCAGCCAGTCCTGAGCGGGTGTTGCCATATAGTCGGGATCACCCAGTTCCGCATTGCGCTTGATAAAGGCCAGCTTTGTAGCCTCTATCAGACCATGCAGATGCGCGAAACTCTCGGCCGCCTCGACGTTCAAACGGTCAAAGAGCGCAAGAATCATCAAGGATGACACCCCTTGGGTCGGTGCGATCATGTTATAGAGCTGACCTGCTTTCACCTGAACCGTCAGCGGCGTGACCTGTTCGGCTGTAAAGCGGTTAAAATCGTCCAGCCGCAGCGGGCTGCCAGCGTTTTCCAGAAATGCCGCGTGGGTTGCGGCAATGTCGCCGCGGTAATAATCATCAAGGCCCACATCGGCGAGGCGCTGCAAGGTTTGACCAAGTGCCGCCTGGCGCAAACGATACCCCGGTTCCGGTGGCGCGCCATCCACAAGGAAGGTCTCGTCAAAGCCTTCGACACCTTTCAGGGTCGCCAGCTTGTCGGCGGTTGTGAGAGACTGGTTTGCTGTCACTGCGACACCCTCGCGTGCCAGCGCAATCGCGGGTGCGAGAAGTTGTGACAGGGGCAGACGCCGGTCTGCCGGCACAAGGTCCAGCGCTTTTGCCCAACCCTCAATCGTGCCCGGCACGGTCAATGCCGCCTGTGCGCCACGGCTGGGGATCGCATCCGTTGCCCCGCGCGCGGCGTACCATTCCGGCGTTGCAAGCCCCGCTGCACGACCACAACCCGATATGCCCACGGGGGCCTGGCCAGGTCGGTGGATCACCCAGAACCCATCGCCGCCAATCCCGTTCATATGCGGATAGGCCACGGCCACGGCAGCCGCTGCAGCGACCATCGCTTCAATCGCTGTCCCGCCCGCTTCCAGTATATCTCGGCCCGCCAGTGCCGCGGCACGGTGCGGCGCGCTCACCGCGCCGTTATATCCCATCGCTGATCTCAGCATCTTTCCCCCCAATGTCCTCTTGCTGCCAAAGTGCCTGTTGCCACAAGCGGAAGACAAGCACTAATCCGCTCCCTGCAAACCGATAGCGCCATCGCTTCCGGCCTTACGCGGCGACGCAATCGGCAAAATACTCGACAGTCCCATCAAGGCCGGTGATTTGAACCAAGCCATGGATGTCCGTCTCAAACCCCGGACAATCACGGGCGAATTCGCGATTGAATTTGAGGTATTCGACAATCTTGCTGTTGAACACCTCACCCGGAATAAGCAGCGGAATACCCGGCGGGTAAGGCGTGATCAGGCTCGTCGTGATCCGCCCCTCGAGCGCGTCGATCGGCACACGCTGCGTTGTGCGTTGCGCGATATGCGCAAAGGCGTCCGAAGGTGTCATGGCGGGGGTCAGATCGCTCAGATACATATCCGTTGACAGGATCGCGACGTCGTATTTCGCATAGAGCTTGTGCACATGTTCGCAAAGATCGCGCAGGCCCATCTGTTCATAGCGCGGATGTTTGGCGCAGAACTCCGGCATCGTGCGCCACATCGGTTGGTTCTTGCCGTAGTCGTCCTTGAACTGCTGCAACGCAGCCAAAAGCGTGTTCCAACGGCCCTTGGTGATGCCGATGGTGAACATGATAAAGAAACTATAAAGGCCGGTTTTTTCCACCACGACCCCGTGTTCGGCCAGATATTTGGTAACGATCGACGCAGGAATGCCCGCCTCTTCGAAACGCCCATCAAGGTTCAGGCCCGGTGTGATGATCGTGGCCTTGATCGGGTCCAGCATGTTAAAGCCCGGGGCCATATCCCCAAACCCGTGCCAAGCGTCTTCACCGTCAGAGGCCTGCACTCCTTCTTCATCGGTGCGCTTGAGCACCCAATCCTTGGCGCGGCCGATCCCCTCTTCTTCGAGCGCATCAGGGCCCCAGACCTTGAACCACCAGTCATCAGCGCCAAACTCGTCATCAACCTTGCGCATGGCACGGCGGAAATCGAGCGCTTCCTGTATGCTTTCCTCAACGAGGGCCGTGCCGCCCGGAGGTTCCATCATGGCCGCGGCCACATCACAGCTTGCGATGATGCTATACTGCGGGCTGGTGCTGGTGTGCATCAGGTAGGCTTCGTTAAAGAGGTGGCGATCCAGTTTGGTGTCTTGCAAATCCTGCACCAGCACATGGCTGGCCTGACTGATCCCTGCCAAAAGTTTGTGAATCGACTGGGTGGCATAGGTCACCGAATGCCGTGGCCGTTCCCGTTTGCGCCCCATCGAATGGAAGTTGCCGTAGAACGGATGGAAGGCCGCATGGGGCAACCATGCCTCATCGAAATGCAGGTTCTCGATATAGCCGTCCAGCCGGTCCTTGATCGTCTCGGTGTTGTACAGCACACCATCATAGGTTGACTGGGTCAGCGTCATGATACGCGGCTTGACGGTATCGGCGTCGATATGCGCCAGCAACGGGTTGGCGCGGATCTTGTCACGGATGGCTTCGATCTCGAACTCGCTGCGCTGAATCGGGCCGATGATCCCGAAATGGTTCCGCGTCGGTTTCAGAAAGATCGGGATCGCACCGGTCATGATGATGCTGTGCAGGATGGATTTGTGGCAGTTGCGATCGACGACAACAACGTCGCCGGGGGCAACCGTGTGATGCCAGACCATCTTGTTGCTGGTGCTGGTGCCGTTGGTGACAAAGAAACAGTGATCGGCGTTGAAGATACGGGCGGCGTTGCGTTCCGACGCGCCGATTGCACCATTGTGGTCCAACAACTGGCCCAGTTCCTCGACCGAATTGCAAACGTCGGCGCGCAGCATGTTCTCACCGTAAAACTGGTGATACATCTGGCCAATCGGGCTTTTGAGGAAAGCAACGCCGCCGGAATGGCCCGGGCAGTGCCACGAATAAGAGCCGTCATCCGCATAATCCAACAAAGCCTTGAAGAAGGGCGGCTGGATGCCTTCGAGATAGGTTTTCGCCTCGCGAATGATGTGCCGCGCGACGAATTCGGGCGTATCCTCGAACATGTGAATAAAGCCGTGCAGTTCGCGCAGAATATCGTTGGGCAGATGGCGTGCGGTTTTTGTTTCACCGTAGATGAAGATCGGCACATCTGCGTTTTTCCAGCGCACCTCTTCAATAAAGGCGCGCAGGTTGACGACCACGGGGTCAATGTCAGGGCCCGCGCTGAACTCTTCATCATCAATCGACAAAAGGAAGGCGCTGGCGCGGGATTGCTGCTGTGCGAACTGGGACAGGTCACCGTAGTTTGTAACGCCGACGACCTCGACACCCTCGTTTTCGATGGCCTGTGCCATCGCGCGAATACCCACCCCAGAGTTGTTATCCGACCGGAAATCCTCGTCGATAATGAAAATGGGGAAACGAAACTTCATGATGCTTTCCTAGCTCCAGACTTGGTGGATGACGCCCTCTTGAGAATCGACACAAGCAGCGTTTCGAACCACGATCGTTGCCCACTTATGGGGCTACTTTCGGGCTGATGTCCATGGTGGCCCATATACTTCCCGCTGGCAGTCACCTGCGCCGCAGGTTAGACATATCATGCATCCTTGAGCAGGCCGGAGAGCATATATCACCTTCGCGGTCGCCTGGATATGACGTCAGGACATCCGAAGGATCGCAATATGACTGCCCAGAACAAGACACCGGCAACGACGACCACAAATATCATGACGTGGCTGCAGGAGCACCCCGAGATCGAGAGTGTTTTTGTCTGTGTTTGCGATCTGAACGGCACGATGCGCGGCAAGCGGCTGCCGATTGAAAAGGCGCGCGCGTCGCTTGACGGCGGGCTGCGGATGCCACTGTCGATCCTGAGCATGGATGTCTGGGGCGAGGATATCGAGAACAACGAACTTGTTTTTGAGACCGGCAATTCCGACGGGATCTGCGAACACACCGGCCGCCCGCTTGTCCTGATCAACTGGACCAGCCAACCCTCGGCCTTGGCGATGTTCTGGATGCATACCGATGACTGCAAACCGTTTCTGGGCGATCCGCGCCATGCTCTGGCCAATATCGTTGACCGCTACAAGGCACTGGGCCTGACGCCCGTCGTGGCAACCGAGCTTGAATTCTACCTGTGTGATCCCAGCGAAGAGCGCCCGCAGCCACCCTGTTCTCCTGTTACCGGCAAGCGGCTTGACTCAGACGGCGCCTTATCCCTCGATGAATTGCAGCATTTCGACAGCTTCCTGAACGATGTCTATCAGGCCTGCCATGAACAAGGCATTCCCGCAGATGCCGCAATCTCGGAAAACGGAGCGGGGCAATTCGAAATCAACATGATGCATGTCAACGATCCGCTTCAGGCCGCTGACGATGCCGTGCTGTTCAAGCGGTTGGTCCGCGGGATCGCGCGCAAGCACGGCTTGGCCGCGACCTTCATGGCCAAACCCTACGGCGAACGATCCGGTAGCGGCTTTCACGTGCATTTCAGCCTTGTCGATGAAAACGGCGTCAACCTGTTCGACAACGGCGGCGCGGAAGGCACACCGCTGATGCTGAATGCCGTGGCAGGGCTATTGGAGACGATGCAGGAAAACACCCTGACATTTGCGCCGCATGAAAATTCCTACCGGCGCTTGCTACCGGGGGCACATGCCCCGACCAGCGTGGCTTGGGGCTATGAAAACCGCACCGCCGCAATCCGCATTCCCGGCGGCAACCACAAAGCGCGCCGGATCGAACACAGGGTCGCGGGGGCTGATGCGAACCCGTATCTTGTTGTCGCAAGCATTCTCGGCGGCGCGCTGGTTGGCATCGAAGAGAAAATGCAGCCCGCCTCGCCCATCGAGGGCGATGCCTATAGTCTGAAACTTGATAACCTGCCGCTTGATTGGGCGACAGCGATTCAAGCATTCAACCGCGGCAAGCACGTGCAGAATATTTTTTCCAGACGCCTGCAAACGATGCTGGTGGAATGCAAGACGCAGGAACTGAAACGGTTTGCGCGCCACGTCACGGATTTCGAATTCCACAGCTATCTGGAAACCGTCTGACGGCGGTCCAAAGCCCGCGCCTGATCCGCTCAGCTTGCCTTTGCTTCGGCTTCCAGCGCAAAGCACGCGGCGTAACCGGTCTCTGTCGCGACCTGATGGGGTGCATCAACCTTGCAGCGGTCCATGGCCAGCGGGCAACGTGGGTGGAAGGCACAGCCAGGTGGCGGATTGATCGGGTTCGGGATTTCACCGTCGACAGGTTTGCGCCGCCGTCCCGATAGCGCCAGATCAGGCACCGCATCCAAGAGCATCTGCGTATAGGGGTGCTGCGGGGACGAGAACAGCGTCTTCCCATCGGCCACTTCGACCAGACGGCCCAGATAAAGCACACCAATCCGGCTCGCCATGTGCCGCACGACCGAAAGGTCATGGCTGATGAAAAGATAGGTCAGGCCCATTTCGTCTTGAAGGTCCTTCATCAAATTCAGAATTTGCGCCTGCACTGACACATCCAGCGCCGAGGTCGGTTCGTCACACACAATGAATTCCGGTTTGGACGAGAGCGCGCGTGCAATCGCAATGCGCTGGCGCTGGCCGCCGGAAAACTCATGCGGGAACTTCTCGGCGTCTTTGGCGGACAGGCCCACCGTATCCAGCAATTCACCCACACGGTTTGTCACGTCAGCCCCTTTGAGCAGGCCAAACGTGTGGATCGGCTCGGCGATGATATCACCAACGCGCCAGCGCGGGTTCAGGCTTGCGAAAGGGTCTTGAAAGATCATCTGGAACCGGCGGCGCAGATCACGCATTTCGGTCCCTGTTGTACCTGTCATCCTATGCCCGTCAAATTCGATGGTGCCTTCGGATGCCGTAAGCAGGCCGACAACCAATTTGGCAATTGTCGATTTACCCGACCCGCTTTCGCCGACCAGCGCAAAGGTTTCGCCACGCTTGATTTCGAAGCTCACGTCGGCCACCGCCGTCAGGAACTGCTTTTCATCGCGTTCCAGCAACCGGTTCAGGAAGGGTTTCGAGATATCGAAATACCGCGTCAGGTGTTCGATCTTCAGCAGCGCATCAGCCATTCGCTTGCTCCTTTGCAGGTGTGTCGATGGCATCATATAGCCAGCAGGCAACCTTGCGCCCGTCTGCATCGCGCAGGACAGGTGCTGGGCGTTCCTTAAAGCAACGGTCAAACGCCTTTTCGCAGCGCGGATTAAAGGCGCAGCCCTGTGGGATAGCATTCAGCCGGGGCATTGCACCCGGGATCTGCACCAGCCGTGCGTCGGTTTGCGTCAGCGTCGGGATCGAGCCCATCAGCCCTGCGGTATAGGGATGTTCAGGTGCGGTGATGACCTGCCGCACAGGTCCGATCTCGGCAATCCGGCCCGCATAGAGCACCGCCACACGATCGGCGGTTTCGGCGATCACGCCCATATCATGGGTGATCAACATCACAGCGGCACCCCGTTCCGCGCAGATTTCCTTGATCAGGTCGATGATCTGGCTTTGGACCGACACATCAAGCGCTGTTGTGGGTTCGTCCGCGATCACCAGCTCCGGCTCGGCGCAAAGCGCAAGGGCAATAACAACGCGCTGGCGCATGCCGCCCGAAAAATGGTGCGGGTAATCGTCGATGCGCCGCGCCGCCGCAGGAATACCCACACGGTCAAGCAAGGCAATGGCCTTTTTGCGGGCCTCACTTTCGGAAATATCCGCATGGGTGCGGATGGTTTCGATCAACTGCTGCGCCACGGTATAAAGCGGGTTCAGGCTTGTCAGCGGGTCCTGAAACACCATGCCGATCCGCTTGCCACGGATCCGGCGCATGGCTTCGGCGCCCAGATTGTCAATCCGTTCGCCTTTGAGCAGGATTTCACCGCCGGCAATGCGCCCCGGTGGTTCCAGAAGGCCGATGATCGCAGCACCGGTTAGCGATTTGCCCGCACCGGATTCACCGACCACCCCCAGCACCTCGCCGGGCATGATATCAAAAGACACATCGTCAATCGCGGTCAGGACGCCGCGACGTGTCGGGAATTCGACCCGCAGGTTACGGACGGAAAGCAAAGCATCGGTCATAGTTGTCACCTTAGCCGTGGGTTCAGCGCGTCGCGCAGCCAGTCACCCAAAAGGTTGACCGACAAAGCGAGCAGCAAGAGTGCGATAGCCGGGAACAGCAAAATCCACCATTCGCCAGAGAAGAGATACTGCTGGCCAATCCGGATCAGCGTACCAAGGCTCGGTTGTGTCGGCGGCACACCGACGCCCAGAAAGGACAGGGTTGCTTCGGCGATAATCGCAAGCGCCAGACCGATCGTTGCGATCACAAGCACAGGTCCCATCACATTGGGCAGGATATGGCGCAAGACGATGCGCGCAGGGTGCACCCCGATGACGCGGGCGGCCTGCACGTATTCCTTGGATTTCTCGACCATGGCGGCACCGCGCACGACGCGGGCATATTGCACCCAGTCCGACAGACCGATCGAGACGATCAATACCCAGATCGCAACCTCTTCACGCATTGAAGGCGGGATGAAGCCGCGCGCCACACCAAAGATCAGCAATGCAATCAGGATGGACGGAAATGACAACTGCACATCCGCAATACGCATGATCAGGCTATCGACCCAGCCACCGCGCCACCCCGCCAACAGCCCGAGCCCGATGCCCAGCACCAAGGCAAACACCACGGCAGAGAAGCCCACAAAAAGCGAGATCCGCGCGCCATAAAGGATTGTCGAGAAGATATCGCGGCCCTGATTGTCGGTGCCCATCAAATAGGTATTGCCGGTAAACTGGTTCGGCTCACCGGGCGGCGTGAAACCGTCCATCAGGTTCAGCGACGCCGAATTGAACGGATCATGGGGTGCAATCCATGGTGCAAAGACGGCCCCCAGCACGATAATCAACGCGATTATTGCGGCAACAATCGCGACCGGTGAATTACGGAAGGACCAAGCGATATCACTGTCCCACATGCGAGCAAGGCGGTTCATGTCAGTAAATCCTTAATGCCGTGTCGCCGCGCGATCGACGCGCAGCCGCGGATCAACCGCATAATACAGCAGATCAACGATCAGGTTGATGATGACGAACACGAGCGCAATCATCATCAGATAGGCCGCCATCACAGGTACATCTACAAAGCGGACCGAGTTGATAAACAGCGCACCCACGCCCGGCCACTGGAAAACAGTCTCTGTGATGATGGCAAAAGCGATGATCGATCCCAGTTGCAAACCGGTAATCGTAATCACCGGCACCATGGTGTTCTTGAGGGCATGGCCAAAGTTGACCGCGCGATTGCTCAGGCCACGTGCCCGCGCGAATTTGATATAGTCGGTGCGGAGCACTTCGAGCATCTCGGCACGCACAAGGCGCATGATCAGCGTCATCTGATAAAGCCCCAGCGTAATCGCGGGCAGGATCAAAGAGGCGCGGCCCGTGGATGTAAGAAAACCGGTCGTCCAGCCGCCGATCTCTACCGTTTCACCACGCCCGAAACTGGGCAGCCATTGCAGCTCGACCGCGAAAACCCAGATCAGCAGCACACCGATCAGGAACGTGGGCAGCGACACGCCGATCAAGGACACTGTCATGATCGTGTTCGACACCCAACCGTTGCGTCGCAGTGCTGTGTAAACGCCAAAGCCGACACCAAAGACAAAGGCCAGCACCCCCGACACCAGCGCAAGTTCCAGCGTTGCCGGCAAGCGCGACAGGATCAATTCCATCACTGGCTGTTGCAGCCGGTAGGAAATACCAAAATCGCCTTGGGCGGCGCGCGTCACGAATGTCGCGAACTGGCTCAGGAACGGATCGTTCAAACCCAACTGGTCGCGCAACGCTTCGCGGTCGGCGATTGACGCTTCCTGTCCGACCATCGAATTGATCGGGTCACCGACAAAACGAAACAGGGCAAATGACACCAAAGCCACGACAAGCATCACCAAGACGGATTGCAGGATACGGCGGATGATATAGGCCAACATTCTGGAACAGCCCCTTCATTGATGTGCGAATAGGTCAGCCCCATTGACACAAATACAAATTGCCCGCGTGGCGCTAAACCACGCGGGCAAAAGGTTCAAGACGTATTAGTTGTTGAAAGTGACAGTCGTCATCTTCGGCTGGTTTTCAGGATGCACATCAAGATTGATGTCGTCACGCATCGCATAGGCCAGCATCTGGTTGTGTACGTTCAGGAAAACGCGGTCTTCCATCACCTGATCCCAGATTTCCGCGATCGTCGCATCGCGTGCTTCCAGATCGGTCATGGTCGCCAGAGCCTCGATTTTCGCATCAACCTCGGGGTTGGAATAACGCGATCCGTTATATGCGCCATAGGCGTCTTCACGGGTGTGCACGAGGAAGTTGAAGATATAGGCGCTGTCAAATGTCGGTACACCCCAGCCCAGCAGATAGAAATCGGTTTCCCAGTTTTCGATCAGCGGGAAGTGCAGGCTGCGTGTCTGCGACACCAGATTGGCGCGGATGTTCGCGCGGCCCAGCATGCCGACCATCGCCTGACAGATCGCTTCGTCGTTCAGATAACGGTCATTCGGGCAGTTCAGATCAACCGAGAACCCGTCAGGATAACCCGCTTCCACCACAAGCTGCGCGGCGCGTTCCACATCTGGTGAACCGTAAGCGTTCATCTCTTCGGTCCAGCCGTTCACGAATGGCGGCAACGGGGCCGCTGATGGCTGTGACTGGCCACGCATCACGACCTGCTGGATCGCGTCGCGATCCAGAACGAGGGCCATCGCTTCGCGGATCTCAGGCTTTTTGAAAGGGTTGTCGGCTGCATCAGAGGACCGCAGCGTGTCCGACACCATGTCATAGGCGAAAAAGATGTTGCGGTTTTCAGGGCCGGTTGTGATCTTGACGCCATCAGTCTGCTCAAGGCGTGCGATATCCTGCACGGGCACATCCTGTACCACATCGACTTCGCCCGAAAGCAGAGCGGCAACGCGGGTCGCAGCCTCTGAAATCGGGGTGTAGATGATCTCGGTCACGGCCGGGGTTTCGTCCCAGTGGCCGTCAAACGCAGCCATGACGGTACGCACTTCGGGATCACGCGATACCAGCGTGTAGGGGCCGGTCCCGTTGGTGTTGCGCACGGCAAAGTTTTCCTCACCGGCAGCAAAGTTCTGTGGTTCAACCACGTCGTTTGCCTCGGCCCAACCTTGATCCATGATGAAAGTGTTTGTCAGGTTCTGCACGTAAAGCGGCGACGGGCCGGTCATTTTGACGTGGACGGTATAGTCATCCACCATCGACACGCTTTCAACGGCACTGTGCAGCGCCTTGAAGCCCGAGCTTTCGGCGCGGACACGGTTCAGCGAGAATACAACATCTTCGGCGTTGAACTCGGAACCATCATGGAACGTCACACCTTCGCGCAGCGTGAAAATCCAGACAGAAGGGTCTTCTTCGCTGATGCGCCAGTCTGTTGCCAGACGCGGGGTCAGCGAACCGTCCGTCGCACGCCCCACAAGCGTTTCATAGATGTGGTGCAGCAATGTCGACGTCGGACCTTCGTTCTGGGAATGCGGATCAAGCGTCAGCGCATCAGCGACACGTGCCCAGCGCAGTGTCTCGGCGTTGGCAGACACCGAGGTCATTGCGAGGGCGAGGGCGGACACCGAAAGCATTTTTCGCGCATGCGCGAAGCTTTGATCCTTGGTAAATATCGACATAGAAGTCTCCTGCTGGTTGAGATGATGATTTGATTTTTTGCTGTCACGCACTGTGCAGGGTAAATCCCCGAAGTGCCAGAGCATGCTGTTTTGTGCTCGATTTTTTCGGGACAGACAACACCCTGGTTTTGGAAAAACACCACTGATTGTGCCCTCACAGTGCGGCAGCTGTCGCATTGTCCTGCACCCACCTGCCATGATGCGGAAGCGCGGTTCGATAAAAAGATGCGATCTTCCCTCTCGTTGAATTCCGCGTAATGTCAGCTACTTCCTGTATCAGGAAAAGGTAATTTCATGACAAAACATAAAGAAAAGAAGACGATTGAGGATGCCACGAGTCTTGCTCCACGGCTGATATACGAGGTAATCCGCCGCGAGGGCGAAGAGGAACTGCAAAGACCTGCGAAGTCACTGATCTGGTCTGGCATTGCGGCAGGCCTGATGATCAGCTTTTCCGTTCTTGGCGAAGCGATCCTGCGGACCTATTTGCCCGACATGCCCAGCCGTCACTTGATCGAAAACCTTGGGTATAGCTTCGGGTTCTTGCTCGTGATCCTGGGGCGTCTGCAATTGTTCACAGAGAACACAATCACAACTGTGTTTCCCTTGGTTGCAAAACCGACACTCCATATGCTGACAAGTGTCCTGAAGCTTTGGGGCATTGTCTTGGCGGCAAATGTGGTGGGTGCGCTGGCGGCGGCCAGCCTGTTCGCGTTCACTCCCGCTATTCCATCGGATCTGCTTCCGGCGATCGCAGCGCTGTCCGAACATGCGCTTGGGTATGATCCGGCAACAGCGTTTATGCGCGCCATTCCGGCGGGTATTCTGGTAGCGGCTCTGGTGTGGATGATCCCGCAGTCAACGCATTCTGTCTTTTGGCTTATTGTGGCGATCACATGGCTGATCGCGGCAGGGGATTTCGCGCATATCGTGGCCGGATCGGTCGAGATGTGGTTCTTGCTGGTCACTGGCGCAACGACGGCAGGGGACGCTGTCCTTGCGTTTTTCTTGCCCGTCCTTGCAGGCAACATCGTGGGCGGCACATTGGTCTTTACCATGCTGGCATGGGGCCAGGTACAGGAAGAGATCGACGAGAACCCGAAAGAGTGAAAGGCACCCGCGCCATGCAGTACCGTACCGGAGAGGGCGTAATTGCATGGTGCCGACGCCTGCAAAAGGCGCAATGCTCTTTGGCAAAATACCTGCAAATCTTGAACTTTGCGTAACAAAGCCTATCTGTATCTCAGGCCGCGCCGAGATTGATTGGCGCGAAACGACGCAAGAAAGAGGGGCGGAATGCCACAGCAAGACCGACCTGGAGCGCCTGAGACGCATGAATATGCCGTCCGCAAGAGTGGCCGCGCCGTAGCCTTCTAATCCCTCAAATTCCGCGCAAGGCATCGCCAGTCACTGGCCGTGTCGCCGCGTCTGATCCGTTCCAGCCCCCACGCTGACGGACGTTCCATCATTATCAAGACACGTACGAAGAAAGGAATTTCTCATGCTATTTTCAGTAAACGATCTTTTTGGATTTTTGGCCCAAGCGGAGGACTTCAAAGCCTCTGTGATCGATGCCTTCATTGACCGCAAGACGATGAAAATCAAACACCTTGCCATTGATACGGGTGGCTTATTGTCCAATCTTACCGTCGTGGTTTCGGCCGACAAAATTGGCAAGATCGACCCGGACGACCGTTTGGTGACGCTGCAACTGACCAAAGCTGACGTGGAAAATCTGGAAGTCATTGAAAAGGTGGGCCTTGATGACGGGCTGCAATTCAGTGACATCCCCTCGTTGATCCTTGGACCGTCCAGCAAGGACGTCGCTGCCACGTTTCTGCAAAAGAACGCACCGGACGGAACGCTGTTGTCAGCGCGCAATGTCTCGGGATCTGTCGCCTGTCACGGGGAAGAGAACCTTGGCAAGGTGATCGGCCTTCTGGCTGGTTCTGCGGACCTGACCGTCAGTCACCTTGCCGTGGATACAGGCGTGGTCTTGCCCGAAACACAACGTGTCCTGCCGATCAATCTGGTGGAAACTGTCGGCAATGCCGATACCAAAACAGTGCTCACGATTGATGCAGCGACGCTGGACGCCAGTCCGCAGCTTGAAAATACCGCCGCCCTTGACCGGCACTGGGCCGATAAGGTGGCCACATACTATGGTGTCTTCTAGTCCAGGCCGTTCTGCCGCGCGACATAATCGACAAGATGCGGCACATAATCCTCTGGCCCGCTGCCCCCGGCGGCGCTGGCCAGAGCGAAACTGTTTTTCACCGCATTGCCGATAGGATTGGAAAGCGCGACACTATCCGCCATCGCCTCAAGATAGCGCAAATCCTTGAGTGCATTGGTCAGTGTGAACTTATGCGCCTCGCGGTTGCCCTCAACCGCGTAGCCCATGAAGGTTTGATAGAAACCGCAATCCATCCGGCTTCCACGAATGACGGAATCGAACTGATCAACCGAAATGCCAACCTTGCGCGAGAGTGCCAGCGCCTCGGAATAAAGTGCTGCATAGCCAAGCGAGACAAAGTTGTTGAGCAGCTTCATCTTGTGCCCTGCCCCACACGGCCCGATGTGCACAATGGCGCCGGCCCAGCTTGCGATCACGGGTTCGAGCCGCGCGAAAACCTCGGCATCCGCCCCGACCATTGTGGCCAATTCCCCCTGCTCGGCCTGCACAGGCGTGCCACCAAGCGGCGCATCGGCCATGTGGCACCCGGCCTCTGCCAGTTTTTGCGCCAATGTTATTGTCGATGTGGGATCAGAGGTCGAGCAGTCGACAACGATGCTGCCGCGCTTGAGCGCCGGTAACAGCGCGCCAACGATTTCTTCGACCTGCGGCGATCCGGGGGCGCAGATGTGGATCACAGAACATGTCGCAGCCATTTGGGTCAGGTCGCCAACCTCAACCGCGCCAAGCGCTGTCAGGCTCTCGATCGGGGTCCGGTTGCGGTGGGCGATCACCGTGACAGGATAGTCCGCCGCGAGCAGGTTCTTAGCAATCCCGTGCCCCATTAGGCCAACACCAACAACACCGATTGTTTCGTTTGTCATTTGGCCAGCACTCCTTTGATTTATCTGTCGTAATTTACCATCACGCTGCCTCTGCCCAGCCTAGGGTTTTCATGACAGGAAAGCCAGATGCGTACAGTCTATGGCTTATGCCGGAACCAGCACCTGACTACGTTATAAAAAGGGGTGCCTCGGGCTTGAAAATTTGAATCTATCGGCGCGTTGAACTAATTTTTGCCACAGTTTTTGTGTCCTTTGTATGCAACCCGTTTCATTGTGTTATTTTTCAGAGCATTCCACGCTTTCAGAAGAGACTTTTCATGGCCGATATTCCCAATAATGCCTCAACCTCTGCAACGCTGACAATTGGAGGCAGCCTTACAAGTGCGATCGACAGTAACGGCGATCGCGATTGGGTGCGTATTGATCTTGGACCGGGACAGTTTGTCGAGATTTCAATGGAAGGTATCAGCCTCGCCGACCCTTTCTTGCGGATCTATAACGCTGACGGTGACCTCGTTGCCCTAAACGACGACTTTAACGGGCGTGACTCACAACTCACGATTGGCGGCCCGAATGGCGGGACATTCTATATCGAGGCTGGGGCATACAATGACAGCGGCACCGGCACTTATGAGTTGACGGCAGTGTCTGTTCCGGCACCGTCACCGGTGGACACACTTGATTCCGGTCTGGCCCGTGGTGACAGTGATAACATCGTAACCGTGTATTTTGTCGATGCTGGCGATCAGGCGGAATTCGGACGGCTGACAACGGACCCGAGTGCTGATGTCGTTTCAGAAGGCTGGAGCACCGATGAACGCAACGCGGTCATGACGGCATTGGGGGTCATTTCAAATTATGCCGATGTGTCTTTTGTTATCTCGAATGATCCACGGGCAGATTTCCAGTTGGTGTTGGATGACTTCGGTGATGCAGGATTGCTGGGTTATTTTTACCTCCCCAGCAATGCGAGCTACACTGGCGAGTCAATGGGCGCATTCAATAGCGGTGGCTTTGGCTGGTCAAATGGGCTTACCGCTGGCGGGCTCGGGTTTTCGACGGTCATTCACGAAGCCCTCCATGGCTTGGGTTTGGACCACCCGCATGAAGGCGACTCGGTTCTGCTGGGTCTGAACCCTGAGGCCTTCAACTTCCCCTTCGGGGACTACGGTGACTTTGAGCTTAACCAAACCGTCTATACGATCATGTCATATAATGGCGGTTGGAACGGCGCATCACCAACGACAAATTCCTATGGCGATGCCGCAAGCCCGATGGCGCTCGATATCGCGATGTTGCAAGAGCTCTATGGCGCGAACACCACCCACAACAACGGCAACAACACCTATGAACTGGCCAGCGCGAACGCAGTCGGAACAGGTTGGGTTGCGATCTGGGATACAGGCGGGGTTGATACAATCACATATAGCGGGACCCGCGATACCGTCATTGATCTGCGGCCCGCGACGCTGGAGTATGAAGTTGGCGGCGGCGGTTTCATCTCGAACGCCTCGGGTATCCAAGGCGGCTTTACCATCGCAAACGGTGTTGTGATCGAAAACGCAACAAGCGGCAGCGGCAATGATATTCTCGTCGGAAACGACGCGGACAATGTTCTGACCGGAAACGGCGGCAACGACCTTTTGATTGGTGGTCACGGTCAAGACACGCTGAATGGCGGTGCTGGCAACGACGACATATCCGGCGGGACCGGCAGTGACGTGATTGATGCAGGTGCCAACAACGACGCAGTCGACGGAAACTCTGGCAACGACACGATCTCGACAAGCGGCGGGACAAACACGATTTACGGCAGTTCCGGGAATGACCAGATCACAGGAGGCACGGGTGCCGACACAGTCTATGCCGGTAGCGGCAACGATCAGATTATAGGCGGCGGCGGCAATGACGCGCTCTTTGGTGGCCGTGGCAATGACACCATCCAAGGCGGTGGCGGTGCGGACGACATCACAGGTGGTCTGGGTCAGGACACGATGACCGGCGGGAGTGGCGCCGATGTCTTCATCTTTAATGCGATCAGCGACAGCTGGGACAACAACCGAGACACCATTACAGATTTCGAGACCGGGACGGACCACATTGATCTCAGCATGATTGACGCCAATCTGTCGCTTGGCGGTGATCAGGCATTTACCTTCAACTCTGGTGGCGCGCCGACAAATACGGCTGGCGAGATTTGGGCGACAATGTCCGGCAGCGACACCATCATCTTTGTTGATCAGGACGGCGACGGAATTGCGGATATGGGTATCACGCTTGAAGACACCACAGGCGTGACTGCAGGTGATTTCATCCTTTAACTTGCGGCCCTTCTGTCACCCTGCATAGCGTTCAGCCCGCCTGCTCTGCCATCCGCTCTTCGCGCTGCCGCCGCATGACGGCGCGTTTGGTGGTCAAGGACGCGGCAATCGTCCCGATGGTGACGATCCCGATCAGAATGGTGGAGAGCGCGTTGATTTCGGGGCTCACCCCCAAGCGGATCGAACTGAACACTTTGATCGGCAGCGTTGTCGCTGATGGCCCCGCGACAAATGATGCAATCACCAGATCATCAAGGGACAAGGTCAGCGCCAGCAACCAGCCCGAAATTACGGCGGGCGCGATGATGGGCAGGGTGACAAGGCGAAACGCCTCGAACGGGGTGCATCCAAGATCAAGGGCCGCCTCTTCGACCGAGCGGTCAAAGCTGACCAGACGCGAACTGACCACCACCGAGACATAGCACATCGCAAAAGTCCCGTGGGCGAGGATAATCGTGAACATACCACGGTCCAAGCCGATCGAGATAAAGAGCAGGAGCAGCGAAAGACCTGTAATCACTTCCGGCATCACGAGCGGCGCGTACATCATGCCCGAAAACAGGGTGCGCCCGTAGAAACGGCCGCCGCGCACCAGCACATAGGCCCCCATTGTGCCAAGGATCGTAGCAATAATGGATGAAAAGAACCCGACCTGGAACGTCACCCAGGCCGCGTCAAGAAACGACTCATTGCGCAACAACTCGCCATACCACTTGGTCGAAAACCCGCCCCAGACGGTGACTAGTCGGCTTTCGTTGAAGCTGTAGATGATCACAACGATCATCGGGATGTAGAGGAACGCAAAACCCAGTGTCAGCGATGTCGCGTTGAACCATGTCAGCCGTCTCATGTGTCGGCCTCCATCATCTTTTGCTCGTTGCGCTGGTAGAGCACGATCGGAATGATCAGGATCAGCAGCAGGATGACAGCCACGGCACCGGCCACCGGCCAATCGCGGTTGGCGAAGAATTCCTCATAGAGCACCTTGCCGATCATCAAGGTGTCAGAGCCACCCAACAGCGAGGGGATCACGAATTCGCCCAGCGCGGGGATGAAGACAAGGAAACAGCCCGCGATAATACCCGCCTTGGACAGGGGCACGGTGATGCGCCAGAACGCCTCGGTCCGTGAACAGCCCAGGTCTTCGGCAGCCTCTAGCAGCGATCCGTCAAGTTTAATCAACGTCGCATAGATCGGCAGAATCATGAAAGGGACATAGGTGTAAACGATCCCGATATAGACCGCGATGTTCGTGTTCAGGATCGTCAGCGGTTCGTTAATGATACCGATCCACATCAGAAACTGGTTCAGCATACCTTCCTGACTCAGGATGCCGATCAGCGAATAGACGCGGATCAGAAAGCTGGTCCAGAACGGCAGGATCACCAATAGCATCAAGGTCGGCTGCCATTCCTTGGGCGCATTTGCCATGCCGTAGGCGATGGGAAAGCCGATCAGCAAACAGATCGTCGTCGAGATGAACGCGATCTGCAAACTGGAAAGGTAGCTTTTCCAGTAAAGATCATCCGTCGCAAGAAACTCGTAATTCTCGAAATCCAGTTGCGACAGAAAATCACGAAAGCCCGCCCAACCTTCGGACAGTTCCAGCGTTGGTGTATAGGGCGGGATAGAAAGGGCAACATCCGACAGCGAGATCTTGAAGACGATCAGGAAGGGCACAAGAAAGAGAAGCAGCAGCCACCCGTAGGGAACCGCAATCAAAGAGAAACGACGCATGTTCATCGCGCGCTCCCTCAGCTTTCCAACACGATGCCGGCTGTATCGGTCCAGGATAGCCAGACCTCGTCATCCCAGGTAAACGGACGGCTTGACCGCCGGCGGGAGTTGGCGGTCTGCGCCTTGATGATCGTGCCATCCGGCAGCGCGACATGATAGGTCGACAGGTTACCCAGATAGGCGATGTCGAGCACCTTGCCGTGGACAATGTTGTTCCGGTCGGTCGGCCGTTCTGCGGAAATCGCAATCTTTTCAGGGCGGATCGCAAAGCTGACCTTGCCATCGGCAATCGGTTTCGACGGTGTGCCAATGATCGGGCTATGCCCTTCGGACCATGCAATCGACACCGTATCGCCCTGCTTGGTGGCGTAGCCTTCGATGATGTTCACATCGCCGATGAAATCCGCAACATAGGTGCTGTTCGGGGCCTCATAAATGCGGTCGGGGGTATCAACCTGCTTGAGCTTGCCATGGTCCATCACCGCGACGCGCGACGCAACGGTCATGGCCTCTTCCTGATCGTGGGTGACCACCACAAAGGTCGTACCGGTTTTTTCCTGAATATCCATCAGCTCGAACTGCGTGTCCTGTCGCAACTTCTTGTCGAGGGCGGACAACGGCTCATCCAGCAGCAAGAGCTTGGGCCCCTTGGCCAAAGCGCGCGCAAGGGCGACACGCTGGCGCTGACCACCGGAGATTTGCTCGGGTTTGCGGGCGCCGAATTTCTCGATCTGCACGAGCTTCAGCATCTGCTTGACCCGCGCGTCTATCTCGTCTTTTGGCATCTTCGAGCGGCGCAAGCCGAAGGCGATGTTTTCGTAAACCGTCAAATGGGGGAACAGCGCGTAGGACTGGAACATCATGTTCACGCTGCGCTTGTTTGGCGGGATGGGCGAGATGTCCTGCCCGTCCAACATGATCGTGCCGGATGTCGGTGTCTCGAACCCTGCCAGCATCCGCATCATTGTGGTCTTGCCGCAGCCCGAGGGGCCAAGCAGGGCAAAGAACTCACGCTCGAAAATATCGATGCTCAGATCATCAATCGCGGTGAAGTCGCCAAAGCGTTTCGACACATTTCGAAACTGGATCAACGGCTTTGCGTCAGGGTCGTTCCAAGGCTCAAATGCGGTTTGTGGCATAGGGATCGGGGCCTCAGATACTTGTATGTTGCAAAAGCCCCGGCCCGTGTTCCGGGCCGGGGTAGGTCTATCTTATGTGCCGGATTTCACCCGTGTCCACATCCGTGTGAGCGAACGCTGCGAGCGCGCATCAAAAGGTGTGGTTGTATAAAGCGTCTCAAGCGTTGCGGCATCCGGATAGATGGCCGGATCACCGATCACGTCTTCAACCAAGAGCTCTTGCGAGGCGAGGTTACCATTGGCGTAGTAGACGTAGTTGGACGCATCCGCCATGTTCTGGGCATCCAGGATGAAGTTCAGGAATGCGTGCGCGCCTTCGGGGTTCGGTGCATCCACAGGAATCGCCATCTGGTCGAACCACATCAAGGCACCCTCGACAGGGGCGTTATAGGCAATCTCGATGCCGTTCTCGGCCTCTGCTGCGCGGTCGCGTGATTGCAGGATATCACCGGACCAACCGAAAGCCACACAGATGTCGCCGTTCGCCAGAGCCGAGATATATTCCGAGCTGTGATATTTCTGAACATAGGGGCGGACAGCGGCCAGAACCGCCTCTGCTTTGGCCAGAGATTCATCGTCTTTCGCGTCAGGGTCCTCGCCAAGGTACTGCAACGCAGCCGGAACCATCTCGGTCGGTGCATCAAGGAAATGCACACCACAGTCAGCTAGTTTTTCCATGTTCGCAGGATCGAAAACCAACGACAGCGAATTGATCGGCGCGTCTTCACCCAAACGTGCAGTCACTTCACCAACGTTCACCCCAAGGCCTGTTGTGCCCCACATGTAGTTGATCGAATATTCGCCGCCCGGGTCATAGGTATTGGTGCGTGCGCTGACCACATCCCAGAGGTTGCCGATGTTGCTCAGCTGCGATTTATCGAGTGGCTGAAACGCGCCTGCTGCGATCTGGCGCTGCAGGAATGTCGCGGAGGGAACGACAACGTCATAGCCTGACCCACCAGCCAGAAGTTTCGTTTCCAAAACTTCGTTGCTGTCAAACACGTCATAGATCAGATCGAAACCGGTCTCTTCCTCGAACTTGGTCAACAGATCTTCGTCGATGTAGTCCGACCAGTTATAGACGCGCACTTCCTGAGCCCAGCCCGCCTGCGCAGCAAGCACGGCGGCCGCAAGTAGAGCGTATGTATTCGTTTTAGGCATGTAATCCTCCGTTAGGAATCCTATTCACTGGCAAGCAGCTTTGATGAAATCATAAGCGTTTGCAATCCCGTCTCATAAATTTGATAGGTTTTGACAACTTAAAGGGTTTATGAAAACAAGGATGCTTGGAACGCAGGCACAAAAATGACCGTACTGATCAGCAAAAAGCCGGAACACGAAACGATCTACCTGCGCGTCAAAGAGATGATTCTCTTTGGCGAGGTCGTTCCCGGACAGCCGGTCACGATACACGGACTGGCGGATTTGATCGGCACCGGCGTCACTCCTGCGCGCGAGGCAATCCGGCGATTGACAGCCGAAGGCGCCCTTGTCACGCTTGAAAACAGGCGCATCGCTGTACCCGCCATGACCACCCGCAGATTGCAGCAGATCGAACTGGTCAGACTGACCGTAGAACCGGAGCTTGCGGAAGCAGCGGTCGCATATGTTTCACAGAATGATATCAATGAATTAGAACGTCTCGACAGTCTCGTTGACGACGCCATTAAGGGCGGTGATATCCGCGGGTATCTGGAAGCAAATTACCGCTTCCATTTCCATCTCTATCACCTTGCCGACGCCGGTATTCTGCGTAGAATTGCGGAGAGTCTCTGGCTTCGTGTGGGGCCCTCGCTGCGGGTGGTCTGCGGGCGATATGGCACCGCAAATCTCGTGGATCACCATCGTGCGGCAATCCAGGCATTGCGTCAGGGCGATGCACTGAAAACACGCGAAGCCATGACACAGGATATCCGGCAAGGCATGGGGTTCATCCAACAAACAGCGACCGACTGAACGCACAAAATTCAAGCATCGCCATCGAGGTGGCGATTGACTATCACGGCACTTTTGATCAAATTATCGAGCAGCGGCCAAAGCGACCGCTCTCGCGCCTTAGGAGGCACCAATGTCATCAGCGAATAGCGCCAACTGGCAAGATTCTCTTTCCGAAGAGTTCACGACTTACAGCAAAGGCGCCAAAATCGACGGGGTGGAATGTATCATCCCCGACCTCGTCGGCACATCACGCGGCAAAACCATGCCTGCGACCAAATTCCGGCCCGATATCGAAATGGCACTCCCGATCTCGCTCTTTTACCAGACGGTTTCGGGCGATTACGTCGATATGGATATCGAAAACCAGTGGCTGGAAAAGGACACGATCCTCAGACCGGATATGTCAACCGCATGCGCAGTGCCCTGGGCGGATGATGTATCTGTGCAGGTGATCTGTGACATGTACAACCGCGACGGCACACCGCTTTCTGTGGCACCGCGGTCGATTCTGAAAAAGGTGATGGCCGCTTACGCCGAAAAAGGCTGGAAGCCCGTCATCGCGCCCGAGCTGGAGTTTTACCTCACAACACCCAACCTCGACCCGAATGATCCGATTGAGACACCCGTTGGCCGGACGGGGCGCAAGGTACCAAGCCGTCAGGTCTATTCCATGGTCGCGGTTGATGAATACGGGCCGGTAATTGACACGATTTACGCCTATGCCGAACAGCAGGGCCTGCCGATTGACACGCTGATCCAGGAAGGCGGCGCCGGCCAGATCGAGATCAACCTGATGCATGGTGACCCCCTGCATGTGGCCGATCAGGTGTTCTATTTCAAACGCACGATCCGCGAAGCGGCACTGAAGAACAACGTCTTTGCCACATTCATGGCCAAACCCAAACGGGATGAGCCGGGAAGCGCGATGCATGTGCATCAAAGCGTTGTGGACATTGAAACAGGCAAAAACATCTTCTCTGCCGAAGATGGCAGTGCCACAGATTTGTTCCGTTGGTTCACCGGTGGATCACAGACCTATCTGATGCAGGTCATGCCGCTGATGGCGCCTTACGTGAACTCCTTCCGTCGCCTGACGGTGGACGGGCAAAGCGCGCCTGCAAACCTTGAATGGGCCACCGATAACCGCACAACGGGGCTGCGCGTACCACATTCGCGGCCTGAATCGCGGCGCCTTGAAAACCGTGTCATCGGGATGGACTGCAATCCCTACATCGCAATCGCGGCATCTTTGGCCTCTGGCTATCTTGGCATGGTCAACAAGATCGAACCACGCGCAGAAGCCACGAAAGAGGTCTGGGAAAGCGACCTTCCCCTGCCCTCAAGCCTGCGCGAGGCGCTTGATTATTTCGAGGACGCGACAGAAATCCGCAGTTTCTTGGGCGAGGATTTCTGCCGCCTTTATGAACAAATCAAAGTCGCCGAAAACGAGGAATACCAACGCGAGATTTCGCCTTGGGAACGCCGCCACCTTCTTTTGAACGTCTAGCCCAGAGGTCCCCATGAACGTCATTACAAACTACCCCCCGACCGCTGAACTTCAGGCGCTCGATTCCGCGCACCACCTGCACCCCTTCAGTCATGCCAACGCGCTTGCCGAAAGCAAACCGCGCGTCATTACCTCGGCCAAAGGTGTCTGGCTGAAAGACAGCGACGGCCATGAGATCATTGACGGCATGGCGGGCCTGTGGTGCGTCAACATCGGCTATGGCCGCGAGGAACTGGCAGAGGTCGCGGCGCGCCAGATGAAGGAGTTGCCCTTCTACAACACCTTCTTCAAAACCACGCATATCCCCGCGATCATGCTGGCCAAGAAGCTCGCCGAACTAGCACCCGGTGACCTGAACCAGGTCTTCTTTGCCAATGGCGGGTCTGATGCGAATGACACGAACATTCGCCTTGTGCGGACCTATTGGGCCGAGAAAGGCGAACCCCAGCGCGATGTGATCATTTCGCGCTGGAACGCCTATCACGGCTCGACCATAGGAGGCGCGTCGTTGGGGGGCATGAAAGGGATGCACGGTCAGGGTGGCCTGCCAATCCCCGGCATTGAATTCATCGACCAGCCCCATTGGTGGGCCGAAGGCGGCGATATGACGCCCGAGGAATTCGGGCTGGAGCGCGCGCGCCAGTTGGAAGCGAAGATCAAGGAAATCGGGCCCGAACGTGTTGCGGCTTTCATCGCCGAACCAATTCAGGGTGCGGGCGGCGTGATCGTGCCGCCCGAAACCTATTGGCCGGAAATCCAGCGGATCGTCAAAAAATACGACATCCTGCTGATCGCGGATGAGGTGATCTGCGGCTTCGGGCGCACCGGCAACTGGTTCGGCTCGCAAACAGTCGGGATTTCGCCTGATATCATGACAATCGCCAAGGGTCTCAGCTCTGGCTACATCCCGATTGGCGGTTCCATCGTGTCCGATCGTGTGGCCGAGGTGCTGCGGGATACGGAGTTCAACCACGGCTACACCTACTCGGGTCACCCCGTGGCCTGTGCAGTGGCGTTGGAAAACCTGCGGATCCTCGAAGAGGAAGGCATGATCGAAAACGTGCGCGATGTGACAGCACCTTACCTGCGTGAAAAATGGGAAGCGCTGGCCGATCATCCTCTGGTCGGTGAGGCCAAGATCGTGGGCATGATGGCGTCGCTTGCACTGACACCCGATAAATCCAACCGCGCCGTCTTTGCCGCCGAGACAGGAACCGCCGGTTTCATCTGCCGCGACCGCTGTTTTGCCAACAACATCATCATGCGCAGTGTCGGCGACCGGATGATTATCTCACCGCCTTTGTCGATCACATGCGACGAGATCGACATCCTGATTGCGCGCGCGCGCAAGTCGCTGGACGAGGCCTATGAGAAACTGAAAGCTGACGATCTGCTGAAAGCTGGCTGATGGACCTGCTGAGCGTCAACGACCGCGCGGGTGAATACCCGCGTTCCTACTATGCCGACAGTGCGGCGCATCTGGACAGATTTCCCGCCGCAGCGGGTGATCTGGACTGTGATGTCTGCGTGGTGGGTGGCGGATTCACGGGGCTATCAACCGCCTATCATCTGGCCCAGCGCGGCTATGATGTGGTGCTGCTGGAAGCACAACGCGTGGGCTTTGGCGCCTCCGGTCGCAACGGTGGTCAGGTCGCGCGCGGTCAGCGGCGCGATCAGGAAGACCTTGAGGCGATGGTGGGCGATACCCACGCCCGCGCTTTATGGGATATCGGCTGTCAGGCGACGGATCTGGTGCGTGAACTGTGCAGCAAGGATGAGGTCCACACAGAATTTCACCCCGGCATCGTGCACACAGTCCACCGCGCGCGTGATCATGCCCACAACCACGCCTATGTCGCGCATATGCAGGACAAATACGGCGATGATAAAATCAGCCTGCTGTCACCCGAGGAATGCCGCGAGATTGTGAACTCGCCCGCCTATCATGGCGGGACGCTTGATATGGGCGCGGGGCATGTGAACCCGCTGGAGTTGGCTTTGGGCCTCGCGCGGCTTGCCACCAAAGCAGGCGCGCGGATATTCGAGGGTGCCAAGGTCACTGCGATTGACGAAGGTGATCCTGCTTGCGTCAAGACGGACGACGCAAACATCAAGGCGCGTTTTGTTGTGATGGGTTGCAACGGCTATCTGGGCACGCTGCAAAAACACGTGGCCGCCCGCGTCATGCCGATCAACAATTTCATCGTCTCGACCAAACCGATGACGCCCGAGGCGCAGAACCGGATTGTCCGCAACAACTATGCCGTCGCCGATAGCAAATTCGTGGTGAACTACTTTCGCTTCTCCGAGGATCACCGGCTCTTGTTCGGTGGCACCGAAAGCTATGGCTATAGGTTTCCCAAAGACATTGCGGGGGCCGTGCGCAAACCGCTGGCCGAGATTTTCCCCCAACTCAAAGATGTCGAGATTGACCATGCATGGGGCGGCACACTGGGCATCACGATGAACCGGATGCCGCATTTTGAACGGATTGGCGGGAATATCCTGACGATGTCAGGATTTTCGGGATCGGGTGTCGCGCTCGCGACGCTCTCGGGGCAGATCGCTGCGGAAACTATCGCAGGTCAGGCGGAACGGTTCGACATCATGGCACGTGTGCCGACATATCCGTTCCCCGGCGGGCCTAAGTTGCGTTCGCCTTTGCTGGTTTTGGCAATGTTGTGGTATAGCTTGCGCGATAAATTGTAGTTTCAATCACGTTGCCATGAGGTAAGGGCAACCAGACTTGCGTTGCGGGCGGCCGAAAGGTTGAATGCAAAAGGGCGCAGAGGCGCTTCTTGCCAATTTGCACGGTCTGGCACGTATTCCGCATCATGTGCCAACCGATACTTTGATGAGTAATTTTTAACAGTCTTATTGAATATCTAAGTTTAGGCCCAATTATGGCCCCAATTTCACCTGATTGCCCAATTATCAGGCAAGAAGTAATGGTGATAAGGTAGCATGGTATGAAAAGCATTTCGAAATCAATGGATCCTGACGAAGCAGCGAAGGCCTTCTTTGGTCAAGACGACGAAGCATTTTTGGAGATGCTGAAAAAGCTCGCGGCCAACGATCCGCGCTTGACTGATGTCTTTCAACGGACCCGCAAGCGGTTCCTGGACTCACAAAACTCCTGAGAATTCCCGACGGCGTGCATTGGATTTGACGCTCGGTAGGCGGCATGACAGCGCATTGGTCGCTCACAACTGCTTCAATCGGTCCAAAAACCCTGAAAACCGCTTGACCTTTCCCCCCCTGACAGGTTGAACCACCCACAGACTTTTCTAGGAAAAATGGGTGGTTTTCAGATGGACGACCAGAACAAGAACCTCATCTTGGCAACGGTGCTAAGCTTTGCCGTGATCGTGGCATGGACCACATTGTTCCCGCCTGAGGATCTGCCCGTTGATCCTGCGACCGAAAGCGCCCAACTGCTCGAAGATGCGACCTTGCCCGCGTCTGATCCAGTGGCCCCCACCGCCATGACGCCAACTGATGCGCCAGAGGCAGCCGCCGAGGCGCCACGTGTGCCGATTGAAACGGATGAACTGAGCGGTTCCATCTCCCTTTTGGGCGGTCGGATCGACGATCTGGCGCTGACGCAATACCGCGAAACGCTTGATGAGGGCGCACCGATTGTACGTCTGCTGAAACCTGTTGGCGAAGCGGGTGCCTATTTCGCGTCCTTCGGCTGGACCGCAACCGACGGCATCGATGCAAGCGCGGTTCCTGGCCCCGACACAGTCTGGTCACTGGAAAGCGGTGATACACTGACGCCAACCACCCCTGTGACCATTGCGTGGGACAATGGCGCAGGCCAGATTTTCCGCACCGAAATTTCGGTTGATGACGCCTATATGTTCAGCTTTGCCCAAAGCGTCGAGAACACGTCAGACGCAGCCGTTTCCGCGCGGCCCTATGGCATTCTGCGCCGCCACGGAGAGCCTGCCGACCTGAAAAACTTCTTCATCCTGCACGAAGGCATGGTGCGGATGACAGATGGTGAGCTCGAAGAAACCGGCTATAGCGATATTACAGAGTATGCCGTTGATCCGCGCGAACGCACACAGGCCGAGCGTCTGGATGTCACCTCATCCGGCTGGATCGGATATACCGACCACTACTGGATGACCACGCTGATCCCTGAACAGGGTGTGCCGTTCCGCTCCACCTCCAAGTACTTCGATGTCCGCGACCTCTATCAGGTCGAGGCTGTGATGCCGATTGAAACGGTTGCTGCCGGTGAAACCACCACCGTCACGACCCGTCTCTTTGCAGGTGCCAAGGAATGGGACGAAATCCGCCACTATCAGGACGAAGAAGGCGTTGACGGCTTTCTGGATAGCATTGACTGGGGCTGGTTCTTTTTCCTGACCAAGCCGATCTTTGCGCTGCTGCACTACCTGAACATCGTGATTGGCAACATGGGTTGGTCGATCCTCGCGCTGACCGTGATCCTAAAAATCATCGTGCTGCCGCTGGCCTATAAATCCTATGTCTCGATGGCAAAGATGAAAGAGCTTCAGCCGGAGATGGAGAAACTTAAAGAGCGCGCTGGCGACGACAAGCAGGCCATGCAGCAAGGCATGATGAAGCTCTACAAAGACAATAAGGTGAACCCTGCCGCAGGCTGTTTGCCGATCCTGTTGCAGATCCCGATCTTCTTCTCGCTCTACAAGGTGATCTTTGTCACGATCGAACTGCGCCACGCGCCATGGATCGGCTGGATCCGCGACCTTTCCGCGCCTGATCCATCATCCTTCCTGAACCTCTTCGGCTTGCTGCCCTTTGCGGCCCCCGAACCCGGCTCAATCCTTGCGCTGATCTTTATCGGTATCCTGCCAATCCTGCTGGGTGTGTCGATGTGGCTGCAGCAAAAGCTGAACCCGGCCCCGACAGACCCCACACAGCAGATGATCTTTGCGTGGATGCCATGGGTCTTCATGTTCATGCTGGGCCACTTTGCGTCCGGTCTGGTCCTGTACTGGATTGCCAACAACATCATCACCTTTACCCAGCAGTATGCAATTATGCGGAGCCACGGCGCCAAGCCGGATGTCTTTGGCAACATCAAGGCCAGCATCAAGAAAAAGGCTGCATCGGAAGACGCGAAGAAAGAGGGCAAGTAGATGGCACGTGTCGCCGCGTTGTGGCGGCACCCAATCAAAAGCCACGGGCGTGAACCGCTTGAGCAAGTCACGCTCATCTCTGGTCAGACGCTGCCTTGGGATCGCGTCTGGGCGGTCACGCATGAGGCCACAAGGTTTGATGCCGATGCACCCGAATGGGTGCCTTGCGCCAATTTCATGATTGGCACAGGCACGCCTGGCCTTGCCGGTATTTGGGCGATGCTTGATGATGTGGCGGGCAAGATCACCTTGCGCCACGACGCGTTAGGTGAGGTGAGCTTTGATCCGGATGACCCCTCGGATGCGGCGAAATTCCTTGAATGGGTGCGCCCCCTCTGCCCGCCCGACAAACGCCAGCCGACGGGGCTTGCCAAAGTGCCCGCGCGCGGGATGACAGACACGGATTATCCCTCGGTCTCGATCATGACGAAGGCCAGCCATGAGGCTGTGGCGGACAGGTTGGGACACCCGCTTGAGGTGGAACGCTGGCGCGGCAATATCTGGCTGGATGGCACCGCTGCATGGGAAGAAATGACGTGGGTCGGCAAGGATGTGCAAATCGGCGAAGCCGTCTTGCAGGTCGTCGAACCCATTGAACGCTGCAAGCATACGATGGCCAACCCGCGCACGGGCGAACGTGACGTTGATACGCTCTCGGCTTTGCGCGATGGTTGGAACCATCAGGATTTTGGCGTCTATGCCAAGGTCATCAAGGGCGGTAAGATCGCCCTCAACGATACGGCAAAGGTAATCTGAAATGGAAATGCGCTTTCCCGAAGTGGAAGAGCCTGACGCACAAACGCTTGAAAAGGGTCGCCTGCTTTTTGCTGGCGAAACCGAATTCGTCAAAGGCGTCGTCGCGATGGACGGGCTGCCCCCTGCGGACCGGATCGAGGTCTGCTTTGCGGGCCGCTCGAACGTTGGCAAATCATCCCTGATCAACGCGCTGACAGGGCGCAAAGGATTGGCGCGCGCCTCAAACACGCCGGGGCGCACGCAGGAAATCAACTACTTCACGGCAGGCGACATCTATGTCGTCGACCTGCCCGGCTATGGTTTTGCCAATGCGCCTGTGGCGGTTGTTGAAAAGTGGCAGCGCCTGCTCAAGCAATACCTCTCGGGTCGTCAGACCCTGCGCCGCGTCTTTGTGCTGATTGACGCGCGGCACGGGGCCAAAGCGGTGGATGAAGAGATCATGTCACTGCTGGATAGCTCGGCTGTGACCTTTCAGGTTGTCATGACCAAGGTCGACAAACTGCGCGGTGACGCGCTGCAAACCTCGCTTGACAAGACCCGCGCCGCATTGGCCAAACACCCCGCGGCATTTCCTGAACTGATCCTGACGTCGTCCGAAAAGGGTGATGGTATTGCGACGCTGCGCGCCGTCATTGCGGGAATAGAATGAATACAAGGAAACAAGATATGAACCGTGACTGGATCGCAACCGCGCGAACTCTGTCAGAGGCACTCCCTTATCTACAGCGCTATTCCGGCGCAGTTGTCGTGATCAAATTCGGCGGCAACGCCATGGGCGACGCAAATGCGATGGCCGAATTTGCCCGCGATATCGTCTTGATGCGGCAGGTTGGCATGAACCCCGTCGTCGTGCATGGCGGCGGCCCCATGATCAACGAAATGCTGGATAAACTGGGGATCAAATCTGAATTCGTGCGCGGCAAACGTGTCACGGATAAGGACACGGTCGAAGTGGTCGAGATGGTGCTGACCGGTCTGGTGAACAAGCGGATCGTGCAGGCCATCATGGATGAAGGCGGGCGGGCAGTTGGCCTGTCTGGCAAGGATGACGACCTCATGGTCGCCGAGGCCGACGATCCTGAACTTGGCTTTGTCGGCAAACCCATCGAAATGAACGTGCAAGTGTTGCGCGACCTGTTTTCTGCCGGGATTATTCCGGTGGTTGCACCCGTTGCCACAGGCATGGACTTCAACGAGACCTTCAACGTCAACGGCGACACAGCGGCCGGTGCCATTGCCGGTGCGCTGAAAGCGGACCGCCTGCTTCTCCTAACAGACGTGGCAGGTGTTAAGGACGCCGAAGGCAATGTGATCACCCAGATCACCCCTGAACAGGTCCGCGCGATGATTGCTGACGGTACGATTTCCGGCGGCATGATCCCGAAAACGGAAACCGCCCTTGATGCGATTGAAAAGGGCGTGCGTGCTGTTGTGATCCTTGATGGCCGGCTGCCAAACGCCAGCCTGTTGGAACTTTTCACCGAACATGGCGCCGGTTCCATCATTCGCGCACCCCGCGATTAAATGTCGAGGCACGTGGGCATTGCGGCTGACTTGGGCGCATTGCTCGTACCCCATGGGCTGCAGCCCTTGGGCGACTGCCCCGACGGGGACAGCACGATTACCTTGATCGGCCCCGATGAACCTGCCTTCTGGCCCATCTTTGCGGCCTGTCCTGAATACAAGGACGGGCAGCCTGACCCGATGGACCGCTGGTCTACCCGCATCTTCGGTGAATTGGCCGTGACGCTTGACGCAGAACCGCTCTTCCCGTTCGGCGGCCCACCCTATGCGCCGTTCTTTACGTGGGCCAAACAAACGGGGCGGTTCTGGACATCACCGATCGGATTTCTGGTGCATGACACGGCAGGGCTCTTCACGTCTTTCCGTGGTGCGTTACGCTGGAAAAAGCCAGCGGAAATTGGCAGCAACCAAAAGCCCTGCCTGACATGCGCACAACCCTGCGCCTCCGCCTGCCCTGTGGGCGCGTTTATCGACGGCTATGATGTTGCCGCCTGCAAAGCCCACGTCGCCTCAGAAGCAGGTGCGACCTGCCGCGCCGGAGGATGTCTTGCGCGCCATGCCTGCCCAGTGGGTAAAGGGACCCGCCTGCCCGCCCAATCCGCGTTCCATATGGAGGCCTTCCTGTGACCCTGCGCCTGATCCTGATCCGCCATGCGAAATCAAGCTGGAGCGATCCATTCGCCGATGATCATGCGCGTGTGCTGAACGCGCGCGGACGTGCATCAGCCGAGGCGATTGGCGCATGGATGGCGGCAGAGGGCTATCTGCCCGATGTGGTGCTTTGCTCTGATGCGATACGAACCCGAGAGACAGCGGCACTCATCCTGCCTTCACTGGACCCGCAGCCCAAGCTGGAGTTGACCGGCACGATCTATCACGCATCGCCCGATACGATCCTTGATTTGCTGCACCGGCAAACAGCCCAGAACGTCGCCGTCATCGGCCACAACCCCGGCATCGGCATGCTGGCCAATATCCTGGTCAGGGTTCCACCGAAACATCACCGTTTCAGCGACTATCCGACATGCGCCACCACAGTGATTGATTTCGACGGAGAGAGCTGGATGCAGGCCAAAGCCCGAACCGGCTATTGCAAAGCCTTCGTCGTGCCGCGCGATCTGATCGGCACTTCGGCGCAGGATATTGAATGAAAAAGCCCCGGCGCTGACCGGGGCTTCTTTTAATCGAATTTGATTGGTTCTAATGACCCAAAATCTGGCTCAGGAACAACTGGGTCCGGTCCGATTGCGGGTTGTTGAAGAACTCTTCAGGTTCGTTCTGTTCCACGATCTGGCCCTGGTCCATAAAGATCACGCGGTTGGCGACCTGACGGGCAAAGCCCATCTCGTGGGTCACGCAGAGCATGGTCATGCCCTCTTCGGCCAGCTCGATCATGGTGTCGAGCACCTCTTTGATCATCTCGGGGTCAAGCGCGGATGTCGGTTCGTCAAATAGCATGATGCGCGGGCGCATGCACAGCGAACGGGCAATCGCCACACGCTGCTGCTGACCACCGGACAACTGGCCTGGGTACTTGTCGGCCTGCTCGGGGATTTTGACCTTCTCAAGGAAGTGCATCGCGGTTTCTTCGGCTTCCTTCTTGGGCGTTTTGCGTACCCAGATCGGGGCCAGCGTGCAGTTCTCGAGGATCGTCAGGTGCGGGAAGAGGTTGAAGTGCTGGAAACACATCCCGACCTCTGACCGGATCTTGTCGATATTCTTGAGATCCGAGGACAGCACGGTGCCATCCACGGTGATCTTGCCCTGCTGGTGCTCTTCCAACGCGTTGATGCAGCGGATCAGCGTCGACTTACCGGACCCCGAGGGGCCACAGATGACGATCCGCTCGCCGCGATAGACCGTCAGGTCGATGTCGCGCAGCACGTGGAAAGAACCATACCATTTGTTCATGCCTTCAATGGTAATCGCGAGTTCGTCCGAGACTTTGAGTTGTTTTGCTTCGGCCATAGTTTCAGCCTCCTATCGGTGGTCGGTTGCGAGCCTGCGCTCCAACCATTGTGAGTATTGTGAAATGCCGTAGCACACGACGAAGAACAGAACCGAGGCCGCCATGAACAGCTCCCAGTAAACCCCGTTCCAGTCGGTGGACGACAGGATCGGACCGCGGATCATACCAACGAGATCGAACATCGAAATGACCGACACTAGCGTGGTGTCCTTGAACAGTCCCACAGCCACGTTCACGATGCCCGGGATCGAGATTTTGAGCGCCTGCGGCAGGATGATCAGACGCATCGCCTGCGCATAATCAAGCCCGAGACTGTCAGCGGCCTCGTACTGGCCCTTCGGCAAAGCGGCCAGACCCCCGCGGATCACCTCGGCGATATAGGCGGCCGAGAACATAGTGATCATGATGATCACCCGCAGGATAAGGTCAAACGTTGTCCCCGGTGGCAGGAAGTAGGCCAGAACCACGTTTGCCACGAAGAGCAGGGTGATCAGCGGCACGCCACGGATGAACTCGATGAAGATCACGCAGATCCACTTGATGATCGGCATGTCTGACTGACGGCCCAGCGCCAGCACGATACCCAAGGGCAGCGAGAGCGACACACAAACCACGCCCAGCGTCATGTTGAGCATAAAGCCCCCCATGTCGCGCGACTGCACGGCCTCAAGGAACGGCTCGGCAGGCGCGATAGCACCGACAATGTATCCGCCGATAAACCACGCGATAAACGCGGCAATCACGCCACCGAAAAAGCCCATCGCAAAGCTGTCTTTGACGAAGCGCGCATACACAAGGTATCCGATGATAATGCCCAGCAGTGCAAAGAGTGGGGTATAGATCGTGCCACCCCAGATCAGCCAGTAGGCCAGGAACGGATAGATCGCTGTGAAGAGCAGCAATTTACGCGGCAGGTCGAAGAACATGACCGGTGCAGCCGCGACAAACAGCAAAAGGAAGGCCAGTCCCGGACGCCAGTAGAATTCAGACGGGTAACTGAACCCGAACAGAAGCTGGTTCCAGCGCTCCGTGATAACCGAGAAACATGCGCCCGTGGCGCCATCAAGGATTTCACGACACTCTGCCAGAGAGTTTGTGTTCCAGATGCCATTTGCCATCCAGGGGAATGCGCCTGTCACCAGCTGATAGATCACATAAAGCGATACCAGCGTCAGGATACTGTTGGGGATGCTCGAGAACAGGTTCTCGCGCATCCATTTGACCACACCTGCCTCGCTTGCGGGCGGGGGCAACTGCGGCAGGGTTTCGGTGCGAACAAAAGCGACTGAGGTGTTATCTGACATATCAGCGCTCCTTCAGCTTAACAGAGTTGTTGTAGACGTTCATCACAGCCGAGATCAGCAGTGAGATCGTCAGATAGAACAGCATCAGCAGCAGAATACATTCGATTGCACGGCCGGTCTGGTTCAGGGTGATCCCGCCCAGCGTGGACGTGACATCCATATACCCCACAGCAATCGCCAAAGAGCTGTTCTTTGTGATGTTCAGATACTGCGAAATCAGCGGCGGGATGATGACCCGCAAAGCCTGCGGCAGAATCACAAGGTTCATAATCCGTCCGGGACGCAGACCAAGCGAAGCTGCCGCCTCTGTCTGGCCCTTGGAAATCGCCTGAATACCGGCACGCACGTTTTCCGCGATAAAGGCACCGGTGTAGATCGCCAGAGCAAACCAAAGCGCGATCAAAGACCCACGCAGGTGAAGCCCGCCTTGGAAGTTGAAGCCTTGCAGCGAAGGGTAGTCCAGAGTGATCGGACGACCGAGGATGAAGTAGGCAAGGATCACGGGAACAAAAAACAGCACCACAGATGGCCACAGCATCGGCAAGAGCTGGCCCGTGTCATAAAGTTTTTTGGTCGCGTATCTGCGATAAGCAAAGATCCCGATGATCGAGGCGATAAAGACCCCGATGACGATCCAGCCACTTGCACCGTCAATCACCGGCGCGGGTGAATAGACGCCGCGGTTGGTAAAGGCGAACGCGTCAAAGAGCATCCCCGCGGTTGCATCGTCACCCCGGAAATCACGGGGCGCCGGCATGCTAACGGTCATGATCGAGAAGATAATGATGATCCAGATCAGAACGGGAATGTTCCGGAAGATCTCGACATAGAACGCCATCAGCTTGCGCACGACCCAGTTGTTCGACAAGCGCAGAACACCGGCGATCACACCAAAGATGGTCGCGGTCACACAGGCGAGGAAGGCGACAATCAGGGTGTTGATAATCCCCACAACCGCAGCCCGCAGGTGCGATGACTGGCTGTCATATTCGACGACGGTCTGATTGATGTCATATCCTGCAGGATCGCCCAGAAAGCCGAAAGAAATGTTGAGACCCTGCGCGGCAAGGTTGCTCACCAGATTGATGCCCAGATAGGCCATGAAGCCGATCAGAAGCACGAGAGCGATGAATTGAAAAGTGTAGGATCGATAACGCGTGTCGTTGATAAGCATCGACAGGCGGAACGACCCCTGTGGTGGGTCTGTGACCGACGTCATTATGTATTCCCCGTTGCTTCGGTGCTTTTGGATTTGGTTGCTTAAGCAACTCGTTTGCGCCGATTTTTATGGTCGTCTTGGTGAAAGGGCGCGGTTTGCACCGCGCCCTTTGATCTTATCCGAAGTCCTTAGCGGAATGGAGGCGTGTACAGCAGACCACCATCTGTCCACTGCGCGTTCAGACCGCGTGCCAGACCGATTGGTGTGTTCTCACCGATGTTGCGCTCGAACAGCTCACCGTAGTTACCACCAGCCGCGATTGCGTTCTTCGCCCAGTCTGCTTCCAGACCCAGCATTGCGCCCAGTTCACCTTCGGTGCCCAGCAGACGATTGATTTCCGGGTTGCCTGTTGGTGCAGCTGCCAGCTCTTCGATGTTGGCAGATGTGACGCCCAGTTCTTCAGCGGCGATCAGCGCATTGAGCGTCCAACGCACAACGTCACCCCAGTCGTTGTCGCCATGGCGGACAAGCGGACCAAGAGGCTCTTTCGAGATGATCTCTGGCAGGATGATGTGATCCTGTGGGTTCTCGAATGCAGCACGTGTCGCAGCCAGACCGGATGCGTCAGTTGTGTAAACGTCGCATGCACCGGCAAGGTACTGCTGCTGACCTTCAGCGTTTGTTTCGATTGGCACTGGCTCATAGCTGATGTTGTTGGCGCGGAAGTAGTCGGCCAGGTTCAGCTCGGTTGTTGTACCGGTTTGGATGCAGACAGTCGCACCGTCGAGTTCTTTCGCGGAAGACACGCCAAGATCACGTGGTGCAATGAAGCCCTGACCGTCGTAGTAGTTGATGCCAACGAATTCGAACTTCAGGTCCACGTCGCGGCTGAATGTCCATGTTGTGTTGCGTGCCAGCATGTCGATCTCGCCGGAAGCCAGCGCTGTGAAGCGTGTCTTACCAGTTGTTGGAACGAATTCGACTGCATTCGGATCACCCAAAACAGCAGCAGCAACAGCGCGGCAAACGCCCACGTCAAAGCCGTCCCACACGCCGTTCGCGTCTGGTGAAGCGAAGCCGATCAGGCCAGTTGTGACGCCACAGTTCAGTGTGCCGCGCTCTTTCACGTCATCAAGCGTTGCCGCCGAAGCCATGCTTGCAGCAAAACCTGCAACAGTGAGTGCGCCGTAAAATGCGGTTTTTTTCATTTTTACCTCTTCCTGAGTTTCTGCCCCATAATCAGAGCAGCCAATTTTTATCCCGTCCCGATAGACAGTCATGATGGATGAGCTGGTCGAACCAACTCAATGAACAGAGAGTTTGGGTATTCTGGCCTAGAGTCAAGGGCAGCAGCCGAAAAACACAGGGCAGATGCCACTAAATGAGGCACTTTTCGGTGTGATCGGTGCAAACACTGGCTTTCCCTTAGGTCAGTGAAAACCTGTAAAACCGTGCAGCATCCTCAAAGGCCTGCCGTTTGATCGCTTCCGCGGCGGTGGCCTCTTCGTCTTCACCCCACTGCGAAACCTGCCAGTGTTCATCTATGCGTGAAAGTAACCATGCCTTTTCAACCGCGACGGCCTCGCGCGTCACCCCGAGTGCGAGGATCAAAGAGCCCGAGAGGCTGATCAGATCGTGCACAGCGGCCAGTGCGAACTCATCGAACGCTGCAAGCTCATTTCTCAGCTGGGCAAGCGCCTCGGGCGGTTGCGCGACATGCATCACCCCTTCCCCGACAGCAAGCCGCACACCCAGCGCATCCGCCGCCCAGTCCAGCATCGGATCCCACGCCTCGGCCTGTTTCCGGATCAGGCCCTCAGGTCCGGCAGCGCGGTAACACAGCAGATCGCTGTCACCATATTCTGCAAGCAAGTCCACGACTTCGTCGCGCTGGGTGCGGACCTTATCAATGGCGGCGTTCGCACCACGGGTTACCGGCATGGTGCGTGGATCAATCAGCTCTTGCTGCGCATCCCATTCAGCGGCAATCGCTTGGGCCATTACAAGGGTCGGTACCGCCAGCGGTGCTTTTGCAGGCGTTCGGACCGGACGCCCGTCAAGCAACACGGTGAAACCATCATCACAGGCCTCGGCCTGCGCCTTTTTCCAAAATCGCTTTGGTTTCCAGTCACTCATCGGTCAGACACCTATCAGTTGATCCACAGTACCGGCCAGCGCTGCGAAATCGTCAATCATTGCATCGGGTTGCAGGGTCTCTGCAGGATGATAGCCCCAAGTGACCCCGATCTTTTTGATACCCGCCGCGCGCGCCATATCCATGTCGAACGTCGTATCACCCAGCATGACGGCCTTTTGCGGCGCAACACCGGTTTCATTCAGCGCCGTCAGAATCATCGAAGGATTCGGTTTGGACGGATGATGGTCCGCCACCTGTTCGGAATGGAACACCCCCGTCAGCCCGTGCCGTTCGAGCACCTTATCAAGTCCCCGCCGCGACTTGCCTGTCGCCACCGCCAAAAGCGTGTGATCCTGTGCGCGCAACACATCCAGCGCATCAAGCGCACCGGGAAACAATGGGCCCATCTCTTGGTTCTGGGTGCGCAGCGACATGAAGGCGTCTTTGTAGGCCTCTACCATCCGTGCGCGGCGGGGCGCGCCGATATCGGCGCAAAGGGTTTGAAATGCTTCTGCCAATGACAACCCGACAATCGACAAAACCGTTGCGCGCTCTGGCAAAGCCAGCCCTTCGGACTGAAACGCCAGCGCCATCGCCGCCAGGATCTCGGCCTGACTGTCGACAAGTGTTCCGTCGACGTCAAAAATCACCAGCCGCAGTTCACTCATCAGGCATATTGAACGGATCAACGGGCGCGTGGCCGACAACCCAGCCCACGAAATCCCAGGTGTTTTGCATATGCTCTGGCAAAGGCGCTGTAATGTGTAGAATTGCACCTGTCGCAGGGTGTTCGATCGTCAGGCTGCGCGCATGCAAATGCAACTTGCGCCCGATCTCGCTCCCCATGCCAGCGCCCCAGCCGTCACCGAGGTTTTCCTGACCTGACCCGCCATATTTGCCATCACCGATGATCGGATGGCCGATCTCGGCCATATGCGCGCGCAACTGGTGTGTGCGGCCCGTGATCGGGACCAAAGCACACCACGACGCGCGGCTGGCCAGCGTATCCATAACCGCGTAATCACTGACCGCACGTTTCGCGCCCTCGACGCTGTCCAAATCACGCGGATGCACGCAGCGCATCTTTTCGTTCTCGCCACCGCGGCCATGACCTGCGGCTTTCACCAACCCGTATTTGATCGTGCCCGCACGTGGATGCGGGACACCCGCAACGGCGGCCCAGTAGATCTTGCGCGTCTCGCGGTGCTTGAGGTTCTCGGTCAACTGCTTGGCCATCATGCGGGTACGGGCCAGCAGCAGAACACCGGATGTATCCTTGTCCAGACGGTGCACAAGACGCGGCTTTTCGTCGTAATCAAACATCAAAGCCTCGGCCAATCCGTCCACATGGCGTGCCGTGTTTGTCCCGCCTTGGGTGGCCAAACCATGCGGCTTGTTGATGGCAATGATATGCTCGTCCTTGTAGATCACGCAGGACTGGATCAGCTTGGCATCCGCCTTGGTCACGCCACGCTTGGCGAGGTTGGCTGCCGCAGCGGCCTCTTCCTCGGTCGGCAAAGGTGGGATTCGTACCTTTTGCCCGATATCCAGACGCGTGTTCGATTTCACCCGCCCGCCATCAACACGCAACTCGCCTTTGCGGCACATCTTTTCGATCCGCCCTTGGGTCAGATGCGGGAACAGGCGGCGTAGATAGCGGTCCAGCCGCTGGTCACCATCGTCAGGGCCGATCACCCGCGTTTGTACGCCACTCATGTCGTCATTCCTTTGGCAAGCCACAGACCCAGCCCGCAGGCCATCAAGGACAGAACCACCGAGCCCGCGACATAGGCACCTGCGGCGGTGAAACGTCCCTCTTCAAACAGACGCAATGCGTCCAACGTAAAAGCCGAGAAGGTGGTGAAGCCACCCAAGAGCCCCGTCATCACAAACGGCAACCAATGCTGCAACCCGCGGTCCGCCAGATGCACCCAGATCACGCCAATGGCAAAGGACCCGACTACATTGACCGTCAGCGTGCCCAATGGAAACGCCACGGTCAAACCGACCACATAGCGAAGCACAGAGCCGATCGCCCCACCGAGGGCCACAGAGATTACAGGTGTCATCATGCCGCCCCCATGGGCCTTTGTGCCAGCCTTGTCAATTCTTGCCCCGTTTGGCACGCAGGCCCGCAAAGAAATCAACGCGCTTTTTCAACTCGCGCTCGAACCCGCGATCCACGGGGATGTAGTAGACGCCGCGCTTCATGGTTTCGGGGAAATAGTTCTGGCCACTAAACCCGTCCTCGGCATCATGGTCATAGGCATAGCCCGCGCCAAAACCCTGTTCCTTCATCAACCGCGTGGGCGCGTTCAGGATATGGGCGGGCGGTGGCTCTGATCCAGTCTGCTTGGCGGCCGCGACAGCGCCCTTGTAGGCCACATAGGTGGCGTTCGATTTAGGTGCGAGGGCCAGATAGGTCACCGCCTGCGCAAGCGCCAACTCGCCCTCGGGCGATCCAAGCCTTTCATAGGTTTCCCACGATTGCAGGCAAATGGCCTGCGCCTGTGGGTCGGCAAGTCCGATATCCTCGACCGCCATGCGCGTGATACGGCGCGCAAGAAACCGCGGGTCCTCGCCACCCGCCAGCATACGGGCGAACCAGTAAAGTGCCGCATCAGGGTCCGAGCCGCGCACGGATTTATGGAGCGCGCTGATCAGGTTGTAATGCTCGTCACCGGATTTGTCGTATTTTGCGGCACGTTTCATCAGGCGTTTGGTCAGGTCATCGCGGCCCAGTTTGGCATCCGTTTTCCATGCGGCGACCTGTTCAATCAGATTGAGCAAGGCGCGACCATCGCCATCGGCCATATTCAAAAGCGCCTCACGGGCGTGGCCATCAAGCGGCAGAGCGCGGCCGAGTTCCTTTTCGGCGCGCTGCGCGAGCAGTTCGAGGACTTTGAGGTCAAGACGGGTGAGGATGAAAACCTGGCTTCGGCTCAGAACAGCGGCGTTCAACTCAAAACTGGGGTTTTCGGTCGTGGCACCCACCAGCAGAATGGTCCCGTCTTCCATATACGGCAGAAACCCGTCTTGCTGGGCTTTGTTGAAACGATGGATTTCATCGACAAACAGCAGGGTGCCCTTGCCGTTCTGGCGGCGCATCTTGGCGGCCTCGAACACCTTGCGCAGTTCCGGCACACCGGTGAAAATCGCGCTGATCTGGACGAAATGCAGGTCGGTTTCGGCCGCCAGCAAGCGGGCGATCGTCGTTTTACCCACACCGGGTGGTCCCCAGAAAATCAGCGAAGACAGCGAACCAGAGGCAAGCATTGTGCCCAGTGGCGCATCAGGGCCGAGAACCTGCTGCTGGCCGATGACCTCGGACAGAGTTTTGGGCCGCAAACGATCCGCCAGCGGGCGGGGGCCCGCGGGGGTATCGGTGGGGGTGCTGTCAAAAAGATCGGCCATGGCAGAAACATAAGCTTTGTTCAAAAAAGCGAAAGCCCCGCCAGAAAGGCAGGGCTTTGCGAAACTCAGGTGATGCAGGGGAAATTAATCCTCAGCGGCCTCGTATTCGGCCAGACGGGCCTTATCAGCCGCACCTTTTGCATCGACGTCGCGGTCGACGAATTCGATGATCGCCATTGGTGCCATGTCACCGTAACGGAAACCCGCTTTGATGATGCGAACATAACCGCCCTGACGTTCGGCGTAGCGTGGCCCAAGCACTTCGAACAGTTTTGCAGTGTGCATTTCCTGCTTCAGCTGTGCGTTTGCCTGACGGCGTGCGTGCAGATCGCCGCGCTTGCCAAGTGTGACCAGCTTTTCAACGATACGGCGCAGTTCTTTCGCCTTGGGCAATGTTGTCTTGATTTGCTCATGCTCAATGAGCGAGCCAGCCATGTTCGCGAACAGCGCCTTGCGGTGCTCGTGTGTGCGGTTCAGGCGGCGGTAACCTCGTGCGTGACGCATGTGATAGTCTCCATTTTGTTTTAGGATGGGCCGATGCGATGCGTGTCGCTGGCTCCGTTAGTGGGGCACCATGCCCAGGATGTTCCCCGCCAGTGCGGGCATTTTTGGTTTAACGCAGCCCCGGACTTGATCCGGGGCCTCGTGCTTGGTTCAGATCCCGGATCAAGTCCGGGATTTTCGGATCAGTTAAAACTGATCCTCAAACTTCTTGGCCAGATCTTCGATGTTGTCCGGTGGCCAGTCCTCAACGTCCATGCCAAGGTGCAGACCCATACCTGACAGCACTTCTTTGATCTCGTTCAAAGATTTGCGGCCAAAGTTCGGTGTGCGCAGCATTTCGGCTTCGGTCTTCTGGATCAGATCGCCAATATACACGATGTTGTCGTTCTTGAGGCAGTTTGCCGAACGGACAGACAGTTCCAGCTCGTCCACTTTCTTGAGCAGAAGCGGGTTGAACTCGAGACCATCATCGTCAGCGCCAGCAGTTGCTGATTCAGGCTCGTCAAAGTTGACGAAGATCGAAAGCTGGTCCTGCAGGATGCGGGCCGCGTAAGCGACTGCATCATCAGGGGTCAGCGACCCGTCTGTTTCGACCTTCATGGTCAGCTTGTCATAGTCCAGAACCTGACCTTCGCGGGTCGGCTGCACGTCATAGCTGACTTTCTTCACAGGCGAGTAGATCGCATCAACGGCCATCATGCCGATGGGTGCATCTTCTGGCTTGTTCTTGTCAGCCGCTACATAGCCCTTACCGGTATTCACGGTCAGTTCCATGTACAGATCGGCACCTTCGTCAAGGTGGCAGATCACATGATCCTTGTTCAGGATCTCGATACCCGCAGTCTCGGAAATGTCCGCAGCAGTCACGACGCCCGGGCCTTTGGCCTGAACGGACAGACGCTTTGGCCCTTCCACTTCCATGCGGATCGCAACACCTTTGAGGTTCAATACGATGTCGGTGACGTCTTCACGCACACCGGAAACGCTTGAGAACTCGTGCAGAACGTTGTCGATCTGAACAGCAGTAATCGCAGCGCCCTGAAGGGAGCTCATCAAAATACGGCGCAGGGCGTTACCCAGTGTCAAACCAAAGCCACGCTCGAGTGGTTCTGCAATGACGGTTGCCTGACGCGCAGGATCGTTGCCTGGCTTAACTTCTAATTGAGTCGGCTTAATCAACTCAGCCCAGTTCTTGTGGATCATATGTCCCTCCATACTAGTCTGCCTTCATGTCCAAAAAGGCAAACGCCCGAGGTTAAAATGACGGATTGGGGCCGTGCGAAATCATGCACGACCCCAAGGCGTTTGGGTGTAATTAGACGCGGCGACGCTTTGGTGGGCGGCAACCGTTGTGGGCCATTGGGGTCACGTCACGGATCGATGTGATGTTGAAACCAACTGCGGCCAGTGCGCGAAGCGCGGATTCACGACCGGAACCAGGACCCTGCACTTCGACTTCCAGCGTCTTCACGCCGTGATCTTGTGCTTTCTTGCCTGCATCCTCAGCAGCCATCTGGGCCGCGTAGGGTGTGGATTTCCGTGAACCTTTGAAACCCATCGTGCCAGCAGACGACCAAGAAATGGCGTTGCCCTGCACGTCGGAGATCAGGATCTTTGTGTTGTTGAAAGAAGAGTTTACATGCGCAACACCAGCTGCGATGTTCTTGGAAACCTTCTTCTTGGTGCGTTTTGTATCACGTGCCATTGATCAAGCTCCCTTATTTCTTCTTACCAGCAATGGCCTTTGCAGGACCCTTGCGTGTACGTGCGTTGGTGGATGTCCGCTGACCGCGAACCGGCAGGTTACGACGGTGGCGCAGGCCACGGTAACAACCAAGGTCCATCAGGCGCTTGATGTTCATCTGTGTCTCGCGACGCAGGTCACCTTCCACTGTCAGGTTGGCGTCGATGTATTCACGGATCGACAGCACTTCTGCATCAGAAAGCTGGTTTACACGACGCGCGCGATCAATGTTGGTCGCTGCGCAGATTTCTTCGGCTTTGGCAGAACCAATACCGGTGATGTAAGTAAGGGCGATTGGAACCCGCTTTGCAGTCGGGATGTTTACGCCGGCAATACGTGCCACGTTGCTATTCCTTTTCGTTGCGGGTCCGTCGTTCCAGACCCTTTTTTCACAACGGAAGCCCGGACCTTTGGGGCGCCGGGCTGCGTCATATGGAGGTGCCTTGTGATCTTCGGGGGCGACCCGTCAACCACAAAATGATTCCCGTTTGGGATGGCGCTGTTTAGGGGGCATTTGCCGAGGCGTCAAGGCGCTGGGGCGGCACAAAAGACGATTTGCGCATTCCGCCCCGTACCATAGCAAAATATCAGGATTTCTCAGCGTCTCGCAGTGCCGAAGCGATGCTGGTTGCTACATCTTCCATGCTGGCCAGACCATCCACAGACTTCAGGTCACCTTTGGCATAGTAGTAGCCAACCAGTGGGCTGGTTTGCTTGTAATAAGCCATCAGACGGGTGCGGAGACTGTCTGCGTTGTCATCGGCACGGCGCTGGAAATTCGTGCCCCCACAGTTGGTGCATTTACCATCCGCCGGGATCGGCTTGGTGTTGTCATTATAGACTTCACCACAATCAGCACAGGTCGAGCGTGCGGTGATGCGATCAACAAGCGCCTCGTCATCGACTTGCATCTCGATCACGCAATCAAGGTTCTCACCCATCTCGACCAGCAGATTTCCCAACGCATCAGCCTGCGCCAATGTGCGCGGGAAGCCGTCAAAGATATAGCCGCCCTTGCCGTCGTCACTCTCAAGCTGTTCGCGGATCAGGCCGATCACGATTTCATCGGTGACAAGATCGCCACGGTCCATCACGGCCGCAACAGTTTTGCCCATCTCGGTCCCGCTGGTGCGGGCGGCGCGCAGCATATCGCCAGTGCTCAACTGCACCATATTGCGTTCTTCAACAAGCTTGCGTGCCTGTGTTCCCTTACCCGCCCCCGGCGGTCCCAGCAGAATGATATTCATCGGCGTGATGGCCCTTTACGTTTTGCGCTACGCTTGCCACGCAATTGAGACTTCTCAATCAGGCCTTCGTATTGATGTGCCACCAAGTGTGACTGGATTTGCTGGATCGTGTCCATACCCACAGACACAATAATCAGGATTGATGTGCCACCAAAGTAGAACGGGATCGACAATTCCGCGCGGATAATCTCGGGCAAAAGCGCCACGAGCGCCAGATAGCCGGAACCCAGCACCAGAATCCGTGTCACGACATAGTCCAGATACTCTTCGGTTTTCTTGCCGGGGCGGATGCCGGGCACAAAGCCGTTCTGGTTCTTCAGGTTCTCGGCGACATCCTCGGTCTTGAAGGCAACTTCACGGGTGTAGAAATACGTAAAGAAGATGATCATGCCGCCAAAGAAGATGAGATAGAGCGGCTGGCCAGGACCGAAGAGCGCCAGAATGGTCGACATCAAGGGGCCGGATGATCCACCGCTGAATGTGCTGATCGTGGTTGGCAGCAAAAGCAGCGCGGATGCAAAGATCGCGGGGATCACGCCGGCGGGGTTCACCTTGATCGGCAGGTGGCTGGTTGAACCGTCATAAACCTTCATGCCGCGCTGCTGGCGCGGGTACTGGATGTGGATCTTGCGCAGTGACCGCTCCATGAAAACCACAAAGGTCAGAACCACGATCAACATCAGGATAATCCCGACGATGACCAGCGGGCTGATCGCACCTGAACGACCCTGCGACAGGAATTGCGCAAGTGCGGCAGGGATTTCGGCAATAATACCAACGAAGATGATCAAGGAGATACCGTTGCCGATGCCGCGTGCGGTAATCTGCTCGCCCAGCCACATCAGGAACATACAGCCACCAACGATGGTGATGACCGTCGAGGCCTGGAAGAACAGGCCCGGATCAGCCGCAAGACCACCTGCCTCAAGGCTGACAGCAAGGCCGTAGGCCTGTGCAGTGGCCAGAACGACAGTGAAGTAACGGGTATATTGGTTCAGCTTGCGGCGCCCCTGCTCACCCTCTTTCTTGAGGTTCTTGAGCGGCTCCCACATAGACCCCAAGAGCTGCATCACGATCGAGGCAGAGATGTAGGGCATAATGCCGAGCGTAAAGATCGCCATGCGTGACAGGGCACCACCGGTGAACATCGACAGGATGCCGCCAATGCCCGACTGCGCGTCTTCCATGAACTGCTGCAGGGCAATGCCGTCAATGCCGGGAACCGGAATGAACGTGCCAAGACGGTAGATAATCAGCAAACCAATCGTAAACAGGATGCGCTGACGCAGTTCAGTTGCTTTGCCGAAGGCGCTCCAACTGACGTTGGCTGCCATTTGCTCTGCTGCAGAAGCCATATGGGTCTCTTTTCAATAGAAACGCCGCGATACCGTTTCCCGGATCGCGGCGTTTGGGAAAACTTGAAGAGCTATGTAAGCGACGGTGACGCCGCTCACAAGGTCTTACTCAGCCGCAGCCGGTGCTGTGACAGTCAATGTGCCGCCAGCCTTTTCAACCGCCTCAACAGCGCCCTTGGAGGCACCGGTGACAGCAATCGTTGCTTTGGCTTTGAAATCGCCTTTGGCAAGAACGCGGATACCGTCCTTCTTGCGACGCACCAGACCGGACGCGATCAGCGCATCTTCGGTGATGTCGGCTTTGACGTCGATCTTGCCTTCGTCGATGAATTTCTGGATCAGACCAAGGTTGATGACAGCGAAAGTCTTGCGGTTCGGCTTGTTGAAGCCGCGCTTTGGCAGACGCTGGTAGAGTGGCATCTGGCCGCCCTCATAGCCTTTGATGGCTACGCCGGAACGCGATTTCTGACCTTTGATACCACGGCCACCGGTCTTACCTTTGCCGGAACCTGGACCACGGCCAATACGCTTTTTGCCTTTGGTGGCGCCTGGGTTGTCTGAGAGTTCATTCAGTTTCATGTCGCTTCTCCTTTTGCCGGAATTGGCCCCCAGCGACGGGAGCGGCCAAACACGGCGTTACATCTGAGTCGGGGCGGTTGCCTGCCGACTGCTGGCGTATAGACGGGGGGATAGGCGGCGTCAAGAATGGGATGTCGGTTGAAAGCGACACACGCAGGGATACAGAAAATCGCGGCAAAAATGAAGTTATGCAACCCATAGTTGCGCATCATTTCTGCCGCTGGCTGCGCCGGAAAACAAATGCCCCGCAGTTCCCTGCGAGGCGCATTCATTTCAAACCGTAAGGTGGATCTTGATCCACCTTACCTCAACTCACCGTTCCGCTGTGCCAAAGGCCGCTTCGCGCGCCAGATCGTCGATCAGGAGACGGTTCGTGCCGATATCGGCCAACTCGCGGTCTGACATGCGGTTCAATTGGGTTCTGACTTTATAGTAAACCGCCTTCTGCGCACGTGCCTCTTTCAAAGCTGCCAATTGGGCAGAGATGCGTGCGGATATACGCGCACCAATTTGTGCGGGGGCGAATGTGTTGGTCGTAATAGACATGACTTTCGTCCTTTCAATTGCGTTTTGCGACACCGCGACGGCGATGCTTCTCAGCAAATAGCTAGGACGCAGGCCTCTATTGTGCAACTGCAGCATCGGAAATGCCGCCATGCAGCATTTGCATGTCAGAGTTTTCATTCTGCCCAAAGAAAAAGCCCCCGGTTTCCCGAGGGCTTCAATCTGTCAGCACCGCAGGTCGGGGTCTGCCCCGACACTACGTGAAAGCTTATCCACGCTCTTCGATGATCTCGACGAGGTGCGGAATGCTGTTCACCATACCGCGCACGGAAGGGGTATCTTCCAGTTCGCGCGTGCGGTTCATTTTGTTCAGGCCCAGACCGATCAGCGTTGCACGCTGCTTTTCGGGGCGGCGGATCGGGGAGCCGATCTGCTTGACGACGATTGTTTTAGCCATCTGTCAGTTCTCCTTACGCGTCAGCTTCAGCAGGTGCTTCAGCCGCTGGGGCTTCGTCACGCTTGGGCAGAATATCAGCAACCTTCTTGCCACGACGCTGGGCGACGTTGCGTGGAGATTGCTCTTTGGCCAGACCGTTCATGGTTGCGCGGATCATGTTGTAGGGGTTCTGCGAACCGATCGATTTCGATACAACGTCCTGCACGCCCAGCATTTCGAACACGGCACGCATTGGACCACCGGCGATGATACCGGTACCCACTGGCGCTGTGCGCATCACAACTTTACCAGCCCCGTGACGGCCCTCGATATCGTGGTGCAGCGTACGGCCATCGCGCAGTGCAACGCGGATCATCTGGCGCTTGGCTTGCTCTGTGGCTTTGCGGATCGCCTCAGGAACTTCCTTGGCTTTCCCTTTGCCAAAGCCGACACGGCCCTTTTGGTCACCAACAACAACGAGTGCTGCGAAGCCAAAGCGCTTACCGCCTTTAACTGTTTTCGAGACCCGGTTGATTGCGACCAGACGGTCTGCAAACTCTGGGGCTTGCTCTTCACGGTTGCGGCCGCGGCCGCGGTTTTCACGTTCTGCCATTGATGGCGTCCTTTGTTTTCGTGCCCGAAGGCGTTGTCCAATCGCGGGTCGCCCAAGGCGCCGGATCATCGAGCGTGGGTTGCACCCACACTACAGGGGGTCGGTAGGGTGGGTAAAACCCACCCACACCGTTAGATCTTCAGACCGCCTTCACGGGCTGCCTCGGCCAAAGCCTTGATCTTGCCGTGAAAGAGGAAACCGCCACGGTCGAAGTAAGCAACCTCGACACCAGCCTTTTTCGCGCGCTCTGCAATTGCAGCGCCCACTTTTGCAGCGGCTTCGATGTTGTTCTTGCCAACGACACCAAGGTCCTTTTCGAGCGAAGACGCTGAGGCGAGTGTTACGCCGTTGACGTCGTCGATCAGCTGGGCGCTGATGTTTTTGTTCGAGCGGTGTACCGAAAGACGTGCACGGCCTTGGTTGGCTGTGACGCTGCGAAGTTTGTTCCGAACGCGCATGCGGCGCTTCAGAAACAGTTGTCTCTTGCTGTTTGCCATAATCGCGTTCCTTACTTCTTCTTACCTTCTTTGCGGAAGATATATTCGCCTTTGTACTTAATCCCTTTGCCCTTGTAGGGCTCGGGCTTACGCCAAGCACGAATATTCGCCGCAACCTGACCAACCTGCTGCTCGTCGATACCTTCGACAAGAATCTCAGTTGGCTTTGCAGATGTCACTGTGACGCCCTCAGGCACCTCAAATTTGACATCGTGGCTGTAGCCCAATGACAGGTTCAGGACATTGCCCTGCATCTGTGCACGGTAACCAACACCCGACAGCTCAAGCTCTTTCTTGAAGCCTTCGGAAACGCCGGTGGCCAAGTTTGCAACCATAGTGCGGCTCATGCCCCACTGCTGGCGCGCGCGCTTGGATTTGCCGCGTGGTTCTACAGTCACGACATTGCCATCAACAGTGATGGTGACATCGTCTGTCGCCTTGAAAGTCCGGGTCCCTTTGGGGCCTTTCATCTCAACGGTCTGACCTGACACAGAGGCAGTGACGCCTGCGGGCAGCTCAACCGGTTTTTTACCAATACGAGACATAATATCCCCTTAGAATACAGTGCAGAGCACTTCGCCGCCAATATTGGCAGCCCGTGCTTTGGCATCCGACATCACACCCTGAGAGGTGGAGACAATCGACACACCCAGGCCCTGACGGACGGATGGGATGTCATTGGCGCCCAGGTAAACGCGACGGCCAGGCTTGGAAACCCGCTTCACTTCGCGAATGACAGGGTCACCCTCGTAATACTTCAATTCGATGCTGAAAGCAGGGTGGCCGTCTTTGCCATCCTTCTTTTCGTAACCGCGGATGTAGCCTTCGTCGGAAAGCACATCCAACACCCAACCACGCAGTTTGGACGCAGGTGTTTCCACCGACGCTTTGCCGCGCATCTGGCCGTTGCGGATACGTGTGAGCATATCACCGATAGGATCATTCATAATATGTGCTCCTTACCAGCTAGACTTGACCATGCCGGGGATTTCGCCATTGGAACCAAGGTCCCGCAGCGCGATCCGGCTGATCTTGAGTTTGCGGTAATAGGCGTGTGGACGCCCGGTCAGCTGGCAACGGTTGTGCAAACGCGTTGCAGAAGAGTTCCGTGGCAGTTTCGCAAGTTCAAGAGTTGCCTTGAACCGCTCTTCTACAGCGATCTCTTTGTTGTTGATGATTGCCTTCAAGGCGGCACGCTTTTCGGCATACTGCTTGACCAGCTTTTCACGCTTCACTTCGCGTGCGATCATGGATTTCTTTGCCATCTCTAAATCTCCCTGGCGCTTAGCTGTTGAACGGCATGTTGAAGTGCTTCAACAGTGCCTTTGCTTCAGCGTCAGTGTTCGCTGTTGTGCAGATCACGATGTCCATGCCCCAGTTCTCATCGATCTTGTCGAAGTTGATTTCTGGGAAGATCAGGTGCTCTTTGATGCCGGTGGCATAGTTGCCGCGGCCATCAAAGGATTTGCCGGATACGCCGCGGAAGTCGCGGATACGTGGCATTGCAACAGTGATCAGACGATCAAGGAATTCGTACATACGGTCGCCACGCAAAGTCACCTTTGCACCCAGCGGCATGTCTTCACGAACGCGGAAACCAGCGATGGATTTCTTGGCGTGTGTTGTCATGGCCTTCTGGCCGGCGATGGTTGTCAGATCTTCCTGCGCGGTTTTTGCTTTCTTGCTGTCACGGACAGCTTCTGCACCGCAGCCGATGTTCAGGACAATCTTGTCCAGCTTCGGGATCTGCATCTCGTTTTTGTAACCGAACTCTTCTTTCATCGCCGCACGAATTTTAGCGATGTAGAGGTCCTTAAGACGGGGGCTATAGTTTGCAGCGTCAAGCATTAGATCACATCCCCTGTTGTCTTGGCGAAACGCACCTTGTTGTCGCCATCCATACGGAAGCCAACACGGGTTGCTTTGCCATTCTTGTCAACGATCGCGAGGTTGGACAGCTGGATCGGCATCGCCTTTGGCGTGCGGCCACCCTGTGTCGCTTGCGTTTGCTTCTGGTGACGCACAGCAATGTTGATGCCATCAACAACAGCTTTGCCCGACTTGGGGTCAACAGAGCTGATAGTGCCCTTCTTGCCCTTGTCCTTACCGGCAAGCACGATCACGCTATCACCTTTACGGAGTTTCGCAGCCATGGTTACAGCACCTCCGGAGCGAGTGAGATGATTTTCATGAAGTTCTTTGCGCGCAGCTCGCGAACAACCGGGCCAAAGATACGTGTACCGATCGGCTCGTTGTTGTTGTTGAGGATGACAGCAGCGTTGCTGTCAAAACGGATGGCTGTGCCATCGTCGCGGCGTACTTCTTTGGCGGTGCGTACGACGACGGCCTTACGGACGTCACCCTTCTTTACGCGACCGCGTGGAATGGCCTCTTTCACCGAAACAACAATGATGTCTCCAACACTGGCGTAACGACGGTGAGAACCACCCAGAACCTTGATGCACTGAACACGGCGAGCGCCGCTGTTGTCAGCAACATCCAGATTGGTCTGCATCTGGATCATTTGGTTTCCTTTTCCGACCTATGAGCAAGTCCCGATTTCCGTCCGGGGGCCCAGGGTTTCGTTTGAACCGGGTGCTATTGCTTAAGAAGCAATAACTTCCCAGCGTTTGGTTTTCGATTTCGGCGCACATTCCTGAATACGGACAGTATCGCCAACGTTGAAAGCGTTTTGCTCGTCATGCGCCCGGTACTTCTTGGACTTACGAACAGTCTTCTGAAGCAGCGGGTGCTTGAAGCGGCGCTCGACCGATACAGTGACGGTCTGGGCGTTCTGGTTGCTTGTCACAACCCCTTGCAGGATACGCTTAGGCATGGATTAAGCCTCCGATGCCGCAGCAGCGGCCTTTTCGTTCAGAATTGTTTTGACCTTGGCAGCGTTGCGGCGGGCCGCACGGATGCCTGCTGTGTTTTCCAACTGACCTGTGGCCTGCTGAAAGCGCAGATTGAAGGACTCTTTTTTGAGGTTCACCAGCTCTTCACGGAGCTGATCGGGCGTTTTGGCCCGCAGTTCGTTGGCGTTCATGCCATTTTCCTTTTTCAACATCACCGGCAGGCCGTACGAAACGTCACCCGATTCCCGGTGGAGTGGGGGTAGAAGTGTGCCGTTTAGACCCCATCCGCATATAAAGCAACCCCTTGTTGGCAAAGAGTTGCGCGACCTGTCACGCCGCTGTCCCGGACCTATATCTGTTTCAGTACTCGCACTACCACACCGCCTGCGCTAAGACATCTGTATGACCCAAATCAAATCCCTCTTCGCGACCCGCCTCTATCACGCCAAACTCTCCGAGCATGGCGCGCCCGTTGATCCTGCCGAGCTTGAAAACTCTTGTCTTGTGATCGCCGACGATGACGAGGCCGGTCAGGACTGGTGCGAGGAGCACGGATATCCGGGCTATACCTCTTACGCCTCGCTCACGGACCTGCCGTGGCGGTTCCCGATTTTCAAAGATCTCGTCGCCGTTCTCGATGCCCATGTCGCGGCCTTTGCCAAAGACCTCGCCTTCGACCTTGGCGACAAGAAGCTGCAACTCGAAGATATCTGGATCAACATCCTGCCAGAGGGCGGGATCCACACCGGCCACATCCACCCCCATTCAGTGATCAGCGGCACGACCTACGTCGCCATGCCGGACGGCGCGAGTGCGATCAAATTCGAAGACCCCCGCCTTGCCATGATGATGGCGGCACCCACACGCATGAAAGACGCGCGCGACGAGCTGCGCACGTTCTTTTATGCGAAACCCGAGGTCGGCGATGTGCTGCTCTGGGAAAGCTGGCTGCGGCACGAGGTGCCGATGAATATGGCCGAGGAAGAACGGATTTCGGTGAGTTTTAATTACAAGTGGGAGTGACGGGCCCGACGAAGGGCAGCGTCCGGACCTCGGGGTGGGCGCACCGACAGGGCTGATTGGCGGAGCGCCACAATCACGCACGACCGTCCCGATCTTTGCAAGGTCGCAAGAGCGCCCTCCCCATGGGGGAGATCCGGGCGCTGCCCGGCGATGCCGGGCGGTACATTTCTACGAGGCGGCAGACTACTACCCAGAACTGTTCTCAATGCCTTATTTGCGCCAAAACAATCTTCATAGTGAGGGTCACCAATTTTTCTCTATTTGAGGTTGTTATGAAACTTGCGAAAATTCTTCCATCATTCACCACGGTGCTGGCGCTGGCTGCATGTAGCGGCACAATGCAAGGCGTGGTTCGTGGAATTGGAACACCTGTTCAATTTCAATACGAACAAGGCATGGAAAGTGACACTTACACTGCTCAGGTTGGAAGTGAACAGTTTAGCGGTAAAGCAGTTCAAGCAGACGCCCGTTCAGGCTTTGGGACTGTATTCGGAACCGGTATGCCTTCGACGATAATGACGTCCAGCAGCAGCGGCAACTTTGTTGCTACGCTCCTTGGAAACCAGGGATCAACGCTCAGATGTCAGATGAATTATGCGAGTAGTCTTGGAGAAACATCAGCAGGTGGTGTGGGTGTCTGTAACCACAGCGATGGCCGGATCATTGACGTGGTTTGGTAGGCTAAAACAAAAAGCCCCCACCGATCTCTCGGCAGGGGCTTTTTTACTCTCACCGTAGGTCGGGGCCTGCCCCGACGCCACTTACCAATCTTCGCGAACCACGGTCCGTGTCTTGATCGGCAGCTTCATCGCAGCAAGGCGCAGGGCCTCACGGGCGACCACTTCGGTCACGCCGTCGATTTCGAACATCACGCGGCCTGGTTTGACCTTGCATGCCCAAAAATCGATGGAGCCTTTACCTTTACCCATACGCACTTCGATAGGCTTCGAGGTAACAGGCAGATCCGGGAAAATACGGATCCAGACACGGCCTTGACGCTTCATGTGACGCGTCATGGCACGACGTGCAGCTTCGATCTGGCGTGCAGTGATACGCTCGGGTTCGATCGCCTTCAGGCCGTAGGTGCCAAAGTTCAGGTCAGACCCGCCCTTTGCTTCACCACGGATGCGGCCTTTGTGCAGCTTGCGGTGTTTTGTACGCTTTGGTTGCAGCATATCATCAGCTCCTTAGCGACGTGGGCCGCGAGGGACAGCGCCCTCTTGCAGCTCAGCATGTTTACGGTCGTGCGCTGACGGATCGTGCTCCATGATCTCACCTTTGTAGATGAAGACCTTGATGCCGATGATCCCATAAGGCGTCATTGCCTCATACAGTGCATAGTCGATGTCGGCGCGCAGCGTGTGCAGCGGCACACGACCTTCGCGGTACCATTCTGTCCGTGCAATTTCAGCACCGCCCAGACGACCGGCAAGGTTGACCCGGATACCGAGGGCACCCATACGCATGGCGTTCTGAACCGCACGCTTCATTGCGCGACGGAAAGACACACGACGCTCAAGCTGCTGACCGATGCTTTCGGCAACCAGTGCTGCGTCAAGCTCGGGCTTGCGGACTTCAACGATGTTCAGGTGCAGCTCGGAGGCAGTCAGCGCGGCAAGTTTCTTGCGCAGACCTTCGATGTCTGCACCTTTCTTGCCGATGATCACACCGGGACGTGCTGCGTGGATCGTGACGCGGCACTTTTTGTGCGGACGCTCGATGATCACGCGGCTGACGCCGGACTGTGCGCATTCTTTCTTGATGAAAGCCTTGATCTTGAGGTCTTCCAACAGAAGGTCGCCATAGTCTTTGGTGTCAGCGTACCAGCGGCTATCCCAGGTGCGGTTGACCTGAAGACGCATACCGATCGGGTTTACTTTGTTACCCATTATGATTGCTCCTCAACTTGACGCACCTTGATGGTGATCTCTGCAAACGGCTTGATGATCTTACCAAAGCGACCACGGGCCCGAGGGCGACCGCGCTTCATGGTAAGGTTCTTGCCGACATAGGCCTCTGCGACGACCAGTTCATCGACGTCAAGGTTGTGGTTGTTCTCTGCGTTGGCGATGGCCGACTGAAGACACTTCTTCACATCGTCCGAAATCCGCTTTTTCGAGAAAGTCAGGTCGGTCAGCGCCTGCTCGACTTTCTTGCCGCGGATCAGGCCAGCAACGAGGTTCAGCTTCTGCGGGGACGTCCGGAGCATGCGCAGTTTTGCCATTGCTTCGTTATCGGCCACGCGGCGGGGATTCTTATCCTTGCTCATGGCTTATTTCCGCTTCGCTTTTTTGTCAGCAGCGTGACCGTAATAGGTGCGGGTTGGCGAATATTCACCGAACTTCTGACCGATCATGTCTTCTGTGACGTTAACAGGGATGTGCTTCTTGCCATTGTACACACCAAAGGTGAGACCAACGAACTGAGGCAGGATTGTCGAACGACGCGACCAGATCTTGATCACTTCGTTGCGGCCGCTTTCGCGCGATGCTTCTGCCTTTTTCAAGACGTAGGCATCCACAAAGGGGCCTTTCCATACGGAACGAGCCATAATTAACGACCCTTCTTCTTGGCGTGACGCGAGCGGATGATAAGGCTCTGCGACGCTTTGTTCTTGTTACGGGTACGCTTGCCCTTGGTGTCTTTACCCCAAGGCGTAACCGGTGTCCGACCACCAGATGTCCGGCCTTCACCACCACCGTGCGGGTGGTCGATCGGGTTCATGGCAACACCACGCACAGATGGGCGGATGCCCTTGTGACGCATGCGGCCTGCTTTACCGAAGTTCTGGTTCGAGTGGTCTGCGTTGGACACAGCACCGACAGTGGCCATGCATTCCTGACGTACCAGGCGCAATTCACCGGATGACAAACGGACCTGCGCGTAGCCACCGTCACGACCAACGAACTGGGCGTAGGTACCGGCTGCACGGGCGATCTGGCCGCCTTTGCCTGCTTTCATTTCGATGTTGTGAACGATCGTACCGATAGGCATGCCGCTGAAGGGCATTGCGTTGCCTGGCTTGATGTCAGCCTTGGCGGATGCGATCACCTTGTCACCAATCGCGAGGCGCTGGGGGGCAAGGATGTAATTCTGTGTACCGTCTTCGTACTGGATCAGCGCGATAAATGCGGTGCGGTTCGGGTCATATTCGATCCGTGCGACAACAGCAGGCATATCCAGCTTGTTGCGCTTGAAATCGACGATGCGGTAAAGACGCTTTGCGCCCCCACCAATACGACGCATAGTGATCCGTCCGGTGTTGTTCCGGCCGCCCGATTTCGTCAGACCCTCAGTGAGAGACTTGACAGGACGTCCTTTCCAAAGCTCCGAACGGTCGATCAGCACCAGCCCACGCTGGCCCGGCGTCGTCGGTTTGTACGACTTGAGTGCCATGTTAGCTTCTTCCGTTTGCTTGGCGGGCCACAGTTGCGACCCTGATGTTATAGGGCCCCGAAGGTCCCCGTTTTGGAATGTCGGGGGAGCCCCCGACCTACGTAGGCCGGCAGTTACACCGACTTTTCGCATAACACAAAGACCCCGGAACGAATCCGAGGCCGCGTGATTGCGCGGATGTAGCAGGGAGGGGTGCGGGTGGCAAGTAGTGTCTTCGCGATAGATCGCTCAATGAATGCGGTGCAACTCAGCAGTTGCAAAATAGAGTTCATCATGCCGGACAAGCGTCTTGGCCAATAACGCTCAATTCTCTAGCAGTATCCGCCGACTTGGAACAGCTTTCTTAAAGGATCATGAACTTGATACTAGCGCAACTGGCCTTCAAGATTGATCCACCATCGAAAACTCCCTAGCTTTTCTCAATCTATAGTGGTGAAGGAATTTAGATGGCATCCAACAAACACTACGAAGTCGATTTGCATTTTCTAGAGGTTGCGGAAATAGAGCCAACAAGCTTTGACGAATTGCTTCGCCTAGCAGACTTGCCGAACACCCACAATCCATTTGGCCACCGAATAAAACGCGGGATGTGGGTACACGATGCAGGGGATAAATGGCTCCTAGATGAAATTTTCAAAGATTTTGACTATCAGTCGTTCGGCTACGGACATGAGATTTCAGAGTTCAGAATAACCTTTTCATTCGATTCGTCGGTACTTCTAAACGAGCTACAGCAAGATCGTTTCCTGTACTCACTTTCAAGGCATCTTTCCAAAAGCCCTTGGCGACATAGACGTAAAGGTGCAGGTGCATACTTTCGACTTGGGCAATTAGAGGAAGGCTCAATTAAAGGCGACATTTATGCTGGGGTAGTCGCTGTCGGTGCATTTGTGGCCGCTTATCCAGAATTAAAAGAGGGATTCCACGAAATCCTTACGGACGCCTCGTTCGTAACACAACAACTCTCATCTGCTCTACGCGCCTCAAAGCTACCTGAGCCCAGTGATAAAGGTGATCCGTCTCCATCTCAAAATTTCGTTCTGAGAGAAGAAAGCTCAAGGAAACGACCAAGGCCTAGCAGGCGGTTTGACGAAAATGATTGAGACTGTATCAATATGGACCACGGTCCGGCATCAAGCCGTAGGCGCCGGGGCAGGCCCCGGCCTACGTAGGTCGGGGCCTGCCCCGACTCCCTGCTCCCAAACGAAAAAGGCCCCCGCACTGCGGGGGCCTTTCTAACTTCATAGCGAACCGATCTTACAGACCAGTGCTAACGTCGATTGTGTTGCCTTCTTCGAGCGTCACATAGGCTTTTTTCACGTCTTTGCGTGTGCCCAGCGAGCCGCGGAAGCGCTTCACTTTACCTTTGGTGATCGATGTGTTGACCGCTTTGACCTTTACACCAAAGAGGCTTTCAACGGCTTCCTTGATCATCGGTTTGTTCGCGTCGATCGCCACTTCGAAAACAACAGCATTGGCCTCAGAAGCCATTGTTGCTTTCTCGGTGATGATCGGCTTGCGGATCACGTCGTAGTGTTCTGCCTTGGCGTTCATGACAAACGGGCCTCCAGAGCTTCGACACCTGCTTTGGTCAGGACGAGTGTGTCCGACTTGAGGATGTCGTAAACGTTCGCGCCCATGGATGGCAGAACGTTAATGGTTGTGATGTTGGCGGCTGCCTTGGCGAAGTTTGCGTTCACTTCGGCACCGTCGATGATCAGTGCACGCTTCCAGCCCAGATTGCCGACCATTTTGGCCAGCGCACCGGTCTTGGCGTCTTTGACTTCGATGGTGTCAACGATCACCAGCTCGCCTGCGGCCACTTTCGCGGACAGGGCGTGCTTCAGACCAAGCTTGCGGAACTTCTTGGGCAAATCATGCGCGTGGCTACGTGGTGTTGGGCCCTTGTAGGTACCACCGGAACGGAAGATCGGCGCGCCACGAGAGCCGTGACGTGCGCCACCGGTGCCCTTCTGGCGATAGATCTTCTTGGTGGAATAGCTCACCTCGGAACGACCCAGCACATCGTGTGTACCTGCCATTGCCTTGTTGCGCTGCCAGCGAACGACGCGGTGCAAGATGTCCTTGCGCGGCTCAAGACCGAAGATTTCGTCGTTCAGTTCGACGGAACCAGCTGCCTTGCCGTCCAGTTTGATTGCATCAGCCTTCATTATTTCTCACCTTCTTCTGGTGCGGCATCTTCTGCCGGGGCTTCAGTTGCAGCTTCTGCTTCAGCAGCTTCCAGCGCGGCCTGTTCTGCCTCGGCAGCGGCCTTTGCGGCAGCAGCTTCTTCGGCAGCAGCGGCGGCAGCAGCTTCTTCAGCCAGACGCTTGGCTTCTTCGTCCATGGACTGCAGGCCAGCAGGGTAGATCACGTTCTCGGGTGTCGGCTTTTTGACCGCATCCTTGATTGTGACCCAGCCACCTTTGGAACCGGGAACAGCGCCCTTGACCATGATGACGCCACGCTCGGCATCGGTTTTCACAACTTGCAAGTTCTGTGTCGTCACGCGGGCGGAACCCATGTGGCCGGCCATCTTCTTGCCTTTGAAAACCTTGCCCGGATCCTGACACTGACCGGTCGAGCCGTGCGAACGGTGGGACACGGACACACCGTGTGTCGCGCGCAAACCGCCAAAGTTGTGACGCTTCATGGCACCGGCAAAACCTTTACCGATAGATGTGCCGGACACGTCAACATACTGACCTTCGAAGTAGTGGTTCGCCGTCAGTGTTTCACCGACGTTGATCATGTTTTCGGGGGCAACGCGGAACTCGGCGACCTTGCGCTTGGGTTCGACCTTGGCCGCAGCAAAGTGGCCGCGCATCGCCTTAGATGTGCGCTTGGCTTTGGCGTTGCCTGCACCCAACTGAACAGCTGTGTAGCCGTTTGTCTCAGGTGTACGCTGTGCGACAACCTGCAGGTTTTCCAATGCAAGAACGGTCACAGGGATCTGCTTGCCGTCTTCCATGAACAGTCGGGTCATGCCGACTTTCTTTGCGATAAGTCCTGTACGGAGCATATGATCTACTCCTTATACAGAAATCTGGACGTCAACACCGGCAGCCAGGTCGAGCTTCATCAGCGCGTCCACGGTCTGTGGTGTTGGGTCGATGATGTCGAGAAGGCGCTTGTGCGTACGGATCTCGAACTGATCGCGGGATTTCTTGTCAACGTGTGGTCCACGCAGAACAGTGAACTTTTCGATCTTGTTTGGAAGTGGGATCGGTCCACGCACAGATGCGCCAGTGCGCTTTGCTGTGCTGACGATTTCGGCGGTGCTTGCATCAAGGACGCGGAAATCAAACGCCTTCAGGCGAATACGGATGTTTTGGCTGGCTGCCATGTCATCACCCTTTGATTAGGGCCTAGATCGGAGAGGAGGACCATGGCTCATCCAGAGCCCTCATCGCGTCTTTTTTGTCCAATGTATAAAGGGCACGCAAAGCGCACCCTTGTTGGATAGCGGGCGTATAGGGGGAGTCGAGGGATGTGTAAAGGGGATTTGCGCCGATTGATCAAGAACTAACGCGGTGCGTGTTCGGCAAATATTGGGCCAATGTCTATTGAGAATCCAATCTGCTGCCCGACGTGCAGTCCGGCCATCGCCCGACCTGGAGGGCTTTGCGCTGTCAGAGGCACGGGATGGTGCAGTATAATCAGGGTCAGATACCTTTGAAAGCGTTGCAAAATCGCCCTCCTGGGGGAGGTCGGGCGATGGCCGGACTGCGCCGGCCGATTGTGATATAGGGATGCCTTTGTGTGAAACGAAGAAAGCAATTATGTCAGTTGAGCGATCATTCTAATAAATCAACACAAAAGGCCGCCCCAAGTGGAGCGGCCTTTCGTTTGTTTGGTCCGATGTGTCGGGGCGGGCCCCGACCGACGGTTTACTCGACGATCTTCGATACAACACCAGCGCCGACGGTGCGGCCGCCTTCGCGGATCGCGAAGCGCAGGCCGTCTTCCATCGCGATCGGTGCGATCAGCTCGACGTTGAACTTCAGGTTGTCGCCCGGCATCACCATTTCGGTGCCTTCGGGCAGAACAACTGTGCCGGTCACGTCAGTGGTCCGGAAGTAGAACTGTGGACGGTAGTTCGCAAAGAATGGTGTGTGACGGCCACCCTCTTCTTTGGTCAGAATATAGGCTTCTGCCTCGAACTTTGTGTGCGGGTTCACGGAACCCGGCTTACACAGAACCTGACCACGCTCAACGCCCTCACGGTCAACACCGCGCAGCAGTGCGCCGATGTTGTCGCCGGCTTCACCACGGTCCAGCAGCTTGCGGAACATTTCAACGCCTGTGCAGGTCGTTTTTGTGGTGTCGCGGATACCAACGATGCTGATTTCGTCGCCGACGTTGATCACGCCACGCTCAACACGGCCGGTCACAACAGTACCACGGCCGGAAATCGAGAACACGTCCTCGATCGGCATCAGGAACGGCAGGTCAACCGCACGGGCCGGTGTCGGGATATATGTGTCGACAGCTTCCATCAGCGCTTTGATCGAGTTCTCGCCGATCTCCGCGTCACGGCCTTCCAGTGCAGCCAGAGCCGAACCCGGGATCACAGGAATGTCGTCGCCGGGGTACTCGTAAGAAGACAGCAGTTCACGGATTTCCATTTCAACCAGCTCGAGCAGCTCTGCGTCGTCAACCTGGTCAACCTTGTTCATGTAAACGACCATGTAAGGGATACCCACCTGACGGCCGAGCAGGATGTGCTCGCGTGTCTGTGGCATTGGACCGTCGGCTGCGTTCACAACCAGGATCGCGCCGTCCATCTGGGCGGCACCGGTGATCATGTTCTTCACATAGTCAGCGTGGCCGGGGCAGTCGACGTGGGCGTAGTGGCGTGTCTCTGTCTCGTACTCGACGTGTGCGGTCGAGATCGTGATACCACGGGCCTTCTCTTCGGGCGCGCCGTCAATCTGGTCGTAGGCTTTGAAGTCACCGAAATACTTGGTGATCGCAGCGGTCAGGGTGGTCTTGCCGTGGTCAACGTGGCCGATTGTGCCAATGTTTACGTGCGGCTTATTACGTTCAAACTTTGCCTTTGCCATGGTGTGGCTCCTTCAAATTTAGGTTTGGGCGGCGGGGCAGGCCCCGCCCTACGGGGTGGTGGGTAGGGCGGGGTTCACCCCGCCATCCCGATTAAGCGTATTTTGCCTGAATCTCTTCCGAGATGTTGCTTGGCACTGGATCGTAGTGGTCAAACTGCATCGTAAACTGCGCGCGGCCCGAAGACATGGAACGCAGTGTGTTGATGTAGCCGAACATATTCGCTAGAGGCACCATCGCGTCGATGACAATCGCGTTGCCGCGTGTGTCCTGACCCTGCACCATGCCGCGGCGTGATGTCAGGTCACCGATGATCCCGCCAGTGTACTCCTCGGGCGTTACCACCTCGACCTTCATGATCGGTTCGAGCAGTTTCGCACCGGCTTTGCGCATGCCTTCACGCATACACATACGGGCCGCGATTTCGAACGCCATGATGGAGGAGTCAACGTCGTGGAACTTACCGTCGATCAAAGCCACCTTGAAGTCGATCACGGGGAAGCCGGCCAGCGGGCCGTTATCCATGACAGACAGGATGCCTTTTTCAACACCGGGGATGTATTCCTTTGGAACAGCACCACCGACGATGCGGCTCTCGAAAGAGTAGCCTTCGCCGGGCTCTGTCGGAGAGATGATCATCTTCACTTCAGCGTACTGACCGGAACCACCAGACTGCTTCTTGTGCGTATAGGTGTGCTCGACTTCGTGGCCGATGGTCTCACGGTAGGCCACTTGTGGCGCACCGATGTTCGCTTCGACTTTGAATTCGCGCTTCATGCGGTCGACAAGAATGTCGAGGTGCAATTCGCCCATGCCCTTCATGATGGTCTGACCGGATTCCAGATCGGTTTCGACACGGAAGGATGGATCTTCTGCTGCCAGACGCGCCAGAGCGATACCCATCTTTTCCTGGTCGGCCTTTGTTTTGGGCTCGACCGCAATCTCGATCACCGGATCGGGGAAGGTCATTGTTTCGAGAACAACAGGATCGGCTGCATCACAAAGTGTATCACCGGTTGTTGTGTTCTTCAGACCACCCAGTGCGATAATGTCACCTGCCCAGGCTTCGCTGATCTCTTCGCGGTTGTTGGAGTGCATCATCATCATACGGCCAACACGCTCTTTGTTACCCTTGGTAGAGTTGAGCATGGTGTCACCCTTCATCAGCTTACCGGAATAGATCCGTGTAAACGTCAAAGAGCCCACAAACGGGTCGTTCATGATTTTGAACGCCAGACCGGAAAACGCCATGTTGTCATCCGCACGACGCGGGATGTTGCGTGTCTCTGTCTCGTCGCCTGGTTTGAAGCCCATGTAGTCAACGACGTCCATCGGGCTTGGCAGATAATCGACAACTGCGTTCAGCAGTGGCTGGACACCTTTGTTCTTGAATGCAGAACCACCCAGTACAGGCACGAATGCCATCGCCAACGTGCCCTTGCGGAGCAGCTTGCGCAGTGTTGGAACGTCAGGCTCGTTGCCTTCGAGGTATTCCATCATCGCGTCGTCGTCCATTTCGACGGCAGCTTCGATCATCTTGCCACGCCACTCGTCAGCCATGTCTTTCAGGCTGTCGCGGATTGGCGCTTTGATCCAGGATGCACCCAGATCTTCACCCTGCCACAACCACTCTTCCATGGTGACAAGGTCGATCAGGCCTTCCAGCTCGTTCTCGGCACCGATTGGAACACCGACGGGCACAGCTTTCGCACCGGTACGGTCTTCGATCATGCGCACGCAGTTGAAGAAGTCGGCGCCGATCTTGTCCATTTTGTTGACGAAAACCATACGCGGAACTTTGTAGCGGTCGGCCTGACGCCAAACGGTTTCTGTCTGCGGCTCAACACCGGCGTTGGCGTCGAGAACACAAACCGCACCGTCAAGCACGGCCAAAGAACGCTCGACTTCGATGGTGAAGTCAACGTGGCCGGGGGTGTCGATGATGTTCAGGCGGTGCTTGGGGCTGTCAGGCTCAACGCCGTTTTCTGTGCGCTCCCAGAACGTGGTTGTCGCAGCAGAGGTAATCGTGATGCCACGTTCCTGCTCTTGCTCCATCCAGTCCATGGTGGCGGCGCCATCGTGCACTTCGCCGATGTTGTGTGATTTACCGGTGTAATACAGGATGCGCTCGGAACAGGTGGTCTTACCTGCATCGATGTGCGCCATGATCCCGAAGTTACGGTAAAGTTCGAGGGGGTAATCGCGTGCCATTGTGGTGCTTTCCTCTTACCAGCGGTAGTGGCTGAACGCTTTGTTCGCGTCGGCCATCTTGTGGGTGTCTTCACGCTTCTTGACGGCTGTGCCGCGGCCGTTGACCGCATCCATCAGCTCGCCTGCAAGGCGCTCTTCCATTGTGTTTTCGTTGCGCTTTTTCGCAGCAGCGATCAGCCAGCGGATCGCAAGCGCTTCGCGGCGCTCGGGGCGCACTTCAACAGGCACCTGATATGTCGCACCACCAACGCGGCGCGAACGCACTTCGACAGCTGGCTTGATGTTATCAAGGCTCTCGTGGAAGACTTCCACAGGGGATTTCTTCAGCTTGTCTTCAACGCGGTCAAAAGCGTTATAGACGATACGTTCGGCGACGGATTTCTTACCGTCAACCATCAGGTTGTTCATGAACTTGGTCAGAACGATATCACCAAACTTTGCGTCTGGCAGAACTTCGCGTTTTTCAGCGGCGTGACGACGTGACATGTGTCGGTCTCTCTCTTGTTTCTCTACGCAGTCCCGGACTTGATCCGGGACCTTCTGGCGGTTGACGTGGAGGTCCCGGATCAAGTCCGGGACTGCGTCATAACTTACTTAGGGCGCTTCGCGCCGTACTTCGAACGACGCTGCTTACGGTCTTTGACACCTTGTGTATCAAGCACACCGCGCAGAATGTGGTAACGGACACCTGGAAGGTCTTTTACACGGCCGCCGCGGATCAGAACCACAGAGTGTTCCTGAAGGTTGTGGCTTTCACCTGGGATGTAAGAGATGACCTCAAAGCCGTTTGTCAGGCGCACTTTGGCAACCTTACGCATCGCCGAGTTCGGCTTCTTTGGTGTCGTTGTATAAACACGTGTGCAGACGCCGCGCTTCTGCGGGCAGCCTTCCATGTGCTGAGATTTGGATCGTGTGACTTTTGGCTGGCGCGGCTTGCGGATCAGCTGCTGAATTGTTGGCATCGTTTGATGTTCCCATCTATTCACATTTTGCGTCCGGCAAACGCGGGTTTCAAAACATGCTTTCACTTCGGAAAGCACAAAAATTCCGCAGTCGAACCCTTACCGGAGGTTCGGTGCGGTGAGCTCCAGAGGAACAAAGCTATAAAAGCGCTCGGTTCTTGGCCACTACGTGGTATGATATCGGGACGACGGAGGATTGCCCCCAGCCCGGATGAGCGGCGTATAGGGGGAGTCTCTTGGCCTGTCAACAGCGCCACGACAGCCACGCGACTTCTGTGTCGCATGCCTGCAATTTCGCCCCTGCTATCGCATATCATGCGGGCTTTATTGCCTAGCAGATCACACCTTGTCCAAGTCATGCTCCAAGGCGCGCCTGTCGTGCCGTCCAGTACAAGCCCCTTTGTAGGAGACCCTCACATGACACGGATCACACTCAGTCTTATGACGCTTGCCACCCTCGCCGCCTGCGCGGCGACAACCGTCGCGCCCACTGACCCAACCGTCTCGGCCCGCGATGTCGATATCGCGATGTTCGAGGCAGAGCGTATCGCCGATCTGCCATTCACCCCCCTGTCTGACCTGCCATCAGGCGGTGTCACCTACCGTGGTCACGTCGGGGCTGATGTTACAGGGGACGCGCAGGGCAGCATTCTGGGCGATATGACAATGCTGGTCGATTTCGGCGACAGTGATATTTCCGGCAGCGTTACCAATATCAACCTGATTGACCCGAACGGCACCCCGAACCAACGGTTCGGCGGCAGCCTTGGCATAACCGGCACCGAAACAAGTGGTGACCTCGATGCCTTTGCGTCCGGTCAGATCTCGGGTGTTGATAACGACGGATTCGCGGTGGAAAGCCAGATGGTACTGACACTCGACGGTGCCGTACGCGATGATTTCAGTGAAGGAGACGCCGTCTTTGGGTCTGCGACGGGCTTTGCGACAGGCGATTTCAACATGGACGTGAATGGCGTGTTCTTCGGCACCGCGAACTAGGGCAACCTATCTGATCCGGTCCGGAACCATCCGGTTCCGGATCCGCAATTTGGTTTCACGATAGAGCGTAAACAGCCCCGTCGCGACAACAATGACACCCCCTGTCAGCGCAAGCACATTGGGCCATTCGCCGAACACAAGCACCCCGAGGACGAGCGCCACCAGAAGGCTGGTGTACCGGAACGGCGCAACAAACGCGATATCCCCGAACCGCATGGCGCTGACCGAGGCGATGTACCCGAAGATCAGGAAACCTGTCGCGCCCGCCAGCTGCAAGCCAGAGAGCGTGGTAAAGGACTGCCATTCCACAAAGAGAGAGCCAACGCCACCAAGCCCCGTCACACCGACCGCCGCGACAAGTGCAACAAAGACGGAAGGCACACTACGTGACATCCTGCGTACCGCGATATCACGCAATGTGACACAGGCCACCGCCGCGAGGGCATAGATGCTGTATGCGCTAAAGTCCGCACCGCCCGGCTGGATAATCAAAAGAACACCGCAAAAACCGACGATAATGGCCGAAAGCCTGCGCCAGCCCAAAGGCTCGCGCAGAAAAAGCGCCGCCGCCAAAGCAACCGAGAGCGGCAGGACCTGCAAAATAGCGCTGACATTTGCGATGGGCATGTTGAAAAGCGCGGTCAGAAAAAAATAGGTGCCGCCGATCTCGCCCACGGTCCGCAGGATCACAAGGCCCCAATCCCGCGCAGGGAACGTAAAGCGAAGCTGCCCCAGCACCTTGCACATAAAGACAAGGAATACGATCGCCCCCAGCCCGCGGATGAAGATGGCCTGAAACAACGGAATTTCATCCGCCAACGATTTCATGAAAGCATCGTTGAGCGTATAAGCGCACATCGCTCCCATCATCAGAAGCGCACCGCGAATATTGTCTGACACCACCGGCATAGTGCTGGCGTATCAGCGCGTTTGAAACCTGACCAGCGTTATCGTAGCACGTGCACCGCACATTTTGCATGGCGCACAACTTTGGCCGCAGTCGACCCCAGCAAATAGTCCTGCATTCCAGGTTGATGGCTGGCGATGATAATGAGATCAACAGCGTTCTTTTCAGCAAAATCCAGGATGGTGCGGGACGCATGACCATCCACCACGACAGCGGTCGCGTTGTCGACTTCCGCCACCAAAGACTTGAGGGTCTCGACCATCTCGGCCTTCGCCGCCTCCAGATGGCCCGGAGGAAGGTATTGCGTCGCATATTGCGGAAGCTGCTCGATGACATGCAGACAGGTGATTGCGCCGGCCTCTTCACGCAGGGCTTTCGCCACATCCATCGCGCCTTGTGCGTTACGGTCCGCTTCGAACGAGACGGGAACAAGGATCTTCTTGTACATGGTGTGTTTCCTTTTCATGCTGAACCCAGTCTAGCCACGCTAAAAGACACACGCATTGATCTGGGTCACTCAGAGTCGAAGAGTATCACCTCACGCGGCAATTGTGCCGTCCGGACAGCACCAGAACGGGATGAGGGGATCTGATCCGACCACAGGTCGGTACTTGCATACCGGGGAGCCGAGCGACTCTGACAATTTTCAAATCCAACCTGTCTAAGACCAAAGACCATCCCTCGCCAAAAGCGCGAAGGACCAAACAGGCTTGTGAAACGGGGAGGTGTCAGTGGTGGCGCATTGCAAAACATCAGAAACCCGATAGGCTTGAATAATCCCAACTTTGGACCTTTGACCACGCAGGGAAACCAGATTTTACAGCAGCTAGGTCAATAAATGAAACGTCATATCGGAAAGATTTTTGAGTTCACTTTTGAAGGCTATCGGTTTTTTGGGCTGTGTGTCTATTTTGATGATAATTGTGGATACCTTTGTGGTTTTTCAAAGAAGCAGGAAGCGCTCCAGAGATGGACTGGGGATCTTAACAAAGATGACGATATCTCGCTCTATGCTTACATACGTCTCGATGCACTTATTCGCTCCAAGAATGCGGTTCGTGTCGCTACCTTAGCTGGTTTTGAACCCTTCCTGCCTCCTATGCGCGGCGGTGGAGGTAGGCGACCGGACGGGTCAGCTAAGTCTTGGGCGATCTATGATAGCAATGGTTGGAGGACCGTTGATGCAGACGAACCTGAACTACCCTATCTGTCTGAACGGGCAATTCTAGGGATCGGAAACATAAAGGATATTTTGGTGTCTGGTGTTAGCCGTCAGGATGAATTCGCGCAATCGCACTTGCGAGTTTGGTGATTTCTCAACGAGCAGGTTGACTTGCACAAAGGGTACCTCTGTCTGTTGCTCCCTCGTCATTTTAGCAGTCATTCTCGCTTCTCAAGCCACGTTCCAAATTAGAGACATTACTATCATGGAAGACATCAACCCAACTGTCGAAGGCGAAATCATATCAATCAACCTTAGTCTGTACGAGATTGAGATATGCTATATCCATTCAAAGACTGATGAGGTTTCCGGATTGGTTGCAAAGCACCCTATTCTTTGGTGTACTCTCCAGAAAGATTGGCTTGAGATGCAGCTTTACGATGTACAAGAGCGTCTCATCAATTCCAGAATTTCCAATCTTGTCTTGAGTAGTGGCAGAGCTCAGTTCCAGATTGGAGATGAATTCGTAGAGGTCGTACAGGAAGGCCCTACAGAATATCTAGAACTGTGGTGGGGCAAAGGTGACTCCCACCATAGGATCTATATCTGATCCCAATTTGTACCTGTCGCGCGCCACTTGTCCTTGCTTGCGGTCCACGGGTGAGTCAGGCTGAGTCTGCACACACGGCCCACAATCAGCAGCCTGATCCACACGGCGCTACCCAAGGCGGGGACCTCCATCAACTTGGGTTTTTTGATCAGTGCTGTTCCGGCACAAGAATCTCGCGCTTGCCGACGTGGTTAGCGGAACTGACCACGCCCTCTTCTTCCATCTGCTCCACCAGACGCGCCGCCTTGTTATAGCCGATCGCCAGTTTGCGCTGGATATAAGAGGTCGAGCATTTGCGGTCCTTGATCACAATCGCCACCGCCGTGTCATAAAGCGCGTTCTCGCTGTCCGATCCGTCACCAAGACCCAGCACCAGATCAATGCTGCTTTCCTGATCATCAGACGGGCCATCAACAACACCGGACATATACTCGGGCGGACCAAAGCCTTTGAGGTGGTTCACGATCTCTTCGACTTCCTCGTCGCTCACGAAGGGGCCGTGCACGCGGGTGATCTTGGACCCGCCCGCCATATAAAGCATGTCACCCATGCCCAGCAGTTGTTCAGCACCCATCTCACCCAAAATCGTGCGGCTGTCGATCTTCGACGTCACCTGAAACGAAATCCGCGTCGGGAAGTTGGCCTTGATCGTACCGGTGATCACATCCACCGACGGACGCTGCGTTGCCATAATCAGGTGAATACCTGACGCACGGGCCATCTGTGCCAGACGCTGGATGCAGGCTTCGATCTCTTTACCGGCGACCATCATCAGATCGGCCATCTCGTCCACGATCACAACGATGTAAGGCAGGACTTCAGGCTGGAATTCCTCGGTCTCGAAAATCGGATCACCGGTTTCATCGTCAAATCCGGTCTGCACCGTGCGGCTAAACATTTCACCCTTGGCCAGCGCGTCTTTCACACGGCCATTGAATCCGTCAATATTGCGCACGCCCATCTTGGACATCTTGCGATAGCGTTCTTCCATCTCGCCCACGACCCATTTCAGGGCAACGACCGCCTTTTTGGGGTCGGTCACAACAGGTGAGAGCAGATGTGGGATGCCGTCATAGACGCTGAGTTCGAGCATCTTGGGGTCAATCATGATCATCCGGCATTCTTCGGGGCTCAGTTTGTACAAGAGCGACAGGATCATCGTGTTGATAGCCACCGATTTACCCGAACCCGTTGTACCGGCAATCAGCAGGTGAGGCATCTTGGCAAGGTTCGCGATAATCGGCTCACCACCGATATCCTTGCCCAGCGCAAGTGGCAGTTTCTGGTTGCCGTCACCAAAGTCACGGTGCGACAGGATTTCACGCAGAACCACCTTTTCACGGTTTTCGTTGGGCAGTTCGATACCGATCACCGACCGGCCCGGCACGGTAGAGACACGTGCAGACAGCGCCGACATGGACCGCGCGATATCATCGGACAGGCCAATCACACGGCTGGCCTTCAAACCCGGCGCAGGCTCAAGTTCATACATCGTGACAACCGGACCGGGACGGACCGAAACGATTTCACCTTTCACGCCATAATCATCCAGCACGCTTTCCAGCATACGGGCGTTTTCCTCCAGAGCCTCATCGCTCAGGTGATGGCGCTGGATTTCGATGGGGTTTGTCAACAGACCCAGCGGCGGATGCTCATAGGTCGCATATTTGTCATCAAACTTCAGTGCAGGCTGCGCCTCGGCCTGTGCCTGACGCGAGGGCTGCGGCGGGCGTTTGGGCGGGTGCTGGACAACGCTGCGCGGCTCTGGCGCGGGCGGTGTGGGCACGCGCACCTCCGGAATTGGCATATGTGGCGCGGCCATCCGTTCCGTATCATCCGCACGGTCCAGCACCAGATCATCATCACTTTCCAGCAGGGCTTCTTCTTGCGGCGGTGTAAAGACCAGTGGCTGCGGCCCCCGCCCTGCGGTCAGAGAAGGCTCGATCCGGACACCCGTCGGGGATGGCGGCACGGCACGGTTCTTGATCGCATCAGCGATGCGCGCACTCACACGGTCAGCACCGCCTGCGGCAGGCACACCGTGCGCAACAGGTTCCCGCGTCACCAATTCAGGTTCCGGCATCGGGTCATTGCGTTTCAACAGACCGGACAGGAAACCACCCTGCGGCTCTGGCGCAGTGGCACGGGCCGGAGCAGCAAGCGGTGGTGCCGGTGGCATTTTTGGGACCGTCACAGGTGGCTGTGATGTGGGCATGAAGGGGTTCGCGCGCACAACGGCTGCGGCGCGCGCGCGCGCATCGTCGGCCAGTGGTGGCACCGAGAAGGGATCGTCCACGGCAGGCTCCTGCGCGCGGGCAGCGCGGATTTCATGCATTTGTTCGCGGCGGGCTTGTACGGTCGCGGTCATGCCTTGTGCGGCCTGCGCGGAAAGTGCCGCCCCTTTGCCAAGGACACGCAGCGCCATCGCATAAAGCATCACCGTGCCCAGAAAGGCAAAACGCCCGCCGGTTTTCAATTCGGGGCGCGTAAATCCAAGCACAAACGCCATGAGCGCCAGCAGCGCCACACCGGTCAGGAACGACAAGAGTTTCACGCCGAAGATAGCACCAAAGGGCACGATCGTCAGAATAACACCCAGAACGGTATCGCCGAAAAGACCGCCCAGACCAAAGTTGGCAGGCCAATCCACACCCGGCGTCAGCGTTGCGGCATGCACCGACGCCAGCACAATCGCAACCGGTGCAAAGATCACGCGGCCAATGGCGCGTTCCTGGCCGTGATGCAGAACAAAACGCAGACCCCATGTCAGCAAGATCACAGGCATGACCCAAGTGCCCAGACCGATCACCATCATCAGCGGTGCAGCCACCGACGCACCAAAATGGCCCAACCAGTTTTGCACAGGCGCATCTGTTGCGGAAATCCAGCTTGGATCATCAGGAGAATAGCTGCCCACCATCACGGCAATCAGCAGACCGACACAGATCAGGCCAATGCCCAAAAGCTCTTTGCTGCGTTTCTCGATCGCGGCCTGCGTGGTGCTGTCCAAAAGCGGGTCGCGCCGCCGGGATTGGTAAGATGCCATTACTCTTGTTCCTCAACCATATAAACAGTCGCGGATCAGGGTCAGACCGCGCTGCATTTCTTGTGTTGGGGCCACCATGGCGACCCGAATGTATGTCTTGCCGGGGTTTTCCCCGTTTGTCTCTCTGCTCAAATATGCACCGGGCAGCACCCGCACGCCGGTTTCCTGCCACAGCTTGACGGCGGATGTTTCGCCGTCTTCGGTCGGCAACCACAAAAAGAACCCCGCCTGCGGGGACTGATAGCCGTCCACATGGCCCAGAATATCATCCGCGATCTCGTACTTGCGGTGATAGAGGGCGCGGTTTTCGATCACATGCGCCTCATCGTTCCACGCAGCAGCCGCAACCGCCTGCAAAGGCTCGGGCAAGGGCGCACCCGCGAAGGCACGCAACAAACGGATGCGCTCCATCGACTTTGGCCCGCCCGCGCAAAAACCGGACCGCAGGCCCGGCAGGTTCGAGCGCTTGGACAGCGAGTGAAAGATCACAACGCGCTCGGGGTCAGCACCCATCTGCGTGGCGATCTGCAAGGCACCGGGGGGTGGCGTGTCGCGGTAAATCTCGGAATAGCACTCATCGGCGAAAATGATGAAATCATGCTTTTCAGCCAGCGTGATCAGATTGCGCCAATAGTCCTCATCCGCAACCGCGCCTTGGGGGTTGGCGGGCGAACAGATATAGGCAATTGCCGTGCGGTCCAGAATATCGACAGGCAAAGCATGGAAATCAGGCAAATGGCCTGTTTCTTTGACCGCAGGGACATAGACCGCCTCGGCACCCACAGACAGAGCCGCCACCGCATAGACCTGATAAAACGGGTTGGGCGTCAGGATCACTGGTGTGCCGTTCTTCTCTTCGCGGCAAAGCGCCATGGCGGCGTTATACAGCCCCTCGCGGGTGCCGTTCAGCGTCAGAATTTGGTGATGCGGCATATCCAGATCATAACGCCGCTTGAGAAAACCGCCGATCGCGTCCAGCAGAGCGGGTGTGCCGTAGTTATCCGGATACTTGCCAAAACCTGTCAGATTGTCCGCAATGATATCGCCCACAAAACCGGGGAACGCATGGCGTGGTTCGCCGATCGTCATGTTGATCGTCTCGGACGCCTGTGTCGGCACGTCTAAAAGAGCACGCAAGCGTGGCCACGTCGCTGCCGGAAGGTCCGAAAACCGCTCAGGAAATACCATAACTGCCTCAATTTACGGGATCATTTCGCCCCGCTTTTTTCCAAACTAACGCGGCAGTGGGCGTTCTGTCCAGAAGAAGGGATCAGTCTGCGCGGAATTTGTGGCTTTTCGGTCAGTTAGGGGGAAGAATGCGACAACCCTTTATCTACCCCAAAGCCCGCTCTGCCGCCGCCGCCAGCCGCAACAGCGCTGCCTCACTCCCGTTTCGTCCGTTGAACATGATCCCGCAGGACGGCACGCCCGTTGGCAGTGTCACAGAACACACATCCATCAGGTTCGCGATACGTGTATTGCGCAGGGCCAGCAGGTTCTCGGTCTTGTAATAGTCGTCGTCGGACAATAGCCGCGCGGCATCGGGTGGCAGGATCGCGGCGGTGGGCATGATCACCGCGTCGAATTGCGCTGTCTCTGCGGCATATTGCTTGCGGATGTCGCGCAGCAGGTTCCATCCGGCGCAGTAATCCGGCCCACTGACGGTCTTGCCGCCGCGCACCCGTTCAAGGATTTGCGGGAACATCTTTTCGGGATGCGCCTCGACCCGATCGCGCCACCAGCCATAGCTGTCGGCAGCGTAAAGATTGCCCGCCACGTTGAATGCATCGAAAAGCTGCGAAAAATAGCGGTGTTCGATCACGGCGCCTGCCGCCTGCAACCGAGCGACAGCACCGTCAAACGCCGCGCGCGGGGCATCGCGCACATCATCGGGCGCAATCGTATCAAGCACCATCAGGCGCACGCCCTCAAGGCTGCTCTCCGCAAGATCAACAGCGCGACTGCCCTCGAGCACGGCCAGCAAAAGCCCCGCATCCTCAACTGACCGGCACAATGGACCAACGGTATCAAAGGTCAGGCAGAGCGGCACGACACCCTCAAGCGACAGGCGCGCGTGCGTCGTCTTGAGCCCCACCAGATCATTCCACGCCGAAGGAATGCGGACCGATCCCCCTGTATCAGAACCGATACCGGCGGCAGCCAGTCCAAAGGCAACCGAAGCCGCAGCCCCTGACGAAGACCCCCCCGGCACGGCATCGGGATCATTCACGCAAGGTGGCGTCGCGGTGATCGGGTTCAGCCCGAGGCCGGAGAACGCGATTTCGGACATATGTGTCTTGCCCAGGCAGACCAGCCCTGCCGCCGTGGCGTTTTGCAACACCTCGGCATCCGTGTCCGGCACGCGGCCTTCCATCAGTGCCGTTCCCGCCTCGGTCGCCACTCCTGCGGTATCAAACAGATCTTTCCAGGACACCGGCACACCGTCCAGCGCACTCCGGCGCATCCCTGCCCTCGCGCGTTCCGATGCCGCCTGAGCCTCGGCGCGGGCGCGATCATGCGTCACACGGGCATAGATGCGGTCGCGGTGCTCGTGCGCATCAATCGCGTCCAGATAGACCTCGGCCAAGGCTATCGGATCAATTTCGCCCGCGCCAATCGCACGGCCCAGATCCGCCGCTGTCATCCATCGCCAGTCTTGCATATCATTCTCCTGTTCGTGGCCACGGTAGCGGCCAAGCAGCGCATGGACAATCCCGTCCCGACACGCATATTGCGAGGTATGAAAACAGATCTCATCATTGTGGGCGGCGGGCTCAACGGGCCAGCCTTGGCACTGGCAACAGCGCAGGCAGGATTTACCGTCACGATTATCGACCGCCTCCCCCTGGATACCCGTAAACGGGTCGGTTTTGACGGGCGCAGCTATGCGCTTGCGCTCGCATCCAAGCGGCTGTTGAGCGGCATCGGCATCTGGCCGCAAATCGCCGACAACGCCCAACCGATGCTGGAAATCAAAGTCACCGACGGGCGGGCCGGCGAAGGGCCGTCCCCCTGGATGATGCATTTTGACCATGCCGAGATCGAAGAAGGTCCCATGGGCTTTATGGTCGAAGACCGCCACCTGCGGCGCGCGTTTCTTGATGCCATGGCAAAAGACGACCGGATTACGCATCTGTCCGGCGAAACCGTTGTTGCGCAATCTGTCGATGCAGGCGGGGTGCAGGTCACATTGGCGTCCGGCACGCAGATCAGTGGCAAGGTGCTTATCGGGTCGGACGGGCGTAAAAGCGGCACCGCCGAACGCGCAGGCATCAAGCGCACAGGCTGGGGTTACGGGCAAACGGCGGTCGTTTGTGCCGTAAAACATGAACACCCCCACGGCGGTATCGCGCATCAGTTCTTTATGCCCGCAGGCCCTTTGGCGATCCTCCCCCTGACCAAGGACCGCAGTTCGATTGTCTGGAGCGAAAGCGATGCGCGCGCGCAGGCGCTGATGGCGATGAATGACGCGGAGTTTCTCGACGCCCTCCGCCCCGCCTTTGGCAGCTTTCTCGGGCAGATCAACCTAACCGGCGCACGTTTCAGCTATCCTTTGGGGCTGACGCTTGCCAACAGTTTCATCGCAGAGCGCACCGCATTGATCGGCGACGCGGCACATGGTGTGCACCCCATTGCGGGCCAAGGCCTGAACGCCGGTCTGCGCGATGTCGCTGCTTTGGCCGAGGTGCTGGAAAGCGCACGCGCACGCGGTGAAGACATTGGCGGCGCGCAGACACTGGCGCGGTATCAGACGTGGCGGCGGTTCGATACCGCGACGCTCGCTTTGGCCACCGACACGTTCAACCGGCTCTTTTCCAATGACAACCCACTGCTCCGCGCCGCGCGCGATATCGGCATGGGTCTGGTCAACGCTGCCCCGGGATTGCGGCGCACCTTTATCCGCGAAGCGGCAGGGCTGACCGGTGATTTACCGCGACTGATGCGCTGATCTGGGGTAGGTGTTACGCTAAACGGCGATGGTGAATATCAAATGCAAGTAGAGTGGTTGCCAAATTCAAGCGCGCTAATGGACGAGGCCGCGAGAAAAGTTGCAGTCACAGTCCCGTCTATGGATAGCCTGCTTTCCGATCTGAAAACCCGTTTTGAAAGGCGGCAAGGTTTTGCCCTCGCCACGCTGAACCTCGATCACGTTGTGAAATTGCGCGATGACCCCGCGTTTCGGACAGCTTATCTTGCACACACCCATGTCACGGCAGATGGCAACCCGATCGTCTGGATGTCGCGTATTGCGGGTGCGCCCGTCGACCTGCTGCCGGGGGCAGACCTGATTGCACCGCTTTGCGACCTGGCGGCCGCAACGAAGGTGCGTGTGGCGCTTTTGGGCAGCACAGAGGAAACGCTGAAAGCAGCGGCCCGTGCGCTGATGGCCCGCCATCACGGTCTAGAGGTTGTTCTATGCATGTCCCCCCCGATGGGTTTCGATCCGTCAGGCAGCCTTGCTGATAGCTACATTTCGCAACTCGCTGATGCCGACATCGGTTTGTGCTTTCTCGCGCTCGGCGCGCCGAAACAAGAGCTATTCGCCGCGCATGCGGTATCAAAAATTGACACCGTCGGGTTTGTGTCCATCGGCGCCGGACTGGATTTCATTGCGGGGACGCAAAAGCGCGCGCCAAAATTCATTCGTCTTATTGCAGCTGAATGGGTGTGGCGGCTTTTGACCAACCCGAAGCGGTTGGGCCTGCGATACGCGCGGTGCATTGCGGTATTACCACAGCTGTTTTGGTCCGCGCTGAGGGCGCGTTTGAACTCTCGGCACGCAGCTTGATCAAAGAGTGCAATTCTATTGGCAGGCCAATATAGTCGCCAGATATTGTATAGAATCATCGGATTTTCCGCGTGAAACAACACCTCAAGATCGATCTTGGTATTTTTGCCCACAACGAAGCGGCAAACATTGAATCGATGCTTTTGATGCTGCAACGCCAAGATATCTTTGACCTGCCAGATATTTCCTTTCGCGTTTTGGTTTTGGCCAACGGGTGTGATGACAACACAGTCGAATTAGCGCAGCAATCGATTGCCCGCTCGAAGCATGCCGCGCAATTTGAGGTCTGTGACATCGCATTTGGTGGAAAGTCCAGAACATGGAACAGTTTCGTCCATGATTTCGCCGGGGACGATAGTGACTTCCTCATCTTTTGTGATGCCGACATCGACATTCCGCAGCCGGACGCCCTACGCAAGATGATCGCTTTTATGGACTCGCGCCCACAACTCATCGCGTCATCAAGCCGTCCTGTGAAAGACATCGTTTTTACGCCGCATAATCTAAATCTGCGCGAAAAACTGATTGCCGCCGCCGGCGGTACGCTGGATGACTGGCGCAAAAGCATTTGCGGGCAGCTTTATAGTCTTAAGGGTGACGTCGCCCGAGGTTTCCATCTGCCAATCGGCCTGCCCGTTGAAGATGGTTTCGTCCGAGCAATGCTGTTGACCGATCTTTTTCGAAAACCTGAAGATCTTAATCTGATCGATGTCGATGAGACTGTCTTTCATGTTTACCGGTCTGAACGCAGTGTGCTGGCTTTGATCAGGCATCAGGTACGGATTGTAATAGGCAGCGCCCTGAACGCCATTGTCTTTGAGGCCCTGCGCGCGTCCGATACACCCCATACAGTACTGGAAACAGCCGCCAAGGATCCAGATTGGCTGGGCGCACTTTGTCGAGAAAAGCTTCCTCAACGGTATGGATTTGTCCCCCTCCATTTCCTCACGAAGCGCTTATCGGGGTTTTGGTCCTATACCCTCAAGCGGAAATTGGTCGTTCTCGTTGGATTTGGATTTGATCTGGTTGTCTATGTCATCGCGCAATTCAAAATGGCGCGTGGTATCGGGTCTGGCTATTGGTAGACTCGCGCGTTGACACAGTATCGTATTGTCCGCAACGATGCCCTGCGCCTCAAAGCCAACAAGACTTGATCCCACATTTGATCTCTTAGACCTCGCAATGAGGCAGCTATACTTCACGATTGATTTTCAGCAAAGACACACCGCTGCCCGTTTCGATACTTGGTACAACCCTTGTCATGAAGATGGATCTTGAGATGAATGCAGTCGTGTTCTTCCTATGACCGTCCCGTGAAGGCTGACAAAGGTTAAAAGGCATGGGCATCCGCTGAGGGCTAACCATTAAAGCGAGTGATCTGCTGCAGAGTGGTAGCCTCACTGCACGTATCATGCGATCCTCTGCTTCGACGCGCTTCGGCTTTGGGTTTTCCCGAGGCACAAGACTTCTGCTGAACGCGTTTTAACCCGCAAAGACCCCTCGATGGGGCAAAGAGGAGGTTATCTGGCTGCGGTCTGAAGTGTCGCGGAAAATTCTCTTGGGATCAGGCTTTCCTACTGATAGGAACCCAATTCATAGAATACTTACACGTGCTTGCCACTAATCCGCGTAGTCTACTTCGGCATCGTCAAAGTTGGTTCAGTAAGGATGAAGATGCCACCAGATAAACACTTAGAGGCTGCGCCCAGTTTCCGTCAACGGATCATCAAGGCAAGCAGCTGGAGCGTTCTGCAGGTGATGGGTGTCAACATCCTTCGCTTGGGCAGCAATTTGGTTATGACAAGGTTACTGGTGCCAGAGGTGTTTGGCCTGATGGCCTTGGTCGGCGTGCTGATTTCAGCGCTCAACCTATTTACTGATATTGGCATCAATCGGTCTATCGCTCGAGAGCCGGATGGAGACCAGGTTCATTTTCTACGCGTTGCTTGGGTCGTTAAGGCCGTGCGTGGTGTGCTCATTGCTTCCTGCGTCTTGATGCTTTCAATCGTGACATGGGTATTGGCGCCCATCTATGCCGCCGAAGGAACGGTTTACGCCAATCCAGACCTACCTATGCTCATCGCGGTATCTGCATTGGCGCCACTTCTCGCGGGCTTCAATTCGACAACAGAAGAACTTGCAGCGCGCCGATTGCAGATGCATTATTTGTCTCTTCTCGGCATCGGAACACAAGTCATTACCATCCTTGCGATGATTTGCTTTGCATTGTGGAGCCCAACGGTTTGGGCCCTTATGGCTGGGATGTTGGTCGGCACGACCATTCACCTGGTCGGCACGCACCTTGTCATTCCTGGACCGCGGATGGCTTATGCTTGGGACCCTGAGATTTCCAGCAGGCTTTGGCACTATGGAAAGTGGCTTATGGTCTCCTCGATTTTCACCTTCCTGGCGGTGAATGCAGAAAAGCTTTTGTTTGGCATCTTTCTTGACGCCACCACATTCGGGATTTTTGTCATTGCACTTTTCTGGATTGAGGCGGGCGTAATGGTCATCGTCAAATTGAGCGACGGTGTCGGCTTCCCTGTCTTAAGCGAGATGCTCCGCACACGACCACTGCAGGTTCCTCGGCTTTACCGGAAACTGCAAACGGGCATCGACAGTCTGTGTGTCGCCGCATTTCTGACCCTGTTTTTCCTTGGCCAGCTTCTGATCGACACACTTTATACGTCAACCTACCAACTCGCAGGCACCTATTTGACAATTCTAGCGCTACGTTTCCTGGCGGTTCGGTTCGACACTGTGAACGGGCTCATTATGAACCAAGGAAATAGCCTTGCGATGATGGTGGTATCAGCGGTGCGCGGGCTTTGGGTGTGTATAGCGCTTCCCATCGCATACTTGTATTTCGGGTTTCCCGCAGCGTTGTTGGTGATTGCCCTCGTGCCACTTGTAACCGTTCCGTATACGCTTTGGCTTGTCCAGCGCTACCTTGGTCTCAAGCAGATCAGTTTTGATATTCTCTGGTTTTTTCTGACGCTCATGATCGCTTATCTTGTGTATAGTCAGGCTTGAACTTCATCCGCTGTTGTCATCCCAAAAGGAACATGGCAGCCGTCCGCTCGCTTGATGTGCGAAGCTATTGGATTTAGACACATGGGTAGAAAATTAGCTTTTTGGGATGTGCCATGTTAATTATTTCCCATCGTGGCTTTTGGAAAACGTCAGCAGAAAAGAACACTCCTCAGGCATTTGTCCGATCCTTCGAGCACGGCTACGGAACCGAGACCGATTTACGGGACCTGGGAGGCCGGCTGGTTGTCTCGCATGATCCACCCGGTTCCGATGCGTTGGGGGTGGATGAATTGTTTCGTCAGGTGGCGGCTTATGATCCGGGACTAACCATGGCCCTCAACGTGAAAGCTGACGGGTTGCAGGCGTTGATATCATCGGCAATTGAGCGGCACGGGCTGACTGGCTGCTTTGTTTTTGACATGGCCGTTCCAGATGCTGTGCAGTGGCTGAAAACAGAAGTTTCTGTTTTTACCCGTCATTCAGACGTAGAGGAAATTCCGGCGCTTTATGATCAGGCTGACGGTATCTGGTTAGATGGCTTCTATAGCGATTGGTGGGACGTGAGCATCATTGGCAAACATCTTGGAGCAGGAAAGCGTGTCGCTGTTGTTTCTCCGGAATTGCACGGACGTAGTCATGCCTCACTTTGGAGCAAACTGAAGGAATCAGAATTTCGTCATAGTAATGACGTTATTCTTTGTACCGATATACCTGACGTCGCTAGCGAGTTTTTTGGTTCATGAAGATAGAAGCAGTCATTTTCGATATGGACGGTGTGCTGATAGATGCCAAAGACTGGCATTATCACGCTCTGAACCGTGCCCTTGAACTGTTCGGATATACGATTTCGCGCGCTGATCACTTATCGACATTTGATGGCCTGCCAACGCGCAAGAAGTTGGAAATGTTGAGCCAGGAGCGTGGTTTGCCAGTCGGGCTCCATGGGTTCCTGAATGACTTGAAGCAACAATATACAACAGATCAAGTACACACCGACTGTCATCCTATCTTTGTGCATGAGTTTGCGCTTTCCAACCTAAAGGCTCGTGGCTACAAACTGGGTTTGGCGTCCAACTCGGTTCGAAACTCAATCGAACTTATGATGGAGAAGAGTGCACTCAAGCCGTATTTTGACGTGATGTTGTCAAATGAAGACGTCTCAAAATCGAAGCCTGATCCTGATATTTACTTGACTGCAGCACGCATGTTGGGGGTCGCGCCCGCGAACACTTTAGTTGTCGAGGATAATGCTAACGGCATCAAAGCGGCAGAGGCAGCGGGGTGCAACCTCTTGGTGGTGCAAAGCATCTATGATGTGCAAATTGATCGTATCCTTGGTGCAATTAGACGATTGGAGGAGCAATCTTGAAAGTTGTCATTCCCATGGCGGGGTCAGATGATCGGTTTAAGCAATATGGCTTTCCGTTTCCAAAGCCAGTCGTCGAGATCGACGGGCGACCTTTGATCGAACATGCTTTCGATTGCCTGCGTATGACCCCGGCATCAGATTTCATCTTTGTAATACGTAAGGAAGATGACATACGATTCCATTTGGGCGATGTCCTTCGGCTGCTTGATCAAGACTGCACTATAATTGCAGTAGATGGCGAGACTGCCGGTGCAGCTTGCACAGTTTTATTGGCTGTCGAGCAGATTGACACCGATGAGGAGTTGATCATCGCAAACGGTGACCAGATATTGGGTTTTGACCTGAATGAAGTTGTCGTAGGGTTCCGTGATCGCGACCTTGATGCGGGGACGATCGTGTTCGATAGTGTCCATCCGAGATGGTCCTTTGTCAAAACTGACGCGGACGGGATGGTCATTGAAGCGGCGGAGAAGCGCCCCATCAGCCGCAATGCGACGGCGGGTGTCTATTACTTTCGCAAAGGCTCGGATTTCGTGGCAGCGTCGAAAGCGATGATTCAAAAGAAGGCGATTGTGAATGGCGGATATTTTGTCTGCCCATCATTCAACGAATTAATCCTCAAACAGAAGAGGATCGGCATCAAGCAGATCGAACGTGAGCAGTATACTTCACTTGCCACACCGCAAGCTATCGAGGAATTCGAGAAGCTGTTGCTTGCACGCAAACGGGATGCAGCAAAGTGAAGAAATATCTTTTAGACAATATGACGAAAGGCTGGTTCGTCGGTAACTTTGATCCGGCGGTTCTGAAGACTGACGCCGCGGAGGTTGCAGTAAAATCCTACAGCGCCGGCACTCTAGAATCTAAGCACTTTCACAAGGTTTCTACAGAAGTAACGGTGATCGTATCTGGAGAAGCGCGGATGAATGGGACACGCTATGTTGCTGGCGATATCATCCGCATTGATCCTGGCGATGCTACTGATTTCGAAGCGTTGACGGATGTTACGACTGTTGTTGTAAAGCTGCCTAGTGTCGATGGGGACAAGTTCGTATGTTGAACATTGTTGTACCAATGGCAGGACGAGGCAGTCGTTTTGCCAAAGATGGCTATACTCTCCCCAAGCCACTCATACCGGTTCAGGGTTACCCGATGATTCAGGTTGTCATCGATAACCTGCGCCCCTCAAGATCACATAGGTTTCACTTTTTGATTCTCCGTGATCACGACGAGACCTACGATTTGGCAAATATGCTCATGAGTTGGGCGCCCGGATCGACGATTACTTATGTCGATGAGGTAACGGAGGGTGCTGCTTGCACCGTTCTGCTTGCGCGCCAGGAAATCGACAATGAAAACCCGCTAATGATCGCAAATTGCGATCAGTATATAGACGCGTCTATCGATACCTATCTTGAGGATCTGGATGGGGCTGATGGGCTGATCATGACCATGTGGGCGGATGATGCGAAATGGTCTTTTGTCCTTCGGGACGACACTGGTCGTGTAGTAGAAGTGATTGAAAAGGAAGTTGTCTCGAATGAAGCGACCGTCGGAATATATAATTTCGCGCGCGGTGCCGATTTCGTAAGTGCTGCCGACGCAATGATTCTGGCCAACGAACGGGTCAACGGCGAATTCTATGTTGCCCCAGTCTACAGCAGACTGGCCGCCGCGGGCGCCAACATTCGCTGCCATTCAATTGGAAGAGTTGGAGCCGGGATGCATGGCATCGGCGTGCCCGCTGATTTGCGAGAGTTTGAAAACAGTCTTGTGTCCAAGAAGTTGATGGAACGACTTCCTCCTTTGAAGAAGGGAGAGTAGGCTTGGGCACCAGCGAATTTTTCAACAAAGTCAGCAACAAGGTTGCCCAGCGTTTGCTTGATGGGTCGATCGATTGGCTGAACAAGCACTCAAATGAATATACGACATATCGAAAACGGCCGAAGTTCTCCGATGCCATCCGGACCCAAGCTGACCGTCCTATCGATGTAGAAAAAATGGCAATCGTCATGCAGGGCCCACTACCTGTGCCAGACAATTTCGCCTATGAGACCCTGAAGATTTATCGTCGCCATATGCCTGACGTGCAGTTGATTTTGTCAACTTGGGCAGACACGCCTGATGAACATCTTGAAGCTATTCGCGGATTGGGAGTTAAACTGGTCCTGTGTGAAAAGCCTGAAAATCCCGGTCTTTTTAACATCAATATGCAACTCACGAGCGCAGGGGCTGGCATAAAAAAAGCGGTTGAGGAAGGCGCTGTATGGGTTCTCAAGACCCGCGTAGACCAACGGCTATACAACCCCAATGTAATGTCGGAATTGGCATCAATGGCCAAGACTATGCCGGCAACAGGTGGGTTTGATCAAAAATACCGGATCTTTGGTGTGGGGTATGGGTCCCTCAAATATGCACCTTATCACGTGACAGACCAAACAGTGTTCGGTCATGGTGATGACATGCTGAAGTACTGGACACCTCCACTTCGGGAAGGAAATCCACCTGCACATTTTCCGGAAAGCGACAAGGAAATCTATCATCAGGTTCCCATTGGTGAAGAGTGCCGTCACGCCGCTCCCGAAAGCTACTTGGCGTCCCAGTACTTGACAAGAATAGGTCGTCATCAAGACTGGACGATCCAAGACACCTGGGCCGCATTCCGGGACTGTTTCTGCTTTGTCGATTATCAAAGCACAGACTTTTTCTGGCAAAGAACACAGACTTGGACTCGCTTGGAGCTGATGCATGAATATGGCATGGTTTGGACACGTCATGAGATGACGTTCGCGCATTGGATGCTGCTATATTCGGGCGCACTCTCTCCTAAAGCAGCTGCCCGCTACGAAGCCGCGCTTGATCAGCTATTTATGAGTGAAATTGACACTGACGTGTAGGTGCCGATCAGAGAACGGTGTTTGAAGCTCGAGACGGAGGATCGTTCAATGAGAGTTCAATCTTTCTAATTTGAAAACACCTGCCAGGCGACATCTTGCATTCGGGCAGCCTGGCCTGGTCATGCGCTGGGTGCACTCTGAAAGCCGCATGACATCTACACGCGCACGGTTCGTTCCATTTAAGAACAGGGCCGGAAGCGGTCCAACTGCACCTCGGCTAGCCGATACAAATTACCAATCAAGCCCCATCTACAACTGATTGTCGTGAAACCTGACAACGCGACAAGCTTGATCAGTCAATCGATCCTGACCCGGTGCAATTTCTTTTGGGGGAGGAGGCAGGTTGTTAGCGGTTGTGAGGCAGCGATGATAATCGGCATCAGCTTGACCTGACACGGCATCTTAAATAGCTTGATATCAGTAGTTTTCCTTAGAGTGAGCATTATGTCGAGTTTCCTCCCCATTGATCCAGAGACGCTCAGTTTTGACCATGGAGCAACAAAAGAAATTGGGGCTTCTCTCGCTGCCGATTACCAGTCAAAAACACCGTATCACTACATTTGTGTCGATAATTTCTTACCGCTGGAGATGGTCACCCGCGTCCGGGAAGAGGCGCTTCAGATGGGAGAGAAGAAAGCCGAGAACGACAGCCCCAACGAAAAGCTCAAGACGTCATATAACCCTGATCGCATGCCGCCCTACTCTAAGTCGGTTTTTCACGCGCTAAATTCTCGCCCCTTCATCCAATTCTTGGAAAATATGTCTGGGATCAAAGGCTTGATACCTGATCCATATTACGGCGGTGGCGGCGTGCACCGCACAAACACGACCGGCTTTCTAAGCATTCATGCCGACTTTAACTATCATCAGATTATGAATTTAGAACGTCGTTTGAACGTGCTGATTTACCTCAATCCAGACTGGAAAGAGGAATATGGCGGATCGTTTGAAGTATGGACCGACGATATGAGCGAAAAGGTAGACTCTTTCGTCCCCATAATGAACAGGATGTGCTGTTTTTCCACAGGCGCCAACACAATGCATGGCAACCCGGAACCTGTGAACCACCCCAATGGTGACCCCCGCCTTTCTATTGCGTTGTATTACTACACCGCAACTTGGGAGGATGGACGTGTCGCGCAATCAACAGTCTTTAAACAGCGCCCCGGCTCTAAAGACGCCGCGAGCAGTGAAGCGGTCCTGCGCGTCGTGCGTGAATTTGTACCTCCGATTGTTTACCGAAAGTCCATGAACTTGCTTCGTAGGCTGCGCCGATAGCGGTGAGGCAAGGCGTTTCGTTTCGTCCGTTTGTGCTAACTCGGGGACGGATTTGGGAAAAGCGTTCGCGTACTGGGTCGTCGGAACACTGAAGAGTTCCCGCCCGGAGCCATGAATGGGCAGAGATAGCTTTCGGTACGGGCATCGCCTAAGACTATGGCAAATTTCTATGTGGATTAGGTTACGCCATTGCTTGAAACGATAAACAAAACCTTCCTAAATGAGGTCATCGCGTTTACCCCACGCCGATTTGTCGACAGCCGTGGCCATTTTAGCGAAACCTATAACGCAGACACGCTGGCCCAGCACGGGATCACCACCCAGTTTGTGCAGGACAACCAGTCCTATAGCCGCGATATCGGCACCGTGCGCGGCTTGCATTTTCAAGCGCCGCCTTCTGCGCAAGCTAAACTTATTCGCGTATTGCAAGGCGTCATCTGGGATGTCGCTGTCGATATCCGCAAGGGTTCTCCCACCTATGGCCAGTGGGTCGGGTGCGAATTGTCAGCTGAGAAAGGCAACCAGTTGTTCATTCCCGAAGGCTTCCTGCACGGTTTTGTCACCCGCACAGCCGATTGCATGGTCGCCTATAAATGCTCGGCGACTTATGCGCCGGACACCGAAGGGTCTGTGCGCTTTGATGATCCTGATCTGGCGATTGATTGGGGGATTGATGTGCAAGGTGCCCATCTGTCAGACAAAGATGCAGCGGCGGTGAGCTTCGCTGCGTTTGCATCGCCGTTTGTTTACGAAGGCGCCTAACGACGGACCGATACAATATGTTGTATCCCTTTCCCAAGACCTTTTTGTAGTCACTAGCAGCGGCATTTCCCGAAGCTCATTGGCCTAAACTCAAAGGCAAAAGGATCATTAGATTTGACGGGCGCCGTTACAGACTTTGCATCCAGATCGAACGCGTGTTTGATAAACTCACAGAGTCATGACGCGTTGCTACCCTCAATGGCCACCGCCTCGGAGCATTCCTGCCGGCAATTGTCCTTGCTGGAACTGTTATATTCAGTTTATGCACCCTGAGCCTTGGCCACGCTTGAGCCTCTCTGGGTCTGATATCGTATTAAAAAATCTCGTCTGAGGACTGTGAAGATTCATGAAAGACCCAGAATTGATTTTGCTCCCAGTCCTACCGGCCAGTGTAGATGCAGAAGGGAAACTGTTTCTGACTCAAAAATACCTTGATGGAGTCGCTGAATACGCCAAAAACTGGCCTGGCCCCGTCACCACACTGGCGCGTCTGACAAATCAACCCGTTCGCGATCTTGATCCAGTCGAGGTAACTTTGGGAAACGGTCCGAATGGCATCGAGATCCGCCCTCAGGACCTTGGGCAGCTTGCATCCCGCTTAAAGGGCGCGGCTGGTGTCATGGCTTTTTTGGCGCCAGATGAGGCACCAATGCTGCAAATTTGCAACGAGATTAAGGTCCCCGTCGTCTTCGTCAGTGAATACTCACCTAAGACGGAGCGCCAGATCATGAGCGCAGAAGTGTCAAACCCCGTTATCAGAATGCGCCGCAGGGCCTGGCTACAAGGGGCCGAACGCATGCGCCGGAAGATGCTGCAGAAGTCTGCAGGTCTCCAATGCAGTGGGACCCCTACATATGACATCTATCGACCGTTGCAGTCGAACGCGCTCTTATTTTTCGACAACCGCGTACGGGAAGCAGACATCCTGTTGGATGACGCATTATCGCTAAAGACTTCAGAGATATTGAGAAAACAGCCATTGCGTTTGGTCTTTGGCGGGCGGCTAACGGCAATGAAAGGGGTTCTTGACTTGCCCCGGATTGCGAAAGCTCTGGTTAACCTCGGGGTACCGTTTTCGCTTGATATCGTCGGAGATGGCCCACTGACCGAGGAATTGAAGTCTGCAATTTCAGCACCGCCTCTCGCTAATTGCGTCGCATTGCACAGCCCCATGGATTTCCGGACTGAATGGATTCCCTATCTGAAGACCAGCGCAGACCTCTTTATTTGCCCACACCCACAAGGAGATCCATCCAGCACCTATCCTGAGGTGATGTCTTGCGGGGTTGCTATTGCTGGATATGCAAACGAAGCTTTCAGCGGTATCGTTTCTCATTCTAACTCGGGCTTCCTTAGCCCGATCGGCAAGCCGGCGCTACTGGCACAACGGATCGCTCAACTGCATGAAGACCGGCACGAACTTGCTGTTGCAATGTCACGCGCGGTAGCTTTTGCCCGCAAACATACATTTGAAGCTACCTTTGCCCGAAGAATGGATCATTTGGCCAGCTCTGTTGGGCTTGTGACTTGCCCATAAGACTTATCAGCTCGTCCTTCAACGTACTCGGCTCCGGTGATGCACTCACCCGCTCCAGTTTGGTTTACTGCGCATGATTTGCCCGTGGCGCACTTGTGCAGAAATTCGACCTAGGACCCCGTTGGCGAAAATACCTGGCCGAGGTTGCGGTGCTCCGCAATTTGTCTACCTGCTGACGATAATATTTTTTGACCTGCGATGGTTATTGATGAAGATAGCTAGATGAAGAAACAACCCGTCTATGTAACGCGTTCGAACCTCCCCGCTCTGGCAGATATAATTCCCCTGCTCGAAGAGATATGGGACCGACGGATCCTCACAAACAATGGCCCTGTGTTGCAGAGGTTTGAAAGCGCGTTGTCAGATTATCTGGGCGTAGAGCATATCTCGCTTGTGGCGAATGCTACATTAGGCACCGTTCTCGCAATGCAGCAAGCCGGGATAACCTCTGGAGAGGTGATTACAACACCGTTTTCGTTTGTAGCAACGTCTCATGCAATTAAGCTGGCGGGAGCAACGCCTGTCTTTGCGGACATCGACCCAATAACTTTGAACCTCGACCCTACGAAAATAGAAGCCTTGATAACGCCACAGACCAAGGCGCTTCTGCCGGTTCATACTTTTGGCGTGCCGTGTGATACTGACGGGCTTGCTGAGGTAGCCCATCGTCATGGTCTGAAGGTACTCTATGATGCCGCGCATGCTTTCGGTGTGCATCGCAACGGACAGTCTATTCTGCGACATGGCGAAATGTCGGTACTGAGTTTTCACGCAACAAAGGTCTTCAATACATTTGAAGGGGGCGCGGTCATCGTACGAGATCGCGAGACAAAGCTAGCCATAGATCGGTTGGCCAATTTCGGCTTTGACGCCACGGGTGCGGCCAATGCGATTGGCATGAACGCCAAGATGAATGAATTTTCTGCGGCGATCGGGCTGGCTCAGCTTTGCAGAATCGACGAAGTGCTTGCTGATCGAGCGTGTGTTGCGCAACGGTATATGGAGCAACTAAGCAACATCCGACGGCTGAGTTGTCCAAGTCCAACCGGCATCGTGGGTCACAACCACTATGCATTTCCGATTCTTGTCGGTTCCGATTTTCACGTAAGTCGCGATGAGCTACACAGCAGACTTGAGGAAGAGAACATCTTCACGCGCAAATACTTCTACCCGCTCATCTCGGATATGGAGCCCTATAAGAGCCTGGCTTCTGCTAACCCGGCCGGTTTGCCGGTTGCCCGCAAGATTGCATCTCAGATTCTCTGCCTGCCACTTTATCCTGATCTGGATATACCTACGCAGGACAGAGTGATTGAACATTTGCTGAGATACTGAATTCACCCCGATAGCGCATTTGACCACTCATCAGATAGCCAACAATTGGCGCCAAGCTAAGCGTGCAGCTAGACAGAAACGATGGCCGCGACGCGGCTACAAATGGTGACGCCCCCGTCAACCAAACGTTTTCTCTGCGGTCATTACTTTCATATTGGTCAAACAGGGTCTGGTCATAAATCAGTCTTTTTCCGGCCTGGCATTCCTCACAAACGGACAACTGATCATTGGCAACGTATCCCTAAACATGAGGATGGATTTTGGACTGCCTATCCCGTAAAACATGGTCGGACTTGGCATATATTAAGTAGAAGGTGATCTATGCATTCAGTAATTCAAATTGGGCTGACTGACGCCATAGAGTTCACTCCTCCCGACGTTTGCACAGTCGAAATTTGTGCGTGTATTGCATGGCGTCATTTTGAATGTCTTCGTTGATGTTCATTAGAGCTCACCACACTTTGTCCCTTGGATTAGCAAAGAGCTTTCCAAAGTGAAGAGAAATCACAGGTTCATTGCCAAAAGCTCCCTACACGGTTTTTCATCACCTTTCACCTATATGGATGCGACATGAAAATTCTTGTCACCGGTGGCGCAGGTTTTATTGGGTCCGCCGTTGTGCGGCAGGCGGTCGCGCAGGGGCATAGCGTTGTCAATCTGGATGCGCTGACCTATGCCGCTTGTCTGGCCAATGTCGCCAGTGTCGCGGACAGCCCGCTTTATGCGTTCGAACAGGCCGATATCTGTGACCGTGCGGCGGTGGACAATATTCTGGCCCGGCACCGCCCCGACGCGATCATGCATCTTGCTGCGGAATCCCACGTTGACCGGTCGATCGACGGGCCTGGCGCCTTTATCCAGACCAACATTACCGGCACCTACACCCTGCTTGAGGCCGCGCGCAGCTATTGGGACGCAGAAGGCAGACCCGATACATTCCGCTTTCACCACATCTCTACGGATGAGGTTTACGGCTCGCTTGGTGCCGACGGGCAATTCACCGAAGAGACACCCTACGATCCGCGCAGCCCCTATTCCGCTTCCAAAGCCGCCAGCGACCATCTGGTGCGCGCTTGGGCAGAAACTTATGGCCTGCCTGTTGTCCTGACCAATTGTTCCAACAATTACGGCCCCTATCATTTCCCCGAAAAGCTCATCCCTGTCGTGATCCTGAACGCGCTGCACGGCAAACCGATCCCGGTGTATGGCAAAGGCGAAAACGTGCGCGACTGGCTTTATGTCGAAGATCACGCAGATGCCTTGCTGACTGTCCTCGCGCGCGGGCAGTTGGGCCGCAGCTATAACATCGGGGGCGAGAACGAGGCGCGGAACATTGATCTTGTGACGAAGATTTGCGCCCTGCTCGACCAACACCGCCCCGAGGCCGCCCCTCATGCCGATCTGATCACCTATGTCACAGACCGCCCGGGCCATGACCTGCGCTATGCGATTGACCCGACCCGCATCCGCACGGAACTCGGCTGGCGGCCCTCGGTCACGCTGGAAGAAGGCCTTGCCAGAACTGTCGCATGGTATCTTGATAACTCTGACTGGTGGCAGCCGCTTCTGGATCGCGACGGTGTTGGTGCGCGATTGGGCAAGGCATGAAGGTATTGGTTTTCGGCAGAACCGGCCAAGTTGCCCGCGCGCTGATCGCCGAGGGCCCTGCTGCGGAGGTCGAGATCACCGCGCTCGGGCGCGATGCTGCCGACCTGACCAACCCCGCCGCCTGTGCCGCGATGATTGCCGCCAGTGATGCGGATGCAGTCATCAACGCCGCCGCCTATACCGCCGTGGACGCCGCCGAAACCGACGAAGCGACAGCCCGGATCGTCAACGCTGACGCCCCCACCGCAATGGCGCAGGCCTGTGCCACCAAGAATATCCCCTTCGTGCATATCTCGACCGACTATGTCTTTGACGGCAGCGCAGGTGCTGCGTGGCGACCCACAGACCCGACCGGCCCGCTTGGTGCTTACGGGCGGACCAAGCTGACGGGCGAAGAGGGTGTGACGGGCGCTGGCGGCACCTTCGCGATTCTGCGCACGGCGTGGGTCTTTGACGCGAACGGCAAGAATTTCGTCACCACCATGCTGCGGCTGTCAGAGACGCGCAATGCGCTAACCGTCGTGGCCGACCAGATCGGCGGCCCGACACCCGCCGATGCCATCGCCGCCGCCTGTTTGACCATCGCCAAGACCTTGGCCGCAGGACAGGGGGCCAGCGGCACCTACCATTTCAGCGGCGCACCCGATGTATCATGGGCCGATTTCGCACGCGCGATCTTTGACATCGCCGGCCGCGACGTGACTGTCGCCGATATCACGACCGCAGACTATCCGACCCCCGCCAAACGCCCCGCCAATTCACGGCTGGATTGCACCAGCACCGAAGCGACCTTTGGCATCGCGCGCCCTGATTGGCGCAGCGCACTTGCAAAAATGCTGACGCAACAGACCTTATCGCGTAGGACAATGTTATGAGCACACGTAAAGGACTAATCCTCGCAGGTGGCACCGGTTCGCGGCTTTGGCCGATCACCCAAGGGCTGTCGAAACAGCTTATGCCGATCTACGACAAGCCGATGATCTATTACCCGCTGTCAGTCTTGATGCTGACCGGTATCCGCGAAATCGGGATCATCACGACCCCGCAGGATCAGGCGCAGTTCCAGAACCTGCTGGGCGACGGCGCGCAATGGGGCCTACAGATCACATGGCTTGTGCAGGAAAGCCCCGATGGTCTGGCACAGGCCTATCTGATCGCCGAGGATTTCCTGGATGGCGCGCACTCGGCCATGGTGCTGGGGGATAACATTTTCTTCGGACACGGCCTGCCGGAACTGCTCTCTAGCGCAGATGCGCAGACGGAAGGTGGCACGGTCTTTGGCTACCGCGTGGCCGATCCCCAACGATACGGCGTGGTGGGGATGGATGAAACCGGCCGTGTTACACGGATTATCGAAAAGCCGGATGTGCCGCCTTCCAACTACGCGGTGACAGGGCTGTATTTCCTAGATGGCACCGCACCCGAACGCGCACGCGCCATCAAGCCCAGCACACGTGGAGAGCTGGAAATCGTCAGCTTGCTGGAAAGCTATCTGACCGAGGGTGCGCTCAAGGTCGAGACCATGGGGCGCGGCTATGCGTGGCTTGATACCGGCACCCATGGCAGCCTGCTGGACGCTGCCAATTTCGTGCGCACCCTGCAAAGCCGGCAAGGGATGCAAACCGGATGCCCCGAAGAAATTGCCTATGGCGCTGGCTGGATCACTGATGCGGAACTGATCGCGCTGGCAGATCGCTATGCCAAGACAGAATACGGGGCCTATCTGCGAGGGCTGCTCTGACATGGGCCTTGCCTATCTGATGAACACCTACCCGATCACGTCGACCACCTTTGTGCGGCGCGAAATCCACGCGCATGAGGCGGCTGGCGTGCCTGTCACCCGCTTTGCGATCCGCGATTGGGCGGAAGTCCCCGTCGATCCGCGCGACCGCGACGAGGTTGGCAAGACGACCTATATCCTCAAACAGGGGGCCTTGGCGCTGGCGGGGCGGACCGTGTCCGAGATCGTTACCAACCCGATCGGTTTTGTCCGCGCGGCAAAGACAATGCTGCATCTGGCCACACGGCCAGGCAGTACAGGTCTCCGGAACGTGGCCTATCTGGTCGAGGCTGTGTTTTTCAAGCAGGCCGCCAAAGCGAAAAATATCCATCACGTGCATGCGCATTTCTCGACCAATTCGGCGGCGGTGGCCTTGCTTGCGCGCCGGATGGGCGGCCCCAGCTACAGTTTCACGGCCCACGGCCCTGATGAATTCGACGATCCGGCTGCCAATGGCCTGCCGATGAAAGTGGCACATGCCGCCTTTGTCGCCGCGATCACCGATTACGCGCGCGATGTGATCCTGACAGCGACGGGCGGGACCGGTGCGGACAAAGTCCATGTTGTGCGCTGCGGGATTGATCTGGACGAATTCGAACTGACCCCGCCGCCGGAAAACGCACGGATTGTCTGCGTCGGCCGCCTGTGTCCGGCAAAAGCGCAGGCCCTGCTGGTCGAAGCGGTGGCGCCTCTGGTCAAAGACTTTCCGACCCTCGAACTGGTCTTTATCGGCGATGGTGAAGACCGCGCATCCATCGAAAAACGCGTTGCAGAATTGGGCCTCGAGAACCACGTGACACTGGCCGGTTGGGGCACCGGTGATGAAGTCCGCGCCGCAATTCAGGGCGCGCGCATCTTTGCCTTGCCCAGTTTCGCCGAAGGCCTGCCCATCGTCTTGATGGAAAGCCTCGCAATGGGTCGTGCGGTTGTGACCACGCGGATCACGGGAATTCCCGAACTGGTGGATGCAGAAGTCGGCTGGATCGTCAAAGCAGGCGATGTGCAAGCCCTGCAAGCCGCGGTGGCGCATGCGCTCTCGGCGGATACGGCGACATTGGCAGCAATGGGCGCGACAGGCCGTGCGCGCGTTGCAAAAGTCCATGATCAGACACAGAATGCAGCAAAGCTGCGCAGGTTTTTCCCTGACGGCTAAGGTGCCCTACTATCGCCAGATTGCGCGGGCATGGAGACACCGATGACACCACTTTCGCAAACCACCGGAACGCACAGCGCATGACAGACACAGCCGACATTGCCGTGGTCGTGATTGGGCGCAACGAGGGTGCGCGCCTGGTGGCCAGCCTTGCATCGCTGCAAGGGGTCGTGCCGCGCATCGTTTATGTGGATAGCGGGTCAACCGATAACAGCCTGCAGGCCGCACGCGACGCGGGCGCGCAGGTGGTCGAGCTGGACCTCAGCGTGCCTTTCACCGCCGCAAGGGCCCGTAACGCGGGTTTTGCGGCCCTCGATCCCGTGCCGGAATTTGTCCAGTTCATTGACGGTGATTGCATGGTCGAGCCGGGCTGGATCGCGCGCGGACTTGCCGCACTTGCCGCACATGATGACATGGGCATCGTCACCGGTTGGCGTTCAGAGTTATACCCCGATGCCAGCGTCTACAACGGACTGGCCGACTTCGAATGGCACAGGCCCGCCGGTGATATTGACGTTTGCGGTGGTGATATGCTCGTCCGTTCGGCCGTCTTTCTTGAGGTCAACGGTTTCAACCCCGGAATCATTGCCGGAGAGGATGAAGAGTTCTGCATCCGTGTCGGTAAAGCAGGATGGCGGTTGCATCGTCTGCCTGAGAAGATGACGAAACACGATGCGGATATGATGCGCTTTGGACAGTGGTGGCAGAGGGCGGTGCGCGCGGGGCACGCCTTTACCCAAGTGAGCAGGTTGCACCCTGAATATGCACGGCGCACCCGCATCCGCATTTTGGTCTTCGGCGCGATTCTTCCGCTTGTTGCGGGTGTGGGTTTCATCTTTGCACCGTGGCTGCTGGTGCCGGTCGTCTTGCTCTATCTTTTGTCCTACGTCCGCACCGTCCGCGGCTTGCAAGCCGAAGGTTTGGCTCCGGAGAAGGCCCGCCATCAGGCTGTTTTCCTCAGCCTGTCCAAAGTGCCCAATGTCATCGGCATGCTGACTTATTTCTGGCGACGGTTTCGCAACAAGGACATGGTGCTGATCGAATATAAATAGATCAGGTCAGCTTCGCACCCCCGTGCGGGGCAGGGATGTCACGACATCCCAGACGACGTTTTGCATCAGACGCGCGGCCTCTGCGCCCGGATCATCGGCAGCTGTTCCATCTGCGCGCAAAAGCTGGTGCGGCAGCCCGACAGGGCTTTGCTGATAGAGCACCGCATAATGCGTCAGCGCCATCAGATAGGCGCCATAGTCGTTGAAGTGGATGTCATCGCTGAACAGATCTTCATGGCTGGCCAAAGGCCCCACCGGTCCCTGTGCTTCCAAGGCGCGCGCGAAAGCGGCCATGACCTGACCACCGGGGATCAGGTACACCGGTTGCGGGGTCTCGGCCCGTGCAAGTGCCGGTCGCAGAATGGCATCTTCCCAGTATAGACCCAAATCCTGATCAAGACGTGTCAGCCAACCGGTCTCATCATTCAACTGGTGCCATGTCTCATAGAGATAGACTGGCAGACCGCGGGCCTGGGCCTTGTCGGTCCAGCGATAAATATAGGTTGGGCTGTCAAAATACCTGATCGCATCCTTGATCTCGACCATCTCTGTCAAAACAAGCGCATCATAATCACCGGACTCTACCGCTTCATGTGCGTCACGGTATTTTTCATGCACGTTCTCCTCGGCGAAACCGTTGATCGCAACATCCGGTTCCCAATGCGATTTCAGCGTCGCGCCCCATCCCAACTGGCTGGCATAGTCATGCCCCTCTCCCGCCAACTGTGCGAGCATCGCAGGCATATCCCGCCCCACAAGACTATGGCCGATGTGAAAGACCTGCCGCGGGCCATCAGGCTTTGGGGCGGGTTCTGCGTAGAGCGCTTCAAAGGTGTCTTTATCAAGTGGCGCAGGATCGCGCGCATAGAGGCCAAGTGCGGCCAAGACAGCGAGGGCGGGTGCAATAACAAATAACGCGATACGTTTAAACATAGGCAACAGATAGGATCAGACCGCCTTCGATCAAGATCGCACCTTTCATGTTTGCAAGGGTGGGATCACCAACAACACGAAAGGCGCCGTCGGTCATATTAAGCGTCACCGCGTCAAACCCGATGACCTTGCCGGTCAGCGGGTATTGGGCCTTATAAACAGCTTCTTTGGCACTGAAGATCATCTTTGCGGCAAGGCCCGGATCAGGTTCACCCGCAAGCCACGCGCGCTCTGCCGGGGTACAGATGACCGCGAACAGATCAGGGGTGAGTGGCGTAGCCGGTTCAATATCGACGCCAAGCGTTTGATGCTCTTCCTTCAGGGCGACAACGGATACGCAACAAGCGTCGCAATGGGCGATCGACCCTGACACCCCAGATGGCCAGATGGGTGCGCGATCAGGGCCCTGCGGGATCGCGGCGGGCGCAAACCCGATCTCGGCCATTGCAACACGCGCGGCACTGCGCCCTGCGGCAAATTCGGTGCGGCGTTTCGGGACGGCGCGGGCGACTGCGGCGGCCTCTTCATCCCAAAGCGCGGCGTCTTGGGCCGGATCAGTTACACCGATCCCGGCATGGGGGCCAAGCATTTGCCGCAGAGCCGCCCTTACGCCTTCCATCAGCGATTGCGCCTGCGCTCACGCATTTCACGGCGGCGGGCCATCGCGTCTTGGAGGGGGTCACCTGTGGATTGCGCTGCTGCGGGTGCGGCTTCTGGCGGCGGCGTTTCGGCAGCGGGTTGCGATGGTGCGGGCTTTGCGCCGACCTTTTGTGCGACGATCTTTGCCAACGCACCCAATGTCGGTGCGCGGAAAATATCGGTGATCGACAGTTTCTGCACACCCATCGACGCGCGAATTTCACGGTGAACCTGCACGGCCAGCAAGGAATGACCACCAAGATCAAAGAAGCTGTCTTTCGCCCCGATTTGCGGCACACCAAGTGTCGCAGACCAGATCGCGGCGATCCTGTCGCTGATCTCGGCCTCTGATCCCAAATCAACGGGGGCCGGAGACGCCGCAGGTGCCGCGACCGGCGCAGGTGCAGCGGGGGCCTGCCCAAGGGTGGGCGCCGGCAACGCCTTGCGGTCGATCTTCTTGTTGGGCGTCAAAGGAAAGGCATCCAGCGTAACAAAATGGCGCGGCACCATATAGTCCGGCAGGGATTGCAGCATCTCCTTGCGCAGCGCGGCCTCGTCCACCTTGCCATCGGCCAACAGATACCCGACCAGTTGCACCACCCCGGGCGTGTCCTCACGCGCCACGACCACGGATTGCTGAACCGTCTCATGCCGGTCGATCACGCTTTCGATTTCGCCCAGTTCAACGCGGTACCCGCGCAGTTTGACCTGAAAATCAGCGCGCCCCAGAAAATCAAGCCGCCCATCAGGCCGCCAGCGCGCCAGATCACCGGTGCGATACATGCGCCCATCAGCAAAGGGGTTGGGCAGAAACCGTTCGGCAGTCAGTTCATTCCGCTGGAAATAGCCCCGCGTCACACCTGCGCCGCCGATATAAAGCTCGCCCAGCACACCAACAGGAACCGGCTGCATGGCTTCATCCAGCACATAGACCTGTGTATTGGCGATCGGGGTTCCAATAGGCACGACACCCTGTCCGGCCTCTGCGGTCTGGGTGGTAGACCAGATCGTCGTTTCTGTCGGCCCATACATGTTTTCGACATGCCCGCCTGTGATCTGGCGCAGCTCATCGGCCAGCGCACTCGGCAGGGCCTCGCCCCCGACCATCATGTGTTTGATCCCCGACAGGGCTGCGCGCGCCTCGTCGTTCATCGTCAGCATTTGCGCCATGGACGGGGTGCATTGCAGATGGGTGACTTTATGGCGGGCGATCTGGGCCGCGATGGAATAATCACCCTGTGCGACCTGCTGATTGCTGGCCGCCACGACCTTTGCCAGCGGCTTCAGTCCCTCCAGCACATGATCAACGTCAATACCGTAATCAATCAGGCAGGCAACCTCGGTCACGCCAATGGCCTTGACCTCTTTGACGCGTTTAATGGCATCCTCGACCGTGCCGAACAGCCCGCTGTCGTTGAAATAGCGCTCGAAGGCGAATTCCAGAATGCCGTCCATCTCGTCCTCGTCGAGCGAGCCAAGATCAATCTGCATCGGGTTTTCGACGCCTTTGGGCTTTTTGAACGCGGGAAAGGCCCACGCATATTGCTTGATCAGACCAGCGGCAGCGCGCAGGTAGTCCTTCATCGGCTCACGGGCGATTTCGCGGGCGTGGTCGCGGGTGTCTGACAGGAAGCTGTGCAGCATCAGGGTGACGGAAAAATCGTCGGGGTTGTGGCCCGCCGCGCGCAAGGCATCATGATAGATCACGATCTTTTCGGCCACTTCGCCCACGCTCTGCCCCAGAAGGTGGGTGAGCACGTTGCAACCGTTGGTCCCCGCCTCTTTCCACGTCTCGGGGTTGCCTGCGGTCGTGACCCACACGTTCAGTTTCTTTGAAACAGGGCGCGGCTGCGTGACGACACCGTGCATCTCGCCGTTCGCACGCGGGAATTCCACGGCTTCACCAGCCCAGAGTTTGCGCAAATCGCGGATCGCATCAAACATCGCGGGTTTGTTCTTGGGTGGCGTGTTTTCGGGCCGCAGCACAAAATCATCGGGCTGCCAGCCAGAGGCAATGGCAAGCCCCGTCCGCCCGTTTGTGAGGTTATCAATCACCGCCCATTCTTCGGCGATCCGTGCCGTGTGATGCAGAGGCGCCACGCAAGACCCCGCACGCACCGCTAAATTCTTGGTCACGGCAGCAACGGCGGCACCCGTCACAGACGGGTTCGGGTAAGGCCCACCAAAAGCGTGGAAATGCCGCTCGGGCGTCCAGACAGCGCAGAACCCGCTATCGTCAGCGAACTGCGCGCCTTCCAACAGTGAGCGGTATTTATCGCGCCCGATCCCGTCATCATTGCCCCAGTAAAACAGGCTGAAGTCCATGCCGACACCCGGCGTGCTGCCTTCACCTGCGACCAGTGCACGGCTTTCGTCGCCCGAGATTACAAGCTTGAACCCCCGCGCGAGGGTCCAGAACAGCTCCAGCACCGAAATATCAAACGACAGTGATGTGACCGCCATCCACACACCGGGCGGATCATGCGCAATGCGGTCGTCCATGCCGGTAAAGAAATTCGCGACATTGCGGTGTTCGACCATCACGCCTTTCGGCTTACCGGTCGAGCCTGAGGTATAGATCATATAGGCCAGATGCGCGCCGGTGACGCCGCTGTCAGGATTGCCCGTCTCGGTCCCTGCGGGAAAGGCATCAACCAGCACCGTTTCAGCATCGGAGGGCGGTAGATCGGCGGCAAGGGCGCTGTCGGTGACGATCACCTTCGTGCCGCTGTCTGCGATAAAATGGGCTGTCCGGTCGGCGGGATAGGCAGGGTCCATCGGCAGATAGGCACCGCCCGCTTTCATGATCGCCAAGGCCCCGATCAAAAGCGCCGACGAGCGCCGCAGGTGTAGACCGACAATCGCGTCAGGGCCAACGCCCTTTGCGCGCAGCACATGAGCCAGCGCATTGGCGCGGGTGTTCAGTTCCGCATAGGTCAGGCTTTCGCCCTCAAAGGCCAGTGCCTCGGCATCAGGGGTGCGGGCGACCTGCGCCTCGAACGCCTGATGGATGCACAGGTCGGCAGGGTAGTCCGTGGCGGTCGCGTTCCAGTCATAAAGAACGGTCTGCCGCTCTGCCTCGGAAAGGATCGCCGGGGCCGCGCCCTTGGCGATCTGGGCTGCCATATGATCAAGGCGCGCAGCCATCAGTCGGGCGGTTGCCGCGCTCAACTTGCCCCTATCGGCGTAGAGCATGTTCCCCGCCACTGTCAGGGCGGTCCCGTTGATGTGGCCTTGTGACGACAGCCCCAAGGCAGGCATCGCGACACCGCCGGGAATACGGGCGCAAAGATCGGCGGCAAAAGGGCCACGGGCCGCCGCCGCACCCATGTCATCCCCTGCTCCAACGGGCACCCAGTCGTTCAGATAACCGGGATGTTCATGGGCTACGCCCAGCGCCAGCGTGACAGATTCATCGGACAACGCGGCCCCCAACGCCCCAAGCGCGCGGGCCAAATCAGCGGCATCACCCGTCAACGGCAGGCTGATAACCTCGCCTTCACCCGCGCCCATGTCGATCAGCGGCAGGTTGGCAGGGGTCATCGCCGCAAGCGTTTTGCGCCATGTCCCCTCGTGTTTCAGTGTGTCTTTGAGCGCTGCGGTCAGCGCCGCGCCTTCTTCGGGTGTCAGCTTTGGCAGCACATCGCCAACTTGCGCAACATCTGCGACAGCGACAGCGCGCCCCACCGCATCGCGCAACCCCCGCAGGGTGACAGGCGCGGTGGCAGTTGCAACGGTGAGACTGTCATCGCCCACGGCAATCACCGAGCCGGGTGCCGCATCAGACGCAGTTTTTTCAGCAGCCGCTTTCGCCACAAGAAACACCCCAGCGTCCGTCGCGATCTTGGGGCAGGTCAGCGGGTTCCAATAGTCACCGTGGTCCAGCGCATGCACCAGCGTCGTGATCTTGCGCGCAGTTTGGGTGAAATCCAGACGGGCGGCGTTGGCTGGCCTGTCATTCTTGGCGAAATAGGTGCGCTGCGTCAGGTCTTGTGCTGTCACGACAGGGGCGTCACTGGCCAGCTTGTCGATCACCGTGGCGAAACTGTCGATCGCGGCGGCATAGCATTTTGCATTCAGCGTCAGAACGTTTTCATCGGGGGCCACATCAAAAAAGCTTTGCGCCAGCAGCCTGCCTTCATCCACGCCGCCTTCGATCAAATGCCAGCTGATGCCGTACTCGGCCTCACCTGCCAAGAGCGCCCAAACCGGCGCATTCAGGCCCGCATAGCGCGGCAAAGGACCATCATGGAAATTTGCCGCCCCGCGCGCGGGCAGCGCCAGCACGGCATCGGGGATCATATCAAGGTTGGCGATGGATAAGAGCCAGTCAAAAGATAGGTCCGACAGGGCCGCTACCAGATCATCGTCAGAGGACACAACCGGCAGGCCCGCATCCCGCGCCCATGCGGCCACATCCGTGTTACGCGTCACAACCGCAACAAGCGTATGGCCCGCATCACGCAGCATCTCGCCACATTGAATGGCAAGGGATTCGTTTCCGATGATGACCGCGCGAAATGTGGACATGTCACTCTTCTCCGGTTTGCGGTCGCAGATCAGGCTGCCCGCGCGTAGGTTTGAACATTGCGGCAAGATCATGCGCGGCCATGGTCCGCAGGAAATGCGGGGCCGCCCCATGGCCTTTGCCGGTCAATTTACAGCGCAGCCAGTGCAGGCCGCCGCCCGTCAAATGCAGGATCGTGGCACAGGCGGCATAAGCACGCCCGTGATTCTTGGCGAAGTAATACCAGCGCGAATCGAACCAGTAGTCCGGCACGCGCTTCCATTCCTTCATTCCGGTTGAAACCGATCCCAGATGTGTGACCACGCTATCTGCAAGAAACATGCCCTGATGCCCCGCTTTTTGCACACGGCGGCACAGATCTGTTTCCTCGAAATACAAAAAAAATGTCTCGTCAAACAACCCGACTTCATCCAGAACGTCCTGCCGGATCATCATGCTGGCACCGGCCAGCCAATCGACAGGGGCTGTCTCGGTCAACTCTCTGGGCACCCGATAGGATTTCAAAACCTTGCTGACAGGGCCGAAATGGATGGACCCTTCCAATTCGCTCCATACCGAGGGGAATCGAAAAGTCGTGGTGTGCTGCAGACCGTCTTCACCGGCGATGAAGCTACCGGCGAAACCGGTGCTTGGGGTCGTGTTCAGATGGTCATACAGCACACGGATCGCATCGGGTTTGGGAAAGGCGTCCGAGTTCAGGATATAGACGTAATCCGGCCTGCCACCATCCGACAGCCCCGCACGAATACCAACGTTATTGCCCGCGCCAAAGCCGCCGTTGCGGCCCGACTGGATCACACGGGTCCTGTCCCAGCCCGCAGAGACGACATGCGCCGCCATCGTCTCGAATGATCCGTCCTGACTGTCATTATCGACAATCACAATCTCGCCCGGCAAACCCTGCATCGCCACCCGCGCGGCGTCTGCCGCTTCCAGCGTCATCTGTGCTGTCTTATAATTCAGCACGATTGTCAGGATGCTTGGATCAGACATCTATTCAGCGGCTTCCCTGTAATTGGTCGCCACTCCCGCCGGCCGTTCAAGATAGCGGCGGATGCGGGCAGCCAGCACGCGCACATTGGGTTCAAGCACCATGCTGTCATGGTCCCCGGGCACCTCGAAAACCTCTAACTCCGGAACAAACTTGGTCCAGTCGTTGTCAGGATAAAGATAGGTGCGCTCGGAACTGATCAGGCGATCGCCAACGGTCCATTTCGGCACCAAAGGCGGGCGGAACAGTGCCATCGTCCCGTCCCAAGGTTTGACCTGATAGGCGCCGACACTTTCCAGGAACGCATCCTGAATCGCCAGATTATGAAATTGTTGACCTTCCTCGGCGGTCTCTTCGCGGCCTTTTCGTTTCGCGATCTCCCATGCGACCCGCGACTTGAACCAGTTCACCAGATACATCGGACCGCCGCGCTGGATATCCTGCAATTTCGTGCGTAAACGATCGCCGCGATCCATGATTGGGCGGACAGGCAAGGGCGTGTCCAACAACACAAGTGCGGCAATCTCTTCACCCTGCGCGCGCAGCTGGTGGGCAATTTCATAGGCCGTAATGCCGCCACCGGAAAAACCGCCCAAGTGATAGGGACCATGCGGCTGCACCTGCCGCATCTCGGCAATATAGTCGGCGGCAGCGGCTTCAATCGTGCGGTGCGGTTCTTCGTCGCCCAGAAGGCCGCGCGCCTGCAAGCCATAGAACGGACGGTCGCTGCCGATCAGATGGGCCAGATGGCGCAGGTTCAACACGTTACCGAACATCCCCGCCACAAGGAAGAACGGCGGTTTGCGCCCGCCTTCTCCCTGATGCATTGGCACCAGATGGGTAAAGCGCCGCGTAGGCGCTTTGGGGGCGTCGGCTGGCGCATCCTCGCCCTCTACGGTGACACCGCGTGCGGCAATCAGCGCCGCACATTTGCGGATTGTCGGGGCCTCGAACAAAACCGAGATCGGGAAATCGACCGCGAATGCTTTGCGGGTTTGCGCAAAGAGCCGCACCGCGATCAGGGAATGCCCGCCAAGATCAAAGAAACTGTCCTCGGCGCCGATCTGATCGACCCCCAGAAGATCCTGCCAGAACCCTGCGAGCCGCTCTTCGATCGGACCTTCAGGTGCAACATAGTCACTATCGAGTTGCGGACGCGAGAATTTCTGTCCGTCTTCGGCATCATCGTCATCGCTCTGGCCCGCCTGCGCAATCAGTGCATCCAGATCAAGCGATGACAGGATCACCTGCTGGTGCGGGCTGATGAGCGCACGCAGGAACAGGTCCGCACCTTCCTCTGCGCGGATGCCTTGGGACAGATTATGGCGCAGCCGTTCTTCGGCAGGTGACAAGGGTCGTACCACATCATCCTGCCCCGCCTTTGCGGGGGCGGGTTCTTGCGCGCCAAAACCTGTCATCTCGGCCATCTTGCGGATCGTAAAGCCGTTGATGTCGACACAGACCGTCCCATCCGGCGCGGCCAGCGTGATATCAAAACTGGCGATTTCGCTGTCTGACGTGTTGTCGCGCGCGTTGCGCACCCAACTGACCACCTGTGTGGGCAGCGGGGCATAGACCTTGACCGACCGATAGGACACCGGCACCCAAAGGTGCTGCGCGGTATAGCCTTTGATCAGCTTCATAGCCCAGCCCGTGGCCAGATCCAACATGCCGGGATGCAGCAAATAACCTGCCTCTGCATCCCCCGCCGCGGCTTGCGGCAGCGCGAGCGTGGCAAGCCCCTCATCATCGCCAAGGGCCGTGGATTGCAGGACCCGCCAGCGCGGGCCGAATTTCAAATGCGCCTCTTGCGGTGACGCAATCCAGCCCAGTTCACCCGCTTCAATCGGCGGCGCACAGCGCGCGGCAATGGCGGCAATATCCAGCGGCGCAGGCGCACCCATTGGTAATATCTGCAAACTGGCCTGTGCGTTCTGGGCAAAGGCACCATCCGTGCCGCTTTCGACCAAAAACTCATAGCCTGCTTCACTGCGCGGCAAGGTCAGACGCAGGTCCACCGATCCGCTATCACCCACCGCAAAGGGGCGCAGGAAATAGAGGTCACGGATCTCAAAGGCCGCCGTTTCACCCATGCTTTGCAAGGCCTCAGCGGCCATTTCCAGATATCCGGTGCCGGGAACAAGCGCGTCACCCGCCTTGGTGCGGTGCTCATTCAGAAACCAGCGGTCGGCCACGGTGTATGTCGCGGTAAAGACACGCGCGCCCGCACGGTCAAACGTCGCGTGATCCAGCATTGGTGCGCTGACATCGGTCACTTCTGCGGGGGCAGCGGCGCCTGTGCGTTCTTCCATCGCATCCGCAGCCATGCCCACATCGGCCCAGATACCCCAGTTGATCGCACGCACCATTGTCGCACCGCCGCTGCGCGATTTGGCGTAGGCGTTCAGGTATTCGTTGGCGGCCACATAATCGACCTGCCCGATGGGTGCCGTCGCAGTTGAACTTGAGGCGAAAAGCACAAGCCAGTCCAGATCGCCGTCAGGGAACACCTCGTCTAGCACTTGGGTGCCGTGGATTTTCGGGGCGAAGACGTCTTCGATGCTGGTCACATCCTTGGCCATGATCGGCGCGTCGTCGATGTGGCCAGCGGCATGGATCACCCCGTTGATCGGCCCGAAAGCGGCCTCAACCTGCGCGCGGGCCTCACGGATATCCTCGACGTTGCTCACATCCGCTGCGACCGAGAGGATCTCACCGCCCAGCGCCTCAAGCGCCTGCACCGCCTTGATGCGCCGCGCGAGTGACGCAGTTGGTGGGGTATTTCTCAGCGTCGTCTCCCATGCATCACGCGGCGGCAAAGCACTCCGCGACAGAAGCGCAATCCGCGCACCGCAGCGTTTGATCAGCGCCTCGGCCAGCGTCAGGCCGATGCCACCAAAACCACCGGTGATCAGATAGACACCTTTGTCTTTCAACACAGGCAAAGGGCCATCATCAGGCAAATCCGTCAGCGCCGCAGGTTTATAGGTCAGGGCAAACCGTTTACCCGCACGCACCAATGCGGTGCCATTGCCCGGATCGGCCAGCGCATCCTCAAGGATATGGCCCACCAAACGGTCGGTATCGGCCTTGGCCAGCCGGCGCTTCTTGCGCGCCTCGGGCTGGGGCAGTTCAAGATCAAGCGTCGCGACCGTCAGATGCGGAAATTCACGCGGGATCACCCGTGCAGGCCCTGCAAGCGTGGCTTTCTCAGGATGCGGCAGAGCCTCACCTTTATGCTGGGCGGCGCCGTTGGAGAGCACAGTCATGTGGATATCGCCAGGCAAATCCTCGCCCCCAATCGCTTGGGCAAGGAAGAACAGGCTATAGAACCCCTGTTCCTGCACGCGGTGGAAAAAGCTTGAACCGGGGCGGAAACTCTCATCCGCCGTCATCATCCAGCCGTGCAGAATACGGGTCGGGATCAGATCGCGGGTGTTGAGATCGGCAATCAGCAGATCATAGCCTTCGCGCCCGCGTTCAGGGGCAAGGAAATACCCGCCCTCGCCATCACGCGCAAAAGTATCACCGGGGCGCACCGTGATCACGTCATGCCCTGCGTCGCGCAACCTTTCAGCGGCGGCGGCGCACAGGCCCGCATCATCGGCAAAGACCAGCCATATCTGTTTTTCCGCCTCGGACAGATCACCGGTCACATCCACATCGCAGGCCGCATAGCGCGGCAACCATGCAGGGCGGTAGCCCCATTCATCGGGCGGTGTATTGCGGGTCAGCCATTCGCTGGCCTCATCTGTGGTCACTGTGCCGGGTTCGATGAAATACGCGGCGTGCTGGAACGCGTAGGTCGGCAGCGGGACGCGCAAACGCCGCGCGTCGCCCCAGATTTGGCCCCAGTCAAAGGTGCCGCCCACGGCCCAGACACGGCCCAGCATCGCCATGAAATACGCATCATCCGCGATGTGATCCTTGGGGTGACGCAGGCTCGAAATCACCTGATTTGCGGTCACCTTGCCGTGCTGGCCCGCCAGCGAAGACATCGCCTTGCCGGGGCCGACTTCGATAAAGACGCGCGCGTCCTTTTCGGCCAGCGTGGTCAGGCAATCGGCAAAGCGCACCGTGCCGCGCAAATGGCCGACCCAATATTCGGGGTCCTGCGCCTGTTCATCGGTGATGAATGCGCCCGTGCGATTGGACGTGAACGGGATCTTCGGGGCATGCAGCTCAATCGACCGCAGGTAATCGCCGAAATCCTTCAGGATCGGGTCAAGCATCCGCGAATGTGCGGCGATATCAATCGGAATGCGCTGGCAGTCGATATCCTTGGCCTTCAGCCGCGCCTCAAGATCATCGAGCGCTGATTGCGGACCAGTGGCGACGCTGAGTGACGGGGCGTTCACAGCCCCCAAATCCAGATCATCGCCCAGGAGCGGTTCCAACTGATCCGCAGGTAGTGCAATCGACAACATGCCGCCCGCAGGAACGGTATCAAAGAGCTTGCCGCGCAAATGCACCAGTCCGATGCAGTCCTCGAAAGACATGACACCGGCGACACAGGCGGCGGTGTTTTCACCCATCGAATGACCGGTCAGGGCGGCAGGCTGCACACCCCAGCTCATCCAAAGTTGCGCCAGCGCATACTCCACGATCATGATCAGCGGCAATTGCACGGAAGGTTGGGTCAGCTTCGCATCAGCGGCGGCTTCCTGCCCTAGTTCGGGCAGCCAAAGCGCGCGGATATCGTAATCCAGCTTGGGTTGCAGGATGGCCAGACCCTGATCCATCCATTCCGCAAAGACAGGCTCGGTCTCGTAAAGGTCCCGCGCCATGCCCGCGTATTGCGCGCCACCACCGGGGAACATGAAAACATAATCGGGGTCTTCACCCACGACCGTATGACTGAACGCGCGGCGGGGGTCGTTTGCTTCAAGCTGGGCTGCCGCGTCTTCATGGGTTTCGGCTACAATCACGCGGCGGCGCTCAAACGCGCGACGCCCCTTTTGCAGGGTCCATGCCACGTCAGCAAGCGGCTGGTCAGGGTTTGCGCGCAGGTGCGCGGCCAGCGCGGCGCAATTGGCATCAAGTGCGGCCTTGTTACGCCCCGAGACCGTGAGGATCTGGAACGGCCAATCCGACGCGTCTGATGGCGGCAATTCTGGCGCTTCCTGTAACACGACATGGGCGTTGGTCCCGCCCACACCCAGCGAATTCACACCGGCGCGCCTTGGCCCTTTATGGCTGACCCAATCGGTCAGCCTGTCATTCACGCGAAAAGGCGAGGTTTCGAAATCAATCGCAGGATTGGGCTTTTCATAGCCCAGCGATGCAGGGATCTGCTTGTGATGCAGCGCAAGCGAGGTCTTGATCAGACTGGCCACGCCCGCCGCCGTATCCAGATGGCCGATGTTGGTCTTGACCGACCCGATCCGGCAAAACCCCACCTCGTCCGTGGTTTCCTGAAAGGCCTGCGTGAGTGCGGCAACCTCGATCGGGTCGCCCAGATAGGTGCCTGTGCCGTGGCACTCGATATAGTCGATGGTGTCAGCAGGGGTTTCGGCAATCATCTGCGCTTCGGCAATTGCCTCGGCCTGTCCATCAACGGATGGGGCAAGATAGCCGGCCTTGGCCGCGCCATCGTTGTTGATTGCCGAACCCTTGATGACAGCCCAGATATGATCACCGTCGGCAATCGCATCTTTCAGGCGGCGCAACACAACCACACCCGCACCAGACCCGAAAACCGTGCCTTGCGCGCGATGGTCAAAAGCGTGGCAATGGCCGTCAGGCGACAGCACCTCGCCCTCTTTGTAGATGTACCCGCGGTCCTGTGGCAGTTCGATCGTGACACCGCCCGCAAGTGCCATGTCACATTCACCCGAGAGCAGTGCTTGCGTGGCATAATGGGTGGCTACCAAAGAGGTGGAACAGGCAGTCTGCACGTTCACACTCGGCCCTTTGAGATCAAAAATATGGCTCAGGCGCGTGGAGAGGAAATCCTTGTCGTTGCCGGTGTGACGCAGCAGGAACATCCCCACATTGTCGACCAGTTTCGGGTTCGAGCAGATGTTGAAATAGAAATAGCTGCCCATGCCGCAGCCCGCAAAAACACCAATCGGGCCTTTCGCGTTTTCCGGCATATGGCCTGCGTTTTCCATGGCCTCCCACGCCACCTCAAGGAAACGGCGGTGCTGCGGGTCCATGATGGCGGCTTCTTTGGCGGAGAGGCCAAAAAATTCTGTGTCAAAGTCCTGATAGCCTGACAGCGGGGCCGCAGCAGGCACGTAATCAGGCCGGTTCAGGCGATGCGCGGCCTCGCCCGCCGCCAGCAATTCTTCCTTGCTGTAATGGCGGATTGATTCGATGCCGTTTTTCAGATTGTCCCAATAGGCCGCAACCGTATCTGCACCAGGTAAATGCGCAGCCATGCCGACAATGGCGATGTCAGTTTCGGCGAAATCGATATCATCTCGTGATAGGGGCAACAGAACTACCAAACAGCCTCAGGAACAGAAGCATTACAAATACCAGCAACAATAGGCAAAATTATGTCAGTTTTCTTGATGTCACAAGCAGGTAAACCTTCCTCTCTTTGTCACCCGATAAAGTGTCAGTTCCGGCCCCGCCGCCAAATATAGCCACCATCCTTAAGACTGCGTTTCGCGCGGATATTGCTGACCACATATACAAGCACAAAGACAACTGACGAAAACGGCGTCCGGAACAGCTGCGGAATGTTACTTCCCGATGTGTTGATCTCGCTGTCGTTCGCCAACAACGCGGGGTACTTTTCGGCTAGTTCAAGGTTGCCTTCACGCCATCGGTGGCGGACGTTGACCAAATTGGCAAATCCTTCGGGAAGCGGCCAATCATGCATCGCGCGGGTTTTGCGCCTTTCCTGCGGGGCAAATTGTAGCCTGACAAACCGATCATCTGCAATAATTGCAGGAAAGCGCCCCCACCGCGCGCGGCCCTTTGCATTTACCGCGTAGAGCCCAATGCCTGGCACGCCATCACGCACGAAAGGCATATGCGTCCAGACTTTGGCATAGGCCCGCGTGATCAGGCTTTGCGTCCGCTGGATACGGACAGTTCCACTGGCGTAGACGGCTGCGTCTTCGGCCAAAATCTTTGCCATTTCCGCGAGGAGCGTTGGCCCTATGATCACATCAGCATCGAGGAAAACCCGGTTGTCATAGGTGGCAACAGCCTCGGCCTCGTTCAGGGCGTTCATTTTGTTGCCCTGCAATATATCCAGCACCACGAGATCAAATCCCGCAGCCTTCAGTGCAGGTTCTTTTTCCTTCGCAAGCGGAACGGTCCGGTCACTGCAACCATTCGCGGCCACAATCACCTGAACGGCATGGTTGGGCCGAAGGTCCTTCTGCGTGATCACCGCATCCAGACACCCGGGGATGTGGTTTTCTTCATTGTGACTGGGGATAATGACAGTGAGCAACGATGACCCTTTGACAAGTTTCAGTCCACCTATTTCGCGGATAGGCGCTTACTTCAACGCCTATCCAAAAACCAACGTGTCGGGTATGACCTGCGCCTCACTCGGACAGGACCTTCCACACCAGATCCTGCATATACCGCGCCTGTTCCGGCGTCACGCCATTGAGGTTTTGCAAACCACGTGGATCACGGCCATAAATCACCGCGAAATGCGCCAACGCGATATAGTAGTTCCCCAAGTCGTTCAGGTGGATGGTATCCGAGAAAAGATCCGAAATATCGGTGAGCCCGGGCGCTTTGCCCGCTGCAATGTCATCATAGATCGCGGCCATCAACAGAGGCCCCGGGATCATCCGCATTTCTGCCGAACCTGCGGGCCGGCTCTCGTTGACGTGATCGAGAATGGTCAGCCATCTTTCCATCTCGAGCGGCAAGCGATCGCGGAATACGATGTGCCTTTCAGGATCTTTGTAAGGGTTTTCAGCCTCTGGTCCGCTGTCGATATTAACCCAAGTTGCATAAAGTATGGTTTCTGCGCCATTGCCGTTTTTGCCATTCGTCCATGCATTGTTGAACCACTGCAATGCAAAATCTGGTGAATTATGCCACTGTATCGTGTTTGATAATTCTACCCGCTCGGTCAGCACCAGCGTATCATAGCGCGCGATGTCATGGCGCGCATCTGGTTGACCGTAGCCTGGCACATTGGTCCAGCGAAAATCCATCGGGCTGCCCGGTATGGTGGATTTGTCAATGACGACGGCGGAATTGCCTGCCTGCCGCACCATTTCACGTAGTGGATCTAGAACCCCGTCTGTGAGGCTATGGCCTGATTGAATCACCCGCTGTGTGAGCGGCCTTTCCTGCGCCTGGGCCGTCGTGACCCAGATCGAGAGCAACGCCATCACTAAACTTGATACGATAGAAGACTTAAGTTTGAAGGGCATAACAATTCCTAACAAAAACTACTTCGGTTGGTCCAGAGCGGTTCAGCTAAGGCACCGCTGACAACCGCCTCTCAGCCGTTCAATCAAACACTACCCTACATTATTACTGCAGTAGAAGCGCATTTCACAGGGTGCGGCAGGATGTCAGTCAACGTCAAATGTCTGCGGTTCCTTGACGCCGCGCCACCTTGTGGGGGAACCTCGTATAGCTGTGGGCTACGCGTCTGCCCTGCAAAGCGGCTTCAGCAACATCGACAGTCTCTTGCCTCCGGTCAAATTGCACGAAGCCCGCCAACGCCCCGAAACAGAGCAACCCAACGGGTGTTAAGGTCGCATTCGGGATCAAATAAATGAAATTGCCCGCGCAAATCAGCGCCAACGCAATGGTTTCAGGCGGTATCTCTTTGCGGCGGGCCGTCGCAGCCAAGAACAGCAAGGGCGCAGCAAGCACCCCGAAAAAACCGACGTATCCGACCCAACCCCAGCCACCAAGTACGATGATCCAAAGCCCATCAGTAACAGAGATGTCGGAGCCAAATTCATTATAAATGCGGCCACGTCCCCACGTACCCCATCCAAAAAGAGGCTTTTCAAACGCGCGGGCCAGCAATTGGTCTTCGTTATCAAGCCGGTATCTCAGCGATCCGGCGCGTTCCTCGGATATACTTTCTGCTGCCGACATGATACTGTCAATCGGCACAAGATGCGCCTGCCGCAGAGCAGGGAAACTGAGCGTCGCGATTGAGACACAAATAACAAACCAAATCTGCATCTTTCGATGGAGCGCAAAGAAGACAGCGAGGCACATTAGCCCGATGGCAAAAGCCCCTAAATTCTTACTCACCATCAAAATGACAAAGAGCCATCCCAACCCCCAAAGCCATTTGGATTGCTTCTCAGCCTTCCAAAGCGCAGCCGCCGCCATCACTGCCGTGAAGATGAAGAAACCGACCCAAAGTCCGTGCTCAAGAAACACCATTGGACGATAGCCGTCCCGGATATGCTGTATAAACGAATGCTGATGGTACCCATACACCCAGTTATGCAATTGCGGGCTCAGGCGGAACTCTACAAGCATAAAGAGCGTGTAAACCAAACCCGATAAAACAAGAACCTTGCACAACGCGCGATGCATATCTGGCGTGGCGAGGTATTTGCGTGCCACGAAATACGGGACCGCCAAAATGATCAGCTGGGCAAAATGTCCGATCGCATCCCAAGGCCGCAAACCGGGGAGCACGGTTGGTCCAAAAACCAACCATTCCCTGTTATTGAGAATAGTTACAAACACCCCCCCAACAAGTGCTGCAACCAGCACATACAGCACGACTCGAAATTTGAAGCCTTCGGTCTTCAGGACTGGCAAATCTGATATTTTGCGCCCGCGCGCCGCAGAAAAAAGCAAGCCGAAGATGAGGCCGACTGTTATTGCGAAGGTCTTGCTCAGATCGGGCAGGCCAGGAAGGTCTATTGCAAATGCTTCTGGCAAAAACAGATAAGGCAGCACTGTGGCCATCAATATTGCCGGTGCAATGGCTCTGTTCATAAAGATCAGCAAGGCGATCGCTGGCCAGATCAAAATCGCGAAAGCCGCCATAAATCGTGCACCTCTACTCGGCGAATGGGGAAAAACACTTAAGGATCATACCACATTCGCCAATATTGCCAACCTATGGCAAGTCGCCGCAAATGCCGCCACATTGCTACAACGTCCACGCGTCTGAATGCCAACCGATCGTGTAACACATCGCACACAGCAGTATGGATGCGCCCTTAGAATACGACCGGCACCGTCGAGGATCAGGGTTTTTGCTTCATCCAAAGCAAGACGAACGCATTCGTGGCAATAAAGACGATACCACCCAGTTCAAGGACAGCATTCATCCGAATTCCACCAACTTCAAAACCGATGAACTGGTCAAAATGTTGAAACCCCGCAGCGCGGATCGCGATGAAAGCCAGCAAACTGACAATCCCGATAAGCGCAGGCCATATCACGAGGATTTCACGACGCATCACCCAAAGCAGCACAGCCGCGATGACCCCACAAATCACAAGAATCGCCAGAATAAACGCAATCTGGACCGAACGCCGGTTTTCATACCACCCTTGCGCCTTGGACAAACACCGCCCTGCCGCTGTGAGGGCCGACTGTAAATCAAGCTGCTTGTTCACAGCCAGCAGCAGTAGAATGATGGATAGCCCCAACCAGAATATGCGCAGCTTGCCCGAATGATGGAAAAGTACCAGCGCAGAAAGACAACTTGCCGCCAGATATGCAACAACGGTCACCCAGCCTGTCAGCGTCGGATCACCGATCGTTGGAGACCAATCTACAAAAATACAATCAAGAAGACCACTGACACTCATAAACTTCCTCTACCCTGAGACGCCAAAACTGCAAGCCAAGCGTTCTGGAGTTGCGTTAGAAAGAAGAGATGAACTTATCAAGCACACACGAACGATATCGCAAAACGGCAAGGGTTGCCCCCAAAAATGGCACAATTTCCATCTATGCCATGATCCAACTATAACAGGAACGTGGTAGCACAAGCAGACCTACGCGTTTTAACGAGTGATTCCAGATGGCATTGACCAAAGAACATAGCCTGTCTTCCTTCCCTGCGGGAATGTTGACGACAGGCGTCTTCTGGCTGGTTTTCACCTTCATCGCTGGACTGATCTTCTTTCATGAAGGTTTCAATGCCTTGCTGACCGCCTGGCGACTTCCCGAATATAGCCACGGTCCACTCATCCCGGTCTTGTCGCTCTTGCTCTTCCTGCGGCAGCTTAAAGGCATCCCTGTCGACCTTGCCCCGGTTGCCGACCGTGGGCCTGGAATTGCGCTCATGCTCCTTGCGATCACGCTTGGCGTGCTCGGCAAGCTGAGCCAGATCAACGAAGTCGTCGCCTATGCGATCATCCTTTGGGTTGGCGCGCTTCTGCTGATTTCCTGGGGGTGGCAGCAGGGCAGGCATTTCTGGCCACCTGTGTTGCATCTGGTCTATATGCTGCCACTGCCGGGTGTCATCTATTACAAGGTATCGACGTCGCTTCAGGTCTTCTCGTCCGAGTTGGGCGTCTGGATGCTGCGACTTCTCAGCGTTCCTGTCTTTCTGGAGGGCAACATTATTGATCTGGGGGTCTATAAACTTCACGTCGCCGAAGCTTGTTCCGGCCTGCGCTACCTGTTCCCCATCATGTCGTTTTCCTATGTCTTTGCGGTGCTGTTCAAAGGGTCCCTCTGGCACAAGGCGGTCCTGTTGCTGGCGGCGGTACCCATAACAATTGTGATGAACTCGGCCCGCATCGCGTTTGCGGGATGGCTGGTGAACTACGTTGGCCTCGAATACCTTGAAGGCTTCACGCATTTCTTCGAAGGCTGGATCATTTTCATGATTTGCGTGGTCCTGCTTTTCCTCCTCGCATGGGTGATGTTGCGCTTTTCGGGTTCGCACATGAGCCTTGTCGACGCGCTCGACCTCGACACCTCGGGCTGGACAGCACAGGCCGCCCGTATTCGTTTTATCGCGCCCTCGCGCGCCCTCATCTTATCGGCTCTCTTGCTTGGCGTGGGGGCAATCGCTTGGGAGGCACGACCACAAACCGCAACGACCACCGTTGATCGTGAACCCTTTACCGTCTTCCCCGCGCGTTTGGGCGCATGGGACGGCGATATCCCGGAACTGCTTGCGCCCGATGTCGCCGAGAATTTGGCGGCGGATGATTACTTGTCGGTCCATTTTACCAACAGCAACCAAATCGCGCCCGTACAACTTTTTATCGCATGGTACGACGATCAAACCCAAGGCGGTATCCACTCACCCGAGATATGTTTGCCTGGCGCTGGTTGGGAAATCGCAAAACTGGATCGTGTCGACATCGCGCCACAAATGGGCTTTGCCGCGCCCTACAATCTGAACCGCGCTATCATTCAAAGAGACCAGACGCGGATGCTGGTCTATTACTGGTTCGAACAACACGGGCGGCACACCGCCTGGGACTTTGCCGCGAAAATGTACCTGCTGTGGGACAGCATCACTATCGGCCGCACTGACGGTGCGCTGGTACGCCTGACAACCCCGATCATGTCAGGCGAGACCGAGGCCGACGCAGAAGCCCGCTTGCAAGACATGTTCCGCGAAACGGTAAATGTTCTGCCGCGATTTGTGCCTGGATTAGAGACATGACCGAGACACCCCAGAACAACGGCCGGCTACTGATCTACGCTCCCGTGTCAATCTATGGAACGCCCGAGGGCTGGTTCATAGAGAAACAGGCGGCGAATGGTCTAAGGCTTTGGGCAGAGAACTTTGACCACGTCACAGTGATGATGCCCCATCAAGACGGACCTGCGCCGGTTGGTTGGATCCCGGCCGCAAATATCGGACCAAACCTGGCACGCGTGAACATTGTACCTTTGCCGACAGCATGGGTGCTTTCCAGGTTTGCCAAGGTCTACTACAGCACGCGCGATACCATCCGCCAGGAAAATCCAGGGCGCCGATTATCTGTCCTTTGCCATTGGCGGCCTTGTCGGCGACTGGGGCGCGGTGGCTTGCCTTCAGGCTCATGCCATGGGCCGCCGGTTCGCCGTGTGGACAGACCGCGTCGAGTCTGAAGTCGTGAGGGTTGAATCTCTCTCTCAGGCTGGCTCTTTCAAAAGCCGTATCAAGAAGCGGGTCATCCATCGGCCCATGGCAATGCTGGAGCGGTACGTGATCAAACGCGCGACCATTGGACTATTCCATGGTCAGCAAACCTATGACGCCTATGCTCCCTTCAGCAAAAAACCCGTCATTGTGCATGATATCCACGTCAATCGGGATGCGCATATCACCGATGATGCCTTCAGCGCAAAAATTGCCAGCGCGCGGTACGATCCACTCAACATAGTCTATGTTGGGAGGGCAACTGCTATGAAGGGCCCCCTGCATTGGGCATCCGCCTTAAAAGAGTTGTCAGTTGCGGGTATTGATTTCAAAGCACACTGGTTGGGCGACGGGCCGATGCTTGCAGACTTACGAGCACAGTTAGAAGCAGACGGCCTGATGGATCGGGTTACCTTGCATGGATTTGTCGACGATCCGGCACAAGTCACTGCGAGACTGCAGGCCGCGCATATTTTCCTGTTTTGCCACACAACACCGGAATCACCGCGCTGTCTGATCGAGAGCTTGATCGCAGGCACGCCAATCATCGGATATGACGGATCTTATGCAGCGGATCTCATCAGTAACGCGGGTGGCGGACATCTGGTTCCGATTGGGGACATTGAAGGACTTGGAAAGCGTCTCGTTCAGCTGTCGAACGATCGCGACCAACTCGTAGAGCTGAATAAACGCGCACGTGAAGACGGCAGACCTTTTGACGATGAAACCGTATTTGCGCACCGTTCCGAGGTGATAAAGCGGTTCTTGAGTCGACAACAAGAATAACGGTCGCAAGCAACCTTGTTTCGAAATACACCACAATCAGGCCAGGCATGAGGGAATGTGTTCGCCCTCGCATGGAAAAACCTCTCAATCCATAGAAAGCGAGGCGAAATCGCCATATTTCCTTACTTTCCGCTTGCACTCACCCGCGCCAAAAGCGCTATAGTGTGAATGATATGTTAATAGGTATCGTCACGCGTTTTTGACGGTAAATGGTGGATCAGATGATCAAGAATTTTCTAGCTGGCGTTATTACAGCAGTTGCGCTCACAGCAACGGCGGCAAGTGCCGCGACGCTGAGCTTGCATGGTACAGGCCAGACACATGTTGTCACGAACAACGACGTCTTGGGCTCTTTGAACAACACAACAATCGACATGATTGATGGTTCGCGCAAGAACGCATCAAACGGTCTTTTCCTCGATATTGTGAGTGGTGTGGCGCAAATTACATACACTTATCTCGGCGCCGAAGCTGGCAACAGCAATTATGCCGCCGTCATGGGGACAGAGGTATTTGATAACCGCGGCCCCACTTACACCGCGACAAATGCAACCGTGACCGTCACGCAGGCCGTCAGCGGCTTCCTCGACTTTGCATTCGGAACCTATGCCCCAAGCTGGGCGACGGGTCTGTTCAACAACGATGGCGTCGCCGATGAGGCAACGCGCCATTATGCAATGGGCTTTGTGGCGATCAGCGCGAATGCCTTCTATGTGCTTTTCGACGATATCGCACGCGGTGACCGTGACTTTGACGATATCGCAGTGCGCATTGATGTCGCAGCGGTCCCACTGCCTGCAGGTAGCTTGCTCTTGCTGTCGGCACTTGGTGGCGCATTGGTGCTACGCCGTCGCAAGGCCGTCGCCGCCTAGGCACACGCATACCATTGGAAAAGAAAAAGCCGGCTCTCAGCCGGCTTTTTTATTATCCTGATCCACCAGCCGCGGGATCAGTAATAGGCATCGACGTTGCCTGACTCCTTGTCCATGTACCGGCACTTGTTCAGCAGCACACCCATGACATTTGTCTGTGACGCCAAATCACGTTCACATACGTCGATTTCACCGATCGAGGTGGCTTCAGCGGCGGCAACCAACAGGACGCAATCCACCTGCCCCATAAAGGCCATCGTATCGTCACTGCTTAACATCGGCGGCATATCAAAGATTGTCAGATCCGGTGCGAACTGCTCTTCAATATCAGCCAGAGCACGGCCCACCGACGAACTCTGCAAAAGCTCTGCAGGATTGCGCGTGCGTGTATAATTCAGACCGAAGGCCACGTTTGGGCGCGGACGTTTCGCGATGTCGGCAAACGCTGCCTCACCGCCCAGCACGGCTGAAAAACCGGTCTCGCCGGACAGGCCAAAGATAGAAGCCATCGACGGACGCCGCATGTCCATTTCCGCAACGACTGTGAATATCTCCGGCTGTTTCGCCAAAGAGAAGGCAAGATTCATCGAGACTGTCGTCTTCCCGCAATCCGCGCTTGGTGACGTAATCGCAAGACGACGCCATCCGTTGATCCGCATCTCCTGCAACACCTTGGTACGGAGTTTATCAAAAGCCATGACGCCCTGATCCGATTGCGGCCCTGTCTCGAACGTCACGACGCGATGTTTTGCCATTTGCTTGGCTGGCGGTGCAAAGGTGGCAAGCGGTTGCCAGATTGCGGCACGGTCAGCCATAGCCACATCATGTTCTTTGTTCAGGGCCCGGCGCCTGCTGGCGATGTAGGAATGGCGTTGGCTCGCTTTTGCGTCGCCTGTAATTTCCTCGCGGGCAGCGCGTGCTTTTGCGATTGCGGCTTGTATCTTGTCCATCTTTTCTCGCCCTACACTAGTCCAAACCGACGCGACGCAGCACTTCGTCAAAGACTGGCTGCAGTGGCTGGATATTCTCGTCAATGTACCAGATCGCGGCAGGAACCCCGAGGAAAACGACGGCCAGAGCAGCAAGAATAAGAAGCCGGCGCCGCCAGATCTGACCACGCGTGCGGATATACGGCATCGTCATGAAAGGCGTAATCTGCAGACCATTCACAATATCAGCAGGGCGCCGGACCGCAGTATTCAAAAGCTCGAGCAACACGATCAACCCGAATCCCATTCCAAGACCTGCCGCGACGCCAGTCGCCGCAATCAACCGTCTGTTTGGGCGTGACGGACTTGTTGGCGCAATAGCTTGCTCAATGACCGTGATGCGCTGCCCTTTGGACAAAGCCTCAATTGTATCACCCACTTCTGCGATCGCACGGTTTTGCACGGCACGGTCATATTGCGTCCGCAAGTTTTCAAAATTCCGTTCAAGCGTTGCCAGCGTCAGCGCATTACCGGGTGTCGCTGCGATGGACGCAGACAACTCCTCAAGGTTCTGTTCAATGAGCGCCTTTTGCTCATCAATAAAGGCGATCTGACCCTCAAGATCTGCAAGCTGCAATGCGAAAGGAGTCAAAGGCGCGCCTTCAGTATCAAGTGTCCCGTTGCTCGCGGCAGCCTGTTGGGCTGCGACAATTCTTTCCAATGCAGCGACTTGCGCCTGCAAAATTCCGATGCGCGGATTGTCAGGCGAAAGCAGTGCCGAAGCGCGCGTCAGTTCATCCAGCAACTCCTGTAGTTCCGCTTCCTCAGGGGTGCGCGCGGCAACGCCGAGCAGGCCGACTTCTCCGGTCTGTTCAAAGAGCTGCACGAGGCGGTCGCGACGTTCACGCAGTTGTATCCGCTCTCGGTCAAGCTCCAGAATACGCTCCTGCGCCGCTGCTTGCTGTGATCTGCGGAACTCGAGGCTGTCCGGCAACGCTTCCAGATTGGCCTCTTGGAAAGCAAGAATCTGGCCACGCATCTGGGACAATTCCTGCTCCAACTGCTCTGTCTCTTGTGCAAAGAAGTCGAGTGTCTGGCCCGAAACCGTCGTGCGCATCTCGATGTTCTCTTGCAGAATCAAGGTGACGATTTCGTTTACAACCGCAGCCGCGCGGTCTGGAAGCGGATCGTCGAAGCTGACCGTCACGATAATCGCCGCCGATCTGCCACCAAGGTCAACGTTGATCCGCGCGCTCATGTCCTCCACTTTTTCATCAGGACGCAAACGGTCTTCGGTACCATCGGTTTCGGTGTAGACACCAAGGCGGTTCGCCATGTCGAGCAGGTTATCCCGCGTGAAAATACGCTGTTGGATGATTTGCAACTGTTCGGCGGCATCAGTGCGCACAGTGGATGCGGCAAGTTCATCCGGGATCTGTTGTGACTCAACAACCAAACGGGCTTCGGCCACGTAAATCGGTTTCTGGGTCAGCGCCACCGTCAGCCCCGCTGCTGTCCCGAGAGCCAGCAGGATCAGGACATACGGAAAGCGTCTCCAAAAGATTGCCAGATAAAATTTAAGATCCATCGTTTACCATTCACATTCGAGGCCAGATTACAAAAGCCGCTACCCCGCGGACACCCCACCGCCGAAAAAGACACCATCGTTCAGCACTTGTTTCACCGTCACCTCATTCACCTTATATTTGTCTTCCGTATACGCATAGAGCAGCGAAAAGTCACAAAGCTGGTTGATCAAACGGGGCACGCCACGCGTCTCTGTGTAGATCCGCTTGCAAGCGCCCGGGCTAAAGATCTGTTCCTTGGCGCCGGCTACTTTCAGGCGGTGATGTATGTATTCCGCCACTGTCTCGGCGTCGAGGGTGGGCAGATGGAAGCTTGAGGCAACCCGCTGTGCAAATTGTGTCAGATTGGGGTGGCGGACATTGTCGCGCAACTCAGGCTGACCAACGAGAACCAGCTGCAAAAGCTCGTCCTTGTTGGCGTTGATATTCGTGAACATCCGCAGTTCTTCAAGTGACTCTCGGTTGAGGTTCTGCGCCTCGTCAAAAATCAAGGCAACGCGATGACCTTTGGCATAGGTCTCAATCAGGAATTCTTCGAACTGCCCGAAAAGCGCGACATAGTCTGCACCTGGCGGTACGGGCTGATCAAGCGATTGCAGCACCCAGCGCAAAAGCTCGTCTCGCGTGCCATGGGCATTCGAGATCAGACCAACCACAAGCTCATCACCAAGTGATTTCAGCAAGTGGTGCAAAAGCGTCGTCTTGCCGGCACCAACCTCGCCTGTGATCAGCGTGATCGGTGACCGCGTGACCAAACCAAACTCGAACATTGCATAGGCCCGTTCATGTACCGGGGACCAATAAATGAAGTCAGGGTCCGGCACCAAGCTAAAGGGGCGTTCGCTCAACCCAAAATGGTTAAGGTAGATACTTATGGCTTGGTTCATTCAGACCCCGAAACAAAGTCACTCTCGTTTCAACTACATCCGAAACAAACACAATTCGGAACTTGATGATGTCTAAAGGAAAAGCTGTTTTCAAACCACCAGAACCCTCAAACTCTGGCAAACTGTCCTAGGGTAACGCGATTCTAGCAACCCATTGGTTCGCACCTCGAAACAATGGTAAAACTTTTGCCAGAACAGCGATCAATTTGTGAACACAATACTGAGAACTAAGGCGAAAAACGTTCTTTTTTGGGGTCAAAATATAAAGGACAGGTTCACGCGATCTTTGTTTAATGCTACGTTAATCGAGCCAGCGCACCTGAGGGCTACCAGTAGAATTTTCGGTAATCCGGTGCTGCAGAATGTGTTGTATTTTCTGGCGAGTGAATTTGGTGAACGAGTGAGCAATTACATGTCGACAGACTATTCTGACGTAAGAAAACATGCGAAATCACGTCCGATCGGGCCATCGCTTCCGATCAAGGGCCCTTACGAGCTCGGGCTGAAGCGCTTGTTTGACGTGATGTGCGTCGTTGCTTCAATCCCTTTCATTTTACCACTTATTGGTGTTCTCGCGCTAATGGTTAAGCGCGACGGAGGCCCCGCGTTCTATTGCCAGGATCGCGTCGGAATGAATGGCCGCATCTACCGTATCTGGAAATTGCGCACGATGGTGGTAGACGCGGAATCCAAGCTGCAAGATCATCTGTCCAAGCACCCTGAAGCGGCGGCGGAATGGACACTGACGCAGAAACTCAAGCGCGATCCTCGGATCACGAAAATCGGGGCGCTTCTGCGCAAGAGCTCTGTTGATGAACTTCCACAGTTGTGGAACGTCCTGATCGGCGACATGAGCCTTGTCGGCCCACGTCCGATGCTACCGGAGCAACAGACAATGTATCCCGGGCTTGCCTATTATTCCCAGCGCCCGGGCATTACCGGCAGTTGGCAGGTATCCGAGCGCAACGAGTGTACGTTTGCCGACCGTGCCCGCTTTGATACTGACTATATCGCCAATATGTCGTTTGCGAACGACATGAAGCTGCTGTTGGCGACGGTCCGTGTTGTGGTAAGAGGGACTGGATATTAATCCAAAGTCTCTCAAGCTGGGGCGACACACTAGGTAGCCAATGCAACATTTTCTGCGCGTTTGTCTGATTTGCCTCAGTATATCTGCGCTCTCTGCCTGCAAGACAAACGAAGAAAAAGCCGACGCATTTTACCAGTCGGGTCTTGCGCTGCTTGACGCCGGCGACCTAGAGCGCGCGGCGATCCAGTTCCTCAACGTTTTTCAACATGACGGTTTCCACGAGGACGCGCGGCGCAAGCTCGCGGAAATACGGCTCGAACAAGGAGATATCGGCGCGGCTTACAGCCAGTATCTCCGTCTGATCGAGCAATACCCCGATACCCCTGACGTCCGTATTCTTCTGGCCAGAATTGCCATTGATGCCAGCAACTGGGACGAGGCGCGACGCCATGGTCAAGCTGCTGTCGCACTTGCACCGGAGGACCCACAGGCGCAGGCTATTGCGGTGGCGCTGGCCTACCGCGACGCCTCGCAAATCAACGACACCGCAGCGCTTGCACAGGCCGCGACCCGCGCGCGGACACTTCTGGATGCAAATCCCGAAGATGAAGTTGCGCGGCGTGTGGTCATCGACAATCTGATGCGGAGCGACACACCAGGCGACGCCTTGCCGGAAATCGACCGCGCCCTTGCCAGCGATCCCGAAAACTATGCCTATCATACGGCCCGCTTGCAGGTTCTAACGCAGGTCAATGATATGCCAAATATTGGCCTGCAACTCCGACAGATGGTTGCGCTGTTTCCGGATGACGCCAATCTGACTCAGGCCCTGATCGGCTGGTATTTCGTGCAGGATGATCTCGCGGGCGCGGAACAATACCTGCGTGAACTCGCAGGCGCGGATACGGCCCCGATTGAAGGCCATATCGCTGTCGTCCAGTTCTTGCAAAACACGCAAGGGCCGGACGTTGCGCAACAAGAGCTTGACCGCCTTGCAACCGCCAATGCAGGCACCCTGAATGCGGATGTTTATATCACCCTCTCCGCGGCGATACGTTTTGAAGCGGGCGAAAGGGATGCTGCAATCGCCACTTTTGAAGAGGTACTCGCAAGGGCAGAACCGTCGGATCAGACGCGGCAGATCCGCAATACATATGCCCGCCTTCTGATCGCCACCGGAGATGAAGCCGCCGCGCGCGCGCAGGTGGACATGATCCTTTCGGAAGATGAAACGAACGTCGATGCGCTAAAGCTGCGTGCCACATGGTTGATCGCAGATGATCGCGCCGGTGAAGCGGTGTTTGCCTTGCGTCAGGCCCTGAGCCAGCAACCGCGCGACGCGGAAACACTGACATTGATGGCGCAAGCCCACCAGCGTGAGGGCAATCGCGCTCTTGCCGGCGAAAGACTTGCCCTCGCGGTCGATGTCACGAACAGCGCGCCGGCTGAAGCGATCCGTTATGCCAACTTCCTGCTAGAAGACGGACGGACAGCCGCCGCGCGTTCGGTCCTGACGGATGCACGCGCCGCAAATCCGAACGACGTTACTGTCATGACCAGCCTGGCCGGTATCCTCCTCCGCGAAGGCGCGTGGATCGAAGCGCAGGGCGTTGCCAATACGCTCAGGGCGATTGAAAACGCGGAAGCGCAGAAAGCCGCCACATCGCTGCAAGCTGCGCTTTTGCTGGGCCAGAACAGAATTGAAGACAGCCTTGCCTTTCTCCAAGCCGAGATAGAGCAGGGGAACGGGGATGTTGAAGCCGTCACACAACTGGTCCAGATCCATCTTCTGGCGGGGAACCTTGCCACAGCACGCAGCACACTCAATGAGGCTCTCACCCGTTTTCCCGAAGACAACAGCCTGCAAATGCTCAGCGCCAGCCTTTTTGCCATGGACGGCGATTTCGAAACCTCCGAGGCAGCATTCCGCCGGATAATCGCCGCCTCGCCGCAATCCGAGGCCCCATTCCTGCGCCTCTACAACCTTCTTGTCGCCACGGACCAACCCGCGAAAGCAGATGCTGTGTTGGAGGCCGGTCTTGATGCGCTTCCAAACTCGGTCAATCTGCGCTGGCTCAGCGCCACGCGGTATGAGGAACGTGGAGACATTGATGCCGCCATCGCGATCTATGAAGAGATGTATGCGGCAAATTCAGATGCGGTTGTGATCGCCAACAATCTCGCATCCCTGATCGCAACCCATAAGAACGACAAATCCAGCCTTGCCCGCGCTGCAGCGATCGCGAAACGCTTGCGTGATCTTGAGGTACCGGCTTTTCAGGACACCTATGGCTGGATCGCCTATCGTCAGGGCAATCTGGAAGAGGCCCTAACCTATCTGGCACCCGCCGCCGCCGGTTTGCCCGATGATCCGCTTGTCCAGTACCACCTTGGCATGACCTATGCAGAGCTTGGCCAAGCCGAGAACGCGACGACCTATTTGACACGCGCATTGATGCTTGCTGGTGATCAATCCCTTCCCCAGTTCGACATTGCACGCGCAAAACTGACCGAATTGGGTCAATAGCGTAAAAATCGCAGTTTTAGCCATGTTTTGCCGCGTTTTTACGTTGGGGAATTGGAATACTTGGGTTAACATTTTTCTCGTAGCGGGAGGGTGTTGCCCGCATTGTTGTACTGTAAAAAGAGGTCGCGTTATGTCCCGTATTGTTACCCTTCTTGGGTCGCTCCTGACCCTGGTCCTATTTTCCACCGTCACACTTGCGCAGGAATACAGGGTGCAGCCCGGTGATTCTCTGCGGATCGAAGTGGCCGAAGATGCCAGCTTGAACCGTGTGGTGCTGGTGGCGCCTGACGGACGTATCGCACTGCCCGGCACCGGAAACATTCGCGCAAGCGGGCTTACCACAACACAAATCCAATCTGCTTTGACCAGCCGTTTGGCCGCAAGTTTTGTCAGCCCTCCAAACGTCTTTGTGGGCATTGAAGGGCTCGCACCCGAACGTGAGCCGCGGACCATCGGTATCTTTGTTGTCGGCGAAGGCGTGACTGTTGGCCGGATCGAGATTGAGCCAGGCACAAACCTGATGCAGGCAATCGCACAGTTCGGCGGCTTTACAAACTTCGCTGCAGTCAAACGCATCCAGTTGCGCCGCGGCAGCGACGTTTACACCATCAACTACAACAGCATCCTCGACGGTAGCAGCGAAAACGGCGCCGTGCGGATGCGCGATGGTGATGTCATCGTCATTCCACAGCGCAAGCTGTTCGAATAAGTACCCAGACCCCTAGCTTCCGCTCGGGGGCGGATAAATATGAAACGTGTAATAAGCCTTGCTCTCCTGACCTGCCTTTGTCCTCTTGCGGCGTCCACGCAAGAGGCCGAACCTGGCGGTGTGTTCTTCACATTCGACTTGGGTCAGACCTTTATCGGTTCAACCGACCGTGACCTGGAAACGACCGAGGCCGAAGACGGGTTCGAGAGCGTCACCGACCTGAGTTTCGGTGCGGTCACCGAAACACGGACACAGCGCCTGTCGTTCGATCTGGACACGACATTCAGCCTCACCGAGGATGAATTCGCTGATGAAGGGCTTGTTGCACGTTTGGCCTACACCCGGAACAGGGCGGACGCCTCATTCGATTTCGCGCTGGAAGGACGTCGCGAAGACATCGCGTTCCTGCGCGACGCCTCAGATTTCATTAATGATGAAGGTGTAATCGTCCTGCCGGATGATTTTGATGATCTGACCGGGACCGGTTTCCGCAATGAAACCACGGTGTCAGTTGCGTTTACTTGGGGCGATACCGCGCCGGTGGGCTATAGCCTGAGCGGCAGTCAAACTAGACTGCGCTACGAAGATGCAAGCGCCGCACTGCTGGACAATGACAGCAGCACGATTGCACTTGGCCTGCGACTGAACATCAATGAAGTCGTCACCAGCAATATCGGGCTTTCCTATACACAGTCGGAAGACATCGGCGAACCAACGACAGAGACCACAACGCTGTCCGGCGCGCTGACCTTTGCACGCCCGCTCGGGGCGCTGACAACAGGTATCAGCGTTTCACGTGATGAAGAGGATGAGACCTTCTGGGCTGCCACAGTCGCCCGCGATTATGCATTGCCCAATGGCAGCCTACGGGGCGAACTGGGCGTGGTCGAAGATGAATTTGGTGATATACGTGTTACGGGTGGAATTGCCTTTAGCTATCCGCTTCCCGCAGCCGAAATCACCCTTAGCGCGGACCACAGCCTCGACCCGGGCGATGACCGCGCCACAACGACGTTCAGCGCCAATTATCTTCAAGAACTCAGCCCCGTCACCAGCATGCAGGTTGGTTTTGACTTCGGCCAGACAAGCGATCCTGACGGAGGGGATGTCCTTGCAACCGGCAGCCTTTCGGCAAGCTATGGCTACAGCATCAACGAATTCTGGCAGCTCAACGTCGGTGCAAGCTTTGATTTCCGCGAGGATGACGGAGTCCGCACAGACAGTACGTCAATCTTCTTGGCGCTCGATCGGCAGTTTTCCTTCCGGCCGTAAGGCACTCATCGGCTGATTCCTGCCCTTTCGGGGACAACTGGCGCAGTGCGCTTGGCAACCTCGTTTTTCCTCCTATAGCTTCACGTGAACCAAGGCTGCCCAGCAGTTGGGCCGCGTGAAGTTAATGGAATATTAGTATTTACCCTACAGACTGGTCAGAATTCGAACAAAGTTTTGACACGAAGCCAGCCTAGGCTGATGGGATCGTAGGGCGAAAATACCGCCAAGCAGAAAAGAGCCACTGATGTTCATCTTGTATATCATACTCGGAATAGCCTCTGGAATGCTGGCAACGACCGTTGCATTGCTCTCGGGTGCCGGCATCTTTCTGGCAATTCTCGCGTATATTCTTGGTGGAATGATCGGCTTTGTTGCAGGTCTGGTCTGGGTCAACATCCCCCAGCAAGAACGCTCCGAAAAGCACGCAGCCGCACAACGTAGCTAACGCGCTTTCTATCCTGACAACCTACTGAACAAGGCTTGCTTTATCGTTGGTCGGTATGGCTATGCCTGCAGATGATGTATCGCTGGCTTTCTGCACGCGGAGGCAACATCAGCTAGTTCTCCAGCGGACGCGCCTCATCGACCAGCATGACAGGTATCCCGTTGCGGATCGGGAATGCGACCTTGCCAGCCTCGCTGACAAGCTCCTGCTTGTCCGCATCATAGCGCAGCGTCCCTTGTGTCAACGGGCATACCAGCGCCTCGAGCATCTTGGGGTCGAATGCTGTTCCACTCATTGCATCACCTCTTCACCTGATCCGCCACGCAATGCGAATTCAATCAAAGTCATGAGCGTTTCGCGCCGTGTGGTCAAGGACGGTGCTTCGAGCAGGGCTTGTTTATCCTCGGGCGCAAAGGGGCAAAGCATCGAAAGTGAATTGATCAACAACTCGTCCTCGGCCTCGCCAAGACTTTCCCAATCGGTCGATAGCCCCTGATCCACAAGATAACGCCCCAGAGCCTCCATAAAGGCCTCGCGGTCGAAACTGTCGTCGCGCTCAACCGGACCAAGATCGCGTTCAAATCCCTGCCAGCTGACGTTGCAGCGGCGGTAGGGCGTGAACCCTTCGACTTCCTGCGAAATCCGGAATCGCGACATGCCCGCGAGGGTAATCATATAGCGACCGTCCTCAGTCTCGGAGAACGCCGTCACACGGCCAGCGCAGCCAATGCTATGCAGCTTCCCGCCTTTGCCGGGCGCATCATAAGGCTGTACCATCCCTATCAACCGCGAGGGTGTTTTCAGCACATCATCCAGCATCGCCAGATAACGGGGTTCAAACAAATGCAACGGCAGACGCGCGCGCGGCAACAGCAATGCCCCCGGCAACGGAAAGACCGGAATTGTGTCAGGCAGATCATATGATGATGTCATGACCATTAAACTAGGCCGAAGCCATGGTCAGGCAAATATCATCGAAGAAAGTTTTCGCCGCCCGTTCAATACAATCGGATCCTTGGCATCATGTGCATCGAAAATCTTGAATAGCTGGGCCTTGGCCGCGCCGTCATTCCATTCCCGATCACGGCGAAACAGTTCAAGCAGCGTATTCACTGCCTCTTCCACCTGACCGCTGGCATGCAGCGCCGTCGCCAGATCGAAACGTGCCTGATGATTGTCGGGATCCGCCTCAACCGCCGCCTGCAATTCCGCCACAGGCCCCGCATTCGCGGCCTCACGCGCGAGCGTGATCTGCGCATGAACGGCCTCAAGCAGCGGATCGGTAGAGATTTCGGCAGGTGCGCCATTCAGGATCGCCTCGGCCTGATCAATATCGTCCAACGCCAGATGCGCACGCACAAGCCCCGCATAGGCAGGCGCGTTGTTCGGCTCTTCCTGCAGGATTGCGGCAAAAGTCTCGGCCGCATCCGTTACCGCACCTTCCGCCAGCATCTGCTCTGCTGCCTCAATGGCCGCACTCAGCCCCTCCGCCTCGGGATCACCGGCAAGGGCTGCGATCTTGTCGACAAAGGCATTGATCTCGGAGGGGGGCAAAGCGCCTTGAAACCCGTCAACAGGACGGCCCTGATAGAAGGCATAAACCGTCGGGATCGACTGCACCTGCAACTGGCCTGCATAGGCCTGGTTCGCATCCACGTCGATCTTCACCAGCTTGACCCGCCCTTTGGCATTGGTCACCGCCGCTTCAATCGCGGGACCAAGCGTCTTGCACGGGCCACACCATGGTGCCCAGAAGTCCACGATCACCGGCACGGTTTGCGACGCTTCGATCACGTCCTTGGCAAAGCTTGCGTCGGTTCCGTCCTTGATCAGATCAGCGGCGGCACCTGCATTTGCGTCCAATTCCAGCATGGCCTGTCTCCTTCAACTTTCTGTTAGCCCCTATATGTGCGCTCGGCGCCATAAGTCCAAGGGGCAATGCCGCTTTACCAAACCAAGAAGGGCGCTTAGCGTGGCGATATGACAAAAACCATCCTGACGTTCGGCGATAGCAACACCTACGGCACGCCCCCCGCGCATGCACGGGGTGAGAACCGGCGTTTCGGGCCCGAGACGCGCTGGCCCACGGTGATGCTTTCCGAACTCGGGCCTGGCTGGGCGCTGATCGAAGACGGACTGCCCGGACGCACGACCAGCCGCGCAGACCCTTTGATGGGCGCGCATATGGACGGGCAGCTTGGGCTGCGCATCGCATTGGAGAGCCAGGGACCGATTGATCTGTTAACCATCATGCTGGGGACAAATGACCTCAAGACACATCACGGCGCAAGCGTGGATCAGGTGGTCGCGGGTCTTGCAGGGCTGCTGGGGATCGCCCGCTCCGAGCCATACCAGACGCGCCACAAAAGCTTTGACATTCTGCTGATCGCACCCGCGGTCGTGCTCGAACAAGGGACCTATCGTGACGGGCTCTTGGGTGCGCAGACGAAATCCCGCGATCTGCCCTTTGCAATTGCGCAACTGGCCGATCACTGGGGGCTGCCGTTTCTGGATGCAGGCATGCATATCAGGCCCAGTCCCGTCGACGGTCTGCATTTCGAAGCGCAGGATCACATCACGCTGGGGCGTGCGATAGCCGCGAAAGTCGCAAGCCTGTGATGCAGCCTAAGCTTGGCGCCATTGCCGTTGTGCAGCACGAAGGCCGGTTCCTTCTGGTGCAACGCAAAAAGGAACCCAACGCCAATACATGGGGGTTTCCGGGCGGTCATGTGGAGCTGGGCGAAACAGCGCGCGACGCCGCTATCCGTGAACTGGCCGAAGAAACCGGCGTCGTCGCGACCGCACAGGGTTACCTGACCAACCTCGATGTCATCACACGCGATGCGGACGGTGCGGTGCTGTTCCATTACCTCCTGGCGGTGGTGGTCTGTACCTATAAACATGGCACGCCTTGTGCGGCCGATGATGCGCTTGATGCAGGCTGGTTTACAGCGGATCAGGCGAAGGCTCTCCCACAAAGCCCGAACCTGCAATACGTAATAGACCTGTGCCACAGGTAAGTTGGGTTTCAACCCACCCTACTCGACAACGCCAACCATCGGCCCAAGCTGGAACCCGAAATCACTGCGCCCTTGGGCGCGCGAATAAAGCCGCGATACCTTGCCATCGAAATAGAGCGCGTTCGGCATAGCCAGATAGTCTTTGAAGAAAGACCCGAACTCGTAAAAGGTGACACTATTGTTGGAAATCGCAAAGACCGCGGTCGCCCCATCGGCACTCGTGCCCACACCATTACGCACAAACCGTGATGTACTGTCGGGCAGGAACCGCGGATGCAGTGCGCCATCAATCACCAGCATCGGCCCTGATTGGGTGGCATCGCGACAGGCGGGCGCATTTGCGACATAGGCGAGCGTTTCATAGACCTGCGCTGAAGTATCCGTGATGCAGAAAACCCCGTTGGGCAGCAGGCCAAAATTCCCCGGCCCCGCATTCGGGATCACGCGCATCGTCTCAATACCGTCTTCGACGTAATGACCCACAGGAGAGCGGTCATCGTGGTACATCCCCGCATTCATCGCAAAAGCAAGGCTGCCCACCGACGGCAGATCCTCCAGCGCGCCAAAGCTCCCGATCACGCCACCGTCCGCATCCTTGTAGAAAAGACGCAAATCCTCTTGGGTCGCATCCACCGTGCAGACCGTATAGCTGTTCCCCAGATAATCGACGTCCTCGCAACTTACCGCCGCTGCCGGCAGCGCCCAAAAGAGCAGTGCCACAGCGAGCCAGCGCATCAGTCGTCCAGATCCTGCCGCACGTGATCTTTGGCCAGCAAAGCCCGGGTCGCATCGATCTGGTCAAACGTGCCGTCGATCTCGAACCGCAGTTCAGGCGCGAATTTCATCGTGCCCCCTTTGACCACCAGATGGCGGATCTCATGCTTGTTGCGCCGCAGCGCCGCCAGCGCCTCTTCTTTGCCCTGCCCGCCAAGGGGCAACACAAAGGCCGTCGCAATCCGCAGATCGGACGTCATGCGCACTTCGCCCACGGTAATGGACATGCGCGCCAGTTCATCGTCATGCACGTCACCGCGTTGCAGGACCTCGGATAGGGTGCGGCGGATCACCTCGCCCACGCGCAACATGCGCTGGGTGGGGGCCTTGCCGTCTCTGTTTGCATTCTTTGCCATGGCCCTCATGTAATCCTTGATCACGTCATTGCCAAGCAAGCCTTTGCGTCCACGGCAATCCGCCGCTAAGAGAAGGCACGGATAAAGGAAACAGACCATGACAGACACACCAGGCATCGTGATCACAGGCGCATCGGGCCGCATGGGCCAAATGCTCATCAAAACCGTGATGGCCTCGGACAAATGCCGCCTTGTGGGCGTGCTGGAACGGACAGGGCATGACTGGATCGGGCGGGATGTGGGCACTGCCATGGGCGGTCAGCCGGCAGGTGTCACCGTCACCGACGACGCGGTCGAGGTGTTTGCCAAGGCACAAGCCGTGATCGACTTTACCGCACCTGCCGCCACCGTCGGCTTTGCAGGTCTGGCCGCTCAGGCGCGCGCGGTGCATGTGATCGGCACAACAGGACTTTCTGACGATGACCTCAAGGCCATCAACGCCGCCGCGCGCCATGCGGTCATCGTGCGGGCGGGGAATATGTCGCTCGGTGTGAACTTGCTGGTGCAACTAACCAAAAAGGTCGCGGCCGCACTGGACGAAGACTTTGATATCGAAATCATCGAAGCCCACCACAACCAGAAGGTCGACGCCCCCTCCGGCACTGCCCTGATGCTGGGCGAAGCCGCAGCCCATGGGCGTGGAGTGGCGCTGAAAGACGTCAGCGACAGCGGGCGCGACGGCATCACCGGCGCACGCAAACGCGGCGACATCGGCTTTAGCGCCATTCGCGGCGGCGATATCGTGGGCGAACACGACGTGCTCTTTGCCGCTGCCGGTGAACGCATTGTGCTCCGCCACATTGCTACAGACCGCGCGATTTTCGCACGCGGCGCTCTGAAAGCCGCACTCTGGGGCCAAGACAAAGACCCCGGCGAATACGACATGATGGATGTTCTGGGCATCTAACCGACAACAAGGGGCAAACCTTCCATGACCAACAAACGCATTGTGCTTTCCTCTGATCACGCCGCCATCGGCATGCGCCAAACCATAGCCGACCACATCACTTCACTGGGGTATGAGGCCGTCGATATCGGCCCGACCACCCCTGAAAGCACGCCCTACCCGCAACATGGCGAAGCCGCAGCACGGCGCGTGGCCTCTGGTGATTGCGCGCTGGGGATTATTCTGTGCGGTACCGGTCAAGGGATCATGATGGCCGCCAACAAGGTCAAAGGCGTGCGCTGCGGGGTGTGTTCCGACGCGTTTTCCGCGCGCATGATCCGGCAGCACAACGATGCCAACATGCTCTCGCTCGGGGCGCGCGTGATCGGCGACGCCCTTGCCCTTGATATCGTCGATGCCTTCCTGAATGCCGATTTCGAAGGTGGCCGCCACGCAACCCGCGTGGACATGATCAAGGCACTTGAGGACGGCTAGGGTCAGGGATTACCCAGCTTTCAGGAAAGCGCTGTCTGTGGGGCGCGGAGATCAGCTGTATTCGAAATGCGCCGAAACGCACCCGCTTGGGGTGATTGCCAAACGCAATGCAACCCAGTCACCGCCCGTATGTGCTTTCATCAGCGCATGAAGCTGCGGCACCAGACGAATAGGGCGTTCAGCGCGATCAGGCCGCCTGAGAAGTCGGGCTGAAACGCGGTGTCCATCCAGCTCATAATGCAACTCGGTGCCGACCGATTGCGCACCATCCGGTCCTTTGAAATAGTCAAAGCGACAGTCCGCTGAGGTCGCCCCAACGGGTATGCTTTCAACAACCAGCGCAGAAAGCTGGTGGATCAACTTGCGCTGCTCCTCAATCGGGTTCATCGACTTGTCTCCAAACGGTGCCTTGTGTGGCTGCGCGACACTGGTAAAAAGCAATGCGTCTCAGGTCGTTTCAAACCACCGACCCTTTCCCATTTCATCAGAATTCCGGCCCAGTAATTTGCAAGCCATGTGCCGCACGGCACCCCTGCTCTCGACATCCGCCGCATCCAGTATCGCAGTAACATCCGCAGGCGGCAGTCGTAGAATTGATCCAAAGTAGGGGTCAGTACCGGGCGCAAGCGCGGGATTTTGCATCTGGTATTTCTGATGCAGGACCGCAAAGAGAAAGTAAAATCGCGCGTTATCGGTTTTCAGAACAGCCACATCCTCTTCTGAAATGCTGAACTTGAGCCTCTTCGAGGAGAAACCGCTCTCGACCGGCAGGTGATAGACCAGCCCATCATCCTCTTGGGTGACAAATGGCTCATAAGGGTTTCTCTTAAGAACGACCATCATATCGCGTTAACTCCGACTTCAGCATTGTGGCACACCAAGGGCACTGGTACGGTTTCATGGTGCCGTGGGGCTATTCCTCTGGCCGGTACGCTGCCAAATCTTCCATACATCACCCTAGGGCTGGGCAATGATCGTTATGATCGTCATTGCGTCATCCGCTTTGGCCACGCTGATAAGTGTCGGTTGCGTCTCATTCGTGCCCATAAACTGTGTGCCGGCGTCCTCGCCCATGCTGACCTCGCTTACTGCGATACCTTGCTGATCAAGCACATCCTTGACCAGTTCCGTGACATCCGCGAGCGACGCTGAAACGAAAATATTCGGATTGCCCAAACCATAAGGCGGAAACCCTGCGGCAAGCTGACCAGCGTTTTCCAATTGCGCCAGAATAATATCGGACAGCGATCCTGTTTCGGCAATTGGTTGATCCGTAGAAACCGGCATATCGCCCTCAATCCGGTCAAGAAAGAAAATGCCAATCTCATGGCTATCGGGCCGCATTTGCAACGCCGTCAGATGCACGCCATCACGGAATTCAACCAGATCCGTCAAGGCAATATCGGGCAGCATCTCGGTCAGAAACGCCAAAACGTCCTGATCGGCTGGCGACCCTTGCAGGTGTACGACCTCCACAGCTTCAGAGGCAGCACGATACGTCGCTGGCAGGCCGGTCTGGTTCAGCATGTTTCCGTTGCCGATTGGTACCTCCGAGACGTTTTCTGCCCCCCAGAGGCCGATCACACGATCCCGCAGTGCGGGCCAATCATCTGACGCAATAATCTCGTCGCTTTGCAGATAGCGCCAGACAGAATTATCGCTGGTACTGACAGATTGCGCGAGGGCTGATGTCGCGGTGGCCATAAGCACTGCCAATAAAGGAGCTTTGTAAATTCCCATTCTTGAAAATCCTTTAGAGAAATGAATTTGCTGATGTTTTTAGGATTGGTAAATCCCAGCATTGTCTATTGCAAATAGTGTTGCAGGTCAGAAGACCACCCCGGGCATGAGAGCGAAAACCGGCGCAGGCACACCGTCGACACCACAGAATGCTGATTAACCTTGACCAGGGTCCGGCCCGACAACCTCGTCCAAGTCTAGAAACGGAAAAAAGTCCTTTACCCTTTGATGGAACGCTTCATTGGCGCGTAGCTTCTCAATTGCCTTCTGCCGCGAGATGACGTCCTCGTGTTCACATATCTGGCGCATAAATCCGATGCCTTTCAATGCATCATGCTCATCGTCACGCAGGGTCGCGCTTGGCGTCCAACCCATTATCCGCATGGGTTTGAAATCAATCCGCTGATCAACATCAATCATGTCAAAGATATAGTTTGGTGGCGCATCGACGTGTTCAACGACGAAATAAAGCCACTCCTTGAACTCTCGGAAATGGATGGCACCGGACATCAAACATGTGAGGGCAAAGCCAATATCCGCGCTATCGTTTTTCGTCAGTCTCAGGCGCAACTACATACTCCCTGTCCGCAGGGAAGCCCCGCTATCAAAATAGATGATACTCTGGTCTGGCCGCGTTTCGTATCGGAGACGCGTTTTATCCGTAAGCATATCAATCGCATTCGGGTATTGGCGCGCAGAGCGCGCGAAACTCGAAGCCGCCAGAGTAACCTCGAATAGATGAGGTGAAGGTGCCCGAAAGAACGCTTCACTCAGGAAATTCGTGCTTCCCGTGAAGACCGGTTGACCGTTGTCAGAAGATGCCAGGTAAAGGAAAACACCCCGCAACGCACCGTTCTGAAAAATAATCTCAACACCATCATCTGGTAACTGAAAAGACGTCCTCTGCATTTCAGGATCATCATTTCGGAGATATTTCCTTGGCACCAACAAAGACGGCAAATCTGCCTCCGCCATACCCAATGGTAACTTCAGCGACGTGTCATTGATTGTGAGCTCAATATAGCTGTCTGACATCTCAAATACTTTTCTCTCATCTGCCTGATATTGTTCAGTATTGCACACCAAACAGCAAGGGCAGCTTCACGTGCGATCACCGTCTGGCATCCGGTGCCAATACGTTGACGAAAAACGAAAGCTGATTGGCGCCGTCTTGCCTGCCTCGCACGTATGAGCCGTCATCCGCCGATCGCATTCCAAAGTGAACCAAGCCGCGTGTCGCAACGTAAAAGAAGTGTTCGACAACATGTGGAGGACCCGATGAGACATGCGATTTTGACATTGGTACTCGCCACCGCTGCGGCGCCAGCTGTTGCGGACAGTTATGTGCCCATCAAGGACCAGGCGACTTTTGTTTCGCTCGTTGAGGGCCGTGAACTCAGCAATTTTTTCTACGGTGTCAGCCTGAGCGTGTCACCGGACGGAAGCATTGCGGGCTCGGCCATCGGATGGGACATCGTCGGCAACTGGACGTGGGAAGACGGCTATTTCTGCCGTGAGCTGAGCTGGGGCGGCGATCCGATCCCCTACAACTGCCAATTGGTCGAAGCACGCGGCGATGACCGGTTGCGCTTTACGGTCGATCAGGGCGCGGGAGACAGTGCTTCTTTCCGCTTGCGGTAATCTAGCCCAGATCACGTGATCCATAGCGCAGGATGACCGGCACGATCAGCTCTTCCTCATCAATCAAATGGCGGTCAAGCAGGCCCTCCAGCTTGGCCAGTTCGGTCTGGAAATGCCCCGCCGCGGTTTGCAGCTTGTTGCGGTTTGCTGTCAGGCCTAGCACCTCATTCGCGCGTCCCACAAAATCGGCCAGAAATTCGTCCAGATCGTGGTGGTCCTTATCAAGAATGGCAAATCCCTTCGCGATCCGCGCGTCTTTCTTCACCAGCTTCGGGAAATAATATTTGTCCTCAATCGTGTGGTGTTCATGCAGCCCGTTCACCAGCATACCACCATAGCGCGAAGTCAGCCCCGCGAAACGATCCGCCTCGATCTTGCGATCCAAAAGCGCCTCTGTCCCGCTGCGTAACTCGCCCAAGAGCTTGCGAAACATCAAATGGCGGTCCAGCCAGAACCGGATCAGCCCGTCAAAACCGGGGTCCAGTTCCCAACCGTCACGCGGATATTCGGCCAGAAGGACGCGCAAGGCATCCGGCAAGGCATCACGTTCGGCAAGTGCAAGTTTCTTCATAAAGAGGCCTTTCCAACCATCAGGTCACCTTTGGGCATAAACTGCCGGGTAATACCAGCACAAGCGCCCCGAACGTCCATCAAGAGAATCATCGGTCCGCCTTAGAAAATTTCGTGTTAGATCATGCCTCAAGTCACAATTGTGCGCGTTTCCTGTTTGTCCCCAAGTAGAACCCGCTGTCGCTGGGTCAACTGCCGATTAACCTTGCCATTTGCCGTTTGGAGTCAAAAGATGGTGTCAGAGGGGTAGCTGATACGCTCACACTTCAACGATTGCATCGCCAAGATGCAACTTCAGGGAGAAAATGATGACACTGAAATCCAGACTTTTCGTAACAACAGCCGCGGTGCTGTTTGCGACCTCAGGCGTAGTCTTTGCAGATGCGCACGCCACACACCCCGTGACCGGCGAAGCGCTCGCCTCTGTCCAGACATTCACGTACCGCGTGGGTGATGAAAGCCCGTCGATTGATCCTGGTCTCGTCGAGGACGTGGATGGGGCCGCAGTGGTGCGCGACCTTTTTGAAGGTCTCTACAATCAGGATGCCGCAGGCAATCTGGTCCCTGGTGTCGCACTCAGCCACGAGGTCAGCGACGATGGCCTCGTATACACATTCACGCTGCGCGATAATGCAATGTGGTCCAACGGTGACACGGTGACTGCCGGTGATTTCGTCTACGCATGGCAGCGCGCCGCATCGCCCGCACTGGCATCGCCCTACAGCTGGTACATCGAGCTGATGTCGATCGAGAACGGCGCTGCCGTGATTGCAGGTGATATGGAGCCATCCACACTTGGCGTCACAGCCATTGACGACACAACGCTCGAAGTCCGCCTGTCCCAGCCTCTGCCATATTTCCCGCAAATGCTGACACACGGTACGACCTTCCCCGTCCACCAGGCGACCGTCGAAGAATTCGGCAACGACTGGGTTCTGCCGGAAAACATGGTATCCAACGGGGCCTATGTCTTGACCGAATTTGTCCCGCAAGAGCGCCTCGTCCGCGAGCGTAACCCGATGTATTGGGACAACGACAACACCATCATCGAACGTGTGGTCAAACTGGTTGTGCCCGATGAAAACGTCGCTTTGACACGCTATCTCGCTGGTGAGTTGGACTTGACCGACGTGCCCGCTGGCCAGTTCCCGCGCCTTTCGGAGCAATATCCCGACCAGGCCGTTTCCGTGCCAATGGCATGTTCCTACTATTACATGTTCAACCTGCGCGACGGTGCATCGCCTGAAATTCAGGACCCCAACGTACGCAAGGCCCTGAGCCTCGCCATCGACCGCGACATCATCGTAAACAACGTGCTCGCCGGTGGTCAGAAAGCCGCCTACACCTTCACACATTGGGCGACTGCCGGCTTCGAGACACCCGACATCCCGATGGCGACAATGACCCAAGCCGAGCGGAATGCCATGGCGGTCGAACTCTTGACCGAGGCAGGCTACGGCTCTGACAATCCGCTCAGCATTGATCTGGTGTACAACACCAACGATTCCCACCGTTCTGTTGCAATCGCGATCAGCCAGATGTGGAAGCAGACACTGGGTGTCGACACCACGCTGGCCAATCAGGAATGGCAGACTTTCCTCGAAGCCCGCTCGAACGGTGATTTCGAAGTCGCGCGCGGCGGTTGGTGTGCAGACTATAACGAGGCCTCGACCTTCCTTGACCTGATGCAGTCGGAATCGGGCTATAACGACAGCAAATACGTGAACCCCGAGGTTGACGCGCTGCTGGCCGAGGCAAAGACATCCGCGAACCCGCAGGCCAACTATGACCGCGTCGAGGAATTCATCGCGCAGGATACGCCGATCATTCCTATCTACCACTATGCCGCAGTCGATATGTTTGCGGAGAACCTCGAAGGCTGGCCCTACGAGAATTTTGAACAGACATGGTACTCCAAAGATCTCTACAAGATCGCCGAGTAATCACTTGACGTGATGGACCGCGCCCCAACCTTACGGGGCGCGGTTTTCCCATTCTGTGAGGACCCCTGACATGCTGAGTTTCGTCTTCCGCCGCCTTGCTGTGGCAGTGCCGACCCTGTTGATCTTGGTCGTCCTGTCCTTTGTCCTGATGTACGCAGCGCCCGGTGGCCCGTTCAACTCCGAACGTCCCCTACCACCCGAGGTGCTTGCCAATATCGAGGCAAAATACGGGCTGGATCAGCCGTTCTGGAAACAGATCGTCAATTACGTGGTCAGCGTGGTCACGCAATTCGATTTCGGGCCCTCTTTCCAATACAAGGACCGCAGCGTGAACGACGTGATCGCACAAGGCTTTCCGGTCACGCTGACCTACGGGTTCTGGTCCTTTGTCGTGGCTGTCACCGTGGGCGTGTCACTGGGGGTTGCCGCCGCAATCAAGCAGAACTCCTGGGTCGATTACTTCGCCGTTGGTGTGTCTATCGGCGCGCAGGTCCTGCCGAATTTCGTGATGGCCCCGCTTTTGCTGCTCGTCTTCACACTCTGGCTGGGATGGTTGCCCGGCGGTGGCTGGAACGGCGGCCAGTGGCAATTCCTGATCATGCCCGTGATCGCACTCTCCACCTCTTACATGGCCTCGATTGCGCGGATCACACGGTCCTCGATGCTTGAGGTGCTAAACACCAATTTCATTCGCACCGCCCGCGCCAAAGGCTTGCCGATGCGCCGCGTGATCTGGAAACACGCGATGAAGCCCACAATGTTGCCGGTGCTGTCCTATCTGGGGCCTGCCTTCGTCGGCATGATCACCGGCTCGGTCATCATTGATGTGTTCTTCTCCACCGGCGGCATTGGCCAGTTTTTCGTGAACTCTGCTTTCAACCGCGATTATTCCGTCATCATGGGGATCACCATTCTGGTGGGCACCCTGACAATCCTGTTCAATCTTCTGGTCGACATCCTCTACGCGTGGATCGACCCCAAGATCCGCTACTAAGGGGGCTGCGTGATGTTACCCAACAGAGCAGCCGTCGAAGGCATCGCCGAAAACATGCATCTTGCCGAAGTCAAAGGCCGGTCCCTCTGGGCCGATGCGCGCACACGGTTCTTACGCAACCGCGCCGCTGTCATATCGCTTATCATGCTGTGTGCGGTAGCAGGCTTTGCGCTCTTCGGGGGGCTTGTCGCGCAATACGAGGGTGATTTCGTCAACTTCAGCCTGATCGGCAGCAACGCATACCTTGGCGTCCCTTCTCTTGAAACCGGGCACTATTTCGGCACCGACAGCAACGGGCGCGATCTGTTCGCACGCACCGTGCAGGGGACCGGTATTTCGCTGATGGTGGGTGTTGTGGGGGCCTTGGTCGCCGTTATCGTTGGCACGCTTTATGGGGCCACCGCAGGCTACTATGGCGGGCGCATTGACGGGATCATGATGCGGGTCGTCGACGTGCTGATGTCGATCCCTTTCATGTTTGTGCTTATCCTGATGCTGGTGATCTTCGGCCGCTCGATCTTTATGCTTTTCCTCGGGATCGGCCTGATCTCCTGGCTTGATATGGCGCGGATCGCGCGCGGCCAGACACTCACCATCAAGAACAAGGAATTCGTGGAAGTCGCTGTCGCCACCGGTGTGCGCCCGCTCAAGATCATCCTGCGCCACATCGTGCCGAACCTCTTGGGCATCGTGATCGTCTACGCCACCCTGCTGGTGCCCAATATGATCATCTTCGAAAGCTTCATCAGCTTTCTGGGCCTCGGCGTCCAGGAACCTGCCACCTCGCTGGGTGCTTTGATCAACGAAGGCTCGCGCACCATGCAGTTCGGCTATTACTGGCAGATCGCCTTCCCGCTTTTCTTTTTCATCGTGACCATCTTCGCCTTCTTCTTTGTCGGCGACGGCCTGCGCGACGCGCTTGACCCCAAGGACCGCTAGATATGAGCCTGTTGGAAATCGAGGACCTCAAAGTCACCTTCACCACGGCCGATGGCGATGTGAACGCGGTGAACGGCGTCAGCTTCCATATCGACAAGGGCGAAACGCTTGCGATTGTCGGCGAGAGCGGGTCCGGCAAGAGCCAGACCGCCTTTGCCACAATGGGGCTTTTGGCCAAGAACGGACGCGCCACGGGGAAGGCCCGCTTTGACGGTCAGGACCTGTTGCAAATGTCGCAGCGCGAATTCAACGCGATCCGCAGCAAGGACATCGCGATGATCTTTCAAGACCCGATGACCTCGCTCAACCCCTATCTCAAGGTCAGCGACCAGATGGCCGAGGTGCTGATGCTGCACAAAGGCATCGGCAAATCCCAAGCGGTGAGGGAATCCGCGCACATGCTTGACGCCGTGCGCATCCCTGATGCCGCCGCGCGGATCACCATGTATCCGCATGAATTCTCGGGCGGGATGCGCCAGCGGATCATGATCGCCATGTCGCTTCTGTGCCAACCCCGCCTTTTGATCGCGGATGAACCGACAACGGCACTTGATGTGACTGTGCAGGCACAAATCATGCAGCTTTTGGGCGATATCCGTCAGGATTTCGGGACCGCTGTGATCCTGATTACACATGACCTAGGTGTCGTCGCAGGTTTCTGTGACCGCACGCTGGTGATGTACGGCGGACAGGTCATGGAAGAAGGCACCACCGATGATATTTTCGCCACCCCAGCCCACCCCTATACCAGCGGGCTGCTCAAGGCCGTGCCGCGTCTGGATCGCGATGATGGCGACCTTCTGACCATCGCGGGCGAACCGCCGGACATGTCAAACCTGCCCACAGGCTGCCCCTTTTCGCCGCGCTGCGCGGTCAGCCTTGATCACTGCAGCAACCAGCGCCCCGCGATGGAAACCATCGGCAACCGCCGCCGTGCCTGTCACCTTCCCGCAAGCGAGGTCGCATAATGGCCCCCCTTCTGTCAGTCCGTAACCTCTCGGTCACTTTCGATGTCGCAAAGCCCGGCGCATGGCCATGGACACCGCCACGCAAACTGCACGCCGTCTCCGACGTATCGTTCGACCTGAAACCGGGGGAATGCCTTGGCATCGTCGGCGAAAGCGGCTCGGGCAAATCCACACTGGCGCGCGCCATCGTCGGCACGATCCCGTCATCTGACGGGAACATCTTCTTCGAAGGCGCGGACCTTGCAAATATGGACACGCGCGAACGCCGCGTGCACCGCCGCGATGTGCAGATGATCTTTCAGGACCCGCTTGCCGCGCTGAACCCGCGCATGACCGTGGGTGAAATCATTGCTGAGCCACTGATCACGCACGAACCCAACGCACCGCGCGCCGAGGTCAAAAAACGTGTCGGCGCTTTGATGGAACGCGTGGGCCTCCTGCCCAATCTGATCAACCGTTATCCCCATGAATTCTCGGGCGGGCAATGCCAGCGCATCGGGATCGCCCGCGCGCTGATCCTCAAACCAAAACTGATCATCTGCGACGAACCCGTCTCGGCGCTTGATGTGTCGGTACAGGCGCAGGTCATCAACCTGTTGATGGAATTGCAACGCGACTTGGGGTTGTCGATGATCTTCATCGCGCACGACCTGAGCGTGGTAAAACACATCAGTGACCGCACGCTGGTGCTCTATCTGGGCCGCGTGATGGAGATGGCAGAGAGCCGCAAACTCACGACCTTGCCGGAACATCCCTACAGTCAGGCGCTGATTGCGTCCGTACCGATCCCCGACCCTGTGCTGGAGCGCGCACGCCCGCGCCCTGTTCTTGAGGGCGAGCTGCCATCGCCGTTGTCACCACCCTCGGGTTGCGTCTTCCGCACTCGCTGCCCCAAGGCGCAAGCCTCCTGCGCGGGCACGCGACCCATGCTTGAAGACATCGGTGACAACCATTTCGTGGCCTGCCCGTTTCATGCCGCGGAACAGGTCCTTGCCGCCGAGGCGTAGCAAAGATTTTTAGCTAAAAATCTTTTGTCAGAACAATTTTCGCAGAAAATTGTTCGCTCCTGCCCCTAGTAGTCGCGCTCGTAAAACAGACCGATGCTGGTATCACCCGCCTGATTCACGCTGCCTTTGGCGGTGACTTCCGAGGTGACATCAAGGTTCAGGTTGATCTCTGTTTCACCGGTACTTGTGACCGTCACATCGGTATAGACGTTTTCCGACACATAGGCCCCCGCCCGCACGGCGGCATTGCCCTCATCGTCGGTGGTCACATCAAAATCATCAAGCCCGACCCGTTGGCGGAAACTGTCAAGAGCACCGCCCCCGCGCCCTGCCAAAGTACTGATGGCCGAGGCAAGTTGCACAGCCTGCAACGGGCTGATGCTTTCCAGATCACGTCCGAAAATCAGCTGCGATAACACCTCGTCCTGCGGCAATTCCGGCACCGACAGGAAACTGACCTCGGGCGCACCGGCCGGGCCCTCGACAACGATGCTGATCACTGTGCCTGTATCGGTCTCCGTGGTCGCCACAAGGCGCAGGAACGGGGCAAAATCGCCCTGAAGCGTCGCCGTCCCCTCATCCAGTTCAAAGCGCTGCTGCAGGATATCAATCCGCCCGCGGATCAACTCGAACCGCCCCACTGGGATCACATCATTGCTGGTGCCGCCTATTGTCAGGCTCCCGCCCAATTCCGCATCAAGACCACGGCCGCGGATAAAGATACGCGATGGGGCATTGATGACGATATCCAGCGGAAACGCCGGCCCACGGCTGCCCGAACCGGTATTCTGTGAACCATTGCCATTGACCACACCCGCCCGCTGCAACGTCCGCCGGACTGCGGCAGAGGCATCGACATGCCGGACATCGGGCAAATCGCCCAGTGAACTGATCGACGACGACGGCACCTGCACATTTGTCTCGCCAAGCTGCAATCGCCCCGAAATACTTGCGCCGCCGCGTAGCGGACCGTTGAGGTTAATTGCACCCGCAACACGCGACGAATAAAGCTCGGGGTCCTGCAAAACCACATCGTTCAACGCGACCATAATGTCGGCCTGATTGGGCCCCGTCAGCGTAACAGGCCCGCTAATCGTAATACTGCCGCCACTTTCCACACGGGTCCGCAAATCAATCTGCGCGCTGCCATTCGCCATGCTGATACCACCCGCAATATCCGTCAGCGCCTCACCCAGGTTCGGGGCGGCCAAACGCCCGTCCGAAAAGGTAATCTGCCCTCCCAACGACGACAGGGCGGGTGGTCCGTTCACACTCAGATCGAAATTCGCAAGCCCGCTGAGACGCCGCGGATCAATCGCTGTATTTGCCAAGGCCAAAGGCGCGCTGCCATCGACATCAATCGCGAGCGTGCCATTCTGACTCACATCCCCCACAATCTGCGCATTCAACCCGCCCGGGCCGGTGCCCGTGGCATCAATGCCCCATGTGCCGTTTTCATCCAGAGAGGCTGATCCGCGTGCACGGATCGGTCCGCTGATCTGATCAGTCAGAATGCCCACGTCGCGCAAACTGGCGTTGAACCGGCCCTGACCAAAACCTGCCGCCCCGTTCAGCGCGCCCACAACCGACAGTTCGCGGGTGGACACCTCTAATGTCCGCACCGCCAGAACCTCATCCGCGAATGAGACCGTCGCATTAATCCGTCCCGTCCCCGCCAAAAGCGCGTCTACCGTCGGGTTGCCAATGCGCAGGTCTTCGCTGCGCAGGTTCACCTGGGTATCAAAGCGGGTCAGGTCAGGCAGCAGGCTTCCTGATGCGGTCAGATCAACACTGCCTGCCACCGGTTGACCGATCAGCGTGGCAAAGGCCGCAAGGCTCTCGACCTGCAGGTCCAGATCACCGGTGACTTCGCGCCCATTTTCAGGCGAAGCCACTGTTGCGGTCAGCCCCACATCCGTCCCCGGCCCCAAAGCGCGCAGCGTCACATCGGTTGCATCCATCGGCGCAGGCACAGCAGCCAGGTCCACGGTCACCGGCCCGCTCAGGCTGGGATCAAGCAAAGCGGCATCATTGATCCGGAACGAAAGATCCGCCGTGTTGGCGCCCGTCAGCGAAACATCTGCATCACCACGCAGCGACATCGCCGGTGTCCGGACCAGCAGATCACCGATTCCGAACCGTCCGTTACCCACATGCGAAAGCGCTGCCGTGAAATTGCCTTCGCCTTCCAGCAAAGGGTCAACCCGCGCGACACCCGTCACCAGATCGCGTGTCTGTGCGCGCAGATCAACGTCAAACCGCTGCCCATCTGCAAGAAGGACGCCGCTTCCCTCAACTGACAAAGCACCGGCCAAGGGCCGCCCGGCCAATCCGGCATAGCGTGTCAGATCGCTGATCTCGGCCTCAATCGCCGCATTCAACGTCTGCCCGGCCTCGGCGGGATTCACCGTGCCGCTGGTGTCAAATGTCGCCGCAGGGCCCGTGCCGTTGAGTGCAAATTCGATTGTACCATCTGCGCGCTGTGTGACGTCACCCGCCACGGCAGCGGGTCCTGACAGGTCAGGCAGAACCAGGGCCACGTCGCGCAGGCTGGCATTGATACGTGCATCCGCACCCTCGCTGGTCAATGCGGCATTGGCGCGGATGCTGGCCGCATCGGTATTCACGCGCAAGTCCTCAAGCCGCGTGCCTGCGGTATCCCGCACCGCCGTCGCCGCGAATGTCCCCGTGCCGGCCAAAATCCGGTCAGCCTCGGGAATACCGATCGACAGATCACTGGTTTCCCCAGACACCACAAGATTGAACAGACCATCCAGCGGCGTCATATTCGCCAGCACAGCCAGTTCGGCCCCGCCCCCGATATCGCGCCCCGCAAGAGTGGAGAACCGCCCCAACCCCGCGATACCGACATTCATTGTGGCATTGGTACGGAAACCGGCATCGGGCCCCTCGATCGTCGCCTGCGCCTGCGCGTCCAGCCCGGCACCACCCAGCGTGAATCGCGTGATCTCGATGGGCGCGCCCTCAACGCGCGACGCGTTGAATTCGCCGCCTATCTCGTCTCCAAAGGCCTGCGCCGCACCTGCATCATCCAGTTGCAGGCCTGTCGCGCCATAGGCAAGATCAGCGGTGAAAAGCCCCTGTTGCGCCCCTTCACCAGAGCGCAGCAAACCCCCGCCCTGCAGGCGCAGCGTGTCAATCGACAGCCCGGGACGGTCAAGCCCCTGCACTGTGATATCTGCGCGCCACGTGTCCGCGACCGCAGCGTCGTAGCTGATCGCCAAATCCATGCCATCCACAAAGGTACGCGGGCCACTGAGAGGCAACAGAACCGGATCATTCCCCAAAGCGGTGATGCCCCCGTTCAGATCAATCACCGCGGGCCAGCCCCCGCTGCCGATCTGCACCGAACCATTCAACGCCACACGTCCCGCATCCAGCGCAAGTTGCTGCACATCAATGCGCCCGTCTGCCGCCTGGAGCACCTGCGCAGAGAGGCTGGCGTCGTTGCCAAAGAACCCTTGGTATTCGGGTAAAAACAGCGGGCTGATATCACCACCAATATCGAGCGAGATCCGCCGCGCGTCCCCGGCGCTGGTCAGCGCGAAGTTGCCCGTAAGGCGGTCCTGTCCATCCGTCGCAATCGCCAGTGTCGCCGCGTAGTCATCCAGCGGGGCCGCACCCGCGACCTCCAGTTTGACGGCGGGCCTGCCGGGCAGATCAATCAACCGCGCCACAATGCCGTCTGGCCCTTCATCAAGGTTCAGGAACAGATCGAGCAGGCGGGTTTCGTTCACAAAACTGCCGTTGATCTCGAAAATACCGGATTTATCGCCCAAACGTTCGGCGTTGAGTATCACAGCCCCTTCGCCATCAGCCAGCTGAGCAGATCCTTTCAGCGACACCGTAATTGGCTCGCCCAGAAACGCCTCGCCCAACTCGACGCTGTCGATACGCAGCTGATCAAGAGACACGCTGACCGGCAATTCCGGCAAAGAAAACGGCTGCGCCTCGGGCGCGGGGCCTGTGTCTTCCGACAAGGGCGGACGTGATACGATAATCCGCGCAGCGCTCAACTCGCTGACATCAATGACACCGCGCAGCAGGGCTGTTCGTCTCCAGTTCAGCACGATGTCTTCCAGCGTCAGCCAGACACCATCCGCATCCGCAATCGTCAGCACGTCAATGGTTGCCTCGGAACTCAGCGCGCCCTCGAAGCCCTGAATGTTCACCTGACGGCTGACACCGGACAGGTTTTCCTCGATCAAACCCGCCAGATAGCCCTCGCCGTCATCCTCTTGTGCGGAGGCCGTGAAAGGGGCAGCGCAGAGCGCACATATGCTTAAGAACCGTTTCAAAACGCTTGTCCGATACCGATGTAAACCTGCAAATCCTCGCCTGCGTTGTCGCCGCTGGCCTGTGTGCCCAGATCCAGACGGATCGGCCCGATCCCCGTGTTATAGCGCAAACCAACCCCTGCGCCCGCATGCCATTCTGCATCTTCGAAAGGCGAGGCCGCAGCACCCACCTGACCAAAATCATAAAAGCCGACAAGGGCGATATTCTCGCGGATCGCATAACGCGCCTCAAGCTGCGTCCCGAGGAAGGATGCCCCCCCTGTTGTCACAGTCTCAAGACCCTGCACTGTTTCAACGCCCAGTGATTGATAGGCCTGCCCACGGACCGTACCACCACCGCCCGAGTAGAACAGAAAGTCGGCGGGCGCTTCGGTCAGGTCAGCACCCAGAACGCTCCCCAGTTGCACGCGCCCGGCCAGTGTCAGCTTTTCTTCTTCGCCCAAGGTCACATAACCCCGTGCATCACCATAAAGCCGCGCACCGCTGATTTCACCGTCAGAGCTGATAAAAGGCGTGGCGCTCACATCAAGATAGTAGCCGTTTGACGCATTCGAGGGTTCATCGCGGCGGTCGAGTGTCGCGTCCAAGGGCAGGGTGAACAACGTATATTCGCGGGTCTCCAGTGCGGTTTCTTCACGCGCCCGCAATATCCCGACACCCGCGCGCACAGTCAGATCATCGCTCAGGATCCGTGAAAAGCCGGTTTCAACGCTGATCTTGTCAATCAGGAATTCCGGTTCGTCCTGCCGTGAAATTTCGCCACTCAGAAAATAGTCGGTGTCAGGGCCGAATGTTGCCGGTCGGGTGAACGTGCCGCCCAAGCGATAATCAATACCGCCGGTTTCACCGCTGATGCCGGACACCTCTGCATCCACGCGGATACGTTCCGCGCCACCCAGCAAATTCCGGTGAAGCCAAAAAGAGGACAGCGTGACACCTTCAATCGATGATAGCTCGATCCCGAAACCGATCCTCCGCGGATTGGCTTCGGACACTTGCGCATTGATCGGCAAGGTATCGTTCGGGCCAATCTGGTCCGCTTCGGAAAGCGCCACACTTGCAAAACTACCGGTGCGGCGCAAACGGCGTTCGGCCGCGTCCATTTCTTGCGGCGAGAAAACCTCACCTTCCGGTAATCCTGCTATTTCACGGACACGGTCATCACCGACGTTGCGATTGCCCGAAACCGAAAGCGGCCCAAACCGCAAACGCGGACCGGTATCAAGGACAACATCCACATCCAGTTTCGCATCCGCATGGCGCGCGACAATGCGCTGATCCACGACACGCGCCTTGGCATAACCCAGATCGCGCCAACTGCTGATTCCGCCCCGCACCACATCCCCGATGACAGCCGATTCCGCAGTGCGACGCGGCCCGAGATCGTCAAGCAGCGTGGTCTCTGGCGGGAGCGGGGCAATCTGCACATCGCCAAAGGTAAACCGGTCACCGGGATCAACCGTGATAACAACCTGACTGATCGCGCGCGGCGCATCCAGCGGTGCGATATTTGCGGCCTCGCGTCCGTCCACGGTGATCGAGATTGTCCCGCCGTAATACCCCGATCCATAAAGCGCCGTCAGCAGGCGGCGATAGTCGGCACGGGCGGCGGCGATATAGTCTTGCGGCGCTGACCCTGCTTCCAGCGCAACCAGAAGTGAGGCGTCATTCAGCGCGGTTTCGGCGGCATCCGTCACCAGCCGCACGTCTTGCGCAGAAGCGGAACTGGCACAGAAAAGCACAATCGCACAGGAACGTTTCAACATGTTTCTACCGCGCCTCCAACGTCGGATCGGCTCTTCTTTCCAGTCGTCTTGGGTGGCCTAAAGGTGTCAGGCTCAATTTACCAATCACATCGGGATGATAGGATGTTTTCCATCCGCGTCGAGCGACTTCTGAAAAGACGGAACTTACGCAAAGGGGTTTTCGGGGTAGGTCACCCCCGCCAGATAGAGCCCCTGTGGCGGGCAAACAGGACCACAGGCTGCACGATCCTTCGCCGCCAAAGCCGCCCCAACATCGTCGGGCGTCCAGGCCCCCGCACCAACGCGTTCAAGCGTGCCCACAAAGCTGCGCACCTGATTGTGCAGGAACGACCGTGCCCGCACATGGAACCGGTATTCGGTGCCGTGATCATGCGGCACAACCTCGATCCGCAATTCATCCAGCGTTTTCACCGGACTCTTCGCCTGACAGATCGAGGAGCGGAAGGTCGTAAAATCATGTTGGCCCAGCAATTGATCCGCCCCCGCCTGCATCGCTGCCGCATCAAGCGTATGGTTCACACGCCACATCTGTCCCGCCTCAAACGTCAGCGGCGCGCGCCGCGACATCAGGCGAAAGAGATACCGGCGCTCCACTGCATCAAACCGCGCATGCCAGTCATCGGCAACCTGCACACAGGCGACGATCGCCACTGGCGCGGGCTTAAGGTGGAAATTCAACGCTTCGGACAGACGGAACGGATCCCAATCCTTTTCCAGATCACAATGCGCCACCTGCCCTGTGGCATTGACCCCGGCATCGGTGCGCCCGGCGGCGGCAATGGTGTGGTCGCGCGGCTCCAGCTTGGCCAAAGCCGCTTCAATCGCGCCCTGAACGGAAGGCTGATCATTCTGCCGCTGCCACCCTGCAAAGGGTGCGCCATGATATTCAACAAGAAGGGCATAACGGGGCATTGGACCGGATTAGGGGGAGCATCGGGCAAAATCAATCCCTACACATCGCGTCACAGCGTGCCTATCTTCAATCAAAGCACGGAAAGGGCCGATTTTGGTTATCGCAACAATCGCAGATCAGATCACACGCACTGTCGAGGGCGTGGGCCATACACTGACCGCCCCTTTCAGCGATCCGGTGATCCGCCTAGGCGTCACAGGCCTGTCGCGCGCGGGCAAAACGGTTTTCATCACCTCGCTGGTCGCCAACCTGATGGACCGTGGCCGCATGCCCCAGCTTGAGGCCGCGGCATCGGGTGCCATCCGCACCGCCTATCTGCAACCCCAGCCCGACGATACCGTGCCGCGCTTTGCCTATGAAACCTATCTTGCGCAACTGACCGCACCTGACCCAAGCTGGCCGCAAGGCACCCGCCAGATCAGCGAATTGCGGCTGTCCTTGCGCGTCCAGCCCAGCGGTCTGTTATCGGGCCTTTCCGGCCCGCGCACCGTGCATATCGACATCGTCGATTACCCCGGCGAATGGCTGTTAGACCTTGGCCTGCTTGATCAATCCTACGCCGAATGGTCAAAGGCCGCTCTTGCACGCGCCAAAGGCCGGCCCGGGGGTGACGATTATGTTGCATTGGTCGCAGGTGTAGACCCCACAGTCCCGCTTGATGAACCCGAAGCGCAGGTGCTCGCCGAACGCTTCACCGCCCACCTGAAAGAGGCCCGCGAAGCAGGCTTTTCCGACTGCTCGCCCGGTCGTTTCCTGCTTCCCGGTGATCTTGCCGGATCGCCTGTCCTGACTTTTGCACCCCTGCCCGATGCGCGTTATCCACGCGGGTCATTGGGCCGAGAATTTGAGCGGCGCTTTGAAAGCTACAAACGCAATATCGTGCGCCCGTTCTTTCAGGATCATTTCGCCAAGATTGACCGTCAGATCGTGCTGGTCGATGTGCTGGGCGCGATCCATGCAGGGCCCGCCGCCCTTGACGACCTGCGCAATGCCATGGCGCGCATCCTCGGGGCCTTCCGCCCCGGGCGCAACGCCTTCCTGACCCGCATTTTCCAAGGCCGTCGCGTCGAAAAGATCCTTTTCGCCGCCACCAAAGCCGACCACCTGCACCACAGCCAACACCCGCAACTGACTGCGATTACTGAGGCTCTTTTGCGCGAGGCCAAAGACCGCGCCGATTTCGCAGGCGCACAGACCGCAGCCATGTCCATCGCCGCCCTGCGCACGACCGTGGAAGAAACGGTTGATCACAAGGACGGCCCCCTAGATGTTGTGCGTGGCCGCCTGCGCGACACCAATAAACAAGCCGCCTTCTACCCCGGCAAGCTGCCCGAAGATCCCGCGCATCTGCTGACCCCCGCACAGCAAGGCTCAGACAAATGGCTGGACGCGGATTACAGCATTATGAACTTTGCCCCCGCGCCCCTGACCCGCCGCCCCGGAGACGGACCACCCCATATCCGGCTGGATAAAGCCGCGCAGTTTCTATTCGGAGACCGGCTATGACCCGTGGCCCAGTACTGATCGACCTCGAAGGCACCAAAGCCGCACAACCCGACATGGCCCCTGCCGTACCCGATGTGCCGCAAGGTGCCGCAATGCAGCAGGTCGCGGCGATCGCGGCGCGCCGCCCCTCACGCCTCGCGCGCTGGTTCTGGTCCGTCACAATCGCCCTGACGGGCTTTGTGGTGTCACTGGCGGCATGGGATTACATCAATACACTTCTGGCGCGCTCGCCCATTCTGGGCGGCATCGCCACGGCGCTCGTGGCGCTTCTCCTCGCCGTCCTCGCCATCATCGCCCTGCGCGAACTGGCTGCCTTTGGTCGCTTGCGCAAACTCGACCAGATCCAGCATCAGGCACAAGCGGCCTTGCTGTCACACGATCTGAAACAGGCACGCGGTGTCATCGCTTCACTGGAAAAGCTTTACAGCAACCGCGACGACACCGCTTGGGGACGCGCTGAACTGACGTCCCGCCGCGATGAAGTGCTTGATGCCGACGGCCTGCTCGGCCTTGCCGAAACCACCCTGCTCACCCCGCTTGACGCCCGCGTCCAGCGCGAAGTTGAGGCCGCCGCACGCCAAGTTGCCACCGTCACCGCCATCGTCCCCATTGCATTGGCCGACCTATTTACGGCCCTCACAGCAAATCTGCGCATGATCCGGCGGATCGCGGAAATCTATGGTGGGCGCGCAGGAACCTTGGGCAGCTGGCGGCTGACGCGCACTGTGCTGACCCATCTGGTCGCAACCGGTGCCGTCGCTGTGGGTGATGATCTGATCAGCTCGGTTGCCGGCGGCGGGGTGCTGTCAAAGGTTTCTCGGCGCTTTGGCGAAGGCGTCATCAATGGCGCACTCACCGCGCGCGTTGGCGTTGCCGCGATCGAGGTGTGCCGCCCCCTTCCATTTCATGCCGCCAGGAAACCTTCGGTCAGCGGCCTTGTCAGCCGTGCCATGAGCGGACTCTTTAATCGGGGCGCTTAGAGGCCGCGACAGGCAGACGCAGATGTACGGCCAGCCCGCCGAGTCTTTCATCCTTGGACAGCAGGATCTTGCCGCCGTAGGCATGGATCAAGTCATGCGCAATCGCGAGCCCGAGACCGGTACCGGGCTTGGATGTATCAAGCCGCTGCCCGCTCTGGGTGGCCTTGGCGATCTCTTCCTTGGGAATACCGGGACCGTCATCCGCAATGGTGATCATGATCTGGCCGTCTTTCGTCAGGTCCGCTTTTAGCCGCACCTCAGAGGCGGCCCACTTCAGCGCATTGTCCAGAAGGTTGCCCATCACCTCTTCAAAATCGCTCTGGTCCATACGCACGCGCATTCCGGGATCAAAACTGGCGGTGAATGTCTTGCCTTCGTTTTGTGCAAGCGCGTTAAAGGCACGCTGCATGCGGCCCAGGGCGACATCCAGCGGCGTCGCAACAGCCATCGTGCTGTCAGTGCCATCCGCGCGCATCCGCGCAAAGGACCGTTTGAGCTGCGCATCCAGCCGATCCAACGCATCCACGGCTTCATGCACATCGTGACCGTTCATTATGAGCATATCCAACTCGTTGCGCATAATGGCCGACGGGGTCTTGATGGCATGGGCGAGGTCTGCAGCCTGCCTGCGTGAGCGGCGCATGATATCGCGGTTGCGCTCCATCAGGGTGTTGATGTCATTCACCAACGGGGCAACCTCGACCGGATAGTCGGCGACTTTCATCCCGCCGTCCTGTTCCCATTTGCCGGAAACGTCCTGTCGCAGCTTGTTGAGGGGCCGCAACACCACTGCAACCTGTGTCAACGCACCCAAGACGCCCATGAAGGCAACAAAAGCAAAAGCCGTCAAAAGCGTGCGCCGCAGGTCCATCTGCTCTTCATCAAAGCTCCGCAGCGACGAAGCCACCTGAACATGCCAAAGCGCGCCATCACGAACAGGGATCCATTGACCTATACCAAACAGGGCTTCGTTATTGGGGCCCAGAAACTCACGCCGTTGGGCAACCTCCGAGCGCCCGACTGCGGCGGGCAAACGCGCCTCTCCCAACGATGGCGACGCATAAATCCTGCCATCCTCGGTCTCAACCTGCCAGTACTGGCCCGACAGCGGCACCTGATACACCAGATCACCGATCGCGCGGTCCAGACCATCGGTAGTGTCGCTATTGTTTGTAACCGCAACGACAGCCTGCGAATGGCGTGTTTCCAGCACATCAAGAAAACGGGCTTGGGCCTGTGATGCCATATAGGATGACAGGCCCGCCAAACCCAAAACGATGATCGCGACCGCCCAAAGGATGCCGCCTGTCACTGCGCGGGCGCGTAACGATGTCATGCGGTTGCTTTGATGACGTAGCCCCTGCCGCGCACAGTCTCGATCAGGTTGCTCCCCAGTTTCTTGCGGAGACGGTTCACAAAGACAGCGATCGTGTTGGAATCACGGTCACCTTCATGCTGATAGATATGATCGGACAGCTCCGTCCGTGACACAAGCCGACCCGAGTTGTGGAACAGATAGGACAGCACCGCGATTTCCTGTGACGTCAGATTGGTTGGCACGCCTTGAACAGTAACCTGATTGTTACGTGTATCAAAGGTCACGTCATCCTTTGTGAAAACCGGCGTCGCTTTGCCTGCCTTGCGGCGGATCAGGGCACGCACCCGCGCCGAAAGTTCCGCCATATGGAACGGCTTGGTCAGATAATCATCTGCACCCGCATCAAGACCATCCACGCGGTCCGTCCAGTCGTTGCGCGCTGTCAGAATCAGAATCGCTGTATCGTTGCCGCCGCTGCGCAAATTCTTCAGCACCGTCAGACCATCCCGAATGGGCAGGCCGAGGTCCAGAATGATCACATCATAGGGTTCAGTTTCACCAAGATACTGCGCTTCGGCACCGTCGACTGCCACGTCAACGGTGAGCCCCTCGGACACCAGTGTTTTCTTTAGTTGGCTGGCGAGCACAGGCTCGTCTTCGGCAATGAGAATACGCATACTCCTTGCGTAATTCCGCGAGGTGGCAAAATTTGGGCGAATATGAGTCACCGGACACAGTCTTTTGTGGCAGTCAAACGTGGCGGTTTCGCGGAACAAAAGGCCGTGCCAACCCCCTCGGCACGTCGCATCAATCCACCGATTGTGTTCTTCGTTTGACAGCCATGACATAGACGCTCAATTTGTCGCTCATCATGCTCGTCAAACACCCAACCATCACCGAAACCCGCGATCACTTCAGGTGGCGCATCCCCGATAATTACAACATAGGCGTCGACATTTGCGACAGGCATGCCGACCTGACACCTGACCGCTGCGCGATCATTGATATTGACGCCGATGGCAACGCCACGGAACACAGTTTTGCGGCACTGCGCGACCGCTCCAACCAGCTTGCCAATGCCCTGTCACAAACGGCCTCTGTGGGCGACCGGATCGCGGTATTGTTGCCGCAGTGTTTTGAAACGGCGGTGGCGCATGCGGCGATCACCAAAATGGGCTGCGTTTCCCTGCCGCTTTTTACACTTTTCGGGCCTGATGCACTGCGCCACAGACTGCGGGATTCAGGCACCACGACGATCATCACCAACAGTGAAAATATGCAAACGATCCTGAATCTGATGCCCGAATTGCCCGATCTGCGCACGGTGATCAGCGTTGATGGCAAGAACACGCAGGCCACAGACTTTCAGACACTCTGCGACGCGCAATCCACCGATTTTACCCCGCATCCAACCAAGGCAGATGACCCTGCCATCCTGATCTATACCTCTGGGACAACAGGTGCACCCAAAGGGGCCCTGCATGCCCACCGCATTCTTCTGGGGCATCTGCCCGGTGTGGAAATGAGCCATGATTTCTTTCCCCAGCCCGGCGACAAGATCTGGACACCCGCCGATTGGGCATGGATCGGCGGTTTGCTTGATGTGCTGATGCCCGCGCTGCACCATGGCGTGCCGGTCGTGGCCTGCCGGTTCCGCAAATTCACCGCGCAAGCCGCATTTGACCTGATCCGCATCCACGGTATTCAGAACGCATTCCTGCCGCCAACGGCGCTCAAACTTATGCGCCTTGATACACCCGCCGAACCCGTTCCCATGCGCTCGGTCGCCTCGGGCGGCGAAACCTTGGGCAAGGAGCTTATCGCGTGGGGCCAGCAGGTCTTTGGCACCACCATCAACGAATTCTATGGGCAGACCGAGTGCAACATGATCGTCTCATCCTGCGCGGCCCTTGCGCCGGCAGAACCGGGCGTCATGGGCTTTGCCGTACCGGGCCACAAAGTTGACGTTGTGAACGAAGAAACCCGCACGCTTTGCACCACCGGCGAAGAGGGCAGCATCGCCGTGCGCGCACCTGATCCGGTGATGTTTCTGCACTATTGGAACAACCCTGACGCCACGGCCCGGAAATTCATTGATATTGCAGGCGAAAAATGGCTGCTGACCGGTGATCGGGGCCGCAAGACACCCACAGGCCGCCTGCAGTTTATCGGCCGCGACGATGACATCATCAGTTCGGGTGGCTACCGCATCGGCCCCGCCGAGATCGAAGACTGCCTGCTGACACATCCTGCGGTGCAGTTGGCGGGCGTTGTCGGCAAACCTGATGCGCTCCGCGGATCAGTGGTAGCTGCCTATATTCAACTTGCCGCAGGCTTTGAGGCGTCAGATGCTCTGGCCACCGAGATCGCAGAACACGTCAAAACCAGACTTGCCGCCTATGAATTCCCCCGCGTCGTCCGCTTCATCCATGATATGCCCATGACCACGACCGGCAAGATTATCCGCGCCACCTTGCGGGCGCGTGCAGCAGAGGAAGCCGAAAATGAGCAATGATGTTGTTCTTTATCACGCCGAAAATGGCATCGCGACGGTCACGTTGAACCGCCCGGACCAGCGCAATGCCATCAACCCGGAGGTCTGCGACGGTATCCGCACGGCATTCGACAAGGTCGAGGCAGACCCCGATGTACGTGTCGCGATCCTGAACGGCACAGGTGCGCTTTTCTGCGCGGGTATGGACCTCAAGGCCTTTGCGGCAGGCGCAGGCGATGTGATCCTCTTTGGTCAGTACGGCTTTGGCGGTTTCGTAAAGCGCGCCCGCACAAAGCCCGTCATTGCCGCCGTGGAAGGGGCCGCACTCGCCGGTGGATTTGAAATGATGTTGGCCTGCGATCTGGTTGTTGCCGGGGCATCTACACAGTTTGCGTTGCCCGAAGTGCGGATCGGGCTGATCCCCGGTGCGGGCGGCGCCGTGCGCCTGCCGGTGACGATCCCGCGGGTGCGGGCCAATGAAATCCTGCTGACAGGGGCCGCTTTCGGCGCGCAAGAGGCCGCCGACTGGGGGCTGATCAACCGTATCACCCCCGATGGTGCCGCCTTGCAGACCGCCCGGACCATCGCCGCCCAGATCGCCGCAAACGCCCCGCTGGCGGTGCGCCATACGCTGGCCATCGCCAACAGGGCTCTGGCGGAGAATGATGCTGCCCATTGGCCCGCCAATGACGAGATCATCCATCAAATCGGGCAGACCGCCGACGCCGCCGAAGGCGCGCGCGCGTTCATTGAAAAGCGCGCACCGGTCTGGCGGGGTAAATAGAGCGCCTTCAAAGGACGCGCGCGGGCGAAGCTATCTGCATTCGGCGCTTGGAAGCGCTGAAAACACGCATATAGTGGCAGCCGCATGAGAACAGATAACGCGATCAGCGATCCCACATCACAGACGACTGGCCACGCACAAGGTGAGCGCAGGCAGATTACGGCTGTTTTCATGGATATTGTCGGGTTCAGCAGCATCGCCAGCAGTGCTGATCCCGAGGATCTCGAACACTGGCTGGAAGAGTTCTACGGTCAGGCGCGCCGCATTATCGAGGCACAGGGCGGCGAGGTCACAGAATATCTGGGTGACGGTGTTGTCGCACTCTTCGGTCTCGCCCGCGCTGACGAACTCGCCGCGTCAAGGGCTGTCAGTGCCGCGATGACCGCCCTTGAAGAGATCAACGCCGGTGCAAGCCAAGGCATCACAACGCGGCTGCGCATCGGAGTGGCGACGGGTGATGCCGCTGTGCGCATCGACAGAGGGCGCGAAAACCTGCCGCGCGCGACCGGCATGGTCACCACGCTTGCGCGGCGGATCCAGCAACAGGCCGCCCCCGGCACGGTGTTGATCTCGGCCAGCACCAAGGCCCTGCTCCGCGGCGCTATCGCAACAGAAGAAATCGGCAACCAGACCCTCAAAGGCTTCGCCGAGGCGCAGACCCTGTTCCGGCCACTTGCAAACCAAAAGCCGGCTGTCACAACTTTCGCGCCCTTCGTCGGGCGTAAAGACACACGCGCGCAGATCAGTCTGAGCAGTGATCCCGTTCTGGTACTGGGGCAGGCGGGAATTGGTAAATCCGCGCTTGCGCGGCATTTGGCGCAAGAGGCGCCCGCAGCGACAACCTTTGCCGCCGACGGCGTCAAAACACCCAGCAGCTATCAGCCCTTCGCGCAGTGGCTCTTGCATAAGACCGGCAGCACACTGCCGGATTTCACGGATATCGTTACAGTTTTCCCGGCCCTCGAAGACGAAACCCAACGCGCGCTTGCACTGGTTTTGGGATTGCCCGAGGGCCAGAGCCTTTTGATTGATCGCAGCAATGTGGCCCTCAAGGCGCTGATCGAAGACAGCCTCTGGCAAGCAATATCTGCGGCGCAACCCGCTGGGCTGCTTGTTTTTGAAGACCTGCATTGGCTGGACAACGCCAGTTTCGGCGTCCTGCGGCATATTCTGGAAAACGCCGGCGATCATGATCATCAAATCCTGATGACCAGCCGCGACGATAGCAAAATCGGCAAGCACCTCGACCAGTCCCGGATCACGGTGATTACCCTCGCCCCACTCTCCGACGCGGAGGCCGCCGATATGCTCGATGCCGTTTCAGATGTACCGCCCTCACACAGCCAGAAGGCCTTTGTGATTTCACAATCCGCAGGGATCCCTTTGTTCATCGAGCATTTGTCCAAGCGGAACGCTGTCGACGACATCCTATCCGCAGATGTTCCGGGCTCTCTGAAGGACCTGTTGGCGGATCAGATTGATGCGACAGGACCGACCAAAGCCGTGTTGCAGTGCGCAGCGGTCATCGGGCAAACCTTTACCTTGGACACGCTCGAGGCCATCGCATCAGATCACGCACCCCTTGATATGCATCTGGAAGAGGCCTGCAGAAAAGGTGTGCTGAAAAAACTTGGTGTCGCCAAATGGGGGTTTGCCCATGCGCTCTTGCACCAAGCGGCCTATGACAGCCTCTTGCGGAACAAGCGCATCGCCTATCACGCCAGGATTGCAGCACATCTCAAGCAAGACCATGTCGATGCCGTGATGCGCAATCCGGCCCTGCTGACGACCCATCTCAGCCGCGCAGAACAACATATTCCGGCGATCGAGAATTATCTTTCGGTCAGCCGCTGGGCACTGTCTCAGGGGGCCTTTGACGATGCCGAAGCGCATGTGCTGGCCGCCATTGCTCTGTGCGCGAAAGCACCTGCAAACGTCGACGTCCGCACGCTCGAAATCGCCTGCTATTCGGCGCTGGGATCAATCCGGATGCAGACGCAGGGATTTACCGCTGACTCGGTAAAGGCAGCCTTTGAAACCGTCGCAAAGCTGGCAAGCGGCAAGGATGCACATTCCTCTGCAAACGGTCCCGCCCTTTACGGCAGCTTCACCCATGCCATTGTGTCGGGCGACAAGAAGGCCGCAACGCGGTTCGCCGATATGCTGCGCAAAGCGGCGAACAAAGCGCCGCCGGACAGGCCCGATAACGAATTGCGGCTGGCCTCTTTGAATACAGATACGGCCTTGCATTTCTACACCGGCAACTTCGCAAGAGCGTTGACCACGTTCAAATCGCTGCGCAAGCATTACGACATCAACACCCATGGCGCGATGATCGCCAGCTATGGCGCCGATACATTCGCTGCGGCACATATGTTTGATTGCGTGGCACGCGCCATTTGCGGGCAAACGCATCTGATCACGGAAATGATCATGGAAACGGATGCCCATCAACGGCAGCTGAATATCCCCGTGATGCAACCCTGGGCCCAGATCTGGGGCGCCGTGTCGTTGTACTATGCAGGCCAGCAGGACACCGCCATTCAACGTGTGCGGCGCGGGATCGCGATTGCCACCAAGCAGGATTCAACCTTCTGGCAGGTCACCGGCACGGCGTGGTTGCACGTAATGCAACCCGCTGAGAGCGCCAGCGCCGAGGGGCTCGCGCAGTTCGCGCAGGCGATCAGCACCTATGAAGCAATGGGCGCGCATATCGGGCTCCCTTATTTCCGGGCGCATTACGCGCTGGCACAGGCTGAGCACGGCGATATCACCGCAGCCTATGAGACCGCATTGCAGGCTGTGCGCGAAAACGGGCATGACGGCCTGCATAGCTGGTATCCAGAGGTGCTCCGGCTGCATGCTCTTGTCTGCGATATTGAAGGCGGCACAGCCGGTGCTGCGCGTTTTCGCCAAGAGGCCGCGGCCATTGCCAGCAAACAGGGTGCTGCGCTTTGGTTGCTGCGCACACGGATCGACCAATTGGGCGCGGGCGAAATAGATGCCGGGGTTCTGGCTGAGGCGGTTGGCCAGCTTCACCGTCGTGCGGCACCGCCTGAAAAGCAGGCAGCGCTTGCGCTGTTGTCGCGGACATGACCCCTGAGAAATTACTCAGCTACAAGCTCCCTCTTTTTGCGGGCATGAAACCTGCCGACTTTGGCAACATCCCTTTGGGCGTCAGTGAACAGCATCTTGCGCCATGGCAAACGATCATAGATCAGGACGATGCGTCCTATGATCTGTACTTTTTGCTGTCCGGTTCGCTTCTGGCTGTTTTCTGGACACCGCAAGGACGCGAAATCGTCTTTTCGCGCTTTCCTGTCGGTTCCTATTTCGGGGAGTTGGCGGCCTTCGACGGCATCCCGCGCTCGCTCGCAGTTGTCGCAAAAACCGAGGCCACGGTCCTGACAATGACGCGCAGCAGCTTCTTGCAGCTTTTCAACGAAGTGCCCCTGCTGCGGGACCGGATGACGAAAAACCTTGTGGACAGGATACGCACCCTGACCGAGCGCAATATGGAGATGACAACCCTGTCGGTTGACCAGCGGGTCAGAAAATACCTGCTGCGGCTGGCAGCAGAGGAAGCCAAACTGTTCAAAGGGGCCGTTATCGAACACGCGCCGACACATGCAGAGATTGCGGGCTCTGTCGGGGCGAACCGCGAGATGGTCAGCCGTGCGATCAGCAAGTTGGTCAAGGGCGGTGTGATCAGATCAGCACGTCAGAAAATCGAAATCCTTGATCCCGCAGCGCTATCGGACGACCTCACCTAGTTTTAATCCAAATTTCATGAAATTGGGCCAAGTGTTTTTATTGTGGTGACACGGGAGTGGTTGCGCACAAGGAGATAGAGTTGACTAGTTTAGCACGTATTTTTAGCATTCTGGGCGGTGAAGTGACGCTGATGTTGGCTGGCGGCGGCGTAGGCTTGGTGTTTCTCATCTTCAGCTGATTTCTCTTGGCGTGACAGTGAATTCTGCACCTACCGGTGTAGCCTTGCTGCATCCATTGTTTGATGCTGCGCCAGACTTTTCAAAAATTCGCTTGGGGAAAATACAACCCTCGGGATAAACAACCGCTATTCGAACCCGAATCAAGGAGACTGCAATGTATCGAAAGGACCGACTTTTTACGTGGTGTTAGAAACCACATTGCAGCGCTGTCGCGCGTCTACGCCCGACACGAATTTCTCCAGAATAAGATTCAAGATCGGATACGTCCATGCATCCCCCGTTTTATGTTGTCGATCACAAGATCGGCCCCGATGTCTATCATCATACAGATCATAAACCCGTCATCCGGCGGACCGCCCCAGCAAGGCTTGCGCTGACCGCAACAGCCTCGGGTTGGCCGCCTGTGCCGATGGCGACCGGCGCGTTCAGCGATAATGGCGCACTCTATCTGCCCAGCGGGGCTATGCTCGCGCCGCACCCCGCTTTGCAGATCGTGCCACCCCCGCAACGCACGCTGCGCGACTTTATTGGCCGGCTGCTCATCCGGACCGGCCAGCGCATGATCATGGAAAACCGCGCCTGAGGGAATTGACCCTCAGCGCGGAACGCTTACCTGTAGGATGATATTATCAGACACAGGATCGCCCATGTTCTTTCGCTCCGCCGCAACGTTTTTGTTGTCATGCATTGCATTTCCGGCAGCGGCCGTCTGTGTGGGTGACAGCTATCTGGATCAATTGACCCCGCAACAGGAAGCGCAGTTGTCGGCAGCGGTGGCCGATATGCCCTATTCCGAAGGGCTGATCTGGACTGCAACAAAGGACACGACCGAGATCACCGTCGTCGGCACGATGCACATCTATGATCCGCGCCTGGAAGAGTTGCGTGCGCAACTGGCCGAAAGGGTCGCGACGGCCGATCTTGTCCTGCTCGAGGCAACGCCGAAAGAAGAAGCGCAACTGGAAGAACTGATCACGCGCGAGCCCGAACGTCTGTTTCTTGTTGACGGGCCTACCCTGCCAGAACTTGTCGATGAAGAGACATGGCAACTGATTCTGGTCGCCGCCGGCGAACGCGGGATACCATCCTTCATGGCCGCAAAAATGCAACCCTGGTACCTGTCGATGACCCTTGCGGTGCCATCCTGTGCGATGGCCGAGATGATGGCGGGCGCGCGCGGCCTCGACCAGATGATCATTGAGGATGCACAGGCAGCAGGCGTGCCCATGCAAGCGGTCGAACCCTACACGACACTGTTTGATCTGTTCGGTGACAACAACATGGACGAACAAATCAGTATGCTCCGGATCAGCATGCTGGTGCCCGAACTGCAACAGCAGATGTTCGTTGCGATGCTCGATAGTTACTTTTCGCAAGAAATCGGCCAGCTTTGGGAGATGTCACGGCTCGCCTTGTCCGATGTGCCCGGCATGGACCCCGACGAAGGGAACGCCATGTTCGACGAAATGGAAGAATCAATGCTGAATATCCGCAACCGGAACTGGATTCCGGTCATCACGGATGCTGTCAAAGGCCGCAACGATATTGTTGTGGCCGTCGGCGCGGGCCATCTGATCGGTGAACAGGGCGTGCTGCAGCTTCTGGAAAACGAGGGCTGGACCATCACAAGGGCGGAATAAGGAAAACGAAGGAATTTCGCGAAATTCCTTCTATCCCGTCAATAATTTTCACGAAAATTATTGACCTTAAACATCCCCGTAATCGGACAACCCCTTGCGCCCCAGATCGGTCAAATCGTAAACCCCGCGCGACACACGTGTGAACCAGCCATAATGGTCCGCCGCCATGATCTGCGTGGCTTGTGGGACTTCGGCCCATTCCTTGACCTTGGCGCCTTTTGACGGCCCATGGACGGCCAGAAAACGCGCACAGCGCAGCGCATCCTGCCGATAGCCGGTGATAATACCGTGCCGTGTCGCACCCCCGTCATTGGGATCACCCTGCAACCGCTCAAAGGCGCGCAAGAGCCGTGTTTTCTTCTTTTTCGACTGCCGTGTGGCATAGGGCCCGGGGTCAGCCAGCACCTCGACATGCCCGTCACGCAGACGCACGGTCAGCACGCCCAAACCCGCACGCCGCGCCAGTTTGACATTCGCCTTCAGTGCCTTGTCTTTGCCACCTGCGGGCACGGCCAGATAGACGTGCTCGGTGTTCAGCAAGCGTTCAATTCCTTGATGGAAAAGCGCCAGCGAAAACCCCAGCTTGAGCTCCACCACCACCAGTTCATCACCGCGCCGCCCGACGACATCGGCAGGGCCGACCTCGCCTTTCACCTCATAGCCCTGACGTTGCAGATAGGCCTTGATGGGGGGGTATAAATCGGCCTCTCGTGGCATGGGTGCTCCTTTCGGCATAGCCAATTGGAAAAACCCGCCGATGACAAGACCCGCCAATGACCGTTCAAACCGAGACGATGGGGTGACAGCCCCAGTGGACACTTCTATATACGGGCCAAACCCTGCTCCGATAGAAAGTGACGCACATGACAACGCTCGTATTTGGCCATAAATCCCCTGACACCGACAGCACAGGCTCGCCCCTGATCTGGGAATGGTTTCTGAACCACACCGATATCGACGCGAAAGCGGCCCTGCTGGGCGAGCCCAACACGGAAGCCAAATTCGTGGCCGAGCGTTGGGGGTTCGAGCTTCCCGAGATCATTGCCGACGTGGATGACAACCAGTCCTGCGTGATCGTGGACACGAACAATCCCGCCGAACTGCCCGCAAACATCAACAACGCCGATGTGCTGGCCATCATTGACCACCACAAACTGGCCGGCGGTCTGGAAACCAAGAACCCGATCAACATCACGGTGCGCCCCTTGGCGTGCACCGCGACGATCATGCACCAGATGATGGGTGATCACGCCAGCCACATGCCACAGGGCATCAAGGGCCTGATGCTGTCCTGCATCCTTTCCGACACACTGGCCTTCCGGTCACCCACGACAACCGAGGTCGACAAGGATCTGGCCGAGGCGCTTGCCAAGGACCTTGGCGTCGATATCGATACCTACGCCGGTGAAATGTTTGCTGCAAAATCTGATGTCTCAGCATTTTCGGATGCCGAACTGCTGCGCATGGACAGCAAGGAATATGCCGTCGACGGCAAGAAATTCCGCGTCTCCGTGCTCGAAACCACAGCGCCCGATATCGTGCTCGACCGCAAAGCATCGCTGATGGAAACCATGCCGAAGGTCGCAAAAGAAGACGGCGTCGACGAGGTGCTGCTTTTCGTCGTGGATATCCTCAAGGAAGAGGCCACCATGCTGATCCCCAACGATCTGACCAAGACGGTGGCCGAAAAATCCTTTGACGCAAAAGTCGACGGCGACAGCGTGGTCCTGCCCGGCATCATGAGCCGGAAAAAGCAGATTATCCCCGCGCTCAAGGTCTAAGCCGGCCGCGCAAACGTATGTACAGGTTGTGTACCGGATGTGTACAGGATCTGTACGCCTTCCTTACCGTTCACCAAGGTTAACGCATGACCCATATCATCGACCAATTCGCCGACATCTCGGGGCAGTATGACGCCGCCTTTGTGGACCTGTGGGGGTGCATGCACAACGGCGTCACGGCCCTGCCAGACGCCGTGGCTGCCATGCAGAAATACCGGGCGGCAGGCGGGATTGTTGTGCTTGTCACCAATTCCCCGCGCCCATGGGATTCCGTGGCGCGCCAAATCAACGGGCTGGGCGTGCCCGATGATGCATGGGACGCGATTGCCACCTCTGGTGACAGCGCGCGCGCGGCAATGTTCCGTGGCATTGTGGGTGAGAAGATCTGGTTTATGGGCGAAAGCCCCCGGGATGATGACTTCTTCCAGCCCCTGCAGATCATTGAAAACCCTGTGAATATCCAGAAGGTTCCGCTGGATCAGGCCGAGGGCATTGTGTGCTGCGGCCCCTTTGATCCGCTGGCAGATGTCGATGTGAACCGCCCAGAATTTCTCTATGCGAAAACGAGGGGTCTGAAACTGCTTTGCGCCAACCCCGATATCATTGTGGATCGCGGCGAAGTGCGCGAATGGTGCGCCGGTGCGCTAGCCGCGCTCTATACCGAAATGGGCGGCGAGAGCCTCTATTTCGGCAAACCCCATCCGCCGATCTATGACCTCGCGCGCCGCAGGCTCGCGGCATTAACCAATGCGCCATCAGATCCGCGTATTATCGGGATCGGTGACGGGATCGGCACGGATATTCTGGGGGGACTGCAAGAAGATATCGACACGCTCTTTATCTCGGGCGGATTGGCAGCGGCAGAGACAAAGACCGACCGCCAGCCTGACCCGGAGGCATTGGGGGCCTATTTGAACGAGGCGCAGATCAGCACGACCTACACTATCGGGCAGTTGCGGTAGCAGGAATCGCTTGATCTTTCTGCATCGGCAAAGTAATAAAATTTCAATATCGACGCGATACTGGATTTTTTGTTACTTGATGGAGTCTGATATGCTGGATAACGCCCCCCGCGGAACGATCTGCATCGAAGATATCGAAATCGGTATGACCCGTTCGCTCCGCAAGGTGATCACGGATCGCGATATCGAAATGTTTGCAGAGGTGTCGACCGATAGAAACCCTGTGCACCTTGACGAAGACTATGCGCAGGACACCATCTTTGGCGGGCGTATCGCCCATGGGATGCTGACGGCGGGGCTGGTCAGCGCCGTGATCGGGGAACAACTGCCTGGACATGGCACGGTTTATCTGGGGCAAAGCCTGAAATTCCTCGCCCCGGTGCGCCCTGGCGACATGGTACTGGCCGAAGTTGAAGTCACAGATATCGACCATTCCAAACGGCGCGTCACCATGAACACGCGCTGCATTGTGAACGACAAAAAGGTGCTGGTCGGCGATGCCACCGTCCTCGCGCCAAGCCGGAAATTCGACTAGCGCTGTTCAAGCCTGACGGCGTTCCACGCGCGCAAGCCCGCAAGGGCTGACAAGCGGTGCTTGCACGGCCCTGCGTGGTCCGCTACCCAAAGCCATGCGCATCATTCGTGACACCGTTTTCATTGATCCTGCTGACCGTGGCGCCGCCGCCGCGATCGGCAATTTTGACGGGGTGCATATCGGCCATCAAGCTGTCATTGACCTCACGCGCAAAGCCGCCAAAGAGGCGGACGCACCCCTCGGCATCATGACGTTCGAGCCACACCCGCGCAGCTATTTCTCCCGCGATCCCAACCCTTTCCGCCTGATGAATGCAGAAGCGCGCGCAAACCGTCTGGCGAAACTGGGTGTTGAAAAACTTTATGAAGTACCCTTCAACGCAGCCCTTGCCGCCCTCACCCCCCGTGCGTTTGCGCAAACGGTCATCGCCGATCAACTGGGGCTCAAACATGTGGTTGTCGGTGCCGACTTCTGCTTTGGCAAAGACCGCGCGGGCACGGTGGCAGACCTTCAGAAATTCGGCGATGAAATGGGCTTTGGCGTGACTGTCGCACCCATCGTGGCCATCGACCACGCTAATGTCTCCTCCACCGCGATCCGGCAAGCCCTGAGCGAAGGCAAACCGCGCGAGGCCGCCGCAATGCTGGGCCACTGGCACCGTATCGTAGGCGAGGTCATTCGTGGCGACCAACGCGGCCGTGATCTGGGGTATCCCACCGCCAACATGTCGATCACCGGCCTGCACCCGCCGAAATTCGGCGTTTATGCTGTGAAAGTTGACGTCCTTGATGGCCCGCACAAAGGCACCTACAACGGCGCGGCCTCAATTGGCGTGCGCCCGATGTTTGGCGAGAATGTTCCGAATTGCGAAACTTTCATCTTTGACTTCAAAGGCGATCTTTACGGGTCCACCCTTTCGGTTGCCTTGGTTGATTTCCTGCGGCCCGAGTTGAAATTCGACAGCCTCGAAGCGCTCATCACCCAGATGGATGCCGATTGTGTCACCGCCAGAGAGATCCTTGCCGATGTCCGTTGAAATCCCCCGCGACGACCTGACGCCGCGGTTCTGGGAAACCAAACCGATGTCGAAACTGAACAAACAGGAATGGGAAGCGCTCTGCGATGGGTGCGGCAAATGCTGCCTGAACAAGCTTGAAGATGACGACGGCACCGTGGCGATGACCCGCATCGCCTGCCGCCTGCTTGATGGTGAAAGCTGTTTGTGCAGCAACTATGCCAAACGCCATCAATTCGTCCCCGAATGTATTGTGCTGACCCCGAAAACGATTGTCGAAAACCTGTACTGGCTGCCCATGACCTGCGGCTACCGTTTAGTCCATGAACGCCGCCCGCTGTACGACTGGCACCCGCTGATCTCGGGCGATCCGGAATCGGTCCATCGGGCCGGGGTGTCGGTCAGGGGCATGACCATTCCGGAATTTCAGGTCGATGAAGACGATTGGGAAGACCACATTATCGAGGAGCCACTCTAGATGTTTTTTGCTTCAGACAACGCAGGCCCCGTCCATCCCAAGGTGATGGAGGCGCTGGTCGCCGCCAATACCGGCTATGCCATGGGATATGGCGCGGACCCGATCATGGAGACCGTGCGCGCGCAGATCCGCGAAGCGTTTGAAGCACCCGAAGCTGCCGTTTACCTAATCATCAACGGCACGGCGGCGAACTCTGTGTTGCTTGCCTCAATGACACAGCCTTGGCAGACGGTATTCTGCACCGAATGCGCGCATATCCACGAGGACGAATGCAACGCGCCGGAGTTCTACACTCAGGCCAAGCTGACCTTGGTGCCAACGGCGGACGGCAAAATGGCCCCGGATGCCCTGCGCAGCAAAATCCTTGGCGAAGAAAACCGTGGCGTGCACGGCCCGCAACGCGGCCCGCTGTCGATTACGCAGGTAACCGAAAAAGGCACAATTTATACACTGGAAGAAATCCAAGCGCTGACCGCCACCGCCCACGAATTCGGGATGCAAACCCACCTTGATGGTGCGCGTTTCGCCAATGCGATGACCGCGCTCGACTGTTCGCCTGCGGACATGACATGGAAAGCCGGCGTTGATACCGTCAGCTTTGGCGGCACCAAGAACGGCGCAATGGGGGTTGAGGCCTGTATCATTTTCAACCCCGAAATCGCATGGGAATTCGAACTGCGGCGCAAGCGTGGCGGACACCTGCTGTCCAAGCACCGTTATCTTTCAGCCCAGATGCAGGCCTATCTTCAGGATGACCTCTGGCTTGATATGGCCCGCTCCGCCAACGCCCGCTGTGCCCAACTGGCCGCAGGGATGCGCCAGCATGATGCCGTCGAACTCCTGTTCGAGCCGCAAGCCAACATGATCTTCTTCCAGATGCCCCGCAGCGACCACAAACGCATGCTTGATGCAGGGGCGGTCTACTATGTGATGAATGGCGACCCCGAGGCAGGCGACCCCGACGCGCCGCTGATCGGGCGTCTGGTCTGTGACTGGGCCATGACCGAAGCGGACGTTAACCAGTTTCTTGATCTGCTGCACGGATAATCGCAGCGATCTGCGCAACATGCGTCAGGGCAATCATATGCCCCGCTTCTTCAACAACATGATCAGTCGCCTGAGGAATCCGCGCAACTAGGGTGTCGTGAATTGCCTTGATGACGGGTTGCGTTTGCCCGCCGCGGATCAGCGTGACAGGGACATCCAAAGCACCGAGCCGTGCTGCCGAGGTGACACCGTCGGCATCTTCCTCAATAGCGGCACCGCCAGCGACGACCAAATGGATGCGCTGGATCAGATAGTCCTTCTGCCGATCTGACAGTGCGGTCCAATCGCTATCAGACCACTGCGCATTGAAAATCTCGGCTGCGCGCGCCTCATCCCCCATCAGCATCGCAGCGACAAACGGACGAAACGCTTTCATATGCGCGGTGAACGCGGCGGTGCCCTTTGCCGCGGCAAAGAACACAGGCTCAATCAGGGTAAGTCTTGAAACGCACTCAGGGCTTTCAACGGCCAGTCGCAAGGCGGCTGTCGCACCGAATGAATGGCCGATGATGTGCGCGGGGCCGTTACAGCTTTGTCTCGCCGCCTCAACTGTCAGCGATTGATATTCGCTCTTTCCGTCCCAGTCGGCACTGCGTCCGTGACCGGGCAGGTCAAGCAGCGTGGCTTGCCACCCAAGTGCTTTTGAAAGCGGCAACATTGCTTGGTGGCGCGCCAGCATACAGTGCAGCATCACGGTCGGTTCACCAGAGCCGACCGTGACACTGTGGATGTCATGCCCAAAGGCGTCAGGCATCAGAATTTTCCGGAAAGATAGGCGTCCAGATCATCAAGGCGATCTTCGCCCCAGAAACGCTCACCACTATCAGTAATGAAAAACGGTGCTCCAAAGGCCCCCGCGTTCACTGCATCTTCAAGGTTTTTGCCAAAGGTATCCGCACTGGTCAGCATGTCTTTGTCCGCCAACGCCGGATCAAGCCCACATTTTTCCAGACAGGCGCGAACAACATCATCCTGGCTGATATCGCGTTCTTCTGCCCAGCACGCCGCGCCAAAGGCCGTGACAAGTTCGGCCACATCTGCACCTGCATTTTGGGCCGCAATAATGGCATAGGCCGAAGGCGCCCCGTTGGTCGGCCAGAACATCGGTTTCAGGTTCAGTGGAACCCCCAAAAGCTTGGACCGGCGCGCCAGATCTTGCAGGCGGTATTCCTGACGGTTCGGGTGGCGATCCTTGGGTGGCACACCGCCGGTGCGCGCAAAGAGCGCCATGATGTCCAGCGGCTTATACGTGAGCGTCGCGCCATGTTTTTGGGCGATATCGCGTGGCCGCGTTCCGCTAAGGTAAGTGAACGGCGACAGCGTTGCGAAGTAATAGTCGATATGTGGCATTTTGCGGCTCCTGTCGCAGGTCAATTCTTTGCGAGACGGTAAGCTTGTGCTACGCGGTGTCAACGCCACGAATCTGTTACATACCTGTAACTGCCTTCTGCCAGAGGACCACGCCCATGCCGACCATGATTGAACCCAAGCTGATTGCCGGCAACGCCAATCAGCCCTTGGCCACTGCCATCGCCCGCCGCATGTCGATGCATCGTGGCATGGATGTCAGCCTCTGTGATGCGCGGGTCGAACGGTTCAACGACGGCGAAATATTTGTTGAGGTCTTCGAGAACGTCCGCGGCGAGGATATGTTTATCATTCAACCCACCTCGAACCCCGCCAACGACAACCTGATGGAGTTGCTAATCATCGCCGATGCGCTGCGCCGGTCATCAGCGGCGCGCATTACGGCTGTGATCCCGTATTTCGGATATGCCCGTCAGGATCGCCGCTCCAAGGCGCGCACGCCGATCACCGCCAAGCTGGTGTCGAATATGATTGTCGAAGCCGGTATTGAACGCGTTCTCACCCTGGATTTGCATGCCACGCAGATTCAGGGTTTTTTCGATATTCCGGTGGATAACCTCTATGCCTCACCGATTTACGCGCTGGATGCGATGCACAATTTCCGCGGTCAGATGGACGATGTGATGGTGGTATCCCCTGACGTGGGTGGCGTGGCCCGCGCGCGTGATCTGGCACAGCGTATCGGGGCGCCTTTGTCGATCGTGGACAAACGCCGCGGCAAACCCGGTGAAGTGGCTGAAATGACGGTGATCGGTGATGTCAAAGACAAGGTCTGCGTGATCGTTGATGACATCGTTGATACCGCAGGCACCCTTTGCAAAGCGGCCGAAGTGCTGATGGAGAATGGCGCGAAAGAGGTGCACTCCTATATTACCCACGGTGTGCTGTCTGGTCCTGCGGTAGAACGTGTGTCGAAATCGGTAATGAAATCGCTGGTGATCACCGACACGATCCGGGCGACCGACGCGGTGAAAGCCTGCCCGAACATCCGGATTGTGCCGACAGCGCCGATGTTTGCTCAGGCAATCCTGAACACATGGAACGGCACATCTGTTTCGTCGCTGTTCGATCACAAGACATTGGGGCCGATCTACGAGGGGCTCTATGCTGCGGAATAAGACTTGCTCTAGTAAAGTTCCCACCCATCATCACTCGGCAATTCGCCAAATGACGTCCAGGCAACGCGGACACGCGCGACCTGGGTATCTGACCACGTCCGAAAAACGATAGTAAATCCTGTCTCGGTGATCTCTTCGGCCTGCACATCGGCACGGATGTTGGTGTTGTTGGAGATGTCCCACATTGACATAGAAACCTGCACATGGGGCGGCGTCACATAGGCTTTTGAAAACTGCACCGCAGCGCGGGACTGTCTCGGGCCTTCGCCGCGCCACATCTGGCCGTCATCCTCAAAATCGGAAAAGAGCACGACATCTCCGTGGTCTATGCCGACTTTACCACCCTCAAAGCGCCGCATTGCTATTCCTGCGATTGCCAAACCGATACTAACACTTGGTTAATCATTCATTGATAACTCAACCTTAAGGTTTTGGAAACTATCGTTGGGATCATGCCATGTCACACCGTTTTGTAACGCATTTGGGGTGCTGCGCGCTGCTCGCACTCGTCATGGCATGTGGTGGGGGATCAGGGGGCTTGCCCGACCCTGGTGACGGGGGAGGTGATGACGGCGGTGGTGATAGTGGCGATGGCAGCGGCGGTGGCCCGCCCCCAAGCCCTTTCTTTGCACCGACAGAACAACAGGCGCTCTACTTCCGCAATGTCATGCCGGATGAGCTGTCTTTGGTGCAGGACACTCACAATGACGGCGGCCGGACAGCTTTTGCAGATCTGCCTGCGGGCGCGATCACATATAGCGGGTTTATGGAGGTTCTTTTCACCAGCACCCCCAATGCCAACATTGCAAGCGCTGCAACCCTGACCGTCGATATGGGGACAGGCGCAACAACAGGCAGCGCGAATGAGTTCATGGGCTACGTCTACAACAGCGCAACCAACACCACCGAACTGGCGCTCTATGACGGCGGGGTCAGCTTCCTAGGTGCGACCCTGACCTCGGCGAGCAATGGCAATGCCAATATTGATATCGAAATCGACGGTGCATTTGACAATGGGGTGCAGCAGTTCACGATCACGGGCAATATCGACGGTCCAGTCTATGGGCCGGATGCCAGCGGAATCTATGCTTCGGGCAGCTATTTCGGCCTCGGTCAGGACATTACGCTGACGGCGGACGGTGAGCCGGTTTATGGATCAGCAACCCTCTGGGCGCTATCGGACTAGGCCGCACTTAGCGCAAGAGATATGTTTGCCAATTTTGGGGAAGGTTGGGTCGGCATAAGCTCCGATGAGCTTATGCCTGATTTCTTAGTTCTTGGCGGTCAGCCCGATGTGGCCACCAATGGCCACCATATCGGACAACAGCTTGGCTGCGTCATCAACCGGGCCAGGTTCATTCTTGAAGTTGTCCTGCGCCTTGCGATGCGCCGCTTTGGCTTCTTCGACCATTGCGTCAAAGACCTCTTGCGTCACCTCTGCCTGAGGCAAGGCGCGCTCGGCCAGAACGGATACACCGGTTGCTGTGATCTCGGCGAAACCGCCGGACACAACATAGGTGTCGGACCCACCACCGTGCACCACGGTCAGAACCCCGGGGCGCAGTGTCGTGATCGTCGGCGCATGGTTTGCCATGGCTGTCAGATCACCGTCTGCACCGGGGATGCGGACCTCGGTCGCCTCGACCGACGCCAAGCGGCGTTCGGGCGAGACCAGATCGAATTGTAGGTTTGCCATGTCGGCTTCTCCTTCAGCCCAGAATTAAGCGGCGTCTGCAGCCATTTTCTCGGCTTTGGCTTTCACTTCTTCAATGCCGCCAACCATGTAGAAGGCGCCCTCTGGGAAGTGGTCATATTCGCCAGCCACAACAGCCTTGAACGACGCGATCGTGTCTTCCAGCGGTACCTGAACACCTGGCGAGCCTGTAAAGACCTGTGCCACGTCGAACGGCTGCGACAGGAAACGCTCGATCTTACGGGCGCGGGCAACGGTCAGTTTGTCTTCTTCTGACAGTTCGTCCATGCCGAGGATCGCGATAATATCCTGAAGCGATTTGTAGCGCTGCAACATCTGCTGCACGTCGGCCGCCACTGCATAGTGCTCTTCACCAACGATCGCTGGGTCCAGCAGGCGCGATGTGGAATCGAGCGGGTCAACCGCAGGGTAGATACCCTTTTCCGAAATCGCACGGTTGAGAACCGTTGTCGCATCGAGGTGCGCAAAGGATGTCGCTGGTGCGGGGTCGGTCAAGTCGTCCGCAGGGACGTAAATTGCCTGAACGGACGTAATCGAACCGTTCTTTGTCGATGTAATACGTTCCTGCATCTGGCCCATATCGGTCGCCAGTGTCGGCTGGTAGCCCACAGCGGATGGGATACGACCCAACAGCGCGGACACCTCGGAACCGGCCTGTGTGAAGCGGAAGATGTTGTCCACGAAGAACAGAACGTCTGTACCGGACTGGTCGCGGAACGCTTCTGCCATTGTCAGACCGGACAGGGCAACACGCATACGCGCACCTGGAGGCTCGTTCATCTGACCGTACACCAGCGCCACTTTTGACTTGGTCAGGTCGTCGATGTCGATAACCTTGGAGTCGATGAATTCGTAGTAAAGGTCGTTACCTTCACGTGTCCGCTCACCCACACCGGCGAAAACCGAGTAACCGGAGTGCACTTTGGCGATGTTGTTGATCAGCTCTTGGATAAGAACAGTTTTACCAACACCGGCACCACCGAACAGACCGATCTTACCACCCTTTGCGTAGGGTGCGAGAAGGTCGATCACCTTGATCCCTGTCACCAGAACCTCGGAAGCTGTGGACTGCTGCTCAAACGTTGGCGCATCAGCGTGGATCGAGCGGCGCTCTTTCTCACCGATCGGGCCTTTTTCGTCGATCGGCTCGCCGATGACGTTCATGATGCGGCCCAGAGTTGCGTCGCCCACGGGCACTGTGATGGTGTTGTCCTGGTCAACCACTTCCTGACCGCGCACCAGACCCTCGGTACTGTCCATCGCGATGGTCCGCACAGTGTTTTCACCAAGGTGCTGTGCCACTTCCAACACCAGCGGCTTGCCGTTGTTGTCTGTGATCAGTGCGTTCAAAATCTCGGGCAGGTGGTCGTCGAACTGCACGTCGACGACAGCGCCGATGACCTGCGTGATCTTGCCTTTTGCATTTGCCATTTTCGTCTTCTCCGGGGTCTAGAGCGCTTCCGCGCCCGAAATAATTTCAATCAGCTCGTTGGTGATCACAGCCTGACGCGAGCGGTTAAACTCGATGGTCAGCTTGTCAATCATCTCGCCGGCGTTGCGTGTCGCGTTGTCCATCGCCGACATACGTGCGCCCTGCTCGGACGCGGCGTTTTCCAGCAGTGCGCTGAAGATTGCCGTCGCCACACCACGTGGCAGCAGGTCGGCGAGGATTTCTTCCTCACCGGGCTCATAGTCGTAGAGTGTCGCATCAGCATCTTCAGCCTGCTCGAATTTGGCAGGGATGATTTGCTGTGCAGTCGGGTGCTGCGATACAACATTTTCAAAGCGCGCAAAGAAGATCGTCGCGACATCGAATTCCTCGGCGTCGAAACGGCCAAGCACGTCCTTGGCGATACCCTGCGCGTCGGCATAACCAACACGTTTGACATCTGTCAGATCAACGTGACCGACAAAGAGGCTGCCGAAATCACGCTTCATCGCGTCGCGGCCTTTTTTGCCGACAGTGATAATTTTCACTGTCTTGCCTTCAGCCAGCAGCTTCTGTGCATGGGTCTTCGCCAGCTTTGCGATGTTGCCGTTAAAGCCACCGCACAGCCCGCGTTCTGCAGTCATGACAACCAACAACTGCACCTGGTCGCTGCCCGTACCGGACAGCAACTTTGGTGCCGTGTCTGATCCGCCAACCGATGCGGCAAGCCCGGCCATCACGGCGTTAAACCGTTCGGTGTAAGGGCGCGACGCCTCGGCTGCATCCTGGGCGCGGCGCAGTTTTGCAGCCGCGACCATCTGCATGGCCTTTGTGATCTTGCGGGTCGATTTGACCAACTCGATCCTGTTTTTCAGGTCCTTAAGACTTGGCAAAGCAAAGCCTCCTTTGTCTCAAAGATTACGCGAAGTCTTTTGCAAAAGCGTCGATTGCCGCTTTGATCTTCTCTTCGGCGTCGCCTTTGATCTTCGGGTCTTCCTTGGTGATCATGTCGAGCACGTCGGATGCGTTTGTGCGCAGGTGCTTCAGCAGGCCTGCTTCAAAACGGCCAACATCCTTGACGGCAATCTTGTCGAGGTAGCCTTTGGTGCCTGCGTAGATGACACAAACGATCTCTGCGTTGGTCAGCGGCGCATACTGTGGCTGCTTCATCAACTCGGTCAGGCGGGCACCACGGTTCAGCAACTGCTGTGTCGCGGCGTCAAGGTCGGAACCGAACTGCGCAAAAGCGGCCATTTCGCGGTACTGTGCAAGCTCGAGCTTAACAGGACCAGCAACCGATTTCATCGAGTTTGTCTGCGCGGACGAACCAACACGAGACACCGACAGACCGGTGTTCACCGCAGGGCGGATACCCTGATAGAACAGTTCGGTTTCAAGGAAGATCTGACCGTCGGTGATCGAAATCACGTTCGTCGGAATAAATGCGGAAACGTCACCACCTTGGGTTTCGATGATCGGCAGCGCGGTCAAAGAACCCGCACCGTTGTCTTCGTTCAGCTTCGCCGAACGCTCGAGCAGGCGGGAGTGAAGGTAGAAAACGTCACCCGGGTAGGCTTCACGCCCTGGTGGGCGGCGCAGCAGCAGGGACATCTGACGGTAAGACACAGCCTGCTTGGACAGGTCATCGTAGATGATCAGCGCGTGGCGGCCGTTGTCACGGAAGTGCTCGGCCATCGCGGTTGCTGCATATGGTGCAAGGAACTGCATCGGTGCAGGGTCGGACGCAGTCGCAGCCACAACGATCGAATACTCAATCGCGCCGCTTTCTTCGAGCTTTTTCACCAGCTGGGCAACTGTCGAACGCTTCTGACCGATCGCAACGTACACGCAGTACAGCTTGTCGTACTCTTTTTCGGCAGCGTCGTTATAGGACTTCTGGTTCAGGATCGTGTCGAGTGCCACAGCAGTTTTACCTGTCTGACGGTCACCAATGATCAATTCACGCTGGCCACGGCCAATCGGGATCATCGCATCAACGGATTTCAGACCTGTTGCCATCGGCTCGTGAACCGATTTGCGGGGGATGATGCCGGGTGCCTTTGAGTCAGCAACCGCGCGCGTCTTTGTCTTGATCGGGCCTTTGCCGTCCAGCGGATTGCCAAGGCCGTCAACAACGCGACCCAGCAGTTCATCACCAACGGGCACGTCCACGATGGATTTGGTGCGCTTAACGGTGTCACCTTCTTTGATGTCACGGTCGGAACCAAAAATAACAACACCCACGTTGTCGGATTCAAGGTTCAGGGCCATCCCGCGGATACCACCGGGGAATTCAACCATTTCACCGGCCTGCACGTTGTCGAGGCCATAAACACGGGCGATACCGTCGCCCACGCTCAGCACACGACCGACTTCGGCAACTTCGGCCTCTTGACCGAAGTTTTTGATCTGGTCCTTCAGGATCGCAGAAATTTCAGACGCTTGGATCGCCATTTATCCGACCTCTTTCATTTTACTTTGGAGTGCGTTGAGCTTGGAGGCGATCGACGTGTCGATCATCTTGGAGCCCACTTTGACAATAAGACCGCCGATGATTGATTCATCGACGGTTTCTTTGATGGTAATAGATTTGCCCACTTGAGCTTTGAGCGTTTTCGCCAGCTTGTCAGCCTGCGCCTTGGTCAGCGCCTTGGCTGTGGTGACTTCGGCCGTCACTTCGCCACGCTCTTCTGACAACATGTCCTGCAAAACAGCGATCAGCTGTGGCAGGACAAACAAGCGACGCTTGGACGCCAGAAGCGCTAGCACGTTGCTTGTGGTGTCAGAGAGTTTCATCTTCTTGGCGATCGCAACGATTGCACCAGACTGTTGTTCGCGGCTGTAAAGCGGTGATGTCAACAATGTACGCAGATCGGCGCTTTCGGCCATCGCCGCTTCCAATGAAGCAACATCTGATTCGAGTGCCTTGATCACCTTGCCTTCTTTGGCGAGGTCAAACACGGCGGTTGCATAGCGCGTGGCGATGCCTGTCGAAATACCAGCAGTTTCGGACACGTGGAGCCTTCCGATATCTTGGGCCCAGACCCGCGGGCCCCGTCGGTGACAGGACGCGAATGAGCAACTTCCTTAGCCCTCACGAAAACGAGAGAGCAGCAAAATCCTGCGCGATGTAGCAGAGCCCCTATGACGTCGCAAGCACCCTGCGACAAGAATCCGCTACTCGAAGGGGCATATGGTGCTGTTATCTGCATTGAACAGCAATTTCAGACCAAAACTTAGGCTTTCTCCATTTCTTCTTCGAGAAAATACAAGAAAGCGCAGCCCCTTTCGGGTGCCACGCTTTTTGCTCTCTTCATGTCGCATGCGTCAAAATGCGCAAAGCCGGATTCGCCGCTAAAGCACTAGGTCGCGGTTCCGGCCAAAGTCGCCCAGATGCTTCCGGTAAAGACCTGCAGCTCGGAATCACTCTTCACCCATGCCATCCACCCTTCGCGCGGCGTGACAAACAACCAGCCACCGCCACGCCATGCAGCGATCCTGCCCGCCTGTCCCGCCCAACCACCTGAAGGCGAAGCACCAAGCACCCATGCCTGCCCTTCATTGGCTGATGCGGGTGGGGTCGTGGCGCCCGTACTTTCGACCGTTAGCTGGACGATCATATCGAGCAACTCGATGGCTTCGTTATGTGTCACGTGTTTTTGTGCCTGCGCCGGCATGATGAACGGCAACTCGAGGTTCGGGGTAGTATCTGGCATGTGGTCCTGCGCCTTCCGCTGGGAATGAATTGACGCGCAGTATTTCCGACGATGTCTCACAAGAGCCTTACAGGACCGTGCGGTGCCGAAACCCCCGCCTTCAGTGACGTTGAACCTGGGTCTGCAAGTCCCTAAAAGGGAACGGTATGATTTGGAGACACGCATGCGCGTATTGGTGACCGGCGGTGCAGGGTATATCGGCAGCCACACATTGCTTGAACTTATGGCGCAAGGCCATGAAGTCTGCGTGCTGGACAACTACAGCAACGCGACACCCGAAGTATTGAACCGTGTCCGGGCTTTGTCGAACGGTTTAGTCCATGATTATATCGGCGATGTACGTGATGCCGCTAAGCTCGACGAGGTCATGCAGGATTTTCAGCCCGAGGCCGTGATCCATTTTGCAGGCCTCAAGGCAGTTGGCGAAAGTCAGGAGAAACCGCTGCTCTATTATGACGTCAACGTTTCTGGCACGCTGTCTTTGCTGCATGCGATGGAGCGGGCAAATTGCAAACGCCTGATCTTTTCATCCTCGGCGACGGTTTACGGCGAACCCGTCTATCTGCCCTATGATGAGGCGCATCCGACAAATCCCACATCTGTCTATGGCAAAACCAAGCTGATAGCCGAGCAGATCCTGACGGATTGGGCTGCCGCCGATCCCGCGCGCGCGGCCGTGTTGCTGCGCTATTTCAACCCTGTCGGGGCCCATGCCTCGGCACAAATCGGCGAAGACCCCAAGGATATTCCCAATAACTTGATGCCCTTTATCGCGCAGGTCGCGGTGGGCAAGCGCGAAGCATTGCAAATTTTCGGGGATGATTACGACACACCGGACGGGACGGGCCTGCGCGACTATATCCATGTGGTCGATCTTGCCCGCGCCCATGTCGCGGCCATTGCCTATGCCGAAGAGGCAACAGGTGCGCGACCATTCAATATCGGCACCGGCCAAAGCTACAGCGTGCGCGACATGGTTGCTGCATTCGAGCGGGCCTGCGGCGCGCCGATCAAGACCCAGCAAGTCGGCCGCCGTGAAGGCGATATTGCAGCAATGCAAGCCGATGCAAGTCGTGCAAATGCCGAACTGGGATGGAAAGCGACGCATGATCTTGATGACATGACCAGCAGCACATGGGCATGGCAATCTGCCAATCCGGACGGGTACGAAGGGTCTTAAATGAAATGTGCCCTGCGTCACAAACGCAAGGCACACTGAAGACGAACCGTTAAACCCTCACCACTGGAAAAATTCCCCACAGACAACCTAGCGTATAGGCAGTATTTCTTCTGTGCGTTTTGTCACACAAGCCACTCACAAGCGCTCTGAATATCGGGCTCCATACTTCTCAATCATGTGGGAGTTTTCCTCAAATCCCATACGTTATTGAGGAAATTAAGCGGTAAAGTTCACACCTGCGCCCTAATTCCGCCGCAGCTAAACCGCCAAAAAACATCAACTTCACAAAACATACAGATGACACGTGGTTCCGGGGGGTACCTTTCATGTCTCTACTAACCTTTTCCGGCCACGTCGCCGATCCCGGTGACGTGGGCCGCTCTCATATCACTGACCTGGTGGTCATGGAGATTGGCGGAATAGCCCAGCTTTATAGCACAACACGCTATGACGGCGTCCTACGGCAGTGGAGCATCGAAAGTGGCGCTATCGCCATTGAAGAAACCCAGCCCTATTTCGGCGGAGCCGTTCTTGGTGGTGCGGCCAGCATCAGCCTGATTGCAGAAGGAGCGGACGCAAGTGTCTTGGTCGGTGGCGGTGAGAACGGCGCGCTTCAGACTATCGGGATTGCCACGGATGGTGGCTTTGCAACCGCCACTCCGTTGGTCAGCCTACCGGCGACATACAACGGCTTTCAGCACGGCGTCACACTCGCGCTGCCGGACGGAACGCAAACTGTCTTTGGCGCTCTTGCGGGCCAGACCGGCCTTGCCCGCATCACCTTCGACGCCGATGGCACCCTGCGCGATCAGAGTATCCACTATGACGTGGACGCGTCCTCGACTGCACGCATCGCGGCGGTCACGCTTGCAACGCTCGAGGGTCAGACCTTTGTTCTGACAACAAGCGAGGCCCAGAACAGCCTGACGGCGCGGGAGGTTGATTCGACAGGGGCAATCGTTGGCGAAACAACCATCGGTTCAGATGACGGTCTTTGGATCAGCGCGCCCACAGCCCTTGAAACCACCACCGTCGGGGATGCGACATTCGTCATACTCGCCGCAGCCGGATCAAGCAGCCTCAGCGTGGTAGAGCTTGGCGCCGATGGCAGCATGATCGTGCGTGACCATGTGCTTGACGGACGCGATACGCGCTTTGGCGGCGTCACCTCCCTTGAGGTCATCCAGACCGAAGGCAAAACCTATGTCATTGCAGGCGGCGCCGATGACGGGGTTTCGGTTTTCCTGCTGCTCTCGGGCGGATTGCTGGTTCATCGTGCAACGATCGAAGACACCGTTGATTTCGGGCTTGATAACGTCAGCGCACTGGCAGCAAGGGATCGCGTCGGAGGAATTGACATCTTTGTGGCCAGCAGCAGCGAACCCGGCGTCACGCAACTGGCCTTTGATACCGGTGTCAGCGGCGTTGATCTGACCGCCACTCTGGCAGGAGGACCGCTGGCCGGCACCGACGGCAATGATATCCTGCAAGGACACGACGGTGACGATACCATTACGGGGGGCCAAGGCGATGACATTCTGCGCGATGGCGCAGGCGCCGACATCATGTCAGGCGGCAGCGGTGCGGATGTCTTTATTCTGAGCGCTGATGGCCGGACCGACACGATTACGGACTTCACTGTGGGCGAAGACAGCATTGATTTATCGCTCTGGCCCATGCTGCGCGACATCAGCCAGCTTTTCATCACGATCCGTAGCGACGGCATGGCCATCAGCTATGGTGATGAAATGCTGATCGTGCAGAGTTCCGACGGGGGCCCCATTGATTACCGCACCTTGACCACCGCCGATCTGATCGGGGCGATGCGCCTGCCTGTCGGGATCACGCCCGGCTACCCCGGACCGGCAACACCTTTGCCGGACTTGGGTGCACTGCCGCCGGATCCCCCCGCCGATCAGAGCGGCGAGAATAGCATCCTGACCTCGCTTCAGATCGTCGGTACGGGTAATCTGGATCAACTGCGCGACACGATGAACGATGCAGCAGATAGTGGCCCCCTTGGGCTCACGATTGAGGGAACCGACGCTGCCGAAACGTTTCTTGGCAGCAACCGGTTTGATGTCATCTTCGCGGGTGGTGGCGACGATACCGTCAACGGAGGGCAAGGCGATGACACAATCCTGGGCCGTGCCGGCGATGACATCCTCAATGGCGGTGACGGCGCAGATACGCTTTTTGGCGGTGCAGGCGACGACCGGCTCGACGGTGGCAACGGGCAGGACTGGCTGAAGGGCGGCGCTGGCGCCGATACCTTTATATTCAACAGCGGTGCCGACGTCATTGCTGATTTCGAACAGGGCATCGACCGGATTATCCTCGACCCGGACCTCTGGACCGGACTGACCTCGGCCGCCGACCTGCTCTTTGTCTATGGCACCTTTGCGGACGGGCGCGCGACGATTGATTTTGAGGACGGCAATATCCTGCATATCGACGGGATCACCGACCCCACCACATTCGCAGACGACATCATTTTGTTCTGAACGCGGTCAGTTTCCGCTGACGACCGATGCCAGATTATTCGTCAGACCAAAGAGCGTCAGCGCAGGACCAAGTGCGCTTTCAGTGCCGTAGATCAGATCGTCCCCCTCAAGCATGAAGTTCCCCGCCGAGAACAGGCCATCGGCCGAGGTGAGGTCGATCGTAAAGACAACACGCTCTTGCGGCGGCCCCGCGATACCGTCTTTCACGGCGCTTTGGGCGTATTCCCGGAGGATCAGAATGCCCTCTGGGTTTGCGCTGCCGGCATTGACGCCACCGATGAAGGCCAGCGCCTCAAGCGCTGAAAACTCGATTTCGGGGAAATCAAAGATCGACTGGGCACCGGTTGCGCCAAGAGCGATAAACTGCCGTTTGTCGTCTTCGACAAAAATACGGTCACCACCGCGCACGGCAATATTGGCACCAGGGTCGCTCAGTAGCCGCTCGAACGGAATACCATAGGTCCGGCTGCCACGGACCAGACGCACCTGCGGGGAGTTCAGATCAGGGCGCGGGCCACCCGCCTGCGAGAACAGATCGAGGATCTTGAAGTTGCGGTTCGGCAGGGGATAAAGACCAGGGGCTGAAACCCCGGCAGCAAGGTTTGCCGTATTCGTCTGACCCGGTTCAACAGTCAACTGGACCTGCGCTGATGGTACGGTGCGGATCAGCTCTTCTTCGATCCGCTCGCGGGCTGTAGTGGGGGCCATTCCGGCCACACGCAGGCTCCCGATGTAGGGAACAAAGATGCTACCGTCAGCGCTTACGATTTCAGGCTGCAACGGCGTCACACCAGCCGCACCGAAAATCGAGTTTTCTTCGGCATCCCAGATCGTCACCTGAACGGTGTCACCCGCTGCAATCATCATCGAAGCGGGCTGTTCTTGCGCAACAGGCCAAGGCAATGCCCCTGGCCTGTGACCGGCCAGCCCTGCAAGACAGGCAGCGTATTGCGGTTCACTTCATAGACGGCAAAATCGTAAGCGGGCTCTTCGCCTGCCGCAGCAGTATTTGCCTTGGCAGCGGCAAGAACCTCTGACTGAAAACCGGCGCCGCGCGGCAAGCCGCAACCGGCAAGCGCACAACATACGACGAGAGCAACGAATTTATGAACGATCAAACCTGAATCCTTTCGGGCAATCCGCGTATCCTACACTGCCAAGTTTTTATGAACAGCGTCTAAGACGGCAAAATGTCAGATAATACACGGTCCTGACAAGAGGATCAGAAATCGATCGCCAATCCCTTTTTTTCCCAATCGCCATAGCGGACAGGCTCGGGCCCGTCGCGCCCGCCCAATTCGGTCGGCAGCTCTTGCGCACCAGCTTTCTTGCGGCGCTCTTCTGCCTCGGCCAAGGCGCGTTGTGCCGCAGGGGGCAAATCTTTGATCTCTTCGGTCATGGCAGGCGCCTCCTTGTCGATATCCCATGATTGATATACGCGCAGAAGCGCAAGCTTCAAGTGAGACCACAGATGACCCAGACCGGCCTGCCTGCCCGCCGCACCGCCCATCATCTGCTGATGCAGATCACGACCGAAGGTCGCCTGATGGCCGAACTGATCGCCGGCGGGGCCTTGGCGCGTCTGGAAAACGATGATCGCGCGCGCGCCCAGCGCCTTGCGACCGAGGCCCTGCGCGGCCTTGACCGTGCGGACCGGATGCTGAAGCCGTATCTGAAGAAAACGCCCCCTGACCATGTGATGAATGCCCTGCGTCTTGGCGTGATCGAGCTGTGCAATGGCGAAGCCGCCCACGGTGTCGTCAACGCCTATGTCGAAATCGTCGCCCGCAATAAACGGACCCAGTCCATGAAGGGCCTGACAAACGCCGTCCTGCGCAAAATCGCCGATGAGGGGCCCGCAGGTTGGGCCAAGCGTGCTGTGCCGCTCACACCGGGCTGGCTGCGGCAACCGCTGGTAGCCGCGTGGGGGCGCGATGCGGTGGCCGGTATGGAAGCGGCGCATTTCGCAGGCGCGCCGCTTGATCTGACCGCCAAAGGCAACGCGGAAGCGGTTGCCGCGGCGGTCGGCGGAACAGTTTTGCCGACAGGCTCTGTCCGTGTGCCAAATGCGGGACAGGTGTCGTCCCTTGCAGGTTATGCCAGCGGAGACTGGTGGGTACAGGACGCGGCAGCGGCTATGCCCGTGAAACTGCTCGGCGATGTCAAAGGACTGAGAGTGCTTGACCTTTGCGCAGCACCGGGCGGCAAGACCATGCAATTGGCGGCTTTGGGCGCAGATGTCACGGCAGTGGATATCTCTGACAAGCGGATGGCGCGGGTCAGCGAAAACCTGAACCGTGTGGGATTGACTGCCACTTGCGTAATCAGTGACGCCTTTGAATTTAGTAACAGCGGATTTGATGCCGTTCTTCTGGATGCCCCCTGTTCAGCGACCGGCACGATCCGGCGGCATCCGGATTTGCCCTATGCAAAGGACGGGTCCGAGTTTGGCGCGCTGATCGACCAGCAGGAAACACTGATTGATCACGCGCTCACGCTTCTAAAACCCGGTGGGCGGCTGGTGTTTTGCACCTGTTCACTGCTGCCGGATGAAGGCGAAGTGCAGGCTGAAGAGGCGCTGGCACGGCACGAAGGTCTGACCATTGACGCCGATGCGTTGCGCATCGAAGGGATCGACCCTGACTGGATCACAGCAGAAGGCGGCCTGCGTCTGCGCCCCGATTTCTGGGCAGATCGCGGCGGGATGGACGGGTTCTATATGGCGGTGATGCGAAAGCCTGCGTGACTTAACGGCAACCATTTCCTATGGTTCGGGGAAAATAGTCCCGTACGAATATAACCCGAGGCCGCAGGAATTGGCGCAACTCACAAAATGGCAGCAACGCCGCAGGCGCATGATGCACCGGTTTCATGCGCGCCGCGCCGCGCGTACCGCTGTTGCGACGGCATTTGTAACCCTGCCGGAACCACACACGATCGGCATTGTCGCGCGCGGCCAGCAACTTATTGCGGGTAAATTTCTCTTCTCCGGCCTGTTTGTCGAAGGGAAAGAACACAGCATCTGGGATATCGCCGACGCCTACCCCGAAGTCTCGGATGAAATACAAGGATGCGGCTGGTTGGATGATCTCGCGGCGGTCGGGGACGAGGCTGCACGCGCCTTGGCGCGGACATGGGTGCTGGGATGGATCGACCGCTATGGCGACGGCCGCAGTGACGGCTGGACACCCGGGGTGACAGGGCGCAGGCTGATGCGGCTGATCAACCACGGCCCGTTTGTGCTGCGGGGACAGGACAAGACAACGTCCTACCGTTTCTTCCAAAGCCTTGCGCGTCAGGCACTTTTCCTGTCACGCCGCTGGAATGCCACCGAACCGGGTGTGCGCCGCTTCGAGGCACTGGCAGGCATCATCTATGCCAGCCTCTCTCTTAAGAGTATCGACCACTATACCGCACCCGCGTTGCAGGCATTGGCCAGGGATTGCGACAGCGAGATCAGCGCAGACGGCGCGATTGCAACCCGCAAACCCCAGGACCTGCTTGATATCCTGAGCCTGCTGAACTGGACAGCCCAGTCATTGAAAGACGTGAATCACGCCTGCCCGCCGGAGCTGAGCAACGCCATTGCACGCATCACGCCGACCTTGCGCGCCCTGCGCCACGCCGATGGCGGCCTGGCGCGGTTTCACGGCGGTGGAAATGGCGTGGACGGACGGCTGGACGCCGCCTTGGTCGCGTCAGGCATCAAGACACCACCCACAGGTGACCGGCATATGGGGTACGCGCGCCTTGCGGCGGGCCGGACCACACTGATCGCCGACGCGGCCCCACCCCCGCAAGACGCTGCCTCGGCTGACGGGCATGCCAGTACCTTGGCATTCGAACTGACGTCGGGGCGCAGGCCTATGATCGTCAACTGCGGGTCCGGTGCCCGTTTCGGAGAGGAATGGCGCAGGGCAAGCCGCGCCACACCCAGCCATTCCACAATGATGATCGAGGGCGTGTCGTCATCGCATCTTGGCCTCAGAGGGCGCGGGATTGCTGGCGCGGAGCTGTTGACCGAACTGCCAACGCGCGTGGACTGCATCCTTTCGGAAACAGCACAAACCCGCAAACTCGAGCTATCGCACAACGGCTATCAACCGTCACACGGGCTTACCCATGCGCGGACCCTGCAACTTTCGATGGATGGCCGTACGCTCGAAGGCGAAGACTTGCTGACGACGCTTGGCCCCGAAGATGAAGCGGCCTTTGATGCCGCACGGGCGCGCAGCATCCTGCCCTATGTGCTGCGGTTTCATCTTCATCCGGATGTTGAAGCGGCGATAGATATTGCAGGGACCGCTGTGTCTCTGACGCTGAAATCCGGCGAGGTTTGGGTTTTGCGCCATGACGGAGCGGCGAAACTTGGCCTGACGGCATCGGTTTATCTGCAAAATCACGAATTAAAGCCCATTGCCACACAACAGGTGGTTTTATCTGGCTACGCAATGGCCTATGCGACGCGTGTCCGTTGGTCCTTGGCCAAAACGCAAGATACGCCCGCTGCTGTGCGCGATTTTGTGCAGGCCGATCCACTGGACGCCGTTGATTAGCCTTCAAAGGACCCACATGACCGATCTTGTCCCACTGCGCCGCGCCCTTCTTTCTGTCTCTGACAAAACCGGGTTGATTGATCTTGGCCAGGCGCTTGCTGCGCGTGGTGTTGAACTCTTGTCTACCGGCGGGTCCGCCAAGGCGCTGCGGGATGCGGGACTTGAGGTGCGCGATGTCGCGGATGTCACCGGTTTTCCAGAAATGATGGACGGACGGGTCAAGACCCTGCACCCTGTGGTCCACGGCGGTCTTCTCGCACGCCGCGATCTTGAGGCGCACCGCGATGCGATGGTGGAACATAACATCGGGCCGATCGACCTGCTGGTGGTGAATCTCTATCCCTTTGAAGAAACCGTCGCCAAAGGTGCCGATTTCGACACTTGCATCGAGAACATCGACATCGGCGGCCCCGCGATGATCCGCTCTGCGGCCAAGAACCACGCGTTCGTGACGGTCGTAACGGATGTGGAAGATTACGCTGCGCTTTTGGCGGAGCTTGACGCCAACGAAGGCCAGACAACGCTGGCCCTGCGCCAGCGTCTGGCACAAACTGCTTACGCCCGCACAGCGGCCTATGACACTGCCGTCAGCACTTGGATGGCAGGTGCGATTGGCGAGGATACACCACGTCGCCGGTCATTTAGCGGCACATTCAAACAAATTATGCGCTATGGCGAAAACAGCCACCAGTCTGCGGCGTTCTATACTGATGGCACAGACCGTCCCGGCGTCGCCACAGCCGTGCAGCATCAGGGCAAAGAGCTGTCGTATAACAACATCAACGACACCGACGCCGCCTTTGAACTTGTCGCGGAATTTGATCCAGCCGAGGGCCCTGCCGTCGCGATCATCAAACACGCTAACCCCTGCGGTGTGGCGCGGGGTGCGACGTTGCTTGAGGCCTATCAACACGCCTTTGATTGCGACCGCACCAGCGCGTTCGGCGGCATTGTTGCCCTGAACCAGCCACTGGATGAAGACACCGCGAGAGCGATTGTCGAGATTTTCACCGAGGTCGTCATCGCACCCGGCGCCTCTGATGCGGCCAAGGCTGTGTTCGCGGCCAAAAAGAACCTGCGCTTGCTGACCACCGATGGTCTGCCCGATGTGAAAGCGCCGATCACCACCTATCGTCAGGTCGCGGGCGGTATGTTGGTGCAGGACAAGGACACCGGATACGTCGGCATGGATGATCTGAAGGTCGTGACCAAGGTTGCGCCGACCGAGGAACAAATGGCCGATCTGCTGTTTGCGTGGAAAGTGGCCAAGCACGTGAAATCCAACGCCATCGTTTACGTCAAGGACAAGGCCACCGTTGGCGTCGGCGCAGGCCAGATGTCACGTCTGGACAGCGCGCTGATCGCCGCCAAAAAGGCCGAACGGATGGCCGAGGCGATGGGTCTGGACACGCCGCTGACCAAAGGCTCTGCCGTGGCGTCCGATGCGTTCTTCCCCTTTGCTGACGGCCTGATGGAGGCTGCTGCCGCTGGTGCAACCTGTGTCATCCAGCCCGGTGGCTCCATGCGTGACGACGAAGTGATCGCAGCCGCCGATGAGGCCGGCATCGCGATGGTCTTTACCGGCATGCGCCACTTCCGCCACTAGAGGACCGCCATGCGCCTGATGTTTTTCACTGCCCTGTGGATTTTCCTGCTGGATCAGGTGATCAAATTCTACGTGTTGTTCAATGTCTTCGGGCTGCGGTGGGAACAGGTCACAGTGCCCTCGGATCAACTCCCCTATCCGCAGGCGGTGGATGTCGTCCCACCGTTCCTTGTGCTGCGGATGGCATGGAACCGTGGCGTGAATTTCGGGCTTTTTGCCGAACATGACATGCGCTGGGTGCTGATCGGCGTGGCCTTCGCGATTACGGCAGGCGTGATCTGGTGGCTGAACAAGATCGGCGGGACCAAATGGGTCTATATCTCGGGCGGGTTGCTGATTGGCGGCGCGATGGGCAATGTGATTGACCGCTTCTTTTATGGGGCTGTGGCGGATTTTCTGAACATGTCGTGCTGCGGGTTCAACAATCCCTATGCGTTCAACGTGGCTGACATCTGCATCTTCCTTGGTGCCATCGGGCTGGCCTTTCTTGCGGATGACAAAAAGAAATCGGCGTGACCTTGCGCTTGGCTTGGGCTAAACAAATCTGACCAACACCGAGGGACTATTCATGCGTGCGCTTTCTTTCTCTGTTCTGGCCCTGATTTTGGTCACAGCCTGTGGCAACACGGATCGTCCCCTGCGCGATTTGCGCTCTGCCGGCGGCGGGCCCGATGAATTCGCCGTGATCCCTTTTGATCCGCTGGAAATCCCAGAAACGCGCGCTTTGCCGAACCCGACACCTGGTGGGGCCAACCGCGCTGATCCGACACCGAATGCCGATGCGATCCGCGCATTGGGCGGATCACCTGCTGCGGTGGTGGCCGGTGGTGTCCCCGCCGGTGATGCAGCCCTTGTGACGCAAACAAACAGATATGGTGTAGACCCCGCGATCCGCGCACAGCTTGCGGCCGACGATGACGCGACTTTGCGCCGTGCACGCCGGACAAACCTTTTCAATCCCCTAGGGCGCGACCGGTACTTCGCCGCATATGCGCGACAGGCCCTCGACGCACCTGCCGAACTGGCACGTCTGGACGCGCTTGGTGTTGCGGTCCCGCAGGTGCCTGCCGAAGCAGTTGAGGCAAGAGAGCGTGCTTCCGCTGGATTGCTTGGGCAATTCGGCATTCGCGAAGACTGTGTTTTCACAACCATCGGGTCACCGGACGGACGGATTCGTCGTGTCTGCGAATCTGACGAAGCCGAGTAGGCTAACCTCACATCTGCGTATGGTGACTTGAACCATGGGCAAAGCGGCGTAGGTTTCCTTGTGGTCAATTTCTGAAGGGGTGCCTATGAAACGTCTGTTCGCTGCTCTGGTGATGGCGCTATCCGCCACGGCTGCGCAAGCCGAAGAAGTCACGACATATACGCTCGACAACGGCATGGAAGTGGTTGTGATCGAGGACCACCGCGCGCCTGTTGTCGTGCATATGCTCTGGTACAAAGTCGGGTCCGCGGATGAACCTGTTGGTGCCTCCGGTGTGGCGCACTTCCTTGAGCATTTGCTGTTCAAAGCAACTGATGTGCTTGAATCGGGCGAGTTCTCGGCAACGGTGGCGGCCAATGGCGGCCGTGATAACGCCTTCACCAGCTATGACTACACCGCCTATTTCCAACGTGTGGCCGCCGACCGTCTTGAGCTGATGATGCAGATGGAAAGCAACCGGATGAACAACCTGCGGATCACCGCCGAGGATGTCGAAACCGAGCGTCAGGTCGTTCTTGAAGAGCGCAACCAGCGCACCGAGAACAACCCCAACGCACTCGCACGCGAGCAGTTCCGCGCAGCCCTGTTCCAGAACCACCGCTACGGTGTGCCGATCATTGGCTGGAAACACGAGATGGAAGAGCTTGATCTGCAAGACGCGCTTGGGTTTTACGATCTCTACTATTCACCCAACAACGCAATTCTTGTAGTCGCCGGTGACGTTGAACCCGAAGAGGTTCTTGCACTGGCAAGACAGTATTACGGCGTGATCCCTGCCGAAGACCAACTGCCTGTCCGCGAACGCCCGCAAGAACCGCCGCAGCGTGCCGAACGCCGGATCACCTACGTCGATGCGCGCGTGAGCCAGCCCTATCTGGTGCGCATGTATCTGGCCCCCGAACGCGACCCCGGTGCGCAGCGCGAAGCTGCTGCCTTGGTCTATCTGGCCGAGCTTTTGGGCGGTTCGCCCTTTACCTCGGCTTTGGGACAAGCCCTGCAATTCGACACGCAGACAGCCATCTACACCAACGCCTCTTATAATGGGTCCACTTTGGATGACGGCGTGTTTTCATTTTCAATTGTCCCCGCCGATGGCGTTTCCCTGTCCGAGGCAGAGGCTGCGATGGACGAGGTCGTAAACGCCTTTCTGGAAGCCGAGATCGACCCTGCGCGCATGGAAAGTATCCGCACGCAGCTCCGCGCATCCGAAATCTATGCGCTGGATGACGTGCAAGGGCTGGCGCAACGCTATGGCGCGGCGCTGTCGCAGAGCCTGACGGTCGCCGATGTGCAGGAATGGCCCGAGATCCTGCAGTCCGTCACCGAAGAAGACATCAAAGCGGTCGCCGCCAAAGTGCTGAACCGTGATCAATCCGTGACCGGCTGGGTCGTGGCAAACCAGAAGGAGGCACGCTGATGCTGCGTATTCTGATTGCATTTTGCCTGACCATCGTCGCCACAACCGCACGGGCGGAACTGGACATCAAGCAGGTCACATCACCCGGCGGGATCAATGCGTGGGTGGTCGAAGAACCCGCAATCCCGTTTGTGGCCTTGGAAATCCGTATTCGGGGTGGCGGCACGCTTGACCTGCCCGGCAAGCGCGGCGCGACAAATCTGATGGCCGCACTTCTGGAGGAAGGCTCCGGCGATATGACAGCGCAGGAATTCCAGACCACGCTGGAAGACCTTGCCGCCAGTTTCACATTCCGGGCCTTTGACGACAGCATGCAAATCTCGGCGCGCTTTCTGACCGAAAACAAAGAGGAAGCTATTGCCTTGTTGCGGCAGGCACTGATCGCGCCACGCTTTGATCAGGACGCGCTGGACCGTGTGCGCGCACAGGTCATTGCGGGCATCAATAGCGATGCCAAAAGCCCCAATGCGATTGCAAGTTCAACATTCTACGCGAACGCTTTCGGCGACCATCCTTACGGGTCCAGCATTGACGGGACGATCGACTCCGTAACCTCCCTGACGCGTGACGACATGTTCGAAGCGCATCGCAATGCACTGGTTCTCGACCGGCTCTTTGTATCCGTTGTGGGCGACACGACCGCCGAAACCGTGGGCGCTATGCTTGATGACCTTTTGGGTGATCTGCCCGCAGAGGGCCCAGCTTTGCCCGATGACGTTGCCTTTGGTCTGGATGGGGGCATCACGGTTGTTGAGTTTGAAACCCCCCAATCTGTCGCCTTCTTCGGACAGGCAGGTCTGAAACGCGACGACGAAGACTTCTTCACCGCTTTCGTGCTGAACCATATTCTGGGTGCAGGCGGCTTTGAATCCCGCCTGATGACCGAAGTGCGCGAAAAGCGCGGCCTGACCTATGGCATCGGCACGTCCCTTGTTCCCAAATACCACGCGGAAATGATCCTCGGAACTGTCGCCTCCTCGAACGAGACGATTGCCGAAGCAATCGAAGTGACCCGCAGCGAATGGGAACGGATGGCGCGCGATGGTGTGACGCCGGAAGAGCTGGCGGTTGCCAAGACCTATCTGACGGGCGAATACCCTCTGCGCTTTGATGGAAATGCCGATATTGCGAGCATTATGGCGGGAATGCAGATGATCGGCCTGACGCCGGATTATGTGGTGGACCGCAACAGTTTTGTTGAGGCAGTCACGCTGGAAGACGTGAACCGTGTTGCCGCCGAATTGCTACAACCAGAAGGGCTGCACTTTGTTGTGGTTGGTCAGCCCGAGGGGCTTGAATCGACGCAGTAGCCCCTCTGCGGCCCTGTTTTCCACTCGCAGAATCGCGGTGGGCCATGCTACAGATTGTGGCATGGCCACCGCAGACCCCCAAATACAGCCGCGCCCCGTGATCCGGCAACTTGATGACGCTGCAATCAACCGGATTGCGGCGGGAGAAGTGCTGGAACGGCCTGCTTCGGCCGTCAAGGAACTGGTCGAAAACAGCGTCGATGCAGGCGCCACCCGTATTGAGGTGGTGATCGCCGATGGCGGCAAGACCCTGATCCGCGTCACAGACAACGGCTGCGGTATGACAGGGGCAGACCTTCCCTTGGCGCTTTCACGGCATGCAACATCCAAGATCGACGGCTCTGACCTTCTCAACATCCGCTCTTTCGGTTTTCGTGGCGAAGCGCTGCCATCGTTGGGTGCAACAGGTCGACTAACGATCACATCGCGCGCGAAAGGTGCAGATGCGGCCATGATTGCTGTCGCCGGCGGCAAGACAGAGGGTGTGAAACCGGCGGCGCTTTCCGCTGGCACCGTCATTGAATTGCGCGATCTCTTCTACGCCACCCCTGCCCGCCTGAAGTTCCTGCGCACCGACAGGGCCGAGGCGCAGGCGGTCACCGATGTCGTCAAGCAGCTTGCCATGGCCGAACCTTTCATCACCTTCATTCTGCGCGATGCGTCAAACGGGGATAACCGCACGGTGTTTCGTGCCGATGCTGAAACAGGCGATCTTTTTGATGCACTGCACGGGCGGCTGCAGGTGGTCTTGGGCAAGGATTTTGCCGAAAACGCCTTGCGGATCGACACCCAGCGCGACGGCTTTCACCTGACAGGCTATGCCGCGCTCCCGACCTATTCACGCGGGGCAGCAGTGGCACAGTTCTTGTTCGTCAACGGCCGCCCTGTGCGGGACAAGATGCTGCTGGGCGCGTTGCGTGCGGCCTATATGGATGTGCTGTCGCGCGACAGGCATCCGGTGGCGGCGTTGTTCGTGGATTGCGACCCCACATTGGTGGACGTGAACGTCCACCCCGCAAAATCCGAGGTCCGTTTCCGCGATCCGGGAACCGTGCGCGGCTTGATCGTATCCGGCCTGCGCCATGCGCTGGCAGACGCAGGGCACCGTGCCTCCACAACCGTGGCAAACGCGACGCTGGGCGCGATGACGCCGCAACCGGCCGCACCCCGCGTTTACCAGATGAACCGTCCCAGTTTCAGTGCGCGGTCTATGACGTTCCAGGCACAGGCACCGGGATTTGGTGAACACCCCTCTGCACGGTTTGAACCGGTGGTGGCAGATGAACCCGATCACCTGCCCCTTGGCGCCGCCCGCGCGCAGGTGCATGAAAACTATATCATCGCGCAAACCGAAAAAGGCATCGTCATCGTAGATCAACATGCCGCACACGAACGGCTGGTCTATGAGAAGCTGAAAGCACAGATGGCTGAAAACGGCGTTGCGGCGCAGGCTCTGCTGATCCCCGAAGTGGTCGAGCTTTCAGCGAACGAAGCGGCGCATTTGCTGGAAATCGCCGATGATCTGGCCAGATTCGGCCTGACCATTGAACCCTTTGGCGGCAATGCTGTGGCTGTGCGCGAGACGCCCGCAATTCTGGGCGAGGTAAACGCCGCAGCAATGATCCGCGATATTCTGGATGAACTTGCCGACCAAGGCGACAGCGCGTCGGTCCAAGCACGGATCGAGGCAATCCTCAGCCGCGTGGCCTGTCACGGCTCGATCCGCTCTGGCAGGCGCATGCAGGCGGCGGAAATGAACGCGCTTCTCCGTGAAATGGAGGCGACGCCACTATCAGGGCAATGCAACCACGGCCGGCCCACCTATGTTGAACTCAAACTGGCCGATATCGAACGGCTTTTCGGGCGCACATGATCCAGATTGGCGAGAATATCTACGACCTCAGCGATCCCATGGTGCTTGGCGTGATCCTTGGAGGGGCAATTTTGCTCCTCGTACTAATCCTTTTGATCATGACGGTGCGCCGTGCAGGAAAATCCACAGAGGCCGTCCAGTTTGTCGCGTCACAGGTCGGGCGCTTGTCGCAGGATGTCCATTCGTTGGGGCAGGGTCAGCAACAGCTTGCAGGCAACATCAGCATCGTCAGCGAGGCGCAGGCCAATGCGCAGATGCACGTCGTGCAGACGATGGAGGCGCGTCTGGCCGAAGTGCAGGCCCAGATGGCCGAACGGCTGGCTGAAAACGCGATGAAATCGGCGCGCGCCTTGACCGAAATGCAGGAGCGCATGAAGGACACGCTGACCGGATCGTCCGAAAAGACCACCAAAAGCCTGACAGAGTTGCAAGAACGGCTGGCCACAATCGACAAGGCGCAGACCAATATCGAAAAGCTGTCGGGCGACGTGCTGTCCTTGCAGGATATTCTGTCGAACAAGCAGACACGCGGTGCGTTCGGCGAAATCCAGCTGCAGGATATCGTGTCCAAGGCCCTGCCGTCGGACAGCTACACTTGGCAGGCGACCCTTTCAAACGGCAGCAGACCCGATTGCCTCATCCACTTGCCCAATCCGCCCGGCCCTATTGTTGTTGACGCGAAATTTCCGCTTGAGGCATACGAGGCTTTGATGGCGGCAGAGACAAAGCCGGAACGCGAACGCGCGCTGACCACCTTTGGACAGGCGATCAGAACGCACATCAAAAAGATCTCCGAAAGCTATCTGATTGAAGGCGAAACCGCCGACGGTGCCTTGATGTTTCTGCCGTCCGAAGCCGTCTATGCCGAACTCCACAGCCGCCTGCCCCATGTGGTGCGCGAAGGTTTCACTGCGCGCGTCTGGATCGTCTCACCAACCACCTGCATGGCGACCCTGAACACGATGCGCGCCATCCTGAAAGACGCGCGGATGCGCGAACAGACGGGTGCGATCCGCAAGGAACTGGCGTTGCTTGGGGGCGATGTCGACCGTCTGGTAACGCGCGTGGGCAACCTCGACCGGCACTTCGGGCAAGCAGCAAAAGACATCGAAGATATCAAGATATCAGCCGAAAAGGCGGGCAAACGTGCGCACCGTCTGGATCATTTCGACTTTGAAGAGATCGCACCGGACCCTGAGACGAAAGTCGTGCCCATTATGCCACCGAAGGTCTAGCCCATGTCGCAACGTGTTTTCATCACCGCTGGCGCGGGTGGCATCGGCAAAGTGATCGCCGAGACCTATGCCGCACAAGGTGCGCAGGTATTCGTTTGCGATCAGGACCGCACAGCGATTGATAACCTCGCAGAGGAGATCAGCGGGACGTGCGTTGACGTGACCGATGAAGCGGCACTGGACGCTTGGCTGCAGGACGGGATTGCCAGATTTGGCGGCTGCGATGTCCTGATCAACAATGCGGGCATTGCAGGACAAGCTGACCCCGTTGAGGCACTTGATCTTGCACAGTGGCGGACATGCCTTGCGGTGAACCTCGATGCGCAGATGATCACCTGCCGCGCGATCGCCCCTGTGATGAAACGCCAGAAATCTGGCGTGATTATCAATCTGTCCTCAACCTCCGGCCTGTTCGGTGCGCCGTTTCGTGCGCCTTATGCTGCGGCAAAATGGGCGGTGATCGGCTTTACCAAGACCATTGCAACCGAATTGGGCCCCCATGGCATCCGCTGCAATGCGATCTGTCCGGGTGCTGTCAGTGGTGATCGTATGGACAGGGTGCTTGCCGCCGAAGCGCAGGCGCGTGGCGTGACACCGCAAGATGTCTATCAGGAATATGCATCCGGCAGTTCCCTGCGCCGGTTTGCTGAACCTGCGGAAATCGCGCAGCTTTGTCTTTACCTTTCCTCTGATGCAGCGAAATTTATATCAGGTCAGGCAATCGCGGTTGATGGCAACACCGAGACTTATCATTCCGTCTAGGGACCGGACCCAACAAAGTAAAAGGCGCCCCAAAACCAATTGGGACGCCTTTCAATAAATATTGCTGCCGCGATTAGATCCCGATGAAACGCTGCGCGATGCGGGGAACCAAACCGTTGAACCGGAGCGGCGCGTCTGTTGCGGCAAGGCAGATACAATCCATACCTTCCTCAGCGACGGGCGTGTGGTGCAAATCTTCGTTGGCAACCTCAACGTCACCCGCGCCAAAACGGTCTTCTTCGTCCGTAAAGGCCCCCTGCAGCACAAGCGTCAGCTCTGTCCCGCGGTGTCCATGATCCGGAACGGCCGTACCTGCCGGAATCCGCAACAAGCGCACGCTGGCATCTTTTGATGTTTTCAGTACCAGTTGGCTTACACCGCCACCAACTTTGCGCCACTTCAGACTGTCGATATCGCCTGAGACATAGTCCTGAAGAGGGCCCGGGAACACGCTGTCTTTTGTACGCGGCGGTGCCGGCTGGTCCGCAAACTTGCCACTGTCAATCAAGGCGAGTGTCGCGGCCAGTGCATCCTCGGCCACATCAACAGGCGCTGTATCCATCATGACCTCGCCGCCGACAGCTTCAAATCCTGCGAGGGCCGCGCGACAATCGTCACACATGCTGATGTGCGTCGCCACGACCAGATTAAACGCCTCCGGCAGCGTTCCGGCGGCATAGCCCATCAAAAGGGGCTCGGTCAGGTGATGTTTTATCTTTGTCATGTCGTTCATCATTTCATTGCGTGGCGCAGCCGATCCAACGCCAACCTAATCCGCGATTTGATTGTTCCCAGCGGCAATCCCGTCTCTGCGGCGATTTGACTATGGGTCAGCTCGCCAAAGTAGGCGCGCTCAATCAGTTTCCTTTGTTCTTCAGGCAAAGTGGCCAAGGCCTGCCCGAGCTGTTCCGTTTCTTGCTGCAGGCCGATGGCATCGGCCTGATCTGGTTCCGCTTCGGGGCCCCATGGCAGGTCTTCGGGTTCAGGCCTGCGCTGTTTGCGCAGAATGTCGATCTTGCGATTTCGGGCGATTGTAAAAATCCATGTGGATACACTCGCCTTGGTCGGATCGAACATATGGGCCTTGTTCCAAAGGGTCGCCATGACCTCCTGTGTGCATTCTTCTGCCAGATCCGGGCTGGCCCCCGATTTCATTAAAAACGATTTCACGCGAGGTGCAAAATAGCCGAACAGTTCGGCGAATGCCGCACGGTCCTGGTTATCACGCACCGCATAGACTTGGACGACCCAAGCCATACGTTTCGTCGTTTGTTCGGTATTCACCTTTGATGTCTCCGCTGCGCGCTTTAGATGTGCCTTCGCACCATCATATGTGCTTGGCACAGGCAACGCATCCGCTTTTCTCAAGGTGCTTGTTTCCGTTAACATATGGATATTACGCGCCCGATCACGGAGTGGATCACAACATTGATGTTTTTTTGTGATGATCCATGTAAGTAGTAGGGACGTAACAACAATAAGAAACGATCAAGCGAAGCTGGAGCTCCCCACACATGCCATTCGAAGCCGGGACGATCGCGCCCAAGAAAATTGCGGTCATTGGTGCCGGTATTTCAGGAATGGGCGCTGCACATGCGCTCGCACAAAACCACCAAGTTGTGTTGTATGAAGCAGAGGGGCGTCTTGGCGGCCATGCACGCACACGGATGGCGGGCAAAAACGGCGATCAGGCTGTGGATACGGGCTTTATCGTTTTCAACTATGCCAATTACCCGCATCTGACAAAGCTGTTCGGCGACCTCAATGTGCCGGTCACAAAAAGCAACATGAGCTTTGGCGCATCGTTCAGCGGAGGCCGCATGGAATATGGCCTTGCCAGCATGAACGCGCTTTTCGCCCAGCGCAGCAATATCGCAAGCCCGCGCTTTTTACGCATGGTCCGCGATATTCTGAAATTCAACGCCAAAGGCCTTGAGGCTAGTCAGGATGAGACGCTGACGATCGGCCAGTTGTTGAAGAAACTGAAACTCAGCGATTATTTCCGCGATCATTATCTGCTGCCATTTTCGGGCGCGATCTGGTCGACCCCGAAAGAGAAAATTCTCGATTTTCCTGCCTATGCAATGATGAAGTTTTTCGACAACCACGCACTGCTGAGCGCAACGGGCCAGCACCAGTGGTACACGGTTGACGGCGGTTCACGTGAGTATGTTAGGCGGCTTGGGGCGGATATGCTGAAACGCGGTGTTGAGACACGTCTCGGCGCGCCGATTGATGCGGTACGCCGCACGCAGGCAGGTGCCGAAGTCAAAACACATGGCGCGGAATGGGAAGCCTTTGACGAGGTGGTCTTTGCAACCCATTCCGACGATACGCTGGCGATGCTGTCGGACGCCACAGCCGTTGAGCAATCTGTGCTCGGTGCGGTGCGCTATCAACCCAACAAGGTGGTTCTGCACTCTGATACATCTATCATGCCGAAGCGCCGTCAGGTCTGGTCATCGTGGATCTATTCCGAGGATGCCCAGCGCACCGATACCGAGATCAACTTGACCTATTGGATGAATTCGCTGCAGCCTTGGCTGAAAGCCGAGGAGATGATGGTCACTTTGAACAGCAACCGTCCGATCAAGGAAGAACTGATCTGGGACGAAGTTACACTGCGACACCCCGTATATGATCTTGAGGCGATCGCCGCCCAGCAGGCGGCGGCCGCGATGAATGGCGCAAACCGGACGTGGTTTTGCGGTGCATGGATGAAGAACGGGTTCCATGAAGATGGCCTGTCCAGCGCTTTGGACGTCGTGGGTTCGCTCAACGCGCGTGCGCGGATGAACGTCGCGGCCGAGTGACAGCCACCGTTCAACATATCGCAGCAGAGACCTACCACGGACGGCGGGGGGCGGTAAAAAACGCCTTTCGCTATTCGATCGATTATGTGTTGCTGGACGCAGAGGCCGAGGTGGCAACCCCGACCCTGTTTTCGCGCAATGCAGGCAACCTGATGTCACTGCATGACAGCGATCATGGTGGCGCACCCAAGGCTGGTGCGGGGCCTGCGTGGGTGCGGAATGTGCTTGCGGCATACGATGTCACGGATGCTGTGCGGATTGAGCTGCTCACCCAGCCCCGCGTTCTGGGTCATGTGTTCAACCCTGTTTCCTTCTGGCTTTGCTATGATGCGGATGACGCGCTGACCACAGTGATTGCCGAGGTGACAAATACCTTTGGCGACCGCCATTCCTACTTGTGTCGTCATGAGGATGGCCGTGCGATCACCGAGGATGAAACACTGCCGGCACAAAAACTGATGCATGTGTCCCCGTTCCAGCCAATCGAGGGCGGCTATACGTTTCGCTTTGATATCCAGCCTGATGCGATCGGCATCTGGATCGACTATTCGCGCGGTAACGGCGGGCTGATTGCCACGCTGACGGGGCCGCGCAAACCCATGACCAACACAGCGATCATTAAGGCGGCGCTCCGGCGACCCTTCGGGTCTCGTCGCGTGCTGGCACTCATCCATTGGCAGGCAGTGAAACTCTGGTGGAAAGGTGCGACGTTCCGATCGCAACCCGAACCACCCGCAGACGAGGTGAGCCGGTGAGGGCGCTGACCGAACGCCTTCCCGCCTATTCGCTTTTCGCTGCCGTGCTTGCTGGTGCGGGCCTGCCGATCTATATTTACGCGCCGAAATATTATGCCGACACTTACGGTGTTAGCCTTGCCGCGCTCGGCACGCTCCTTTTTGCGATGCGTCTTTTCGACATGATCCAGGACCCTGTTCTGGGCTGGATCAGTGAACGGCTGACCCGCGCCAAAAAGCTGGTGATTACGCTGACCGCAGGTGTCATGGCGCTCTCGATGATAGGGCTTTTTGCGGTGGCGCCGCCGATCAATCCACTGTGGTGGTTCGCAATCACGGTGACAGGGCTCTTTACGGCATTCAGCTTTCTCACCATCAATTTCTACGCTCAAGGTGTCAGCAAAGCCGGCAGTGGCCCACAGGGCCATGTGCGGCTGGCCGCCTGGCGGGAAAGCGGGGCTTTGATCGGTGTCTGCATAGCCGCCGTCGTACCCACCGTGTTGATCGGCGTAGTGGCCGATCCTTTCGCGGCCTTCGCCTACGGCTTCACCGCGCTCACCGTGGCCGCCGCCATCTTTATGTGGCCCGAGTGGAAAGAAAGGGTCAGTCAGGAACCATCGCAGATCGGTGCAATCATCCGCGACAAAACGGCACGCAAGTTGCTTGTTCTGGCTCTGGTAAATGCCACCCCTCTGGCTGTCTCTTCGACACTTTTTCTCTTTTACGTCGAGAGCAAACTGGGTGCGGTAGGTTGGGAAGGGCCCCTTCTTGTGCTGTTTTTCCTTGCCGCCGCAATTTCGTCACCTGTTTGGTCCGCCCTCGCGCGGCGCTTCTCGCCAAAGCCGGTTTTGCTGGCCGCCATGGTGCTTGCCGTCGCTTCATTTGGTTACACCCTCACTTTATCGCCCGGTGATGTGATCCCTTTCGCGGTTATCTGCGTACTAAGTGGAGCAAGCATCGGCGCAGACCTTACTTTGCTGCCCGCAATGTTTGCGAAACGTATGGCTGCCATCTCGCCCAATGGCGGACAGGGATTTGGCCTTTGGAATTTGGTGAACAAGTTCACGCTTGCCTTCGCCGCGGTGGTTTTGCTGCCGCTACTTGAACGATCCGGTTTTCAGGCCGGGGCAACCGATTTGCCCGCTGAAGCCATCACGATGCTGACGGTGCTCTACGCACTGGTGCCATCGCTATTGAAAATTTTGGCAATCGGTTTGCTGGTTGCCACAAGACTTGAGGACTAAACGATGTCGTTTATGACCTACATCCTGATAGGCGCTGCGTTGATGGCTATCGCCGTATTTCTGCGAGAGCGTTACGTGTCGTTCTGGGCGCAGAAATCCGATGATTACGCAGATGGCCCGATTTTTGATATCCGCGAACGGTTCAACGGGCCAATTGTCTGCGAAGGTGTGATCTATGGGCCGACCGGTCGTGTGTCTTCCCGTTTTGTGGCGGACTTCGAGGCCTCTTGGAACGGCAATGTCGGGACCATGAAAGAGGTTTTTCATTACGACAGCGGGCAGGTGCAAGAGCGCGAATGGACACTCACCCTTGGCAATGACGGGTCAATCAAGGCTGATGCGCCTGATCTGGTTGGGTCCGGTCATGGCGCGCAGAAAGGCTCAGCGGTTTCCCTGAACTACCGTATCAAGCTGACCGAAGAGGCAGGCGGCCATGCGCTTGATGTGACAGACTGGATGTATCTGATGTCCAACGGGTCAATCATGAACCGCAGCCAGTTCCGCAAGTTCGGGATCAAAGTGGCCGAGCTCGTCGCGACGATGCGCCCCAAAGACAAAGCCTACGCAGGAGAATAACCGTGAAAAACTGGCAAGGAAAACGATACTGGCTTGTAGGCGCAAGCGAGGGGCTGGGGCGTGAAGTCGCTTTCAGCCTTAGCCGCGCAGGGGCCGAGGTGATCGTGTCTGCCAGATCAGAGGACCGGTTGAAGGAACTGGTCGCGGAGCTTCCCGGAAAAGCCTCTTACATCGCTGTAGATGTCGCCGACCGCGCGGCGGTTGAAGCCGCCGCGAAAGAAGCAGGCGAGATTGATGGCGTTGTCTATCTGGCGGGCGTCTACTGGCCGATGAAGGCGCAGGACTGGGACAACGAGAAAGCGGACATGATGGGCGAGGTCAACTTCCTTGGCGCATCGCGTGTCGTGGGGGCCGTCATCAAGGATATGGTCGCGAAAGGGGCGGGGCACATCGTACTTGTTGGTTCGCTGTCCGGTTTCCGTGGTCTGCCCGGTGCGATTGGTTACTCGGCGTCTAAGGCCGGGCTGATGTCTTTGGCGGAATCAATGCAGGCCGATCTGCGCACCTCTCCAATTGAGGTGCAGCTGATCAACCCCGGTTTCATCAAGACCCGCCTGACCGACAAGAACGACTTTACGATGCCGTTCATCATGTCGGCAGAGGATGCCGCCAAAGAGGTGTTCGAGCATATGAACACCGACGCTTTCAAGAAAAGCTTTCCCATGCTCTTTTCATGGGTCTTCCGTCTGTCGCAGTTCATGCCGGACTGGATGTATTACCGGCTCTTTGGCGCAAAATAGCGCCTGCTATCGCGGCATCGGATTGGTGGCATTCTTGTAGGGTTTCCAGTTGTTGATCTCTGGATAGTACTTTTGCCGCCAGTCCTTGACGCGCGGGTTCATCACCTTGCGCCAGGCAGGCGGGACCAGCGCGATCATCGTCATCAGCGGATAACCATAGGGCAGTTGCGGCGCTTCATCATCATCGTAGGTCTGAAGTAACGGAAAGCGCCGGTTGGGTTTGTAGTGGTGATCAGAGTGCCGCTGCAGATTGATCAACAACCAGTTGGAGGCCTGCTGCGATGCATTCCATGAATGCCTTGGCAGCACGTGTTCATATTTGCCATCGCCCAAGTGTTTGCGTGTGAGCCCGTAGTGTTCCACATAGTCGACCAACTCGAGCTGGAAGACAGCCCAGAACGCCTGTGTTGCGAACAAGAACACGCCCCACCAACCGCCGATGCCCCATGCAAGCAGGACAAAACCGGCCTCAAGCGCCCAATACCGCCAGAACGGGTTGGACCGATGAAACCAGGGCAATTCCTTGCGCGCCAACATCGCCTTCTCGGCTTTGAAGGATGACACCAGCGATTGGTAAAGCACACGCGGGAAGAAACGATAGAAGCTTTCACCATAGCGCGCGGTCACTGGATCGCGTGGCGTCCCGATATAGCGGTGGTGGACCAGCAGATGTTCTGACCGGAAATGCGCATAAAGCACCGACGATAAAAGGATATCGGCCAGCCACCGTTCCAGCTTGGGCTTCTGGTGCACCAATTCATGCGCATAGGTGATGCCAATCGTGCCGGACAGAATGCCAAGTGCCGCAAAAAGCAACCATTGCTCGACCGGTCTCAGATGGTTGGTTTGCACCACATAGACCATGATCCCGAAGATCGTGAGCAACTGGAACGGCGTCCAAAGAAGCGTGATCAGACGGTACCAGAACAATTGGCCTTCCGGCGTTTCAACGTCGGGATTTTGCGTGTTCTTCCCGACGATGTAATCAAGAAAGGTGAATAGATACCACGTAGACAGAGGCAAAAGCGCTATCGCCCACCCGCCATAAACCGCCGCCAGAACAGCGAGCGGCACCAAGCCAAGCGACAGCCAGAAAGGGAGCGCGCTGGGAAGGTTACCGATCTTTGATGTTTCAGGAATGCTTGTCATATCATGTCCGAAAGCGTTGCAGTCACAACAATAGGTTCAGCGGCCTTACTTCTCAATCGTCGCGTAGCGTCATATGGGCAAGATCAAACACCTTGCGCATCACCGTCGGTAACGCAGTCGGGTTAAATTTCCCTTGTGACAGGAATTCCCCGCGCGCAGGTTTTGTGCCCAAGGCTACCTTTGCCGTCATGATCTTCAACCGCAAATGAAAATGCGTGAAGGTATGCCGCGCCTCTTCGCCCAATGCTGTCCATTCTGCCTCAAACGGCGGTTCTGGTGCAGGATCATCGCCCCAATCCGACCCCGGCCAGCCCAACATGCCACCCAACAGGCCCTTTTCAGGACGGGTTTCCAAGAGCCATGCGCCGTCTTCGCGGCGCGCAACATAGACGATGCCAAACCGGGTTGGCGTCTTTTTCTTGGGTGTTTTCTTGGGCAGGTCCGCTGCGGTACCGGCAATGCGCGCAGCGCAGTCATCACGCCACGGGCAGATCCCGCATGCTGGGTTGCGCGGCGTGCAAATCGTAGCGCCAAGATCCATCACTGCCTGTGCATAATCACCAGGGCGAGTTTGGGGCGTCAGTTCTGCGGCCCGCGCAGTCAGTTCCGCCTTGGAACTTGGCAGGGGCGCGTGAATATCGTGCAGGCGCGCCATGACACGCTCGACATTGCCATCAACCACGGTCTCGGGCCGGTCAAAGGCAATCGCGGCAACAGCCGCCGCTGTGTAGGGGCCAATGCCGGGCAGTTTTAGTAACTCTGCATAGGTATCTGGGAACACGCCGTCATAATCGGCAACCACTGCACGGGCACATTTCAGCAAGTTCCGCGCGCGGGCGTAATACCCCAAACCCGCCCAAGCGGCCATGACATCGGCGTCATCTGCCGATGCCAAATCGCGCACCGTGGGCCAGATTGCCAGAAATTTGCGGTGATAATCACGCACCGCGGCCACGGTTGTCTGTTGCAACATGACCTCGGACATCCAGACAGCATAAGGATCAGGCAGGACACCCGCCTTACGATCAGCAGGCGGCACACGCCACGGCATTTCGCGCGCATGGGTGTCATACCATGCCAAAAGCTCTGCACTAAGGTCACGCAATGTTTATTACCCGTTTCAAACCGCCCCGCAGACTTGGCGCGTCTTTCATCTTAGAGTAGGGCTTAGACATGAAAGAACCACGTCCTACCAGCACCACGCGCGGATTTTCCCGCGCGGCGACGTTGATGCAAGGCAAAGTGCGCAAAGCCAGCGAGGATCGCGGCTTTGCTGTGACCCGCCTTTTGACGCATTGGTCCGAGGTGGTGGGACAAGCGACAGCCGCAATCGCCACGCCTGTGAACGTCAGCTACGGCAAGGGTGGCATGGGTGCGACGCTGACATTGCTGACAACAGGGGCACAGGCCCCCATGTTGGAAATGCAAAAAGAGCAGATTCGCGAAAAGGTTAATGCCTGCTACGGCTACCGCGCTATTTCGCGGGTCCGGATCACACAGACAGCGCCAACGGGCTTTGCCGAAGGGCGCGTGGCCTTTGGGCACGCGCCAAAAGTCAGGAAAACACCTGATCCAGCCGTGCAAATGGCCGCAAAGGCCCTATCTGAAAAAGTGGAAAACGAAAAACTGCGTGCGGCGCTGACCGCGCTGGGCGCAAACGTCTTAACGAAACAAAACTCGCATCAGAGGTAGATATGAAACGTAGAACTCTTTTGGCCGCAGGTGGCAGTGCTTTGGTCGCGCTGGGCGCTGGTTGGACACTGACACGGCCTGACCCTGCAACTGGGCTATTGCCGGGGGCGGCCATGGCGCAAAGCGCCGATGGTGCACTTCCCGAAGTGATCGAAATGGTTCTGGGTAATCCCGATGCGCCGGTTGAGGTGATCGAATATGCCTCTTACACCTGCCCGCACTGTGCGACGTTCCACGCCAACCAGTATCAGGCGCTGAAGGAAAACTATATCGACACAGGCCGGATCCGTTTTGTCTACCGCGAAGTCTATTTCGACCGTCCGGGCCTTTGGGCTTCTATGATTGCACGCTGCAACAACACGCCTGAGTTCTTCTTCGCCTTCTCAGAGCTGCTTTACACAGAGCAACGTAACTGGCTCGCGTCTGGTGATCCGGCCACAATCGTTGAAGAGTTGCGCCGCTTGGCCAAGACGGCAGGCATGGATGATGCGGCACTTGATGCCTGCCTCAGCGATGCGGCCAAGGCCGAGGCTTTGTTCACATGGTATCAGGAAAATGCCGACCGTGACGGGATCACAGGCACGCCAAGCTTCCTGATCGACGGTCAGAAATATTCCAACATGGCCTATGATGAATTCGCTGCTATTCTGGACGGAAAGCTGGGCTAGATCAGCCCGCGCATGAACTGAAAGAATTGCAATGCAGCCTCTTGCGGGCCTGAAAGTTGTGGAACTGGCGCGGGTCCTTGCGGGCCCGCTTGCCGGACAGACACTTGCCGACCTTGGTGCTGAAGTTATCAAGGTCGAAAGCCCCCAAGGCGATGACACGCGCCAATGGGGTCCTCCCTTTGTCGATCACGAGGGCGAACAGGCCGCCGCCTATTTTCATTGCTGCAATCGCGGCAAGAAATCGGTGGTCATTGATTTCCGCACCCCCGAAGGCCAAGCGCAAGTGCGCCGCCTTGTGGCGGACGCCGATATCCTGATCGAGAACTTCAAGGTCGGCGGGCTGGCCAAATACGGGCTCGACTACGCCAGCCTTTCCGCGCTTAACCCCCGTCTGATCTATTGCTCGATCACCGGCTTTGGCCAGACCGGGCCCTACGCCAAACGCGCAGGCTATGACTACATCATTCAGGGCATGTCAGGCCTGATGTCCGTCACAGGCTCCCCTGACGGGCAGCCACAGAAAGTAGGCGTCGCAGTGACGGATATTTTCACCGGCATCTATGCCTGCACAGGCATCCTTGCGGCCGTGAACCAGCGGCACACGACGGGCAAGGGCCAACATATTGACATGGCGCTGATGGATGTGGCCACCGCTGTGATGACCAATCAGGCGATGAACTATCTGGCAACGGGGAACGCGCCCCAGCGGATGGGCAATGCGCACCCCAATATCGTGCCCTATCAGGTCTTTGACTGCGCCGACGGGCATATCATCGTCGCCAGCGGGAACGACGGGCAGTACCAGCATTTCTGTGTACTTCTGGGCCTGCCGGAATTGGCGGCGCATCCCGACTATGCGACCAATGCAGCGCGTTTGAAGAACCGCGATGCGCTAACGGCACTGTTGACAGCGAAAACGCAGACATGGACCAAGGCAGATCTCTTGGCTGCCTGCGAAACACATGGTGTCCCCGCAGGACCCATAAACGATCTGGAAGAAACCTTCGCCGATCCCCAAGTGATCCACCGCGGCATGCGTGTTGATCTGGACGGGGTGCCCTCTGTACGTCTGCCGATCACATTCTCGGATGCCGATGTGACGCCAAGGACCGCGTCACCGAAACTGGGTGCCGATCAGGACCTGCTGGATTAAAGCCCCAGGCGGTCAAAACCCGCATCAATCGGCGCCCATTCCACCAGCTGCAGACGCACCGGGAGGGTGAGCACTTTCATGCGAAAACTGGCGGGCAGGCGCACGGCGTCTTTCTCGGTTGTGACAAGCTGTGCTTTGCGCGCCTCTGCCTCGATCTCAAGGCGCTTCATCAAAGCCTCGGTCAAGGGTTGATGATCGCCCAGCGCCTCGGCGCGGACCAAAGTCGCGCCCATATCGCGGAGCGTGACAAAGAATTTCTCGGGGTGCCCGATCCCAGCAAAGGCAAGGAGTTTCAGATCACGCCATGGCATGCCGGTCGGCAGCGGAGCCAGATGGCCCACAAGATGCGGCACATCGAAATGCCACTGCGCGGCAAACCGGTCTTGCGCCGCAGGTGGCCCGATGGACAGCACCAGATCAGCCCGCTTCAGGCCCGACGCCACAGTTTCGCGCAAGGGCCCCGCAGGAATAACGCGGCCATTGCCAAACCCCCGCATCGCATCGACAACAACGATCGAGAGGTCTTTGGCCACATCTGGGTTCTGGAACCCGTCATCGAGCACGATCACATCCGCGCCCGCCTCTTGCGCGGCGCGCACACCAGCCGCACGGTCCTTGGCCACCCATGTGGGTGCAAAGGCGGCCAGAAGCAGCGGCTCATCGCCCGTCTGCTCTGCTTTATGATCGCGTTCACTGACACGCACAGGGCCTTCAAGGTGACCGCCATAGCCCCGCGACACGACGTGCGGGGTCCGGCCGCGATCTATAAGGCGCGCGATCAAAGCGATGGTTGTCGGTGTCTTGCCCGTTCCGCCTGCGTTGATATTGCCAATGCAAATGACCGGCACACTGGCCTTCACCTTGGCGGGCCGGCGCAGGCGGCGTGCGGTGCCAGCGGCGTAAAGTGCAGCCAAGGGCGCCAATGCGCGCGCGGTCAGGGTTGGTTGATCGGGAGGTGTGAACCAGAAGGACGGTGCGCGCATCTAAGAAACCAACTCTTCCAGACGCAGCTGGATAAATGTTGCGATACGGTTGGTCACCGTTGCCCCGCGCGATGTCACATCCCAGGCCGCATGGGCGAGTTCCGCCGCTTTATCCGCAGCCAAAAGCGTCTCAACCGCAACGCCCAGATCATTGCCAGAGCGCAGCAAACGGGACGCGCCTGCCGCATTCAACCGTGCTGCATGACGTTGAAACGGAGCCACTTGAGGGCCGTACAGGACAGCAGACCCAAGAGCTGCCGCCTCAAAAGGATCGCGACACCCTTTGCCGTCCAGCGTTCCCCCCAGATAGGTGATCGGCGCGATGCGGTACCACAGGCCAAGCTCTTCTTCGGTGTCGACCACATAGACCTGCGTAATCTCGGATGGTTCCGGCTCGTCCGACCGCAAAGCGACATTAAAGCCCTTCCCACGCATTTGTTCCACAATGTCATGGGCCGCCGTCGCATCCTGCGGGACGACAATCAGCAAGAGACGATGTGCACGTCTGCTTGCGGCGTGATGGGCCTTTGCAATGTAACCGGTTTCGCACGCCGGTGTAGCCGCCGCGAGCCAGACAGGGCGTGTCCCGATGGCTTTGGAGATTTCGCTGCGCTCGGTTTCGCTACAAGGTAATGTTGGCGCGCAGTCTTCCATCGCACCCGTTACCAAAACATTATCCGCAGGTGCACCCGCATAAATCAATCGGTCCGCTGCTGCCTGATCAAGTGCAAGCACAGCCTCGAACTGCGACAACATCGAGCGCCGGGCACCGGGCACCCATTTGCCGGCTATATCATCAAGACCTTCGGCCGTCGCATCGACAAAGATGGCGGGGACCTTGGCATTATCCAGTTCTGACAAGAGTATTGGATCAAGATCGCCCTTCACCCATATGCTCATGGCTGGTTGCCAGTGGGCAATGAAGGCGCGGATATCTTTACGCCCTTGCGGCTCCGGCAAGGCGCGTTGGGCATATTCCGGCACCCAGTGCAGCAGCGTTGCCACCACATGGATGGGATCGCCGTCTTCGGCCAGCTTCCGGTCAAGAGTCTCTATCGCCATCAACTGGTCCGGGCGGCTACATCGCGCCCAGATGATCGTACCCGCAGGGCGGGGTGGCTGTTCGGCCAGTGGCTTTTTGCGGTCATGTGACCCCAAGCCTGCCAGATAGGCTGCGATTGCGAGGGATCTTGCCATTTTCTGACCGATGGCCTTGCCTTAGCTATCGAGTTCTTCAGTCGGCGACGCCGCTGTTTCTTCGTCCCGCAAGCGGTGGATGTGTGCAATGAAGTACCGCATATGCGCATTGTCAACGGTGCGCTGTGCGGCACCTTTCCACGCATTATAAGCCGCATCATAGTTTGGGTACATGCCAACGATATCAATGGCATCCACATCCTTGAATGCGTTCTTGGTCGGATCTATCAGCTCGCCGCCAAAAACGAGGTGCAGGCGTTGTGTCATGGGTAAACCTTTGCGAAAAAATCTGTCGGGGACAGTCTAGGCCTTTGGCGCGGATGGCTCAAGCCGCGCAAGCAGATCACCATGAAGCCGTGGACCGGCGGCCAGAACACCGGGAACCTGCGGGTGGGTGTTGTTGAAGCGGAGCGGCGCCCCCTGTTGGTCGGAAATCGTGGCGCCTGCCTCTTGCACGATTAATGCCCCCGCCGCGATATCCCATTCCCAACTGGGGCGCAGGGTAATCATCCCGTCGAAACTGCCCTCGGCCGCAAGACAAAGCCTGTAGGCAAGCGATGACCTGAATGCGCGCTTGACCGGCGGGAGCGTCCCGCCTTTCCAGAACCGGGCATCAAAATTCGGCCTTGCGCCAAGGATCGTCGCATCATCAATCTGCGGGTCAGAGGCGCTGATCACCGCGCCGTTCATCGTCGCACCACCACCAATTACGGCAGCGAACATCATATCACGCATCGGCAGATAAACCGCGGCGGCGACCGGAATGCCATTCTCGGTCACGGCAAGCGAATGTGCCCAATCCTTGCTGCCCTCGATAAAGGCACGGGTCCCGTCGATAGGGTCAATGATGAACTGGCGCTGCGTCTCAAGGCGTGCGGCATTGTCCTCGGTTTCCTCCGACAGCCAGCCATATTCGGGCCGCTCTGCTTGCAGGAAATTCTCCAGCATTGCGTTCACGGCAAGATCCGCCGCCGTCACCGGCCCTGCGCCATGCGGTTTATCGGTCACATCGGGATTTTGCTGAAAATACCGCTTGGCAATGTCGCCCGACTGGCGCGCTGCTTGCACAAGCAGTGCAAGATCAGGCTCCGGCAAGCGTCAATCCTTCAACCAGCAACGAGGGAACAACGCGCGACAGATGCTCGCGGCCGTCATTGGCAGGCTGGATCGTCAACAACATCTCGCGCAGGTTACCCGCAACGGTACATTCGTTGACGGGATAGGCGATTTCACCGTTCTCGACCCAGAAACCAGCCGCGCCGCGTGAATAATCGCCAGTGTTCGGATTGATGGTTGAACCGATCATCGAGGTCACTAAAAGCCCTGTGCCCATCTCGCGGATCAGATCATCGCGTGATTGCTGGCCTTGGGTCAGTGCCACATTTGTCAGGCTCGGGGATGGCGGCGATCCGGTGCCACGCGCGGCATTTGCCGTGCTTGGCATCCCAAGCTTGCGCCCTGTCGCCAGATCAAGCGTCCAGCCCATCAGGACGCCATCTTCGACAATCGCACGCCGGGATGTCGCCAAACCTTCGGCATCAAAGAGCTTTGATCCGGTGACACGCACGCGGTGCGGATCCTCAATAATTGACAACCCCTTGGGCAGAACCTGTTGACCAATGGCATCGCGCAACCAGCTTGAGCCGCGCGCAATCATGGATCCGTTGCTGGCCTGCAGAAGGCTCCCAATCAGGGTGCTGGCGACACGTTCATCAAAGAGCACCGGATAGGCTCCGGTGCGGGGACGCTTCGCGCCCGCCCGTTCCACTGCACGTTCCGCCGCGATGCGTCCGATTTCTTCGGCGTCACGCAGATCGGCCTGAAACACGCGGCTGTCATAGTCATAATCGCGCTCCATCCCTGTGCCGGTGCCGCTGATCGCCACACAGGACAGGCCACGATCACTGCGCGCATAGCCCGCAGAAAACCCGTTCGTTGCAGCCAGATGGATGCGGCGGCGCCCGTAACCTGCCGACGCGGATTGCACCTGTGAAACACCTGCATTGCGCAGGGCTGCCGCCTCTGCGCGCGTAGCATCCTCTTGCAGCGCGGCAGGGTCCGGCTCGTCGCTGGGATCATAAAGTTCCAGCGCCTCGGTCGCAGTATTGCTTGCCAGTTGTGACGGATCAGCAAGGCCCGCATGGGGGTCTTCAGGCGCTTCCTTGGCCATCGCCACACCACGTTCCGCCATCTGGACCAGCGTCTCGGGTTTCGTGTCGGATGACGACACACAGGCCTGCCGGTTCCCGACAAAGACGCGCAGACCAATGTCGATGCCCTCGGACCGTTCGGCCTGTTCCAGCGCACCTTCACGGACAGTAATCGAGATCGACGTGCCATCCACGGCAATCGCATCGGCGGCATCTGCACCAGCGCGCTTGGCGGCTTGCAATATCTGATCGGAAAGGTCTGAAAGAGATTGGGTCATCGTGTGTCCTTTGCTTGCTCAAAGACCTAGTGCGCCAAGGTCTGACCCGCAAGACCAAGGGTGGTGCAAATGAAAAAGGGCGCAAGTGTCGCCACCTGCGCCCCCTTTACAAAAAAGATCAATTAACGGACGCGATTGCCGTTCACGTTGACCTGACCGTTTGGCAGAACCTCGACAGAGGTTTCCATCTGGTCGTCACCGGTTGAGCGGGCAAACATGCCCACCATCATGCGTGCGCCCATTACATCCTGTTCGGGGACCAGCCCCATAGCGACAAGATTATCGAGCAGCGCGTTAAAGCCCGTAATCTCGATCGTTGCTGACCCTTCAGGGCGCGGCAGCGGCGCAAAGCTGTCCATGTCGCTGTTGTCAAACGTGAAGGCCCCACTGCCCACCAAAGCGGCACCGGCGGCGTTGACGTTCAGACGGTCCAGCGTCACTGATTCAAGCTCATAGGGCATTTCCGCGCTGTTCATCGCATCCTGCTGTTCCGGATCGAACATATCAAACAGCGCCTTACCACGGCCGCTCAGTGCCAGCTGGATCGTCGCAGGATCGCGCGGCAAAACCTTGCCCGCATCGAAAAGATCCCAAAGCGCATCGCTGATCGACAGGTCCACCAGATCGAAACCAAAGGCAAAATCCGAGGCTTCTTCGGAAGCGGCTGTCGGGAACAGAACATTCACCCCGTATTGCGCCAGGCTCAATTCAATCGGAAGCGGGAACTCACCGGAAACGATATTCACCGCAATATCATTGGTCAGCGATGTGTAGCCAACTGTGCTGTTGTTCAATTCACCCGTCAGGTTTGAAGACCCGACCGTGATTGACCCTGCGGCCTGATCACCCTCTGCATTGATATCGAAAACAAAGTCCGAGCGGTCGATCGTATAGCCCCCTGCAACGGCAAAACCGTCGACCATCAGCGTATCAGGATCGTCAAAATCCGCATCGGCGGGAACCGACATTTCAGCCTGCGCCGCAATGGCCGTCATTTTACCGCCCGCAGTCACATATTCGCCATTGCCGCCGGGAATCTGAAAATCAACCAGCAGGTCGACTGATCCGATTGTCCCGTTATACGAGATTTCGCGCAGATCGCCGGTTTCGGTCTGATAGCTCATGTCGATGTCGTTCAGCGTGACCTCGGCATCGCCGGTAAAGGTGATATCACCATCCACAACATCCTGTAGGGCAATGCCGTACTGATCGGCGGTGATCGCATAATTCATGGCGTCAGGGTCGCCGCTGACGATCATGCTCATGTTTTGCTGGGTCACGGCCAAGGTTACGACAACACCATCCTCACCGGTGATGACCATGGGATAGCTATCATCCATCGTCACCCGCACGGTGCCATCAGACTGTTCGTTGAAGGTGATCGTTCCAACGGAAATCTCGGCGGTGACGTCATCGTCCGTGGTCCGCAAAGACAGGTCGCGGATCGTCACGACGCCGCTTGAGGTCTCTTCCGCACCGATAGTGAGGCTGTCTTCACCGTAAAGGCTCATCTGTGCCTTCCAGTCTTCCCAGACCTGTGCGGCGGTGACGTCGGCCTGCGCTGCGCTGCCAGCGATCAATGCGGCGATGCAAACAGCGCTACGCATTCCTGTCGGATATGTCATGGATGATCCCTTTCGATATATCTTTGTCCCACCGGACCCGGCTTTGAAATATACCGGCGATGGGCTTTACTATTATGACAATAACTAGCTATCCCAAAAGCAATCTGAAAGGGACTTGTGTGAAAAACATCAATTTAGTCGGGAAAACCGTACTTATCACCGGGGCCAGCCGCGGCATCGGCGCAGCTGCCGCCTTTGCCTTTGCCGAAGCAGGCGCGAACGTCGCACTGGTTGCCCGCAGCACCGACGAGATTGCCGAAATTGCCGGAAAAATCGGGGAGAAAGCACTTGCGATCCCTTGCGATGTCTCGCGCTATTCCGATGTCGCTTCGGCCGTTGCCGCAACCGCGCGCACATTCGGCGGGTTGGATGTTCTGATCAATAACGCAGGCGTGGTTGAGCCCATCGGCCACCTGCAAGACACCGATCCCGAGGCGTGGTCGCGCACCATCGACATCAACCTCAAAGGCGTGATGCACGGGATGCATGCGGCGATGCCCGGCATGATTGCCCAAGGGCACGGCACGATTATCAACATCTCGTCCGGTGCCGCCCATGGCCCGGTCGAGGGCTGGTCGGCCTACTGCAGCTCCAAGGCTGCCGTCTATATGCTCACGCGTGCCGCCGACAAGGAATCCCGCGAGAAAGGCCTGCGGATCCTGGGCCTTTCGCCAGGGACAGTGGCCACGCAAATGCAGCGTGAAATCAAGGCGTCAGGCATCAATCCGGTCAGCCAGCTTGACTGGTCCGTCCATATCCCGCCCGAGTGGCCCGCACAGGCGCTGTTGTGGATGTGTACACCCGAGGCCGACGATTTCTTGGGCGATGACGTCAGCCTGCGTGACGAGGATATCCGCAAAAAGGTCGGGCTTGTATGATCCGCTGTGACAAGGATGGTGACACATGGGTCGTCACCATCGACCGACCCGACAAAGCGGGCGCGTTGACGCGTGATATGCTGATCCGGCTGGCCGAGATTGCAGAGGCGGCACAGGATGCGAAACTCTTCATTCTGACGGGCACGGGCGGTGTTTTTAGTGCCGGTGCAGATTTGGAAGCCGCGCGCGCAGGACTTGCCACCGATCCGGTCTGGGAACGGCTCTCGGGCGCGATCGCATCCTTGCCGTGCCTGACCATCGCAGCCCTGAACGGCACAGTGGCAGGCGGCGCATTTGGCATGGTGCTCGCCTGCGATCTGCGGATCGCCATTCCAAAGGCAAAGTTCTTCTATCCGGTGATGAAGCTGGGCTTTCTGCCGCAACCCTCTGATCCCCCGCGCCTGACACGGCTTGTCGGGCCCGCCCGCGCCAAGATGATTCTGATGGCAGGCCAAAAGATCGAGGCGGAACGGGCGCTCCAATGGGGATTGGTGGACCAGATCAGTAACCCTGACGCGCTGCTTGAAACCGCACAGAACCTTGGGGCAGATGCGCTCTCTGCCGCGCCGGAACATATTGCAGCGATCAAACGCATGACAGTAGAAGCGTTAAAACGATAAAGGGCGGGCGCGGATGGAACCAAACGGATTGATGGAGCAAGCCCAGAACGCCTTTGATCAGGCACTGGTCCTGGCACAAGGCTGGCTGCTTTCACCTGCGGCGTGGTCGCAATTTGCGCTTCTGATCGGTGCCTACCTTCTGGCACGGATCGCGAGCGGGATTATTACGCCGCGCCTGCGCACATTGCTCACACCGGATGCGGCCAACCGATCCATCCTCTCCAAGGCGCGCCGCTTCCTGCTCATCTTCCTACCGCTCACCTTGCCGCTCTTGGCTTATGGGTTTACCGCCGTCGGCGAAAGCGTGACGCGGTCCCTCTTCGGGTCCGGTGAAGTCATCGCATTCGGCAAGCGTGTCTTCCTTTTTCTTGCCGCCCGCGCACTGGCCAAAGATATCGTCACGGACGCCTTTCTGCGCCTTCTGGCGCGCTATATTCTCGTCCCTGTCGCGGCGCTCTATGCGCTTGGTTTTCTTGATGAAGTCACGATGGCGCTCGACGCGGCGCGGGTGACACTTGGCAATATCAGTTTCTCTGCGCTTTCCATCGTCCGCGGGCTTATTGTCGGCAGCCTGCTGTTCTGGCTGGGCCAATGGTCAAACGCGCAGTCCTCCTCTTACATCACGCAACAACCCATGCGGCCGGCAATCCGGCAACTGGCGATCAAGGCCTCTGAATTTGCGATCTTTACAGTCGCCTTCCTGATCCTGATGAATGTGATGGGGATCAACCTGAGTTCCTTGGCGATCATCGGGGGTGCCATTGGTGTGGGCCTTGGTTTCGGCCTGCAAAAAATCGCATCCAATTTTATCTCTGGCGTAATCCTGATGGTCGAGGGTCAAGCCACTGTCGGCGATTATGTCGAACTGGACGGCGGCGAAGCAGGAACCATCATCAAGATGGGGGCACGCGCAACGATCCTTGAAACGTTTGATGGCCGTTGGATTGTTGTCCCGAATGAGGATTTCATCACTACGCGGGTGGTCAATTACTCAGACTCCGGGTCAGCAAACCGGCTCGAGGTGGCATTTTCCGTAAGCTACGACACCGACATCAACCGTATCCCCGCCATCATCGAGGCCGCTGTTTCAAAGCACCCCGGCGTCCTGCAAGAGCCCGAAGGCCCTGACTGCGAATTACGCGGGTTTGGCGATAGCGGCGTGGATTTCGGGGTTGAATTCTGGGTCGAAGGCATTGACGACGGCAAGAACAAATACGCCTCTGACGTGCTGTTCCTGATCTGGAATGCCCTCAAGGAAAACGACATCGAGATCCCCTATCCGCACCGTGTGGTGGAAATCAAAGGATCCATGCCCGCGTGACCGATGCAATGGTCATTGGTGCGGGGCCCGCCGGGCTGATGGCTGCCGAGCAACTGGGCAGGGCCGGCGTTTCGGTCACCGTCGCCGATGCCATGCCATCGGTGGGGCGGAAATTCCTGATGGCGGGCAAATCAGGATTGAACATCACAAAGGCTGAACAACGTACCGCTTTTCTTGCGGCCTATGGCAGTTCACCCCCTCTTGCGCTGACCAAGGCCCTTGATGATTTCGGCCCGGATCAGGTGATGTCTTGGGCGGAGGGTCTGGGGCAAACCGTCTTTACCGGATCAACAGGGCGCGTGTTTCCCACCGTCATGAAAGCCTCACCCTTGTTGCGTGCTTGGCTGGCGCGGTTGCGTGACTATGGCGTGCGCATTGAAACGCGGTGGCGCTGGGACGGCTGGCAAGGTGACGCTTTGCGCTTTGAGACACCCGATGGCACAGTCACGGTCACGCCAAAGGTGACCGTCCTTGCGACAGGTGGCGCCAGTTGGGCACGCCTTGGGGCCAACGGCGCTTGGGCGGCGCATCTGCAGGATCAGGTCGCGCCCTTTGCCCCTGCGAATATGGGCTTTGTGGTGGACTGGTCGCCCCATATGGCCCCCTATCTGGGCACGCCGGTCAAATCGGTTGGCTTGACGGCTGGCAACCAGAGCACACGCGGCGAGTTTATCATCTCAGAGCGCGGTATCGAAGGTGGGGGCATCTATATGGTGTCCAAAGCCATGCGCGAGGGGGCACCGCTGACCATTGACTTGCTGCCCGACTGGCCAGAGGACAAGATCCGCGCAGCACTTGAGAAACCACGCGGCAAGGCGAGCCTGTCCAACCACCTGCGCAAAGTGCTCAGGTTTTCGCCGGTGCAGACGGCCTTGCTGATGGAATGTGGGCGACCGTTACCAGATGATCTTGCGCCACTTATCAAGGCGCTCCCCATCGCGCACCAAGGGCCACGGCCCATGGACGAAGCGATTTCTACTGCTGGCGGCGTGCGGTTCAGCGCACTCACCGATGATTTGATGCTGAAACAGCGCTTTGGTGTATTCTGCGCAGGCGAAATGCTGGATTGGGAGGCCCCGACAGGGGGCTACCTGATTACCGCGTGCCTTGCGACCGGCCAGCGCGCTGGTGCCGCCGCAGTCAAACTCTGCTGCGCGTGAGTGCGCGACAGGTCTGGCACCACGACGACCACCGTGCAGCGCCGTCACAGAATCCAAACCGGTCTTTGCCGAAAGAGCGTTGGCCTATGAGGCTTTGACAGCCGCGCCAAGGCTCCGCGAAACCTTGCAACCTGCCCCCTTGTTGAACATTGCGCGATTCACTGGCGGTACATTTCCAATTAAACTGAAAGCCACGCCCCTCGCATTGTCCTGCAGGACCGAAAGACCAATTGGACCGTTGCATTTTTGCACCGAAACCGCATGAATTATTTTGTCAGCGGTAATCCGAGCATCGGTCAATTGAATGCTGGAAATCTTCAATCTTCCAAAGTCATTATATTTTATCATTTCTAATCAAAGGGTTATAGTAATTCACACCCTCTGCAGAGGCAAATCCCCTACCGAAGCCCGGAAACAGATCTCAAGCCGTCAACTTTTGCATCTAGGATTTGCATGAAAACCCTGATTCATTGCGAAAATGTGGGTCGGTCACGCTTTGGCCGGTAGGCCCCTTGCACAAATGGAGTAACACTATGCGCATTACAACAACACTTGCCGCTGCAGCAGCTCTCGCAGTATCCGGCGTCGCCGCTTCTGCTGGTGGCATGGCTGAAGAAGTCATGGAAGCACCAGTCGTCGTAGCTGAGCCAGCACCAGCACCAGCAGCTTCTTCAATCAGCCCAACATACATCGTTCTGGGTGTACTTGCTGCACTTCTGATCGCAGCAGCAGCTGATCAATAAATCAGGATCTACGATCTTGAATGAAAGGCAGGCTTATGGCCTGCCTTTTTTCGTGTCAGCGCCTTGCCATCATCGCGAGCCGGATCAATGTCCGCTCCATCAGGGCATTCTGCGGCGCGGTACTTGCCGAGCGTAATTGCAGGTCGGCATCCGTCAGCGCTGTCAGCGCCTTTTCCAGACGGTCACGCCCCCACTGGCCTGCCTGCCGGACGATCTTATCACGTCGTGGACCAAAAACAGGGGGCCGCAGCCGCCCGGCACCTGCCGCTGGCCCGCCAGGATCAGAAGCCACCACATGCAGCCTGCGAAAATGGCGCATTGCCCCAATGCAAAGCGTCACAGGCGTGACGCCCTGCGCGTAGAGATTGCGCAAAAGCGGGCCCAGTTGATCAGCCTGACCTGTGGCCACGATGTCTAGCACATCGTCAACCTCCACCTCGGCAGATTGCGGTGCATTGGCCGTGATGTCGGCGATGCTCAGCGGGCTTTCATCGCCACGCTTGTAAAGGCTCACCTTTTCGATCGTTTGTCTGAAATCACCCGGTTCAAGGCTGTTGGCGAGCGCCAGCAGCGCATCCATCACATCACGGTCGGGCTGGGCGACACCGGCATCTTTGAGCGCCAGCTCTACGTCTGCCATCGTTGGCGGGTCGTCATAGAGCCCGATGGACACCGCGTTGCTATATCCTTCGACAACCTTGCGCAGGGCAGATTTCGCGGTCAGCTGGGCCGCCGTAATCACAACCTGTGCATCACCGGGCTGCCAGTCGGCCAAGGCTGCGGCGATAACCTTTGACAGACCATCCGTGGCGTCCTCCACAAAGGCCACCCTGTGCCCCGGAAAGAACCCCTGCGCCTTGATCGCATCATCCAGCATCGCAGGATCCTTGCGCAAATCAGAGGCATTGATCCGTGTCAGGCGCATTTCCTCTTCGCCCTGCGGGCCGACCAAGGCATTGATCACCTGCTGGCGTTTATCGGCCACCCGCATCGGATCGGCCCCAAAGATCAAGAGCGCCATATGGGACGGGTCCGGCTGCCGGAAGTAGTTATTCGCCGCGGCCCCCGTCAGCTTCATCAGTCAAGCTCGGCGGCACGGATCAGCATGCGACTGACAATCAGGTCAGCAAGGATCACAGACACCCGCGCTTCGGCGTCATCGCGCGTGGCTTGCGTTGCGTTGGTTGATCCTGTGGCCGAGTAACTGGTAAAGGCCTCGACTTCGCCACCGTCAATCTGACGACCATCCTCCAGCGCGATCAATGTCCATGTCGCCACGCCAACAATGTTAAAGCGCGATGTGTCACCCTCCGATGTAATCGCTGCCGCCCGCTGGCTGGAGCGTACCGTTGTCTTCAGCGCATATTCCGGTGCCACACTGCGCCCGAGCCGTTTCTCCAGCTGTTCGCGCAGGCGAAAGCCCGCAACACTTGCATCCGTCTCAAAGGCAACACGCCCCCGCAACCCCGTATCTGCCCCATAGATTGGCGCAAAGCCGCAGCCCGCCAGACCCAGAAGGCCAAGCAGGACAGTGCGGCGGGGTGTCAGGCTAGACGACAATGTTCACGATCCTTCCGGGTACAACGATCAGCTTTTTGGGTGCGGCACCGCCGAGGGCATTTTGCACGACATCAAGGGCCAGGGCTTGCGCCTCGACAGCCTCTTTGCTGGCATCTGCGGCCACTTGAATTTCAGCGCGCCGCTTGCCGTTGATCTGGATCGGCATCGTCACCGTGTCCTCGACCAGCATCGCCTCATCCGCAACGGGCCAAGGGGCGCTGGCGATCAGACCATCACCGCCCAGCATGGACCAGATTTCTTCAGAGAGGTGGGGCGTCATGGGCGACATCAGTTGCGCCAGCACAAGCGCGGCCTCGCGTTTAGCAGCGCCACCAGCCTTGGATTTGGCCAGCACGTTGGTGAAGGCGTAAAGCTTTGCAATCGCTGCGTTAAATCCGAAGGTTTCGACACCCATTGTCACATCATGGATTGCCTTGTGCATGGCGCGCAGCAGGTCTTCGTCGCCTTCACCGGCCGTATTATCCATGCCCGCAATTTCGGACGTCACACGATAAACGCGGCCCAAATGCTTATAGGTTGCCTCAGCGCCCGATGCCGTCCACTCCACATCCCGCTCGGGCGGGCTGTCGGACAGAACGAACCAGCGCGCGGTGTCTGCACCGTATTTCGCCAGAATGTCATCGGGGTCGACCACGTTCTTTTTCGACTTCGACATTTTCGCCGAAGGAATGATTTCAACCGCTGTGCCATCGGCCAGTTTCCCGTCGGTCACATCCTCGGGCAGGTGATAGACAGGGCGGCCTTTGTCGTCGCGCGTCTGATAGATCTCATGCGTCACCATGCCCTGCGTGAACAGCGCATCGAAGGGTTCCTTCGCGCTTTCAGGCAAATGGCCGGTCATATGCATCGCCCGCGCAAAGAAGCGGCTGTAGAGCAGGTGCAAAATCGCATGCTCGATCCCGCCGATATATTGGTCGACGTTCATCCAATAGGCAGCGTCCTCCATGTTCGTTGGCGTGTCCGCATCCGGTGCTGTGAAACGCGCGAAGTACCATGAAGAATCGACAAAGGTATCCATCGTGTCGGTTTCGCGCAGCGCAGGTTTGCCACAAGACGGGCAAGCGCAATCGCGCCATGTCGGGTGACGGTCAAGCGGGTTGCCGGGAACATCGAAGGTCACATCATAGGGCAACTCGACGGGCAGGTTTTCTTTTGCCTCTGGCACCACGCCACAGTCGTCACAATGGACAACAGGGATCGGGCAACCCCAATAACGCTGGCGGGACAGACCCCAATCGCGCAGGCGGAACTTGGTAACACCTTCGCCGATGCCGTTCGCTTCGCAAAAGGCAATTGCGGCAGCGATGCCCGCATCACCGGTTTGCTCGGTCTCGCCTGCAAAGCCACGGATATAGATGACGGGCTCTGTTTTGGGCGGCACATAGGCGTCACCGCCATCTTCGGGCAATGTGATGCCTTCGTCTTTGACAGGCGCATAGGTGCTGATCACGGGCAACCCGTATTTGCGTGCGAAATCAAGGTCGCGTTGATCGTGGGCAGGACAGCCAAAGATCGCGCCCGTGCCGTAATCCATCAGGATGAAATTCGCGATATAGACGGGCAGATCATCGTGGCCTTCCAGCGGGTGTTTGACCCGCAGACCGGTATCATAGCCCAGCTTTTCGGCCTTCTCGATCGCCTCGGCGGTGGTGCCACCCTTGCGGCATTCGGCACAGAATGCGGCGATCTTGTCGTCTTGAGCTTCCAGCTCTTTGGCCAGCGGGTGATCGGGGGAAATGCCGACAAAAGACGCGCCCATCAATGTATCGGGGCGGGTCGTGTAAACGTCAATCTCGCCGCCGCCATCGGTGCGGGTGAAGGCAAACTGCAAACCACGCGATTTGCCGATCCAGTTGGCCTGCATCAGTTTGACCTTCGCAGGCCAGTTATCCAGCGTGTCCAACGCCTCAAGCAACTCTTCCGAATAATCGCTGATCTTGAAGAACCATTGCACCAACTCGCGGCGCTCGACCTCGGCACCGGAGCGCCAGCCTTTGCCATCGATCACCTGTTCGTTCGCCAACACGGTCATATCGACGGGATCCCAGTTCACCACAGCTTTCTTGCGGTAAATCAGGCCCTTGGACAGAAAATCAATGAACAACGCCTGTTGCTGGCCATAATATTCAGGATCGCAGGTCGCGAATTCGCGGGACCAGTCAATCGACAGGCCCAGCGGTTTCATCTGCGCTTTCATGTCGGCGATATTGCCGTAGGTCCAGTCTTTCGGATGCCCACCCGACGCCATCGCGGCGTTCTCCGCAGGCATTCCGAACGCATCCCAGCCCATGGGGTGCAGAATGTTGTGGCCCGTGGCCAGCTTGTACCGCGCGATCACGTCACCCATGGTGTAGTTGCGCACGTGGCCCATGTGGATACGTCCCGAGGGATAGGGGAACATCTCAAGCACATAGTACTTGGGTTTGTCGGCACTGCGCGCGGCCTTGAAGGTCTCGGCGGCGGCCCATGTGTCCTGCCATTTCGCCTCGATCTCGGCGGGTGCGTAAGTGGTCATCTGGTTGGTCTTTCTTAAAGCGAAACGCCGGGCGTATGGGCCCGGCGCTATTCATAATCGGGCTGGTGGCCGATGGCTATAGCGCGCCGTCAGCAATCCGCAACTGGCGGGCACGTGACAGGATGGCATCTTCCACCGCGCGCTGGGTTTCCGCAGCTACGGGGCCGTTGCGGGTCAGAAGGCTCACGTTCAAAGAACGCGCATCCATTGCAGGGTCACTGACCTGAATTGTCGCGCGGTAGGCGCGGCCGCTGCCGGGGGGCGTGCCAAAGCCTGTGGTGATCACACCGGTGAAGGGATCGGCGGTTTCAACGGGCAGGAAGCTGAGCACATCAAGCGACGCCGCCCAAAGATAGCGGTTCACAGCCACATTTTCTGCGCCACGGGGTGTCGGCGGCGGGCCGCTGCTACAGGCCACAAGGGCGCCAAGGGCCAATACCGCAAGCGCTTTGCGCCACATGCCGGAAAACAAAGTCAAACCACTCTCCCCTTTGATCGGGACAACCACATTGCCAAAATATGTAGCGAAGGGGGGGCGCGGTCACAAGCAGTTATCACCGCACAAAAAGAAAGAGCGACCCCAAAGGGGCCGCTCTCGCTATTTCAGGTCGTTCTGCTTCGATTAGAAGGAGAAGGACACTTCAACAGTTGTACCAACCTGGTAGTCTGGACCACCAACTTCGTCGTCTGCGATTGCGCCAGCTGTTTCAGCATCAGCGTAAGTCACGAGCAGTTCTGCACCGCCACCGAGGTCGTACATGCCAGCAACGTAGAAGTCTGTGCCGTTGTTCGCGTCAGTTGCGTCGTCAGACTGGTCGTACATACCAGCACCGATTGTGAAACCGTTGCCCAGGTCGTATGTGCCGTCGAGGCCAACTTTGTTCACGCCTTGGTCGTAATCGTAGTCAAGGGTAACTGCGATTGGGCCGTCTGCGTATGCAACTGTTGCACCGTAGTTGTCTTCGTCGGAACCGTCATCTTCAGCTACATAGTAAACTGTACCTGTGATTGGACCGAATGGGTAAGACACCTGGATACCAGTCGAGTTCTCGTCAAGTGTCTCGTCAGATGCGTATGCAACAGTGATGTCTGCACCAGCTACAGATACACCAGCAGAGATACCGAAGATTTCGGAGTCGTTGAAGTCGCCGTTCTCAGCAGAGAAGTAAGGAGCGAACTCGGACTCTTCCTGATATGCAACTGCGAAGCTGAACATACCCAGATCGCCGGACGCACCGAAGGACAGTTGGTCGTAGTCTTCAGTTGTGTCTTCAGCTACGAGACCGCCATCTGCGTTGCCGAGAGCAAGCGAGATCGAAGCGTCGATGCCAGCAACAGAAACGTCGCCGCGCAGTACGTTTTCGCCGTCAGCTTCGGAGAAGCCGTCTGCTTCCATGTCGCCAGCGGATTTCCACTGTGTTTCAGCAGCGAAAGATGTGTCACCCAGGTACAGACCTGCGTTGTCAGTTGTCAAAGACAGCAGAACGCCGTCAGAGCTGATTGGCTGACCGTTGTCTTCGTCGGTGATGTCGAATTCCCAAGAAGCAGATGCAGTTACGCCATTGTCGAGCGCAGCTGTACCAGTGACGTTCAGGTCACCTTCCCAGTAGAAGCCATCATTGTCGCCGATTTTACCAGCGGACGTAGCTGACGCAGAGTCAACGTCATCATTGTCGTCGTTGAAGCCCAGTGTGAAATCACCGCTGAACGATACGCCAGCGTGTCCATCAGCAACGGCTGCGCCGGCAAATGCGACGATAGCTGTTGTTGTAAGAAGGATGCTTTTCATGGATTTTTTCCCTCGTGTTATGCATTCCCAAGAATGCCAGTTGTACTAGCATTGGCGTCTAACTGCGCCCTGATGCCCTGACACTCAAGTGAAATAGGGGGGCTTTTCGGCTCTTTGCCGGAAATGATGCATCTATGACACACAATTTTTTCAATCATGACATCCGCTCCAATACGCCCTATTTCAGGCCGAAACCTATCGTGAACCTTATTTTTTGGAGTCTTCCATGCCTCTTGCAGAAATTCAGGCCCGTGTCGCGAGCGCTTGTGAAGCCGCTGGCCGAAATCCGGCAGATGTGCGGCTGATTGCCGTGTCCAAAGTGCAGCCGAACGAGAGAGTCGCCGCAGTTCTGGATCAGGGGCATCGAATCTTCGGGGAAAACAAGGTGCAGGAAGCCGCATCAAAGTGGCCTGCGTTCAGCGAACAATATGAGGGCATTGAACTTCATCTGATTGGCCCGCTGCAAACCAACAAGGTCAAGCAAGCCATGCAGCTGGCCGATGCGATCCATACGGTCGATCGCGCAAAGCTGGCCAATGCAATCGCGCGGCACGCCCAAGAGCTTGGCACCTGTCCCGATCTGTTTGTGCAGGTCAACACCGGCGAAGAGCCGCAGAAGGCAGGGGTTTTGCCAAATGAGGCGGATGCTTTCATCGCCGAGGTCCGCGCCCTTGATCTGCCGCTGAAAGGGTTGATGTGCATTCCGCCCGTTGATGAAGAACCATCCTTGCATTTTGCCCTGCTCGGCAAGATCGCAGCACGCAACGGTCTTGCGGGCCTGTCGATGGGCATGAGCAGCGACTTTGAAAGCGCCATCGCCTTGGGTGCCACACATATCCGCGTCGGTTCGGCCATTTTTGGCGAGCGTGTCTACGCGTGAGCGACGATTACGCCCCGCCCCAAGACCCTTTGACGATCCTGCATGACGACCATCAGGTTCTTTTGGTCGACAAGCCAAGCGGGCTCTTGTCGGTGCCCGGCAAGGGGCCGCATCTGGCAGATTGTCTTTTGACACGTGTCCAGGCGGCATTTCCAATGGCGTTGCTGGTGCACCGGCTTGATCGCGACACCTCGGGGGTGATGATTTTTGCGCTGACGCCGCACGCCCAGCGGCACCTCGGGCTGCAATTCGAAAAACGACAGACCAAGAAAACCTACATCGCACGGGTCTGGGGCGAGATGGCGGGCAAGACAGGGACCGTGGATTTGCCCCTGATCGTGGATTGGCCGAACCGCCCCAAGCAGATGGTGGATCACGAGACCGGTAAACAGGCGGTCACCGATTGGCGCGTTGTGCGCGCAAAGGACGGGGAAACGCGGGTCAAGCTGATGCCGCGCACGGGCCGGTCACATCAGTTGCGTGTCCATATGCAGGCACTGGGGCATCCGATCCTGGGTGATCCGTTCTATGCAACAGGAGAGGCGCGGGATTATCCGCGCCTCATGTTGCATTCCGAGACGTTGCAGTTCCGCCACCCTGACGGGGGTCAGGGCATGCGCATTACAGCCAAGTGTCCGTTCTAGCCTGCGATAAACTGCGCAATGGCATCCACTTCGGACTGTGCGATTTCATGGCCGCCGGGGTGCCAATGGACGGTTACATCAGCGCCCTGCGCCGCGAGATAGTCCACCAAAGCCTGCGTCAGCGGCGCGGGGCAGATCGGATCACGCTCACCTGCGGTGATCAAAATGCGGCGACCCTTGAGCCCCGGTTGGGCTTTGGGCTCCCAAGGGATGAGCGGGTGCATCAGGATCAGCGTATCGACAAGCTCAGCTTGCGCGAGCGCGACCGAGGCCAGAATATTGGCCCCGTTGGAATAGCCCAGACCAATCGTATCCGCTGCGCCCGTCTTTTTCTTTTCCGACCGGATAAAATCAGCCATCGCCGCGGTACGCGCCGCCAGATCATCCATGTCATAGACGCCCTCACCGGTGCGCCGGAAATAGCGTAGTGCGCCATGTTCCGACACATCACCACGCGGAGAGCAGATATGCGCGCCGGGCTTCAACTGTTCAGCGAACCCGTGAAACTGGCCTTCGTTCCCGCCCGTGCCGTGGAATGTCAGGAACAGCGGTGCGCCCGCTGCTCCTTCTGTGCGTTTTGCAGCATAGCTCATATCAATCGCCCAGCGGCTGAAGCAGACTTTCCAGACGGGCACGCAAATGCTCGTGCTGGCTTGGCAGTTTGAGCGCCTCACCCAAGTGCGCGGTGTCTTCGTCGCGGTCAAAGCCGGGCTCGTTGGTGGCGACCTCGAACAGCACACCACCAGGTGTGCGGAAATAGATCGCATAGAAATAGTCGCGATCAATCACAGGGGTCACTTGGTATCCGGTATCAAGCAGTGCCTCGCGGACTTCGATCTGGCGCGCACGGTTGTCGACAGCAAAGGCAAGGTGGTGGACCGAGCCTGCGCCCTGTGCTGCATGTCCTGCCGTGGGGATTTCTTCGATATCAATGATGTTCGCATCATTCCCGCCCGGCACGATAAAGCGGGTCACGTTGTCTTGGGTATCAAGCTTTTCATAGCCCATGAACTGCAACAGCTCGCTGCTCATCGCGGCCTGTTGGAGGCGCATATCGGCAGAGTGGAAACCACGGATACCCATCTCTTCGCTCACGCCATTTCCGGTCCAAGGCGTGCGGTCATCGTTGCTTTCGACCAAGGCGAACTGATCGCCGTCCGGGCCATCGAACAAAACACGCTTTTCACCAAAGCGCGTGTCTTGGGCAACGCCGGCAACCTCGAAGGTTGCGAAATGGTCAAGCCACGCCTGCGACGTCCCTGTCGGGATACTGAATGCGGTGCGCCCCACTTCGCCGACACCCTTGCGGCCACGGCCTGCGTTGGGGAAGGGAAAGTAGGTCATGACGGTACCGGGAGTTCCTGCTTCGTCACCATAATAGAGGTGATACACATCAGGTGCGTCAAAGTTCACGGTCTTCTTTACGCGGCGCAATCCAAGCACGTTGGTAAAGAAGGCATTGTTCTCACGGGCGTCACTGGCCAGTGAGGTGACGTGGTGCAGGCCTTTAATCTGGTTGATCATCTCGCTCTCCTATCTTGCTGACAGGTTACATAGCGGATTCGATCATGCACTAAACATCCACAGGCGCACCTATTTGGTGCGCCTGTGCACATGATACTATTCAGCGGCCCAGCCCGAGATGGCTTTGACCTCGAGGAATTCTTCAATCCCCCAGACACCGCCTTCGCGCGCGCGCCCGGACATTTTCATACCGCCAAAGGGCGAACCAGCACCTCGGGACTGGCCGTTCATCTCAACCATGCCCGAGCGCAGGGCGCAGGCCATGCGGTTGCGCTTTGCGCCATCCTGCGACTGGACATAGTTGGTCAGACCATAGGGCGTATCATTGGCGATACGCACAGCATCCGCTTCATCCTCGAACGGGATGATCGACAGGACAGGACCAAAGATTTCCTCCTGCGCAATGCGCATGTCATTGGTCACATCGGCAAAGACCGTCGGACGCACATAAAATCCACGGTTCATTCCCTCAGGCAGACCCGGACCACCGGCCACAAGGCGTGCACCTTCGTTAATGCCCACTTCGATCATTTCCTGAATTTTCGTCCATTGGCTCTTGTTCACCACTGGGCCGATATGCCGCCCCGGTTCTGACGCGGGGCCAACGGTGATGCTCTTGGCAGCCTCCGCCGCCAATTCAACCGCTTGGTCGTAGATCGACCGCTCGACCAACATACGGGTCGGCGCGTTACAGGATTGGCCGGAGTTGCTCATGCAATGAATGACACCGCGCTTGACGGCCTTTTCATCGGCATCGGCGAAGATCACGTTTGCGCCCTTTCCACCAAGTTCGAGCGTGACGCGTTTCAGCGTCTCGGCTGCGGCGGCAGAGATCGCCTTGCCGGCACGGGTCGAGCCTGTGAAGCTGATCATCGCGACATCTTCGTGGCGTGAAAGCTGGCTGCCAACGCCAGCGCCGTCGCCGTTGACAAGATTGAACACACCGGCAGGCACACCTGCGTCATGGACGAATTCGGCAAACAACAGCGAAGAGAGCGGCGATTCCTCGGATGGTTTCAAAACCATTGTACAACCGGCCAGAAGCGCCGGGATCACCTTGAGCGTGACCTGGTTCATCGGCCAGTTCCACGGTGTGATCAGGCCCACCACACCGATCGGTTCCATTGCGATGCGGTCATTGGGGGCATGCGGCCCAAGGGGGCGGATCCACTCAATTTCCTTGACTGCCTCAAGGGCGTTTTTCAAGTGCCACGGCAGGCAAGGGGCCTGACTGCTGCGCGACATATCAATGGGTGCGCCCATTTCCATGCTGATCGCCTGGGCCATTTCCTCGACCCGCGCCTCATATTGCGCAAGAATTGCTTCGACATAAGAAGCACGCACTTCGGGATCTGTCGCAGCCCATGCAGGAAACGCAGCCTTGGCTGCGGCAACGGCCGCATCGGTATCTGCCTGATCGCCAAGCGAAATGATCGCGCAGGGATCTTCCGTAGAAGGATCAATCACGTTGTAATCGCGGGGCTGCACCGGTGGTACCCACGCCCCGTTGATATAGAAGTTGCGGTTCTCGATCATTGGATCTCTCCCTGACAAATGCTCTTGAAACTTGTGACACCGGCACGCAACGGGCGCAAGCGGCGGTGGCAGTCAGTGCCGAGGATACCTATATAGCCACCAGTGCACTTCAATAGAGGAACGACACAATGAGTCTCCGCATCAATGACACTATTCCCGATCTGACCGTCGAAACCGACCAAGGCACCCTTTCGCTGCATGACTGGATCGGCGATAGCTGGGCGATCCTGTTTTCGCACCCCAAGGATTTCACACCTGTTTGCACCACCGAATTCGGCGCTGTCGCGCAGCTGGCCGATGAATGGGCCAAGCGTGGCACCAAAGTGATGGGCATCAGCGTCGACGGCGTTGAGGATCACAAAAAGTGGAAAAGCGATATCGAGACCTTCGCAAACGCCAAGGCAGGTTTCCCGATCATCGCCGATGAGGACCTGACCGTCGCAAAGGCCTTCGACATGTTGCCCGCCGACGCCTATCTGCCGGACGGGCGCACACCTGCGGACAGTGCCACAGTCCGTGTGGTGTTCATCATTGGGCCGGACAAGAAGCTGAAGCTGTCGATGACCTACCCGATGAACGTTGGCCGTAACTTTGCCGAGGTGCTCCGCGCGCTTGACGGGCTACAGACGGCTGCGGGACAGGGCGTTGCAATGCCTGCAAACTGGAATGTCGGCGATGACGTGATTATTCCAGCGACGGTCAGCGATGAAGACGCGAAAGCAAAGTTTGGTGATTTCACGACCGTCTTCCCGTATCTGCGGACAACAAAGCTGAAGGGTTAGGCCCGGTCACCGCACAAAGAGAAGGCCCCGGTTAATTTACCGGGGCCTTTTTCATGTCCACGCAACGATCTAGTAGGAATAACTGACCGCAACGCCGAAGAACGGAAAGACCGGCACATCCTCAAGATCTGCGTTCAACTCTGCGATATCGGCCTGTACCGTGCCAGTGTTGTCGTCAGACGACACCTCTAACGAAGACACGATCACACCGATATCACCGGACACCGACCAGCCCGGGGCCACTTCGGTGCTGAAACCGGTGGTGATAAGTGGCGCCACTTCGTTCTTGAAATTGATTTCCCCGTCATAGGTTGTGAGATCATCCGTGACCGTGCCGGTCACCTCACTGTTGGAAAAGAAAAGCCCGCCTGACAGCCGCCACGCGTTTGCCAGCGGGTAATAGTCGGCAAGGACGGCAACGCCGCCCAGATCCACTTCGCCATCAACGGTCGCATCGTCGATATCGAATTCATCATCGAAACTGAAACCGCCCATGACCATTCCACGGACGCCAACCTGCGGATTGACAGCATATTCACCTTCAAGGGACAGGCCGAAATTGGTCACACCCACACCAAAAGAAACACCGTCAAAATTTTGCGCCACAGCGCCCGTGGCCACCGTGCCAAATACGGTCGCTGCCAATATCGTCTTCAAATTCATAAGCTATCCTTTCTTGTCTGCAGTCAGGGGCGTCATTGTCCCTTCGAACAGGATAGCCCGCGACTGACGCAAGGGAAGCTTGGGGAAAGTCCATCGCGCAATTTGCGTGGCAGTGCAGCATTCAAGTCATAAAAAAACGCCCGGCACTTAGGCCGGGCGCTATTTTATTCATCAGTCTGATCAGGCCAGAGCTTACTCGGGCACTTCTTCTTTCGTGATCTCCTGACCGGTTTCCTGATCAACCATCTTCATGGCCAAACGGACCTTGCCGCGATCATCGAAACCAAGGAGTTTGACCCAGACTTCCTGACCTTCCTTAAGGACATCGGAAGGATGGTTCAGGCGGCGGTTCTCGATCTGGGACACGTGCACCAGACCGTCGCGCTTGCCAAAGAAGTTCACGAAAGCGCCAAAGTCGACCAGTTTCACAACTGTGCCTTTGTAGATCACGCCTTCTTCCGGCTCTGCCACGATCGAATAGATCATGTCGTAGGCTTTCTTGATCGCCTCGGCATCGTTGGATGCCAGCTTGATCACACCGTCGTCGTTGATATCGACCTTGGCACCGGATGTTTCCACGATCTCGCGGATGACCTTACCACCGGACCCGATCACTTCACGGATCTTGTCGGTCGGGATCTGCATGGTTTCGATCTTCGGTGCGTGCACGCTGAATTCCTGCGCGCCGGTGATGGCTTTGCCCATCTCGCCCAGAATATGCAAACGGCCTGCCTTCGCCTGCTCAAGCGCCTTTTTCATGATCTCTGGCGTGATGCCGGCGATCTTGATGTCCATCTGCAAGGAGGTGATCCCGTTCTCGGTACCCGCAACCTTGAAGTCCATGTCGCCGAGGTGGTCTTCGTCACCAAGGATGTCGGACAAAATGGCGTAAGAGCCGTCTTCTTCCATCACCAGACCCATGGCCACACCGGCAACCGGTGCCTTCAGTGGCACGCCTGCGTCCATCATGGACAAGGAGCCGCCACAGACGGATGCCATCGAGGATGACCCGTTGGATTCAGTGATCTCCGACACCACGCGAATGGTGTATGGGAAATCCGTTGGCGCAGGCAGAACCGCCTGCAGCGCACGCCATGCCAGCTTGCCATGACCGATCTCGCGACGGCCGGGGCCAGCAACGCGGCCGACTTCACCAACAGAGTATGGTGGGAAGTTGTAGTGCAGCATGAAGTTGGATTTATACATGCCGGTCAGCGCGTCGATCATCTGTTCGTCGTCGCCGGTGCCCAGCGTGGTCACTACCAGACCTTGGGTTTCGCCACGTGTGAACAGGGCAGAACCGTGGGTGCGTGGCAGGATGCCTGTCTCGGACACGATCGGGCGGATCGTATCAAGCGCACGGCCATCAATCCGCTTGCCGTTCTTGACAACATCACCGCGCAGAACGCTGGATTCCAGCTTTTTCAGCGCCGCGCCAAGGTTGCTATCTTCCTGCTGCTCTTCGGTCAGCGCGTCGATGATCTCTTGCTTGGCATTGGCAACAGCGGCAGTGCGCTCTTGCTTGTCGGTGATCGCATAGGCGGCGCGCATCTTGTCTTCACCAGCAGCTTTCACAGCGGCTGACAGCTCCGAATAATCCTCAGGCTGGAAGTCGAAAGGCTCTTTCGCGCAATCTTCGGCCAGATCAATGATCAGGTCGATGACCGGCTGGATCTGCTCGTGTGCGAATGTCACCGCACCCAGCATTTCGTCCTCGGACAGTTCGTAAGCTTCGGATTCCACCATCATTACGGCGTCTTTGGTGCCAGCAACAACAAGGTCGAGACGCTGATCGGGGTTCATGCGCAGGTTATGCATGTCGTCGATTTCAGGGTTCAGGATGTATTCGCCATCCTCATACCCCACGCGGCAAGCCGCAATCGGGCCCATGAAAGGAGCGCCCGAGATGGTCAGCGCCGCAGAGGCTGCGATCATCGCAACCATGTCGGGGTCGTTGACCATATCGTGCGACAGCACGGTGCACATCACCAGAACTTCGTTCTTGAAGCCGGGGACGAACAGCGGGCGGATCGGACGGTCGATCAGGCGGGATGTCAGCGTCTCTTTTTCGGTTGGACGCGCTTCGCGCTTGAAAAAGCCGCCAGGCACTTTGCCGGCAGCATAGTATTTCTCTTGGTAATGCACGGTCAGCGGGAAAAAATCCTGCCCCGGCTTTTGTTGTTTGGCAAATGTCACGTTGGCCATGACGCTGGTTTCACCCAGTGTCGCGATGACAGAGCCATCGGCCTGGCGGGCAACCTTACCCGTTTCCAGTGTCAGCGTTTCTTCGCCCCACTGAATTGATTTCTTCACTTCATTAAACATGATGTCTTCCTAGTTGGCCTGTTTGGCCTTTTGCGTAGGGGGCGTATTCCCCCTCATCCCAATATCTTCTTTGGTCAGGCGCTGGAATGCGGGCGCCAGTCTCTCAAGATTGTTGGGCCTTATCGCAGATTGCAGCGTTTGGGAAGGGGGCGTGAATAATCGCGGGGGAACGCACGGAATGCGTCATCCACATGAGAACTGCATTGAATAGCGGCTTTGAGCCCAATCTACCGCCCAAGGCGCAGTCCGGCCATCTCCGGCCGGTTGTGCCATGGGGTGCCTTTGTGTGAAACGAAGGAGGCAATTGTGTCCGCACTTCCCCAGTTCCCCCGCACCGCAACAACGGCCGCTCTGCGGTCAGGATGCAGCGATAAGGCCCCGCCCTTTACTCCGGTGCCAGCATATACCCAGCCCCACGCACCGTTTGCAGATAGCGGGGCTGTTTGGGGTCCACCTCGATCTTGCGGCGCAGGCGCGTGATCTGCACGTCCACCGCGCGCTCCTGTGTCTGACCACCCGACCGGCTCAGTTCCTCGACCAGCTTTGAGCGTGTGACCGCCTGTCCGGGACAGCCCGAGAAAATACGCATCAACTGGCTTTCGGTCGCTGTCAGCCGGACCAGTTCGTCACCATGCCACATCTCGCCACGTCCGATATCATAGCGGATCGGCCCCATGTTCAGGACCTTGGGCAGGACCACGCTGGGTTCAGCGGCGGGCACACGGCGCAAAATCGCATTGATCCGCAGCAGCAGTTCTTTGGGCTCAAACGGCTTTGGCAGATAATCGTCCGCGCCCGCCTCGAGCCCCGTAATCCGGTCATCGGTGCCACCTTTGGCGGTCAAAAGCATGATTGGCGTTGTGATGGTCTGGCGCAGATCACGACAGAGCGACATGCCATCCTCGCCCGGCATCATCACGTCCAGAACGATCATATCAAATTCCAGCCCCGCCAGAATACGCCGCGCGTGGGCGGCATCGCGAGCGGTGCTGACCAGAAAACCCGAGCGCATCAGGAACTTTTGCAAAAGTCCGCGGATGCGTTCATCGTCATCGACAATCAAGAGGTGGGCATCGTCATTGCTCATTCCGGTTTATCCTTCATCGCCTCATAATGGTGGCGCGTCTCTTCATCCATCATGGCCTCCAAAACCTGCCGAAAACCGGCAACCGCCGCCGGACCTGCCGCACGATAGGCAGCCCGCATCCGGTCACGCTGGGCATCGGATAATTCCCGCTCGAGCGCTTCACCCGCTGCAGTCAGGTGCAAATGGCGCTCGCGCTTGTCCCGCTGTCCAACAGTGCTCGCTACCAAACCGTCTTCGATCAAACTGCGCAAGACACGATTGAGCGATTGTTTTGTAACGCCAAGAATGGATAAAAGGTTATTCACCGTCGTGCCCGGGCTGCGGTGGATGAAATGGATCGCACGGTGATGGGCACGCCCGTATGATTTCTGCGCAAGAATACGATCAGGATCGGCGGTAAAGCCGCGATAGGCAAAAAACATCGCCTCGATCCCTTTGCGCAACTGCTCGTCCGTCAGGAACAGCAGGCTTTGTCCCATTTGCGGCGGCAACCCGTCATTCATGCGCGTCCTCCCTTGGTCTTGACGCTACAATACGTCAGCTTTGTTGACATTCCAAGAATCAACTGCTAGCGAAACGCAGAAACTACGCAACATTATGTCCGAAACGGACCTATTGACGTAACAAATGCAAAACGGGATGGAGATTACGATGGCCGGTGCATATGACGACAGAGACGGTAAAATCTGGATGGACGGCCAGTTGGTCGAATGGCGCGATGCCAAAGTCCACATTCTGACGCACGCCATGCACTACGCCTCATCCGTGTTCGAGGGCGAGCGCTGCTATTCCGGCAAGATCTTCAAATCACGCGAACACAGCGAGCGTCTAATCAAATCCGGCCAGTTGATCGACTTTGAAATCCCCTACACTGTTGATGAAATCGAAGCGGCAAAACAAGCCGCCCTCGACGCCAACGGCCTCAAAGACGCCTATGTGCGCCCCGTCGCATGGCGCGGATCAGGCGAAGACATGGGTGTCGCTGCGGCGCGCAACCCTGTCCACCTTGCCGTGGCGGTCTGGGAATGGGGCAACTACTATGGCGACGCCAAGATGAAAGGCGCCAAGCTCGATATCGCGAAATGGAAACGCCCAAGCCCTGAAACGGCACCATCGCAGGCAAAGGCGGCGGGTCTTTATATGATCGCCACCATGTCCAAACACGCAGCCGAGGCCAAAGGCTGTTCCGACGCCATGATGTTCGACTATCGCGGCTATGTGGCCGAAGCGACAGGTGCCAACATCTTCTTTGTCAAAGACGGTGAAGTGCACACACCTGTTGCCGATGCATTCCTGAACGGCATCACCCGCCAGACAGTGATCGGCATGTTGCGCGACAAGGGCCTGACTGTGAATGAACGGATCATCATGCCCGAAGAACTCGAAGGGTTCGAACAGTGCTGGCTCACAGGCACCGCCGCCGAAGTGACTCCTGTGGGGCAAATCGGCGACTACAACTTTGAGGTCGGTGCCATCACACGCGAGATTTCAGCCGACTACGAGAAACTGGTCCGCGCATAACGGATCCCATACGGCAATCGGAAGGGGCGCTCGGGCGCCCCTTTTTCGTCGGCTAGGGCCGCATACCGCGCGCAAACCGCACAAAGAAACTGGTGCGGCTGTCAAGCGTCCGCTGCCGTTTGCGGCGCTGAAGGTCCAGCGTCGCCTTGCGCGGCGCTTCGTGGCGTTCGATTGCAATAGCCCGGACCATACGTGCAGGCGTCACTGCTTTTGGTCTGTCGATTACATGTTTTGTCATGTCATCCTCCGCTTTGTCTGGCCAGTATACCACAAGACGACCGATTCTGCCCAATCCTGACAAATGCCGCATTGTAGGCGTTTTGTATATTATGGCAGCAAAACAGGCCGCAGCGCCGAAAACAGTCCTCAAAACAGCAACAATAAATCCGCCAACGAACGCGGAAAGGCCAAAGTTCCGGCAGGATTCAATGGGAAATTAGCTTTGTTTAATGAGTTGGATTCGTCATGTATTCTCCCGATACGACTACGACCAAGCAAGTTGCCGAGAAACCAAAGCTCTCTGAAAACGAGCGCGCGGTGCGACAATTGCTCAAGTCATCACCCCAGGATCTCTGGCTGGACACGCTGCGCCGCACGCGCGGAACAGAGCATTGCGCGCTTGTCCACTGGATGTTGTGCCAGCCTGAATGCGATTTTGCCGTGGCGGTGCACGCCTTCTATCGCTGCAATCCGACGGAGCATCTCGACAATCCCCGCCCATTGCCCGCACGCCCGGGACCCTGTGAGATATTCGCGCTGATCCTGCGGAACTGGGAAACAGGATCCTACAGGACACATCGCCTGAAGGTCGATGTAGTGGATGCCGATCCGCGTATCGTGTCGCGGGTCAGGCAGAAGATGATGGTCTACCCCGACGGGACGCTGCCCTTCACGATCCCGCAGGCGTTTATTGAGCCGACGGGCGGATCACCTGTCAGAGTGCCAACGCATCTGCAACCCAACGAGATCAGGGACATCTGGTCACTGTTTTCCGATCTGGGCCTCAAGGTGCACAAATCCCCACCGGGGTTTGCCCGAAAAATCGCGCAGGTGCGTCTGCTTTTGGCACGGCTGCGGCAAGGCGCGCGACAGGCCTAGGACCCGACATTGCCCGTCGCTTTGCGCTGTTGCGCGCGCTGCAAACCCAGTTTGCGCTCGCGCCAGATTATCAGCACACCCGCCGCAATCACAATCCCTGCGCCGATCAGCATGGTCCCGGTCGGCACCTCGTCAAAGATGAAATAGCCGATCAACAGCGCAAGGATCATCGAGCTATAGTCAAACGGCGCCACCAGCGACGCATCGGCATAGCGATAGCTCGACGTCAGGAAAATCTGCCCGATCCCACCCAGGAACCCCGCCATGACAAGCATGGCCGCGATCTGCCATGTCGGCATAACCCACCCCCACGGCAGTGTGAAAAGCGCCATGGCCGACGAGGTGAGCGTAAACCAGAACACAATTGCAGCCGTTGTTTCTGTCGCCACCAGTTTGCGCACGAAAACCTGCGCGAGGGCCGCAAGAACCGCCCCCATCAAAACGACAATCGCGCCCAGCGTTTCGGAATGGTTCAAGCTCGCCCCGACCGAAAGCCGCGGCGACAACACGATCAGAACGCCAACCATCCCCATCGCAACAGCCGACAACCGGAACGCGCGCACGTTTTCATTCAGGAACATCGCCGCAAAGACGACGACCAACAGCGGCGCGGCATAGCCAATCGCTGTCACCTCGGGCAATGGCAACAGGCCGAGCCCGGTAAACCCCAGCCCCATTGCCGATGTACCCACCAATCCGCGCCAGAAATGCCCCATCGGGTTCTTGGTTTTCCAGCCATCGCGCAGCTCATGCCGTATGGCCAGCCACCCCAGAATAATGGGCAAAGCGAAGAAAGACCGAAAGAAAACAGCCTGCCCCGGCGGGACATCAACCGAGGCGGCTTTGACCAGACTGGCCATCCCCATGAACATGCAGACGGACATAACTTTAAAGATAATGCCCCGAAGCGGCTGCATGATGTGTTCCTCTTTCCGCTACACTAGGACGCAGGCAGACCACATTGAAGCCTTTTTCGCTTGCTAATCGTTGACGTTAGGGTATCGAAAACCATCACAGGCTAAGAAGCAGTATATGCAAGACAAAAATAAGACCCCCGCGAACATGACCCCCCGTGACTGGGTCCAGATTTTGGCAAAATACCGCGAACCAAGCAGCATCCGCAGCAGCTTTGAACTCGCCGTCAGTTTGATCCCCTTTGTGGTGCTCTGGGTGCTGGCCTGCTGGGTGGCGCAATATAGCTATCTTGGCGCGTTTCTGATCTCGGCGGCGAACGGTCTTTTCCTGTTGCGGCTCTTTTGTATTCAACACGATTGCGGCCATGGCTCGTTCTTTGGCAACCGTGATGTGAGTGACTGGGTCGGGCGGGCCTTGGGTGTTGTCACGCTTACGCCATATGATGTCTGGCGGCGCACACATTCGATCCATCACAGCCACGCGGGTGACCTTGACCAACGCGGCATCGGTGATGTGATGACGCTGACGGTCGAGGAATACCACCAGCGCACCCCCTTCGGACGGTTCCTCTATCGGGCGTACCGCCATCCCTTCGTCATGTTCGGCCTTGGCCCGACATATCTGTTTTTCCTGCAAAACCGCCTGCCGCTGGGCCTGCAAGGGCGCAAATACTGGGTCAGCGCGATGGGCACCAATGTTGCTATCGCTGCGATCCTTGGCACAATCGTCTATTTCGGCGGGCTGCAGGCACTGTTCCTTGTCTTTCTGCCGACAACCCTGATCGCCGCATCCATCGGCGTGTGGCTGTTCTATGTGCAACACCAGTTTGAAACGACGCATTGGGAACAGCACGAAGACTGGCAACTGCACGAGGCCGCTTTGCACGGCAGCTCACACTACGACCTGCCACCAATCCTGCGGTGGTTCACCGCGAACATCGGCATCCACCACGTCCACCACCTCTATAGCCGCATCCCGTTCTACAGGCTGACAGAGGTCCTGCGCGACCATAGCGAACTGGTCGAGGTGAGCCGCATGACAATCGCCCAAAGCATCAAATGCGCAAGCCTTGATCTCTGGGACGAAAAATCCAAGCGCCTGATTTCCTTTGCCGCAGCGCGCAAGCTGGCCGCCTAGCACCCCGCAGTCCCGGACCTGATCCGGCACCTCGTGCCGCCGCTACACCTTTGCAGGTTGTAGAACAGACAGCGCCAGATCCAGAATCGCCAGCGGGTCTTCGCCGCGCGCGCGGTAATCCAGTGCCAAGCCAATCTGCGCATGAGTATAGGCCGCCGCAAGGTCCGCGGGCAGACTGCTGGTCCACCCTCCTTCTGTGCGCGCTTGCGCAAACAGCTTGGTAAAGGCCTCAAGCGCCATGCCGTCAATCTGCCCGATCACCGCTTGGGTCTTCGGCCCTAATTGATCCCGCGCTGCACGCATCTTCACAAAAAGACAGCCTTGGTCATGTAAAGGATCCGCCGCCGCCAGAGAGACGATCTTGGACAATTTAGTCGCAAGATCCTCGTCACTCTGCACAATGCCAAGCATCTGCCCCAGCACAGTTTCCGCATAGACCTCAAGCACCGCAGCCGCCAAACCATCGTCATTGCCGAACTCGCGGTAGACCGATGGCTTCGACACCCCCGCCCGCGCACAAACCTCGTTCAGCGAGACATTTGTCGGCCCCTCCTGCCAGTAAGCCTGCATGGCCGCGTCGATCACAGCGGCTTTCTTCAGGGTCTTTGGGCGTCCACGGCCCGGTTTTTCTGGGTTAGATGACATTTTAGTACCGGATAGTATTTTATTGTTGACAGCTTTTCTGATTTATTTGTACCAATCGGTATCAAATTTGCAAAGAGGAGAAATACAATGTTGAAGACTTTGATCGCCGCCACTGCGGCCACCCTGCTTACGACATTCGCCACCGCCGATGGTCACGGCCACGGCGGGATTCATGTGGCCCTTGAAAATGTCGCATGGGAAGACGCACCACTGCCCGGTGTCCAACTTGCGCTGGTCTGGGGCGAGGATGCAACCGGCGCGACGTGGCTGTTCAAAATGGAGCCGGGGGTGGCATTGCCGATGCATACCCACAGCAGTGACTATTGGGGACTGACCATTCAGGGCAACTGGGTACACATCGAAGGTGACGGCACCGAAGTGCCCACAGGTCCGGGCGACTACGCCCTTGTCCCCGCTGGTGAGCCGCATGCCGATCGTTGCGACAGCGACGTGGAGTGCATCTTCCTGCTCGATTTCGCCGGACCACGTGATGTGGCCTTGGCGAACTAGCACCGCGCCGATGATCGTCTTGCCGGCCGCGATATCTGCGGCTGGCAAGCTCCTCAGACAAGGCTATCGCCATCATCGCGCACCATCAGGGCCTCGCACTGTTCAGACATACACCGCCCAAAAGCTCCCGCCAACGCGGCCGGACGCTACCCCGGCATGACCCGCAGCACCTCGCCCGCGTCTAACAGCAGCAGCACCGCGCCGTCCTCCAGCACTTCCACGTCACGGATGCGGCCCACATCAGTCAGCAAACGCTCTTCGCCAACCACGCGCCCGTTCTGGATATCCAGACGCACCAGCGCACCGGGGTTGAGCGAGGCAATCAGCAAATCCCCCTGCCACGCGGCATATGGCCCGTCGTAAAACATCATCCCACCGGGTGCGATTACAGGGTCCCAATAGTAAACGGGTTCTTCAAACTCGGGCCCGCTTGCATCTCCACCGCCCACGTCAGACCCGCGGTAATTGATCCCGTAGCTCACAACCGGCCAACCATAGTTCAGCCCCGCCTGCGGCCGGTTCAACTCATCCCCGCCACGCGGCCCGTGCTCGATTGTCCAAAGCCCGCCGGGCCCCATCGCGGCACCCTGCACGTTGCGATGACCCAGAGACCAGACTTGATCGTTGCCTGCACGGCCCACAAAGGGATTGTCCGCAGGCACTGATCCGTCCGCATTCACACGGATGATCTTGCCATGGGTTGTCTCGATATCCTGCACCAAAGTGCCACGATCGCCTGCGCCGCGATCACCTGTCGTAATCCAGACGGTGCCATCTGCCATCGGTAGAACGCGGCTACCGAAATGGCGCCCGTTGCGCGCGGGATTATCCTGCACAAAAATATCCGTCGCATCGCTGATCACACCATCGGCACCCAAAGTTCCGCGGGCCGCTGCCGTCACCAAACCGCCGCGCACGGATTTCGCATAGGTCCAGAAAATCGTCCTGTCCTGCGCAAAATCGGGCGACACCGCTACGTCCAGCAACCCGCCCTGACCCTGCGCCGCCACATCAGGCAACCCCGCCAATGGGCTGCTCAGACTGCCATCCGCATTCATAACACGCAGGTTTCCAACCTTCTCGGTCACCAAAAACTGCCCGTTCCCGAGGTTCGCAATCCCCCACGGGCTATCCAGACCATCGGCAAAAACCTCAACCGTCACATCGGTGACGGGCAACGCGGGTGCACGTGTCTGCTCTGCAAACGCAGGGGTGAAATCGGCATTCGGGCGCCCTTGGTCCACCTGCGCATAGGCGGCAACAGGTAACATCATCAATGCAAGAATACGAAACATGATCAGTCCTCCTTCAGACGTGAGATAGCCCAGCGCGCCGCATCGGCCACTGCCGCATCAGGATCATCAACCAAAGGTGAAACGGCTGCGATCAACGTCTGATCACCGGAATTGCCAATCGCATAGGCCACATTGCGCACAAAACGGTCGCGGCCGATCCGCTTGATCGGTGATCCCGAAAACAGCGCGCGAAAGCCCGCATCATCCAATCCCGCCAAATCTGCCAACGGTGGTGCCACCAGATCATCCCGCGCCGCAAGCTTTGCATCCCGCCCCTCATGGGCAAATTTGTTCCACGGACAGACCGCCAGACAATCATCACAGCCATAAATCCGGTTGCCCATCAGCGGACGCAAATCGGCATCCACAGGCCCCTTATGTTCAATCGTCAGATAGGAAATGCACCGCCGTGCATCCAGACGGTAAGGGGCCGGAAACGCGCCCGTCGGGCAGATTTCAAGACAGGCGGTGCAAGAACCACAATGGCTCGTCTCTGCCACATCGCTTGCCAGATCCACGGTGGTAAAGATCGCACCCAGAAAGAACCAGTTGCCCAGATCACGGGACAACAGATTGGTATGCTTGCCCTGCCACCCCAGTCCGGCCGCCTGCGCGAGCGGTTTCTCCATCACAGGCGCTGTATCGACAAAAACCTTGATCTCCGCCCCCGGCACCGCTTCGATCAGCCATCGCCCGACGCGCTTCAGGCGCTTCTTGACCACGTCATGATAATCACGGTTCTGCGCATAAACGCTGATCGCGGCACGGTCACGTTCCTCCAAGACCGCCAAAGGATCATGCACGGGCGTATAGGGTTCCGCCAGCATAATCACCGACCGCGCCGCAGGCCAAAGCGCTGTCGGGTCCGCCCGCCATGCCATCCGCTCGGCCATCCAGCCCATCTGCCCGTGCATGCCGGCCGCAACAAATTTCTGCAACCGTTCAGGCAATTCCGGCACAGCATCAGGCCGACACACACCGACAGCGGCAAAGCCCGCCTCCTGCGCAAAGCCGATCAAACGCTGTTTTAGATCACCCGTTTCTTGCAAAGCAGCGCACCCCGCAGCATGCCCGTTATTATCGGCCGGAAAATATCCCGGGGAGTCCCGGACATCGTCCGGGACGGGGCAGAGCCCCTAGAAGTCCAGATCAGCATAATGCGCCGCAGGCTGAAACCCCGGCACCTCATCCGCGAGAATAGACCGGAACGCAGGGCGGGACTTGATCTTGGCATACCAGTCCTTCAGCACCTCATGCCGGTTCCAGTCCACGTCACTGGTATAATCCAGACATGACAGTTGCGCGGCAGCCGCAAAATCCGCCATCGTCATCTCGTTACCCGCAAGCCAGCGGCGTTCGTCCAGCAGGCGCGCCATATAATCCAGATGGTATTTGATCGCCTTCGCGCCGGCTTTCACATTCGTGCTGTCCGGATAACCGGTGCCCATGATCTTGCGATAGACACGCTCACCGGTCAGCTTTGTCGTGACCTCTTGATAGAACTTGTCATCAAACCAGCCCACCAGACGCCGGACCTCGCAGCGGGCATCGGCCCCTTTTGGCAATAACGCGGGCGTCGGGTGCGTCTCTTCGATATACTCGCAGATCGCAACACTGTCCGACATTGTACGCCCGTCCATTTTCAGCACAGGAACCTTGCCCGCCGGATTGCGGCGCAGGAAATCCGGATCTTTTTCCCAATAGCGTTCTTCGACCAAAGCGACTTCGATCTTCTTTTCGCCCAGACACAGCCGGACTTTGCGGGAAAACGGAGACAAGGGATAATGGTACAGGGTGTTCATGCGCGGCTCACAACAATAACTCGCCCTTCAATGCCGCAAGCTGCGCCACTGTTCAATGGCTGGGTCAGTTTTCAAAGCATTCCGCGCGCCCGTCCGCCGCAATCGTTGCGGCCCCGCTCATGATCGCGCGCGTGCGTTCGCGGGTAAATGTGCTGGGGTTGCTGGCCGAACGGGTTTTGGGCGCAGGCAGGATCGCGGCAAGGCGCGCCGCCTGTGTGGGCGTCAGATCGGCGGCATCGACACCGAAATAATGCCGCGCCGCGGCCTGCACGCCAAAGACACCTTCATCAAATTCGGCCACATTCAGATAAAGCTCGACAATCCGGCGCTTGGACCAGATCGCCTCGGTCAAGGGCGTCCAGAGCGCCTCGATGGCTTTGCGCGACCAGCTCCGCCCGTGCCAGAGAAAAACGTTCTTGACGACCTGCTGCGATATGGTCGAGGCCCCGCCGCGCCCGCGCTCCACCGCATCCTGGATGGCGTTGACATCCAGCCCCCAGTGCAGACAGAAATTCGCGTCTTCCGCCGCCACGACGGACCGCGCCATGACGGGGGCAATATCTTCGATATCCACCCATTCCCGTTCAATCGTCACCAAACGATGGGCTTCGGCACGCATATAGGGTGTCGTGGGCGGATTGATGACCGCATAAAGCAGCGTCCAGAGCAGCGCGAAAGAAAAGACAGCCACAACACCCCAAAAAACCGTCCTGCGGATAAACCTGCGCACGCGGGCCACAAGCCCCAGCTTTTCGGTCTTCCTCGCAGGTTTCTTTTTGGGTGCCGGTTTTTGCGCCGTTCGCTTTCTAGCTGTGCTCGGTTCTGCCATCTGCCCCATAAGCCATAGGCGGGGTTAAAGGGTCAAGAAGATGCAGCGCCCCCGCGCGATTTTCAGCGCGGGGGCGTGCTATTTATTCCGCAGGGATTGCCGCGTCCTCGATGCTGAGCGGTGCAGGCAAATGCACCAGCATCTCTTTGGGGCAGACCTGCAGGAAATTGGCTTTCTCAAGGTCCCAATGCTGCAGGATATCAGCGGCCTTGCGGCTGCCTGTTTCCGCGGCATGACGTTCGATCAGGCCTTTCAACTGGGTCTCCCAGTGATCGACCGTCACAGGGTTCGTCACCAGTGTTTCCATGTTGATCAGCTCTGCGGCCTCGCCCTTGGGGTCATAAAGATAGGCCATACCGCCGGTCATGCCCGCCCCGAAGTTCGCACCGATCGTGCCAAGGATCACAGCCACACCACCGGTCATATATTCACACCCGTTTGTGCCGCAGCCCTCGATCACCACATGGGCACCCGAGTTGCGCACCGCAAAGCGCTCGCCCGCGCGACCGGCGGCGAAAAGATACCCCGCCGTCGCACCATAAAGCACGGTGTTGCCAATGATCGTGTTGTCCGACGCCACCAGCGGGCTGACCATGGGCGGACGGATCACGATTGTCCCCCCTGACAGACCTTTGCCCACATAGTCGTTGGCATCACCCGACACCTCTAGCTTGAGGCCCGGAGCGGCAAACGCCCCCAGCGACTGGCCCGCACTGCCGCGCAGTTTCACCGTCAGGTGATCCGGCTGCAACGCATTGCGCATCCCGAACTGCTGCACGATGTGGCTGGATGTGCGTGTGCCGATTGTCCGCAGCGTGTTCTGCACCGCATAGTCCAGCTGCATCTTCTCGCCATCATTCAGGAAGCGCGCGGCGTCCTTCACAATCTGTGCATCCAGCGTATCATCGACAGGATTACGCGGCTTGTTGCGGTCATAGGTGATCTTGTTGGCCCCATCGACGGTGATCAACAGCGGGTTCAGGTCCAGATCATCCAGATGCGCCGACCCACGCGACACTTGGGTCAACAGATCGGCACGGCCAATCACGTCATCCAAAGACCGCGCGCCAATCGACGCAAGGATTTCTCGGACTTCAGTCGCATAGAAGGTGATCAGGTTGACAACCTTGTCGGCATTGCCGGTGAACTTCTCGCGCAAGGCTTCGTCCTGCGTGCACACACCCACAGGGCAGGTGTTCGACTGGCACTGACGGACCATAATGCAGCCCATCGCGATCAGCGCAGCGGTGCCGATGCCGTATTCTTCGGCCCCCATCATCGCAGCCATGACAATGTCACGGCCAGTGCGCAAACCACCATCGGTGCGCAGGGTAATCCGCTCACGCAGGTTGTTCATCGCCAACACCTGATGCGCCTCGGTCAGGCCCATTTCCCATGGCAGGCCTGCGTATTTGATCGACGTACCGGGCGATGCACCTGTGCCGCCATTGTGGCCCGAAATCAGGATCACATCGGCCTTGGCCTTGGCCACACCGGCGGCAATCGTTCCCACACCGGACGACGACACCAGCTTGACGGTCACCTTACAGCGCGGGTTGATCTGCTTGAGGTCATAGATCAGCTGCGCCAAATCCTCGATGGAATAGATATCGTGGTGCGGCGGCGGTGAAATCAGGGTCACACCCTTGGTCGAGTGACGCAGACGCGCAATCAGGTCAGTGACCTTCATACCGGGCAACTGGCCACCCTCACCAGGCTTGGCACCCTGCGCGACTTTGATCTCAAGCTCTTCACAGGCGTTCAGATATTCGGCTGTCACACCGAAACGGCCCGACGCAACCTGCTTGATCTTCGCGGAAGGGTTGTCGCCATTGGGTTCGGGGTTGAAGTGTGCGGGATCTTCGCCACCCTCACCGGAATCCGACTTTGCGCCAATCCGGTTCATCGCCACGTTCAGCGTCTTATGCGCCTCGGGGCTCAGCGCACCCAAAGACATGCCGGGTGTGACGAAACGCTTGCGGATTGCGGTGATGCTTTCCACCTCTTCAATCGGGATCGGTGCACCCAGCGGTTTGATCGCCAGCAGGTCACGCAGATGGATCGGCGGGTTCGACTGCATGGATTTCGAGAACTGCTGCCACAAAGCATAGCTCGCCTTGTTACAAGCCGCCTGCAACATGTGCATCGTTTGCGCTTCCCATGCGTGCTTTTCACCAGACCGGCGGGCCTTGTAGAAGCCCCCGATCGGCAGCACATCACTGCCGCCTTTCCAGCCCTTCGCATGTACTTCTTCCAGCTTGGTCTGGATACCCGACGTACCAATCCCGGAGATGCGGCTGTGCATCCCGGGGAAGTATTCGGCGACCATTGCGCGCGACAGACCCACGGCCTCAAAGTTCAGACCGCCGCGATAGGACGACAGAACCGAAATCCCCATCTTCGACATGATCTTGAGAAGGCCAGCATCAATGGCAGCGCGATACCGCGCGACAGCCTCGGTCAATGTGCCCTCGATCAGCCCGCGACGCACACGGTCCGCGATGGAATCCTGCGCAAGGTAAGCGTTGACCGTGGTCGCACCACAGCCGATCAGCACCGCAAAGTAATGCGGATCAATACATTCGGCCGAGCGCACGTTGATCGAACAGAAGGTCCGCAAGCCCTTGGCCGTCAGGCCCGAGTGCACCGCAGAGGTCGCAAGGATCATCGGCATCGGCACCAGATCTTCGGACTGGTTCTGATCGGTCAGCACAATATGGCCCGCACCCGAACGCACGGCGTCTTCGGCCTCGGCACGAATACGCTGCAGGCCCGCATTCAAAGACCCCGTACCCGGCTCAAAGACACAGTCGATTACAGCAACGCTGTCGCCGAACTGCTTCATCATCTGCTCGAACTCGGCGTTGGCGACAAACGGACTGGCCAGCAACAGGATCTCGGTCTGCGACGAATCCTCGTCCAGCACGTTCTTGAGGTTCCCGAACCGCGTTTTCAGCGACATCACGCGGCTTTCGCGCAAACTGTCGATCGGCGGGTTCGTGACTTGGCTAAAGTTCTGACGGAAGAAATGCGACAGCGGGCGGTACGTCTTGGACAGCACTGCCGACGGCGTGTCATCCCCCATCGACGCAATCATTTCTTTGCCGTCCTCGGCCATGGGCGCGAGCACCTGTTCCAGTTCTTCGATGCTATAGCCTGCAGCCACCTGACGCTTGCGCAGGTCCGCCCCCTCAAAGATCGGCTTTTCAGGCACATCGCGCATGATGTCGTTCAGATCGACGACCTTCTCGACCCAGTCACCAAAAGGCTGGGCAGCGGCCAGTTTGTCCTTCAATTCCTTGTCGTGGTACAAACGCCCCTCTTGCATATCCACGGCAATCATCTGCCCCGGACCAAGCGCGCCTTTTTCTACAACTGTGGCTTCATCGACAGGCACCATGCCTACTTCGGAGCCTGCCACTAGCAGACCGTCACCGGTCACGACATAACGCAGCGGACGCAGACCGTTGCGGTCCAGACCGCCGCAAACCCAACGCCCGTCCGTCATAGCCAATGCCGCAGGACCATCCCATGGCTCCATCACGGCGTTGCAATAGCCATACATGTCCTGCCACGCCTGCGGCATTTCCACGGCCTGCTGTGACCACGCCTCGGGCACCATCATGGTCTTTGCCATCGGTGCATTGCGGCCTGCACGCACCAGAACCTCGAAAACGGAGTCCAAGGCAGCACTGTCCGACGCACCCGATGGAATGATCGGCTTGATGTCACCGGCCTTGTCGCCAAAAGCATTAGACGCCATGCGGATTTCATGGCTCTTCATCCAGTTGACGTTGCCTTTCAGCGTGTTGATCTCGCCGTTATGGGCCAACATACGGAACGGCTGGGCCAAGGACCACTGCGGGAAGGTGTTGGTGGAATAGCGCTGGTGATAGATCGCAAAGGCACTCTCGAACCGCGCATCCATCAGGTCAGGGTAGAATTCGGCAACCTGTTCGGCCAGCATCATGCCCTTGTAGATCAGCGAACGGCACGACAGCGAACAGACATACATGCCATTAATCGCAGCAGCCGTCGCCGCCTTCTCGATCCGGCGGCGAATGATGTAAAGCTCGCGCTCGAACGCCTCTTCATCCAGACCCTTTTCGTTGCGGATCAGGATCTGTTCGATCTCGGGGCGGGTTGCGTTGGCCTTGTCACCCAGCACTTCGGTGTTCACCGGCACATGGCGCCAGCCATAGATATAGTGGCCCATGCGCAGCACTTCGGATTCCACAATCGTGCGGCAGCGTTCCTGGGCGGCAAAATCCGTGCGCGGCAGAAACACCTGTCCCACGGCAATCAGCTTGTCGTCGATTGGTTCGTGGCCGGTCCGGCGGATCTGGTCGTTAAAGAAGGGCACAGGGATCTGCACGTGAATACCCGCGCCATCCCCTGTCTTTCCGTCGGCATCAACAGCACCACGGTGCCAGACCGCCTTCAGCGCATTGATGCCTTTTTCCACAACATCGCGTGACGGGGTGCCATCAATCGACACCACAAGGCCCACGCCACAAGAGGCATGTTCATCGTCCGCCTTATACAGGCCATTCTCGGCCATCCACTGACGCTTGGCCTCTTCGGCGGCAACCCAAGTCTGGTCATATGTTGTCATCTGCGTTTCCTTTCTAGGCGGGGCCACCACGCGGGTGGGCTTGAAATTCATGTCTTAAGAGATCGCGACACCACACCCGTGTTTCGGGCTGGCGCTCAGGAACCCGGGCTCGCCGGGGAAGATAAATTCAACGGGGCGGTTGGACCGCTCATAAGTTCCGTCCGATGTCGTCACAGTGCCGGTTCCGGCCAGAAACATGCGCCAGTCGCGGTTGATAAATTCACGGCCTTGGGCCGCCCAAACCTCGTTGCCCGCCCCGTCATAGGCGGTGATGTCATAAGTAGTCTCATCCAGCGTGACGCCATCAATCGTGATCTGACGGCCGGTCAACGTATCGCGGCCCACATAGCGGGTCTCGCCGATCTCGTCGGACAGGGTGCGAAAATCAAAAGTATCAAGGTCCGTCGCGATCAGTTCGCTGAAAGACGCAGGATCAATGGGTGCACTCTCCAACACTTCGCTATGCCCGCTCAGGACATGAAAACTGCTGATCCACTGCGCTTCATCATCGGTGACGCCTGTATAGGTCATGCCCTGTTCATCAAGGCTGACACGGCGCTTGTGTCCCTCGGGATCGCCCAGACAGATAAAGTGGTGGTCCACCTGACAGCTCTCGCTTTGCACGGTCACAAACGCCTCACATCCACCCGGGAGGGAGAATGTCTCTTGCGCAGCAACGGGGCTGGCCAAAAGGATCAGGGCGCATGCCAGTCTCATGGGCGGAACCCTGATTCAATGACGTTACATTCGTACAAAGGCCGGTCCGCAAAGAACCCCGGCTCACCCGGATAGATGAACTCGACAGGTGACATATCAATCACCTGATCGGGGGTATCGTCGGACCAGCTTTCACCGAAAAAGAAAAGCCGGTGCTCTTCGCTGACATACTGGCGGCCGCTGCTCGCATCTATCACATTGCCGTCGCCATCAATCGTCCGGCCCTGAAACTCGGTGTTCAGAAGGACCTCCCCGTCAATCTCGGTCGTCTCGCCGGTGAGCATGTCAAAACCCACGTTGCGCTCGGTGCCCTCATCGGTTTCCAGCGTGAAATCCCACGTATCAATCTGGGTCTCGAAAAGCGTGGTCAACGACGCAGGATCCTCGGCAGGCGTGATCAGACGCTCGTTTCCGGTGACCTTATAGGCCTCGACCCACTGGAATTCGGCGTCAACCTTTTGCACGCTGAAGACACCCGCCTGCGTCAGCAGCGCGATCCACTGATCACCCGGTTCATCGGCGGTGCATTGCCAGACATTGGTCATGACGCAACCCTTGTTCTGGACGGTCAGCACGGCTTCACACCCCTCTGGCGCGGCAAAGCTCTGCTGGGCCATGGCCGGAGCGGCCACAACCAGAGCACTGAGGATGATCATCGGTTTCATCATTTCTTTACCCTCCAGGTCAGCAAATGTGACCTACCTAAATCGCGTGTAAGCCGACTGTATGCACAGCTTGTGTACAGGTTGTGTACGCGTTCTGTACGGCCCTACTCGGCAGCGACAGTGGCTGCTTGCCCCAAATACTCCAGCATTGCGGTCGCCGCGTCACGCCCGTCGCGAATTGCCCAGACAACAAGCGAAGCACCGCGCACGATGTCACCTGCGGCATAGACACCCTCAAGGCTTGTCGCACCGGTGTTGAAGTCGGCTTTCACGGTGCCCCAACGGGTCACTTCCAGCCCCTCGACACCCCACAACTTCGGCAGGTCCTCGGGCTCAAAGCCCAGCGCCTTGATCACGATGTCCGCGCCCTCGACATAGTCCGACCCTTCGATCAACTCGGGCGCTTGGCGGCCCGTCGCGTCAGGCGCGCCAAGACGCATCTTTTGCACCTTCACACCTGTGACGGGATCGCCCTCGAAACCATTGGGGGCAGCTAGCCAGACAAACTCGACACCTTCTTCCTCAGCGTTTTGCACCTCACGCTGTGATCCGGGCATGTTCGCGCGGTCACGGCGGTACAGGCATTTCACGCTTTCCGCACCTTGACGGATCGCTGTGCGGACACAGTCCATCGCGGTATCACCGCCGCCAATCACGACAACGCGCTTGCCTTCAGCGTTCAATTCACCGCTGTCGAACTCGGGCACTTCATCGCCAAAGCTCTTGCGGTTGCTCGCGGTCAGATAGTCGATCGCGTCAACAATGCCGTCCGCACCAGAATCCGGCAAATCACGTGTTTTATAGACGCCTGTGGCGATCAGAACCGCATCATGCTTGCCGCGAATGGCGTCAAAGGACAGATCCTCGCCCACATTACAATTCAGCACGAACTGCACGCCGCCATCCTCAAGCTGGGCCATGCGCTGCATCACGATATCTTTTTCAAGCTTGAAGCCCGGGATACCGTAGGTCAGCAAACCGCCGCCGCGGTCATAGCGGTCGTAAACCGTGACCTGCACACCCTGACGGCGCAGCATATCCGCCGCCGCCAGACCACCCGGTCCGGCACCGATAATACCAACGCTTTCACTCCGCTCGGCATGGGGGCGGATCGGCTGAACCCAGCCTTCCTCGAATGCGGTGTCGGTGATGTATTTTTCGACCGAACCGATGGTGACAGTGCCATGGCCGGACTGTTCGATGACACAGTTCCCTTCGCAAAGACGGTCCTGCGGGCAGATACGGCCACAGATTTCGGGGAACGTGTTGGTGGCCTGCGAAATCTCATAGGCTTCCTGCAAACGCCCCTCGGCCGTCAGACGCAGCCAGTCAGGGATGTTGTTGTGCAGCGGACAATGGGTCTGGCAATAAGGCACGCCACACTGGCTGCACCGGCTTGCCTGCTCGGCGGCCTTGTCGCGTGCGTACTCGGCGTAAATCTCGCCGAAGTCTTCCTTGCGTAAGTTCGGCGGACGCTTTTCCGGCATCTCGCGCGAGACTTGTGTAAACTTCAACATCTTTTGGCCAGCCATAAGCCACCCTCCCGTATTCCAGAGCGAGACGCCTTTTAAAACGGTCCAAACCAAATGAAAAGGCAGTACTACTGACCTATATCGAAGAAAATTTGTCGCGGCGCGCGAAAGATCGTGGTCAAAAGGTTAAAATTAGGTCCGATTTGCGACCTATATCCCCTCTTTCCCCAAGATTCAGGCAGGTTATAGGTTGGACAAGACGAATCAAAAGCCGGATCAATGACAACACTCCACCTGCTCATCATCGCGATCGTCCAAGGGATCACCGAGTTCCTGCCAGTGTCATCATCCGGTCACCTGATCCTGCTGCCATCACTGACAGGCATGACCGATCAGGGACAGGTCATCGATGTCGCCGCCCATGTCGGTACACTCTGCGCCGTCATGCTCTATTTCCGGTCCGACGTGAAACTGGCGCTCGGCGGCACCTTGCGCCTGCTGCGCGGCAAGATCGACACCCAAGGCGCGTTTCTTGCCCTTTGCCTGATTATCGCAACAATCCCCGTGATCATCGCAGGCCTGATCCTCAAGGTGACCGGTCTCTCTGACGCGATGCGCGGTATCGCCGTGATCGGGTGGGCCATGATTATTTTCGGGATCGTGCTTTATTGGGCCGACCAGAAAGGCGCGGAGGAAAAGACAGCCGCCAGTTGGTCATTGAAAGACGCCCTGAAAATGGGGCTCTGGCAGGCGGTTGCTCTGATCCCAGGCACATCGCGCTCCGGCATCACTATCACCGCAGGACGCATGCTGGGTTATACGCGTACAGATGCCGCGCGCCTTGCGATGCTGATGTCGATCCCGACAATCATTGCCTCTGGGGCCTTGCTCAGCCTCGATGTGATCGGATCAGGCAACATCGGCGCATGGCGCGATATCGGGCTGGTGGCAGTGATGTCATTCGCGGCAGCACTGCTTGCACTGGCGCTCATGATGCGCCTTCTGAAATCTGTCAGTTTCACACCCTACGTGATCTACCGGATCGCGCTTGGCGTGGTGCTGCTCTGGATCGCCTATACCTAGACTTTCAGGTTCTTCGCGGATTCCTTGATCGCGTCATACTGCCCCGACGGACGGAACCGCCACAGGTAATCAGGCAGCACAGCCTCCATCGCGGTCGGCTGCAAACCGAGAGCGGCAAACCCTTTGGCATCCCCGGACACGATATTATCGACACCGAGATTGATTACCTGATCCTTTGTCACAGGCCCCTTGATCAGACCCAGCGACACAGCACGCACAATGCCAAAAACAGTTGCCATGATCCGCGCCATCCAGAACGGCGTATTCACAATCAAACGGCGGCGGCGGATGATACGCAGCATCAGTTGCATCAGCTCGCGGAAACTATGCACATCAGGCCCGCCCAGCTCATAAACACCGCCTTCGGCCTGCCCCAGAACGCCTTTGACCGCTGCGGCTGCAACATCATCCACATAGACGGGCTGGAACTTGGTTTCGGCTCCGATCACAGGCAACACAGGCCCCAGACGGGACATACCGGCAAAGCGGTTAAAGAACTGGTCCTCGGCACCGAATATGATCGACGGACGCAGGATCATCGCCTGCGGCATATGCGCGAGCACAGCCGCTTCGCCTGCAGCTTTGGTCTTAGAATATTCGCTTGCTGCCTCGGCGTTCGCGCCAATCGCAGAGATATGCACCATCCGCCCCACACCATGTGCCGCAGCGATGCGGGCGATGCGCCCGGCACCTTCGGCCTGCACGGCCGTGAATGTGTTCTTGCCAACCTCGTCCAGCACACCGACGCAGTTGACCACAGCATCGGCACCCTCGGTCACGGCCGCAACACTGGCATCATCGCGGATATTGCAGAAAACCGGTTCAACCTGACCCACCACGCCGTAAGGGCGGACAAACATCGCCTCGTTGACGTTGCGCACCGCGACGCGCACACGCCATCCCTCTTTCGCCATGCGCCGCGCGATATAGCGTCCGACAAAGCCGGAACCGCCGAAGATAGTGACAAGCTGTGACATCCCTGGGCCTTTAGATAAGTAGCTGGTGTCGGGTTTACCCCCCGCCCCCCCTGTAAGACAAGGCGCAATCTGGGAGGATTTATTTGTTCCCCGGATATTTGTGGTCGAATCGCGTTGACAGCCCCTTAAACCGCGCGTAAATCCGCGCCACGTGACCTGCCCAGGTGGCGGAATTGGTAGACGCGCCAGCTTCAGGTGCTGGTGTCTGTATGGACGTGGAGGTTCGAGTCCTCTCCTGGGCACCACCAAACCCCCTATATCGCTAAGAAAACTAAAGAAAACCCAGGGTTTTGGGTTTTTTGTGACCATTTTCGGGACCGCTTTTAGGACCACTTTCGTCAATTTCTGCCAGTGAATTGTCACTCTTGGAAGGTCCTTTTTGGTTGCACTGGGTGATGCTGTGACAGACGTTGCTCAGCATGGACCACAAGATGCCCCTCAAGCTCCCACGCTACATGTTCCGCCGTGCCAACGGCTCTTTCCGCTATAAACGGAATGTTCCCAAAGACCTGCGCAAGGTGATTCCTAAAGCCACGGTCTACCGTCAGCTCGGGAATACCTACCAAGATGCACTGAGAGCTTTGCCCAAGGTTCACGCCGAGATCGAGGCGCTCTTTGATCTGGAACGACGGACAACAGATGAGCAGCGGGCAACAGCTCTTGTCCGAGAACGGCTGGGCGAACGGTACCAATCCATGTTCATAGACGGGGCAGTCGATCCTGAGTGGCCTGAGTATGACGACTTCCAAGACTTGGCTGAGGACGTTGAGCACGCTGTTCCAAAAGGCGTTGTAAGACAGCTCAAAGCAGCTTCCTCAGAGGCCGCCCCTATGTCGCTCTCTCGGGTCTTGGAGGAATACTTTACCTACAAAGCAGAAGAGAGTGACAACGGCCTGCGGACAAGGATTGACCGTATCCGCAAAGACCTGATCCTTTGCCTTGGCAAAAACCGCTTTGAGTGGACTGAGCTCAAAGACCTCACGCGGGCAGATGCCAATGCCTACCGAGACCTTCTGCTTGCAAGAATGTCACCCAACTCTGTGCAGCGGAACCTTGGCGTCGTGAAGGCAGCGGTAAATCACGTCTTGCTGGAACATGATCTGGACCTCCGCAACGTCTTCCAAGCCATCAAGATCAAAGGGGCGGGAAGCAGCAACACCGATCGACTTCCCATCACGGATGAACAACTGACAATGATGGTTCCTGCCTTCGAGAGCAGTGAGGTTGCCAAGGCTCTGCTTCTCCTCCTAACCGACACCGGAGCCCGCTTGGCAGAGATAACAGGTCTGGAAGCCAAAGACGTAGACCTCGATAAAGCCATTCTCCACATCCGCCCCAATGACCGCCGTGGCCTCAAGACCAAGACTTCCACCCGAAGCATCCCACTGTCACAGAGAGCTACAGAGTGCCTCAGACAGCATCAGGTTGGGCTCTCGGATGCCGATCCCATCTTTCCCGCCTATGCTAAACCCCGTGGCAATGACAAAGCCTCCGCCATGCTCATGAAGCGGCTGCGGACCGTCATCACCGACAAGAAGGTCACAATGCACTCTCTCCGGCACCGGATGAAAGACAAGCTGCGCAACACCGGCTGCCCTGAGAACCTGTCGATGGAAATCCTTGGTCATGCCCAGGGCAGTGTCGCGGCCAACTATGGGTCAGGGTATGCGATCGACGTTATGCGGGAGGCGTTGGTGAAGGTGTGGGGGGAGTGAGGTGGAGTACCGGCGCGGAGCGGATACTCGCCAGCTGGCATCTTCGCCGCATCCTAATACTATTAATGCAACCGGGCGCTGACGAGATGCGGACGAGCATGGGTATCGCAACACTGAGTGTCACAAAGGCTGGAAGAGCGCTTGTTATGATGTAAGCTCAGGGAAACTCTTAGCCTGGGACATTGCTTTGATTATCCAACCAACACTTCTCAAGAAAGCTGCTCAAAATGTCTCATCGAGAGTTTTCGTGTGCGGCCCCGGCTACTCATCTGAGGGAATCGCTATCCGAGATATGGCCCGTAACGCTTTGCAGAAAATCCCGAATGTAAAAGCGATTTATGGTGAAGAGATTGAGGAAATATCGAGCTATAAGAAGCAATCAACCGACCTTCAAACCCTGGAAGTGCGGTTTGCACATGATGTTGACTTCACGCTCTTGATTTTGGAATCGCCAGGATCAATTGCGGAGCTTGGCACCTTTACGCAAATCCCAGGTATTAGAGAACGTCTTGTAGTGTTGCTGTCCGGGAGGTTCTATCGCGCGGAAAGTTACATTTCGAGAGGGCCATTGAGTCTGCTAACAAAGCTGAACCCAAATAGTGTGATCTACTTCGACGCTGAAAGCGAGACCGAGATGCTAGATCGCGTTAGGTACCCGCTCACATTCATTAAATACGCGCAATACTTGCACCGCTTTGATTACCTGAAAAATACTATGCTTAGGTATCAACGAAAGCTGGTCGATTATTCTACATACATAAAACCGACTAGAGAAAGATACCAGATGGCGACGACGCTGATTGCGATCTTGGTAGGGGATCGGCCTAGTTACTCGAATCTACTTCTGTCGTCAGGACTTGCGCCTAGGCAACTTAACTCGGCACTGCATAATCTCTATGCGGCAGGCAAGATCGAGAAAGTGGGATCAGGCCGCTACCGTTCAAAACATGGGTACAGCGATGATCTTCTAGAGCCATTTAGCTCAACAGAAATTAGCAAAACTCGGTCTTTGAGTTTGTCTGCCGCTTGACGCCATCAGCGCTTAGGGTAGTCTCTTAGTATTCCTAGCAATTCCCCAAACTGGGGAGACGCAATGTCATCGTTGCGGGCACGCGAAGTACGCAGAAGCCTGTCATCCAATAAATAGAAAAGCAAATTTATGCTTTTACGATTTATTGTATGGCATCGAGAGAGAGAAGAAGTAGGAATGAGTGCTGCGGACGAATGTAAGGATCTGGTGTCGACCGCCGTATTCTTGGGTTTCGCTCCGCAGCACATTTTCTATTTGGTCGAAAATCCTGATCGTTGCTACGTCCGAATTGAAATTCCCAAAAATTCTGACCCCTCACAAATGCGAGAACTGGATATCCCAATTTCTCAGCTGAAGGGGATTCAAAAAGCCATTAACAGGAAGATTCTGGCCGAGTATTCAGTGGATGATTGTGTACACTCTTATGTCACCTCCCGGTCGATTTTGACTGCTACAAGAGAACTTTGTCCTGGACGAGCCATTCTGAAAGTAGATCTTAAAGACTTTTTTCCAACCATCTCATTCGTCCGAGTATTGGGTCTTTTCCGGTCTTTGGGCTTCTCCGGCCCAGCTTCATATATTCTTGCTCGACTCACCACTTACGAAAATAGGTTAGCGCAAGGGGCACCAACAAGCCCGGCGATATCAAATCTGATCGTTCGAGGCATGGATCTACGCTTAAAGCGCTTGGCTGAGACGTGGCAGATGAAATACCTTCGGTACAGTGATGATATGTTCTTCCATAAGGACAAGAACTTCAACCATCCAAAGCTAGCAAAGTTTGCACTAAAAATCATTGAAGATGGCGGCTTTACTGCGAACCCGGCTAAAACCAAGTATCATCCCAAAGGCCTTCCTAGGACGACGCTGGGCCTACTATCGCATGGTGAGACACCAAAGATACCTGGTAAACAACGCCGTCTATATAGGTCGCTATTTTTTAAAGCTTCGAGAAACATTCATTGGGCACATGATAATCGTGAGCGGTTACGCGGCATTCTTGAGTGGTACAAGTGCGTCTACGGGCGAGATGACACCTACATTCAGTATCGGGCAGTACTCGACAATGAAGTTCGGTTGAGAATTCACGATACATACCAAAGCAAGTAGACCATGGCCGACCATTGACTTCGCACTTGCAGCAAATGACCACTCCTCGCCCAACTTAACCGGGCAGCACCGCATCAACACCTCCCAAGCACCATCAGATCACCCAACCTCTTAAGGCACAAAAACAGTGCCGCCTAATGAGGAAAGCACAACGGTATCCGCCTTGGCGATCACTGTTCTTCTTGCTTGGCAAGAGAAGAGAACGGGTTACCCAAGCCCTTATATATTACTTCTTAGATATTAAGAATTATAGCTTATCCCTTACTCATTGCTCCTTATATATCTCATTAAATCAATACATTAACCTATAGAAAGACATCCCCCTATGACAGTATTCATCCGACCCGAGTTCACCCCGGGCACCCTCCCCACCTTTAACGGCTACCACCTCCAAATCTTTGCCTCAGGACGGGCCAAGATCAGCTTCCAAACGCTGACCCTAAAGAAGAAGCATGAGTTCTATACCGCCCTCCCCAAACGGGACCGTGACGGGTTGCAGCGACAGAAGGCCCGCTCACTGGTTGCTCTCCCCGATCACTACGCAGCCGTAGATCAGCTTTTGGCTGACTATCCTGACGCCAGGGTCTTCCGCCTCCATGCCAAGGGCGACAACAACGCCACCGCTGACAACGCCCATCTGCTTGCCTCACTCGAGCAGGCATCCCTCTGGCTGGTCATGTCTGGGGTAGTCCACCAATGGGAACTCACCACGATGCTGGTTCATGTCCTCCTCCAAGGCAAAGGCAAGAGAACCGGAGAGGCCAGCATCTTTAACGAGTATGCCCCAACCCAGGACCATGACTGGGAGGATGCGACCTTCGAGATGGTGGACTATGCCAAGGGCTTGCGTGAGGGACCGGGCAACACAGCTTCGGCCACAGCACCCAAGGCACCTCTATCAAAGGCTGCACCACTCCCAACCCTTGCGGTCACTCGGCCCATACCAAAGGCAGAGCCACGTATTCAGCCAACCCAAGTGGAGACTGACTATGTGTCCGACGATCCCGGTGACGATCCGAGCCTCTTTGCAGACCTCCTCCATGACCTGGAAGAGGACGCCTTTCTCGAGCAGCAAGATAACCAACCGTGGAAAACCACATCTAAGGGTCGGTCAACGCTCTATGGCACTGACGACTTACGGGCTGAGCTACTTAGGTAACTGCAAACCTAGGCTGGTTAGTGGGAATATTTTGGCCAAAAACCCAAAAGCTTCATGGCCTTATGCGGGAAATGCAGCCAAAATCACTAGCGAACAAAACTAAAATCCACTGAATGTCTACTTGGCCTTGGCGCAACCCTGCCTCGCATTGAGTGACCAATCACGGGACGGCGCAGCACCATGTCAGGCGATGACTTCCAACCAGACCCACCTGATCACCTTCTACGGTGGCATGAGAACTTGGCCGAGCATGTCGAGGTGTTCCCGCCCCAACCCCAGCCGGGTGAGGCATCCTTCGATACACTGGAAAACATCCTCAAGACCATTGCACAGTGGTATGTGCGCAAAGATGGCAAATACTACGATGTGGAAGAACCGGGACCCGTGTTCTCGCGCGGTGATGTCGAGCGGATCATTGTGCAAAGGCTCAAGGGCGAGTTCCCTGGACAGGACCTGTCAGAAGACGTTGTAAGGCAACTTTTGCAGGTCGCCATCGGAGACATCTTTGTCGATCCACGCCGGTCCATCCCGATCTGGTCGGGCCTACGACAGTCCATGCCCGGCAACCCCAACAGGCTGTCCTTCAAGCGTATGGCAGCAACGATCAACACGTGGCGCGAACCTTCCTATCGGCGACTTGAGGGGGTGACAGCTGATTGGGGACCCTTTGCGGAGTTCATGCAGGTAACGTTCACTCGCGAAGATGAGCGTCGGATGCTCACAGACTGGCTCGCTTGGTGCTTGCAGAATGAGGACGACAAGCCAGGCTGGGCCCCGTTCTTGTTCTCAGCCGAGAAAGGCTCAGGCAAGAGTACCTTTGCAAAGGTCGCTGGCTTGCTCTTTGGCGATCAGAACACGGCCACCGAGAATAACATCAACAAGCTGGTGTCGCGCTTTAACGCCCCCGTGCTGGAAAAGAAGCTGGTGATCTGTGAGGAGCTCTACTTGCCCCCAGGGTCCGACAAGGCCAATGCGGTCAAGACCTTCATCACAGAAAAAGAGGCGGTGGTAGAGCACAAGTTCCAAGCGGTGCAGCAGGTCCAGCAAGTCTGTTGCTTTGTCTTCATCACCAACCACAAACCGGTCTGGCTAGAGCAGGGCGATCGTCGCTTCTACGTCGTGCATGTCGATCACGATGGGCACCGCTTTGGCCCCAATGGTGGCAAGTACGCCAGCCAAGTCGCGGCACTCTTCGCCTACTTTGAGGACCCAAGGCACGTGGCCGCCCTCTACAAGGCCCTAAAGGCACACAAGGTGGCAGAGGACTTTAACCCCCACTCACTGGAGGTCATTCAGAAAGCGACCGCCGTCATGCGAGAAATCCAGGAAAGCGCCATCGACATTACCCGCAAGGCCGTGGCCGAGTTCTTCGATGAGCATGAGTGTGTGGCCGTCAACATGAAGGGTGCCGACTTTATGGTCGAGCAAAGGCTGGCGACGAAGAAAACCGTCCTAAAGCATGTGTTGGCCGACCTTGGGTGGGTCAGCAAGAACGCCAAGTGGGGCGGCAAGGACTACAAGCGGATGATCTGGTTAAAGCCAGGATACACCCTTAAAGGCAGCGTGATCTCTGGACCAGACACTTGGGAGCTCGACACAGAAGTTGTCGACAACTCAAAAGGCGAACTGGGAAACGGCTTTTACGTCAAGGACCAAGGCGAGCCGACTGACCCAACCCTCAAGGATGATCTCGATGCAGAAATTGACTTCTGAGCGCGACAGGATTTGGGCTCGCCATGAGGTCTACCTGCGCGAACGGATGAAGGTCGAGATTAGCGATCGGCAGTATCTTTGGTGGGACTGGGTGTTCACGACCCATATGGAAAGCGCCGTCGCAAAGTATCTCACGCTGATCTTCCAATTGGCCAGCCGTGACAGTCACGGGTGCCTTTGGTTCGGCGACCACGCCCGCGCCAACATCAAGTTCCAGAAGAAGACGCTCACGGCCTACCGCTTTGCCTACGGGATCGCGACTGTCGTCCCACTTAGTCAGACGCAATTGATGCGCCACGAGTGCAACAACCCCTTTTGCGTCAACCCGCGCCACCTGCTGACCGGCGACCAGAAGGACAACTTCCGCGACCATCTCGCAACCCAAGCCTATGGCACACGCTGGGAGCTCCTACGCGGGTGGGACTCTATGTAGAGAGTTTAGCAATCCACCCACCCCACCTTTCCACCCTCGGTCAGGACAAACAAATTATCGGCCGCCGAATATTGCCATAACGGACCTTCGTTCTTCCTGCAGCGAACGGCGGGTTCGAGCCCAAAGTGACGGATGCTGCGTGACGCATCAATGTCGGCTTCTTTGTCATGTGGTCAAAAAAGCGACAAAACTAACGTGAGTCCTGCCAAGGGTTTGTGGCACAGGTTTTTCTAGCGATTCCAACAACCGCCCGTTCAGTGACAAAAACGACCGTTTTAGGCCGCGCAGCCCTCAGCCCCGTTTTCTGCCGTTAGAATATTCCGAACCGTGGTCGCGTACCACTTTCCGCCCCGTGCGGTTTTGATTCCGCGTGCGTTCAGCTCCGCCGCGATCTGGGGGGGCGATTGCAGGAGGGGCATAATCGTACGATAGCGAGATTTTTTCGTAATATGTCAAACACTTAAATGGACCGACTTAGTGGCATCTTTGTGGGAATAGCCGACCGGAAAAATCATTTCATTTCAATGACTAACTTTCTTTGCGCTACTATTATACCCCTCCCGTAACAGCCCCCCTCATGCTCCAAATTCGCACCCGGACGCTTGATGGGACGCTTCGAGGCAAATCCAAACAGTGGTATCCGGGAATGAAAGCCGACGCTGAAATCAAAAGTGCGGTGTGATTGCCCCACACTTTAAGGTGCTCTCCTACTTTTTTAGGCCTCGTGTAGACGGCCGCTGATGAATCAAGTTCCAGCGACCGCCTTATCAAAACTCATCTTCCAACTTTTCTGCTAGAGACTGACAAATCTCTAGTTCCTCTCCGTTTTCAACAATCCAGTTTAGAAGCTCATCACGCACGCTTTCGCTAATCGCATCATTCTGGTATAAAAATTCGATCATATTGATGGTCAAATTGCCGCTGTCCAAGCACGGATCACCCATTACTTCAACAAAAGTATCTTCTTCAAAGAATAGCTCTGCTTCTGGCCCCTCTTCCATTGTTGAAATGATGGCGTCAGCATTACTGCGTAAATCTGAGAAAGCGACGAGCCACCAGATTGTGTCGTCATTGAGAGAACGGAACATCCAAGACAACTGCACTAATACTTCTTTGCCAACCTTGTGAGAGCGGAGAGTTGCTAACAACGCTTGACCAGCAGTTGGAGCAAGCGATACCTCCTCAAAAGCAAATACTTCATCAGAACTTATGGAGTATTGATTGAACACTTTCTGCAAAACGCGCAGTGTATCTGTCAACTCTTTTGGCTGCGTAATACTATCCGGAGAGTACAGGTCTACGACCCTTTCAGGGACAGCTCTCTTCACACAAGTATCAAACACCAACGTGCGGAGAAGCTCGTGATCATACGGGCAACCCAGCAGCCTATCTGTTCCGAGATCAAGTTCGTCAAGAACATGAGACAAAGCTCGAGCGGAGCTAGTGATGCCACTATCTAAACCTTCAAAAAGACTAAGGGTATTTATCAGGCCATCGGGCAGTAACTCTCCGTCATCGGGGATCATAATAGTGTCTCGATCTGACGTAGGGACACGATTTCTTATCAGGTTTCTCATTTTATGCTCCGCCCGTTTTGTCACCGGAGCCAGGAAAAAGCTGTGCTATTTCGGCAATGTTCTGATGGTGAACCCGCTTCATCAGCAGGTGTAAATCATCAGTTGTTTGAATGGGCCGAGCACAGCCTCCTTTTGCGTCAGGGCGGGTTAGCAGGTCAAAAAACTCTGCCGCCTCCACTACTCTTTGAACTCTTTGACGGATACGGTTGCCTGTCCTAAAGCCAGAAACTTCATCAAAGGAAGCATCACTAACAATGGCGTCGGCTATGTCTGTAATGCTTGGTGTATATTGTAGAATACTTTTTTCATATCCTGAAATTGCTAATGACATATCCGGAATATGCCTAGATTCTTTCCAAACCAGTTCAATAATTTGGCGGCCATCCGAACTCATCAGAAGCTTTTTTGCTGAGCGATACTTCTTTTCATTTACGTTCGCCGAGTACTGTTCTTTCCAACCCTCGAAATAGTTATCAAGTAGAAGTAGGTAGTTTTTTTCCAATCGAAGGCGTATTGAGGCGCCAACTAAAGCCGCTATGGTTTCTTTCTCGTCTCGTTGACTAGGCGTCTCCGCCTTTATCACGCGATCTTTTATCGAACTTTTTGAAGTGTCCTTTTCGTTTTCGACACCCTCGACATCTCTATTCATTTTTCAACCTTTCGGCACGACACCCCTTAAAAATAGTCATCCTAAGAGAAAAAGCGACTCCACAAAATGTTGAGCATATTTTTTTGCTGGTTTTCTTTGGTCTGTTTCCACATTCAAAATGGCCGATGATTAAGTATAACTTTCTGATTCTATTAAATTTTTCACCTAACAACTGTTGGAAAAAGCATTAGCTGTAAACTCGAAAGGAGATGCCAATGAGAAAGATCTTCCGCGACAAAGAGCTTCGTGATCGAGCACAGTTTATCATTGCATTGCTATCGATGCTGGCAACGTTCGGTGGGTTAGCTGTTGCCATTGCAACCCTTCTTGGAAGTTAGATGACGAGCGCAACAGCCTTGGAGAATGAACCTATAGTATAGATCCGTCGGATCCCACGTCACTTGTACGATCTGCAACTATATGAGGTCGAGTCAGGCTGGGGGCGGAATCGTATCATAAGCGGCCGTTCGCGCAGATCGCGGCGAATGATACTGAAGATCCCAAGTTGACCAGTGCTTTGCGATGCGGCGAACGGCATTTATCGACGCGCTTGACGCTTCTTTAGGTCTGCCTTTCGTTGTTCAATATGAACTGAAGATCTTCCATCAGCAACGAATGCGCTGAGACGCCGGTCGGACCGTTCGTTGGCCGCTCCGATTAGACCTAGAACGGTGTGAACTGTTGCTGCTCCTGGTACCAGATCGAGAGCTACGTCCTGTGCCATGTCTACAATGGTCTCTTTAATGCCGTCGGCTCCAACCGCCGCAGAAAGAGCTCCCGATGCAAATTCTGAAACCCGCTCATCTAACTCTTCAAGAATCTCTTCGACGGGTTGGTTATGTAGGTTGCTAGTTTGCTGGTTTGCCCAATTTCTAAAATCTGAAAGGAAGTTGCTTTCTCGCATAGGATCGATCACGGGATGATAAGGTCCTGAGGCCCCAGTGATATCGTACATGCTCACGACGTTCAGGGCGTTTTCGGCGAGTTCAAGTTGCTCGAATAGAGTTCTTGCTTGCAAGTATTCAAGCCCTTCCGGAAAAAGGAACTGATGTGTAAAATTGTTCATCGCTAGGTCAAATTCTAACTCTTCGCATTTATCAATTAATTCAAGGTCTCTGAGCAGGTTTTCAGGTGTTGGATTCCCTGAGTAGCTGTGATTATCGACTCCGTTGCTAACGCCGTAGTATCCTTCAATGAACCCACCGTACCCTTTTGTATCCAAGTCATTAATGTTTGGAAATTCGCTACCCGCGCCCCAGTCAATTCGCGGCATCTTTTCCACTAGCTTCGTTAGCTCAGGTTTTTCTTTACTGAGAATCCGGCAGTAGGGTAGCTGGCGCATGCTTGAGGGGCAAAGCCACTCTTCCGCGAACCAAATCTCGTCGTAGAGAAGCATTAAACCCATACTTCCCACGACAACCGGATTTGCTTGCTTTGGCCTCCCCTGATCATCTTTTACGGCGGGAGATTGATAATCATATCCAATCGGTGTGGAATATCCAACAAGTGCTCGACGCATAGCATTTCCGAGTTCTGAAGTAGCTTGAGCTGTAAGATTAGTTGATATCCAAGTAATTGATAGCCCAACTCTTTCGTTTTTAGGGTTATCGAAAGGCTCCGCTGGATAAAGCGGTCACACGACGCATATATGGCCGCACCTGTTCGAAAGCGGACATTGTGGGAAAGAAGTGAAAGGGCAGCTTTGTCCCGCATAGCAGACTTCGGCACCAAGCGCTCGGAATGGCTGCTTTGAGTTGGCACACAGTACGCGCTGGGAGGTTCCGCGTGGGTGGCACTCTATGTAGGTGATTTTGCAATCCACCCACCCCACCTTTCCACCCTTAGCGGCAAGACAGGTCCACAAAGCCCATAAAAACTGAGGAAATCCCCGCATCTATACAAAAGAAACCCTTCATGGAGATGTATAGATGTTTACACCCTTTTTGCTGCTTCTGGCGGCGGGGGTCGGCTTCCGGCTGGCCCTATCCTGGATACTGAGGACGAGGTTTGGCCTCGATCTAGCGATCCCCCAAGCCCTTGCCGGGGCACTGCTGGTATTGGCCTGTTTGCCAAGCTGGCTCCAACCCATTCCTTTGCCCATTCCGCTTGGTGTGGCCCTTGGGGTGGTCCTTCCTGACCTTCTGCTGACGCGGAGGTCGCTATGACGGACTGGCACCTTAAAGAAGACGACGTTGTTGTCCTGCGTCCCCTCGATGACATTCCCGAGCACCTTTTCCAGGTGTGGGAAGTCTTTGACGACTGCATCACCGGCTACTCGCTGACGGGACCTCTCGAGGGTGTCTACGGTGAACCGGGGCTGGAGCTGATCCTGCGGGTCCACTCGCGCAGCACCGGAGGCGATCAGGGAAGGGGTTAAACCCAGCCCCCTGTTGATTCCGTTCACAAAAACTCAATCCAACACACAAACCGGGGCTTTTGCCCCGCTAGGAGACGCTATGTCCACACAGATAAAGTATGCCTACAGACGGCATAACACATGGATCTACCGCCGCACTTACCCAGTCCAGTTGCAGGAAATCTTGGGATCGTCGCTCAAGCGGTCCCTGCATACCGCCGATGCCAAGGTTGCTGCCAAGCGGGTGGTAGAACTCAACACCACCTTCGATGCGATCGTTCAGGAAGCGGAGGCACAGATCGCTAACCCTGAGCATTTGACTGCACCTGCGCACATCGCCATTGCCGTTCCCCGTTACCAGCGGGCTCGGCTCTTGGGGGAGGAACAGGTGCAGGAGGTTGCTGCCGTCTACTTGGCAGAGGTCTCCAATCGCCTGCGCCCGGGCAGCTACAAGTCAGTCCGCTTTGCCTTGGACCTGCTGACCTCACATCTTGGGGAGCACAAGCTGGGGGACCTCAACGGCACGCTGGGTAAGGAGGTCTTGGGGTATGTTGCGCGGCTGTCTCCCAACATCAGGAAGTACAGTGATGCACAGGGGGCCTCTCTGGCAGAACTGGCTGCTCTGTCGGAGGAGCATGAGGGCGTATCCCTGACAGCCCAAACCCAGCGGCGTATCTGGCGACAGTTGCAGCAGTTCCTGGACTGGTGTGTTCGGGCGGGGCACTTGGAGACAAATCCTTGGGATGGCTTGCAGGTAAAGGAAAGGCCAGAGGTCAGGTCACACAGAGTCCTGACTGACGCTCAGGTCTCTCTCCTTCTCAATGCAAATGACAGGGTGCTTCACAGCGCCCTTCTTTTTTGTCTGCTCACAGGGATGCGGTCGGGGGAAGCGTGTGGGCTCCTGGCGGAGGATATCTCCACCAAGGGCAACCTCGGGCGGTTCGTGCAGATCATGCCCAATCACCTGCGGCCACTCAAGTCCAAGGCGGCAGAGCGGGTGGTTCCTCTGCATCCCGTGCTTGAGCAACTGTTGGACCAAAGACTGCCATCCACGGGGCGGCTCTTTCCATCCCTGACGGTGGATCGGGTGGTCAAGCGCTATGCCTACCTCAGGTCCGTGCATCGAGAGCTCCACAGCACCGTGTTCCACTCCACCCGTAAGTGGTTCATCACACAGTGTGAACGCACCGGTGTCCCTGAGCACTTCACCGCCAGTCTTGTGGGCCATCAGTCAGCACGGTCCGAGAACAAACTGACCTATGGGCTCTACTCGGCAGGCATCAGTGACACCCAAAAGCGGGAAATCATTGATCAGATCAGGCTGCCTCAGGAGGTGCTGCTATGACCTCCACCCGTATCCCTGACATCGAAGCCTTCGAGGAGCGGGCTGCCATCGCGGAATACGATGGGGGGCTGACACGGCTGCAAGCCGAAGCGCTCGCGGCTCAGGAGCAAGGCTTTACCTCGGCTGGGGCGTACTGGCGGTGGCTCGCTGAGTACGTGAGCAAAAGAGGGCTTGGCTAGACGGCAAAAAACAACCCCCGTCCGGCTTCCCATTGCGGGCAGTCGGGCGGGGGTCTGCGCTAGGTATTTTTTTGTAGGAAGGAGAACGAGCGCCAGTGCGGACATTGATCCAAATCACAGCGTCCAACTGCTTAGAGCGGTCATCTTGATGACTGGTATTTGGGAACCGAACAGTAAGAGGCTCCAGAGCGATGTGATCTACTTCTTAAATTAGACTTCATAACCAATCCCATTCAAGTGAAGCGACAGTTGATGACCAACTTCCTGCAAGCTCGAATTGATTACACTTAGAATTTTGAATGCCAAAGGAGTTGGCCAGCTTTGCTGCGCCACCAGATCAAAAATCAAGTAGGATACGGCCGTGATGCCCAGCGCCCAGAAGACAGGAGACCAACTTCGTTTTTTGGCATGCTGAGTGGAAAGGATTATCAGAATAAATATCATTGGTCCTACCAAGTGCCCGAACCCCAGCAAGAGGACTGCGAGTAGCACGACCGTCATTATGAACTTGGCAGCCGCCCCGCTGATGAACTCATAAATAGTCGGAGCGTTCTCTTGGATCGGTTCACTCTTTTTGCGGTTCATCCAGAGACTGAACATCGAAAGAAAACCCAACGATAGAGCAAAGCAACAGACAATAAGTGGTAAGATCCTTGCAGCATTAGGGAGTGGCAATGCGGCTACTGCGAGAGTAGCGACAAAGACCATGACAGATACAATCAGCCATCCATCGCGAAAATCTGCCTCGGCAGAGCCGTCTATTGCCATCGTCGTTCGCTCTTTGGGCACCCGTAATCGACGCAGCAAGCCGGCGGCGATGATCGCAAAGACAATCAAGACGAAGGGCTGGCTCAACCAGTTCCAGCCCGAGATTTGGTAGGTCAGCACAAAGTATCTTTCAAGACTTGGCCCCAGGACAAAACCCAGCGCGAAAGCAGGCCGCGACCAGCCAGATTTTCGAAACGCTATGCCAAGCAACCCGAAGACCAGCAGTACCATTAGATCGTGCGGTACCTTGTTGGTGCTGAAAGCACCAAGACCGATAAACACTAGACTGACAGGCACGATCAGCGTTGCTGGAATGCTAGCGATCTTGGCAAGCTGCGGTGTCAGGCCCATACAAATTACAGCCCCGATCATGTTGGCAACAGCGACTGCAAGAACCATAGAGACCAAGAGGGGTGCATCATCTCCAAGCATGTTGGGTCCAGCTGTGATGCCATGAATGGCAAACGCGCCAAGCAAAATCGCCATAGGGGCAGATCCAGGGATTCCAAATGCAAGCGTCGGTAGAAGTGCGCCACCCTCTTTTGCATTGTTGGCGCTTTCGGGTCCAATCACACCGCGAATGTTGCCTTTTCCAAAGGCGGGACCAGGCCCGGGATGACGTGCCGCATTGCCATAAGCGATCCACTCAATCACCGTAACGCCAATGCCTGGCACTGCCCCCAGAAGTGTACCCATCGCGCTGGATTTCAGCACCAAACGCCAATGGCGCAGCGCATCGTACATGCCCCTGCGTAGTCCGCCTGGGTCGCTCATATTCGCAGACTGTTGGATTTGTCCGCGTCCAGACAACGCCGCAAGTTCGGACAAACCAAACAAGCCAAGAAATACAATCGCAGTGGGGACGCCACCCCAAAAATAAAGGCTTCCCATGGTCCAACGTTCAGCGCCTTCATATGGGTCAAGTCCAATGAGCGAGACGAGCACACCCAAGAGCGCTGCCAGCACACCGCGGATCTTGCTTTCACCGGACAGAAGGGCAACCAGCGTGAGACCAAAAATCGTAATGGCCAACAGATCACCGTAGTTCAGTAAGAGTACCAAGGGGCGCATCATGGGAAGCGACAGCGCAAGTACAAGCGCCCCGAACACACCCCCAATCAACGACGCCATATAGGCAGCACCCAAGGCTTGTGCCGCATGGCCCTGCTTTGCCATTTCATGCCCGTCAAGGACAGTCGCCGCCGAACCGACCGTTCCGGGAACGCCCAGTAACACCGCAGGTATTGTATCCGATGTCGTTGTGACCGCGGACATTCCCAGCAAGAGCGCAAGCGCTGAAATAGGATCTAGTGTGTAGGTCAAAGGGATCAGCAGTGTGAGCCCAAATATGCCGCCAAGCCCCGGGATTACCCCAATCACAAGGCCTAAAACGACCCCCAGTAATAGCATCCCGAGGCGTAGCGGCTCTGCAAGTTCAGACAGAGCTTCAATTAACACACCCATAATCGGATGTTCCTATCTACTGAACAAGCGTCCGTGCGAGCTCTTTCACGTCGTCAGGTGCAGACAGGAATCCATCAATGATCGCCTCAACGGTGGCACCATCCGTGATATTGATGAATGCTCTCCTGTCTTCATTCGCCGCGACAAAGTCCGGATCAGTTGCAAGTGCCGAGAATGCAGCGCGCAATGCATCGACGGCCTCTTCGGTTGTATTGGGCCCGGCTATGACAGGATGATGGACGCTGCCCGACGCAAATACCAATTCCAATGCGGCACGCGTTTCTGCGTCAGGGGCAAAATCAAGCGCGAAATCAATCCCATCCATTTCGCCTTTTGGTTCAAGGGCGATTTCCGCAATCACATTGAGCCGTTCAAGAGCATCACCGCGCACCAGCGTGTTCAAGCCAATTCCACAGCGGACATCAACGTCGCCGCGCTCCATCGCAAGATCGATTTCATTGCCACCTTTAAAGCCGACAACAATCTCAAATTGACCATTCAATGCCGTCTTTATCGCAGAAGGAAAAGTATAGGTTGTGCTGCCACGTCCTGTCGCCCCAACCTTTGCATCAGAAGAGTCCAGAAGTTGCTGCAACGTCTCAATCCCGGAGGATTTATGCGCGACACAGTAGGATGCCGCATTGGAAAGGCTCGCGATGTAATGCACTTTTTGCGGATCAAAGTCCGTTGACTCTGGATCAAAGATTGGTGACAGCGCCAAAGCAGAACTGATCGTCGCGATGCTGGTTCCATCCGTTGCGTCTTCAAACATCATGGTCTTTGCAAGTGTCAGGCTGCCCGCACCAGGCGCATTCTCGACGATGATACCCGTACCTTCTGCCAGATACGCAGGCAGAAATTCTGCCACTAGGCGCGCGTTGATGTCATAAGAGCCGCCAGCAGAGTACCCTACCCGAAACGAAACGGTTTCATCTGCAGCAGCGGCACCTGCAGTAACTGCCAAAGCCGTAACCATCGCAAGAACGATCTTCATTTAAACTAATTCCCTTACATTTTTAGTCTTCGCGTGCATCATGCTTACGGCGCGTCACTGGCGTCAAGGAACAAATCCCGGAGAGCTTGCCGATCCACTTTGCCTGCATCATTTACCGGTATTCTGTCGACAAGGCCAATCTGCAAGACATACGACTGACCAAGAATGCTGTGCATGAATTGGGCGAATTCCTGAATGTTGAAGTCTTCGCGGGCCTCAACGGCAATGCCCACATTGTCAGTACCCATCTTGGCAGGCACACCAAAGGCAACGATCGTCGCATTTGGATCGCATCGAGCCGCTATGCTTTCAAACCAGCTGGGCGAGCGCTTTGCACCACCAATATTCAATAGCTCTGACACACGCCCTGTCAGGCAAAGCGTATTATCAGACAGCATCTGGCCCAAATCGCCCGTCTTGACCCACCCATCTGCATCGCAGAGGGGCTCGCATGATGGATAATCGAGAACCTGTATCTCTCGCGGTACATTCACCACAATTTCACCGCCCACGCTTGGATCTATCTGGCTCCCGTCTGCGGCCAAAAACTTGATCTTCATGTCGTCATAGATATTGCCGACAACACCTGGTGTCTGGGCCAACTCGGCTACGCGGAACTTCGAAATTGACCCGGTTTCGCCACTTCCATAGCTGTTGTAGACAGGGCACCCAAAAAGACTCTCAGCCTCTATCGCTGCTTGAGGCGAAAGTGACCCGCCACCCACAGTCACTTGCTGCAGAGTCTTAGGGAGTTGATCGGTGGTGCGTGCGGCTTCAATTAGCTGTTTGAAATTGTAAGGTGACAAGAAGGCATCTGTTGCGGCGTGCCTTTGAAGTAATCGAAGGTTCTCGGTCTGGTCACGGCGGGGCTGAATGATCGGCACTCCGTTCAAGATTGCCCGACTGGCCTGATTGAAGCCCGGCGATGAAGACGGCCTGTACCCTATCAACGATGGACCACTTTGCGTGCCGCGATGGTCATTCGCTCGCAGCAACCTTGCAAGCAGAACATCCTCGTTCAAGAGGCGCAACTTTGGAGTACCCGTGGTGCCAGAGGTGGACTTGATCATGTGCCCACTGCCATTTATCGGGAATTCGCAGCCGGGTAATTTGATCCACGTTCTATCGATATAGATATCACGATCAATCTGTGCGCTGGATGTCTCCTGCTGCTCGCTGATCGACCACTGCGCATCAATCCCCAGTGAATTCTCCAGGTAAGACCGCGTTCCTTCGATCAGATGCGCCCCGATGCGCAAGAGTGCCAATCGCAATATAAAACCCGCGGTTGGGTCTGCAACATTGACTGCGACAACCTGCTTGGGGCGAACACCATGAGCGGTCGCATTCTCTGCAAAGGCCATAATCATGGAAAGCAGGCTCTTGAACAGGATCGCTTCGCCCGTAACATCATAAATGGCGACGCGATCTGCGTGAGCCAAACAGCTGTTTTCAATGCTTTTGGACAGACCTGGCTGCAATTGATCATTTTCTCCTAGGTCACGCATGCTATGGGTAGAATGTAGGCTTGCTCGCCCGTTGAAGGCAACGGACAACGGCCAATAAACGTTGGGAGACCGCCAAAGATGAGCATCATTTCCGCTTTTGCGAAGGTAGCAGCTGAACAGCCACAGACCATCGCAATGATCACCGAACGCAGTCAGTTGACCTATCAGGACATTCTGGACCTCGTGCACCTGATAGATATGGAGCTTGCGACCCGTGGCGTGCGACCGGAGCAAACACTTGTTCTGGACACGGCCCGGGGTGAATTCACGATGGCCTTCACTCTGCTCCTGAGTCTGCGCGGCTATCGGGTTGCCTTTACATCGGTCAAACAAGCACAGCTTGGCGGTCTCGCATTCGATCGGGCCATCGTCACCGAAGCGACCGATCTCATCGATCAATCGAAGCAAATCGTTATTGAAAACAGCTGGTTTCGTACTCTGGGAACGCTGGCAACACCCGATTATTCGACCCATACGATGGTAGACGGTGGCGGCATATTCATTACACAGACATCCGGTTCCACAGGTATGCCAAAATATGTGATCGGCGGTGAGGCCGAACGGCTAAAAACAGTCAATGTCAGTGCCGGTTTCGTCAATCTCTCTATGAAGGGTCGACGCTTTACGACGACATTGGCGCCGAACACAGGTTGGGCAGTCAGCGCAGCCCTGTCTGTGCTGCTTTCAGGGGGAAGTGTCGTCCTGGTCGCAAGCGATCGTGAGAAGATCTTGTCCTTTATCGACCTCTATCGCGTTGACGCGTTGGCAACAACTCCGGCGATCTTATCGCAAATGCTGAAGTTGCCTGATGCAAAGCACTTCATTGCCTCACTTCGGGATATCCGTATTGGCGGCGCACTTGCGGTAGAGCAACTCATCCAACAAGTTGCAGAGCTGAGCGATGCAACTCTTCACATCGGCTATGGTGCTTCTGAGATCGGTATGATGCTCGGGTATCGTCACAACCCAGAAAACCACCGGCCTTCGGGGTATTTGGGCCATCCAGTGCGTGATGATCTCGAGATTGGGTTTTACGATGATACAGGGCGCTTGATGCCGGACGCGGATGAGGGTTTGGTTGGATTTCGCTTCACTGACCCCCGCATGCAGCGTCAGTATTTGAATGAGAACGACAATGATGTTGCGGGGCTAAAGCAAGGAGTCTTCTTTCCAGGCGACGTTCTAAAACGCACTGCGGACGGTTATCAATACGTGGATCGCCTGAAGAATATCGTCAACTTTGGTGGCAACAAATACTCAATCGAGCGGGTAACGGAATACCTGTCTGAACAGTTTAAAGGCGCGCAATTTGTTGCGTTTGTCGATCGCAACGAACATGGGCTTGAACAGCTTTTACTGGTCCAAAGTGGCGGCGAAACCATTGATCGCCATGAAGCAGAGGCCACCCTGAAACCATCCTTCGCCGGAGTTTCAATTGCGGCAGTGAAGTCTGTAGAGAGCTTTCCTGTTAATCCGCAAACTGGCAAAGTCGCCGCTGAAAGCCTTCGCAAGCTGTTTAGCGAAGACTGATAGCACAAAAAAATAGAGGCTTGTCGCAAGACCAGCCTCTATCAATTTTCTATATCCAGGCCGCTTAGAACCGCATACCCACACGCAACGAAGCGGTGTCGATTTCATTTGAAGGGACATACTGTCCAACTTCGTCTGTATACCGCATGAAACGACGGGTTACATCTGCGCCTACAAAATATCTATCGGCAATGACATAATCCAAGCCGAGACCAACATGTGCACCGCTGGCGATTTCGTTCCCGTCCCAGTAGCCAAAGTCCGTCTCGACACCAACAAAACTTACGCCAGCCTTGCCGTATACGAAAACATCGCCAAAAACCTTGCCAGCCCGACCACTGATATCAATAAGATTATTGAAGGTGTAATCATATGCAGAAGGTTCAATTGTGATGTCTGATCCCACATAGGCGAGCTCAACACCAAGCACCATATCGCCAACGGACAGGTTATATCCGGTAAACAGACCGGCAGATCCGCCTTCAAAGTTGTAATCGGCAAACTCCAAACCGTAATCACCGCCGATGTCAGCATAAGAAATGCCGCCATAAAAGCCGTCAAGTGATTGTGCCTGTGCGCCGGACGCTGCTATGCCTCCTGCAACCGCAGTGGCACCGCCTACAAGCACCATATCTAAAACTTTTGACTTGGCCATTTGGTTTCCAGACTTTCGCTTTTATAGTTTTCAAGGCCAACATAGCGGATTTTCGCTCACTTCTCAACACAAATATGTGAGGCTGGCTATTACGGTCACATCTTCAATTCTTGGCGTGTACGTCTTCGACTCTCCACAATTTCTGCGCAAGCGCGTCGATCTGCTTTGCCATTTGCATTCCGCGGCAAAGTTTCAGCAAACAAGAAACGCTCAGGCACTGCAGCAACCCCGCCTAGTCTCATTAAGGCAATGCGGGCATTCGAAAGCACTTCGTCGGTCGCATAACCAGGATAGAGTTTCAAAAAGCATCGCAGACTGTCAGGTCTGTCACGTTCCGGCATGACAAAGCAGATTGCGTCAGCAATTCCCGGAACTGACAGAAGAACAAAATCCATACTGGCGGCATTCAGCTTGACGCCACCGAGATTGAACTGATCGTTGATCCGACCGACAACCTCAAAATTGCCATCGTCAAGCCATCGCGCCAGATCGCCCGGATAAAACCATCCTTGTCGAAAGGCATCGGCGTTTGCCGTCGGTGTATCGAGATAACCATCAGCCAGATAATCGTTCCGCAAGCGCACACGTCCGATTTGACCGGTCTCGACGGGATTATCTTCGGCATCAACAAGTTCTAGCGCCCCTCCGCGCAGTTTCGTTGTCTTCACAACCGTGCCATCAGGGTCGAGCGTGTGAATTACTGACAGGCAGTTGAACCCTTCCGTGGATCCATAGCCATTCGTTACCATTTCGAATGAATTCAACAGATGTCTGATCATCAGCTTATCGCCAGTTGCTCCGGACAAATGGACCCGAGGCAACTTTTGCGAAAGCACGCGATCCGCCATGATTGCCCGAAGCTGCGCGGTTGAGCCAAAGACAAAATCAACTTTGCGACGTTCCCAGACACCCGGGTCACGACTGGCCACAATTTCTGCTCCATGTACCAATGCAGCGATATAGCGCGACAAGAGAGCTGGTGCGCTGGACGGGAACAATCCGCTGACCTTCATATCGGGGCGGGGAAAGTAGGCAATATTCTCTGCGGTCCGCCGGCTGATAGTCCGATAGCTAAGTGCGACCAGTTTGGGCGTGCCGGTGGTGCCCGATGTTTTCGAAAGCATCAAAATGTCGTTTTCAGATTGGCAACCAGGAAAAGCGCGGAGGTTCATTCACATTGGTCCCAGCAGGTGGGCGCGCCCAGCTTGCATCGACCAGCACCGCCCTGTCGTGCCGTTTGGCTGGGTCGGGCTCGGTATCTAGAAGAAGGTCAACTTTGGCTTTGGACATTAGAGTAGGCGACGGATCAACGAACACCCATCGGGCACCTAGGAGTGCAACGGAGAAAATACTTGATAACACCGCCACAGGATCATCAGATTTGAACGCCACCGTCTTTCCGGGCGATATGCCATGCCGTCGCATGTGGCTGGCCATTGATATGACGATTGAAGCAAATTGGGCACAGGTAAGGCTTTCGCCTTCTGTATCGTAGCTGAAAGCAATAGAGTTTGGGCGCTCGGCTGCCTTTTCCAGGAATACAGCTCCGACATTGTGACCTTGCCCTTTATCCATAATGATAGTCTCACGCATTCCCCGTTGTACGAACACACATCCAAAGGAAGCTATCCGAAGTCAATAAGGCTGTGAGAAACGGCAACGCTCGGAACGAGCGCCTCGGCGATACATCAAGCGCGTCTTGGCGAGGAATAGTTGGCGCCGATGTTTCTCTGCAAGCATCTTCCCGCTAAGCAGACTATCATGTCTTTCGCCGTGAAAGCCTTTTTCTAAGTACTGCTACTCGCAGCCAGACACTATTTTCATAAACTGAAGCCTAGATAGGGACCACTTCTGGGACCATTCTCGATGAATTATCATGACGTAAGTATCTATTATTACATGGATATCCAAGATGATAGTTGCCTCTCCTGGGCACCAAAATCCCTAAAAGCGTTATGGCATTCGCCGGTCGAGCATGTTGCCGCTTGTGTGCGCGATTTTTTCAGCAGACCATTCGTCATCCTGCACAAAAGAAGACACCACCAGATGATCGGTCATGCGTTCCCAATCATCGGAAACCGGCCTTTTGCGGCTCTTCGGGTGCACCACGTCTATCAACACATACAGATGTAAGGCCCAAAACACCGCGAGCTTGGCCAGAGGCGTTGCGTCGCTTGCGCGTCTTGGCATCCCAGAGCCAGACCTGATTGAGACTTGTCTTTTCTGCCCGAAAGCCGGACGTTGGCGGCCCCGGCAATAGCGCGAGTGCAATGCTTCCATGGTTGATATTCTTGATGGTCTCATCGCGGCATTCTGGCTGGTCGTCACCTTTGACGCCGAGCTGTGGGAAATCAGCCTGCGCTCGCTCCGCGTAACGTTGACCGCGCTGGTGATTGCCTCTGTCATTGCGATCCCGCTGGGCACTTTCCTTGCGGTACAGCGTTTCCGCTATCGCCGGTTCGTTATCTCGATGATCAACGCTTTGATGGGTCTGCCGCCTGTCGTTGTCGGCCTTTTTGTCTATATACTTCTGTCGCGGTCCGGCCCCTTTGGTGTGCTGGACCTGCTCTTTACGCCTACTGCGATGATCATCGCGCAGGTCATTATCATCACGCCGGTCATTGCCTCGATCGCGCATCAATCCATGCGCGAGCTCTGGGCCGAATATCATGACCTTCTGATATCGCTCAACACATCGAAAAGGCAGCGGATCATGACGCTGATCTGGGATGGGCGGCGTAATCTGCTAACCGCCGCGCTTGCCGGGTTCGGGCGTGCCATTGGCGAGGTGGGGGCGATCATGATCGTCGGCGGCAACATCGACAATGTCACCCGGGTGCTGACTACGGCAATTGCACTGGAAACGGGCAAGGGTGACTTCGCCTTGGCGCTTGGTCTTGGCTTTGTCCTGATTGGCCTTGCAATCTTTGTGAACCTTGCGATCCACACCCTGTCGCAAACCGAACGGGAGGGCCGCTGGTGACACAGATGTTTCCCCTGACCCTGAACAAGGTACTGGTGCGCCGCCGTGGCAAGGTTGTGATCGGCCCGACGGACCTTGTGCTTGATGCAGGGGGACCGACAATCATCATCGGGCCAAATGGGGCCGGAAAAACAACCCTGCTGCGCGTGATGCACGGGATTGAGCGCGTCACAAGCGGCACGGTGACCTGGCACCACGATGATCCCGCGCAGCACGCCTTTGTCTTTCAATCGCCTATCGTCTTGCGGCGGTCCGCGGCAGAGAATCTGGCCTATCCACTTCGGCTCTTGGGGCGTCCAAAGGCCGAGATCGCGCAAGCCGTGGACCATTGGCTCGACCGGATCGGGCTGACCGAGCGCGCAGGTAACCCCGCGACACGCCTGTCCGGCGGCGAGCGGCAAAAACTTGCCATTGCCCGCGCCCTGATCCGCAAACCGCAGGTGCTGTTTCTGGATGAGCCTTGCGCCAACCTTGACGGCCATACCACACGCGAGATTGAGGCGCTTTTGCAGGAGACATCTGCCGCCGGAACCCGCCTTGTGATGTCCACCCATGACATGGGGCAGGCCCGCCGGCTGGCACAGGATCTGATATTCATGTTGCATGGCAAGGTACATGATGTCAGCCAAGCAGAGGTTGCATTTGCGCGCCCGCAAACCGAAGAACTGGCTGCGTTTTTGAGGGGAGATATTGTGACATGATCAAGGGAATTCTAGCCGGTATCATGGCCATCTGGGCGACAACATCTGTTGCCGAAGACATGCGGATGGCGGTGACGACATCCTTTGATAGTTCGGGCCTTGCCGAGGTGCTGTTGCCTGCGATCAAGGAAGACCTTGATATTGATCTGCAACTGCTTGTCGTCGGCACAGGTCAGGCGTTGCGACTGGGCGAGGCGGGTGATGTCGATGCGGTTCTGGTCCATTCACGTCCCGCGGAAGAGGCGTTTGTTGCCGCGGGCCACGGCACGCATCGCCGTGAAATCATGTATAACGATTTCGTCCTGATCGGCCCTGCGTCGGACCCTGCCGATATCGCCAATGCCGCAAGCGCTGCTGATGCGCTCCAACGGATCGCGGCTGCCGAGGCGCCTTTCGTCAGCCGTGGTGACGACAGCGGTACCCATAAGGCCGAGCTTGGCGTTTGGGCGACAGCAGGTCTTGACGCAGCAGGTTTTGACGGCTGGTATCGCCCTGTCGGTGCTGGCATGGGCCAAGCGCTGAACACAGCGGCAGGAATGGAGGCTTATCTGCTTTCAGACCGTGCCAGTTGGCTGAACTTTGCCAATAAGGCCGATCTGGCGCTGCTCTATTCCGGCGATCCGGTGCTGTTCAACCAATACGCCTATCTGCCCGTCGATCCCTCCAAGAACGCAAATGTCCGCAACGATCTGGCGATGGCGCTTGAAACCTGGCTGGTCAGCCCGCGTGCGGCGGCATTGATCAACGATTACACGATCAACGGCGAAACGCTTTTTGTGTTTAACGCCAAGGCTGAGTGATCAGTGCGTGTGCGGCTCGTCCAGCGAGCCGTGCACGGCAAATTGCGTCAGGTCGGCGTCTTGGGGCGCAATCACGCGGTAGCTTTCCCGTACACCTGCGTCGGTCAATTCCCGCGCAACAGTCAGCAGGGTATTGGCGTCGTGATCCGCGCAAAGATCGGCCATTTGCGCGATCTCTTCCAAGGCCACAGCGTGCGCCGCTTCCAGCGAGGGCGCGCCATAGATATCAACGAAATGCTGGGCGAGCAGGCCTGCGATGGCGTCCTTTTCCTGCGGCTCGATCTGGGTGACCGCGACAAAACTGACCCGCCCGAAGGTTTCACACCCCATCCAGCCGTTGGAAAAGGCCTGTTTCGCCTTGCCCATCAGATCGGCCTCGCTCCAGTTGGAAAATTCAAAGCCGCCTGAAATGCACCATTCACCCGTGCGCGCGGGATTATGGAACACGCGGCTGTCGCTTTCGTCAAAATGGATCGCGCGGGCAAGTTTCATGCGGGCCTCGTCAGGGTTTCAGTCAGTGGGACCAGTTCGATCTTGTCCCCGATTTTGAGCAAAAGGCCAAGATCTTCGTCCAGTCCGGTATAGGTGCCCGTTCTGCCTTTGACCGTGACTTCGCCCTCTAATGCATGCGCAAGGCCGATCCATTCGCGGTGCAGCGTTGCCGTGCCGCTGTCGGTCCATGTGTTGATGCCGACCAGAGTATGGCGCACCCACGACTCCAGCAACGTGATCGCATCCACCTCGGCGCAGCCTTCGGCGTAGAGTGCTGTTTCATCGGGGATCAGGCCGGTGTCTTCGCTGGGCGGCCAAAGCGCCAGTTCCAGCGCGATGACCAACCAATCGGGTTCATCCTCTGGCTGGCCGGGGGCCGCCATTTTCAATGCGCCGCAGCGCCCGCCATTGACATAGATTGGACCATCCCAACCAAGATGAACCGCCACCTCGGGCGGGGCCAAGGCGCCAAGCGCATTTTGAAACCCGACGCCGCAAATGGGCAGCATTACGGCCGCTTTACGCAGTGGCACATCAGGGGCAAAGACAATTGCCGCACGCAAAAGATCAGGCGCAAGGTCATAGATCACAAGACCTGCGTCACACCCGGCCTCAGCCGTGGCGCACGCACGCGCAAAAGGATCGCTGCCCGCCGCATCCTGCCCCGTAAAGAGCGGTGGAAACGACGGCTCGCTCATGCGTGGCCTTCGGCGATCAGGTCGCGGGCCACCTGCCGGAAGGCAGCCGCTTGGCTGCTGTCGGGCTTGGACACAACAATCGGTGCGCCGCCATCGGCCGCAAGGCGGATATCCATATGCAGCGGGATTTCCGCAAGCAGCGGAACGCCCAGCTTTTCCGCTTCTTTCGCCACACCGCCATGACCGAACATATGCTCCTCATGTCCGCAAGCGGAACAGATATGCGTGGACATGTTTTCGATCATCCCGATGATCGGCGTGCCCAACTGGTTGAACATATCAATGCCTTTGCGGGCGTCGAGCAAGGCAATATCCTGCGGCGTGGACACGATAATCGCGCCGTTCAGTTGCGATTTTTGCGCCAGCGTCATTTGTACATCACCGGTCCCGGGCGGCAGATCAACGATCAGCACATCCAGCGCGCCCCATTGCACCTGGGTCAGCATCTGCTGCAACGCACCCATCAGCATCGGGCCGCGCCAGACAACCGCCTGATCCTCGTTCGCCATCAGACCCAGCGACATCATGGTCACACCGTAATTGCGCATCGGCAGAATTGTCTTGCCGTCAGGCGACGCAGGCCGCCCAGAGACACCCAGCATCCGCGGCTGGCTGGGTCCATAGACATCGGCGTCCAACAGACCAACGCGCCGTCCTTCGGCAGCAAGCGCACAGGCTAGGTTGGCCGAAACAGTTGATTTCCCGACCCCGCCCTTGCCAGAGGCCACTGCGATAATCCGGTCCACACCGGGGATTTTCTCGGGCCCTGCAGGCGCGCCGCCACGCTGTGGTTTCAGATCAGGCGGTGCCGCAGGTGTGCTATGCGCCGTCATCACGACCGACACCGACGCCACGCCATCCAGCGCCTTGATCTGCGCTTCGGCGCTGTCTTTGATCGCCGTATAGGCCGTAGCATGGCTACCGCTGACCTCCATCACAAAGCGCACAGCGCCGTCTTGCACGGTCAGGGCTTTGACGATCCCCGCCTCTGCGATGGATGTGCCGCTGATGGGGTCTTCAATCGTCTTGAGGATCTCAAGAACGGCTTCACGTGTCAGCGCCACGTTACGACTGCCCTTCGATTTTGCCGGTCACGACATGTTCAAGATCAAGCCCGTCAACCGTCAGCACAACCTTGGCTTCAAAGCTACGCCCAGAGGTGTCACCGGCGTTGCGCATCGCCTCTTCGATCGCCTGTTGCGAGGTCACGCCGACCTGTTTGAGGAACTTGCGCATGGACATGTTAAAGTCTTCGCTCATTGGGTTTTCTCCTTATCAGTGATGGATCGCCGGATCAGTGATCCCTGCGCTTGGACAAATAGTCATCGGTCGTGCGCGGGCGGGGCCGTTCGCCAGATGCGAAGGGGTTATTCTCAGAATGATACTGCGCATTGATGCGGCAGTTGTCGCACATCTGGATCATGCGGATCGCGTTCGGGTTCTGGTACATCGCGTGATTGTTCGCCAGCTTTTCAGTGATCCGTTCCACGGTGGATTTCACGCCGAAGAGACTACCGCAGTCGATGCACGCGAAAGGTTCCTCCTCGTTCAGCACCGTTTGCGACAGGGCGGCGTCGGTCAGGTCCAGTTGCGGCTGCAAGGTGATCGCCTTTTCGGGGCAGACATTGGCGCAGAGGCCGCATTGCAGGCAGGCATCCTCCTGGAACCGGAGCTGCGGCAGATCACTGTTGTCGCCCAGCGCGCCAGAGGGGCAAAGCGAGGCACAGGCCAAGCACAATGTGCAAGCATCTGTATCAACGATCACCGCGCCATAAGGTGCGTTGGCGGGCAACGGCAATGTCGTAACATCGGGGTTGAGCGCCTTTGCCGATAGTCGCGCCACCTGCCTGCGCGATCCCAGCGGCAGGATCGGCGCCGCAATGGCGGGCGTTTTCGGCTGATCAAACAGGTGATCCGACAGCGCGTCGGGATCAGCGATATCAAGCAAAGCAACCTTGTCCGGCGAAATCGCATTCGCCAAATCCGCTTGCGGCACCAGCGCGTCGCGTTCGGTTTTTGGAGCAAGCAAAACATCAACACGGGCAAATCCGCTCGCCAAAGCGCCCACCATCTCGGCGTGACCAAACCCCGCCAAAGCATCCACCTGCAAAGGGATCACATTGGCGGGCAGGCCGCGCCCGTGTCGTGCCGCAAGGCTGATCATTTCGGCACCGTGGTCATCGTGTACCAGCAGCGTGGCGTTTTTGCCGCCCGCAGCGCGATAGGTACTGGCAAGGGTGTTGATGCGGCGAAATGTGAAATCGCCAGACGGCGCGTCATAGCTGATTGCCCCCGACGGACAGACCGCCGCACAGGCACCACACCCGGCGCAGATCATCGGATCAACGCTGACATGTTCACCTGCCGATGTGATCGCGCCGGTGGGACATAGGTTCAGACAATTGGAACAGGCCGGTTTCTCAGCGCGGGAATGGGCGCAAAGACTGGTTTCCAAGCGTACGTAGAAGGGTTTTTCAAACGTGCCGACCAACTGGCTGGCGGCAAACACCGCGTCCGCGACAGCAACAGGGCTTTTGGGATCAGCGCGCACATAGCCGTCACGTTTGTCGGGTGCGGGGAACAGGGGTGTGCCGCCTGTGAGATCAAGAATGATATCGCATTCCGACACCGCGCCGTCACGTGGCGCTGTCATCGCCGGGGTTCCACGCCCGCCTGTCATGCTTTGCTGGAACGCGCTGATGCGCACCTGAAAGCGGCCAAGCGTGCCGCTGGCCTGATGCAACGTGCCAACAACAGTGTCGTAGTTCTGGTTCGGCACTATTTCGGTGCCCGGCGCAAGGAGCACAGTGACCGCAAGCGTATCCGACAGCTTTTCAGCAGCGGCAAGTGCTATGTCGTTCGCACCCACGATCAGACAGGTGCCTTCTGACACTACATCAAAGGCCTTTTGTGCTGGAGGCGTCAAAGCCGCCTCAGCGATCAATGCAGCCATCTTTGGCGTCGTGTCCGCAGTATCATCGGTCCAGCCGGCACGGTCACGAATATCGACAAAGGCAGGTGCCTCTGCGTCGATCTCTTCTGAAACGGCAAGAAAACGATGCGCCTCTTGCTGGCAGGCGATCATCACGTCGCCTTGTCCGATTGCCTTGGCTGCAACCTCGATCTGGTCAGTGCAGAGGCTTGAGTAACACCCGCCACAGCTTTGGCCTGTGGCGGCCTGCAGGGCAGCGGCATCGACTGTTTGGGACCCAAGACAGTCACAAACCAACAGTGTTTTCGCCATCATCATCCCCGATTTTCATGAACGCAGATCGGAGGGTAGCTAGTCAGGAAATCGCAAGACAGTAAACCCAAATATCGGTTTGATTTACATGCAACCGGCTTTGCAGATGCAGCAATTCAAATAATCCTCGAGACAAAGTGGGAGCCTTTCACACGCAGAACCCTTGCAAATTTGGCGCCTGGCAAATGCTGCACTGCAGTATGTTAAGGGTGCGACATCTTTACATAAAAACAAGCTTTGCGTTTGCAAGTTTCTGCGGCAATCTGTCCGTGTACCAAGGCACACTAAACGAGGATTTCTTTTGAAATTCGAATACCCAGGTTCGCAGTCATTGCCGCTTGGCGTCGTCGTAAGACGCGCGCCGGGTGTTACGCGTTGGGCCAAGCACGCGTGGAAAGCCTCTGCTGTCCTGCCGGGTGCCGGGCCTGCGGATTGGAAAGTGCTGCGCAGCGATGGTGATGTGACCGAGTTCCATGCCGCAACGCTTCCGCTGACGCTCTATGTGTCTGACGTCGAGGCTTATGCCCACGAACTGCAGGCACGCGAACCTTCTGTTTATGTGGTGTTGCGCCCGGTGTCGGGGAACAAGGATATACCCTGGACTGTCGCGCTTGTTACTGCGTCCCCTTATGAGGCACAGGACTACTGCGATTCCGCCGAAGAGCAGGTCGAGAAAATTCCAATGCCGGATGGTCTCGGGGCGTGGATTACCGAATTTGTAGACAAGCACTACGAGGAAGAGGTGTTCGTGAAACGCCGCCGCGATAAGGCCCGCGTCGATCGAAGCCAGGACGGCATTGGTGATCCGCGTATCCGCCAGACGGCCGATGTCTATCGCGCGCCGCGCCGCAATGAGGTGCTGAATTGAGCGATATGCTGTCATCATGGTCCCGCCGCCGTGCCGCTGTCGCGGCCGAAGCCGAACAAGAGAAAAGCGCCGCGCAAGAGGCTGCTTTGGCGCAAGAGCAAGAGGCGCTGGCCGAGAAATCGGATGAAGAGATTTTGGAGACGCTCGGCCTTCCTGATCCTGACAGCCTTGCGATTGGCGATGATTTCAAGGCTTTCATGTCCAAGGCCGTGCCTGAACACATTCGCAAACGCGCGCTGCGCAAGCTATGGCGCAGCAATCCGGTTCTGGCCTGTGTTGACGGGCTGAACGATTATGATGACGATTATCTGGCGCAAAGCATCGGGCAAGATGCGCTAAAGACCACCTATCAGGTTGGTAAAGGGATGCTGGCGCATCTGTTGGAAATCGAGCGCCAGAAAGAGGCAGGTCCGGCCGTCGCAAAGGTGGAAGTCGAGGAGGACACCACCGAGAATGTCGCCGAGACAAGCGCGCCGACTGTTGATCTGCCCAAGGATGGTGCAGCGGTTGAGGAGGACCCTGCACCATTCACCCCCCGCCGTATGCAGTTTCAATTCGAGGATGATGTCGCATGAACGCCGCCGTCGAAATAGTCGATATCGCCGAGGAAGACCGTCTTCGCGCGGATCTCTATAACTATCTGGGCGTGATACTGGCGGGACCACCCGATCAATTGCTGCTGGATCAGACTGCGGGGCTTTCGGGCGATGATACCGCGTTGGGTCAAGCGATCAACGGTCTGGCGCGTGTGGCAAAGATCTCCAAGCCAAAGGCCGTGCGTTCGGAATTCAACGCGCTCTTCATCGGCCTTGGTCGGGGCGAGTTGCTGCCTTTTGCCAGCTACTACCTCACAGGGTTCCTGAACGAAAAGCCGCTGGCCAACTTGCGCAGGACAATGGCCGATTTCGGTATGACGCGTGCCGAAAACGTGTTTGAACCCGAAGACAACATCGCTTCCTTGATGGAAATGATGGCTGGCATGATCGTTGGCCGGTTTGGTCGTGTGGCGACACTGGCCGAACAACAAACGTTCTTTAACGCGCATATCGGCACATGGGCGTCGCATTATTTCAGCGACCTGCAAGGGGCCAAATCATCCATCCTTTATGCCTCTGTCGGTGCTGTCGGACAGGCATTCATGGACATCGAGAAAGAAGCGTTTCGCATGACGGCAGGCTGACGAGCTTGCGACATAACCGGTGGGGATGCCCGCCAAAGAAAGAAAGGGAGACATCCTTATGACCGAGAAAAAAGAGGGCACAAACCGCCGCGGATTTCTGAAATTGGCCGGCACAGCCGCGCCAGCCGCCGTTGCTGCCGTGGCCGCGGGGGGTGCGACGCAAGCCGCAGCACAGCCCGTCGATCTGTCATCGCAGACGATTCAGGATACCGATCACACGCGTGCGTATCTTGAAAGCACGCGGTTCTAAACATTCTTGGGCTCTTCGCGTGGTAGCGACACACCATGACGAACAGGCCCCAAAAGGATTATCCGAGTAGATCGGATCAGGGAGGAAGAAAATGCTGAGGAAAAAGACCAACGGGTATACACGCCGGTCCGGTCGTTCGCCGATTATGGTGAACACAGGTGCCAAAGGAATTGACCGTCGCGGATTTTTGCGCGGATCGGGCCTTGCCATCGGTGGCCTGGCTGCGATTGCCGCAACAGGCGGCAGCGTGACCCAAGCAACAGCACAACAGGCTGCGACACGCGCCGTTGAAAGCATCAAATCGGTTTGTACGCACTGCTCGGTCGGTTGTACCGTGATCGCAGAAGTCGATAACGGCGTCTGGACAGGGCAAGAGCCCGGCTGGGACAGCCCGTTCAACCTCGGGGCACACTGCGCCAAAGGTGCTGCGGTCCGTGAGCACGCCCATGGCGAGCGCCGCCTGAAATACCCGATGAAGAAAGAAAACGGCGAGTGGGTCCGCATCAGCTGGGAAACCGCGATCAACGAGATCGGCGACGGCATGATGAAAATCCGCGAAGAAAGCGGTCCGGATTCGGTCTACTGGCTGGGCTCTGCCAAGAGCAACAACGAGCAGGCCTATCTGTTCCGCAAATTCGCCGCCTACTGGGGCACAAACAACGTCGACCACCAGGCGCGTATTTGCCACTCGACCACTGTTGCCGGCGTGGCGAACACATGGGGCTACGGCGCCATGACCAACAGCTACAACGACATCCATAACTCCAAAGCGATGTTCCTGATTGGCGGCAACCCGGCCGAGGCGCACCCTGTGTCCCTGCTGCACATGCTGAAAGCCAAAGAGCAGAACAACGCGCCCCTGATCGTTTGCGATCCGCGTTTCACACGCACAGCCGCGCACGCCGATGAATATGTCCGCTTCCGTCCGGGCAGTGACGTCGCGCTTGTCTGGGGTATCCTGTGGCACATCTTTGAAAACGGCTGGGAAGATCAGGAATTCATCCGCACCCGCGTCTGGGGCATGGACGAGATCAAGAAAGAAGTGGCCAAGTGGACACCTGAAGAGGTCGAGCGCGTCACAGGCGCACCCGGCAGCCAGCTTGAGCGCGTCGCGCGGACCCTTGCCAACAACCGCCCCGGCACCGTGATCTGGTGCATGGGAGGCACACAGCACACCAACGGCAACAACAACACCCGCGCTTACTGCATCTTGCAGCTGGCACTGGGCAATATGGGCGTCGCCGGTGGCGGCACCAACATCTTCCGTGGCCACGACAACGTGCAGGGTGCAACCGACCTTGGCGTTCTGGCCGATACTTTGCCGGGCTACTACGGCCTTGCACCGGGATCATGGGCGCACTGGGCGCGCGTGTGGGAAGAGGACCTTGATTGGCTCAAGGGCCGGTTCTCGGATGCGTCTTACGGCGATACATCCATGATGAACCTGACAGGTATTCCCGTCAGCCGCTGGATTGATGGCGTGTTGGAAGATGCCGAAAACATCGACCAGCCCGACAACACCCGTGCGATGGTACTTTGGGGCCATGCGCCGAACTCTCAGACCCGTCAGAAAGAGATGAAAACGGCGATGGAGAAACTCGACATGCTTGTCGTGGTTGACCCTTATCCGACAGTGACGGCTGTTTTGCAGGACCGGACAGACGGTGTTTACCTGCTGCCGGCATGTACGCAGTTCGAAACGCGTGGTTCTGTAACGGCGTCGAACCGGTCGCTGCAGTGGCGTGATAAAGTGGTTGAGCCGCTGTTTGAATCGCTGCCTGATCACACGATTATGGCGATGTTCGCCGAAAAGTTCGGCTTCCACGACAGGATCTTCCGCAACATTGCGATTGATGAAGGCGGCGAGCCCAACATCGAGGATATCACCCGCGAGTTTAACCGCGGCATGTGGACCATCGGCTACACCGGCCAGAGCCCAGAGCGTCTCAAGATGCACATGGCCAACCAGCACACCTTTGACCGCACCACACTGCGGGCTGTCGGTGGTCCGGCTGACGGTGACTTCTACGGGATGCCTTGGCCATGCTGGGGCGCACCCGAGATGAACCACCCGGGCACGGCAAATCTCTATGACATGTCGATGCCGGTCGCCGAAGGCGGTCTGACCTTCCGCGCCCGCTTCGGGGTGGAACGCGATGGTGAAAACCTGCTGGCCGAGGGCGTCTTTACCCCCGGATCGCAGATCGAGGATGGCTATCCCGAGTTCACCATGCAAATGCTGATAGACCTTGGCTGGGACGGTGATCTGACCGCCGAGGAACGCGCATCAATCGAACAGGTCGCAGGTGGCGCAGATAATGTCGGCGGCATCAACTGGAAAACCGACCTATCGGGCGGTATCCAGCGCGTCGCAATTGCACGTGGTTGTGCGCCCTTCGGCAACGCCAAGGCGCGGGCTGTGGTCTGGACCTTCCCTGACCCTGTGCCGATCCACCGCGAACCGCTCTACTCGAACCGCCGCGATCTGGTCGCAGATTATCCAACTTACGCGGACAAGAAGTTCTGGCGCGTTCCGACCATGTATGCCTCAATTCAGGAAAACGATTTCTCGCAAGAGTATCCGATCATCCTGACCTCAGGCCGCCTGGTTGAATACGAAGGTGGCGGCGACGAGACCCGTTCGAACCCGTGGCTGGCCGAATTGCAGCAGGACATGTTCATCGAGATCAACACACGTGACGCCAACAACCTTGGTGTCCGTGACGGTGCACAGGTCTGGGTTGAAGGCCCCGAAGGCGGCAAGGTCAAGGTTATGGCCATGGTCACCGAACGGGTTGGCGAAGGCGTGGCGTTCATGCCATTCCACTTTGGTGGACACATGGAGGGCGTCGATCTGCGGGATAAATATCCTGAAGGGGCCGACCCATACGTCTTGGGCGAATCCACCAACACCGCACAAACCTATGGCTATGACAGCGTAACCCAGATGCAAGAGACCAAAGCGACTCTTTGCAAAATCTGGACAGCATAAGGGAGAAGTAGAATGGCTAGAGCAAAATTTCTCGTTGATGCTGAACGCTGCATCGAATGTAACGCCTGCGTCACTGCATGTAAGAACGAACATGAGGTGCCTTGGGGTATCAACCGCCGCAAGGTTGTCACAATCAATGACGGCAAGCCCGGCGAGCGGTCCATCTCGGTCGCATGTATGCATTGCTCGGATGCACCGTGCATGGCGGTTTGTCCGGTAGACTGTTTCTACCAGACAGCCGACGGTGTGGTGTTGCACTCCAAAGACCTCTGCATTGGCTGTGGTTATTGCTTCTACGCGTGTCCGTTCGGCGCGCCGCAATTCCCGCAGGCTGGCAACTTTGGGTCACGCGGCAAGATGGACAAATGTACCTTCTGCGCCGGTGGTCCCGAGGAAAACAACTCGACAGCCGAATTCGCCAAATACGGGCGGAACCGGATTGCCGAGGGCAAGCTGCCGATCTGTGCCGAAATGTGCGCAACCAAAGCGCTGCTGGCCGGTGATGGCGACACAGTATCCGACATCTACCGCGAGCGTGTCGTGGCCCGCGGTTTCGGGTCCGGTGCCTGGGGTTGGGGCACAGCCTACGACCAGAAAGGCGGCTAATAGCCCCTTTTGCGAGATGCAAATAAAGGGGCGGCCTTTTCACGGGCCGCCCTTCTTTGATTAGCCAGAGAGGATTTCTCAATGCTGCGTCTGATGACAGTTTTTGCATTGCTATTCGCCATGACAGCACCCGCATCGGCACAAGAGGCCACCGATGATCCGCGCGCAGCCACTGGCGGGGCGCAAACATTGGAGGATATCCTGCGCCGCCAGGAAGGCCTGGTCATGGATGACAGTTTCCGGAGTGATGTGACAGGCAACCCCGAGAATGCCGCACCGATCACAGATCAGCTTGGCACCTTGGGTGGTGCGTCGGATCCCGATTTATGGCGCGCATACCGCTATGAAGTTGCCGATCTGACCACCCAGGCACGTGGGCCTGCGGTCACAACAATGATTCAGGATCGCGGGATGTGGTGGCAGGCGTTCCGCGAAGGACCACTGGTTTCAATGACCACGGCCTTGCTGGGCGGCACGCTTGTGCTGCTGGCCCTCTTCTATCTGATCCGTGGGCGCATCCGCCTGCACGGCGAAAAAACAGGGCGGACGATCACACGCTTCAAGGCCTTCGAGCGTTTCGGCCACTGGCTATTGGCATCGTCATTTATCCTGCTTGGGCTCACAGGACTGGTGTCGCTCTTGGGCCGCAAGGTTCTGATCCCAACCTTTGGGCATGAGGCATTTTCTGGTTTGGCAATCGCCAGCAAATGGATCCACAACAACGTTTCCTGGGCGTTCATGCTAGCGCTTGTGATCGTGTTTGTGGTTTGGGTTGTGCATAACATTCCCGACCGCACCGATCTGAAATGGCTTGCAAAAGCGGGCGGTCTGTTTGGCGGCGATCACCCGCCTGCGAAAAAGTTCAACGCAGGTCAAAAGCTGATCTTCTGGGCGGTGATTATCCTTGGTGGCTCGATCTCGGCCTCGGGTATTTCGTTGCTGTTCCCGTTCGAGTTCAACATGTTTGCGCACACATTCTCGGTCATCAACGGCTGGGGCGTGCCGGGGTGGTTTGGCTTGCCTGATTTGCCCTATCCGCTGTTGCCACATGAAGAGATGCAGTTCGCCCAACTCTGGCACGCCATCGTCAGCCTTGTGCTGACCGCGATTATCCTTGCGCATATCTATCTTGGCTCCGTCGGCATGGAGGGCGCCTTTGATGCGATGGGCAAAGGCGAAGTCGAAGAACAATGGGCGCGCGAGCACCACAGCATTTGGGCCGATGAGGTGCTGAACGCCAAACCAACCAAGAGCGAGGCATAGCACGATGAAAGCTTTCCTTATCTCGCTGGTCGCCTTGGTCGTCATCACGGTGGGTGCGAATCAGATCCTTACGCGCGTCGGACCCTCCAGTGCCGAAGCCACCATTTCAAACGACAACGTCCGCCTTTCAGACTAAGAATCTGTTAAGTTTGACGAAACACAGGGCCCTACGGGGCCCTGTTTTGCATGCGCAAAAGGGGATTTGCGCATCGCTCCGGAAAACGATACCAGCCGGTCAAAGCAATCAGGCCGGGGGTAGGCCTGATCCGCGAAACCAAAATCTAAACCCAGTTTCCTGTCTCTGGCACAGCGTTGAGGATGCATTCCTTCGGCGCGTCTCTGGCGGGGTGTGGTCGTCATCGAGAAAGGAAAGGCCCCAGCGTGCTCATCTCCATCAAGACACATCTCAGCTACACCACCGCCACCTCTTGTAGCCTGCTGCTACAGATCGAGGCAGCGCAGGATATCGCGCAGGTTTGCGAAAGCAGTCACTTTACCACGAACAAAGATGTCTACTGGAACATCATTCCGGGCGAAGAGAATATCGGTTTACGTCGCTGGGGGCGGATCGAACAGGAATTCGATTGTATCTACGAAGCAAAGGTACGGGTGCAGCGCCCCGCATCCGATCTTGCGCATCTTGCGGCCCATGATGTCACACAATTGCCCAGCGATGTGACCAAGTTTCTGATGCCCTCGCGCTATTGCTTCCCCGAAGCTTTCCTCGGCTTTGTCCCTAAACAATTCGGGTCACTCGCGGGTGGCGCGTTGATCGCGCAGATGAGCGACTGGATTAGAGAGAACTTCACATACGATATCTGCGCCAGCAATGCGCTGACCACTGCGACCGATAGCTTTCTGGCGCAGCGCGGCGTATGTCGCGATTACGCGCATGTGTTGATTGGTATGGCACGCTCTGCCGGTATCCCCGCGCGGATCGCCAGCGTCTATGGGCCTGCTGTGAACCCGCAGGATTTCCACGCCGTCGCCGAGGTGTTTCTGGATGGTGCATGGCACATCGTTGACCCCACAGGCATGGCCCACCCAAGCGAGATTGTCCGCATCGGCGTCGGGCGTGACGCGGCTGATGTATCCTTCATGACGTCCTATGGTTGGATGGAGATGAAAAAACAGTCAGTTGATGTGTCTTTCATCGCATGAAGCCGCAGGAAGCGCGCCATCTGCTTGCAACTCCCTTGCCGCGCGTTAGGTTAATTTCATGAGTACAGAACGACAGCACTTTGATGAGATGCTTTTGGGCGGAGAGGGCGTTCGCGCCCCTTACGCTGAATATCAAGAGTGGTTCTCGCATGAAGACGTATCGCGCCTCTCCAGAAAGTCGAAAGAGGCAGAAGCCTTCTTTCGCAGGACGGGGATTACCTTCAACGTTTACGGTCAGGCGGCGGCGCAAGAACGGCTGATCCCCTTTGATCTGATCCCGCGGATCATCGCGAACCGCGAATGGACAAAGCTGTCGAAAGGCATCGAACAGCGCGTGCGCGGTGTGAACGCCTTTTTGCATGATATTTACCACCGTCAGGAAATTCTGCGCGCCGGCGTGGTACCGATTGACCTGATCGCGAAAAACGCAGCGTTCCTGCCGCAGATGATGGGGGTGACACCGCCGGGCAATGTTTACACACATATTGTGGGCACCGATATCGTGCGGACCGGCGAGGATGACTTCTTTGTGCTGGAAGACAACGCGCGCACCCCGTCCGGCGTATCTTATATGCTCGAAAATCGCGAAACGATGCTGCAAATGTTCCCTGAACTGTTCAGCCAGATCAAGGTACAGCCGGTCAGCGATTACCCCAAAAACCTGCGCCGGTCCCTTGCGGCCTGTGCGCCTGCGGGGTGCAATGGCAAACCAACGGTCGCGATCCTGACGCCGGGTATCCATAACTCGGCTTATTTTGAGCATTCATTCCTTGCCGATCAAATGGGCGTAGAACTGGTCGAGGGGCATGACCTGCGCGTTGTCGACGGCCATATCGCGATGCGCACGACCGAAGGGTATAAAACTATCGACGTGCTCTATCGGCGTGTTGATGATGATTACCTTGATCCGCTGAACTTCCGCCCGGATTCTATGCTGGGTGTGCCCGGCATCATGGATGTCTATCGTGCCGGCAATATCACCATCGCGAACGCGCCCGGCACAGGTATTGCGGATGACAAGGCGATCTATTCCTACATGCCTGACATCATCGAGTTTTATACCGGTGAAAAGGCGATCCTGAAGAACGTCCAGACCTTCCGCTGTTCTGAACCTGATGCGTTGAAATATGTGCTCGATAACCTCGCTGATCTGGTGGTCAAAGAGGTGCACGGATCAGGTGGTTACGGCATGCTTGTCGGCCCCGCCGCATCAAAGAAGGAATTGGCGGCATTCGCAGCCAAACTACGGAAATCTCCCGGCAATTATATCGCGCAGCCAACACTGTCGTTGTCGACCGTTCCAATATTCACCAAGAAGGGCCTTGCCCCGCGCCACGTCGATCTGCGGCCCTTTGCGCTTGTGTCGCCTGACGGCATGAACATCACACCCGGTGGTTTGACACGCGTTGCGTTGAAAGCCGGATCACTGGTGGTGAATTCAAGTCAGGGCGGCGGAACAAAAGACACTTGGGTTTTGGAGGACTAGGCGATGCTTGGAAAAACCGCAGGTGGGCTCTACTGGATGTTCCGCTTTCTGGAACGCAGTGAAAATACCGCACGACTGGTTGAAGCAGGGTTCCGGATTGCCCTGACGCGATCGTCAGACCCTGAATCAGAGTGGAAATCTGTTCTGACAACCGCCGGTGTGCGGATGAACTATGACCAGAAATATGATGGTTATACCGCACTGGATGCGATTGATTTCCTGCTGCGTGATACTGACAACCCGTCAAGTGTCATGTCGTCGATCAACAACGCGCGCACCAACGCGCGGATGGTGCGCACGGCACTGACAACCGAAGTCTGGGAGGCCGTGAACGAAAGCTGGATGGCCATGAAGGCGGCGTTGAAGTCACCCGTCACACAGGCAAAACTGCCAGAGGTGCTGGGTGAAATCCGCCGCTACACAGCGCTCGTGCGGGGCGCGTTGCATGGCACGATGCTACGCAATGATATTTTCGACTTTTCCCAGCTTGGCATCGCGATCGAGCGGGCGGATAACACCGCGCGGATCATCGACGTGAAGTATTATACGCTGCTTCCTTCAGCCAGTTTCGTCGGCTCTGCCCTTGATAACGTGCAGTGGGAAACGATCCTGCGGTCGGTATCGGCCTATCGGTCTTTCCGTTGGCTGAACAACGACGATATCTCGCCGATGAGCATTGCGGACTTTCTGATTTTTGACAGCCGCTTTCCGCGTTCACTCTCGTTCTGCAGCCGTATTCTGGACGAGAATCTCGGGTATCTGGCCAAGGACTATCGCACCCGCCTGCCATGCCATGACATGATCGACGCCCAGCGCGACAGACTGCGCGCCAGCACGATTGAAACGGTCTTTGATGAGGGGCTGCACGAATTCATCACGTCGTTCATCCGCGAAAACAACGCGATCGGGCTTCAGATCGAACAAGACTACAGTTTTGTAGGATAGGTATTTTCAGACCATGAGACTCAGTATCAGACATGCAACGAAATACACCTATGACGCGCCTGTGTCCTATGGGCTGCAACAGGTGCGGTTAACCCCTGCAAACTCCAGACATCAGACGGTGCATGACTGGACGGTCGCAGTGACAGGCGGCACCAAAGAGCTGACGTTCGAAGACCATTATCAAAACCAGACCATTCTGGTGCGGGCCGACAAAGGTGCCACCGAAGTGTCGGTCGAAGTGTCCGGCGAGGTCGAGACGCACACGAGTGACGGTATCTTTGGCAAGACCTACGGCACCGCTCCGCTATGGCATTTCAAGCAAAGCACACGGCGGACCGAAGCAGGCAAGGGCATTCGCAAGCTGGCAAAGACCTTGGAAAAAGCACCCAATGTGCTTGATGGGCTGCATGCTTTGTCACAGGCGATTATCGAGGCGGTCCCTTACGGCCAAGCCATCACCTTTTCAGGCACTACCGCCGAAGAGGCGCTGATAGCCGGTGGTGGTGTATGTCAGGATCACGCGCAGATTTTCATTTCGGCCGCACGACTTGCAGGTGTGCCAGCACGCTACGTCAGCGGTTATCTGATGATGAATGACCGCATTGATCAGGACGCGAGCCATGCATGGGCAGAGGCACATATCGATGAGCTTGGCTGGGTCGGATTTGACGTATCCAACGGCTATTCACCCGACGAACGCTATGTGAGGATCGCTACAGGGCTGGATTCGCGCGATGCATCCCCGGTTACCGGCGTGCGTTTAGGGTCTGCGTCAGAAGCAATGATTGTATCGCTTCAAATTCAGCAGTAGATGCTAAATTGAACGCTGGATTTCTCCTATCGGTAATGGACCACTAAATTGACATACTGTGTTGGGCTTCGCCTGAATAAGGGACTGGTCTTTATGTCCGACACCCGCACAAATGCAGGTGTAGATAACTTCTCTGTCACCCGCAAAATGTTCACATGGAATACACCCGGTGAACGGGTCATCACCCTGATGACCGCGGGTAACCTTGCCACGACGCAGGCCCTGGTCAGCCTTCTGGACGAACGATCAAAGGCGACGGCCGAGCGCAACCCAACTGTGCTTGAACTGCCGACGATGTTTCAGGTGGCACGCATGGTCGGTGCAACACTGAAAGAAGTGATCGAGGAAAGCGGGCCTGACGGGCAAGAAGCCTCAACCAAGTTTCGCGCGTCGGTCATTCTGGGCGGCCAGATCAAAGGCGGCAAGCCTACACTGTTCCTGATCTATCCCGAGGGGAATTTCATCGAGATCACCGAAGACAGCCCGTTCTTCCAGATTGGGGAAGCCAAATATGGCAAGCCGATTTTGGTGCGCGCCTATGATCCGGACATGAGTTTCGCGGATACAATCAAGCTTTTGCTGGTCTCTTTTGACAGCACGATCAAGGCGAACCTTTCAGTAGGGCTGCCACTCGATCTGCAAATCTATGAGGCGGACAGCTTCAAGGTGACAGAACGACCACGAATCGAGGCTGATGACCCGTATTTCCAACATATTTCAAATAGTTGGGGCGAGGCTTTGCGCACCGCATTGGCGCAGCTTCCCAGCTATCAGGCTGACTAGCGGCACCGCAGGATGAAGGCAGTTCTGGCCCTCATCGCGGTGATCCTGTCGCTTTTCGTGCTGGAAACCGCCCGGCAGGGTGTCAGCATCTCGCATTTCGCAGTCGGCGAAACACCCGTGACAAGATATGCACAGCCCGATGCGGATGGCCCGGCGGTAGTGGTGGCGCATGGTTTCGCCGGATCGCAGCAGATGATGCAGGGCTATGCCTTGCCGCTCGCTCAGGCAGGGTATCAGGTCTACGCCTTTGAGTTCCTCGGGCATGGGCGGCATCAACAGCCGATGTCAGGTGATGTGAACGCGCTGGATGGCACGACCCGCTTGTTAGTGGCGCAAACAAGCGCAGTCATCGACAGCATTGGTGCGGGCGATGTGCCTGTTGCGCTCTTGGGGCATTCCATGGCGACCGATATCCTCGCCCGTGTTGCGCAAGAGCGTGATGATATTGGCCCTCTGGTTCTGGTTTCGGCGTTTTCGCAGGTGATTGATGCCAACACCCCGCCCGATCTGCTCTTGATCACCGGAAGCTGGGAGCCAGGCCTGCGCGACTTTGCGCAAGAGGCCGTGCAGATGGTTGATCCGGCAGCCACCACAGGAGAGACCGTCACCGCCGGTGATCTGCGCCGCCGCGCTGTCATTGCGCCGTTCAGCGAGCATGTCGCGGTCCTGCATAGCCGCGCGGGGCGGGCCGAAGCGGTCGCATGGCTTGATGGCTTCTATGGGCGGCAATCAGGGCCCATGATCTTGCCAACCGGGACTGCGATTTTGGGGCTTTTGATCGGAATTGTCCTGTTGTTCGGGCCGATTGCCAAGCGCCTGCCGCAGCAACAGATTGCGGTGTCAGAGATGGATCGCAAGCATTTGGCGGTTTTGTTGCTGGCTCCAATGGTGCTTACGCCCCTCATCGCCGTACCGCTTTCACCCAGTTTTCTGCCGGTCCTTGTGGCCGATTACCTTGGCCTGCACCTGTTGATCTTTGGGGGAATACAGCTTGCCCTGCTTTGGCATTGGCGGCATCCGATCGGGCCTTTCGGATGGCGCGCTGTAGCGCTTCTGTTGCTGTGGTGCGCGCTTTTCGGTTTCTTGCTGGATCGTTATGCCGCAAATTTCCTGCCCACGCCGCAACGGATCTGGATTATGGGCGTCCTCGCTCTTGGCGCCGTGCCCTATATGCTCGCTGATATGGTCTTGAGCGCACAATCAGCGTTCTGGCGCAGGCTGCTGGTCCGCCTTGCCTTCCTTATTTCACTTGGCATCGCTGTCGCGTTGGACTTCGAGGGACTGTTCTTTCTCATCATGATCGCGCCGGTACTTGTGCTTTTCTACGCCGTCTTCGGCACGATGGGGCGGCAAGTCGCACGGCGGTCGGGAGCCGCAACATCCGGAATAGCACTTGGATTGGTGCTCGCATGGGCACTAGGGGTCAGTTTTCCCTTGTTTGTCGGGTCATAATTCACTTTGTGTACAACAGTACACCAAAATGCATTCCCTTTCGAAGTCTGTTCCACTAGTGATGTGAATCAAACGCGTGCGGTTCTTTTCATGTAGGCCGCCTGCCTATGCAACACGACCAAACCACGAGGATATGCGCATGTCAGACCAGACCCTTCCCGATATCATCTACACAAAAACCGATGAAGCGCCGCAACTGGCGTCCGCCTCTTTGCTGCCGATCCTGCGCAGGTTTCTGGGCGAAGCGGATATTACAATCGGAACAAAGGACATCTCGCTTGCAGGGCGTATTCTGGCGTCGTTCCCCGAGCGTCTGACAGATGCGCAAAAAGTGTCTGACGATCTGGCTCTGCTGGGCGAGGTTGTGAAAGAGGCAAGCGCCAATGTGATCAAACTGCCCAACGTGTCGGCCTCTGTGCCACAACTGGTGGCAGCGGTGAAGGAATTGCAGGGCCAAGGCTATGACATTCCCGATTACCCCGAAAACCCGCAGACCCCCGATGAGGTTGAGGCGCGCAAGCGGTATGATGCGGTCAAAGGCTCTGCCGTGAACCCCGTGCTGCGCGAAGGCAACTCGGACCGCCGCGCGCCATCATCGGTCAAGGCATACGCCCGCGCCAACCCGCACCGCATGGGCGCGTGGTCAAAGGACAGCAAGACCTGCGTGTCCACCATGGGCGCCAATGATTTCTATTCGAACGAGACCTCGGTCACATTGACCGAATCGCAGGCCGCAGGTGCGCTCAAGATCGAACACACTGCCGCCGATGGCACAATCACCACCTTGAAGGACGGCATCAAAATGCCTGCGGGCACGATTGTGGATGCGACGTTCATGTCAGCCAAGGCGCTGAAGGCGTTCTACCACGCACAGATCGAAAAGACGCTGGCCGATGGCACGCTGTTCTCATTGCACCTGAAGGCCACGATGATGAAGGTCTCTGACCCGATCCTGTTCGGCCATGCGGTTGTCGCCTATCTGCAGCCCGTCTTTGACCGCCATGCCGATGCTTTTGCCGCTGCGGGCGTGGGCCCGAATGCGGGATTTGGCACGATGTTCAATGCGATTGCGGAAATGCCGAACGGTGCCGAGATCAAAGCCGAAATCGATGCAGTACTGGCCGAACGCCCGCCGCTCTACATGGTGAATTCCGACCGCGGCATCACAAACCTGCATGTGCCCTCTGACGTGATTATCGACGCGTCAATGCCCGCGGTGATCCGCGCAGGCGGCAAGGGCTGGGGCCCTGACGGCGCAGAGGCCGACACAAACTGTGTGATCCCCGACAGCTCTTATGCGCCTGTCTATGAGGCATCCGTAAACTTCTGCAAAGAAAACGGCGCGCTTGATCCGGTAACGGCAGGCACTGTGCAAAACGTCGGTCTGATGGCGCAGAAGGCCGAAGAATACGGCTCTCACCCCACGACATTCGAAATTCCGCAAGACGGCACCGTGCGTGTGATTGCAGGCAATGGTGACGTGCTGCACACACATCAGGTTGAGGCAGGCGACATCTGGCGCATGGCCTCGGCACGACGCGCACCGATTGAAAACTGGATCCAGCTTGCAATTGACCGGATGCAGGCGACAGGGTTTGAAACCATCTTCTGGCTGGACCGGAACCGAGCGCACGATGCGGAACTGCTGAAATACGTGGAACCTGCCTTGGCCAAGGCGGGTCTGACGGATGCCGTGAAAATCATGGCCCCGCGCGAGGCGACGACACGGTCGTTCGAACTGATTTATCAGGGCAAGGATACGATTGCCGTGACAGGCAATGTGCTGCGCGATTACCTGACCGACCTGTTCCCGATCCTTGAGGTCGGCACATCGGCCAAGATGCTGTCGGTTGTGAAACTGATGCAGGGCGGCGGTTTGTTCGAAACGGGCGCCGGTGGGTCCGCACCAAAGCACGTCGAACAGCTGGTCAACGAAAACCACCTGCGCTGGGACAGCCTGGGTGAGTTCTGCGCCTTGGGTGAAAGCCTGCGCTTCCTTGGCAATGCGCAAAACAAAGCTGCGGCCAACGTTCTGGGCAATGCCGTGGATGCAGCAACCGAGAAGCTTTTGTCCGAGGGTCATTCGCCGCAGCGTAAAGTGGGCCAACCCGACAACCGCCACAGTCACTACTGGTTTGCGCGTTATTGGGCCGAGGCATTGGCAGCACAAACTGATGACGCCACACTGGCGGAAAAGTTTGCGCCGCTTGCGGCAGAACTGGCGCAAAACGAGGCGGCGATCCTGAGCGAGTTGTCACAAGGTCAAGGCACACCGGTTGATCTAGGTGGCTATTATCACACGTCCGACGAATTGGCCGCCGCCGCAATGCGCCCATCAGCGACACTGAATGCGCTGATCGACTAAGCCAGAACGAATTTGGGGGCGGTTTGTTCCGCCTCCAGCCGTGTTGATGACAAACTGATCCCGACCCTTGTGCTGTCGGTCTTACCGCTTTGCATGATACCGCCAAAAGCGACTTGCTGGCTCATCTCCTCCCAGACTCGGATGTTGGAAAGGGCATATCGCTCGAACGCGCGGCCCGCGCAGGTCAACTCGGCCCCAGCCGAGGAGCGCGTGGGCATCGGAAACCGCTCAAAGTTGGATATGCTCAAGCGATAAACCGCCTCCACGTTCCGTCATGCGATTTGCTGATGGCCAGACGTATATCTGCGCGGGTAGAGCTTAATGTCGGAAGGCGCGATTGAAGGGGTTCTGCCCCTATGGATAGGAAGGGTGATGCGCAGTCCCGCAAGCGCACGCTATCCAGCTGGCGATTTCTTCTTTCGTCGCGCCAATAAATCCTGAAGCAGTGTCCGCATCGAAAAAGTGCTTTGCCGGGTCGAAAACACGCGGCGCGCGGGCCATGCTTTCCTTAATCCAAACAGCAGCGATCTGTTGCGCCTCATCAAGCTCTGCAATGTAGTAAGCCATAAAGCCCCCCAGCCATATCTCTTGTAACACGACTGTGACGCTATTGCGATGACGTCGATTCGGCAAGTTTCGACTGCTGGCCTCCAATCGCCAAGCCAAGGTCGCGCAAAGCGCCAAAGCCTTTGGGTATGTCAGCTTTATTGTGCAATTCCAAAACCAGATGCGGGTCACTGCTGGAAGCAGCCAAGGCACGAAACACAGCAGTCCACTCAATCTCGCCCTCACCGGGGGCCCAGTGCCGGTCCGCATGGCCATCAACGTCTTGCAGATGGACATGTGCCAGCTGCGCGCCGGCATCGGCAACAAAATCAGCAACAGGTGGTGCACCTGCCATGCGCCGTGCAAGCTGCGCATGGCCTGTATCAATAGACAGCGCGATGGCCGTGGATCCAAAGCTGTCCACCAATGCGCGGCGGGTTTCGGGCCGCACATCCTGAATATTCTCAATCACCAATGTGATGCCCTTGTCCTCGCCGGCGCGCACGACGGGGCCCAGAATTTCATGCACACGGGCAAGCTTCTTTTCGGCGTAGTTGGGGAAGCTGAAGATGTTGTTCTGATACCAAGCCGTATAGGGAGAGTGCAGTACCATCTGGCGTGCACCGATCCGATCTGCGGCCTCCAATGCTTTCAAGAGCCGCGCCGTGATGAGCGGACGCAACTCGGCATCTTTATTGTCGATGTCCAATCCCTCGAAGGGGCCGTGAATACCCACCCGACCCATGTGACCGTCAAGGGCTGTCTTGGCTGCGGCGACGCGATCTTCAAACCCCGTAGTCAAAGCGGAATAGGTCATGAAATCCTGCAGTTCGATATCGCGTCCTGCATCGAACAGCCAGTCGCGGTGGTCATCAATTTCAGGGATGGTCAGGCAGGCGCCGATCTTGAGCGGGGTCATTTCTGTGTGTCCTCGGATCAGGAATAAACATGTAGGTTGCCATCGCACAGCAAAGGCACAGCGCCATGACAGCAAAGGACCACCATCCCCCATAGGTCTGCGTGGCCCATGCAAAAGCAAAGGGCGCAGAGGCGTTGATCCCCATCTGCACAAATGAAATCCAGCCAAGCCGCGCGCCATACCCTTTGGCACCAAACAAGGCCAAAGGCAGTGTGCCGCGGGCAATCGTCTTGATCCCGTCACCCATCCCGTAAAGTGCGGCGGCCAGCAAAAGCCCCGGCAGGGTAAAGCCAAGCGTCAACAGGACGACAAAGCCGGAGAACATCAATCCAAGGCTCAGGGCATAGGTCACAAGAGGGTACATATTCTGACTGACCAGCATCTCGAAAAATCGGCCTACCGTCTTGAACGGTCCGATCACCGCACCGGCAAGGGCGGCCATGGCAGCCGTATGTCCCAGATCCTGCACGTTGGTCACCCAAAGCGTCATCACGGCACCCATCAGGTAGCCCGAGAAGATGAACGATACGACCATCCAAAGCATGGCCTGTCTGCGCAGCCGTCCAGTCAACTCGGGCCAGTCCGGTGCGTTGTCAGGCTTGGGAGCGTCTGCCGCGCGTTCGCGGCTGCGCAGAACGAAGAAGTGGATCGGGGTGCAGATCAGCAAGGCACTGATCCCGAGGATCACCCAGGTTGTTTCCCAACCATAGCGATTGAAAAGCGCCAATGTCAGCGGCCAGTAGATCGTGGATGCCACACCGCCAAACAGGGTAATTACCGAAATTGAACGCTGTGGCGGAACGCTCAAATCCAACCGTGCGACGCTTGCAAAAGCCACGTTATAGAGCACGAACATACCTGCCCCTTCGGCAAGTAATATCAGAATGAAGAGCCCTATCCGGCCTTCGACCTGACTCATTGCCATAACAGCAATACAGGCCACAATCGTGCCAAGCGTCATCACCCAGCGCCCACCGAAAAGGTCCACCAGCTTGCCTGCCACAGGCGAGACCAGGCCGCCAAAAAACAGGCCCAGCGACAGGATGCCAAAGACCTCCGAGAGGGTAAGCCCAAGGTCCTTGGCCATTTCAGGCAGCAGCACGGCATAGGCGTACATCAACGTGCCGTAACCCATGATCTGTGTGATCCCCAACCCGATGGCGGGCAGGTAATCGCGATCAATGCGCAGCAGGGTCATGCAACCTTGTTGCCTTGGCTCCACACGCCCCGCAGCAGCGGCGTTTGGCCAGTTTTGCGCACCCGCAAGACATCACCGCGCAAACCTGTCTTCAGGGCACCACGATCATGCAGCCGCACAGCCTTGGCAGGGTTGGTCGTCACAGTCGCAATAGCGCGTGGCAGATCATCCCAGATATCGGCAAGGCGGAAGGCGGACAAAAGCAGCGCCGATGGCACATAGTCTGACGACACAATGTCAAGAAGGCCGGCTTTCGCCAGCTCTTCGGCAGCGACATTGCCAGAGTGCGACCCGCCACGGATAAGGTTGGGTGCGCCCATCATCACGGCAATCCCGTGCGTGCGACATGCCGCGGCGGCCTCGACCGTTGTGGGAAACTCGGCAAAACCCACGCCATTGCCCGCAGAGGTGCCAACATGCTCGGCCGTGGTGTCATCGTGGCTGGCAAGCACCGCACCAAGGCGCACTGCTTCGGTAACAGCACCGGTTTCATGCTTGGCGCCATAGCGGGCTTGTAGGTCCAACAGGTTCGCGACATGGGCGTCAAATTCTGCGTCATTCAGACCGCGTTTCTTGCCAACATAGGTTTTCAACGCCGTCAGGTCACGAAACTGGCGCTGGCCCGGCGTATGGTCCATCAGGCTGACGATCCCGACGCGGTCCTCGGGTGCAAAGGCCGCCAGTTCCTCAAGCAGCGTTTCCGAACAAATCTCGGCCCGCAGATGAAGAAAATGGCTGATCTTGAAGAACCCTGCCGCCCGCGCCGCCAAGAGCTCGTCCGCCAGTTTGCGGGCATAATCGCTATAGCGCGCCTTGCCGCTATGGATCGAGCCTACGCGCAGCGCATCGAACACCGTTGTGATCCCCGTAGACGCCAGTTCGGCATCATGGGCGATCAGCGCGGGCAGATGCGGCCAGTCCACCTCGGGGCGCGGTTCGATGTGGCGCTCGACATTGTCGGTATGCAGTTCAACAAGCCCCGGGATCACCATATCTCCGGCGCAATCGAGCGCACCTGCCGGAACATGATCTCCCTCGGCAATATCGCAGATGACCCCCTGTTCGATTGTCACCGATCCGGTGATTACCTGATCCGCCATAACAAGCTGCGCATTTGCAAGACACAGGTTGCTTGACACATCCGTGTCACAAGCCTTTGTCAAAGAGGCCGTGGGAAAAGGGGAATTCATGTCATACTCTCGATTTGCAATTTACTATGTGCCGCCGGCGGGGTCTTTGGCCGATTTCGGGGCGTCGTGGCTCGGGTGGGATGTTGTGAACGGTCAACTGACACGTCAGCCCGATCTGCCCGATCTGCGTGACATTACAATGACACCGCGCAAATACGGGTTTCATGGGACGTTGAAGCCGCCCTTCAAGCTGACGGACGGACGAAACGTCGCCGAGCTTGACAAGGCGGTCGCGGAACTGGCGGCGTCGCTTGCGCCTGCCATCTGCGATGGTCTGGCGCTGACCACGCTGGGCCGTTTTCTGGCCCTGACACCCCACGGTGACACAGAAACCTTGCAGCGGGTGGCAGCGGCCTGCGTCAGCGCGCTTGACGGTTTTCGCGCACCCGCCAGCAAAACAGAGTTGGCGCGCCGTCGCGCATCCGGCCTCACAGCGCGGCAGGAAGCCCTGCTCGTACAATGGGGCTATCCCTATGTAATGGAAGAATTCCGCTTTCACCTGACACTTTCGGGGCAATTGCCCGAGCCAGAGCTTACCACATGGTCCGACACTGTGCGGAAATTTTTGCCCGCCCTGCCCGCGCCGTTCATTCTTGACCAGATCGCCTTGTGTGGTGAGCGGGAAGATGGACACTTCGAGATGCTCCATCGCTATACACTCGCCGGCTGAAGCAGCGCCACCCCGCGGGCGACGGTCTGGGATAGCGGGCCGTCATTGGCGAGGTCGATCACATGAAGCCCTGCTGGCAATGGCTTATCAGCCTGTGCAAGGCGTTTGGCGATTTCTTCCTCGGTCTCACGCCCCCGTGCGGCCAGCCGATGCGCCAGCGTTTGCGGTGTTGCACTGATATTGAGAACAACAAAATTCGGGAATGTCTCGGCCGCTTCAGCCAGAGCCTTGCGCGAGAAATTGGCAAGGCAATCGGTGCCTTTGCCTAGTTGATACCTGACAGTGATCGGGATGCCGTAGTGCAGCCCATGCGCGCGCCAATGCACTGCGAAAGCGCCGTTCTCGACCAGATCCTCAAATTCCGGCACTGACACCGCATCGTAATCTTCGCCACCAAGCGCGGGCGCGCGGGTGATAACGCGCCGCACCAGATGCAACCGCGGCATAGCCTCACAAAGGCCCGCCATCACGCTGTCCTTGCCAACACCCGAAGGGCCGACGACAGCTATGAGGCGACCTTGGGTCATGCGGCAACCTTTGGTGTAAAGCGGCTGACGTCGATCTCGCGGTCACAGACGCGGTCGCGGGCGGCCTCATCGTGGAAAATACCGATGATGGCAGCGCCCCGCGCCTTGGCCTCTTCGATCAGGGACAGCACGACTTCGCGGTTCTTGGCATCCAAGCTGGCGGTCGGTTCATCCAGCAGCATCGCAGGATAGGCATGAGCAAAGCCGCGCGCGATATTCACGCGCTGTTGTTCGCCACCTGAAAAGGTGGTGGGCGAGAGCGACCAAAGGCGCTCAGGTATGTTCAACTGGCCCAGCAATGCCTTGGCGCGGGCTTGTGACACTTCCGCGGAAACGCCTAGCGTCCGTAGCGGTTCGGCGACCACATCAAGTGTGGGCACACGCGGCACGACACGCAGGAACTGGCTGACGTAGCCCAGAACTTCACGGCGCACCGCGATAACCTCGCGTGGTTCAGCTTGTACGAGATCCACATCGCCAATACGGATTTGGCCCGCCTGTGTCAGGTAGTTGCCATAGATCATCCGCATCAGCGTGGATTTGCCCGCACCGGACGCGCCCGTCAGCGCCACACATTCGCCAGCGGCAACGGCGAAAGACACATCATTGATCACCTCGATGACCGCGCTGCCCTGATTGTGCAGGGTGAAGGTTTTTGAGACGTTGGTAAGTTCAATCATGGGTCATACCTGCAAAACGGAGCTGACAAGGAGTTGGCTGTAGGCATGCTGCGGATCGTCCAGCACCTGATCGGTCAGGCCGGCTTCAACCACGCGGCCATCCTTCATCACCATCAGACGATCCGCGAGCAGACGCACCACCGCCAGATCGTGTGTGACGATGATCGCGGACAGTCCCATGTCGCGCACCAGACCGCGCAGCAGATCAAGCAATCGGGCCTGCACTGACACATCAAGCCCGCCCGTGGGTTCATCCATGAACACCAGTCGCGGCCCGGTCACAAGGTTGCGGGCGATTTGCAGGCGTTGCTGCATCCCCCCCGAGAAAGTCGTCGGGCGATCATCAACGCGCGCGGCATCAATCTCGACACGTCCTAGCCAGTCGGTCGCCTTGTCACGGATGTCGCCATAGTGCCGCTCACCCACAGCCATCAGCCGTTCCCCAACATTGCCACCGGCGCTGACACCCATGCGCAGCCCGTCGCGCGCGTGTTGGTGGACAAAGGCCCAATCGGTGCGACCGAGCATCCGGCGTTCAGGCTCGGACATCGTGATCGTATCACGCGGACCATCGGTACGGGTATCAAAGACGACCTGTCCCGCATCGGGGCGCAGATGACCTGCCATGCAATTGAGCAGGGTCGACTTGCCCGACCCGCTTTCACCCACAATTCCCATGACCTCGCCCGGGTAAAGGTCGAACGAGACATCCGCGCAACCGATATGGGCACCGTATCGTTTTGTAACGCCCTGAACAGACAGCAAAGGTGTCATGCCGCGTCCTTTCCTTTATGGCCCGCCGCCTGACGCGCCTCGCAATAGTCGGTATCCGAGCACACGAACATCCGCCCGCCCGCATCATCAATGATGAGTTCATCCAGATAGCTGTCCTGCGCGCCGCACATCCCGCAAGGATGATCGGCCTTTGTCGCCTCGAACGGGTGATCCTCAAAATCAAGGCTGACGACTTGGGTATAGGGCGGCAGGGCGTAAATGCGCTGTTCACGCCCCGCACCGAAAAGCTGGATCGCGGCCATATCGCCGAGCTTGGGATTATCGAATTTCGGAATGGGTGACGGGTCCATGACATAGCGCCCTTCGACCTTGACAGGATAGGCATATGAGGTCGCGATATGCCCGTGACGGCTGATGTCTTCGTAAAGCTTCACATGCATCAGCCCGTATTCCTCAAGGCTATGCATCTTGCGCGTCTCGCTTTCGCGCGGCTCCAGAAAGCGCAGCGGTTCGGGGATGGGCACCTGATAGACAAGGATCTGGCCTTCGCCCAGCGCCTCTTCGGGAATACGGTGACGGGTCTGGATCACAGTGGCGTCGCGTGTCGCGGTAGTCGTCGCAACACCTGCGGTGCGCTGAAAGAAGCTGCGAATTGACACCGCGTTTGTGGTATCATCGGCCCCTTGGTCAATGACCTTGAAGGTGTCTTCAGGGGTCAGGACTGCCGCTGAAACCTGCACGCCGCCAGTGCCCCAACCATAGGGCATAGGCATTTCACGGCTGGCAAAAGGCACCTGATAGCCGGGAATGGCAAGGCTCTTGAGGATCGCGCGGCGGATCATCCGCTTGGTCTGCTCATCGAGATAGGCAAAATTATAAGCGTTCATTCCGCAGCCTCCTGCACTTGATCGACGCCTGCTTCGCGGCGCAGTTTGCGCACCAGTTCCAGTTCGGACTGGAAATCAACGTAATGAGGCAGTTTGATATGCTCGAGAAAGCCCGTCGCCTGAATGTTGTCGGCGTGATAAAGCACGAATTCCGCATCCTGCGCGGGGGCGCCAACGTTGTCCTCGCCCAGTTCTTCCCACCGCAAGGCGCGGTCGACCAAGGCCATGGAAATCGCCTTGCGCTCGGTCTGACCAAAGACCAATCCATAGCCGCGTGTGAATTGCGGCGGTTCGGTTTTGGAACCGGTGAACTGATTGACGGTTTCGCATTCGGTCAAGGTCACTTCGCCGATCTCAATGGCAAAGCCCAGTTCAGGAATATTCATTTCAACGGGCACCGCCCCGATGCGCAACTCGCCCACAAAGGCGTGATTGCGCCCGTATCCGCGTTGCGTTGAATAGGCGAGGCCAAGCGTAAAACCCTCGTCCGCGCGGGTAAGCGCCTGAAGGCGCAAGGGCCGGTCTGCCGGCATTTCCAGCGGTTCGCGGGTCAGGTCACGCGGTGGCGTGTCATCGTGGCGGGCCTCTTCAATCAATCCTTCGCGGTTCAAGAACCCCGTTACATGCGGCACTTCGCCAGTTTCCGCCGCGCGCGCGGGCGCATCTGGTACTTCGCCATCCGCCGCCAGTTTGAAATCCAGCAAACGGTGCGTGTAATCAAAGGTTGGCCCCAACACCTGCCCGCCCGGCAGGTCCTTGAACGTGGCCGAGATGCGCCGGTCGCAGGCCATCGCACCGGTATCTACAGGGTCAGACGCCCCAAAGCGGGGCAGCGTGGTCCGGTAAGCGCGGATCAGAAAGATCGCCTCGATCAGATCACCGCGGGCCTGTTTGATCGCCAAGGCCGCCAGATCAGGATCATAAAGCGAGCCTTCGGCCATGACGCGATTAACGGCAAGGCTGAGTTGTTCGCGGATTTGCGCGATGCTGAGTTCGGCAATATCCGTATTGCCGCGGCGTTCCTCGGCAAGCCATGCATGGGCGTTCTCGATTGCCCGTTCACCGCCTTTGACTGCGACATACATCAGGACACCTTTGTCGTTCTTGGCAGAGCCGCAACGCAGTCTCCACTGGTGAAGATGAAATCCAACCCCAACGGAAACAGCGCGCGGTTGGATTGGAAGGCAGCAACCTCTGGCAGGGAAAGCGCTGCCTGATCCTTGATACCCGGGCCCGTCAGGGCCGTGCCCGTTGCGGAAAGATCGGGGCGTTCCACAATCAAAGTGGCTGATCGGTCGGGGTATTGTGATGTGCCGACGGGATATGACGACAGCGGCGCAAGCGCATCCCATGTGCCGACAGCGAACATGCACTCCGCCGGACCCACCAAAGGGGCACCCGTGTGAAAGGCCAGCCAGACGCGCACCGCTTCGCAATCAGCAGCGCCCGCCAGATAGACCGGCGTTTCAGTGTCGCAGAGGGTCAGCAGAACGGTGCCTGCCGCTGGCGAGAGCGGCGCAGGGGGCACGGCACCTGAAATTTCCTGCACAGTCCCTGGACGTGCCATTGCCTCCATCACGGCGCGGAAGGCGTGGGATGATGCAATGGACGGGTCTGCAAATCCGCCGGAAAGAGTATCTGCCTGCATCAGTCTTCTCCTCGGACCATTGTGAAGAAATCGACCTTTGTCGCAGCAGCCTTGGCCGCGCGCGCAGCCTTGGCCGTGTTCATTTCGGCCTCCAGCGGCTCAAGCACTGATGTCCGCAGTGTTTGCGACATTGCCGTTTGCATCAGCGCATCAATCAAAGCCGCCGTTTCTGCATCTTCTTTGCGCCGCCCCTGAATATAGGCATGTCCGACCTCACCGGTGTCCAAGGTCAATGCGCAGCGGGTCACTGTCATTTCGCCAAGATTGAATGGCGCACCCGTGGCACCCGCGCGGGCACGGACCATGGTGCTGCCGATTTCCGGCGCACGCAGCCATGTGAAGGCAGGGCGCGCAATGGCCCTATCCAGCAAGGTGGCGGCACGGCCTTCCGGCGCTTTGGCCAGTAAGCTCATCCACGCTTTGCGGGAATTATTTTCTTGTAAAGTGTCTTTCATCTCGACAACTTTTCCATTTACTATACAACTATACATATCTTACCACATTTGTGGCCTCGCGACAGAAGAGTTTTGTGAAATTTGCGTGACAGTTCAGGTAAAACCCCAATCTGGAAGGCCATCGCTGATGCCTTACGCAGCGATTTGGCCGAAGGACGCTATAGCCCGGGTGACAAGCTCCCGACCGAAGCCGCGCTGGCAGACCGTTTCGGCGTCAATCGCCACACGGTCAGGCACGGGATCGCGGCCTTGGTGGATGACGGGTTGGTCCGGACCCGTCGTGGTGCAGGCGCGTTTGTCGCAGCGACGCCAACAGACTACCCCATCGGCAACCGCGTCCGGTTTCATGAAAACCTGATCGCTGCAGGACGCAGGCCGGAAAAGCGCATTCTTGCGCTGGACGAGCGTGCTGCAACACAAGGTGAAGCCAAGGCTTTGCAAGTCCCGACCGGTGCACCCCTCTGCGCCTATCACGGTCTCTCACTGGCTGATGGCCAGCCGATTGCCATCTTTGAAAGCCTGTTTCCACTGGATCGCATCGCGGGCATCACCGACGCATTGCGTGACACAAGTAGCGTGACAGAAGCACTGAGGGTGGCAGGCATCGCCGACTACACCCGCGCCTCAACCCGTCTGACAGCGGTGCGTGCCACGGCCACGCAAGCACTGCATCTGCAAGTCACGGAGGGCGATCCGCTGTTAAGGTCGTCCGGTGTGAATACAGGCCAGTTCGGCCAACCTGTAGAATATGGGCGCACATGGTTTGTCGGGGATCGCGTTACGCTGACGCTCGAAACCTAGGGTCAGGACCGAGGAGGCTGTCACAAAACCTTCACTTTCCAGAACTCTTAATTCAGATATACATGAATTATGGATATATTGATTCCCAACCGCCTCTCTACACTTGGTCATCCGCAACGGCTCGCCCTTTTTCGGCTTCTGATGCGGCGATACCCTGATCGTGTTCCAGCCACTGAACTGGCACAGGCACTTGGGCTGAAGCCAAATACACTCTCCACTTATGTAAACGCCCTTATGCAGGCAGGTCTGATCAACCAGGAACGTGTTGGCACATCCTTGCGTTATTCCATCAACATGGACGCTGCGCGCGAAACGATTGATTACCTCCTGCACGAATGCTGCAGGGGGCGCCCCGAAATCTGCGTCCCGAACGCCTATCAGGCAGAAGACAGAGGCCCTCAAATGACTGATCGTAAGTACAATGTCCTGTTCATCTGCACCGGCAACTCTGCGCGATCCATTTTCGCAGAAACGATCCTGCGCGATCTCGCCGGTGACCGCTTCGTGGCCTATTCGGCAGGTACCAAGCCCCGCTCGGAACTGAACCCCTTTGCCCTCGAGGTATTGGAACAGAAAGGACATGACACCAACATCTTGCGCGCAAAGAACATCACCGAATTCCAAGGCGACAACGCCCCCCGTTTCGATTTCGTTTTCACCGTCTGCAATCAAGCCGCAAACGAAGACTGTCCTTCGTGGCAGGGCCAACCGATCAGCGCACATTGGGGGCTTCCTGATCCGGTCAAAGTCGAGGGGTCGGACGCAGAGAAAAGCCTTGCTTTCCACCAGACCTATGGCGCGCTCCGAAACCGGATGATCGCCTTTACCGCCCTGCCGCTTTCGTCACTTGATCGCATGTCGTTGCAAAAGGCTGTCGATGAGATTGGCCAATCTATTGAAGAAGGACCTTCCATATGACTGTCTACGCCCTGAACGGCCTTGGCCGTATCGGCAAGCTCGCCCTGAAACCGTTGCTGGAACAGGGGGCAGAAATCGCGTGGATCAATGACGCGGTTGGCGATCCAGAAATGCACGCACATCTGTTTGAATTCGACACTGTTCATGGTCGCTGGAAGGCTGATTTCGCCCATGATGCGGAGAGTGTCACAATCGACGGTGTGCGGCTGCCCTTCATTGGCACGCGTGACATCGCGGATTTGCCGCTTGATGGCGTGGATGTTGTCATTGACTGCACCGGTGTGTTCAAGACCGACGCAAAGATCGCCCCTTACTTCGATGCCGGGGTAAAAAAGGTGGTTGTGTCGGCACCGGTCAAGGATGGCGATGCTGCGAATATCGTGTTTGGCGTCAACCACGATATTTATGAACCAAACCGCCATCGCATCGTGACCGCCGCCAGTTGTACAACCAACTGCCTTGCGCCAGTCGTCAAGGTGATCCACGAGAACCTGAGGATCAAACACGGGTCCATCACGACAATCCATGATGTCACAAACACACAGACAATTGTGGATCGCCCGGCCAAAGATCTGCGGCGCGCCCGTTCTGCGCTGAATTCCCTGATCCCGACCACGACCGGCAGCGCAACCGCCATCACGCTGATTTACCCTGAACTGAAAGGGCGCCTGAACGGTCATGCCGTCCGCGTGCCTTTGCTGAATGCGTCGCTGACAGATTGCGTGTTCGAAGTAGAGCAGCCAACAACCGCCGAAGAGGTCAACGCGCTGTTCAAAGCCGCGTCAGAAGGGCCATTGAAAGGCATTCTGGGCTATGAGGAACGGCCCTTGGTGTCGTGCGACTATACCAATGACGAACGATCAGGCATTGTCGATGCGCTTTCAACCATGGTCATCAACGGCACGCAGGTGAAGATCTATGCGTGGTATGACAACGAAATGGGATATGCCCACCGGTTGGCTGACGTAGCCCTCATGGTTGGTCGCAGCCTGTGACCCAATCTTCTGCGCGGCCAGAGGGCCTGTCGGCCTATATTGCAGTCACGGCGGCCTATTGGGCGTTCATGCTGACCGATGGTGCGCTGCGTATGCTGGTGCTCTTGCACTTTCACACGCTGGGCTTTTCGCCGGTGCAGCTTGCCTATCTTTTTGTGCTTTATGAAATTGCAGGCGTTGTCACGAACCTCTGCGCAGGCTGGATTGCCGCGCGGTTCGGGCTGACATCAACGCTTTATGCAGGCCTTGGCCTGCAAGTGGTGGCGCTGCTCGCCTTGGCCCAGCTGGAACCGTCATGGGCGGTTGGTGCATCCGTCGTTTTCGTCATGCTGGTGCAGGGCGCGAGCGGGGTCGCCAAAGACCTTGCCAAGATGTCGTCGAAGTCCGCGGTCAAGCTTCTGGCACCGTCAGAAGATGGCGGGCTTTTCCGCTGGGTGGCCCTGCTGACGGGCTCCAAGAACATGGTCAAGGGCCTTGGCTTTCTATTGGGTGCGGCCCTGCTGGCGACTTTGGGTTTCGTTTGGGCGGTTCTTGGCATGGCTTTGATCCTTGCCGTCATCCTGTTGGCCGTTTTGATCGCCATGCCCGCAGGCTTGCCAAAGGGCCGCAAGGGCACAAAGTTTTCCGAGGTGTTTTCCAAGTCGCGCAATGTAAATCTGCTCAGCGCGGCGCGTGTGTTCCTGTTCGGCGCGCGCGACGTCTGGTTTGTGGTCGGCATACCGATCTATTTTTATGCGGTCCTGTCCGACGGTACGACCGAGGGAAACCGCGCCGCATTCTTTCTGATCGGCACGTTCATGGCGGGGTGGATCATCCTTTATGGTCTGGTGCAGGCCAACGCCCCGCGCATTCTGCGCGCAAAGACCCGACCCGAAGCAGAGCTCATTGCGGCTGCGCGCGGCTGGGCCTGGGCGCTTGCCATTGTTCCTGCGGCACTGACGGCGGCCGCGATGTTCGCGCAGGGGCCCCAGATGTGGCTGACGCTGACATTGATTGTCGGGTTGCTCGCTTTTGGTGGTATCTTTGCGGTGAACTCGTCCCTGCATTCCTATCTGATCCTGACGTTCACCAAAGCAGAGCGGGTCACGATGGACGTCGGATTTTACTACATGGCCAATGCCGCTGGACGGCTGGCGGGAACACTGCTTTCGGGGGTCACCTATCAGGTCGGCGGACTGGTTCTGATGCTTGGAACAGCGGCTACGATGGTTGCGCTGTCAGCGATCACTGTGGGTTTCTTGCGGCCTCAAGACACCTGAGCCAATCGCTTTGCTAACCGCCGTATTTTTCCAGAAATGCCTCTGCCGTCATCACGCGAAAGTCCGGCAAAGCATCGCGTAGCGTGTCGTGCGACCAGTCCCACCAAGCCAGCGCGATCAGACGCTCTGCAATGTCGCGCGGCTGACGCAGGCGTAGAGTCTTTGCAGGCGTCCCCGCAACGATGGTGTAGGGTGCGACATCTTTCGTCACAACAGCACCCGCCGCGATAACGGCACCATGGCCAAGCGTCACCTCGGGTTTGATCATCCCACCCGCACCGATCCACGTATCATGCCCGATGTATGCGGTACGGGATTTACGATGCGCGAAAAACGCGTCGTCGTTCGTGGCGTCATCCCAATAGTCCGCAGAGCGATAGAGAAAATGATGGCACGCGGCCGTGTGCAGCGGGTGATCTGTCGCGCCGATCCGCGCAAAGGCCGCGATATTGGCGAATTTGCCAATCTCCGCGTTCGCAATGTCGGCGTAGCGGTCACAATAGCTGTAATCGCCGAAAACCCCATGCGCGATGCGGCTGCCTTTGCCGATCTCGACGAAAGCGCCAAAAGTGCTGTCAGTGATCTCGCATTCGGGATGAATGAAAGGGGTCGTGGCGGAAAGACGCGGCATCAATCTTTGCGCCCGATCAGCTTGCCGCGGAGCCAGCCCGAGAACCAATCCATAAACATCACCATAGCGATGATCAGGATGATGTAATAGGCAACTTCTTCCCAATCCTTCTGCGTCTGGATGGCCTGCGTCAGCATCAAGCCGATTCCGCCGCCCGTAATTGCGCCGATAATGGTGGCAGAGCGCGTGTTGGACTCAAGGAAATACAGGATTTGCGCCAAGAGCACCGGTACTACCTGCGGGATCACACCAAAGCGATACCGTTGCAGCGGCTTTGCCCCTGTGGAAGAGACACCCTCGATCTGTTTCTGGTCCACGTTTTCCAGCGCTTCGGAGAAGATCTTGCCGAAGGTGCCGGTGTCGGTGATCAGGATCGCCAAAGCACCTGTCAAAGGTCCGGGGCCAAAGGCGCGCGCCAGAACCACCGTCCAGATCAGCGCATCAACCCCGCGCACAAAGTCGAACAGACGGCGGGTTGCCGCGCGCAGCAGCATGACCGGAGAAAAGCGCTTGGCCGCAAGAAAGGCCAGTGGCAACGCAATAATCGCACCACCCATGGTGCCAAGGAAGGCCATCAGGACGGTTTCACCGATCGCCCATGCCACATCCTTGTGACGCCACATCGCATTGTTCCACCAGTCCGAGACAGCGCCCGCGATGTTCCCGCGGTTCGGGTCTAGCTGCTCTCCGAACAGGATCGTGCCCAAGCCCTGCCCGTGATAGGGGCTGTCCAATGTGAACCAGAACAGTTCCCATCCGGGGAAATAGTTGAACACTTCCGTCCGTGCACCCGTCAGGGTGATGCGTCCTTCGGGCGTCGTGATCCCGACACGGCGATCGGTGGCGGAAATCCAGTCGGGCAGGTCATCAGGCAGGTTGGTTGTGACAAGGCGGCCCTCGGCCTGCGCCGTAATCAACGGGAAGCCCGGAATGTCGATCTCGGTCCGGTTGTCCGGCAGATAGCGGACAACGTGGTCACCACCCAAGTCAATGACGGTCACGTCATCGCCAGTGACCCACGCGGGGCGCATACCATCGGGATAGGTGCCCTTGCGTTCACCCTCTACCGCGTAGGTAATCTCGCCCGAGCGGTTATCGCGGGTGACGTGGACCTTGTGGGACCAGCTGTCAGAGGCAAGCGTGACCGCATTATCCAGATTTGCGCGTTCCGCGAGACCAGGAAGGTCAAAGGCAAAGAAGATATAGGTCAGGTAGACCGCGATGACCGCAGGGATTCCAAAGCCGATGATGCGCTTGCGCTGAAATAGCTTCTCAGCCGCCAGTTTTGTGTCGTGCAGTTCAACGGCGGTCATTGGCCTTGCCCCTCGGTCAAACGGTTGCGGTAGCGGCTTGAAACCTGATCGAAGAACACGATTGTTCCGAACAGCAGAATGAAGATCGCGGCGGCCTCGTCAAAGCGGCCGGGGCCCCATGCCATGGAATTGCGCAACTCGTAGCCCAGACCGCCAGCACCGACGAAACCAAGGATAGCCGAAGCGCGGATGTTGATCTCGAACCGCAGCAATGTGTAGCTGACATAGTTTGGTGCGACCTGCGGCAGCACACCCAAAAGCATCCTCTGTGACCATGTGGCACCGGTTGAGGACAGCCCTTCGACTGCTTTCAGGTCGGTATTTTCGGATACTTCGGAAAACAGCTTTGCCAAAGCGCCAGCTGTATGGATGGCAATCGCGATCATCGCGGGGACAGGGCCACCACCGAGTACGAAGATCAAGACCAGCGCGATCACGATCTCGGGCACCGCGCGCATGATATCCGAGATGCGGCGGAACAGCGGGATCAGACGGGGCCATTTGGCCAGGCCGCGGGTGCCAAGCAGCGACAGGAACAAACCACCAATCGCACCGATCAGGGTCGAGACGGCAGCGATATTGATCGTTTCCACCAGTGCGGGAAAATATTTGACGATCAGGGCCGGCAGATCGGCGCGCTTTTCCCATGCCTCTGAAAGAACATCAGCGGGATAGTCACCAATCTGGTGCAAGCCTTCCCAAAAACCGCCTGCGTTGCGTTCATCAGCAACGTTAAAGCCCGAAACCATCAGGATGACAAAAATCAGGAGCGTCAAACCACCGTAGAGTTTGCGGCGATGCACCTGCGCCATATAGGCGGACTGTATGCTATCCACGGTCGGCGCCGCGCTGCTGAGCGATATACCTGTCATTCCAATCCCCGGGCAAAGAAATACCGGCAGCCCCTAGGGGCTACCGGATGCGTCATGAAAATAGCTTAGTTGCCGATCACTGCCTGACGGGCAGCCACGATGCTTTCGTACATTTCGTGGGTCACCGGCTGGAAGCCAAGTGTGTCACCAGCCGCAACACCGTAGGCGCAGTCAGCGTCACGCTCGTGCAGGCCATCGACCAGTGCCGTCATTGTCGCCTTTACATCGTCTGGAAGTGCTGTGCGCAGAACCACAGGGCCTTCGGGGATGACGTTCGATTTCCAGATCTCGACCATCTCGTTCATATCAACTAGACCCGCATCAACCGCCTTGCGCAGCGCGCCGGAGTTATAGCCGTCTTCCCAGTTGCCCTGACCGTCAGCCCATGTCACACCAGCGTCGATATCACCGTTATTCACGGCAACGATCGTCTGTTCGTGGCCACCGGTGAAACGTACTTCGCCGAAGTACTCGCCGGATTCCATTGTGATACCGTCTTTGTACTGTGGGATCTCGATGGACGGAATCAGGTAACCGGAGGTCGAATTCGGGTCACCAAAACCAAAGACTTTGCCTGCCATGTCGTCAAGCGAAGTCACACCGCTGTCGACACGGGCAAAACCGATGGAGTGATAGCCGACAGAGCCGTCAACGTTCACTTTGATCAGCACAGGCTCAACCACATTCGGGTCTTGCAGGTATGTCGCGGCATAGGCAGATGCGCCCAACCATGCCATATCGATGGTGCCGCCCAGCAGGCCCTGGATCACGCCGTTATAGTCGGCAGGGGCAAACAGCTTTGTTTCCACGCCGAGCGCTTCGGTCGTGTAATCAGCCAGACACTGATAGCTGTTCATGCGGTCCTGTGCGTTTTCACCGCCAAGAATACCGATGCGGAATTCGGTGATTTCCTGAGCGAATGCACCATTGCTGAGCGCTGTGGTGGCGACAAGCGCCATTGCGAGGGTCTTTTTCATCGTTTTCTCCATTGGGTTTGATGAAGGTGGCCCGCGCCGATCACGCGGGGTGAACTGGTTCAGGCGTAGGCCTCTGCTTCGCGGACTTCTGGCCTGTCCAGTGTTTCGATTTCGGTAGAAGTGGCAGCCTCGGAAAAATCCGCACCCGCCCCGTAGATGTCGCGCGCGACGCCCGTGGTCAGTTGCGCAGGCGTGCCGTCAAAAACGATCCGGCCGTCGCGCATGCCGATGACGCGGTCACAGTAACGACGCGCGGTATCAAGCGTATGGAGGTTGGCGATCACCATACGACCGTCTTCCTCATGAATGGTACGCAGTGATTGCATCACCACCTGCGCGTTCATGGGATCAAGGGAGGCAATTGGTTCATCCGCCAGAATAATTTTGGGGTCTTGCATCAGGGCGCGGGCAATCGCGACGCGCTGCTGCTGCCCGCCCGACAATGCCTCGGCACGTTTCGGCGCCTGTTCTGCAATGCCCAGACGATCAAGGATTTCAATCGCTCTGTGGATATCGGCCTGCGGATAGAGGTTGAACATCGTCGCAAAGGTCGAGCGTTTGTTCAGTGTCCCGTGCAGAACATTCGAGACCACATCCATGCGCGGTACGAGGTTGAACTGCTGAAAGATCATCGCGCAACGCGATTGCCAGTCCCGCTTGGCAGCGCCGCGAAGGCCCGTAATATCCTCGCCCTCAAAGGTGATCGTGCCGGACGTCGCATCACTCAGGCGATTGACCATCCGCAGCAACGTGGATTTGCCTGCACCGGACCGGCCAATGATCCCGATCATTGCGGGTTTGTTGACGGAGATATTGGCCGCATCCACAGCCGTTTTGTCTCCGAAGCGCTTGGTTAGCGTATCGATTTGCAGCATATCGCCCCCATGTTTGAGAGGCGGATACGGGACAAAAGCGACAGCTCTGTGAAGGTTATGATTCAGTTACCTGACAATTGCGCAACAGTTCTGTGACACTGCGCCGATAGCTTTGTTCCGTCGGACAAGCGCCGCAGGGTATGGGATTCAGAATATTTTTATCCACAGGCTGTCATAAAGCTGTTACATTCAAACCCAGAGCAATTGGTTTTCGGATTATGAACCTTCGCACCATTCTTCTCTGCGTCTACGTCACGCTTCCGGCCTTCGCGCAAGCGCAGATGGCAGATGTCAGCTGTGATGACACCGCGCGGATGACCGAGACGCTGCAACAGGTCATCGGAGCCGAGCGCAAAGGCATGGGTTTGCGTGACCCAGATACAATGCTGGAAGTCTGGGTAACCGCAGGGAATGGCAATTGGTTGGTTGTGCAGAGTTATGCCAATGGCACATCCTGCATCGTCGCGATGGGTGAGCATTGGGAAGGTTCATTCGCGAACCCTGCCTGAGCCAAATACGGGGCCGCCTTCTTGTTCAAAGAGGAACAGCCGTTTTACGCATGGGTTGGAATAGCCGACCACTGATCTCAAGCTGACATGACTGGTAAAAGCACACACTGATGCTTTTTCGCAGGCCAGTGGGGCGTCAAAGCGTTGGTATTTGTCGCAAAGCGAACCTCTGGTCTTTAGGTTTGCAGTTAAAGCTTTGAAAAGACACAACCCGCCAGGGCCCGAAAGCGTAAGGACAATTTGCATGAAACGAATAGCCCTTGATGCCGCAGACATCCGCATTCTGAGTGCACTGCAACAGCACGGCCAGTTGAGCAAAGCGAGGCTGGCGGAGATTTGCAGCCTGTCCGCCACCCCCTGCTGGGCGCGGCTGACCCGGTTGAAGGCCGCCGGCTATATTCGTGGCTATCACGCCGATATCGCATTGGGTCAGCTGGCTGATTTCGCCCAAGTGATTGTGACAGTCTCGCTCAGCCGGCATCGCAAAGCCGACTTTGACCGCTTCGAAGCCTACATCAACGGACGTGACGAGATCATTGATTGCATCGCCACGGGCGGCGGGGTTGACTACATCATGAAGGTCATAAGCCCCAGCCTGACGGCGTTTCAGGCGTTTGTCGAAGAGCTCCACGCCGAAGATCTTGGCATCGACCGCTACATGACCCATTTCGCGACCCGACAAGTGAAATCTGCTTTGCCCAACATCGCAAAGCTGGCAGGTGCGCGCGCCAAATAGTGCATGCGGCCCAAACGGTCCTTCGGACGTGAACAAAATGGCCTGATTGGTCTGCAAAGGCGGAATCTTCAGTCCGCTTTCTTTGCTTTTCTCAGACTACATCTCGGACAGAATTTACCAGTTTGTGGTCGGGAGGATCGCAGACAAACGGGAGGACGTTTCAATGCAAGCAGATGATTTTGGTTTCGGCACACAGATCCGCAAGTCGCCTTATTTTGACGCAACAGTGCGTTGGGGCGCTCAGGGGTTTTCCGTCTACAACCACATGTATATCCCGCGTGATTTCGGCGACCCCGAGCAGAACTTCTGGAACCTTGTGAACGAAGCGATCCTTTGTGATGTGGCTGTCGAGCGTCAGGTTGAGATCACCGGCCCTGATGCTGCCAGATTCACGCAAATGCTGACCTGCCGTGATCTGTCAAAGATGGCCGTGGGCCAGTGCAAATACATCCTGATTACGAATGCTGATGGTGGCATCCTGAACGACCCGATCCTGCTCCGTCTTGCGGAAAACCATTTCTGGATTTCACTGGCGGACAGCGACATCCTGCTTTGGGCACAGGGGGTTGCGATTAACTCCGGCCTCGATGTGAAGATCGGCGAACCTGATGTGTCGCCCTTGCAATTGCAAGGGCCTAAGTCCGGCGAGATCATGAAGGCGCTGTTTGGCGACGACATCATGGACCTGCGCTACTACTGGCTGCGCGAAGTCGAACTGGATGGCATTCCGCTGATCGTCTCCCGCACCGGCTGGTCCAGTGAACTGGGCTATGAAATCTATCTGCGTGACGGATCCAAAGGTGATCTGCTGTGGGAAACCATCATGGCAGCGGGTCTCGAATTCGGCCTCAAGCCCGGGCACACCTCGTCCATCCGTCGCATCGAGGGCGGCATGCTGTCCTATCACGCCGATGCAGACATGAGCACGAACCCTTTCGAGCTTGGCTTTGACCGGCTGGTCAATCTTGACATGGAGGCTGACTTTATCGGCAAGGCTGCGCTCCGCCGCATCAAGGAAGAGGGTGTCTGCCGCAAACAGATCGGCCTGATCATCGACGGAGAGCCGCTTGCCGGCCCCAACACGACGTTCTGGGAAATCAATCTGGGCGGCGATACCATCGGCAAGGTCACCTCTGCTGTTTACTCCCCACGCCTCAAGCAGAACATCGCGCTGGCCATGGTTGCAGCAGAACACGCCAATATCGGTGCCGAAGTCGAGGTTGTCACAAAGTCCGGCCCGACCCGCGCAACAATCTGCGAGCGCCCGTTCTTTGACCCCAAAAAACAGATCGCAGCCGCGTAACGCCACACTGGAAAGGCCACCAAGATGTCAGACCTTGCGATCGCGCTGCATTGGCACCGCGCCTCACCGGTATTGCAAACCGGTACTTACTCGAACGAGCATACGGTCCAATACAATAACCGCTATGACCTCCTGGTAAACTCCGCCCCCGATTGGGGCGGAAACCCGGACAACACAAATCCCGAGCAGGCCCTCGCCTCGGCGCTTTCCAGTTGTCATATGATGACTTTTCTGGCGCTTGCCGCCAAAGCCGGCTGGCCCGTGGCAAGCTATCACGACTATGCAGAGGCCCATTTGGGCAAGAACCCCAAAGGCCAGATGTCTGTCACGCGGATCGACCTGCATCCTGTCGTGCGTTTCGATACGGGTTTCTCGGTCAGCACTGACGAGCTCGCACAGATGCAGGACCGTGCGCACCGCTATTGCTTTATCGCCAACACCTTGGCCGACAGTGTCGAAATCAACATTCTCTAGCGCCGAAAGAGGACACCCATCGTGACCACACCTGCCATTCTCCTGCGCGATCTGGACGCGCAAGGCATCCTGCGCCTGACCTTGAACGATGCGGCACGGCGCAATGCCTTGTCCGAAGCGATGCTGGCCACATTGCGCGCGGCCTTTGAAGAGGCCGGATCAGACCCGACGGTGCGCGTGATCGTCCTTGCTGCGCATGGACCTGCGTTTTGTGCAGGCCATGATCTGAAGGAAATGACAGCCGGTCGTGCGGGCAACGATGGCGGCAAAGCCTATTTCGCGCATGTTATGTCCCTATGCGCAGGCGTCATGCAGGGCATCGTAAACTGCCCGAAACCTGTCATTGCCGAGGTCACAGGCGTGGCCACCGCCGCAGGCTGCCAACTGGTTGCAAGCTGCGATCTGGCGATTGCAGCGGATACGGCGCAGTTCAGCACGCCCGGCGTGCATATCGGGCTCTTTTGCTCGACCCCCATGGTGGCACTGTCGCGCAATGTCGCGGACAAACACGCGATGGAGATGTTGCTGACCGGCGATATGACATCAGCCGCACGCGCCGCCAAGATCGGGCTGGTGAACCGTACTGTGACACCTGAAGTGGTAACGGAAACAACGATGGCGATGGCGCGCAAGATCGCGTCGAAATCCAGCATGACGCTCGCCACCGGTAAACGGGCCTATTACGCACAGCGCGAAATGACCCTGCCAGATGCCTATGAATACGCGTCTGCCGTCATGGTCGAGAACATGTTGGCTCAGGACGCGCGCGAAGGCATCGGCGCGTTCATCGAAAAGCGTGCGCCTGAATGGCAGGACGCCTGAGCGATGCACACAAACCCCTACAACACAGATCTGGATCGTAACCCCGCAAACCACCAGCCGCTCACACCGCTGACATTTCTGGAGCGCGCGGCATCGGTGTTTCCCGACCACACGGCCATCGTCCATGGCACATTGCGCCGCAACTATGCGGAATTCTACGCAAGGTCCCGCCAGCTGGCCTCCGCTTTGGCGCAGCTTGGTATTGGACGGGGCGACACAGTTTCTGTCGTGCTTCCCAACACGCCTGCGATGCTTGAATGCCACTACGGCGTGCCCATGAGCGGCGCGGTTCTGCATTCCATCAACACCCGCCTTGATGCGTCCGTGATTGCATTCCAGTTGGACCATGCGCTGTCCAGGGTCGTCATCGTGGACCGTGAGTTCATGCCATTGATCCAAGACGCGCTGACATTGGCGACAGTGTCCCCCGTGATCATCCAATACGACGATGCTATGTTCACCGGACCTGCAACACAGACAGGTGCCACTGACTACGAAGCCTTTCTGGCCTCGGGCGATCCCGCGTTTGACTGGCTCGTGCCACTGGATGAATGGGACGCGATTTCCATCAACTATACCTCGGGCACAACGGGTGATCCCAAGGGTGTGGTTTCGCATCACCGCGGGGCCTATCTTTTGGCGCAGGGCAATGCGCTGACCACGTCGATGGCCAAACACGCGGTCTATCTGTGGACCCTGCCGATGTTTCACTGCAACGGTTGGTGTTTTCCGTGGACCCTGTCGGCCATTATCGGCACCCATGTTTGCCTGCGACAAGTCCGTGCGGAGCCGATCTGGGCCGCCCTCGCCGACGACGGCGTGACACACCTGTGCGGCGCACCGATTGTCATGTCACTGATGATCTCTGCCCCCGCGCACGAGAAACGCAAACTTGACCACACAGTGCAGTTCTTCACCGCCGCAGCGCCGCCGCCGGAAAAGCTGTTGGCCGATATGAAAACTGCCGGCTTTGATGTGACCCATCTTTACGGGCTGACCGAAACCTATGGTCCGGCCGTGGTGAACGACTGGCATGAGGACTGGTCCGATCTCCCAGCAGCAGAACAGGCTGCGCTGAAGTCGCGCCAAGGCGTGCGCTATCTGCCGCTTGAGGGACTTGAGGTAATGGACCCTGACACCATGGTTCCGGTCCCGTATGACGGCAAGACCATGGGCGAGGTGATGTTTCGCGGTAACGTTGTGATGAAAGGCTATTTCCGCAATCCCAAAGCCACACAAGAGGCCTTCGCGGGGGGATGGTTCCATTCAGGTGATCTGGGTGTGCGGCACCCGGACGGCTATATCCAGCTCAAGGACCGCTCCAAAGACATCATCATCTCGGGTGGCGAGAATATATCTTCAATAGAAGTGGAAGAGGCGCTCTACCGTCACCCAGCGGTCGCGATCGCCGCCGTCGTGGCCATGCCCCATGACAAATGGGGCGAAACCCCCTGTGCTTTTGTCGAACTGTCCGCTGGTGAAACCGTGGACGCCGCAGCGCTTACCCTGTGGTGCAAGGGCCAACTCGCACCCTACAAAGTGCCAGGGCACTTCGTTTTCATGCCAATTCCGCGAACGTCTACCGGCAAGATCCAGAAATTTCTCTTGCGCGACCAAGCAAGGAGCATGAGGAAAGCGGCTACCGCAGGATAAGTGGCGCAAGATAAAAGCGCTGCGGCGTTTGCCTCCAGATCAGTCGGGGTTTGCGGAGCCGGGCATCTCAGATCGGTGGCACAGTGCGTTCGGTGATCAGTTGCCGCGCTGTAACCCTCTCACGGTGAATCATATAAAGCCCTGCACCGATGATGATAGCGATGCCGGTCAGGGTCAGCGCGTTGGGGAAATCGCCAAAGACGAGATAGCCCAGCATGGTCGCAACCGGAAGTTCGAGATACTGCAACGGCGCCAATGTCGCCGATGGTGCCAGCGACAGCGCATAGGTCATCATCATATGGCTCACTGTGGCGAAAAACCCGACACCCAGCAGCCAGACCCACGCAATGCCTTGGGGCCAAGCCGGATCAAGAAAAGCTGACCCCGTCCCTTGGGCCAGTATCATCACCGGCAGACAGAGCAGGCTCGCGATAAGGCCTGTGTAGAATTGCAGGGTAACGGGATGCATGCGCCGCGACAGCCCGCGTGTTACAAGTATGTAGAACGCAAACCCGACTGCGGTTCCCAGAGGAAACAGCGCGACTGCACCGAAGGCCGCAAAACTGGGCTGGATCACGAACATGACACCGACAAAGCCCACGACAGCAGCACCCACCCGGCGCAGACCGACATCTTCACCCAAGTAGAATTTGCCGACCAGAAGGACGATAAACGGGGCCACGAAGACGATCGCGAGCGCATCTGCAAGCGGCATGACGCTGATTGCCGCGATGAAACAGAATGTCGAGCCGAGTAAAAGCATCGCGCGAAACAAGAGTGGCAGCCAATGCCCTTGCGCCACTCGCAACGACAGGCCCATCATCCAGACGAACGGCGCCATAAGGATGCACTGCACTATAAAACGCGCGGCGGTAATCTGCCCGACGGGCAAACTGCCGGATGCAAGCTTGGCCGCCACATCCAGCAAAGGGGCGGTAATGCAGAACCCCAACATCAGGGCAACACCGGCAAGAATGCGGTCAGTGGATGGGGTGAAGGGGATACTGGTGCTCATGATCCCGCATTAGGGAGAGAACACGCGCGCGTCTATTCCTTTTGCGACGCTTTCCCCGACAGGCTCGAAGCGACGCTGTTGGATTGAATGCCTGCGTTTCCGAGAAATGGGGTTTCCGATACGTTCATCTCCATATCGGCAAGCTGATGAACGATGGTGCCTCAAGAGGGACTCGAACCCCCGACCTTGTCCTTACGAAGGACCTGCTCTACCAGCTGAGCTATTGAGGCGACTAAGTGCTGTCAGCGCGTCCCATTTGCCGTGGACACGTCGATTTTGCAAGCCATTCCGGTCATGATCCGAAAATTAAGCACCCTCCGTACCAGCGATAGGGCGACAACGAAAAGCCCGTATCGGGAAACAGATAAGGGCTATTTCGGAGGCTCACCCGCAACGATCTCGGCTTCTTCGACGACCTCGGTGGAGGGCAGCGCTGCGTCAGCGGCGCGCCCCACAATCAGCGGCAACATCTCGGTGCCAGCAGGCATCGCCACCTCGCTCATGGGCGGCGTTTTCCACGCGAGCGTGTCAAATGCACCGCAGTTGTCGCAGGTTGGGCCCCATGTCGCATGGATATGCTGGCATTTGTCGCAAATCCACTGCGGGCCGCGCGGAGCCGTCAACGCTTTGGTCAGCCAGCCGCGCACCACAGAATTGTCGGCACCTTCGCCGCGTTCAATGGCTGCCATCAAGGTCAAAACACGCGCGGTTGGTTGCTTTTCAACCAGATCACCAAGCGCACGTTTGGCGGCGGGGAAATCCTCGGCCGAGATTTGCAGCTCGGCCATCAGCATCTTGGTTTCCGGGTTGTCGGCGGTCGCCTTTGTCAAAGTGGTAAACCGTTTGATCCGCGCGTCGGGTGTCTCGTCAGGGACGATCTCGGCGAAGGCGGCAGCGATATCAGGATGCGGTTGTGCGTTCCATGCTTTGGTCAACACCCGTGTCGCATAGCGCGCATTGCCTTCACTGATAAATCCGCGTGCTGCCATAATCGCAGCAGGGATCAGATCGGGCGAAAGACGGTTTGCCTCGATTGCGGCTTCGCGGGCTTCAATGGTTTTGCCTTCATCCAGAATATCGCGCGCCTGCGACAGCGCCAGCACCGCATCGCGGCGCTTGTGCACATCGCGGGGCAAGCTACCGGATTTCAACTTGGCACCCAGCGTTTTGCGTGCGCCTTCCCAATCCGATTTTTCGGCCTGCAGGCGCAGCAATACGTCCTGCGTTTCTTCATGCTTGGGCTTCAGCGCAAAGGCCTTTTGCGCAAGCGCCATCGCGGTATCGGTGTCACCCTCGGCCAGCTTCTGTTTCATGATGCCGCGCACACCCACAAAGCGGGTTTTGTCATCTGCAAGCAGCTTTTTGTATGTTTCTTCTGCGGTCTTCCGGTCACCCGTCATCTCGGCGGCCTGTGCTGTCAGAAGGTTGGTCAACTGCGGTTGCTTGAGGTATTTATCTGCCCGCGCGGCCTTGGTCATCGCCAGATGCCCCTCGCCCGAAGCAAGCGCCATCATGCCCTCGCTCAGCGCTTCATATCCCTTCCGCTCGCGGTTGCGGTCAAAGTAACGCGATATTGCGGTCTCATCGCCGTTCAGGAATTTGAACGTGGCCACCAAAAGCGCCATCAGCTTCAACCCCAGCCAGACCGCAACGACCAGTGCAACCAAGGCAAAGACCATCTCGAGCGGGCTGAGCGTGAATTCCTGACCGGCAACATCAACCGTCGTGCCACCGTCCACTTCCATCAACTGCGTGCCGCCATAGGTCAGCGCCGTAACAAGAAGGACAAACGCTATAATTTTTGTAAGTGACCAAAGCATAGGGTTCGCCTTTAGTTATCTGAAAGGGATGTGGAAAGAATATCGACAGCAGCAATCGCATCGGCACGTTGCTCGGCCTGCGCCAGCCAGTCGGACATTTCAGCACGGGCAACTTCTGGCAGGGCGCTGATTTCGGCCAAAGCATCGGACAGACGGCCAGACCGCACAGCGGCCTCGGCGCGAGACAGGATCGCATCAGCACTGCTGCCTTCGCGCGGCGTGGTCGAGCGCACGTCCAACTGGTTCCGCAGGAACGCGCCAAAGCCTGTTGTCTCCTCACCTGAGACACCTTCCGCGCGGGCCGTGGCCAATGCAGCGCGTGCAACATCGGGGAACTGGTCTTGCAGGCTGGCAAGGGTGGGCACACCGTCTTGAACCGCGAGCAATTCTGCAGGCGCGCCCTGCATGGTAGCCGCCTCAAGATCACCAAGGGCGGCACCAATGGGCGCGCCGCTTTCCAGTGCGGTCTGAACGCGCGACAAAGCAGCACGTGCGGCAGCATTGCGCGCAGCAGCAGCGGCATTCTCCTCGATCGAGGCCGCAGCCGCGCGCGCCTCTTCCAACTCGGTTTGCGCCGCATTGGTCATTTCTGCAATCTGCGCACGCAGCGCGTTCAGTTCCGCAGAAACACCTTCGCCCGTGGCTTCGGAAATCACGGTCGAGGCAGGGCGCGCTGCGAGCTCATCAATGCGGGCCTGCATGTCAGATAGCTGAACCGCCAGCTCCGCTTGCGCGGCCTCAATGCCGCTCAAATCTACCTGCGGGGCGGCCTCAATACGCTGTTCAAGCAGGCTGATCTGTGTCGCTTGCGCACTGACCCGGTCGACAAGGGTGGTGTCAGCGGCAGGGGTTGTGAGCGATGCAACGGCGAACCCGATCACACCGGCAAGAAGCCCGCCCAGTAAAAGCGGGAAAAATCCGCCACCTTGTGATTTTGGTTGCGCGGGCGCGGCAGTTTTTGGCGTTTCCGGCGCTTTGGGCGTTTCCGCAGGTGCGGGCGTGTCGGCCGCTTTCGCAGCTTCAGAAGGCTTCACAGACGGCACGGATGTCGCAGTTTTGGCATGCACTTCAGGCGGAATCGCATCAACCATGGGCTTACCTGCCACAGCCGATTCGGGCGCAACCTCGCCGGAAATTGCTGCATTCTTTGGTTCTGCTGGTGTCTTTCGACCCTTAGCTGGCTGTTTTGCCACGTTTTCACCCCCTCAGAGCCTTACCTGCCATATAGACAGGTCAGGTTTAGACTATCTTGCATCCGCAGGACCCTCAAGCAAAGCGCCTGCCTATGCCCTGTGACCAGAGTGCGCATGCAGCGCATCGAGCGTTGCATCCAGCATCGCGGGCATATCGGGGTGCTTTGCCACCGCTATCTGCCGCGTTGATCCGTAACCGAAAGCCTCGGCCACTGCTTGACTTAGCGCAATCACATGCACAGGTGCACAAAAAGGCCCCTGCTTGCGCAATATGGTGGCTGTGCGCGGGGAAAACAGGGGGAAGATGACCGGTTCCTGCGCATCAAGGACGCGTTTTGCATCATTATTCAGCATCTGAGGTTGCTGATCGTAGGCAATGACGTCCGCGCAATCCAACCCCGCCGCGCGCAACCGATCCTTGACCGCCCCGCGCGTATGTTTGCCACGCAGATGCACAAGGCGGCCTTGTGGCCGTGCCGCAATCATGCTGGCAATTAACCCATCCGCATTACCCGGCCCCACATGCGGCAGAAAACCGGCCTCTTGCGCAACAGCAGCGGTCTTTTCACCAACGCACCATGCAGGGGTTCCCTTTGGAATGTGCAGCCTTTCTGCGGCTTCAATCCCATGGGCCGACGTGAAGATCACCGCATCAACGGAATCAATCCGTGGGGTCAGCGGGACGATCCGCATCAAGGGTGATATCACCACCTCTAGCGGCGCTGACCAGCGCGCAGCAATCTCGGCGGCAAAGCTATCGCTCTGCGCCTCTGGGCGGGTCAGGATCATTGTTGCGGTCATGCTGCACCATTGTTTGCGCGTTCCGGCAGTGTTACCTGCGACAGAACAACACGCAACCGGAAGCGCTATGACACGCTCTTTGACGATCCTTGGCATTGAAAGCAGCTGCGATGATACGGCGGCGGCTGTGGTGCGGGATTGCGATGTACTGGCCTCGGTCGTTTACGGGCAAACGGCGCTTCATGCGGAGTTCGGCGGCGTGGTGCCGGAAATTGCCGCAAGGGCACATGCGGAAAAGCTGGATCACTGTATTGAAGAAGCTCTGGCAGAGGCGGGTGTCACATTCGCCGACCTCGACGCCATTGCCGTCACCGCCGGTCCCGGCCTGATTGGCGGGGTGCTTTCGGGTGTGATGTGCGCCAAGGGATTGTCCGCCGCGACAGGTTTACCTTTGATTGGCGTGAACCATCTGGCCGGTCACGCCCTGACCCCGCGCCTGACAGATCAGCTGACCTATCCTTATCTGATGCTGCTTGTCTCGGGCGGGCACTGTCAATTCCTGATCGCCGCGGGCCACGACAGCTTTCAACGGATCGGCGGCACGATTGACGACGCCCCAGGCGAGGCCTTTGACAAGACCGCACGGCTGCTGGGATTGCCGCAACCCGGTGGGCCATCAGTGGAGAAGGCCGCAAAGACCGGTGATGCGCGGCGCTTTCCGCTGCCCCGCCCGCTGTTGAACCAGCCGGGGTGCGATATGTCGTTCTCTGGTCTGAAAACCGCGATCTTGCGCGCCCGCGACAGTGTTGTTGCGGAAAAAGGTGGACTTGCCACGCAGGATCAGGCCGACCTGAGTGCGAGCTTTCAGGCCGCGATCACAGATGTGCTGATTGAAAAGTCCCGTCGCGCGCTTGACACCTATCTGGCGCTGAACCCGGAAAAACCCGCTTTTGCGATTGCCGGTGGTGTCGCGGCCAACACCGCTGTGCGGGATGGATTAATGGCACTTTGCGCCGGATTAGAGACTGATTTCGTCGCACCACCACTCCGTCTGTGCACCGATAACGCGGCAATGATCGCCTATGCGGGGCTGGAACGTATGCAGGCCGGCGAACAGGACGACCTGACGCTTTCAGCAAGGCCCCGTTGGCCGTTGGATAAACGTGCAGCCCCGATGTTAGGCTCGGGCAAGAAGGGGGCGAAGGCATGAAAATCGGGATTGCAGGCGGTGGTGCGTTCGGGACCGCTTTGGGTGTCGCATTGGCCTTGGATGGAAACACAATCCATCTTTGGGCGCGCGATGCGCAGCGCGTCACGCAGATGCAGGAGACCCGTGAAAACCCGAAGCTCCCCGGTGTCACCCTCCCCCAAAATATGACCTTTTCAGCAGCGTTAGAGCCGCTTTTTGCCTGCGACACGATCCTGATCGCGATCCCCGCGCAAACGCTGCCCGCCTTTCTGACGGCCAATGTTGAGGCACTGACGGGCAAGACCCTTGTCGCATGCTGCAAGGGCATCGACCTGCAACGCATGACCGGCCCCGCCAGCACGATCCGCGATCTGGTACCGCATGCGCAGGCGGCCATGTTAACCGGTCCCAGTTTTGCCGCCGATATCGCGCGCGGCCTGCCCACGGCGCTGACTTTGGCCTGTGCCGATGACGCATTGGGGGCCATGCTACAAACGGCCCTCTCCACAACCAGTATCCGCCTTTACCGCACAACAGACACTATTGGCGCGGAATTGGGTGGTGCCTTGAAGAACGTCATGGCGATTGCTTCGGGCGTGGCGATTGGCGCGAGACTGGGCGAAAGCGCGCGCGCGGCGCTCATCACCCGCGGATTTCCCGAAATGCAGCGTCTTGCGCTCGCTTTGGGTGCGCAGCCAGACACGCTGGCGGGGCTATCCGGCTTCGGTGATCTGGTGCTGACCTGCACCTCGGACCAGTCGCGGAACTACCGCTATGGGTTGGCGCTCGGGTCCGGTGCTGACTTTGACCTGACCACGACGGTCGAAGGTGTCGCCACTGCCCGTGCTGTGCGGCAATTGGCACAAGAGCTTGGAATTGATATGCCTATCTGCGCTGTTGTGGCTGACCTGACCGAAGGCAAAACAGACGTCGCGACCGCTCTGAACACACTTCTCTCACGCCCGTTAAAGGAAGAATAAATGCGCTTTGCCCTGATGACAAAAGACAAACCCGGTGCCCTGCAAACCCGCATGGACAACCGCGAGGCCCATTTGGCCTATATCGCCGAAACCGGCGTTGTCGAAATGGCCGGTCCTGTTTTGGATGACGACGGGCAGATGTGCGGATCGCTGATCGTGCTGGATGTTGAAGACATGGCGGCGGCGCAGGCCTGGGCCGACAATGACCCCTACGCCAAGGCAGGGTTGTTCGAGGCGGTCACATTGCGCGCGTGGAAAAAGGTGATCGGCTGATGGCATATTGGCTCTTCAAGTCCGAACCCGATGTCTGGGGCTGGGATGCGCAGGTGGCCAAAGGCGATACCGGCGAGCAATGGGACGGTGTGCGCAATTATCAGGCGCGCAACAACATGCGCGCGATGAAACTGGGCGAGAAAGGGTTCTTTTATCACTCGCGTACAGGGCTTGAGATTGTGGGGATTGTCGAAGTTTGTGCAGAGGCGCATCCGGATACGACCACGGATGACCCACGTTGGGACTGCGTTGATGTGAAAGCCCTGCGCCCGTTCACCAAGCCCGTCACGCTGGAGACGATCAAGGCGGATCCGCGCCTGAAAGACATGGTGCTTGTGAATAACTCGCGTCTGTCTGTCCAACCTGTGAGCGAAGATGAATGGAAAATCATCTGCGCTTTGGGCGAAACCGAAGCTTAGGCATGCAATGAAAAAGGGTCCGGCATAAGCCGAACCCTCTCTCACCCCGCGTGCTCCACATCCACCACACGCAATTGATTCCGGTTCGGCCATTCTGGCCTACATCGCTGTTAGCGTTTGATCATAGGGCCACGCAACAAATTAGCGTCTCAAAAACATTTCAAATGGGCCTGATATGCGACAGCATAACGCAGAACGCCCGCCAAAGCGGCAGGCGTTCCGTTTCGAATAATCGTGTTTTCTAGCCGTAGACGGCTTCTTTGCCGAAGTGTTTGGTCAGCATGTAATAGACAACGGCACGGTATTTGTTGCGCTCGGACTGGCCGTAGGTATCGAGGACAGAAGCGATGGCCGCATCAAGCTCGGGGCTGTCTTTCAGGCCAAGTTTCTTCACAAGGAAGTTGTTCTTCACCGTTTCGAGTTCGGCAGGCTGGCTACCGGCAACAGTCGAGGCGTCAGCGTTGTAGATTGCAGGGCCGCAACCGATGGTCACCTTTGTCAGTAGGTCCATATCTGGCGTCATGCCACATTTATTTTTCAAATCATCCGCATACTTCGCAATCAAATCGTCTCTTTTACCCATGAGATTGTCCCCGATGTTGTCTTTTGTTTCTAAAAATCGGCCAAAGTCGCAGCCATGCGCGTAAGTTAACGGGACTGCGCCACTTTGGTAAAGAAAAAAGCCCGCGATCGGCGGGGTTTTACCACCCTATTGCTGTTTAACGCTGGATCACGAGTGATCACAGCGGTGTGAGCGCTGAAACTTGATCTCAGACCGGTACGTGACTGTTGCACCAAAACTTTGGAACCCAAGCAAACAAGGACGCAACTATGTCAGTAAATAAGTTTCTCATCGTCACTGCAATCGCATTGGCACCTGCTATGGCACAGGCCCAGGATTGGACCGGCGCCTATGGTGGTCTCACCGTCGGCGGTTCAGACATTACCGCAACGGTAAAAGCTGCTGATGCCGAACTCGAAGGTGACGGCTCATCCGTTGGCTTCTTCGCGGGCTATAATTATCAAATGGGCAATATTGTCTATGGTGGTGAATTTGATCTGGATGGCACAAATTACGAAATCGCAGATGGCGCAGTGAAGGTTGAAAGCACAGCACGCTTGAAGGCGCGCATCGGTGCGCCCATTGGCAACGGTCTCGCTTACGGTGTGGTCGGTGCTGTTGGCGCGACATCCAATGAAGTCAAAGACGGTCGCGGCGTTCTCGTCGGTGCCGGCTATGACATGAAGCTGTCCGAAAATCTGTTGATCGGTAGCGAACTGCTGTTCCACAACTTTGAAGATGACGACCTCGAGGTGGATGTAACCACGCTGCGTCTGCGCGTCGGCTTTAACTTCTAATCCGGCCTCACAGAGCATTTCCAAGACTGGCGCGAGGGGCACCTCGCGCCAATTTTTTTAGCGGCACAAGCCCCATCCGCGCGATTGCAGATGAAAGTGATCAGCATGCAGACGGTTGTAGTCAGGTGAGAGTGTCAGGCTGAACCAGTCGCACGCGCCATCCCGCACCGCGCGTAGAAAATCACCCTTGCGGCCGGGTGGTTCCCAGTCCGCCAACAGCCTGACCTGCCCGCCATCGGCCAGTTGAAACCCCGCAATATCAATTGCATCCGCAGTCGCATGCGTGCTCATCCGCGTGGACGAACCATTTCCAGTGCGGATTGTGCGACAGTTGTAGCTACCGATATGGTCAATGGCGGTGACAGATGTCTGCAGAAATTCTGCTGCGGCGGGCTGTACGCTATGCGTTTCCCACATCGCCAGCCGCAAGGCGATCGCGCAACGCGTTTCAATCGATACCAGCCGTGCATCCCCCACGCCCCGCAGATCAACGCGGTCACGGATAAAGCACTGATCACTCTCCTCGAGCGGATCAAGCGGTTGCAAGCTGGCGAAACCGTCCAAGGCTGCAAGGCATTGCGCCTGATCCGCTGCTGCACGATTGAGCTTCCATCCTGTGAGCGGCGTCACCGGATCGCTGATCTGCAACGGCACCGTCGGGTTCCATTCGCGCGGCAGGGGTGTCTCGGGATGGACCAGCGCCTGATACCCGCCAAAGGCCAGCGCCCCCGCAAAGAAAAACGCAGCCAGACCGCTTATCAGGGCCCAGCTGCGTTGCTTCTTCTTTTCATGCCTTTGCGCGGCCTGCTGCGCCATTTGCTGACGTTTGGCATGCCGCATAAAGGGTTAGTACCGGTAGTGTTCGGGCTTGAACGGGCCTTCGACGGTGACGCCGATATAGTCCGCCTGCTCTTTCTTCAGCTCGGTCAGTTTCACACCGATCCGAGCAAGGTGCAGGCGTGCGACCTTTTCATCAAGACGCTTGGGCAGGATGTGCACGCCAACTTCGTAGGCATCGCCGTTGTTCCAAAGTTCCATCTGCGCCAGCACCTGGTTGGTGAAGGACGCGGACATCACGAAAGACGGGTGGCCGGTGGCGTTGCCAAGGTTCAGCAAACGGCCCTCGGAAAGCAGGATCAGACGGTTGCCGGATGGCATCTCGATCATGTCCACCTGTTCTTTGATGTTCGTCCACTTGTGGTTCTTGAGCGCCGCGACCTGAATTTCGTTGTCGAAGTGGCCGATGTTGCCGACAATCGCCATATCCTTCATCTCGCGCATGTGCTCGATGCGGATCACGTCTTTGTTGCCGGTTGTGGTGATAAAGATGTCTGCGCTGTCCAGCACATCCTCAAGCACAACGACTTCAAAACCGTCCATTGCGGCCTGCAATGCGCAAATCGGGTCCACTTCCGTCACCTTCACGCGGGCACCGGCACCGGCCAATGACGCGGCAGAGCCTTTGCCCACATCGCCATAACCGCAGACAACGGCAACCTTACCGGCCATCATCGTGTCAGTGGCGCGGCGGATACCGTCAACCAGTGATTCCTTACAGCCGTATTTATTGTCGAACTTGGACTTGGTGACACTGTCGTTCACGTTGATCGCAGGGAAAGGCAACTGGCCATTCTTGTGCAGATCATAAAGGCGGTGAACACCTGTTGTTGTTTCCTCGGACACGCCCTTGATCGCGTCGCGCGTTTTGGTGAACCAGCCTGGGCTAGCCGCCATACGTTTGGCGATCTGTGCCTTGATCACCGCTTCTTCTTCGGACTGGGGCACAGGGATGATCTCTTCGCCCGCTTCGGCACGTGCGCCCAGCAGAACATAGAGCGTGGCGTCGCCGCCATCATCAAGGATCATGTTGGCGCCTTCCGGGAACATGAAGGACTTATCCAGATAGTCCCAATGCTCTTCCAGCGACTGCCCTTTGATTGCAAAAACCGGCGTGCCGCCCGCCGCAATTGCCGCGGCAGCGTGATCCTGGGTTGAAAAGATGTTGCATGACGCCCAGCGCACGTCGGCACCTAGCTCAACCAGTGTTTCGATCAGAACCGCAGTCTGGATCGTCATGTGGAGCGACCCCACAATGCGCGCACCTTTGAGAGGCTTCTTGTCGCCATACTCTTCGCGCAGCGCCATCAGACCCGGCATTTCTGTTTCCGCAATATCAAGCTCTTTGCGGCCAAATTCTGCAAGGGCGATGTCCTTGACAATATAATCTTTCATTACTGCCTCCTCGGCGGGCGTTAATCAATTTGAAGCGCTGATAGCAGGGGTTTCCCCCTGCGACAATGGCAGCAGTGTCGCGCCTAAGTGACAATCACTTACGAACACTTAAAGGCAGGAAAGTTCATGCCAAGACGGGTGATGCAAACCACACCATGGTTTACGATCTGCAGACACCCCAGTATGTCAGAAGTTGCTGAACCAAGGAGCCACTATGCCCAAAGCCCAACCCCGCGCATGGCAGCGAATGTTGTCCGGACGCAGGCTCGATCTTCTGGATCCGACACCTGTTGATATCGAGATTGAGGATATCGCCCATGGTCTTGCCTTTGTGGCGCGCTGGAACGGACAGACAAAAGGTGACTTTGCCTATTCGGTGGCCGAACATTCGCTCTTGGTCACTGAAATCTTCACACGTCAGCAACCGAAAGCACCGGTCAAATGGCAGCTGGCGGCTCTGCTGCACGATGCACCAGAATACGTCATTGGCGACATGATTAGCCCGGTCAAGGCGGCTGTTGGTCCGGATTACGGTCTTCTGGATGACCGCTTGACTGCAGCGATCCATCTTCGGTTCGGCCTGCCCGCGCAAATTCCTGTCCCAGTTAAGAGGCAGATCAAGAAAGCCGATAAGCTCTCTGCTTGGCTCGAGGCGATCCAGATCGCCGGGTTCACACAGGCAGAGGCCGATAAATACTTTGGAAAACAGGATCCTGGATTGGCAGGAAGCCTTCAGATCAGGTTGCGCCCGCCTGTTGCAGTGCGCGACGACTATACCGCGCTCTATCACAAACTGGCGGCTGCTCTCTCGTTTGATTAAAAAGCGCAACGCTTGCTTAAGGACTCTCGGCGCATACTCGGCAGACAACGCTGCAGGGATGAAAAATGCGCTGGAAATCCAAACCGCTTGAGGTAGTCAGGCGGCCCTTCTTATTACGCAAGCCCGAGAGGCTTTGGGCGCACTACTGCTTAGCGCTCATGATTGTCCTGTGTCTCATCATCTTCAGCTATGTCCAGAACCGTGCCATGGTCGATCGGGGCCTATTAGCGGCGCAGGCCATCAAACGCAGCAATGGTCAAGTTCTGGCCGCCCAAGACATCATCGCGATATCCGACGGATTGGTTGGCGCCAATGCTGCGGATCTTGCCGAATTCGATTATGCCGTGCTGAATTATGAAGCCGTCTATGCCGACTTGCGGGCATCACAACCCAGCTGGCACCTTTTTGACGACAACCTTGTCAACGCAACCCAGCCCCTGCATCAGAAAACGATATCGTTCTTGGCTGTCGCCAAAGAATTTGCAGCGGCGCCTCCTGATCGGCGTTTCGGTCTGAACCTTCGCCTTAAGCAGGTCTACCAGCGAAGCGGCCTGAACGACGATCTGCTTGAAGTGTCACGCGTCATCAGCGCAAGGTTCAAGGCCGAGGCAACCCGCTTCCAGATCCAACAGAAAGCCATGCTTCTGGCATCTGGTCTTGTCTTGCTTGCAGAAGCGCTTTTCATCTTCCGACCTGCGCAGATATCCGTGGTGTCCAGCTTAAAGTCGATGCGAAAGACCACCAACGAGCTGCGCACATCCCAAGAGAAGCTGAAGAAAATGAATGCGCAACTGGAACATATAGTGCGGCATGACCCGTTGACCGGTTTGCCAAACCGCCGCTCTCTGATCGAGTATCTTGACGGTATCAAGTTTGACAAACGGACCGATGAATGGAGCCTACTGCTCGTCGGTCTTGATGACTTTAAGTCGATCAACGACACAATCGGCCACGATTATGGTGACGCGCTTTTGATCGCTGTGAGCAATGCATTGAAGAGCTGTGTCGATTCTGAGCATCTGGTTGCACATGTCGGAGGCGACGAATTTGTTCTCCTCTCCAACGAAGCAAGCGAATACCTCATTAAACGGATTTTCGCATCATTGAATGAACCCTTTGAAATATCAGGGCGGCGCATTCCGGTTAAAGCCAGCATCGGATACCTCACGATTGATGGCTGTGGCAGTCAAACACATGATTTACTGGCCGATGCAGAGATCGCACTTCAGTTTGCCAAGAACACGGGTGGGAAGAAGGCACAGGCCTTTACCCAGCATCTGCGGGATGATCTTGGCATGATGCAACAACTGCAACTGGACCTGCCGGATGCAATCCGGAACGGCGAACTCGAACCGTGGTTTCAGCCACAAGTGCGCCTTTCAGACGGGAGGCTACATGGTGCCGAAGTCCTGGTGCGCTGGCGGCACCCCACCCGCGGACTACTCACCCCCGACATCTTTCTGCCTGCCGCTGAACGTGCCGGCATGATGATTGATCTTGACCACGCTGTCTGGAAATCGGCCATGGATCTGGCGCGCGGTTGGCAAGATGAAAAAGTTTGGCGGCCTCTTATCTCATTGAACGCAGCACCAGACACCATTTCCGATCCCTATCTGATCGAACGGTTTCTGCGCACGCTCCACCATTCCGGCCTTGATGCGGATCAGGTCGTGATCGAGGTGCTTGAAACGACCTTGATCAATGGCAAGGATGATCTCGCATCGATCAACATAGACAGCCTTGCAGAGTGTGGAATCTCACTCGAACTCGATGATTTCGGAACCGGCTATGCGTCGCTTTCAAAACTGACACAGCTGCCATTGGCGGGACTCAAGCTTGACCGGTCGCTGATTACCCCGCTGCCGGATCAGGCCGCGGACAGTGTCGTGCGCGCAATTCTGGCACTTGCCGCCGAACTCGGGCTGCATGTCGTTGCCGAAGGTGTTGAGGAAAACGCACAAGCAATACATCTCAGCGAGCGAGGGTGCGGTATCGGACAAGGCTATGGCTTTGGGAGGCCGATGCCACCCGCAGCGTTTACAACCTGGCTTTCTGCCAATGCCAAAAGCAAACTGAAAGCAGGGCCCGAAATCGCGAGGATCGCATGAAGCCCTTGAGGATTAGCCGCACAATCCGTATTTGACCCACAGCAGGCTGACCAGAAAAGGGCAATACATGGCCAACCACCTTTACAAGAACGATCTGCCGGACGGGCTTGATCTGGGCCCGATTGTCGCAATTGACTGCGAAACGATGGGATTGAACCCGCATCGTGACCGGCTGTGCCTGATCCAGATGTCCGGAGGCGACGGGGACTGCCATCTTGTTCAGGTCACCCTTGGCCAGACCGCTGCACCCAATCTTTGTGCAATGCTGGAAAACCCCGATGTGCTCAAACTCTTCCACTTTGGCCGCTTTGACATCGCCGCCCTCTTGAACGCCTTTGGCGCTTTAGCGGCCCCCGTTTACTGTACTAAAATCGCATCAAAGCTGGTGCGCACCTATACAGATCGTCACGGACTCAAGGTTCTGTTGCAGGATATGGTTGGCGTCGACATCTCAAAGCACCAACAGCAAAGCGATTGGGGCGCGCCCACATTGACCGAGGCGCAACTTGATTACGCCGCCTCAGATGTCCTTTATCTGCACCAACTGAAGGAAAAATTCGATATCCTGCTGGCCCGTGAAGGGCGCACCGAAATCGCGCAGGCCTGTTTCGATTTCCTGCCAACACGTGCCAGACTTGACTTGTCGGGTTGGCCCGAACTCGACATCTTTTCGCACTGATGGCCGATCATCAGAAATTCCTTGCCACAGCGCGGCGCGTTATCACGCAAGAGGCTGATGCGCTGACCATTCTGGCCGACGGGTTGAGCGAGAGCTTTGGCGAGGCCGTTGCGCTTTTGTTGAATGCCAAGGGGCGCGTGATCGTCTCAGGCATGGGGAAATCAGGGCATATCGCCCGCAAGATCGCCGCAACCTTCGCCAGCACCGGCACGCCCGCACATTTCGTACACCCCGCCGAGGCAAGCCACGGTGATCTGGGCATGATGACGCGCGGTGATGTTGTGCTGGTGCTGTCCAATTCAGGTGAAACACCCGAACTCGCCGATCTTGTGGCCTATACGCGGCGCTTTGGCATCCCGATGATCGGTGTCGCCAGCAGGCCGGAAAGCACGCTTTTGCAACGCGCCGATGTCGCCATCGTTTTGCCCGCCCTGAAAGAGGCCTGCGGCACCGGTGTTGTGCCCACAACATCAACCACCATGACGCTTGCGCTGGGCGATGCCCTTGCAGTCGCGTTGATGGAACACCGCGATTTCACGCCGGAAAACTTCCGTGAATTCCACCCCGGTGGCAAACTGGGCGCGCAATTGTCCAAGGTCTCGGACCTGATGCATGTTGATAGCACTGTCCCTCTGGTCGCGGCGGAAACCCCGATGAGCGAGGCGCTTTTGGAGATCAGCCAAAAAGGGTTTGGCGTTGTTGGTGTTGTGGATCGTGACAAGCGCCTGATCGGGATCGTCACGGACGGGGACCTGCGGCGACATATGGCAGGCCTGCTGGATCACACAGCGGGTGAAGTCATGACCGCGCACCCTGCAACAGTCGCACCCGCCGCACTGGCAGAAGAAGCTGTCGCCATGATGAACGCAAAGAAGATTACCTGCCTGTTCGCGGTTGATCCAAACGGTGACGGCAAAGTGTCAGGGTTCCTGCATATTCACGACTGCCTGCGCGCCGGGATTGTCTAGCCTTGGGCCCGTCCGAACATCTCTATTCCCAGCTTGTTGGATGGGCGAAGATTATCCTCCCGCTCGGGGCTTTGGCACTGCTATCGACATTGTTCCTTTTTGCACGCTCAACACCGGATCAGGACGACATCACCGTCGCAACTGTCGAAGCGATTGCCCGCGAACAGCGCGTCTCTGCGCCAGAGTTTTCCGGTGTGACCGACGATGGCGCCGTGATCGTCATATCGGCGGCAACGGCGCGACCCGATACGGACCGCCCCGACACCATGAGCATCAATGATATGCGTCTGCGCATGGACAACGCAGATGGCAGCAGCGTTGAAGTGACTGCGACTGAGGGCGAGGTTGACGGGCGCGGCCAGATCGCCCGCTTTCTCGGCCTTGCAAGGCTGATCACGTCGGACGGGTATCAAATGGAAACCAACGGATTGATCGCAGAACTTTCGACAGGACGCATTACATCTGACGGCCTGTTGGAAATCCGCGCCCCGTTCGGGGACCTGACCGCCGGAAAAGTCACATTTCAGTCGGCTGTAGACGGCAAAGCACAGGAGATACTGTTCACTGACGGCGTCCGCCTGCTATATAACCCGCAAACACCGTGATGAAGGACACTGCATCTATGCTGAAACAGATCGCATTTTGCGCAGCTCTTTCTCTGACCGTGCCGGCAACTGCCTATGCCCAGACCAACATCAATCTGGGTGGCATGGAGGTTGATACAAGCGCGGCCGTCGAGTTGACCGCCGATAGTCTTTCGATTGATCAGGCCAGCGGCACCGCCGTCTTTGATGGAAACGTGATGATCGTGCAGGGCGATCTGCGCCTGACGGCAGGCCGCGTCGAGGTGATCTATGGTGCGGATACTTCGGAAATCGCGCGCCTTCTTGCATCTGAAGGCGTGACCTTTGTGACCGCCGATGAAGCCGCGGAAGCGCAGCAGGCCGATTATGACATTGCCAGCGGCCTTTTGGTGATGACAGGCGATGTGCTGTTGACGCAGGGGCCCAGCGCAATTTCAGCAGGGCAGATGACGATCAATGTCACGGATGGTACCGCCACAATGGAAGGGCGGGTACGCACCGTTCTTCAACAAGGTGGCAACTGATGCCTGAAGCGCCTCAACTCAGCATCAAGGAAGGTGACGTCGGGCTGCACATCGTCAATCTACGCAAGAGCTATCGCAAGCGGCCGGTGATCCGCGATGTAAGCATTGACCTTGGGCGGGGTGAAGTCGTGGCCTTGCTTGGTCCGAATGGTTCGGGAAAAACGACCTGCTTTTATTCAATTGCAGGGTTGGTTACCCCCGAGGGCGGCCGCGTGATTATTGATGGCCGTGATGTGACGACCCTGCCAATGTACCGTCGAGCCCAGCTTGGGATAGGGTATCTGCCACAGGAAATGTCGATCTTTCGCGGCATGTCGGTCGAGGACAACATCATGTCGATCCTTGAAATCGCGGTTCCCGACAAACACCGCCGCAGAGAGCGGCTGGAAGAACTCTTGTCCGAATTCTCGATCGAACACCTGCGCCGCGCCTCGGCGATGGCACTTTCGGGTGGTGAACGCCGGCGGGTCGAGATCGCGCGCTGCCTTGCCGCCGGGCCCAAATATGTCCTGCTGGACGAACCTTTTGCCGGCGTTGACCCGATCGCAGTTGGCGAAATCCGGCATCTGGTGGCAGACCTCAAGAACCGCGGCATCGGCGTTTTGATCACAGACCATAACGTGCAGGAGACGCTTCAGATCGTTGACCGCGCCTATATCCTGCACGATGGCAAAGTCCTGATGAGCGGCACCACCCAAGAGGTGATCCAGGACGAAAACGTCCGCCGCGTCTATCTTGGGAACAACTTCCGCGTAAACTGATTCTTTTGCGCCGTTAATCTTTGCATCATTGACAACTGAGCACGATTCATCGCCAAATAGAGGTGATGACAAACCCGTTTTCTTTCCCCGCATGTATGCCGGCCAACCGCCGACCGATGTGGATAAGGTTAACGATAACGGGGTGTTATCGTGATCCACTCATATAACTTTGCTTTGGTTTGCCGCAAAATCGGCAAAGATCCTTGTTCTGTTATGATCCAATAAAGGAGATACGATGCGTTACCAAATCAGTGGAAAACAAATCGACATTGGCGCAGCGCTACAAACTCATGTGCAGACTGAGTTGGCAGAAATTCTGAGCAAATATGCCGGGCGCCCAACTGAGGCTTATGTCGTGTTTTCAAAATCAGGCCACGAATATGTCTGTGAATCCGTGGTGCATCTTTCAACCGGTCTCAACGCGCAGGCAACGGGCAAAGCGAACGAGATTTACGCCGCTTTTGATGCAAGTGCCGAGAAAATGGACAAACAGCTGCGGCGCTATAAACGCCGTCTGAAGGATCACCACAAGGAACGATCACAGCCAGTTGAACTTTCGGACGCCGGATCATATATCCTCGAATCAAGAGAAGAGTCTGATGAGGATGGGCAAGACTCGGTCAATGCAATGATCGTTGCCGAGATGGAGACGAAAATTCCATCACTGTCTGTCGGTGAGGCGGTCATGCAGATGGAAATCGCCAGTGCTCCGGTATTGGTTTTCCGGAACGAGAAACATAACGGGGTGAACGTCGTTTATCGGCGGGACGACGGAAACATCGGATGGATCGACCCACGTAACTCGGGTTAGACCAACATATCAATTGAGAGACGCAATCAATGCAACTTGGCGATATTCTGAAGGCGAGTGCTGTAAAGACTATTTCATCTTGCACCAGCAAGAAGCGTCTCTTTCACGATCTGGGCGAACTTGCTGAAGCCAGCTATGGCATCAGCGCGTCCAGCGTGATCGAAGCATTGATGGATCGCGAAAACCTTGGGCCAACAGGTGTGGGCCAAGGTATCGCGCTGCCTCATGCGCGCATGGCAGAGGCCAAAAGTGTTTTTGGCCTGTTCCTGCGTCTTGAAAAGCCGTTGGATTTCGATGCGGTTGACCGTCAGCCTGTGGACCTTGTTTTCGCGTTGATCGCCCCCGAGGATGCAGGTGTTGAACACCTCAAGGCGCTGGCATTGGTCTCACGCACGCTGCGCAATACGTCGGTTTGCGCTAAACTCCGCGCCAATCAGGATGCCAATACGCTACATACAATCCTGACTGCGGTCGAATCGACGCAGGCAGCCTAGCGCCAGTTTCCAAACCCGAAAGCCGCATAGTCGCGCGCATATGCGTCGCGCGCTGCCGCTTCGAGCGCAGGATCATAAATCGCCGCGAGCCGCCCTTCCCACCGATGCGCCGTGTCCCCCAGCTTCGGTGATTGCGCCAGACCGACCTGCCGCGCCACAAAGCCAAGGTCTTCGGCCAGTGTTTCCTCGCGCAAGATATGATCCGGCAAGGCGAACTGCGCCATACCTTGCAAGAGCGTCAGTTGGCTGGCCCATGACGGATCAACGCGAATGCTGGTCTGTCCTGCGAGGTTTGTTTTGAGGAAATCCAGAAAACCTCCGAAGGCACGCCGGTGATCCGCGTCCGAATAGGTGCCGGGGTCAGCAAGGTCCGGCGCCACCTGAGGCAGCGCAAGCTTATGCACCCTGATCAGGTTCGCACGAATTTCCGGCAGGCTTTGCGGACCATCAAGCAAAATCCGGTCACAAAACGCAGCATGTGCACGGGCAAGCGGATGCCGCAACACCGCAAAGCTGCGGTGTGTTTCATGGGTCTCCTGCCACATCCGCAGCGACTTTTGCGTGAACTTCCGGATCAGCGCCTCGGGCTGCGCATGATCCAGATCGGCCAGCCATTGCCGCACGGCTTTGTCCGGACCGGACCGCAACGGCATATATAAAACACCCGACTGCGGTGCAGCCACATAAGTCGGGATCGCAGGACCACGGTTCGGTTCAAAATGCGGGGTCCGCCCCAGATCAAAGCGATCAAGGCGCGCCAAGGCAGATGTCATCTCATCATAGTTACTTACCCGTTCCTCAAGAGGCGCGGGGTTCTGCTTTTTGAGCTTTTTGTTCACATTCGACAACCGCGCATCGCAGCCAAGAAATTGCGCCAACCCGTTCAGTACGTCCAGATCACGGAGGTCGTCATAGCTGATATAGAACGCGGTTTGCCCGCTGGTCTGGAGCGCCCTTTGGATCCGCACCTGAAAGCTCTGAATTGCTTCAAGATGTGCCTCGAACGCGGCCGGATCAAATGTGATAGATGTCGATTTCGAATGCGTGGCATTTGTCAGTTTCCACTGCCCCGTCGTCTGCGCAATTTTCCAGCTGACGAAGCTATCCAGCGGATTGCGTGTCAGGATAATCTTCGCGCAGCGCGGATCCTCAATACAGGTATTCAGAATGCGCGGATCATGGTCGTGAAAGAAACGAAATCCCGCCAAAGTGTCGCTTTCCTTGATCTTCCCGAGCAAGGCAAAGGGATCTTTTTCGCGGGCAACCCTGTCAATGCCAAGCAGAGCGTCAGTCTTGGGATAGCCTACAAAAGACGGGTTGAATGCCTCACCGTGGCAGGTGACGCCATCAAGCATATTGATGTTGGCCTCCAGAAGGTTGGACCCGGTCCGCATTTCCGCCAGCAAAATGAAATAGTCGAACCTACTCATTTCCCGCTAATCACATAGGGTTTGCGCCGCGCCACCGGTTTGGCCGCTGGTGCGTTGCCAACAGTGATATCCCCGGTCAGGAAGGGGTGCATACCCTGATTCTTCAGCTCTTGGAGATAATCCGGCAGACCCGTCAGATCGCGCATTTTGGGGGCCTCCTTGATGGCAAGTCCACGGTGCCCCGCGATCTCGTCAATGATCGTTTGCAGCACCACCATTGGCGCTTCGATAAACTGGGCCAATGTCATGATCTTGATCCGCGCCCGCGCGTCAGGGGATCGCAGCACCTTGAGAAATTTATCCTCGATGCGTTGCAGGCGCGCCGCCTCTGCCCGCACCTCGCTCGCCGAGCGGCCAGAGCAGAAAAGCGGGATCGACCAGGCCCCTGACACCACCCAGATGCTGGCCTGTGTGTCCTTAGCCAGGGTCCAGCCGATCTCTTGGGTATCGGCGGGGCCGAACTGAAAGCAATGGTGACTGTCGCGGCCGTTCCAGATCAGATTGCTCAGGAACATTTTGCCGTTGTAGTCGCGAAGCCGCGCATTGTCAGACATGCAGCCGCGGTAAACCTCGGCCTCATCCGCAAAATGCGCACGGTCCTTTGCATAAAGATGCCCGTGCACCACAGCACCCGTTTGCTGCGTCAGCCATGACTGGAAATCGGGGAAGATATCATCAAAGCCCTGCAACACTGCATAAGGGGCGGCTGCAATGCTGGTTTGGCGGTCGATGCTCGGAAAACGGCTTTGCATAAAAAGGCCCTGCCGCCCCAATGTACGCCGGTCAACCGCTTGTGCAAAAACGCGGTCTACCGTGCCCGAGTTGGGTTCTACTGCTTGGCGCAGGGGATCTTCCGATGCCGGAAAGGTATTGAACAAAAGATCGGCATCTCGCCAGATTTTCCGCGCCACAAAGCACTTCGAGCGCTGCAAAAGTTCAACGTGATCGTCAAAAAAGATGTGCGGTTTGCCCTGAAAATCAAACTTCGCAAGGGTGAGTGAGCGGCTTTCGATCTTGCGCGAATGAAACCGCGCCAGGGTCTGATAGTAGCTTTCATCAGGGATCCAGACCTTGCGGAAATACGCGTCATTAGTCCCACGGTTCGGGTCGCGCAAGATCGCGTCAAGCGTTTGACGTGTCAGGCACCACCACTGCGAACCCATGTGGGGCACAACACCTTCTGGAATGCGGCGTTTATACCCAACTGCCTGCTGCAACTTCACAAAGGCATCAAACAGTCTGCGGTGCTTTTTCCAAGCAAAGGGAAACCGCAGCGTGAAACGTTCACGATCCAGACCACCGACTGTCCAAGGAACATCCGCTGTTGTCGCGCTTTCAACGAAGTCCGTGTCAGGGTGTGCATCCAGATAGCACCGCAACTCTGCAATCGGGCGCAACGGAAGACAGGCGCCAGAGGCCAGAAACACGTGCTGAACCTCCGGGAATTCTTCGAGCAAAAGCGTCGCGGCTTCTTGGGATGCGGCCACCAACCCCCAAGTGCCCCATTCGCAGCGGTGCCGTGCGCAAAACCGGACATCGGGCAGGTCCGCCAAAGACCCGACAAAGCGGTCATAGGTCTGCGATGGCACATTGCTGTCGACGTGGACAACAACGGGACAACCGGCTCCGGCCCAATGGCGCACCATCTGTTCGGCGCGGTCAAAGGCTGTGTGGACCAGCATAATGACACCCAAGCTCATGCCCAGTTCCCCTTGGACATCAGGCCCAAGACCTCAAGCTGTCGCCAGTTGATGTATTGCTCGCTCCACTGGCACCATAAATCCGGGTCGGCACCATGCCGTTCTGCATAGGTCTTATATTCGCGCCCGCCTTTGTAGTGCTCGGCGCGCGTGGCCTCTTCAGCGGCACGGTCACCGAAGGTGTTCAGGAATTTTGCGTGCAGCAAGATACCGGATGTCTTTTCCCCCCCTGCTGATCGTAAACGAGGTTCAATCCGCGCGGCAGCATCATATGGGTCGAGCTGACATAGGCATAGGGGCGCCGCCATTTCACAAAAGGGACTTTGTTCAGTGCCGGCGCCTGCTTTGGCTTGCTGGCAAAGAAACTGCGCGCGCGCGGTCCACCCTGTATCCAGAGGTTTTTCAGCAGCTTGTTCTGGGTCATGAAATAATTGCCCGGATCGAACCAGTTGGCGGTTTGAAACGGATCATCGCCGCGCCGATAAGTCGTCTGCCCTACCGGTCCTTTGGGGTACATATCCAGCAACATCGCACCGAAGGACCGGACATCAGACGCGTCCAGCCAGTCTGCCAAGGCGCGGATAGGCCGTGTGTCGCAGAACGGATAGACAAAGAACTCATCCACATCGACAGTCAGCGCCCAATGCCCGTGCCCGTATTTGCCTTGCAAATATGTCAGCCAATCAACGCCATAGCGCGCCTCGCCGTAAGGCGCATCGGTACGCCACAAAGACACGTCAGGCTGTTCACGGGCGAAATCGCTTCCTGCGTCCTCGCTCCCGTTGTCGATCATCAGGAAATGATTGATCCCGAGCTTGCGGTAGTAATCAAAGAAAAATGGCAGGCGGATGTCTTCGTTGCGGAAGGTGCAGAAAAGCAAGACGTCATTGGGTGCGATATCTTTCGTCCTGTCCGACACCGCGACAAGTTCCCGCCCCTTACGCAGCGCGCGCATGCGCAGGCGTTTCCGCTGCCACCGCAAACGATATGACGTCAAAATGCTCACAATAGCTGTGCCCTGTTTCGTCTTTTTCCCGCCTGCATATCAGACCCAGCGCCCCTTTGACATCAGCCCCAGTGCGGTCAGTTGCGCATCACCATTATACCGACAGGACCCTTCATACCAGAAATCCGGATTTTCGGTCAGGTGCTGATGATAATCCTGATAAAGTACCGTGTTTTGAAAATGCTGCCCCCGTTCAAGCTCTTCCGCAGACTTTGCCCCGATCATCGGCAGGAACTTGGTGTGGAGCAAGACACCGCTCGCTTTGCTGTTACCTTCAAAATCAAAAACATCGTGCAGGCGGGTCGGCAATATCTGATGGGTTGAACTGACATAGGCATAGCGCCACGACCAGCGCACGAGTGGCGTTTTATTCAACGTTGGCGCGCGCGCAGGTTCGTTTGCAAAGAATACGCGGTCACGGACACCGCCCTGTATCCACAGGTTGCCGTAATAATGGTGTAGCTGATGGCGATAATTATCGGCGTCAAACCATGCCAGAGTCTTGGTCGGATCGTCGCCGGGCACATAGGGCGCGTCCTCAAGCGGTCCTTTGGGGTAGAGGTCCAACAACAATGCGCCAAGAGAGGCGTGACCCTGTCCGTCCAGCCATGTTGTCAGTGCTTTCAGATCGCGGGTTTCATGATCTGGATAGATCAAGAGTTCATCCGCATCGACGGTCAGACACCAATGGCCATTGCCGTAATGCCATTGCAGCCACCCCAGCCAATCCATGCCGAAACGGGCAAGGCGATAGCTTTGCGTGGTTGTCCAGACTGATACATCGGGCTGCCGGGCCAGATACTCGGCCGTACCATCATCGCTGCCATTATCGACGATCAGAAAGTGATCGACGCCAAGTCTGCGGTAGTGGTCCAGAAAATATGGCAGGCGGACAATTTCATTCCGGACGGTCGCAAAGCAAAGGATCCCATCAGGCCGGATCTGGCCCGTGCGATCTACAGCAACAGAAATTTCATGACGCTTGCGCCAGATGCGAAACAGGAAGCGCCGCCGCTTCCATCGCAGGCGATACGCATGCCAAAGGTCCATTTGCGGCCCTACTGTGCGGCCTGCTTTGTTGCATGCATCTGCGCCAGAAATTCCGCGAACTCATCACGCAACTCCTCGCGCGCAAGTGCAAAGGCAACGGTCGCCTGCAGGAAACCGGCCTTGGACCCGCAATCATAGCGCTGCCCGTCAAAGCGATAGCCGAACACATTGCGGCCCGCGCTGATCTCTTCGGCAATCGCATCTGTCAACTGGATTTCGCCACCGGCACCGCGCCCGATCTTATCAAAATTAGCAAGAACCTGCGGCGTCAGAATATAGCGGCCGATCACCGCCAGATTGGATGGTGCAGTGCCCGCGGCGGGTTTTTCCACCATCCCCTTGGCCCTGACAATCGGACCGTCTTGCGCTGCGATATCAAGCACACCGTAAGATGCGGTCTGCGCTGGTGAAACTTCCATCGCAGCCACCATCGCGCCACCGGTTTCCTGATAAGCCTCGACCATCTGCTGCAGACAGGGTTTTTCGGCTGCAATCACATCGTCGGGCAAAATAACCGCAAAGGGCTCATCCCCGATCAGCTTGCGTGCGCATGACACGGCATGACCAAGGCCCAGCGCCTTGTGCTGGCGCAGATAGGCGATCGTGCCGCTTTCCATGTTGGTACTGCGCAGGATTTCCAAAAGCTTGGTTTTTCCCGAAGCTTCCAATGCGGCTTCCAGATCAGGGGCAAGGTCAAAGTAGTCCTCAAGTGCCGACTTTCCGCGCGATGTGACAAAGATAAAGTCTTCGATACCAGCCGCGCGCGCCTCATCAATCGCATATTGAATCAACGGGCGGTCGACCAAGGTCATGATTTCCTTGGGTACGGATTTTGTCGCCGGTAGAAACCGCGTGCCAAGCCCCGCGACGGGAAAAATGGCTTTTGATACTTTTCTATCCATGACTCTACCCTCGATACCTAAAAATGCTGATGTAACTGCCGATATTGGCCACATTAAGACGGGAAACGTGAAATTTCTGCGACCCGGCCTAGCCAGTCTTCATAAAAAACTTACTCATGCCCCATTTCTTTGAGCATTTCTTCAATACGCGGAACATCTTCGGGGTTATTCAATTCCCAAAACTGCCTGCCCTTGGCTGCGACTTCCACACAAAGCATGGGAACACCACGTTCAAGAAAACGCAACTGCTCTAACCCTTCCAGTTGCTCTAGTGGTCCGGCGGGCCACTGTGGATAGGACTTGAGCGCATCCGGACGGTAGGCATAGACGCCAACATGGTGGAAAACCGGTGTTTCATCCGCATCGCCGTAGGTTTTTCCGGTGTAGGGAATCACCTCTTTCGAGAAATAGAGTGCGTTGTTGTCCGCACCAAAGACGGCCGTGGTCCCGCCAACGCGTCCTTCGCGGCGGTCCTGCAACAGCCCGTTCAACGCACGCCCTTCGGTCCGCAAAACAGGGGTCGCGACATCTGCTGATGGATTGTCACGCAGGCCTTGCACCAGATCCTCGATGAACCAAGCCGGGGTCAACGGGGCATCGCCCTGCAGGTTCACCACGATGTCATAGTCTTCACCCAAGTTCACAAGCGTCTCTGCGCAACGCTCGGTCCCGTTCTGGCAGGTGGTCGACGTCATCACGACCTCGGCACCAAAGGCTGCACAGGCCTCGGCAATGCGCGCGTCATCGGTCGCCACGACCACCTTGTCGATACCTGCCACCCCGCAAGCCGCATCCCATGACCGGCGGATCAGGCTCTTGGCCTCACCACTCGCGCCTTTCAGCGTGACAAGCGGTTTGCCGGGATAGCGCGTTGACGCGTACCGTGCGGGAATGACGATGATGACGGACATTACGGTTTCTCCAGTACGACACCCGGGGCGTAGGCGATGAAGAAGGGGTTTTCAAATGCAGGTTTTCCATACTGCAAGGGCGTATGGTCATCAAAGCGGACAACTTGGCCACCTGCACCATTCAAGACCGCATGACCCGCTGCCGTGTCCCATTCCATCGTGCGGCCAAGGCGCGGATAAAGATCGGCTTCACCGGTCGCTACCAAACAGAATTTCAGGGACGAACCGGCGCTCTTCATATCGGCAGTCGCATATTTGCTGATATAGTCGTCAGTCGCTTGATCGCGGTGGGACTTTGATGCGACGACGAGCAGCGCGTCATTATCAGGTTTGGACACTTTGATTGGCGTGGTCTTACCCTGTTTTTCCAAGTTGAACGGGCCTTGCTCTTCGACAGAGGTACCTTGGGCATCCGTGTAAAAGAGGCGCCCTCTCGCAGGGGCATAGACAATGCCGCGCACCGGCACCCCATCTTTGACGTAGGCAATGTTCACAGTGAAATCGCCGCGACGTTTGATGAATTCCTTTGTGCCGTCCAGCGGATCAACAATCAGAAATGTGCGGGCCGAAACCTTATGCGAAGCGGCCTGCTCCTCGGTGACCAAAGGGATATCGGGGAAAGCTGCGCGCAGACCTGCGCTAATGATCGCATCTGCAGCTTCATCCGCGACAGTCACGGGGCTTTCATCACTCTTTGAGCGGACTTCAAAATCCTCCCCGTCATAGATTTCCATGATCTTGTCACCAGCCGACAATGCAAGTTCGCGCGTGACTTTGGTGAGTTCTTCAAAATCCATCAAATGTTACCTGTCATCAAAAAGCCCTGTTCGGGCTGTTTATGATGTTTCGCCACGCGATCAGCAAGGTTATCGTCGTAACAAGTAAAACAGCGCCTTCACCCAGCGAAACGGACCGCCGATGTTCCAGACACCGATCTATAGAAGCAAGACAAGCGGTTTGTTTGGCATGCTTGAGGTGACGTATCACACGATTGTCCGCAATGCGCGCAGCGGGCATCGCAATGCCGTCATCGGAATGGTTCTGAACCTGATTCAGGGCCTGACAATGATCGTGGCGTTCTTTCTGTTCTTCCAGATCCTCGGGCTCCGCAGCTCTCCGATCCGCGGCGACATGATGCTCTACATTATGAGCGGGATTTTTGTTTATCTGACACATATCAAAGCCGTGGGCGCCGTTATGGGCGCGGGTGGACCGACATCTCCGATGATGCTGCACCGGCCGATGAATACGATTATCGCGATCCTGGCAGCGGCATTTGCGTCGCTTTACACGCAAATCTTCACGCTGGTTGTGATCCTGTCAGTCTACCACATCGCATTCACGCCGATCACAATCCATGATCCTGTCGCCGCAATGGGCTTTTTCCTGATGGCCTGGTTTTCGGGCTGTGCGGTCGGCATGATCTTTCTTGCACTCAAGCCGTGGTTTCCGCGGTTCACGGCGATCGCCAAGACCATCTATACCCGCGTAAACATGATCGCTTCGGGCAAGATGTTTGTTGTGAATTCGCTTCCCGCATCAATGATGGCAATGTTTGACTGGAACCCCTTGTTCCACAATATCGACCAGATGCGCGGTGCTGTGTTCCTGCATTACAACCCGCAGTTCACGAGCGTCGAGTATCCTATTTATTTGTCGCTCGTCCTGATCATGATCGGTCTGATGGGCGAATTTTTCGGGCGCCAGCACGTCTCTATAAGCTGGTCTGCCGGCAGATAGGCAAAACAAGCGTTATCTATGCCGAAAAAACCGGCGATTTAGCCTTCTCGGTGCACCCCAGATGCTTGCAGCCCCAATATCGCACCCCTATATACGCTGAGATCGAAGTCGAGCGGAGCAATCGCAGACTTCAGACTGGAAACTGGCGCGGGTGCCGAAACGGGTTCGCGCTGCTCAAACCGCCTAAAGTAGAGGGATTTGAAAAATGGCCAAAGTTATTGGTATCGACCTGGGAACCACGAACTCCTGTATCGCCATCATGGATGGTGCAAAGCCGCGTGTTATCGAAAACTCTGAAGGTGCGCGTACAACGCCATCCATCGTTGCGTTCACAGATGATGAACGCCTTGTTGGTCAGCCGGCAAAGCGCCAAGCTGTCACCAACCCCGAGAATACAATCTTTGCCGTCAAGCGTCTGATCGGTCGCCGGTTCGACGACAAGGACCTTGCCAAAGACAAAAAGAACATGCCGTTCAATGTGATCAACGGCGGCAACGGTGACGCATGGGTCGAGGCCAAGGGTGAGAAATACTCCCCAAGCCAGATCTCTGCCTTTATCCTTGGCAAAATGAAAGAAACCGCCGAGAGCTATCTTGGCGAAGAAGTAACGCAAGCCGTTATTACCGTCCCTGCCTACTTTAACGACGCCCAGCGTCAGGCCACAAAGGACGCCGGTAAAATCGCCGGTCTGGAAGTGCTGCGGATCATCAACGAACCGACAGCTGCTGCCTTGGCCTATGGTCTGGACAAAAAAGACAGCAAGACAATCGCCGTCTATGACCTTGGCGGTGGTACATTCGACGTGACCATTCTGGAAATCGACGACGGCCTGTTCGAAGTGAAATCCACCAACGGTGATACGTTCCTTGGTGGTGAAGACTTTGACATGCGCATCGTCAACTACCTTGCAGACGAGTTCAAGAAAGAGAACTCGGTCGATCTGACCAAGGACAAGATGGCGTTGCAGCGTCTGAAAGAAGCCGCCGAGAAAGCCAAGATCGAGCTGTCCTCGTCTTCCAGCACCGAAATCAACCAGCCGTTTATCTCGATGGGCTCGAACGGCCAGCCGCTGCACATGGTCATGAAGCTGACACGTGCAAAACTGGAAAGCCTTGTTGGTGACCTGATCAAGGCGTCACTGAAGCCTTGTAAAGACGCGATCAAAGACGCGGGCCTGTCCACATCCGACATCGACGAAGTCGTGTTGGTCGGTGGTATGACACGCATGCCGAAAGTGAAGGAAGAGGTTGCCAAGTTCTTTGGCAAGGAAGCCCACCAAGGCGTGAACCCTGACGAAGTGGTTGCCATGGGTGCTGCCATTCAGGCCGGTGTTCTGCAGGGTGACGTCAAAGACGTGGTTCTTCTCGACGTGACACCGCTTTCGCTGGGTATCGAAACGCTCGGTGGTGTGTTCACACGCCTGATCGACCGCAACACGACGATCCCGACCAAGAAGTCTCAGGTCTTCTCGACTGCCGAAGACAACCAGAACGCCGTGACACTGCGTGTGTTCCAGGGTGAACGTGAAATGGCCGCAGACAACAAGATGTTGGGCCAGTTCAACCTTGAAGATATCCCGCCAGCACCACGCGGCATGCCACAGATCGAAGTGACCTTCGACATCGACGCCAACGGTATCGTTGAAGTCGGCGCCAAAGACAAAGGCACCGGCAAAGAGCAGAAGATCACGATCCAGGCCTCTGGCGGTTTGTCCGATGAGGATATCGAAGCAATGGTCAAGGACGCCGAGGCAAACGCCGAGGCCGACAAGGAACGCCGTGAGCTTGTGGATGCGAAAAACCAGGCTGAGAGCCTGATCCACTCGACCGAAAAGTCGATGGAAGAGCATGCAGACAAGGTTGATCCAACCACGATCGAAGCGATCGAGTTGGCGATTGCCGCGCTCAAGGATGATCTGGAAGGCGACAAAGCCGACAAGATCAAGTCCGGCATCCAGAACGTGACCGAAGCAGCCATGAAACTGGGCGAGGCGATCTATAAGTCTCAGCAAGAGGCAGACGGCGAAGTAGAGCCGGATGCACCGGGTGCAGACGAAGAAATCCTTGATGCGGATTTCGAAGATCTGGGCGACGACAAGCGTGACAACTAAGGCCGCGCGCCTCTGACATGTGACCGGCCCTTGAACTGGGCCGGTCTTTGTCATTCCCAAGGGGGAACTTATCATGGCAAAACGTGACTATTACGAAGTGCTTGGTGTTGCCAAAGGCGCCGATGCTGCCGAGATCAAGAAGGGCTATCGCCAAAAGGCGAAAGAGCTCCACCCTGATCGCAATGCCGACAATCCCAATGCCGAAGCCCAGTTCAAAGAGGCCAATGAGGCCTATGAAGTTCTGAAGGACCCGAACAAGAAAGCCGCCTATGACCGCTATGGTCATGCCGCGTTCGAAAACGGTATGGGCGGCGGTGGCGGTGGGCCACGCGGCGGACAAGGTGACTTTGGCAGCGCATTCTCTGACGTGTTCGACGATCTCTTTGGTGATTTCATGGGTGGTCGCGGTGGCGGTAGACGCAATGCGGCCCAGCGCGGCAATGACTTGCGGTATAACCTCCGGATCAACCTTGAAGATGCGTTTTCAGGGATGCAGAAGACAATCACTGTCCCAACGGCTGTAAGCTGTGGGTCTTGTAAGGGAACTGGCGCCGAAGGCGGCTCGGAACCGCAGACCTGCCCTACATGTTCCGGCATGGGCAAAGTCCGCGCGCAGCAGGGTTTCTTTACGGTCGAACGGACCTGTCCGACATGTTCCGGCATGGGCCAGACCATCAAGGATCCTTGCCGGACCTGCCACGGCCAAGGCCGTGTCGAGAAGGAAAAGTCGCTATCTGTGAACATTCCAGCCGGTGTTGAAACCGGTACACGCATCCGTCTCGCCGGTGAGGGCGAAGCAGGGATGCGCGGTGGACCAACAGGTGACCTTTATATCTTTATCGAAGTGCAGAACCATGCGCTTTTTGAACGGGAAAACACAAACCTCTACTGCCGTGTTCCCGTTTCTATCGCGACCGCCGCTTTGGGTGGCGAAATTGAGGTGCCTACGATTGACGGTGGCCGCAGCCGCGTCAAGGTGCCCGAAGGATCGCAATCCGGTCGGCAAATGCGTCTGCGTGGCAAGGGCATGCCTGCCCTGCGTGGTGGTGGCATCGGTGATATGTTCATCGAATTGGCTGTCGAAACGCCTGTGAAGCTCACCGCGCGCCAGCGTGAAATCCTCAAAGAGTTCGACCAGCTGAGCGAAGAGAACAATCCGCAAGGATCAAGCTTTTTCGACACAGTCAAAAGCTTTTGGGACTCGATGAAGAGCTAGCATTAACCGCGCAGTAACCACTACTTCGGCAAAGTGATGATATGAATCACTTTGCCGAAACACCCTCTCTGTTTCCTGACAACGACGACGTGACCGAGGTTCTGCCGCTGACACCCGGCAAACTCCCGTCTTATGTGCGTGACCACCGCAAACGGTTGCGCGAACGCTTTCTGGCGGGCGGGGCTGATGCCATGCCGGATTATGAACTGCTTGAACTCGTGCTGTTCCGCGCGATCCCGCGCCAGGATGTCAAACCGCTCGCCCGGGCGCTGATTGATACCTTTGGCGACTTTAACCGCGTTCTTTCCGCACCTCTGGCCCAGCTTTCCGGCGTCAAGGGGGTTGGTGATGCCGTTCTGCTAGAACTCAAACTGGTCGAAGCGGCGGCACACCGCCTGTCGCGCTCAAAGGTCATGCAGCGCCACGTGCTTTCGAACTGGGATGCTTTACTGAACTATTGCCACACGACGATGGCGCACCGCGAAACCGAACAGTTTCGGATCCTGTTTCTCGATACCAAAAACACTGTCATCGCCGATGAGGAACAGGCAAAGGGCACGGTCGATCATGTGCCGGTCTATCCACGCGAGGTTGTGAAACGCGCGCTCGAACTGAATGCAAGCGCCCTTATCCTTGTGCACAACCACCCATCCGGTGATCCTACGCCATCAGAAGCCGATGTGCAGATGACACGGCAAATCACGAACGCCGCAATGGCGCTGAATATCACCGTGCATGATCATCTGATTATTGGAAAATCCAGCGAAACCAGCTTTCGGTCACTGGGTCTGTTTGACAGAACCAGCTAGTTCGAGACCACTGCAAGGTTTGTGAATTTGTTGCGGATCAAGGTCACTTCACCAACCTGATCACAGGCGGGCATCTGGAGCGTAATCTCTTTCACCACAAGAGTTTGGCCTGAATTGGTCTGGATCGTCCCTGCATCGACTTCCCGACCACAATTGGCGGCAGTCACAGTGACACCGACGCGCAGATCGACACCGCTGTTGCGGTTCATTTGACCTTCGGGAAAAGTGTAAACCTCGGCCTGAAAGGGAATTTCAGCCTCGGCTTCGCCCAAAAAGATGACAAAACCGTTTTTGCCCGCGCGGGTATCTTCGGCGTTGTGAAACGATGCCGACCAGACATGTCCGGGATCGCCGATCTGCGCACCGTTTTCCAGTGCATGAAGGCGCATGTTATCTGTCGTCGACCATTGCAGGACCGCACGGTCATATCGGCGCAATTCCGGAACAAAGATTTCGGATGATGCTTTGAGAATATTATCAAACGTCACTTCAAACTCGGCATTGGGGACAAGTGCAGGCATCAAAACCTGCGCATTGCCGCTTCGGTCTGTGGTTGCAGCGACGCGCAGGCCACTGTGCGACACAACAAAGGATTCGTTTGCGAGGCATGGGGATGAGACGCTCAGCGTGACCAGGGCTGCAAGCTCGCGGCGGGTATTGACGACAGTATCACAACCTGGCGTGGGTGTGGCCATGATGGATTGGAATCGTGGGGTGTCGAATTCCGTGTACACCGAATCAACCGCAACCACCCTTTTTGCATTGGCTGCATGGTCCAGAGGTGTTGTCACGATGTTTGGCACGCCAAAGACAGCCTGCCCATCTGCGTTGGTCGACAACATCAAGGAACGCGGCGCTTTATTGTAGTTTTCTTGTATGCTGGCACCGTCCATGTCCGGTGTCGTTTCACCATACTGTGCGACGAATCCAATCGACAGCGCCACGGTGAGCGTGGACGCAATTGTCTTGATTGTCTTTAAGCGAGACATCCCCATCCCTCACAGCTGCAGAAAAGCTATGATGAAGATGCACCGTTAGCGTGACGTTAACAGGACTGCCTAAAGGTCTTAGCGTGTCCCGATTATGTCAGAAATTAGGCGAGCCGCCCGTGACAATGTTTGAACTTCTTGCCTGATCCGCAGGGACAGCTGTCATTGCGGCCAGGGTTTCCCCATGTATTCGGATCATTCTCGTCAAAACCTTCACGCGCCGTTCCCGTGGCTTCAGCCGCTGCCGCAGGGGCGGCAGCACCTGCCGTTGCCGCCGCTGCTGCTGCTTGCTGCTGGCGGATCTGGGCGATCATCTGTTCCTGCTCTTCCTTCGACATCGGCCGGATCTGCGCCAGCTTTTTCGTCACATCAGAGCGCAGGCTTTCCAGCATGGTTTCGAACAGCTGAAACCCTTCGGTTTTGTATTCGTTCAACGGATCCCGTTGGGCATATCCACGGAAACCAACAACCGAGCGCAGGTGCTCAAGCGTCAGCAAATGCTCGCGCCATTTGGCGTCGATGGTCTGCAACAAAAGCTGCTTTTCAACATTGCGCATCGTCTCATCGCCAAAGGCTTCTGCCTTCTCGGCCATGTATTTGTCTGCGGCCTCTTCAAGACGTTCGCGGATGTCATCATCGTCCACACCTTCTTCGGCAGCCCAAGCAACAACAGGCAGGTCAAGACCGATATGTTCCTTCACGCTTTCTGCGAGGCCCTCAGTATCCCATTGATCTGCATATGTTTTTGGTGGCATATAGTCATGGACAAGGTCGTCGATCACCTGATCGCGCATGTCCTTTGTGACCTCTGAAAGGTCCTTCGCCATCATGATATCGCGCCGCTGCGAGAAGATCACCTTGCGCTGCTCATTCATCACATCGTCGAACTTCAACAGCTGTTTGCGAATGTCAAAGTTACGGCCTTCGACCTTGGCCTGCGCGCGCTCAAGCGATTTGTTCACCCATGGGTGCACGATTGCCTCGCCCTCTTTCATGCCAAGACCGGACAGCACTTTGTCCAACCGGTCAGACCCGAAAATCCGCATCAGATCATCTTCGAGTGACAAAAAGAACGCCGAGCGTCCGGGGTCACCCTGACGGCCGGAACGGCCACGCAGCTGGTTATCAATCCGGCGGCTTTCGTGCCGTTCGGTCGCCAGCACATAGAGACCACCGGCCGCTTTGACCTTTTCCTTCTCATCGGCAACTTCGGCCTCGATCTTGGCACGGATCGCTTCGATGTCAGCGTCGGGATTCTCTTCCATCGCCTGCATCACGCGCATCTCGACGTTACCGCCCAACTGAATATCTGTACCACGGCCCGCCATGTTGGTCGCAATCGTCACGGCATTCAGCTTGCCGGCATCGGCCACAATCTGGGCTTCTTTTTCGTGCTGCCGTGCGTTGAGGATATTGTAGGTGATTCCCTCGGCTTTCAGCATCTCGGCCAAAGCCTCTGACTTTTCGATAGATGTCGTACCGACAAGAATCGGCTGGCCTTTGGCGTGGGCCGCTTTGATCTCTGCGACGATGCCTTCGAATTTCTCGCGCGCGGTACGATAAACCTGATCGTCTTCGTCGATACGTGCGATAGGGCGGTTCGTCGGCACCTCAACAACGCCAAGATTATAGATCTCGCGGAATTCCTCGGCCTCGGTCGCGGCGGTGCCTGTCATGCCGCCCAGTTTGTCGTAGAGGCGGAAATAGTTCTGGAAGGTCACCGAGGCCAAAGTCACGTTCTCGGGCTTGATCGTGCAGCCTTCTTTCGCTTCGATCGCCTGATGCAGACCGTCCGACAGACGGCGACCCGCCATCATACGGCCAGTGAACTCGTCGATCAGCACAACCTCGTCATCGCGGACAATGTAGTCTTTATCCTTGGTAAACAGTTTGTGCGCGCGTAGCGCCTGGTTCACATGGTGGACCAAGGTTGCGCTTTCTGGATCATAGAGGGTCTGCCCTTCAGGCAAGAGACCCGCAGCACCGAGTTTTTCTTCGAGAAAGTCGTTGCCTTCTTCAGAGAATGACACTTGGCGGGTTTTCTCATCCAGCGTGAAGTGTTCATCCGCCACATCGGGGATCACTTTATCGATGGTCGCGTACATGTCGGACCGGTCTTGCGCGGGGCCAGAGATGATCAGCGGTGTGCGCGCCTCATCAATCAGGATACTGTCGACTTCGTCCACAATCGCAAAGTTATGCTCACGCTGGAACATCTGGCTCAGCTCGGACTTCATGTTGTCGCGCAGGTAATCAAAACCAAGTTCGTTGTTCGTGGCATAGGTCACGTCACAGGCATAGGCGGCTTTCTTTTCGCCCTCTGGCTGCTGGGGATAGACGACGCCGGTGGTCAGACCCAAGGCGCCATAAACCTTGCTCATCCATTCCGCGTCGCGGCGGGCAAGATAGTCGTTCACAGTAACGATATGCACGCCTTTACCTGTCAGCGCGTTCAGATAGGCGGGGAACGTCGCAACAAGCGTTTTGCCTTCACCCGTTTTCATTTCGGCGATGTTGCCCTGATGCAGGAAAATCCCGCCCTTCAGCTGCGTATCAAAGGCCCGCAGGCCCAGCGCGCGCTTGGCGGCTTCGCGGCAGTTGGCGAATGCCTCTGGCAATAGATCGTCAAGGCTCTCGCCACCCTTCGCGCGCTTGGCAAGCTCTTCGGTCTTTTGCTTGATGCCTTCATCAGAAAGCGCCTCAAACTCAGGCTCGAGCGCATTGATCTTGTCGACCAAGGGGCGGGCAGCTTTTACTTTGCGGTCGTTTGCGGTGCCAAACACCTTTTTGGCAATTGTTCCGAAACCCAGCATGTTCTCTCCGATGGCGCCTTGGCGCCTGTCTGACATCTATTTGAGAGGAGGTCGCTTGTAGGCCCGCTTCAGGCCACTTAGAAAGGGCCAAGATTTTCGAACTATAACGGCCTCCTCGAGGCATCTTTGGGATGTAAGGGGCCGTCAGTACAGTGTCAACGCCGCGGGCCACCGTGGCTTATCAAGGGATCGTATAATGCTGAAACATGTTACATTTTTGGGTGCAACTGCTGTGGCCGCCACTTTGTCCACCGGGGCTTTTGCCCAAGACGTAACGGCCGATACAGTCGTTGCCACTGTGGGCGAGACAGAAATCACGATGGGCGAGATCATCATTGCCCGCACCCAACTGCCGCCGCAGTATGCGCAATTCCCTGTAGAGGTTCTTTTTGACGGGCTTGTCGACCAACTGATCCAGCAACAACTTCTGGCCGATGCAGCAGGCGAACCTTCGGCGCGCACAAGCTTTACGCTACTGAACGAACGTCGCTCTTTGCTTGCGGCCGAGGTGATTACAGAAATTGCCGCAAACGCAGTGACCGAAGCCGATCTTCAGGCCGCCTATGACGAACGTTTTGCGAATGCCGAAGAGATTGAGGAATTCAACGCCGCACACCTTCTTGTCGAAACACAAGAAGAAGCTGCCGCTGCCAAGACGCGCATTGATGAAGGTGCGGCCTTTGCTGACGTAGCCCGCGATGTCTCGACCGGACCGACAGGGCCGAATGGCGGCAATCTGGGGTGGTTCGGCGCAGGCGCCATGGTGCCTGAATTCGAAAACGCCGTGACAGCACTTGAGGTGGGTGGCGTGACCGAACCGTTTGAAACCCAATTCGGCTGGCATGTTGCGACACTGCTTGACAAACGGATTCAGGCCGGCCCGACACTCGATGATGTCCGGCGTGAGCTGACTGCCGAACTGCAAGAGGCTGCAATCACTGTCCGTCTGGATGCATTGGCAGCAGAGGAAACAATCACAAAGCCAGAGCCGGGGCAGTTTGATCCCAGCCTGATTGACGCAACCAACCTGCTGGATTGATCTGATATGCCTGTTTCGCCCCTTGCCCCCGCAAATTTCCCGGAATTGCCCAAAATTGGCGGGGTCACCTTTGCGGCGGCCGCCGCGGGCGTCAAATACAAGAACCGGACCGATGTGATGCTGGCGATTGTCGCACCGGGCTCTGCGGTTGCCGGTGTTTTTACACGCTCGGCGACACGCTCGGCACCTGTGCTGGATTGTCAGGCGAAACTGGGCAGTGACCCTAGCCAGATCGCTGCATTCCTGGTGAACTCGGGCAATTCGAACGCCTTCACAGGCAGCCGCGGCAGCGCATCAGTTCAGGCGGTGTGTGAAGCCGTGGCAGCCCAGACCGGCGCGCCGATCGACCGGATTTTCACGGCATCTACCGGTGTGATCGGTGAGCCGCTGCCACATGACCGGATCATCGCCAAGATCGCGGAATTGCACGCAAACCAAAGTGCGGATGAGATCGAGAACGCCGCCCGCGCGATCATGACCACCGATACTTTTGCCAAGGGCGCCGCAGCCATGATCACAGTGAACGGCAAAGACGTGAAGATCGCAGGCATCGCCAAAGGCTCTGGCATGATCGCACCGGATATGGCGACGATGCTGGTTTATATCTTTACCGATGCAAAGATCGGGCAGGCGGACTTGCAGACGCTTGTGTTTGAAACCAACGCTAGAACCTTCAACTGCATCACAGTGGATAGCGACACTTCGACCTCGGATTCGCTTTTGATGGCCGCAACAGGCACATCAGGTGTGGATGTGACAGGAAGCGCCGATTTCGCAGCAGCCTTGCACGACGTGATGCAGGACCTCGCGCATCAGGTCGTGCGTGACGGCGAAGGGGCCACCAAATTTGTGACGGTCAAAGTGACCGGCGCAGAGAATGACAGCGACGCCCATAAAGTGGCACTCTCTATCGCAAATTCGCCTTTGGTAAAAACTGCAATCGCGGGCGAAGACGCCAACTGGGGAAGGGTCGTGATGGCTGTCGGCAAGTCAGGCGCCGCAGCAGACCGCGACACGCTCAGCATTCGGTTTGGGGATATCACCGTCGCCGAAAACGGCTGGCGCGCACCTGATTATTCGGAAGAGGCGACAAGTGCCTATATGAAAAACGCCGAGCTTGAGATCGGCGTTGATCTGGGGATCGGCAGCGGCCAAAGCACCGTCTGGACCTGCGATCTGACCCACGGCTACATCACAATCAACGCCGATTATCGCTCATGAAGACTGTTCTGGTGTCCGCAGTCGCCCTGATTGATGGCGACGGCCGCATCCTTTTGGCACAACGCCCCGAGGGAAAATCCATGGCGGGCCTGTGGGAGTTTCCTGGCGGCAAGGTGGAAGAGGGTGAAACCCCAGAGGCCGCGTTGATCAGAGAGCTGCAAGAGGAACTGGGCATCGACACTTGGTCGTCCTGCCTCGCGCCGCTGACCTTTGCCAGCCATAGTTATGAAAAATTCCACCTGCTGATGCCGCTGTTCGCCTGCCGGAAATGGGATGGAACCCCGCAATCGCGCGAGGGTCAGGCGCTCAAATGGGTGCGGGCAAACGAGCTGCGGGATTACCCGATGCCTGCGGCTGATATACCCCTGATCCCGATCTTGCGGGATTGGCTTTAGCAACATCGAAACGAAAAAGGGCGGCCCTTGGGACCGCCCTTTTCTATTCCTGAAACCCGAGGTTACAGGTTCCGTTCGACCTCTTCGCGCTCGAATATCTCGATCACGTCGTTCGGGCGGATATCATCATAGTTCTCGAACGCCATGCCACATTCCTGACCGGATTGCACCTCGGCAACCTCGTCCTTGAAGCGCTTGAGCGTTTTCAGCGTGCCTTCGTGGATAACCACGTTGTCGCGCAGCAGACGGACGCCCGCAGAACGACGCGCGACACCTTCGGTGACGAGACAGCCCGCAACCTTACCCACATTCGAGACCTTGAAGACCTCTTTGATGTTGGCATAGCCGATGAACTTTTCGCGAATTTCCGCAGACAACAGACCAGAGGCCGCAGCTTTCACATCATCCACAAGGTCATAAATGACCGAGTAGTAGCGGATTTCGACACCCTTCTGGTTGGCGGTGTTCCGTGCAGAGGCATTCGCACGGACGTTAAAGCCAAAGACAGGCGCACCGGAAGCTTCGGCCAAGCCGATATCGGTTTCGGTGATCGCACCAACACCAGAGTGCAGGACGCGCACGCGTACCTCATCGTTGCCGATTTTCTCCATCGCTTGCACGATCGCTTCGGCCGAACCCTGGACGTCTGCTTTTACCACAATCGGCAATTCGCTGACGTTTTCATCGGCTTTGGCGTTCGCCATCAGCTGTTCCAGTGTCGTCGCAGCACCGGCAGCCGCACGTTTCTCTTTCGCAGCCTTTTCACGATACTCGGCGATTTCACGTGCCTGGGCATCAGTTTCAACCACGTTCAACACGTCGCCTGCTTCTGGTGTACCATTCAGGCCAAGCACCTCAACCGGTACGGCAGGACCTGCTTCTTTCACGCGCTCGCCTTTGTCGTTGATCAGCGCACGGACCTTACCGTACTGCTCGCCCACAACAAAGATATCGCCTTGGCGCAATGTTCCGTTCTGCACAAGAACGGTTGCAACAGGGCCGCGGCCCACATCAAGCTGCGCTTCAATCACGGCACCTTCGGCAGCGCGATCAGGGTTGGCTTTCAGTTCGAGGATTTCGGCCTGCAGCGCGATCGCTTCAAGCAGATCATCAAGACCTTTGCCCGTGATGGCCGACACTTCAACGTCCTGCACATCGCCGGACATCTTTTCGACGATCACTTCGTGCTGCAACAGATCGGTCCGCACTTTGTCAGGATTCGCCTCGGGCTTGTCGATTTTGTTGATCGCCACGATCATCGGCACTTTCGCCGCTTTCGCGTGGTTAATCGCCTCAACCGTTTGCGGCATCACCGCATCATCCGCCGCAACAACAAGTACAACAATATCCGTCACCTGCGCACCGCGCGAACGCATCGAGGTAAAGGCGGCGTGGCCTGGCGTGTCGAGGAACGACAGCACCGCACCGCTTTCGGTCGTGACCTGATAGGCACCGATGTGCTGCGTGATCCCGCCTGCTTCGCCTGCAACAACTTTGGCGTTGCGGATTGCATCCAGCAGTGACGTTTTACCGTGGTCAACGTGGCCCATGATCGTAATGATCGGAGGACGTGGTTTAAGGTCTTCGGGCTTATCTTCCACGGCCTGAATGACATCTTCGACATCCGCGTCGGACACGCGCACAACTGTGTGGCCGAATTCTTCGATGATCAATTCCGCGGTATCCGCATCAATCGTCTGGTTCTGCGTCGCCATGATACCGTTGGTCATCAGCGCTTTCACAACGTCGGCAACACGCTCGGTCATCCGGTTGGCCAGTTCCGACACCGTGATCGCCTCGGGCAGCGCCACTTCGCGGAAGACCTTTTCACGCTCGACAGATCCACCCATCGCTTTCGCACGGGCACGATCCTGCTTGCGCTTCATCGCAGCCATTGAGCGCTGACGCCCACCTTCGCGGCCGGCCATCGCATCATTCAGCGTCAGCTTGCCGGAACGGCGGTTATCTTCACCACCACGGTTTGGTTTCGGCTTGGTTTCTTTATCACGCGCATCGTTTCCGCGATCCGCTTTGCGCGGCGCGGCAGAGGGGCGGGAAATCTCGGTTTCGCCGGGAACAGCGGCGGCAGCAGGCGGCGCATCTGCGATCGCCTTGGCTTTCGCAGCGGCAGCGGCCTTGCGCTCTTCTTCCTCGGCTTTTGCTCTCGCGCGCTCTTCGCGCTCGCGATCCTCGGCCTCTTTGGCTTCCATCTCGGCCCGGCGCGCTTCACGCTCGGCGGCGCGTTCCTTTTCGTCGGCTTCGCGCGCGGCGGCCTCTTCGGCCTCGCGGGCTTTCGCCATCTTCAGCGCATTCATCCGGCGCTCAAGTTCAACATCAGAAATGCCTGCGGGGCGCTTTTTAGGATCACCGCCAACAGGGCCACCGGTTGTGGTAGGCTTGGCTGCACCGGGCTTCGGCACCACAACGCGTTTGCGTTTGGTTTCCACCACGACGTTTTTGGTCCGCCCATGGCTAAAACTTTGCTTCACGTTGCTGGGACGTGAACCACCAAGGCCGAGTGTCTTTTTACCGTCGTTATCGCTCATTTAGCTTCTTTATCCTTCCCGGAGGCCGTATCGCCCCCGTTCCCTTCGCGTAATCCGCGTAGCTTTGTGGCTTCCTCTACAACACGATCGCTGAGTCTGCCAGTCGCAAGCGCGCCATGTATCACACTTTGCCGCCCAAATGCCAAACCCAATTCCTGAGAGGTCAGGCAGCCAAAGTATCGGGCGCCCTCGGGCGTCCATAGTTTCGTTTTGCCCCGTTCCGACCCGTCAGAGGCCTGAACCAGAACACGGACCCGCTCACCACCGGCGAGCCAGCCCTTTACCTTTTCAAATCCGCAAACCGCACGGCCCGCTTTGCGGGTCAATGCGATCAGATCAACGGTGCGGCGGGCAAGTTGGCGTTCAACTTCGTCCACCAGTCCGTCGGGCACAGTGACCGCCTGCTTGGCAGAGCGTGAAAACTGACCTTTCTTCGCCTCTTCAAGCGTTGTCCGGTCAGCCGTCACGTACATGCCACGGCCCGGCAGTTTGCCCAGAACATCAGGCACAACCTGATTATCAGGGCCCACAACAAAGCGGATCAAGCCAGCCTTTGGCTGCACCTCGCCCGTGACGATGCACTTACGTTCAACATCATCGCGTTCTTTGTTATGGCCACCACGCGCCATCTGCGATCCCCTCAGAGGCCTGCGATCAGGCCTCCTCCTCCGCGATCAGATCTTCTTCGCTGTCAGACGCAAGATCATCAGGGTCAACCCAACCCAGCATTACGCGGGCGGTCATCACCATGTCTTGTGCTTCTTCCAGCGATACGTCGAACGGCTCCAAGACGCCTTCGTCTTTTACGCGTTCGCCGTTGACCGTCGTCCAGCCACCGGCCAGTTCCCAGTCAGCACAGGTTGCAAAGTCTTCGAGTGTTTTCACACCGTCTTTGCCGAGCGCCTCAAGCATGGCAGGTGTCAGCCCTTCGAAATTTACAAGGCTGTCTTCGACACCCAATGCACGGGCCGCTTCCATGGCTTTTTTGGCTTCCGCTTCCAGATAGTCGCGGGCACGCGCCTGCAATTCGGCAGCAGTATCGTCATCGACGCCTTCGATCACCAGCAGTTCGTCAAGCTCGACATAGGCGACCTCTTCAAGGTTCGTGAACCCTTCAGACACCAAGAGTTGGGCAAAGAACTCGTCCAGATCAAGGGTATCCATGAACAATTTCGTGCGCAGCTCGAATTCGGCCTGACGACGCTTGCTCTCTTCTTCCTCGGTCATGATGTCGATATCCAGACCGGTCAGTTGCGACGCAAGGCGCACGTTCTGGCCGCGGCGGCCAATGGCCAGCGACAACTGCTCTTCAGGAACAACAACTTCGATTTTGCCGGCCTCTTCGTCCAGAACAACCTTGGACACCTCGGCAGGCTGCAACGCATTCACGAGGAAGGTCGGCATATCTTCATTCCATGGAATGATGTCGATCTTTTCGCCCTGCAATTCGTTCACAACGGCCTGCACGCGGGACCCGCGCATACCAACGCAGGCACCGACAGGGTCAATGGAACCGTCATAAGAGATAACGGCGATCTTCGCGCGCGAACCGGGGTCGCGGGCAACAGCTTTGATCTCGATGATGCCCTCATAGATTTCTGGCACTTCCATCTTGAACAGTTCCGCCATGAATTCAGGCGCTGTGCGGCTGAGGAAGATCTGCGGGCCACGCTGTTCGCGGCGCACTTCCTTGATGTAGCAACGGATACGATCATTAGGGCGGTAAGCCTCGCGGCCGATCTTTTCGTTGCGTCGCAGCACAGCTTCGCCAGAGCCTACATCAACGATCACGTTGCCGTACTCTTCACGCTTTACCAGCGCGTTGATGATCGTACCGGCGCGATCCTTGAACTCTTCGTATTGCTTGTCACGCTCGGCTTCGCGGACTTTCTGCAAGATCACCTGCTTGGCAGACTGTGCAGCAATGCGGCCCAACTCCACCGGTGGCACTTCTTCAATGAACTGCTGGCCCACTTCGGGGTTGTCCATGTATTCCTTGGCCTGCTCAACGGTGAACTCGGCCTGATAGTTCTCAAGCTCATCATCCTCGACCACAGTCCGCACGCGGGTGAAGGTCGCCTTGCCGGTTTTGCGGTCGATGGACACGCGAATGTCCATCTCTGCGCCGTAACGCGACTTGGCGGCACGGGCGAGCGATTCTTCCATCGCTTCAACAACAAGCCCGGGCTCGATGTTTTTTTCGCGGGCCACGGCCTCTGCTGTTTGCAAAAGCTCCAACTGGTTGGCGGATGTGTAAGCCATCTTAAGTGTTCTCCTCGCCATCAATGATGGTTTCGATTTCATCAAATTGGGTCTCGTCGATCTGACCCGCGTCTTTGCGACCGCGCAAAACATCGCGGATCAACTCATCTGTCAGAACCAGTTTGGCGTCTGACAGCCATTCGAATTTCAGACCAATCGTGCCCTCGGCAATCGTGATCAGAATCTCATCACCTTCGGTGCCCGCCAACTGCCCTTTGAAACGGCGGCGGCCATCAATCAGCTCATCGGTTTCAACCTTGGCTTCAAAGCCTTCCCATTGGTCGAAATCCTTCATCCGTGTCAGCGGACGGTCGATACCGGGGCTCGAGACTTCAAGTGTATAAACATCCAGAATCGGGTCTTCGACATCCAGCACAGCGCTGACAGCGGTGGAAATCTGGGCACATTCATCAACTTCGATCTGGCCATCGGGACGCTGGACCATGATCTGCAAGATACTTTCCTTGCCGGTCATCAGACGCACGCGCACGACCTCGAACCCCATGTCTTCAACGACTGGGGTGATGATTTCAGCGATGCGGCGGTCAATGGCCGCTTTGGCGATCAGATCGTTCATCATTCTTTCCGACTTATCATTCGGCACAAAAAAACGGGCGCGCGGCCCGTGGAAAATTCCGGTGGAGGCTTGGGGGTGGAGGCCAAGTCGCCGCTGTTAAGGATCGTATACGGAAGGAACGGCCAAACTGCAAGGCCTGTCATCACCTACCCGCCTTTCAAGCGCAAAACGCCCCGCCTTTCGGCAGGGCGTTTCCATTCTCAAGCCAGCAAGGCTTACGCCAGCGACCAACGCTCGGCCATGCGGGCGTTGTCCATCTGCCAAAGGTTGCCCACTGTTTCCGGTGTCGCGATGCGGTTGTTCAACGCCTGCACATAGTTGGCAAACATTGGCAGGATCACACCGCCATCGTCACGCAGGATCTGCTGCATTTCGTAGTACTGCTCGCGGCGCTTGTCGCTATCCAGCTCGGCACGGGCGGACAACAGCAGTTCCTGGAAGCGGGGTTCATCCCACTGGCTGTCGTTCCAAGGCGCACCGGCCTCATAGGCGGTCGAGAACATCCAGTCCTCTGTCGCGCGGCCCGACCAGTAGCTGGCACACCAAGGCTTTTTCAACCAGACATTGGACCAGTAACCATCAGCCGGCTCCTGGATCACATTGATGTTGATTCCGCCTGCAGCAGCAGAGTTCTTGTAAAGAAGGGCCGCATCAACTGCACCTTCGAACGCCGCACTGGATGCCGAGAGATCAAGGTCGATACTGTCGAGGCCAGCTTCTTTCAGGTAGAACTTGGCCTTGTCAGGATCGTAGGCCAACTGCTCCATATCCGCGTTGTAATACTGGTTTGCAGGACCGATCGGTGAGTCGTTGCCGACCTGACCGTGACCCAGCAGGATCTTGTCCACCATTTCCTGACGGTTGATGCCGTATTTCAGCGCGCGGCGGACGTTCACGTCATCAAACGGCGCGACCTTTGTCAGCATCGGGAAGATATAGTGCTGGTTGCCGGTCAGTTCCTGAATACGCAGTGCAGGGTTGGCGCGCAGCAGAGCTTCGGTTTTGAAGTCGATCCGGTTGATCGCATCCACCTGACCTGTCAGCAGGGCGTTTGTCCGCGCTGTGTTGTCGTTGATTGCGATATATTCGATCTCGTCAAAGAAACCGGCGCTGTCACCCTTGTAGTGATCCGCATAACGCGTAGCGACCATGCGCACACCGGGATCAAAGGACTGCACCTGATAAAGGCCCGTACCGATACCCTGCGCAATCGCCTCTTCAATCTGGCCTGCAGGATACATCAGCAGGTGATAGTCGGATAGCAGATAAGGCAGGTCGGCGTTGCCGGCGGCCAGCGTCAGCTGAACCTGGTAATCAGTGACCTTGGTCATTTCGACGATGGCCGAAACAATCGGCTCAGCCGCAGATTTCGCGCCTTCTGCAACGTGCATTTGCAGCGATTCAATCACGTCGTCCGCGCCAAAAGACTTGCCGTTGTGGAAAGTCACGCCCCGACGCAGGTTGAATGTCCAGACCTTGGCATCTGCCGAGGCTTCCCAGCTTTCAGCCAACTCGCCCTTCAACAGACCATCAGCGCCGACTTCTGTGAGGCTGTCAAAAACAGCACCCTGCGCCGAAGCGATCATGAAGAGGTCAGAGTGGGTACGTCCGTCCCAACTGTCAGATGTGTTTGCACCTGAAAGACCGGCGGTCAGTTTACCACCACGAGTTTGCGCACGCAGTGGCATACCCGACAGGCCCAACACACCCGCTGCTACACCCGTCTTTAACAGGCCACGTCTACTAATTCCTTGCATATTTGCATTCTCCCTAGTTGTCTTATTCGGCATTTTTTGCCGGTTTATTCCATCACCCTCGTGAATGATTCGAATTACATCTTATCAACAGCTGCATCGCCAATGTTATCAACTCCGCGTTCAGCAAGCAGATTAGTTAGCCAATCCGGGTCCATTTCAGGAACCGAGGACAGCAATAGATCGGTATAGGCGTGGTGTGGCGGCTTGAACATTTCCTTCTTTGGCCCCTGTTCTACCACACGGCCGTCCTTCATGACGACCACTTCATCGGAAATCGCCCGCACTGTCGCGAGATCATGTGTAATAAACATGTAAGTCAGCGAAAGTTCATCCTGCAACCGTGCCAATAGTCGCAGAATGCCTTCCGCAACCAGCTGATCAAGCGCAGATGTCACCTCATCGCAGATGATGAATTTGGGTTCTGCCGCAAGCGCACGGGCGATCCCGATCCGCTGCTTTTGCCCGCCAGAGAGTTCGGACGGAAGGCGATGGTAATACTGTGAGGGTTCAAGCTCGATCTGCTCAAGAAGCCCATCTACCTTTTTGCGTTTTTCTTTGCCCTTCAAGCCGAGATAGAACTCGACCGGGCGCGCAATGATTTGACCAACCGACATGCGCGGGTTCAGTGCCGTATCCGCCATCTGGTAAATCATCTGGACCTGCTGCAAGTGATCCTTGCTCCGCTTGCGATAGTCGGCAGGCAGGACTTCGCCGTGCAGCAAGACCTGCCCTGCTTTGGGCGGCAAAAGGCCTGTGATGCAGCGCGCGGTCGTCGATTTTCCCGACCCGCTTTCACCAACAACCGCTACGGTGCGGCCTTCGTGAAGATCAAAGCTGACGTCATGCAGCACCGGAACGGTGCCATAGGACGCATCAACATTCTGGACGCTCACGACAGGGACAGAGCCTGTTTGAATTGCAGGTTTCTGCGGCCGCTCAAAGCTGCGCACCGCCCAGAGCGATTTTGTGTAGTCCTGCGTCGGCGCAGAAAGCATGGTACGTGTGTCGGCGGTTTCGACCTCATTACCTTTCAGCAGCACTTTGATCCGGTCAGCCATTTGCGCCACAACAGCAAGATCATGGGTGATATAGATCGCGGCCGTATTGAACTGTTCCACAATATCACGGATCGAGGCCAGCACTTCGATCTGCGTGGTTACATCCAGCGCCGTTGTCGGTTCGTCAAAAATGATCAGATCAGGGCGGCAGGACATCGCCATCGCTGTCATGCAGCGCTGCAATTGCCCACCAGACACCTGATGCGGATAACGGAACCCGATCTGTTCAGGGTTCGGCAGGCGCAGTTTGCGGTAAAGATCAATGCCGTCCGCTTCACTTTCAGCGCGGCTCATCACGCCGTGCTGCACAGGTCCCTCGACATGCTGGTCCATCAGTTTATGGGCCGGATTAAAACTCGCCGCGGCTGACTGGGCGACATAGGCAATGCGCTTGCCCAGCAATTCACGCTTGACCGAAGCCGAGGCTTTCAAAAGGTCGATCCCGTCGAACTCAACCGACCCTTTGCTGATGCGCACACCATCGCGGGTATAGCCCATCGCGGCCAGTCCCAAGGTCGATTTACCCGCCCCGGATTCACCGATCAGCCCGAGCACTTCGCCGCGCGTCAGCGTCAAATCAACACCGTTGATGATGGGGTTCCAGATCTCGTCGCTCCGGCCCTCAAGCCAGACATCGCGCATTTTGACGAGTGGTTCTTCGCTCATTCTTTCAGCCCCGATGATTTCTGCAGCATCCAGTCCACGACGAAATTCACGGCAACCGTCAGCAGTGCAATCGCGCCGGCCGCCAACAAGGGGGCCGTTGCCGCCATCGGTGCGAATTGCGCAAAGTTCACGAAACCGGCAAGGTCGCGTACCATTGTTCCCCAGTCAGCCAGAGGCGGCTGGATGCCCACCCCGAGGAAGGACAACGATGCGATTGTTAGGAAGACAAAGCAAAAGCGCAGGCCGAATTCGGCAAGAAGAGGGGCGGTCGCATTTGGCAGGATTTCCTTGAAGACAAGATATCCCAAACCCTCACCACGGAGTTTGGCAGCCTCGATATAGTCCATTACAACAATGTTCTGCCCGACCGCGCGCGCCAGACGGTAGACCCGCGTGCTGTCGATCACCGCAATGATAATGACCATAAAGAAGGTCAGCGGGATCCCCAGTTGTGGTGCCCACACTTGCGCGATTGTCATCAAGAGAAGTGCGAAAATCAGCGACGGGATCGCCATCAGGACATCAACCGCCCGCGAGAGAAGCTGATCCAGCCATCCGCCCAGTGTGGCGGCGAGAAAACCGAAGGTGCCACCCAAGAGAAACGCCAGAACGGTCGTCGCAAAAGCAATGCCGACGGTGTTCTGCGCGCCATAGATCAACCGGCTGAGGATATCGCGGCCAATCTGGTCAGTCCCCAGCGGGAAATCAGGGTTGCCGCCCAGCGCAGGATCGCCACCGGGAATAACATTTGCCGCGACGCCCGCGATGATCTGTTCCTGACCGTAAGGTGCGATTGCCCCTGCAAAGATCGCGAGGATCGCGTAAATCAGGATGATCAGAATACCGAATGCTGCGGTCAGAGGCATCGAACGGAACAGCTTTTTGGTTCCCGGCGTCCCAACCGTGCGCCCCAGAATGCGGAACAGCCCCGCCGCGATCGCAAAGATGACAAAGCCCTCGATCGCGATGCGCAGGAAAAAGAACTTATTTGCGATGGCAGGGTCCGCACTGCGCCCTTGCATATAGGCCCATGCCAGCCAGACCAGAACAGCCACGCCCAGAACATAGCCATAAGCGACGCCATAGGGCATATCCCGAAACCTTGGCGCGTTTCCTGTTGCAAACTGTCCTGCAAAACGGAAACCCCAAGCCAAGGCACCCATACCGACCAGCGCTATGACGGTCCATACGATCATTTCGGATGCCTCAGACGTGGGTTGGACAGGATCGACAGAATGTCGGCTGTCAGGTTCAGTAGAATAAAGGCCGTTGCAAAGATCAGGCAGCACGCCTGCACAACGGGAATGTCACGATTTTTTACCGCATCCACAAAAAGCTGACCAATGCCGGGATACACAAAGACCACCTCGACCACGACAACGCCGGTAATGAGATACGCAAGGTTCAGCGCGATGACGTTGATAATGGGGGCCAGCGCGTTTGGCAGGGCATGCCTGACGATGACCCGCATCGGCGAAAGGCCCTTCAGGCGCGCCATTTCGATATAGGGCGAAGCCAACAGATTGATGATCGCGGCCCGCGTCATCCGCATCATATGGGCGGTCACAACAAGCGTCAGCGTCAAAGCAGGCAACATGGATTTTTCGACCCGCTCTCCGAAAGGCATGCCCTCGAAGATATTCGACAGTGATGGAAAGATCGGGTTCAGAACGGCCAGAAACAGGATCAGCACGTAGGCCAGAAAGAATTCAGGGCTTGAGATCGACGTCAGCGTAAAAATGTTGGTGGCGCGGTCAAAAACGGTGTTGCGGTAAAGCGCCGCCAGAATACCCAAGATGATCGAGAACGGTACCGCAATTGCCGCAGTGATCATTGCAAGGAACATCGTGTTACCGAAACGCGGTGCAATCTGGGCTGCTACTGTTGTTGCGCCTGAGTCCGTCCCCGTAAAGCTCGAAAAATTCGCCTGCGCAAAGCTGGTGCCCAGATCACCCTGAATAACGCCGCCCAGCCATTGAAAGTAGCGTGAGACAAGGGGCTCATCGAGCCCGAGATCGGTCCGGATTGCGGCGACTGCCTCGGGCGTCGCACCTTGGCCCAGAATGGATTCAGCAAAGTCCCCGGGAAGCAAATTGACCGCCACGAAGATAACGATCGACACAATGAGCAATGTGAGAAGGCCGAGCGCAAGACGTTGCAGAATAATCGTTAGGACGTTGCCCAAGTTTACTATTTCCCCGGTAGCTGGACCTAAAGCTTAACGGCATATTCCCGTCTGTAAAGACTAAAGCCCCAGCGCATGACGCTGAGCACCCATCATATCCATCGTGCGCACCAGCTCTGCGCTGATCCCGGGTTCCGATAAGGCATGTCCGGCACGCCCGATAAAAGTAAGGCGCGACTTGGGCCACATCTGCGATAGTTTGTGCGCAGAAACCGGCGGACAAATCATATCATAGCGCCCCTGAACGATGACGCCCGGTACGTCGGCAATCTTGGCCATCTGAACAGGATGCAAAATCTGCTGATCCTCGTTGAGAAAGCCACCATGATAAAAATAGTGGTTCTCAAGGCGCGAAAAGGCACGGGCGTAATCCGCAGGGCTTTCCCCTGTCACACCATCACTTTCGATCGAGGCGAGGGCGTTTTCCCATGACGCCCAGGCACGGGCGAAACGGACCTCAAGGTGATGATCACCTGAAAACAACCGGCGGTGATAAGCTGCGATAAAATCATCATGCTCGTCTGCGGGGATCAGAGATGCAAAACGTTCCCACAAATCAGGCCAGAATTTTCCGGCACCGCCACCATAGAACCAATCCAGCTCCGGTTTTGTCATCAGGAACACACCGCGCAAGGTCAGGGCGGCGGCGCGGTCAGGGTGGGCTTGCGCATAGATCAATGCCAGCGTCGCACCCCAGGATCCGCCAAAGACAATCCAACGGTCAATGCCCAATGTTTCACGGATCAACTCGATATCAGCGACCAGATGCCATGTTGTATTGGCCTCGACGCTCGCATGGGGGCGCGACCGGCCGCAGCCGCGCTGATCGAACAGGATAATGCGGAAAACATTGGGATCAAAATAGCGGCGCATCGCAGGGCTGCACCCCCCGCCGGGCCCACCGTGCAGCACCACGACAGGAACACCGTCAGGATTGCCGCATTGTTCCATATAAATGCGGTGGCCATCGCCAACATCCAGCATCCGCTGATCGAAAGGATCAATCGGCTGGTAAAGATGTGCCCCTGGGCGCTTTTGTCCTACGACTTTGTCCATAATCACCCTATATCGCGACTTGAAGTGAGTGACCACAATGCGGAGCGATGAAAATGTCGGCAACGAACACAGTAGACCCCGGTGAAATTGCCAAGTTTGAGGCGATGGCCGCGGAATGGTGGGATCTGAATGGCAAATTCAAGCCGCTGCACATGATGAACCCTGTGCGGCTTGACTATATCACGCGTCAAATTGCCGCCGAATTCGGGCGCGACCTGAGCCAACCCGAAGCATTCAAAGGCCTGCGGATCCTTGATATCGGCTGCGGTGGCGGGCTTCTATGCGAGCCAATGGCGCGGTTGGGCGCGACTGTCGTGGGGGCCGATGCCGCGGAACGCAATATTCCCGTGGCACAAATCCATGCCGAACAATCCGGCCTTGAGATCGACTATCGCCACACCACGGCCGAGGCGATGGCCGCAGCAGGCGAACAATTCGATGCCGTTCTGAATATGGAAGTGGTCGAACATGTGGCCGATCCACAGGGCTATCTGGATGCGTGCCAGCAACTGATGAAACCGGGCGGCATTCACATTTGTTCGACCATCAACCGCAACCCGAAATCCTTTATGATGGCGATTGTCGGGGCCGAATACGTGATGCGCTGGCTGCCAAAGGGCACGCATGAGTGGAACAAATTCATCACGCCGGACGAGCTGTTCGGCTTTCTGGAAAAAGCCGGTATGACACCGGTGGACCGCAAAGGTTTCGTGTTCAATTTTGCCAAGTTCACATGGTCCATCTCGGACCGTGACCTGTCAGTCAACTATGTGACGGCCGCAACAAAGCCTGTTGCGTAGCTTTGCCGTTGCAAGGATAGTTCAACAGCGTTGTTGCTGAGGAGCGGGATTGATGAAACTATCCCGCTCGACGACCTGGAATTGAACTTTTGATATCATCTTTATCGCATTTTAAGCGGCAACTTCGGAATACGCGCGCAAAGTTTAAACAGCCTTGGCTTATCATGCGCGATGCCAGAAAGGTGTTCAATCGCGCTGGCGTCACACCAGTGCCTTTCAGGGTGCGCAAATCCAACATCCCCATATCGCCGACCGATATTATCATTTCCAAGACTGACGGCAAAATAACCGTTTTCATCAACCAGAACCTGCCGCGATTCTCGCTCAACTATTTCCGGGACCGCATTGCATCCTGTGTCTACTGGGTCAGCATGACGGAAGGCGAACATGAAATCATGGTAAATATCTCTGATGGCAACCAGCAGAGTGTCGCGCGCTACAGGTTCTCTGCCGCTTCATCAGAGTACACACTCTTGCCAGACCCGCATTTTTTTCGCGACCACGGCTATGCCGCAACAGATCTGTTCGCGGCACAGAGTGCTCCAGCATGGGACCTGCGGCATGAAGATATTATCTGGCGCGGTGCGCTGAACGGGACCGGGCATTTCTCGCTCGAACCATGGGCAGAAGACAATCCCGGCGTGATACAGCGATTGCGCATGGCACAAAAATGCAAAGCGCTGGATGTTGATTTCAAGTTTGTTTCGGACCCGCAACGCAATGAAAACAGTGTCCTTCGCAATGCAGGACTTCTTGGCGATTTCATTCCGACCCATGACTGGGGAGCCATGAAATACGCGATTGATATTGACGGCTTTACGAACGCTTGGTGCAACCTTTTGCAGCGGTTGAAGCTGGGTTGCTGTGTGCTCAAGGTCGCAAGCCCCTTTGGCTATCAGCAATGGTACTATGACCGGCTGATCCCGTGGGAGCACTTCGTACCGATCAGCGCCGACCTTTCGGACCTGAGAGAAAGGATCGACTGGGTCAAATCGCATCCAGCCGAGGCCCGCGACATCGCCAGACAGGGCCAAAATCCTGGCCAAGGGCCTGACCTTTGAAAGTGAAACAGGTTTTGCCGTACGTGCCATTGCAGAACGCGAGCGCCGCGCGTGAGTTTCTGGCGCAATAGGACCGTCCTTGTTGCAGGTGGCAGCCAGACATCAAAAAAGCCCAAGACTTGCTCGGGTGGACGCCCAAAGTCGCCTTGCGGGAAGGACTTATGACGCCTTTTGATCTTGAAAAACCGTCTCCGGGGGACACCCTCTAGACGCATAACGCGGCGCTAGTCGATCTGCCCCAGCTTCAATCGCATTTCCCGCAGGACGGGCAAAACGGCTTTGGCTTTGTCCTCACCCACCTTGGTCACGACATCGGCGATGACTGGCGCGATAGCGGCCAGTGCAGCGTCGCGGGCGGCCTGCCCCGATGGGCTGATCGCCACCATCTTGCGCCGTGCATCATCCCAATCGGGCCGCACATGCACCCACCCCGCCCATTCAAGTTTTTGAAGGGTGTTTGTCATCGCCCCGCGGGTCAGATGGAACGTCTTGGCCAGTTGCGCAGGCGTCCGTTCAACACCCGCATTCGCCAGATGGTTCAGAACCGAAAAATGTGAAAGCTCCATCCCTTTTGGCAAGACCCGCGCCACATTCGCCCGCGCCAATTGATCCACAGCGAGAATTTCGCTGAACAGGGACACGGCGAGGTTATGTGCGGTATCTGACATCAGGGACCTTCAAAGGGACGATCATGGCTGAGGGCCGCAATCCGTTTGCGGCTTTGTGCCACTTCCGCAGGGTCAAGATCAACCAAGGCAAACCCCGGTTCGGTGCCTAAATCCGCCAACACCTCGCCCCAAGGCGAAATTGCCATCGTGTGCCCATATGTTTGGCGCGGCCTGCCTGCTTGGGCCGCATGCTGGCCGGTCTGGGCGGCGGCCAAGACATAGCACCCCATCTCAATGGCGCGCGCGCGCAGCAAGGGTTCCCAATGTGCGGCCCCAGTTACGGGGGAAAATGCGGACGGCACAAGCAAAACCTGCGCACCTGCTTGGGCAAGCGCACGGTAAAGATAGGCGAAACGGATATCGTAGCAGATACTCAGCCCGATCTTTGCGAAAGGCGTATCCGCGACAACTGCATGGGTGCCCGGCCGATACCCGGCGGATTCGCGGTAGGTTTCTGTCTCTGACACAGTCACATCAAACATATGGATCTTGTCATAGCGCGCAACGATTTGCCCCGCAGGATCAATCAGGAACGACCGGTTTGCAAAACGCCCGTCAGGGTCGTCGGTTTTCAGTGCCAAAGAGCCAACCGAGAGCCAGACGCCATGGCGGATCGCCGCCTCGCGCAGTCCGGCAAGGGTGATATCCTCGGCCTCGTGCTGCAACACGCGCTTTTGATGCGCGCGATCCTGCGAGACGCAGTTGGTGACTTCCGGCGTCAGGACAAAACCTGCGCCCTGCCCGGCCGCTTGTGCGACCATGTCAGCGGTCCGCGCCAGATTGGTGACGGGATCATCGCTGACATTGAGTTGCAGGAGGGCCGCCTTCATGCAGCGAGCAGCGCGTCCAGTTTGCCGCCGCGCTCAAGTGCGAAAAGATCATCACAACCGCCCACATGGGTGCCGTCGATGAATATCTGCGGCACTGTGCTGCCGCCATTCGCGCGCTGGATCATTTCTGCACGGCGCTCGGGCTGCGCAGAGATATTCACCTCGGCAAAGCTGATCCCTTTGGAAGACAGCAGGCGTTTGGCCATATGACAAAACCCGCAGGTTGGTTTGGTATAAATCTCGACAGTTGCCATAAGAGTGATCCTTGCATCGCGTTAGCACTGATCTAAGCGTCTTTGACCACTCTTGCCAGAGTAACAATCGACACATTTCTGGCACCACCGGCCATCGCAGCCTCGGCACTGGCAGCCAGCGTGGCCCCCGAGGTCATGACATCATCCACCAAAATCACGTGTTTACCCGCGATCTGCGGCAAGCGTTTCGGGTTCGGCAAAATAGCCCCTGCAAGCTCGGCAAAGCGCGCGTCGCGGCTATGGCCTTGCAAGGTCGCAGTGCGTTTGGGCCGCAAAAGCGCATCAACACAAACCGGCGTATTCATCACTTTGGCGATCTCTTGCGCAAGCAAGGCAGATTGGTTGTAGCGCCTGCGAAGAAGCCGCAGCCAATGTAGCGGGACAGGCACAAAAACAGTGTCTATATCAGCCCAATTCGTAATTTTTTGCGCCATCCACCGCGCCGCTGGGCGTGCAAGTTCGGTACGGTCACCATGCTTGAGTGACAAGACAAGGCGCCGTCCGACGCCGCTATAGTCCAGCACCGTGCGCCCGCGATCCCAAGGACGCGCAATGGTCATGCAATCATCACACTGCACCGTTTCGCCATGGTCTTCCCCGGGCAATGGCACGCCGCAACTGTCGCAAACCAGCCCGCCAATGAACTGTGTTTCGCGCCAACATGCGGCGCAAAGACCAAAGTCATCCTCGGTCGGCGCGTCGCACGCGACACATTGCGCGGGATAAATTGCCCGAATGACGCTTTGCAACCGCATGAATGCACCCTAAATGACCGGCATGGATATGCCCCAGATCACCGACCGTACCGCCTTGATGCGCAACCGCGCCCGCGCTTTGCCCGAGGCGTTGTTCCTGCAAGAACATGCTGCCGATGAACTTCAAGAGAGACTGTTTGAGGTTAACAGAACCTTTACGTCCGTCGCGATTGTCACCGGTTTCCCCGATTTTTGGGCCGCGCGTTACCCTGATGCGACGATTGTGCCCGATGACGACACCCTTGATCTGAAACCGCAGGCGCATGACCTGATCCTGCACACCATGTGCCTGCATTGGTCGAATGACCCTGTCGGCCAGCTGGTGCAGGCGCGCCATGCGTTGAAGCCAGACGGGTTGTTGCTCTGCACATTCCTTGGCGGGCAAACCCTGCATGAGTTGCGCATGTCATTGGCCGAGGCCGAGGTCGCTATAACCGGTGGACTATCGCCACGGATCGCACCCATGGGCGAAATTCGTGATCTGGGCGGATTGCTGCAACGGGCCGGCTTTGCCTTGCCAGTCGCTGACGGCACACCGCTGACGGCCAGCTACGTCAATGCCTTTCACCTGATGCACGATCTACGCAAGATGGGGGAAAACAACGCGCTCACGGGCAGGATCAAGCACCCGACGCGGCGCAATGTGCTGACCGAGGCAGCCTGCATTTACGCTGACAATTTCCGCAATACAGAGAATCGCGTCGATGCCACTTTTGAGTTCATCACGCTCACTGGATGGGCACCTGCCGAGAGCCAACCGCAGCCATTGCGCCCCGGTAGCGCGAAAACGCGCCTTGCGGATGCGCTAAACACAAAAGAAACGCCTTTAAACAGGTCCAATGATTGATGCGGCGCGTATCCCATTTAACTACCAGCAAAATGACGTTACCTAAGGGCCCATGAAAATGTTTGATGCACAGAACCAGGCCGAAGAGCGCCCCGCCGTATGCCCCGTACATGCGCAACCCGATCATCCGTCGGTGAAACCGGCCCGTGTTGGCATTTTGCTGGCAAATCTTGGGACACCTGATGCAACCGATTATTGGTCGATGCGGCGGTACCTGAATGAATTTCTGTCCGACAAACGTGTCGTGGATTATTCAGCCTGGATCTGGCAACCGCTCTTGCAGTTGGTCATCCTGACCAAGCGCCCGTTTTCGTCCGGTGCGGCGTATAAGTCGATCTGGAACGAGGAAGACAACGAAAGCCCGCTTCTGACCATCACCAAAAAGCAAACCGCCGCGATCAAGGCGCAGATGGTTGAACGGTATGGCGATGATGTACGCGTGGATTTCTGCATGCGCTATGGCAACCCTTCGACGAAGTCGAAGGTGCGTGAAATGGTGGAAGCAGGATGTACCAAGATCCTCTTCTTCCCGCTTTACCCGCATTACGCGGGTGCAACATCAGCCACAGCAAACGACCAATTCTTTCGCGCCCTAATGGACGAGAAATGGCAGCCTGTGGCACGTGTTGTTGAGCCTTACTTCAACGAACCCGCTTACATTGAGGCTTTGGCGCAATCCATCGAGCGCGCCTATGCGGAAGCAGAAACAAAGCCCGAAAAACTGGTGTGTTCGTACCATGGTGTCCCTGAACGCTATCTGCGCGAGGGTGACCCCTATCACTGCCAATGCCAAAAAACGACGCGCCTGCTCAAAGAACGCCTGGGCTGGGATGACACGCAGATCGTCACGACATTCCAGTCGCGTTTCGGACCAGAGGAATGGCTGAAACCCTATACAGTTGAAGAGGTTGCACGCCTTGCAGAAGAGGACGGCGTTAAAAACATCGCCGTTTGTGCCCCTGCTTTCTCAGCTGACTGCATCGAGACTCTGGAAGAGATCAACGAAGAGATCAAAGAGAGCTTTGAAGAGGCCGGCGGCGAGCACTTCACCTATATTCCGTGCCTCAACGATGATCCCGCACATATTGACGCGCTCTCGGGCGTGATTGAGAAAAACCTCAAGGGCTGGTTGGGCTGAACGTCAGCGATGAAAGTCGATCTGTCCGATACCGTTGCGACAGTTGACGCCCATGATCTTGGACCACTTCTTGGTCTGGATCCTGCCGAGGTGCCAGCCAAAATGCGGTCGGGCGAAATCACAAGCCGTTCCGAACAAGGTGTTGACGATGATGCGGGGCGTGTACGTCTGACATTTTGGTATAAAGGTCAACGCGTTCGGCTGATCTGCGACACTGACGGAACCGTGCTGAAAACCACAAGAATCAGAGCCGGAACCTGATTGCGGCAGTCGGCAACAGATTGTCTGATTTTCATATTTTCTACCAATTAGACGCGCGCTGCATGAAGAATTACCGGCTGATCGTTTGAAAAGACTGCCTTTTGCGCAAATTGTGCCATATTTTTACCGGTCACCGCCCCAAAGGAAACATAATTCAATGACATAAAACTGTCGTAAAGTGTTTGTTTGGAGCGTGCCGAGAGTATGGCACGACAAGTGAGAATTATGAATGCAGCAACCCAGCCAATGCAAGGTGACGAGCAACAGGAAAGAAGTGAAGCACTTCCTGATGGGACGCACCTGTTGGGTGATCAGTTTACGGTTGAACGGGCGCTAAGCAACGGCGGCTTTGGGATCACCTATCTGGCGAGGGACAATTACCTTGATCGTCGCGTTGTTATCAAAGAATGCTATCCCGAAGTATTCTGTATGCGCCAAGGCAAGAACGTGCTTGTGCGCTCTGACCAGCACAAAGAAAAATACCGTACAATTGTAAAGATGTTCATGCGCGAGGCGCGGAGCATCGCGAAGATGCGTCACCCCAATATCGTGGGCGTCCATCGCATCTTCGAGGATAACCAGACCGCCTATATGGTTCTTGATCTGATTCACGGCCGCGATTTGCTGAGCATTGTGAATGACAAGAACAAGCCTTTGCCGCCAGCCCAGATCAAGGAAATCCTGATCAAGGTTCTGGATGCGGTTGATCTGGTACACCAAAATGACCTGCTGCACCGCGATATATCGCCCGACAACATTCTGTTGGACAAATGGGGAAGCCCGTTCCTGATTGATTTCGGCGCTGCACGCGAAGAAGCCAGCCGTGAAACACGTGCTGTTTCATCCGTGTTGATCGTGAAAGATGGCTATTCCCCGCAGGAATTCTACTTTGCAGGCGGAAAACAAGGCCCCAGCAGTGACCTTTATGCGCTTGGCGCCACGTTCTATCACCTGATCAGCGGTGTTGCCCCGCCAAACAGCCAAACCCGCATGGCCGAATTTGCTGGCAGAAACCCTGATCCGTGTGAGCCGCTTGCCGGACGCTTCCCTGAATATGATCGCGCATTTCTCGAAGCGATCGACAAAGCCATGCAGATCTTGCCAAAGGCACGGATCCAGTCAGCACGGGAATGGCTCAACATCATCAACAAAGAAGGCGAGCGGGTAAAACCGCTAAAGGTAAATTCCCGGTTTGACCTCAACAAGACTCTGACACGTTTGGTATCCGAGACAAATGAGTACGTCCTGAACTCGGAACCACGCACACCCAAATCACAACCGCTCGAGCTCAAGCCAACAGAAGCGAAACCGGTAAGGGCACCGGGTTGGGTTCAGGAATTCAACCACGAGACAGGCAAAGCGCCTCAGACGGGGATAAGCAGTCTGGTCGACACAGTGGAAGAGCAGCGCGCGGTGGAAAAGACAGTTGCAGAACTTGAAGCCCGCAAAGCAGCGCGATTGGCTGCCGAAGAGCGCAAGAAAAAGTGGTGGCGTCTGGGTTTTGTCAGAAAATAGGGCGAAACGGGCGCTTGATAAAAACATACAAAAAAGGCGCATCCAAAGGTGCGCCTTTTTCGTTAATTCCATCGTATGACTGTCAAATCAGAAGAACCTGCGTACCGACACGGGTCAGCGCATAGAGCTCTGCAATCTGTTCGTTATACAGGCCAACGCACCCGTTAGAGGACCGGCGGCCAATCTTGCGTGTGTCATGGGTACCGTGAATACGGTAGTATTGCCAAGACAGGTGCAAGGCATGCGTACCAAGCGGGTTGTCAGGACCCGGACCAATGAAATCCGGCCATTCGGGGTTACGCAGCTTCATGGATGGCGTCGGCGCCCAGCTTGGTCCTTCTACTTTGCGTGTAATCTCGGTCCGGCCCGTCCGTGTTAGCTCATCGGACAGCGGAACACTTGTCGGATAAAGCTTATAAATCGCCTCATCTTCGGACCAGAAATGCAAAGCCCGCGACTGCAGATCGACAAGAATTGCGCCGTTGTTCAGATTGCTGAAATAGGGTTGCCAATCCAGAGACCGGAAACTTGCGATATTCCGTTGAACACCCTGCGAGATATCAGCCTCGATTTCGGTACTATTGGCCGTCTGTGCAACAGCCCCTGTGCCGACCATGGCTGCGGAAGCTGCCAAGAACCCACGGCGCGAGAACGTATTTGTCATTTTGGCCCTCCTCAAAGGATCATTCTTCTTATTAACGCTAGATAATGTGTCTGGCCTAGCATCGCAATTCAAACAAATGTCATTCCCGCCGATCTGTGTGGATGTGGGTTTGAAGTGTCACGCCAATCAAGCTAAAGGTTTAAAAACTCAAAAAGGACGAGCGGACTAATGTTGCGACGCGAAATGGTGATGGGACTGGCAGCGGTCGGACTTGCGGCCTGTAGTGCTCCGAGCAACAGACCGCTTGGGCCAGATGGGCTCCCCTTGCCGACGGCTTATGTGATCCGTTCCGGCGATGAAGCCGCTGTGCAGTTCCGGATGCTGGACAGTGTCAACGCGTTGCGGCGCACCGCAGGCGTCCCGCCTGTCGAACTCGATTCACGGCTCAATGCCGCCGCCGCGACGCACTCACGCGATATGGCCGTACAGAACAGGCCCTGGCTTTTTGGATCTGATGGTTCAAGCCCGCTGGAACGGGCACGTCGTGTGGGTTTCCCTGGGCGGCTTTTGGGTGAGAACATCTCGGAGTCATTTGAAACAGAATTGCAGACACTCGGAGCGTGGATGGCGCAACCTGATACGCGCGCTGTAATCCTTGATCCCGACGCGCGTTTTATGGGCTTTGCATGGTATCAAGAGGAATCAGCCAAGCTTTGGTGGACATTGAACATGGGTAGCGACCCAAGCATCAGGCAGCCAATCGCCGGCTTCAGCTTCTAGGCGTAGATGTAGATCAGCGTGCCCGTGTCGACCATCGCGTAGACTTCTTCCATCTCTTCGTTGGTCACTGCAATGCAGCCCCACGTCCAATCCGGTGTACCGATCCATCTTTGCGGTGTTCCGTGAATAAAGATATCACCCCCCGGATCCACACCTTTGGCCTTCGCATAGGCAAGGTCGTTGGCATCAGGATAAGAGATCCCCAAAGATAGGTGGAAGCGGCTGTTGGGGTTGCGCCGATCAATCCGGTAGCCGCCTTCGGGCGTGCGACCGTCACCTTCTTGGGTCTTGTGGCCGATCGGATCAAAACCCAGATCGATTTTGTAGGACTTCAGCAGCGTACGGTTGTTGAGCAACTGCATCTCGCGCCGTTCTTTCAGCACCTGAATACGGGTTACTTCTGGCCCAGTGTAAACCGATGCCTGACTTGCACACCCGGCAAGCCCAAATGCGGCTGAACCCGCAATCATGGAACGTCTTGAAATCATGTCTCTGCCCAATCGCTACGGTCTACGCCGTTTCGAACAGATTATATGATGTGGATGTGTCAGAAAAGATAATGTTGTGCGATTACACTCATTTCCGCGTGAATGATGCAACAACTTCAACATGCGGTGACCAGCGGAACTGATCTACAACCTGCACCCAAGGCATCACAAACCCTGCATCAACGAGCATTCTTGCATCTCGGGCGAATGTCACGGGGTTACAGGATACCATTGCAATGGTCTTGATGTCCGATTCTGCCAGATTCGCGATCTGGGCCTCGGCACCTGCGCGTGGAGGATCAATCACAGCGGCATCAAAATGGCGCAACTCGTCCGCCTCAAGCGGGCGGCGAAACAGATCGCGGGTTTCTGTGGTGACACGACGCAACTGATGTCCCGCCCGCCAGCCCCGATCAAGTGCTGCCAGCATCGCAGCTTCGCTCTCAACTGCATGCACCTCTGCGCGTTTTGAAAGCGGAAGAGTGAAAGTGCCGCAGCCTGCAAAAAGGTCGATGATGCGGGCCGCACCTGCAGTGATTTCGTCAACTGCGGCAAGTAACGAGGCCTCACCATGTTTTGTTGCCTGCAAAAACGCTCCGGGCGGCGGCACAACACCTGTCCCACCGAAATCCTGCATCGGCGGATTCATCATGACGACAGGTTCATCGTTCCACACCAACCGAGACAGACCGAACTGGTTCGCGAGCGAAGCCAGTTCCACGCGCAACTGCGGCGTCAGCTCTTTCTCGGTCCCGATCAATACATCGGGGCCAAGAACCGCATCCGTCACGGTCAGGTCAATTTCGCCTTTGCGCGAACAGGCCAGAACGGTCAAAGCCTCAAGCGCGGGAAAACTGGCCAGAAGTGCGGGTGTGACCAACTGGCAGTCCGTCACCTGCACGAGGTTATCCGACGCGCGGGTGTGAAACCCGACCATCGCGCCCTTTTTCGTGCGTCGCCCCGAGAATTTCGCACGCCTGCGCGACTGTGCGGGTGACGTCGCGATTTCACGGAACACGGGGTCCAGCCCACGGGCATGGACGGCTTTGACAACGATATCCTGTTTCCACGCGGCAACAAACGCATCAGTGGCATGTTGCATCGCGCAACCACCGCAGGACTTGAAATGACGGCAGGGGGCGGCGACCCGATCCACGGAAGGCGTCACAATCCGCAAGGTACCGTCTTGCGCGACATCCACCTCTTCGCCCGGCAAGACACGCGGCAGCAAGGATTGCCCGTCAGAGGCGCGCCCCATGCCAAGGTGGGTCAGACTTTCAATTATCAGCATTTATTCGGCCGCATCTTTCACATTGATGAACCCGCCAGATTGGCGATTCCAATAACGCGCGTAAAGACCACCTTGGGCCAAAAGCACGTCATGCGTTCCTTCCTCGACAATGCGACCTGCGTCAAGCACGACGATCCGGTCCATCCGCGCCAAAGTGGACAGGCGGTGTGCGATCGCAATAACGGTCTTGCCGTCCATAATAGAGTCTAACGCTGACTGAATCGATGCTTCAACCTCGGAGTCAAGCGCGCTTGTCGCCTCGTCCAGCACCAGAATTGGTGCGTCTTTCAGGATTGCGCGCGCAATGGCAATCCGCTGGCGTTGACCGCCCGAGAGCTTGACCCCGCGTTCGCCCAAATGCGCATCGTAGCCGGTGCGCCCTTTATGATCTTTCAGCGTCAGGATGAAATCATGCGCCTCGGCCTGCTTTGCGGCAGCTTCGATTTCGTCCTGCGTCGCATCGGGTTCTCCGTATTTGATGTTATCGCGGGCTGAGCGGTTAAACATCGCTGTTTCCTGCGTGACCATCGCGATCTGGCGACGCAGGCTTTCTTGGGTCACGTCGCGCACATCGGCGCCATCAATCGCAATCCTGCCCGCCTCGGCATCATAAAGCCGAAGCAACAACGCCACCAAAGTCGATTTGCCCGCACCCGAGGCCCCGACCAGCCCCAGCTTTTCACCAGGCGCCACATTCAGCGAGACACCGTCCAAGCCACCCGGGCCGCCGCCATAGGTGAATGACACATCCTCCAGCGCAATCGCGCCCTTGTGCGCGGTCAATTCAATCGCGTTTTCAGCATCAGTCAACGTATGTGCCGGGCTGAGCGTGATCATCGCATCTTCGACCTCGCCCACATTTGCGTACATGCCCATTAACGTGAAACTGACCCAACCGGTCATCTGCGCAAGCCGCAGCGATATCGCGCCAGCGGCCGCGATATCGCCGGCAGAAGCGGTGCCTACGCTCCAGAAATAGAGCGTCATGCCGACCAGAATGACAGGCAACAGCCCGCCCAGCGCCATCAGCCAAAAGCGGAAGGATGCAGACATCCAGCCATAGCGCACCGCAGTGCCCCAGTAATTCTCCATCGCGTCAATCGCCGCGCGATCTTCATGGGCGTCATGTGCAAACAGTTTGACGGTCTTGATATTGGTAATCGTATCCACGACCTGCCCTGTGACCATCGCTCGCGTTGCGGCGCGCGCTTTGGACCTTGCGCGGATACGCGGCATGAAAAAACGGATCAGCCAGATATAGGACGCCGCCCAAACGGCCAAAAGCAAGGCCGACCGCGCGTCTATCGTGAACAACAAAATGATTGAACCCAACAAAGACGCCAAAGCAAAGGCGACCGTATGGATCATATCGACAATCAGGTCAGTAGTAGCACGCGCTGCCTGCATCTGTTTTTGTGCAATGCGTCCGGCAAAATCATCGTCAAAGAATGTGACCGACTGGCCGATCGAATGGCGGTGCAAGCGTGACAGGATCAGATTGCCCAATGACGGGCCGACAACCACCGCCTGCATCACACCCGACACACCAAGGATAACCGGACGCAAAACGATGAAGAACGCGGTGACCCCCATCAACAAAAGTACATTTTCGGTGAAATACCCCTCACCCGAAGAATTGAGCGCGGCATCAATGACCCACCCCAGCATGAGCGCCGTTGCGACTTCAAGCGTGCCTGCCAAAGCAGAGACTAATCCAGCCCAAAGCGTGATTTTCGTGCTACCTTTCAGGCACCAGCGCAGGAACGCCATCAGCGTCTGTGGCGGCGGGCCTTCGGCGGGTTCAAAGGGGTCAATCCAGCGTTCTGGGGTCATTATTTTCCTGTCCGCCCTGTCCCAGAAAGCCCCCTGATTGGCGCGCCCAGAACCGTGCGTATTGTCCATTTTCCGCCAGCAGTGCGTCATGGGTGCCGTCTTCAATGATGCGGCCCTGATCCATCACGATGATCCGGTCCATCCGGGCAATCGTCGACAAACGGTGTGCGATGGCGATGACGGTCTTGCCCTCCATCATTCCATAAAGTGTCTGCTGAATTGCGGCTTCGACCTCACTATCTAGTGCGCTCGTCGCTTCGTCCAAGAGCAGTATCGGCGCATCTTTCAAAATCACCCGTGCAAGGCTGATCCTCTGTCGCTGTCCACCCGAAAGTTTCACACCGCGTTCGCCGACACGGGCATCATATCCCGTATTCCCTTCGTTGTCTTGCAGACCAAGAATGAAATCATGCGCCTCGGCCTTTTGGGCGGCAGCAATCATGGCCTCTTCCGTGGCGGCGGGATTGCCATAAAGGATATTCTCGCGCACCGAGCGATGCAAAAGCGCACTATCCTGTTGCACCATGCCGATGGCACTGCGCAGGCTGTCCTGAGTGGCGAACTTGATGTCCTGCCCGTCGATCAGGATCTGGCCCTGCTCCACATCGTAAAACCGCAGCAGCAGCTTCACGAGCGTGGATTTTCCGGCACCAGATTGCCCGACAAGACCAACCTTTTCACCCGCAGCAATGGACAGGTTCACATGATCCAGACCGCCGGTTTTCTTGCCATAGTGATGCGACAGATTGCGGACCTCGACTGCGCCGGCCCGAATATCCAATACCTTGGCATCCGGTTGATCCACCAAAGTCACAGGTTGCGCGATCGTCAGCATCCCCTCCTTCACCACGCCCAGTTCGCGGAAAAAATCTGTCATCGCCCAAATGATCCAGCCCGACATCGAATTCAGGCGCAGCGCAAGCGAGGTTGCGACCGCCACCACACCAACCGATGCCATCCCCTGCATCCAGAGCCAGATGGACCAGCCAACGACCCCCACAACCAATACGCCATTCAGCAGCATCAATCCCGCGTCCATCAGCGTATAGAGCCGCATTTCGATCTGGAAGGTCCGGCGCGCTTCCTCGATCGCTTCTTTTGCGTAATCAATTTCGCGGTCGTGATGGGCGAACATCTTGACGGCGTGAATGTTGGTGTAGCTATCCACGACACGCCCCGTGACCGCACTGCGCGCATTCGACGCCGCCTCAGAGGCAGGTGTAATGCGGCGGATCACCCAGTGAAGCAGGAAAAGATAGGGCACAAGCCAGAGCATCAACGGCAGCAACAGCCGCAAATCCGCCTGCCCCAGCAAAACGGCCGCGCCGATGATATAGGCCACGGCAAAGGTCAGCGCATCGAACAGTTGAAACACGACAGACCCCGCAGCAGGGGGTGTTTGCATGATGCGGTTCGCAATCCGGCCTGCGAAATCATCCTCAAACCAGCCCACAGATTGCCGCAACACATGGCGGTGCGCCCGCCAACGGACCAACGTGCCAAAATTCGGCAGGATCGTGTTGTTCAGCAGCAGGATCTGCAACATGTGAAAGGCGGGACGGATCGTGAGGATCAGGAATGCAACCAGCAGGAATTCACCGCCACTCTCGGCCCAAACCTGCGCAGGTGTGCCACCGCCAAGGATATCAACAAGGCGGCCAAGATAGCTCAGCAGCCAGATTTCGATCATCGCGATGATGATGGCGGAGATACCTGTGACCCAGAACACCTTTTTGAACGGCTCTGCGTAGGCGCGCAGAAACGGGTAAAGCCGCTTGGGCGGCGTGTCGTTCTCCTTGTAGGGCACATAGGGATCGACAAGACCTTCGAACCAACGAAACACGGGGCCTGCCTTTCTGGGTTAGACCCTCGCTATAGCAAAGCTTATCTCAGAGAAAAAGCAGGACCGAGAAACCCGCCAAAGCCAGCGCCATGACGCGCATGAAGATGCGCCACGCAGCCGGGTTTTTCAGCAGATAAGCCAGCATGCTACCCGCGACCGCCCAGAAGATGCAGACGCCAAGGTTGAGCGAGGAGAAGGTCGTCGCCAAGGTCAGCACCTGCTGCATGGGAGCCAGTGTCGCGACATAGGCGGTGGCGCTGAGCGCAACAGCCCAGACCTTTGGGTTTACCCATTGAAACAGGATCACCTGAAGGAATGTAAAAGGCCTGTCCGTCTCGCGCTTCTTTGCCGGATCAGCGCGCCAGAGGTTATAGGCCATCCAGAGAATCCAGAGGCCCGCAATGATCTTCAACACTCCGCCCAGCGCTGGCTGTGCAGTGATCAGTGCCCCGATGCCGATGCCTGTGACAGCGGCAATGATGCCAACGCCAAGGACCACACCAATGATATGCGGCAGAGTGCGCTGAAACCCGAACCGCGCAGCCGACGTGGTGATCAGGATCACATTCGGACCGGGCGAAAAGAGGCCGAAAAAGACGAATCCGATAAGCGGCAGGTAATCAGCCAAGCAAGTCTGCTTTCGTGAGGGTAAAGCCCGAGGCGATCCACCGCGCCTCGGCGTCTTGCAGGGCCTTGCCCAGCACGGGACCGGAAAGTGCAGGCATCAGATCAGCGGCTTTGAGGGGAAATACTTGGTTTGCCGCATGGGTGATCGCCGCAAGAGCGGTGTCGGCGATTGGCTGTCCCGATGACGCGGATTGCGCCAACAAGACATCCCGTCCCGCGGCCTCGCCGTGACGATACGCGGTTTCAACCGGCGACAGACCGGCGGTGATATGACCCAACGCGCGGGATTGGGCGTTAGACAGGCGCAGCGCCCGCGCGGGGTCCCCACCGATAACCGCCAAACGGCGCAAGGGATCTGGCGCGATACCAAGTGACTGTTCCAGATGCACGAGCACGGCCAGTGCCCCACTTTCTGCACCTGGCAAGACCTGCGCCAAGGCCCCGGTTGAGGCCATCGCAGCCAGAGCTGGTGCGGGATCAGGTGCGCCAAGAAGCTTGAGCATTTCAGCGGTGATGCGCTCGACCGAAAGCGATTGCAGGCCTTCGATATTATCCGCACAGGCGGCCATCCCATCGCGGTCGGGGCCTTCGCTCACATCCCCATACCACGCGTAAAACCTGAAAAACCGCAGGATGCGCAGGTAGTCTTCTTTGATCCGCTGATCGGCGTCCTCGATAAACCGCACACGGCGCGCGACAAGATCGGGCAAACCATCCAAAGGGTCGGTAATCTGGCCATCAGGGGCGGCATAGAGCGCATTCATGGTGAAATCGCGACGCCGCGCATCATCCTTGATGTTATCGGAAAAGGCGACAGCAGCGCGGCGGCCGTCGGTGGCGACATCGCGGCGAAACGTCGTGATCTCGAACGGGGTGTCGTTGACAACCAAAGTGACTGTCCCGTGGTCGATCCCTGTGGGAATGGCCTTGATCCGTGCTTTCTTGGCCAAAGTCATCACGGTTTGCGGTAAGGCATCTGTCGAAAGATCAAGATCCGCCACAGGCGCACCCAACAGTTCATTGCGGACACATCCCCCCACAAACCACGCCTGATGGCCTGCGTTGGTCAGCAAAGCGCAGACTTTTTGCGCGCCCTCATCGTGCAACCATGATGCGGAAATGCGGGTCATGCCATGCGCTCGGCAAAGGCGCGCAAGATACGCGCTGTGGCACCCCAGATATAATAGGGGCCGAAAGGTACGGTGTAATAGAGCCTGCGGCGACCTTGCCAGCGGCGACCCTCGATCAGGTAGTTTCTTGGCTCAAGAAGATGTGCCAAAGGGACCTCGAAGATCTCGCTCACTTCGCCCTGCTCCGGCACAGGATCATAGTGCCCGTCAATGAGGCCAACAACCGGGGTCACTTGATACCCCGTGACGGTCTGATGCGGAGGCAGTTCACCCAGAACATCGACAATCACAGGGGGCAGACCAATCTCCTCGCGCGCTTCGCGCAGGGCGGCATCAGTAAGCGTGGCGTCAGTCGGGTCTTGTTTGCCGCCAGGAAAGGCAATCTGACCGGGGTGATGTTTGAGCCGCGCCGAGCGCTTTGTGAGAATAACAGTCTCTGTTTCCGCGCAAATTCCGATCAGAACAGCCGCAGGCGTGAGCACCGCATCGGGTTTTTTCACATCAGCGTTCAGGTCAAAATCAGAAGACGCGCTGCCCGCTTGTGCAAGCGCGTCTTCCAGTCTTTTACGTAGATCAGGCACCGGTATCCGTGGCTTCAAACCCCAGCGTTTCGGGTTTGAAGATATAATGCGCGCCGCAGAACTGGCAGTCCGCTGTTACGGTGCCTTCTTCGGTTGTCATGGTGCCGATATCCTTGGCCGAATAGATCGACAGGCTTTGACGGACCGCATCCTCGGAACAGCTACAACCGAATTTGACGGGCTGTGCATCATAGACACGCGGCTGTTCCTCATGGAACAAACGCACAAGCAGGTCCGTGGGCGCAACGCTTGGGCCGATCAGCTCAATCTCGTCCACCGTATCCAACAGCACATTTGCACGAATCCAGTTTTCGCCCTCTTCGGCATCCAAGATATCCGTTGCGTCCAGCAGGCCATCTTCGCCTGATCCGCCTTCACCGGTCACATGGGGTGACGCCTTGGGCATATGCTGCAACATCACGCCACCCGCACGCCAATGGGTCCCTTCACCGGGCAGTTGCGACAGACCATGGGTCAGTTGAAAGCGCGTCGGCAGCTGTTCGGATTGCGCAAAATAGGTTTCTGCACAGGCGGAAAGTGAGCCGCCAGCAATCGGCGTGATCCCCTGATAGGGGGCCATATCCTGACCCTGATCAATCAGGATTGCAAAATACCCCTTGCCGATCTGGCTAAACGCATCAGCTGACTGGTCCAGTGTTTCCGCATCATAGGATGCATAGGCACGGATGCGCGCAGGGGCGCCGTCCTCGGTCGGGCCGTAGTAATCGGTCGCGATCAAACGGGCGGGGCCATCGCCGCGCACCTGTAACGACAGTTTCCATCGCAGTTTCATGGTTTGACCGATCAAGGCGGTCAGCAGCGCCATCTCGGCCACCAGACCTTCGATCATTGCGGGGTAGTTGTGTTGCTTGAGAACCTGTTCCAAGACACCATCAAGCCGCGCCACCCGTCCACGGATGTCGGATGCGTCAAGTTGGAATGGCAGGACGGTATCGTCCCAGGCGATTTTGGTGCCGAGGCTCATGGTCTTTCCTAACAGGTTTCTGGATGGCATACCGCGCCTATATAGGTGGGGCAAGGCGGCGTCCAAGGGTGAAGCTATGATCAGACGGTATGGCGAGGTGCCACAAAACGGGCAGCGCTACAAATTACGACCCGGTGTTTACGCGATTTTACCGCGTGCAGGCAAGCTGCTCTGCACCTATCAGGGTGATCCGCATTATGAGGTTCAACTGCCCGGCGGCGGTATTGACCCTGGGGAACATCCTTTGAACGCGCTGCACCGCGAGGTGTTTGAGGAAACAGGCTGGCGCATTGCGGCACCGCGCAAGCTGGGCGCGTTCCGGCGGTTCACCTTTATGCCGGAATACGATCTTTGGGCCGAAAAGCTGTGTCATATCTATCTGGCCCGCCCCGTGCGGCCCCATGGCCCGCCCAGCGAGCCGGGGCATATGGCGCTGTGGTTGTCCGTCGAGGAGGCTTTGACAGAGCTTTATAATGACGGCGATGCGGATTTTGTGGCGCGGTTTGCGTTTTAAGGGGGCTTTGCCCCCGGCGCTGCGCGCCTCCCCCAGGATATTTTTGGGCCAGTAATAACGGGACTGGTTGCTGTTCTTGCCCCTGTCGGGAAAAACCTTTATCGCGCGAGACAACTTGTATTGACGTAAAGGCGCTTGCTGATGACCGCTCCGAAAAAAGTTGTTCTGGCCTATTCCGGTGGGCTTGATACCTCGATCATTCTGAAATGGCTGCAGACCGAGTACGGCTGCGAGGTGGTGACCTTTACCGCCGATCTCGGTCAGGGCGAGGAACTCGAGCCGGCGCGCGCCAAGGCCGAGATGATGGGCGCATCTGCGATCTATATCGAGGACCTGCGCGAAGAATTCGTGCGCGATTTCGTATTCCCGATGTTCCGCGCCAACGCGCTATATGAGGGGCTTTATCTGTTGGGTACGTCGATTGCGCGCCCGCTGATTTCCAAGCGTCTGGTCGAGATTGCCGCCGCTGAAGGTGCCGACGCCGTGGCGCATGGTGCGACTGGCAAAGGCAACGATCAGGTCCGGTTTGAACTGGCAGCCTATGCGTTGAACCCTGAAATCAAGGTGATCGCGCCCTGGCGTGAGTGGGATTTGACGAGCCGGACCCGTCTTTTGGAGTTTGCCGAAAAGAACCAGATCCCTGTTGCCAAGGACAAGCGCGGCGAAGCCCCGTTCAGTGTGGATGCCAACCTGCTGCACACATCGTCCGAAGGGAAAGTGCTGGAAGACCCGGGTGTTGAGGCGCCGGATTACGTGTACCAGCGGACGGTCGCACCAGAAGATGCGCCGGATGTCGCGGAAATGGTCGAGATCGAATTTGAGCGCGGAGATGCCGTGGGGATCAATGGCGAGCGTATGTCGCCTGCAACGATCCTGACCAAACTGAATGAACTGGGCGGCAAGCATGGTGTGGGCCGGCTTGATCTGGTGGAAAACCGCTTTGTCGGGATGAAATCACGCGGGATTTACGAGACACCCGGCGGAACCGTGCTGCTGGAAGCGCATCGCGGGATTGAACAGATTACGCTTGATAGCGGTGCGGGCCACCTGAAAGACAGCATCATGCCGCGATATGCGGAACTGATTTACAACGGTTTCTGGTTCTCGCCAGAGCGTGAAATGCTGCAGGCCCTGATCGACAAGAGCCAGGAGCATGTGTCGGGAACGGTCCGTGTAAAGCTTTATAAAGGGTCGGCTACGACTGTTGCACGTTGGTCGGACCAGTCGCTTTATTCCGAGGCGCATGTGACCTTTGAGGATGATGCGGGCGCTTATGACCAGACGGATGCGCAAGGGTTCATCCAGTTGAACGCGCTGCGGTTGAAACTGTTGGCGGCACGTAATCGTAAGGGCTGAGGGGGTTTTACCCCCGACCCGTGCCGGGTCCCCCCAAGGATATTTTCGGGCCAGTAATGGCGAAGGCTCTCAGAGCTTTCTGGCCTGCATTTTTTCGTAGAGCGGTAGGGCCTTGGCCAGCATTTCGTGATGTTTGTCATCCACCATTGGCAGCGGCCCCTCAGCAGAGGCAAATCCCGTACTTTGGTGGACCGCATTGTACCAATGCGCGGCCCAGACACCATCGGCCGCGCATGGTCCGGCAGGCCATGCCAGCATTGCGGGATCAAAGGCTAAGTCTATGGCATCACAGAGCTTTCGCAGCATTCTTTCGGGGTCTGCGCGGATGTCTGCGCTATCAATCACGAGGCCACCAATCTGGTCATAAAGCGCCGCTTGCTGGGTGAAGCCGATGTCCTCGAGGGTCATCTCATCGCGTTTGGCACCATAGCTCGCGATTACGCGGGCGGGGTGGCGGATGAGGTGGATGTTGATGCAGTCCCGAGCCCAGTCCAGCGGGAAGCCCGTAATCATGTGATGCGGCATGTGCTTCATGTAGAAATGCAGCTTTTTGTCCGGAATAGTGCCTAAACAGCGCTGTGCGACAATCGTCGGGTCCGTCTCGTGCCCGGCGATGATCTCATCCCGCATCGGGTGGTTTGCGCCGGTTGCTTTCAGATAGGGAGCATAAAACGGTTCATCCCATACGGCGAAATCGGCACGGTTGCCAAAGGCGTACATCATCGCGGTCGAGAGATTGCGTGGACCGGACCACATGGCGATTCTCATCGGCCACATCCCGTACACAAGCTGTACACAACCTGTACATACAGATGACACATCATGACCGGTCCACCAAATCCTTGTAGAGCGCGCGCAAACGTGCGGTCATTGGACCCAATTCGCCGGTACCTATAATGCGGCCATCAATGCTGCTGACGGGCGTTTGTGCGCCGAAGGTGCCGGTGAGAAACGCCTCATCAGCCGCGTAAGTGTCGACGAGGCTGTAGTTGCGTTCGAACACCGGAATGTCGTTGGCACGGCACAGGTCGATCACCTTTTGGCGGGTAATGCCGTTCATGCAATAGTCGCCCGTGCTGGTCCAGACCGCGCCCTTTTTGACGATAAAGAAGTTGCAGGCGTTTGTCGTGTTCACAAAACCATGCACGTCGAGCATCAGCGCCTCATCTGCACCTGCCTTCTGCGCAGCGATACAGGCGAGAATGCAGTTGAGTTTCGAGTGGCTGTTCAGCTTCGGATCCTGCGTCATCGGCAGGCCGCGCTGGTGGGGGACCGTGGCAAGGGTAATCGGGCGCGGGATTTTAGGGCGCGAATGTTCCATGATGATTACGAAAGTGGGCCCTGATTGTGAGAGGCTGGGGTGTTGGAAAGGGCGCACCTTCACCCCGCGTGTCACCATCAACCGCGCGTGGGCATCTGTTGTCATGCCGTTGGCGTTTTGTGTCTCTAACAAGGCGGAAACCACGCCTTTCCGGTCCATGCCGATGTCGAGATCAATCGCCTTTGCCGCCTCGAAAAGCCGGTCCAGATGCTCATCCATGAAGGCCCATTTGCCATCATAGAGCCGCAGCCCTTCCCAAACCCCATCACCCAGCATAAAGCCGCTGTCGTAGACGCTGACAGTGGCCTGGGCTTTCGGGACAATCTGTCCGTCAACGTAGATCAGGATGGCCTCATTGCGGGCATCATCCTCGGCCTGATGGGTGGTGACTTCGGTCATTGGTGTTCTCCTTGTCGTGGACGCTAGGCCAGTGTTCTGGCCGTTCCAAGAGGGAAAACGCAGGTGTCAGGGGTGAAAGTCCTGCACTTCGGACAGATCAGGAATAACGTCAGCTGTACCATGCCGCATAACCATGAGCGCGCCTGCTTTGGTCGCTTGCCCGATCGCCTGTTCCATGGGCATGCCACGATCAAGGCCGGCAAGAACGTAACCGGTGAAGGTGTCACCTGCGCCGGTTGTATCGACAGCATCGACCTTTATCGCAGGGAAGTGCTGTTTTCCTGCAGCGCTAAACCAATCTGCGCCATCGGCACCGCGGGTCACGATCACGTCGCGCACAGGCAGATCAGCGGGCGCGGTCCCAATAGCTTCTTCAAGCTGGGCGGCCTCAACCGCATTGAGGATCAGAAAATCAAGCGACGGCAGCACCGCCTTGACGCGATCCGCATCGAAGGGCGCGGCAGCATAGGCGATCTGCAGGCCCAGCTTTTTGCCCATTTCGGCGGCGGTGCGTTGCAGGTTGGTTTCGTTCTGGATGACCAGCCAATCACCGGTTTCCGCCTCGGCCATTGCGGCCTGGAGGGTAACCTGGGGGATCTCCGCATTCGCACCCGGATGAAGGACGATTGCATTCTCGCCCTCGGGGTCAACCATAATGATCGCTTGGGCCGTTTCAGTTTCTAACACAGCGATATTGCGGGTATCGACGCCGTATTCCAGCAGGCGCTGGATCGCCCAGCGCCCGTCTTGACCGACAGCGCCAATGTGATTGACGCGGGCAGCAGCACGGGCGGCGGCGACCGACATATTGGTTCCCTTGCCGCCCAGGAACATCTGGCGGCCTGTGGACGACAGCGTTTCACCGGGTGCCGGGATATGCGGGACGCGATAGACGAAATCCGCGTTGATTGAACCAAGGTTCCAGATTGCCATTAGTCGACCTTGCAGGCCGCAATCACGGCCATGTTGAGGATGTCGTTGACCGTCGAGACAGTCGAACAGATCTGGATTGGCTTCCCGATACCCGACAGGATTGGGCCGATAACAGTCGCGCCTGCCATTTCCTGCATCAGTTTCACAGAAATCGAGGCGGAATGTCGGGCCGGGACAACCAAGACGTTCGCTGGGCCCGTCAGGCGTTGGAACGGATAGTTCTCTTGTGCGGCGGCATTGAGTGCCACGTCGACCGTCATTTCACCCTCGTATTCGAAATCGGCTTTGCGCGCGTCGAGGACTTGGGGGGCTTTGTGCATTTTTTCTGCACGCTCGGAGACGGGGTAACCGAAGGTCGAGAAAGACAGGAAGGCCACGCGCGGTTCTAGCCCCAGTTCGCGCGCGACGGCAGCACCGCGTTCGGCGATATCCGCGAGATCGTTTTCGTCGGGCCATTCATGGACAAGCGTGTCGGTGATCAGCACGATCCGCCCTTTGTGCAGGACAGCGGTAACACCCACTGCACCATCGTGTGGTTCTGCGTCGAAGACGTGGTTAATCAGTTCCAGAATATGCGCCGATTTGCGTGTGGCCCCTGTCACCATCCCATCGGCGTGGCCATGCGCGAGCATGAGTGCCGCAAACACGTGACGGTCGCGGGCGGCAAGGCGATGGACGTCTTGCGCATCAAAACCTTTGCGTTGCAGGCGTTTATAAAGGAAATCCTTGTAGGTTTCCAAATACGGGGTCGTAGCGGCGTTGACGATTTCAAGTTCGTCAAAGGCCTCGGCCAGACCTTCGGCCGTGAGTTTCTGTTTCACATCGTCCTTGCGGCCAACGATCAACGCTTTGCCCATGCCAGAGCGCTGATACATGACGGCGGCGCGCAACACACGAGGATCATCGCCTTCGGCGAACACAACGGTGGATTGGTTGGCGCGGGCGCGCGCGTTCAGGCTACGCAGAATGGACTGCGTGGGATCCATGCGGGATTTGAGAGAGAGCTCATAGGCGTCCATATCCACGATGGGGCGGCGCGCGACGCCTGTTTTCATGCCGGCCCGTGCCACCGCCGTAGGGATGCGGTGGATCAGACGGGGGTCGAACGGCGTCGGGATGATGTAGTCGCGCCCGAAGGTTAGCTTTTTGCCGTAAGCCATAGCGACTTCATCGGGCACATCCTCGCGCGCCAGTGCCGCAAGCGCCTCAGCGCAGGCGATTTTCATTTCGTCGTTGATCGCGCGGGCGTGGATGTCGAGCGCGCCGCGGAAGAGATAGGGAAAGCCCAGCACGTTGTTCACCTGATTGGGGTAATCGCTGCGGCCTGTGGCGACGATGGCGTCCTCGCGCACAGCATGGGCGTCTTCGGGTGTAATTTCCGGATCAGGGTTCGCCATGGCAAAAATTACAGGGTTTTCGGCCATGTTAGACACCATTTCCTGGGTCACGGCACCTTTGGCGCTGACACCGAGGAAGACGTCACAGCCCTTCATCGCATCATCAAGCGTGCGGGCGGTGGTATTGGCAGCGTGGGCAGATTTCCATTGGTTCATGCCCTCGGTCCGGCCCTGGTAAATGACACCTTTGGTATCAGCCATGATGCAGTTGTCATGTTTCGCACCCATCGCCTTGAGCAATTCAAGGCAGGCGATCCCTGCGGCACCGGCCCCGTTCAGGACGATTTTGACATCTTCGATTTTCTTGCCGGACAGATGCAGCGCATTCAGCAGACCTGCGGCACAGATCACCGCCGTCCCGTGCTGGTCATCGTGGAAGACAGGGATATCCATCTGCTCTTTGAGCGTTTGTTCAATGATGAAACACTCGGGTGCTTTGATGTCTTCAAGGTTGATACCGCCAAAGGTGGGACCCATCAGGCGGACGGCCTTGATGAATTCGTCCGGGTCTTCGGTATCCAGCTCAATGTCGATGGAATTGACGTCGGCAAAACGTTTGAAAAGCACGGATTTGCCTTCCATGACCGGTTTGCTGCCCAGCGCGCCCAGATTGCCGAGGCCAAGGACCGCAGTGCCGTTGGAAATCACGGCAACCAGATTGCCTTTGTTGGTGTAATCATAAGCCAGCGCGGGGTTTGCGGCGATTTCCTCGCAGGGGATCGCGACGCCAGGGGAATAGGCCAGTGACAAATCGCGCTGCGTCGTCATCGGGACAGTTGCCTGAATTTCCCATTTGCCCGGAGTTGGATGCATATGGAATTGCAGCGCATCTTCGCGGGTCAGTTTATTCTTCGACATCGGGTCCCCCTGTTTTAGTCCACAAGACATAGCGGTTTCTGCCAAGGGCCTGCAACGGGTTCATTTCAGGGTTTCGCAGCTTTCATGCGGTGGTAATGTGCGCGGAATGATCCCGGGGGATACATGAGCAACAGCACAGTCACGCCGATGATGGCGCAATATCTGGAAATCAAGGCAGAGCATCCTGATGCGCTGCTGTTCTACCGGATGGGCGATTTCTATGAGATGTTCTTTGACGATGCCGTTGCTGCGGCCGAAGCGCTTGATATCGCGCTGACAAAACGCGGCAAGCATGATGAACAGGATATACCGATGTGCGGTGTGCCGCATCATGCGGCTGAAGGCTATTTCCTGACGCTGATCCGCAAAGGGTTCCGCGTGGCGGTTTGTGAGCAGATGGAAAGCCCCGCCGAGGCGAAGAAGCGTGGTTATAAGGCGGTTGTGAAACGTGAAGTCGTGCGTTTGGTCACGCCGGGTACGTTGACCGAGGATTCGTTGCTTGATGCACGCCGGCATAATTTTCTGGCCGCCTATCATAGCGTGCGCGATACAGGGGCACTGGCGTGGGTCGATATCTCGACCGGCGCGTTCCACGTGATGCCTTGCGGGGGCGCGCAACTGGGCCCCGAACTGGCACGATTGACGCCGCGCGAGGTGATTATTGCGGACGGATCAGAGGCTGATTGGGCTGAAATAGTGTCTGATTCCGGTGCAACACTGACAACCTTGGGTGCAGCGGCATTTGACAGTGTTTCTGGCGAAAAACGCCTGTGTAGTGTCTATAAAGTCAGCTCACTTGATGCGTTTGGCAGCTTTGGTCGCGCCGAGATTGGGGCCATGTCTGCTGTTGCCGAATATCTGGATATTACGCAGCGCGGTAATCTGCCTTTGTTGCGCCCCCCCGTTCAGGAGGGCCAGTCAGCAGCAATGCAGATTGATGCGGCGACACGGCGATCATTGGAACTGACCCAAGCGATGAATGGCGGCAAGCAAGGGTCGCTTTTGCATTGCATTGATCGCACAGTCACCGCAGGTGGTGCGCGATTGTTGGAACGGCGGCTTTCGTCACCGTCCTGCAATGGGGATGTCATCACGGGGCGATTGGATGCGGTCGGGTTCTTGGCCAATCAGGCGCGGCTGACCAAGGATATTCGACAGAGTTTGCGCGGCGTGCATGATCTGGACCGCGCGTTGTCACGTTTGGCGCTGGATCGTGGCGGGCCACGGGATATGGCAGCAATTCGCAACACTATCGGACAGGCTATTGCGCTTTCCGCGCTGATGCCGGCGGATTTGCTCCCTATTCTGGCGGATGCAACGCAGGATTTGACAGGGCATCAGGCGTTGTTGGACCTGCTGGATGAGGCGCTGATTGCAGAGCCACCGCTTTTGTCGCGCGACGGCGGGTTCATTGCACCGGGGTATGACGCCGAACTGGACGAAGTACGCAAGTTACGCGACGAAGGCCGGTCTGTGATTGCGCAGATGCAATCAGAGTACATTGAAACATCGGGCGTGTCGTCGCTGAAGATCAAACACAACAATGTGCTGGGGTACTTTATCGAGACAACGGCAACGCATGCGGCCAAAATGATGGCCCCGCCATTGAATGAAACCTTCATTCATCGCCAGACCACGGCCAATCAGGTGCGTTTTACCACCGTGGAGCTGTCAGAGATCGAGACGCGTATCCTCAATGCAGGCGGGCGTGCACTCGAGATCGAAAAGAGACTCTATTCCAGCCTGAAAGAGGCGATTATTGCGCAGGCAGGGCCGCTTGGCGCATTGGCACGCGCCCTGTCCGAGATTGATTTGCACGCGGGTTTGGCGGAATTGGCAGTGACCGAAAACTGGGTCAGGCCACGGGTGGACGACAGCCGCGCATTTGACATCACAGGCGGGCGACACCCCGTGGTTGAGGCGGCTTTGCAGAAAGACGGCGCACCGTTTATTGCCAATGACTGCGGATTGACAGACACACCGATCTGGTTGCTGACCGGTCCCAACATGGCAGGTAAATCGACGTTTCTAAGACAGAATGCGCTGCTTGCGATTTTGGCCCAGATGGGGAGTTTTGTGCCAGCCACCGAGGCCCACATCGGGATTGTCAGCCAGTTGTTCAGCCGCGTCGGGGCGTCAGACGATCTGGCACGCGGGCGGTCGACCTTTATGGTCGAGATGGTGGAAACGGCAGCGATTTTGAATCAGGCCGATGATCGGGCGCTTGTCATTCTGGATGAAATCGGGCGCGGCACCGCGACATATGACGGTTTGTCGATTGCCTGGGCGACGTTGGAACATTTGCATGATGTGAACCGCTGTCGTGCGCTGTTTGCTACGCATTACCACGAAATGTCGGCGCTATCGGCAAAGCTCGAGGGTGTGGATAACGCGACGGTCACCGTGAAGGAATGGGAAGGCGACGTGATTTTCCTGCATGAGGTCAAGCGCGGCACAGCGGATCGCAGTTACGGGGTGCAAGTTGCGCGTTTGGCAGGGTTGCCTGCCGTCGTTGTAGAGCGCGCCAAAGTGGTTCTGGAAGCTTTGGAAAAAGGTGAGCGTGAAGGCGGGACAGCGCAAAAGGCGATCATTGATGATCTGCCGTTGTTTTCTGCAACGCCTGCCCCGGTCACCGTTGCGCCAAAGCCCTCTGTAGTCGAGGAACGTTTGCGCGATGTGCACCCCGATGAGCTAAGCCCCCGGGATGCGCTTGATCTGATCTATGAGTTGCGGTCGAAATTGTAGCGTGGGTTTTACCCACCCTACGATGCGGGCATGGATGATACACCGACTTGTGCGGGGCGCAAGAGGCGGTCGTGCAACATGAAACCCTCGGCTGCGACCTGAATGATCTCGCCTGCTTTGGTGCCGGGCACGGGTGCCTCGAACATCGCCTGATGCAGTTGCGGGTCGAATTTATCGCCGACTTCAGGTGTAATAGGGTCGATTCCGTGCTTTTTGAATACGCTGATCAATTCGCGCATTGTTAGCTCAACACCTTCAAGCAAGGCTTTGTTTGCTTCCTGCTCGGCCTCGGCCGAGGACTGCAACGCGCGGCGCAGGTTGTCGTAAACCGGCAGCATGTCGCGGGCGAGTTTGGAACCACCATAGTTTTCAGCCTCGCGGCGGTCACGGTCGGCACGTTTGCGGGTATTTTCCGCATCAGCCAATGCGCGCATGAACTTGTCACGGAATTCATCACGCTCTGCGCGCAGGGCTTCGATTTCATCAAAGCTTGCTTCAGCAGCATCGAAATCAATCTCGTCGCCTTCAGCTGCGAGTTCATCAAGGCTTTGTAGTTCTTCGTCTTTATCAGACATCAGTCTTCCCTTTACGAGCGGTCAACGATCATCTTGCCGACCAGCTTTGCGGTGTAGTTCACGATTGGTACGATGCGCCCATAGTTCAGCCGTGTTGGACCAATCACCCCAACGGCGCCAATGATCTTTTTGTCGGCGTTCATATAAGGGGAAACGACCAGAGATGAACCCGAAAGTGAGAACAATTTGTTCTCGGAGCCAATAAAAATGCGCACCCCCTCACCTTCTTCGGCAAGATCAAGGAATTGCGCGATGTCACGCTTGCGTTCAAGGTCGTCAAACAGGGTGCGGATACGGGCAAGATCAGCCTCGTCTCCGCCCTCACCCAGCAGATTGCCGCGACCGCGCACAATCAAGCGCTCGGTCGATTCGCCCTCATTCTCCCAAAGAACGACGCCATTCTCGACGAGTTCGGCGGCCAAGGCGTTGATTTCCTGACGCCGTGTTTTAATCTCACGTGAAATTACGGCGCTGAGGTCCGATAGCGTATGCCCCGCTGCGATTGCATTCAGGAAATTCGCAGCCTCGCGCATGGAAGACGGGGTTTGGCCGGGTGGCGGCGTAAAGACGCGGTTTTCCACATGGCCGTCACCGAAGACCAGCACAACCAGCGCGCGATCGGCAGAGAGCGAGACAAACTCGATATGTCTAATCGGCGCTTCGTGCTTCGGGGTCAGCACGAGGCTGGCACCATGCGTCACACCAGAGAGCGCCTGGCCGACCTCATCCAGAACAGTGGTAACGTCCTGATTGTTCGACGTGACCGTGCGATCAATTTTTTCACGGTCCTGACCATCAAGATCACCAACTTCCAGCAACCCGTCAACGAAAAGGCGCAGCCCCAACTGGGTGGGAATGCGGCCCGCGCTGACATGGGGGCTTCCCAACAGTCCGAGATACTCGAGATCCTGCATCACATTGCGGATCGTCGCGGCACTGACCTGTTCTGAAAAATCGCGGGTGAGCGTGCGCGACCCGACAGGTGCACCACTTTCAAGGTAGCCTTCGACCACGCGGCGAAACACCTCGCGGGAGCGCGCGTTCATTTCGTCAATATTTGGCGATTGTGCTGTCATTGGTTCCACTGGCAAGGCGTCGCAATTAAAACGAAGTTTGCGGTAGCGTCAATCGGGGTTGGATTTCATATGTGGGCAGCGTATGCCGCTGATGCAACCGATAGGAGGAAACCCGATGCGTCCATCTGGCCGTCAAACGAATGAAATGCGCGAAATCTCAATCGAGACAGGCGTGACGATGCACGCGGAAGGGTCTTGTCTGATCAAATGTGGCAATACCCATGTGCTTTGCACCGCGACCATTGATGAGCGTGTACCACCGTTTCTGAAGAATTCCGGCCTTGGGTGGGTGACAGCGGAATACGGCATGCTGCCACGTGCGACAAATACGCGGATGCGGCGTGAGGCCAAGAACGGGCAATCCGGCCGCACACAGGAAATCCAGCGGTTGATCGGGCGGTCTTTGCGGGCCGGTGTTGATCGGGTCGCGCTGGGAGAACGCCAAATCGTGGTGGATTGTGATGTTATTCAGGCCGATGGGGGCACACGCTGTGCATCAATCACGGGCGGTTGGGTCGCGTTGAAGCTGGCAGTGCAAAAATTGATGAAGGCCGGTGATGTGATCAGTGATCCTTTGATTGACCCTGTTGCGGCAATTTCTTGCGGGATTTATGCGGGTCAGGAAGTGCTGGATCTGGATTATCCCGAGGATAGCGAAGCCGGTGTTGACGGCAACTTTGTCATGACCGCTGGAAAACTAATCGAGGTACAGATGTCTGCAGAGGGGTCAACCTATACGCGCGCGCAGATGGATGCCCTGCTTGATCTGGCGGAAAAAGGTGTCGCGGAACTGACAGCGGCGCAATTGGCGGCGGTGTCCTGATGCGGCGATTTGACGGCAAGGAATTGGTGATCGCGACCCATAACCAAGGGAAGCTGGAAGAGATTGCCGATCTGTTGCGCCCTTACGGGGTGTCTTTGACGTCAAATGCGGATCATAGGTTGCCCGAGCCGGAAGAGACAGAAACGACCTTTGTCGGGAACGCACGGATCAAGGCGCATGCAGCAGCCAAGGCAACCGGCCTGCCGGCCCTGTCGGATGATAGCGGGATCGAGATTGACGGCCTTGGGGGTGCACCCGGTGTTTATACAGCGGATTGGGCGGAAACGCCCAGCGGCCGTGATTTCAAGATGGCGATGGAGCGGAGTTGGGCCGAGTTAGAGTCTGTTTCTGCCCCCTATCCACGGACTGCGCGGTTTTGTTGCACCTTGGTTCTGGCCTGGCCTGACGGGCATGACGAGGTGTTTCCCGGTGTGATGCCTGGCCAGATTGTTTGGCCGATGCGGGGCGACCAAGGGCATGGATATGATCCGATTTTTCAGCCTGACGGCTATGACATCACCTTTGGCGAGATGGATCGTTGGGAAAAGAACAAGATCAGCCACCGTGCCGATGCATTTGCCAAGCTGATCGCGGGTTGTTTTGCCTAAGATGGATGACTGGGAACATGGAGGCTTTGGCCTCTATATTCACTGGCCGTTTTGTCAGGCGAAGTGTCCCTATTGCGATTTTAACAGTCATGTGGTCGCGCAAATTGACCAGAATGCCTGGGCTGATGCCTATCTGAGCGAGATCGCGCGTGTCGGTGCCGAAACAGAGGGCCGCGTTTTACGGTCTGTGTTCTTTGGGGGTGGCACGCCCAGCTTGATGGATCCTGCCGTCGTTGATGCAATCCTGACAAAGGTACGCGCGACCTGGCCGATGGCGAATGATATCGAGATCACGTTGGAGGCGAATCCAACCTCTGTTGAGGCGGGACGCTTTGCCGGGTACCGCGATGCGGGGGTGAACCGCGTTTCCATGGGGATTCAGGCGCTGAATGACGCAGATTTGAAGGCCCTGGGCCGGTTGCATAGCGCAGAGGAAGCGATGCGGGCCTTTGAGATTGCGCGCAATGCCTTTGATCGGGTGAGTTTTGATCTGATATATGCGCGGCAAGGCCAATCCGTTGCGGACTGGACGGCGGAATTGCAGCGTGCGCTGGATTTGGCGGTCGATCATTTATCACTCTATCAACTCACAATTGAGGATGGCACCGCCTTTGGTGATCGCTATGCGGCAGGCAAACTGCGTGGTCTGCCGGATGATGATGATGCGGCTGACATGTATGCCGCGACGCAAGAGATTTGCGAAGAGGCCGGATTTGAGGGCTATGAAGTGTCCAATCACGCGCGCGCGGGCTGTGAGAGTATCCACAACAAGATCTATTGGCGCTATGGCGATTATGCAGGGATTGGGCCAGGCGCACATGGGCGTTTGACATTGCATGGCCAACGGTTTGCGACCGAGGCGCCGCGCGCGCCCGCGGGCTGGTTGGCACAGGTGCGCAAGACAGGAAACGGGGATTTGTCGCGTGAGGCGCTCACGCAAGACGAGCAGTTTGCCGAGTTTCTGTTGATGGGAATGCGGTTACGCGAAGGTGTGGATACTACGCGCTTTCCACATCTCGCTAGAGACGAATATATAAATAAAATCAATGGGTTAGTTGACTTGGGAATGGTCACCTATAACTCGGAGATCCTGCAACTTACCGCTCAAGGCGCTCCTGTCTTGAACGCTGTCCTGCGCGCCTTATTGGACGATTAACCACCGGAAAGCGCGCGAAGCAGATCATCCAACTGATCAAGCGACTTATATGCAATCGTCATTTTGCCGCCTTCACTGCCTGCCGGATGATCAATTGTGACTTTCATGCGCAGCGTCGCTGACAGCTCATCTTCGATCTGGATGGTGTCAGCATCTTTGGGCACTGGCGCCCCTAGCACCGAACGCTTTTTGATTGCAGGGCCCTTCTTGGCGAGCTTTTCGGTTTCGCGGACCGAGAGTTTGCGTTGAATGATTTCGCGGGCCAAGGCGACGGCATGATCGTGCCCGACAAGGGCACGCGCGTGACCGGCAGAGAGCTGGCCGCTGACAAGATAGGTCTGCACCTCTTCCGGTAAGGTCAGGAGGCGCAGCAGGTTTGCGATGTGGCTGCGGCTTTTGCCTAGAGCTGAGGCGAGTTTATCTTGTGTGTGGCCGAAGCGATCCATCAATTGTTTATAGCCTGCGGCCTCATCCACGGGGTTCAGGTCAGCGCGCTGGATGTTTTCGATGATCGCAATTTCAAGGACTTCTGTGTCGTCATAGTCACGCAGGAGGACCGGGATCTCGTGCAATTTGGCGCGTTGCGCAGCACGCCAACGACGTTCACCCGCTACGATTTCGAAAAAATCAGGATCAGTCGGAGATTGCCGGACGATGAGAGGCTGAATGATGCCTTTCTCGGCAATGGAACTTGCAAGTTCATCAAGCGCATCCTCTGCAAAGGTGCGGCGCGGCTGATCGGGATTGGGGCGCACCCGTTCAATCGGCACGACAAGGTCAGGCCGCTTTGCCGGTGCTTCGCTGCTGTCGTCCGTTGCCACATCTGACATCAGAGCAGAGAGACCACGGCCCAGGCCACGGGATTTCTTTGGTGTGCGTGTCATCTATGCGGCCTTCTTTTTCTTTGTTCTTTCAATCAATTCAGCAGCGAGCGCACGATATGCGGCGCTGCCTTTTGATGCACTATCATAGGAGAGCACAGGCATCGCGAATGATGGCGCCTCGCTCAGCCGGACATTGCGGGGAATGACAGTTTTGAACACCATATCACCCATGTTTTCGCGGGCGTCATCCTCAACCTGCAAAGAGAGGTTGTTGCGGCTATCATACATTGTGAGCGCAATACCTTCGATCCTCAGATCGGGATTGGCGGTTTGCCGGACATCACGGACAGTGAGAATAAGCTGTGAGAGGCCTTCGAGCGCGAAAAACTCGCTTTGTAGCGGCACAATGATGGAATGCGCCGCTACCATCGCGTTGACAGTCAATATGTTGAGAGAGGGCGGGCAATCTATCAAAATGTAGTCAAAGACGAAAAGCGCCGGATCATTGCCCCGCAGCACATCCCGCAACAGGAAACTGCGTTTTGCATTGTCGACAAGTTCAAGATCGGCAGAGCTTAGGTCGGTTGTTGCTGGAATGATGCAAAGGCGATTGACGGATGTTTTCTGAATGGCCTTGGTCAAGGTGACATCGCCAGCCAGCAGATCGTAGGTTGTGGCCTCTCTCTTGTCATGATCAACGCCAAGGCCCGTAGATGCGTTCCCTTGCGGGTCCAGATCGATCAGCAGGACGTTTTTCTTTTTTTCTGCCAAGGCTGCACCCAAATTGATAGTGGTGGTCGTTTTCCCGACACCCCCTTTTTGGTTCGCAACCGCGATGATTATTGGATCATGAGCCAAGCTTATCTATCCTTCGGATGGCGAGTATTCGTGCGTCAGGATCAGTGATACTGGCGTTTTCTTCAAGGTCAAACGACCAGTTCTTTTGCGCATCGGCAACTTCCTGTCCGGACTGGCGACCCTTGTGAAAAAGAGCCAAGCCGTCGTGCTTGACGTGTCGCTGTGTCAGAGAAAGCAATCCAGATAGTGCGGTAAGTGCGCGAGCAGATACCACATCTGCATTCTGTTCAGGGGCAGTTTCAATTCGTTCAGCAATCACTTGCACTGAAAGGCCAAGCTCACGTGCCGCTGTGCGCAGGAATGCTGCTTTGCGTTGGTCGCTTTCAATGAGAACAAACTCCGCATGCGGGTTCTTCTCTTTAGCGAGAATCGCCATAACGATGCCGGGAAACCCGCCGCCGCTGCCGATATCGACCCATTTTTCAAAGGATTCTGGCGCAAACCTATAGAGCTGGACCGAATCGACGATATGGCGCTCCCAGATGGAATCTCGTGTTCCCCGCGCGATCAGGTTGATCTTTGCGGTCCATTTCGCAGTCAGAGCAGCAAATGCCTCAAGGTCTGACATTGTTTCACGTGAAACATTCACGCCGGCAACAACCAATGACATCTCTCAGGTTCCGGTCGCTTGGTGCTGTTTCTTTATGGCCCCGATAATCAGCATCAGGGCCGCAGGCGTCATGCCCTCGATACGACCCGCATGCGCAATCGTTGACGGACGCGTTGCGGACAGTTTTGCCACGATTTCGTTCGAAAGGCCCCTGATTTGCGTATAGTCTGTGTCATCGGGAATGATGTGGTTTTCATCCCGCTCCATCGCCGCAATATCACGCTCTTGCCGCGCGATGTAATGCGCATAGAGTGCATCTTTCTTTACCTGGTCTTGTATCTGAACAGGAATATCATCTACATCTAGCTGCAATTGCGCCAGGTGTTCGAAATTGAAATCCGCCAAGGCAAGCACATCCAGTGCCGATTTGCGCGGACCATCCGCGTTCAATTTCACTCCAAGACCTGCAATGTCACGCGAAGAAATCATCATATCGGAAAGTGATGCCTTGGCTTTTTCGATCTGTTCCATCTTGTCGCTAAAGTGCGACCACCGGTTTTCACCCACACAGCCAATCGCATGGCCCCGCTCTGTCAGCCGCTGATCTGCGTTATCCGCGCGAAGCGATAAACGAAACTCGGCGCGCGAGGTAAACATGCGGTAGGGTTCTGATACACCTCGTGTGATCAGATCATCAATCATCACACCGATATAGGATTCCCGACGGCTAAAGATGACGGAGTCCTGTCCTTTTACTTGCGCAGCCGCATTGAGGCCCGCAACCATGCCCTGCGCCGCCGCCTCTTCGTAACCGGTCGTCCCGTTGATCTGCCCCGCCAAAAACAGCCCCGGAACATCGCGGAGTTCCAATGTCGACCGTAAGGCCCGCGGATCGACATAGTCATATTCAATTGCATAGCCAGGCTGCAAAATCGTTGTATTTTCAAGGCCATAGATCGAATTCACATAGGCTTTTTGCACGTCCTCAGGCAGTGATGTTGAAATGCCGTTCGGATAGACCGTGTGATCGTTCACGCCCTCTGGTTCGAGGAAAATCTGGTGCGATGTCTTATCTGCGAAGCGAACGATCTTATCCTCGATCGACGGGCAATAGCGTGGGCCCACGCCGTCGATCCGTCCACCATACATCGCCGAACGGCCAAGGTTATCGCGGATAATATCGTGAGTCGCCTCATTCGTATGGGTGATGCCGCAATCAATCTGTGGGGCCGACGGACCTGTCGAAAGAAAGGAAAACAACACAGGATCCGCGTCACTAGGCTGTGCTTCCAATTTATCCCAAGCAATTGTGCGACCATCCAGACGTGGTGGTGTCCCCGTTTTCAGACGGCCAAGCGGCAATCCAAAGCTATCAAGGCGCTCTGCCATTTTGACCGACGGGTCATCACCCATCCGCCCGCCAGGCCGCGACACATCGCCGATATGGATCACACCGCGCAGGAATGTACCGGTTGTCAGAATTACGCTATTTGCGGAGATCGCAGCACCATCGCGCATCTGGATACCGGTCACGCGGCCCTTAGACATCAGCAAATCAACGGCTTCGCCTTCAAGGATCGTGAGGTTTGCCAGCAAATCCAGCTCTGCCTGCATTTCCTTGCGATAGATTTGCCTGTCAGATTGGGCGCGCGGCCCCTGTACGGCAGGCCCTTTCTTCCGGTTCAGCAAACGAAACTGGATACCCGCCTTATCGGCAACACGCCCCATAACGCCGTCCAGCGCATCAATCTCGCGCACGAGGTGGCCTTTTCCCAGACCACCAATTGCTGGATTGCAAGACATCACACCGATAGAAGCCTTGGTCAGCGTCACCAATGCTGTGCGCACGCCCATACGGGCCGCCGCATGTGCTGCCTCGGCGCCTGCATGTCCGCCACCAATCACGATTACGTCGTAGTCCTGATGTTTCACGTGAAACACTCCCTACTTGCCGATGCAAAAACTGCTGAAGATCTCATCCAGCACGTGCTCTACATCAACGCGCCCCACAATGCTATCCACGGCGCGAATGGCTGATCTTAAATCCTCTGCCACGAAATCGGTCATCGCGTCAGGTGTTTCAAGTGCCAGCACCGCATCATCCAGATATCCGATTGCGCGCACCATCGCGACCCGGTGCCGTTCGCGCATCGCAATCCCGATTTGTCCGACCTTCTCCTGAAGCCGCTGCCGCACACATTCAATAAGCGCGTCGATGCCAGCCCCTGTCTTGCCAGATATCGCCAGTCCATCCCCACAACCAAGATCAGATTTTGCCTGCACGACAAGATCATCAGGGCTAAGCTGTCCATTTATTTCTGAAGGATCCATGACCAAGTGTATGCGAAAATCGGCCCGCTCAGCCCTTTCTTTCGCCCGCGCGACACCAAGCCCCTCGACGATATCATCCGTGTCCCTAACGCCCGCTGTATCCAGCAGCGTCACTGGCAGACCATCAAGGTCCATCTGTACCTCGATCACGTCACGCGTGGTACCCGCAACCTCGGATGTGATCGCAACATCTCGTCCGGCAAGCCGGTTCAAGAGCGTTGATTTACCAACATTCGGTGCGCCGATAATGGCCACTTCGAATCCGTCCCGCACACGCTCGGCAACACGCACACCTGCGGCCTCGCGGGTCATCTCGGTCCGGACCTGACCCAAAAGATCATTCACTTCAGGGCTGACATCGACAGGCACTTCCTCATCCGCAAAATCAATTGTCGCCTCAAGCAAAGCAGCCGCCCGAATAAGACGTGTCCGCCAGCTATCTGCCAATACCCCCAGCGCGCCGGAAAAGACCCGTACAGCCTGCTTACGCTGGCTCTCGGTCTCGGCGTCAATCAAATCAGCAAGTCCCTCAACCTCGGCCAGATTGAGCCGTCCGTTTTCCAGCGCACGACGTGTGAATTCGCCTGCCTCTGCCTGTCGTAGCGCAGGGTTATCACCTAAACACCGCAACACCGCATTGACCACCGCCGGACTGCCATGCAGCTGAAGTTCGACCACGCTTTCACCGGTAAAGCTCTTGCCCTCCGGGAAGTGCAGGATGAGCGCCTCATCCAGCAACTCTCCGCTCGCGTCACGCAACGCGCGCACGCCCCGCATCACAGGGACATCACCGCACAAACCCGCCACCGCAGGCACTGCCATTGGCCCGGAAATCCGCACCACAGCAACACCTGCACGGCCCTGCGCGGTCGCTAAGGCAAAAATCGTATCCATAGGTTAACCCATTGTTTTAGAACAATAAGTTACGTGTTCATTGAGTCGAAGAAATCTGCGTTTGTCTTGGTCTGCTTCAACTTCCCGATCAGAAACTCAATCGCATCGGTCGTGCCCATCGGGTTCAGAATACGCCGCAAGACATAGGTCTTGGCCAGATCGGCCTTATCCACCAGCAACTCTTCCTTACGCGTACCTGATTTCAGAATATCCATCGCAGGGAAGACGCGCTTGTCAGCGACCTTACGATCCAGAACAATCTCGCTGTTGCCCGTCCCTTTGAATTCCTCAAAGATCACCTCGTCCATGCGCGAACCTGTATCAATCAGTGCTGTCGCAATAATCGTCAGCGACCCGCCCTCTTCGATGTTGCGTGCCGCACCAAAGAACCGCTTGGGCCGCTGCAGCGCATTCGCATCAACTCCACCTGTCAGGACTTTACCGGACGACGGCACAGTCGTGTTGAACGCACGCCCCAGACGCGTGATCGAATCCAGCAGGATCACAACATCTCGCTTATGTTCGACAAGACGTTTCGCCTTTTCGATCACCATCTCGGACACGGCCACGTGACGGGTTGCAGGTTCATCAAAGGTCGACGACACAACCTCGCCCTTTACAGAGCGCTGCATGTCCGTCACCTCTTCGGGGCGTTCGTCAATCAGCAGGACGATCAGGTAGCACTCTGGATGGTTCTTCTCGATCGAGTTCGCAATGTTCTGCAACAGTACTGTCTTGCCGGTCCGCGGTGGCGCCACGATCAAAGACCGCTGGCCTTTCCCGATCGGGGCTACAAGATCAATAATCCGCGCCGAACGGTCTTTTACCGTCGGATCCGCGATTTCCATCGTCAGACGCTCATCAGGATAGAGCGGTGTGAGGTTATCAAAGGCAACCTTGTGCTTCGCTTTCTCGGGATCTTCGAAGTTGATCAACTCAACCGAGGTCAGCGCAAAATAGCGTTCATTGTCATTGGGCTCTTTCATGACCCCTTCGACCGTATCACCGGTGCGCAAGGAATACTGCCGGATCATATCCGGTGAGACGTAAATGTCATCAGGACCTGGCAGATAGTTTGCTTCTGGCGAGCGCAAGAAACCGAACCCGTCCTGCAACACTTCCAAAACACCATCACCACCGATGACCCATTCCTCGTCTGCCCGTTCTTTCAGAATAGCGAACATCATGTCGCCTTTACGCATCGTCGATGCGTTCTCGATCTCAAGCTCTTCGGCCAGAGACAGCAAATCCTTCGGGCTTTGCGCCTTCAGATCAGCGAGGTTCAAACGGTGCTGTGACATGAATAAATCCTGCTGCCAGCACGCATGCCAGCATTTCTACGGTTAGGAATGGAAAATTACTTTCCCGGACGGGAAGCGCTTTCACACATAGGCACGCAACGCATCTGAGTCAATCGCGCTTAAAAGGGCCGCACAATTACTGCGACAACGATCAAGACCATCAAAACGGTGGGCACCTCGTTAAATAACCGGTACGTCCGCCCTGACCGTGTATTTGTGCCCGCTGCAAACTCTTTGCGCCGCGCACTCATCCAGCCGTGCGCACCCGTCATCAAAATCACCGAGACAAGCTTGACCCACGACCAGGCCGCGCCCCAGTCAAACGCACCCAACCCGATCATGATCAGACCGGCAATCCACGCCACAATCATCGCAGGGTTCATAATCACCCGCAGAAGTTTCTCTTCCATGATCTGAAACGTCTGATCAAGCTCTGATCCAACAGTCGCTTTCTCGGCATGATAAACAAACAGGCGCGGCAGATAGAACAAGCCAGCCATCCATGCGAGCACCGCCATGATATGGAGTGCCTTGATCCACGGATAGATACCACTCAAAAAATCCATCATGTGCTTATGCCTTCTTTGCCCTGCTCTTCCTTAATAAATATAAAGAGAAAGAAAAGATGATGTTGTTGTTTGTCACCCGATTTTCTGTGGGTTGTTTTTTCATCCTCAGATTTATCCCAAGGCGGGATTTCTCTAAGGTAACTGCTGAAGAGAACAGAATGCAAAATAAACCATTTAAAAACAATATCTTGTGGAGTATAACTTTCTACGTAATCCGGTCGGTTACAGCATTGACTCTCTCTTCAACCCGATTCTTCCACAGGCCCGACTTATTCATACCCACCGTGGAAAAAACCCTGTGGTGCAATTTGGGATAGGTCTGTTCTACACAAAACGCTGCAGCCTGCTAGTTATGCCCGTATCAATCTGCACGGTGACACAAGACTTGTCCAAAAGGTTATCCACATGAGCGACCAGATCATTCTTGCATCAGGCTCGGAAATCCGCGCGCAATTGCTCAAAAACGCAGGCCTCGATTTTGACGTTTCCGTTGCCCGCGTTGATGAGGACGCTGTGCGTGCATCCCTTTTGGCCGAATCTGCCAGCCCGCGGGATATTGCTGATACGCTGGCAGAATTGAAAGCACAGCGTGTCGCGGCGCGTCACCCTGATGCCCTGGTGATTGGCTGCGATCAAGTACTTGCGCTTGGCCCGCAAATTTTCAACAAGCCCGAAACACCCGCCGAGGCCCTGTCGCAACTTCAGTCCCTTCGCGGTCAAAAACACCAGCTTTTGTCTGCCGCCGTGATCTATGGAGAGGGGAAACCGCTTTGGCGTCATGTTGGCGTCGTCCGGCTGCATATGCGTGATGCCTCCGACGCTTATCTTGCTGACTATGTCGCACTAAACTGGGACAGCATCCGCCATTCTGTCGGTGCCTATAAGCTTGAAGAAGAAGGAGTGCGACTTTTTACACGCATTGAAGGAGATTATTTCACCGTCCTCGGTTTGCCGCTCTTAGAACTCTTGTCATATCTGACACTTCGCGGAACATTACCTTCATGACCAGTATTCCCCGCGCCGGTGTTATCGGCAATCCAATCAGTCATTCGCTGTCACCAAAGCTGCATAGCTATTGGCTCAAACGTTACGGCATTGAAGGTGAATATACGGCACTTCAGGTCTCGGAAGATGCACTTGAAACTACGCTCCGTGATCTTCCAAAGCGGGGATTTATCGGCGCGAATGTCACCTTGCCGCACAAAGTCAGCGTCATGCAATATGCCGATCAGATCACAGACCGCGCCACACTGATCGGTGCTGCAAATACCCTGATTTTCAAAGAAGATGGGCGTATTTTCGCGGATAACACCGATGGCTATGGTTTCATGGCAAATGTCCGTCAGGGTGCGCCGGACTGGGACCCAAAGGCAGGCCCGGCCGCCATTTTCGGGGCAGGTGGTGCGGCCCGCGCGATTATTGTCGCCCTTGCTGACGCGGGTGTTCCCGAAATCATTATTGCAAACCGGACCCGCCCCAAGGCCGAGGCCTTGCGCGCCGATTTTGGCGCCCGTGTGAGAGTGGTAGACTGGGTGCAGGCTGATCAAATGCTTGATGGTGCGAACACCGTGATCAATACGACATCGCTTGGCATGGTTGGTGCGCAGGAATTCAAAGTATCGCTTGATGCGCTCTCGAAAGACGCGGTCGTGACCGACATTGTGTATAATCCTTTGCGGACACCGTTTCTCAAGGCGGCCGAGGCCAAAGGTGCCCGAACGGTTGATGGCCTCGGGATGTTGTTGCATCAGGGTGTGCCTGGCTTTGAACGATGGTTCGGGCAAAGACCCGAGGTAGATGACGCCACCCGCGCGGCGGTCCTCGCATGACACATCTGTTGGGATTAACCGGTTCGATTGGAATGGGAAAATCTACAACAGCCCAGATGTTTCGTGACGAAGGGATCCCCGTGTGGGACGCGGACGAAGCTGTACATGCGCTTTACGCCAAAGGTGGTGCGGCGGTTGGCCCCATCAGCGCCGCATTACCCGAAGCGATTGAGGACGATCATGTCAGCCGTGACCGGCTCAAGAAAATGATCGCGGATGATCTCAGTGTTATGGGAAAACTCGAAGAGATCGTGCATCCGCTGGTCGCAGAGCACCGCGCGGCGTTTCTTGCCTCACATAGTGACCCGTTGGTCGTTCTCGATATCCCGCTGCTTTTTGAAACAAGTGCACAGAACTGGCTATCCTCTATTCTTGTCGTCACAGCCCCCGCAGATGTGCAAAGAGAACGGGTCATGGCCCGCCCGGGCATGACCGAAAGCCAGTTTCAAAGGATTTTAGAACGCCAAATGCCGGATGCTGAAAAACGGGCCTGTGCGGACCACATTATTGAGACCCTGACACTGGACGACACCCGACAGGCCGTGCGACACCTGATTGCGAAACTGACAGGGCAGACAGATGCGTGAAATCGTACTTGATACGGAAACCACCGGTTTTGAACCGCATGAGGGTGACCGCATTGTCGAAATCGGTGCAGTCGAACTGATGGGCCACGTCCCGACGGGCCGCACATATCATCAATACATCAACCCCCAGCGGTCAATGCCGGCAGAGGCGTTTGGCGTGCACGGGATCGGTCCCGATCTGCTGGAACCACCGCAAGAGGCCAAGCCGGGGCAAGAAACGCTGCGCGACAAGCCACTTTTCAAGGATATTGCACAGGATTTCGTGGATTTCATCGGTGATGCAAAACTGGTGATCCATAACGCGGCATTCGATATGAAATTTCTCAATGCCGAATTGGGCTGGCTCAATCGCCCGCTTCTGCCGATGGATCAGGCCATCGATACGCTTGCCATTGCACGCCGCAAATTTCCGGGCTCACCCGCGTCCCTCGATGCGCTTTGCCGGCGCTTTGCGATCGACAACAGCTCGCGGACATTGCACGGCGCGCTGTTGGATAGTGAGATCTTGGCAGAGGTTTATCTGGAACTGATCGGTGGCCGACAGCCGGATTTTGCATTGGCAACAGATACCCGCAGCCGAAACGCAAGTGGCGGTGCCGATGACTGGCGCCCGATGCCGCGTCAGGAACCGCTTGCGCCGCGGATCACAAAAGAAGAAGCCGCCGCCCATGCTGCTTTCATCGAAAAGCTGGGCGACGGCGCAATTTGGAAAAACTAGGGCCTAGTTGGCTTTTGCTTTTTCGGCTTCTGTCCGGCGGGCCAGCTCGGAGCGGTAAAGCGCAAGGAAATCAATCGTATCAAGGTTCAGTGGCGGGAAGCCCCCGTCACGTGTGACGTCGCTGACAATCCGGCGAAGGAACGGGAATGTCAGGCGCGGGCACTCGATCAGAAGGAAGGGGTGCATCTGCTCTTCCGGAACGCCTTGCACGAGGAAAACGCCAGCGTACTCAAGTTCAAGCACAAAAAGCGGATCGCCTTTTTCCTTGGTCTTGCTGGTGATGTTCAGCTTTGTGATCACTTCGTACTGGTTTTCTGTGCCACGCTTGCGTGCATCAAGGTTCACCTGCACCTGAATCTCTGGCTGTGCGTCACCTGTGACACCCTTTTGCGCCAGAATATTTTCGAACGACATGTCGCGGATATACTGCGCGAGAATACGGTTGGTGACTTGGGCGGCGGCGGGTTGGGCGGCGGCACCGTTTTCAGGTGTATCGGACATTGGAAACTGCTCCAGTTGAATAAGGTTGGCGCGTTCCTAGCAGCCTAGAAGCGCAGGCTCAATCCCGTGTCCAGTTTGAGGGGCCCTCAGGCCTATTCTTCTGTGGCGTGACGTCTTCGAATTCACCGTCGATTACACGGTCATTTGGTTGCCGCGGGCGTTGCTGTGGGGCCTCGCCCATTTCAAAGCGCTGCACATTCATGCGGGATTTGGCCCAGATGAAAGCGGCGCGCCTGACACTGGGGACAAGAAGCGAAAGACCCACGACATCGGTGAAAAACCCCGGTGTCAGAAGCAACGCACCTGCAAAAAGGATCATCGCGCCGTGGACCAGCGGTTCGGTCGGGTCGTCGAGCTCTGAAAAAGACCTTTGCAGGTTCCCTAGTTCGCGCAAGCCCTGGCTACGGACCAGATAAGACCCGGTGATCGCCGTCAGAAGGACAATCAAGAGGGTCCACCACACGCCGATCAGGCCGCCGACCTGTATAAACAGCGCAATTTCGATCATCGGGACTGCGATAAACGCAATTAACAGCCACATTATCCGTGCCTTTCATAACATGTGCGGGCCTAAGGTGGACTTGGGCCTGCCTGCGACCTACATAGGGAACGAAAGGGCGTGTTTCCATGCCTTCCCCTGAACGAGGTCCCGATGAACTCTCCGATTATTCAGCTTCTGGTGCTAGCCGGCATCGCTGTTTTCTTGATTTTGCGTCTGCGCGGTGTTCTTGGCACGCGCGAAGGTTTTGAAAAACCGCCCGTTGCGCGGCCGGAACCGTCAAGCCGTATCGGCAAGCCGGAATTCGACGTGATCGAAGGTGGCCCTGATCTGGATATCACAGATCATGTTAACGAAGGTTCTGTCTCAGCCAAGGCATTGGCCAGCATGAAGCGCGTTGATCCGTCGTTCAACGTAAGCGAGTTTCTGGGCGGTGCGCGTGGCGCCTATGAGATGATCCTGATGGCCTTTGAAAAAGGCGATCTCGATGAGATCGTGCCTTTTATTTCCGAAGATGTTTACGAAGCATTCGCGTCTGTCGTTGATGAACGCCAGCGTCAGGGCCTGACGATCGATGCCAAGTTTATCGGTATCAGTGATATGAAACTTGTTGCCGCCGAATTTGACGACGCCACGAACGAGGCGGAGGTTTCCGTACAATTCAAGAGCGAAATGACCTCTATCGTGCGTGACAGCGCGGGCGATATTATCGAAGGCAGCGAAAAAGAGATCAAACGCCAGAAAGACACATGGACCTTTGCCCGCAAAATGGATGCCGGCGATCCGAACTGGCGGCTGGTTGCCACGGGTGATTAACCCCTTGCAGGGTCTGGTAGTTGCCTGAACCTGCAGGCCGATGGGCGGTGCGATGGCGAAAACAACATATACCGCGCTGACGTTTGATCAGCTGAAAGGGTGGCGTGATGATAATCATCAGGCCGCCTTTGATGTTTTCAAGACCACCTGTGGCGATATGGATGGTCCCGAGTGGGCAACGCTTAATGATATTGCCCGCACTGGCCCCAGTCCGCGTGCATTCTTTGAGGAATTCTTCCGTCCTGTTTTGATCGAAGACGGGAATGCGACGCTGTTCACCGGATACTATGAACCCGAACTGACCGGATCGCGCCAACGCGGTGACCCCTATCTCTATCCGGTTTATGCCACACCGGACGACCTCAACCATTCGCGCCGCGAAATAGACCAAGACGGTGTTCTGGCGGATCGCGGGCTTGAACTTGCCTGGCTGACAGACCCTGTTGATGTGTTCTTTCTTCAAGTGCAGGGGTCCGGCCGCATTCGTCTGCCTGACGGCAGCATGATGCGTGTCGGGTTTGGTGGAAAGAACGGGCGGCCCTATACCTCGATTGGCAAGCTCTTGGTGGCGCGTGGGGTGTTCGGGCCGGATCAGGTTTCAGCCGATGCAATCCGCGATTGGGTGCATGTGAACGGTGGTTCGGGCCGTGCGCTTTTGCTGGAAAACGAAAGCTATGTGTTTTTTCGCGAGGTCAGCGAAATCCCTGCCCATCAAGGACCCTTGGGAACGATGAACCTGTCCATTACCGCTGGCAGGTCTATAGCGGTTGATCCTGCCTTTGTGCCGCTTGGTGCGCCAGTCTGGATTGAAAAGGACGGAGCTACCCCAATGCAGCGTTTGATGATTGCCCAAGATATCGGTGGCGCGATCAAGGGTGCGCAACGGGCGGATATCTTTTTTGGAACCGGCACAGACGCAGGCTTGCAGGCCGGCCGGATTAAGGACGGCGGGCGGATGGTTGTGTTATTGCCCGCACAACTGGTGGAAAGCTGATGCGCAAACCACGGCACCTTTCATCCGAAGAACGTGCACTTTGGGATCGCGTGGCAGAACGCGCCACACCGCTTGATCCCAAGCGCAAAACGCGTGCGCCAGAGTTGGCGCCAAAACCTAAACCCAAACCTGATGATATCCGCGAACCTGTGCCGGATTTCCGCGTCGGCCAAAAAACAAACGCCGCCCGCCCCCATGACATCATGCGCCCGCTTGTTGAGCGTTTGGCCGCCTCGCCCGTCAATATGGACAACAAGTCTTTCGGGAAAATGAAGCGTGGCAAGCTGAAACCGGAAGGCCGGATTGACCTGCACGGCATGACGATGGCGCAGGCACATCCGGCGTTGGTATCTTTTATCCTTGGGTCGCAATTGCAGGGGCGGCGTTTGGTTCTGGTGATTACCGGGAAAGGGAAAGACCGTGATGATGGTGGGCCGATCCCGACACGGCATGGCGTCTTGCGGCATCAGGTGCCGCAATGGCTTGCGCTGCCGCCATTGTCGCAGGCGATTTTGCAGGTGACGCCAGCGCATATCAGACACGGCGGCCATGGTGCCTATTACGTGTATTTAAAGCGAAACCGCTAAAGCCTGTCGCGCTTTGCTGGTTGGGATGATCAGGACGAGGGCTGCGAAAGCAAAGGTAGCGGCATAGCCCAGTTGTTGTTGTTCAAATCCGACACCCTGGTCAATCAACCAACCGCTTAAACCTGGCCCGATGGCTGAGCCGAGCACCATCAAAGCCGCTGCCGCTGCTTTGATCGCGCCGATATGCCGTGTGCCATAGAATTCTGCCCAGCAAGCGTTCAGCAAAGTCGCCTGCCCGCCGCCCGCAACCCCCATGAGGATGACCGCCAATGCGGTCCAGCCCAGTGATGGCGCGTACCAGTGCAGGATGAAGGCGATCACCAGCGGAATCAGGTAAATCGGCAAAAGCCGCGTTGCGCCGAAACGGTCGACCGCCCAGCCATAGCCGATGGTCGAGATGAGAAGTGCTGCGGTGCCCAAAGGAAAGACCGAGACGAGCGCCAGATGCGACCAGCCTTTGATTTCCGCAAAATGGACCTGATGGAACCAGAATGCTGTCCCGAATCCGGAAAACGACATCACCGCCGGCACCATGGCCCAGAACAGTGGATGGCGCAGCGCATCGCTGCGTGTCCAATGCCGCCCGTTCATACCTGCGGCTTGCGTGGTTTCAGCCATGGCCTGCGGTGTGCGCTCAAGGCGGAGAAGGCGATAAAGCACAAAGCAGGCCAACACACAGAAAATGGCGAAACAGACCCAGAGTGTCCGCCACTCAATCATGGATTTGAGCCAGACCATTGTCAGCGGCAATGCGGCCTCGCCTAGCATAAAGCCAAAGGCAGCGACTGCCAGCGCGCGGCCGCGCGTGGCAATAAACCAGCGGGACATGGCGACAGTGGCGACATGGGTGGTCATGCCTTGGCCTGTGAAACGCAGCGCGAAAATCACGAAAGGCAGCAGCGCGACAATGCTATTGAAGGCCATGAACAGGCAGGCGGACGCAAGAAGCAGGACCACGACGATCCCTAGTGTGCGCACCCGAAACCTGTCAGCCAGACCGCCCGCAAAGACCATCACCACTGCCGATGCGCCGGTGCCGATCATATACGTCAGCCCCCATTCACCGTTGGTCAGCCCGTAGGCTTCGCGAATTTCACCGCCAAAGATCGAGATAAAAAATGTCTGGCCAAAGCTGGACAGAAACGACAACAAAAATCCCGTTGCAAGGAACGGGAAGTTTTCGCGGATGAAGCGGAAGTAAGTGGGTTGTCGGTTCATGCGCCTTTGATGATCTGACTGTCAGGCGTTTGGAAGGAGAAACTTCGCTATACCCGCAAATTAGGCCGCCAGATTGTGTATGAAACGAAACGGCGTTTTTGTTATGGTCGTGTCAGAACGCGCCGCATCTTGCGAGATACATGACCATGACCGACTTTGAATACTATATGGCCTTGCCCACGTTTGTCATTCTGGCAGGGATTACCGGCCATGTCTTCAGAGGTCTCTGGCGGCCCTTTGCCCCCAGGGGGAACCCTGCGCGCGGGATTTCCCGTTATGAACGCTATCGCGCACAATCCAAATCGGATTTCTTTTTCCGCGACGCTTTTTCCATTGATGATATCTGGTTTAGGGTCGATCTCGATTCAGAGGGTTTTTATGAACTCGCAAGTCTGCGCAACCTGATCATTTCGATCATCAACTGGGCAATTGCTGCGTTTCTTATCTGGTTGTTCCTTTGGGACCGGGCAGAGCCGGTCTATGCCAACTTGGTCGGAGACTACATGACCTGGAAACGGGGCGGTTAGACCGCACCCGTTGATTGCTGGCATCAAAGCACGTAGCGGCTGATATCGAGTGACCGTGACAACTCACCCAGATGCTTTTCAACAAAGGCTGCATCTACTGCGATTTCGTCACCAGCGCGGTCCGGCGCGTTAAAGGACAGGTCCTCGAATACCCGTTCGATCACGGTGTACAGGCGGCGTGCGCCGATGTTTTCGACGGATTCGTTGACCTCGGCGGCGATTTTGGCCAGTGCTTTGATCCCGTCTTCGGTGAAGGTCACGGTGACTTCTTCGGTCTTCATCAAGGCGGCGTATTGCAGTGTTAGCGCGTTATCCGTTTCGGTCAGAATGCGCACGAAATCATCCTCGGTCAGTGCACGCAGTTCAACGCGGATGGGCAGGCGGCCTTGCAGTTCGGGCAACAGATCAGACGGCTTCGCCACGTGGAACGCGCCCGAGGCGATGAACAGGATATGGTCGGTTTTGATCGGCCCGTGTTTGGTGGAAACCGTCGTGCCTTCGATCAAGGGCAGCAGATCACGCTGGACACCTTCGCGGGATACATCAGCACCGCGCGCATCGGCGCGGGCGCAAACCTTGTCGATCTCGTCCAGAAAGACGATGCCGTTCTGCTCAACCGCTTCAAGTGCTGCTTTGGTGACGGTTTCATCGTCGAGCAATTTGTCGGCTTCATCTGCAATCAGCGCATCATAGCTATCGGCGACGGTCATTTGCTTTTTGACAGTGCGGCCACCCATGGCTTTGCCGAACAGTTCGCCAAGGTTCATCATGCCGCCCATGCCACCGGGCTGGCCGGGGATTTCGAAACCGCCCATGGGGTTGGAATTGTCGGTCAGTTCAAGTTCGATGATCGTGTCGTCAAGTTCGCCTGATTTGAGTTTGCGGCGGAACATCTCGCGCGTGCCTTCACGCGCATCGGTGCCTGCAACTGCGGTAATCACCCGTTCTTCGGCGGCAGCACGCGCTTTGGTTTTGACGTCTTCGCGCATATGCTCGCGGGTGTCGATGATTGCGGTATCGACCAGATCGCGAATGATCTGTTCTACATCACGGCCGACATACCCGACTTCGGTGAATTTCGTCGCTTCGACTTTCAGAAATGGCGCACGCGCCAGTTTCGCCAAACGGCGCGAGATTTCGGTTTTGCCCACACCGGTTGGCCCGATCATCAGGATATTTTTGGGGTAAACCTCATCGCGCAGATCATCGCCCAATTGCTTGCGCCGCCAACGATTGCGCAGGGCGACAGCAACGGCGCGTTTGGCATCCTTCTGGCCGATGATGAACCGGTCAAGTTCGGAGACGATTTCGCGAGGCGTGAGGTCAGTCATGGATGAGCCTTAAACTTGAGAAGGGGGAAGACGGTGCAACGGGATAAATTCGGGCATCACGCGCAGGATGCGTGCGCGTATACGTTCCCAGAATGCACCAAGAAGAAGCAGGACAATGCCGAGGATCAGGATGGTTGGCGCTGTTCCGGCACCGTCAAAAACAGCTGCCCCGAGGGCAACGATATACCCGATCGCGGCAATCAGGAACGACCGGCGGTCGATGACGATGGCGACGATAGCAAACATCGCAAGAACGGCGAGAAGGATCAGGTTAGACTGGTCCAGAAGCGAAAGCGCCATGGTGTTTACCAGCGCGGGTGCGGCAACCATATGCAGCCAGAACCCGTTCGCCGAACGGCGGGTAACGCGGTGCGGATCGCTCATATCGAACATCATGGCGACGGCAAAGACCACGATCCCCAGCACCAGCGTGATCCAGGCGAAAGGTCCGCCTGCCGAAAGAAGGAAAAATTCGCTCAGGTCGGCGATGCGGCCTTCGCGGCTGGCGGCAAAAACGATGGCGACGGCGAAAAGCCCCAGTGCAATCATTGCCATCGCGAAGGGGACGCGGAAGCGCCACCAGTAAACTGCGAGCGAAAGCGTGGCCAGAAATAGCGGGAAGGGAATGCTGGAATAGTCGTTCTGGGCGATCATAAAGGGTTCGGACAGCACGGCGACAAAGCCAAAGGCGGCGTTGCCGGCGAACATCACTGACAATGCAATGGCCGGCGCGACCATGCGTCTTTTGCGCACAAAATATTCTGACAAGAGCCACAACAGCACACCGGCCAACAGCGATGACCACATGGCAAATTCTTGCAGATTGACGACGCGGTCGTTGAAAACGAGCGCGGAGACACCCCACCAGCCGGACGACAGTATCAAGAGCCCGACAACGATGAAAATCTCGTTGAACCCTTTGAACAGCTCGAAGGGTTCATCACCGGGGTTCAGGTTTTCGCGCGCGCCACGGCGACTGTCAGACAGGCTGATCAGGTCTGCGGCCTGTCTTTCAGACAACAAACCACTCGCGACAGCGGCGCGGAGATCGTCACGTTCGATCATGCTTTAATGGCTTCAACCGTCAGGTTGCCATTGGTGTAAACACAGATATCAGCAGCAATCGCCATAGCTTCGCGTGCGATTGTTTCGGCGTCTTTGTCGGTGCCCATCAAGGCGCGCCCTGCGGCCAGCGCATAGTTTCCGCCTGATCCGATGGCGGCGATATCATGTTCCGGTTCCAGCACATCACCGGCGCCAGTAATCACGAAAAGCTCGGATCCGTCACTGACGATCAGCATCGCCTCGAGCTTTTGCAGGTATTTGTCGGTGCGCCAGTCCTTGGCCAGTTCAACGCTCGCGCGGGCCAGTTGACCGGGGGTGGCTTCGAGTTTCTTTTCCAGACGTTCAAGCAGGGTAAAGGCATCTGCCGTTGATCCGGCAAAACCGCAGATCACGTCCTGCCCGCCGGGTGACAGGCGCCGGACCTTGCGTGCCGTGCCTTTGATGACGGTCTGTCCAAGGCTGACTTGGCCATCACCGGCAATCACAACCTGCCCGCCCTTGCGGACACCGATGATTGTCGTTCCGTGCCAGCCGGGAAATTCTTCACTTGCCATCATCTGCTCCTTGTCGCTTTTGCATATATGGCGGGCCAAATGCGGGCAAACAACCCCGCATGGCTTGTTCCTGCCCACCGGCGCGGCTAGCTTTCGCCGCATGAGCGCTCGTGACACCGTGACCTTTTACCTACCATCGCAGCTGCGCAATCAGGCCGAGCGCGGCAATCACAATTTTATCAAGAAGGTGAGCGAGGTGCTGAGCGGCGCTGGGCTTTCGGTTGATTATGACGACGACGATGATTTCGCGCGTCTGCGTGCCCACGCGCGGCCGGGGCGCGGGCTTTACCTGATGGACCCGCCAGCGAACGGGCGCGGTCTGACGTTTCGCAAAACCTATATCTATCCGTTCTGGCATATCGAGAAAGAGGCCGAGCGTTGGGAATGGCCTGTTGCGAAAGAGCGGTTCGATCCGGCCGCTGTTGATCCGCGCAAGGCCGCAAATTTCTACCGGTTCTGGCGGCAACGTCTATTTGATGAGGCTCCGCTGAATGCCCGTCAGGACGGCTTTGTCTATGTGCCCTTGCAGGGGCAGCTTTTGCGACAGCGGTCTTTTCAATCCTGTAGCCCTTTGGAGATGGTCAAAACGGTCCTAGAGGAAGAGCCAAACAAACATATCCTTGTGACGCTTCATCCGTCCGAGACATATTCCGCAGAAGAGCGCCATGCCCTTGCGGCGCTGGTCGCGCGTGAAGATCGCCTTACGCTCGACGAACAAGGCACAAACCAGAATTTAAAGAACTGCGACTACATCGTGACGCAGAATTCGGCTGTTGGTTTTGAGGGGTATTTCTTCGGTAAACCGCTCATTCTGTTCGGGAAATCGGACTTTCATCATATCGCGCTGAACGTGGCTGATATTGGTGTCGAAAGCGCGTTTGATCTTGTTCACGGCCACAGGCCGGATTTTGCGGCCTATCTTTTCTGGTTCCTCCAGCAGCGCGCCATCAACGCAGGCAGGCCAGAGGCAGCCAAGAAGATCTGCAATGTGTTGCGCGGCCACGGTTGGCCTGTTTGAACGAAAAAGGGCGCCCGCATGGGACGCCCTTTGATACCAGATGCGCGTGGCGCTTAGATCGAACTCTTCGATCCAGCCTTGGATTGCTGCCTTGGGTGCCGCGCCTGCCTTGTTCGAGACAACTTCGCCATTCTTGAAGACGAAAAGCGCAGGAATGCCGCGCACGCCCATCTGCGCGGGTGAATTAGGGTTCTCGTCCACGTTCACTTTGACGATTTTCACGCGGCCTTCCATTTCGGCTGACAGCTCTTCCAGAGCGGGGCCGATCTGTTTGCAAGGGCCACACCATTCTGCCCAGAAATCCACAACAACGGGGATATCGGACTGGCGGACTTCGGCGTCAAAGGTTGCGTCGGTTACTGCTACGGTTGCCATTGGGGTGCTCCTTGGCGAAATGCGTTGAAGTGGGAAACTAGGTACCCTGTCCATGATGGTCAAGATGTCGCAAGCGTGTTCAGGGCTTCGTGAAGATGCTCTTGCGATAAAGTGGTCAAGGTTCCGGTGTGGGTCCAGAGAATAGCAGTCCTGATTGTATGATCGGGATAGATTTGCCGGAGCGCGCTGTCATAGGCGGCAAGCTGGCGCGCGAGCCCGATGGGCGTATCCTCGGGTTTTGTCGGTACCAGACGGTTCGATTTATAGTCGATCGCGGTGATTGTATCGGGCCCGATCAGCAGGCGGTCGATTGTGCCATGGATGCGGCCAAGTTGGGGAATGTCGGCGGTGATGTCGACCTCGTTCAAGGCATCAGCGCCCCAGATCCAAGCCAGATCAGGGTTGTCGATCAGTGCCATCACCTCTTCGACCAAGGCCGTGTCATCATTTTGCAAAAGTTGCAGACCAAGGGCGTGCCGGTCTGCAGGGGCGGCCATCGGGAGATGCTCGAGAAGCTTATGGATCTGCGTGCCGCGTTCCATCGCGTCTTCTTCGTTGTCACCCGCGGGATCACCTTTGAGGATTTTGTCGCCTTTCAATTCAGAAGGCGAGATGGTCTTGGTCTGTGCCGGAATGGGGAGTTCACCGAATGCGGGCAGCGTGACCTGCGTTTTCTTGACGGGTGACTTTTCCTGCAGGGCGGGCGCATCCCATGTCAGCTCTGAAACGCGACGTAACTTAAGATCACCCAGTTTCGCGTCATAATCACCGCAGGCGCGCATGCCGTCGGCGACGATATTGTACCAGCTTGCATCGCCCTCACCCACATCACCTGCCGCCCCAACGATCAGCCATTTTTCGGCGCGGGTCATTGCAACGTAAAGCAGGCGCAGGCGTTCGCGGGTTTGTTTGGCGATAACATCCTCGCGCAGGGCCATGACCGCAGGGGCTGCAGATTTGGCAGGGGGCTTCCAGATGACATCGTCGTCCGCTGGCAGGATTTCCTGTTTGACCTGTACATCGCGTTTCGCGGTATCGGGCAGAATGACGATTGGTGCCTCGAGCCCCTTTGCGCCATGCACTGTCATCACACGGATCTGGTCGCCTTGGCTGTCCATCTGGCGTTTCACCTCGAGATCATCGGTGTCCATCCACGACAAAAATCCGGTGAGGCTCGGCACAGCGGTATTTTCATAGGCGAGCGCCTGAGACAGCAGCGCGTCGATCCCGTCCTCGGCCTCTGGCCCTAGTCGCGCCAGTAATTTGCGCCGCCCGTCATGGCGGGTCAGGATACGTTCGATCAGGTCGTAAGGGCGCAGGAAATCCGCCTTACTGCGCAGATCATTCAGGATCGCCAGCGTTTCGGGGTAATCCCCATTGCGGAGTGTTTCCCATAGATAGGCCTTCTCGGGACGGTGATGTGCGAGGGTGAAAAGATCTTGCTCGCTCCAGCCGAACAGCGGCGACCGTAGGGCGGCGGCAAGTGACAGATCGTCTTCGGGCAGCGCCAGAAACCGCAGCACCGCGGCAAGGTCTTTGACCGCAAGTTCCGCCCCCACACGGAGCCTGTCCGCCCCGGCGATTTGCAGGCCCGCCGATTTGCAGGCGCGGATGATTTCGGCGAAAAGCTCGGACCGGCGCTGCACAAGGATCAGGAAATCGCCTTCGGTGATCGGCCGACGGATAAAGTCGCCGGTGTTTCCTATCTCTTCGGGGATGGTTTCTTGGGCGATCATATGTTTGATCTTTTCCGCCACGCGCTGGGCCATCAGAACGGTGTGGTCGGTGCTGCTGGGTTCATCGACGGGCTTGAACCATTCGCGGTCGGGCGCGGCCTCGGATTTTTCGATCACGGGCCACAGATCAACACGACCGGGCATGTTTTCCTTGAACGCACGGTGGCTCAGGTTGTCGTCCATGCCCGCCGCGCGGTCACCTGTGAATGTCTTGTCCACCACCGTCAGAATGGCCTGCGAAGAGCGAAAGGAATAGTCGAGGGAGGTTTCGTTGAATGGTTTTGAAATCGCGGCATGGGTCGCCTCGAAATGGGCCTTCATCTTGTCAAAGGCTGCCGGATCCGCCCCCTGGAACGAATAGATCGACTGCTTTTTATCACCGACGATGAAAACCGTGCGCTCGCGGTCCATGCGCGCGCCCTCGCCTGTAGCGAATTCCTGAGTCAATTGTTCGATCACTGCCCATTGGGTCGGGCTGGTGTCCTGTGCTTCATCGACAAGAATGTGGTCGATGCCACCATCAAGCCGGAACAGCACCCACTGCGCCACATCACGGTCGGTCAAAAGCGCCTTGGCTTTGCGAATCAGATCGTCAAAATCGAGCATCCCCATCGCCAGTTTGCGCGCGGCGTAGGCGGGCACAAAGACGCGGGCGAAATTGTAAAGTGCGATGGTGCGGTCAAACGCGATGAGGCCGAGGCGATAGGGGCGCATGTCCTCGACCTGCCCCATGATCGGCTCAATCTGTTCCATAAGTTCGGCGTTTGCTTCGCGGGTTTTCTTGGTGGGCAGTTTGCCAATCTTGGCGCCGAAAGGTGCGGCGGCGCCCTCTCCGAACAGAAAGACATTTTCAAGGATGGCAAGCGCGTCATGTGGTGAAAGGGACCCTGACAGCAGCGGGCGCAGGGCGTTTGCGGCTTTGACGTCGGTAACCGATCCGGTGGAACAAGCGTTGATGAACTGCGCAATCAGGTCCTTGTCAAAGATATCATTGTAGAGCGTTTCAACCGTCAGCGCTTGTGGTATTTCCAGGATATCGCAAAGCCGCGCAAGATCCGGCTCTTGTGTGAAATGGTCGCCCTTCCCTGCAATCTCGGCGGTGAACTTTGCCAGATCATCGCCTGTGAACAGCGCAAGCAGTTGGTGCACGACCTCTGCCCTTGGCCCCAAGACCATTTCATCCACCACCTCGGCGCGGAGGATTTCGGCAGCGCGGTCTTCCATCTCGCGGAACTGCGGGCTGACCTGTGCTTCAAGTGGAAACCGCCGCAGAACGCCCGCACAGAACGAGTGGATGGTCTGGATTTTCAAACCTCCGGGCGTTTCAATGGCGCGGGCGAAAAGTGTCCGCGCCTGTGCCAGCTGCGCCGCATCAATTGTGCGATCAACACCCAACGTTTGCAGGGCGCGGCGCAAGTCATGCTCGGGCATCATGGCCCATTCGCCAAGGCGCTGGAACAGGCGGTTCTGCATCTCGGCGGCAGCAGCTTTGGTATAGGTCAGGCACAGGATATTCTGCGGCGACACCTTATCCAGCAACAACCGTGCAACACGGTCGGTCAGCACACGGGTTTTACCCGATCCGGCATTGGCGGACAGCCATGTCGAGGTGCCGGGATTGGCGGCGTCGACCTGTCTTTGGGTGGCCGCGTCGCGGATCATGTCAGCACCTGCGGGGTCGGCGCATCATGCGTGTCCCATTCGCCAAAGCGGGACAGGTGGTCATAGTCGCTTATGTCGGTCTTCGAAAACAGCGCGAGGCGGGCGGTGTAGCCGCGGCTGATGTCTTGCCATGCCGCGAAAAGCGCTTCGAGTTCTTCCCAGACCTGTTCGGGCGGGTGTTTGTCCAGTGGCGCGTCGCTGTTTTTCATCGTGGTGTTCACGCCGATAAATGTGGCTGCCAGAACTGGTTTGCTACCCACATCACGGAACGCGCCGCGTTCGACCATCGCGGCCTCGAGCAAGAGTTGTTTGTCGAATTTTTCCTGCTGCGGGCCGGTAGGCACGGCACCGGTCTTATAGTCATAGATCAACGCTCCGTCTGATGGTGTCAGATCAATCCGGTCGGCTTTGCAGGTTAGCGTTACGCCGGACGGGGCGACGATGATTTCTCCGAATTTTTCAAGCAACCGGTCAGGGGCCAGCGCCTGACGCGCGCCCTCATCGGCGAGGAACTGATCGACTGAGCGGGCCAGTCGGGCCATCCATTGCGCGCGGATTGTGGGCCACGGGCAATCTTGCACAAACACGTCTTCGGCGATTTTCAAGAGCGCAGCGCGGTCATTGGGGCCATGGCCAGCGGCAATGAAAACTTCAAGGATTTTATGGATCAGCGTGCCCCGCAAAGGTGCATCGGCGCTGGGCACCAGCGGGTCGAGCGCCTTCAGCCGCAGAGTTTTCCGCGCATAGATTGCAAAGGGATCGCGGATCAGGGTTTTAATTTCCGTAACCGAAAATTTCTGGGGCCGCGCGTCGATGGGTGGACAGGGTGAAGGGCGCGGTTCGAGTTTGGTCTTCTCGTTGGGCGCAGAGAGGGCTTCGGCCATTGCGCACCAGCGATCACCCTCTTCGCGCATGGCTTTCAGCGCGTCCTCCCCACCCTGTTCGGGTAATCCTTTGAGCAGGTTTGTCAGCCGGTTTACCCAGCGGGACGGGACGGTTTCTGCGTCCGCCGAACGTTTCGCGCGCGTGATCCAGACCTCGCGCCCGGCAACCGCCTGCTGGTAATCATGCGCGGACAGACCGATCCGGCGTTCCGGCAGCAAGAGCCCTGCTTTGGCCCGCATCATGCGATTGAGCCACGGATCAGGTGGTGGTGCCTCGGGCCAGACGCCATCGTTCATACCGCCAAGGATCGTCAAGTCCACGCCTTGCACCCGTGCCTCTAGAGTGCCCCAGATCAGGATACCGGGGTGGCCAGCGTCCCGGTCGCGCACGACGCCTTCGGCGATGACCGCACTGAAAAGGGCGGTGTAATCGCGCGCGGTCATAGTACCGCCGGCGCTGGCGGCCTGTATCAGGTTGTCGCAAATCTTGCGGGCCTCGCGCCCTGCGGCCTCGTCCCAAAGACCGCCTGTGCCATCGGCTTCCGGCCCAGCGGCGAGTTTTTCTGCGCGCGCCAGATGATCGCCGAGATGATCAGCGAGTGGTCTTGCGCCAACCGTGTCCAGACCTGTCACAAGACCGGCAAGCCAAGCACCCCAATCCGCGCGCCCTGATCCGTTCTTTGCCCAGGTCTGCAGGTCATCAGCCGTCGGAAACGGGGGTCCAAAGCGGCGCAGGTGCAACTCCAGATCGCGGGTGTGGCGCAGGTGATCGCCTCGGTCGGGATGCTCGGAATGGCACAGCGGATGTTTCAACAGCGTCAGCAAGGCCTCTCCCGTTAAGGGCTTGCCGAAAAGGTCTGCGACATGGCGCAGAAACCGTCCCGGCGGTGATAGCGCGAGCGGGATGCCCGCGCTGTCATCAGGTTTGATATTCCAGCGATCCAGGGCCGCCGTAACCTGACGGGTCAGCATACGGTCAGGGGAAATCAGCGCGGCGGTGATGCCGTCTTCAGCGGCCTGGCGCAAACGCAGCGCGATGGTTTCGGCCTCGGCGCGTGGCGATGCGGCCTCGACGAGTGTGAGGCCTTTGGTTGCTTTATGCAGATCCCCAAGCTTGGGCCCTTCAGCCAGCCATTGATCGGTGACAGGTGCCGGACGGAGCGATAGGGACACAAGCGCATTGCGTTCGGGGTGGACAGGTTGATGGTCCGACCATGATCTGACGTCGTCCTGCGCGAAACCGATGATATCCATCAAGCGGCGGAAGCGGTATTGCGGGTGATCCTCGGCGGTCATGTCATCGTCCATCCCGTCCCAGACATGGGCGGGCAGATCGAAATCAAAACCGGGCAGGATGATCGCGCCTTGCGGCAGTGTCGCCACCGCCTGCATGAACAGCGCCGTCGCGCCGCGCGATCCGGTCGAGCCCGCGATGATGACCGGATGATCGGGTGGCGTGACTTGCCAGCGGGCGGCCAGCGTTTCGATGACCATGCGTTGGCGTGCCTCTTTGTCGGGCGCTTGGTCTTGGTCGTCAAAATAGCGGGTGATGATTTTGACGAATTTGAGGGTGCGTTCCCAATGGCCGGATTCGTCGGCAACTTCGAGATTGGCGATCGTGTCGGGGTTGACGCCCTCGCCCTGCATTTCGTCCATCAGTTTCGCAAGGCTGTCGGAAAGATCGTAGAGCGCTGCGCGCGGTGCAAGATCGGGCTGTTGTTCCAGCAATTTGGCTACGAATTGGGACAGTTCCAACCGCCTGTGCAGTGGTGAAACCGCTGGCGGCAAGGCAAGCGAAACCGGATCATTGGCGAGGTCTGTGATCAGCCTGATCCGTGGCAACAAGCGCGGTGGCCCTGCGTCAAAGACGGCCCTGATCCGGCGCTGCATCCGTGTTGTGTTGACGTAGATTTGGACCCTTGCAAGATCATTGGGCGCCATTCCAGCCGTGCGGTCCAGGAGCCCTGTAACCAACCCGTCAGCGAAATCCACGCCGGGGGGACTTGCAAAGATGCGAGGGGCTTTGCCAGGGTCAAACATGCAGCATATCCTCGACCAGAGGGATGCTTTCAGGCTGGCCGACATCGCACCATTTGCCCACAAAACGTGTGCCAAAAAGCCCGCCGCGTGCTGCGATGATGTCCCATGCGGCGTTCATGGAAAACGCGGTGTCCGTGATCTCGCCCAGCACATCGGTCCGGATAATCTGGAGACCCGTGTAGATATCTTCCGGCGCGCGTTTCAGCCGTCCGTCCTTGTTGATCTCGAAATCACCTTTGCCCAGATGGCCCACCACATCTTTCTTGTCGACCAGCAGCATCAGCGCCTCCATCTCGGGGCGCCAAGCGTTGAGGATCTGTGTGATCGGGTTCTGCCCCTGCCACACCGCATCTGTGTTCATCGTCAGGACCGGACTGGCGTCCAACAGTGGCAAGGCTTTCTTGAGGCCGCCGCCTGTTTCCAGAAGTTGTGCACTCTCGTCTGAAAAAGTGATGTTCTGGCCCGCCAGATGCTGCCGGATCATCTCGCCGTGGTAGTGCAGGTTCACGACTTTCCGACCGACTGCGGCCGCGTTTGCGATATCCAGCGCATGGTCGATCAGTGCTTTGCCGGCCACGTTGATCAGCGGTTTTGGCCGGTCTTTGGTTAGCGGGCCCATACGGGTGCCACGCCCAGCGGCGAAAAAGAGAATGGGCAATGTCATGTCGCGCGCCCCGCAAGCCGAGTTGCGGTGGGTTCGGGGACCAGATCTATCACTGCCTGTCGCAGTGTTGCCAGCGCGGGATCTTGCAGGTCTTCCATGATGTGTGCCCAGACGCGGGGCATGAATGCGGTGTAACGTGGTTTGTTGAGCGTGCTGACCAAGCGGGCGAAAACGCCTAGGATGCGCAGGTTGCGCTGCACACCAAGGCAGGCAAGTGATGTGCGGAATGGTGTTGTTGCTTTGGTATGTGCGCCGAAATAAGTGATCATGTCCTCAACGATTGCAGGGCTCACATCACGCCGTGCATCCCGCAAGAGCGACGCAAGATCATAGCCGGGCGGTGCGATGAAGGCATCCTGGAAATCAAGCAGACCAACCTGATCTATGCCTGTTTTCCCTGCCCGCCAGATCAGGTTTTCGGCGTGATAGTCACGCAATGCCAGCACCGATGGCTCGGGCGCGAATTCTTCGAGGGATTTTTTGACCTCGGTGCAAAGGTCTGCAACGGATGAGTGGGTATAGTCGGTGCCGACGATCTCAACCATCTCTGCGCCAATGGCAGGGGTCAGATGTTTGAGGTGCGGCGGCGGCGGAAGACCTTCCAGCTTTAGCAGGACGGTCGTCGCAGAGTGATAAAGCCTCCCCTCATCTGTTGGGGTTCTGCGCAACCATTGCGCATAGTCAGTTGTCCCAAGGTCACTCAGCAAAAGCAGCCCATTCTTGGCATCGTGCAGCAGTATATCAGGGGCAGCAAAGCCCGCCTTGCGCAACAGCGTTGCGATTTCGACGAAGGGTACAGTGTCTTCGCCGTTCTCGGGCGGGGCATCCATCAGGATCACCGACTGGCCCTTTGAGGATAACCGACGATAACGTCGGGCCGAGGCATCACCGGCCAAGGGTGCGTGTGTCCAGTCCTGCCATGCAGTTTCAATCAGGAAATCATGGATAAGAGCGTTGCGGTCAGACATGCAGGCCCTCAAGACGTTCAGGCCACGGGTCTGGTCCGCTGATCGTGACGTGATGCGCATCACTGCTTGCCACAAAGGATAGGGTGAGCGCGGAGGCAGGGGCTGCCTCGCCCAGTCTGTCAGGCCATTCGATCAGACAGATGGCGGTCTCAAACGCCTCGTCCAGCCCCAACTCGAGCGCTTCGTCAGGGTGGGTCAACCGGTAAAGATCACAGTGCCAGATATCGCCGCGCGGGTCTTCATAGGTTTGGACCAGCGTAAAGGTGGGTGACGGCACGTCTTCCATCCGGCCAAGTCGGGCGCGGATGACGCCGCGCGCAAAAGCGGATTTTCCGGCCCCGATCTCACCCTCCAGCAAAAGCGTATCGCCAGGCAAAAGCCGTGCTGCGATTTGCGAGGCCAATGCGCCGGTGACGCCTTCATCGGCGAGGGAAAACTCAAACAGGGTGCGGGCCATGCACCGACATTATGGGGTTGCGCGGTGCCTGCAAGCAGAAATCAGCGCTTCATCAATTGTATCGCGGGATCAGCGGCCATCAGCTTTGTAAACTCGGGCCGTTTTGGCCGCGCGACAGAGAAACGCAGCATCGTCATGCCGCCCGAAATCGGGTTGGCTTGGCAATGAAGCTGCCGCCCGTCATCCAGCAAAACATCATCGTCCCACGGTTGCCGTGTACCAAGCTGCTGGATGAAATCGCACAGATTGTTCCAGATGGGCGATGGAATAGACTGGTTCTTCCAGATACGCATTTCAGACTGTAGGACACGATGTTCGAGGATGTGGTCCGTGTTGCTGGCCCAGAGATCGGCATAGGCCTGATTGGACATCACCAGAGTACCCGCAGAGGAGAACACCGCGATCGCGTCCGGAAGCGTGTCAAGGACGGCCTGCCCTGTTTCAATATCCAGCCGGAAACGCCGCGTGAGCGAGACCTCGGCGCTAATATCTTCGAACAGAAGTGCAAAAGCGCCGTCAGGATAGGGCCGCCCTGTCACACGGTATGTCTGCCCGTCGGGAAGAGACCAGTTTTTGCTGTAAGTACCTTCCTTGGCGGCCGTTTCGACGGCTGTGAATTGTTCGCGCCAGGTCACATAGTTTTTGGGTTCTGGCATCATGCGCATTTCACGCAACCGGTCGAGTACCGTGTCGATTGTTGGGCTGGCGCTCAGAAAATCGACCGGAAGGTTGGTCATATCGAGCAGTGCCGGATTGAACATGGTCAACTGCCTGTTGTTGTCAAAGATGGCAATGCCGATGGATAATTCGGCAAAGGTCTTGCCAAGGGTTTTGACGAATTCGGTGCGTGCTGTGTCTGCCCGCACCACATCGGTGGCGTCATTGGCAAAGTGCAGATAGCCGTCTGCGTGTTTGACGGTAGAAATGTCAAACCAGCGCTCTCTGCGGTCGCCAGCCAGTTTTACGGAAACTCTGCGGTCAGGGGTGTCGCCAGCGTATTTCGACGGCTCGAAAAGCGACATCTGGCGATGGCGTTTCAGCAGGTTCGCATAGGCATCATTTGCCCAAAGTAAATGCCCTTTGCTGTCTTCCTGCCAGATCAGTTGCGGGGAATTGGCGGCGATGCTTTGCATCAATGCGGCCTGTTTGTCGCGTGCTGCATCGCTTAACCGGTTGGTGGCTGCTTGATACGCAGGGGTTTCGTCACCCATGAGTGAAACGCGCAACTGTTGGTTGACGCGCTGGATCGCCACAAAAACAGACCGATCGCTTTCACTGCGGATTTGGCAATGCGCGGCACTCACATCCGAGAGCCGCTCTCTGAGCGTGGGAAACTCTACCTCCAGCGCCACGAGCATCGCATCCATATCGGTAAGGTTACGGGGGCTATTGTTGATCAAAGCCCAAGCCTGTGTTGTCGCATCAACGAGATCGTTGTCGTGAAACAGAAAAACAGCACCCTCATCCGGATGGGATTGGGTATTCATTTGCGTCATGGTGCCGAATGCACCGCTTGCACGCAAAACAGACATGATGACCATAGCGCCAAGAACAGCCGCAACCAAGATGGACCCATACTCGACCAAATTGATTGTCATTTTCCGTCCGATCCTGTCACTGCTTGGCGCGAGCATCCGTCAGGAAAGTTAATGTGGTGTTAATACTGGAAACAATGTCAGGGCCAACTCGGGATTGGTTGGTTCTTGCCCAGAGGGGTATCATTGGCCTGTCCACGCAAAAGCAGCGCATCGCTGGGCCAGCTGACCTCGACCACAGCACCGCCTGTCGGATGGCCCGTCCAACTCGCGTGACCGGGGCGGCGGCTATTGGAAAATGAAAGCGTGGCACCCGACCGTTCCAGCAACGTCTTGGCGATAAACAGTCCCAGGCCCATTCCCTCATAGCCGGGTCTGCGCGCACCATCTTCTGAAAAACGCCGTCGGCGTACGTAGGGGTCGCCGATGCGCCCGATGACGGACTGCGGAAAACCACGGCCATCGTCAGAGATCTTGATGTTGATCTGAGTATCAGACCACGTCACGTCTATGGTGACGTGAGATTCCGAAAAATCGACAGCGTTCTGGATCAGGTTGCGCAAACCGTGGATGATTTCCGGGCGCCTTTGGATATTGGGTTGTGTCAAATTCGCGCCATCCAGCGGAAAGATATTGAATTCAACGTCCTTGCCGCGGTTCCGGTGCGGTTCGGCGGCTTCTCTGACAACAATTTCGATGGGTGCGTTGCGCAGATGAAGATCATCTTTCCCGACCCGTCCCATCGAGCGCAGAATATCGCGGCACCGGTCCGCCTGAGAGCTGATCAGCTCGGCATCATCCAGCAGATCGGGGCGGTCGGCCAGTTCTTCTTTCAACTCGCTGCTGACAAGTTTGATTGTCGCAAGTGGTGTACCCAATTCATGCGCGGTTGCGGCGACAACACCGCCAAGGTCGGTGAGCTTTTGTTCGCGTGACAAGGCCAGTTGTGTTGCCAGCAATGCCTCGTTCATTGCGTTCATTTCGGATGTGACCTGCCGTGCATAGAAGGCCAAAAACACCAGGCTGATCAGTAGTGCGACCCAAAATCCGAACTGGAACAGGACGGGAAGCACCAAAACAACGCCGTCTGATGTGATCAGCGGCAGGTTATAGCGGCTGATAATCGTGATGATCGTGATGGCGGCCAGCCCCAGAAAGATCGTGCTGCGCAGGTGAAGAACGGTGGCCGAAATTGTCACCGGCGCCAGCACAAGCATTGCAAAAGGGTTGTTCAAGCCACCGGTCAGATAGAGCAACAGGCTGAGCTGGATCAGGTCGAAGACGAGCCAGAGCGTTGCCTCAAAATCCGAAAGGCGCTTGTTCGATGGGTAGGCGAAAAAGGAGACAAGGTTCGCAATGACTGCGACGGTCACAACAAGTGCCGCCTGCCCGACCGCGATTTCGATGTTGTAAACGCGCACGGCCACAAGAATTGCGATGGCCTGCCCCGCAACGGCAAACCAGCGCAGGGTAACAAGCGTCCGAAGGCGGACCCAATCGGTGCGTTCTTGTCCTCTGATCAGCAAATTCTCTGTGGCCGACATAATCCGCGATCCAATATCAGGTTAAGTTAGGGAGGATAAGCCGATTGCTCAGAGGTTCAATGTGCTTGGAGTTGCCCTGAGCGAATTGTCATTCCCTTCCGTCGTGCAATGAGTTCAGGGGATAAGTACCAGTGATTTGACGACGCTCTGATCTAGCCTATCTCAATTGCAGAAGCATGCATAGGGAAGCGAATGAACACCGTGGCCTTGGATTTGGGTGAAGACAAAAGCTTACTGTTGGTAGACGACGACGAAGCATTTCTGCGGCGTCTGGCCAAAGCAATGGAAAAGCGCGGCTTTGATGTCGAGATGGCTGGCTCTGTCGCGGCAGGAAAGGCGATTTCGACAGCGCGGCCGCCGGCCTATGCTGTTGTTGATTTGCGACTGGAGGACGGCAACGGCCTTGATGTGGTAGAGACATTGCGCGCGCGCCGTCCCGATGCACGCATTGTTGTGCTGACAGGGTACGGCGCGATCGCGACCGCGGTCGCCGCAGTCAAGATTGGTGCGACGGACTATCTGTCAAAGCCGGCAGATGCGACTGACGTGACCAATGCTTTACTTGCTTTGCAGGATGAGTTGCCACCACCGCCGGAAAACCCGATGAGCGCAGATCGTGTGCGTTGGGAACATATTCAGCGGGTCTACGAGCTCTGCGATCGCAATGTGTCTGAGACCGCACGCCGTTTGTCCATGCACAGGCGGACGCTGCAACGTATTCTGGCCAAGCGCAGCCCGCGTTAATCTTCGGCTTCGCCGTCGCGGCTCAAAAGGCCGAATTTCCGGAGTTTCACGTAAAGCGACTGGCGTGACAGACCCAGCATCTCGGCCGCGGCGACGCGGTTGTTCATCGTCAGCTCAACGGCTGTTTCGATACACATCTTCTCAACAACATTGGTCGTTTCCGATACAATGTCTTTCAGGGTCGCACTACCCACCAGCTCGGCAACGGATCGCATGCTTTCGTCGCTGCCGGGGTGCGCGCGCGTTTGGGCAGTCTCACCGCGACTTGCATCGCGCAGCACAAATGCAAAGATCGTCTGCTGACCGGCCATCAACCGCGTCACAGAAATATCCATCGCACGCGGGCTGCCATATTCACCAGCCAGTTTTGTTGCATAGTTGCGCATCCGTCCGGCGCGCTGCGCGTTCTCAGCCATCACTTTGAAATCAACGCTGCCGCGTTGCAAATAGTCGGAAAAACTCCGGCCGCGCACGTTGATATCATGGGCCACATCAATGAGATCGAGGAATGCATCATTGGCAGAAAGCACGTCACCGTTTTCGGCGGTAAACACGATCGCCTCGGGCCCGTCAGCATAGAGTGCATGGAGATTGTGGTTCAGATCGTCCGCGAGTGCGCTGCCTTCACCTTCGGGGACGAGTTTGCAGAGCAGAATGCGTTCACCTGCAGCGCGAAAAAGCGTCGGAAATATTTGTACTGACGACCCGTTACCGCGCAGATCGGCAAGAATGGTCTTTTTTACGCCTGAGATTGCCTGAGATGCCAGTGCATCAACCATATCCCCGCGTTTTCGCCCCTCAAAACAGCCTGAAAGCTGATTGCCGATAAGGTTTTCAAGCGGGCGGTCGATCAATGCGACTGCTGCCGAGTTCGCCTCGGTGATTTCACCGGTGGCAACCGATACAAAAACGATTGCTTCAGAGGTGCTCTCCATCAGCACGCGAAAGCGGGTGTCATATTCGCGCTGGGTTTCATAGTCGCGCTCGAGCGAAAGCTGTGCTTCGACCAATTGCTGCTGCATCTCAGCGATGGGGCGTAAATCGCGACCCAAAAGCAGAATCGCGCCATCAGGCCCGATGCGGTGGAAACTGTATTTGACGGGTGATTCCCACCGATTATCGCCGTCGGTATGGTTCAGCTCAACTGGCCGGACCCGTGACTTGCCATCAAGAAATTCGGACAAACGGCTGTCAAATTTCGATACGCTTTCGATTGTCAGCGTTGTGCGAATGTCCTTGTTTTCCCAATTCTCCAGCTGGCGGAAAGCATCATTGGAAGGATTTACAAGAACAGAAAGGATGGTGCCGGTTCCCGAAATGACCACACCAACGTCTGCGACTTCGGCAATGATATCGCCAAGAATTTCGGGGGCAATCAAAGGGATCGCACCGCTGTTCCAGTATTTGGTTCCGCGGGAAGTCATGGATGACGCCTGTAAGTGAGGACCTTTTTCATGGCTTAGGTCCCGCCCTTGGCGTGCGCTTTGTTCTGCTCGGTTTGTTGTAGGCCGCAAAGTCTCAGGGCCTCATCTGGTCTTTTTGTGGCATAGTCAGCCCCTGTCAGCGCCGTTACGTCATCAGTCTTCTCAACGTCGAGAATAGAGCCGCCGACCACAATAGGACAAGGTTCCTCGCACGAAGTTTTAATAACATCAATGATATGGCGCAACGATTCAAGCGTTTCACCAGCGGATGAAGATATAAATACGGCTTCAAACCTAGTACGTGACAGCCGAATGGCAATATCTTCCGGTTTGCCGCCCAAAATCAGCTTCACAGAAAAGCCCTTGCGCCGCAGTTGGCTGCTGAGAACAATCGCGCCAAGCGTGTGATACACTTCTTGCGGTACAATCAACAGAATTGACGCGTTTTCGTTCTGCGTCGCGCTATCGCTTGCCCAGTTGGGCCCCAATGCGCGCATCATGGCTTGCAACCGCGATACACCTATTGTCACCCCTGCAAAACTAAGCTGATCCACGCACCACAGGTCACCCATATCACGCGCAAGGGCCGGAATATAAAAGTCAGCGAGGTCTTCCGGACGTATCCCATCAGCAAGCGCAGTTTTGATCGCACGTCTGCTGGCTTCGGGGTTCTGGCTAAGTGCCGCATCCTTCAAGTCCTCGAAGAGGACAGGATCAAGATGGCGCGAAATATCTTCGGTCACGGCTTCAGCGACACGGCGCCCGACAGCACCCCGTGGCACCTGAGGCACTACCGGCTCTTTCTTGACGCCAAACTTATGACGATCGGCCATTCGCTTGTCCTTTAGCTGAAGTACTGCGCGGAGGCGTTCTATACAGCAATTGCGTCATTGTCAGGTGTGACGTCCGGAATGTCAAAGTAAATTGACATATATAGCGGTCTTGTCCGTGAAAGACTTAAAAAGTCTCATGTAAAATTGATACTTAGGCGCAATTTCGGCACAAGGCCGGCTGTCAGCTACATTCGGTCACAGTGTGTAACTTAAAGTTGACACATGGGGCGAATGACACCTATTCTTGACACAAGACACTGTCAGGGAAACTTAACATGGCCATTGCCGACACGAATACAGCAGGTGTGCAAACACTCGGCAGGCGGCTGTATTCTGATGCAGAGCGGGCCCGCCGTGACGCCACCAAATGGACCCTTGTTCAGGGTATTTTGGCGCCACTCCAGTTCCTCGTATTTCTTGCCTCGCTTGTACTGGTGCTGCGCTACCTGATCACCGGGGCGGGCTATGACGTTGCCACGCTTTCAATCGTCATCAAAACCGGCGTTTTGCTGTTGATCATGGTGACCGGTGCGATCTGGGAAAAAGTCGTCTTTGGGCAGTACCTTTTTGCACCGGCTTTCTTCTGGGAAGATGTGTTCAGCTTTGCGGTTATCGCATTGCATTTGCTTTATATTTTCGCGCTCTACTCAAGCGCGCTATCGCCAAGCGGTCTGATGTATCTGGCGCTTGCGGCGTATGCGGCCTACGTCATCAACGCCGCCCAATTCGTCTGGAAACTGCGCCTTGCGCGGTTGGATGCGGAGGCACGGGCATGAACGTACCTCTCACCCCCACAAACGGCGGCTGCCGGACCGCGCCTATCCTCAAAGAGCGGGGCCAGCGCGAGGTGTTTTGCGGTTTGACCGGCATCATCTGGTTGCATCGCAAGATGCAGGACGCATTCTTTCTGGTGGTGGGCTCACGGACCTGCGCGCATCTGCTGCAATCGGCGGCTGGCGTGATGATTTTTGCCGAACCCAGATTCGGTACAGCGATTCTCGAAGAGCAGGATTTGGCCGGTATGGCCGACGCCCACAAAGAGCTTGATCGCGAGGTTGCCCGCCTCCTGGCGCGTCGTCCTGACATCCGCCAGTTGTTTTTAGTGGGGTCTTGTCCCTCTGAAGTAATCAAAATCGATCTGGCGCGTGCGGCAGAACGTCTCAGCCAGGTGCATGCGCCTCATGTACGGGTGCTGAATTATTCCGGTTCCGGCATCGAGACGACTTTTACCGAAGGTGAAGACGCCTGCCTTGCCTCAATGGTGCCGGTTCTGAAGGATACCAAAGCGCGCGAGTTGCTTGTTGTCGGTGCGCTGCCTGATGTTGTCGAAGATCAGATGGTGTCGCTTCTCACCGATCTGGGTATCGGCCCGATCCGCCTGCTCCCAGCGCGCCGGATTGATGACACGACTGCGGTCGGCGAAAACACGGTGTTTGCGCTGACCCAGCCGTTCCTTGGTGATACGCATGCCGCACTGGAACGTCGTGGCGCACGCCATCTGGCGGCCCCCTTCCCCTTTGGTGATGAAGGTACGACCGCGTGGTTGCGCACGATTGCCACAGAGTTTGGCGTCAGCGCCGAGACGTTCGAAGCCGTCACCGCCGCCCCCCGCGCCCGTGCGCGCAAAGCGATTGCGCAAGCCGCCGAGGCATTGCGCGGCAAATCGGTGTTCTTCTTCCCTGACAGCCAGTTGGAAATCCCGCTTGCACGCTTCCTGACCCGCGAATGCGGCATGACCGCGATCGAAGTGGGCAGCCCCTATATTCACGATGCCCTGCATGGCCCCGATCTTGATCTGTTACCTGCCGGTCCGCAGATTTCCGAAGGGCAGGATGTTGATAAACAACTGGCACGCGCCCGTGCCGCCCGCCCTGACCTCACGGTTTGCGGCCTTGGCCTTGCCAACCCGCTTGAGGCGGAGGGGCTGTCGACCAAATGGGCGATCGAGCTGGTCTTTACGCCCGTCCATTTCTACGAACAGGCGGGTGATTTGGCCGGTCTCTTCTCGCGTCCGCTGCGGCGCAAGGCCGTTCTCCAAATGGAGGTCGCCGAATGAAACTCACCGTCTGGACATATGAAGGCCCGCCCCATGTTGGCGCGATGCGCGTCGCCACCGCGATGAAGGGTCTGCACTATGTGCTGCACGCCCCGCAGGGCGATACCTATGCCGATCTGCTGTTCACGATGATCGAACGCCGCAATCACCGCCCGCCTGTCAGCTATACCACTTTTCAGGCGCGAGATCTGGGTGCCGATACCGCGACCCTGTTCAAAGCATCCTGTCAGGATGCCGTTGACCGGTTCCAGCCCGAGGCGATTATCGTGGGTGCGTCCTGCACTGCGGAATTGATTCAGGATGATCCGGCGGGTCTGGCCGAGACGATGGGGTTGTCGATCCCCGTCATTCCGCTGGAATTGCCAAGCTATAGCCGCAAGGAAAACTTTGGCGCGGATGAGACGTTTTACCAGATCGTGAAAACGCTGGCCCAACCACAAGAGCGCACAGCGCGTGTGACGTGCAACATCTTGGGTCCAACCGCGCTGGGCTTTCGTGCCCGCGATGATGTGGAAGAACTCACTGGGCTTTTGTCCGAAATGGGCATCAACGTGAATGTCGTTGCCCCTTTGAACGCAACACCATCTGATATTGCACGCCTCCCAGCGGCGCATTTCAATGTGTTGCTGTCGCCCGAGACCGGCGAGGCAGCGGCGCGGTTTTTGGAAAAGAACCATAACCAGCCGTTCACCAAGGTTGTGCCGATTGGTGTTGGCGCGACACGCGACTTTATCAAGGAAGTGGTCGCCATCACTGGCAAATCCGTTGCCGTTGATGAAAGCCGCCTGCGGATGCCGTGGTGGTCGCGCTCGGTCGATAGCACCTATCTGACCGGCAAGCGCGTCTTTATCTTCGGCGACGGCACCCATGTTGCCGCCCATGCGCGGATCGCCCGAGACGAGATGGGTTTCGAAGTTGTCGGCATGGGCTGTTACAATCGCGAAATGGCGCGTCCTATTCGGGCGCTGGCCAAGGAATACGGCGTCGACGCCCTGATCACCGATGATTACCTCGAGGTCGAGGCGGCGATTGAGGCGCTGAGCCCTGAAATGATCCTTGGCACCCAGATGGAGCGCCATATCGGCAAGCGTCTGGGCATTCCCTGTGCTGTCATTTCCGCGCCCGTCCACGTGCAGGATTTCCCCGCCCGCTATTCCCCGCAAGTCGGTTTCGAGGGCGCAAATGTCATCTTTGATACGCTGATCCATCCGCTGGTGATGGGTCTGGAAGAGCATCTCTTGACGATGTTCCGCGACGATTTCGAATTCCACGATGATGCCGGCGCGAGCCACCACGGCGGTAAGGCGAAAGCGAAGGTCGAAGAAACCGTGAACGTGCCAGCAGAGCCTCAGGGCGACAATGTGATCTGGCTGTCGGATGCGGAACGCGAGCTGAAAAAGATCCCGTTCTTTGTGCGCGGCAAGGCCCGCCGGAACACGGAAACCTTCGCTTTGGAAAAGGGCCTTCACGAAATCAGCCTTGATACGCTCTATGAGGCAAAGGCACATTATGCGCGATGAAGTGATGCATAAGCCCTACCGCGTGGTGATTGTCACGCTGGATGCCCACGCTGCGGGACCCGCCTTGCGTGTGTCTACGCGCTTGGCACCGGATTTTCCGGGGCTCGACGTGCAGGTGTTTTCTGCCGCTGAGTGGTCTGAATCACCCGATGCATTGACCCGCGCCCGCGATGCTGTTGCGCAGGGTGATATCATCATCGCAAACCTTCTCTTCCTCGAAGAACACGTGAAGGCCATTCTGCCCGCGATGCAGGCCCGCCGCGCGGCATGCGATGCGATGCTGGGTGTCATTGCCGACGGCGAGATCGTCAAACTGACCCGTATGGGTGACTTGGACATGTCCAAGCCTGCCAGCGGTGCCATGGCGCTTTTGAAGAAATTGCGCGGCTCGTCCAAGCCAACTGCCGATAGTGGTGCCAAGCAGATGAAGACGCTGCGCCGCCTGCCCAGGATCCTGAAACTGATCCCTGGCAAGGCCCAGGATCTGCGCGCCTGGTTCCTGGCGATGCAATACTGGCTTGGTGGTTCTGACGACAATGTCGAGCAGATGATCCGCTTCCTGATTGGCCGTTATGCGAACCGTGCCGACTGGCGTGGCGCGCGGGCGGCTCTGCCGATCGAGTACCCTGATGTCGGCCTTTATCACCCTGATCTGCCGGATCATAAGATCGTCACTGACCTTGCTGACCTGCCGCGGCCTGCGACCCCGGTTGCAACGGTCGGTTTGCTGATGCTGCGGTCCTATATCCTTGCCTCTGACTGCGCCCACTATGATGCGGTTATTCGTGCGTTCGAGGCCAAGGGTGTCCGTGTCATCCCTGCTTTTGCTGGGGGTCTCGACGGGCGTCCGGCGATTGAAAACTATTTTCAGGGCAACATTGATGCGCTGGTGTCATTGACCGGATTTTCCCTGATCGGTGGCCCTGCTTATAATGACAGCGATACAGCGGTTGCTGTGCTGGGTGCCTTGAACGTGCCCTATATTGCGGCCCAACCGCTGGAATTCCAGACGCTTGGGCAGTGGGCGCAAAGCGGTCAGGGTCTTGGCCCGATCGAAACGACAATGCTGGTCGCCCTGCCCGAAATAGACGGCGCGACAAACCCGACTGTTTTTGCCGGTCGTCATGGTCTCGGCGGCTGTAATGGCTGTTCGGTCAATTGTGCCGTGCAATCAGATTGCAAGGCGATGGCCCCCTGCCACGAGCGGATTGGAAGCCTCGTTGAAAAGACGCGGCGCTTGGCGCTGCTGCGGCGCAAGGAAAATGCCGAGAAGAAAGTTGGCGTTGTGCTGTTCGGTTTCCCGCCGAATGCCGGTGCCGTTGGCACGGCGGCCTATCTGGGCGTGTTTGAAAGTCTGTTCAACACGTTGAACAAGATGAAAACTGACGGCTATAGCGTTGATGTGCCCGACACGGTTGATGATCTGTGCGCCATGATCTTGCAGGGCAACAGCGCCCAATACGGCCAGCAGGCCAATGTTGCCGCCCATATTGATGCCGACACCATCGTGCGCACCAGCCCGCATCTGGCCGAGGTTGAAGCGGTCTGGGGCCCTGCTCCGGGTAAAATCCAATCTGACGGACGCGGCGTTTATGTGCTGGGGCATCATTTCGGGAATGTTTTTGTCGGCGTGCAGCCTGCCTTCGGGTATGAGGGCGATCCCATGCGCCTTCTGTTCGAGAAAGGCTTTGCCCCGACGCACGCTTTTGTCACCTTCTATCTGTGGCTGCGCAATACGTTCAAAGCCGACGCCTTGCTGCATTTCGGGATGCATGGCGCGCTTGAATTCATGCCGGGCAAGCAGGCGGGTCTGGGGGCTGATGACTGGCCGGACCGTTTGATCGGCGAGATGCCGAATATCTACCTTTATGCCGCGAATAACCCCTCCGAGGCGACACTGGCCAAGCGCCGGTCTAACGCGATTATTGTGACGCATTTGACGCCACCTTTGACCACGGCAGGTTTGTATAAAGGCCTGGCTGATCTCAAGGACAGCCTGACCCGTTGGCGTGAAATGCCCGCCGAGGACAACCAGCGCGCCGATCTGGAACAACTGATCCGTGATCAGGCCCATGCCGTTGATATGAAGGCAGGCGATATTGATGGTCTGTGGCTCAAGCTGTTGGAAACCGAAGGGTCGCTGATTACCGAAGGCATGCATGTTGTGGGCAAACCGTTGTCCGATGCCGCGCGCGCCGAGATGATCGCGATGATGCCAGCGGGCGAGGCGGCGGATCACGCAGCAGAACTACTGAAAGAAGATCACGAACTGCCTGCGCTGATGCGCGCGCTGTCGGGCCATTTTATTGCGCCTGTCCCCGGTGGTGATCTGATCCGTTCGCCCCAGATTGTGCCTACTGGCCGGAATATCCACGCATTCGATCCGTTCCGCATGCCCACTGCATTTGCAATGGCCGAAGGTGCCAAGCAGGCCGATCTCTTGCTGGCAACCCATGCCAGCGTTCCCGGAACCGTTGCCTTGGTGCTTTGGGGGTCTGATAACATCAAATCCGATGGCGGACCGATCGCACAGGCGTTGTCGCTGATGGGCGCTGTGCCACGGTTTGACAATTTTGGCCGCCTTGCCGGTGCCGATCTGATCCCGCTCTCCAAATTGGGACGTCCGCGCATTGACGTGGTGATGACACTGTCGGGCATCTTCCGCGATCTGCTGCCTTTGCAGACCAAGATGTTGGCCGAAGCGGCACTGAAATGCGCCCAAGCCGATGAACCGCTTGCACAGAACTTCATTCGCGCCCATGCGCTGGCCTATGCCGAAGAGATGGGGTCCGATCTGGAAACCGCGGCTTTGCGCGTCTTCAGCAATGCCGAGGGTGCCTATGGGTCGAACGTCAACCAGTTGGTAGATAGCTCTGCCTTTGGCGATGAGGATGAATTGGCCGATGCCTATGAGGCGCGCAAGTCCTTTGCCTATGGCGTAAATGGCAAGGCCGCACAGAACCCCGCCTTGCTGCAAAAGGCGCTGAAAGACGTGGATCTGGCCTATCAGAACCTTGAATCGGTCGAGCTGGGTGTCACCACCGTTGACCATTATTTCGATACGCTGGGTGGCATTTCCCGCGCCGTAAAACGTGCCAAAGGTGGGCAAAGCGCGCCTGTCTATATCGGCGATCAGACCAAAGGGGCCGCCAAAGTGCGGACCCTTCAGGATCAGGTCGCCCTTGAAACACGCAGCCGCAGTCTGAACCCCAAATTCTATGAGGCCCTGCTGAACCACGGCCATGAAGGCGTGCGCCAGATAGAGGCCCATGTGACCAATACGATGGGCTGGTCCGCAACCACCGGTGAAGTTGAGCCTTGGGTTTATCAGCGCCTGTCCGAGACGTTCGTTCTGGACGAGGCGATGCGCAACCGTTTGGCGGCGCTGAACCCGCAAGCCTCGATGCGGATGGCAAACCGCCTGCTTGAGGCATCTGACCGCGCCTACTGGTCACCCGACGAAGACACATTGGCCGCCCTGCAGGACGCAGCGGACGCCCTTGAAGATCGCATGGAAGGGGTCGCAGCAGAATGACCGCTTTCACAATGAATATAACAGGAAGGACTCTGATATGAGCCCGAGAGACGAAGTACCAAACCTACGCGGCCAGGATGGCGAAGGGTCCGTTCAGGTGCATCAGCCCGAAGATGCCAAGATCGAAGGCGCAAAGGTATTTGCAGTCTACGGCAAGGGCGGGATCGGGAAATCGACCACATCATCCAACCTGTCGGCGGCGTTTTCGATGCATGGCAAGCGCGTGTTGCAGATTGGCTGTGATCCCAAGCATGACAGCACGTTTACCCTGACCGGAAGTCTAGTCCCGACGGTGATCGATATTCTCAAGGATGTTGATTTCCATGCCGAGGAACTACGCCCCGAAGATTTCATCTTTGAGGGTTTCAACGGTGTGAAATGCGTCGAGGCCGGTGGCCCCCCTGCCGGTACAGGCTGTGGTGGGTATGTTGTCGGCCAGACGGTGAAGTTGCTAAAGCAGCATCACCTGCTGGAAGACACCGATGTTGTGATCTTTGACGTTTTGGGCGACGTGGTGTGTGGTGGTTTTGCCGCCCCGCTGCAACACGCCGATCGTGCCTTGATCGTGACCGCGAATGACTTTGACAGCATCTATGCGATGAACCGGATCATCGCGGCGGTGCAGGCGAAATCATCCAACTATAAGGTCCGCCTGGCGGGTTGCGTCGCAAACCGCAGCAAGGACACCGATGAGGTGGATCGCTATTGCGATGTGGTGGGCTTTAACCGCCTTGCACATATGCCCGATCTTGATGCGATCCGTCGCAGCCGTCTGAAGAAAAAGACCCTCTTTGAAATGCCAGACGACGAAGACGTCGTACAGGTGCGCAAGGAATACATGCGTCTTGCTGAAACGCTGTGGAACGGGACTTTGCCGCTGGCGCCCGAATGCCTGCCGGATCGTGAAATCTTTGAATTGTTGGGTTTTGATTAATGGCCAATTACGCCACCACACGTGACAGGGTCGAACACTATTTCGACCGCACGGCCACCAAGGTCTGGGAGCAGCTGACATCAGATGCGCCCGTTTCCGGTGTGCGTGCGACTGTGCGTGCGGGGCGTGACCAGATGCGTGCCCTGATGCTGGCGCAACTGCCTGAAGACCTGCGCGGTGCACGGGTGCTGGATGCAGGGTGTGGCACTGGCACGATGGCGGTCGAACTGGCCCAGCGGGGCGCGGATGTGGTGGCCGTTGATATTTCACCCGCGTTGGTGGGGATCGCAGAGCAGCGGATGCCGGCCAATCTGGCGGGCAATATCACATGGGTTGCCGGCGATATGCTCGACAGCACGACAGGTGTGTTTGACTACATCCTCGCGATGGATTCGATGATTTACTACAGCGCCTTGGACATCGCCGGACTGCTTGCTAAGGCCAGCCCGCGTCTGGAGGGCAAGTTTGTCTTTACCATCGCCCCACGCACCCCGGCCCTGATGGCCATGTGGCGTGTCGGCAAGATGTTCCCGCGTGCAGACCGCAGCCCTGTGATGGTTCCGCAAACCGTCGTCGGCGTTGCAGATGCCTTGCGCACATCAGGCGTAAAGGGGCGCCTGAAGGAGATCGAACGGGTCAAATCAGGCTTTTATATTTCCACAGCATTGTCATTCGAGGGTCCAAAACCATGATCTTCAAGGCATCATCCCTCAAAAAGATTTCGGTTGATCTTTTGCCGTTTAGCGATGCGGTGAGTGATGATCTGCCGCTGGGCCAGTTGCTCCGCCTGTCGCTGTTTCAGGTGTCGGTCGGCATGGCGGCGGTGATGCTGTTGGGCACGTTGAACCGTGTGATGATTGTCGAGTTGGGGATTGGCGCAACGCTGGTTGCCGCAATGATCGCGATCCCTGTGCTGGTGGCGCCGTTCCGTGCGCTCGTGGGGCATAAATCGGATAACTATAAATCCGCCATCGGGTGGAAGCGCATTCCCTATCTTTGGTTCGGCACCATGTGGCAGTTCGGCGGTCTTGCGATCATGCCGATGGCCTTGCTTGTGCTGTCGGGTGACCGCACGCTCGATTTCCCGATTGCGGGCTATGTGGGTGCGGGCCTTGCGTTTTTGCTGACCGGGATCGGCATGCATATGACCCAGACGGCGGGTCTGGCGCTGGCCGCTGACCGCGCGACGGAAGAAACGCGGCCCAAGGTGGTTGCGCTGCTTTATGTGATGAACCTGCTGGGCATGGCATTTGCAGCCATCATCATCGGCGCTTTGTTGCGTGATTATTCGGCGCTGCGCCTGGTGCAGGTCGTGCAAGGTACGGCTGTTGTCACGCTGCTCTTGAACCTGATTGCCCTGTGGAAGCAGGAACAGGTCAAGCCGATGACCAAGGCACAGCGCGCAGAGGCAAGCCCGACATTCCGCGATGCCTGGAATGATCTAGCCGCCGGTGGTGATGCGGGCCGTCTGCTTGCTGTTGTCTTTATTGGTACGATGGCCTTCAACATGCAGGACGTCCTGCTTGAGCCTTACGGTGGTGAGATCCTCGGGTTGTCCGTGTCCGCAACCACGCTGCTGACAGCGATGTGGGCGCTGGGCGCGCTGGTCGGTTTCGGTTTTGCGGCGCGCTGGCTGGCAAAGGGCGTTGACCCTTATCGGATGTGCGCACGCGGCATTCTTGCTGGAATTCTGGCGTTTTGCGCTGTCATCTTTTCGGCGCCCATCGGATCGCCAGTTCTGTTCTATTTCGGTGCGGCCCTGATCGGGTTTGGAGGCGGCCTTTTCGGCGTCTCGACCCTGACCGCCGCCATGACAATGCCCACAATCGGCAAAGCCGGTCGTGGTTTGGCCCTTGGCGCATGGGGGGCTGCACAAGCCACCGGCGCGGGGCTGTCCATCTTTATCGGGGGCACTGTGCGTGACCTCGTGAACCATGCCGCTGGGAACGGCACCTTGGGAGAGGCGCTCGCCACGCCTGCCACCGGCTATTCGGTCGTTTATCACACCGAAATTGGCCTCTTATTCCTAACCCTGATTGTGCTGGGGCCGCTTGTGCGGTTGCGGCCCATAACCACCGGGGGGTCTGCCAAGCTGGGATTGGCAGATTTCCCGACCTAACCACCGAAAGGAAAAACCAATGGTTGGTGTAGAATTTTTTGGAGACTTCGATCTGGCGAGCGCAGCGATATGGCTCTTCTGGATCTTCTTTGCGGGGCTTGTCTATTACCTGCAAACCGAAAACATGCGTGAAGGTTATCCTTTGCGGGACGACGCCGATGGTGTGCCTGCGAACGAAAGCCTGTTTCCTTTGCCGAAGGAAAAGACCTTCAAACTGCGCGATGGCCGCGGTGAATTGACAGTGCCTTCACGCGCATTCGAAGACAGCAAAATGCGGACTGATCTTGCCTTGGCGCAGTCCTCTGCCTCGACCGGTTCGCCGTGGATTCCAACTGGTGATCCGATGATTGATGGTGTCGGTCCTGCTGCCTGGGCACCACGCCGCGATGCGCCGGAACTGGACGCGCACGGCCATGTCAAGATCAAGCCGATGTCGATGCTGCCTGACTTCAAGGTGTCTGCCGGTCGTGACCCGCGCGGCAAGGCCGTTGTCGGTGGTGATGGTGAAGTCGTCGGACGTGTCACCGATATGTGGGTCGACGTGCCCGAGCAGATGGTCCGCTTTCTGACGGTTGATCTGAACCCAGAAGGCACAGGCAAAACACGTCTGATCCCGATGAACCTTGCCAAGATCGGAACTGACCGCGTGACGGTCAAATCGCTCTACGCAAGCAACTGGGACAACGTGCCAACGACCAAAAGCATGGAGCAGGTCACCCTGCTCGAGGAAGACAAGATCATGGCGTACTACGCCGGTGGCACGATGTACGCCTCCTGATCCGGTCCGATGAAAACACGCTGCGTTCCCGGTTCGCCACCGGGGCCGCCCTGGCTACGAAAGGGAACCTACCATGAGCCACGACGATTTTAACTTTGAACCCATCAGGGGCCTGCCAGAGCAGCTGCCCGAAGGGGAACATATCTTGTGGCAGGGTGCCCCTGATCCGCGGCTCTTGGCGCGCGAAGCGCTTGGGGTGCGCTGGGTTGCGGCCTATTTCGCATTGCTCGCCTTCTGGCGGGTGGGTGTTTCGGCAGCGGATGCACCTTTCGGCATTGCGTTAATGCATGGTATCCCGTTCATCATTTCCGGCCTGATCGCCTGTGGTATCCTTTATGGGATTGCCTATGTGCAGGCCCGTTCCACCGTTTACACGCTGACAAACAAGCGCGTGGCCATGCGGATCGGGGCGGCGCTGACCATGACACTGAACCTGCCTTATACATGGATCGGGACCGCCAAGCTGGACCTGAAACCATCGGGCCACGGTACATTGGCGTTCGAGTTGATTGGCGAAACCCGCATTTCTTATCTGATGTCATGGCCGCACGTCCGCCCGTGGCGGATAGCACGCACGCAGCCGGCGCTGCGCTGTATCCCTGATGCCCAGAATGTCGCCCAGATCTTTGCTGAAGCGGCCGAGACCCGGATTTCCGAGCCACGCATCGCGCGTGTGTCGCAACAAGACGGCAGCAACGCCGTTGCAGCGGAGTAAGTCATATGTCGCAACTTGAACAACAAATGCGCCACCGCGACCGCGATATGGTCCCGCGATTTCTGGTGCAGGCCATGTTTGGTCTGATGGCAGCGGCCCTTGCCTTAGTGGCCTATGCGCAATGGTTTGACGTACCGAACCGTGGTGTGCTGGTCGAAGCGCCAATCGTTCAATCACTTGAGATTGTGATGGAGGGCAACCGGAGCGGCATTTACGAGGTCAGAACGCCTGAGGGTGAATTGCTGGCTTCTTCTGCTGATTACAAAGGCGGTTTTCTGGGTGTGATTGGCCGCGTCGTGGAACGGTCGCGCTATGTGAATAACGTCTCGCAAACTGCGCCCGTCACCGTCGTGCGGCGCGAGAACGGCAATATCGCCATCATTGATGAGACCACCGACCTGCGGGTCGAATTGATTGGCTACGGCAAAGATAATGTAGCAGCCTTCGCAAGACTGCTGGACTGAAACCAAACGCAGGCTAGCCCCCCGCGTTTAATGTGAAAGGGAACTCACATGGGACTATTTACAAGAGAGAAAGAGACCGCGCCGTGCACGGTCACGATCTCGCACCGGTTTGAAGAACTGTCGGCGCACGTGCGTCTGGATAATGGCGCTGTCATCTATCCGGGTGACACGGTGCAGGTGCAGGGCCCCGAAATTATGGCTGCCTTTGGCGAGCTGATCGAAGAAAAGCGCACCGCCGTCATTACCCGCGCCAGCAAGCTGGAACAGCTTTGGACCCGTGCCACCGGGGATTTTGAGTTCATGGAACTCTGCGAATTTTCCTTTAGCGAAGAGGTGATGTCATGAACATGCATTCATCCACCGCCGCCACCGCCGAAGAGGCGATTGCCGCACAAGAAGCGCTGCCGCCGCTGACCAATGAAGAAGCGACAAAAGTGGCGATGTCCAACACGCTGCTGACGCCGCGTTTCTACACCACCGATTTCGATGAGATGGATGCGATTGATGTCTCCTCCGTCCGCGAAGACTGGGACGTGTTGATCGGCCAGATGAAGGCTGACCCCAACAAGGGCCACTTCAAGAAAAACGAAGACTGGGACCATGTGGATTGGGACGGGATGGAGCCGAAGCTGAAGGCCGAGTTCATCGACTTTCTGATTTCGTCCTGCACGGCTGAATTCTCGGGCTGTGTGCTTTATAAGGAAATGAAGCGGCGCGGATCCAACAAGGATATCACCGAGCTGTTTCAGCTGATGGCCCGCGATGAGGCCCGCCATGCCGGCTTCATCAATGACGCGCTGCGTGAAGCGGGTATTGCCGTGAACCTTGGCTTTCTGACGCAGGCCAAGAAGTACACGTACTTCCGCCCCAAGTTCATCTACTACGCGACTTATCTTTCCGAAAAGATCGGTTATGCGCGCTACATCACGATCTTCCGTCACCTTGAGGCGCACCCCGAGCACCGCTTCCACCCCATTTTCAAATGGTTCCGTGAATGGTGCAACGACGAGTTTTCCCATGGTGAGGCCTTTGCCCTGCTGCTGAAAACCGACCCCAAGCTGACGCAAAGCTGGGCCAACCGCATGTGGATCAAGTTCTTCCTGACGGCTGTCTTCTCGACCATGTGGGTGCGCGACCACCAGCGCCCCGAATTCCACAAGGCGCTGGGCGTTGACCCCAAATGGTACGGCCAAGAGGTGTTCCGCAAGACCTCGGAAATCTCGACACAGGTGTTCCCGATGACCTTGGACATCGACCACCCCCGTTGGGAACCAACCCTGAACCGGATGCAGGATGCCAATGTGCAGATCGCCGAAGGCCGCAAGCAAGGCGGGATCGGGGGCTGGGCCAAGCGGATGGTCGGATCGGCCAAGGCCGGTTACGCCTTCGTTAGCCTGCTGACAATTCCAGTTCACAAGAATGCTGTTCCTGACAGCCCACGACTGGAGCCTGCATACTGATGACATCGCCCTGGATCGCATCGCTGATCGCTATTTTCGCCTGGTGGTTCGCCACCGGTGCGATTCTAGTGGCGGTGCGGCGGGCGGACCGTTTGGATCGCCATGGCATGACCACTTTTATGGGCCTGCCGTTGCTGGCGGTCGGTATCTGGGCTGTGGCGGTGTCTTTGCATGATGCCAGCGTTGCTGGCGTCTATATCGGCTTTGCGGGGGCCTTGGCGATCTGGGGCTGGATCGAGCTTGCCTTTCTGGCGGGTGTGATCACGGGCCCCATGCGTGACGATTGCCCCCCCGGTCTTGCCGGGCGGGATCGGTTCTTTCGTGCATTCTCGACGGTGGCCTACCACGAACTGGCGCTGACACTTGGTCTTTGGGGTCTGGTGATTGCATCGGAAGGTGCCCCGAACCGGATCGCGCTTGCGATCTACCTCGTGCTGTTCATTGCGCGCATTCTGGCCAAACTGAACCTCTATTTTGGCGTGCCGCGGATCAATACGGAATTCGTGCCGCTGAGGCTGAACCATCTGAAAACCTATTTCCGGCGCAGTCCGGTGACACTCGCGTTCCCAGCCGCGATCACCATTCTGACCGCGCTGCTCGCCGTCTGCGCCGAGCGGCTCTGGTCCGCCGGATCAGAGGTGACTGTCGCAGGCTATGCCCTGCTTACCGCAATGGCAGGGCTTGCCCTGCTTGAACACTGGTTGATGGTGGTTCCGCTGCCGGATGCAAAACTCTGGCGCTGGATGCTTCCGGCGCAAAAAACGATGTCCAAAGAAGAAAGATAAGACCGATGGATTTTGACGCACTTTTCAATGCACAGCTGTCCCAACTCAAGCAGGACGGCAACTATCGGTACTTTGCCGAACTTGAACGCAAATGCGGGAAATTCCCGCGGGCGGCCAACCACGCCGAAGACGGCGTGCGTGATGTGACAGTCTGGTGTTCGAACGACTATCTGGGCATGGGGCAACACCCCAAGGTGATTGGTGCGATGTGTGAAGCCGTTGAGCGCACCGGCACCGGCGCAGGCGGGACGCGCAATATATCGGGCACGAACCACGACCACCTTTTGCTAGAGCGTGAGCTTGCCGATCTGCATGGCAAAGAGTCGGCTTTGCTCTTTACGTCGGGGTATGTGTCCAACTGGGCCGCGCTCAGCACCTTGGGCAGCCGTTTGAAGGACTGCGTGATCCTGTCGGATGCAGGCAACCATGCATCCATGATCGAAGGCATCCGCCATTCCCGCGCCAACAAGGTGATCTGGAAACACAACGACGTGCATGATCTGGAAATGAAGCTGCGTTGTCTGCCCGCTGATGTGCCCAAGATCGTTGCCTTTGAAAGCGTCTATTCCATGGACGGTGATATTGCCCCGATCAAAGAGATCGTCGAAGTCGCCGAAAAATACGGTGCGATGACCTATCTGGATGAGGTCCATGCCGTTGGCATGTATGGCCCGCGCGGTGGCGGTGTCAGCGAACGCGAGGGGCTAGCAGACCGGATTACCCTGATCGAAGGGACATTGGGCAAGGCATATGGTGTTGTCGGTGGATATATCACGGGATCGGCGGCGTTGTGTGACTTTATTCGTAGCTTCGCCTCGGGCTTCATCTTTACCACAGCACTGCCGCCAGCGGTCGCTGCGGCTGCGCGCACCTCGATCGCGTATCTCAAGGAGTCAGAGATTGAACGCGCCCAACAACGCCGCCAGGTGGCGCGCCTGCGTGCGGCGCTTGATCGTGAGGGGATTCCGCATATGGAGAACGACAGCCATATTGTGCCGGTTATGATCGGTGATCCTGTCAAGACGCGCATGTTGGCCGATTATCTGATGCGCGAATGGGATATTTATGTGCAGCCGATCAACTATCCGACCGTTCCTAAGGGGACCGAGCGGCTTCGGTTTACACCATCACCGCTGCATACAGATGCAGATATTGATCATCTTATCAATGCGTTAAAGGTTTTGTGGCGCCAATGTGCGCTCGCGCATGCGGTGGCATAACGCGTATCACGGATTCTTTTGCATGCGGGGGTGGACCCTTTGGTTTCCCGCGTTACATTAAGCGCCGACTGGGGCGAACGGTCACAGAACTAGATCGAAGAGGAATACGATCATGAAACGTTTTACTATCGCAGCAGCATTTGCTGTTCTTTCCGCACCCGCCTTTGCTGACGGCCACGCCGCGACTGTCGGTGACGCCGCAGCTGGCGAAGAGCAATTCAACCGTCAGTGCGTTGCATGCCATGTTGTCGCAGACGCATCCGGCGAGGTTCTTGCCGGTCGCAATGCACGTACCGGTCCAAACCTTTACGGACTTGCCGGTCGCACAATGGGATCGGTTGAAGATTTCCGTTACAGCGATGCGCTGATCGAATTGGGCGAAGCTGGCACACCTTGGACTGAAGAAGCCTTTGTCGGCTACGTTCAGGATCCGACAGGCTGGCTCCGCGAAACGCTCGACAACCGTCGTGCACGTGGCAAGATGGCCTATCAGGTACGCGAAGAAGCTCAGGCATACGACCTTTATGCATACCTGGCGACATTTGCCGCTGAGTAAGAGCCATTACAGCGGGTAACCGTTGTTCTGAATGAAAAAAGGCCGTTGGGGAAACCCGGCGGCCTTTTACATGTCGGTGATCAAATTCGCGATCGTTTCGGGGTCTTCCTCATGCGCGAGGTGCCCAAGTCCGGCAACCTCGGTTAACCTGCCTTGTGGAAGCTTTCGGACAGCACTGCGGCTGACCTCGGGTGGTACAGACCTGTCGCCAAGTGCCGCGATCAGATGGACCGGCACGTCGATCTTGCCTAACCGCGCCAGTAGCCCATCGAGCGACCATTGCGCCATCATCGAAAGCGTCGCATCCACGTGGCCCTTGTCAGTTGCGAGCCGATAATAGAGATCAATGCCCCGCGCATCCAGATTTGATCCGGTGCCTTCGATCAGTTGGCTGATGCTATTGCGCGTTGTCGTCTTGCTAAACAGGCGTGCCGCAAAAGGTGAAACGGCCAAGGCTTTGGCCATTATCGGAAAGAGCCAGCCAGCGACCCCTTTGAAATTCCCAAGAGCGGCGTTGATCCCCACGATTCCCTTGGCGGGCTGCAGTCCCAGTTCCCACATGCGCAGCGCAATAGCCGCACCTGCGGAGTGACCGACAACGATATCAGGCGACCAGCCTTGGTTGCGTGCCAGTGCAAGCAGGTCCGCTGCCATGTGATCCAGCCCGCAGCGTTGTTGCGCGCCCATTTGGGTAAACCCCTGACCGGGCAAATCAACAGCCACAACATGGTGGGTGCGCGCAAGGATGGGAAACAAGCCACGGAAACTCTGCGTTGCCCCCCCTGCGCCATGGATCAGCAGGATTGTGGGTCCGATCCCGTGTTCCTGAATATGCCAACGGTGCGGACGGTGCAGAACCTGCCGCGAATATACCGTCAGAGGCCAGCCTTCGGCATCCTCGGGCCACCGCATCAATCGCCCAACGCGGTGGCGACGGATTTGGAAAGGCGCTGGGCATCGGCGCGCGGCAAGGGCAGATAGGCCGCATCCAGGGTCTGGGCAAGGTTGCGCAACGCAGGTTCGGGCCGGTTGCCGGTGTCGATCACAATCGCATCAACACCATTTGCACGCAGAACGCGGGCGATTTGCTGGGCATCAGTGGCCGCCTGTTTGCGGTCTGCACGCCCATCCAGCGCGATATTCGCCCGCCCGTCGGTCAGGATTGCAATCGTCGGTGTCATGCCACGGCGGGTGGCCTGGACGGCTTGTTCAAACGCGGTGACCATACCTGCGGCAAGCGGCGTGCCGCCGCCGCCGGGCAATGCCGCCAGGCGCCGTTTGGTTTGCACCAGTGAGCGGGTGGGTGGCAGCAAGAGCTCGGCTTCGGTCCCGCGAAAGGCGACAAGTGCCACGTGATCACGGCGCGCATAGGCTGCGGCCAGCAGAAGTTCCACCGCACCCTTGGCTTCGGCCAGACGGGTGAGGGCGGAGGACCCAGAGGCATCAACCGTAAAGATCAACAGGCGGTCGGATTTTTCCTCGAACCGTTTGATGCGGATATCTGCGGGGCGGATGTGCAGACCGTCGCGGCCTGTCGCGTTGCGCCGGATCGTTTGCCAAGGGGCCGCGGCGCGCAACGTGCCGATGATATCAATCCGTGCGCCATCGCTGATATGCCCCGCGCGTGATGGCAAAGGCCGTCCGCGCCGGTTGCCCTTGCGTGCAGCACCGGTGCCATTGCCACGCCCCGCCCGCGCCTTTTGCGCGGCCAGTTGTTCAAGCAGGTTATCGGGCAGCATGGCACGGACGGCCTCAAGCAAAAGCTCATCAGGCAGATCAAGGCTGTCTTCGGGACCTTGGTTTTCGTTGTTCTGGTCGGGGGGCGGTGCAGGTGGCTCTTCCTCTTGCGATTCAGGCTCCGGCACCCGCGTTGCGCGGTGTGCCAAGGTCAGCGCGCAAGCAATTTCAACATCCTCGGACGTGATCTGTGTGCGGCCCATCAGAGCGGCATTGGCACGGGTGGCGCGCAGGGCGAATAGTGGTGCACGCATGCTATCAATCCCGAGGTCGCAGGCGATGCGCGTGACTTGCTCAAGCAAGTCGGTGGGCATTTTGACGTCACGCAACGCGATTGGCGCCCTAGGCGCTGTGGCGGTGATATCTTGCAGGGCGCACTCGGACAGATCGACATGAAAGGCCAGCCGCTCGGCCAGTTTGGGGTTCAGGCATTCGTCGGGCTCTGCGCCTTCATCCAGTGCAATCAGGGTGTGATCGGTGCTGCGGTCCAGCGCGACCGCGAGCCGCGCCGCCAGCCCTGTTGTGGCGCGTTCAGCCATTGCAAGCACCAAGGTGCATGGCGTTTCAAGCAGTCCTGTTTCGCGGATCATCTGGCCACTGGCCAAAGTCGCCGAAAGGTCCAACCCGCCAAAGAGCGCCTCGTCAGTTATGGCGGGGTGCAGGCGGCGGGCATCAGGGGAAATCATTTCCATCAGGCGCGCACGAACGGGGCCAGAGCGCGCACGAATGCATATCCCGCCAAGACCCGGATCAAGCGCGAGCAATTGCAACGCGCGCGTTGCGTGGTGCCAGCTTTCCCTAGCCAAGGACTTCTTCCACGGTGCGGGCGACGCGTGTGCCGCTGCCCGCCTCGTCCAGTGGATCGCGGCGCAGGCGGTGACGGAGCGCCATGGGCGCAACGGCCTTTACATGGGCGCGGGTCAGCGCCGTGTCATCACGCCACGCGGCATAGGCGCGGGCGGCTTTGAGCAGGGTTAGTTCACCGCGCAAACCGTCCGAGCCCAGCGCGAGGCAAAGTTCGGCCACGTCGACCAGCGTTTTCTCGGGCGTTTTGAGCTTTGCCAGCGCTTTGCGCGCGGTCAGGATACGTTCGCGGATCGCCGCATCTTCGGCCTGCCAGCGGAGCATAAAGGCGGCATTGTCGTTCTCGAAGGCATCGCGTCGCTTGATGACATCGACACGGGTGGCAACATCTTTGGGTGATGCGACCTCAACCGACAGACCGAAACGGTCTAACAGCTGCGGGCGTAATTCGCCTTCTTCGGGGTTGCCGGACCCGACCAGAACAAAGCGGGCGGGGTGGCGGATGGAAAGACCTTCGCGTTCGACCACGTTTTCACCAGATTGGGCGACGTCGAGCAGAAGATCCACAATGTGATCCTCAAGCAGGTTCACTTCGTCGATGTAAAGATACCCGCGGTTGGCGCGGGCCAGCAGGCCGGGTTGAAAGGCTTTCTCGCCTTTGGTCAGGGCCTTCTCGATATCAAGCGCGCCTGTCACGCGGTCCTCGGTCGCGCCAAGCGGCAGGTCCACCACCGGCGTCGGCATCTCATATGCGCGTTTTGTTTTTAGGCCGGCCCAATCCGGCACGTCCTTGGCAGTGGCTGCATTGATCGGGCAGCCTTTGATCGCCTTGATCGGGGGCAGCAGGGCGGCCAGTGCACGCACGGCGGTGGATTTGCCTGTGCCGCGATCACCAAAGACCAGAACCCCACCGATGCTGGCATCAATCGCAGTGAGGATCATCGCCTGTTTCATCTCGTCTTGGCCGACAATGGCGGAAAAGGGGAATGGTTGCATTATGCGGCCTCAAGTTTGGCTAAGGGGGAGGTGCCGTTCCAGGTGCCGCGATCCGAATGGACGGCAAAACGGGCGTAGAGTTCTTCGCGAAACCAGCCTTCTTCGCGCACGGCGCGGATGGCATCGGCGTGCGGGCCGGTACGGGCGAAACCGGCCATCGCTTTTTCGGAAGGCCAGATCGAAAAGGTCACCTGGTGCAGCATCGGCACTTCGCCGATGCCGATCTTGAAGGCAACGTTGGGATCTTTGCCGATCATTTCCGAAATGTTCGGCACACGGCCCCAAAATCTGGTCAGGATGCTGGGTTTGATGGTTGCGCGCGTGAGTGCAGCAAGCGGGCCGGTGGTTTGTGCCATCGTCGGTTCGAAAGGTGATTGGCCCGCCCATGCGCCGCGCGATGTCTGCGTTTGGAGAAAGACGGTCCAATCCTCGGCGGCACGTTTCTGGTAAGTCGCGAAAATGCCTGATTGTGTGCGTGCTTGGGCCGTTTCCGCATCGGGCCAAGTGGCAAGGATCGCGTAAACAGCGGTGTTGGGGACGGGGGTAAAACCTTCGCCAGTGCCTGATCCGCAGAGCTTCCAGAATCCGATGTCGGGCGTGCGTGCCAGAGGCAGTCTTGCGCCGCCCATCATCGTCAACGCCCAAGCACGGGCAATGGGCCCACTGAAGCGGAAGAATGACAGGCTGACGGTTTGAGTCACGGTGAAGACCTCTGATCGTGTCAACTAATCCTGACATATGTGGTCCGTTTTGGGAAGATGTTGACATAATAATTGTCAACTTGTGTTTACACTACTAGAGTTGAGCCATGATGATAGACGAACAGAGCGATTCAAACGCAGCAATTGTGATCGGTGCGGGGCTTGGTGGCCTCGCTGCGGCCATGCGCCTCGGGGCCAAGGGTTATGCCGTCACCGTGCTGGACCGGCTGGATAAGCCCGGCGGGCGGGGGTCCTCTGTGACACAAGATGGCCACCGATTCGATCTGGGCCCGACGATTATCACTGTGCCGCAAGTCTACGAGGCGCTCTGGGCTGCCTGTGGACGCGATTTTCACAAAGATATCGACCTGCGCCCGATGGACCCGTTTTACGAGGTGCGTTGGCAGGATGGTTCTACCTTTACCGCGCGGCAGGACACTGACGCGATGCTGGCCGAGGTGGCACGGCTCAGCCCGCGTGACGTGAAGGGCTACAAGCGGTTTTTGAAGGATAGCGAGGCCTGTTACAAAGTGGGCTTTGAAGGCATGGTCGCCAAGCCGATGCACAGGCTTTGGGAAACCATCAAGGTGCTGCCGCTCTTCGCACTGTTGCGCGCGGACCGGTCGATCCTTGGGCTGGCCAAGGCGCGTGTGAAAGACCCGCGTTTGCGCATGGCATTGTCGTTTCATCCGCTCTTTATCGGGGGTGATCCGCGCCATGTGACGTCGATGTATGCGCTGGTGGCCTATCTGGAAAAGGAATTTGGCGTGCACTACGCCATGGGCGGCGTACAGGCGATTGCGCAGGCGATGGTCGGCGTGATCCGGTCGCAAGGCGGGCAAGTCCGCCAAGGGGCTGAAGTGGATGAAATCCTGGTCAAAGACGGTGCCGCCAAAGGTGTGCGCCTGACAGACGGTCAGGAAATCGCAGCTGATCTGGTGGTCAGCAACGCCGATGCAGGCCACACATATCAGCGTCTGATGCGCAACACGCCACGCAAACGCTGGACCGATCAGAAACTGAAATCACGGCGCTGGTCTATGGGCCTGTTCGTTTGGTATTTCGGCACCAAAGGCACCGCCAAGATGTGGCCCGATGTGGGCCATCACACCATCACCAACGCGCCACGTTATGAGGGGCTGCTGAAGGATATCTTTATCAAGGGCAAACTTGCCGACGATATGAGCCTTTATATCCACCGCCCGTCCAAGACCGATCCCAGCGTCGCTCCTGTAGGGGATGACACGTTTTATGTGCTGTCGCCTGTCCCACATCTGGGCTTTGATGACCCTGTAGATTGGGCCAAAGAGGCCGAGATTTACAAAGCCAAGGTCATGGCTGAAGTTGAAAAGACGATCCCCGGCTTTGCGGAACATATCAGCACTGAAATGGTGCTGACGCCCGAGGATTTCCGCGACCGGTATCTGTCGCCCAACGGGTCGGGCTTTTCCATCGAACCGCGCATTTTACAATCCGCGTGGTTCCGCCCTCATAACATTAGCGAAGAGGCCAAGGGCCTGTTCCTTGTCGGTGCAGGTACCCATCCGGGTGCAGGTGTGCCGGGCGTGATTTCCAGTGCCGAAGTGCTGGCGAAACTGGTGCCTGATGCGCCGGTTGTGCCTGAACTCAAGGTTGCTGCGGAATGATCCGCCCCGATGATCTTGAACATTGCCGCGAGGCGATCCGCCATGGATCATTGTCTTTTCATGCCGCGAGCAAACTTTTACCCGCCAAGGTGCGCGATCCTGCGCTGGCACTTTATGCCTTTTGCCGTCTGGCCGATGATGAGGTGGACGAGGGCGAGTATCAGGCCGGTGCCGTCTTCCGCCTGCAAGACCGTCTGGATGCGGCCTATGCCGGCAAACCCCACAATGCGCCCGAAGACCGCGCCTTTGCCGCGATCATCGAGGACTTCGAGATGCCCCGTGCCCTGCCCGAGGCTTTGCTGGAAGGGCTTGCATGGGATGCCGCCGAGCGGCGCTATGACACCTTAAGCGGCGTGCGCGATTATTCCGCCCGCGTGGCCAGTGCCGTAGGTGCGATGATGTGCGTGCTGATGCGCGTGCGCGATCCCGATGCACTGGCGCGAGCCTGTGATCTGGGCGTTGCAATGCAGTTGACGAATATCGCGCGCGATGTGGGCGAAGATGCCCGCATGGGGCGGATTTATCTGCCGCTGGATTGGCTGGCCGAGGCGGGCATTGATCCCGTGAACTTTACCCGCGAAACCCTGCCAACGAATGACGTGCGGCGTATGGTCAAACGTCTTCTGGCCGAGGCCGACAGGCTTTATCTGCGGTCCGAGGCAGGGATTGACGTACTGCCGCTGCAAGCCCGTACAGGTATCTGGGCTGCGCGCCTGATTTACGCAGGTATCGGCAGGCAACTGCGCAGGCAGGGTTTCGACAGTATCTCGATGCGCGCAAGAACCTCGGGCGCGCAAAAGCTGGGCTGGCTGATGCAAGCGGGCGCGCGGACGGGCATTTCACTGATCATGCCGAAATCGGCAGTGATCTATGCGAAACCCCTGCCGGAAGTCGCATTTCTGGTTGATGCCGCCAGCCGCGCCAAGCCTGACCAAAAGCGGGCATCATCGGTGCTCGATATCTTGGCCGAGTTGAAAGCGCGCGAAGCAGGCATTGGAACTGACCGTCCGATGGCCTAAGTGTGTCGGGTACCTTGAAAGGGCCCTGCAATGGATATTCTGCTTTTTTGCCTCTTTTTGGCGGCGACCTTTGGCGCAGGCGCGACGGGCGCGCTTTTCCCCACCGGTGAGTGGTACAAAAGCCTGAACAAACCGTCGTGGACACCGCCCAACTGGGCCTTTCCGGTTGCCTGGACCTCGATTTATTTGCTGATCTCTTTCGCGGGCGCCCGCGTTGCCGTGCTGGATGGCAACGCCTATGCGATGGCATTCTGGGCGATGCAGATTGCGTTCAACGCGCTTTGGACGCCGGTATTTTTCGGGGCGCGCAACCTGAAAGGCTCGATCCCGATCATGGTCTGTCTCTGGATTGCCGTTCTTGGCGCTACGATCACCCATTTCCAGCTGGATTTCTGGGCGGGGCTGGCCTTTGTGCCCTATCTCGCGTGGGTCACTGTGGCTGCTGCTCTGAACCTTGCGATGGTGCGTCTGAACCCCGATCAAAAGCCGCTGCCGCTTCAGAACCTCTGATCCCTCTTGAACGTCCCTGAAATCGGTGAAACCATTGGGGATGGAAACGCATTTCAAATCATGGGCCGAGGTTGCCCCCTGCTTGGTGGCCGTCGCAGCAGGCCGCGATAAGGCCGATCTGGTCATTCGCGGCGGCAGGCTGGTCAACGTACAAACCCGCGAAATTCTAGATGGTTGGCAGGTTGCTGTGGCCGAGGGGCGCTTTGCCTACGTCGGCCCTGACGCGTCGCATTGTATTGGTCCCGACACCCGCGTGATCGAGGCGGAAGGCCGCTATCTGATTCCCGGCCTCTGCGACGGACACATGCATATCGAAAGCGGGATGCTGACGCCCGCCGAATTTGCAGCCGCTGTGATCCCCCATGGCACGACCACCATGTTCACCGATCCGCATGAGATCGCCAATGTGCTGGGGCTGCGCGGTGTCCGCATGATGCATGACGAGGCGCTGATGCAGCCGGTTAATATCTACACCCAGATGCCATCTTGCGCCCCTTCGGCACCAGGGTTGGAAACCACAGGGTATGAGATTTCCGCCGATGATGTGGCTGAGGCGATGGCGTGGCCCGGCATCATCGGCTTGGGCGAGATGATGAATTTCCCCGGTGTGATCAACGGCGATCCGCAGATGCTGGCGGAAATGGCCGCGACGATGAATGCGGGCAAGACTGTCGGCGGGCATTACGCAAGCCCTGACAAGGGAACAGCGTTTTCCGCCTATGTCGCGGGCGGTGCCGCTGATGATCACGAAGGCACCGCCGAGGCCGACGCGATTGCCCGCGCGCGCAACGGGATGCGGTCGATGATGCGGCTGGGGTCGGCGTGGTATGATGTGGAAAGCCAGATTACCGCTGTGACCGAAAAGGGGCTTGATCCGCGCAATTTCATCCTCTGCACCGATGACTGCCATTCCGGCACGTTGGTGAATGACGGCCATATGAACCGCGTGGTGCGCCATGCCATCGCCTGTGGCTGTGATCCGGTAATCGCGCTGCAAATGGCCACGATCAACACGGCCACCCATTTCGGGCTGGAGCGCGAGCTTGGCTCGATCGCGCCGGGGCGTCGGGCGGATATGATCCTGACCTCTGATCTGGTGACATTGCCGATTGAAGAGGTGATCGCGCGCGGTCAGACCGTCGCGCGTGACGGCAAGATTACCGTGACCTGTCCGCATTATGCTTGGCCCGATGATGCCCGCACAACCGTGCATATGGGGAAGGTTCTCGGGGATGCAGACTTTGCCATCCATGCACCCTCGGGCAAGAACAAGGTCAAAGCCAAGGTCATCGGTGTGGTGGAAAACCAGGCACCGACGCAAGCATTGACCGCTGAACTGCCCGTTGTTGACGGGTTGGTTGAAGGCGAGGGCGACACCTATCAAATCGCCCTTGTCGAACGGCACCAAGGCACCGGAAAGGTCGTGAACGGCTTTGTGTCGGGGTTCGGATACACGGGCAAGATGGCCATGGCCTCGACCGTGGCACATGACAGTCACCATATGATCGTCGTGGGCACGGACCGCGCGATGATGGCTGCCGCCGCGAACCGACTGGGCGAGGTTGGCGGTGGCGTGACCGTCTGGAAAGATGGCGAGGAACTGGCGCTGGTGGAACTGCCTATTGCCGGCCTGATGTCCGATAGCCCTGCTGCCGAAGTTGCCGCCAAAGCCGACCAGATGGTTGCTGCGATGGCCACTTGCGGGTGCACATTGAATAACGCCTATATGCAGCACTCGCTGCTGGCGCTTGTCGTCATCCCATCGTTACGGATCTCTGATCTGGGGCTGGTGGATGTCGATAAGTTTGAAATTACAGATATATTTGAGGAAAACGCATGAACGTTGCACAAGAGGTGTCAATCCGGACACCTGAAGTCCCCGCGCCAGAGGCATTTACTGACGCGAAACTGGCCGTTGTCAGGCTGCAAGAGCTTTATGACACGGCAGTGAAATTCCTGTCCGAGAATTTCGCCACCGCGCTGCGGCATGGCCAGCCTGACACACGGGTGCGGGCCTACTACCCTGAAATCCGCCTGACGACGACAACTCACGCCAAGATGGATTCGCGGCTGTCTTTCGGGCACGTGGCCGAACCGGGGGTTTATGCCACGACGGTGACCCGCCCCGACCTGTTCGCATCCTATCTTGAACAACAAATCGGGCTATTGCTGGCCAGTCACGGTGTACCTGTGATTATTGGCGCATCCGGCACAGAAATGCCGGTGCATTTTGCTGCGGCAAACGATCCGGGATTGACGGTGCCACATGACGGGTCGATGGAATTCAATCTGCGCGATGCATTTGATGTACCGGACCTGAGCACGACACATGATAGCATCGTGAACGGCTCGGGTTTTCAGTACCCTGACGGGGCGCACCCTTTGGCGCCATTCACGGCACAGCGCGTTGATTACTCACTGGCGCGTCTGGCGCATTATACGGCGACTGCGCCCGAGCATTTCCAGAACCACGTGCTCTTTACCAACTACCAGTTCTATGTTGAGGAGTTTGAATCCTTCGCGCGCCAGATGCTGGCGGACCCCGACAGCGGCTACACCAGCTTTGTGAGTACCGGGAATGTCGAAATATCGGATGCCGATGCGCCTGTTCCGATGCCCGCGAAATTGCCGCAAATGCCCACCTATCATCTCAAGCGCAAGAACGGTGCGGGGATCACGTTGGTCAATATCGGTGTGGGTCCGTCGAACGCGAAAACGGCGACCGATCATATCGCCGTGCTGCGGCCCCATGCGTGGCTGATGGTCGGGCACTGTGCGGGCTTGCGGAATTCGCAACGCTTGGGTGATTTCGTACTGGCTCATGCGTACCTGCGCGAAGATCACGTGCTTGATGATGATCTGCCTGTATGGGTGCCAATTCCGGCGCTGGCGGAAATCCAGATTGCGCTGGAAACCGCTGTGGCTGATGTGACCAAGCTTGAAGGGTATGAGTTGAAGCGGATCATGCGCACAGGCACCGTGGCAACCATCGACAACCGGAACTGGGAATTGCGCGAACAGGCTGGCCCAGTTCAACGGCTTTCCCAATCACGTGCGATTGCGCTGGATATGGAAAGCGCCACGATTGCCGCCAACGGGTTCCGGTTTCGCGTCCCCTATGGCACGCTACTTTGCGTCAGCGACAAACCCCTGCATGGCGAGTTGAAATTGCCGGGCATGGCGTCGGAGTTCTATAAAACGCAGGTTGCAGCCCATCTGATGATCGGTATTCGTGCGATGGAACGGTTGCGCGAAATGCCGCTTGAGCGCATTCACAGCCGCAAATTGCGCAGCTTTGAAGAGACAGCTTTCCTCTAAACAGTCAAAAAGTGCGGAAACCTGCTCTTTTTCACTTGTAATGGCACACTAATCATTGTGGTGTCCCACAACATACCGTTAAATGTGCGGGTAATAGGCCCTACTGCTGGGGCGAACGAGGGAGACCAGTAAAATGGCGACAAAACCAATGACAAAGGCGCAGCTGGTTGCTGCACTTGCAGAAGAAACAGGCATGGACAAAAAAGCAGCCGGTGCTGCGCTTGATGCTGTGACAGACATCATCACCAAAGAAGTTTCCGGCGGCGGTGCTGTGACACTTCCAGGTGTTGGCAAGATCTATTGCCGCGAGCGCCCAGAGCGTATGGTCCGCAACCCTGCCACGGGTGAGCAGATCAAGAAAGAAGCCGACAAGGTTGTCAAAATGACAATCGCAAAAGCGCTGAAAGACAGCGTGAACGGCTAAGCCATCGCAGGCCCTCGGGCCGGATGCAGAGTTTGGGAAAGGTCGCCGGTTAAGGCGGCCTTTTTCGTTTCGGGATGCACAGTGCGGCGCGATAACAGTCCAGCCTTGCAATCAGCCGTACGCTCGGCGTAACTCGGCACCAAAGGGGATCACATGGACATCAAAGCAATCGCGATGGGGCTGGCGTTCGCGCTGATGTGGTCGTCGGCATTCACCTCTGCCCGCGTGATTGTCGAGTATGCGCCGCCGCTTAGTGCTCTGGCACTCCGGTTTCTGATTTCAGGTGTGATCGGTGTGGGCATCGCGTTTCTGCTTGGCCAGTCAGCGCGGCTGAGCCGGCGGCAGTGGACAGGCGTCGTGATCTTTGGTGTCTGTCAGAACGCGTTGTATTTGGGTCTCAATTTTGTTGCCATGCAGACGATTCCTGCGTCTTTGGCGGCTATTATTGCCTCGACCATGCCGTTGCTGGTGGCTTTGTCGGGATGGCTGGTTTTCGGCAATAAAGTGCGGCCTCTGGGTATCATTGGCCTGATTGCCGGTGTTGTTGGCGTTGTTCTGATCATGGGAGCGCGGCTGCAAGGTGGCGTCGATCTCTTCGGGGTTGTCCTTTGTGTGATCGGGGTTGTGTCGCTGACTATTGCCACTATGGCTGTCTTGGGCGCGTCGTCAGGCGGAAATGTCCTGATGATCGTCGGTCTACAGATGCTGGTGGGGAGTGCGTTTCTGTGGGTTCCAGCCCTCACAATTGAAACCTGGGATGTCACGTGGAACTGGCAGTTGGGGGTCGCGTTTATCTACACAACAATCGTGCCAGGATTGGGTGCGACGCTGGTTTGGTTCTTGCTGGTGGGCCGGATTGGCGCGGTCAGGGCCTCGACCTTTCACTTTCTCAACCCGTTTCTGGGGGTCGCGACCGCTGCGATCATTCTGGGCGAAAAGATCGGCGTGCTGGATGTGCTGGGCGTTGCGATTATCGCAGGTGGTATTTTGGCGGTTCAGCTGTCCAAACAGTAAGGTGGATTGAAATCCACCTTACCCGATCTGCCCGCGCACGCCGCCAGTTTGACCGCGATCCAGCAGCAGATGATCAAGGATCACACAAGCCATCATCGCTTCACCGACAGGGACTGCGCGGATACCCACACAAGGATCATGCCGTCCTTTTGTCACGACCTCGGTCGGGGTGCCATCCATGCGGATGGATTTGCGCGGCGACAGGATCGAAGAGGTTGGTTTCACGGCAAAGCGCACGACAATGTCCTGCCCCGTACTGATCCCGCCAAGGATACCGCCTGCGTGGTTCGAGGAATACTCCGGTCCGTTCGGCCCCATGAAAATCTCGTCAGCGTTGTCGCGTCCGGTAAGCGCAGCGGCAGCCATGCCTTCACCGATTTCCACGCCTTTCACGGCATTGATCGACATCATCGCAGCGGCCAGATCAGTGTCTAACTTGGCGTAAACAGGCGCGCCGATGCCCGCAGGCACGCCACGCGCGACAACCTCGATGATTGCGCCGACCGAGTTGTGATCGTCCTTGCGCAGCCATGCCAGATAGTCGTTCCACTCGGCGGCTGCTTCGGCGTCGGGACAGAAGAAATCATTCTGGTCGATCTGGTCCCAGTCGACCTTGCTGCGATCAATCGCTTTGGTGCCCATCTGGGTCATATAGCCCTTGATCTCTACGTTCGGCGCAATCGCTTTGATCGCCTCGCGCGCCACACCGCCGGCAGCCACGCGCGACGCGGTTTCGCGCGCCGAAGACCGCCCGCCACCGCGTGGATCGCGCAGCCCGTATTTCTGGTGATAGGTGATATCCGCATGACCGGGACGGAACGTGTTCAGGATATCGCCATAGTCTTTTGACCGCTGGTCGGTGTTTTCGATCATCAACTGGATCGGGGTACCTGTGGTCTTACCCTCATAGACGCCGGACAGGATTTTCACCGCATCAGGTTCGTTCCGCTGGGTTGTGTTCTTGTTCAGCCCGGGGCGGCGTTTATCCATCCACTGCTGGATCATCGGCGCCTCAAGCGGCACGCCGGGCGGGCAGCCGTCAACCGTGGCACCCAAGGCAGGCCCATGGCTTTCACCCCAAGTAGTGAAACGAAACAAATGTCCGAAGCTGTTGATCGACATGGGCATCTCCCTTTGCACATGGGGTCTAGCGGGGGTGACAATCAGGCTCAAGAGGTTTCCCTTGTCCTTCGGTCTATTCCGCAATACCTAGGGCGTACCTCGGGGGGCCAATCATGGCTGAGATGCGTAGCACGCGGACCCGTTGAACCTGAACCGGTTAAGACCGGCGGAGGGAAGGTATGGCAATCCCGCTATCCCCCAATCCGCCCGTCGCATTTGGAGGATACGATGAAAAACACCACCTATCTGCCAGTTGTCGCGGGACTTGCTCTTTGTGCTTCGGCTGCACTCGCCGATACGCCTGTGCTGCAAGTCATGACTTACGACAGCTTTACCAGCGAATGGGGCCCCGGCCCTGCGGTTGAAGCCGCTTTCGAGGCGGAATGCGCCTGTGATCTGCAATTTGTGGGCGCAGGTGACGGGGCTTCCCTGCTGGCCCGTCTGCAACTGGAGGGGCCGCGCACAGAGGCTGATATCGTCTTGGGGCTGGATACAAACCTGACAGCCGCTGCGCGCGAGACGGGGCTATTTGCGCCGCATGGCGTTGCTGCGGACCTTGATCTCCCTGTTGCATGGAATGATGCGGATTTCCTGCCGTTCGACTGGGGCTATTTCGCCTTCGTCGGAAATGCAGGTGCGGATGCGCCGGCATCCCTGCGTGCTTTGGCCGACAGTGACATCCAGATTGTCATTCAGGATCCCCGCTCATCCACGCCCGGTCTGGGTCTGTTGATGTGGGTGAAGGCCGCTTACGGCGATGGAGCTGCAACGCTCTGGGCCGATCTGGCCGACAACATCATAACTGTCACACCGGGTTGGTCCGAAGCTTACGGCATGTTCCTTGACGGTCAGGCTGATGCGGTTTTGTCCTACACGACCTCGCCTGCCTACCACCTAATTGCCGAGGAAGACGACAGCAAGGTCGCATGGGCCTTTGATGAAGGGCACTACATGCAGGTCGAAGTGGCGGGCAAAGTCGCAGGCACCGATCAGCCGGAACTGGCGGATCAGTTCCTTGCTTTCATGGTGTCGGACGCGTTCCAAAGCTTGATCCCCACAACGAACTGGATGTATCCGGCGGTCATTCCGGCTGCGGGCCTGCCTGACGGGTTCGAAACTTTGATGACGCCTGAAACATCACTCTTGTTGTCACCGGAAGATGCAGCCGCCATGCGTGATGCGGCCCTGGACGAATGGCGCACAGCCTTGTCCCAGTAACACCGCGCTGGCCCGGCGTCGCAGCTGCGGCGCTGGTGCTTGTGCTCACCCTTGGCACGCTGGCGGCTGTTGGCTGGCGTGCCGAATGGATGGGTGGCCTCGCCCCTGCGGATTGGGCCGCGGTTCGGTTTACGCTTGTGCAGGCGTTTCTGTCTGCGCTGCTGAGTGTCCTGCTGGCTATTCCCGTAGCGCGGGCTTTGGCACGGCGTGGTTTCTACGGGCGGGATTTGCTGATTACCCTGCTCGGGGCACCATTCCTTCTACCGGTCATTGTCGCGGTGCTTGGTCTTCTGGCGATTTTTGGCCGCGGCGGTCTTTTGAATGATGGCCTGGTCTGGCTGGGGTTTCAGCCTGTTTCGATTTTCGGTTTGCACGGCGTGGTACTGGCCCACGTGTTCTTTAACATGCCCTTGGCGGTGCGGTTTATTTTGCAAGGCTGGCTCTCAATCCCCGCCGAGCGGTTTCGCCTTGCGGCATCGCTGAATGCACCGGTTGGCCGGTTGCTCGAATGGCCGATGCTCCGTTCAGTGGTGCCAGGTACGTTTCTGGTCATCTTTCTCATTTGTCTGACCAGTTTTGCCGTTGCCCTGACGATGGGCGGCGGACCGCGGGCAACAACAGTTGAACTGGCGATCTATCAGGCGGTCCGGTTCGATTTCGATCTGGGACGGGCCGCATTGCTGGCCTGCATCCAGTTCGGGCTCTGTGTGTTGGCTGCCGCTCTGGCGTGGGAGGTGACAGGGAATGATCCGATGGGTGCCGGCATGGACCGTGTCGTGCAGCGTTGGGATTTGCCGCGGCCTGTGGTGGACTATGCTGTAATCGCTATGGCCGCACTTTTTCTACTGCTGCCCTTGGGGATGATCGTGGTCCGCGGGCTGCCCGCGTTCCCCGACATGCCTGCAACGGTCTGGGCTGCGGCATTGCGGTCGCTCTGTGTCGCCATCGGCTCGGCGGCGCTTTGCGTCTTGATGGCCCTTGCGCTGGCTTTGCGTGGTGGCGCCATGGTGTCTGTGGTTGGTGTGATGCCGCTCGCGGCGTCTGGATTGGTCGTTGGAACGGGTGCATTCCTGATCGTGTTTCCCTTTGTCCGTCCGGCTGATGTTGCGTTGCTGGTGACCATGCTGGTGAACGCGACACTCGCTTTGCCTTTCGCGCTCCGCGCCATTGCCCCGACTGTTGACCAGATCAACCAAAGCTATGGCCGTTTAGGGCTCGCGCTGGATATGCGCGGATGGACGTGGCTACGATGGGTTGTTCTGCCCCGTCTGCGGCGTCCGCTGGGGTTTGCGGCGGGTTTGGCGGCGGCCTTGTCCATGGGTGATTTGGGCGTGATCGCCTTGTTTGCGGGCCAAGGACAAGAGACACTGCCGCTGGCGATGTATCGTTTGATGGGTGCCTACCGGATGGAGGCAGCGGCAAGTGCGGCGCTGTTACTGGTGGTGCTGAGTTTTGCACTGTTCTGGATCTGTGACCGATGGGGGCGTGGACGTGTTGAGATGTGAAAACCTGGTCCTGCAGCAAGGCGCATTTTCTTTGTGTGCGGATATTGTGTTCGCACGCGGCAAAGCGGTGGCTTTGATCGGGCCGTCCGGTGCGGGAAAGTCGACGTTCTTGGCGGGTCTGGCGGGGTTTCTTGCGCCTGTGTCAGGTCGCGTGATCCTTGGCGGTATCGATGTGACGGATGAAGAGCCAGGTAAGCGGCCTGTCAGTATGCTCTTTCAGGACAATAACCTGTTTCCACATTTGACCGTGGCGCAGAATGTCGGTTTGGGGCTGCGGCCGGACCTGCGGTTGCGCGAGGAAGAAAGGAGCCAGGTTGCTGCGGCCCTCGCAGAGGTTGGATTGGCTGGTATGGAAGTACGCAAACCCGCTGCATTGTCGGGTGGGCAGCAAAGTCGCGTGGCGCTGGCACGCGTTCTTGTGGCGGATCGACCTGTCGTCTTGCTGGATGAACCCTTTTCCGCGCTTGGCCCCGCTCTCAAGGATGAAATGCTCGATCTGGTGAAATCCAAGCTGGCCGCGGCGGGAAAGACTGTCGTGATGGTCACCCATGATCCGGCTGATGCGCGACGGATTGCGGATATGGTTGCGCTCGTGGATGCGGGTCAGGTACATGCGCCCGTTGCGACCGATGCGTTGTTTGATGATCCACCGGCCGCGCTCAGGGCTTATCTGGGGTAAGGTGGAGCAAGATCCACCTTACAGAATGCAAAAGGCCCGCCATAACGGCGGGCCTTTGTGTTTGTTTGATCTGTTTGACTTAGTCTTTGTGCTTGTGTGGTGCCCAGAGACGCTTGTTTGTCAGGTACAGCAGCACGGACAGAACTGTCAGGAACAGAAAACCGGTCAGACCTGCCTGCTTGCGCGCAACCAGTTTCGGCTCGGCTGTCCACATCAGGAACGCCGCAACATCCATTGCGACATCTTCCAGCTCGGTTGAGTGACCGTCTGCATAGTCAACATCATCGCCCCAAAGCGGCTGTGACATCGCAATCCATGAGCCTGGCACCTTGTGCTTGCCGTGCTCGTCTTTACAGCTTTCAGGGAAACCACCAGCTGCGAATGCTACGTTGTAGAAGCCGTCCATCGGCTCGCCTTCCAGTGCGCACTCAGGCTCTTCGTGGTAGCCGGTCATCAATGACGCGATGTATTCCGCGCCGCCCATGCCGTTTACGAACTGGCTGATGCCTGTACCATATGGGCCGCTAAAGCCCGCCCGCGCCTTTGCCATCAGGCTGAGGTCAGGTGCGTTCGACAGGCTCGACTCTGGAAATTTGTCTGCTGGCGTTGCTGGACGGAAGTCGCCCTCGCCATCAAACAACGTCTCGTCAAAGACTTCGTAGAACTCGGCATAGGCCCGCATCTGGTCTTCAGGAAGCCCGGGGCCGCCTTCGTCAGACAGGTTGCGGAATGCGACAAATTCCAGCCCGTGGCAGGCGGCACAGATTTCTGTGTAGACCTGAAGACCGCGCTGAAGCTGCATCTGGTCATAGCTGCCGAATGGGCCTTCGAACGAGAAATCATAGTCGGTGACTTCAATTTCAAGTTCAGCGGCGGTGGCCTGCCCTGCGGTGAGGGCAAGCGCCATTGCTGCGGTGAGTGATAGTTTGCGGAACATGACTATTCGTCCTTTCTCACTCGGCCGGGCTGGCAACAGGCTTGGCGCCGTCACCTGTCGGCGCGTAGTGCGCATTGAAGTCGTCTTCGATGGTTGCTGGCGGTGTGTTCGGCTTTTCGATCACGCCCAAGAGCGGCAGGATCACCAGGAAGTAGGCGAACCAATATGTCGAACCGATCAGCGCGATGTAGGGATAGATACCCTCAGCAGGGCGCGCACCGACCCACATCAGCAGGACGAAGTTCACGGCAAAGAGCCAGAACCACCACTTGAACATCGGACGGTAACGGCCAGAGCGGACCGACGAGGTATCAAGCCACGGTGCCAGCGCCATTACGACGATCGCACCGAACATCGCGATCACACCAAAGAACTTGGCGTCGATGATGCCGAATGTGATCCAGTTCACTGCAATCACCAGCCATACGTCTTGGTCGAACGCGCGCAGTACGGCGTAGAATGGCAGGAAGTACCATTCCGGCACGATGTGCGATGGTGTCGCCAGCGGGTTGGCCGGAATGTAGTTGTCCGGGTGACCAAGGTAGTTCGGCATGAAGCCGACGACTGCCACAAACACGGCCAGAATGACGGCCAGCGCGAAAAGGTCCTTGATCACGAAATACGGCCAGAATGGCAGTGTGTCTTTGGCTGCGTCTTCTTTCGATGTGCGACGCACCTCAACACCGGTTGGGTTGTTGTTGCCAGTCGTGTGGAATGCCCAGATGTGCACAATGGTCAGACCCAACAGAATGAAAGGCAGCAAATAGTGCAGCGAGAAGAAGCGGTTCAACGCTGGCTGCGCAATCGCACCGTTTGGTGTACCCAACAGCCAGATCTGGATGCTTTCACCAACGAAGGGAATCGCACCGAAAAGGCCTGTGATAACGGCTGTACCGTGGAACGACATCTGGCCCCATGGCAGTACGTAACCCATAAAGGCCGTACCCATCATCAGCACATACATCAGCATGCCGACGATCCATGTCACCTCGCGTGGTGATTTGTACGAACCGTAGTACAGCGACCGGAAGATGTGTGCATAAACAGCCACAAAGAAGAGCGACGCGCCGTTCTGGTGGAAGTAGCGGATCATATGGCCGCCGTTGACGTCGCGCATGATGTGCTCGACCGAAGCAAAGGCCATATCAACGTGTGGCACATAATGCATCACCAGTACGATACCGGTGACGATCTGCAACACGAGTGTGAAAACAAGAACGATACCCCAGATCCACATCCAGTTCAGGTTCTTTGGTGTGGGAAGCATAAGGGTGTCATACATCAAGCCAACGATTGGCAGGCGGCTGTGAAGCCACTTTTCGCCGCCGGACTTTGGCTCGTAATGGTCGTGGGGAATTCCGCCCATGGGTTTCTCTCCTTAACCGAGTTGAATAGTTGTTTCGTCCACGAAGGACGCGACAGGAACAGGCAGGTTCTTTGGCGCTGGGCCGCGGCGAATCCGGCCGGAAGTATCATAGTGTGACCCGTGGCACGGGCAGAACCAGCCGCCAAAATCACCTGCGTCGCCCAGAGGCACACAGCCAAGGTGTGTACACACACCCATCTGGACCAACCATACACCATCTTCTGTCAGTGCGCGGTTCTCGTCAGTGGCTGGCGTGCCGTCAGGAAGGTTCGCGTTTTCCGCGCTCTGGTCCGGCAGATCGGACAGTTCTACGGCGCGCGCCTCGGCGATTTCCTCTTCGGAACGGGACCGGATAAAGACCGGTTTACCCTGCCAAAGCACCGTGATCTGGGTGCCTGGGGCGACCGCGCTGACATCAACGCGGATCGAGGCGAGCGCCAAAACATCGGCGGAAGGGTTCATCTGGTTTACCAGTGGCCAAACTGCGGCGCCCGTTACTACAACACCCGCGCTAGCGGTTGCGTAATAAAGAAAGTCGCGGCGTGTGCCCTGATGATCATCTGCATGTGACACTGGATGCATCTCCGATTCTTTTGATGGGCTCTATGCCCGCACGAGAAAATAGACCGACAGGTCGGTCAGTCAATTTGAGCGCTGTTTAACTATCAAACCATTCAAGGTCCAGCGGACAATCGGGCGCAGGCCCACAAGACAGTCCTGTTATGCGCTAACAGCGAAGACTTCGTTAAACAGGCGGACAGAATCACCTGTGGCCCGTTCAGGCAAAGCAGCCTAAACTTCTGGCGGAAATGATGGAATTCGCCCAACTGTGGCAATAGTGTGGCGGGAATTTCCGATAAAATACGGCTATTTGTGTCAGTGACGCCACATGCGCGCAGCAACACGCCTCTGGGCGTTAGTGTTTTATTGTCAGCTTTGTGGCAGGTCTCTACCCGAGTTAGGTGCCACTCATTTCGGACAAGCTGCTATGCGCCGTGCCCTGTCATATTGCCTTTGTGCTGTCATTGCACCTGCCCTCGCGATAGCGGATGTGCAGTTGAGCTTCTATGGTGGCGCGCAGACCGCGCCAGCGTCTGATATTTCGATTCGTGATCCATTGATTGGGGCAGATGACTTTTCCCAGGATTGGGAAGGGCGGTCGTCCGAGGCGCCGATTTACTACGGGGTGCGCGCAACACGCTGGCAGTCGCCGACATTTGGTTATGGATTGGATTTCGCGCACAACAAGGTCTACCCCGCCAATGGTATCGCAGCACCCGGCTACGAAGTCCTCGAATTTACTGACGGTCTGAATACCCTGACGCTCAATGCGTATCGGCGTTGGAATGACGTACTTGGCGATGTGACGCCCTATGTTGGCGGTGGGATCGGTTTGGCCGTACCGCATGTCGAGGTCGTCAACGGCAGTTCCCAGACAAACGGCTACCAACTGACGGGTCCCGCCGCGACGCTGGTAGCCGGTGCCGCCATGCCCATCAACGACCAATGGTCCGTTTTTGGCGAATACAAAGGCACATTCTCATCCAACCGTGCTGATCTTGATAGTGGCGGCACGCTTGAAACCGACATTTTCACAAATGCCGTCAATTTTGGCGTCAGCTTCGATTTCTAGCGCTGTTACTCAGCCTTTGTCGCAACCATGCTGTCGCGTTTGCTGAATTCTGCATGCCAGCTTGCCAGCGCTTCGTTTCCGTTACGCCAGCCACGCGCATCATGCCGCAGATCAATATAGGATAGCGCACAGGCAACCGCGATCTGCCCGATATTGAGCGGGCCGGTCAGGTGGCTCATCCAGCGGCTATTGATTGCGGCGATGCCACGCGCGGCTTTGGCCCATTGCGCCTCGACCCAGTCAGGCGATTGCTGGTCCGCAGGGCGTAGCCGTGTTTCATAGGCCATGGAAACAGTCGCATCCATGACCGCGTCGGCTGTGGCTTCCAGCGTGAGAATTTCCCAGATGCTGCTTTGCGGATAAAGGTTTGCACCAGCCAGATCATTCAGAAAGCGCGTGATGACACGGCTGTCATAGATCGCAGGGCCATCGGCGCGGATCAGTGCGGGGATTTTGCCCATCGGATTAGCAGCAATCACCTCGGGCGCTGAGTTAAAAGCAGAGGTCGAAACGACCACCTCTTCGACTGTATCCACCAGCCCTGTTTCGCGGGTCAGCACGCGCGCTTTGCGCACAAAAGGAGAAGCGGGCGAGATCAGCAACTGCATGGGAGTCGTCCTTATCTGGGTCAGGGAAACAAGACCTGATCCTGCCCCTCTTGCCAAGGCGGATATTTCGTCATGATCGCGCGAAACCGTTCGGAGGCCAGAAAATCATCCAACCAGGCGGTCAAAGGCCCCAAGGCTTGCGCATCAAACCATGCGCGGTCTGTGTTCGCGAACTGGCGCACAAAGGGCAGAATTGCAATATCGGCCAGTGTGCGCCGGTCGCCCATCAGGAACGGAGACTGTGCAAGGCGGTCGTTCAATTCCGTAAGAAATGCCATCGCCTTGGCGCGCTCATCCTCTTCGCTCCGGTCGGGAAAGCGGACGGCGTATTTTGTATGATCCAGGGCGCTTTTGAACGGGCCGTCATTTTGGTCAATCAGGGCGTGGCCCTCGCGCGGCATATCAAGCCAGCCCTCGGGGTCATTGCGGCCCAATGCCCACAGCATGACATCGCGGCTTTCCTCGATCACGCGGTCCCCGTCCTGCACCACAGGCACCGTGCCTTTGGGTGAGGCGGCCAGAAAAGGCGCGGGCTTCTCTCGTAGCAGGATTTCCTGCAATACAACCTGCACGCCGCTGGACTGGATCGCAAGGCGGGCGCGCATCGCGTAGGGGCAGCGCCGAAAGCTCCAAAGGATCGGCAGCGTTGTCATGCGGTCAGCTGCGTGCCTGCAAATCCGGTGATCTGCGCCTGCACGATCTGGCTTTCAGGCTGGTCAGTGTCGAACACCACTTCAGTGAACTGCGCGGTGCGACCCATCCGCGCATTCTCCATCAGCACCTGATGGGTCTTGCCCTGTTGGGCGGCCAAATGCCGCACGACTTGCGCTTCACCTGCCGCGCGCAAGGCGGCAGCGCGGGTTTTGATCAGCTTGCCATTCACCTGCGGCATCCTCGCAGCAGGCGTGCCGGGGCGCGGGGAGTAGGGAAAGACATGCAGCCATGTCAGATCGCATTCTGCGACAAGCGCCAGAGAATTGGCAAACATCGCGTCCGTCTCGGTCGGGAAGCCTGCGATGATGTCGGCGCCATATGTCATGTCGGGGCGCAGTTTCCGCGCCTCCTGGCAAAAAGCGATGGCATCGTCGCGCAAGTGGCGGCGTTTCATCCGTTTCAGGATCATATCGTCGCCATGCTGCAAGGACAGATGCAAATGCGGCATCAGGCGCGGTTCGGTCGCGATGGCCTGCATGAGGTTCTCATCCACTTCGATACTGTCTATCGAGCTGATCCGCAGTCGCGGCAGATCTGGCACCAGTTTGAGGATGCGCATCACAAGATCGCCCAGTTTCGGCGTGGCAGGAAGATCGGCGCCCCAACTGGTCAGATCGACGCCTGTCAGCACGACTTCATTGTATCCCGTATCCACCAGCCGCTTGATCTGATCCACCACAACGCCAGCGGGGACCGAGCGGGAATTGCCGCGGCCATAAGGAATGATGCAGAACGTGCAGCGATGGTCACACCCGTTCTGGACCTGCACATAGGCACGGCTGCGGGTGCCGAAGCCGTCAATCAGGTGGCCTGCGGTCTCGGTCACCGACATGATGTCATCAACCTGTACCGGTTCGGTCTGCCCGATCAGATCGGGGGCCATGCCTGCCCATGTGGCGGGGTCCATTTTTTCGGTGTTGCCGATGACGACATCAACCTCGGCCATTCTGGCGAAAGTATCGGGTTCTGTCTGGGCAGCGCATCCTGTGACGATCAGCTTTGCACTCGGATGGTCGCGGCGGAGCTTGCGGATATCCTGACGGGCCTTGCGCACGGCCTCTGCCGTCACGGCGCAGGTGTTCACCACGATGGCGTTATCCACGCCTGCCGCTGTTGCCAGTTCCTTCATCGCCTCGGTCTCATAGGCGTTGAGCCTGCAACCGTGGTTGGAGAATATCGGGGCTGTTTTCACCATCAGAGCCGCCAGACGCCGTCAAAGACATGTGCAGTCGGACCCGTCATCCACACGCCATCATCACGCCAGTCGACATGCAGGCTGCCGCCATCCAGGTCGATTCTGACAGACCGCCCTGTCAGCCCGCGCCGCGCGGCAGCGACAGCTGTGGCACAAGAGGAAGAGCCAGAGGCCAGCGTCACACCGACGCCGCGTTCCCAAACGCGCATCCGCAGGTGATCGGGGCCGATCACGCTGGCGAATTGTACGTTGGTACGTTGAGGATACAGCGGGTGATGTTCGATTGCGGACCCTCGGGTGGCCAGATCAACGGCCTCGGCATCCGCTACAAAGAATGTGCAATGCGGGTTCCCCATGCCGGTTGCTGTGGGTGCACCATCGATGGGCAGTTCAAGCGTGTCCATTGCGCGCGCCAGCGGCACATCCTGCCAGTCCAGCTGAGGCTGCCCCATGTTGACCGACGTCAGGCCATTACCCGAGTCCAGCGCGTGCAAGATGCCGCGCTCGGTTTGCAAGGTCAGCGTGGTCGCGCCAGACTGGTCCATCAGATAACGTGCTATACAGCGCGTGGCGTTGCCGCAGGCCCCTGCCAGTGATCCGTCGCTGTTCCAGAATGTCAGCCGCACATCGGCTTCGGTCGTGTCGGACAGCACGGCAAGCTGGTCAAACCCCACGCCGCGATGGCGGTCTGCGATTGCCACAGCGATAGCCGCATCCACGCGCGGGGTGATTCCCCGTTCGTCCACGACAACAAAGTCGTTTCCCAGCCCGTGCATCTTCATAAAGGGCAAATATGATGAGTCGTTTGCGGTCATGGCGGCGATATATGCCAAGGCAGACAAGTTATCCAGCAGTCAGGGGAATTTGGGGGTTGACCGCACCCCCGTGGCTTTCTAGATACCGCCCTCAGTGGGCCGTTAGCTCAGTTGGTAGAGCAACTGACTTTTAATCAGTAGGTCGATGGTTCGAACCCATCACGGCTCACCACTTCATCCCTGATATTTGCGGATTTATGCAAACTCGCCGCCTGGGTCTTTCCGCGTGTACGTCGTAGCTATTGCACAAGAAAACGGTGGCTAAGTGGCAGGCTTGCCGCGCCAAGAACGCGGGCATCAGGGCCGCGCGTGCCTGTTGCGATATCGGGTCTGTCCATACCGGTCATATCCAACGTCGCGAGATGCGCTCTGGTTTGTGCGGTTACCTCGGCGCAGAGCGCACGCGGCATCCATCCATCAATCATAACCAGTTCAAGATCGACGATCGCCTGCGTCGATTGGATCGCCTGCGCGATGGCGTGTGCGCATTGCGCGGTCCATTCGGCAACGATGTCTTCGGGGAAGTCCCAGTTTTCCGGATCAACCCACATTTGTTGCGCATCAACGCCGTTCTGGACAAGCGCCTCTTCCAGCGTTGCCAAAGAAGCAAGCTCGATCATCGGGCGTGAAACACCATTGCGGTCGGGGATGTTCAGGGGCCCGAAACTGGCGGCATTGCCGGTTGACCCTGTGTAAAGCGTGTTGCGCAGCACCAGACCACCGCCGATGAAGAAGGCTATGAAGAAGCAGAGCGTATTCGCGGGCAGCGGGTTTTCCCCGAACACCATCTCGGCGCTACAGGCCGCGGTTCCGTCGTTCTGCAAGAAAACAGGTATCCCCAGTGCTTCGGCAATTTCTGCCTGCAGATCGCGGTATTCCCAATTGGCCATACGTTCCGCGTCAACCCCGATATGCTCGGGCCAGCTCCAGAGATAGAAGGGCATCGCAATGCCCAAGCCCGCGATCCGCGGTTTCAGGCTTGCCGGAAGCCGAGCGCGCAGAGACTTTGACGATGTTTTGGCAAATTGCAGAACCTTATCGAAATCAGGGTAGTCATAGATCTGTTTTTCGCGGTCGATGATTTGCCCGAGAAAGTCGATTACAACCATCTCGACCGAGCGACGGCCCACTTTCATTCCCAGAAAAACGACACCCGAGGGGTTGAGCGAAAGGGGTACAGACGGTTGCCCGATCCGGCCCCGGGAAGGTGTGCCGCGCAGAATAAGGCCATCGGCCTCAAGTGATCCGATCAGGCGGGCAACGGTTTGGGCTGACAAACCAGTGCGGCGCGCAATGTCGGCTTTCGCCATGTCGGAATTTCGGCGCAAGAGGCTGAGGACAACGCGCTCGTTTCGTTCGCGCATGCCGCCTTGATTGGTGCCGCGCTCAAATGTCGCGTCGTCCGATTCGTCCCTGTCCGGTTCCTGAATTCTGTCCATCGCACCCAACTATTCTTTGGTCTCGCCAAGCAATAGCATATTAAATAACTCTCTGGAAGTTAGTTATTGACAGTCCGTCGGAAAAGCTTCAGTTTCCGGTCTCACGGGAACGACTACAAAGGTCATGGGAGGACCATTATGTTTAAATCCACAAAGACAGCCCTTTTGGGCGGTGCAATTGCTATTGCCAGCAGCGGCGCAGCTTTTGCCGACGCACACGGACCATCCGCGTGCCTGATTACAAAGACAGACACCAACCCTTTCTTTGTTAAGATGCGCGAAGGTGCCGAGGCTGCTGCCGAAGCTGCGGGCATGACGCTGAGCTCTTTTGCAGGGCGTGTTGACGGTGACCACGAAACACAGGTTGCTGCGATCGAGACCTGCATCGCAAACGGCGCATCCGGTATTCTGCTGACAGCGTCCGACACATCATCCATCGTTGGTGCTGTGACCCAGGCACGTGAAGCAGGCCTGTTGGTTATCGCGCTCGATACACCGCTTGATCCGATTGATGCCGCTGACGCGACCTTCGCGACCGACAACTTCCTTGCCGGTGAACTGATCGGCCAGTGGGCTGCAGCGACACTTGGTGATGAAGCCGCAAACGCGAAAATCGCCATGCTTGACCTTGCTGTCAGCCAGCCAACTGTTGGCGTGCTGCGCGACCAAGGCTTCTTGCAGGGCTTTGGTATCGATCTGGGCGACCCGAACAGATGGGGCGACGAAACCGATCCGCGCATCGTTGGCAACGACGTCACCGCAGGTAACGAAGAAGGCGGCCGTCGTGCGATGGAAAACCTTCTCGCTGTCGATCCGATGATCAACGTCGTCTACACAATCAACGAACCAGCTGCCGCTGGTGCCTATGAAGCGCTGCGTTCTATCGGTCGTGAAAACGACGTGCTGATCGTGTCTGTCGACGGTGGCTGCCCTGGTGTGCAGAACGTCGCTGACGGTGTGATCGGTGCGACATCGCAGCAGTATCCACTGTTGATGGCGTCCAAAGGGATCGAAGCGATTGCGGCATATGCAGCCGATGGCACATTGCCTGAAAACACACCAGGCAAGAACTTCTTTGACACCGGCGTTGCTCTGGTCACCGACCAGCCAGCGGAAGGCGTTGACAGCATCTCGGTTGCCGAAGGCATGGAGCTTTGCTGGGGTTAAATCCCTGACACATCTTTGTTAAACTTTGAAAAGGGCAACGTGTTTGCCCTTTTCTCTAAGAAGCTGAATTTGCCGTTCACGCCGTTGCCACGTTGGGGAGCATAATGCCAAACGATTCCGATAACTATGAATCTGTTGTCAAAACGGAGCGCACTGAAACAGTTGCCGCCTTCGTAGATAACCGCAAAGGGTTCATGCACAGTTTACAGCACTTGCTGCACGTCAATCCCGCGCTTGTGCCGTTGTTTGTGCTTGTCGCTTCAATTGCGGTGTTCGGGTTGCTTTTGGGTTCAACCTTCTTTTCACCCTTCGCGTTGACGCTGATTTTGCAACAGGTGCAGATCGTGGGCATCGTCGCGGCTGCGCAATCTCTGATCATCCTCACGGCAGGTATCGACCTGAGCGTCGGCGCAATCGCTGTTCTGTCGAGCGTGATCATGGGGCAATTCACCTTTCGCTATGGTGTTCCGGTCGAGGCTGCGATTGTCATCGGCCTTGCCTTCGGCACATTGATCGGCACGATCAACGGATGGCTTGTTGCGGTGATGAAATTACCGCCCTTTATTGTAACCTTGGGGATGTGGCAGATCGTTCTGGCGGCCAACTTCCTTTATTCCGCGAACGAGACAATCCGCAGTCAGGATATCGAGGCTGAAGCACCCTTGCTCCAGTTCCTTGGCACGACTTTCAAAGTCGGCGCGGATGCAAATGGCAGCGGCGGCGCCACCTTTACCTATGGTGTGATCGCCATGATCCTTATTTTTGCGGTGCTGACATATGTGCTTAGCCAAACGGCTTGGGGCCGCCACGTCTATGCCGTCGGCGATGACCCCGAAGCAGCGCAGCTCTCTGGTGTGAACGTCCGCTATACGCTGATTTCGGTCTATGCTGTTACCGGTTTCATCTGTGCGATTGCAGGCTGGGCGCTGATTGGCCGGATCGGATCTGTCAGCCCGACATCGGGTCAGCTTCTGAATATTGAGAGTATCACGGCCGTTGTGATCGGTGGCATCTCGCTCTTCGGGGGGCGCGGGTCGATCCTTGGGCCGCTCTTTGGTGCGCTGATTGTGGGTGTCTTTACGCTTGGCCTGCGCCTTGCGGGGGCAGACGCGCAGTGGACTTATCTTCTTATCGGCGCGCTGATCATTGGCGCTGTCACCGTGGACCAATGGATCAGAAGGGTATCGGCATAATGGAACCGGTTTTAAAAGGACGCGGGCTTGTCAAACGCTATGGCAAGGTCACCGCATTGGACCATTGCGATTTCGATCTGTACCCGGGTGAAATCCTTGCGGTGATTGGCGATAACGGTGCGGGGAAATCATCACTGATCAAATCCGTATCGGGCGCGGTGGTCCCTGATGAGGGCGAAGTGTTCCTGGATGGCCGGAAGGTGCAGTTCAATTCACCCACCGAAGCGCGCGAGGAAGGCGTTGAGACCGTCTATCAGACGCTTGCGATGTCACCTGCCCTTTCCATTGCGGACAACATGTTCATGGGGCGCGAACTGCGCAAACCGGGGTTCATGGGCAAATGGCTGCGCCAACTTGACCGCCCCCGTATGGAGAAAATCGCCCGCGAAAAGCTTTCGGAACTGGGCCTGATGACGATCCAGAATATCAATCAGGCGGTTGAAACACTGTCTGGTGGCCAGCGTCAGGGGGTAGCCGTAGCGCGTGCCGCTGCGTTTGGATCAAAGGTGATCATTCTGGATGAACCGACGGCTGCCCTGGGCGTGAAAGAAAGCCGCAAGGTGCTCGAGCTGATCAAGGACGTGAAAGCGCGTGGTATTCCGATCATCCTGATCAGCCACAACATGCCGCATGTGTTCGAGGTCGCGGACCGCATCCATATCCATCGTCTTGGCAAACGCCTGTGTGTTGTAAAGCCGTCCGAGGTTTCAATGTCCGATGCTGTCGCGCTGATGACCGGAGCGATGACACCTGATGAAATTGCCGCCTGAGACACTTGCCAAGCAGGCGTTCGAGCATGTTTTGCACCTGCCTGTCGGGCGCAAACTGATTGCGATCGCAGGGCCGCCCGGTTCGGGGAAATCTACCGTGGCCGAGGCTCTGCACCGGTTGTTGACCGCTGCGGACAGGACGTCTGCGGTGGTGCCGATGGACGGGTTTCATCTGGATAACGCTATCCTGGATGCGCGCGGTTTGCGGGCGCGGAAAGGTGCGCCAGAAACCTTTGATGGCGCGGGTTTCTGCAATCTGGTGCAGCGGATTGCGCATGACGGTACAGACGTCGTGTACCCTGTCTTCGACCGGTCGCGGGATATTGCGATTGCCGGTGCGGCGGTCCTGTCAAAAGATGTGGAATACGTGCTCTTTGAGGGCAATTATCTGATGCTTGAGGGTGATCCCTGGGGTCAATTGGCACAATTCTGGACCAGCTCTATCTGGATCGACGCACCGATTGAGGAACTCGAACGCCGTTTGATGCAACGCTGGCTCGACGAAGGATTCTCTGAGGCGCAGGCGCGTTTCAAGGTCGGTGAGAACGATCTGCTCAATGCGAAACATGTGCAATCCAACAGCCGCGCCTGCGATTTGGTGCTCTAGTGTAGGCTGAGCGTATTGGACGCAGGGTCACATGCCATTGCACGACTGCTTTTGCTTCACAAAATCACAGGACCGGATAATGTCTCCCGAACGCTTTTGGGAGGAAGCCAGTGACAGACCAGACACGCCCTTGGACGGCCTTTTACGGCACGTCCGTCCGCAAGACGATCGACGCGCCCGAATTCAGGACAATCGGTGATTTCATCAGTGCGACTGCCGCTCTTTACGGCGACCGCCCCGCCTTCACCACCTGCCTGCCCAACGGCATGAATGGGACATTAAGCTATCGCCAAGCGGATGAGATGTCTGATGCTATGGCGGTTTACTTGCGCGAAATCGCGGGTCTGGACACCGGAGACCGTGTTGCCATTCAGGTGCCGAACTGCCTCGCCTATCCGATTGCGGCCATGGCGGTGTTCAAGGCCGGGTGTGTTCTGGTCAACGTGAACCCCCTTTATACGCCCGAGGAAATGGCGAAACAGTTCGCCGATGCCGAACCCTCTGCCATCATCGTGGTCGATATGTTCGCCGAAAAGCTGGTCGAAGCGATGCAAGGGCATCCGATCCCGAATGTCATTGTAACTCGCGTTGCCGAATATTTTCCGGCAATGCCCCGCGGTATCGTGGGTCTGGTCCAGAAGTATTGGGACAAGACGATCACCCCGATCACGATCCCCCATATCCGCCTGCCAGAGGCCGTTAAGGCGGGCCGCGCAAAACACGCGCAGACGCACAATGCGCTGGAAAGCTATCGCCAGACAATCGACCCCGACGACGTCGCCTGTCTGCAGTACACCGGCGGCACCACCGGTGTGTCCAAGGGCGCGATGCTGACCCACAGCAATATTCTGATGAATATGGAACAGACGATGGAGCTGATCGAGCAGTTCGAGAAAGGCCGCGAAGTCGCCTTGACTGCACTCCCTTTGTATCACGTCTTTGCATTTACCGTGAATTTTCTGGGCATGTTTTCGCAGGGCGCGCACAATATTCTCATCCCGAACCCCCGCCCGCTCAGCAACCTCAAACGCGCGTTCGAGAACTACAAGATCACATGGCTGAGTGGCGTGAATACGTTGTTTAACGGTCTGACAGGGGAAATCTGGTTTCTTGATACACCACCAAAGCACCTGAAATTTGCATCCGCAGGCGGTATGGCAACGCAGGGAATTGTGGCTGAACGATGGGAAAAGCTGACGGGCAAGCCGCTGCTGGAAGGATATGGGCTGACTGAGTCCTCTCCGATCCTGACGTTTAACCCTTTTGGAAAAAGCCGCGTGAACTCGATCGGTGTGCCTTTGCCATCGACCGAATTGAAATGTGTGGATGAGGACGGTGTTGATGTGCCGCAAGGCGCGCCGGGTGAACTGATTGCCCGCGGCCCACAGATCATGAAGGGCTATTGGAAAAAGCCCGAAGAGACCGCCAAGACCATTCAAAACGGCTGGCTGCTGACCGGCGATATCGGCGTCATGGACGAAGACGGGTATTTCCGCATTGTCGACCGCAAGAAGGATATGATCCTTGTCTCGGGCTTCAATGTTTATCCGAACGAGATCGAAGATACGCTGGCCAACCATCCGGGCATCGAAGAAGTCGCGGTGATTGGCGTGCCTGATGGTGCCTCGGGTGAAGCTGTGAAGGCCTTTATCGTCAAGCGTGATGATACACTGACCAAAGATGCCGTGCGTGCCTACTGCAAGGAGCATCTGACCGGGTACAAAGTGCCCAAGGCGGTCGAATTCCGGGACGAACTGCCAAAATCGAACGTCGGAAAGATCCTGCGCAAGGACCTGCGCGCCGAAGAACAAGCCAAAGTGGAGAACGCATAATGGTTGGACCACTTGAACAAGCCATTCTGGCTCTGATGATTTTCGTGATCATGCTGGGCATGGGTGCATCCCTGACCCCACGTGACTTTACGCTGGCGTTGAAGCGGCCATACGGATTGATGATCGGCGTTGTGTCCCAATACGGGTTCATGCCGCTGATCGGCTTTATCCTGGCGACAACCTTGCCTGTGTCGGACACGATCAAGATTGGTATCCTGATCATGGCCTGCATGCCCGGCGGGACGACCTCGAACATCTTTACCTACTTCTCGAAAGGTAATCTGGCGCTTTCGGTGCTGATGACGGTAACATCAACGGTCTTTGGTGTTCTGCTGATCCCGCTGGTTCTGGTGCTTTATGCGGGTGCGCTTGATCTGGATATTCCGCGCGAAAACATCATTGCGACACTGGTCCTTCTTCTGGTGCCGGTCGCCATCGGGATGGTGCTGCGCAAACTGAACGCCAACGTGGGTGCGGTGACCGAATTTATGGGCTCGATGCTGGCGATCTTCTTCATTCTGTTCCTGATTGTATCGTGGATTCCCCGCAACTGGGAGTTCCTGCTCACGACGACATGGGCCACGTATTTCGGGTCCATCGTGCTGGGCCTCTTTGGTTTTGCGCTGGGCTACGGGTTCTCGATCCTGTTGCGGTTGCATCCGCGGAATGCGCGCACGGTGGCGCTTGAGACAGGTATCCAGAACGGACCTCTGGCCATCGCAATCATCGCCTTCACCTTTTCAGGGACCGAGGCGCAGTCGATCATGGCCGTGCCGGTGCTCTATTCACTGTTCATCGTGATCACCTCGACGATGGTGACGCTGTGGTTCCGCCGCGTGAACACAGCGAATGAGCAACCTTTGCCCAACGGTTTGCTCTAGCTGGATTGACCTGAACCGTACATTCGATGAAAACGGCGCAACACTGCCGTTTTCATCAAGGTTCATACTATGCGCACTGTCTTTATTACGGGAACGGCCGGATTTATCGGGTTTCACCTTGCGCAACTCTTGCTGGACGAAGGGTTTCGCGTGGTCGGCTATGACGGCATGACAGATTACTACGATGTGCAGCTCAAACGCCGCCGTCATCAGATATTGCTGCAAAACCCGCATTTCTCATGTGTTGAGGGGCTGCTGGAAGACTATGATCTTCTGGCGAAAACCTGTGATGAGGCCAGGCCGGATATTATCGTCCACCTCGCAGGACAGGCCGGTGTGCGCTATTCGCTCGAAAACCCGCGGTCCTATATGGAAACGAACGTCATGGGCACGTTCAACGTGACTGAATGTGCCCGCATCCATCAGGTTGAGCACTTGCTGATGGCCTCGACCTCATCGGTTTACGGGGCCAACACGGACATGCCGTTCAATGAATTGCAGCGCACCGATACGCCGCTGACGATCTACGCTGCCAGCAAGCGCGCGAATGAGCACATGGGACACGCCTATGCGCATCTGTGGAAGATCCCGACCACGATGTTCCGGTTTTTCACCGTTTATGGTCCTTGGGGGCGGCCCGATCTGGCACTTTTCAAATTCGTCAAAGCCGGATTGGATGGTGACGCCATCGACGTCTACAATAACGGCGAAATGGCGCGTGATTTCACCTATGTGACTGATCTTGTGCGCGGTATCCGGCTCTTGATTGATACGCCGCCTGTCGAACCTGCCACGCCAGATGACATTGCCGATGGCGATAGCCTCAGCCCCGCAGCACCTTTCCGTGTGGTCAATATCGGCAATGGCACCAAGGTGCCCTTGATGGATTTCATTGCCGCGATTGAGGATGCGCTGGGTATGCCGCTCGAAAAGAATTTCATGGATATGCAAAAGGGTGACGTGCACGAAACCTTTGCTGACAATGCCTTGCTGCAACACCTGACCGGATATGCGCCGCAAACCGATGTTGCAGAGGGTGTCAGCGCGTTCGTTGCATGGTATCGCGACTATTACGGTAAGTGAATTAGGCGTTTCATGAGAGACATGCGCCACTGCTAAAGAAGAGAGAAGACGATGAAAATTGCAATGATTGGCACCGGTTATGTTGGTCTGGTGTCTGGCGTCTGTTTCTCGGACTTTGGGCATGAAGTGGTCTGCGTCGACAAAAATCAGGATAAGCTCGCACTTTTGCGCGCAGGCAAAACCCCGATATTCGAGCCGGGTCTTGATCGTCTGATGGCCCGCAACATGGCGGCAAACCGGCTGTCATTCACCGATGACCTTCGGGACGCGACGCAAGACGCCGACACGGTTTTCATCGCCGTCGGCACCCCCAGCAGACGCGGTGATGGCCATGCGGACCTGAGTTTCGTGTTCGGTGCTGTCAAAGAAGTGGCCGAGGTTTTGACCAAGCCTGCGGTCATCGTGATAAAATCAACCGTGCCTGTCGGGACGAACCGCAAGGTGGCGGAACTCTTGAAGGAGGTCCGGCCCGATCTGGCGTGCGACGTTGTCTCGAACCCTGAATTCTTGCGCGAAGGGGCTGCGATTGATGACTTCATGCACCCTGACCGCGTGGTGGTCGGTGTTGAATCCGAACGCGCGAGCGAGGTGATGAAAGAGGTCTACCGCCCGCTTGCGCTGCGCGATTACCCGTTGCTGACCACAGATCTTGAAACAGCAGAGATGATCAAATACGCCGCCAACGCATTCTTGGCGACAAAAGTGACCTTCATCAACGAAATCGCGATGCTCTGCGAAAGAACCGGCGCTGATGTAAAGGACGTCGCCAACGGCATGGGCTTTGACAGCCGCATCGGTCCAAAGTTCTTGCAGGCGGGGCCGGGCTATGGCGGGTCCTGTTTCCCAAAGGATACGATGGCGCTGGCGCGGATCGGGCAGGACAATTCCTCGCCTTTGCAGATCGTGGAAACGGTGATCAAGGTGAACGAAGAGGTCAAACGCCTGATGATCGAAAAGATCATCGACCTGTGCGACGGCAAGCTCCAGAACAAGACGATTGTTGTGCTGGGTCTGACGTTCAAGCCCGACACCGACGACATGCGCGATGCGCCCGCGCTGACGATCGTGCCTGTTTTGGTCGGGCGGGGTGCGAACGTGCGTGTCGTTGATCCGCAGGCTTTCCGCGAAGCTGAATCGCTGTTGCCGAACGTGGCATGGTTTGACGATCCTTATGCGGCCACAGATGGCGCGGATGCCGTGGTCATGCTAACCGAGTGGAACGAATTCCGCGCCCTTGATCTGCGCGATATGGCTGGTCGGATGGCGCAGCCCCGCATGGCGGACCTGCGCAATATCTATTCTTGCGACCTCGCGCTTGATGCAGGCTTTGAGGCCTACACCGGCATGGGACGCAAGTCCAAGTTACCCTTCGACGACTAGGCCAACACGTTGAAGTCGGGGCCGTAGGGATATCCTGTGATATCCTCGTTGCCGTCGTCGGTGATGACCAGAATATCGTGCTCACGGTACCCGCCTGCACCCGGTGTGCCTTCGGGGATTGTCAGCATCGGTTCCATCGAGATCACCATCCCGGGTTCCAGCACCGTGTCGATGTCTTCGCGCAACTCAAGCCCCGCTTCACGGCCATAGTAATGCGACAGGATGCCGAATGAGTGGCCGTAGCCAAAGGTCCGGTATTGCAAGAGGTCACGTTCGGCAAAGAAGATGTTAATCTTTTCAGTGACTTCCGCGCAGCGGGCACCCGGTTTCAAAAAACTCATCCCATATTCATGCGCCGCGACATTGGCTTCCCAGATTTTCAGGCTGGCAGGATCGACCGTTTCCACGAACATCGTGCGTTCAAGCGCTGTGTAATAGCCGCTGATCATCGGAAATGTGTTCAGGCTCAGGATATCGCCACTTTGCAGTTCGCGCGATGTTACGGGGTTATGTGCCCCGTCTGTGTTGATCCCGGATTGGAACCAGACCCATGTGTCACGGTATTCGGCATCGGGGAACACTTTTGCGATTTCAAGCTCCATTGCATCGCGCCCTGCCATGGCGACGTCAATTTCGCGCGTGCCTGCCTTGACCGCGTCCTTGATGGCATAGCCGCCCACATCGGCGATTTTGGCGCATTGGCGGATGAGGGTGATTTCAGCGGCGGATTTATGCATGCGTTGGCGCATGGTCATTGGGGCCACATCGGTGGTGGTGGCAGGCGACAGAAAGGATTTCAGCAGGTCAAACTGCGCCAGCGACATGTGATCGCCCTCATAACCAATCGCCTTGCCGCTACCGGTCACGGACAGCACCGCGCGCCAATAATTGTTCCGTTGCCAATCGGTATAGGTGATGTTGTCACCATGGCTGCGCCGCCAGGGTTGGGCGGCGTCAATGCCCGCGCTGATGGTGACAGCCTCTGTCGCTGTCACGACAAGCGCATAGGGCCGCCCGAAGGAACAATAAAGAAAGCCCGAGTAGTAGGCGATGTTGTGCATCGAACTAAAGACACAGGCGTCAACACCGGCATTGGCCATATCGGTGCGCAGTAGTGCAAGGCGGGCGTCATATTCGGAGGGGGCGAAGGGAAGGGTCTTTTCCCCCTGATGGAAACGGTAGAATTCTGGGCGATCCATAGCATGGCTCCGTGATCAGCGGCCCATGCGTGAAGAGTGAACTCATCTGACGCAAAGGCGGCAAAGTGAAGTCCCGGCGTTCAGGAAAAGAAGTGAAGAAAGAAAAAGGGTCGGCGACGCCATCGCCGACCCTGAAGGTCATTTGCCCGCAAAATACGGGCTATGGCAAGCCCCCTTACGCGGGGGATAGACCGCGCAACCGCTCGGACCGGCGGCGCAAGAGTTCGACCGTTGTCAAAAGCATGATGGACACAATGACAAGGATTGTCGCCGCAGCGAGGATCGTTGGTGAGATCTGCTCGCGCAGGCCGGTGAACATCTGCCATGGCAGTGTCTGCTGCTGGGCAGAACCCACGAAGAGCACGACAACCACTTCGTCAAACGACGTAATAAAGGCGAACAGACCACCCGAGATCACACCGGGCAGAATAAGCGGCATTTGCACCTGAAAGAAGGTGGTCACAGGGTTGGCCCCCATAGATGCCGCAGCCCGCGTCAGCGACCGGTCAAAGCCAACCAAGGTTGCAGTCACCGTAATGATCACGAAAGGAATACCGAGCACGGCATGTGCGAGGATCACTTTGACAAAGCCCACGAATGATTGCGACAGGCCAAGTGTTGCTTCCAGCCAGTTGCCCAAAGGCGCGTAGAAGAAGAACATACCCGTTGCCGAAATGATCAGCGGGACAATCATCGGCGAAATCAGGATTGCCATGATCGCCTGACGCCCGGGAACGTGGCTTTGCGACAGGCCAATCGCGGCCAGCGTTCCCAATGTCACCGAAATGATCGTCGCAATCGGCGCAATGATCAAAGAGTTTTTCAGCGGCACCATCCACTCATCCGTGCCAAGGAAATCACGGTAGTGCTTGAGGCTATAGCCCTCGGCCTGGAAGTTCAGCATCTCCGGTGTGAAGGTAAAGAAATCCTCGGCGTTGAAGCTGAGCCACATCACAGGGATCAGTGGTGCCACCAGGAAGAAGAAGATCAGGCCGCAGATGAATTTGAACGTATTATGCCACAGCGTCTGTGCAGGGGTGTAGTAGATTGGCACAGTCATGCCGTAAGCGCCCGTCGCCAGCCAATAAGCTGTCCAGCTCAGAACGGCCCCGATGATCGCACCAGAAACAGCTGTGCCGACGTTGCCAAAAACAAGACCGGCAATTGCGAGCACCGCGATGACACCCCAGCGCACCTGTGTTCGCCGCATGAGGTTCGTTTCTGCCACAAATGCAATCGCACAACCGACCAGAGCACCAATCAGCGCACCCAGCATCGGCTGCGCTGCCATATTGCCGCCAACGAAGCCGAACATCGCGGCCAGGAGTGCCGTCAGGGGCATGGTGAACCGGAACAGGTCCGGACGCTTTTCTGCTATCAGCATCTTCTTTGCCATAGTTTTAGCCCCCCAGCTTTACGTTATCGATGCCGACGATGCGGTCGTAGCACCAGTAGAGCGCCATAACGAGCACAAGAAGGATTGTACCCAATGCGGCTGCAAGGCCCCAGTTCAACGAGCTTGAAATGTGATAGGCGATCCGGTTGGAGATAAAGACACCATCGGTACCCCCCACGATCTCGGGCGTGATGTAGTAGCCAATCGCCAGAATGAACACGAGGATCGAGCCTGCGCCAATGCCCGGAACAGACTGCGGGAAGTACACCCGCCAGAAGGCTGTCCAATTGGTGGCGCCCAGTGATTTCGCAGCCCGCAGATATGATGGCGGGATCGTTTTCATCACCGAGTAGAGCGGCAAGATCATGAACGGCAGCAAGATATGCGTCATCGCAATGATCGTACCGGTCGAGTTGTTCATCAGGATCAGACGGTTTGCGTCATCCACAAAGCCGAGCCATACAAGGATTTCGTTGATCACACCTTGTTGTTGCAACAGAACCTTCCATGCGGACGTCCGCACCAGAAGCGAGGTCCAGAAAGGCAGCAGCACAAGGATCATCAGCACGTTGGCGGTCCGCACCGGCAGGTTGGCCAGCAGCCACGCAATCGGATAGCCCAGCAGGATACAGCTGCCTGTGATGATCAGCGACATTTGCAATGTGCGGATGAAAAGCTGGATGTAAAGCTGCTGATTGTCAGGGCGCATGGACACGCCTTCGGGTGTCAGCTGCGCGTCAACGGCGTTCAGAAAATATCCGGTGGTGTAGTTCGGGCTATAAACAACAATTGTCTCCCAAACCTCCTTGTCGGCCCAGTCTTCATCAAGATCAAGGAATGCCTGTGCAAAGGTCAGATCCGGCAGGTCAGCGGCAGCAAGTGTTTGCAGCGCATCGGCACCGGGCCCTTGATATGCTGCCAGTGCCGGCCCTGTCGCAGGGTCACGCAGATCAATGGCAAGTGCGGCATAAACGGCCTCCCACGGGTCTTCCTCGGATACGACATCTTCTTCGTCGATCACAGTCCAGATCGCCCAATCGGTATAGGCGGCTGCGGTTGTTGGCAGTATCTCGATGATGGCCTGCGATGGCATAAAGCCGATGTCGGCGGACATGTCTTGCTCGGTCAGGTTTTCCCAACGTGCGCGCCGCATTTCAAGCATGGCATCACCGCCAGTCCCGTTCATCATCTCGAACCAGAATGCGCCTTCTTCAAAGCGCGGATCGACATCTTCGATCGCATCCTGAAAGACTTCGCCGATGGAGTCCATGTTCCGCCCGGATGTGCGGAACAGCGAGGCAAGGCCGGTGGTTTCATAGTTCAGGCGGCTGCCCAGGCGGGTGTGCCTGCGGGCCTCAGAGGCGTTGAAGAGGTCGAAGAACATGTTCTGATAGACGTCTTCGGACGGCAAATCCTGCGTCGTGCTATCCCATGCAGCAAGTGCAGGCACTGCGCCGGGCAGCGTGTTCTCGACGATCTCGTTATCGACCGACCGGATCAGCATGGAAACGATCGGGATCACAAAGGTCAGAAGAACAAAAAATAGAAGCGGGGCGATCAGTGCCAGCGCCCGAAGTTTTTGGCGGCGAAGTGCGCGTCCCAGGCTTTCTTTGAGAGGCCTGCCGTCAGCAGCAAGCATTGGTCCCGAGCCGGTTGTATCACTCATGTCGTCCCCAATCGTTTAACGCAAATTTCTGTATTCATAGAAATGGAAAGGGGCGAAACCGCCCCTTTCCGAAAGTGCTTACTGTGCAAGCCAGGCTTGGAACTTCGCGTCGATATCGTCGCGGTAGTCAGCCCAGAACTCATAGTTGTACAGGAAGGTGTTAGCAGCGTTCGCCGGGTCGGTTGGCATGTGCTGCGCCATATCGATACCCAGTGTTGCGTGCTGGCCAACCAGTGGCGCAGAAGACAAACGTGCAGGACCGTAAGAGATGTACTTGGCCTGATCTGCAAGACGCTGTGTGTCAGTCGCAAAGTAGATGAAGTCCAAAGCGCGCGCGAGACGCTCGTCGGACAGACCCTCTGGGATGATCCAGCCGTCAAGGTCGAACACTTGCGCGTCCCACATCATGCCGATTGGCTGGCCCTGCTCTTCGATCGCTGCAAACAGACGGCCGTTGTATGTGGAGCCCATGAAGACTTCGCCATCAGCCAGAAGCTGTGGTGTGTCTGCACCGGCGGACCACCAGATCACGCTGTCACGGATCGTGTCGAGCTTGGCAAGCGCCTGCTCCTGGCCTTCTTCGGTTGCCAGAACGTCATAGACGTCTTCTTTTGCAACACCGTCACACAGCAGAGCCCACTCAACGTTGTTGATGGGGCGCTGTTCCAACGCGCGCATGCCAGGATATGTTTCCAGGTCGAACACGTCGCAGATGTCGTTTGGCGCTTCTACACCGGCTGGCACCATGTCTGTGCGGTAGCCGAATGTTGTGGAATAGACGATCTGCGGAATAAAGCAGTCGCCAACCAGCAGGTCACCGAAGTCGTCAGAAGCAGATGTCCCGTCCGGCGCTGGCGCAAGGATCTCGTCAGGGTCGATTTCCATCGCAAGACCTTCGTCGCACAGACGCAGCGCGTCAGCGGCAACAACGTCAACCACATCCCATGTGATCGAACCGGCTTCATTCATGGCACGCAGCTTGGCCACAGCTTCGGCAGAGCTTTCGTCCCATGTGATGGTAACACCTGGGTTCATCGCGACATATGGGTCAGCATATGCGTTGATCTGGGACGACTGGTATGCACCACCCCAGCTGACCAGTGTCATGTCCGAAGCCATATGACCGTCAGCAAGTGATGTCGTGGCTGACAGGCCCAGGGCCATTGTCGTCAGAATTGGTTTCGTAAACTTCATTCTATTCTCCCGTTAAACCTGGTTTTTCGATGATGACCGCGCATACCAGGGCTAGCGCGGCCAATCTGATTGTGCTTCAGGTCGCTCTACGCGTCCAAAGCACGGCAATCTTCTGGCAACCAACCAATTTCGATCTGCTCGCCGGGGCGAAGCCTTGGTTGGTCAGGGGCATTCCGCGTCTTCATGACAAATTCGGTCGACCCTGCAACACGCAGACGTGTGCGGAAGATGTCACCCATATAGATGAACTCAAGCACTTCGGCCTTCAGCGTATGCGCGTCCGGAGACAAGCGTTCTTTGTTGGTTTCAACGCGTTCGGGGCGGATTGACACTGTTGTGCGTTCACCTACCGCATTGACGTTCACGGGTACCGCGTCGATTTCCTCGCCGCTATCAAGCTGGACAACACAGGTATTTTTTGCGTTGTCGATCTTGGTCACCTTGCCACTGAGCGTATTATTCTCACCGATAAACTGCGCCACAAAGCTGTTTTGTGGCTGCTCGTAGAGCTCGTCCGGTGGGGCAAGCTGCTGAATACGGCCATCGTCAAATACGGCGACACGGTCCGACATAGTCAGCGCCTCTGTCTGGTCGTGGGTTACATAAACCGTGGTGATCCCAAGGTTGTGCGCCAGATCGGTAATCTCGAATTGCATCTTTTCACGCAGTTGCTTGTCCAGCGCGCCAAGCGGTTCGTCCATCAGCACCAGTTCAGGTTCGAAAACCAGCGCACGGGCCAAGGCGACGCGCTGTTGCTGGCCACCCGAAAGCTGGGCCGGACGGCGGTTGCCGAATGCACCCATTTCAACCATGTCCAATGCGCGTTTGACCTTCTGTTCCCGCTCGGACTTGCCCATTTTCCGGACTTCCAGCGGAAAGGCGAGGTTCTCGGCGATGGTCATATGCGGGAACAGCGCATAGTTCTGGAACACCATGCCGATGCCGCGTTTGTGCGGGGGAATATCGTTGATGGATTTTCCATCAAGTCGGATATCCCCGTGCGTCGCCGTCTCAAAACCGGCCAGCATCATCAGGCAAGTCGTTTTGCCCGAACCCGAAGGCCCAAGCATTGTCAGGAACTCGCCTTTTGGCATTTGAAGGTTGAGGTCTTTCACGACGAGCGTTTCGCCGTCATAACTCTTCTGCACTCTTTCGAATTCGACGAAAGAGTCGTTTTGTTTTGTATCGGCCAAATTTGGCTCCCCTTGTGTCGCAACATTTTTTATCTCTGCGTTGGGCACATACTAACGTAAAAGCGTTGGTGGTTTGCAAGCAGATTTCCTGAGCGGTCTCTTTTTGGACAAAAAACTCCTTTTTTATATAGCGTTCAGCGCTGTAAATGAGGCAATCTGCCCCACGCGATGCCAAGAATCATGGCGTTTTATGAATCCTGTTTTGCAGGGATAGCGGTTTACCTGAACCCGATGACGCTCTTGTCACATGCGATGTCGCGAAACGCGAGGCGGGGCGCAGACGTCGCTGTAGCCTCTTGTGCAGTTGCACCGCGCATATGGCGAGAGGAACACCGCAAATGACACACCCAGACCCCGCGTTCAGCGCCAAGGAATACGCCCGCCGCCTGAACAAGACACGCGCAGCGATGGCGGCTGCCGGACTGGATGTCCTGTTCGTCGAGGATCCTTCGAACATGGCGTGGATCACCGGCTATGACGGCTGGTCGTTCTATGTCCATCAGGGTGTCGTGGTCTTTCATGACGCTGATCCAATCTGGTGGGGGCGCAGGCAGGACGCCAATGGCGCGCTCCGCACGGTCTGGATGCAGGACGACCGGATCTTTGGTTATGCCGACCATTTTGTGCAATCCACGGTCCGCCATCCCATGCAGGACCTTGCGCGCCTGCTGACCGAGATGGGCCATGCGAAGGCGCGTATCGGTGTCGAGATGGACAATTACTATTTCTCGGCCAAAGCCTACACCACGCTTTGCGCAGAACTGCCCAATGCGAAAATTCTGGATGCGACAGCACTTGTGAACTGGCAGCGTGCGGTGAAATCCGACGAAGAGATCGCCTTTATGCAAAAAGCGGCGCGCATTGCCGAAAACGTCATGGACGGGGTGATCGAGCGGATCGAACCCGGGATGCGCAAGAATGATCTTGTGGCGGAAATCTATGGCGATGTGATCCGTGGCATTGGTGACGATTGGGGCGACTACCCCGCGATTGTGCCGCTTTTGCCCTCAGGCACAAATGCCGCCGCCCCGCATCTGACGTGGGACAGCCAGCCTTTCAAACGTGGTGAGGGCACCTTTTTTGAACTGGCAGGATGTTATCGCCGCTATCACATCCCGTTTTGCCGCTCTGTTTTTCTTGGGACACCGCCTGATTTCCTCAAACGCGCCGAAGCCGCCCTTGTCGAAGGGCTAGAGGCCGGCCTTGATGCCGCCCGTGCAGGCAATCGCGCACAGGATATCGCGATAGCCCTCGCCGCCCCGCTGGAACGCGCCGGTATCGAACGCGGCGCGCGCTGCGGCTATCCCATCGGGCTGAGCTATCCCCCCGATTGGGGCGAGCGGACGATTTCACTGCGTGAAGAAGACGAAACGATCCTTGAACCGGGCATGACCTTTCACTTTATGCCGGGTCTGTGGATGGATGATTGGGGTCTGGAGATCACTGAATCCATTCTTATTACAGAGGACGGACCGGCGGCCTGTTTCTGCGACCGGCCACGCAAGATGTACCTCAAGGACTAGGCGCGCGTGGTTGTCCCCCTTTCTTCGCCACGCGTGACGGACATCACGCAGCGCGCCCAGAACATCCTGCAGCACCTTATCGGCTTTCCCACGATCTCGGCTGACAGCAATCTGGCGATGATTTCGTGGATGGCGGAGCATATGGAACGTCAGGGCGCACGCGTTTTTCTGGATCACGATGACACGGGCAGCAAAGCGAACCTCTTCGCGACGCTTGGGCCGGACGCGCGTGGCGGTATCCTGTTATCTGGTCATACCGATGTGGTCCCTGTCGCAGATCAGGACTGGGCCACGGACCCGTTCGTCTTGCACGAAGGTGACGGCCGCCTTTACGGGCGCGGTACCTGCGACATGAAGGGGTTTATCGCGGCCACGCTGGCCATTGCGGAAACCGTTGATTCAGACAAGCTGACGCGCCCGCTCCACTTCGCCTTTACCTATGACGAGGAAACCGGTTGTCTGGGCGCGCAATCGCTTGTCGGTGTCATGCGCGATCTTGGTTTGGTGCCTGACATTACGATCATCGGCGAACCCACAGAAATGCGGGTGATCGAGGGGCATAAAGGCTGCTGCGAATACACGGCGCATTTCACAGGGCTTGAGGGCCACGGTTCCGCCCCTGATCTGGGTGTAAATGCGGCCGAATATGCTGTGCGCTATGTCACGCGGCTGATGGAGTTGCGCGAGGACCTGATTGCGCGCGCACCAGCGGACAGCAAGTTCGAGCCGCCTTGGACAACGATCAATGTAGGCCGTATTTCGGGCGGTGTTGCTCATAACGTGATCGCCGGCAAAGCCGAGGTTGAATGGGAAATGCGGCCCGTGCAGAACAGCGACGCCGATTTCGTCAAATCCAGCATGGCCCGCTATTGCGCGGATACCTTACTGCCCGCCATGCAGGCTGTCAGCCCTGATGCCAGCATCACCCTGACCACTGTGGGCGAAATCGCGGGACTTGAGCCGATGGCCGTGAACGCCGCGCGCGAATTGGTCGCCGAACTGACAGGCGCGAACGGCGCCGATCTGGTGGCTTTTGGCACCGAGGCAGGGCTTTTTCAGGCGCTGGGCAGCCATGTGGTGGTCTGCGGTCCCGGATCAATCCAGCAGGCCCATAAGCCTGATGAATACCTTGAGATTGACCAGTTGGACGCCTGTATGAGCATGCTCTCGCGACTGGTGCGTTATATATCTTAGCGCCCGTGACTGCGGTCGTAGGCGTTAGGCGCCGGTGATGTGAAGGGGTCTGCACTTTCAAAGACATCAATCACCAGCGGATAGCACGCGGCCTTGTCCGAGGTATGCTCATCCCCGCAATCACCACCGGGGCAGGCCGACAAGCCGACGATCAGGTCAATCTCTGCAAAGAATTCCAGATAGTCGCCCTTCCGCACAGGACTGGCCTTCATAAAGTATTGATGCGTGTCGTTGGTAAAACCGGTGCACATAAAGACGTTCAGGACGTCGTGCACGTAGGGCTCTGCCTCGGCCAGTGACATGCCTGTGTGGTCTGCCAGCGCGCGGGTCAGGTTGGAATGGCAACAGTAGTGATAGTCGGACCCCGACAACAACCTTCCGGTGTAGGGATCGCAGCGTGTGCCGATCACGTCATGCACCGATCCGCCGTCCGCATCCCAACCGTACCAATCCAGCGTGTCCTCTGTAATCGTCGCCATCGGGCGCATGTTCGGAAAGCGCGACCAAAGCCTGTCGCCGGTGGACAGATGCGTGCCATGCAAGGCGCGCGTTTTGCCGGAATAGAAATGTTCGGTCAGGTCAGTGGCGGACCATAGGTTCAGATCGCCGACCTGCGCGCCGTCCGGGCATGTAATCCGAAAGAACCCGCCCGCAGGGACGGTCGTGCAGCGTGCATCGCGGGGCGGGATCACGCAGGTGTTGCGATGGGTGGCACTGGCGCGGCGTGTCTGCATCGCTGCATGGTCCGGCGGGGCAAGCGCATCAGTTGGATAGCAGATCACCGCAGGTTTGGCGCGGCGGGCGTCGGCATCGCTTGGGGGCGTAAAGGCGGGCTGATCAGGTTTCATGGGTGCATACTCGTCTCAGGGGATGTCGGGCGGAACCGTAGCTTTGAATGGCGGTCAAAGACCAGACCTCGGCTTCTTGGTTCAGATTTGCTAAAAGCACCTGTGGCGGTCAGAGTAACCGTGACGCGGAATTCTGAGCAAAAGGTGTCCCATGGCTGAAATCTACAAAAATACGGTGCGTGGACATGGTTTGGCCGATCCGGCACCTGGTGATGCTTTTGACACCGAGGCCGTCACCCGTTTACTCGATCAATGCCCCGCCCATCATGCGACACCTCTGGTGGATTGTGAGGGCCTTGCCCGCATCACTGGTGCTGCCCGCGTTGTTTTGAAGGACGAGCGCACGCGGATGGGGCTGGGTAGCTTCAAGGCGCTGGGCGCGGCGCATGTCATTGCCCGTGATGCGGCGGATGTGGTGCGCGATACGGGTGTTGATTGGTCCAACGCACTGAACGGGCGCAGCTATGTTGCTGCCAGCGCAGGCAATCACGGGCTTTCGCTTGCTGCAGGCGCTGCCGTTTTTGGTGCGCGTGCGGTGATTTACCTGGCCGATACCGTCCCCGAAGGTTTTGCCGCACGTTTGCGCGCGAAAGGCGCAGAGGTCGTGCGCGCCGGTGCCAACTACGAGGAAAGCATGGCGGCCGCGTCTGTTGCAGCCGAGGAAGGCGACTTGCAACTGCTCTCGGACGGGTCGTGGCCGGGTTACACCAGATTGCCGTTTCACGTGATGGAAGGTTACACCCAGATGGGCCTTGAAATAGCACAGGCTTATGAGGGCACGCCGACCCATGTATTCTTGCAGGCGGGTGTTGGCGGGTTGGCAGCAGCGCTGGCTGAGAGTCTGCGTGCATACTGGGGCGACGGGCCACGCGTGATCGTGGTTGAGCCCGAGGCAGCGCCTGCGCTGATCGCAAGCATGAAGGCGGGGGCCTTGGTCACCACCCAGGGCCCTGTCTCCAACATGGGGCGTTTGGACTGCAAGACGCCCTCAATGTTGGCACTGGGCATTCTGGCACGTGATGCGGATGATTTTGCGACCATCACGGAAGGTGAAGCAGAGGCAGCTGTGGCGGCTTTGGCGGAACAGGGCATTAGGACCACACCGTCGGGCGCTGCGGGCGTTGCGGCGGCTTTGGCTGGCGTGGGGGATATTGATAGCAGATCAAACGTGCTCTGCATTATCAGCGAAGGACCGGAGGACGGGTGATCAACCGCGCGTGCGCGCTCTGTCAGTTACACTTGCCGCAAAGACACTTGTTCGGTGAGGGAAATATATCCTTCACCCAGCATTTCGCGGCTTTGATCGCCGGATCATTCTTGCGGGTTTCATAGAAAAGAAACCACATTTCACGGTCCACAAAGGTTTGCGCTTCATCTGAATGAACCTGACGTAGTTCCGGGAACGCGCGGGCCATACAGGTGGGCAGAACACAAGAAAGGCCGGTCGCTTGGGCGGTATTTGCAATCGCACGATAGGAATCCATCCGTATGATCGGGCAGGTCCCGAAATATTGCCGTGCGAGTTGCATCTCTGGCAAGCCTTCAAGGCTTAGAGGCAGCCCAACCCATCCGTTCTGATCACCGTCTTCGGACGCAAAAATCCCAACCCTGCAATTTGCCACCTTGAACCGCGCGACGCCCGGTGTGTCGGGACGCGAGAGCCGAAGTGCGACATCGGCCTCGCCGCGTTCGATTGCAGTTGTCTCATCATTTGCCTCAATCATGATCTTGGCCTGCGGGAATTTTTCGCGCCAGAGGTTCATTGCGGGGGCAAGAAAATCGCTGTTGATAAAAGAGAGTGTGTTGATCTGCAGCGCGCCAAAGAAATTGTCGCTATTCTCGATATCCTTGAGCATGAAACCCAGACTGGATTGCGTGGCTTCGGCGATCGCAACAAGCTCTTCGCCGATCTCGGTGAGTTCCCAACGATTGCCTGCAGGCAAAAAGATCGGATGACCGAGTTCTTCCGAGATCGTATCGACATGGCGTGCAACTGTACTGCTGGTCACACCGAGAGATTGTGCAGCGGCACGATAAGAACCAACCTCGGCGACCGTCAGTACGGTCTGCAATTGGCCCCAGGACTTGAACTTCCTTATATTCATTATCTCACTCCGATCTGGTTCGGAACGAAACATTTTGCACCGTTCGGGAGATGGGTCGCTTGCAAACGGGCAAACTGCAAACGCTATGGGCCTATCCTTTGCGTCAAAAAGCGCGCTGTCAATCTGGCCTTTAGGGTGGAAACGCGCATTCAAAATGGCAGGGTGTCACTATTTTTGAGAGGGGGGCACGGATATTTCGCTATATTCGTGCTCGTTGCATTCGGTGTACCCGTCGTGCTGCCGCTCACGGCAGTTTGTCGGCAAAGTATCGACCGCTGGGCACTGATAAGCGCCCAATCGCCGGAGATCCTTTGCCGACAAAGCAATTTCTCTTCTCAAAAACTAGGCTGCCGAAACGATCGCCGGCTTTGATTTCAGTTCAAGCGTGCCGGGGGTCCATTTGCGCACGTCTGTTTTCTGGACGGCGGCGCGCAGGTTCTCCATACGCATGCGGCGCTCTTGTTCCGGCATTTTCAGGGCGCTGACGATTGTCAGATCCATCGCGCGGTTCGAGAAGGGGTTTGTGATCACCGCATCGGCCAGTTCTACAGCCGCCCCTGCGAATTCGGACAGGACCAGCACACCGCTGTTGTCGATCCGAGATGCGATAAATTCCTTCGCCACCAGATTCATGCCGTCCGCCAGTGGCGTGATCCATGCGACATCGGCGGCCTGATAGTATGAAATCAGCTGCGTGAACGGTACGGCGCGTGAAATCAGTGTGACAGGCTGCCATTCCAGTGTCCCGAAGCGGCCATTGATCCGGCCTGCGATCTGCTCGATCTCGCTCTGAATTTCCTCATAGGCCTGCATATTGCGGTTAGCCGCGACCGAAACATGCATCAGCCGGAATTTGCCCCGCAGGTCAGGGTTATATTCCAAAACACGCTCAAAGCTGGCCAGTTGCTCGATCCCGCCTTTGGTGTAGTCGGTGCGCCCGACCGAGAGGATCAGTTTCTCGTCACCGATTTCCACTTTGATCTTTGCGGTTTGGGACACCGTTTCAGGGGCATGAGCAATCTCGTCGATATAGCCGATATCCACGCCCACGGGTGTCACGCTGACCGCCACCTCATGGCCATCGACGTTCAGCTTGCTTGCCCATGCGCGTTCGGCCAGCGCAGTGCCTTCGAAAATCCATTTGTCGGGGACTTGCGTCCGCGTCGTCACATCCACGTCGAACAGACTGGTGGCAACCGAGACAAAGTTGCTGGCGTAGCGCGGGATGTGAAAACCGATGTCATCACAGGCCAGCAGGCTGTTCACGATCTCTTTGCGCCAAGGCAGCATGTTAAAGATATCCGCCGATGGAAACGGCGTGTGGTGGAAGAATGCGATCCGCACGTCGGGGCGCATGGCGCGCAGATATCCGGGCACCAGCCACAGGTTATAGTCATGCACCCAAACCAAAGCGCCTTCTGCTGCTTCTTCGGCGGCCGCTTCGGCGAAACGGCGGTTCACATCCTGAAAGTTCGCCCAATCAACAGGGTCGTAGTTATAGCGTTCCTTGAAACCGTGGAGGATCGGCCAGAACGCCTCTTTCGAGGTGACGTGATAGAATTCGCGCACCTGCTCTTCAGACAAAGCCAGTCGTGAGACAGCATAGCGGCCATAGTCGTCATCAATCTCGATGCGTTGCTCGAAATCGGGGTTGTCAGGGTCTTCGGCCAGTTTCCATGCGATCCATGCCCCGTGATCGACCTCACCAAAAAAGCTCTTCAGCGTGGGGACGATCCCGTTCGGGCTCTTGTTTTCGCGCAGCACGATCTGCCCGTTTTCCTCGACCTCTTCATAGGGCTGGCGGTGGTAGACGATGACCATTTCGGAAGACATGTGATGCTCCTTTCTCTACGCGGCAAACAGGTTGTGGTGCAAAATCGCTTCGGCGATGCCTGCGGCACCCTCCGCTTCTGCGGCGTAGCAATGCGAAAGGTCCTTAATCTCGTCGATCAGGGACGGCTCTGATCCCCCAACCGCGACGGCAGGCATGCCCATTTTCAGCATGGACAGATCATTCATCGTATCGCCTGCCACCAGAACGCGCCGGTTGTCGATGTTCAGGTGCGTCATGAGGCGCAAAAGCGATGGGCCTTTGCTGACGCCCTTTGGCAGCACGTCAAAGAAGCGGTTATCCGACACGATGGTATCAAGACCAAGTTCGGCAATCGCATCAATCGCAGCTTCATCGAATTTGGCAGGGTCCATGTCATAGCTGAGCCGATAGCGGAACAGCGTTGACTGGAGCCTCAGACCGCGTGTGCCATTCAGGGTAAACCGCGCTTTGGTGCCGGCATCGCCCCACGCGGTGGCGATTTCCGCCTCAAGCTCGGGGATCGGCGACACAAGGTTGTTGTGATCCATCGTTGCAATCGTGGTACCGACATCGGCGATCACATAATCTGGGCGCGGCACGTCCCCTTTGCGGGTGATATCGTGGATAAACCCCGGATCGCGCCCTGTCACAAAGATCAAACCTACCTGCGCGCGGTTGGCCGCGATCCAGTTGTACAGACCTGCGCGCTGGTCATCAGACCCGCCGAGGAATGTTCCATCAAGATCGGTGGCGAGGACAAATTTCTTGTCCGCGATGTCGGTTGTATCGAATTTCTCGTGACGGGTCATGAGATCCTTTCTGCAAGTGTTGCAATATCTTTGTCAGTTGCGGGGTGTGTGAAAGAGAGGTCCATCGTGCGTGGCTCTGCCTCAATCGGGCGGGCCCACAGGTTTGCGAAGGCGGTGCCAAGGTCAGCGCCCTCATGCAGGATAGACCGTACGGTTTCGCAGATTGGCATGGCCACGTTTACGCTACGCGCAAGGTCGGTGACCGATTTTGCGTTCATCTCGCCTTCGACAACGACGGGGCGGCCGTCAAAACAGTCGGCGCGCGGCGTACCTTGGCCCAGTTGCAGGCCTAGCGACATGTTGCGCGATGTGGGGCTGGAACATGTCAGCGACAAATCCCCGATCCCCGACAGTCCGGTGACGGTTTCACGGCGTCCGCCCAGTGCTTCGGCGAGTGCCTTCATTTCATCGAGTCCGCGGGTAATCAGCGCCGCGCGGGTGTTTTCGGCAAAGCCTGCGCCGGTCATCAGCCCGCAGGCGATGGCAATGATGTTCTTGACCGCACCGCCAATTTCGACGCCGACCAGATCGTCTGAGACATAGGACCGGAAACTTTCGGTCGAAAGCGACAGCGCAAGGCGCACAGCCGGGCTCTCATGCGGGCGCAACCTGTCACCATAAGTAAACGGAAAGGCGACGGTGGCGGCTGTGGGGTGCCCGAGGGCTGTTTCCAGCGCAAAGGTCGGACCGGAGACGCAACCGACGCAGCGCCCGCCCAGTTCTTCTTCTGCGACCTGTGTCATCAACAGGCCGGTTTCGGCTTCGATCCCTTTGGCGCAAACGGCAACCGGCGTTTCTTTCGGCGCGTGCTCGGCCACTTGGCGGGCTACACTGCGCACGCTACGCGAGGGGACAACCACAAGCACAGCTTCAGCCTGTTCCAAGGCTTTGGGCATATCCGTTGTGCCGCGCAAACCTTCGGGCAGCGTTACACCCGGCAAAAAGCGTTCGGTCGTGCCTTTTGTGTTGATTTCATCAATGATGGCGGGGTCACGGCCACAGATCGTCGTGTCGCATCCGGCGCGCGCCAGAACCACCGCAAGGGCTGTGCCCCAAGACCCAGCCCCAACCACGGTGACCTTTCTATAAGGTAGCGCAACCTGTTGAAATGGTTGTCCCGTCGTCGCGTGATCTTTCATTGGTGACCTCTGAAGTTGAAAGCGGATTGCGGATGCAGCCATATCTGGCCACGTGCATCAAGGACCGAATGAACCGGTATATATGTCGCTTACGTTACAGTCATGTCGTTTATGGTGGCTCCTGATGTCCAAAAGTCAATGCTGCAGGTGCAAAATGACCAGAACCTTTGGAATTCCTCAGAGAAATGCGCGTCTTTTGACCAGTAAACACCCAAGGAATGGTCAGACACGCTAAATTTTAGGCACTTGATGATTTGATAGCGACATTTCCATGTCGTTTTTTGACATTTTCTGCAGTTGCAGCATTTATGTAGGGCACCCGTATTTGTGAAAGGATACCTACATCATGACCAAGTCACCTGTTCGTACTGCCATCTTTCCCGTTGCCGGATTGGGGACACGGTTCTTGCCTGCCACCAAGGCGACACCCAAGGAACTGCTGCCGGTTCTGGACACGCCATTGATCCAATATGCGATTGACGAGGCACGTGATGCGGGTATCGAGCGGATGGTCTTTGTCAGCCATCCTTCCAAGTCAGCTATTGAACGGCACGTCATGGACGATGTCCGCCTGCGCACCGAGTTGAAAGCGCGTGGCAAGGCCGCACTTGCGACAGAACTGCGCGAGGCCGCGTTTTGCGAGATTGAGGACGATGTGGTGTTCACGATGCAGCATGAACCGCTGGGTCTTGGCCACGCGGTGCTTTGCGCTCGCGCGCACATCTTGCCGGGTCCGGTCGCTGTGATCCTGCCTGATGATCTGATCCTCGGCAAAGGCTGCATTGGCGAAATGATCGAGGCTTACACGGCGGGCGCCAGCGGCCATCTTGTAGCGACAATGCCCGTCGCGGCTGAAGAAACCAATAAATACGGTATCCTGTCGGTCACAGGTCAGGACGCCAATCTGCTCAAAGCTGATGGTATGGTGGAAAAGCCAGCACCCGAGGATGCGCCATCGCTTGATGCGGTTGTCGGGCGCTATGTGCTTGATCCGTCGATCTTTGATGTTCTTTCAACCCAGCCGCCCGGCGCTGGCAATGAAATCCAGCTGACGGATGCGATCAATACGGGTGCAGGCACGGTCGGCTTGGCAGGTTTGCGTTTTTCGGGCGAACGCTTCGATTGCGGCGCTAAGGCAGGGATGCTGCGCGCTATTCTGCATATCGCGTCACAGGACCCGGAATATGACGAGGTGCTGAACGAATATTTGGCCGCCGCCAATCCGTCCTTGGCTGCCTAGGGTCTTGATACGGGGCCTTTCCTATCCCCCCATCATGGCCAGTCTACGGGCAAGCCTGTCGCGTTCCTCAATCAGATCCAGAACAAGGGCCACGCCCGCCACGTTCAGCCCCAGATCCCGCATCAGGCGTGCGGCTTTGCGGGCGCGGGCGATATGCTTGGGTGCGAATTCCCACTCGGGGGTCGTCTCTGCGACTGGTGCGACAACACCATGTTCGACGAGTTTGACCACCCAGTCTGCGTTCGTGTCGCAGAACATCGTCAGTTCTGACAAGGACAGCGTTTCGACGACTTCAACATGTGTGCCGCGAGGACTAGCTTTTTTCATTGCACTATACTCCTAGTTTCGACCGGGGATTGTATGGCTGTGCCTCGGCCAACTGCTGATAAAGGTCACGGGCCTTTGGTGACACTTTAGACGGGTTCACGATTTGCAGGATCGCGTAGAGGTCGCCCTTTTGCGCGGCGGGCATACCGCGGCCTTTTAGCCGTAACTTCTGGCCTTGCCGGGCATCGGGCGGAATTGTGAGGTCAACTGTGCCTGTCGGGGTTGGCATGGGCACTTTACCACCCAGCGCCGCCTCCCAAGGCGTGACAGGCAGAGTCATGTAAAGATCGCGGCCCTCGATCGTATAGATGGGATGGGGTCGAAAATTGACCTCAATCAGCAGGTCGGCTCCCTCTGCCCCCTTGCCCTTCAGACGGAGGTTCTGGCCGGGCAACACGCCTTTGGGGATTGTCAGATCAATCCGGCGGGTTTGCATCGTCACATGGCCGGTTCTGTCGATCTGCGGTGACTGCAGCGTCAGGGCCTTTTTTGCTCCGGTGATCGCATCCTCAAGCGAGATTTCGATCGCTGCATGCTGGTCGCGCGGCATGGCTCCACGGCCAAACCGATCGCCAAAGAAATCGCGGAACATGTCAGGGTTCACATCGCGTTCGTCAAAGGCAAAGCCGCCTTGCCAGCGATCATCCTGTCGTGTGGTCTGCTCTGGTCGTGGCTGGTCCCATGATGCGCCAAAGCGGTCATAGGCCGCGCGCTTTTCCGGATCGCTGAGCACATCATTGGCCGCAGCTGCCGCTTTGAATTTTGCATCGGCTTCGGGCGAGGAATTTACATCCGGATGGTATTTGCGCGCCATCTTGCGATAGGCGCGTTTGATCTCATCCGCAGAGGCGTCGGGGCTAACACCAAGCGCCTTATAGAGTTCTGTATCAGCCATTTCACCGTCTCATCTGCGTTGGTCTTGTTATGCATGCGACGGGCTCTTCGGGATTGACTAATCTCAATCCCGCGTTGCTGGCTTGGCATAGGGTAAGACAACTTTCACAAGAGGTCCGTCATGAAAAACGCCACATTTTTTGCCCTGCAAGGTCCCGAAGGCACCCCTGCCGATCTTGCGTCTATCGTTGATGCCGCCGAAGCGCATGGTGGACGCCTGAGCGTATTGCATGTCGGTGCGGTGCCGATCATGACCTATGCGATCGCCGCAACGCCTTATGGAATACCCGTCATTCCCGAAGGATGGCTTGGCGAGCGTGACGAAATGAACAAGAGACTCGCCGCGCGCCAGGAAGAAATGCGCGCCTACCTGACGCGAGAAAGCCTGACGGGCGAGGTGGCAACGCTTTGCGCCGAACCCACGGCATTGCATGATATTGTCGCCGTCAGGTCATTGTTTGCCGATGTCAGTATTGCGCTGAATTCTTTGCGGGATGATGAAACGGCCTTCAATGACATTGTCTATGGTCTGCTTTTCAAGGCACCCGGTCCGCTGATGTTGAATGTTGAGAAAGGCAGTAAGGCGCTGGCACCTGAAAATGTGCTGATTGCATGGAACAATAGCCTTCCGGTAGCACGGGCAGTGCGCGCGGCCCTGCCACTCTTGAAGACTGCTAAAGAGGTGACGATTGCAACCTTTGATGCCGACCCTTCGCGCTGGGGCGACGGGGAAAGCCCCGGTGCCGATCTGGCTATGTGGCTCAGCCACCATGGGTGTACTATCACCGTGCAGGAATATGTGACCGGTAGCAAAACTGTGGCAGAGGCGATCCTGAACCGCGCGCAGGAAACCACTGCCGATCTGGTCGTGATGGGCGCATATGGGCGCAGCCGTTGGAACGAGCGGTTCTTTGGGGGGACCACGGAAACGATGATTGCGCAGCAAGACATGGCAGTGCTGTTGTCGCACTAGGGATTACACGTTGATCCGAGGGCACGGCGCAGTATTGCACCGTGCCCTTTATTCAAGGCTGCTGCGCTGGATGATTTCTGCCCCTGTCATCAGTTGATCATTCGGATGTGTCACGACATGCATCCCGGGATCCAGCCCTTCGAGAACTTCGGCAAATTGTGCATTTTGCCGCCCGATAGAGATGATTTGCTCCGTGACAGTCCCGTCTTCGGCGCGAAATACGGCCCAGTCGCCGCGCCGTTTGAAAAGCGCGCTCAGAGGAACCTGGACAGCGTCATCTGTCTGCCATTCGATGATGCGCAGAAACACGGCAAAACCATCCCCCAGCCCCGCCCTTTCAGAAGCGGGTGTCGTGATGTCGAAAATGACATCAAGACGTTGCTCGTCTATGCCCAATGCAGAGATCTTGGTTTCGGCGGCGGGTGAAATACGGGTCAGCGTTGCCGCAAGCGCATTATCGCCCCCCCAGCGTTCGACAGTCGCAATTGCGCCGGTTTGCAGGCGGACCGCGTCGGAGGATAACAGATCGGCGACGATCTCAAGCTGGGCAGGATCACCGATCCGCAAGAACGGGGCACCGGTAGCCACGGGATGTTCGCTGATGCTCTCTATGCTCAGGACCACGCCATCGGCGGGGGCGTAAATCTCAAGGCAGCAACTTGCATCCACCTCTGCCGCTGATTGTGGGCTTTGCAGCATGGTTGCGGCGCGGGCAAGCGTGCTCTCGGCCATATCGATCCGCGCCTCGGCGGCCTCGACCGTGGTTTGGGCGACAGCAAGTTTTTGCAGTGCGTCCTCCAACCGCGTCAGCGAGGCGACGCCGCGTTCGACCAGTATTTGTGTCCTGTCGTACTGTGTCTGTGCCAGCGCCCGATCCTCTTGTGCACGTGCCAGATCCGCTTCGGCAACATCCAGCGCGGCCTCGGCTTCTTGCACGGTCGCTTGCGCCTGAAGCAGGCTGCGACTATCCAGCAAGCCAGGCGTTGCAGGCTGCACAACGGCAACCACAGTCTGGCCGCCGGTCACCCGGTCACCGATGTCCACGGGGGATCGTAGCGCAGTGCCGTTGATGGGGCTGGATACATCGTAGATATCCTTGATCCGTGTGACGCCATCGGCGTTGATCATCACCGCCAAAGGGCCGCGGGTGATGGTGTGCAGATCCACTGGCACAGGGTCTTCCTGCAGGGCGACATAACCCATCCCGAGCATGACTGCGGCACCAAGGCCGACCAGTCCGATGGTACGCGGTTTCCACGACATTGGTTACTCCCTTACTTTCATTGCAGAAACGAGGTTTTGTTTGTCCAGCCTGCGCCGTACCAGCATCACAGAACCAAAGCTGGCCAGCAGAACAACAAAGCTTGCCTTGGCATAGATCGCCGGATGTATGACAAGCGGCATGTTATAAAGGTCGCTGGAAAAGCTGTTGAACATGCTGGCCGTAATCAGCGTCCCGATCCACCAGCCCAAGGGCTGCGCCAGAACCGACAGCAACATGGTTTCGCCGATCAGGATGTAAGACACCTCGGAGCGGGTAAAGCCAAGGATGCGCAGGCTGGCCAGTTCGCGGGACCGTTCAGACAGCTGAATCCGTGCCCCGTTGTAGGTGACGCCGATGGTGATGAGCAGGGCAATCACAATGTAGATTGTATTCACGACGCCGATATTCTGTTCGATCGTTTCGGAAAAAGAGCGCCGCGTATCTGTCATCATGACGATCCCGGCAAGACTGGGAATATCCTTGAGCCTGCGGTGCAGGTCTATGATCTCGGTATCGTCCAGTGACACATTGATCAGGGAAATGCGCGGTGATTGTCGCAATAGCGCGTTGACGTATTCCAGATCCATATAGGCGCCCAGGCCAAAGTACTGCGCGATGATATCGGTCACGCGCAGAGCGTGCGTTTCCTGCCGTCCGCCAAGGAATTTGACATCAACCGCATCCCCGATCCCAACATCCAGTTGCGTGGCAAGCCGTTCGGTCAACACCACCCCGCCCGGCGGCACTGCGATCTGTTTGCCGTCTTTGTCGATGACGCGGCTGAGGTCGCTGTCGGGGCGGCCGGCTTGGATGACTGTCCGCTTTTCGCGGTTGCCGTTACTCAGGATTACAGGGTGGTATTGTTGCCCTTCTGCCTGCAAAACCGCTGGCAGGTCGGCGGCTGTAGCCAGAACAATTTCAGGCATGTCATGCGACAGGATCAGCATGCCATCCTGTCGCGCGCTTTCATAAAACGCGCTGTCGACAATCTTGTTCAGGGAATAGGTGAAGAACGAGGGCGACACCACGGTCGAGACCGCCAGCGCAAGCCCCAGCAACGTCAGCCCGCTCCGCACGGGCCACCGGATCAACGACCGCAGGATCATGATCGTCGGTTGCGACAGGTGCATGGCCGCCATCGCGCGGTCGATCCAAGAGCGTTTGAATTGCGGCGGCGCGGGGGGCTGCATTGCAATGGCGGGGGCAAGACGCGCGGCCTTGATGGCGGCCTGCGCGGCCCCCAGAGTTGTTGTCAGCATCGCCGCCATGCCAGACGCCGCATAGACCCAAAGCGATGTGCTGAAGATCAAGAACGGAAAGTCGAAATATTCCGCATAGAGCAACGCCATCTGGCGTGCCAGCCATCCGCCTACCAGCCAGCCGATTCCAATGCCGACCACCGCAATCAGCACGGCGAGCATCAGGTAGTGCAAACAAACTTCCAGATTGGAATAGCCCACCGCCTTGAGCAGCCCGATCTGGCTGCGTTCCAAAGTAATGATCCGCCCCATGACCATGCTGACAAGAAACGCCGATATCCCGAAAAAGATCGGTGGCAGCACTGTTGCCATATTGCGCAGCTGTTTGATTTCACTGTCGATAAAGCTGTGCGAGGCCTGCAGATCCCGCCCGTAAGCGCCCAATGATCCGTAAGGTTCAAGCAGTCGGTCAACGGCGTCGATCACGTTCTCTTCGCGCGCGCCCTTGCTGAGTTTCAGCGCGACATCGTTGAACGCCCCCGTCATATCAAAGGCAGCGGCCACGGCCACCTGCGACATCCACAAAATGCCAAAAGTGGCATTGTCGGGCATCAGGGCACCCGGACCGATGGTGTAGATAAATTCGGGCGATTGGGCGGTGCCGGTGATCGTCAGTTGCCGCTTCTGGCCGTTGAGATTGGCATAGAAGAAATCGCCAAGCTGGAATCCGTTCGCCAGTGCAAAATTATGGTTCACCATCACTTCATCGGTTGATGTGGGATCGGGTAACCGACCTGTCTTGAGAAGTGGCACGTTCAGTCGCGGCGCCCCATCTTGCGGCAGTGACAGGATTTTCCCTGTCACGCTGACCATGCTTCCGGGCACATCCAGAACGGCGCTGCCAACGGTGCGCGTCTCAACCGCCCAAACCCCTTCAATCGCGGCGAGTTCTGTCACCAGTCTTTCGGGCGCGCGTTGCACAGCGCTAAAGACATCGGCAAAACGGTTGCGCTCGTAATAAGTGTCGCGGGTATCGCTGAGCGATTTGTACATTCCCAAAGCGGTCAGCAGGATCGCGACGCCGCAGGCCAGCACCAGGGCGATGGCGAGTGCCTGTTTCCAGAGGCGCGAAAAATCGCGGAGCAGTTTGCGGTCAATCGCTTGCATCACCAGACGATCTCTGACGGGGCAAGGCGCGTTTCGTTTGTGTGGACGCTGCTGATTTTCCCGTCCGCAAACTGGATGACACGGTGCGCCATGCGCTGGATTTCTGCGTTATGGGTGATGATGACTGTGGTCGTGCCAAATCGGGCGTTGATGTCCTGCAAGACCTCGAGGACCTGCACGCCGGTGGCACTGTCCAGCGCCCCTGTCGGTTCATCGCAAAGCAAAATCTCTGGGCGCTTGGCAATGGCGCGGGCGATGGCAACGCGCTGTTGTTCGCCGCCTGACATTTCGGAGGGGAAATGGTCCATCCGTTTGGCCAGCCCGACAAGTGCCAGCGCCTCTTCCGCAGACATCGGGTCAGGCGAGACATCGGTGACAAGCTGGACATTTTCACGCGCGGTCAGACTGGGCACCAGATTGTAGAACTGGAACACAAAGCCGACGTGATCGCGCCGATAACGGGTCAGTGCGCGGTCGGGCAGATCGGTAAGCTCGGTATCGCGAAACCAGACACGTCCCGCCGTTGCATGATCCAGACCGCCAAGGATGTTGAGCAAGGTTGATTTACCACTGCCCGACGGCCCCAGAAGGACGGCCATTTCACCTGTGTAGAGTTCAAGATCAACACCCGCGAGGGCAAATACCTTCACGTCGCCGGTCTGATAGACCTTCGTGACACCTTGGGTCCGAAAGACGATTTCTGGTGCTTCTTGGCCCATGTGGTTTGATCCTGACTTGGGCGATACTGCCAAGACTGGCTCCAACAAACATTGATCAAAGTCAATTGGTGGAGCCGGGCACAGCCTAGAATGGGCGCAGGAAACGGCGGGCTGTTCCGGCGCGCCGTAGAAAGCAAAGGAACGTCATATGTTTTCGAATGTAGGTACGATCGACCGTCTGCTTCGTCTTGTCGTTGGTGCGGCTCTGATTGCGGCACCATTGATCAATTTCATGGGTTTGGGCGCCAGCGCTGCCATCACATACGGAATGATCGCAATCGGTGTCATTCTGGGGGCCACTGCCGTTTTCGGCATATGCCCGCTTTACAGGCTAATGGGAATTTCAACGAAATCCTGATGCAGCTCCACAAACTGAGTTTTTCACGGAACGTCCATCTTTAAGGGAGACCGGATATGGGACTGGTGACTGGTAAAATAGCTTTGGTCACGGGCGGCGGTGCCGGAATCGGGCGCGCCACGGCCAAGACCTTCGCCGCAGAGGGCGCAAAGGTCGTTGTGTCTGACGTCAATCAGGAGGGCGGGGCAGAGACCGTTAGAATGATTGAAAAAGCGGGCGGGACGGCGCTTTTTGTTGCGGCTGACGTTTCAAAAAAGGCTGACGTTTCCGATCTGATCGCCAAGACAGTTGCGGCCTATGGCAGGCTTGATTGCGCAGTGAACAATGCAGGGATCGAGGGCAAGATTGCACCCATTGCCGCGCAATCAGAGGAAAACTTCGATGCGATTATCAATGTAAACCTGAAGGGTACTTACCTGTGTTTGCAGGCCGAGATTGCCGCAATGCTCAAAACCGGGGGCGGTGCAATTGTGAACCTGTCCTCGGTTGCGGGGCTCATCGGTTTTTCGGGGCTGTCGCCCTATGTCGCGTCCAAGCACGGCGTCATCGGATTGACCAAGAACGCAGCAATTGAATACGCGGCATCCGGCATCCGCGTGAACGCGATCTGCCCCGGTGGCGTCGATACCAGAATGCTGGATTCGCTGGCGGAACAGGCCACATCTGGCGCGCAAACCGCGACCCAGATGATGGCACCCCTGCATCCGATGGGACGTATCGGAACCCCTCAGGAAATAGCGGATCTGATCGTGTGGCTGGCGTCACCGCGTGCGGGGTTTATCACCGGTACAGCGATCCCGATTGATGGCGGGTATGTGGCGCAATAGTCCAAGGCGTGCCGTGCAGCCCGTGCGTGCTATTCTGACGCTCAGCAGTTGATTTGACATTACTCAATCGCGCCCTTGGCGGGGCGCGATACGCTGATGACGAAAGCGAGGTTCCTGAATGTTCACATCCGCGATCAGGCTATTCAATGTGGGCGGCTTTGAGATAAAGCTGGACCCAAGCTGGTTTTTGATTGCTGCTCTCATCACATGGTCGCTTGCGACCCAGTACTTTCCCGTCGCGCTGCCGGGTTTGGCTGACACGAACTATATCCTGCTAGCCGTTCTTGCGATGCTCGGGTTCTTTACCTCTCTCTTGCTGCATGAGCTGGCACATTCGGTCGTTGCCCGCAGCTATGGTGTGCGGATCAGGGGGATCACCCTGTTCCTGTTCGGTGGCGTGGCCGAGCTTGAGACCGAAGTGCCCTCTGCAAAGGTCGAGTTTCGCGTCGCGATTGCTGGCCCTGCGATGAGCATTGTTCTGGGTGTACTCTTCTGGATGTTGGCGGGGGTATCGCAGGCTGTCATGATCTCTCCTGCCTTGCCAAGCGTTCTGGCATATCTTGGCACAGTGAACATCGTGATTGCTGTGTTCAACATGCTGCCGGCATTTCCGATGGATGGTGGCCGCGTCTTGCGGGCCTATCTTTGGGCGCGGCGCGGTGATCTGCTCAGCGCGACACGGACCGCTGCGACATCGGGCAGGATTCTGGCCTATGGTCTGATTGCTTTGGGGGCCTATACCGTCTTTCTGGGTGCGGGACCCTCGGGGCTCTGGTACGTATTGATCGGTTTTTTTGTGTTGGCTGCGGCACGGTCCGCCTATCAGAACCAGCTGATGCAAAGCACATTTTCAGGCAAGACAGTGTCCGCCGTCATGATCCGGGATCCTGTCGTTGTCTCGCCCGAGCTGACTCTGTCGGAGTTCGTCAATCAGGTCATGTTGAAACATCGTGTCAGCTTTGTTCCGGTCGTTGCTGACGGCGTGCTGATCGGGCAGATCGACAAAGACGTTCTGTCTGCCATTGACCGCGATCATTGGACAAATACGCGTGTTGGCGATGTGTTTGCCGGGCTTGATGTTGCGGTCACCATTCCTTCGGATATGGCGGTTCGTGCCTTGCTGGAGCTGATTTCCCAGACTGGTGTACGCAAGTTCATGGTGGTTGATGATCACAAACTGATGGGCGTGGTCACCTTGGCCAATCTGATTGGATATTTGCATCGCGCAGACGATGCCATCCAGCGGAAAGCACTCTAGGCTCAGCTACCCTTGTCTTGCTGCGCACGCTTGATCGCAATCAGGGTTGCGATAGGTCCGAAGATTTCAAAAACCACTGTTGTTCCGATTGTCAGTGCAATGATTTCCGCGCCCCATGCCGGAAACCGTTGCGCGGCAATCAGTGCCATGCCGATTGCAACGCCGGCCTGTGGTAGCAACGCGACCCCGTACCAAGGCGCTTCATTCTGAGGTACATGGGCCAGCCGTGCACCGGCCCAGCCACTGATGATCCGCGAAAGGGTTCGCAAGACGACAAAGCCAAGCCCGATTGTGCCGAGGGTGCGGGCAACGTCCATGTCAAGTTCGGCACCGGCGAGAATGAAGAACAGCACAACGAAGGGCCATTGGATATGGCTGATTTCGTTGAAGGCTTTGGTGTGATGCGTCGCAAGATTGACGATAACCGCCCCCACGACCATGCCTGTGATCAGGAAAGACACCTCAAGCCAGAGCGACAGACCGGCGCAGAGAAAGACAAGGCTGAGCGCCTCGATCTGGAGCGGCTCGCCATCACGCAGACGCCCCGTCACCATCGCCGCAGGTACGCCGATAGCAAAGCCAAGCGCGATGGCACCACCTGCTTCCCGGCCAGCCAGCAAGAGCCCCTCCAGACCGTGATCGCCCTGCAGTTGGCCCACGGCCACAAGCACCAGGCTGAAGGCCAGAAGCCCCCAGACATCATCAATGGCAACAATTCCGCGTATGGTTTGTGTAAAGCCGTTATTTACGCCGGATTGGGTGATCACATCATTGGTCGCCGCGGGTGCTGTTGCGGTGGCAATTGCCGCCAGCAGCAGGGCAAGCCCCAACGGCATGCCCATGGCGGTCAGGCCAATCGTGACGACAACCAGCGTGCCCAACACAATGGCCAGCGAAATGGTCATGATCGCCCGTCCGTGCTGGCGCAGTGTATCGCGGTGCAGCCCTCCACCCAAAAGGAAGGCGACCATCGTCAAGGCGATGACAGACAGAGCGTCGTACCACTCCTGCAACGCAGGCGGGATCATGTCAAAGCCAGCACCTCCCGCGCCCAATCCAATGAATAAGAACAAGGTGACGCGCGGAAACCCTGTCTTGCGTGAAATCAGATCGGCAACCAGCCCGCTGAGAAACAGCGCGCCAAGCGCGATGAACAATGACGGGTGCAACGGGGTTAACCCGAGATTGGCGCCATACAATCCGCGGCATCAAGCGTCAGAACAGGATCGTCTGGTCCGCATTCCTCACCTGAAAGGGGGTAAGTCCCTTCCTGTGCGCAACTGGCCAGAAACAAGATCATCAGCAATGGCATAAGTTTCATAATGTGCCTCTTTCCATGTGTGTCTGCAACGCGCACACTAGCCGTGGATGCAGGTGTGTGATTGATGTTTATCAACAACTGGTGATTGCGGTCTTTGACCTTGATCAACACACCCTGGATCGTGCCGACATAGAAGGTGGATATGGACACTCGCGGATCGCGCCCAGCCGATAACACCACCGCCCCGCAAATGAACTTTGTGGATGGTGTCCTTGTGCTGGAGGGGGATTTTCTGATCGGATCAGTGGACGGCCTGCTTGCACAGCGGGGTCAGGCTGAAACGATTGATCTGAGCGGTGTCACACGGCTGGATACGGCGGGTGCTTGGGCCGTTGTAACGCTGGAACGCCGGATCAAGGCTGCTGGCGGGATGCCGAAGATAACCGGCGCGACATCTCTACAAAGCGATCTGATCGCGACCTTGCGCCAGAATATGCCGGAAACAGACATACCCTTTGCACCGAAAAAGTCGGTTGCCGACAGGCTTGAACAGGTGGGGCGGTCAACGGTCAGCGCGTTTCAAAAGACAATGGCGATTGTCGGGTTTCTTGGCCGCGTTGTTGCGACGATTGGAGGGTTGATCGTGCGGCCGGGGCGGATCAGGTGGACCGCCATTGTGCACCACATGCAGCAGGTGGGGCTGAACGCCGTCCCGATTGTGTCGTTGATGGCCTTCCTGATCGGTGTCGTGCTGGCCTTTCAGGGGGCTGCACAACTGCGCCAGTTCGGAGCGGAGGTATTCGTCGTTGATCTGATCGCGATCTCGATTTTGCGTGAGCTCGGTATTCTGCTCACAGCGATTATCGTGGCGGGACGGTCCGGTTCGGCTTTTACCGCTGCGATTGGGTCTATGAAAATGCGCGAAGAGATTGACGCAATGCGAACCCTCGGGCTTGATCCGGTTGAGGTGTTGGTCGTGCCTCGCGTGATCGCCTTGACCATCATGTTACCGGTTCTGGGGATCATCGCGAACTTTGCGGGCCTGTTCGGCGGCGCGCTCATGTCATGGATTGAACTTGGCGTTTCTCCTGGCGTGTTCCAGTCCAGATTGGTCAGCAATACCGGTGTTGAGCACCTGTTCGTGGGGCTGATCAAAGCGCCGTTCTTTGCGTTGATTATCGCAATTGTGGGCTGCTTTGAAGGGATGCAGGTCAAGGGCAACGCGGAATCCTTGGGTCATCTGACCTCGACCTCTGTGGTGCTGGCGATCTTCCTTGTGATCGCCGCGGATGCGCTGTTTTCGATCTTTTTTGCCGTGTTGGGGGTCTGATGGACGAAGCCCCTATCATCAGTGTTCGCGGCCTTGTCACCCGTTTCGGCAAGCATACGGTCCATGACGGCCTCGATCTTGATGTGCGGCAGGGCGAGATCATCGGGATCGTGGGCGGATCAGGGACCGGCAAATCGGTGCTGCTGCGTGCCGTCGTGGGGCTGCTGAAGCCTGCTGACGGCCAGATTACCGTCTTTGGCGAAAACGTCCGTGATACCAGTGCCGAGGACTACCGCCGCCTGCGCCGTCGCTGGGGTGTGATGTTCCAGGATGGCGCGCTGTTTTCATCGCTGAATGTGCAGCAAAACGTCGAGGCGCCCATGCGTGAACAGCTTGCGCTGTCGCCCGAGACTCGCGCGGCACTGGCCGCGATCAAGGTGCGCATGGTGGGCTTGCCCGAAGATGCGTTGCAAAAGATGCCCTCCGAACTTTCCGGTGGGATGCGCAAGCGGGCGGGCTTTGCGCGCGCGATTGCACTTGATCCCGAGATTGTCTTTCTGGATGAACCGACGGCCGGACTGGACCCTATTGGTGCTGCGGCCTTTGATACGCTGATTGCGCAATTGCGCCGCGCATTGGGTTTGACGGTGTTTCTGGTCACACATGACCTTGATAGCCTGCATGCAATCTGTGACCGTATTGCTGTTCTGGCCGAAGGCCGCGTGCTGGCCACGGGGACAATGGGGGAAATGCAGAACGTTGATCACCCGTGGGTGCAGGCCTACTTCAAAGGCCCGCGCGCCCGCGCCGCTTTGGCACAAAAGGAAACCATCTGATGGAAACCCGTGCGAATTTTATCATCATCGGCCTGTTTACCTTGCTGGGAATTCTGGGCGGTCTGGGGTTTTTCCTGTGGTTGGCCAGCGTCCAGATCGACCGGCAATACGCGCAATATGGCGTGCTTTTTGACAATGTGTCGGGTCTGGACCAATCCGCAGAAGTGCTGTTCAACGGGGTTTCCGTTGGCAGGGTGACGGGCATTCGCATCTGGGAAGACGACCCGAGCAAAGCCTATGTTGCGGTGGAAATTGATTCCACCACGCCGGTTGCCGTGGATACGATTGCGCGGCTGGAGTCACAGGGTGTGACCGGCGTGGCCTATATTGCGTTGTCAGGCGGTGCGCCCGGCGCGCCGGTCATCCCACTGGATGGCGACGAAGTACCGATTATCCCGTCGCGGCAATCGACCTTTCAGTCACTTGTCAGCAGCGCGCCCGACCTGATCGCGGATGCCTCTAGAATTGTCTCGCAGCTTGAGCAGCTGACGGGCACGGAAAATCAGGAACGCGTGCGCAGTATTCTGGAAAACGTTGATAATGCCACCGATGGATTGGAACAGGCGCTGACGGATTTCTCTGATATTTCAGAGACTTTGCGCGCCGCGACCGCGCAGGTCACAGGCTTTGTTGCTGAATTCGACGGTGTGGGAAACAGCGCAAGGGCGACGCTAGACGCCGCTGACGGGTCTTTTGCCGCCATCACCGAAACCTTTGGCAACGCGAATGCGGCTATCGAAAATCTTGGCCCCGCCATAGATCAGGCCAACGCCGCGATTGCAGCGATCAATACGCTGGTCACAGAGGATTTCGCCCCGTTGGCCGATGATTTGCGCACGACGCTGGGCAATGCGGATACTGCCCTTGCAAGTGCCGATCAGGCCTTTGTGCGTGCCGATGGTTTGATGGTGGATGATCTGGGCCCCGCCTTGGCTGAGACCCGTGCCGCGCTCACTGATTTGGCGGAAACTGTGGCCACGGTGACTGATGACGTACCGGCGATCATGGCCGATCTGCGCGCTGGCGTTGCCGAGGCGCGTAGTGCGATTGCTGCAATCAGCCCCGGCATGCGCGACTTTGGCGCGCTGGGTGGCGAAGCGCGCGCCGCTGTCCGTGCCCTGAATGATCTTATACGGCGTATCAACCAGGACCCCGCAGGTTTTGTGCTGGATAACCGCGTTCCCGAATACCGGAGGTAAGACCGATGACCCTGACAAGACGGACCTTTACGTTGGCGACACTTGCCTTGCCCGGTTGCACGGCACTCGGGGTTCTCAATGACGCGGCCGCTCCGCGCGATACCTATGCCTTGCAGCCTGTCAGCAGCGCCGGTCAGACAAGACGATCATCGCGGACATTGCTGGTGCTTGAGCCAAGCGCCGCTGCCGCAATCGCCACCGACCGGATCTTGATCAAGCAGGACCCGCTCTCTGTCACTTATCTGCCTGATGCGCGCTGGGCCGATACCGTGCCGAAGATGTTCCAGACGGTTCTGATCCAGTCAATCGCGTCCAGTGGGCAGATCGGCTTTGTGGGCGCACAAGGCGCTGGGCCTGTGCCTGATGCGGTGCTGCTGACGCGGATTGATGCTTTCGGGGTTGACCGGCAAGCGGATGGCACTTTCTTGGCAAGGATGTCGTTCGAGCTGACTGTGTTGCGTGACCGCGATCAAAGGGTGTTGGGCACACAGCGGTTTGCCACGACTCTCGCGGTTGCCGATGATCAGGCCGATACAATCACGCGCAGCTTCCAGCAGGCGCTGGAAGCGCTCTTGAGGCAGGCGCTGCCATGGGTCGCCGCACGGGTGGGGTGAAGCATATAAGGATGGTGGCCCTAGGGGGCGGGCCACAAATCGCGTAACTCCTGTGGCAGGCAAGCGCGGACATCCTCCACCTCGCCCCGCGAGATATGGGCATTGATCACGTTGAACACGGCCTTTATGTCGCTTGGTCCCTGATAGTCGATCACATCGCCGACCTGCGCATCAACTGCTGCAATGAAATCTTCCGCGTGACGTTCCTGAACCGGCGTCAGCTTTGGCTGCCAGCCTTCAAAGAACATACCACGCACAAGCATCGGAAGCTGCGCCGAAAACTGTGCCATTTCATCGACCGGAAGGTGATCGCGAATTTTGGTGAGTACGGTACGCAGCAAGCGAAGGACCTCGCGTTCATTGGTCCAACCGGTGCGTCCGGCCAGATCGTTCACCCATTCATGTGCCTCATGGGTCGTGCGTTCAAAGACATGGATCATCCGGCTCATCACAAATTTCCTTTTCACTGGGTTTACGAACCACTGGTACCGGAACGCACGGGGCTGGTATTGATCAAAATCAAAGCACGTTGGGGGCGAAGCTGACATAGCTGGGGCATCTGGATTACGGGCGGAATGAGTGCGCCCCATCCCAAAGTTATGGAAGGACAGGCACGTGGCTTTTGAAGAACGCAAAGCACAGATCGAAAACCGGATTGCAGAGCTGACTGCACATATGCAGAAGATTTCCGACGATCTTGATCAACCCCTTCCGGCCGATCTTGAAGATCAGGCCATTGATCTTGAAGATGACGAAGTCCTGAGCAGCCTTGGACAGAGCAATCAGAAAGAGGTGGGGCTCTTAAATGATGCGCTGAAACGCATCGCGAAGGGCACCTATGGGATTTGCGCCAAATGCGGCGGTGACATCTCTCCGGAACGTCTGGATGCCGTGCCCTACGCCGTCACCTGCCGCAAATGTATGGGGTAGGATTGATCTCGATCAATGAAGGCGCTGAGCCATCTATATATTCCGATATCGTAATGTATTTTATGAGGAGAAACTGATGCCTTATCCTGTTGATATGAGGATCAAACCCCATGTTTCGCCCTTCTTTGACGAGGCAACAAATACGATCAGCTATGTCGTGTCGGAACCTGATGGCGATCATTGCGCGATCATTGATAGCGTGCTGGATATCGACTATGCCGCAGGTCGTCTGACCTATGACAGCGCCGACGCGCTGATCGCAGAGGTGCAGCGCCGCGACCTGAAGCTGGACTGGATCATCGAGACCCATGTGCACGCCGACCATCTGAGTGCTGCCCCCTACATTCAGGAAAAGCTGGGCGGCAAGATCGGTGTCGGTGAGAAGATCACGGTAGTGCAGGACACTTTTGGCAAGATCTTTAACGCAGGCACGGAATTCCAGCGCGACGGATCGCAGTTTGATGCGCTGTTCAAAGAAGGCGACACCTATCAGATCGGGAATATGCAGGCCTTTGTCATTGCCACGCCGGGGCATACGCCTGCCTGTATGGTGCATGTCATCGGTGATGCCTGTTTCGTCGGTGACACGCTCTTTATGCCCGACGGCGGATCCGCACGTGCCGATTTCCCCGGTGGTGACGCGGGCACGCTTTATGACAGCATCCAGAAGGTGCTGGCCCTGCCTGACGACATGCGTCTTTTTATGTGCCATGACTACGGCCCCAATGGCCGCGATATTAAGTGGGAAACCACTGTCGCCGAGGAAAAGGCCCATAATATCCACGTAGGCCGCGGCAAGACGCGCGACGAGTTCATCAAGTTCCGCACAGAACGCGACGCGACGCTGGATATGCCCCGCCTGATTATTCCGTCGCTACAGGTGAACATGCGTGCGGGCGAAGTGCCGAGAGATCAGGACGGCAACGAGATGCTCAAAGTGCCGTTGAACAAGCTCTAGTGTCCTGATCCCAGCCACGTGCACGGGCTTGATCCTCCCAAGAAATAACCCCGCTCAGTCTGACTGAACGGGGTTATTTTCGCTCTGCCGGCTACGAATTCCGTCTAGACGGGGGTGTGCTTGGTCTGGCCTTCGACGATTGGCATCATATCCATCCCCATCTTGATCAGCTTGCCTGTCTCAAGGGTGTATTGAGCATAGGTCTTTTCGAGGAACTTCATTTGCACCTTCTGCAATTCTTCGGCAGACTTGCATTTCAACAGCTCGCCTTGGGTCTTGGCATCTTCGCGGATCCGGTCTGCGACGAAATTTGCAACCTCGCTGTTGATTTCGGCAACCTTGTCAAACCATCCGGTATGCATCAATCCCAAGGGATAGAGGCCCGCATCCTCGAATTGTTTCATCCATGCCTTACCCATTGTGAGAAGGGCATCGTCAGCGGCAGTCTCATTTTCTGATTTCGACATCATCTGTTCCCCTTGTTTCTTACTGTGGATATTTTAGCGCGTTGCGACGAAATCGGCGTTGATATGCATCAACTTTGACAGTGCGCGCTTGGAGCGGGCGCGGGGATCACTGCCTAAACCAGCATGATTTCAGTCAGATGATCAGGTAGGTCAGTCAGCGGGATATGTGTCAGGTCTTTGGGCACCTCGGCGCGCAAAGCAGATTTGACTTTCGGCGTCAGTGACTTGCGCAGGATACCCAGCATGGCGGGAGAGGCCACAAGAACAAGCCGCTCAAATTCGCCTTGATCAAGCGCGGCCTCGAGACAGGCAACAATGTCATCGGCAAATGCTGCCGCTGCGAGCCCTTTGAGATCGGGGTCAGAGATATTGCCACGGTTTGGTCCAACGGGCGCAGTGGTCATTCCCGGGGCATCGGACAACTCGGTGATCGGCGGGGCTTCCAGCCCTTCGGTGCTATGACCGTAAATCCCTTTTCCGGGGCCATCATTGACTGCAATCCGCACATGTTTGGAATCCGCCAATACGATCCATGTTTTATGTGGTTTCATTGCCATTTCTCCCGTGAGTTTCGGGCAATTTATGGGCATGGCGCGGGGTGCAGTTGATTTTTCTCAATATTAGGGGTCACTCTGCGTGAACACTCCGTGTGGAAAGGCAGACCCTGATGAGCGATGACCAACGCGATGCGCTTTTGTTCATGGCCCTGCTTGATGCAATGCCCGATGCGGTTCTTGTGAGTAATGCTGAGGGCGTGATCATGCAGGCCAATCCCGCCGTCGGACGCCTCTTTGGCCATGATCCGGCGGAATTGATCGGCGAAAGCGTCAATATTCTGATGCCGCAAGCACTCGCGGATCGGCACAATGGCTTTATGGAAAACTATCTGAATACCGGCATTGCGCGGGTTATCGGGTTGGGGCGTGCCGTCGAAGGGCTGCGGCGCGATGGCACCGCCTTTCCGTTGCATTTGTCCATCGGGAAGGCCGAGCAGGCAGGACAGACCTACTTTATCGCAATCCTGCACGATCAGAGCAAACGCAAGGCTGCCGAGGATGCCTTGGCGCGCTCTGCCCGCGTTGATGCGATCGGCCAGATGACCAGCGGGATCAGTCACGATTTCAGCAATATCCTGACCGTCATTATTGGCAATCTCGAGCTGTTGGAGGCAAGGATCGACGGCGAGGACAACAAGGCGATCCTGTCTGATGCGGTCGAGGCGGCGCATTTGGGTGCAGAACTGACCGCGGGGATCAGTGCATTTGCACGCACCACAATTACCCATTGCGACCCTATCGACGTGAATGAGGCCTGTGACGCGGCCACGGCCCTCATCCAGCGCACCTTTGATCCAAAGTACGAAATCATCTTCGAGCGCTGCGACCCCTTGCCGATTGTCCTCGCGGATACCACGCAGTTGCAATCAGCACTTATCAACATCGCGCTGAACGCCCGTGATGCTATGCCTGATGGCGGCAAGTTGATTATCCGCACAGAGACGGTCCTGATTGATGACACTTACGTTGCGCAGGAACTCGACGTCGCGCAGGGTCACTATGTCCGCATTTCGGTAACAGATACCGGCATCGGTATGGGGCCGGACACGCAACAAAAAGCGTTCGAGCCGTTCTTTACGACCAAACCCATCGGGCGCGGAACCGGACTTGGGCTTGCGATGGTCTATGGCTTTGTGCGGCAATGCGCTGGCCATGTTGCGATCTACAGCGAGATAGGGCTGGGAACGACAGTCGCTCTGTATTTCCCGATCCTTGGTGAAGCCCCAGTTATGCGCCAAACCGCCGGAGAAAGCATCAGCCGCCACGAGGCTAACGGGCAATCTGTTTTGGTGGTTGAAGACAACCCACAGGTACGCCGTCTGACTGTCGCGCGGCTCAAGGAGTTGGGCTATGTTGTTGAGGAATGCGGTTCTGGCGATGACGCTGCCGAAATACTGCGTCAGAAAGACACGATAGACGCGGTGTTTACCGATCTGGTGATGCCAGGGGAACTGGATGGCCTCGCGCTCGCACGGCACATCGTGGCGACCTATCCGCACATCCGTATTCTGCTGACGTCAGGCTATGGCGAAGATATCCTGAACGCCAAGCACGCTGAGACAAATCTGCAGATCCTGCGCAAACCCTACCGTCAGTCGGATCTGGCCAATGCGCTTTCGGCGCTCTTCGATGGTGGATGATTGTCACAGTCCCGGACGTCGCATGTGAACGAATATCCGATACCGCGGATGGTCGAGATCAACCGTGGTGAAGCCGGGTTGCGTTCGATCTTCTTGCGCAGACGGGCAATCTGGTTGTCGATGGTGCGGTCGAGCGGTGCATAGCTTTGCCCGCCTGTCAGATCCATCAGTTGTTCGCGCGAAAGTACGCGTTTCGGGCGGCGCAAAAAGACCTCTAACAGCGTGAACTCGCCGCTTGTGAGGTCGACCAAGTCATGGTTGCGGTCCAAGAGCTTCATCTCTGCGGGCATGGCGACCATGTCGTCGAATACCCAACACGGGCTATCGGGCGGCGTCAGGGTGGGCTGGGCTGTGCGGTGTGACCGACGCAGGATTGATTTGACGCGTGCAACCACCTCGCGCAGATGAAACGGCTTTGAAATATAGTCGTCTGCGCCAATCTCGAGCCCGACGACACGGTCAATCACGTCACTCTTTGCAGTCACCATAATGATCGGAACAGCGGATGTCTGGCGAATGGCCTTGGCCACGTCCAAACCGTCATCTCGTCCCAGATCAAGATCCAGCGTCACAAGATCAACCTGACCCTCAGCAAGCGCCTGAAGCGTGGCTGCTTTATCGCCCGCCTCGCGTACCTCGCTGCCCTCGCCTTCAAAGCAACGCCGCAGCAGGGTTCTGATCTTTGGATCATCGTCGACGACCAAGATGACAGCGTTTTTCATGAACGGCCTCCGTTCCTCAATACAACTGGAGAGTAGGGACTCGGCAGGTTTGAACCTAGCCTATTTGTGGCTTTGATACAAATTGATACAATTTGATACGACCGCTCAGGTATGGGCGATACGAAGGCTCAATAGGTTTCCTGGACCGCAAAAAAAGGAAGCTGCCATGTACGTGACCTCTGCGCCAAGCATCAATGATGAGATGATCGTCATTCCATCCCGTAAGCCATCCATTGCAAGACAAGCAACGATAACAATCAAGCCGGGCAAGCATCTGTTTCTTGAAGATGACCCCGCTGACTTGATTTATGAAGTGGCCAGCGGAATTCTGCGTCTGACACGGATCATGGAGGATGGCCGGCGGCAGGTCATCGCTTTCGGTTATCCCGGCGACACCGTCGGTTTTCCGAGCAACGGGCGCTATCACACAGATTGCGACGCGCTTGTGCCGACAACACTGATCGTGCATCGCCGCTCGGATCTTGAGAGCGCCAAGGGTGATCCAGAACTCCATCTGCGCCTATTGCGGGCCGCCTTGCGTGAAATCAGCGGGATGCAGGACCATTTCATGATGCTAGGCCGCAAGTCCTCGATTGAAAAGCTGGCGTCTTTCCTGATGGTGCTTTCGGCACGTGTGGGCGAACCGCTTGGAGAGTATACACAAATCGCCTTGCCCATGACCCGGGCCGATATCGCGGATTTTCTGGGCCTGACCACGGAAACCATTAGCCGCACGTTCACGCAATTGCGCAAGTCGCAGATCATCGCGATCGACCATGTGAACACTGTTGTTATTCTGAAACCCGTTGGTTTGCGTGCTATTGCGCAGGGCGACAGCGATTAGTCCTGAGTTCCCCCATGACTGCCGAGGCCGCGAATAAAGACGCGGACCTCGGTTTTTTCTGCACAATCGAAACAGATGCCGAATGACCTGCTGCGATTGAGCAATGTCAAAACCATCACGCATTGCCCTCGCTAGAACGGTCTTGACGCATCAACGCGTTCCAAAAACGATCGTAGCCTGTCGCGCCGGATGTTCCGGATGCGGCAGCTGAACCGGAGGATATCTTATGACCCTGCGCACCATCCTTGTTTGCCTGACCAGCACAGCCTCGGCGGCAGAACTCTTGCGGTCTGCCGCGGTTCTTGCACGGCGGGACAATGCCCATGTTATCGGGCTTTATGTTACGGAATCGCTGGTGGTTTACCCCGGCATTGCGGTCCATATCCCCGAGGTGAGCTATCAGAGTTTTCTTGCCAGCCAAAAGGCGCATGCCAAAGAGGTGAAAGACATATTTGACAGCTTCGCGAAATCCGAAGATTTCCCCACAGAGTGGCGGCAAGTCAGCAGCGAGAACGGCTTTCTTGCCGATAGCATCATCGCCAATGCGCGCTTTGTCGATCTGGTCGTGGTGGCGCAAGAAGAGGACGGTGAAGAACGGCCGCTGATCAACAGCCTGCAAGAGCGGGTGATCAAAGAGAGCGGGCGCCCCGTGCTTGTCATTCCGCGAGGCTATACAGCCGAAAAGCTGGGCGAGACTGTCTTGTTGGGGTGGAGTGATACCCGCGAGGCGACACGGGCGGTACATGATATGATGAACTTGGTTGGTGCGGGTGCAAGTGTGCGTGTTCTGCGCGTCGGCAAACCTCCCAGCAATACTCTGGCAGATCATGCCGCCATTGATCTTGCTACCGCACTCAGCCGGCATGGCCCCAGTGTCGAGATTGTGCATCGGGAAAAAGACGGTGAAAAAGTGCCCGATATCCTTTCGCACGAAGCCTTTGAGATGGGCGCGGATATGATCGCTACGGGCGCATTCGGACATTCCCGGGCCTATGATTTCGTGATCGGCGCCGCGACGCGGCACCTCCTCCGCGATGCCAAGCTGCCGGTGATGTTCTCGAAATAGGACGGTGTTGGAGCTTCAGGAAATATCGGCCCAGATCGGCAGATGGTCCGAGGCCATCCGCGCAAGCGGGCTCTCATCAACCCCTGCATCGCTGAGCGTCAGACCATGCGAGAGCGCCAGCCTGTCCAGTGCCGCAATCGGGCGGGCGGCGTGAAAACTCCGGCCAGGGCTATGAAGGTCAAAGCCCTCTTCCAGCGCCTCAAAGCCGCGTGTCACAGCCCATTCGTTCATATCACCGATGATGGCCACCTTCTGGCTCGGGCCTAACCCTGCCACGATGGCGCGCAACTGGCGGCGGCGGGACTGGCGCAGCAATCCCAGATGCACCCCGACGATTGTGAAACCGTTCTCAATCGACACAGACACAGCACCACGCGGCTCGGCACCCGGCAATTCAATCCGGCTGGCGGTTTTCACCGCGATGCCACGCCGGACCAGAACGGCGTTGCCGTGCCAGCCAAGGCTGACGTCATTTGCGGCCAGTGGGACGACATCAAAATCGGTCGCCTGCGCAATCAGGTTTCTCGGGACCGCTGTCGGCCTGTCACCAAGCCTGCGGTCGGCCTCCTGCAGGGTGATCACATCCGCGTCCAGTGCATTGATCACGTCAAGCACACGCCCTGGATCACGACGGCCATCAAGACCGCGCGCCTTGCGGATGTTGTAGCTGGCCAGGCGGAGAGTGCGGTTCTTGCGGGAGTGTGACATGAGCGTCATATATGTAGGAAATACAATATAAACAGAGGTCGCCTGTGTGAGAGTGGAACTGCGCCAACAAGGATATCTGGTCCGGGGCCTGTGGGCACTCTTGATTCTGGCAGCGGCGGCGGCGGCGTATGAAGGGCGCTGGTCACTCACATTTGTCGCTCTTGCAACGCTGGCATTGGCATTGGCGCCGCTTTTCCTGGCCCGCAGGCTCGACATCACCTTGCCACTGCCTTTCGTCACCGCCGTCACCATCTTTGTGATCGCTTCGATCTTTATGGGTGAAGTCTTTGATTTTTATGAGCGGTTCTGGTGGTGGGACATCGCACTGCACGGCTCGTCCGCCATCGGCTTTGGTTTGGTCGGGTTCATCTTTGTGCTGATGATGTTCGAGGGCGACCGCTTTGCCGCGCCACCATGGGCGATGTGTCTGATGGCGTTCGGTCTGGCGGTAACCGTCGGTGCGTGTTGGGAAATCTTTGAATATGCAATGGACCAGTGGTTCGGGCTGAACATGCAGAAATCAGGGCTACAGGACACAATGGGCGACCTGATTGTCGATGTCATCGGTGCTGCGTTGGCCAGCTGGCTTGGCTATGTCTACCTGCGGGCCAAGGACCCGTCGTTCTGGACATGGCCAATTGACCGGTTCGTGGCACTGAACAAAAAGCTGTTCCGCAAACACAGGTAATCGCGTGATTAATGGTGACCCCGGCAGGATTCGAACCTGCAACCTGCCCCTTAGGAGGGATGCGTTCATAGCGCTATTCCTTATGTGATTTCTTACTGTTGGGTGTTTGTACAGCGTCGTCCTGTACGTGGTTTGTACGAAAACGGGCCCTGATGTCAGCCTCATCGGTCTCTGCGTGGGCATAGATGCGCATGGGCAAATTGGGGTCTGACCATCGCCCAGCTTTAGCTGCCGTGACTGGATCGACGCCCTGTCGGACGACTAACTCAGTGAAGAACCCATGCCGCCCAGCAGGGTGGGCTGAAAGATACGGGATGCCCGCACGCTTGCAGATCGTCTTCCAGCGCGTGTTGTAACCGGTGGAGCTGCCATAGCCAAAAACACGCGCCTTCATCAGTTTGCCGGTCTTGCGGTTCTTGGGCCGTTTGGCTGGCAGTGCGAGAAGCTCGTCCATCATCTGAGGCGAAACGGTGATCCAGCTTTCCGGATGCCCCTTCTGAGCTTTTACTCGGACTTTGTTTTCGTGCGGCCGAAGGTCATCAGGCTCCAATGACACGGCTTGATCAATCCGCGCAGCCGTTTCGAACATGAAACGGACCAGCGCGGCATTGTACGGATCAGCTGCGCGACAAAAGGCCTTGATCCATTCCTTATCAGCTGGCGTGCGCTCGACGCGGCTAAGCTTCCCGCGCCGCTTGTCCTGCGCGATCCGCTCGAACTTGTCGTAGGGCTTCACGCGGATCAGCGGCGTCCCCTCCAGCTCGTGGGCATTGTTGATCACAGCACTCGCGGGCGTCACGATTTCGCGCCACCAAGTGTCGGTCGACGCTTTGGGTTTCAGTTTCGGCCCAAGGCTCTTCAGCAAAGCACCGGAAATTGCACTTAACGACAGGTCGCCGATTGCTTCGACAATCGGGATCAACTGCTTTGCTGCTTTGGGGGACGCGTTGTAGAGCATGATTGCATCAGAGAACGTCTTGCTCGGTTCGTCTCCCACGACGTAGCGACGGATCTGCCGTTCTGTCTCATGGTTTATCCAGTCCCGTGCGCCCTCTTCTGTAGATGCCTTAGTGCTTCGCCGGTATGGGCCGGCGATTGGCCTGCCGTTGTATTCAATCCACCCCTTGGCCCAGTAGACACGGCCCCTCTTGTAAATTTGGAGCGGCATGACTGGCCTCCTTCAAAAATCGTATCAATTTGCGCGGGCGTGATCAGCATGGTCCGCCCAAGGCGATAAAATGCGCCCGTTTCATTGGCGCGTTCGCGCAAGGTGCGTTCTGAAATATCGATCCCCATCCCGGCCATAACTTCGACCCACTGTGCGGGCGTTTTCCCAAGCCCCAGGATCTGAGAGCTGTCTGAATAATTGGTCTCTGCCATTTCAGTCGTCCTTGTCCGCTTAAGTTGAATCAGCGACACGCATGGAATCGCTTGTTCTGCACCTTCTGACGTGGTCAGATGGGATTAACTGGAATTTTATGTCATTTTGTGCAGTTTCGCGCAATTTGGCAGTCACGTCAATGGGAACCTTGCATGGCGCGGGATTTGAAGGCTGTCTTCTCGGCAATGGGTGCGCGTCTTGCGATCGCGCGCAACGAAGTCGGCTTGACGCAAACCGCTATGGCGGACGCGATCGGCGTCTCACACCGCGCCTATCACAGCTACGAAAAAGGCCAGCGCGGCCTTCCCGTTGAAGCCTTAGTCGCGATTGCCGATAAATTCGACGTGGACGCAGCTTGGATCCTCTTAGGCACAAAATCCGTCAGGGCGGCGCATGATTTCGAGGCGCTAAAGCGGATCGAGATTTCGCTGGATCAACACCTCACGGAGGAAAACATCAAGATTAAGAGCGAGAAACGCGGAGCAATCGTAGCGCGCTGGTATCAGTCACACGTCGAAGGCCGTGAAGTCAGTAACGACGATGTGCACACATGGATCGAGTTGGTAAGGGATTAAACAAATGCGACCACCTAGCAAAAGTTGGCTCAAAGTTCGGCATGCCACTCTTGAAAGAGCATGCGATGCTGCCATTGAGCCCCTGAAACCGCTTTACGGTGTTCACCTAGGCGCGTGTGCGATCTATTTGATTGGTTTCGCATACCTTTTTTCCTCTGACATTCCGCCAGAGCCAACCACGATTACACTTACCATGCTACTTGTGGTTGCTGCATCGGGGGTGTTGGTACCAATCCTTACCGCTTCAGTTCTCACTTTGCATTTTGCCAATCAAAAATTGAGAAAGCTGCTGAATGATTATGGCAACTCTACGCAAATAAATTAGTAGTAGAACAAAATTTTATGGCGATCTCTCGCCGAATTACCCAAATTCACACAAGGCTGAAAGAGTATGAACAAAAATAGCGGTCAGGCACCCAAGATAAACGCTCTGAAGTTTACCCAGTGGCTCGATATCTGGGACGGGTTTGAATATTCGACAAACCCACCTGACAGGAAACCGAAACCTTCAATGTTCATTTTCTCCATGAACGCTTCGACGCTGCGCAGCTATAGCGACGTTTATAAGCGTGAACGAAACAGTGTTGACGCTGAGGGCATTCAAAGAAAAAGAGACGAGAAGCGAACGGAACGGATCCAAGAGTTTGTCCAATACGGTTATCCGTACGGCGACTTGAAGGAGAACCAACGCACCTTGGACAAGGTAGCCCTTAGAAAACCAGGCTGGCTGCCAACCGCTATCGTAGTGAACATCCTCGAACCCGGCGACGTGCGTCGGGGCAAACAAGCCTCTAAAGGTCTGACGGCAAAAGTTCAGGAAAATTCAGGGCAATATCAGATCCAACTGCCTGACCTAGGCCAGTTCTCTCAAGATGATGTGAGACCCTTCGAAGTCATAGATGGCCAGCATCGGCTGTGGGCCTTTGAGGAGCAGTTAGATGGCGATTATGAGCTGCCAGTCGTCGCATTTCATGGGCTCGACATTGCTTGGCAAGCCTATCTTTTCTGGTCGATCAATGTCTCTCCGAAACGGATCAACCCTAGTCACGCTTTCGACCTTTATCCTTTGCTTAGGAACCAAGCTTGGCTTGAGCAAACAGGTGATCTGACCGTCTATCGGGAAGCTAGGGCGCAGGAAATCACAGAGTGGTTATATAAGCACCCGGATTCCGTATGGAAAAACAGGATCAATATGCTTGGAGAAAGTGGCGCTGGTCGGGTGAGCCAGGCAGCATTCGTGCGTTCGTTGACTGCTGCATTCTTCGGAACCGGTCGTGGTAAAGCGGGCCGTTACGGCTTGTTTCAAGCGGCCACCCCCGGGCAAGAAGAGCCCTTGTCCTGGACTAGATCGCAACAGGTTGCTCTTGTGCTCGAGTTTTGGCGGTTGGTCAAAGAAGCCATCGATGACGGCGAAGCTGGAGATTGGGCAGACGCCTTTACGGGCGCGGAGCCCGAAAGAGATCCTTTCGACGACCGAAGCTCCATGTTGAATCAGGATATGGGTGTCCGTGCGGCCCATGCCGTCGTGAACGACTTTCTGTATCGTTCCGTTGACCAATGGCAACTTGCAGATTGGGTTGCAGAGGAGTTTGACGAGACCGATACCAATGAAGAAGATGTCACAAGATCTTTGGAAACATTACGAAATCAGAATTTCTACAAGCACTTCAAAGAGTTGGCGCTTGCGCTGACACGTTTTGATTGGCGATCATTGGATGGGCCGGGAGTTCGAGACAATCGAGATTTAGAGCTTACACGTCGTGCGTACCGCGGGAGCGGTGGTTATACCCTCCTGACAAACGACATCATACGAGAGTTAGCTACATCTCAATCAAAGAGCGTCGCGAAAATGGCCGAAACAATCTCCACCGGCGGTGAGTAATGGCGACGCCACTTGTAAACAGTCAGATTGGGTTGGCGAGCCCTGCATCCATTGTGTCCGAACTCATGACCTTTGCAGGAAAGCCGGTAAGAGAATGGCTGCCTGTGGGGCATCCGGCTCAAACTGGACAGGTTTTTGAACCCGGCACGGACAAAACAATCCGGAAAGTGCGGAAGGCGCGCCAACATCTGAATGCAGTTCAGATGGTTGAGTTGGTGGCCGCTTGTGGCCCCAACCATTGCTTGGATGGGTGGGGCTACCTTGCTCGCAGTGTAAGCGCCCTTGTTGCGAGAGATGGCCACTCTGCCAAGCATATGGCGTACTATGCTCAACTTAGGGCGGCAATGAGTATTCTCGCGATTTCAGGTGTCGGAATTTTCAACTGCTTGAATATCTGTGTTGATGCGAATGGTGCCATCCACAAACTAGAAGACAACAGGGAGAACGATAGCGGAAGGAATACTCACTCTATTGTTTGGCCTGCGTTAGATGCTTGGCTTCGAATAGATACAAACGCCGCTAGGTTCCTTTCGGCAATAACGCTACATGGCTCGAACCTCAAAGACGCTTTGCATTCAATTTGGCCTAGCAAACAACCTGCATCAATTGTTGTTCCATTGATCGACGCTTGGGCATTTGATTTGAACATTGCTTCGAAGCACCATGATCAGAGGAATATATCAAGTTACTCGCCCCACGATTTGAACGAAATACCCTGTTCATTCCAGGATGAGATGGACTTTTTGTCTGAGACATGGAGGTCTCTGGAACCGTCTACGCCCAACGGGTTTGTTCAACTCGACAACCATATGCTGCGGCGTATGTTTCAGATGATCCACCAGAAAGACAATTCTGCGTTAGATCCTGCAGACCGAAGTCCGCTGGATAGTAGCTCAGTAGCAACTAGATATAGCGAATTGCAGCCAACACTTCAGCAGGCTGTTCCGAAAGCATTTCTTCTAGACGAGGCTGGAACAGGTGAACCTCAGCTATTTCAGCTGGCGTCTACGGACGGGTCGACCCCTCGCGCAATGATCTCGCGTGCCGTACTTCTGCTGAGAGCTGCAACGGCGCTAAATGTGCTAACTCTAAACGAGGCTGGATTCTCTCAAGACGGGACAGAGATTAGACCATGGATTGATCCCCTGCTTGTTCATCGTGGCATTGTAGCTGCAGATGCGTTGCCAGACAGAATGGCTGATCTGTGGGATAGTACCAAGTTCGCAGTCGAAGACTTCCAAGCATCGTTGACTGATTGCTCGTATGAACCGCACGCCTTCTTTACCGCAAACCTCAACGGGACTCCCGACGTCACGCAGCTTGAGCGCGCTGCGATGTGGGGTATCTGTCCGTGAAGTATATGGGCTCAAAACGGTCCATGTTGACCAACGGGCTTGGGGACGCGCTCAGCCAATCGATAGCGGAATGCAATCGTGTATTTGACCTGTTCACAGGGTCTGGAGCCGTTGCGTGGCACGTCGCTCAGAAATACGACCGTGAAGTAATTGCTTCCGATCTCCAATCTTATGCGGTCGCACTAGCCGCCGGGGTAATTGAAAGAACAGAGCCTCTTGCTGATCATCGTTGGCTAGACAGCTGGTTTGACTGTGCGAGAGAGATGCAGCCAAGTCGCTTCTTTCAGAAGGCCACAAACCTGCAAGAGAAGCTGGAGGTTGAGCAAATCGCGGGGGCTGCGATTGAGGCACGGGAACTCTGTGCAGACTTTAACTTGCCTGTCTGTTTTGCTTACGGAGGCTACTACTACTCGCCGCTCCAATCGCTTTGGCTTGACACGCTACGCATTGCTCTTCCAAAGAATGCCAATCAGCGCAGGATTGGCCTTGCAGCTCTAATCATCGCAGCGAGCCAATCAGCCGCCGCTCCAGGTCACACGGCACAGCCGTTCAAACCGAATGAAACAGCCGGGCGCTTCCTGAAAGAAGCTTGGATGAGGGATATCCAGTTCTTGGTCAAACGGGCAGCCGTCTCCGTGTCCGAAAAACATGCCCTAAAGGCAGGTAGGGCGATTGTCGGTGATGCGAACGAACTGGCTAACCAGGTAATTGAAGGGGATCTAGTTTTCTTGGACCCACCTTATTCCGGCGTACATTACAGTCGGTTTTATCATGTTCTGGAAACTGTCGCCCTCGGGGAAGTGGGCGAGATATCAGGTAACGGCCGGTACCCTCCTTCAGAGGAGCGCCCCCGCTCACAATACAGTTTACGGACGAGATCCAAGCCGGTTCTTGATGGTTTGCTCAAGGTGATTTCACAAAAAGGGGCATCTGCAATCGTAACTTTTCCGGCTGGTGCCGCGAGCAACGGATTGAGTGGCGAAGACGTTGCGGATTTGTCCGAGCGTTACTTTGCGATTGAAGAAGTCAAAGTCTCTTCCCGTTTCTCAACCTTGGGAGGCGATAAAAAGCACCGGGAAGCAAGGCAGAACACGACCGAACTAATTTTGAGACTTTCACCTAAATAGAACACGACCCCAAACCTTTAGAACACAAAGCAAGACATTGGTGGCAATCTTTCGCTCAGCGCTTCACTCAATGCGTCAGCCTTCGGTCGTGACCCCGCTCATCTAACTCTCGTTCAGCCGCTTCTCGGCGTCTTTCGCTAGTTTCCAGCTGGTTTCTAATCCCGACTGAAGCTTCGCGAAATTCTGCTCCTCGCGCAGCAAGTCGGCCAATGTGGTGACGGACGTGAGATGTGATTTCATCAATAGCGCCACGCAGTGCGCCAAGCCATTCACCTTGCTTTCGATCCTGCTGGTCGAGCGTTTCTCCAAGGCGTGCAATTCCTTGGCTGAGCTCTCGCAGGCCGTCACCAACCGTTCGACGGATGCGAGCAATTCGCGTTCCAATGCTGTCAGGGGTGTTGTCGGCGGATTGGTCATCTAAGGCTCCTTGATCTCGATGCAGATGATGGGCCGTTGCGCCATCGTGCAGGTCTTCAACTCGGTCCGGTCGGGGTCCAGCGTCACCCATGTCTGCCCCGCCTGTTCGATCCGCGTCAGACCCAGCCTCATCATCTCTGAACGCGTGATCAAACCTGTCCAAAACCAACTCGCGATCAGCACCGTCGCGATCCAGGCTGAGACCATCCCCACGATCACCCAGGGTGAGATCGTCAACCAGCGCCTGATCGTCTCGCTCCGCCTCTCCAACTCGCTCCTGCTGTCGCTCAGAAAGAACCTGATATCGGTCTCGATTGTATGCAGCGCGCTGGTCGCAATGCTGCTGAAATCGTTCCTGAAGCTCTCGAGCTGAGATGCCATCAAGGCGGCGTGGTCGCTGCGTATTGTCTCCAGGTCCGCGTTCAATTTCTCGGCGAGGCGGTTCGGCTTGCCAATCGTCATGGAAAATCTCTCCTTTCAAACGCCAGCGCTCGCCGGTGTCGGGGTCTTTGGCGGTGATGTAATTCTTGCTGGCACGGGGGATCTCGAATCCCGCGTCAGTGAGTGCGTCGATCATGCTGGCACGGTCAGTAATGGTGCCGACGCTGATCTGATCGAGGATCCAATCATGCAGCGCCTCGCGCCCCTGTGCGCGGGTTGGGGCCTCAATCGTCGCCCTTACCTCCCGTGCGCGTTCTGACTCCAAAGGGTCTGCCCAACCGTGCGTCTTGTTCAACAGGTCGCGCAAGCTTGCAAACGCGTTCTCATGCCCTGGGGGCGCGATGTTCAGGGCCTTGCCGGTGCTCAGCTCAAGTCGTGGCGTGCAGAAGTGCAGCTCGACATTGCCTTCGTGCGAGTGGCGCACCCAAAGACAATCGTATTGATCCCTGTCCAGCCCAGCAAAGGCCAGAGCCTCAAATAGCTCAATGGCCTCTTGCTGGGCAGCGGGACTGGGATCATCGCTCTCGGCAAAGCTGATCACGCCCGCCGTGAAGCTCCACTTGTTGGGGCTCGCATCGATCAGATCACGAGTTTGATCGGGATTGCAATGCAGTACCTCTGGCAGCGGGTTACGGATCTCTGGTTTGCGGCTGGCCGTTGTCATCGCGGATCAGATTGCGGTTCTCATCATAGGCCAGCACTTCACGCGCTGTTAGGTAGTCGACGGGTGCAGCTCCGCCGCCTGTGCCGGTGGAGAAGAACGAGATGATCATTCGCCGCCGCCGGTGTGTGCCGCTGCGATCTGCGCCATCTGCCGTTCGATGACCACCAGCTGCGTCGCGACCTTAAGCGCATCGATCTGGCTCGCGCGACCGGATTTGACCGCGCCGTTGATCCAGCGGGAGAGCTGATTGAGGTTGCCGCCAACGCGGGCAATCGCAAAGGTCAGCTTCGGGTCAACATGAGGGACGGGCTTGCGTCGACGTGCCTCGGTCAACCCCAAGGCCTCCCGCATCAGCGTGGCATTGGGTAGACCAGCGGCGCGCGCTTTGGCCACAAGCGCTGCCTTTTCCGACGGGGTGCATCGAAAGATCACGCTCTCGGAAAGGCCCTCTTTGACGCCGCTTGCGCGCGTCCGGTTGGGGTTTGAAGGGGAGGCTTGCCGCCCCTCACAAGTCCCGCCGATGTAATCGGTGGGTAACCTTGCTCTCTGCTCTTCGTGGGGATCGGTCGCACTCATACTCTGAGTCCCGCCGCCTCGATTTCAGCAGGGCTGACCAGGTTTGCAGCCAGCAAGGCTGTCACTTGGCCGGGTGTGATGTGGCGGCACAGCGGATGGCGGTCCGTGACCCAGTCAGCCAAGCCTTTCAGCAATTCAGCCTCTTTGGCTTTGCCCGCTTCTCGCGCCTCCTCAACCTCCTGAAGGTGTTTCAACCAACGGCCAGAGGAGAACCAATTGTCGGAGAAGCACACCTTCGAGCGGGTGAAGCCTTCGCTCTCGGTCGCATAGGCCCGCACGGCTTCCCCGAAGTCTTTGGCATCCACTCCATCGGCCAACGCTTGGCGGATTTGTGAAAGACAAACCGCTTTGCCGCGAATGCGATCCTCGGGATAGGCGGACAAAATCTTTTCAGAAACTTCATCCTCCACCGCCGCCTTCGCGTGCGAAGGATTTGGTTTTTGATATGGTTTATATCTGTTCTTATAGGATTTGCCCTCTGGGGCAGATGGCTTGCCCTCAGGGGCAAATGCATCATTTTCCCTTTCAGTCGGATCCATTTGCCCATTTGGGCAAATGGAGTTGCCCAGGGCATACCAACAGGTCCGGTCATAGCGATCATCGCTGAAATTGCCCTTGATGATCAGCTCTGCGCTAACCAGCTTTTCGAGCGCCGTTCGGATCTGCTTTTCGCTCAGATATGGGAACAGCTCACCAAAGGCCGAGATCGAATTGTAGGTCCAGTACCGCCCGTCACGAAGGTTACGGCGATTGGCTTGGTTCTTCTCGATCCAGAAGGTGATGTTCTGGAAAATCACTGCTGCATTGAGACCGACACGTCCGGCGATTTCGGGATCAAAGCTATGGCGGCTCATGATTGACCCCCGAAATACGCACAAATGTGCGAATTTTGTACAGGTTTTGTACGAGAAATCGCCCGTTTCAGCCGATTTCGCCGCGAAAGCTCACGGGACTTTTTGCAAGCTTCTGCACAAAGCCTTGAAAATAATTCATATTTTTCAGGTGTTTTTGGCGACCCCGGCAGGATTCGAACCTGCAACCTGCCCCTTAGGAGGGGGCTGCTCTATCCAGTTGAGCCACGGGACCATCCGATGTGTTGAATGCATCGCTTTGCCAAATTGGTCAACTGTCATGCGGTTCTGGCTTTTGTCGCAAAGCCCCGCTAACAATAGACGAAACCACGGACGGGACCCTTCATTTGACGAATAAACCAAGACGCCCACTGACCTTGCGCGATGTGTCCGAAGCATCCGGGGTAAGTGAAATGACCGTAAGCCGCGTGCTGCGTAACAAAGGGGACGTCAGCGCCGCGACACGGCAGAAAGTACAGGATGCCGCGAAATTGCTGGGCTATGTCCCCAACAAGATCGCAGGCGCGCTTGCCTCGCAGCGCGTTAATCTGGTCGCGGTGATTATTCCATCACTGGGCAACATGGTTTTTCCAGAGGTGCTCTCGGGGATTTCCGAGACGCTGGAGGGTACCGATCTGCAACCGGTGGTCGGTGTTACAGACTACCTGCCTGAAAAAGAAGAGAAAGTTCTCTTTGAGATGCTCTCGTGGCGGCCTTCGGGTGTGATTATTGCCGGGCTCGAGCATTCCGAGGCGTCGCAAGCCATGCTGCGGCAGGCGGGTATCCCTGTGGTCGAAATCATGGATACCGATGGCGAACCGATCGACCATTGTGTCGGCATTTCCCACCGCCGCGCAGGGCGCAAGATGGCGGAAGAGATCATTGCCGCCGGTTACAAGCGGATCGGCTTTATGGGCACAAAGATGCCGCTCGATCACCGCGCGCGCAAGCGGTTCGAGGGGTTCACGCGGACGCTTGCAAAGGCAGGCATCGAGATCGCGGATCAAGAATTCTATTCCGGCGGCTCAGCCCTTGCCAAAGGGCGCGAGATGACGGCCAAGATGATCGAACGCACGCCGGATCTGGACTTCCTTTATTACTCGAATGACATGATCGGTGCGGGTGGTCTGCTTTTTCTGCTGGAGCAAGGTATTGATGTGCCAGGCCAGGTGGGTTTGGCCGGTTTCAACGGGGTCGAGCTCTTGGAGGGTCTGCCACGGCAATTGGCCACGATGGATGCCTGCCGCCGTGAAATTGGCCAGAAAGCTGCGCGGATTATCGCGGCGCTCAATGCCGGTGAGGACGTGCCGGACGGCCCCGTCATTGCGCTGGAACCCATCCTGGCCGTAGGTGATACCCTGCGCCGCTAGATCATGCGAATGACGTCTTTGTCGATTGCCAGCACATAGCCTTTGCGGGCGATGTTCTTGACCAGAAGCTCGCTCATCATCTGGTTGCCCAATGTGTCGCGCAGGCGTTTGATGCGGGTTGCCCCTGCGGCCTCATCGCAGTCGGCGGCATCGCGCCCCGAGATCACCCCTTCGATTTCAGCCCCTGTCAGAACTTCGTCGTCCATGCGTGCTTCGGCCAGCACCGAAAGTGTTTCAATCGCGGCATCGGTCAGTTTGAATTCAAAATCATTCAGATACACCGCCTTTTGATCGCGGCTGATTGTGAGAGAGTTCACCTCGATCCCTTGCCGTTCAATGCGGCCCATCCGGCGGTTCAGGGCAATCAGCATGACAAGGAAGGCGACAGCAGCAATCAGGAGCGCCGTCGCAAAGACCAGCAGAACGAAGATCACAAAGCGGTAAGAGGCCAGCGTATCGGAGAATGCCGTGCCGGATCCTGCGAGGATTTCCAGCAGCTTGATTTCGGCGTTGCTGGTCAGGTTGTCGTTTTCAATAAAAAGCCGTTCGACGCGCATATTGAATGCATTGGCATCCGGCAGGTTGATAAACAGCAGCACGGCGGCAATTGCCAGAATCAGAACAATGGCCGCGATCCCTGCGATAACGATCTTGTTGCCGATTTCGCGTGCTTCAGTAGCGGAGGAAGAACTCACCTGCGCTGTCCTTTCTTTCATCAAGGCCTGCGTCATCAAAGACGCCCAGCACATTCAAAAGCTGCCAACCGCTACCGGCCAACCGGTCACGCAGTTGGCTTTCGGCCGATCCAACCGAGCAGTCGCCCCGCACCTCGGCCACACCGTAGTGCAGCCGGAGAGGATCGTCCTGCTTGGCCTTGTAATCGGCATAGCAGGCCGCCTGCGCGAGGGTCGTGCTCAGCATGAGCGCCATGAATGAGAAAGAAATGTGTTTCATGCCCCCACCTGATCCAAAGCAGTTGTGATATTCAATAACGCCCAATGTTATCGCGATGGCAATCCTATAACCATCCCTCGTTATTGTTTGGCAAGCTACTGCTACCGCATTTTCGGTTCATCGCCGCTCGATAGGCATTTGAACCGAAAGGAACCACCATGTTGAAATCAATGACTGCTGCCATCACTGCGCTGTCGCTGACCTTTGCGACCATGACCCCCGCCTATGCCCAAGGGCTGGACCGCGAAGATGTCGGAAAACTGCTGATTGGATTGGCTGCTGCTGCGGTGATTGGCTCTGCGATCGAGCAGAATAATCGTCGTGCAGAGCCCGCCACCCCCGCGCGCAATACGCAGCAATGGAACGGGATCAACCGCAACAACGGCTGGTCTGAGCTGAACCGGCAGGAAGAACGCAGCCGCCAGAACCGGCGCACCTTGCCCTATGCCTGTATGCGCCATGTCGAGACGCGCTTTGGCACCCAGCGCATGTTTGGCAAGCGCTGCCTTGAAAACAACTACCGTTTCGCAAGCCGCCTGCCCGAGCGCTGCGCCGTCCGCGTCTGGACCAGCAACGGGCCACGTAACGGCTTTGATCCCCTTTGCCTGCGCGAGCAAGGCTACCGGACTGACCGACACAACTAAGTCGGGCAGGTGTGCGGCTGCTTGCCCCAGTTGCCGCACCACCTTGGGTGATCTGCCAGTAACAAGTACGCCGCTTAGAGCGTGATATGGCGACGCCCAGTATGGGGCAGAGAGGTTGGACATGGCTCTCTGCCCCTTTTTCCTTGAAGTGACAGCTTTGTTCTGGTCACTGACCTTATGACCAAACCTGATTTTAGTTTTGAACAAGCCGCACAGGCGCGCGGCTTTTTGCAGATCGCTGGCGTCGATGAGGTCGGGCGCGGTCCGTTGGCGGGGCCAGTCGTTGCGGCGGCAGTGATTCTTGATCCTGCAAACATTCCTGCCGGATTGAATGACAGTAAGAAACTGACCGCGAAAAGGCGTGACGCGCTCTATGATGAATTGCTGGTGGTGGCGGACGTGTCTATCGCCGAGGCAACTGTGGCCGAGATTGATATCCATAACATTTTGCGCGCCTCTCATATCGCGATGGTCCGCGCGGTCGCGGGCCTGCGGCAAACCGCCGACTATGCGCTGATCGACGGCAATATGGTGCCGCGTGATTTGGTGATCCCCTGCGAGACAATCGTCAAAGGCGACGCACGTAGTTTGAGTATCGCGGCCGCTTCTGTCGTCGCCAAAGTGTGGCGTGACAGACACATGGTGGCATTGGCGCAACAGCACCCCCACTACGGGTGGGAAAACAACGCCGGATACCCCACAGCCCAACATAAATTGGGGCTTGAGCAGTTTGGCGTGTCTGAACACCATAGGCGTTCGTTCAAGCCGATACACAATATCTTGTATCAAGATAAAAACGTAAGTGACTGAATCAATAAAGATTTTGACACGGAATCGCCTCTGACTCACATTGGGCTCAACCAAAGAGCGGGAACACCCGCCGGGGCTTAGAGGCAAGTTATGACGATCAAAACGAAAACGAAGGGTGCGCAAGCGCTCCCGCTCAATACGATTATTGATGGTGATTGCATCGAGGTGATGAACAGCCTGCCTGCAGGGTCTGTTGATCTGATTTTTGCGGACCCGCCATATAACCTACAGCTCAAGGGCGATCTGCACCGCCCCGACAATTCCAAGGTCGATGCCGTCGATGACGCATGGGACCAGTTCGACAGCTTCAAGGTTTATGACCAGTTCACCAAAGCATGGCTGGCTGCCGCCCGCCGTCTGCTGAAGCCAAATGGCGCGATCTGGGTCATTGGCAGCTATCACAATGTTTTCCGCATGGGCGCCGAGTTGCAGAACCAGGGTTTCTGGATTCTCAATGATGTTGTCTGGCGCAAATCCAACCCGATGCCGAACTTTCGGGGCAAGCGCTTGACCAACGCCCATGAGACACTGATCTGGGCCTCGAAAGAAGAGGCCAGCAAGTACACCTTCAATTATGAAGCGCTCAAAGCCCTCAACGAGGGCGTGCAGATGCGGTCGGACTGGGTTCTGCCCATCTGCACTGGTCATGAGCGGCTGAAGAATGACGAAGGCGAAAAGGCGCATCCCACGCAAAAACCGCAGTCCCTATTGCACCGCGTTCTTGTTGCCACCACTAACCCCGGCGATGTGGTCCTTGACCCCTTCTTCGGGACTGGCACCACGGGCGCGGTCGCAAAAATGCTGGGCCGCGATTTCATCGGGATCGAGCGCGAAGAGGCCTACCGCAAGGTGGCCGAGAAGCGCATCAACAATACCCGCAAATTCGACAAGGAAGCGCTGGAGGTCTCGACCTCGAAACGTGCCGAACCGCGTGTTGCCTTCGGCGTGTTGGTCGAGCGCGGCATGCTGCGCCCCGGCGAGGAATTGTGGAGCATGAATGGCCGTCACAAAGCCAAGGTCCGTGCTGACGGCACGTTGATCGGTGACGACATCAAAGGATCTATCCATCAGGTCGGTGCCTTCCTCGAAGGCGCACCAAGCTGCAACGGCTGGACCTATTGGCAATTTAAACGCGACGGGCAGAAAGTGCCCATTGATCTGCTGCGCCAGCAGATCCGCTCAGAGATGGCGAAACACTAAGTTTTACCAAAGTTGATACCGCCGGTGCCTGCGGCAAGCCTGTCCAATACTGGATGGGCACGCGAGCACTAACTTTTCCCCCGCCGTCCAATGTGATGGCGGGGTTTTTTCTTTGCGGGCCTGCGTTGAAAGCAATCGTTGCTCCGTTGCGTCTGCTCGGTTAGCCTGAACGCATGAAACATGTCCCCAAAGAAACCACTGATGATGCCCTTATTCAGGAGTTCCTGAAGAAAGGCGGTAAAGTCAGTCGTGGCAAAACCAAACCTTTGGCGGCCGAGCTTGGTCTGAGCAACAATGTCTGGAACAACAAGCTGACCAAGGAAGAGAAAGCCGCCCGCGACAAGAAATAGTCGGACGGAAACGCGACACGGCTTGCGCCAGATCAAGGTCGCCCTTGTGTGCATTCTGCATGGTTGACCCAAAGGAGATGCGCCAATGCTACCAATTACGGCCGATAAAATTGCAGAAGTCATCATTCTGGCGCGCGAGTTGGATCGCGCCGAGAATGAATTTGACGGATTTGTCGATCAGCTCAATGACGATGAAAAGACTGGACTGGTTGCAGTCTTCTGGATCGGGCGCGGCAGCTTCGAGGCTGAAGAACTGGCCGAGGCACTTGCCACGGCTGCGCAAGAGGCGACAACACCGACAGCCAGCTATCTGAAAGGGTCGCCGCATCTGGCCGATCATCTGGAGGCGGGGATGGCGGCCCTTGGTATGGATCCGTCAGAAGCCGAGGATGATCTTTACCGGCCCGCGTAAGGTGGATCTGGATCCACCTTACCTGATCAGCGCGTTGCCCTTTCAAACCACGCCTGCGCTCTGCCCCAGACGCCTTCATCTATCTGTGGCAGTGTCATCAGATGCGGCAAAAGCTGGTCGGCAAAATCCGCGCTGCTTTCTGCCGGCAACATCGAAGGCAGGTTGTCAATCGCTGTGACATCCAGCACCGGATTGTCATGCACACGCAGCGCTGGCGCATCCCATGTCGTTGTGCGGTCATAGACCTTGATCGGAGAAAAATCGCTGTCCGGGTCGCAGGCCACATCGCCAATCACAGACAGGGTGCGGGGGGCAGTCTTGGCACTTGCCGGGACAAAGACCGGCGTACCGGGGCGTGCCAGAATACAGTTGAGAAAGATGTCGTGGCGCAGCACTTCGGGAAACGGCCCACCCGAGGCGGTTTCCGCCATATCCCATTGCGTGGTTGCGACCCCCATTGCGGTACACAGATCGGTGGCCCCGCTGCCGACACGGCCCAAGGCGCCAATAATCAACGCGGTCGGGCGGTCGGTGCCCAAGGCCATCAAAGCCTCTTGCAGGTCGGCCAGCAGGTGGTTTGCACTGGGATAGGCGTTGACCGGTCCCGCGATACGGCCATGCTGTTGCGCAATCCAGCACATCAGAGACACCGCCGCCCCCGCATAGCCAGCCCAATAGCCGAACGCGGCAACGCGCCGCCCGTCCTCATGCGTGAGATATTCGAGATCATAAAGCGCGCCACCGCCCGCCTTGAAGCGATCGAGCAGGACCTGTCCTGCGGGCTGCCCTTTATAGGCATGGCCGAACATGATGTGGCGATGGCGCAGAGGCGATCCATCGCTGGGCAATTCTTTTAATCCAAAGATGATCGCGTCGTCAGGCGCATCGGGCCAAGAGAACTCGGGTGCGACCGCACACCCTGCTGCAACATAATCGGCCAGTGGCAGAATACGTTGCGTGCTTTCTTCGACGGTCACCCGAAACCCTGCCGCAATCAGCTTGGCGGCCCCTTGCGGCGTGATTCCGACGCGTTCCTCGTTGTCGCGGCTTTCCGCGCGTACCCAGAGATGGGTCATCACAGCAGTCCCTTTTCAAACACGGCCTGCACAGAGGCATGTGTATTCATTTCATGCTGAAACGCCACCAGCCGTGGATAATGCGCAATATCCACGCCGTCACCCGGTAGCCAGCTGAGCACAACATAGAGGTAAGCGTCAGATAGAACGCTGAGTTTGCCGGTCTCAAAGGGCAGGCTTGGCAGGTATTCTTCCAGATGGGCGGCGCACTCTGCCATGCGTTGGGGTACTTTGCGCTTCATATCCGCAAAAGAGCTGGGCTCATCCGCCCACCGTTCACCGCGCAGGCCATGAGCGTGATGCGGATGCATGGTGCCATTCAGATAAGACATCAGTTCGCGCATCTTGGCGGCGGCGAATGCGTCCTCTGGCACCAGTTGCGGGGCGATGTATTCCAGAATGGCAGGGGTCTCGGTCAGGATACCGTCAGGTGTTTCCAAGGTGGGGACGCGCCCCTTTGGATTCATTTTCAGATAATCATGCTTTGTTTGTTCACCGCTGGCAAAGTCGACACGGATCTTTTCGTGCGGGGTACCGCACTCTTCCAGGATGATCGCAACAGCCACCGAAATGGTTCTGGGGGCGTAGTGAAGTCTCAACATGGGATGATCCTTTAGTAATGTGTGCGGGCATGCAGGCGGTCATCCCGGTCCAGATGCGGGATGGCGTTGAAACTGGCCAAAATCGGCCCCTGCGGTATGACGTTAATGCGATGGAGCGAGCTATTCATGATCGGCAGCAGGACATGCGCCATCCGCGTCGGGTTCAGATCAAGCAGATGCCGCATGATCATCCCGATGACCCCGCCCGATGTGATGCAAAGCACGCGGACACCGGGTTTGGCGGCCTCTTGCAGTACAGAGGTCACGCGGCTCTCGAATGAGGCAAAAGTCTCGTTCCCCATGATCTCGGCATTATGCCATGCTTCCATGACTTGCGGGACATGCGCTGCAAATTCATCCGGTCCCGGAAATGGCACACCGTGCACATCCTCAAGCGCCTGCCCCAGATTGAAGTAATCCATCTCGTTCAGACGCGGATCAATCAGCGGGCTGTGATAGCCGATGCCTGCTGCGGTTTCCTGATGGCGTCGCAGGCTGCCGGAAATCACCTTGTCGAAAGCGCCTTCGCGCTCTGACAGGTATTCCCCCAACCATTTCGCCTGTTGATGCCCCAAGGAAGAGAGCCGGTCATAGCTTTCTTCGTCTGTTGCCGCCGAATTTGCCTGCCCGTGCCGGACTAGTATGATTTCGCCCATCAAGTCTCTCCTGAACTCACAGGGTTACGGTGTGTGACGGGCGTTGGCAACGATTCAAACCCTTAGAATCGGCATCAGATGGGCGCGGTGAACGGGCCGAATATCCCGAGAAACGGAGTGTTTTCAGTCACGTACCCGAGAGACAGATGAAATAATTGTCGATCACGGAAATGCGCCCGACTGAAATCTGTGAACGGGAGAAATAAAACTGATCCGGTTTTCTGGCGCGAGGTGGAAATTCCCGCACAGATTTGGATTCCAATTGGTGCGCCAATGCACACTAGAGCGTCAGTAGAACGGTTTTTCCATTTTCAAGCACAAATTACGATCACATTGATCACCATTTTCGTGAACGCTGGCGGCCTTTTCAAATCGCCGTTCCCAACCAATCTTCAACTCATCGAAGCGCCGCACTGAAGCGGCACGAAATGAACCGCGGCATTCCCGCCGCAACCGAAACTGAAAGGAACTCTATCATGTCCATCAAGAAAATCGCACTGATCGCCGCAACAATCGCCGGTACTGCTTCCATCGCTTCCGCAGACAGCTATTTCCAGCTGAACGAGCGCCTTGAAGCGTCGTCAATCCTGGATCTGGGTATTGTCCGCTCCGAAGCGGCAGGCGTTGTAGAAGTATATGACTTCTCCGGTGGCCAGATCGGTGCACTGCTTGGCACAGAAGCTGTCAACATGGGTGCAAACGCTGACGTACGTGTGAACGCACAACTGCGCAATGCTGAAAACGTCATCGCCCTGCTGAAGGTCGACGGCCAGACAGTGGCAGAGCGTACATACGACATCGTCGACTAAACGACGCATACTCCTCCCAATCAGAGGCCGGCACCCGAAAGGTGCCGGCCTTTTGCGTTTTGCCGCATGCTCACCTCTTGTTAACCGATTCTTAGCGTGGGATTGTGACCCTCAAGAGCAGCAGAAATTGCACAAGCAGGGTTTTCAGTGTCCACCACAGCGCTTCTGAGTGACATCTTTGGCTTTGATGCCTTCCGGCCGGGCCAACAGGAGATTGTCGAAGCGGTTGTCGCTGGTCAGGACACGCTGGCAATCATGCCGACAGGTGGCGGTAAATCCCTTTGTTTCCAATTGCCTGCCTTGGTGCGTGGCGGTGTCACTGTCGTGATCTCGCCTTTGATTGCACTGATGCGCGATCAGGTGCGCGGATTGCGCGAAGCAGGGGTCGAGGCGGGCGCGCTGACCTCTGGCAATACCCCCGAAGAAACCGATGCCGTTTGGGAAGCGCTGGAAGCGGGAACGCTCAAGCTGCTTTATATGGCGCCCGAACGGCTGGCAGCAGTCGGGACCATGAATATGCTGCGCCGCGCCGGTGTCGGCCTGATCGCGGTGGATGAGGCGCACTGTGTGAGCCAATGGGGCCATGATTTCCGCCCTGATTATCTCCGCATTGGTGAACTTAAGCGCCTGCTGGACGTGCCGCTGGCCGCGTTCACCGCGACGGCAGATGCCGAAACCCGCGACGAAATCGTCGAGAAGCTTTTTGCTGGCAAACAGCCCGCCACGTTCTTGCGCGGGTTTGATCGCCCCAACATCCATCTTGCCTTCGCCGTCAAGGACGGGCCGCGCAACCAGATCCTGAACTTTGCCGCGGCGCGCAAGGGCCAGTCAGGGATCGTCTATTGCGGCACCCGTGCGAAAACCGAAACGCTGGCGAAAGCGCTGGGCGATGCAGGCCACAGCACCTGCTATTATCACGGCGGGATGGAGGCCGAGGATCGCCGGATTGTCGAACGCCGCTTTCAGCAAGAGGATGGCTTGATCGTCTGCGCGACTGTTGCCTTTGGCATGGGGATCGACAAACCCGATATCCGCTGGGTCGCCCATGCCGATCTGCCCAAGTCAATCGAGGCTTATTATCAGGAAATCGGTCGTGCGGGGCGGGATGGCGACCCTGCCGAGACGCTCACACTCTTTGGGCCCGATGATATCCGCTACCGCCGCCAGCAGATCGACGAGGGGCTGGCCCCGCCCGAACGCCGTGCCGCCGACCACGGGCGACTGAACGCACTTTTAGGACTGGCCGAGGCGCTGCGCTGCCGGCGGCAGAACCTGCTGGAATATTTCGGCGAAAACCCGGAACCCTGCGGTAACTGCGACCTTTGCGATAAACCCGCCGAGGTTTTCGATGGCACCACCGCCGTGCGTATGGCGCTGTCGGCGGCACTGCGCACCGAGGAATGGTTCGGCGCGGGCCATCTGATTGATATCTTGCTGGGGACGCCTACTGACAAGATCATGCAGCGGGGTCACGACAGCCTGCCAACCTTCGGTGTTGGCAAAGACTATGACAAACGCCAATGGCAGGCGATTTTCCGGCAGATGATGGGGCATGATTTATTGCGCCCTGATCGGGAAAGGCATGGCGCGCTGCGGATGACCGAACATGCACGGCCCATCCTGCGCGGCGAGGCAACGATCGAATTGCGCCGCGACACGATCAAGGCGGCGCGCGGATCCGGCCCGCAAGTGCGGATGCTGGTCAGTGAAGAAGATGCGCCACTTCTCTCTGCGCTGAAGGCCAAACGCCGGTACCTTGCCGAACAGGCCAATGTCCCCGCCTATATTATTTTCAACGACCGTACTTTGATCGAAATGGCCGAAAAACGGCCCATGACCCTTGATGAGATGGCCCATATCGGCGGTGTGGGGGCCAAGAAGCTGGCGACCTATGGTCAGGATTTCCTGTCAGTCATCGCAGGCACGGTCGAGGAGGTGCACCCCATGCGTCGCAAACTTGCAGGACGTGACGAGGGCGCTGTCTACGACCGTCTGATGCAGGCGCAGGCCCAGCTCACCCGTGGCCCGCACGGCGTGGACAAACCGATGAGCTGTTCGGCGGCAATGCTGGCCAAAGTCGCGCAGATGCGCAGCGCCGATATGGATAATCTTACCCGTCTGATCGGGGACAAATACGCCGAAAGGTTTGGCGAGGCGTTTCTAGAGGTGCTAGAAGCCGGTTAAACTAAAAGAGGGACAAGCAACATGCGCGCGATCACCTATACTGCCTTCGGACCGGCCGCCGATGTCCTGATCCTTGAAGACCTGCCCACGCCAGACCCCGCAGCGGGCGAGGTTCTGGTGCGGTTGCAGACCTCTGGCGTCAACCCCTCTGACATTCGCGCCCGTGCAGGCGGCCGCCCCGGTGTGACCAAGCCGCCCTTTCCCAAGATCATCCCCCATAGCGATGGCGCTGGTGTTATCGAGGCGGTGGGCGAAGGCGTATCATCTGACCGGATTGGGCAGCGGGTCTGGATCTGGAACGGACAGTGGCAGCGCGCTTTTGGCACGGCTGCGGATTATATCGCCCTGCCAGCCTCGCAAGCGGTGCCATTGCCCCAGAACGTGTCTTTCGCCGAAGGGGCAACACTTGGCATACCGGGCCTGACGGCGGTTCACGCGGTGCTGGGGCAAGGTCCTGTCTCGGGCAAAAGGGTGCTTGTCAGTGGCGGTGCCGGTAGCGTTGGTCATCTTGCTGTGCAGGTGGCGGCGGCCTCTGGCGCCGAAGTGATCGCAACGGCGCGGGGTGAGGAGGCGATGCAATCGGTACGCGATGCGGGTGCGGCCCATGTGTTTGACTATGCGGACCCGGATCTGGCCGCGCAGATATTGGAGGCCACAGGCGGTCGCCCGATTGACCATATCGCCGAAGTCGAGTTCGGCAAGAATGCCGCGACCATCGCCGAGGTCATCGCTGAAAACGGGACGGTGTCCACTTATGGGTCGGCCAAAGACATGACGCCTGCAATCCCCTTTTATCCGTTGATGTTCAAAGCCGTGAACATCAAGCTTGTGTTGGTTTACCTGCTGACGTCCGAGGAGCGGGAAAAGACTACGGATCAACTGAACGATTTGCTCGCACGTAATGCGTTGAACATCCGTATCTCGGACACGCTTGCTCTGGACCAATGCGCCATCGCGCATGATATGATCGCGCGCGGTGATCGTGCGGGCTCTGTCATCCTGACACTCTAGATTGACCCGCCGCAGGCTTCGCTCTAGCAAGCGCACATTCTGACAAGAGGCAAAGACATGGCACGCAGACGCAAGGGTCGCGATATTTCGGGTTGGCTGGTGGTGGACAAACCCGCCGGCATTACCTCCACCGCGGTCGTCAATAAGGTGCGCTGGGCGCTGGATGCCAAAAAGGCCGGTCATGCAGGCACGCTCGATCCCGAGGCGACGGGCGTTCTGGCCGTGGCGTTGGGCGAAGCGACCAAAACCGTGCCCTACATCACCGATGCGCTGAAGGCGTATACGTTTACCGTGCGTCTTGGCATGGCCACCAACACCGACGATGCCGAGGGCGAAGTTATCGCGACCTCTGATTTGCGCCCTGATGACGCGGCGATCAAGGAAGCCTTGAACAGCTTTGTTGGTGATATCATGCAGGTCCCGCCGCAGTTTTCCGCCGTGAAAGTAGATGGTGAGCGCGCCTATAAGAAGGCCCGCGATGGCGAGGAAATGGACCTTGCAGCGCGTCCTTTATGGGTGGAAGAACTCTTGCTGATCGACCGTCCCGATGCCGATCACGTTGTGCTGGAAATGACCTGTGGCAAAGGCGGCTACGTCCGTTCCATCGCGCGCGATCTGGGTGAGGCGCTGGGCTGCAAGGCCCATGTCAAATCACTGCGCCGGATCTGGTCTGGTCCGTTTCAGGCCAAAAACGGGGTGACTTTGGAACAGGTCGATGCATTGGCCAAAACGCCCGAACTCGATGCCTTTGTGCAACCTCTGGAAGTGGGGCTAAGTGATCTGCAAGAGGTGCATTGCCTCGCAGAAAGCGTGGCCAAGCTGCGCAATGGTAACCCTGCGTCCGTGATCGCGACGGGTGTCGAATTCGGTGAAGAAGTCTGGGCCTCTTACGAAGGTAAGGCGATTGCCGTGGGCACCTATCGAGGCGGAGAAATCCAGCCATCACGCGTGTTTGTCACCTGATCCGGTGATCACGCGGACGCATATCAAAGATGACGCTCCGTCAGTCGCGACCTATTCGGATTGCGAGCGCTACCGTTATGCGCTGACACGCACGTGGGATGCAAAGGGCAAACGGGTCCTGTTTGTGATGCTGAACCCATCGAAGGCCACCGAGGTGCAAAACGACCCGACCGTCGAGCGCTGCGAGCGGCGCGCCCGTGCACTGGGCTTTGGCGCGTTTCAGGTGACCAATATCTTCGCTTGGCGCGACACCGATCCCTTTGCGATGCGTAAAGCCACAGATCCGGTTGGGCCTGAGAACGATGCTGCCATTCGGGATGGTGCACAGTGGGCGGATCAGATCATCGCTGCATGGGGCACGCATGGCGCGCACCTCGGACGCGGCCGCCAGACCGAGGCGCTTTTGCGTAAGCTGGACAAGCCGCTCTATACGCTGGGGCTGAGCAAGCACGGCCACCCCAAGCATCCGCTTTACATCAGCTACGCACAGCAGCCGAGCATTTGGGATGCTGGGTGAGGTCCCTGCCGCGTTAACCAATCATTCAGAATCTGCACGTCTCGGCTTGTGCCTCATGGTATCAGAGCGTCCGAGGGTCGGGGGCGACTCGTTGATGACAGGTTTTTTGGAATGCTTGCTCTGATTGGACTGATGGGGGTCACGATGACGGCCGTCATAATGCTGGATACGGATGAGGCGGATGAGACGCAGGACGGGGTATCCGATCAGGATGATCCCAGCGTTGATATCGAACCGGTCGACAACCTTCTTGCGCCAAGCGACGAAGACACAGTGATCTTTTCCGGTCCGCTGGATGACACACTGCTGACGGGTGCGGGCAACGACTATCTCCATGGCGAAGATGGCGATGATTATCTTGCCAGTGGTGCCGGGGATGACACACTGCAGGGCGGTCGCGGTGAAGATGTGCTTGTCGGTGGTGATGGCAATGACCTGCTGAGCGGGCATGTTGGCGATGATGTTCTGGCCGGTGGTGCGGGTGACGATGCGCTGAATGGCGGCGATGGTGACGATGTATTGATGGGTGGCGCGGGTGATGATGCGTTGCTCGGCTCTTTGGGCAATGATCGCTTGGTCGGTGGCGCTGGTGCGGACACGCTTCATGGCGGGTCTGGCGACGATATTCTTTATGATCGAGGCGATGCAGATGCCGATTACCTGAATGGTGGCGCGGGTGACGATACCTTGATGGGCGGTGCGGGCGACAATCTGCATGGCGGGACGGGTGCTGATACCTTTGCACTTCTGTCTGGAAACGACTTAATCGTTGAAGATTTCGATGCGTCAGAGGACGTGATCGAGATTACTTATGAGGGTGCAGTGCCAAAGCTTGAGACTGCGGAAACGGAAGATGGGCTCGCCCTTCTTGCCGACGGTTTGATTGTCGCAACTTTCCCCGATCTGGCCGAGCTGGATGTGACACGGATCGCACTGATTGCCGCGTAACAAATCGCTTTCCTTTTTCGCAGAATCCTCTTATTGCGACGCATCTGCGCAGGGATTGCCTTGCACAGACCCTCCACGGGCCCTTCTGGACGACATCCCGGATTGTGCCATTCACCCTTGATATAAAGGAGACCCCGATGTCGATTACTGCTGAAGAAAAAGCACGGATCATGAAGGAATTTGCAACCAAAGAAGGCGATACAGGTTCGCCCGAAGTTCAGGTTGCTATCCTGTCCAGCCGCATCGCGACGCTGACAGAGCACTTCAAGACCCACAAAAAAGACAACCACGGTCGCCGTGGTCTGCTGAAAATGGTCGCGCTGCGCCGCAAGCTTCTGGACTACACCAAGTCTAAAGATGAAGCACGCTACCAGAGCCTGATCGAACGTCTGGGCCTGCGTCGCTAAGGCGATACGGGCGAGAAGAGATTACTGAAAACGCCCACCTGTTGGTGGGCGTTTTTTGTTTCGGCAGCTGTTATTAGAAGGTTCGTGTTTCGCCATCTTCTGGCGGATAATCGCGTTGCACGTGGTATGCCAGTTGTCGCCACCAGATTGTCAAAGCGTATTTTTCACCGGTCTTAACCGGACGTCCTGCATGGTAAGAATGAGGATGAGCTTGAGTGGTTCCCAATCTGGTATTTCCAAAAATCAGTACACGCCCCGCTTTGGGAGCGACCTTGATTTTTAGTTCTGGAAACTCTGTCTCACCACCAGCTTCGACGTCATTCAAATAGCAGATCGTCGTGAAAAGACGCTGACCTCCTTGTGCGAGGCATTCGCGCCCACCAATTGTGTTTCCGAATGCATCTGGGTGCGGGTCAAACTTTTGTTCGCCTTGATAGCGCAGCAGTTGGGATGGTTCAGAGTTTTCAGGGGGCAGCCTGACGAGACTAGAAATGTTGGTGACGAGCGCTGTAAGTCGTTCATTGCGCCACTGGTCAATGACAGCCGCTTCGTTTGTACGGGAGTCTTCTGTCATACCGCCACCGGAATGATTGACTACACGTGCCCTGTTAAGTTTTTCTTGGCCCAACTGAATGATATGCTCAGCAAGCTGGGTGTCAAAAACGCTGTCAAATATCACAACAAGCGGATTCAGCGAAAGGAGCTGTGGCTGCAGGTTAGCCAGGTTCAACGCGCTATGTCCTCGTATTTATAGGAGCTTTCACTAACAGAATGATCAAGCTACCTTACGCTGGTCACACCAGCAGGAAGCCAGCCAGTTTCTCTAATACACCCCTCGTGATGCAATATCTCGCTAGATGTATGCCGTTGGTTAAACCTACAGATTTATGCTGGTGGCATCGGTATGGGCATCGGCATCGGCATCGGTAGCGGCTCAAGTGGTTCAGGCTCCATCGGTGTTGGTTCGCCGCCGCCATTGTCATCATCGCCACTCGACACTGCGACTGCAATCAAGGCACCTACGATAAGTGCAGGGATGATCCAATCCGAGCTGCCTGCCGGTGCTGCCATCGCCTCTGGCTCTGCTACGGGTGTTTCAACAATAGAGTCGGCCAAGCCGCCTGCCATTGACTGCGTTGCAACAAGTGAAATCGCTGCAGCGTGAGGAACAAACTTCATATTGGATCACCTTTTCTTCAAAACTAAACAATTCAAACAAAGCGTAGCAAATGACATTCCCTAAGGTAAAGAAATTTCTTTGTTTTGAAATTTCTCCCAATGATGTGCTGCAGGTCGCGAGTCGGTAACGGGAACAAACCCTTCCCCCTTCCCAAACGCCGCGATCTGCGAAAAGGCCCAACAATCTTGAGAGACTGGCGCCCGCATTCCAGCGCCTGACCAAAGAAGATATTGGGATGAGGGGGAATACGCCCCCTACGCAAAAGGCCAAACAGGCCAACTAGGAAGACATCATGTTTAATGAAGTGAAGAAATCAATTCAGTGGGGCGAAGAAACGCTGACACTGGAAACGGGTAAGGTTGCCCGCCAGGCCGATGGCTCTGTCATCGCGACACTGGGTGAAACCAGCGTCATGGCCAACGTGACATTCGCCAAACAACAAAAGCCGGGGCAGGATTTTTTCCCGCTGACCGTGCATTACCAAGAGAAATACTATGCTGCCGGCAAAGTGCCTGGCGGCTTTTTCAAGCGCGAAGCGCGTCCAACCGAAAAAGAGACGCTGACATCACGCCTGATCGACCGTCTGGGCCTGCGTCGCTAAAGCGATACGGTTGAGAAGAGATTACAGAGAGCGCCCGCTATCAGGTGGGCGTTTTTTATTGTCTAAAGGTCAGCTTTGCGGGACAAAGCGCCATTTTGCTGCAAATCCAACAATGGCCGCAAAGCGCATCTTGCTCCAAACAGCTGACGAGGCAATGATCATGTCGCGGCTCCGCTTTGAAGCCTAGACATGCCGCGCCAGAAATCCTTCGACGTCCCTTCTCGAAGGAACGGTGCCAGAGAAAATTTCGACATAGTGCTGTACCCGCGCAAGCCTGTCGTGTCGCGCTTCTTCGACCTCCATCGAGATATATCCGATCTGCGTATAGACGACTGTCAGGCTGCGTACATGAGCTTGATCAGATGAGAATCCGTGACGCTGAAACAGGTCCGCTATGGCGCCGATGCGAAGGCTGTCAGCCTCCGTGACTCGGCGATGTAGATCACTATCAATACGAGCCCAGTTGCGGATGGCCAAATCCAGTGGTGCATCGAACAGGGAGGGGTCGAGCCAGCAATCCATGAGGTTGAACAACCCTTCGCAGATATTTGCCGCAGACCTATTGCACCGCTCCACAAGGTTGCCAGAATTTTTGGTTTCCCACCTTTCAATCATCGCGATGTGGAGTTCTTTGAGGTCCGCGAAAAACCAATAAAATCCTGTCCGCGAAAGGTTCAGCTTTTTTGCCAAGGCCATGACTTTGACCGCACCAATGCCGTCAGACACCAGCACCTCATAGGCGGCATCAAGCCAAAGGTCTTTTGAGCCGCGTTGACGGGAGAGGGGGTCAGTCATGACTTCAGAATAGAATACTTGACAGGTGTGTCAATTGCCATACAAAACAAACTTGACACTGATGTCAAGGTGACCGCATGCCCTCTGACACCTTCGGAAAAGGAGATTTTTCAGTGACCAAAGACCCGCTGCTTCAACCTTATCAGCTGAAACATCTGACGTTGAAAAATCGGATCATGACGACCAGCCATGAGCCTGCCTACCCCGAAGACGGCATGCCCAAGGACCGTTATCGGGCCTATCATGAAGAACGCGCAAAGGCGGGCGTTGCGCTGACCATGACCGCAGGCTCTGCGGCTGTATCAAAGGACAGCCCGCCGGTGTTCAACAATATTCTGGCCTATAAGGACGAGGTTGTACCGTGGATTCAGAATCTCACCGACAGCTGCCACGAACATGGTTGTGCTGTCATGATCCAACTGACCCACTTGGGACGGCGGACGACTTGGAACAAAGGCGACTGGTTGCCCTCTGTCTCGTCATCCAAACATCGCGAACCAGCGCACCGGGCCTTTCCCAAGCTGATCGAGGATTGGGACATTGAGCGGATCATTACCGATTTTGCGGATGCTGCAGAGCGGATGCAGGCGGGAGGCATGGATGGCATTGAAATGCAGGTCTACGGTCACCTGCTGGATCAATTCTGGTCGCCGCTGACCAATGATCTGGTCGGGCCCTATGGCGCGGACACTTTGGAAAACCGGATGCGGTTTCCGCTCGACGTGCTGTCGGCGATCCGCAAACGCGTTGGGGACGATTTTATCGTTGGGTTCCGCTATACGGCGGACGAGGCGCAGAAAGGCGGCATCACAGCCGAAGACGGATTGAAAATTTCCAAGACGCTGGCAGACACGGGCCAATTGGATTTTCTGAACGTCGTGCGCGGTCGCATTCATACCGATCCCGCCATGACCGATCTCATTCCGATCCAAGGCATGAAGAACGCGCCGCATCTGGATTTTGCAGGACAGGTCAAGAAGTTGACTGGTATGCCCACCTTCCATGCGGCCAAAATTCCTGACGTGGCAACCGCGCGACATGCGGTCGAAGCAGGTCTTCTGGATATGGTCGGCATGACCCGTGCGCATATGGCCGATCCCCATGTGGTCAAAAAGATCATGGAAGGACGAGAGGACGACATTCGCCCGTGCGTTGGCGCCACCTATTGTCTGGATCGCATCTATGAGGCCGGTGACGCCTTATGCATCCATAACGCGGCGACGGGGCGTGAATTGACCATGCCACATACGATCCAGGCTGCTGACTTGAAACGCAAAGTTGTAATCGTTGGCGCAGGGCCTGCGGGGCTTGAAGCTGCACGTGTGGCCGCTGAACGCGGTCACGAGGTTGTGGTGTTTGAGGCCCAGCCCGACCCAGGTGGACAGGTCCGCCTTACCGCCCAAAGCCCGCGCCGTCGCGAGATGATCTCGATCATCGACTGGCGGATGGCTCAATGTGCGGCCCGGGATGTTGTGTTCCATTTCAACACCTGGGCCGAGGCAGCGGATGTCATGGCCCTGGACCCCGATGTCGTCATCATCGCCACAGGCGGCATGCCAAACACCGAATTGTTCGAAAGTGGCAAGGACACGGCGAATGTGGTGACTTCTTGGGATATGATCGCGGGGGATGTGAAGCCTGCGCAAAGTGTCCTGATCTATGACGAAGCCGGCGATCATGCCGGAATGCAGGCGGCTGAAATCGCAGCCGCCGCGGGGTCAACAGTTGAGGTCATGACCCCCGATCGCACCTTCGCGCCGGGCGTTATGGCGATGAATTTGGTACCCTATATGCGCGCACTTCAGGACAAGGACGTGACCTTCACTGTGACGCGGCGATTGCTTGACGTGGCCCGCAGCGGCAACAGACTGACGGCAACGATTGGCACCGATTACAGCGATCATTCGAAGGAACAAGACTACGATCAGATCGTCATCAACTACGGCACATTGCCTTTGGACGAATTGTATTTTGATCTGAAACCTCTCAGCACGAACGGTGGGGCTGTGGATCATGACGCGTTGATCGAAGGTGCGCCGCAGACCATTCAACGCAATGAGGCCGGGAAGTATCAACTCTTTCGGATCGGCGATGCCGTGTCAGCCCGCAATACACACGCCGCAATTTATGATGCACTGAGGTTGGTGAAAGATTTGTAGGTATTCGGCACTGAACGCAGACCAACGCGCCATTCGTGTAGAACGCAGCATTGGTCAAAGTGGGCTCAAATCGGATTTGCGCTGCGCCTAGACCGACGGTCTGTTTTTTGAAAGTCAGCGCCGACACCAAGTTGCTGCCTGATCTCGCGCGGTAAATGCCGTGAAGATCACAAACATAGTTGTGCTTCCAGTCTGAATTGCGTTTTCATGCGCCCATGACAACAGCACTTATTTCACACCCCGATTGCGCGAACCACGTTACACCCCCGGGCCATCCTGAACAGGTGGCGCGGTTGGCGGCGGTCTTGAATGCCCTTGAGGGCATGCCCCTGACCCGTGTCACAGCCCCTTTGGTTGCTGACGATGATCTTCTGCGCGCCCATCCGCAGACCCATATTGATGCAATCCGTGCCGCTGCCCCGACAGAAGGATGGCGGTCACTGGATGCCGATACCCATATGTCGCCGGGCACGCTGACTGCTGCCTTGCGTGCTGCAGGGGGTGTTGTGCGCGCGGTTGATATGGTGCTGGGAGGAGAGGCGAACAATGCCTTTGTTGCGGTCCGTCCGCCGGGCCATCATGCGGAACGTGAAACGGCGATGGGGTTTTGCTTTTTCGGCAATGTCGTGATCGGGGCCAAGCACGCGCTGGACTATCACGGGCTGGATCGCGTCGCGATTGTGGATTTTGACGTGCACCACGGCAACGGCACGCAGGATCTGGTCGAGGATGATCCGCGTATTCTGTTTTGCTCGACCCATCAGTCCCCGCTTTATCCCGGCACCGGTGCCGCCCATGAGGTGGGTGTCGATAACGTGTTGAACGTGCCTTTGCCCGAGGGCACCGGATCAAAGGCGTTTCGTGATGTGATGGAGCGCCTTGTTCTGCCACGTATTGACGCATTCTCTCCACAACTCGTCATAATTTCGGCTGGTTTCGATGCACATATGAGTGATCCCTTGGCGGGGATGAACCTGACGACAGAAGACTTTGGTTGGGTGACAGAACGTTTGTGTGATGTAGCAAGTACCCATTGTGAGGGGCGGGTGGTGTCAAGCCTAGAAGGTGGATATGACCTGACAGCACTGGGGGCGTCTGCGGCTGCCCATGTAAAGGTTTTGGAGGAAAGAGGTCGATGAGCGACGTTGAAAACATGAGCTTTGAGGACGCAATCAAAGAATTGGAAAAGGTTGTTGGCCAGCTGGAGCGTGGCGACGTTGCTCTGGATGAAAGCATCGCCCTTTATGAGCGTGGCGCGGCCCTGAAAGCGCGCTGCGAAGCCAAGTTGAAAGAGGCTGAAGAAAAGGTCGCGAAGATCACATTGGGCGAAGGTGGTTCACCTGTCGGCACGGCACCGCTCGATGGCTAATCCTCTTGAAAAATATCAAATCGCTGCGCTGAAGCGCAAACCTTTCGAAGAAATGCTGGCCCATGCGGCAAAGGTTTCGCAGGCACGGATCGGGTTCGCCCTGACGGGGCTGGAAGGCAATGTCGCCGATGCGATGATCTATGCTTCTTCCGGCGGCAAGGCGTTCCGCGCGTTTCTGGTTTTGGAAACCACCCGTATGCTGGGGATCAATCCGGTTGCTGCAGCCGGTGCTGCCGCAGCGATCGAGTGTATTCACGCCTATTCCCTCGTGCATGATGACCTGCCCTGCATGGATGACGATGATCTGCGCCGTGGTCAGCCGACTGTTCACAAGAAGTGGGACGAAGCGACGGCTGTTTTGGCAGGTGATGGATTGCAGGCACTTGCGTTTGAGCTGTTGTTGCAGACCGAATGTGCCCCCCGTGCCAAGCTGAACCTCTTGATGTCCCTGACCAATGCTGCGGGTATTCGGGGTATGGTTGGCGGGCAGGCTGCGGATATTGCCGCAGAAACAGCCAAAATGCCGCTTGATTTGCAGCAGATCATGGACTTGCAGGCCGCCAAGACCGGCGCGCTGATTTCGTGGTCTGCCCTCGTTGGGCCGCGGATGGCCGAGGCCGAGCGTGAGCCTTTGTCGATCTATGGTGCCTATCTGGGTCTGGCGTTCCAGATTGTCGACGATGTTCTGGATGCGACTGGCGATGCAGACACTGTTGGCAAGGCTGTCGGCAAGGACGCTGTTGCCGGAAAGGCGACTTTTGTGTCTCTTTTAGGTCTTGATGGGGCGAAAAGCCGCGCGGCAGCACTGGTGGAAGAAGCCTGTGATGCGCTATCTCCGTACGGCGAAGATGCCGATACGTTGAAAGAAGCCGCGCAATTTGTGATTGCCCGCACACATTAAGAAGGGTCGCCATGTCTGACCAACCCCACACGCCCGTTCTGGACCGTGTCCATACACCTGCCGATATGAAGGGCATGTCTGACGCCGAATTGCGCCAGTTGGCCGATGAATTGCGCGCCGAGACGATCTCGGCGGTGTCTGTGACAGGCGGGCATTTGGGGGCTGGTCTGGGTGTGGTTGAAATGACCGTGGCCCTGCATGCGGTTTTCGATGCGCCCAAAGACAAGATCATCTGGGACGTGTCGCACCAGTGTTATCCGCACAAGATTTTGACGGGCCGGCGCGACCGCATCCGCACCCTGCGCACAGAAGGTGGCCTGAGCGGGTTTACCAAACGCTCCGAGAGCCCCTATGATCCCTTTGGTGCCGCCCATTCCAGCACCTCGATTTCTGCGGCCCTTGGCTTTGCCGTCGCCCGTGATCTGGGTGGTGAAGGTGGCGATGCGATTGCGATCATCGGTGATGGCGCGATGTCGGCGGGCATGGCCTATGAGGCGATGAATAACGCAGGCCATCTGGGCAAGCGCCTGATCGTGATCCTGAATGACAATGAAATGTCGATTGCGCCCCCCACAGGCGCGATGTCGTCCTATCTGTCGCGCCTTTATGCGGGCGAGCCGTTTCAGGAATTCAAGGCCGCCGCCAAAGGCGCGATATCCCTGCTGCCTGAACCCTTCCGCGAAGGGGCCAAGCGCGCCAAGGATGTGCTCAAGCATATGACCGTGGGCGGGACGCTGTTCGAGGAGTTGGGTTTCTCGTACCTCGGTCCGATTGACGGCCATGATATGGAGCAGCTTTTGTCGGTCTTGCGCACCGTCAAGGCCCGCGCCGACGGGCCGATCCTGATTCATGCGATCACGAAAAAGGGCAAAGGTTATGCCCCTGCCGAGCGCGCGAGCGACAAGGGCCATGCCACAGCCAAGTTTGATGTGATCACCGGTGAGCAGAAGAAAGCGCCGAGCAACGCGCCGTCCTATACCTCTGTCTTTGCCGAAAGCCTGCTGAAACATGCCGCGAGTGATCCCAAGATCTGCGCCGTCACTGCGGCGATGCCGGACGGCACCGGTCTGAACAAGTTCATGGAACGCTATGCGAGCCGTTGCTTTGACGTGGGTATCGCTGAACAACACGCGGTGACCTTCAGTGCCGGTCTTGCTGCTGGCGGGATGCGCCCGTTTTGCGCGCTTTATTCGACCTTCCTGCAACGCGGCTATGATCAGGTTGTCCATGATGTGGCGATCCAGCGTTTGCCGGTCCGTTTCGCGATTGACCGCGCGGGGCTGGTGGGAGCCGATGGGGCCACGCATGCGGGATCGTTTGATGTGGCGTTCCTTGCCAACCTGCCCGGATTTGTCGTGATGGCGGCTGCGGATGAGGGTGAATTGGTACGGATGGTTGCGACTGCTGCGGCGCATGACGAAGGCCCGATTGCGTTCCGTTTCCCGCGCGGTGAAGGCGTGGGCGTCGAGATGCCTGAAAACCCGCAGGTGCTGGAAATTGGTAAGGGCCGGATGATCCAAGAGGGGAGCCGCGTGGCGATCCTTTCGTTCGGGACGCGCCTGCAGGAAGTGATGAAAGCCTGCGAGGCTTTGGCTGCCAAAGGCATCACCCCCACAGTCGCAGATGCACGTTTTGCCAAACCACTGGACGGTGATCTGATCCTGAAACTGGCCACCGAGCATGAGGCGCTGATTACCGTCGAAGAGGGCGCTGTGGGTGGTTTCGGATCACATGTGGCGCAGCTCTTGGCGGATGAGGGTGTGTTCGATCACGGGCTGAAGTACCGGTCCATGGTGCTGCCCGATGCGTTCATTGACCAGGCCAGCCCCAAGGCGATGTACGATGTGGCGGGGATGAACGCCGAGCATATCGAAGCGAAGGTGCTTGAGGTGATGGGCGTGGCGACGTTGGAGAAGCGGGCGTAGGGCCGGATGGCCGCTTTGAGCGCATTTTGACCGATGCTGCGTCTTGTCTAGAGGTCCGCTATATCGACACTTTCTGTGCTGCTGTCGCAGCATCACCGGTGTTCGGAACGCCTTTGGGTTCGATAAGCAAGAGGTGCACTTCTCCTTCTGCCACTGGACGGTGTTCCACCCCTTTGGGCACAACAAATAACTCTCCCGGTCGGAGAGTTACATCGCGATCTCGCAACTCGATGCGCAGCGTTCCTTTCAGAACCAGAAAGAAATCATCAGTCTCGTCATGGTGATGCCATTTAAATTCGCCTTCAGCTTTGACAACCATCACGTCACAGTCATTGAATTGAGAAATAATCCTCGGACTCCAATGCTCGGTAAAAGTTGAAAGCTTTTGATCGAGATTTACGGCAGCATCGGACATAAATTGAGCCTTTTTCGAAGTTGGTGGAATGGTATCGACTGATAGCCTCACACTAGCTTCAGAGAGGCCGCACCACCAGAGCGGTCTTGGCTAAACGCGCTGCGAATGGCCACTTTGTCCGCAAAGCCGCCATTCACCCGTCTTTGGCGTTCTTTTCCAACCGCTTTTCAATCGCCTCCAGCTTCGCAAGCACCTCGTCGCGGTAGGCATCCGTTGCGGCGTTGCCTTCTTCGGCGTGGGCGTCCTGCATCGAGTTCACGATCAGGCCGACCAGCAGGTTTACCACCGCGAAAGTCGTCACCATGATGAACGGCACAAAGAAGGCCCATGCGTAGGGGTAGATTTCCATCACGGGGCGCACGATGCCCATCGACCAGCTTTCCAGCGTCATGATCTGGAACAGGGAATAGCCCGACCGCCCCAATGTGCCGAACCATTCGGGGAAGGCGTCGCCGAAGAGTTTGGTGGCCATGACGGCGGCGATGTAGAACACGATCCCCATCAGCAGGAACACCGATCCCATGCCCGGCAGGGCTGTGACAAAGCCTTCGACCACGCGGCGTAGCGAGGGCACGACCGAGATCACGCGCAGGACCCGCAGGATGCGCAGGGCGCGCAAGACCGACAGGCCGCCATTACCTGGAACCAGTGACACGCCAACGATGATGAAATCAAAGATGTTCCAGCCGCTGCGGAAGAATTGCAGGCGCTGGGCAAAGAGTTTGGCGCCAAGCTCGGCCACGAAGATCGCAAGGCAAATCCGGTCCAGCGCGATGATCAGAGGACCGGCCGCGTCCATGAGGGTTTGCGACGTCTCCATCCCCAGAATGATCGCGTTGAAGATGATCACCGCCACGATAAAGTTGCGGACCCATGCGGTGGCAAGCAGATCGGCTGTTTTCTGGCGGAGTGTCATGCGGGGTCCTCGGGTTGAAGCGCCCCTGATATGGGATGTTTGCAACAGTTGAGCAAGGGCATCATGTTGCGCCACGTAAGACTGGACGCATATCGGCGCGCCTGCGCATGATTTGCTTAAAAAGTGAGCCTAGAATGTCGTTAAACCCCCGTTTGATCTTTCGCTGGACCGCGTTTTTGCTGGCAGGAGGCTATTGCATCCGGATGCTGGTTTTCGGGGGCTGGGACCAGTTTGGAGGGCCGTTCCGGTTCCTGACTGTCTGGGCGCTGTTTTGTTCGTTCTTTGTGTTCAGCCGTATGATGGCGATTGAGGAAGGCAGGAGTGAGCGCCGCTGGGACGGTTTTGTCTGCATGACGGCGGTCATCAACACGATGGTCGTGATGCTCTACTGGCGTCTTTATTTTGCCGATCCGGCCTCGGTGACGCCTGATGGTGAATTGGCGGCATTGCATCTGGAACTCTACCTGCACGGGCTTGGACCTGCTTTGCAGGTGTTTGACAGTCTGTTCATCCACCGCAGCTATCGCCGTTTGGGGGCGGGTTTTGCGTGGCTTTGTGGTGTGGTGGGGGTTTATCTTTTGTGGGCGGAACTGGTGCTGCAACCGCTCAACACCAGCCCCGCAGGGCGCGTAACGAGCGGTTTGCCCTATCCGTTCCTGAACAATCTGGAACTGTCGGAGCGCCTGATTGTCTATGCATCCTATTTCACGTCGGGCGTTGTCGTCTTGCTGCTCTACGCCGGGATTGCCTGGGCGATCAGGCGCCGATTTCCTGTGCCAGCAACGCTCTGAGCCCCGACTTGTAGTCGGGGTATAGCAGCTCGACACCGAGTTCGTCCTTGATCCGGTCGTTCCGCACCTTTTTGCTTTCGGCGTAAAAGCTGCGCGCCATGGGCGACATGTCGGCGTCTTCGAAATCGACGGCTTCGGGGATGGGCAGCCCCAGCAACTCGGCGGCATAGGCGATCACATCTTCCGGCGGAGCGGGATCATCGTCGCAGACGTTATAGGCCGCACCGGGGTTGGGTTTGGCGATCGAGGCAGCCAGCACGCGGGCGATATCAGCGACATGGGTGCGGCTAAAGACCTGCCCCTCTTTGATGATCCGCCGTGCGGTGCCGTTGCGCACCTTCGAGAATGGTCCGCGCCCCGGCCCGTAGATGCCCGCAAGGCGGAAGATATGCAGCGGCAGTCCGGGGATGGCGGCCCATGCGGCCTCGGCCTCGACCCGCGCGATGCCGCGTTTGGTGGCGGGGGTGAGGGGGGTGTTCTCATCCACCCAATCGCCCTGGTGGTCGCCGTAGACACCCGTGGTGGATAGATAGCCGACCCATGCGAACTGGTCCGCGCGGTCTGCAATTTCATCGTGCAGTTCCGCCAGCACAGGATCGCCCGCGTCATCGGGGGCGGCCGAGATCAGCAGGTGGGTCGCGGCATCCAGCGCAGGGATCATATCGGCACCCGGCCAGATGCGCGGCTCAATCCCTTCGTTCATCAGGCGGGGCGCTTTGTCCTCCGAGCGCGTGGTGCCGATGATGCGCCAGTCTTGTGGCAGAAGGATGCGGGCGAGGGCGCGGGCGCTATAGCCGTGGCCGAAGGAAATGAGTGTTTTTGTCATGTGCCTGTGGTGCCGGAACCTGCGGGGTGAGGCAAGTGTTTGTGTCGGATGAGAGGGCGGGATGCCTCCGGCGGGGATACTTGCGGGGACAGTAATAACGGGACTAGGTGGCGTAGTCGGCTTGTTCGGCGTCGAGGACGGCGCGGAGTTCGGCGAGGTGCCGGATATCCTGTTCGGGGTAGGCTTCGAGTTCCTGTGCTGTTTTCTCGGCGATGTCGTCCGGCAGGATGCGGAGGGGCTGGCCGGTTTGCAGGGCGCGGATATAGGTTTCGGCGGCGCGTTCGAAGTAATACATCCGGTTGAAGGTTTCCGCCACGGTTGCTCCGATCACCAGCACGCCGTGATTGCCCATGATCATCACCTTTTGTTTGGGGTCGGAAAAGAGGGCGGCACAGCGCGCGCCTTCGCTTTCGAATGCCAGCCCGCCATAGCCGTCGTCGATCACATAGCGGTTGAAGAACGTGCAGCAGTTCTGATCGATGGGTGGCAGGCGACTGTCCTTGAGCGAGGCCAGAACCGTGGCAAAGACGGAATGCACATGCATCGCACAGCGCGCGTGGGGCACCAGACGGTGGATGCCCCCGTGCAGCCCCCATGCCGTTGGGTCAGGTGCGTTCGGGCCGGTGAGCGTGTCGGGATCATTGGCATCAACCACGATCAGATCACTGGCCTTGATCCGGCTGAAATGCATCTGGTTGGGGTTCATCAGGAACCTCGTGCCATCATCATTGATCGCAAGGCTGAAGTGGTTCGCCACGCCCTCATGCATGTTCAGCCGTGCTGTCCAGCGGAATGCCGCGGCCATATCGACCCGCTCTTGCCAGTGCGTCATATTTTGTGGATGGCTGTTCATCACCGCTCCTTGGATTTCATCGGGGGGCGCGTTAATGATGCGCCAACACATGCCTTAAAGGAAGTCTGATTATGACATTCAAGCCCGCCAAGTGGCCTCGCAAATTGCGGTCTCAGGAATGGTTCGGAGGATCGTCGAAAGATGCGATCTATCACCGCTCATGGATGAAGAATCAGGGCTTGCCTGCGGATTTGCTGGATGGACGTCCTGTGGTCGGTATCTGCAACACTTGGTCCGAGCTGACGCCGTGCAACGCGCATTTGCGCGATCTGGCCGAGAAGGTGAAGTTCGGGATTTACGAGGCGGGTGGTTTTCCTGTGGAATTTCCCGTGTTCTCGCCTGCCGAGAGCAGCTTGCGCCCCACTGCCATGATGTATCGCAACCTCTGTGCGATGGACGTGGAAGAGGCGATCCGCGGCATGTCGATGGACGGTGTTGTGCTGCTGGCGGGCTGCGACAAGACAACGCCTGCGCTGTTGATGGGGGCCGCTTCGGTGGATTTGCCCGCCATCGTTGTGTCGGGTGGTCCGATGTTGAACGGCATGTTCCGTGGCGAACGTGTGGGGTCTGGCACGCATCTGTGGAAATTCTCGGAAGCTGTGCGCGCGGGCGAAATGACGGCCGAGGAGTTTGTCGAGGCAGAAGCGTCGATGTCCCGCTCGCCGGGGTCGTGCAACACGATGGGCACGGCCAGCACAATGGCCTCGATGGCCGAGGCGCTGGGCATGGCGCTGTCCGGCAATGCGGCAATCCCTGCGGTGGACAGCCGCCGTCGTGTGATGGCGCATCTGACGGGGCGGCGCATCGTCCAGATGGTCAAGGATGATCTGAAACCGTCCGATGTGATGACCAAGCAGGCCTTTGAAAATGCGATCCGCACCAATGCCGCGATTGGCGGGTCCACCAATGCGGTGATCCACCTGCTGGCCATGGCAGGGCGCACCAAAGGCGTTGACCTGACCCTTGATGACTGGGACCGGTTGGGCCGCGATGTGCCCACGATTGTAAACCTGATGCCCTCGGGCAAATACCTGATGGAAGAGTTCTTCTATGCGGGTGGCCTGCCTGTCGTGATCAAGCGATTGGGCGAGGCAGGTCTCTTGCATAAAGACGCGCTGACCGTATCGGGCGGGTCCATGTGGGATGAGGTCAAACACGTCAAGAACTGGAATGAGGATGTGATCCTGCCGGTGGAAAAGGCGCTGACGCAATCCGGCGGTATCGCCGTGTTGCGCGGCAATCTGGCGCCGGGTGGGGCGGTCTTGAAACCCTCAGCAGCCACGCCGGAATTGATGCAACACCGTGGCCGTGCTGTCGTGTTCGAGGATATCGACGACTATAAAGCACGCATCAACGATGATGATCTTGATATTGACGAAACCTGCGTGATGGTTCTGAAAAACTGCGGTCCGCGCGGTTATCCGGGGATGGCAGAGGTGGGTAATATGGGTCTGCCGCCGAAGATCCTGAAGAAAGGGATCACCGATATGGTGCGGATTTCGGACGCGCGCATGTCGGGAACGGCCTTTGGCACCGTCGTGCTGCATACGTCGCCCGAGGCGGCTGTCGGTGGCCCGCTCGCCGTGGTGCAGTCGGGTGATATGATTGAGTTGGACGTCGCAGGGCGGCGTTTGCATCTGGATATTTCCGATGATGAGCTTGCCGCGCGTCTGGCGACATGGACCACTGAGAAATCCGGCGCGAATCCGCGGCCTGAAAGTGGTTATGCGATGCTGTACCATGATCGCGTCATGGGGGCCGATACGGGGGCCGATTTTGATTTCCTCGTCGGGCATCGCGGCAATGCTGTCGGCAAAGAGGCGCATTGATGACAGCCATTTGTCTGGTCGGGATCGGCAAAATTGCAATCGATCAACATGTGCCTGCGATAGGCGGAAGCGCCGATTGGGACCTTGCCGCGACGGTCAGCCGGGCTGGCACCGTTGACGGCGTGCAATCATTCACCGATTTTGATCAGATGCTCTCCGAGCGGCCCGATATCCCCGTGGTTTCCCTCTGCCTGCCGCCAGTGCCGCGCTATGATTACGCGGCCAAGGCAATCGCAGCGGGCCGCCATGTGATGCTGGAAAAACCCCCCGGCGCCACATTGGCCGAAGTATATGCGCTGGCCGACATGGCCCGCGCGGCGGGGGTTTCGCTTTATACAACATGGCACAGCCGGATGGCGAAAGGCGTAGCACCGGCCAAGGCGTGGCTTGCGGATAAAACCGTGACAGGCGCACATATTTGCTGGAAAGAGGACGTGCGGCGCTGGCATCCGGGGCAGGACTGGGTCTTTGCGCCCGGCGGCATGGGGGTGTTTGATCCGGGCAGCAATGCGCTGTCAATCATCACGGAAATCCTGCCAATGCCGATCCATTTGCGGTCCGCTGATCTGTTTTTTCCCGAGAACCGCGACACGCCGATTGCGGCGCATATGCAATGGACGCAAAATGTGACGGGTGATTTTGACTGGCGTCAGGAAGGTCCGCAAAGTTGGGATATCACGGTGGAGACGACCACCGGCACGCTCTCACTCCATGATGGGGGCGCGCGGCTGTTGATTGATGGCAATGAGGTCGCGGCGGGGGCGGATCGTGAGTATCCCGCGCTCTATGACCGGATGGCGGAATTGGTCAAAACAAATGCATCCGAGGTGGATTTGTCACCGATGCTGCATGTGGCGGACGCGCTGACACTTGGCAAACGCAACGTCGTCGCATCTTTCCACTTTTGACCTAACCTTATGATTTTCCATGTCTAATCAAACTTCCGCCGGAGGCATCCTGCCCGTGCGAAAGGCGTCTTCGGCTGTTTTCATAAACTGCCAAAAATTTACCATTTGATAAAAAATAAAACTGTGGCAGGCTGATGGTGAGAAGCCAGATCAGGATTGCACCATGTCCAGCCCCATGACCCCCGGAATTGCCGCAGCGCGTCTGCCCGCCGAGATACTCGGCGAGAACTTTGGCGATCTACATGCGCCCTTTACGCCCCATGAGGCGGCGGTTGCTGCGGATCGTTGTTATTTCTGCCATGACGCCCCCTGCGTGACGGCCTGCCCGACCGATATTGATATCCCGCTTTTCATCCGCCAGATCAGCACCGGCACACCCGAGGCGGCGGGCAAGACCATTTTTGACCAGAATATTCTGGGTGGCATGTGTGCCCGCGTCTGTCCGACAGAGGATCTTTGCGAACAGGCCTGCGTCCGCGAGATGGCCGAAGGCAAGCCGGTCGAAATCGGGCGATTGCAGCGCCATGCCACGGACACACTCATGGGCAAGCAGCGCCATCCTTATGATCGCGCGCCCGAAACCGGCAAGAAGGTAGCGGTCGTTGGCGCGGGGCCTGCGGGTCTGGCCTGTGCGCACCGCTTGGCGATGCATGGTCACGACGTGACCATCTATGATGCTGAGGCCAAGGCGGGCGGCCTGAATGAATTCGGGATCGCAGCCTATAAATCAACCGATGACTTCGCGGCGCGCGAGGTGGACTGGCTCTTGGGGATTGGCGGCATCACTGTGCAAACGGGGGTGCGCTTGGGCGAGGGTATTTCGCTTGGCGGCCTGACCGAGAGCTATGACGCAGTTTTCCTTGGTGTGGGTCTTGGCGGTGTGAATGCGCTGGGCAGTGCGGGCGAGGACAAGGACGGTGTCCGCAATGCTGTCGATTTCATCAAGGAACTGCGGCAGGCCAGCGATTTGGCGGCCCTGCCTATCGGCCGCGATGTGGTGGTGATCGGCGGCGGGATGACCGCTGTTGACGCCGCCGTGCAATCAAAACTGCTGGGCGCGCAAAACGTCACAATTGCATACAGGCGCGGGCGCGAGGCGATGAGCGCCAGCACCTATGAACAGGATCTGGCTGCATCAAAAGGTGTGCGGCTGATGTTCAACGCCCAGCCTGTGGCGATCCATGGCAACGGTGCGGTGCGCGAGATCGAACTGGAATACACCACCGACGATGGTAGCGGATTGAAAGGCACGGGCGAGACTGTGCGCCTGCCCGCCGATCAGGTGTTCAAGGCAATTGGCCAGACGCTGACGACTGACGGTGGTCTGGCACTGGCGGGCCGCAAGATTGCTGTGACAGGTGCGGGCCGGACGAGCCAGACAGGTGTCTGGGCCGGTGGGGATTGCGCGACTGGCGGTGATGACCTGACGGTCACCGCTGTCGCAGAAGGCCGCGATGCGGCGATGGATATTCATGCAACCTTGATGGGGAGCAACTAAAATGGCTGATCTGACAACAAACTTTCTGGGCATCAAAAGCCCCAATCCGTTCTGGCTGGCCTCGGCCCCGCCAACAGACAAGGAATACAACGTCCGTCGCGCGTTCGAGGCGGGCTGGGGCGGTGTCGTCTGGAAAACGCTGGGGTCCGAAGGACCGCCCGTCGTCAACGTCAACGGCCCGCGTTATGGCGCGATCTATGGCGCGGACCGGCGGTTGTTGGGGTTGAACAATATCGAGTTGATCACGGATCGCCCGTTGGAAGTGAACCTTGAAGAAATCACCCGCGTAAAGGCCGATTATCCGGATCGCGCAATGATCGTATCGATCATGGTGCCTTGTGAAGAACAGGCATGGAAAGACATTCTCCCCCGCGTGGCAGCCACTGGCGCAGATGGTATCGAGCTGAACTTTGGCTGCCCGCACGGAATGAGCGAACGGGGTATGGGTGCTGCTGTCGGGCAGGTGCCTGAATACATCGAAATGGTCACGCGCTGGTGCAAGCAGTATTACGACAAACCTGTCATTGTGAAACTGACGCCGAATATCACCGATGTACGCAAACCTGCGGCGGCGGCAATGCGCGGTGGGGCCGATGCGGTCAGCCTGATCAATACAATCAACTCGATCACGTCGGTGAACCTCGACACGATGTCGCCCGAACCGTCAATTGACGGCAAAGGATCGCATGGCGGCTATTGCGGCCCGGCGGTGAAACCGATTGCCATGTCAATGGTGTCCGAGATCGCGCGCAACCCCGAAACACGCGGTCTGCCGATCAGCGGGATCGGCGGGATCACCACATGGCGCGATGCGGCGGAGTTTATCAGCCTTGGCGCGGGCAACGTGCAGGTCTGCACCGCAGCGATGACCTATGGTTTCAAGATCGTGCAGGAAATGATCAGCGGGCTGTCCCAGTGGATGGATGAGAAGGGCTATACATCCGTCGAAGAGGTCGTTGGGCGTGCAGTGCCCAATGTCACCGACTGGCAGTATCTGAACCTGAACTACGTGGTCAAGGCCAAGATCAATCAGGACGACTGCATCAAATGCGGGCGCTGCTATGCGGCCTGTGAAGATACCAGCCATCAGGCGATTGCCATGTCCGAGGATCGCACGTTCAGCGTGATTGATGCGGAATGTGTGGCCTGTAACCTCTGTGTCGATGTTTGCCCGGTGGAAAACTGCATCACGATGGAAGCGATGCAGCCGGGAGAGGTTGATCCGCGCACAGGGAAAGTGGTGCAGAAGGAATACGCCAACTGGACGACGCACCCGAATAATCCGGGGGCGGTTGCTGCCGAGTGAAGCACAAGAATTTTTGACAAAAATTCTTGTGGTCTCTGCGATAACCTTCGTACGAAGGTTATCGCAATCACGTGTGCACGATCATTCTTCCCGCATTGCAGATAACGATGAACTGCCCACCACATTCGATCAGATGATAGCCGCGTCGGCTGACTTCATTTATGAAAGCCACGCGCCCGATTTCGCGATCGACATCTTTCACGGCGCGTCTGACAATACCGCCTGATCGCGCAGCTTTGGCATCAAAGATACGGGCGCACCAGCTCGGGTTCGTGCTCGGATGGCGGACGGTTGAGGCATGGACAATCTGCATACCAAAACGTCCCACGCATTGGTGAATACTCTCTTAAACGCGCAAGAGTTTCGAATACAGCGTGTCGAGAAAGGACAAGGCCCCGTCATGCGGGGCTTTGTCGCCCAAGACAGCGCGCACCTGCACGTCGAAGTCGGCGTAATGCTGGGTAAAGGCCCAGATGGAAAAGATCAGATGATGCGGGTCGATGGCCGCGATTTTTCCTGCATCTGCCCAGCCCTGGATGATGGCGGCCTTCTCATCGACCAGCGTTTTCAGATCGGTTTTCAGAATATCTTCGATATGGGGCGCACCTTGCAGGACTTCATTCGCAAACAGCCGGCTTTCGCGGGGAAAATCGCGGCTCATTGCCAGTTTGCGCTGTGCATAGCCCATGATCTCGGCCACCGGATCGCCGGAGCCGTCAAGGGCTTTCAACGGGTCGAGCCATGTTTCGAGGAGGCGTTCCAGAAGCGCCGTGTGAATGGCCTCTTTCGAAGGGAAATAGTAGAGCAGGTTCGGTTTGGACAGGCCCGCCGCATCGGCGATCTGATCCAGCGTTGCCCCCCGAAACCCGTATTGCGAGAAAATATCGAGACCGGCAGAGAGGATCGCCGCGCGATTGCGCTGCTGGATGCGGGTGGGGGCTTTGGTCATGCCGATCCTTTGCTCAAAATTCAGGCGAAGCCGGGCCGGATTTGCCCAATTTTGCCTGTGATGGATGCATCTGCCAGTATTTAGCGCAGAGAACTTGACTGATGTTTCCTCTCTGTTAGCGTTATTTTGACCAGTTGGTCAAACCAGAAGAGAGGAGCCCTCATGCCAGCCCCCGGAGAGAACCTGCGTATCAACGGTGAACGGCTGTGGGACAGCCTGATGGAGATGGCCAAGATCGGCCCCGGTATCGCGGGAGGCAACAACCGCCAGACACTGACCGATGAAGACAGCGAAGGCCGCCACCTGTTCCAGAGCTGGTGCGAGGCTGCGGGTTGCACCATGGGCGTTGACGAGATCGGCAATATGTTTGCGCGGCGTGAAGGCACGGATCCCGATGCGCTGCCGGTTTATGTGGGCTCGCATCTGGATACCCAGCCCACGGGCGGGAAGTATGATGGTGTCTTGGGTGTGCTCGGTGGCCTTGAGGTGATCCGGACGCTCAATGACCTCGATATCAAGACCAGACACCCGATTGTCGTAACGAACTGGACCAATGAGGAAGGCACCCGTTACGCCCCTGCCATGCTGGCATCGGGTGTTTTTGCGGGCAAACATACGCTGGACTGGGCGAATGACCGCGTAGATGCAGAGGGTAAACGTTTCGGGGACGAGTTGGAGCGGATTGGCTGGAAAGGCCCCGAGAAAGTTGGCGACCGCAAGATGCACGCCTTCTTCGAGCTTCATATTGAACAAGGGCCGATTTTGGAGGCCGAAGGCAAGGATATCGGTGTCGTCACCCACGGTCAGGGTCTGCGCTGGATCCAGTGCACTGTGACCGGCAAGGAGAGCCATACCGGTTCAACGCCGATGCATATGCGCAAGAATGCGGGGCGTGGTTTGGCGCTGATCACCGAGTTGGTGCATGAAATTGCCATGAAGAACCAGCCCAATGCGGTGGGCGCGATTGGACATATCGACGTCTATCCCAACAGCCGCAACATCATCCCTGGCAAGGTGGTCTTTACTGTCGATATGCGTACGCATCTGCTGGGTAAGCTGAACGCGATGGTGGATGAACTGATGGAACGTGCGCCGAAGATTTGCGAAGAGATCGGGGTGACATTCGAAGCCGAGATCGTCGGCCAGTTCGACCCGCCCGCTTTCGATGAGGGCTGTGTGAAGGCCGTGCGCGATGCGGCGGAACGGTTGGGCTACAGCCACATGGATATCGTGTCGGGTGCCGGGCATGACGCCTGCTGGATCAATGATATCTATCCAACGGCGATGGTGATGTGCCCGTGTGTGGATGGTTTGAGCCATAACGAGGCGGAAGAGATTTCACCGGAATGGGCGGCGGCAGGGACGGATGTGCTGTTTCATGCTGTTGTGGAAACGGCGGAGATTGTTGGGTGAGGGTTGCCAATAATCCCGACGCAGTCCCGGACGTGATCCGGGACCTCTTGCCGCAACGTGGAGGTCCCGGATCACGTCCGGGACTGCGTTGGTCTTTTGTTAACCGTGTGTGCGCAAAAGTAAGCCATGGCATTCTACACATACATCGCGGCCTGCCAGTCGAACACAGCGATCTAAATTGGCGTGACCGGCGACCTGCTCAAACGTATGTCCGAGCACAAGTCAGGTATGGGCGGCACCCACACATTGCGGTACCGCATTCGCAAGCTGGTCTATTTCGAAATGCACGAAACGCTGCACGAAGCGATCGCCCGCGAAAAGAAACTCAAACGCTGGCGGCGTGTCTGGAAAGATGCGCTGATCAACGCACAGAATCCAAAGTGGTCCGATTTGATGATGGAGGTCTCGTTTCTCTGAGGTCCCTGATCAAGTCAGGGACTGCGTAGCACTTGGGAGAGACCAATGACCAAAGTCATCAAAAACGGCACCATCGTCACCGCTGACCTGACCTATAAGGCGGATGTTCTGATTGACGGCGGCAAGATCATCGAGATCGGGCCGAACTTGAAGGGCGACGAAGAGCTCGACGCGACCGGATGCTACGTCATGCCTGGCGGCATTGACCCGCATACCCATTTGGAAATGCCTTTCATGGGCACCTATTCGACCGATGATTTCGAAAGCGGAACGCGTGCAGCACTCTCTGGAGGCACGACGATGGTTGTCGATTTTGCGCTGCCTGCCCCCGGTCAGGGCCTGCATGATGCCTTGCAGATGTGGGACAACAAGTCGGGCCGCGCGAACTGCGATTATTCCTTCCACATGGCCGTCACATGGTGGGGCGAGCAGGTGTTCAACGAGATGGAAAGCGTGGTCAAGGACCGCGGCATCAACACCTTCAAGCACTTCATGGCCTATAAAGGCGCGCTGATGGTGAATGACGACGAAATGTACGCGTCCTTCTCGCGTCTGGCCTCGCTAGGGGCCATTGCCATGGTCCATGCCGAGAACGGTGATGTGGTGGCGGAACTTTCTGCCAAGCTGCTGGCCGAAGGCAATACCGGACCCGAGGCCCATGCCTATTCCCGCCCGCCGCAGGTCGAGGGTGAGGCTGCGAACCGTGCGATTATGATCGCCGATATGACCGGCGTGCCGCTCTATATTGTGCATGTGTCGTGCGAAGAGGCGCATGAGGCGATCCGCCGTGCCCGCATGCAGGGCAAACGCGTCTGGGGCGAGCCGCTGATCCAGCATCTGACCCTGGATGAGTCTGAGTATTTCAACAAGGATTGGGACCATGCCGCGCGCCGCGTCATGTCGCCCCCTTTCCGCAACAAGCAGCATCAGGATAGCCTCTGGGCTGGATTGCAGTCAGGATCTTTGAGTGTTGTGGCGACGGATCACTGTGCCTTTACGACTGAGCAGAAACGATATGGCGTGGGCGATTTCACGAAGATCCCGAATGGTACAGGTGGTCTAGAGGACCGGATGCCGATGCTCTGGACCCATGGCGTTGGCACGGGGCGTCTGACGATGAACGAATTTGTCGCCGTGACCTCGACGAATATCGCGAAGGTGCTGAATTGCTATCCGCGCAAGGGGGCCGTTCTGGTGGGGGCCGATGCCGATCTGGTGGTCTGGGACCCAGAGAAGTCCAAGACGATTACCGCCGGAGCGCAGCAATCGGCGATTGATTACAACGTGTTCGAGGGCAAGCAAGTGAAGGGCCTGCCGCGCTTTACCCTGACGCGGGGCCATGTCGCGATCCATGATGGCGAAGTACGCACGCAGGAAGGGCATGGGAAATTCGTGAAACGCGAGGCGAATACGCCGACGAACAAGGCGCTGTCGAAGTGGAAGGAACTGACCGCGCCGCGACCGGTGGAGCGGACGGGTATTCCGGCGACGGGGGTTTGAGTTGGGCAAAATCAGAGGGGCGACGCATCGGCGGAACTATGAAGATGAATTTGGCACGACTTTCGGTATTGGCTTCTTGCTGACAATGTTGGTCGCACCATTCGTGGTTGCTGGTTCGCAACGCGAGGAGATTTCTGGCGGGACTTTTGTTGTATTCTTTGTCGGTGCGTTGGCGATTGCAGTGCCTGTTTTTTTCAAGGCCGTTGTCATTGCGACATTTGTGTTTTTTCCCGTCTATCATTTGGGTGCTGTTATCTTGGGAAGACCTCTTGCATTTGTAGTAGGCGCAACAGTCGCTGGCTTCGCTAGTGCGAGTCTGGCTCTATCGGTGAATATTGATTTGGTGCCGCCGAGTATCGTTTTCGTTGATGAACTCTGGAACTTTGGTTCGGTCGTCGGCGCTATCGCGGCAATGATTGGGCTGGTGATTGCAACTATCCAAGTTTTTGTTGGTGGGGCTTATGCATAATCCTGTCATCGCTGCCGCTGGTCTGAACCTCACCTTCCAAACCAACGATGGCCCTGTCCATGCGCTCAAGGACGTGAACCTTGAGATCAACAAGGGCGACTTCGTGTCGTTTATCGGCCCTTCTGGCTGTGGCAAGACGACGTTCTTGCGCTGCATTGCAGGGTTGGAAACCCCCACTGGTGGGGAGATATCCGTCAATGGCATGACACCGGACGAGGCGCGGATGGCGCGGGCCTATGGCTATGTGTTTCAGGCGGCTGGCCTTTATCCGTGGCGCACGATTGGTGGCAATATCAAGTTGCCGCTTGAGATAATGGGGTTCTCCAAAGTGGAACAGGCCGAGCGGGTGGCGCGGGTGCTGGACCTTGTTGATCTGGCGGGGTTCGAGAAGAAGTTTCCGTGGCAATTGTCCGGCGGGATGCAGCAACGTGCCTCGATTGCGCGGGCCTTGGCCTTTGATGCGGATATTTTGCTGATGGACGAACCCTTTGGCGCGCTGGACGAGATTGTGCGCGATCACCTGAACGAGCAGCTGTTGCAGCTGTGGGCGCGCACCGAAAAGACCATTGGCTTTGTCACCCATTCAATCCCCGAGGCGGTGTATCTGTCGACCAAGATTGTCGTGATGTCGCCGCGTCCGGGGCGGATTACCGATGTGATCGAAAGCCCGCTGCCCAAAGATCGGCCTTTGGATATTCGCGATACACCCGAGTTTATCGAGATTGCGCACAGGGTGCGTGACGGGCTGAGGGCAGGCCATGACGATGTGTAGGACCCTCCGGGGGGAGTATTTTTGGCAAGATGATGAGGTGGGCGGGTGAAGTCTGTTCTGCCGGTTCTGACCGTTATCGGGGCGATCCTGTTGTTCTGGATCGTGTCCGTTGTGCCGATGAACATACATCTGACGGCGGATCTGGCGCAGCGGCAGGATATTGCGGTGACGCCGGATACGCCTGTGGCGCGTCAAGAATTGTCGGGTGTCGGGCTTGCACTGCGTAACCCGCAATTGTTTGCCATGACCTATACGCTGGAACGGCCGCGTTTGCCCTCGCCGCATCAGGTTGTGGTGGAGATGTGGAATACGATTGCCTTGCAGAGCATTACATCGCGGCGGTCACTGGTCTTTCATGGCTGGGTGACATTATCGGCCACGCTAGTGGGTTTTGTGATCGGGACGGGCCTTGGCATCCTGTTGGCGGTGGGGATCGTGTATAACCGCGCCATGGACATGAGTGTGATGCCTTGGGCGATTGCCAGCCAGACCATTCCTATTCTGGCCCTTGCGCCAATGATTATTGTGATGATGGGCGCGATCGGCATTCAGGGGCTGTTTCCGAAGGCGGTGATCAGCGCCTATCTCAGTTTCTTTCCTGTCGTCGTGGGCATGGTGAAGGGGTTGCGCAGCCCCGACGGTATGCAGCTTGATTTGCTACGCACCTATTATGCGAGCCCCGCGCAGGGGTTCTGGAAGCTGCGGTTGCCGGCCTCGTTGCCCTATCTTTTTGCCTCGCTCAAGATCGGGATTTCGGCGTCATTGGTCGGTGCGATTGTCGCCGAATTGCCAACGGGTGCGCGTGCGGGTTTCGGGGCGCGGATGCTGGTGGGTGATCAATACGGCCAGCCTTTGGTCACATGGGCTGCGCTCTTTGCAGCGGCCCTGACTGCGGCGGCCCTGGTGGGGTTTTTCAGCCTGATTGAACGCTGGACCCTGCGCCGGATGGGGATGCAGGCGGTATGACGGGCACAGCGATTATCAGCGCTTTGGCGATCTGGGCGGCGGGCTGGTTTGTCAACGCGCGGTTGGCAAATGGTGGCGCGGCAAATACCCGTCTGGTCAGGCTATTGGTGCCTGCGATTTTCGGTCTGACACTCCTGATCATGTGGGAGCTTCTGGTGCGCCTGTTGGAGGTCAGCCCGATTATCCTGCCGCCCCCCACGATGATTGCCGAGCGGTTTGCCACTGAAATTCCGACGCTTTGGGCGGATTTTGTCCAGACGATCATCAAAGGGGCCATGACCGGTTATCTCATCGGGATGCTGGCGGCCTTTGGTGTGGCTATTCTTGCCGACCGGTCGGATTTTCTGACGCGCGGCATTCTCCCGGTGGGTGGCTTTATGGCGGCCTTGCCGATTGTGGGGATTGCGCCGATTTTCGTCCGTTGGCTGGGGAGCGACTGGCAGTCCAAGGCGGCTGTGGTTGCGGTGATGGTGTTCTTCCCGATCCTTGTGAACACCGTGGCCGGTTTGCGCGACACGACAGCGATGCAGCGCGATCTGATGCGCACCTATGGCGCGGGCTATTGGCCGACGCTGCTCAAATTGCGCCTGCCTGCGGCGATGCCGTTTATCTTCAACGGTCTTAAAATTGCGACGACTTTGGCGCTGATCGGGGCGATTGTTGCTGAATTTTTCGGCTCTCCCACAGTGGGCATGGGTTTTCGCATCTCGACTTCGGTGGGCCGTCTTGCGCTTGATATGGTCTGGGCCGAGATTGTCGTTGCCGCATTGGCCGGGAGTGCTTTTTACGGATTGATGGCATGGATTGAGGGGCGGGTGACCTTTTGGCACCCATCGCAACGCAAATAAAGAATTGAGCCCCGCAAAGAGGGTGTAACAACTGACTAGGAGGTCAAAATGAAAAAGATGATGATGGCAGCGGCGATGGCCGCTGGATTGGGTGGCATGGCCCATGCGGATGCCCACGCCAATGATGTGACACTGCAATTGCAGTGGGTCACGCAGGCACAGTTTGCGGGATACTATGTGGCGCTGGATCAGGGCTTCTATGAGGAAGAAGGACTGAATGTCACGATTCTGCCCGGTGGTCCGGATATCGCGCCGCCACAGGTGCTGGCGGGCGGTGGTGCCGACGTAATGCTGAACTGGATGCCATCCGCACTGGCGGCCCGCGAACGCGGTCTGCCTGTTGTCAATATCGCGCAGCCGTTCAAGACATCCGGTCTGATGCTGACATGCTGGAAAGACACCGGCATTGAAACGGTCGAGGATTTCCGCGGTAAGACAATTGGCGTGTGGTTCTTTGGTAATGAATACCCGTTCCTGAGCTGGATGAGCCAGGCCGGCATTCCCACCGATGGTGGTGAAGAGGGTGTGACCGTGTTGCGGCAGGGTTTCAACGTTGATCCGCTCTTGAACCGCGAGGCCGATTGTATCTCGACCATGACCTATAACGAGTATGGTCAGGTTTTGGATGCGGGTGTGTCCGAGGATGAGCTGGTGACATTCATGTATGAGGACCAGGGGGTCGCCACGCTTGAAGACGGGATCTATGCGCTGGAAGAGAACCTCGAAGATCCGGTCTTTGTCGACAAGATGGTGCGCTTTGTGCGCGCTTCGATGAAGGGCTGGAAATGGGCCGAAGAGAATCCGGTTGAGGCCGCTGGCATCGTTCTGGACAATGACGAGACCGGTGCACAGTCCGAGGCTGCGCAGATCCGGATGATGGGCGAGATTGCCAAGCTGACCGCAGGGTCCAATGGCGCGCTTGATCCGGCGGATTTCCAGCGCACCGTTGATACGCTCTTGGCAGGTGGCTCTGACCCGGTGATCTCCGCGCAGCCGGAAGGTGCATGGACAAGCGTGATTACGGATGCTGCTTTGAACTAGGTGCAACGCTGTCCGGGGCTTGATCAAGGACCTTGCGATAACGAAAGGCCCCGTGCGTTGCACGGGGCCTTTGATTTACATGGTGCAGCTTGGAACCCTTGGCCTTGTTGGCGCGATGCCATATTGCGACGTCTGCGATGGACGTCATCCACACAGGACGACGCTGCCGTTATACGAGGGATGCTTCCGCGAGCCAAATGCGGAATAGAGCAGGTTGGGGCATGCGCTCGGTTCGCTGTAAAAGCAATGTGAGACCGAAAGAGTGATTATCTCACATCCGCCTCGCGCTCGGAAAGCGCGGTGTAGTTTTCAGAAACGACCTGTTGCAGTTTATCGGCAAGGTCCCGCGCGTCGGCTTCTTCGTAGTGTTCGGTCGAAACGGGCTTGCAGAAACGGACGTGTATCTTGCCCGGTCGTGCCCGGACGGTTCCAAGCTGCATGGCATGATGACCACCATGTATGACCACCGGAATGACGGGTGCTTTTGCCCTGATCGCAATGATGCTGCCGCCCACCTTGAAACGACCGACGCCGTCTCGACCCGAAAGCCTGCCTTCGCCTCCCCAACCAACTCTTTTGCCTGCCTTCGCCGCGGCCACCATGCGGTCGACAAGGGGGTCGGTGGACCTTCGGTTGCCCCGCGCGACCAACTCAATATCGATTTTCGCACAGGCTTTACGGGCGAAGGGGATATGCCGGTATACATCGGCACCGGCGAGCCGATCCACATGCGGCCAGATCGCAACGAAATATGCTGCCAGGTCCGCGAACGATGTCTCGTTGTGAGAAAGAATGCAGCCTGTGCCTGCCGCAGGAATTTCTCCTTCGACAATAACTTCAAATCGACAGTCTTCGAGATACTTTGCGAACAGGCTTTCAAGCGGTGTCCGTGCCAGCCTGCCGACTTGCGCTCCGCGCGCTATCCTGCCCATTGCTGCTGGTGTGCCCAATAAAAACCGAAGCGATGCTTTTCCACCACGCCAATTTTCTTGGATCGATTTCAGGGCGTGCGTCATATGACCTATGGCTCTTGGTAAAGTGGTCGTACTTCCCTCGGGTCAAAAATTCAATTCGAAACATCCGGCTGCATGGCGCTTGTCTTGCGCAAACCTTGCACCTGCTAACCAAGCGCGCGCTGTGTCATCACTCGTTGGGCTTGAAGCTGCTCTGCATCACGCGTGCACCATTTACAACAAAGACCCCCCTGCGTTGCACGGTGCCCTTTCACACTATCTTGAAGCTTGGGACAAAGCGGCGCGTTCGGATTGTGCGCGTCGTGTGCTATGTCTTCCTTATGTTTTGCCGATCGGAGATCATTGATGACCAAAGGATTGATCACACGCCGCCATACCATGGCTCTTGGTGCCGCAGCGCTTGTCACCCCCGCGGCAGGGCTGTTGTCACCTGCTGCTGCCGCTGGTCTGGCGCCCACACCCACCATGCGCGGTGGGGCCAATAACTATCGCCCTGATGCGCCGATTGTAGAGCGCATTGGCGCGGGTGGTTTCTGGATGACAGGCACCGTCCGGCGCGCTGGCGATGGTGCGCCTCTGGAAGGGCAGCGTATCCAGATATGGGCCCATACAACCGAAGGCCATGAGCGTGACGCCCATAGCCACGGGGCCACACTGACCGATGCGGATGGTGTGTTTCGCATGAACATGCCACAGATCGTGCCTGCGTTTGGTCAGGCGCATGGGCATCTGGCCTATGACAGCGGGCATTTCAAGACAGTGTTCCTGCGTCCTGTGATGGCCAGTCCGAATGATACCTCCCTTCACGTCGATTTCGTGTTGGAGCCTGCCTAGGGTGCTGCGCGCGGTGCTGATGTGGGGCGTTCTGGCGGCCGCCGTCTGTGTCCCTGTCATTGCTGCCGCATCCAGCCCGCTTTTGCAGTGGCGGGACCCGATTTACATCTTTGCAGGTCTTGCCGGTGTGGTCGGCATGGCGCTGCTATTGATGCAGCCCCTATTAATCGCAGGCGCACTGCCGGGGTTGTCGCAGGCAAACGCGCGCAGACTGCACCGCGCGACAGGTGCGCTGCTGCTGCTGGCTGTCGCGGGCCATGTTGTGGGTCTTTGGATCACCAGCCCGCCTGATGTGATTGACGTTCTACTGCTCCGCTCGCCCACGCCTTTTGCGATCTGGGGTGCTTTGGCGATGTGGGCTGTTTTTGCTGCGGGCCTGTTGGCGGTTTTGCGACCGCGTTTGCCGCTACGGGCTTGGCGTTGGGGGCATACGGCAGCCGTCAGTTTGGCCGTCCTCGGCACAGTGGTACATGCTTTGCAGATTGTCGGAACGATGGAGATGATCAGCAAAACCGCCCTGTCAGTACTGGTGCTTGCTGCGCTTGCGTGGGCGATTGCGCGGCGCAGGGTCTGGTCCATGGGTCTGCGCCCGCGCAGGCCCTGAAAGACGCCTATTTTCTTTTCCCCAAACGCTTGCCATGATCGTCCGGAAACGAGGGCTGTCATGACTGACCAGAGCTATGATGTGATTGTTGTTGGTGCAGGGCTGATGGGCAGTGCGGCGGCGCGTCATCTGGCCGAAATGGGCGTGAAAACGGCCCTTGTGGGGCCGGATGAACCGTTGGAAAAAGCCACGCATACAGGGGTTTTCGCAAGCCACTATGATCAGGCGCGGATCACACGCAAGATCGACACCCGCAAGAACTGGGCCCGTTTCGCGCAGGAGGCGATTGCCCGCTACCCCGAGATTGCCGCCAAGGGCGCACAGCCGTTCTACACGCCTGCGGGGGCGATTGTGGCAGGCACCGAAGTGGGTGCCGAGCGCGACTATATTCTGAACGCACAGCGCCATGCGCAGGCGAATGGTGTCGCGCATACGGCCCTGCGCGGGGCGGAGCTGGCCGCGCGGTTCCCCGAGTTTGACTTTCCTGAGGGGATCCTTGCGCTGCATGAAGAGGTGGACGCCGGTTGGATCAATCCGCGTTTGCATGTGAAGGCAGAAATTACGGCAGCGACCAAGGCGGGTGCTGTGTTGCATCGTGATACGGTCGTGCGGATTTCCGAGGGCGGCGGTGCGGCGCAGGTGCATTGTGCGGGTGGTGCCGTCTTGACCGCCGGCAAGGTGATTGTCGCCTGTGGCGCTTTTTCCAAGGCCGAGGGGCTTTTACCGGACCCGATCCCGATGCGGGTCTATGCCCGCACCATCGCGTTTTTCGAACTGGATGAAGGGGAGGCTGCGCGTCTGTCGGGGATGCCTTCGGTGATCTACGTTCCACCGGGCCGGTCAGAGGATCCCTATATCCTGCCGCCTGTGCTGTATCCTGACGGCAAGACCTATATCAAAATCGGTGGCGATGCGGTGGATACCGAATTGCACAGCGTCGATGATATGATCGCATGGTTCCGCAGTGGCGGTGATCCCGTGGCGGGTGCGGCGATCTCGGAGATTCTGATCGGGCTGATGCCGGGGCTGAAGTACCGCTCTATTCATTTTGATAGTTGCGCGACAAGCTTTTCGCCCAATGGCAACCCGTTCATTTACCCCCAGACTGATCATATCATCGCGCTCACCGCAGGGAACGGGGCCGCTGCGAAATGCGCGGATGAGATCGGGCGGCTGGGCGCAATCGTCGCGACGGGTGGTGCGATCCCTGATTATTATGACGGCGCGTTTGCGCCCTAGCCGTTCATCTCGCGATAGGTTGGGATGATGTCGCCTGGGGCGCTTGTTGCCTCATAGACACCGCGCGCGATGGCGCGGGCCAGACAGGTGGCCGCTGCGGCTGCGATCTCGCGGAAGCGGGTCTGGTCCACAGGGGTGCTTGTCCCCGTCGAGACCCCGAACACCAGATCACCGTCAAGCGGTGTGTGGGATGGCACAATCGCCCGCGCCATGCCGTCATGGGCGGTGACAGCGAGCCTGTGGCATTGCACCTTGCTCAGTGGCGCATCGGTGGCGACGATTGCGATGGTGGTGTTCGCGCCTTGCGTGGCCTGCTGCATCATCGCATGTTCCTTGCGGCTTGGCTCTGATGTGACATGTCCCGCGTTTGGATCTGGCCCCGCACCGCCGAATTCGCCGTCAATTTCAAAAGGTGCGGCCCAGAAATGTCTGTCACCGCGGGTTGTGACGCTGCCAAGCGCGTTCACCGCCACCAATGCGCCCACGGTCGTACCATCGGGCAGGATCAAGGAGGCAGAGCCAAGCCCGCCTTTTTGCATGGCCGCCATGGCCCCTGTCCCCGCCCCTGCGGTGCCTAGCGCAAACTGCTCGGACGCGCTTTGCAGCGCTTCTCGCCCCAGGGCGCGGTAGGGGTTTTCGTCCCAGTCCTTTGCGCCGCCGTTGATCAGATCAAAGATAATCGCACCCGGCACGATGGGAATGCGGATATCACCGATGGCAAACCCCCGCCCCATCGCGCGCAGCCCGTCCATGACACCCGAACAGGCATCAAGCCCGAAGGCCGACCCGCCCGAGAGAACCAGCACATCAACCTGTTCCACGGTTTTGTCGGGGGCCAGCAGATCGGTTTCCTTGGTGCCGGGTGCCCCGCCCATCACATGCACGCTGGCGGTGAACGGTTTGTCGCCGACCAGAACCGTGGTGCCGGTCTTGATGTGGTCGTCTTGCGCGTTGCCCACACGCAGGCCCGCCACATCGGTGATCAGGTTGCGGGGTCCTTTAGATACAGCGGCCACCGTCCACCTCCATTGCGACACCGGTGATCATGCTGGCCTCGTCCGAGCAAAGGAAACAGGCGGCGTTGCCCATGTCCTCGGGGGTGGAAAAGCGCCCCAGCGGGATGGTCGACAGGAATTTGGCGCGAATTTCCGGCGTATCCTCGCCCATAAAGGATTTCAGCAAGGGCGTATCGCCCGCCACAGGGTTAATCGCGTTCACGCGGACCCCATCCGGGGCCAGTTCGACTGCCATGGTTTTCGTCGCGGTGATCATCCAACCCTTTGAGGCGTTGTACCAGTTCAGGCGCGGGCGCGGCGACACACCGGCGGTCGAGGCTACGTTGAGGATCGCGCCCCGCTTGTGTTCCTTGAAATGGGGAACAAAGGCGCGGGCGGTCAGGTAGACCGATTTCATGTTCACGGCAAAGACGCGGTCAAAATCCTCCTCGCTCACGTCCTCCATCGCACTGGGCAGATGGGTGATGCCTGCGTTGTTCACAAGTATGTCCAGCGGTCCCGCCCCCAGCACCGACTTTGCCATGTAGTTGACCGAGGCACCGTCCGAGACATCGCATGTCAATGCGCGCCCGCCGATTTCATCCGCGATGTGCTGGGCACCGTCGATATTGAGGTCAGCCACGATGACATGGCACCCTTCGGCCGCGAATTTGCGCGCGATACCCGCCCCGAAACCGGAGCCGCCGCCTGTTACAATCGCCGTCTTGCCAGCCAGTCGCATGATATCCCCCTCATTTTCCGGCAGCGTAATGGACGCAAGCCGCGCTGCAATCTCTTTCTTATCCCGTCTGCCCAATATCCGGCAGCTTGGGCGCCGCTGCGATCAAAGTGCGGGTGTAGGGATGCTGTGGATGTGCAAAAACAGTCTCTGTTTCGCCCTGTTCGACGATTTTTCCCGCCTGCATGACCATGACACGGTCGGTGACTGTGCGCACAACGGACAGATCATGGCTGATGAACAGATAGGCCAAGGGGCGCTTGCGGCAGAGGTCCGCGATCAGGTCGAGCACCTGGGCGCGGACCGAAACATCAAGCGCGGACACCGCTTCGTCGAAGATGATCAGTTCAGGTTCGATAATTAGCGCGCGGGCGATGGCGATGCGCTGGCGCTGGCCGCCCGAGAATTCGTGGATGTACTTGCCTGCATCTGCGGGTGACAGGCCCACGTCAGTGAGCGCTTTGGCAATGGCATCGGCGCGCGCCGGTCCTGTGGGCGGATGTGGCAAAAGGTGGAAGGGTTCGGTGATCAAACGGTCAACCCGGTGGCGGGGATTGAAGCTGCTGTAGGGGTCCTGAAAGACGACCTGCATCTTGCGCCGGACCGCAAGGTTGGGGTGTTTGCCGCTGAAAACAGGATCGCCATCAAGGGTGATTTCGCCTTCCTGCACGTCCTCCAGCCCCAAAATCGCCCGTGTTAGTGTCGATTTTCCGCAGCCGCTTTCGCCGACAAGGCCGACACGTTCGCCTGCGTTGATCTGAAAGCTGATGTCGTGCAGGGCACGGAAGACAGGGCGCGGGCCCAGAAAGGCCGTGCGCGACATGGGGTAATCGCGGGCGACGTTCCTGACTTGCAGGATCGGGGGTGAAGGGGGCGTTTCGGGAAGTGAGACGGTATGGGCCGAGGCCGCGAAGAGCGCCTTGGTGTAGGGGTGCTGCATATGGGCAAAGAGATGTCTGGTTGCGCCGGACTCCACGATGCGCCCGTTCTGCATGACGGCGATCTTGTCGGCGATGTCCGCCACGACTGCCAGATCATGGGTGATCAGCAACAGCCCCATGTCGAATTCGCGGACGAGATCGCGTAGCAGATCAAGGATGCGGGCCTGCGTCGTGACATCAAGTGCCGTGGTCGGTTCATCCGCGATCAGCAGTTTGGGACGCAGGGCGATGGCCATGGCGATGACGACACGCTGGCGCTGCCCGCCCGAGAGCTCATGCGGGTAGCGCGAGGGGGGCACTTTCAGCCCCACGCGTTCCAGCATGGCGGCAGCACGTTTGTGGGCTTCGGACTTGGTGGTTTTTTCGTGGATCAGGATTGTTTCGGCGACCTGTGCGCCGATGGTTTGCACGGGGTTGAGTGCGGTCATGGGTTCCTGAAACACCATGCCCATGGTGTTGCCACGCATCTTACACAGGTCGGTTTCAGAGGTTTGCAGGATATCGGTGCCGTCGAGGTTCACCATGCCTTTGGCGGCCGAACCACGCGGCAACAGCCCCATGATGGCAAGTGCAGCCATAGATTTGCCCGAACCACTTTCGCCGGTGATCGCAACAATCTCGCCGGCCTCAATCGTGAGGTCGATATCGTGGAGGATTTCGGTATCACCGATGGACAGTGACAGGTCTTTGATCGCAAGCAGGCTCATGTGCGGGCCACTCTGATGCGGGGATCAAGCCAGTCGCGCAGCCCGTCACCCATCAGGTTGAGGCCCAGCACCATCAGCAAGATCGCAAAGCCCGGCACAAGGGCCACATGGGGGGCAATGCTGACCAGTGTCTGCGCGTCGGCCAGCATCCGGCCCCAGCTGGCGGTCGGTGGTTGTGCGCCAAGGCCGATGTAGGACAGCGCGGCCTCTGCCAAGATGCCAAGGCTGAACTGGATCGTGCCCTGAACAATCATCAGGTTGGTGATGTTGGGCAGGATATGTTCAATCGAGATGTGCGTGGCGGATTTTCCGCAGACGCGGGCAGCGAGGATGAAATCACGCTCCCAGAGCGGCAGGGCGGCACCGCGGGTCAGGCGGGCAAAGACGGGGATGTTGAAGATACCAATGGCGATAATGGCATTGACGGCGGATGCGCCGAAGACGGCGGTAATCAGAATGGCGATGACCAGCGACGGGAAGGCAAAGACAAGGTCGTTGCCGCGCATGATGAGCTCGTCGAGCAGTGAGCCGTGCCGCGCCGCCGCGAGTAATCCCAAAGGGATGCCGAGCGCCATGCCGATGCCCACGGCGAGCAGGGCAACGGCGATGGATGTGCGCGCGCCCATCATGATCATCGACAGGATATCGCGGCCGAAGTGATCGGTGCCGAGCCAGTTGGTGGCGCTCGGCGTTTGCAATCTGTTGGGGATATCCAGTGTTTCGATATCGGCGGGGGTCCAGACAAAGGACACCGCCGCCAGTGCGATGAACAGGACCGTCAGCGCCGTGCCGATGATCAGATTGCGGCTCATGATTTGGTCCTCAGCCGCGGGTCGACGGCGGCATAGGCCAGATCGACAAGGAAGTTCACCATGATCACGGTGAAGACCAGAAGCATGACCACGCTTTCCACGACGATCAGGTCGCGTGCGCTGATCGACTGGAAAATCAGACGGCCCAGACCGGGCAGGAAGAAGACCTGTTCAATGATTATCCCCCCTGCGAGCAGGAACGAGAATTGCAGACCGATGATGGTGAGCACAGGGATCAGCGCATTGCGCACCGCGTGTTTCCAAAGCGCTTGGCGGGCCGAAAGGCCTTTCGCGCGGGCGGTCCGGATGAAATCCTCGCCCAGCATATCCAAGAGCGATGACCGCATGACCCGCGCGAGGATTGCCGCTTGCGGCAGAGCGAGCGCAATGGCGGGCAGGGTCAGGGCTTTGATGGCTTGCAAAGGGTTGTCCCAACCGGGAAACCCGCCTGCGCTGAACCAACGCAGGTTGATTGCAAAGATAAGCACAAGGATCATCGCGAACCAGAAATTCGGGATCGCGACGCCCAGTTGCGTGGCGCCCATGATGGTCACATCGCCTGCGCTGCCACGGCGGCTTGCCGCGTAAATCCCTGCGGGAAAGGCAATGAGGGTCGAGAGCGCCAGCGCATAGATGGCCAGCGGAAGCGAAACCCAGATCCGGTCCGCGATCAGCTCCGCGACAGGGGTTTTATAGGTCCAGGACTGCCCGAAATCACCGCGCAGCAACCCCGTGATCCAATCGAAATATCGCGTCACCACAGGTTGATCGAGGCCCATTTCCGCGCGCAAGGCCGCAATCGTATCGGGGCGTGCGTTGATGCCCAGCATAAAGGCTGCGGGATCACCCGGGATTACCTCGATCACCGCAAAGATGACGATGGATGCCACAATCAGGCTGATAATCAGCGAGGTGAGGCGCCCAAGCGCATAGCGGATCATGGGTGCTCCTCTTCTAGGGCTTCGGCGAAGTTGATTTCGCCTTTCGGGATGCTGCCGTCAAATGTGTAGTACAAGATAAATCTTGGATTCAGGCCGCTGTAGGTCAGTGCGTGATCGTTCTTAAAGCCCATCGGCATATAAACATCGGGGTTGCCCGTCAGAACGCAGCCTGCCGCCCCCATGTTGCGTAACATCTCCAAGCCTGTGTGCACGAGCTTTGTGCCGATCCCTTGCCTTTGCTTATCGGCGCGGACCGAAATAGGGCCGAGCCCGTACCAAACCCCCTGCGCCTGACTGATTTTCGCCGGAGAGAAGGCCACATGGCCGATAATACCGTCCGCGTCGGCCACCAATGACAGCGTGAGTTCACCGTCTGCGCGGAGTTGGTTGATTATGTCGGGTTCACTGCCATCGCTGAAAGCCATGGGTGCAAAGGCATCGCGCGTCAGATCATAGATCGCCTGCCGGTCCTGCGGTGTCTCCGCTCTGATGATCGGCTCATACGTCATGCGATGGCGTTCGTGGTACGGCATCGGGCCGGCAAAATGCCACGCCCTGCATGGACGCCCCCCGCAAGATATTTACGGGGGGCATTGTCCTAGTTGCTCCAGCTGACGCCGGTCAGGTCAACGGCCGCTGTCGGCTGGTTCACCCACAGCCCTTGCAGCCCCGCCTTGGCGACGGTCGCCACGGCCAGTTCAAACAGATAGCCGTTCACGTAGTCCTCTGAAATGATCGCTTGCGCCTGCGCCAGCAGGTTGCTGCGCATCGCAGGGTCTGTGGTGGCGTTGAGCGTTTCCATCAGCGCCTGGAACTCGGGGTTGTCGTATTGGAAATAGTAATCAGGATTGGCGTAGATGCCGATATCCATGGGCTCGGTGTGGCTGACGATGGACAGGCCAAAGTCCTTGTTGGTAAAGACCTCTTCAATCCACTGCGCCCATTCAAGGTTGGTGATTTCCGTCTCGATCCCGACCGCACGCAACTGGCTGGCGATGATCTCGCCGCCGCGGCGGGCGTAAGATGGGGGCGGCAGTTTCAGGGTGGTGGTGAAGCCGTCCGCAAAGCCTGCCTCGGCCAAGAGACTGCGTGCAAGCTCGGGGTCGTATTGCGAATTGGCCAGCAGATCGACGTAGTCGGGGTTATGCGGAGCAAAATGCGTGCCAATGGGTGTGCCATATCCGAACATCGCACCGTCGATGATCGCTTGGCGGTCGATGGCATGGGCCAATGCTTTGCGCACGCGGACATCGTCGAAGGGCGGCATTTTGTTGTTGGTCGACAGGATCGTTTCGCCCTCGGTATTGCCGACGAGGACCTGGAAACGCGGATCGGCCTCGAACTGGGGCAGGTTCTCAGGGGCAGGGAAACCGACAAAGGCGTCCACATCCTCGGCCATCACGGCGGCAAAGGCGGCCGTCGGGTCCGAGATAAAGCGGAAGGTTGCACTTTCCAGCGCAGGGGCCGGACCCCAGTAATCAGGGTTGCGTGTCAGCTCGAGCCGGTCGCCCTGCACCCAGTCCGTGAAGGTGAAAGGGCCGGTGCCGATGGGGTTTGACGCGATGTTATCGATGCTTTCAGGGGCTACGATCACCGCATCCCCCCACGCCATGTTGAACAGGAAGCTGCCGTTCGGTTGGTCCAGTGTGACCTGCACGGTCAGCGGATCAATCACGGTGACATCGGTGATGCCTGCGAACAGGCCCTTTTGGGCATTGGTGCTGTCCTCGGCGCGGGCGCGATCAAGACTGAATTTCACATCCTCGGCGTCCATTGTGGTGCCGTCATGAAAGGTGACACCGGCGGCAAGGTTAAAGGTATAGACCAGACCGTCATCCGAGATATCCCAGCTTTGGGCAAGGCCACGGATGATCGCGCCATCCGCGTCAAACCGTGTGAGGCCCTCGAAAACATTGGCGTAGAGCACGCTATCAATCGCCTGCGCGGCCCCGCCTGTGGGGTCAAGGTTCGGCGGTTCCAGCTGGATGGCAACGGTAATGCTGTCTTGGGCAAGCGCGCCCGAGGCGCAAAGAACGATGGCGGTGGATGCCGCGAGTGTTTTGAAATGGTGCATGATGCTCCCCCTGTTGTTGGGGACGAGTGTTTACAAAACGGGGGGGCAATTCAAGTGCTGCTTGCGGGTGACGTGATGTCGGGGCGGGCCCCGCCCTACGGTGCCAAAATCTTGACTAACGCCCCTGCCATCACCTGTGCACTGTCGATCATATCGTCCACGCCGATGTATTCATCGGGCTTATGTGCCAGTTCCAATATCCCCGGCCCGTAGGCGATGCAGTTTTTCAGTTTGCCGATCCGGTCGATGTGTTTTTGGTCGTAGGTCCCGGGTGAGGCTACGAATTCGGCGGGTTTGCCCAAGGTTTTTTCGATCTCGGCGGCGATGACTTGCACGACGGGTGCGTCACGGTCGGTCATGCTGGGCAGGACCACATTCATTTCGCGCAGATCATAGTCAAAGCGGTCACGGCTGGCTTTCAGTCCTTCAAGTAGCGCCTTCACCTCGCCGCGCACGTCGTCGATGTTTTCTTCGGCCAGAAAGCGGCGGTCGATCACGATGCGGCAACTGTCGGGCACGCAATGGGCCGGTAGGCCGGTGTAGTCGTCATCCTGTTCGGGTTGCCCGCCGTGGATCGAATTGATGTTCATGGTCGAAGACCGCGCGCCTTCCGGCACGACAGGCATGTCGGTGTGCCGTGCAGCCATTGCGGGATAGAGTTTGTTCTCGAACTCAGTCAGTACCGCCCCCATGTGCCGCACTGCGCAGTCGCCGAGAAACGGCATGGACCCGTGCGCGATTTCGCCGAATGTCTCGATCTCCGCCCACCAGCCGCCGCGATGGCCAAGGCAGACGCGGTCTTTGTTCAGGGGTTCGGGGATAATGACGTGTTGCACGCGGGTGGGGTCGAAATAGCCCTTTTCGGCCAGATAGGCGACGCCACCGTAACCGCCGGATTCTTCATCCGCTGTGCCGGAAATCTCAATCGCACCTGCGAAGGTGGGGTGGGTTGCGAGGAACGCCTCGGCGGCGATGATAGAGGCGGCAAGCCCGCCTTTCATATCGCAGGCCCCGCGTCCGTAGATTTTGCCGTCGATCAGTTCACCGCCGAAGGGGTCTTTGGTCCAGCCGTGGCCGACTTCGACCACATCCGTGTGGCTGTTGAAGTGGACGCAATCACCGGACTGCCCGCCCTCGCGCCGTGCGACGATGTTCCAGCGGGGGTATTTGTCGCTATCGCCGGGGGTGCCGTGGGCGCGGATCAGCTCCGTTTCAAACCCCGATCCCCGCAAGCGCCGGTCCAGATATTCGCAGATCGCGCGATAGTCGCGTCCCGGCGGGTTGAGCGTGGGAATACGGATCAGGTCCTGGGTCAGCGCGATCAGATCATCGCGGCGGTCGGTGATGGCGCGTGCAAGGTTCGTGTTCTTTGTCATGGTTTGAGTATTCGTCTTTCCGGTGGAACAGACAATGGTGTGATTTTGAAATTACACAGTGCGGCCACAAAAGAACCGCAGTGTATCGCCATGTTGTATCCCGCCTGCTATGCCAAGGGGCCACATTACGATGGAGCGCAGACGCGTGGAATTGACGTCAGATACGAAGGTCGCGGTTCTGATCCCGTGCTATAACGAGGCCAAGCCGATTGGCACTGTCGTGGCTGACTTTCGCGCGGCGCTGCCCGCAGCCGACATCTATGTTTACGACAACAATTCTACCGACGATACCGCCGAAGCCGCCCGCGCGGCGGGTGCTATTGTGCGGGTCGAAACCCAGCAGGGTAAGGGCAACGTCGTCCGCCGGATGTTTGCCGATATTGATGCAGATGTTTACGTCATGGTGGATGGCGACAACACCTATGAGGCCAAGGCGGTCCCTGCGCTAGTCGACAAGCTGCTTGATGAAACGCTTGATATGGTCAGCGGGTGTCGTGTGACTGAAATTCAAGAGGCGTACCGGCCGGGCCACCGTTTCGGGAACTGGATGCTGACCGGCCTTGTTGCCAGTATTTTTGGAAAGCGCACCAAGGATATGTTGACCGGTTACCGCGTCTTTTCGCGCCGCTTTGTCAAATCCTTTCCGGCGCTGTCACGCGGGTTCGAGATTGAAACCGAGTTGACCGTTCACGCGCTGGAACTGCGCATGCCCATTGCAGACGTGGATACGGTGTACGTAGACCGGCTGCCGGGCTCTGACAGTAAACTGAACACGATCCGGGACGGGTTCCGCATTCTGAAAATGATTGTCTTGCTGGTGAAGGAGGAGCGTCCCTTTGCGCTTTTCTGCGGCGTTGGTGTCCTGTTGGGTCTGCTTTCACTGGTACTTGGCGGGCCTGTTGTTGTCGAGTTTGTGGAAACAGGACTCGTGCCACGGTTTCCTACGGCGATTTTGGCCTCGGCGATCATGGTGATCGGCGTGTTGTCTGTGGTGACGGGTCTGATCCTTGACACGGTCACGCTGGGGCGCCGCGAAATGAAGCGGATGGCCTATCTGGCTTTGCCCGCACCATCGCGGCGCTAGGACCGATGCGTTCCGAGCTTATCGCGCAGATGCTGCGCTTTGGTGCAGTTGGGGGTGTTGGTTTCGTCGTCGATGGTGGGTTGTTGTGGCTGTTGATCGGGTTTGATCTCAATCCATATCTGGCGCGCGCACTGTCTTTCCCTGTTGCTGTCGTGGTGACATGGGCTTTGAACCGCAACTGGACATTTCGCGCGACACGTGATGCCAGCAGGCAGGGTCAGTTCGGGCGGTACTTCGGGGTTCAGATCGTCGGGAGCCTGACCAACTACCTGATTTATTCTGCGGTTATCGGTGTGTTCGGGACTGCGTCGTTGACCATCTTCGCAGGCTTCGCGCTCGGTTCTTTCTTCGGATCGCTTTTAAACTTTTTCGGGGCGCGTCACCTGGCTTTTCGCGCCTGATCCTGCTGTCCGTCGCATGCAGAATGGAGCTTTGCGTGCAGATAATTCCCATTGTTTTGTCTCCAGAATGTGAAAGACTCTGCGGTGACGCGGCTTGTTGAGTGATTGATAGAGATGAAAGACGTCCCACTGATCAGATTCTGCCAGCATAGGCCATTGTTTGTGGTTTTGCTCGGGGCGATCTTGATCGTGGTTGTCAAAGCCGTCGTTCAGGGTGCCGGGATGGAGGACAACTTTGTCTCCATGGGCAATGACGACATCATGCGATTGGTCATGGTCCGTGACTGGCTGGCGGGGCAAAGCTGGTTTGACACGACACAATACCGGCTGATGCCGCCCGAGGGGGTGTTGATCCATTGGTCCCGCTATATTGATGCGGGGATTGCCGCGTTCATCGTGCCGTTTTCGTATTTTATGCCAATGGAAAAGGCGGAACTGGTCGGCGCTGCAATTTGGCCGACGGTCATCCTGATCCTGACACTTCTTGTCGTGGGGTTTGGGACCAAGCGGATCTTCGGGCCAATCGCGGCATGTTTTGCGGTTCTGTGTACGGTCTTGTGGCCCTTGTTGGGTGATTTGCATATGCGGGCCGGAAATCTGGACCACCACAACGTCCAGATCCTGATGATGGTGATCCTTGTTTATGCGGTTGTCTGGCCGGATCGTCCGGTGACCGCTGGCATCATCGGGGGGCTGGCTGCGGCTTTTGCACTGTCGACGGGCCTTGAAAGCCTGCTTTTTATCGTTGGCGCGGGTATTTTGGTCTTTGGCCGTTGCGTATTTGATCAACGCATCGAAACGCAGCGGCTTCTTGTGGCGTTCTGCCTCGCTTTGGTCGCAGGCAGCCTGCTGTTCTGGCTGGGCTTGACTGCGCCTGCTTTGCGCACACGCCCTGTCTGTGACCAGCTGGGCACCCCGATGCTGAGCGTCATTGCCGTCGCCGTTGTTGCGGCACTTGCGCCTTTTGCTTTGCGCGGCCGTTTCCCGGGTGCGGTGTTTCAGGTTGGCCCGACGTTCGCTCTGACGGGGATCGGCCTTGCGATTGCATGGCCACTTCTGGGGCCTTGCATCCGTGGACCCTACGGCGATTTGCCGCCAGAGCTGCAAGAGATGATTGCCACGCGTGTTACAGAAGCGAAACCATTCCTGATCTATGTGCAAACGCAACTTTTCGCGGCGCTGGCATTTATGATCCCTGTTATTGTCGCGTTGGTTTCAGGGTCTGTTCTGTGGTGGTCACGGCGCGGTGGGTCGGGGACAGGTCAAACGCAAAACGCCATTCTCGGGCAGTTGTTGCTGCTCGGGTTTTTTGGGATCGGTTTGATCTTTCTTCAGATGCGGACGGTCATTTTGGTGGCTTCGGTCGTGCCAGCGATCGGAGGGATTTGCCTTGCCGTCTTGCTAAAGGCCTATCTACAAACCCGCAGTCTTGCCACGGCCGCATTGATATTCATCGTGGCGATCGGGATCAGTGCGCCGCAGATTCTATTGAACCCTCTACAGCCCTTTCTCCAAGGGTCTGTGACGCAAAGAGAGGGGGCCTCCTGCCGCAACTATGAAACGCTGCTGGCATTGAATGACATCCCGCCTGCGGTGATCATGAACAGCACCAACATGGGTGCGCCTTTGCTTTGGGTGACCCATCACAGCACGCTGGCGGCACCCTATCATCGCAGCCCTGACGCCTTTATGAATGGTGCCTTGGGGTTCGATCTCGAAGAAACAGCGTTTGAGAAGCTTGCCAGAGAACAGGGGGCGACACATGTCCTGCTTTGTGCGGGTCAGACTTACGTGAGCGAATTTCTGACCGGACTGGCGGCTGGTGACGTTTCCGTCGCGTGGTTGCTCCCTGTCCCCCTGCGCAATGACGAACAGCTGCTTTTTGCGTTGCAGGACTAGACTGCGCTTTATCCTGTCGTTTTTCGTGAAGAACTGCGTGAAATAGCGTTGCGCTTGGCGCGCGTCGGTCGTTTAGATGTGCGCCAGACGTAAGGCGGGATTGCATGACATATTTGTTGGGTGTCGACACTGGCGGCACATATACCGATGCGGTGATTATTGATGAAGCACAGGACAGGGTTCTTGGGTCCGCCAAGGCGCTGACCTCGCGCCCTGACCTGGCTGTCGGTGTCGGAGCGGCCATTGATGCAGCAATTGCACAGGCTGCGGTCAAACCCGCCGATATTGCGATGGTATCGCTTTCCACTACCCTTGCGACGAATGCGCTTGTCGAGGGTCAGGGCGGCCGGATCGCGTTGATCGCTATCGGTTTTGATGACGCCGATCTTGCGCGCGCCGGTTTGACCGAGGCGCTGCGCGGCGATCCGGTGATCCGGCTTGCGGGCGGTCATAACCATGCAGGCGGCGAGGTGGCACCGCTTGATCTTGCAACATTGCACGCGGCCATAGCTGATCTTGGGGACGGCATTACGGGGTTTGCCGTTGCCGCCAGTTTCGCGACGCGCAACCCTGCCCATGAAATCGCCGTGCGCGATGTGTTGCGCGATACCACAGGCCGACCTGTCAGTTGTTCGCATGACCTGAGCCAGGCACTTGGCGGGCCGAAACGGGCGTTGACGGCTGTTCTGAACGCGCGCCTGATCGGGATGCTGGACCGTCTGATCACAGCATGCGAGGCGCATTTGACGGCCGTGGGTATCACGGCGCGCTTGATGGTTGTGCGCGGGGACGGGGCTTTGGTCTCTGCTGATCTGGCGCGCGAAAAACCGATTGAGACAATCCTCAGCGGACCTGCCGCATCCATTGCCGGTGCCAGTTGGCTGACAGGCGAAACCGATGCTTTGGTCAGCGACATCGGCGGTACGACAACGGATGTTTGTCTGCTGCGCGATGGCCGCCCCAAGATCGACCCGCAAGGCGCACGTGTTGGCCCCTTCCGCACGATGGTCGAGGCGGTGGCGATGCGCACGACGGGCCTTGGTGGTGACAGCGAGGTGCATGTGGTCGAGGGGCTGCATGGTGGCTTGCGGTTGGGTCCGCGCCGGTTGATGCCGGTCTCTTTGGCCGCGCAGCAGTATCCTGATTTGGTCCATGCGGTTCTGGACCGCGCTCTGGCGCAGGATATTCCGGCGGCGGATGGCGGGCAGTTCGTGGTTCCGCTCTGGCAGGACATGCCAGCGGGTTTGGACAAGCGCGAACAGGTTGTGGCGGCGCGTCTGGCCGAGGGGCCCTTGCGCCTTGGCCATGCGGTGCAGTCACGGATGGAAAGCCCCGCATTGGGGCGGCTGGTCGAGCGTGGTCTTGCTATTATTGCCGGGGTCACGCCCTCTGATGCGTCTCATGTTCTGGGGATGGTGGATGCATGGGACGCGCAAGCGGCCGAAAAGGCGTTGACGCTTTTTGCCCGCAGGCGCACCGGTGCGGGCACGCGGGTGGCCGAAAACGGAAAGGTGCTGGCACAGCAGATTATAGATCAACTGACCGCGCAGACGGTCGATTGTCTGTTGCAGGCGGCCTTTGCCGAGGATGATCTGGCATGGCCCGATCCGGCAGCACTTGCCAAGCATCCGCTGAGCATGGCGGGGCTGGACCGGCACAGTGGCGTGTTGCGGATGCAGTTGTCTTTGGGCGTCCCGGTGATTGGTCTCGGCGCCTCTGCTGCGGCCTATTACGGCGCTGTTGGCGAACGGCTCGGAACGCGGATGGTGTTGCCTGAACATGGCGGTGTGGCCAATGCCATTGGTGCAGTTGTTGGGCAGGTGCGGATGCAGGCCACAGGAACCGTCACAAGTGCGGGAGAAGGGTCTTTTGCTGTGCATCTGACCGACGGACCGAAGATCTTTGCGGATCGTGATGAAGCGCTGGGCGTTCTTGAGGCGGTTCTGCGGGACGAAGCCGAAGGACTGGTGCGCGCTTCAGGGGTGGAGGAAATCCGCTTTTCCGTGTCGCGCGATATTTCTGAAATCACAGTTGAAAACAGGGCTATGTTTATCGAGGCCACCCTGCGGGTCGAGGCCAGCGGCCGCCCGCGGATCGCCAGCAGCTAGTCCATTTGTGTCAGACTTCTGCTGATCTTTCACATTGTTGTCAGGCTGATTGCGCGAATGGATTGCATCGGTCACAACAAATCATCTTGTGAGGAGGCCAGATGCTCGACCGTTACGCACGTCAGTTGATTGACCCGCCGTTGAACCTGATGGGTCGCGGGTTGGCGGCGCGTGGGTTCAGTGCTGACGGTGTTACACTGGTCGGGCTTGCGCTTGGGTTGTTTGCAGCGCTTTTGATCGCCTTGGGCCAGTTTGGTTGGGCTTTGGTGCCGCTCTTGGCCAGCCGTTTGGCCGATGGCCTTGATGGTGCCGTGGCGCGGGCAACGCAGAAAACGGATTTCGGCGGATATCTGGATATCGCAGCGGATTTCCTGTTCTACGGGGCCATTCCGATGGCCTTCGTGCTTTACGATCCCGCTGCAAACGGGGCGGCCGGGGCTTTCCTTCTCGCTTCATTCTATTTCAACGGGACGAGCTTTCTGGGCTACGCGATCCTTGCCGAAAAGCATGGTCACAAGACCGATCTGCAGGGGCAGAAGACGCTCTACTATTCCAACGGGCTTCTGGAAGGGACGGAAACGATTGTCTTCTTCCTCCTTCTTTGCCTTTTTGAAACTTTCTTCGCGCCACTTGCGTGGCTCTTTGGAAGCCTGTGCTTCGCAACGGCGATCCTGCGCATACTCGCCGCCAAACGTATCTATACTGACTAAAGGACGTAACTTATGAAACATCTTGCCATTCTGGCAGCTTTGCTGGCCCCGGTTCCCGCGCTTGCAGATATCGACGTCAGCAATTGGGACGCTGTCACCACCGAGGCCGAAGGCCAAACGGTGTTCTGGAACGCATGGGGCGGATCCACGACAACCAATGACTTCATCGCGTGGGTCGGTGAGCGCGTGATGGAAGAGTATGGTGTCACGCTTGAGCATGTGAAGCTGACAGATACCGCAGATGCGGTCACACGTGTGCTGTCCGAAAAGCAGGCGGGCGAGGATGATGACGGCGCGATCGACATGATCTGGATCAACGGTGCGAATTTCGCCGCGATGAAAGAGGCCGATCTCTTGTTTGGCCCTTATGCAGAAGCATTGCCGAACTGGGCTTTGGTCGATGTCGAAGGCAAGACCGTGCAAACCGATTTTACTGTGCCGACCGAAGGCTATGAGAGCCCGTGGGCCATGGCGCAGGTGGTCTTTGTGCATGATACCGAGGATATGCCCGAGCGTCTGGGGTCCATGCAGGCCCTGCTGGAATGGACCCAAGCCAACCCCGGGCGGTTCAGCTATCCACAGCCGCCGGATTTCCTTGGTACGACATTCCTCAAGCAGGTTCTGGTCGACATTCTGCCTGATCCGTCTGTGTTGGCCGCACCAGCCACGGACGAGAACTATGCAGATATCACGGCCCCGCTTTGGGCCTATATGGACGAACTGACACCGAACCTGTGGCGTGAAGGCAAGGCCTATCCGCCGACCGGAACCGCCATGTTCCCGCTGATCGCGGACGGCGAGCTGGATTTGTCGATTTCCTTCAGCCCCGGTGCAGCTTCGACGGCGATTGCGAACAGTGAACTGCCACCGAGCGTGCGGACCTTCGTGTTGGACAAAGGCACCATCGGGAACGCGTCTTTCGTGGCGGTGCCTTACAATTCGGGGTCCAAGGCCGGTGCGATGGTGGTTGCCAATTTCCTGATGTCGCCAGAGGCGCAGGCGCGCGCGCAGGATCCTGCGATCCTCGGCTATGGGACCGTGTTGAACATGGATGCTTTGTCCGAAGATGACCGCGCGTTGTTTGACGCGCTTGAGCTGGGTGTTGCGACACTGACACCTGCCGAGTTGGGCACAGTGCAGGATGAACCGCACCCAAGCTGGGCTACACGGATCGCGGATGATTGGGTCACACGCTACGGTGTTTCGCAGTAGCCCGTGTCGAAAATAAGTGAACGCAGCCCCGGACATGATCCGGGGCCTCGCCGTTGCAGTGGGAGGTCCCGGATCATATCCGGGACTGAGTTGCACCAGCTATGAACCGCCGTCGTTTCCTTCCCGTCCTGCCGATCCTGACCTTGCTTGCCATGCTGGGGCCGGTGGCGGCCGGTCTGTGGGGGACGGTGCTGCCGGCCTTCGGGCATTTGCCTGCGGCGGGACTGGCGGGGCCGTCGCTTGATCCGTTTCGCGATCTGTTTGACTGGGCGGGCCTGCCAAGGGCGGTGATGCTATCGCTCTCGACGGGGGTGCTGGCGACAGGCATTTCACTTGCGATTGTGGTTCTGGTCACCGCCGGCTGGTCCGGTACGCGGCCCTTTCGCGCGCTTGAGCGGTTGCTCTCGCCGCTGTTGTCGGTGCCACATGCGGCAGCCGCCTTTGGGCTGGCTTTTCTGATAGCGCCGTCGGGGTGGTTGTCGCGGCTGGTATCGCCCGGCCTGACAGGCTGGGAGCGTCCGCCGGATATCCTGATTGTGCAGGATAGCTGGGGCCTGACGATGACAGCGGGCCTGATTATCAAGGAAGTGCCGTTCTTGCTCTTGATTACGCTGGCAGCCCTTGGTCAGGCCGATGCGCAACGCAGCACGACGATCGCGCAGGCGCTGGGCTATGGGCGGGTGACAGGCTGGCTGAAGACCGTGTTTCCACGTGTCTATGCGCAGATCAGACCGCCGGTTTATGTGGTTCTGGCCTACTCGATGTCGGTGGTGGATGTTGCCGTGATCCTTGGCCCCAATACGCCGCCGCCTTTGTCGGTGCAGATTGTGAAATGGATGTCTGATCCTGATCTGGCGATGCGGCTTGAGGCGGCGGCGGGTGCGCTGTTGCAACTGGGCCTTGTGGTCGGTGCGTTGATCTTCTGGCGGCTTGGCGAAGTCCTCGTGGCCTCTCTGGGGCGGCGCTGGATCACCAAAGGCAGCCGCGGGCGGCTTGATCCGGTTGTGGCGCAGGCTGCGCTGGTCGCGGGCGGGATTTCGGCGGTGACTGTCCTGTTGGGACTGGTTGTCTTGGTGATCTGGTCTTTTGCGGGGTTCTGGGGGTTTCCGGATGCCTTTCCTGATGGCTGGACCCTGCGCAACTGGATGCGCTTTGGTCCGGGCACGTTAGAGGCCCTCGGTGAAACGGCCCTGATCGCCTGTACTGTGGCCCTTGTCGCGCTGATCCTGACAATCGGATGTCTTGAGGCCGAGTACCGCTATGGTCTGTCGTTCAGCCAACGGGCGGTCTGGTTGTTGTATCTGCCTCTGCTTATTCCCCAAACGGCATTCCTGCCGGGTTTGCAGACCTTGATGTTGAATATGGGGGCTGATGTCGGGCGATTGCCGGTGATGCTGGCGCATCTGGTGTTTGTGCTGCCTTATGTATTCCTGTCCCTCGCTGATCCGTTTCGTGCGTGGGATACGCGGATGGGTACGATTGCCGCAGCTTTGCGGGCCAGTCCTGACGGCGTGCTGTGGCGCGTGCGCCTGCCGATGCTTTTGCGTCCGATCCTGACCGCATTGGCCGTGGGTCTGGCGGTGTCGGTGGGGCAGTATCTGCCGACCTTGCTGATTGGCGGGGGTCGTGTGGCAACCCTGACAACCGAGGCTGTGGCGCTGGCTTCGGGGGGCGACCGGCGGGCGATCGGGGTTTATGGATTGATGCAGACTGGGGCGGCGCTGGTGCCATTTGCGCTTGCGCTGCTGCTGCCGGCGCTGATCTGGCGCAACAGAAGGGGATTGCGGCATGGATAAGGGTTTGGTGCTGAAAGACGTGATGATCACCAAAGGCGGTGTGCCGCTCTTGTCGGTTGCGCAAGAAATCGTGCCGGGCGAGGTGCTGACGATCATGGGCCCCTCTGGTGTTGGCAAATCGACCCTGCTGGCCTTTATCACGGGCACCTTGGCCAGTGATTTTGCCGCGACAGGCGAGGTCTGGCTGGATGGCCAGAACATCACCCATGCGGCCCCGCATCAACGCAGGGTCGGGATCCTGTTTCAGGATGATCTGCTGTTTCCGCATTTGTCGGTCGGGGCCAATCTGGCCTTTGGCCTGCAACCCGGTGGCTGTCCTGCAACGCGCAAGGCAAAGATCGAAGAGGCGCTGGATGAGGTTGGCCTGAGTGGCTTTGCAGACCGCGATCCCGCCACGCTGTCAGGCGGGCAGAAGGCGCGGGTCGCATTGATGCGGATGCTCTTGTCAGAACCCTGCGCGTTGCTGTTGGACGAGCCGTTTTCGCGGCTGGATGCCGCCCTGCGGGCCCAAGTACGCGAGATGGTGTTTGACCGTGCCCGCGCCCGCGCGCTGCCTGTGCTGATGGTGACGCATGACGCAGAAGATGCCGAGGCGGCGGGCGGCTTGATCGTGACGCTGGGTGGATGAGTGGAAGGCGGACTCGCAGTTCGGAGTTGAGGCGCGCACTGCGCAAGGTAACTTGGGTTTCGCGCGCAATTTGACCGTAAGTCTGACTTCACAAACACATGACCTGTGGTCATGATGGCGGGTATTGTCCGCTGCTGCAGGGATAATCCGTACCCGCCAGCAGAATACGAGCTGGAAGTAGAAAGTTGTCATTCGAATCATACCGGGCGCGCCGGCATTTTGCCAATCTTGATGGCCTACGCTTTGTTTCCATAGCGATGGTGGTCTGGCACCACGGTATTCCACTTGATCAAGGGGGCGCTCAGATACTCCTGCGCGGTTTTCTGGGCGTTGATTTCTTTTTCGTGCTCAGCGGATTTCTGATTACTACACTGTTGCTGCGCGAGCGGAGTGAATATGGCGATTTCTCTCTAAGAGACTTCTATCTGCGCCGTGTCTTGCGCATTTTTCCCGTATACTTTTTCGTGGTGGGATCAGTATCGGCCTATTACATTTTCATAGCTGGCCAAACGGAACTGGCATGGCTGGTGCCCTTCTATGCCTTGTTCCTATCGAATTTCCTAATCGATCATATCCCAAATCTGTACATTACCTGGTCACTAGCGGTGGAAGAGCAGTACTATCTGGTTTGGCCATTGGTCCTGCTTCTTGTCCGCACGCGATATCTGATACCGGTTTCGCTCTTTCTGGTTGGGATCAATGTTGCCGCCATTACGGGCACATTTGGTCCGGAACCTGCAGGAAACGGTGTTTATCGCATCTGGCTGCCCAACTCGACCTACGCTCCGATCATCATGGGATCACTCCTCGGACTGATACTGCACTCCGCGCAAGGCTTCCGCGTCGTTGAGAAACTCCTGGGAGGCCGCTGGCACGCAATTGCCGGTTTTTGTTTACTGGCGATCACGATCCAGTTGGCGCCTTCTGATTTGCGTGGCCTTCCAAATCTCTTGATCCACACAATAATGGTCGGGATACTTGCCGCATTGGTCGTGCGCGAAGACAATGCGGCCCTTGCGATCCTGCAAAACCGTTTCATCGCCCGTATCGGGGCTGTGAGCTATGGTATTTATCTATATCATTTGCTTGTCCTCGACGTGGTCAATCGGATTGCGGGCCGTCTTGACCTCATGGAGCAATGGACAATTCTGGTGCTCTACAGTGTCCTTTCCTATGTTGTTGCAGAAATCAGCATGAGAACCTTGGAGGCTTACTTTCGCCGCTTCAGACCTGCGCCGAGGTCGGCCAAGTAGAGGTTTGCAAGAGGCCATTGAGCAGGCGTTTGCGCTGTCCGCCAAGGCCCCCCTCTTTCTTCTGGGTGCGCAGCAGACCCTAGCCGTTCCAGCCCTTCCGTCTTGGCACGCGGACCGCCAGCATCGGTTTGATCAGGGGTGAACGGTACCGGTTCAGGTCCAGCGCCTCATGCACGCCGGTCACCACTTCGCCGTTCAGCTGCGTTTGCACCGCGGATCGTGAATAGAACGGCGCGTCCAGCATGGGCAGCACTTGTTTTGGAACAACGCCGGGATCAGCGCGGGTTTCGCGCATGACCTGCCATAGAGAGCGTTTGAAGCGTGTCCTAGGTGGCGCATCGACGATTTTGGCGCGCCCGTCACTGTCAAAGGCGATCGCGGTGTCGAGCGTCGAGCCATCGCGGCGTACGGCGTCGTAGATGCAGGTCGCGCCTGCTTTGGTGGGATAGCGGCCCCATGTCCAGAAACTGAAATCCTCTTCCAGCGACCGCGTGCCGAAATTGCTGTCGAAATAGCCGTGTCCTGACCACTGCCAGCCTTTTGCTTCCAGCTCAACCTTGATGTCCGACGAGGGCGCGAAGGGCCGCCAGATATGCGCGCCGTTCGGTGTCAGGGGGAGTTCGACGTGGGTGATCGCATGGGGTGTGATCGTGATTTGCCCCCGCACGCGGCTGATCAGGGGCGGGCTGCTGATCTCATTGATGTCGATCACCAGATCGCGGCCCGTCCAATGCATCGACGAAGGTCCTACCTGAAAGGTGTCGGGTGTTGTGTGCAGTGCTGCACGCCCGCGGTCCGTCATCGTGAACCGCCCGCCCGGCCCGTAGGTTGCCACGTTGATGCAGCAGTGATTGGCTGGGTCGCGGCGCCCCGACCATGCGTACCACGGTGAAAACACCGAGCCGATAAAGCCTATGACAGAGACCGCTTTCGTCCCGTCCGTGCTGATCCCGTCAATGTACCACCAAGCGTAGCCGTTTGGGGGGACATCAAGGTGGAAGCATGGTCCGTCATGATCGCCGCGGCCGCGTGCGCTGCGGAGAGTGTCGCCATCGGCACCCCCGCCCCCGGATGCGTCCCGCCCCCGCAAAGGTACAGCCCCGGCACCGGTGTGCGTGCCGTCGGGCGTTTGAATGCCGCCATCATGCCTTGCGGGCTCCGCCCGTAAAGGGAACCGAGGCTCGCTGGAAACAGCGCGTCGAACCCCTGCGGTGTGGTGAGCGCCTCTGGTCCGGGCGTCGGGCTGAACGTCAGGCCGAAGTCGCGGAAACGCTTGAAAATCTGTGTCTGACATGGGGGTTTTTCCTTTTCAGGGTCGCGTGGCACAGGCGGGCCGTTCATGATGATCTCGAATTGTTGCAGGGCGTCGGGTGCGACTGCCCCGTGATCCTGTGCGCAAAGATAGAGTGTGGCGTCGGTCGGCATTTCGCCTTTGGCGAGCGCCTTGAATTCGGCTTTGGGATCGTGCCCGAAAAACACAGTGTGATGTTTGAGCGCGACACCTTCGGGGACTGCGGCAAAGGCGTGGACAAAGGCCGAGAGGCTGCGGGGTGTTGTGTGTTGTGGCTGCACCGCGTCTTTCGCGCCGTCGCCAAGGAGACCGGTTTCCAGTGCGCGCGGATCGCCGTTGAACAGCACCATATCTGCGGGAAAGTGCCCTGTGGCTGTTTGCACACCATTGATCCGCCCGTTCTGCCGCGTGATCCGCGTGGCGGGCATGTTGTAGTGGAAGGTGGCACCGCGTGCCTGCGCCAGTTTGGCGATTGCCTGTGCAAGTTGATGCATCCCGCCCTTCACGGACCAGACGCCTTGTGCCTCGGCCTGCCAGATCAGCGCCAGAATGGCGGGTGCGGCATAGGGTGAGCCGCCGACATAGGTGGCATAACGGCCGAAAAGCTGCGCAAGGCGGGGATCGCTGAAGGACTGCCGCAGCAATCCGGCCAAGGTGCGGTGCGGGGCCATGGCCGGGATCAGACTGGGCTGGCGCAGCACGGTTTTCGTGATCGCCCATTGGTCGGGTTCGGGCGTGCGCATCATCGGCGCATCGAAAGCGTCAAACAGGCGCTTGGCGCGTACCGAGAACGCCGCGAATTCCTGTCCTGCTTTCGGTCCGAAGGTGGCAGTCACATTGGCAAGGCTTTGCGCAGGATCCGCATCGAGATCAAGCATCGCGCCATCATCCCAATAATGCCGCGCCAGTGTCGTCAGCGGTTCAAGCGTGAGGTGGTCACCCAGCACCTCATCCACATCGGTAAACAGCGCCTCAAACACGGGCCGCATTGTCAGGACAGTCGGGCCTGCATCGACCGGCCCTGCATCTGATGCCACCGTGCGCATCTTGCCGCCCGGCGCGCTGTGCATATCCAGCACAGTGACATCGCAACCCTGATGGGCCAGCCGCAGTGCAGTGGCCAATCCGCCGATTCCAGCGCCAATAACAACAATTTTTGGGGAATCCGCTTTCATCCGGCCCTGAGTCTTTTGTTACGTTTGATTTACATTGACATATGTAAACTAAAATAGACACTATAGATTGCAAAGGAGGCGTCCATGAGAATCTCGGAACGGATTGATGCGACCATGGCAGCGGCCATCAAGGCAGGCCAGGGTGGCGTTGCGCCGGCGAAGCTGGCGGCGGCGCTTGAATATGCGGTCACCCCCGGCGGTGCGCGGATCAGGCCGACGATCCTGACCTCGGTGGCGATGGCCTGTGGTGATGACCGCCCTGAGTTGACCAATGCGGCGGCGGTGGCCCTTGAGGTGATCCATTGCGCGAGCCTTGTGCATGATGATCTGCCTTGCTTTGACGATGCCGATCTGCGGCGCGGCAAACCGGCGCTGCATCGTGCCTATTCCGAACCTTTGGCGGTGCTTGCGGGCGATAGCCTGATCATCATGGGGTTTCAGATCCTTGCGCGTGCTGCTGGCGATGCGCCTGCGCGGGCGCTGAACCTCATTGATATTCTGGGTACCCGCACAGGGATGCCTTTTGGTATTTGCGCAGGCCAGGGCTGGGAGAGCGAAGAGAACATCGATTTGTCCGCTTACCATCAGGCCAAAACCGGTGCCTTGTTCATTGCTGCAACGCAAATGGGTGCTGTGGCGGCCGGACAAGAGGCTGAGCCGTGGGAAGAATTGGGTGCGCGCATTGGCGAGGCATTTCAGGTCGCGGATGATTTGCGCGATGCGCTATGCGATGAGGATACGCTGGGCAAACCGGCCGGTCAGGATGATCTGCACGGGCGGCCCAATGCGGTGGCCTCTTACGGTGTAGCGGGTGCTGTAAAGCGTTTCGACGACATTCTGGGCGGCGCAATTTCCTCTATTCCTGCCTGTCCCGGCGAAGCGGCCCTCGCGCAGATGGTGCGCGCTTATGCCGATAAACTGGTGCCTGCTGGCGCGCGTGGCAGATCTACCGTCCCCGGCGAATAATGAAAGACTTTGATATCCCTTTGCAAAAACCTGCGTTGCCGCGTGGGGCGTTGCGGCGTACGGGGCGATTGACCCGTTTGGTCGCATCACGGGGATTTCAAAAGTGGGCGGCCCGCTTTCCCCTGACACGTCGTATTGTGCGAACCGAAGGTGAGGCGATGTTCGATCTGGTCGCGGGCTTTTGCCATAGCCAGATTTTGCAGGCCTTTGTGCGGTTTGATATGGCCGGGCTTTTGTTGGCCAACGAGATGAGCGCCGAGGCTTTGGCCTATGAACTGGCAGTTCCAAAAGACCGGCTTGCCGTTCTGCTTTCCGCGTCTGTCGCCATTGGCCTTCTGAAGCGCCGTCGTTCTGGGCACTATGCGCTGACGACGCGGGGTGCGGCACTTGCGGGCGTGCCCGGTTTGCGCGGGATGATTGACCACCATGATGTGCTCTACCGCGATCTGGCTGATCCGGTTGCCTTCTTCCGCGGTGAGGTCGCGACCGAACTGGCGGATTTCTGGCCCTATGTGTTCGGCGCTGGCGGTGCGACCGATCCTCAAACAACGGCAGTCTATTCCCGACTGATGGCGGATAGTCAGGCGCTTGTTGCCGAAGATACGCTTGCAATGTTCGGGTTCTCCGAAGGTAAGCGCATCCTTGATGTGGGTGGTGGCACGGGGGCATTTCTGGCCGCTGTTGGTGTGGCGCATCCGCATCTGCACGTGACGCTGTTTGATCTTCCCGCCGTGGCCCCTGCTGCGGCAGAGCGCTTTGACGCGGCGGGTCTGCGTGACCGCACCGCGATTGTTCCCGGCTCTTTTCGTGATGATCCTTTGCCGCAGGGCGCCGATATCATCAGCCTGATCCGCGTTCTTTATGACCACGCCGATGCAACCGTCATCGCCTTGCTGAAAGCGGTCCATGATGCGCTGCCAGAAGATGGCCGAATACTGGTGTCGGAACCGATGACCGGCGGAGATAGCCCCCAACGCGCGGGGGATGCCTATTTTGCCCTTTATTGCATGGCGATGCGCACCGGACGCGCGCGGTCTCAGGCGGAGATTGCGGCCCTGTTGAAACAGGCGGGCTTTGCCGACGTGCAAACGCCAAAGCCGCGCCGCGCATTTATCACATCCATTGTGACCGGTGTAAGGAAAAGTTGACACTTTGCATGTCTAAATAAATTGACACTTTGATCTGTAAGGCTAAACTAGGACAGGACAGAGTGTTGTGATTTGGAATGTTCCAAAGCTGTACACTGGGGAGAAAAGCGTTGGAAACAAAGGCCGTCATTCTATCAGCGCCGGGAAAGCTCGCGCTTGATCAGGTGGGAATCGTACCCCCTGCGGCGGATGATATTGTGGTCGCGATCAGGCATTCCGGCATCTCGACAGGTACGGAAAAACTGTTTTGGACCGGTGAGATGCCCCCATTCCCTGGCATGGGATACCCTTTGATCCCCGGATATGAAGCCGCTGGCGAAGTGATCGAGGCGGGTGCTGACAGTGGCTACCGCGTGGGTGAGCATGTCTTCGTGCCCGGCGCGAGTTGCTATGAAGGTGCCTTCGGTCTGTTCGGTGCGGCGGCGCAAACGCTGGTCACCAAAGCATCGCGCGTGACCCGTATTGATCGGGGTCTCGGTGCTGCGGGTGCGTTGCTGGCTTTGGCTGCGACGGCGCGCCATGCGATGGCGGGCCCGAACAAGGCCGTGCCAGATCTGATTATCGGCCATGGTGTGCTGGGCCGTCTTCTGGCGCGCTTGACCATTGCGTCCGGTGCGCCTGCGCCAACCGTTTGGGAAGTTGATCCGATCCGCATGGGTGGTGCCAGTGGGTATGAGGTGACAACACCCGACGCCGACACGCGCCGAGATTACAAATCTGTCTACGATGCATCAGGTCGCGGCGATCTGCTGAACGACTGGATCGGCCGCATCGCCAAAGGCGGTGAAATCGTCTTGGCAGGGTTCTATACCGCGCCGCTGCAATTCGCATTTCCGCCTGCCTTTATGAAAGAGGCCCGTTTCCGCATCAGTGCCGAATGGGCGGCGGACGATATGACCGCCACCAAAGCCTTGGTCGAGGCGGGCACGTTGGAGCTGGCCGATCTGATCACACACCAACAGCCCGCAGAAGCCGCAGGGACCGCCTATGAAGCGGCGTTCACTGATCCGGCCTGCCTGAAAATGATTTTGAACTGGGGAACCGCATGAAAGATGAAATTCCGAACCTGAAGGATTTCGACCAGCGCCTGCGCGATGAAGCGCATGAGGAACCCACGCTGGAGGTCCCGCAGGGCGAACCCACATCAAAGACCCAGATCATCGCGATCTATGGCAAAGGCGGGATCGGCAAGTCTTTCACGCTGGCCAACCTCAGCCACATGATGGCCGAGATGGGCAAACGCGTGCTGCTGATCGGCTGTGATCCGAAATCAGACACCACCAGCCTGCTGTTTGGCGGCAAAGCCTGCCCCACAATTATCGAGACTTCCGCAAAGAAAAAGCTTGCTGGCGAAGAAGTTGCCATCGGCGATGTCTGCTTCAAGCGCGGCGGTGTTTTCGCGATGGAGCTTGGTGGACCGGAAGTGGGTCGTGGCTGTGGTGGGCGCGGGATTATTCACGGGTTTGAACTGCTTGAAAAGCTGGGCTTCCATGATTGGGACTTTGACTATGTCCTGCTGGATTTCCTTGGCGACGTTGTCTGCGGCGGCTTCGGCCTGCCCATCGCGCGCGATATGGCGCAGAAAGTTATCTTGGTTGCCTCAAATGACCTCCAATCGCTTTATGTTGCTAACAATGTCTGCTCGGCAGTCGAATACTTCCGAAAACTGGGTGGCAACGTTGGGGTCGCTGGACTTGTCATCAACAAAGATGACGGCACAGGAGAAGCGCAGGCTTTCGCCGAAGCTGTTAGCATACCTGTCCTTGCTGCAATCCCGCAAAACGATGACCTGAGAAAGAAAAGCGCGAACTATCAGATCGTTGGCACCCATCAAAGCGAATGGGGTCCGATGTTTGAAGGGTTGGCCGAGGCTGTGGGCATTGCCCCGCCTGTGCGCCCCAACCCGCTTGATCAAGATGGTTTGCTGGGTCTGTTCGATGCCAAGGACACCGGCGGCGACTATCAACTTGTACCCGCCACTGATGTGGACATGCGCGGCAAGAACGCCCAGCCGAAAGAGAGCCTCGAGGTGATCTATGACGACGCCTGACGCCCGCAAGAATGTTGAACGCGAAGTGCAAGAAATGCTTGCCCGCGCCACCCCCGCACAGATGAAACGCCTTCTGCGCGATATCATGGCGACCGCACCTGCCGCCAAGGAGCCTGTCAACTATGACGCATGACACCAACACCCAAGGCTATGAAGTTGGCTACGATGATGCTGGGCAGGTCCAGATCATCGAGGGTGTTGCGCGTGCGGATTCGCCCGAAGCGCTGGATGCATCCCAGCAGGCGACAGCGCTTGAGGGCGGTTGCACCGCCAGTGCCGGATCAATGGAAGCTGCCGCGCGTGCCGCTGGCAAATCCGAGATCCTTGATCAATATGCGAAGGATTATCCGCAAGGACCCCACGATCAACCGCAGAGCATGTGCCCTGCGTTCGGGTCTTTGCGTGTAGGCCTTCGGATGAAGCGTGTGGCCACGGTTCTGTCCGGTTCGGCTTGTTGTGTATACGGTCTCACGTTTGTTTCGCATTTTTACGGGGCGCGCCGGTCTGTCGGCTATGTTCCGTTCAATTCCGAGACATTGGTGACGGGTAAACTGTTCGAGGACATCCGCGAGAGTGTCCACGATATGGCTGATCCTGATCGCTACGACGCGATTGTCGTGACAAACCTCTGCGTGCCCACCGCGTCCGGTGTGCCGCTGCGGTTGCTGCCCAAAGAAATCAACGGCGTGCGGATCGTGGGCATTGACGTGCCCGGTTTCGGTATCCCGACCCACGCCGAGGCCAAGGATGTGCTGGCCGGTGCGATGCTACAATATGCCCGCGAAGAGATTAAGGCAGGCCCCGTCGCCCGCCCTGTGGGTGGTAAATCCGACCGCCCGAACGTGGCCTTGCTGGGCGAGATGTTCCCCGCTGATCCCATGATGATCGGCGCGATGCTGGCCCCCATGGGTTTGGCAGCCGGTCCTGTGGTGCCGACCCGCGAATGGCGTGAACTTTACGCCGCCCTTGATTGCGGCGTCGCGGCGGCGATCCACCCGTTCTACACGGCATCCATCCGTGAATTTCAGGCGGCTGGTCGCAAGATTGTGGGCTCTGCGCCTGTGGGTCACGACGGCACCGCTGCTTGGCTGGCCGCGATTGGTGACGCTTACAATGTGAAGCCTGACCAGATTGCAGCAGCGCAAAATGCGTTCCTGCCTGCCATCAAAGGCGCGCTGGCTGGCGCGCAGATCAACGGCACTGTTACCTTGTCGGGCTATGAAGGCTCCGAGCTTCTGGTGGCGCGTTTGCTGATCGAAAGCGGCGCGGATGTGCCATACGTCGGCACCGCCTGTCCGCGCACAGAATGGTCGCGCCCCGATGCGGAATGGCTGGCTGCCAAAGGTGTGAAGATCAAATATCGTGCCTCGCTTGAGGATGATCTGGCCGCTGTTGATGCCATCAAGCCCGATCTGGCGATTGGCACAACACCTGTTGTCCAGCACGCCAAAGAAGCGGGCATTCCGTCGCTTTACTTTACTAACCTGATTTCAGCCCGTCCGCTGATGGGCCCTGCGGGGGCCGGTTCGCTGGCGCAGGTCGTCAATGCGGCGATCGCAGGCAAACAGAAAATGGACAAGATGCGCGACTTCTTCGAGGGCGTGGGCAGTGGCGACACAGCTGGTGTCTGGGAAGGCGCGCCGAACTTGCGGCCTGACTTCCGTGCGCAGCATCAGAAGAAGCTCGACAAGATGGCGCGTGCCACCAAAGCGCAGGAGATGATTTGATGCTAGTCACCGATCATGATCGTGCGGGTGGTTACTGGGGTGCCGTCTACGCCTTCTGTGCCGTCAAAGGTTTGCAGGTGGTTATCGACGGGCCAGTGGGTTGTGAGAACCTGCCGGTGACATCTGTGTTGCATTACACCGATGGTCTGCCGCCGCATGAATTGCCGATTGTCGTCACCGGTCTGGGCGAAAGCGAGATGGGTGAGGGCACCGAGGACGCGATGAAGCGGGCCTGGAAGACGCTTGACCCCGCACTGCCTGCGGTTGTTGTGACCGGGTCCATTGCCGAGATGATCGGCGGCGGTGTCACGCCGCAGGGTACCAACATCCAGCGCTTTTTGCCGCGCACCATTGATGAAGACCAATGGGAATGTGCCGACCGTGCGATGACGTGGATTTTCACTGAATTCGGCATGACCAAAGGCCGGATGCCGCCCGAGAAGAAGCGCGTAGAAGGTGCGAAACCGCGCGTGAATATCCTTGGGCCGATGTATGGCGCGTTCAACATGCCCTCTGATCTGGCCGAAATCCGGCGTCTGGTCGAAGGCATTGGTGCCGAGATCAACATGGTGATGCCCCTCGGTGCCCATGTGGCCGAGATGCGCAATCTGGTGAACGCCGATGTGAACGTCACCATGTACCGCGAATTTGGGCGGGGACTTTGCGAGGTGCTGGGCAAGCCATACCTGCAAGCGCCTTTCGGGATAGACTCAACGACGAAATTCCTGCGCAAGCTGGGTGAATTGACGGGCCTCGACCCAGAGCCGTTCATCGAGACAGAGAAGCACTCCACCATCAAACCGGTGTGGGATCTGTGGCGTTCGGTGACGCAGGATTTCTTTGCCACTGCCGAATTCGCCATCGTCGCGAACGAGACCTATGCCCGCGGCGTGCGCCATTTCCTTGAGGGTGATCTGGGCTTTCCCTGTGCCTTTGCCGTGGCCCGTTGCCGTGGCAAGAAAACCAACAACGAAGAAGTGCGCAACCTGATCCATACCAAGCGCCCGCTGATCGTTTTGGGATCGATCAACGAGAAAATGTATATGGCCGAGATGAAGGCGGGGCATGGCCCATCGCCGGTGTTTATCCCTGCCAGCTTCCCCGGTGCTGCGATCCGCCGTGCGACCGGCACGCCGTTCATGGGGTACGCAGGCGCAACCTATCTGCTGCAAGAGGTTTGCAACGGTCTGTTCGACGCGCTGTTCCATATCCTGCCGCTGGGCAGCAACATGGATGCCACCGATGCCACGCTGACACCGCTGCGCCGCGATTTCCCCTGGGATGCCGACGCACAGGCCAAGCTCGACGAGATCGTGGCGACCCACCCGATCCTGACACGTATTTCTGCCGCCAAAACGCTGCGTGACGCAGCCGAGCGCGCAGCCCTCGACGCCGGCAATGACCGGGTCGTTCTTGAGACCGTCGAAACACTTCAATCCAATTCTGGAGGACGCAAATGACCGATTTTACAACAGACATGCCCCACACACGGGCCCGGTCAGCGCCGCCAAAGCGCGAATACTATGCCTATTTTGGGCTGATCTTTCTGGCCACGCTGCCGCTTTGCATCCTGACATGGGTGTTGTCTGCCGCGCGCCGGATGGAGCTCCCGGAGAAAGGCCCCTTCGCAAAGGCCTGGACACAGGCGCGCATTATTACGCCACAGATCTTCAGCGCATGAACCTGATGGCACGACATTTGTCCGGAAACGGGCATCCGATGTTCATCATTCCCCCCCGGGATGATGGATTGGGGCAAAGGATGAGCCTTTGTCGTAACCCGGCCGCGGGGGGTGCGCGGCGTCAGTACTTAATTTTGGAGACAAAACATGGCTGACAAATCTGACCTTTCTTTCACAGGTCTCACTGACGAGCAGGCCCAGGAGCTGCACGCAGTTTACATGAGCGGGTTCACGATCTTCACGATCGTTGCCGTGGTTGCTCACGTACTGACGTACATCAAGCTTCCTTGGTTCAGCTGGTAGGAGAATTAGCAAATGGCACAGTTCTATAAGATCTGGTTGGTATTCGACCCACGCCGCGTTTTCGTGGCCCAGGGCGTATTCCTGTTCCTGCTTGCAGCAATGATTCACCTCGTTCTGTTGAGCAATGAAAGCACAAACTGGTTCCAGCTCGCCTTCGGCGGAATGTAATCAGCTTTGCTGACTAAATCACGCTACGGGCGGGCCGGTTCCGCCCGTAGCAAACACCGACATTGATGAAGATAGGGCGCACCGGAACGCGGATGCAGGGCCTGTCTAGAATGGAGATTGGAAGATGGCACAGCTCAGCTTCGAGAGAAAATACCGGGTCCGTGGCGGGACATTGGTAGGCGGTGATCTGTTCGACTTTTGGGTGGGGCCATTTTATGTTGGCTTCTTCGGGGTCACGACGTTCTTTTTCGCCGTCCTTGGGACAATACTGATATTTTACGGGGCCAGCCAGGGCCCCACATGGAACCCGTGGCTGATTTCGATCGACCCGCCGCCGCTTGAATACGGTCTGGGTGCAGCCCCGTTGATGGAGGGCGGTCTTTGGCAGATCATCACGATCTGTGCCATTGGCGCTTTTGTCAGCTGGATGATGCGCGAAGTCGAGATCTGCCGCAAATTGGGCATTGGCTATCACGTGCCCTTTGCATTCGGTGTGGCGATCTTTGCCTACGTCACGCTTGTTGTGATCCGTCCGGTTCTGCTGGGTGCCTGGGGGCATGCGTTCCCATATGGCATCTTCAGCCACCTCGATTGGGTCAACAACGTGGGCTACACCTACGGCAACTTTCACTACAATCCGGTCCACATGATCGCGATCACGTTCTTCTTCACCACCTGTCTTGCGCTTGCGCTGCACGGCTCACTGGTGTTGTCGGCCGTGAACCCGGGCAAGGGCCAAGAGATCAAGTCACCTGATCATGAAGATACGTATTTCCGCGATCTGATCGGCTATTCGATCGGGCCATTGGGGATTCACCGCCTCGGTCTGTTCCTGGCGCTGAATGCGGGTTTCTGGTCTGCGATTTGTATCGTTATTTCCGGCACCATCTGGTTCGAAGAATGGATCGTGTGGTGGGACTGGTACTATGAGCTCCCTTGGTGGGTCGATCTGTAGGAGGATATGAAAATGGCTGAATATCAAAACATCTTCACACAGGTTCAAGTACAGGGGCCGCCCGAAATGGGCCTCCCCGGACCTGACGGAACCGCGATTGATCGCGGAACCACAACGGGGTTCTCCAAGCTTGCCGGCATCTTTGGCAATGCACAGTTGGGCCCGATCTATCTGGGGTCCTTCGGGGTCATCTCACTGGCGACCGGTCTGATCTGGTTCCTGATGGTGGGCATGTCGTTCTGGGCGCAGGCTGACTATAACCCTGCGATCTTCCTGCGGGATCTGTTCTGGCTGTCGCTTGATCCACCCTCGCCGGGGTACGGGCTGGGCATGCCGCCAATGGATGACGGCGGTTACTTCATGATCGCGTCCTTCTTCCTGCTGATCTCGGTGCTGACATGGTGGGTACGCACCTACCTGCGCGCCGAAGCTCTGGGCATGGGCAAGCATGTGGCATGGGCCTTCGCCTCTGCGATCTGGTTGTTCCTGGTGCTGGGTCTGTTCCGTCCGATCCTGATGGGCGACTGGTCCGAGATGGTGCCTTACGGCGTGTTCTCGCACCTGGACTGGACGAACCTGTTTTCGATCACATATGGCAACCTGTTCTACAATCCGTTCCACGCTCTGAGCATTGCGTTCCTCTATGGGTCTGCCCTGCTGTTTGCGATGCACGGTGCGACGATCCTTGCTGTAAGCCGCTTTGGCGGTGAGCGCGAGATCGAACAGATCGTGGACCGCGGTACCGCGACCGAGCGTGCCGCCCTCTTCTGGCGCTGGACCATGGGCTTTAACGCCACCATGGAAGGTATCCACCGCTGGGCGTGGTGGTTCGCAGTCCTGACAACGCTGACCGGCGGTATTGGGATCCTGTTGACCGGTACGGTTGTTGATAACTGGTTCGTCTGGGCGCAAGTCCACGGCTACGCGCCAGTAAACTAAGGAGAGAGATGATGAAAAACGATAACATCCTCGAAATGAGCGAAAAGAGCAGGCTGACCGCCGATATTACGCTCTTGATGCTCAAGGGGGCGGGTTACGCCGCGATCTTTGTTCTCGCGATCTGGTTTGTGATTGCAGCGATGGCCTTTATTGGCCGCATCCTTCCCGAAGAAAGCCGCGACACGCCTGATCCCATCAACCGGTCATCTCTGGTGATCGAAGCGGCCCCCGAGGTCGCACAAGTCTAGCGAGATCGGAGCAGGCGGCGCGCGACGCCCCGCCTGTTCCAGCGCCATCGGGCTACCCTCCCTGGCTGGCCCGATATTGGGGTTTCGACCCCAGTTCCCTTCCTGTTGGCTACAGGAGACTAGCGTCGCAATCGGGGAAACCCTTTTGCGGCGCTTTTTTATTTACCACAAAGGTGCCGTCATGACCATCCGTCCTCAAACACCCTTCCTCGATAGCGTTTCCGGCCCTGCCGACATGCGCCGCATGAACGATACCGCTCTCGCCAATTTGGCCGACGATGTCCGCGCAGAGGTCATTTCGGCCGTGTCTGAAACGGGTGGGCACCTTGGGTCTTCGCTGGGTGTTGTCGAATTGACCGTGGCGATCCACGCTGTCTTTGACACCCCGCGCGACAAACTGATCTTTGATGTCGGACACCAGTGTTACCCCCATAAAGTGATCACCGGCCGCCGTGACCGGATCCGCACCCTGCGCCAAGAGGGCGGTTTGTCGGGTTTCACCAAACGTGCCGAGAGCGATTATGATCCTTTCGGTGCGGCGCATTCCAGCACCTCGATCTCTGCCGCGCTTGGTTTCACGGTCGGGCGCGATATGGGGATGCCGACGGGCGATGCAATTGCCGTGATCGGTGACGGGTCGATCAGTGCGGGCATGGCCTATGAGGCGATGAATAACGCCGGCGCTGAAGGCCGCCGTTTGTTCGTAATCCTCAACGATAACGAGATGTCGATTGCCCCGCCTGTGGGTGCCATGTCGAAATATCTGTCCGGCCTTTATGCGTCGCCCATGGGTGAATTGCACAAAATGGCCGAAGGGTTCGAGGCCGCCTTGCCCGGCCCGCTGCGTGACCACGCCCGCCGTGCGCGCCATCTGGTTACAGGGATGCAGACCGGTGGGTCCGGCACGTTGTTCGAAGAACTGGGGTTCTCCTACGTTGGCCCGATTGACGGCCATGATATGCGCCAGCTTCTGCCGGTACTGCGCGCTGCGCGCACCCGCGCCACGGGGCCTGTGCTGATCCATGTCTGCACCAAGAAAGGCAAGGGCTATGCCCCCGCAGAAACCAGTGCGGACCGCGGGCATGGTGTGTCGAAATTCGATGTTGAGAGTGGCGCGCAGGCGAAATCGCGCCCCAACGCGCCAAGCTATACCAAGGTCTTTGGCACTGCGCTGGCGACCGAAGCACAGATGGACCCTGCTATTGTGGCTGTCACCGCTGCGATGCCCTCTGGCACCGGTGTCGATATCATGGGCGCACGGTTCAAGAACCGCGTGTTTGATGTGGGGATCGCCGAACAACACGGTGTAACTTTTGCGGCCGGTATGGCGGCAAGTGGGCTCAAACCGTTCTGTGCGATCTATTCGACGTTCCTCCAGCGTGGTTATGATCAGGTGGTGCATGACGTGGCCCTGCAGAACCTGCCTGTCCGCTTTGCGATTGACCGTGCAGGACTGGTGGGTGCCGATGGCCCGACCCATGCCGGTGCGTTTGATATCGGGTTCATGTCCGCTTTGCCGAACATGGTGGTGATGGCGGCAGGGGACGAGTTGGAACTGATGCATATGGTGCGCACTGCCGCCGCCTATGATGAGGGTCCGATTGCGTTCCGCTATCCGCGTGGTGAAGGGGTTGGGCTCGAGCTGCCGGAACGCGGCAACCTGATCGAGATCGGCAAGGGACGTATCGTGCAGGAAGGGTCGGACGTGGCGATCCTGTGCTTTGGCGCGCATCTGGCCGAATGTCAGAAGGCCGCCGAGAAACTGGCCGCGCAAGGTGTGACGGCCACGATTGCCGACGCGCGTTTTGCCAAGCCGCTGGACCATGCGCTGATCCGGCAACTCTTGCGCAATCACAAGGCGCTGATCACGGTCGAACAGGGCGCAAAGGGTGGCTTTGGTGCCATGGTCCTGCATGATCTGGCCAATGACGGCCTGCTGGACGGGCGCTGTCAGGTGCGGACAATGACTTTGCCGGACCGGTATATTGATCACGCGTCGCCGGATGCGATGTATGCGGATGCAGGGCTGACGGCGGTGGATATTGCCGCGACAGCGATGCAGGCAGCAGGGATTGAGGTCAAACGTCAGGGTGTGACTGTCTGAGAGGGCAGGTGCCTCCGGCGGGGATATTTTGGGGCCAGTAATAACAGGGGCTAGAGTGCGTCTGTCTGGAAGAGCCAGACCTTGAGGCCGCCGTGTGGAATGGCGGGCCCTTTGGGTTTGAAGGGCAGGCCTGACGCTTTGGCGAGGCCTGCTTCGCTGGTGACCATGCCAACCCGCCAGCCCGTGAACTCGCGTTTAATCGCCTCGCCGAGACCTGCATAGACACCATAGAGCATGTTCTGGTTGCCGATCCGTCCGCCATAGGGCGGGTTGCAGATAATCAGACCCGGTGGGCCTTCGGGGCGTTTGATGTCGATGGCGGAGAGGTTCTGGAAGGTGATGTGGTCGGCCACGCCGGCCCGTTCGGCATTGGCGGTAGCCATGCGGATGGCGCCTGCGTCACGGTCGCTGCCGTGGAAATGCTGGGTGGGCGCGCGGGTTTCACCCACCTTACGCCAGCTGTCGTCTTTGTAGGTTGCAAGTTGCTGGAAGGCAAAGTCGCGGCTGCGACCGGGGAAGAGGCCGCAGGCGATTTCGGCGGCTTCGATCACGAAAGTGCCCGAGCCGCACATCGGGTCGAGCACCGGTTCGCGGCCGTCATAGCCGCATTCCCGCAGCATCAATGCGGCCAGTGTCTCGCGCATGGGGGCTTTCCCAACCGCCTCTTTATGGCCGCGCTTGTGGAGGCTCTCGCCAGAGGTATCGACGCTGATTGTGACACGGTTGTCGTCGATGCGGACCTTGAGTGCTACGGGCGCGTCTGCCGCGATAGTCATGCCGTGGCTCTCTTTCAGAGCGGTCTCGATCCGCTGGGTTGCAGCACCTGCATGGTAGATCTTCGACTTCTTCGAAGTGCTGACCTCAACCCGTACAGGGACGTCCTGACGCAGCACGTCACTCCATGGATATTTGCGCGCCCGTTTGTCGAGTTGGGCAAGGTGAAAGGCCATAAAGCTTCCCACACGCGCCAAGATCCGCGTGGCCCCGCGCATGACAAGGTTGGCGCGCCAGACGTCTTCCCATGTGCCGGTGATCGTGATCCCGCCGCTGGTGATTTGCGCGTCGGCAAAGCCGTTCTCCAGCGCCTCGGCGAGGAGGGCCTGCTCAAAACCGGGGGTGCAGACCATGAAGATTTCAAAGGGTGTTGTCATGGCCTGTGCATACTGGGCTTTGCTGTGGTGATGCAAATGCCAATCGGTTCCCGCGTCAGAACCGCGATGCGACCCCGAAAAGGATCTGTGCTGCCGCTGATGTGTTTTCCTCGGCGGTTGAGTGTGTACGCGCACCCGAGACTGTCACGCTGGGGGAGAAACCAAAGTAGCTGACGTCTTCGAACACGGCTGTGACCGAGCCCAGATAGAAGTGATCATCGCGGCCGTCGAGTGTGGTTGTGAATTCCTCGAACGTGCGGAACCCGATGTTGAGGGACGTGGAAATTTGTGCCCCCAAAACAGGCTCGGCCAGCAGATAACCGATGCCGATCTGGTATTCGTCGAAAGAATTTTCCGGTCCTGCCGCGTTGCGCTGTGATATCAGGCTGAGCTGCAGCTGGTCGCGGTTTGCCAGCAGCCGGTCATAGGCGATGGTCAGGTCGTAGATGTTTGCATCGTATAACGCAGGGGTGCGTGCGTCCTGCCAGCGCCGGAGCGCGCGGAGTTGCAGGCGGCTGGTGTTGGTGAGGGGAACGGTCTGTTCGAGGCTGAGGTCGTGAAAGTCGACCAGCCTTTCGCCACCTTCCCAATAGGTCCCGAAGGCCGCCCCGAGGCTGAGCGGGCCCAGCGGGCTTATGTTGTTTTGCTGTCGTTCAATGCCCATACTGGCCGTCACTGTCGCGAAGTGGCGACCATCAATTGCGCGCACCTCTGGATCGGGAGAGTCTGCAAGCAAGGACTTTGCGTCATCTGACAACAGATAGGTATCGCCTGCAAGCGTGGCGGTAACCGTCGTGACTTGGTGTGCGGTCTCTGAAATTCGGTAGCGCAGGTCGGTGCTGGCAGAAAAGCCGATACCGGAAAGTGCGCGGCGGTCTTCGGGCAGCACGAAGGTCAGGTCAATCCCTTCCAGTCGCAAGATACCGTCTTCTGAACCGTTGTTGATGTTATCGGTGGGTGCGATTGCGGCGGTGACCGCGACCGAAAGCGGGTTGGTTCTGACAGTGTTCGCATAGGCTTCTGTGATAAACTGCAGATCGGCTTCGGTGGATGCGTGATTGGCCGCGCGTCGCAACCAGAATGCAGATCGGGTATATTGACCGGCCTGAAAATGTGCGCCGGCCACAAAGCGCGCAGTTTCAAAGCGGGTGTCCTGGCTTGTCGCGGCGGCATAGGCCCTTGCACCAGAGGCTGCGGCGCTTTGCGGGTCATTCAGGTCCGACTGGGCAAGTGCCAGCAGGTAGAGCGCAACAAAATCGTCCGGTTGTGCGCGTAGCATCTCTTGGGCAAGGCGCAGGGTTGTGGCGGGCGCGCCTGCGACAAGGGCGGCTTCGGCCTGCTCTTGAAGACCATTTGCTGACTGGGCGTAGGCTGGCGTTATCGCAACTGCTATGGCGCAGAGGCGTGCTATGATCCGCATTCTGGTCGCCCCCTTTCGGCTGGTCGGCAAACGTGATTTCCACCATGTCTTTTCTCATGCGCTATCACAGTCAGAAAGTCAGCCTGTTTCGCCGCCTCTTATCGCGTCGCTTTAATTTTGCCACAATTCCATCCCATTTTCGGCGGACTTCCTCTCTAAGTTTTGCCGCCGCGGGCATGTTTGTGCTTACCCCGCAGTGCTTTGCAGGTTTTGATTGAGTGAAAAGTGGATGGTGCCATAGCTGTTTTCTGAAACAAGATTTGGACAAGATTCATGAAAAGAACCTTTGCGATAGCCGCGTTTTGCCTTGCTACAGCATGTGGCGGTGCCGGTGGCAGCACGACGAGTCTGAGTACAAGTTCTAGCAGCGGTGCGGCGCCCATCCCGATTGCGGATTTGCCGCAAGTTGCCGTTTCCGCAGCGCCCAGCCAGACATTTTCAAATATGCTCAATGGTGTGCGGTCAGGGGCAGGCGCAGGGGCGCTGACCTATGATAGCCGCCTTGGTGTGGCGGCGAACCGGCATGCAAATGACATGGCCGCCAATAATTTTTTCTCCCACACGGGGAGTGACGGATCAACCGTTGGACAACGCGTCACCGATGCAGGCTATCAGTGGAACCGTGTCGGCGAGAATATCGCGCGCGGTCAGGTTGATGAGCAGGCTGTGCTGGATGCATGGATGAATTCTTCCGGGCATAGGGCAAATAATCTCGATCCACGGTTCGAGGACTTCGCACTTGCGAAGGCAGACAGCGCGCGGGGGCCTTATTGGGTGCTCGTGCTCGCGCGTGAGCGGTAATCTTTCCCTTGCTATCTGACGATGACCCGTGACGCTGATGGTTCCGGCTTCGGCTTGGGTTTTGTGATGCCTTCAAGGGCCCTGAAGGGTTTTCGCACTGCTTCGGTCAATCCCGGCCGTGTGGGGGCGGCCATTTGTTTGCTGACCTCGACGATCAACACGCCACCTGCGGCCACAACCGGTAGGTTATGCCCTACTTTTTCAAGAAAACCCGCTGATTTGCGCCAGAGCTTGCTTGCCGAGGGCGGCTGGTAGAGCGCGGACATGGTGCGTTCGGTCACAAATTGGTGCCGCCGGAGCTGGGCCTCCAGCTGGCTGAGGGAATAGGGGCGCCCATAGCCAAAGGGTGTGGCATCCGAGCGCGACCAAAGCCCCGCGCGGTTCGGCACAATAAAGACCGCCCGCCCGCCCGGGCCAAGGACGCGCCAAGCCTCATCCAGCAGCAATGAGGGCTGTTCGGTGGTTTCCAGCCCGTGCAGCATGACGAGCTTGTCGACATGGCCTGTCTCGATCGGCCAGGATGTATCTTCACAGAGCACGCTGACGTTGTTGCCATCGGGTGGCCACGGCATCACACCTTGTGGCCCCGGCATCAGTCCGATCACCCGCCGCGCATCTTTCAGGAACGGCCTTAGCAAGGGCACCGCAAAACCGAACCCCACAACCATCTGCCCCTTTGCCTCGGGCCAAAGCGCGCAGAGCTCGTCGCGGATCACTTTTTGCGCCGCACGCCCCAATGCGCTGCGGTAATAAAAGTTACGCAGATCCAGAACGTCGAGATGCATTGCGGTTTGCAACTCCTTGGGCAAAGTTATGGGGGTAGCATATCAAGAGAAAGGCACATTGCCATGACAAAGAGATCAGAGGTTGAATTGGTCGTGGTGCCATGCCGGACGGATAACTATGCTTTTTTGGTGCACAACCATGACACAGGCGAGACCGCGTTGGTTGATGCGCCCGAGGCAGCGCCGATTGCGGCCGCACTTTCCGCGCGGGGATGGCGCCTGAGTGATATTTTGATCACCCATCACCACGATGATCATATTGATGGCGTTGCCGCACTGCGTGAAGGTGCGCGCGTGATCGGGGCCAAGGCTGATGCCCATCGCCTGCCGGACCTTGATCAGGCCGTCGAGGATGGCGACACCGTAACGGTCTGTGGGCAGCCGACCCACATTATGGATGTCTCGGGTCATACCATCGGCCATATCGCGTTTCACATGCCCGATGCGGGGCTGGTCTTTACCGCCGATAGCCTCATGGCGCTGGGCTGCGGCCGCCTGTTTGAAGGAACGCCTGCGCAGATGTGGGACAGCATGCAAAAACTGCGCGCGCTGCCCGATGATACGTTGGTCTGTTCCGGCCATGAGTACACGAGCGCCAATGCGCGTTTTGCGATGTCCCTTGACCCGGAGAATTCCGACCTTATCTTTCGTATCAAAGGGATCGAAGCGGCGCGCGCCGCTGGCAAACCAACTGTCCCGTCAACGCTGACCGAAGAGAAGCGCACGAACCCGTTTTTGCGCGCTGATGTTCCCGAATTCAAAGCCGCCCTTGGCATGAACGACGCGTCTGATCTGGATGTGTTTACCTTTGCACGGGCGCAAAAAGACAAGTTTTAATCATCCTTCTGCATGGGCGTGGTGAAAAGCAGGTCAAAAACCAAGCATCACACGAATTGTGATGCCAAAAGCGAAAAAAGTCCTTGAAGGTTGGCAAATAAAACCAAACCTTAAGGGTAAGAGGCCACGGTTGGTTCGCGCCAACCCCCGATATGAAGGAGCACAAGCCGTGCCATCATTTTCGACCACACTCGAGCAGTCCATTCATGGCGCACTTGCGCTGGCCAATGAACACAAGCATGAACTTGCCACGCTGGAACACCTGCTTCTGGCGTTGATTGACGAACCTGACGCGGCGCGCGTGATGCGTGCGTGCTCGGTTAACCTTGATGAGCTGCGCAAGGATCTGGAAGGGTTTATCGAGGATGATCTTTCAACCCTGATCACAGATGTCGAAGGCTCCGAGGCGGTGCCGACTGCTGCGTTCCAGCGGGTTATTCAACGTGCGGCAATCCATGTGCAATCATCCGGCCGCAGCGAAGTGACCGGCGCCAACGTGCTGGTCGCGATCTTTGCCGAGCGCGAAAGCAATGCCGCCTATTTCCTGCAGGAACAGGATATGACGCGTTATGACGCGGTGAACTTTATCGCCCATGGCGTGGCCAAGGACCCCGCATTCGGTGAATCGCGCCCTGTCACGGGGTCAACGGATGAAACCGAGACAATCGCGCCGGGCGAAGGCGACGAAAAAGAAAGCGCGCTGTCCAAGTACTGCGTCGATCTGAACGCCAAAGCGACCAAGGGCGATGTTGATCCCCTGATCGGCCGCGCGCATGAGGTTGAACGCTGCATTCAGGTGCTGTGCCGCCGTCGCAAGAACAACCCGCTTCTGGTGGGTGATCCAGGCGTGGGTAAAACGGCCATTGCCGAAGGTCTCGCGTTCAAGATCGTGAACGGCGAAACGCCTGAAGTGCTGTCGAAGGCGACCATCTATTCGCTCGATATGGGCGCGTTGTTGGCCGGTACACGCTATCGCGGTGACTTCGAGGAACGCCTGAAAGCTGTGATGACAGAGATGGAAGAGCATAAAGATGCGGTGCTTTTCATTGATGAAATCCACACAGTGATCGGTGCCGGTGCCACGTCCGGCGGCGCGATGGATGCGTCCAACCTGCTGAAACCTGCGTTGCAGGGCGGCAAGCTGCGCTGCATGGGCTCGACGACCTATAAGGAATTCCGCCAGCACTTTGAAAAGGACCGCGCCTTGTCGCGCCGGTTCCAGAAGATTGACGTGACAGAGCCTTCGGTTCCTGACGCGATCAAGATTTTGCAGGGTCTGAAGCCTTACTTCGAAGAGCACCACCACATCAAATACACCGCTGACGCGATCAAGACCGCGGTGGAGCTTTCTGCGCGTTATATCAACGACCGCAAATTGCCCGATAAGGCGATTGACGTGATTGACGAAGCGGGTGCCGCACAGCATCTGGTCGCGGAATCCAAGCGTCGCAAGACGATTGGCGCCAAAGAGATCGAGGAAGTCGTGGCCAAGATTGCCCGTATTCCGCCCAAGAACGTCTCGAAAGACGATGCTGAGGTGCTCAAGGATCTTGAGAAATCCCTCAAGCGCGTTGTCTTTGGTCAGGATCAGGCGATCGAGGCCCTGTCTTCCGCCATCAAACTGGCACGTGCAGGTCTGCGTGAACCGGAGAAACCGATTGGTAACTACCTGTTCGCCGGTCCGACCGGTGTTGGTAAGACCGAGGTGGCCAAGCAACTGGCCGATACGCTGGGTGTTGAACTGTTGCGCTTTGACATGTCCGAGTACATGGAGAAGCACGCCGTTTCACGCTTGATCGGTGCGCCTCCCGGTTACGTCGGTTTTGATCAGGGTGGTATGCTGACTGACGGTGTCGATCAGAACCCGCATTGTGTCTTGTTGCTCGACGAGATGGAAAAGGCACATCCTGACGTCTACAACATCCTGTTGCAGGTGATGGACCACGGGAAATTGACCGACCACAATGGCCGGACAACCGATTTCCGCAACGTGATCATCATCATGACCTCGAACGCAGGTGCGGCGGAAATGTCGAAGAATGCCTTGGGCTTTGGCCGTGAAGCGCGGACCGGTGAAGATACCGCTGCGATTGAGCGGACATTTACGCCGGAATTCCGCAACCGTCTGGATGCGATCATCAGCTTCGGCGCACTGCCGAAAGAGGTGATCATGCAGGTTGTCGAGAAATTCGTGCTGCAGCTTGAGGCACAACTGATCGACCGTAATGTGCACATCGAACTGACCAAGGCCGCCGCCGAATGGCTGGCCGACAAGGGCTATGATGAAAAGATGGGTGCGCGCCCGCTGGGCCGTGTCATTCAGGAACACATCAAAAAGCCGCTGGCCGAAGAGCTGCTCTTTGGCAAGCTGGTCAAGGGTGGTGTCGTCAAGGTTGGTGTCAAGAAAGGCGCGCTGGATCTGACGTTTGAAGAACCGTCGCCGGGCCGGATCACAGGTGGCAGCAAAAAGCCGCCGCTTCTGACGGCAGACTAACCATCAGGTGCATTGATAATCACCCGCCGCGCAAACTGCGCGGCGGGTTTTTTCATGGCTGGTCGGTATGCTTTGGCAACTTGCGCAGGGCTGGCACCGCATAAGGCACTGTGGCTTGGTAGCGTGCGAACCTTTCCCCGTAGCGCTGGGCAAATCGCCGTTCCTTTAACACGGGTGCGGCAAGGCAGTATGCGGTCAGACTGATCGCAAGGGCCAACTGGTCGGGCGTCCAGACAGGGACGGTCCAAAGCGTCAGGGCAAAGGCCACATAGATGGGCTGCCGGATGATCCGGAACAGACCAGTGACAGGCATGTCGGGAAAGACGGGTTTGATGTTTTGCGCCAAGGACATCCACCCCAAGGCACCTGATTGCACCTCGGCCCCGGCGTCATAGCTGGCTTTGATCAGCAGCAGCCAAGCGCTCGCATAGAAGGTGCACACCACATAGAACGCGGTCCCTTCGGCGCGCCACCAGACAATGCCGCTGGGTGTCCAGAGCGCAAAGAGTGCCAGAAGCTGAACGGAGGCCACAATCGCATAAGTCGTGGTTGAGAGCGTGCCGCTGTAGGCCGCGGGGGCGAGATAGCCAAGCAACCGCCGCCCCCGCGCGCTGAGGAGCAGGGAATGCATCAGTGGAAACTGCAGGATCAAAAGTGCGTTGGCCAAAATCGCCCAAGTGCCTGGTACACGGCCCAGACTTTCGCTCATCCCGAAAAACATGGCCGTGATCATCGCGATCACCGCGGCTGCGAAAATCGCGTGACAGACGACGCCATAAAGAAACGCCACCGCGATCCGTTTGCGGCCTGCAGGCGGGCGCAAGACACCGAGACAAAGGGTGAGCAGCCGCTTGAAGGGAGAGGGGGTGTTCTGATCCATGTGCCCCAGATAGGACGGGCACGGCGGAAGGCGACTGTTGAGGGGCATTGGTCGCAGCTTGCTTTCATGCGCGGCCCCGCTAGGTGGCAGGGCATGACGAAGAAACCTGAACTTGCCCCCGAACATGTCAGCGAAGTGATCCAGATGGCGCTTTCGGATCACGTCAGCTTTGCGGATATCCACCGCGAATACGGGATTGGCGAGAAAGACGTCAAAACCCTGATGCGCGACACCCTGAAAACCGGCAGTTACCGCGCATGGCGTAAACGCGTCCGCGATTTTTCGGACAGGCGGGCGCAATATAAATAGCTGGCAATGTGGCGCGACCCGCCTACCTCCACGTGATGAGTGACAAACACCCCAACGTGCGCGCGCTTGCCGTGCCTTCCAGCCGCGTATCGCGGTTTGGCCGTTTGAGCGCGATGACGGCTGGCGTTGCCGGTAACATGGCCTTCAACGGGATCGCGCAATTGGCGCAAGGCCAGCGCCCCGCAATGCGCGATTTGCTGATCACCCCGCAGAACATCACGCGGATCACCGAAAAGCTTGCCCAGATGCGCGGTGCGGCGATGAAGATCGGGCAACTTATGTCGATGGATACGGGTGAATTTCTACCGCCGGAAATGGCACAGATCATGGCGCGGCTGCGGGATAATGCCCATATCATGCCGCCCGCGCAGTTGCGGCGGGTTCTCGATACGCAGTGGCCGAAAAACTGGCTTGGTCAATTCGCAAAGTTCGATGTGCGGCCCATTGCGGCAGCCTCGATCGGACAGGTGCATCGCGCGCGGCTGAAAGACGGCAGGGATCTTGCCATCAAGGTGCAATACCCTGGCGTGGCGGACAGCATTGACAGCGATGTGGCAAATGTCGGCGCGCTGCTGCGCATGTCGGGGCTGATCCCCAAGGGGTTCGCGCTTGGGCCTTATCTGGAAGAGGCGCGCAAGCAGTTGCATCAGGAAACGGATTATACCCGCGAAGGACAGTATCTGGCACGGTTTGGCGCGCTTCTGGCGGACGCACCGGCATTTGACGTGCCTGCGTTTATTCCTGAATGGAGCACGCCGCAGATCCTGGCGATGTCCTATGTGGAAAGTGTGCCGATTGAAGCGGCCTTCACCCAACCCGAGGCGGAAAGACACCGGATTGCGGATGCGCTGATCGGGCTGACCTTGCGCGAGTTGTTTGACGAAGGGCTGATGCAGTCAGATCCGAATTTCGCCAATTATCGCTACGATCCACAGACGGGTCGGATCATCCTGCTGGATTTTGGTGCGACCTGTGAATTGAACCCGGCGGTCGTGGCGCAATACCGTGCGTTGCTGGCCGCAGGCCTGATTAACGATCATGCAGCGCTCGCGCGGATTGCGCAAGAGATCGGGTTTATCGCGCCCGATACAGCCGACCGTCACCGCATGGCGATTATGGACATGATGCAGATGGCTTTTAGCGCCTTACGCGCGGATGGACCGTTTGATTTCACCGACAAGACCCTGCCGCGCGCGATGCAGAACGCGGGGATAGCACTGGCTGAAGACGGGTTTGTCCCGCCGCCTTTGCCGATTGATGTTTTGCTGTTGCAACGCAAATTCGGGGGCATGTTTTTATTGGCCAGCCAGTTGGGGGCACAGTTGGATCTGTCGGGATATTTCGCACGCTACGTTGCGTCTAGCGCTCGGTAAGCTTCAGCTCGATCCGGCGGTTCTGGGCGCGGGCCTCTGGTGTGTCGGCAGGGTTCAGCGGTTGATATTCGCCAAACCCGTTCGCGGCCAGACGGCGCGGGTCAATATCAAGATCGCTGCTCATAAAGCGCACAACCGACAGCGCACGCGCCTGACTAAGCTCCCAGTTATCGGCAAAGCGCGCGCCGGGGTTCAGCGAGATATTGTCGGTGTGGCCATCCACACGGATGACCCAGTCAATGCCTTCGGGAATATCGTCTGCGATGCTACGTAGAATATCCGCGATATTGGCAATTTCCGCTTCGCCTGCCGGCGAAAGATCGGCACTGCCTGGCTCAAAAAGCACCTCGGACGCAAAGATAAAGCGATCACCCTCGATACGGATCCGGTCCTGCCCTTCGAGGATCTGGCGTAGTTCGCCAAAGAAGTCGGATTTGAAGCGTGACAGGTTCTCGGCCTCGGCGGCCAGCCGTTCGGCCTCTTCTTCCAGTCGCGCGGCCTCGGCCTCGAGCCTGATACGTTCCGCCTCTTCCAGTGCGCGTCTGCGCCGTTCTTCTGAGACAACGCGGGCAAGCGCGGTGTTCAGCTGTGCGCCCAAGGTTTCGATCTGGACTTGCGCCTCGCGGTCGGCCTCCTCTGCGAGGTTGAGCAGCGATTGCAGGTTGCCCACCTGTGTGCGCAATTCGGTGATCTGTTCATTCAGCAAAGCCACCTGACGCTGGCTTTCGGCAGACAGCGCCTCTTGCGCGGCAAGTTCCTCATTGGCGAGGGCAAGAAGGGCCGCCTGACGTTCTGCTTCGCTTGCCTCTTCGCCAAGATCTCCCTGCAGTTCTTCCAGTTCGCTGGTCAGCGTTGCGTTCCGCGCGTCAAGTTCGGCCTGTGCTACGCGTGCGGCGGCCAGCAGGGTCAGCGTGTTCTCTGCTTCCTGACGCTGCCGCTCAAGATTGAGGGTCATCGCCGTCAGTTCGGTGTCTGCATTTGCCAGCCGCTCACGCAGCGCTTCGGCGGCGGCGGCGCTAGTCAGTTGATCGGCCTCCAGCGCCGTGATCCGCGCGGTATTGGCGTCATTCTCGCTTTCCAGATCGGCTATCAGTGCTTCCAACGCTTCGCGGCGGGCGGCGGCAAGGCGCGCGGCCTCTGCGCCCTCGTCGATTTCAGTGCGGGCCTGCGCAAGGGCGAGGTTGAGCGCTTCTTGCTGTGTCAGCAATCGCGCCTGCTCGGCTTCCAGCCCTGCAATATTGGCAAGCGCGTCGCGGCGTTCGCTCAGAAGCCCCGCGACCTGTGCCACGAATTGGGTGATTTGGGTTTGCGCCTGCGCCAGTGCCTGATCCTGCGCGTCGCGCTCGGCGATCAGGGCCGCAATCCTTCCGGCCTGCCGCGTGGCCTCTGCGTTGGCGGCATCAAGATCGGCGGTCAGCGACGCGTTGGTATCGCGCGCAAGCCCCAGCGTGGCTGTCAGCGCCGCGACCTCATTGTTCAGCGCGTCCAGCTCGGTTTCCTGGCCGGTGATCTGTTGGCGCAGCACGAACTGGATCACCATAAAGATCGTCAACACGAACATCAGGACCAGCAACAGCCCGGTCATCGCATCCACGAAACCTGGCCAGATCGCGTTCTGAAAGCGGTTCGATGATCTGCGGCTCAACGCCATGGATCAGCCTCTGTCCCTGATCGCACTTGCCAGATTAGCAATCTCGCTGCGCAGGTCGCCGACGCTTTCCTGCCGGCCCGCCGACATCTCTTCGAGGATGCGGAGCAGTTGCACGTCAATGGACCGCAGGCGCATCCGGCTTTCGGCATCAATGCCTTCCATCCCGCTGTCGTCCAGTTTCTGGATCAGCGCTTCTTGGCCAATGGCAACACGTTCGAGCATTTCCGATGTCGCATTGGCTGCGGTGCTTTGCGCCATCTTTTCGATCGCAGTTGCCAGCGCGTTGAACTTCTTGTCGTTCTCTTCGCGGTCGGCGTCTGTCTGTCCCATCATCATCTGGATGGTGTCCATCAGCTCGCCCAATTGTTCCACAAAGGGACCCATCGCACTGAGGTCGGCACCCAGGGCCCCCTCTTCACCATCAATCCCGACGCGGGTGATTGTGGATAGCCACTCTTCGAGTTCGCGGTAGAAGCGGTTTTGGCCATGGCCGGCAAAAAGCTCCAAAAGCCCCACGATCAGGGATCCGGCAAGCCCGAGCAGCGAGCTTGAGAAAGCCGTGCCCATGCCGCCCAGTTGTGCTTCGAGCCCTGATTGCAGGCGGGCAAAAATATCGGCACCACTTTCCCCTTCGCCGGGGTTCAGCGACCGGATGGTTTCAACCAGCGCAGGCACGGTCGTGGCCAGACCATAGAATGTGCCCAAAAGGCCAAGAAAAATCAGTACGTTGCCAATATAACGTGTGATTTCGCGATCTTCGTCGATGCGCTGCGCGACGGAATCAAGGATAGACCGGCCAGAGGTTGAGGACACCTGCGTGCGCGCGCCGCGTGAGCGCAAGAGTGTGGCAAGCGGCGCAAGAAGCGAGGGTGCCGCGCTATAGGAATGCCCGCCTTGTTCGCGTGCAAACCGTTCGATCCAGCGCACCGAATTCATCAACACAAAGACCTGATTAAAGCAGGACAGCATTCCCAGCACAAACACGCCAAGAATGACCCCGTTCAGGTAAGGGTTTGACTGGTAGATCGCTGTGATCTGCTCCAGCCCAAGGTAAAAGCCCGCGCCGACCAGCCCGATCACAGTCAGCATGAAAAGCAGCTGACGAATGGGCAGTGTGAACTGCGGTTGCGATTTGGGTTCCCGTTTGTCCGACACGGATGGGGGCCTCATATTGTGTGACTGCTTCGCTCGCATAACACCATATGGCTGAACTTACACAAACCCAAACAAATTCGGGCCTTCAGTCTGTTGCCGTCAAAGCACGCACACGCGCAACCAACCAGTCCATGTCGGTATCCTTTATGCCGAGCTCCGCGAGGTGTTTGGCCGTATTGAACAGATACTCCGTGTTCGGCCCGCGTCCGCCGACCGCACCTGCAATCATCTGCGCCTGTTTCTCAAGGTCGAACTGGCAGTACTGCACATGATCGCGGTCAACCACATAGGTCAGCGCCTGTAACGGTGCGCCTTGATCGTCGATCAGGGTGACGGTTTCTTCGTAATAGGCGGACGAGATTAATTCGCGTTCACGCAGTTGCGCCAGAACCGTATCTGTCTCGTTCTCGGCCACCTGAAAGGCCACGCCGGTACATTGCCCGCCTGTCTGCGCATCAAGCGCGAGCACAAGACCGGGGTCGTCTTCTGTGCCGCGGTGATGGATGCTGAGCATGCAAAAACTGCGGTGATAGTCAGGCAGCCGCGCCTTGACCTGACGCACCGGTATAAAACCGGGGTTCCACAAAAGTGAACCATATCCGAAAACCCAAAGTGCCATGGTGCGTGTCCCTTCCTTGAACACGCCCATAACACCGGTTTGAAGGAAACGGAACTAGACCGCGCGGAGCAGATCGCCAAAGATCGCAGCAGTGTGATCTTGCAGGTAAATCCGCAGCCAGGGTGTGTATTGCGCAGGATGCCGCGCCACATCAGCAGAGAGTTCATAAAAATCGACCCAGCGGGTATCCATCACCTCGTCGGGGTTGGGCTTGACCACCAGATTATTGGGGGCGTCAGCGACGAAGACCTCGACAACCTCGTGTTCGATCAGCCCGCCACCCACATCGGCCCGATACTCGATCTGGTCGCGGTGGGATGGATAAAGCCCCTTGATCCCCAGTTCTTCGTCCAGACGGCGCATCGCGCAATCGGTCGGGTCTTCGTCCCATTCGGGGTGGGTGCAGCAGGTGTTCGCCCAGAGACCGGGGGTGTGGTATTTGCCCATCGCGCGCTGCTGGATCAAGACGCGGCCACGGTTGATCACAAAGACACTGACCGCCTTGTGCTTGAGCCCGCGCACATGCGCATCCAGTTTCTCGACCGGTTTGAGTTTGCCGTTTTCCCAGGCCGGGATCATGATCGTCATGTGCGCAGCGGAGAGACAAGGCGCGTCAGATGCGCGAGGTTCTTGATGCCGATCTTCAAGTGAGCCATGGGCCGTGCCTTTACCAGTTTCTTGTTCATATAAGCCTCAAACGTCAGCTTTTGCACGTCGACATCATGACACAGGGATACAAACCGCTCGCGCCGTTCGTCGCTGCGGTAATAGGCGTTTTGCATCGCGCCCAAAACCCGGAAAACCTGTTTGTGTTCGCGCATGAAGAGTTTGCGGGCCAGTTGCAAATCCTTTACGCGCCCTGATGCCAAAGTGGCCGCTGCTGCGGTCGCGGCAACGCGTCCGCCAACCATTGCATAGTAGATGCCTTCGCCCGATGACGGCGCCACGACGCCCGCCGCATCGCCTGCCAGAACCACATCCTTGCCATTGTCCCAGCAATCCAATGGTTTGAGCGGAATGGGCGCGCCTTCTTTACGGATCGTCTTGCAATCGGTCAGGCCTGAGGCCGCACGCAGATCGGCGGTGGCCTGTTTGACGTCAACGGATTTGATCAAGGAGCCCATGCCGACGCTGGCTTGTCCGCCGTGCGGAAAGACCCAGCCGTAGAAATCGGGTGAAATGCGGCCATCATAGATCACGTCGCACCGTGCGGGATCGTAGGTGGCGGTCGCTGCCGGCGCTTCGATAATTTCGTGGTAGGCAATCACGTAAGGAATTTTATCGCCGTCTTTGATCTCGGCCCGCGCCACGTTTGAGCGCGCGCCATCAGCGCCGATGACCAGCTTTGTAGACAGTTTCATCTCGTTGCCGCTGATCTTGTCGCGATAGACCACATGTGTGCCGTCCGCGTCACGTTCGATCTTGGTGAATGTCCCTGTGTAGCGATGCGCCCCGGCGTCCTTGGCCCGCTTGCGGAGGAATTCGTCGAAATGTTCGCGATCAACCATGCCGACATAGCCGTTCTCGATCGGGATATCGACCTGCCGTCCCGTGGGAGAGATCATGCGTGCGGTGTTCACTTTGGCCACGATCTGGGCGTCAGGGATAAAGAAATCTTCGATCAAACGCGGAGGAACAGCGCCGCCACAAGGTTTGATCCGCCCGTCACGGTCGATGAAGGCGACCTTGTGACCGGACCGTGCAAGGTCTTCTGCGGCAGTGGCCCCTGACGGGCCTCCGCCCACGACAACGACATCATATTGCATGTGCTATTCTCCCGGAACGAGCGTGGCGGACTGCATTTTGCGATCCATGATTTTGGCTGCCATTGTGGCGGCGGCGATAAAGATGGCGGCTTCGGCGACGAACACGATCCCGAAGGCCTGGGTGTCGGTCATGGTGACACGCAAGGCATCGACGAGACCAGCGCCAACCAGTCCGCCGAAACCGGCGGCGATGGCCTGTGCCGCCCCCCAAAGCCCCATGCGGGTGCCTTCACGGCGCGCGGCCCCTGCCGCGGCAAGGGCCATCATCGAGCCGATGGCGGCAACAGCAAACATCCCGTTAAAGAACCCCAGCAGGACGACTGCGGGGACAAGCGGAGCACTTGGGCCGATGGGCCCGAGGAATGTGATCAGGATCAGCGCTGCGGCAGAGCCGACACAGCCCGTCATTACCCAGTTGCGCAATGCGCCGATCTTGAAACCAGTGGCCAGGATACCGACAGCGAGCATACCGATGAAAACGCCACCGTTCTGCGCGCCTGATAAAGAAGTCGATTGCCCGGGCGTGAAGCCGAAGACGAGACCGGCGTAGGGTTCGAGGATCAGTTCCTGCATGAAGTAGGCGGTCATCGACAGGAAGACGAAGATCGTGAAATTGCGCGCTTTGCGTTCGGCCCAGACCTCTTTCAGCCCCTCCATGAAGGGTGTCGGGTCCGGCTCGCGCACGGCAATCAGATTGCGTTCGATCCGCCAGACGGCAAGACAGGTCACGAGTGTAGCGATTGTCACAACGCACCCGACAATCCTGATCAAAAGCAGCGGCGTATAGGGGTCAATCAACTGCCCCACGATCCCTGCGGTTATCGCGATCCCGAAGATCATCATCAGCCATGTGATCGTGGCGGCGGCAGCACGGCGGTGGGGTGCGGTCGTCGTGGCCAACAGCGCCAGCAATGATGTGCCTGACGCGCCAACGCCAAGGCCGATCAGCGTATAGGCGACGATTGAAACGGTCAGGCCAAGCGCAAAGGATTGTGCGAAGGCCAAGACCCCACAGGCCGCAGCGAAAGCACCGAGCGCAAGTGCCACCATACCGCCGATAATCCAGCGTGTCCGGTGCCCGCCTGTGTCAGAGTAGAACCCCCAATGGGGGCGTGTCAGTTGAATGCCGTAGTGCAAGCCGACCAAAAGACCCGGCAGGATCGCTGGCAGTGATAGTTCCACCACCATCAGCCGGTTCAGTGTCGATGTTGTCAGGACGACAATCGCCCCCAGTGCCATTTGCACAAAACCAAGCCGGACAATCTGAAACCATGAGAGTGTCATATCAGCCTCCAATGCTCCGCAAAGCAACGGCGCTGATCATCATGCCGCTGATGTAGAACAGAATACCCATGCCCTGATACCAGGGCGTCTTGCCTTCGGGGTCGCGCAGCAGAACGCGCATCGCGCCCAATTGCACCGCCAGCATCGCCATAACGCCCAAGGCAAAGCCGGGTTTGCCCCAATAGGTCAGCAAGCCGATGACGATGACCTGTGGCACTGCCATGATCCAGCAGGCGACCTGCGCCGCGCGCGCGGGCCCAAGTGTGACAGGCAGCGACCGCAGGCCAGTGGCGCGGTCGCCTTCAATCGCTTTGAAATCGTTGAGTGTCATGATTCCGTGCGCGCCGATGCCGTAAAGCACGGCAATCGCAATCACCTGCGGGCTGGGCGCGCCAGCGGCGACAACAGCAGCACCAGTGATCCATGGCAGGGTTTCATAAGCGAGGCCGCAAAGCCCCGGGCCCCACCAACCGGATTTTTTGGCGCGGATCGGCTCGGCCGAATAGGCCCAAGCCGCTGCAACGGCCAGTATAGTGGCACCAAAGCCCCAAGGCCCCAGTTGATACCCGACCGCCAACCCCAACACAGTCATTGCGAGTGCGATATAGAGCCCCCAGCGTCCGGGAATGCGCCCTGAAGGAATCGGGCGGTCGGGCTCGTTGATTGCGTCAACATGCCGGTCGCACCAATCATTCGCCGCCTGCGACATGCCGCAGACGATCGGGCCGGCAAGCACCACGCCCAAGACCACGAAAAACCATTGGCCAGAGGGGCTTATACCCGATGAAACGACGCCGCAGAGATAGGCCCACATCGGAGGGAACCATGTCACAGGTTTGATCAGCCGCAGCATCGCGCGCGGCTCGGGCCAGCGGCGTATGGCGGGTTCAATCTGTAAATCTGACGTTACACTCATTCTGTCAGTTTAGTGTGACATATGGCGTTTGGGCAAGTGTAAAGGTCTGTTGACACTGCGCCATCTTGTCACTCGGCTTGATCGTCGCATGAACGCGACCGCCGCGCCCGGAATACGCGCGTGTTTTTCATCGAATTGTCGCGTTAAGCCTGCTTTCATTTCTGCCCGTCTATGCCCGTTCTGGGTGAAACATGAGGTAGAGAGATGGGCGCAGGATCAAACGCACCGACAATTATCAAACGCAAGAAAGTGGTTGCTGGCGGCGGCCACCACGGTGGTGCTTGGAAGGTTGCCTATGCCGATTTCGTCACCGCGATGATGGCGTTCTTTATGTTAATGTGGCTGCTCAACGCCACAACTGAACAGCAGCGCAAGGGGCTGGCGGATTACTTTTCGCCAACGATTCCCGTCAACCGCATTTCAGGCGGTGGGTCCGGTGCCTTTGGTGGCGACAATATCTTCACCGAAGAGACCCTGGCACAAAGCGGCACTGGCATCAGCCAGCCGAGTATCGGCAATGAACCCCTGCGCAGCGAAAGCGAGACCGGGGCAGACGCCGCCGCCGCGGCCCAGGTCGCGGCCCTGCGCGAAATCGAGGCTGTACTTCTGGGGCAGGGTGGTGAGAGCATGTTATCCGATCAGGCGCTGCGTCATATCATCACCCGCCTCACCGATGAGGGCCTTGTGATCGAGATCTTTGATCTGCCTGACGTTACGCTTTTTGTTGATGACACGGTCATCCCCAATCCCGTGATCGCCGAGATTGCAGCGATCATGGCGCGGCTGTTTCAAACGGTCCGCAACGATGTTGCGATAGAAGGGCATTTGAGCGCGAAATCTGTTCTGAAGGTCGACAATCCTGTGTGGGCACTGTCAACCGGCAGGGCCGACCAGATGCGTCTGATGCTGCAAAGCGGTGGTCTCGATCCGATGCGTATTGTCCGCCAGACGGGTGCGGGCGACCGCGATCCTGCAGTGCGCGATGCGACCGCCCCGCGCAATAACCGGATTGAAGTCATCCTGCTGCGATCGGACCGCTAGAACGATATCATTCGAATTTTAGCCGTTAGGGGGGTGTTAAGGCGCGGGGCTTAGGAGTGGTGTGAACATTAGTCATCTCTGACGCAGAAAGGCTCATCTATATGACGATTTCCTCTTCCCTGAATGCCAGCGTTGCCGGTTTGGCGGCAAACGCCTCTCGGTTGGCCACGATCTCGGACAATATTTCGAACTCATCAACCTATGGCTACAAAAGAGCGGTGACCGATTTTCAGTCAATGGTAATTGAAAGCGGTCAGGGAACCTATTCTGCGGGCGGTGTGCGCACAACAACATCGCGCTTGATCGATGAACGTGGTGCGCTGGTTTCAACGTCAAACCCCACAGACCTTGCCGTGCGGGGCCGTGGAATGCTGCCGGTCACATCGGAAACATCTGTGGCCGTCAACAACGGGGACAATCCATTGTTCCTGACAACGACAGGATCCTTCCGCCCCGATGCCCAAGGGTATTTGCGTACGCCAGGGGGGTTGGTTCTGCTGGGTGTGCCAGCGGCGGCTGACGGAACCATTCCCAACTATCCGCGCGACTCTATCGACGGTCTGGTGCCTGTCCAGATCAACGCCAACCAATTTGCGGGCGAGGCGACGACGCGCGTTGACCTGTCGGTCAACCTGCCCGCCACGTCAACGCGGGAAGGATCACCGGGGGATACGGAAACGCTCTCGGTTGAATATTTCGACAACCTGGGTGCGTCTTCGAACCTGAGCTTCCTGTTTACGCCAACTGTACCGGCAAATGGTTCATCGAATACATGGACAATGGAAATCCGCGACAGTGAGTCCGATACTGATCTTGACGGTATTCCCGATGTTGTTGGCGAATATACATTAACCTTTGATGCGACACGCGGTGGCGGCGGTACGCTTGCAAACGTCGATTTTGCAGACCCGCTGAACCCGATTGGCGGGGCATACGATCCGCTCACCGGGGCACTGACAATTGCGGTCGATGGCGGGCCAATGGAAATCAATATCGGCGAATTGGGCAGTTCGATCGGATTGACCCAACTGTCCGATGCCTTCGCGCCCGTTTCAATTTCCAAGAACGGCACGCCCGTGGGCAGTCTGACCTCAATCGAGGTGGACCAGAACGGTTTTGTGCGGGCGTCCTTTGACATCGGGATCAACCGTGTTCTCTATCAAATTCCGCTTGTGGACGTGCCAAACGTGAACGGATTGGAAACGCTTGATCAGCAGAGTTACCGTGTGACGCCTGACAGTGGTTCTTTCTTCCTGTGGGACGCAGGTGACGGGCCGACGGGCGATATCGTCGGCTTTGCACGCGAGGAATTGGCCACGGATGTTGCCGGTGAGCTGACGGAACTGATCCAGACACAACGCGCCTATTCGTCCAACGCCAAGGTCATCCAGACTGTGGACGAGATGCTGCAAGAAACCACCAACATCAAACGCTAAGGCAGATTGGATTGACCTGACATGAGCATGTCGAGCGCCCTCAATAACGCAGTGACCGGTCTGACGACCAACGCGCGCATGGCCGAGGTGGTATCCTCCAACCTCTCGAACGTCATGACAGATGGTTATGGGCGGCGCTCGGTAGAGCTTTCTTCCGTGCAAGTCGGCGGTCGTGGAGGTGGCGTCCGCATTGATGCGATCAATCGCTTTGTTGATGCGGGGCTTTTGGCCGACCGGCGCTTGGCAGATGCCTCGCTGAGCGGACAAGACCGCAGCGCCACGATGGTGGTGCGGCTCGAGCAGGCAATCGGTGGTCCTGACGATGCCGCAGGTTTGGGCGCAAGACTGGCCGAATTTGAACGCGCATTGATCAGCGCCAGCAGCGACCCCGCATCCGAGACGCGGCTGGCGTCAGTGGTCAGCCGTTTGCAGGATGTCGCAACGACGCTGCAATCCAACACCAAGAGTATCCAGGCCCTGAGGCAAGAGGCTGATGCTGCGATTGCGCGCGATATCGACGTGCTGAATACGGCATTGAAGCAGGTCGCGACGCTGAACGCCGACATCTTGCGCATCAAAGGGTCCGGTGATGATCCGTCCGCGCTCTTGGATGCGCGACAGCGGGCTGTCGATCAAATCGCGAAAATTGTGCCAATTCGCGAAATCCCGCGCGACAATGGCACGATAGGCCTTCAGACAACGCGTGGTACTCCGCTTCTGGAATCGCGACCGGTTGAATTCGGGTTTCAGCGCACACCGACAATCACCGCCGATATGACCTTGGCTGGTGGTGCGCTTGGCGTCATCACAATTGATGGCGACGTTGTAGACGCCGCGACCGGGATTGGACGGCTCGATGGCGGTTCCCTCGGTGCGGCTTTTGCTTTGCGTGACAAAACACTGGTTGAATCACAAGCATCTCTTGATCTGATCGCGGCGGATTTGATGGCCCGCTTTCAAGATACAACAAACGACCCGTCACTCACGGCCGGCGATCTGGGGCTTTTGACTGATGAAGGAGGGGTCCTGGATCTGGCCGATCTGGCCGGGCTTGCGGGCCGGATTGCATTGAACCCGCTCATTGCGCCGGCGAATGGCGGCAACGCGGCCTTGTTGCGCGATGGTCTGAATGCTGCGGGGCCCGGCCCTGCTGGTGATGCGACGCAGCTCAACCGCTGGATTGCAGCACTCAGCGCGCCACGTGTCGACGTGCCGGGCATGGCGGCACAATCCGCGTCCGGGCGGATTGCAAGCTTTGTCTCCGAGGTCGGCGCGACACGGCTTTTGGCGCAAGAACAACTCAGCTTCACCTCTGCACGGTGGGAAACACTGCGCGAAGCCGAACTTGCTGATGGTGTGGATACAGATGTGGAACTGCAAAAACTGCTGCAAATCGAACAATCCTATGCTGCAAACGCAAAGGTGATCCAGACTGTAGATTTTATGATGCAAAGACTGATGGAGCTTTAGATGTCAGTAGTTTCAGTAGGCGATATGGCGCGCCAGTTTACATCACTGCGCAATGGAAATGCCATCAAGACGGAACTTGCGGAACTGGTTGATAGCCTGTCCTCTGGAAAGGTCGTGGATCTGACCAAGAGCCTTGACGGGGAAACCGCGCGGTATTCCGGGATCCGGTATAGTCTGACACAGCTTGATGGCTATGGTCAGATTGCATCGGAAACGCTTCAAACACTCGCAAATGTACAAATCATTCTGGGTAAGGTTGACAGCGCGCGCGGTGCCACTGCAGAGCGGCTGCTCTTGGTAAATGATACCAGCACATCTGCGCAAATTGACGAAGCAGCATTGGCATCACGGAGTGCCTTTGAAGATATGGTTCTGGCCCTGAACACACAGGTCGCGGACCGCGCTTTGATGGGCGGCACGCGTGTCGACACAGCACCGCTTGCCTCTGGCACAGAAATGCTGGCCCAATTGACGGTCGAAATTGGCGGCGCGGTGGATCAAGCGACGATAAGTGCGACCGTCGACACTTGGTTCAATGATCCTGCCGGAGGCTTTGCAACGCTTGGTTATCAAGGTGATACAGGTGCTCTGCTGGAACGGCGGGTGGCCGACAATCGTAACGTGACGCTGAGTGCGCGGGCTGATGATCCGGCAATCCGGGACGTGCTGAAAGGTGCGGCCCTCGCAGCGCTTGCCAATGATCTACCTGGCCTGAGCCGCGAAACGAAATCCAGCCTGCTGCAAGAAGCCGCAGCCGGACTTTATGGCGCGGCAAGCGACTTGGTTGCGGTGCAAGCGCGCGTCGGCTTTGCCGAGGCCGGTGTTGAAAGAGCGCTGACCGAAACCAATGCGCAACAAACATCCCTGAAACAGGCACAGAACGATTTGTCGCTTGCGGATCCTTTTGAAACAGCGTCGCGCCTACAAGCGACACAGGTTCAGTTGGAGACATTCTTTAGTCTGACCGCGCGCATGTCCCAACTCAGCCTGCTGCGGTACATCTAGATGAAGATGGTGAAACTACTCTGGGTCCTTGCGACGCTACTCTTGCCACAGTTGGCGCAGGCGAATCCGATCCGTATCAAGGATCTGGTTGAGTTTGATGGTGTGCGATCAAACGATCTCGTTGGCTACGGTCTTGTCGTGGGTCTGAATGGTACGGGCGACGGACTACGTAACTCCCCATTCACCGAGGATATTTTAGGCAATATTCTTGAGCGTCTCGGCGTCAACGTCACCGGTGAGCAGTTCCGCCCCAACAATGTGGCGGCTGTCTTGGTGACCGGCGCGTTGCCGCCGTTTGCGCGTACGGGCAGTTCTCTTGATGTGACCGTTTCGGCTATCGGTGATGCCAGCAGCCTACTTGGTGGCACGTTGATTATGACCCCGCTGAAAGCTGCCGACGGAGATATCTATGCCGTCGCCCAGGGAACGATTATTGCAGGTGGTGCTTCTGCCGCAGGTGATGGTGCGGCTGTTATTCAAGGGGTGCCGACGGCTGGCGTCATCCCTTCCGGCGCGACGATCGAGCGGGAAGTGGCCTTTGATTTTTCGGGTCTTTCGACGGTGCGTCTGGCGCTACGTACGCCAGATTTCACGACAGCAGAACGGATCGAGCGCGCGATCAATGCGGCGTTTTCGCGCCATGTGGCTGTGATGTTGGATGCTGGTACCGTCGAACTGGACATCCATGCCACCCAAATGCGTTCTCCGGCCCATGCGCTGGGGCGTGTTGAGAATATTATGGTCGAACCTGAAAGACGCGCGCGGGTTGTTGTGGATCAGCGCTCTGGTACCATCGTCATGGGAGAAGACGTGCGGATCAGCCGTGTAGCTGTCAGCCAGGGCAATCTCACGCTGCGTATTCAGGAAGCGCCCCTTGTCTCCCAACCCAACCCCTTTGCCGAGGGTGAAACCGTTGTCGTGCCCCGGACAGATGTGGATATCATCGAAGAGCCGGGTATTGGCCTGGCAGAGGTCAACGGTGGCACATCCTTGAGCGAAGTTGTTGCAGGGCTGAACGCACTGGGCGTCGCGCCGCGGGATATGATTGATATTCTCAAAAGTATCAAAGCCAGCGGTGCCCTGCATGCGGAATTTATCGTCAGATAGAGGACACGTTTTTGTGGCTGATTTTGAAGGTGCAGCGTCCTGCATGGTTCAATTGTGAGCACGACCTTTTCTGTGTATAATTGTTCGGCTGTCTTTATGCCTATGATCTTGAAACCGCTGCTGGACTGCCCAAGCCGATCGTACGTTCTACAAGATGGGGGACTGTCGCGCGGATGAGTGGGTGATAGTCGTTTGGCAATGGGGTGTTGGCATATACCTTGAATGACTTGCCGCGCGTTTGAACCATGTCCGCGTTCATCCTTGCAAGGACAAAAAAAAGGCGTGGCTCAGACGCCATAGCCCTGTACAAGGCTTTTTGCGATCAAGGTCCACCCGTCCGCCACGACAAAGAATGCCAGTTTGAATGGCAGTGATACGATCGCAGGCGGTACCATCATCATACCCATCGACATCAACACGGCTGCGACAACCAGATCAATAATCAGGAAGGGCATGAAAATCAGAAAACCCACCTGAAAAGCGCGTTCCATTTCGCTCAGCAGAAACGACGGTACCACAATCGACAAGGGTGCATCCTGCGCAGGGAGCGTGTTGGTGATATCCGGGCGTAGATCAGCCAATGCCATGAAGGTATCGGGGTTGATCCGGGTCAGCATGAATTCCTGAAGAGGCACGATCGTTCTTGCAAAGGCTTCTTCGAGTGCAATGTTGCCTTGGATCAAGGGATTGATCCCTTGGTCCCATGCGGCGCGAAACACAGGTTCCATCACAAAATATGTTAGGAACATGGCGAGGCTGACAATCAGCATGTTTGGGGGCGACTGTTGCAGGCCGATTGCCTGCCTGAGGATCGCAAAGACCGTCACAATGAAGGGAAAGCAGGTCACCATGATCGCGATGCCGGGGACAAGGCTCAGCACGGTGATCAGGACAAGCAACTGAATGGATCGTGTCGCCAAGGAGCCGTCATCGCCGAACGTTATTGCAACCTCCTGCGCCATCGCGGGGCTTGCAATTAGCCCAAACAAAAGCACCGCGAGGGCAAGCAGCCGACCCATCCTAGGACAGGTCAGCCTTGTCGTGCGCGACTTCTGTCAAACGCACGGCAAGTTGTCCTGGCTCTGCGCCTTCGGCTTCCTGGAGTTCACCGCGCGCGATGAGGCGATCACCGATGTAGAGTTCGACGGGATCTTCGATCTTGCTGTCGAGCGGTAGGACGGCATTTTCGCCCAGCTGCAGCAGGTCGCGCACCAAAGGGCGCGCTTTGCCCACGGTGACAATCACTTCGATCGGGATATTGTGAAGTGGGTGCGCTTTTTTGGCGGTTTCGGCAGGGTTATCCATGCGGTGTGGTCCTTGTTTCTATGAAATCGGCGGCAGAAAGGATCTGGCGGATATCCTCCAGCATCTGATCAAGATCGACATGCAAGGCATCCTGCCCACAGCGCACCCATGCTGCATTCCTTGTCAGCTCTGGATCAGCCATGAGCGTGACATTGAAGGGGTTCGTTGCGAGTGCAGACGTCACTGCATCGCACCGGTCAGGGTGGACAACCAAGGTGAACTGCGTTGCGGGGTTTTGGGCTGTGCCCTGCAAGAGGATATGGGCAATCTGGCTGGCAAACCCTTCCTCCACGAGGTGTGGAAACAGCTTGTTGCACAGGATATCAAAGAGTGGCCCAAGCGAACGGGTGAGTTCGCCGCGCACCTCTTGATACTTGAATTCCAGATCGGCGATGTTTTGGACAAACTCTTGTTGCAAGGTCGCATGCTCGGATTTTGCCGCAGCAAGCCCTTCGGCATAGCCCTCGGCAAAACCCTGTTCATACCCTTCAGGGGATTGCACCGCCTGCACCGCGTCATCGTCAAATGATTCAAGCTGCATTTTTTGCATGGCTTACGTATTCGCCTTTGCAGATGGCTCTTCGATCCAGTCCTGCAACACCTGAAGCGTTTCGGTTTCGCGCTCGGATATGATGCGCTTGAGCCGCGCGACGGGATCGTTGTCTGCTTCAACCCCCAGCATATCGCCCCCCATGAAACCGCCAAAATCCGACTCGTCCATTGCCATTGCCATCGGCGGGTTGATGTCGATCGGTTCGGCGCGGTCTTCCAATGCCAATGGCCGCGCTTGCGCGCCTGCGGATGTCAATATCGGGCGTACGACAAATAGGCCGAGGATCAAGGCAACAAGCGCAAGAACACCGATCTGGATCAGTTGCATCATATCAAGCGGACGCGCCGTGATCGGGCTGACGGCTGCAGTGCCCAATGCCTCGAAAGGTTCAAATGGCATTGATCTGAGCGTCAGAATATCCCCGCGATCCGGGTTCAGCCCGACGGCAGAGGCGACGAGCGCCTCAAGAGCCGCGAGCTCTTCGGCAGATCGCTGGGTGATCGTCACGGTGCCATCATCGGCGGTCTCGACCACATCGTTGACAAGCACAGCGACGGTCAACCGCCGGATCGCCCCTGGCGCGCGCGTCAACTGGCGCTCGGTCTGCGAGACCTCATAGTTGGTCAAAGTCCGGCTTTCGCTATTTTCATTGCTGGATGATCCGGTGTTCGCACCTGCGTCCCCTTCGGGCAGGTTTGATGCCACGGTCACATCGCCGCCGCGGCTGTCGGTGGCTGTGCCGGTGCTTTCGGTGACGTCGGTACTGATGGCGATGCGACTGTCCGGATCAACCCGGCGTTCGGTGATCATTTCGGTCTCTGTCACCTGATCAACCGAGACTTCGACAACAGCGTTTCCGGCGCCTACCCGTGCGGCCAAAAGCCGCTCGGCGCGTTGGCGCAGGCTCTCGGCCTGCTCATCGCCGCTCGCGCCGTTCTGCGCAGCATCGCCTTGTGACAGCAACCCGCCCGCGTCATCAATGACGGCGACATCATTGGGTGACAGACCTGGTACTGCCGCACCGATCAGGTACTGCAACGCCTTGATTTGCTGAGCTGACAGACCCACCCCGTCCGTGGTTACGGTGACGGCCGCTGTCTGGCCCTGTTCACGCTGGAAAGGCCGTTGGGAGGGGGTTGAGATATGGACGCGCGCCGCGCGGATCTGCGGATTGGCAAGGATTGTGCGTGCAAGCTCACCCTCTTTGGCGCGCCAATAGGCGGCATCAAACATCTGCGCAGTCGTACTGAACCCCGACAGCGAATCGAGCAGTTCGTACCCCTGACGACCTGTCGCCGGCAGCCCCTGACCGGCGAGCGCCATGCGCAGAGAATCGCGTTCTGTGGTGGGCACATAGATCGCGTTGCCACGCACCTCATAGGCGACACCCTGTTGATCCAAAGCCGTGATGACATCGCCTGCGGCGACTGCCTCCAATCCGCCAAAAAGCAGGGACATGTCCCGTGTTCCGGCGCCGCGGGCCAGCAAGAGAACAGCCGCAAAGACGGCCACCGTGACAAATATTACAACGATCCGCCGCTGCATGCTGAGCGCAGACCAGAGCTTGCCAAAGTTTTCCAAGTTGGTTTCTCCATTCCGTGGGCATTCTGCCGATGCGTTGTTTTTGGCTGATGAGACTTAACAATCGGTTAGGGCTTTTCGGTTTATTCACCATGACATGGAGATTTCAGGAGCAGGCCCATGACCGCTGACGCCGATGTCGAACAGGAAGCGCCGCGCAAGGCGTCAAAGCTGCCGTTGATTTTGGGGCTGGTTCTGGCGTTGCTTGGCGGCGGTGGCGGTTTTTTAGCCGCCCAGTCGGGTCTTCTGGGGGGCGGGGCTTCGTCCGAGATAGAAGAGACGGAGATTGCGACCGGTGCCGATGATGCAATGGATATTGCCGTATCCTTTGTCCCGATTGATCCGCTCGTTATCTCGTTGCCCGGCGAAGGCGGGCGCAATTTCCTGCGTTTTTCTGCGCAGTTAGAAGTGTCTCCGCCCTATGTCCCCGAGGTTGAGGCGATAAGGCCGCGGATTGTCGACGTCTTGAATGGATATTTGCGTGCCGTGGACATCGCATCACTTGAAGATCCTGCCGCGCTGGTGCGACTGCGCGCGCAAATGCTGCGCCGTATTCAGGTTGTAACAGGGCCGGGCCGGGTGAACGATCTGCTGATTATGGAATTTGTTCTGAGCTAGAAAGGTGCCGTTTATGACCATGATTGCCGATGTTTTACTTGTGGCCGGCGCATTGGGCGCCGCGCTCTATTGCCTTGTATTGTCGCGCCGGTTGCGGCGCTTTACCGATCTTGAAAAAGGCGTCGGTGGGGCGGTGGCGGTCTTGTCGGTGCAGGTTGATGATTTGACTGAAATCCTGACAAAGGCGCAGACGACCGCTAAGGCCTCGGTCGCGCAGTTGGACGCGGTCAGCGAACGGGCCGAACGCGCGCACAAGCGGCTCGCGTTGTCGATCGCGTCAATGCATGATCTGCCGCAAAAAGCGCAGCCAGACGTTGCGCAAAGCCCCTTCTTTGTCAGACGGCAAAACGTGGACGTTGCGAAGCAATGAAACAGCCGCGCCGCAAGAAAAGGGGGCTTGGGGTTCTTCAGGTGATTACCTGTTTGCTTGTAGCCTCTGCCGTGTTGCGTCTTGCAACAGAAGTGGGGCCCGCAATGGCCAATGAAGGAACCGATGTCTCTGTTGAGGAGGCAAACGTTCCTGCTGCAGATACGGGTGCCACTGATTCTCTCCTGTCGGCGTTGCAGGCACGTGAGCGGCGCATGACAGAGCGGGAAGCACAGTTAACCGCACGTATGGAGGCACTGCGCGTCGCGGAAGAAGAGATCGATCAAAAGCTGGAACAACTTGTTGCAGCAGAGGCCCGCCTGAGCGCGACAATTGCCTTGGCAGACACGGCGGCTGAATCTGATCTTGCGCAGCTGACGACCGTTTATGAGAATATGAAACCGCGCGAAGCAGCCGACCTTTTTGCGCAGATGCCCCCGCGGTTTGCCGCCGGGTTTCTGGGGCTGATGCGGCCGGATGCTGCGGCGTCCATAATGACCGAACTGGACCCTGAAATTGCCTATTCCTTTAGCGTTGTGCTTGCTGGCCGCAACGCGGACGTCCCGACAGAATAGGCGCAGAGAAATCATTAATCCCTTCAGACTAGAAGGGATTCGCAAGCATCTCGTTCTTTTCTTCTAGCAGGGAGCCGCGCCCTATGGTCGGTTTATTCGGTATCGTCTTTGTCTTCGTCACGGTCTTTGGCGGGTACCTTTTGGCGGGCGGTAAAATGGGCATTATCCTTGCCGCCCTGCCCTATGAAATGATCATGATCTGCGGGGCCGCGATTGGCGCATTCGCGATCAGCAATGATGGCTCTGCGATCAAGGCAACGCTTAAGGATCTGGGCAAGGTCGTGAAAGGGCCGAAATGGAAAGCGCAGGATTATCGCGATCTGTTGTGCTTGCTGTTCGAACTGCTACGCGTCGCGAAAACAAATCCTGTCGCGTTGGAAAGCCATATTGAGGCGCCTGATTCTTCAACGATTTTCGGCAAGTACCCGAAGATTCTGGATGATGGCGAAGCAATTGCCTTGATCTGCGATACGCTCCGGTCTGCCTCCATGAATTATGATGATCCGCATCAGGTCGAGGAAATTCTCGAAAAACGGATCGAGGCGACATTGCATCACAAGCTCCACACGACCCATGCATTGCAGACGGTTGCTGACGGTTTGCCGGCGCTGGGCATCGTGGCGGCGGTGTTGGGCGTAATCAAGACGATGGCATCGATCGACCAGCCACCCGAGGTGTTGGGCAAGCTGATCGGTGGCGCGCTGGTCGGGACATTCCTCGGCGTGTTTCTGGCCTACGGATTTGTCGGGCCTTTCTCGGCCAAGGTGAAAGCTGTGATTGAGGAAGACGCCCATTTTCACCAGCTTATTCGTGAAGTGCTGATCGCAAACCTGCATGCCCATGCCCCGAATATCTGCGTTGAAGTCGGGCGCCAGAACATGCCGGGCCATTACCGCCCCAGCTTTGCCGAGATGGAAGATGCGTTGAAGGCGACCAAACAGGATGCCGCATGAGATACTCTGTGTTGCTGTCATTGCTGGTTGTCTGGCCGCATTTGGTGGCTGCGGCACCATTGCGGGTTCAAACGGGTGAACATGCGGATTTCACGCGGGTCGTTGTCGGCCTCCCCCAAGGCACAGATTGGCAAATCGGGCGCACGCCTGCGGGTTATGCAGTGCGCGTTTCTGCCACCGATGGTTTTCTGCTTGATGAGTTCTTCAGATTGATCCCGCGGGATCGGATTTCAGAGGTCTCCCAGTCCCCGCAAGAGGGAGAATTGCAGCTCTTCGTTGACTGCGACTGCCATGCGATTGCGAGTGTCTATATTTCAAATTTTCTGGTGATCGATATCCGTGACGGACCCGCGCCGCCCAATTCGCCTTTTGAGACGGCTCTGGTATTGCCAAAGACAGTCGCGCCGAATTCACCTTTGCCCGCCTCTGTCGGGGTCCCCTTCCGACCGGCGCAGAACCGTCTGCTTCCACTAATAACGCCGCGTTTCCAGTGGGCAGAACCTGAGGTGCCGGTCGACGATGATCAACAAAAGCAAGATGTTGCGGATATCTCTGATCCCACTGTATCGACAGAGACCGCAGACGAAGCACTGCGCAGGATTGCGCAGGCGTTGACGGAAAGTGTCGGGCGCGGACTCTCCGAAGGGCTCTTGCAGGAAGGGTTAAGCGCGCCGTCGGATCCACCCCGAACCAACACAACTGATGGTTTCATGCCGCAAGTGGCGGGGGCGGACCTGCCAGGTGTTGCCGCAAGAACCAGCATTGACCCGCGCGCGATAGAAAGCGCAGTTCCATCGCCCCAGACGCAAGACGGACAGAGGTGTTTGCCCGAAGCGGCATTTGATGTTGCGTCATGGGGAAATGACAGTCCGCCAGGACAGCAGCTTCATGTGGCGCGTAATGGGTTGGCCGCAGAGGATGGCGGGTTCGCTGAAGGCTCTCTTATCACTTTGGCGCGGCTCTATGTATTCTTGGGTTTCGGTCGTGAAGCGCAACAGGCACTGGAACTGGAGGCTGTTCAGTCCCAGGACCGGATCGTCTTGCGCGCAATTGCGCAAATCATCGATGATGAACCTGTCGCCCATGCTGTGTTCGCGGGCCAGGTCAGTTGTCCGACAAATGTCGCGCTCTGGGCGCTTTTGGCGCAGCCCACTGCGCCGACAGATGCACAGGTGAACCGCACCGCTGTTGTGAATAGTTTTCGCGCGTTGCCAGGTTATGTGCAGCAGGCCATCGCCCCGCGCCTTGCACGCGCGCTGTTGGCCATCGGCGCGGAAGACGAAGCGCTCCAGGTGCTTGCCCCGCAAAGCACAACAGACCGCCGCGATATCGCACGTGCCCTTGCCGAAGCGTCTCTGGCCGAAGCATTGGGCGAGGAAAATCTCGCGATGGGTCAGATAAAGGATATTGCGCGCAATGCCCCCCGCACGAGCCCTGAAGCCATGGCGCGTTTTTTTCGTGATGGCGCATCGCGTGGCATCGGTTTCTCGGATGAGGATTTCCTGCTTTCCGATGCGCTCCGATTTGAGACCGCGGATACGCCCGCGGCATCCGACCTCGCCGAAGCGCAAATTGTCGGATATCTGTCTGTTGACCGGTTTGCAGACGCGCGCGCCCTGCAGTTGACGCGTCGGAATACCCTTTCGACAGAGGACTTTGCCGCGGGAGAGTTTGCGGTTTATCTGCAAGCCGCGCAGCGTATGCCGGAAGCTGCATTCCTGGAATTCGTTTGGCAGGAAGATCTGACGCGGCTGGATGCAAAGACGCAGAATATGGTTGCAGAGCGACTGGTCGCACTGGGCTTTCCCGATCGCGCGCTTGCTGTGCTGACCTCACCCGCAGAGGAAGAGGACGCAGCACAAAGAGATGTTCTTATCGCAGATATACTGCAGGCGATCGCAGCGAACCGTTCAACAGCGGACGAAAATGCAAACGTTCCGCCATCTGACGATGCCGATACTTTCGAAAGTACAGTAACGCAGGCATTCAACCCTGTTGGTCAGCCAACGCTGCGCGACAGTCGCTCATTGGTCGACACTGCCGCGCAGGCGCGTGAGAATATTCGTGCACTGCTGCAAACTGTACCTGCGCCCACTGACTTCTGAGTTGGGATTACAGTTTGTAAATCAATTCGGTTTACGACCTGCAAAGAGCGACAGAAGTCGCCCACAAACCGAGGTCGGCAGAATGCCAGTGACAAGATCACATCACATGCGCACCTGTGGGGGTTTGCGCACGATCCAGCGCCGTAAACTGTACGGTGACGCCGTATGAAGGGGCTGTCGGTTAAGACTGTCTTTCAACCAACAATCCTGTTGGCGGTGGCCCTCATGGCGGTCATCGTGATGATGATTTTGCCAATGCCGTCATGGGTCCTCGATATCGGTCTCGCGGCCTCTTTCGCGCTCGCGATCCTGATGTTCACGGTGACGCTTTTCATCGACCGTCCACTGGATTTCTCGGCGTTCCCAACTGTGCTTCTTGCTTCGCTGATCCTGCGTCTGTCGTTGAACGTTTCCTCGACAAAGCTGATCATCGGGGAAGGCCACACAGGGACAGATGCCGCCGGCGAAGTGATTGAAGGGTTCGCTATGTTTGTCATGGGTGGCAGTGTCATCCTTGGCATCGTGATTTTCTGTGTCTTGTTGATCGTCAACTTCGTGGTGATCAACAAAGGGGCCACGCGCATGGCAGAGGTGGGCGCGCGTTTCGCACTTGATGCCATGCCCGGCAAACAGCTTGCGATTGATAGTGACGTGGCTGCCGGCGCGATCGACCACAATGAAGCCAAAGAAAGGCGTGAGCGTGAACAGGCCGAAACGACATTCTTCGGCTCGCTCGACGGGGCATCGAAATTTGTAAAAGGCGATGCAATCGCCGGCCTCTTGATCACAGCCCTCAACCTGATTGTCGGATTGATTGTTGGCATTACCGTACATGATATGCCGGTCGGTCGCGCATTTGAGACATATTCTATTTTGACTGTTGGTGATGGATTAGTATCACAAATACCTGCTGTAGTGATTTCCATCGCATCTGCGCTGCTGCTGGCGCGGGGTGGGGCGACGGGTGCAACAGACCTAGCACTGGTGACACAGCTTGGTCGGCATCCTGCGGCGCTGATGACTGTGGGCATCCTGATGGCGCTGCTTGCGCTGGTGCCGGGTTTGCCCTTTCTCCCCTTCATCCTTGGCGCGATTGCATTGGGCGGTTGTGCCTTCGTGATGGCTTCTGCGGCGCAACGCAACGCCGAAAGGCATGCGGATAATGCGCCGACGGAGGAGGAAAAGCCTGCCCGGAGCTCGCTTGGGGACATGCTTGATCTTGACGATATTCACGTCGAATTCGCGCCGGATCTTGTTGATATGGTGCTTGATCCGGGTACGGGACTGGACGCGCGGATTGCAAATATGCGCAGCCATGTTGCGAGTGAATTCGGGGTGATGTTACCAGAAATCAGACTGACCGATAATCCCGCCTTGCCCCCCGGATATTATGTTGTTCACATTCAGGGTGTCGAACAGGTGCGCGATCGATTGCAGCCAAACCAGATTCTGGCGCTGATGAACGACAGCAGTGCGGCCGATATGCCCGGCGAGGCGGTGAATGAACCGGTTTATGGCGCGCCCGCACGATGGATTGATCCATCGGATCAGGAAAAAGCGGCTGTTGCCGGTCTGACCACGGTGCAACCGGCAGAGGTCTTGGCAACGCATCTGCTTGAAATCGTCAAACGGAATTTCGCCCGCTTGCTCACATTCAAGGCGCTACGGCGGCGGCTGGATGAAATGACAAATCTGAGCGATCCGGATCGCGCCGCAGCAAACCGGCGGATGCTGGATGAACTTGTCCCTGACAAAGTGCCCCTTGATGTGCTGTTGTCGGTCTTGCGGTTGCTGCTGGAAGAGCGGGTGTCGATCCGCAACCTCGGGCTTATCATCGAGGCTGTCGCGGAAGGACGGCAGCTCTTTCAAAGCTCTGATGCCATTGCTGAACATGTACGCCAGCGGCTCGGGTTTCAGCTTGTGGCCAAGATGCGCAGACCGGACGGGACGATCCCTTTGGTACAGCTTGCACCGGAGTGGGAAGATACCTTTGCCACTTATGAAATACGCACCGATCGCGGTAGCGGTGACGTGGCCCTGCCGCCGGAGAGCTTTAACCGGCTGGCCGACGGAATCGCGGAAAAGCTGGGGCAGGCTGCGAATGCCGGTGCTTATGCGGCTGTCGTGACATCCACCCGACGCAGGCGGTTTTTGCGGACGGTCATGGCGGCCAAGGGCATCATGAACCCGGTTCTGTCATTCGAGGAAATTGGTATTGATGCACGGCCTTCTCTTGTTGGACTGGTCCCTGTCTGATGGAGCTCTTGCTGGAATTGCTGCCCTATTCGCAATCCGCACTCTGGAGCGGTTTTGCTGTATTTACCCGTCTCGGGGCGTTCATGGCTGTTCTGCCCGCCTTCGGTGATCAGCCGGTTCCCACGCGCGTCCGGCTGGTCTTGGCAGTCATGTTCACCTTGATCGTTGCACCCTCCGTTGTGCAGACGATTCCTGCGCCGCCCGCGTCCATGCTGGCCGCTTTCGGCCTCTTGGGGATGGAGGCGCTAACGGGGCTGTTTTTTGGTCTCTTCCTGCGGTTCTTTATTCTTGTTCTCCAGATTGCGGGGTCTATCGCTGCGCAGGCCACATCGTTGTCGCAGATCTTCGGTGGTACCGCGGTCGTCGATCCGCAGCCTGCGATTGGCCATATGCTGGTGGTGGCGGGCACGGCACTTGCTGCTTTGTCGGGGCTGCATGTGCAGGTGGCCAGCTATATGATCCATAGCTATGTTCTGGTCCCCTTTGGTGTGGCCCTTCAGCCTGGTCTGGTGGCCGAGGTCGGTGTGGCCGAGGTCGGACGCACGTTTGCCTTGGGTTTTATCCTTGCGGCACCTTTCCTGATTGCATCGCTGGTTTACAATGTTGTGCTGGGTGTCATTAACCGCGCCATGCCCCAGTTGATGGTGTCATTCGTCGGTGCGCCCGCACTGACCGCAGGGGGGCTTTTGCTTTTCTTCCTTGCGGCACCCATCATGCTGGCGATTTGGCTGGCCGCCTTTTCCGCCTTCATGGAAATGCCCTTCGGGTCCATGCCATGAGCGAGGAAGAAGACAGCGACAAGCAATACGAACCGACGCAGAAAAAGCTGGATGACGCGCGCAAGAAGGGCGAAATCGCACGCTCGGCTGATCTGACAACAGCGGCGGCCTATGGTGGGCTTTTGTTGGTGATGCTGACGATTGGCCCGCCGGTTTTGGATGATCTGGCCACGACGCTTGCGGTACTTCTGGAGCAGTCCAATGATCTGTCTGCGGTGATCTTTGGCGGTGGTGGTGCGGCCCTGCATGGCGGTATCCAACAGCAGGTGGTCTGGGGTGTCGCCCCCTGGTTCGGGGTGCCCGCAATATTTGCGCTTGTCAGCGTGGCTTTGCAGCGCGGTTTTTTGTTCACAACCAGCAAAGTCGCGCCAAAGCTGGACCGTGTTTCACCGGTTTCAGGGATCAAGAATAAACTCGGGCGGCAAGGCCTGTTCGAGTTCGCCAAGAGCAGCGCGAAACTGATCATCTATTGTGTGATCCTGGGGTTATTTCTGATAGGCCAGATTGACCAGATCCTTGGAAGCATGCAGTTGCCGCCGCGTCTGATCTTGGCAGAGCTGGGTCGCATGCTTGTTGTGCTGATGGCGATTGTGTTGCTGATGGCGCTGGTTTTGGGCGGTGTGGATTTCATGTGGCAAAGCGCAGAGCACATCCGGAAGAACCGGATGAGCCGCAAGGAATTGATGGATGAATTAAAGCAATCCGAGGGCGACCCCTTTATCAAACAACAGCGCCGTCAGCGTGGACAAGAGATTGCTACAAACAGGATGCTGCAGGATGTTCCGACCGCAGATGTCGTGGTTGTGAACCCCACACATTATGCCGTTGCCCTGAAGTGGGACCAGTCCGCGGGGCGTGCGCCTATCTGTGTCGCCAAGGGCGTTGATGAGGTCGCTGCGCGCATCCGTGAACTGGCGCAGGAACATGGCGTGCCTGTACATTCGGATCCGCCCACCGCCCGTGCGCTGCATGCAGAGGTCGATCTTGGGCAAGAGATTTCGCAAGATTACTATCGCGCCGTGGCTGCAGCGATCCGGTTTGCAGAAGGCATGCGCAGAAAGGCCGCGCGCCGATAATGCAGGAAGACCGGATCAAAGCTTTGGCACAGGTATCCGCCCTGCGGTTTCAGGCCGATCAGGCCCGATTGGCGCAGTTGCAAGCGAAAGAGCACGATTTACGCAAGAACCTGCTAGATCTGGTGCAGCAGCGGAATGCGCGTGCGGCTTCGGTGACCAAAGCGGATGATCCGGCCACGATCGCAGGGGCCGATGTGCATTGGCATGCCTGGGTGGATCAACGGCGCAAGACGATCAACACCGAACTTGCCCAGCTTCTGGCGCAGAAATCCGACTGTCTGGCGAGGGTGCAAAGATCCTTTGGGCAGGATCAGGCGGCCCAAGCGCTATTGAAAAAGGTACAAATGGCGCAACGGCGTTCGCGCTACGAATCCTGACGGACAAGATCGATGACCAGAACGTCAGTGACGCTCGGGCCGCTGATGTCTTGGGCCACGCGCAGCAGTTCGTTACGCAAGGCACGCATTTTTGTGCCAGTCGTAAAATTCCCGGAAAAACCGCCGTTATTGGCATGATCAAACATCACCTGCAGAAAACGGTCACGTAATTTGGGCTCTGCGGCAAAAATGGCGGTACGGCTGCCTACCGTGACCTCAAGGTTCAGCGACATAACGACCAGTGCGGCAACCATTTCGTCTTCTACAACGGGGATGATGAACTGGTTGTTCAGTTTTGCATATTCCCGTTCAGGCGACGCGGCAGCAGCGTCTGGCACACCGGATGTCTCGATTGCCCCTTCGGGCGTTGGGCAGTCAAGCGCGCTTTCTGCATCCTGCTGTTTTGGCGGCGTCAGAAACAACCCAGCGCCGGCGCCGGCGCCCGTTCCGGCAAGTAGCAGTATGACAGGTATCAAAATAGCTTTCATGCGATGCTTTGACCTTTGTTAGAATGGCAGGATCGATTCAAGCAGCTGATGTCCAAGGCGGGGTTGTTGCATGTCCGTGATCTGGCCGCGCCCCCCGTAGGAAATCCTTGCCGAGGCGATTTTATCGTAAGTAATCTCGTTTTGTCGGGTGATGTCTTCGGGGCGCACATAGCCCGTCACGATCAGTTCGCGCAGTTCGAAATTCACCCTCACCTCTTGCTGGCCCACAATCGCCAATACGCCGTTTGGCAAGACGTCCGTGACCGTGACAGCAACCCTTAAGGTCAGCCTTTCGTTGCGGCGCACCGTGCCGTCGCCTGACGCGGAACTTTGTGAATTCAGATCCACGAGTGCCGCAGATGACGCCCCCTCTGGCAGGCGCGGATCAAGCCGCTGCGGGATACCCAAGAGCTGGGGCACGCCCGCTTGTTGCGACGCCGAGCGCGACCGATCGCTCGAATTCGAGATTTCCGCACGGTCATCAATTTCAATAACGACCGTCATGATATCGCCGCGTTGCATTGCACGGCGATCACCGAGCAGCGATCCGCGTGCACCGGTCCAGAGTGAGGCATTCGATGATGGCCCCAGAACCCGTGCCGAAACCGGCATTGGCATGGCGGGGTTCAGAATGGCCGCGCGCTCGGTGTTTTCGGCCGAGGGTGAAAACCGTGGGGGTTGGCCGATATCGCTGCTGCCGCAGCCCGTGATCAGCACTGCAAGAAGTGCTGCTGTCAATTTACCTTTGGACATATGCCACCCCATCACTGCCGATCCGCGCCGTAACTGTTGTGCGCGACCCAAGGTTCATCACCCGAATGACATCACCGGGCCCGGCCCGCCCTAGCGCCCTGCCATCGGTCGAGATCGTCAGACCGTTCCTTTCAAACAACAGCGGGATGATTTCATTGCGCTCGACAACAGCAGGCGGGCCGATGTTGCCGGACTGGATGGGCCGGTTTGCAAAAAGGGCCACGCGTGCCTCCATGCCAATCATGTTTTGCGCCTCTTGCAGTGCCGCGCCGGTCGGATCACCGACAATGCGGATATCGTCTGCCGAAATCACCGTTTGCGCGGGGATCGTGCGGGTTGCGACCACGGTCTCGGCCGCTACAGGAGCTGCGATCATCGCGGATATGAAAGCCAGCCGGATCACCGCAACTGCACCATCGCACTCAGCATCTGGTCGGCGGCGGTGATAACCTTGGAATTGAGCTCATACCCGCGCTGTGCCTCGATCAGGTCGGTGACTTCGCGCACGGGATCGACCGAACTGTCCTCAAGATAGCCCTGACGCAAGACGCCCAATCCGTCCTCACCCGGTGCCGCAACGACCGAAGGGCCTGATGCGGGGGTTTCCAGAAACAGGTTTGATCCAATCGCCTCAAGTCCCTTTGGGTTGGTAAAGCCTGCCAAGCTGAATTGGCCCAAGAGTTGCGGCTGGATTTCATCAATGAAATAGCCATAAACCTCGCCATCGGCATTGATCGAGATCGACCTTGTATCGCGCGGGATCGTCAGATCGGGAACAACGGGATACCCATCTGACGTCACAATCAGACCGTCGCCTGTAAGCTTCAGCGCGCCATCGCGCGTATAGGCCGACGCACCGGACGGCAGAGTCACTTCCAGATAACCGTCGCCCTCAATCGCAAGGTCGAGATCGCCACCTGTGGCCCCCAGCGCGCCTTGGCTGAGCATCACCGAAACCGCGCTTGCCCGGACGCCCAGCCCAAGCTGCACGCCGGTGGGCAGGACTGTGCCGTCAGAGGCATTGATCGTGCCGGGGCGGGCCACTTGTTGATAATGCAGGTCCGCGAATTCCGCCCGTCGTGCATTATACCCCGTGGTGTTCATATTCGCGAGGTTGTTTGAAATCACTTCAACCCGCATTTGCTGGGCAGTCATGCCTGCCGCTGCAATCTGTAGTGCGCGCATCAATCGTCTCCTTTATGTGCGAATGGCCTGAATGACGCTGCGGATGCGTTCATCTTCTTTGTCGAGAAAACTTTGGCCCAACTCATAGGCGCGCTGGACTTCGATCATCCGACCGACCTGAAGTATCGGGTTCACGTTTGAGCCCTCCAGAAACCCTTGCAGCACGCGGCCATCGACGGCCTGTTCAAATCCGCCCTGCGCGTCGAACAGCACGCTGCCTTCGCGCACCATTTGTGTCGGATCAATTGGCAGAACCAATCCTATCTGCCCGACAGGTTGCCCGCCCGCGCTGATGATGCCGTCAGCGCCAATGCCCACAGGGCCCAGCCCCTGAGGGACAAAAACGGGCGCGCCGCCTGCATCCAGAACGGCATGGCCCTCTGGTGTCACAAGCGTCCCGTTCGCGTCGGGTCCAAAGGCGCCGGCCCGTGTCAGGCGCGGACCATCCGGCGTTTCGACCAGAAAGAACCCGTCGCCTTCGATCGCCAGATCGAAGGTGCCGCCGGTTTGCGCCAATGTGCCTTGCGTCATCACTGTGTTGCGCACTCCGGCGCTCGCCATTGACAGGGACGGGGCGTCTGGCCCCAGCGCTTTGATATGTTCGGCAAACAAGATGCCCTCGGCCCGAAAACCCGTGGTCGATGCGTTGGCGATGTTGTTGGCCAGCAATTGCATTTCTTGCAGCAGGCCCGCCTGCCGCGTCAGCGCGGTATATGACGCATTATCCATCAAAAGCCCCCTGAAATGATCGGGATCAGCGTTGTTTGAAACAGTGCGACAAGGGCCTCTGTCATGAACGCCATGGTGATCCAGAAGGTGACGACGATTGCTGCCAGTTTTGGCACAAAGGTAAGCGTCATTTCCTGAATGGATGTCAGCGCCTGAAACAGTCCCACAATCAACCCCGAGGCCAGTGCCACGGCAAGGATCGGCACAGAGATGACAAATGTCACCCAAAGCCCCTGTCGCAAGGTGTCATAGAAAAGCGCATCGCTCATCAGACAGGCATCCGCAGGATTTCCTGATAGGCTTCGACCACGCGGTCACGCACCGTTACTGCCGTTTGCACGGCCAGTTCGGTTTGTGCCAAGGCCTCGACCAGCGCATGGGGATCGGCCCCGCTGGTCATCGCCTGCATTGCGGTGTTTTCGCTTGCCTGCATGGTCGCAAGAAAGCTTTCCGCAGCAGCACCAAAGGCGGCACCGGCGCCGCCTGTCTCGGGGGCGGTGACGGATTTGCTCGCGGCATAGTTCTGGGCGACGAGTGCACTGATATCCATGGTATTTTCCTTATCTACGCAAGAGATCCATCAGGGCTGTCGACATCTGTCGCACCTGATCGAACATTTTGAGGTTGGCTTCATAGCTGCGCTGCGCTTCACGCGCGTCGGCGATTTCAATCAGCAGATTGACGTTTGAGCCTTGGTAATATCCTGCCGCGTCGGCCATGGGGTGGGCAGGGTCATAAATCCGGCTCAGCTCGGATCGGTCCAGCCGGACCTCGCCAACCGCAACTTCACCGGTAGTGCGGCCCAGATTGACCATCTCTTCAAAGGTTATCGCTTTGCGCCGGTAACCGGGCGTGTCGGTATTGGCAATATTCTCGGACACATGACGCAAACGGCTGGCCTGTGCCTTCATCCCGCTGGTTGCAACGGAAATGGCATCACTGAAATCAGTCATTCTACCCCCTTATCCTCTGCCAAGACTTGTGCGCAGGACCGTCATCGCGTGGCGGTAGATGGTCAGGGCGCGGTTGTGTTCACGGCTCACTTCAACGGCGCGTAGCATTTCGTCTTCAATGGATACGCTGTTGCCGTTGGGTGAGGGTTCGCCGACCACGGTTTGCCGCAGATCCGTTGCGGGTTGTCCGATCTGGCCACCAATATGCCCGGCGCGGGTGGCGCGCATCGCCGTTGTGGCAGACCCAGCATAGACATCCTTGAAAGCAGCGATTGACTGCGCCTGAAAGTCAGGCGTGTCTGCGTTAGCGATATTGCGCGCAACGACAGCCTGTCTGGCACCTGCGTGACGCGCCATGGCGCCCGCTGTCTGGAAAAGATCCAGTGAATTGTACATCGGGGATTCTCCCTCGGTTGGTTTCAACGAAGGATTAAGGGTGATTCCTTAAAAAGAAGTGTGTGGCATTTGAATGGACAACCTTAATGCAGGAAAACCTTCTCGATCAGATGTGCCGGGCGATTGAAACCTGCGCACAAATACACAAAGCGGGGCATGTGATCGGCGTCTCCTCCGGCACCGTCCGCTGCGCGCGTGCAGCGCACGATCTCCGCGTCGGTGACCGTGGCGTCATTCAGAGCAAGGGGAAACGGCGGTATGGCGAAGTCGTGAAGCTTGATGAAAGCGGCGCAGATCTGATGCTCGATGGCACGACCGATGGCGTGTCGATCAACGATCCGGTGGTGTTTTCTCCTGCACCACAACTCGCACCGCATGGGGGGTGGATCGGGCGTGTTATTGACCCCAACGGTCAGCCGCTTGACGGGCGGCCTTTGCTGCCTGGTTTGCAGGGTTGTGATCTGAACGCGACACCGCCTGCGTCCCATCAGCGGCGACCACTGGGCGCACGGTTGGAAACGGGTTTGGCGGTTTTCAACACGCTGCTACCTTTGGTGCGTGGCCAGCGGATCGGACTTTTCGCAGGCTCCGGTGTGGGTAAATCAACCTTGCTGGCAGACCTCGCGCGCGGGGTTGAGGCCGATGTCATCGTTATCGCACTCGTTGGTGAACGCGGGCGTGAGGTCGGGCACTTCGTGCAAGAAGTGCTGGGACTGGAAGGTATGAGGCGCGCCGTTGTCGTGGCGGCCACCTCGGACACAGGTCCACAGGTGCGGCGGCGCTGTGCGCTCTCGGCAATGGCTGTAGCCGAATACTTTCGCGACGCTGGCCAGCATGTTCTGCTGTTGGTCGATTCGGTAACCCGGTTCTGCGAGGCCCATCGCGAACTGGCTGTCGCGAGCGGCGAAAACGCCAATTTGCGCGGATACCCCGCCTCGACCGGCCCTGCGATTGCGCGGCTTTGCGAACGCGCCGGGCCCGGTGTTGGGGATGCGGGCGATATTACTGCCATCTTCTCTGTTCTGGTCGCAGGTTCGGATATGGAAGAGCCGGTGGCGGATATGCTGCGCGGCGTTCTGGACGGGCACATTGTGCTGGACCGCACGGTTGCCGAACGCGGGCGTTTTCCTGCTGTCGATGTGGTCAGGTCGGTATCACGTGCCTTGCCCGCGGCGGCGAACGACAAAGAGAATGAGATTATTGCGAAGGCACGGTCGCTTTTGGGGACCTATGCACGCTCTGAAATGATGGTGCAGGCAGGGCTCTATGTGGCGGGATCAGACCCTGCGCTGGATGCGGCAATTGCGACGGCACCAGCGCTGGAAGAGTTCCAGAAGATCAAGGACGGACGCGGTACGCTGGCGCATTTCGCCAAGCTGCGGCAGGCGATCACGGCGTCGCCGATGCGGTCTGATACACCTTAGCGGATGATCCGCGGCACCGATTGCAGCAATGCCAATGCTGTCGCCCCCGCCGAGGTGGATGCGATGGCATTGGCCTCTGCACGGATCAGAAACAGGCGGATCAGCTTTTCCTCTTCTGCGGGGGTTGCAATCTGGGACAAATCATCTGTTCCGAGCACTGACTTGGCGCGCTCTTGGAAAATCTCACGTTGCCTGTCGATATCAATGCTCGAAATGCTGTCAGGCAGCCCGAGTGCGGTTTGAAAAACAGATCGCAGCGGGGCGTTTCCCATGATCGCAAACCACTGGCCATTGTTGGTTGTCGTGCGATCAAGCACATCCGCAAGGCCGGACCTTACATTGCGTGCCAGACGCAGGTCGTTGTTCTGCTCGCCGATCGCGCGGGCGAATTGCTGGCTTTCGAAACGCTGGGCGATATCACCGGCGAAACTGCTCAATACTGTGTTCGGTATGGCACTATCACCAAAGCCGAACGCGCGGCTGAAGTCGGCATAGCGGTTGTCGGCCAGACGATTGGCAAGTGCGTCATCTGCCGTGGTGCCATCCTCGAGGATTTTCTGGATAAAAGCACGGTTGTTAATGTCATCATCCAGGCCGAAGGCACCAAGAGCGACTGCCAGGAGCTGGCGATCATTGACCAGATCGGCCGCGGTGCGGACCGACCCGATGTTTTCACGAAAGTAATCTGTCGCGCGCTGGATCGGCCGGCTTTCGGCAAAAGCGGTCTCTTGCGCCTGGGCAGTCCTTTCCAAAAAACGCCAGCCAACATAGCCCGTCAGGGGGAGGACAGGTTGAAAACTCATTGTGGGGCTGTCCCCAAAAGACGTGCCTCACGTTGGAGAAGATTGCGCAGTGATTTGAGAGCACGGTAGAAATCCAGGCGGCCAACCGCCTCGGTCGCATGATCAAGATGGGTGCGGCTATCATCATCACGGAGCGCTTGGCTCAATTGCTCGATTCCGCGCAGGATCTGCAGTTTCGCATCTTCCTCATCCACATCACCAGACAACACGAGCTGTGCGATGTAACAGACCCGGCGCACAGGTGTGTTGACCTCATCCGGGCGGATCGCATCGCGCAGGCGCAAGATATTCGCGTTCGGCGTCAGGATCGATAGCCTGCTCCGACGGTCGCCGTTTTCAATGACGGCACCATTCACCAAAACCCGCTCTCTTGGGTTCAATTTGAGCACAAGGCCCGACATCAAGCCCGCTCCTGCCCGTTGAGGCCGCGGAGTACAGCCATGTTGATATCAATGAGTGCAGCAATATCGGCTTTTTTGCGAAGAATCTGCTGGGTGTGCTGGTCGGTAAACTCAGCGAGATAGAAGATCTGGGCGCGCAATTCCTTTGGAAGGGCATTGCCCTTGTCAGCCACGTCAATCGCCATCGTGTTCCACATGCGGCGGTTGTCATGCAGGGCGGCCATCAGTTTCGGGAAATCCTGGCGACTGGCGTTGCGCAGCTTTTGGAGGCGTGACGTAATCTGTGTAATCAGTTGTGCCTCGACTGAGCGTGTCGTGCGGATGGCAAATTGTGTGGGGGCATAGCCCAGCTGGGCTTGTTCAATAACGTTCACGCGTGGGTCCTTTCCGGCGCAATGTGGACGAGGCCCGATTTTATCGTGGCCATAAGGATAAGGGTGGCGCCAGTGTTATGGCGCCACCGCTCGATTTTACCGGAACAAAGACAGGATGGTCTGGGGGGCCTGGTTCGCAATCGAGAGCGACTGCACACCCAACTGCTGTTGGACCTGCAAGGCCTGCAGACGTGCGGATGTTTCTTCCATATCCGCATCAACCAGCGCACCGATTCCGGACCGGAGCGAATCTGTCAGTTTCGAGATAAAGTCTGACTGTGTTTCGATCCGGCCCTGGCTGGAACCAAAAGATGCAGCGGCATCAATTGTTGTGTCGATATATGTTTCGATGTTGGCAAGGGCCGCAGCCACGCCTTCATCTGTCGTCACGTCCAGTTTATCCAGCCCAACGAGCCCACCAGTTGCTGTACCACCCGCAGCACCATCGTCTGTGAGGGTCTGAGCGGCGCCATCATTGTCGATTTGCAGGATCCATGCGCCCGTTGCTTCATCCTGCGTCACGCGTGTCGAGATATTTTCAATACCCGCACCGTCAATGACAGTCTTCAAACCACGCGCGACATCTTCGAAGGTCTCGTTCGGACCTGCGATATAGTCATAGCTTACGCCACCAATGCTCGCGCGGTAGCTGTCACCTTCGGAAACACCTGCCGTCGTTGAAAACGCGAGCTCGGACGCGCGGGCGTTGATCGTCTGCGTATTTGTTGTTGCGGCCGCCGCTGTCACGCCATTTGCCTGGAGGGCAAAAGTCGCAGCACCGTTGCCGCTTGTATTAACTTCGACGTCATCGAACTTCGAGGTCGAGCTGATCGAAATCACTGATGCGGTTACATCTGCTGTGATGTCTTCAATGCCTGCTGCGTTGATCGCGGCAGTCAAGCCGGCCGCCAAGTCATCGGTGGCTGTCGTCGTGGTTGTAAAGCTGACGGTTTCGCCCGCGATCTGGAAGTTATAGGTTTGGCCGGCAACAATTGTACCTGCAACTGTTGCTTCCAGAATGTTTGCACCATTCGAGAATGCGTCGCCGGTCCCGTCAGCGGCAAGGTTGCCCCCAAGTGTGGTTGTCACGTTGTCAGCCAGCGTTGCCCCGGTCCCGTAAACACCTGCATCGGTGCTCAGGTCTTGGCGGTCGACTGTGATGTTGGACGGTGCGACCGTGCCATCGCTGGAACGATCCAGTGAGGACAGAATATTCACGCTTTGCGTGCCGGACAACATGTTCAACCCGTTGAACTGCGCCGCACCAACCACCGATGCGATCTGGTCAGAGATCGCCTTTACATCCGACTGGAGTTTTGTGCGATCGACGTTCTCGCCCTGCGCTGCAACGATTTTTTCTTTCATGTTGTTGAGCAGGTCTGTCACCGTTTCCGCCCCGTTGCGGGCAACTGCGACAGAGGATTCACCCAAAGACAGGCTCTCAGAGATGGCTTTAAAGCCTTTGACGTCTGATTCCATCACCTTGGAAATCGCCCAAACGGCCGAATTGTCCTTGGCCGAAGCGACATCTTTACCGGTTGAGATCATTGATTGTGTTTTGGAGAGATCGTTGTTGATCGACTTGAGCGTTTGCAGCGCAACCATTGCGCTGTTGTTGGTCAAAATACTGGACATAATTCACGGTCCTTTATGTATGGCGCTTTGCACCGGGTTGGTTGGAAACTCCGCAAATTTACTGCGGCGCGATGCGTCATTCTGACGGAATTCACCGGTCACTTCGTACCGGTGCGCCTTTGTGGCGATGCCGGATGAATATCTAGCGCAGGCTGAACAACCTCTTAACTCGGCCCGTCCAAATAAAGAGAATTTGACTGAAATCAGGCCTTCTTCTCGAGGGCTGGGTTGTGGGTGCGGACATGTTCAAGACGGCCTGCGTTGTCATAAACACTCAAACCGCTTTTCACGTTCTGAAGCGCTGAAAGACGCGCGCTCGCGGCAGCGACGCCTTTGATCGCGGCCGCCAGAAGACCAAGGTTCTCGTCCATCTTTTGGCGCAGGGGCCGCAACTCTTCCTTAGCCGGAATTGTTTTTTCCAGCTGTGACAACAATGCCTCCTTTTGCGAAACGAAGGTGGCCAACGCGTCGTAATCCGCGGAAATCAGCGCCTGGCGTTCCTGGTCCAGCACCTGATGCAATTGAGAAACGACTGTATTAAACAAAGTTCCGGACTTTCATGGCCTCGAAAAGCGCTTCGGCTAGTCCGATTCCCCCTGCTTTCACCATTTCCTCGGCCTGCGCCTCTAGCAGGAAAGAAGCGAAATGCTCTTCGCCAGCGCCGCCGCCGAATGTTTCGCGCGGCGTCCCGACACCTGCGGATTTCAGCATTTCCGCCAGAAATGTCGCCTCCATCTTTTGGGCGGCGTCACGCAGCTTTGCGTCGTTGTTTATATAGTCCGGCAGGGCGGGCGCGGGGCGTGGCGGTGGCAGATCAGTGATCATTGTCATCGGATTCTCCGGTTGGTGGTTCGCGCAACTTGACCGACCTTCCTAAACATTCAGTAAGTTTTTTGCGTCAAACAGAAGATCGAACAGACGCAATCGGAGAACCGATGATTCCCTTGATCCTTTCCCAGTCGGCAGCGACGACCGCACAGACCCCGCCGGTGCCTGCCGTGGGGGCCGCTAGCGCCGATGTCACGACATTCGACGAAATGATGGCCGCGACCGCACCGGCGGGTGATGACATACATGGTGACGCGGCGGATGGGGGAATGGGTGTGGCGTTTGCTGCTGATCCAGAGCTGCTACCGGACGATGCGGTCGCTCTGCCTGTGGTGACAAAAGACGTTGTGGCCAAGGCCGAAACGCCGATCGCTTTACCTGTGCCCGCAGCAAAGGTTGATAGCGAAGGTGTAGCCGCACTATCCGGACCAGCAGAGGATAAAACCCAGATGTTGCGGCGTCAGGGCCCGAACGTGCCGCCGCCTGCGCGCGAGGGCGCAACAGAAAAGCGGCCCGATCAGACCGCTCCGGTCGCGCGGGAAGGCAAATCAACAGGCGCGACTGTGGCACAGTCTGTGGTCGAAGGGCGTTTGCCGGTTAAGGTGCGTGCTGAGGTGCCGTCTACACAACCACTGCAGCCGAAACCGGTCGAGACAACGAAGGTGGACGCGCCGCCACCTGTGTCACCACCGTCGATTTCAGACAAACCCAGGGCAGATTTCGAAGGTCAGGCCAAATATGTGCGAAACCCCCGGTTTCATACTGCCGATGAACGGCCACGTCCTGTACGCGAGGATGCCATGCCACCGCGGGCAACGGTACAGCTACCCCCGAGTGCGGCAGCACATGTGTCTGCGGCACAGCCACCTGCCGTGGCCATGGCGCAAATCGCTGCTCATCCGCAGCGTGAGATGGTTGAAAAGGCGTCTAAACCGGCTGATGTGGATAGTATTTTGTCGGCGATGCCTGCCGAACGGCACACTGCGGTCACTGGTACTCCGGCCTCTGGGGCGGCCGCTGCCACACCAGAAACTGCACGCCATGTGGCCGCGCAGTTAGCGGTGGCTGTCACGAATAGCAACGGCAAGACAACGGAAATTGCGCTTAACCCGGAAGAACTGGGGCGGGTAAAACTAAGCCTTTCTGCGGCTGATGGTGTTATCACGGTGAGCCTGCTAGCTGATCGCCCCGAAACTCAGGAGCTGTTGCGGCGGCACATTGATATCCTTGCGCAGGAGTTCCGTCAGCTTGGGTATAACTCAATTTCGTTCTCTTTTGGCGACCAAAAGGGGCAGGCGCGCCCTGAGGCGAGGCCGGACGAGCAACCTGTCGAGCAACAGATACTAGACACCGTTCCGATCACCCAAGCCTCGCCACCACCTGCTGTGGGTGGCCTCGATCTGCGCATTTAAGGAGCAAACATGGATATCACGCAACTCACCCAAACCGGTGGGACAACCCCCAACGCAGGCGTGGCCAATGCCGCGACGCAGATCAGTTCTGATTTTGAAACCTTCTTGAAGATGCTGACGGCGCAAATGCAGTATCAAGACCCGCTGAACCCAATCAATTCGACAGACTATGCGACGCAGCTGGCAACCTTCTCGGGGGTTGAACAGGCGGTGCTGACGAATGATTTGTTGCGGTCCCTCAGCAGCCAGATGACAACAGGTGGGCTGGTTGAAATGGCGGCACTGGTCGGCAAAGAGGTGCGCACAGAGGGGCCTGCCTATTTTGACGGCCAGCCAATGACACTACTGGCGACAAGAACCGTGGCCGCTGACAGCGCAGAGCTTGTCGTGCGCAATGCTGCAGGCGAAGAGGTGCAGAGGCAGGCTGTCCCGCCAGGTGCCGAGACGGTGCAATGGGCGGGTGTCGGCCCTGACGGTACGCCGATGCCTGCAGGGGTTTATCAGTTCGAAATCCAGTCAATATCCAACGGTCAGGTGATCGCCCAGAACCCCGTCGCAAGCTATCATACCGTGAACGAGGTGCGGCTTGAGGGCGGTGTGACCATGCTGGTCCTGACGGGGGGAATTACCGTGGCGAGTGATCAGGTCACAGCGCTCCGTGACGCGAACCTCTAGAGCAGAGAGATGCCCCATATAGCGCCACTTGCCAGAACCGCGCCAAGCGCCATCCACGACAACCGCGCAATGCGGCGCTGCGGTTTTGGCGGCGGTGGCGGATTGTTCAGACGGATCAGCGCGTCTTCGGCAAGCTTTGGCAACTGCGGGCCAAAGCGCGACAGAATACGCGCGGTCTTTGCCAGATCACGCATCAAGGCCTTCGGGCCGATGCTTTCCTTGATGTAGTCTTCGACGATGGGTTTTGCGACGTGCCAGATGTTCATCCGCGGATCAAGTGATCGGGCGACACCCTCGACCACCACCATTGTGCGTTGCAACAAGATCAGCTCGGTGCGGGTTTCCATGCCGAACCGCTCGGTGACTTCAAACAGATAACTCAGCAGGCGCGCCATCGAAATGCGGCTCGCGTCCATGCCGAAAATCGGCTCGCCAACAGCGCGCAGTGCGCGGGCGAATTCGTCAACATCGCGGTTTGCAGGCACATAGCCCGCTTCGAAATGGACCTCTGCGACCCGCTGGTAGTCCTTACGGATAAAGCCGAACAGGATCTCGGCATAGACGCGGCGGGTATATTCATCGATCCGCCCCATGATGCCGAAATCATAGGCAATGATATCCCCGTTTGCGGCGACCTTCAGGTTGCCTTGGTGCATGTCGCCGTGAAAGTAGCCGTCGCGCAGCGCATGGTTCAGGAAGAGCTGCAGGACACGCGTGGCCAAAACGACGCGATCATGCCCTGCGGCATCCAGCGCTTCGTTCATCCCGATGTTCGTGCCTTCGGCCCATTCCATTGTCATCACGCGGCGCCCCGACAGATGCCAATGCACCTTGGGCACCTGAAAACCCGTATCGTTTTCGGTATTCGCGGCAAATTCCGCGGCGGCCGAGCTTTCCAATCGCAGGTCCAATTCGCCCATGACCACGCCTTCGAAATGGGTGATCACATCCATCGGGCGCAGACGGCGCGACGCGGGCGACAAGAACTCGATCGCACGCGCAGCAAAGTAGAACGCATCAATGTCGGTCCGGAACGCGCGCTCAATCCCGGGACGCAGGATTTTCACCGCGACAGCCTCGCCCGTGTCGGCCAGATGGGCCTTGTGCACCTGGGCGAGCGAGGCAGCAGCGACCGGTTCAGAGAAGGTCGAAAAGAGTTTATCAAAACTGGTACCCAGCTCGGATTGGATCGCCTTTTTTGCCTCTGCCATGGAAAACGGCGGCAATTTATCCTGTAGAACCCGCAGTTGCACTGCGAGTTCGTCACCCACCACATCGGGGCGGGTCGACAGGATTTGACCGAATTTAATATAGGCCGGACCCAGCGCTTGCAGCGCACGCACTGCGGGCGGCATCGACACATCGCCTTTGTAGCCAAGCCACTGAAACGGCCAGACCAATGTCCGGAACGTAATGCGCAGCAATGGCCCCGCATCGAACGCATCCAGCACAACTTTCATCGCACCCGTGCGTTCGAATGTGGCACCTGTGCGGATCAGGCGGATGATATTGTGAGGGCCGCGCATGCTAGAGCTTCCATCCCGAATGCAGCGCCGCAACGCCCATTGTCAGGTTGCGATATTTCGCGTTGCCGAAACCTGCTTCACGCACCATCCCGAGGAAAGTTTCCTGATCGGGGAATTTGCGGATGGATTCGACCAGATACTGGTAGCTGTCACGATCCCCCGCAATCATCTGGCCCATACGCGGGATCACGTTAAACGAATAGGCGTCATATGCGGCCTGCATCATCGGGTTGGGCAACTGGCTGAACTCCAACACCATCAAACGGCCACCGGGCTTCAGGACGCGGTAGGCCTCGTTCAGCGCCTCTTGCGGGCGGGTCACGTTCCGGATGCCAAAGCTGATGGTGTAGACGTCAAAGGTATTCGCCTCGAACGGCAGGGCCATCGCATCGCCCACAACCCAATCAAGACTGTCCGACATCTGTGCAGCCTCGGCCCGTTTGCGGCCCTCGACAAGCATGGATTCGGTAATGTCGAGCACGGTTGAGTGACCACGCCCCGCACGTTTCAGGAAGCGGAACGAGATGTCACCGGTCCCGCCAGCCACATCCAAAAGCCGCTGTCCGGGTCGCGGGGCCAGCCAATCCATCATCGCATCTTTCCAGATCCGGTGCACACCACCCGACATCACATCATTCATAATGTCGTACTTGCTCGCCACGGATGAGAACACGCCTTGCACGCGGCCTGCTTTTTCATCCTCGCGGACGGTTTCGAACCCGAAGTGTGTGGTATTGTCTGCCTTGTCGGTCATGTCATGCTTTCGCCTGAATACTGTCCCGCAAGGGGTTATACCCAAGCGACGAAATAGACAAACTGTCAATGTGCCACGGCGCACGAATGGGGACGACAAGGGGCGCAGCAATGCCTATGTAGTGGGCCACAGCAAAAACAGATGACGCAAAATGCCCGAATTGCCCGAAGTCGAAACCGTCAAAGCCGGCATCGCCCCCGTGATGGAGGGCAGTGTGATCGCGCGTGCCGAGGTGAACCGGCCCGATCTGCGCTGGCCGTTTCCCGAACGGATGGCCGAGCGGTTGACGGGGCAGCGGGTACTGGGTCTGCGGCGGCGCTCGAAGTATATCCTGGTTGATCTTGCAAGTGCTGAAACGCTCTTGATCCACCTTGGCATGTCGGGGCGCATGTTGGTATCGGGGCAGATGATCGGTGAATTCCACCACCCGCATCCGGCACCCGCCAAACATGATCATGTTGTGTTCCACATGGAAAACGGCGCGCGCATTACGTTCAATGATGCCCGCCGTTTTGGCGCGATGGACCTGATGGAGACAGCGCGCCAGGAAGATCACTGGCTGATCCGCGATCTGGGGCCGGAACCCTTGGGCAATGCCTTCAACGAAACCTATCTGATCGACCGCCTGAAAGGGCGCAATACACCGATCAAATCGGCGCTGCTGGATCAGCGGATCGTGTCGGGGCTTGGCAACATTTATGTCTGCGAAGTGCTGTTTCGCGCCGGTATCCATCCTGCGCGCAAGGCGGGGCGTATCAGTGCTGCGCGTGTCGCCTCTTTGGTACCGCTGATCCGCGATGTCTTGTCCGAAGCAATCGCCGCAGGCGGGTCATCCCTGCGCGATTACCGGCAATCCGATGGTGAGTTGGGATATTTCCAGCATGTTTTTCAGGTCTATGACCGCGCGGATAAACCCTGCGTAACCCACGGATGTGGCAAGACAATCACCCGAATCGTACAGTCCGGAAGATCATCTTTCTTTTGTCCGCAATGCCAAAGATAACTTGATCCGCCCGCGCGCTTTGCTAAGCCTTGGGCTCTGACCGGCGCAACAGGATGAGCAGAATGGCCTTTGACAAGATCATCGTAGATATCAGCGACAGTGTCGCAACGATCACGCTGAACCGACCCGAAGCGATGAATGCGTTGAACAGCGCCTTGCTGGGCGAACTCTGCACGGCGCTGGAAGACGCCGACGCCAGTGAAAAGGTCCGCTGCATCGTGATCATCGGATCCGAGAAGGCTTTTGCTGCAGGTGCCGATATCGCCGAGATGGCCGACAAGACATTTGTCGAGATGTACACCAAGCGCTTCTTCGAGAATGAAACCGACCGCTTCAATCGCACCCGCAAACCGATCATCGCCGCTGTTGCAGGCTACGCGCTGGGTGGCGGATGCGAGCTGGCGATGATGTGCGATTTCATTATCGCGGCGGACAATGCCAAATTCGGCCAGCCCGAAATCAACCTTGGTGTGATTGCGGGGATCGGCGGCACACAGCGCCTGACCCGCTATGTGGGCAAATCCAAGTCGATGGACATGCATCTGACAGGCCGCTTCATGGACGCCGAAGAGGCCGAGCGCAGCGGTCTTGTGAGCCGTGTTGTCCCCGCCAAGAAATTGCTGAGCGAAGCGAAAGCAGCTGCAGAAAAGATTGCCGAGAAATCCCAGATTGCGACGATGGCAGCAAAAGATGCTGTAGATCGTGCCTATGAAACGACACTTGCCGAAGGTCTGAATTATGAGCGGCGGCTGTTCCAGTCGCTCTTCGCAACCGAGGACCAAGCCGAGGGCATGGCGGCCTTTACCGAAAAACGTGAAGCGCAATTCCGCGATAAGTAGACCTGGACCTTCAAATCCACGCGGCAGTCGTGTCTGCAATCCGCGCACTTGATTTAGGTCATGGACCATCGGCCGCAGGTTGCGTAGATCGGGCCGCGGGTGGTGGCGCGAAACAACTAAAGCGGCCAAAATTATGCGATATTCTTCTTTGCTGGCTTCCGTCTTCCTGACGGGTGCCATGATCATGCCGGTCGGCGGCCTTTACGCTGACTCTTCCTTTCAATCCGCAGGCAGTGCGCAGTCCATCATTCAGGACACGGGCGTTGCGAACCGTCTTACAGCGGCTCAAGTGCTGTTGTCATGGACGCAGGCTGTGCCTGCTGCGGCTTGCCACCTGCACAATCAGGTCAATGTCGAGGATGCGGCAGAGCTCCTTGCTGTTGGCGATGCGCAGGTGGAAGAAGTGCTGAACGCGCTCTTGGAGGGTGATATCTTTTGGGGGATCGAAACACCTGAAACACGCCGCAAGACAATTGCCGAAATTGAACAACTGCGCGCGACTTGGGCCCCTGCACAACAGGCGGCAAGACGGCTCTTGGAAACGCCAACCGACAAAGACGCGGCCTTGATCCTCACGCAAGCATCGGATGACCTTCGCGAGCAGACATATCAATTGGCGACAATGCTGGACGCACAGTATTCGAGCTCGGCCGAAATCCAGGCGCGGGATATCATGTTCATTCAACTCGCGGGCCGTCTGGTGACTTTGAACCAGCAAATGGCACTTCAGGCCTGCCTGCTCTGGTCGGAAGGGATGGACCAGACAATCGCTGATGAACTCAAGCAGACGATCCAGGCCTACAACGGTACGTTAAGCGCCCTGCGCAATGGATTGCCGCAGATGAGCATTCTACCTCCGCAGACACCCGGGATCGCGGACAAGCTGGAAGAGATTGGCAGTGTCTGGGTGCAAAATCAGCCGGTGCTCAATCTCGTTGCCGTGGATGAAGAGATTACCGATCAACAGCGATTTGATCTCTACTACAACCTGATTAACGAGAAAGTGGTCTTGCTTGATTTGCTCTATCTTTATCAGGACCATTCAAAAGTGGCCTTCTAACCGGTCCAGTCGGGATCGTTGCCTTGTAATTAGGGGTTGAAACGCTGTGTTGTCTCGCTTAAACGCAGCGCCATACATGCGCGTGAGGCCCGCTTTGGCCAGAATCACCGGTTCGAAAACCCGGGGCTTGGGCTTGATGCGCGAATGATATTCAATTTGGCCCGATCAAGGCCCAGCTAGGAAACGAACACATGGCAAACTCACCTCAGGCGAAAAAACGCGCCCGTCAGAACGCAGCACGCTTTGCAGTCAACAAGATGCGTCGCTCACGCATCCGTACATATCTGCGTGCTGTTGAAGAAGCGATTGCATCCGGCGATCCAAAGGCCGCAGCAGCGGCTCTGAAGGCAGCTCAGCCAGAACTGATGCGCGGTGTCACCAAAGGTGTCATGCACAAGAACACCGCGTCGCGCAAAATGTCCCGTCTGGCAGCACGCGTCAAATCTGTCGGTTGATTCTGCCGTAATCGGCAAAAAATAAGAAATTCAAGCGCGTCCAAACAGGGCGCGCTTTTTTTGTTCCACTGTGGTCTGTCTGCGCAGAAAATGAGACATTTCAAAGGGCCGAGAGATTCTTTTCTGACATTCTATGAGTCAAGCGCGATGTTATGTTGAAGCGGCCCCAAACCCCTTGCTACCTTGTCCCAGCGATTCACATCGTTCCGGGGGGACATGAGGGAATTTGCAACTGATCGGGTGATAAAACATCGTTGTTGACGGGTTTTTTCACCGAACCAGAACGCAAATTTCATGCTAAGGTGCCGTGGAGATTGCAGTGCAAACTGCAAACCCGTGTCATTTTGTGTCTGCGTCAGGGCCAAGGTCTGCTCTTTGGTTTCTGGTCGCTGTTCATGGCCCGTTGAGCTGCCGTTTGGCGTCTGTCTGCATCCTTGCGATGCCGGTTTTCGTCTCGGTCTATGGTTTTGGGTAAAAGGCGCTGGGGATCAAGTTGGGCAACTTGATCTGGGTGACCTTTTTTGTCCTGGGTGTTGTGGCGCAGGCGCGATTTTCGCGTCTCACGTGGTAGCTGCGAATGTGGGACAAAGGCATAAAATGACGAACGAAATTTGGGCGACGGTTTTGGCTGCTCTGAAAAGTGCACTGGGGAAGAACAGTTATTCCAGCTGGATTGAACCGCTCGAATTCAAAGAACTTGTAGATGGCGTGGCCGTATTTGATGTGCCCACGAATTTTATCGGGAACTATGTTTCACAGAACTTCGGTGATCAGATCCTGTATCACATGAATAATCTGGGCCAAGAGGTCCAGCGCCTGCAATTCCGTGTCCCGTCGCAAATGCGCCCGACAGCCAAACCCAAAACGGCCAGAAAAGCCGCCGAACCCGAAGCCGGATCAGGTGCGCCTCTTGATAGCCGGTTCACGTTTGACACCTTTGTCGTCGGCAAACCAAACGAATTGGCCCATGCGGCCGCCCGCCGCGTCGCTGAAGGTGGCCCTGTTACATTCAACCCGCTGTTTCTTTATGGCGGCGTCGGGCTGGGCAAAACCCACCTGATGCATGCGATCGCGCATGAATTGAAGCTGCGTTCGCCGGAATTGAACGTGCTTTATCTCTCTGCCGAGCAGTTCATGTACCGCTTCATCACCGCATTGCGCGAACGCAAGATGATGGACTTCAAACAGCTTTTCCGTTCGGTCGATGTGCTGATGGTGGATGATGTGCAGTTTATCGGCGGCAAGGACAGCACGCAGGAAGAATTCTTTCACACCTTCAACGCGCTGGTTGATGGTCAGAAACAGATCATCATTTCTGCCGATCGCGCACCGGGCGAGATCAAGGACCTTGAAGAGCGGATCAAATCCCGCCTGCAATGTGGTCTTGTGGTGGACCTGCACCCGACAGATTACGAACTTCGCCTTGGCATTCTGCAGTCCAAGGTCGAGGTCTACTCCGCCCAATACCCCGAACTTCAGATCGCTGATGGTGTTCTGGAATTCCTCGCGCACCGTATTTCAACCAATGTGCGCGTTCTGGAAGGCGCGCTGACACGTCTTTTCGCCTTCGCGTCGCTTGTGGGCCGCGAAATTACGCTGGACCTGACACAGGATTGCCTGTCTGACGTGCTCAAGGCGTCGGACCGCAAGGTGACGGTCGAAGAGATCCAGCGCAAAGTGTCCGAGCATTACAACATCCGACTGTCCGACATGATCGGCCCCAAGCGCGTGCGCAATTATGCCCGCCCACGCCAGATCGCGATGTATCTGGCCAAGCAGATGACCAGCCGCTCACTGCCTGAGATCGGGCGGCGTTTTGGCGGGCGTGATCACACAACGGTCATGCACGGGGTCAAGCGGATCGAAGAGCTCAAGGCGCTGGATAGCCAGATCGCCGATGATCTGGAACTCTTGCGCCGCGCGCTGCAGGAATAAGCCTGCAAAACAGGCCCGAAGCTTGACGTGGACACCCCCATCGTCAACAGTCCAGAAAACGCTTGAGGGTGGCGCAAAATAGAGTACATTTTGCGTCCCGATGGCGTCGGATGCCAAGATATGCGGAGATTGGGATATGAAATTCAGCATTGAACGTGCGGTGCTTCTTAAGGCTGTGGCGCAAGCCCAGTCCGTGGTCGAGCGGCGCAATACGATCCCGATTTTGGCCAACGTCCTGATCGAAGCGGAAGGTGACACTGTCCAGTTCCGCGCGACCGATCTCGACATCGAGATTGTCGACCGCGCGCCTGCCAAGGTGGAACGCGCAGGGGCGACAACAGTTGCTGCGGTCACCCTGAATGAAATTGTGCGCAAACTGCCTGATGGGGCTTTGGTCACGCTGACCGAAGACGGCGCATCCGGGCGGTTGAGCATTGAGGCAGGGCGGTCGAACTTCTCTCTGGCGACATTGCCGAAAGAAGATTTCCCTGTGATGGCATCGTCCGACTATGCCGCCAATTTTTCGGCACCAGCACCCGTGCTGCGCCGCCTTTTCGACAAATCCAAATTCGCAATCTCGACCGAGGAAACCCGCTATTACCTCAATGGTGTCTATATGCATGTCGCCGATAGCGAAGGCGGCAAAGTGCTGCGGTGTGTTGCGACCGACGGCCACCGTCTTGCCCGGATCGACGCCGACCTTCCCGCTGGTGCAGCCGAAATGGCCGGCGTGATCGTGCCACGCAAGACCGTGGGCGAATTGCGCAAGTTGCTTGATGATGACGATATGCAGATTGCGGTATCCGTGTCGGAAACCAAAGTGCGCTTTGCGACACCGGATATCACGCTGACCTCCAAGGTGATCGACGGGACGTTCCCCGATTACACCCGCGTGATCCCGCAAGGAAATACCCGCAAGCTTGAAGTGGATGCCAGCGAATTTGCCCGCGCCGTGGACCGCGTGGCGACTGTATCATCCGAGCGGTCGCGCGCGGTGAAGCTGTCACTCGATGAGGACCGTTTGATCCTTTCCGTGAACGCGCCTGACAGCGGTGCCGCCGAAGAAGAGCTTGCAGTGGCCTATAGCGATGAGCGGTTGGAAATCGGGTTCAACGCGAAATACCTGCTGGAAATCGCAAGCCAGGTAGACCGCGAAAACGCGGTGTTCATGTTCAACACAGCGGGCGATCCGACACTGATGCGTGAAGGCAACGACACCTCGGCGGTCTATGTCGTCATGCCGATGCGCGTGTGACGGGCCCCAAAATTTTTGAAAATTTTGGAGGCAGGATTTTGCAAAATCCTGACAACCGCTTGTGACTACGCTCGCCCTGCAAGAGCTGACGCTTTCGCATTTCCGCTCGCATAAACGCGCGTCGCTTTCGCTTGATCCGCGCCCCATGGCGATATTTGGTCCCAATGGTGCAGGCAAGACCAACATCATTGAAGCCATCTCGCTCCTTTCGCCGGGGCGTGGCCTGCGCCGCGCAGGGGCCGAGGACCTCGCGCGCCGTCCCGAGGCCCTGGGCTGGAAGATCACCGGCATCCTGCAATCCCTCCACCAAACCCACGAGGTCGAAACATGGGCCGAGGCCGGCAACCCCCGCCAACTCCGGATTGACGGCAAGGCCGCGCCGCAAACGGCCCTTGGACGGATCGGGCGCGTTCTCTGGCTGGTGCCTGCGATGGACCGGCTCTGGATCGAAGGTGCCGAAGGACGCAGGCGCTTTCTTGATCGTGCGACGCTCAGTTTCGAGCCGACCCATGCAGAGGCCGTGTTGACCTATGAAAAGGCCATGCGCGAACGCAATCGCCTGCTCAAAGACATGGTGCGCGATGCCCATTGGTATACCGCGATCGAGGCGCAAATGGCCGAGGCGGGCGCCACCATCCAGCGCAATCGCCTTGATGCAATTGACGCACTGACCACGGCGCAAGCCTCCGCCACCACGGCCTTTCCCACGGCCACGCTCGCGCTCACGTCACCCGAGCCAGTGCCGGACGACCTGCAAGCCGCACTCTCCGACAACCGCGCCCGCGACATGGCGGCAGGCCGCACGCTGATCGGGCCGCACCGCGCAGATCTGGACGCTGTCTTTGCCGACAAGGGCGTGCCTGCCAAGGATTGCTCGACCGGTGAGCAAAAGGCGCTTCTGATCAGCCTGATCCTTGCCAATGGCCGCGCGCTTGCCCGCGATTTCGGTGCGCCACCCATCCTGTTGTTGGATGAGGTCGCAGCCCATCTTGACGCAGGCCGCCGCGCAGCGCTCTATGATGAGATCTGCAGCCTCGGCGCACAGGCTTTCATGACCGGCACAGGGCCTGAACTTTTCACCGAACTCGGCGCGCGCGCGCAATACGCGGAAATCACTGAGGTAGACGGACAATCTACCGTCACGCAAAGGGATGCACCATGACACCACAACGCGTCACATTGATCACCCTCGGGGTGGCGGATCTGGACCGTTCCAAAGCCTTCTACGCGGCTCTCGGCTGGACCCCGACCAATGACGAAGGGGAAGTTGTGTTCTATCAGATCAACGGCATGGTGCTTGGTCTTTTTGGTCTTGCTCCTTTGGCGAAAGATCAGGGGCGGCCTGATGCAAAACTGGGCACCGGTGCCGTCACGCTGGCGCAGAATTTCACCACTGATGCAGATGTCGATGCCGCCTATGCCACCGCCCTTGCAGCAGGGGCAACCCCACTCAAGGCGCCAGAAAAGGTCTTTTGGGGCGGCTACTCGGGCTACTACGCGGACCCTGACGGTCACGTCTGGGAAGTTGCGCAAAACCCGTTCTGGACCCTGAACGCCGATGGAAGCCTGACATTGGACACCGCATGACAATCTCGGCCTACGAACTCCTGCTCTATGCAGGAGCGCTGATCATCTTGTTCATGACACCCGGTCCCGTATGGGTCGCGTTGCTCGCACGGTCACTGTCGGGCGGGTTTCAGGCGGCCTGGCCGCTCGCCATTGGTGTGGCCATTGGTGATATCCTCTGGCCGCTGGTCGCGGTATTGGGGGTGGCATGGCTGGTGTCGGAATTTGCTGGCTTCATGGATTTTCTGAAATACGTCGCGGTGCTTGTCTTCATGCTAATGGGCGCGGCATTGATCCGCAACGCCGACCATGGGCTGGATGCCAACAGCAGGCTGATGCGGCCGGGCAGATGGGCAGGGTTTCTGGCCGGTGTCGCCGTCATCGTTGGCAACCCCAAGGCGGCGCTCTTCTATATGGGTATCCTGCCCGGTTTCTTTGATCTGAGCAGGGTCACACCGTTTGATATGGTTGCGATCTGTACGCTCAGTTTCATGGTTCCCTTGGTCGGAAATCTGGTTCTGGCCGCCTCTGTGGATCGCGTACGCGGAGTGCTGAAATCACCCGCTGCAGTGCGCCGGATGAATATCATCGCGGGCTGTCTTTTGATCGGTGTGGGCGTTGTCATCGGGCTGACCTGAGCCCGTGAGCGCCGGACCGCAAAAACCACAAAATATTGTGCCATTTGCGTGACAAACGCCCCCCAAAAGCGTATATTTTGGGCAGAAGAATACAGGATTTCCGACATGGCCAATGAGCCCCAACAACAAGAAGACTACGGCGCAGATTCCATCAAAGTTCTCAAGGGCTTAGAGGCGGTGCGCAAGCGCCCGGGCATGTATATCGGCGATACCGATGATGGCTCGGGTCTGCACCATATGGTTTATGAGGTCGTCGACAACGGGATTGACGAGGCGCTGGCCGGTCATGCCGACCATGTCTATGTGAAAATCAACGCCGACGGATCGGTCACTGTGGGCGACAACGGGCGCGGGATTCCTGTAGGCATCCACGAGGGCGAGGGTGTTTCCGCCGCAGAGGTCATTATGACCCAGTTGCATGCGGGCGGCAAATTCGACCAGAACTCCTATAAGGTGTCGGGCGGTCTGCACGGAGTGGGCGTGTCGGTTGTGAATGCGCTTTCGGATTTCCTTGAGCTGCGCATCTGGCGCGATGGCAAAGAACACTATGCACGCTTCGAAGGCGGCTTTACCACCGAACACCTGCGCGTTGTGGGTGACGCAAACGGGCGCAAAGGCACCGAGGTGACGTTCCTTGCCTCGACCGACACCTTCAGCAACCGTGACTTTGAATTCAGCATTCTGGAAAAGCGTCTGCGCGAGCTGGCGTTTCTGAACTCCGGCGTGCGGATCATCCTTGAGGACCTGCGCCCCGCCGAACCGCTCAAGGCGGATCTGTTTTATGAGGGCGGCGTCAAGGAATTTGTCAAATACCTCGATCGTTCCAAGACCCCTCTGATGGAAGAACCCATCTATGTGACTGGTGAACGCGATGACATCGGCGTCGAAGTAGCGATGTGGTGGAACGACAGCTACAACGAAATGGTGCTGCCTTTTACCAATAACATCCCTCAGCGTGATGGCGGCACCCATCTGGCCGGTTTCCGTGGCGCGCTCACCCGTGCCATTGCGAAATATGCCACCGAGACGGGGATCTCGAAGAAGGAAAAAGTGTCTCTGACCGGCGATGATGCCCGCGAAGGTCTGACCTGCGTTTTGTCCGTAAAAGTCCCTGATCCAAAGTTTTCCAGCCAGACGAAAGACAAGCTGGTCAGTTCGGAGGTCCGCCCCGCCGTCGAGAATTTGATGGGTGAAAAGCTCAACGAATGGTTCGAAGAGAACCCGCAAATGGCCAAGTCGATCATCTCGAAGATCGTTGAAGCTGCCGCTGCCCGCGAAGCCGCGCGTAAGGCCCGCGAAATCCGCCGCAAATCGGCGATGGACGTGAACTTCAACGCCTCCAAGCTGAAGGACTGCTCGGAAAAAGACCCCTCTAAGACCGAAGTCTTCCTTGTCGAGGGTGACTCGGCTGGCGGTTCCGCCCAGACAGGGCGCGACCGCAGCACACAGGCAATCCTGCCGCTGAAGGGTAAAATCCTGAACGTCGAACGCGCCCGTTTTGACCGCATGCTCGGCAGTCAGGAAATCGGCAACCTTGTCATGGCGCTGGGCACCGGCATTGGCCGCGACGAATTCAACATCGAAAAGCTGCGTTACCACAAAGTCATCATCATGACTGACGCGGACGTTGACGGCGCACACATCCGTACTTTGCTGCTGACCTTCTTCTTCCGGCAGATGCCGCAGCTCATCGAAGGCGGCTATCTCTACATCGCACAGCCCCCGCTTTACAAAGTCTCGCGCGGCAGGTCCGAGGTTTACCTCAAGGATCAGGCCGCGATGGATGAATATCTGATCGAGCAAGGCATTGACGGGGCGATGCTCCGCCAAGGCAACGACGAAGAAATCGCCGGTGCTGATCTGCGCCGTGTGGTGGAAGAGGCGCGCCAGCTCAAACGTGTGCTGGAAGCCTTCCCGACGCATTACCCGCGCCACATTCTCGAACAGGCCGCCATCGCTGGCGCGTTTGTCCCCGGAGTTGTGGAAAATGACCTGCAAGGCACGGCTGATCGCGTGGCCGAACGGCTGAACCTGATCGCGCTGGAATGGGAACGCGGCTGGCAAGGGCGCATCACGCAAGACCACGGGATGCGGCTTGCCCGTATGCTGCGCGGTGTCGAAGAGGTGCGCACGCTTGACGGCCCCATGCTGCGCGGTGGCGAAGCACGGCGGACAGGTACGTTTACGCAAAGCCTGCAGGACGTCTACAACCTGCCTGCCACGCTGATCCGCAAGGACCGCAGCCAGGCGATCCACGGCCCGCTTGACCTGCTCAAGGCGATCCTTGAGGAGGGCGAAAAGGGCCTGTCCTATCAGCGCTACAAAGGGTTGGGCGAAATGAACCCGGATCAGCTTTGGGAAACGACGCTCGACCCTGACGCGCGTACGCTGCTTCAGGTCAAGGTCGAGGATCTTGCTGAGGCGGACGATTTGTTCACCAAGCTGATGGGCGACGTCGTCGAACCGCGCCGCGAATTTATCCAGAACAATGCGCTGAACGTGGAAAATCTGGATTTCTAGCGACTGCTAGCCTTTTCTGCTCCGCGTCAGCGTGAACAGGAAAGGCGCCAGCGCGATAACCATCGTGATGCGGATGATATGCATCACCGAAACATAGGCCACATCCTGGCCCATCGCGAGCGTGAGCAAAGACATTTCGGTCAAACCACCGGGCGAGAAGGCCAGAAAGGCCTGCGCGAGGGGGATGCCGCTGATGACGACAATCAATTCCGCAAACCCCACCGCGGCGACCAGCATCAGGAATGATGCGACCGCCGACAGCCCGATATCGGTTCTGACTTCGCGCAAAGTAGCCCCGACAAACCGTGTGCCGATAATCGTGCCAATCGTCACCTGCGCTGCGATCACAAAAATCGTCGGCGGCGCCACCGTCACCCAGCCCGCGATATGGGCCACACCGCTCAGGATCATGGGGCCGAAAATGGGTGCGGCAGGCAGACCCAGCCACTTGCCCAAAAGCGCGCCCAGAACAGCGCAAATGCCAAGGATCACGTAATCCAGTGCGGTAATCTGATAAAGCCCGATCCACTGTGCGGCACCGCGCCCACCACTTGTCACGCCCAGCACCAAACCAAAGAACAACGCCACGAATACGATGATAATCAACACGCGCGCCGCATGGGCCAAAGCGATCCGGCGCTCGTCTCCGCCTGCGGCGGCACCGAGGATCAGCATCTCGTTGATCCCCCCAGGCATCGCGGAATAGAAAGCGGTGACCGGATCGTAACGGCCAAGCCTGCGGTAAACGGTATAAGAAATCCCGGCTGCACAGATCAAAAACAGCGGCAACAAAAGCAAAGTGATCAGCCAGCTTCCCAAAAGGCCCAGCACGTCCACCGACACACCGGACCCCAGCATCACGCCGATCACGGGGATCACATAGGGGCGGAGCCTGTCGGGGCCCGCGATTGGCGCCCGCAGCATCGCGGCGACTGTGTTTGCCACCATCGGCCCAAGCATCCATGGCAAGGGCAAGCCCGCAAAATAAGCAGCCAACCCACCGCACAGCCCAATCGTCAGCGCCAGCAACTGCGGCATGAATGGGTACGAAGCGCGCATACCGAGGATCTATACTCCGCCGATATGGTGCGTGCCGCGCGCCTTGGCCAATTGCATTTGCTTCTGACGCTCGCGGAAACGGCCTTTGTCCGCTTCGGATGTCTCGTGAATGCATTGGTGGCAAGACACGCCCTGCTCGAACGCCGGATTGTCGCGGTCTTCGGGCAGCAGCGGACGACGGCAGGCATGACACAGGATATGTGGCCCTTCCGTCAGCCCATGTCCAACGCTCACTCGCGCATCGAAAACGAAACATTCACCGTCCCATTTGCTTTGCTCTTGGGGGACTTCTTCGAGATATTTGAGGATGCCGCCCTTCAGGTGATACACATCTTCAACACCCTGACCCATCAGATAATTTGTTGATTTTTCGCAGCGAATCCCGCCGGTGCAGAACATCGCGATCCTTTTGTTGTGGAACCGGTGCTTGTTCTTTTCCCACCATTCGGGGAATTCACCAAAGCTTTTGGTTTCGGGGTCAACGGCACCTTCAAAGGTGCCAATCGCCACCTCGTAATCGTTGCGGGTATCAATTACGGCCACATCTGGTGCGCTGATCAGATCGTTCCAATCGGCAGGGTCCACGTAGTTGCCGACCCGCGCCACCGGATCGACATCGGGCTGGCCCATCGTCACGATTTCCTTTTTTAAGCGCACTTTCATGCGGTGGAAGGGCGGCGTGGACGCCGTGCTTTCCTTCCACTCCAGACCGTCACAGCCGGGCAGGGCGCGGATATGCGCAAGCACGGCATCAATGCCAGCGCGCGGTCCGGCAATCGTGCCGTTGATCCCCTCTTTCGCCAAAAGCAGGGTGCCCATGATCCCATTGGACTTGCACAAATCCAACAATGGCCCCCGCAGGGCGGTGGGATCATCAAAGCGGGTAAAGTGATAGAGCGCAGCAACAGTATACATAGGCACTCAAATACGCCTGTCCGCCGAAAGGGGCAAGTCGCGGGATGCTGCAATCGCCAGACCGTCCGCAACAGCGGTAAAGGCTTCGGCCCTTTCATGTGCTGCCTGCGGGAAAAGCGCGGTCATCGTATCCTCAACCACCGTCAGAAGGCTGGAGCCGCCCACAAAAACGATCTTGGAAATCCGGTCGGGCCCGATATCGGCCATCGCCAGCGTTTCGCGCGCGCAGGTCCCAATTTGTGCGGCCTGATCTGTCAGCACATTCTCCATCGCCTCTTGGGTCAAACGCGCCCAGAGCGCGGGTTCGATCACGCGCAGATCAATCCCCACGTCTGCGCGATCCGGTTGGTTGAGCTGGATTTTCCCCGCTTCGACAGCAAAGGCAATGTCATGGCCCAACTCCATCTCAAGAACGGTATTGAGCCGTGCAAATAGCGCGGGATCAACGCCAAGCTTTGCAAAATCCGCCGCCATCCGCCGGTTTTCGAGTGTATAGAGAAAAGGAATTTTCTGCCACGTGGCAAGGTCGTTGAAAATTGCGTTCGGGGCCGTATGCCGCCCTTGGCCCATCGCATTGCGGACCTCGGCACCGCGCCCCAACAGCGGCATGACTTGTGCAATACTGATCGCGCGGTCAAAGTCGGTGCCACCAACGCGCACACCGTGGCTTGCGATAATCCGCGTTGTCTCGCCGTCGCGTTCAAAGATGGAGAAATCCGACGTACCGCCGCCGATATCCACGATCAGCCCCAGTTCACCGCGATCTATCGGGCCACTGGCAAGGGCGGCGGCCTCGGGCTCGTACATAAACGCCACGTCTTTGTAGCCTGCCAAAAGATAGGCCTCGCGCAGGTCAATCTCGGCCTGCGCATTGCGGGCGGGATCGATGGAATGAAACCGCACAGGACGACCTGATAGAGCGACCTCAAAATTCTGGCCGGTCTCGGCTTCGGCCCGTTCACGGATCATCTGCAAAAACCGCGCCACGACCTCCAATAGCGTCATCCGCTCATAGGCAATCTGGCGCCGCTCACGCAGTAAGGGCGTGCCCAGCACTGATTTCAGCGCCTGCATGAACCGCCCTTCACGCCCTTCGATCAGCGCGGCATTGGCAACAGACCCGTAGGTCGTGAGCTTGCGGTCATAGTCAAAAAACACCGAAGTCGGTAGTGTCGTGCGCCCCTGTTCCACCGCAATCAGATGCGGGCGACCGGCGGCCATGATGCCCGCTGCGGTATTCGAGGTGCCAAAATCAATGCCCAAAACCGCCATTTCTACCACCTGATCCTTGCGTGAAAGACGCCGCAGATAGGAAAATAAGCTGCCACTGGCAAGCGCTGTTTTCCAAATCCAATAAAGCGGTCGCAGGTCGGGGCCGAACAGGTTAGCTTGCGCCCATCAACAAAGAGGAGCCCGCCATGACCCATGCCCTACTCGTAATCGACGTCCAGAATGATTTCTGCCCCGGTGGCGCATTGGCGGTCGCGGGCGGTGATGAGATTGTTGCAGGCATCAACACCGCCATGGCCGATTTCGATGCGGTGATCCTGACACAAGACTGGCACCCTGCAGGCCATTCATCATTCGCTTCCACGCATGATGCGGCCCCGATGAGTATGATAGAGATGCCTTATGGGCCTCAGGTGCTCTGGCCTGACCACTGCATTCAGGGCACACAGGGCGCGGCCTTTCATAACCAGTTGCATGTTGACCGCGCTGATCTGATTATCCGCAAAGGGTTTAACCCCGCGATTGATAGCTATTCGGCCTTCTTCGAGAACGACAAGACCACACCAACGGGGCTGGAAGGCTATTTACGCACCCGCGGGATCACCACCCTCACTCTGGCAGGGTTGGCGACAGACTTTTGCGTGAATTATTCTGCCGTGGATGCGGCCAATCTGGGGTTCGATGTGACGGTGAACATGGCGCTTTGCCGCGCGATCGATTTTGACGGCTCATTGGATGCGGCCAAGGATGGCATGGCGCAGGCAGGTGTGACACTGGCCTAGCGGCCTCTGCCTGCGAACCAGACCGAGGATGCGCCCGCCGTCATGATGATGACCAGACCAATCAGGCTTAGACCATCCGGCCATTGGCCAAAAACCAGCCACCCAATAGCCATGGCCGCCAGAAGCTGGCTGTAAATCAAAGGCGCGACGACACCGGCGGGCGTGTTGCGATTTACCAGAACCAGCAAAAGGTTCCCCCCTGCCGATCCCAAGGCCGAAATGGTGATCAGCCCCAGATGGGAAAGCGTCATGTCCGGGATGGGGGCCAATGCAAAGGGCGAGAGCAGAACAGCGCCGATCAAGAGTTGGGAAAACAGCAAGAACCGCGGGCGGAACCCCCCGACGAGCCAGCGGGTCGCCACCAGATAGGACCCGTGAAAACACCCCGCCAGCATGGCAAAGTCCATACCTGTGGTCATGCCAAAACCCGGGCGCACGACAAGTAAAACGCCAGCAAAACTGACCAGCAAAAGACAGGTCCGCAGTGCGGTAATCCGTTCGCGCAACAAGAGCGCCGAAAGGAAGTAGGAAACCACTGGCCCCACAAAGAAACCCGCAAAAACATTCGCCAGCGGCTCGGTTTTCAGCGCGGTCAGGATACAGACGATGCCGCCCACAATCAGGGCAGCGCGCAGATAAAGCCGCCAATCCGTCAGATGCGCCAGATCCGCGCGCACCAGCCCGCACAAAGGGGCCAGCAACAAAGCCGCCAGCGCAAAGCGGGTCCATGCCACAAAAGTCTGGGGGAAACCCGCGCCGGTCAGCACCGTCGCCGCCGCATCCCCGCCCACAATCAGCGTCATCGCCAGAACGACCGCGCCAACCAGACGGGCAGAATAAGGAGTGGTCGTCATACGGGGGCCTTCTGACGCGCGGCGTGTGAAGGGATCACATCAGCGTTTGGCTGGCGACATAGAAAAGCAGGACGAGCCCGAGTAAAAGCCCGCCCAAGGCCAGCATCCGGCGGCCCTTCTTTTGTCGTGACGCGATGCGTGCGGCGATGATCTCGTCGGTCAGATCGCCGGTTCCGGCACCCGGCAAAGGCGCCAACAGCTCATCCTCGACCGGTTCTGCAGTCGAAAGCGCATTCATGAAAGCGTCAAAATCAAAGCCGCCCCAATTCACATTGGCCAGATCGTAGGCATCCAGATTTGCCGTGAGTCGGTCAATCAGTGCGATCCGCGCCTCTTCATCGCGCATCGGATAACGGCCCGGTGGGGCGCCGCTGTTGTACTCCTGCAAAACAAAGCCGCTGTCGGAAAAATAAGCCTGTACGGAGGCGTCGGCCTCTTTCAGCGCGGCGACCGTGGCCGGATCGCGGAACATCGCAGCCTTTTCGCCCGCCACGCCTGTTGGTGGCACCTCCATCATATCGAAATCGTAACGCAATGCCATGTTCACGGCCCCCTTGCCACACCAGCGCCCGCTTGATCTAACACGTAAGCGCCAGCAGGGGGAACTGAATATGGTTGATATCGCAACACGGGTCTGGAACCACAAGTGGAAGATCGATCCGATCGTGCGGTCCTTGATTGATACGGACTTTTACAAACTGCTGATGTGCCAGTCTGTTTTCCGCAATCATCCGGACACGCATGTGTCGTTTTCCCTCATCAACCGCACAAAATCCATCCGTCTGGCCGAACTGGTGGATGAGGGCGAATTGCGCGAACAGCTTGACCATATCCGCTCCCTGCGGCTGACCCGCGGTGAAAGCACATGGCTGCGCGGCAATACCTTTTACGGCAAACGCCAGATGTTCACCCCCGCCTTTATGGAGTGGTTCGAGAACCTGCAATTGCCGCCCTATCATCTGGAAAAGAAGGACGGGCAATACGAGTTGACCTTTGAAGGCACATGGCCCGAGGTGATGCTGTGGGAAATTCCCGCTCTAGCGGTGATCATGGAATTGCGCAGCCGCGCGGTGCTCAAGGATATGGGCAGGTTCGAATTGCAGGTGCTCTATGCGCGCGCGATGACAAAGTTGTGGGAGAAAATCGGCCAGCTGCGCACGATCCCCGATCTGCGGGTCGCGGATTTCGGCACGCGGCGGCGGCATTCCTATCTCTGGCAGGACTGGTGCGTGCAGGCGATGATGGAGGGCCTGGGCGATAAATTCACAGGCACATCGAACTGCCGGATCGCGATGATGCGCGAAATCGAAGCAATCGGGACAAACGCCCATGAATTGCCGATGGTCTATGCGGCCTTGGCCGAGAGCGACGAGACCCTGCGGCAATCGCCCTATGATGTGCTGGCGGACTGGCAGGAAGAACATGACGGCAATCTGCGCATCATTCTGCCCGATACATTCGGCACCAAAGGGTTCCTGCAAGGCGCCCCTGACTGGCTGGCAGGATGGACGGGTATTCGCGTGGATAGCGGTGATCCTGCAGCAGGGGCCGAAACGGCAATTGAATGGTGGATATCACGCGGCGAAGACCCGCGCGAAAAGCTGGTTATTTTCTCCGACGGGCTTGATGTGGACAAGATCGTCGAGTTGCACAAACAATTCGCCGGCCGCGTGCGGGTGTCCTTCGGCTGGGGCACGATGCTCACCAACGACTTCAAAGGTCTGGTCGCCAATGACGGGCTCGCGCCGTTTTCACTGGTCTGCAAAGCGGTGTCCGCCAATGGGCGTCCGACGGTTAAGCTGAGCGACAACCCGAATAAAGCGATGGGGCCGGAGGCAGAGATCGCGCGCTACAAGCGGGTGTTCGGGGTAGGCGCGCAGGAGAAGATGGAGGTTATGGTTTAGGACGATCCGCACAGACCCCCGTCAAACCCTGATCACATATTCCTTCACCGTGGTTTCTTCCACGTCCCATTCGCCCACGAACCCCGGGCGCAGGACAAAGCTGTCGCCGGTTTTCACCGTCATGCAGCTGCCGTCTGCCCCGTGGATATGCGACACACCCGACAGGATGCGGCAGTATTCCCATTCGTCATAGGTTATCCGCCAGCGCCCCGGCGTGCTGCGCCAGATCCCGCAGTAGAGGCCGTCGCGCTCTTCAAGGTTCCACGTGGTAAAAACCGGATCGCCCGAGATCAGCTTTTCCGGTGCGGGGCGGTCCGTTTCGCCCGCGCCTGTGGTGTCCAGTCTGTAGATCAGCATCGGTGGCCCTTTCATGCGGTTGTCTCGGGGCTATTGATGCGCGAAAGGGGCGGGTAAGGGAAACGCGAAGTTATGGCAGCCCCCGCCTTACGCATCCGGATCAACCGACCCCCGCAACGCCTTCACTTCCCCGCGCACCTTCTTTGCCTTCAGCCGCCGCTTCACCGAGCCATAGGTCGGTTTGGTCGCCTGCCGCCGTTTTGCAACCACCAGCGCCTTGCGGATCAATTCGGCCATCCGGTCGCGCGCGATCTCGCGGTTGCGGGCCTGGCTGCGGGTCTCTTGCACAAAGATCACAACCGCGCCGTCCTTGGTCCATTTCTGCCCCGCCAGCCGTTTCAGGCGCGCCTTGACCGCCTCGGTCAGATGCGGAGAGCGCGCGGCCTCGAACCGCAACTCGACCGCCGTGGACACTTTGTTCACATTCTGCCCGCCGGGGCCGGACGACCGCGCAAAGCTCTCGGTCAGCTCCCAATCGGCAATCTCGATCTGATCGTTGATACGCATGTGATGTCCGTGTGCGGGGTTGGTGGGGAGAGCATACATGGGCGGCGGGGGCGTGGGTAGGCGGTTGGGTAAATGAGATGGTTCGCAGCCTAGGAAGTCGGACATTCAGACGCTTGATAGGCGACACAATAGGCACACTTGACGTTGCTGCACGTCATGAGTGAGTATTGCACTGGAAGTGCCGGATTAGGGTTGAGGTCACGGTTTGAGCTATGATGATTATGAAGCTAATTTCGAAGCTGCCCTGCAATATTTGAGAGACTCTAGTAGGTCCCTTAAGCTTGCTAAAATATTCGGAACTGTAGTTGGCGCGGCTATGATCGCTTTGCACCCATGGGTTTCAACGCAAAGCTTTCAAAATGCTCAAGATATAGCCAGCATTTTACTCTGGGTGGGGTTAGCTCTTACGACATTTAGCTCATTAGTCCTTGTTTTTGCAGATCGCACCACTTCTGAAATACTTGCCGAAAATCTGCGGCTTTCAAAGCAGCACAGGGAAGATGAGGACGAGTTTGATTTCTACGAAAACTACGTCGATCACGTGTTGGCTAGGTTGTCACTAAACTCTTACATGCGCGAGATTGTTGAGGCTGCAACTGTTGATGACGGTTTTGACTTAGATGCACTAAAAAAGTCATCCAAAGCAGTGCTGGGTCTACTTGATGAACGCAAGACAGCCCTCTTTGGAATTCAAGATGAAAAGTGGAATTTTGGTGTTTATCGCTACGATGCAGAAGTTGAAAAACTTGTATGTTTGGCATGCAAAAGAGCAGATGAGGTCCCACCCAATCATGTGCACCGGAGTTGGCGTGTAGGAGAGGGGCATGTAGGACTAGCATACAGCAGAAGTAATGAAATTATTTTTTCAGATGCGAACACTCCCGAACTTCGAACTGTTGTCGGCGCAAAAGGGCAAAATTATCGTGAATATGACGAGCATGCATATCGCTCTCTCGCCTCAATGCCTATTTCGACTGATGGTGCGAACCCTCTCGGAATACTCGTAGCTACCAGCGATAAAATTGGAAGATACCAAGATGAATCTGAAAGAGGAGAGCGTGACTGGGAGCGAGAAGATGCGTTAAGAGAAACTGCAGCTTTTCTTGCTATTCTTTTCAAGTTGATTCATGATGAGTATGCAAAGAAGGTCGAAACATCCTAAATGATAAAGCGTAGAAACCTTTCTGGAGGAGTAGCCGTGGATTCAAAGTCAAAAATTGGACAGCTCACTCGTGAGATTGACGTTCTCGTTCGTGAATACGTAAAGAATGGTGATGCTACTGCTGTAGCAAAAGCTAGCAGACTATCTCGCGAACGGGAGGGACTGTTAAAGCCTAAAGTGTTTCGGTCAAACAAAATGAAGGAAGCAAGCTGAGTGAACTCAGAACTGCTTTGATGTAACGCTCTGAATAAGGCTTTGCGGTCTTAATCGCTAGCACCAAAGTCACTGCGACCTATATACTTGTATTTGTTATACTTTTGGGCATCGGTATGCCAACATGTTGGCTCGTGGTTTCACGTAATCTTCTACGCCATATGTCCTCTACACACATAGTTACGCCCCAACCCCATCCACACACCTGTACATACGCCGTGTGTACAGCCCGTGTACACCTTGTGTACGCCCCGAACCCCCACGAAAAAGGGCCACCCCGGCGAACGGGATGGCCCTTTCCTGAATTTCGGAGGTGGGTCGGTTAGGAACTCCACCTTGGGTTCACGTCAGCCAAGGGCTGCCCTAGCTGCGCTCCTCCCAAGTTGTCCCGACACACTTCTCCAATACCTCATGATGCACTGGATCACCTCCTTTCAATGTTTCGCCTGAAAGCAGAAAACCACAGATTTGGTATATTTCAAGTAAAAAGATACCTGATCTCGTGTTTATGCGCTGCGCAGCAGCATACGCGTAACAATGAAGCGAAATGGCACCAAAGCGAGCAGCGCGATGCTGAGTTTCACGCCCCAGTCGGCCACGGCCAGTGTCACCCAAAGCGGCATCTCGGGACCGGTGAGCAGGAAGGGTGCGGCGTCCTGCGCCCACATGACTTCTTCGGCGGCAGATGCGTTCAACCCGTTGAAAACGGCTGCAAATGCGATGGAAAAGAAGATCACCGTATCCACGGTTGACCCAACCAGCGTGCTGCCCAGAGGGGCCTTCCACCACGATCCGTCACGCAGGCGGTCGAACACCACGATGTCCAGCAATTGCGCAATCAGGAACGCCGTCGCCGAGCCGATCGCCACACGCAGCGCCACGGCCGGATACTCGAACCCGTCGCCCTGGATCATGATCCGGCTGCCGATCAGCGAACAGATGATACCCACGACAAGACCCGAGAACACGACCTTGCGCGCAGCCGACGGCCCGTAGACGCGGTTCATCACGTCGGTGACAAGAAAGGCCAGCGGATAGGTAAACGCCCCCCAGGTCAAAAGCCCGTCGAGCAGCAGAAATTGTACGAGGATGTTGGATGCCACAACAATGGTGGCCATGGCGAGAACGCCGGGAAGGATACGTGTCATGCGATAAATCCGTTTTGACAAGGTTGCGGCACTTGGCCCCCGACGGGGACAGGGCGCATTAACGCCCTCTGCCTACTCCGTCAATCGGTATTCGACGATCTCGGTCCTTTGGAACATGCGAAAGTTGTCGTCGGAAATCAGCGTGATCCGCAGCCCTTGGGCGTCTTGCCAGACGCTGATCCCTTCGAGGTTATCATGTGTGCGCAGGCCCGTTTCGAGAATGGTCTCTTCATTGCGACCGTCCAGATCAAACCGCCTGATACGGCTGCGAAACCCGATGCCGGTAAAGTCGCGTTCCAGTACATAAAGCCTGCTATCGGGCCCGACATCCGCGCCGACAGGGAGGAAAGCCCCTGCACGTGTGATCTCGAACGGCTGATCCCAGACACCGCCTTTGAGCCTGAAGACAGGGAAAGGCCGCGTCGCCAGCCCCGACCTTTCAGGCAATGTGTAAAGCGCGCCGTCCGGGCCAATCGCCAAGGCCTCAAGACCTGAGTTGGGTTGAAATGCTTTGAAGTCCCATGCGGTTACGAGTTCGGATCCGGGCCGGTCAACGTCTGCAAAGGAACGGACGCCATCCTCGCCCTCAAACGAGATATAAAGCGTCCCGTCCGGCCCAATGGCGAGCCCCTCGCTATCGTTCAGGTCATCGGCAAGCGGTGCGCGGGTTGGTCCGAGCAGGCGCCGTAAGACGCCGAGGTCGATGCCGGTAATCGCGTTCCCCTCGCGTATGAATGTGCCGCGCGCGATGCTGCCGCGGTCTGTCAGGGCGACGAAATCCATTCCATCGGCCGTCACCTCAATGGCTGAGAAGCCGCCGAAGAGCCGGTCGCTCACGCGCCAGTCATAGCTGCCAAGATATGTGACCTCGGCATAGGCAGGCACGGCCCTGAGCAGGGCCAAGAGGCATAAAAAGCGGAACACTTACTGGGCGTTCAAGACGGCTTGGCACTGGCCGGGCAGGTTCGCCATCGTCAGCTCTGCGCGCGGTGTCGGTGGTGGCGCGTTGGGGTCCGGCGGAGGTGGGTTCAGGATACGATCCACCCATTCTTGTGCTTCGGCACAGCCATCGCCGGGCGGCGGTGGTGTCTGGTTCTCGCAACCCGCCGCACCCGCCGGGCAATTCAGGCGTACATGGAAATGATAGTGATGGCCCCACCAAGGGCGCACTTTGGACAGCCAGCTACGATCACCGGTTGCCGAATTGCACATTGCGACCTTTGCACCTGGGAAGATAAAGATGCGTGCAGTGCGCGGGTCTGACGCTGCGGCGCGGACGATCGCCTCGTGCTGGGGCGTCCAAAGGTCGTTGGTAAAGGCGCCCGCATTGCGCCGCATCGAGATGGACGAAATGCTTTCGCGCTCGGCCACTGTGAGGTCGAGCCGCTGGGGCGGTAGCATCCAGACATCAATGTCCAGACCGGTCTGGTGGCTGGCATGTCCGGTCAGCATCGGGCCGCCGCGCGGCTGGCTCATATCGCCGACATAAAGCCCCGCCCATCCGGGTTGTGTCGCGGCAAAGCGGCTGAGATCGCGGACGTAATCCAGCGTTTCGGGTTGCGCCCAATTGCGGTTGCGCGACAGCCGCATCGCCTGCCATGTCGGACCTGTTTCTTCCAACTGCTGCGCGCCGGCCTGACAGCCACGCGAATAGCTGCCAAAGGGCTGCGACCCTTGTGGCGAGGCGTCAGGTGCCGCGCCGAAGAGCGTCTTGGCGATACGTGTGTCGTTGAAATTCTGGCTGGACAGGCTGACAACAGGCGGTTCTTCCGTCTGGCATGCGGCCAATCCGATGGTAAATGCTGCTGCGATTATGAAGCGGACCATTCTGCGCGATCTCCGTCTTTATTCACCCATCGTAGCAACAAAAGCCCGATCAGGAAAAGAAAGATTACAGGCAAGAACCCTAATTGATTGCTACCGGTCATGATCGTGAACAAAGTGATCAGCGCAGGGGCAAGAAAAGCGGTGGCTTTGCCGGTAAGCGCAAACAGGCCGAAAGCCTCGGCGGGGCGGTCGGGATGGGTGTGACGCACCATCATTGACCGTGACGAGGCATAAACCGCACCGCCCGCGCCGCCGATGCAAACACCGCAGATGTAGAAGATGATGTCAGGGATGCCCGAGCCTTCGGCAAAGGGAATGCCGAAGATGCTTTCGCGTGACATACCCACGATGACAACCGAGACAAGTATCAGCACCCAGACAGAGGCGCGGATCACAGGTTTCGGGCCATAGCGTGCGTCTGCCAGACCTGACAGCCATGTTGTGATGGCGGCGGCAATCGCGGCGATTATTCCGAACACGCCAATCTGGATCGTCTGCCAATCCAGCACCAGTGCCGCATAGACACCACCAAAGGCGTAAAGCGCATTGAGCGCGTCACGGTAGAACATCGACCCTACCAGAAAGTTCAGCAGGCTTTTGCGGTGGAAGACCGACCGCAGCGTTTCCATCAACTCGCCCCAAACCGCGCCCAGTTTGGTGGATTTCCGTTCGGCTTTGGGATCGTCGCGTACGAACATGAAGAAGGGGATGATAAAGATGACGTACCAGATCGCGATAAACGGCCCGACAAAGCGCGTGCCCTCGCGTGCCTCCGGGTCCAACCCGAAGAGCGGCGCATTGCCCAACAAGGTGACGCCCTGATCGTTCTCGGCAAAGAGCAGGAGCATGATGAAGAGCGAGGTCACGCCACCCCAATACCCAAAGGCCGCACCCGAGCCGGAAATCCGCCCGACCTCTTTGTCATTGCCCAGCGATGGCAGAATGGCGTTCACAAAGTTCAACGCGCTTTCGGCAGCAAAGAAGCCCACGTAGAACATCACGAGGACAAGGATGAGCGACGATCCGTCCGGTGTCAGCCCCCACAACATGAAGGTCGTGACAACATAGACGACCGAGAAGAAGGCGATCCACGGCATCTTGCGGCCCGAGTTGTCCGCGAACGCTCCCAGAAACGGGGCTGTGAATGCAATCAGTAGCCCTGCTACGGTTTGGCCCGCTGACCAGACCCATTGCGCCTGCGCGTCTGCCGCACTTTCGGACATGCCCGTGCTGAAGAAGTACTCGGTCGCGACAACGGCGAAATAGGGGCCAAAGATGAAGGTCAGGCCAAGCGTATAGAAAGGCTGCGAGGCCCAATCGAAGGCCATCCATCCCCAGATGCGTTTCTTTGCGACTGCCATACTCTTGTCCCTGCTCTTCCCTGACGGGATAAGACACAGATAAGCCTATGGCTGGCAAGAATTCTTTATTGCGACGTGCCGTCGTCCTCGGGTGGCCAGGGGCGGGTGTTATCCGCATCAATCCAGGCTTGCACCCATGCGGGCTTTTCGGGCGAGGGTTGGTCAAGCCCCACTGCCGCAAAGACACGGGCAGGGTTCACGATACCGTTCTTGTCGGTCACGGCGGCGCGGAACAGGGCTTGTACCGCGCATTGGTCACCAATCCAGATGGTATGCTCGAGATAAAAGAACCGCTCGCTCCAGCCGACCGCCTTGCTCACAATGCGGAATTTCACGAACGGACGGATCCGTTTGCGATAGCGGATCGACGCGCCCGCCATCGTCAAGCCCCAGCTTTCCTTGCGCAGGGCATCGAGCAGTCCCGTGCGCTGGGCAAGACCGGTACGGCCCAGATCAAGCATTGTCAGGATACGCCCGTTGTTCATTTCCAGGTATTGATCAATGTCCTGCGGCCAGCAGCGGTGATGCGACACATGGCTGCCCAAAGGGTGCAGCGGGGGCATACGTTTGGCTTTGAGAACCTCTTTGATGACGCGGATAATGGGATACATGCGGTCGTCCTTTCTTGCCTCGCGGGGATGCGCTCGCGTGACGTCCGCGTCAACTTTGACCTTGCGGCAGCCCTTGGGCTTGTCGCGGCGCGCGCAAGCGCTTAGATCGTGACAAACAGTTCAAAAAGGCCGCATCCATGCTGACAATTATCCAAGCCCTTCTGCTGATCATTGGTGTGATCCGGTTCTTTGTTATCGCGCATTTCATCATGAGCTGGCTGATCCGGTTTGAGGTCTTGAACATCCGGCAGGAATTTGTGGGTCAGGTCTGGTACGGGTTGGAGCGTGTTCTGGAGCCGATCTATAGCCGCGTGCGCCGGTTTATGCCGGATCTGGGCGGGATTGACCTGTCACCGATCGTTGTGCTGGTCGGCCTTGAAATCCTGCGTATCTTCTTGATCAACAACATGTTGGCATTCGCCTAGTCTGGTTTTTGCCGATTGGGCGTTTAATTTCCCGCAAAGAGTTGCGCTGGGGCAGAAATTGCTCAAAACTATGTGTATTGGGGCAACGTGGCGGACCGGAATGCCGCCACAGAATGGGAAAGAACGACATGGGTTTTCTTAATCTGAGCAAAAAAGGTATCGCAATCGCGCTTTCGGCGCAGATGGTGCTGGCCACGCAAGCGGTTACAATGGCGCAGGCCGAGATGCTGGGCACAGATGCAGCGATCAGCAAATACACGGCTTTGGCGAACCGCAATGCGCTGATGGATGAAATGCAGCGCGATGAGGTCCGCGCCGAGATCGAAGCGCTTGGTGTCGATCCCGCCGAGGCCGAGGCCCGTCTGGCCGCGCTGTCCGATACCGAGATCGCCACGATGCTGACGCAGATGGAAAATGACAGTGCCGGTGCCGATATCGTGGGCACGCTGTTCACGATTTTTGTGATCCTGCTGGTCACTGACCTTTTGTGCTTTACGCGCTTCTTCAACTTTACGCGGTGCGTCCGCTAGGCGCATTTGTGAAACGCTTTGCCTGCCTGCTGGCCCTGTGCTGGCTGGCGGCCTGCGCGCCACCTTTTGATCCGGATGAACGCCTGTCCTTCGACGCCCCGACACGGGCGCAAATCACTGGCGTGCCACTGATCCAGCAGGAAGATTTCTTTTGTGGTCCCACCTCGATCGCGATGGTCATGCAGTGGGCAGGGGCCGAGATTTCACAAGAAGAGGTCGCCGCCCTTGCCTTCAGCCCGGGCGCGGGCGGTACCTATCTGGCAGATATGATCGGCAGCAGCCGCAGGTTGGGCCAACTTGCTGTCGAAATTGATAACTTTGATCATCTCTTGACCGAAGTGACCGCAGGCCATCCGGTGATTGTGTTTCAGAACCTCGGGTTCAGTGTGGTGCCTGTCTGGCATTACGGCGTTGTGACAGGCTATGATTTTGCACGCGATGAGGTCTATCTGAATTCCGGCCAGCAGGACCAGATGGTCATGCCGTTTTCGGTCTTTGAGCGCACATGGCGGCGCGGCGATTACTGGGGGCTGGTGGTGCTGCCGCCCGATCAACTACCCGCCAGCGTGGACGAGGCCGAGGTCCTTTCTGCCGCTGCCGCGCTCGAACGGGTCGCGCAGTATGAGGCAGCCGAAACGCTTTATGAAACGGGTGCCGCGAAATGGCCGGAGAACTGGCTTTGGCAATTCGGTCTGGGCAATGCCCGCTATGCGCAGGGCGATCTGCGGGGTGCGCGACAGGCATTGCGCCGAGCCCGCAGCATTGATCCCTCAATTCCCGAAGTCCGCGCCAACCTCACCTTTGTCGAAAGCGAAATCGCGGGTTAATTCCCCTCATGCATCCCCCACGTAACCCATCGGAAATCCCGCATGGCGCAAATGTGCTGCTTGCGGTCGCGCATGACCTTTCAGTGGCAAGGCACAAATGGTCTATATTCGGGCAACGCACCTTGGAGGTTCCCGATGTCAGATCCAATTACCTTTACGCTTGACGGTCAGACCGTGACCGCGCAACCGGGTGAAACGATTTGGGAAGTGGCCAATGGACGCGGCCTTGTGATCCCGCATTTGTGCCACAAACCCGCGCCCGGTTATCGGTCTGACGGCAACTGCCGCGCCTGTATGGTTGCAATCGAGGGCGAGCGGACCTTGGCCGCGAGCTGTATCCGCGAACCCTCCGAAGGCATGGTCGTGACGACCGACCAACCCCGCGAAAAACAGGCGCGCCGCATGGTGATGGAGCTTTTGGTCGCCGACCAGCCCGCCCAAGAGGTGGCGCACGATAAATCCGCGCATCTGTGGGACATGGCCGCGAAACAGGACGTGAGCGAAAGCCGCTTTCCCAAGGCCGATCCCGATCACATCCCCTTGCTTGATGACAGCCATGTGGCGATGTCGGTGAACTTGGATGCCTGCATCCAATGCGGCCTTTGTGTGCGCGCCTGCCGCGAAGTGCAGGTCAACGACGTAATCGGCATGGCAGGGCGCGGCGGCAATGCCTATCCGGTCTTTGATATGGCCGATCCGATGGGCGCGTCCTCTTGTGTGGCCTGTGGCGAATGCGTGCAGGCCTGCCCGACGGGGGCTCTGCTGCCCGCGACGGTGACGGACGAAAACCAGATGGGCGACACGAAAGACTACGACAAAGAGGTCGAAAGCGTCTGCCCGTTCTGCGGTGTCGGCTGCCAGATCAGCCTGAAGATCAAGGACGGCAAGGTTAAATTCGTCGAAGGCATCAACGGACCCGCCAATGAGGGGCGGCTTTGCGTGAAAGGGCGGTTCGGGTTCGACTATATCCACCACAATCACCGTCTGACAAAACCATTGATCCGCCGGGATGATGCGCCTGCCAAAGGCCTGAACGTGGACCCCGGCAACTGGCAAACCCATTTCCGCGAAGCCAGTTGGGAAGAGGCGCTGGATGTGGCCGCCAAAGGCATGGCTGACATTGGTGGTACAGGTGTAGCCGGTTTCGGCTCGGCCAAATGCACCAATGAAGAGGCCTATCTGTTCCAGAAACTGATCCGCCAAGGATTTGGACACAACAATGTCGATCACTGCACGCGGCTCTGCCACGCGTCATCGGTCGCGGCGCTGATGGAAAACGTAGGCTCGGGCGCTGTGACCGCGACCTTTAACGAGATTGAAAACGCGGATGTGGCCATCGTCATCGGGGCCAACCCGATTGAAAACCACCCCGTCGCGGCGACCTATTTCAAGCAATTCACCAAACGCGGTGGCAAGCTCATTGTGATGGACCCGCGCGGTCAGGCACTCAAGCGGTTTGCATCCCATATGCTGCAATTCCGGCCCGGTGCCGATGTGTCGATGCTGAACGCGATCATGCATGTGATCGTGGAGGAAGAGCTTTACGACCGCCAATATATCGAAGCCTACACCGAAAACTGGGAAGCCGAGAAAGCGCATCTGGCTGACTTTACACCAGAGAAGATGGCCAAGATATGCGGCATCGAGGCCGAGGTGCTGCGCGATGTGGCCCGCACCTTCGCCGGTGCCCAGGCCGCTATGATCTTTTGGGGCATGGGTGTGTCGCAACACATCCACGGCACCGACAATTCCCGCTGCCTGATCAGCCTTGCGTTGATGACCGGCCAAGTGGGGCGGCCCGGTGCCGGTCTGCACCCGCTGCGCGGGCAAAACAACGTGCAAGGTGCCTCTGATGCGGGCCTGATCCCGATGTTCCTGCCTGATTATCAGCCGGTGGGCGATGACGGTGTGCGGTCTGCGTTCGAGGAGATTTGGCAAGAAGGCACGATTGACCCCAACAAGGGGCTGACCGTCACGGAAATCCTTGATGCGGTCCACGCAGGTGACATTCACGGCATGTATATTTTGGGCGAAAACCCCGCGATGTCTGACCCTGATGTCGAACATGCCCGCGATGCGCTGGCGAAGCTGAAACATCTGGTTGTGCAGGATATCTTCATCACCGAAACAGCGAACTATGCTGATGTGATCCTGCCTGCCGCCGCCTTTGCTGAAAAGTCCGGCACGGTCACGAATACCAACCGACAGGTGCAAATGGGCCGCCCCGCCGTGCCGCCACCCGGTGAAGCACGCGAGGATTGGTGGATCACCACAGAACTTGCCAAGCGCCTTGGCCTGAACTGGACCTACACCCACCCGCGTGAGGTCTTTGGCGAAATGGCGCTGTCGATGAAATCGCTGTCCAACATCACATGGGACCGGCTTGAGGCGCAGAATGCCGTGACCTACCCGTCGCTATCGCCCACCGATCCGGGCCAACCGATTGTCTTTGGCGATGGTTTCCCCCGCGCCAACGGGCGTGCGCGTTTCACCCCCGCCAGCGTGATCGCGCCGGATGAAGCACCAGATGCAGAATATCCGATGATTATGACAACAGGTCGGCAATTGGAGCATTGGCATACCGGCTCTATGACGCGGCGATCACGTGTTCTGGACGCGGTTGAGCCGGAAGCGAACTGTTCGCTGCACCCCTCGACACTGCGCAAGCTGGGTGTCGAGCCGGGCGGGATGGTCACGGTCTCGAGCCGCCGTGGCAGCATCACGATCATGGCCCGCGAAGACCGCGCAGTCGCCCCCGATATGGTCTTTGTGCCTTTCGCCTATGTCGAGGCGGCGGCGAACGTGCTGACCAACCCGGCGGTCGATCCTTATGGCAAGATCCCCGAGTTCAAATTTTCTGCCGTGCGCGTCGAAAAGGCCGAAACCACCGTTCCGGCCGAGTGAAAACCTGCGTATCTAACGCCGGTTTAGGGGGCGCTATTGAATAGCACCCCCGCAACAGCCTAGCCTTTGGCTGAGTGCGGAGCCCATTTTGCGGCTTCTGCAAGACTAACCAAAGGAGACGCGCGATGCGCAGATTGACCCTGATTGCGGCCCTATCGGGGCTTGCCCTGCCGGCTTTTGCTGATGATGCAGCCCTCTTGATGGGCGTTGACCGCTATCAGGAATTTGGCAGGGTCGGCGATGCAACGGACATTCTGGACGCCTCGGATGAGCTCCGGCAAGCAGGCTTTCAGGTCACCACGCTCTCGAACGGCTCTGCGCGCGACATGAAGCGTCTGGCGGAAACACTGGCCGATGATGCGCTGGACGCGGATCGTCTGGTTGTTGCGCTCTCTGGTCGTTTTGCCACGGACGGCACACGGACATGGTTCCTGGCACAGGACGCGCAAACACCCACACCCTTTGGCCTGGATAGCGCGATATCGGTGGATACTGTACTGGATGTCCTTGCACGCACGCCCGGTCAGGCGATCCTGGTGCTGGGGTACGATCAGGACGGGTTCAGCAGTTTCGGACGGTATCTGCGCGAAGGCGTCGGCAATCTTGATGTGCCGCAAGGTGTGACTGTGATTTATGGTGAACCGGACCGGGTTACCGAGGTTCTGACTGATGCGGTTGCCGTATCGGGCGGCGATATCATGGCCTATGTGCGCGACAACCGTCGCCTGAATACGCTGGGTTTTCAGCCGCAGAGCCTGATTATGCAGCCGTCGGATGCAGTGCCTGCACCAAACCTGCCCCAAATCGAGCCGAGCCTGACCGCTTGGACCAACGCGCAGAATGCAAACACCGCAGACAGCTATCGCGACTTTATTTTCGACCATCCCCGCAGCCCGTATGTCGAAGAGGCGCGCCGCCGTCTGGACCAGATCGAAAATGATCCGGTCAGGCTTGCACAGATTGCTGAGGACGCGCTGAACCTGACCCGCAGCGAGCGGCGCGCGATCCAGCGCAATCTGACGCTGCTGGAATTCGATACGCGGGGCGTGGATGGTATCTTTGGCCCCGGCACACGTGGCGCGATCCGCAACTGGCAGCAGAACAACGGGTTTGGGCAGACCTCTTATCTGACCACCGAGCAGATCAACCGCATTGATGCACAGGCCAGCCGCCGCGCCGCGGAAGTCGCAGCCGAGGAAGAGCGTGCGCGCGAAGAAGCCTTGTCACTGGAGCGTGACTATTGGGAAGAAACCGGAGCACGCGGTACTCCAGCCGGTTATCAGGCCTATTTGGAGCGTTATCCCGACGGTATTTTCGCGGATGAGGCGCGCAACAGGCTGGCGGCATTGAATGATGCGACGAATGAAGCCGCCAATGATGCAGCAAGGGCGCGTGAGGATGCGTTGAATATCAATCCTGTCCTGCGTCGTTTGATCGAGAACCGGCTGCAGCAACTGGGGTTCAATCCGGGACAGGTCGATGGGCGGTTTGACAGCGATACGCGGCGTGCGATCGGGCGCTATCAGGCGCAGGGAAATCTGACATCGACGGGCTATCTGGATCAGGCGACGCTGGCGCGTCTGCTGGCTGATACCTTCGGCCGCTAGGCGTAAGCCGTGATTCTGGCAACGAAGTAGGGCGCCCCGCTTGCCGTGGGGCGCCCTTCTTTTCAGTCTTGCGCTCTTTAGTCTGCGCGCACGTATTTTTCGGCTACAAGCCGGACAAAGCCCTGGCTGCCCTCAAACAGGCGCACACCGATGATGTAGGTGCCTTCCTGCAAACGTACGGCAATCATGCTGTCCAGTCCGTCGCCATAATCGTCGTTGAGTCCGACCTGGCGGCCCAGATCATCATAGAGCACCAGCCAAGGGTCGCTGTTGCCGTTTGCGATGGCTTCGACCACCAAAAGGCCCGCGCCTTCAAAATCAAGGCTGAACCATGTGACATCTTCGGTTGCCTGTACGTCCTGGCGTGTGCGTGAGGTCAGCACGCCAAGATCGGTCACAGGGACGCTGCCGTCCAAAGGTGGTGCGGCCTCGCCTCGGGCATAGAGCGCCTGCAAGGCTTCTTCCGCATCATAAGGATTGATGGACAGGGTGATCGGCGCGCTGTCATCGCTGAGTGCTGTCACGCCAAGGCAATAGGTGCCAGCGGCCAAAGTGTCTGTGACATCAAGGCGGGAGTTCAAACCGTCATAGTCATCGTTTTCGTCAATGTATGTCTCGCCCGGACCGTAGAGGGTAATGACCGGATCGGCGGTTTCATTTTCCGCTGTAATCGTGATCGGCGTCTGACCGTCAAGTTCGAAGCTCCAGAACGGGACCTCTGCTGCCGAGGCCGAGACACTTTCACCGAGCGTGCCGAACGGCACGGCTGTGTCACAGCTGCCTGTTTGGGTGCTTGTCGGCGTGCTGATCCCTTCTGTCAGCGGTTCCTGTTCCTGACGGCCAATGCGGACGAATGCGGTCATCGGGCCGCCATCATAGCTGCGCAGAGACATGCAGTAGGTCCCTGCATCAAGCGAGGTTTCCGCACGGGAGGCGGCGTTACCGCCAGAATCATCATCGGAAAGAATGATATCGCCGGTACTGTTGAGCAGGTCGATGACCGGATCGCCCGACCCACGCCCTGCGGCCTCAACGCGGACATCTGTCGGGGCAGAGAGGGTGAAAAGGGACACATATTCATTGCCGCCCAGAACCAGCGCCATTTGTTCGCGGTAGGTTGTGGATGTGCTAATGTCCGAGGTGGCTTCATCGCCGCCGATCCACTGACCGTTGTTGCCAAAGCCGCCGCAGATGTCCTGGGCCAATGCCGGTGTTGCGGTGCCCAGCATGAGGGCTGCAATGGCAGATATTCTAAGTGTGGGGCGGGTCATGGAATAAAATCCTTTGTCTTCAAGAAAATTGGAGTGCCACAAAGTAGCGTGATGAAACGCAGTATGACTAGCGAATATTACAGGTCTACCAAGGCGTGATTGTGACTTTTCATCGGGTTTTTTGCAGATATTCTGATGAGATCGGCCTGTTGAAAAAGAAAAAGGGCCGCGCCAGCGGCACGACCCTTTTCCCAAATACTGCTTTCGCAGGTTCAGCCCTGACGGGCTTTGAACCGGCGTTGCGTCTTGTTGATAACATAGACGCGGCCCTTACGGCGCACGACGCGGCAATCGCGGTGGCGCTGCTTGAGCGAGCGGAGGGAGTTACGTACCTTCATGGGGTCGTTTCCTATCTGTCGCGGCGCGCGGACTGCGCCTTGGGTTACATTAACGGGCGGTAAGCCCGATGAATTCATGGTGGACGATACTGGGATCGAACCAGTGACCCCTTCGATGTCAACGAAGTGCTCTACCGCTGAGCTAATCATCCATGTCTTCTGCGTTTTGCAACACGTCCCATAACGAAATAGGACGCGGGCAATCCGCGTCAGTCGTGCGGTCTATAAAAGGAGTCGACAAAGGGATCAAGGGCTTTTGGTATTTTCCCGAAATGCGCTATCTGTTGTGCTGAAGGGACGAAAATATTGCTCAAAACGGCCTACACTCTGACCCGACCACAGGTGCGCACCACAAGCGTTGTCTTTGCGTCGCCCCATAGCGGACGCGATTATCCTGACGCGTTCTTGCGCCGGTCGGTTCTGAATGCAAGCGAGATCCGTTCGTCCGAGGACGCCTTTGTCGATCAGCTATTCGCAGCCGTGCCTGACCATGGCGCGCCGCTGTTGACGGCAACAGCGCCGCGCGCCTTTCTTGATCTGAACCGCGGTGTGGATGAACTTGATCAGGCCCTGATCGAAGGGGTGCGCCGCAACGCGCATAATCCGCGCATTGCCAGCGGGCTCGGGGTGATCCCGCGAGTTGTGGCCAATGGCCGCCAGATCTATCGCGGCAAACTCACACTGGCCGAGGCGCATCTGCGCATTGCGCAATACTGGCGTCCCTACCATGACCAGCTGCAGACCTTGCTGGATGAAAGCAATAACACCTATGGCGAGGCGATTTTAATTGATTGCCATTCCATGCCCCATGAAGCGCTGGAAAACGTAGGCCCTCCGGGCAGTGCGCGTCCTGATGTGGTTCTGGGTGACCGGTTTGGCTCTACCGCCGCGGCATCTGTTGTGGAGCAGGTGGAGGCCGCATTCACAAGCGCGGGTCTGCGGGTGGCGCGCAACATGCCGTTTGCGGGTGCTTTTATTACGCAACACTATGGCCGCCCGTCACGCCAGCAACACGCCATTCAGATCGAAATCGACCGCGCGCTTTATATGAACGAACGCACATTGGAGCTGAATGCAGACTTCGCGGCCTTTCAGGCGCTCTTGTCAGGTGTGATCGCCGAGATTGTCGATATTGGACGTGTTGCGGACCAAAAGGTTGCGGCGGAATAGCCGCGGTTAAGTTAGGCGCGCCATTTTCATATCGTCCAGACGTTTGCTGAAATCCTCCGGGCTGATGCCTGTCGACAAGGCACGCGCCATGAACGCGGCCTGTGTTTCTGGCGCAATTCCGTTTGCGGGTGGATCGCGGTCAAGGTTGGTCGGGAAAGAATAGCCTTCTGCAGTGGCCGATATCGCTGCTTTGAGTTCCGAGGGGCTCAATTTGCCATCTGCTATCGCTTGGGCAGCAAATGGGAACACCAGCCTGCACATTTTGTCGCGGTCAATCGTTTCCATCGCCCGCCCGAAGGCTGAGGAGACCTGCAAGAGATTGGCGAAACGATGGATATCCTTGCTGGTGTTCGCGCCTGCTGCGTGAAACAGCGCAGGGTTGAAAAACAAAGTGTCGCCTTTTGCGAGCGGCAGTTGGACGTAGCGTTCTTCAAACAAAGCCCTGAAATCGGGCCTGCGCCAAGCGGCATATCCCGGGCGGTAGGCCTGCGAGAAAGGAAGTAGTTTCGTCGGGCCGCTTTCCAGCGGCATGTCGCAATGCGCAACCGCCCCCTGAAGCGTGAGAACTGGGGAAATATCATGCACATGGGCGGGGTAGGACGCGCAGATTTCGGCGGTTTGAAAGCCCAGATGATAATCGCGATGCGCCTGCTGCGCGGCTCCGCCGGGATGGACGAGGTTCACTTGCGCGGTCATCTGGTAGTTGGGGCCAAGCCATGCCTCGCAAGCCGCATCAATCACGGTATTTGCGAAATAGTGGAGGAAGACATCGGGTGCCGCTTCGCAAAGTTTTTGCAGCGAATTCCAGACCCGATCATTCGCACCTGCCGCCGCGAAATGGTCCCCTGCGCCGCGCGCGCCCGCCTTTTCATCTGCAATGATCTGTTCGTAAACGCGGGTGGCCTGGTCCAGAACACTGGTGTCCGCATAGGTCTTTTTAAGGGCGATGACACCCGCACCTTGCCGCAGAACAAGCGCCCATTCTGCCAGGATTCGCTTACGGGTTCCCTGATCTTCAAGGGCAGGGCGGAGTGCTGCCATATCATAAACCGGAATATTCTTTTCGATGGCGGCGGCAAAAGGCACATCCGCGCCGTGTGTTGTCTGATCAATCAACGCGGTGAAATCCGCGATATCACAGGCATCGGGTTCATAATACGCGGCTGTGGTGTCAAAGATGCGGTTCAAATCGTGCCCTCCCGGTGTCTAAGCCTCTTGAGCGTAGCGGACATTGTTTTTTGTAAAAAGACAAATTCAGGCGGGGTAGGGTGGGTCAAGACCCACCTTACCCTTAACGCAGGGCGCGTCCTTTGATGATCGCATCCTTGCCAAACTTCGCGCGGATTCTGTCAGCTGCCTTTTCGGCATCGGCCCGTTTTTGCGCGCCGGGGTCGAGCAAATCACCTTCGCGGTCGGCGTCGGCAGCAGGGGTGATCTCGGACAGCCCCACCCCCAGCAGACGAAACGGCCCGCGTCCGCTGACCTGATCGAACAAGCCGCGCGCCGTGCGATAGATGGTATCGGCAATCTGGGTCGGGTGGCGCAGGCTTTGCCGTTTCGAGATCAGTTTGAAATCAGATGTTTTCAGTTTCAGCGTCACCACCCGCCCCGCTTTATCCTGCGCTTTGGCGCGTGCGCTGACCTTCTCGGCCATCCGCCACAGATGCCCATCCAGAATATCTACATTGCCGGTATCTTCGTTGAACGTCGTCTCGTTCGACAGCGTCTTTACAGGGCTATGGGATGAGATCCGCCGCCCGTCCTCGCCGCGCGCAAGGCTGTACAGCCGCTCACCCATGCCGCCAAAGCGGTCATGCAGATCCCGCCTGTCCCAGCGCAGAAGGTCGTCAAAGGTGCGAATGCCCGCACCCTCTAGGCTGGCCTGTGCGGCCGGCCCGATGCCCCAGATCAGGCGCACGGATTTGGGGCGCAGAAATGCGGTGGTTTCTGCCTTGCCGATAATCGAAAAGCCGCGTGGTTTGTCGAGGTCCGAGGCCACTTTGGCGAGGAATTTATTGTGCGACAGCCCGATTGATCCCGTCAGCCCCAATTCGTCTTTCATGCGTTTGACCAGACGCGCCAGCATGACCGCAGGGGGTGCGTGGTGCAGGCGTTCGGTGCCTGTAAGGTCCATGAATGCTTCATCCAGTGACAAGGGCTCAACCACCGGTGTCAGTTCATCCATCATCGCGCGGATGGCGCGTGAGGCCTCGGTGTAGGCCGGAAAGTTGGGGCGGACGACGACAGCCTCGGGGCAAAGCTTGAGCGCCTGAAACATCGGCATGGCAGATTTGACGCCCTTGATTCGCGCGACATAGCAAGCGGTCGATACAACGCCGCGCCGCCCGCCGCCGATGATCACGGGTTTATCTGCGAGATCCGGGTTGTCGCGCTTTTCCACCGAGGCATAAAAAGCATCGCAATCCATATGCGCGATGGTCAGGTCAAACAGCTCCGGGTGCCGCGTCACCCTTGGACTGCGGCATTGCGGACAACGGGACTCATTGTCGAATGTGGTCAGGCAATCGCGACAAAGTGCTGGCATGACGGCAGTGTAGAAGGGGCAGTATTCGGACACAACGGCTCTGCATCACTGATGCAAAGGTGCTGCCGCCGCCGGCATGGCGTCGCGAAAATATCACGGCGCAGGGGGCTGCAGGCCGAGCTAATATTTCCCATTGCGTTGCGCGCCGATCTGTCTATGAGTTTCCAATAGGAAACACGTCAACCGGGAGAGTCCGGTTTGGTCTGGCGCCGAAGGAGCAACCGCCCCGGTCACTCTCAGGCAAAAGGACCGGTTGGGGTGCAACACGCCGAAGAGAGACCTTGAGTGGTCCGCCGAAGGAGCAAGCCCGATTGGGCGAATCTCTCAGGTACAGCAGACGGCGGGGGCAGATGGTAGGGAGTTTACCATGCCTAAAGTTGCTGTATTGGGCGCCGGAATTACCGGCGTCACCACTGCTTATTCACTTCACACACGCGGATATGACGTGACCGTCTATGATCGCCAGCGCTATGCGGCGATGGAAACCAGCTTTGCCAATGGCGGGCAGCTCAGCGCGTCGAATGCGGAGGTCTGGAACCAATGGTCCACGGTTCTGAAGGGTATCAAATGGATGCTGCAACAGGATGCGCCTTTGTCGGTGAACCCGAGCCCCAGCTGGCATAAAATTAGCTGGATGGCGGCGTTTCTGGCCAATATTCCGCAATATAAAGCGAACACCGTCGCAACCGCGCGGATGGCGGTGACGGCGCGTGCAGGTCTGGCGGAAATGGCTGATCATGCCGGGATTGATTTTGATTTCACGCCGGCGGGGATTTTGCATTTCTACAAAACCGAAAAAGACTTTGCCCATGCGCGCAAGGTGACTGCGCTTTTGGCCCAAGGCGGATTGGCGCGGCGCGAATTGAGTGCAGAGGAAACCCTTGCCAAAGAGCCTACGTTGCGCGGCGATATTCTGGGCGGGTTCTGGACCGAAAGCGACAGCACAGGCGATATCCACAAATTTACGGTCGGTCTGGCAGCGTGGCTGCGCCAGCAGGGTGTGCAGTTTGAAATGGGCAATGCGGTCGGCGATGTTGCGGCGGATGCGGATGGCGTGACGGTGCGGGCACGGACTGAGCAGCGTTTTGATGCGGTGGTTGTTTCGGCGGGCGTTGCGTCACGAGGTTTTGCAAAGAAACTGGGCGACCGCGTGAATGTGTATCCGGTGAAGGGCTATTCCATCACCGTAAACCTGCCGGATGCACAATCTCAGGCGGCGGCACCAACGGTGTCGCTGTTGGATGACAAGGCCAAGATCGTCACTTCGCGCTTGGGGCGTGACCGGTTCCGCATTGCAGGCACGGCGGAATTCAACGGCGAGAACCGCGATATCCGTGCGGATCGTGTGAAACCGCTGGTGCAGTGGTGCGAGGCGCATTTCCCTGATGTCAGCACGGAAAACGTCGTGCCTTGGGCGGGGCTGCGCCCGATGATGCCCAATATGATGCCGCGTGTCGGTGCCGGGCGTCATCCGCGTGTTTTCTATAATACCGGGCACGGGCACCTTGGCTGGACCCTTTCGGCGGCAACGTCCGATCTCGTTGCAAGTGCGGTACAGTCGCGTGTTTTCGCGCCCAAATCGCACAGTATGCAACAGCATACATTGAAATCAGCATAGCAGCTACTTATCTATCCTTCATAATTATGAGGGATAGATACATGCCTATTGAAGACCTTTTTTCCGAGTTTCTGGGCCAAAATGTGCTTTGGCTACTTCTGGCGGTGTTTATCATCGTCTGCATCATGGCGGGTGTCCGCATCGTGCCGCAGTCGGAGAAATTCGTCGTCGAACGGTTGGGGCGTTTGCGCGCGGTCCTAGGGCCCGGGATCAACTTTATTGTGCCGTTTCTGGATCGTGTCCGGCACAAGGTCTCCATCCTCGAGCGTCAATTGCCGTCAATGAATCAGGATGCGATCACATCGGACAACGTGCTGGTACAGGTCGAAACATCGGTATTTTACCGCATCATCGAGCCTGAAAAGACCGTCTACCGGATCCGTGATGTTGATGGTGCGATCTCGACCACTGTTGCGGGCATCGTGCGGTCGGAAATCGGCCGCATGGAACTGGATCAGGTACAGGCGAACCGTTCGAGCCTGATTGAAGCGGTCCGCACCCAAGTGGCCCAGCAGGTTGATGACTGGGGCATCGAAGTGACCCGCGCCGAGATTCTCGATGTAAATCTGGATCAGGCAACCCGTGAAGCGATGCTGCAACAGCTGAACGCGGAACGTGCGCGTCGTGCGCAGGTGACCGAAGCCGAGGGTAAAAAGCGGGCGGTTGAGCTACAATCGGATGCGGAACTTTATGCCGCCGAGCAGGAAGCCAAGGCGCGCCGTATTCTGGCTGATGCCGAAGCCTACGCGACGCAGGTTGTTGCCGTGGCGATTGCGGAAAATGGTTTGGAGGCGGCGCAGTATCAGGTTGCCCTCAAGCAGGTTGAAGCCTTGCAAAAGCTGGGTGACGGCACCGGCAGCCAGACTGTTATTCTGCCTGCTAATGCGCTTGATGCCTTTGCCAACGCATTTCAGATGCTGAAAGGACGTGGATAATGCCGCTTTGGACAGAATGGTGGGTGTGGATGTCGGGGGCTTTGATCCTTGCAACACTCGAAGTGTTGATCCCGGGCTATATATTTCTGGGGTTCGCCATAGGCGCGGCCATGATGGGGCTGCTGATCCTCTTCGGGATCTCTGCGTCAGGCTTTGCGCTCACGCTGGTGATCTTTTCGGTCCTGTCGCTGATTTCCTATCTGGTGATGCGGAAATACTTCGCCCTCAAGACCGGACAGGTTAAAATCTGGGAAACCGACGTCAACGATTGATCTGTCGTTCCAGATTTTCAGACTTGGAAACCCCCGGCCCTAGTGGTTGGGGGTTTTTGCTTGCGGTGATGCCAGCTCCGCCAGAATGCTTTGTGCTGCGGCTTTTGGGTTCGCGGCCTGCCAGATCGGGCGGCCCACAACCACATGGTCCGCGCCGTTTGCGATGGCCTGCGCTGGTGTCATGACCCGTTTTTGATCCCCAAGTGCTGCACCTGCGGGCCGCACGCCGGGGGTGACGATCAGTTTGCCTTCCGCTTCGGGCAGGGCGCGGATCAGTGCCGCCTCTTGTGGCGATGCGATGACACCGTCAGCCCCGTTCGAGAGCGCGATGCCGGCGCGTTCCTGTACCAGATCGGCCACATCGCCTGCCTTGATGCAGGATGCATCCAGATCGGCGCGATCGAGTGACGTCAGAATGGTTACGGCCAAGATCTTCATGTTGGACCCGCCAGCCCCTTCACGCGCTGCACGTACGACATGGGGGTCGCCATGCACGGTCAGGAAATCCAGATCGAATTGGGCTACACCACGCACCGCAGCCTCGACCGTGGCGCCGATGTCGAAGAATTTCATATCAAGGAAAATGCGTTTGCCATGTTCCTGCTTAAGCTCATTGGCAAGCGCCAAGCCGCCACCCGTCAGCATCCCGAGCCCGATTTTGTAGAAGCTCACGCTGTCGCCCAGCGTGTTGGCCAGTTCCAGCCCTTCAAGGACGTTCGGCACGTCCATTGCTACGATCAAACGGTCATCGGACATGTGCAAACTCCTTGGCTGATTTGCCACGGGTCTAGCGATTGCGGGCGGGCGGTGCAAATGCAATGGCGCAGCCTCTCCCGTGGCCGCGCCATTGCCCCTGGCCGCCATCACCGACGCCGACCAAGGTGGGGGTTTGCAGAAAGCGCGTTGTGTAATTGCACAAGTCCCTCTCTGCAGATCAAGTCTGGGCAAGTTGGGGATAGAAAGCGCGGGGAATAATTGTTGCGATCTCCCCGTTGTCAAAAATCCTGTTCACAACCTTGCGAGCGAACCTTCCGATGCCCATCTATATAGCGAGGCCCAATCAGGGGTGTGCCGCCAAGCGGGCATCCATAAACCCGGGCGCTTAACAAAGGAGAGACCCATGAACTTAGAAAAGTTCACCGAGCGGTCGCGCGGCTTCATTCAAGCCGCCCAGACGATCGCTATGCGCGAGGACCACCAGAAACTCGCCCCCGAGCACCTGCTCAAAGCTTTGCTTGATGATGAAGAAGGGTTGGCCACCAACCTGATTTCTCGTGCAGGTGGCGATGCGCCCGCTGTTGTCGGCGCTGTCGAGGCAGCCCTTGCCAAAATCCCAAAGGTTTCCGGAGATACGGGGCAGGTTTATTTGGACAATACCACTGCCAAAGTCGTGGATGAGGCTGAGAAGATCGCCAAGAAAGCCGGAGACAGCTTTGTCCCGGTTGAGCGATTGCTGACGGCACTCGCTGTCGTCAAATCCAAGGCCAAGGATGCGCTGGATGTCGGTGGCGTTTCCGCCATGAAGCTGAACGCGGCGATCAACGATATCCGCAAAGGCCGGACCGCCGATAGCGCCACAGCTGAAGACAGCTTTGATGCGCTCAAGAAATATGCGCGCGACCTGACCGAGGCCGCCGAGCAAGGCAAGATCGACCCGATCATTGGCCGTGACGAAGAGATTCGCCGCGCGATGCAGGTTTTGTCACGCCGGACCAAGAATAACCCTGTGCTGATTGGCGAACCCGGCGTCGGTAAAACGGCCATCGCCGAGGGGCTGGCCCTGCGGATCATCAGCGGCGACGTGCCTGAAAGCCTGCGCAACAAACGTCTGATGGCGCTGGATATGGGCGCGCTGATTGCGGGTGCCAAATATCGTGGTGAGTTCGAAGAGCGCCTGAAGGCTGTCTTGAAAGAGATCGAGGCAGCGGCGGGCGAAATCATCTTGTTCATCGACGAGATGCACACGCTTGTCGGTGCAGGTGCGTCCGAGGGTTCGATGGATGCGGCAAACCTGATCAAACCGGCTTTGGCACGCGGCGAACTGCACTGCGTGGGTGCCACGACGCTGAACGAATACCGCAAGTATGTGGAAAAAGACGCAGCCCTCGCGCGGCGTTTCCAGCCTTTGATGGTGGAAGAGCCGACTGTGTCGGACACGGTCAGTATCTTGCGCGGGATCAAAGAGAAGTACGAGCTGCACCACGGTGTGCGTATTTCCGATAGCGCCTTGGTTGCGGCGGCAACGCTATCGCACCGCTATATCACGGATCGTTTTCTGCCGGACAAGGCCATCGACCTGATGGATGAGGCCGCCAGCCGTCTGCGGATGGAAGTGGACAGCAAGCCAGAAGAGCTGGATGCGCTGGATCGCCAGATTCTGCAGTTACAGATCGAATCCGAGGCTTTGAAGAAAGAAGACGACAAAGCATCGCTTGATCGGTTGGAAAAGCTGCAAAAGGAATTGGCGGACCTGCAGGACCGTGGATCAGAAATGACTGCGAAATGGCAGGCCGAGCGTGACAAGCTGGAAAACCAGCGTGGCGTGAAGGAAAAACTGGACCGTGCGCGTGCCGAGTTGGACATCGCCAAACGCGAAGGCAACCTCGCCCGTGCCGGTGAGCTGTCCTATGGTGTGATCCCTGAACTGGAGCGCCTTGTCGCAGAAGTTGAGACAGGTGATGACCTGATGGTTGAAGAGGCCGTGCGCCCCGAGCAGATCGCTGAAGTCGTCGAGCGCTGGACGGGTATTCCGACCTCGAAGATGCTGGAAGGCGAACGCGATAAGCTCTTGCGCATGGAAGAAGAGCTGGGCAAGCGCGTGATCGGTCAAAAGACCGCGGTCCGTTCGGTGGCAAATGCTGTGCGCCGCGCACGTGCCGGTCTGAATGACGAGAACCGTCCGCTTGGATCGTTCCTGTTCCTCGGGCCAACGGGTGTTGGTAAAACCGAGCTGACCAAGGCCGTGGCCGAGTATCTTTTTGATGACGATAGCGCGATGGTGCGCATTGATATGTCTGAATTTATGGAGAAACACGCTGTGTCGCGTCTGATCGGCGCGCCTCCGGGTTATGTCGGTTATGACGAGGGTGGCGTGCTGACCGAGGCCGTCCGCCGCCGCCCATATCAGGTGGTCCTGTTCGACGAGGTCGAAAAGGCGCACCCCGATGTGTTCAACGTGCTGTTGCAGGTGCTGGACGATGGTGTGTTGACCGATGGTCAGGGCCGGACGGTGGACTTCAAGCAGACGCTGATCATTCTGACATCCAATCTGGGAGCGCAGGCGCTGAGCCAACTGCCAGATGGTGCCGATACCAGCGATGCCAAGCGCGATGTGATGGATGCGGTGCGCGGGCACTTCCGGCCAGAGTTCCTGAACCGGCTGGACGAGATTGTCATCTTTGACCGTCTGGCGCGCAGTGACATGGCAGGTATCGTGACAATCCAGCTTGGTTTGCTCGAGCGGCGGCTGGCAGGGCGCAACATCCATCTTGATCTGGATGAGGCCGCACTCAAGTGGCTGGCTGAAGAAGGTTATGATCCTGTGTTCGGCGCGCGCCCCCTGAAGAGGGTCATCCAGCGAGCGCTGCAGGACCAGCTGGCCGAGATGATTCTGGCCGGTGATGTTATGGACGGCGATACGATCAAAATCAGCGCTGGAGTTGACGGGCTCGTATTGGGTGATCGTGTGGCGGGAACCAACCGACCACGGCCGAATGATGCAGTCGTGCATTGAGCAAGTGATCGGGGCGCCTTCGGGCGCCCTTTTCATCGCGGGCCCGTTGGCACCCGGGCACTTGTGGGTCAGCAAAGCTGCCCTATAAAGGTGTCATGACAACACATCCGCCAGAATCTACACATTCGCTTCTTGATGACGTCCAGGGCATGTCGCTTGGCATCTTTCTTGCCGCGGTTGGTCTGAACATATTGACCACAGTTGGGCTGATTACCGGACAGACAGCCGGAATTGCGGTGATTATTTCTTACCTCAGCGGGTATTCATTCGGTGTGGTCTTCTTTGCGGTAAACCTGCCGTTTTATGTGCTGGCGTGGAAACGTCTGGGCGCCATATTCACCATTAAGTCGCTGATCTCTGTGACGCTTTTGTCAGTCCTGAGCGAGATCATCCCGCTTGGAATGGTATTCTCATATATTGACCCGCTAGTGGGTGCGCTGACATTTGGCGCTTTGCTTGGGGTCGCCCTCCTGGTGCTCTTCCGGCACAACGGATCGCTGGGTGGATTGGGCGTTGTTGCTCTGCTGATCCAGGATACCACAGGGTTTCGCGCCGGATATGTGCAGCTCATCTTTGACGCCCTGATCTTCGGGCTGGCGTTCTTTCTCTTTGATCCGTTGTTGGTGTTCTATTCGCTCGTGGGCGCTGTGGTGCTCAATCTGATTATTGCCATCAATCACCGGCGCGACCGATACGTCGCACGATAACGAAAGAGCCCCGGCGATGTGCCGGGGCTATGGTAGACCTTGTGGTCAATCGTTTACATGGACGGCAGGATAACCGCGTCGATCACGTGGATCACGCCGTTCGATGCTTCGATGTCAGCTGTAACGACGTTTGCGCCATCAACCATCACGCCACCTTCTGTCATGATTGTGACGTCAGCACCGTTTACGGTTGTCGCCATCATGTTGTTGCTCAGGTCTGTGGACATCACTTTGCCTGGGACAACGTGGTATGTCAGGATCGCAGCCAGTGCTTCCGGATCGGCAAGCAGACCCTCAACTGTACCTTCTGGCAGTGCAGCAAAAGCTTCGTCTGTTGGTGCAAAAACAGTGAACGGGCCTTCACCCTTCAGTGTCTCAACCAGACCAGCCGCTTCAACAGCTGCAACCAAAGTTGTAAAGCTGCCTGCATCAATCGCTGTGTCGACGATGTCTTTCGAGTGGCCTGCTGCAAAGGCGGATGTCGATGTCAGGGCAGCTGTCGTTGTCAGTGCGATAAAAGTTCTGCGTAGCATTTGTTTTCTCCTAGTTTCAAAGCATGCCTTGTCGGTGGCATTGTGCTTTTTACGAAGGCAGATCGCCTTGGATCATGGGGGAATTTTGCCGACGCCGCTTGACGAAAACAGCATTTCACCTAAGCCGCGATGATTTGCTGTTTCCAGTCACAGGTGCGTGAAACTTTGTGATTGATCCCGTATATTTTTGGAACATTTCAATGATCTGGCGGCAACGTGAGACATCTTTCAAACGTTATCCCCTATATACTGTCAGGAACTGAAAAGATCGGAGATCCAAGATGGCATATCGCTGGACCAATACTTTGACAAAGGCTGACGTCACACCAAAGTCGGCTTATCTGAACCGGCGCCAGATTCTGGCGGGCACGATCGGCCTTGGCGCGATTGGCCTTGCGGGCCGCGCCGCCGCACAGGGCGACCTCGAGCCCAACACGCTGGAAGAGATCACAAGCTACAACAACTTTTACGAATTCGGCACCGGCAAGAATGATCCGGCCCAAAACGCACATAAGATGGTGACATCGCCCTGGTCGATCAAAGTGGACGGCATGGTCGATAACCCCGGTGACTATGCGCTCGATGACCTGCTGGCGGGTCTATCGGTTGAAGACCGGCTCTATCGCTTCCGTTGTGTCGAGGCATGGTCGATGGTCGTGCCGTGGAACGGGATCGAGCTCGCAGATATCCTCGATAGGGTCGGGGTTCAGTCGCGCGCAAAATATGTGGCTTTTGAAACGGTCGTGCAGCCAGAGAACATGATCGGCGTCCAGCGCCGCGTTCTGGATTTCCCATATGTCGAGGGCCTGCGTCTTGATGAGGCAATGCACCCGCTGACCATCATGGCGACAGGGATTTATGATGAGCCGCTCTATCACCAGTCCGGCGCGCCGATCCGTTTGGTCGTGCCGTGGAAGTACGGGTTCAAGTCGATCAAATCCATTGTGCGGATTACGCTGACCGATCGTGAACCCCCGACCAGCTGGAACAAGGCCAACGCACGCGAATACGGCTTCTATAGTAATGTGAACCCGAATGTGGACCACCCGCGCTGGAGCCAGGCAACCGAGCGGCGCATTGGCGGCGGTCTCTTTTCCACACGTCAGGACACGCTCATGTTCAACGGTTATCCCGAAGTCGCCCCGCTTTATGCAGGCCAGGATCTGAGCGTGGATATCTAACGTGACAGTGGCCCAACCCATCAACAGCGTTTTGCGCCGGTTGCCCGCAGGTACAATATATATCGCCAGCGCGCTTTACGCCTGCTGGGAGTTCTGGCGCGCCCTGAACCAGCTTGGCCCCTATCTGGTCGAGCCGATCAATGTGCTTGAACGGGCTTACGGTGAAATCGCCCTGATCCTGATGGTGGCGGGATTAACCGTTACACCATTGCGCAAATGGACCGGTCTGAACCTGCTCAAGTTCCGGCGCGCGATCGGTGTCAGTGCATTCTTCTTTGTGCTGGCGCATTTTCTGGTTTTCGCGGTTCTTGATGTGCAAAGTCTTAGCCGCGTCTGGGAAGAAGTCGTGAAGCGCCCCTATGTCACCGTCGGAATGGCGTCATTCGTGATGTTGATTCCGCTCGCGATGACATCAAACAACCTGTCCCTGCGCAAAATGGGGGCCGCGTCCTGGCGCAAGCTGCACAAGCTGACCTATCCGGCCGCGGTTCTGGGCGCGTTGCATTATCTCTGGTTGGCAAAGGGCTTCCAGATTGAGCCGCTGGTCTATTTGATTTTGGTGCTGGCACTTGTCGGGGCGCGGTATGTGTCTCTGGAACGGAAGCGACAGCCAGCGTCGGGATAAACGACCCGACATTGCGACATTGCCCACGGACCCGGCAGCGAAAACTGCCGGGTCTTTGTGTGGTGAGGAGGTGAATCAGAATGAATCACCATCTCAGCTTCATCTCAATGCCTTAAGAAAGTGTGAATAGCAGCGATTCAGAGCGATGTTGGTACGTGAGTCTTCGTGAATCTTGAAGGCTCTAGTAGGAGACTCTGTGGATAACCCCAAATCTGGTATGTTCTGTTTCTATTCTGCCTAAGAAAATTGCGACAACGGGGGGTGTTGGCGCATTTAAAATACCACAAGTCATTAAAAACAAACGTATATTCAGAGATGTCATAAAAAATGCACTTTTCTC